>NZ_CP022685.1:0-2400000 GCF_002556545.1 Streptomyces formicae
ATCAATGCCCTGCCAGCGTACAGGGTAACCGGCTGTTCGTGGGGGAGATTGAGTCATGTGCACACTCGGGTGTGAAGTTTGGTGGGCAGGTGATGCATCACGAGTCACGGCTGTGTAGGATCTGGGACCAGATGCTACACCCATACCGCCGCGCACCTTTGTGCCTGTTATTACGCGCTGTATTCCGCGAAAGGGAGAACACGGGGCATGTCCGTGAAGCTGCGTGATCACCAGATCGAGGCCGTTGCCGCCATTGTGCGGGGTCTCGATGTTCCGCCGGGTGGTATTCCCTGGAATGGTCTTCGTGGGCAGGTGCACGCGGCGTGTGGGACGGGGAAGACCATCATGGCTGCCGCGTCGGCGAGGCGGCTTGTGCCCAGGGGGCGTGTGCTCGTGTTGGTGCCGACGCTGGATCTGCTGGCGCAGACGGTGAGGGCGTGGCACGAGGCCGGTCACAAGGGGCCGGCGGTGGCGGTGTGTTCGCTCCAGGACGATCCAGGGCTGTGGTCGTTGAAGGTGCGCTCCACGACGAACCCGATCCAGTTGGCGCTGTGGCACGGCTCCGGGCCCGTGACTATCTACGCCACCTACGCGTCTCTGGGTGTCCTGGCGGAGGCCTTCGAAGGTGTCTACGGTCAGAAGCTTGACCCAGTAGACCTCGCGGTAGTTGATGAGGCCCACCGGACAAGTGGCTCGATGGGGAAGGCGTGGGCCGACATCCACGACCAGACCGTCATCCCTGCCTACCGACGGCTGTACTTGACGGCCACACCACGGATCTGGGAAGAGCGGCTCAGTCGGGAGGTCGTCGAAGGAGTCCGTGACCCGCTGCCGAGGGAGATGGCAGCTTCCATGGACGACGAGAAGGTCTTCGGGCCTGTCCTGTACAAGCTCTCGCTCGCCTCTGCCGTCTCCCGAGGTTTGCTGGCGCGATACCAGATCATCGTGTTGGAGCTGAAGGACCCTGTCGTCACTCCTGAGCGGCTGATGGGCGAGGAGCGGCGCAGCGAAGAGGTCCGCGGGCAGCGTCTTGGGGCCTTGCAGACTGCGCTGTTGCACACGATGGCGCAGCACGACCTGTCGACGTGCATCACCTTCCACCACCGCACCATCGAGGCGCAGGCGTATGCGGAGGGCCTGGAGCGCGTCGCGGCCAAGCTGCACGCGGATCAGCCCGAGACGTACGCCGCTCGGATCTGGGCGGACTGGCTGTGCGGCGAGCACGTCCCCGAGCACCGGCAGGAGGTCCTGGGTTCGTTCGGGTCGACGGCGCGGCGGGCCGTGCTCTCGAACTGTCGTGTTTTGGGCGAGGGTGTCGACATCCGCGCGGTAGACTCGGTTGCCCTCCTGGACCCGAAGGGGGCACCGCACGACATCGTCCAGGCTATCGGCCGGGCACTCCGCCAGAAGCCCGGACAAGGCAAGCTCGCCTCCCTGATCGTGCCCGTCTTCCTCCAGCCCGGAGAGCAGCCCGAGGACATGTTCACCTCCGGCTCCTACCGGCCCCTGGTGAAAGTCCTGGAAGGACTGCGGGCCCACGATGAAGAGGCGGTGGAACTCCTCGCCATCCCCCAGGAACCGCAGAAGGACGTCGCCCAGCCGTCCGTGAACATCGGTGTCGCACCAGAAGACGGCGAGGAGGAATCCCGCCTGCTGCTCCGTTTTGCCGCTCCGCGTGATCCGGTGATGGTCGCGGACTGGGTTTCGTTCAACGTGATCGATACCGAGCGGCAGGACTGGGCGCGCGGTTGGGCGAAGTTGAAGGCGTACGTCGAGCGGGTCGGGAACGCGAGGGTTCCCTACGGGCACAGGGAGGGTGCGACACCGCTTGGGCAGTGGGTCGCAGAGCAGCGACGGGCGTACGGAGCGGGGCAGATGAGCGGCCAGCGTGCCCGGCGGTTGGAGAAGCTCGGCATGGTGTGGTCGCTGGCCGATGAGCGGTTCCAGGAGAACCTGGCGGCTGCCAAGGCGTACTACGGCCAGCACTGGACACTCTGCGCGCCCCGCTCCGCCAGCATGCTGGACCGGCCGTTGGGGATGTGGCTCGCGAATTTGCGGCGACAGGGTGCGCTGGAGGGCCACCCCGAGTGGGAGATGGCGCTCAGGGAGGTCGACGAGGACTGGAACCCGGCCTGGCCGGCGGAGTGGCAGCGGCACTACGCCGCACTGCGCGAGCTCGTGCGCGACGAAGACGGCCAGGCTGGCGCGGTGAAGGTCCTGCCCGGGGTCACGGTCCACGGCATGGACATCGGGAAGTGGCTGGCCCGGCAGCGGAAACCCGAGGTATGGGCGGCCCTGACGGACGGTCAGCGCGAACGCCTGGAGGCTGTCGGTGTCACCCCGCTCCCCGCAGCCCCCGCCCCGGTGCCGGAGGTGTCCGCCGGGGCGTCCACGGCGCCCGTGAGCGCCTTTGAGAGGGGCGTCGCGGCCCTGACCCAGTACAAGGCCCGGGAAGGCTCTGTGACCGTCCCCAGAGCCCACGTAGAGACGGTCGAGCTCAGCGGTCAGGAGCACCCCGTCAAGCTCGGAGTCTGGATCATGAATCAGAAAGGGCGCCGCGCGAAGCTCACCACCGACAAACTCGCCACGCTCGCTGCCCTTGAGCTGGAATGGGCACAGGAAGGTTAAGGAGTGGGATAAATTTCTGGTTAATCAGTATCAAGTCCCGATGTGAAGGTGCAGGGAATGGCATCTGAGGAAGAGCTGTTCGCGTCCGTCGACGCTCTGTTGAACGAGGAGCCGCATCTCCCGCCTCCGGCGGAGCGTGCCCGGTTGCGTGAGGCCGCCGGCATCACCCAGGCCCGCCTCGCGACCGCGTTGAAGACGACGACCCAGTCGGTGAAGAACTGGGAGAACGGCCGCTCGGAGCCGAAGTCGCCGCGTCTGGATGCCTACCAGCGGCTGCTGAAGGGGTGGGCCGCAAAGCATCCCGCACACGGCGCATCCTCGGCTGCCGCCACGGCACTGTCGGCGATGTCCAGTGAATCGGCCGCGTCCGAGGTGGAGACGGCAGATGCCCCGCAGGCTCCCACCGCTCCAGCCACCGGGCCAGCGCGTCCCGCCACCCGGCCGGCGGCGGCATCGCGCCGCCCGGCTGCGAGGAAAGCAGCTCAGCCCGCAGCCGATCCGCGCTTCCCGCACGGTCCGCTCGCGGTCCTGGACGGCGACGGGTCCGCGTACGGCACGGGCGGCATCGTGCTCGACTGCCCTGCGACCACTGTGGTGGAACTGGTGGAGTGGACGCTGCGCGAGTCCGGTCTCGGCGCGCCGAAGCTCAACCGGTACGGCAAGGACAGCGACCCGCTGATCGTGCTCACCGCGGCCGCCGCGGTGAAGCTGGGGCTGCCCGAGCGCCTGGAGGGCCACGAGCAGCGCCGCTCCCTGCGCCTGCCGGAGGACCACCCAGTGGTCAAGCAGGTGGTGAAGGCGAAGTGGCAGTTGACGCAGCGCGGGTTCGGGCCGTGGGCGCGGATCTACCGCAAGGCGCAGGGCCGCGACCGGCAGTGTGTGCAGCTGGCGATCCTGTCCTGGGACGCCCTCGATGAGCGGTCCTGGCCCGGCGTGAGCGGGATGGAGTCGGCCGACATCGCCCGCGTGCTGGGCGTGTACGCGACCCGGGTCATCACCCCGCGCGGCTCCACCGCCGTCTCCGGCCTCGAGCTGATGACCGCGCTGCGCCCGCCCACCAAGGCCGTGCAGGACCCGCAGACCGGGAACTGGGTGTCCGGCTACAACGCGGGCAGCCTCGGCACCGAGCCGATGGACCCGGCGCCGCCGGAGGCCACCCCGGAACACCCTGTCGTCGTCAACAGCGGCTGGACGGGCGGGTTCCTGAACGAGGAGGCGTACCAGTGGGTGCGATCGGTGGACATGCTCTCCGATGAGGAGTGCACGCTGCCCTTCGCGGTCGGCCTGGACCTCAATACCGCGTTCCTCGCCGCCGCGGCCCGCTTGGTCGTCGGCCTCAGCGCGCCGGACCACTTCCACACCCCGGTGTTCAACCCGAAGATCCCCGGATCCTGGCTGGTCGACCTCTCGCACATCGAGGTGGACCCGCGGCTGCCCAGCCCGTTCACGCCGGACGGCTACCGCCCGACGGGCCCGGCCTGGTATCAGACGCACACTCTCGCCTACGCCCAGGAGCTCGGCTACGACGTGCACCCGATCGAGGCGTACCTGCGCCGCGAGACCGGTGCGTACCTGGACCCGTGGCACGACCGGCTCAAGACCGCCTACGTCGACACCCTCGCCGACCTCGGCGTCACCAAGGACCTGGACGATGCGGCGTTCCTCGCCGCGATGGAGCAGCACAGGCAGGCCGACCCGGCGATGGCCGCCGTCTTGTCCGCGATCAAAGCCACCGTGAAGGGCGGCATCGGCAAGCTCCGCGAGCGCCCCCAGGGACGGCACTACAAGGAGGGCGAGCCGTGGCCCGCTCTCCTGCGGCCGACCTGGCGCCCCGACATCCGCGCCGCCGTCATCAGCAAGGCCCGCGTCAACATGCACCGCAAGCTGCTCAACATGTCCCGGATGACCGGGCTGTTCCCGCTCGCCGTCCTCTCCGACTGCGTCGTCTACCCCAGCCCCGGCGACAGCCCGCTGAACTTCCTGCCGTACGCAGCCTCCGGCAAGCCGCAGCCCGGCGGCTTCCGCCTCGGGCCCACGCCGGGCCTGGCGAAGCTGGAGGGCGTCCAGCCGATGCTGTGGGCGGTCGACCTCATGGAGAAGGGCCTCAACCCGGCCCGCCACATCAAGGGCGGCGACGCCGTCCTGGACGAAGGGGAGTAACAGGTGGGCGAGATCGACGACGCGATCGAGCGGGCCGACCGGGAGTCCTTCACCCGCCAGCCGCCGAAGACATTGAAGGGTCAGATCGGCTACCTGCTCAAGCAGATGGGCAGCGCGAAGGCTGTCGCGCATGAGCTCGGGGTCACCGCCGACTCCGTCAACCGCTACCGCCGCGGCGCCCGCAAACACGCCCGCGCCGATGTCGCCGCGAAGATCGACGACGCGGTCCGGGCCCGCTGGCAGCCGCAGGTCCGCAGGCGCCGGCAGAAGCAGGCCGCCACCGCGACCGGGGTCACGGTCGAGACGAGGGCCCGCTTCGGGTACACCGCACCGGTCGGCACAACCGACGACGGACGCTTCCGGCGCCTGACCGTCCACCTCCCCCCGGCCTATGCGCAACGCCTCTTCGACGCCCGCAACGCCGGTGCGGGCGACCAGGAGATGCGCGGCATCATCGCCGAGGGATTCAAGGAGATCTACTTCCAAGACGGCGGAGGCCGCGCTATGGGACTCTCCGACGTCACCCTCAACGACATCGACTACCTCGACCTCGACTACTGACCCGACACCAGCCGCAGGCTCTGGTTCTGCTTGTGTGACTGAGCGCTTCGGAGGGCGAGGGCTGACACAAGGGCCTGCAATGGGAACGTGGAAGTGCGGGACTCTGCGCTGACACCGGTGCCCGGGCGCGGCACCCTAGGTGCCGCGCGCCGCCCAACATCCGGCGGTTGCACCGATGTTGCGGTTTCCGGCCGGTTCTCCTGCGCGGCAGGTCAGGCATGGCGTTGTGTGGGGTGCGTGATCAGCGATAGCAGCCAGGAGGCCGCATCGTCCGCGGTGCCCGGGTGATGGGGCTCTTTGAATTTCGTCGAAGGTGCTCTTGGTCGCCACTTTGTTGTGCTTTGAAATGAGTGGTGGGGGTGGCGAGCATGAGCGGAGGCAGGAGTGCTCGAGTTGCTCTGCCACGTGAAGGTCGCGGATGGTGTGATGTTGGGATGCGGCCGGAGCGCTGTGTCACCAGGAAGCACATAGATGTGTGGAATGAACGAGCGTTGCCGAGCGAGGCTGTGCCGATTCCGGTTAGGGCTGTTCTGCGCGGTTCGCTTGTGCCGCTCCTGATATGGGCTGGCATCGCCGCGTTCATCGCGATCGTCTACTCCCCGTGGGGGAGACGACGTCCGGATGGTACGGTGCAAATGCCTCTCAACACGCCATCTCTCAGGGAGGATTCAGCATGGCAGGTCAGTAACGGATGACCACCCGGCCGAGGCCCGCCGCGACGCGTCGTTGACGCAGGTCGCCGCGAGGCCCGTTCACCGACTCATCCACGCTGGCCTGGCACGCATCGATTCCGTACGGCCGAATTCGGTTCTTCGCCGTTCTCGGTTCTTCGCCGTATTCGGACCTTCGGTCGCACCCTTCTTCCGGTCTTTCGACTGTCGCTACACCGGGTCAGCGGTGACACCCCACGGGAATCTCATGACTGACGCAACCGTCGTCTGCACCGGTTTGTCCTTCTCCTGGCCCGACGAGACCTCGGTCTTCGACGAGCTCACCTGGTCCCTCGGCGTCGGGCGGCACGGCCTGGTGGCCCCCAACGGCGCGGGGAAAAGCACACTGTTGCGGCTCGTCGCCGGGGAGCTCACCCCGACCTCAGGGTCGGTCGGCGTCCAAGGGCAGCTCGGATATCTGCCGCAGTCCCTGCCCCTGGCCGAGGGCACCGTCGACGAGGCGCTCGGCATCGCGCCGATCCGGGCGGCCCTGCACGCCATCGAGTCCGGCGATGTGGACGAGGCGCACTTCACCGCCGTCGGCGACGACTGGGACATCGAGGAACGGACCGCCGCCGTCCTGGACCGCCTGGATCTGGGCAGCGTCGGCCTCGACCGGCCGCTCGGCTCCCTCAGCGGCGGCCAGGTGCTGTCCATCGGCCTTGCGGCGCAGTTGCTCAAGCGGCCGGACGTGCTGCTTCTCGACGAGCCCACCAACAACCTCGATCTGGCGGCCCGGCGCCGGTTGTACCAGGTGGTCGAGGAGTGGAAGGGCGCTCTTCTGGTCGTCAGCCACGACCGCGCTCTCCTGGAGCGCGTCGACGGCATCGCCGAGCTGCACCCCGGTGAAATCCGCTGGCACGGCGGCAACTTCACCGCGTACACCGAAGCCGTCGAGCGCGAGCAGGAGGCCGTGCAGCGTTCGGTGCGAGGCGCCGAGCAGGAGGTACGACGCCACAAGCGCGAGGCTCAGGCCGCGCAGGAACGCGCCCAGCGCAGGGCGAGCAACGTCAAGCGCACCAAGGGCTCTCTCGGAGTGCCCAAGATCCACGCGGGCACTCTGCAACGGCAGGCCCAGGAATCGGCCGGGAAGGCCTCGGCAGTACATGAGCAGCGGCTTCAGGAGGCCAAGGCGAAGCTGGAGCAGGCCGGTCAGGGGCTGCGCGAGGAGGCGAAGCTCGCGATCGCCCTGCCGCGCACCCGGGTGCCCGCCGGACGCACCGTCCTGGAATGCGAAGGGGCCCAAGTCCGCTACGGTGACATGCCGTTGTTCGCCCGTTCCGGGGTCGACCTGCACGTTCGAGGGCCGGAGCGGATCGCGCTGCTCGGGGCCAACGGCTCCGGGAAGTCGACGCTGATGAAACTGATCGCCGGGCAGCTCGCGCCCGCGTCGGGGACCGTGCGGACGCCGGTCGAACGGGTGGCGTATCTGTCGCAACGCCTCGACCTGCTCGATCTGAACCGGAGCATCCTCGACAATCTACGGGCCTTCGCACCGCAGCTGCGCGACGAGCAGATGCGGCACTGGCTGGCGCAGTTCTCCTTTCGCGGCGCGCGGGTCCACTCGGCGGCCGGGGCGCTGTCCGGCGGCGAGCGGCTTCGGGCGACCCTCGCGTGCGCCCTGGCCACCGACCCCGCGCCGCAACTGCTGCTCCTGGACGAGCCCACGAACAACCTCGACCTCGCCAGCGTCGCCCAGTTGGAGAACGCCCTCGGCGCCTACGAGGGCACCTTCGTCGTCGTCAGCCACGACGAGCCGTTCCTGCGGGCGATCGGTGTGACCCGCTGGCTGCGGCTTGAGCGCGGCGCGGTCACGGAGATTCCCGGGCCGCAGGACGGATGACGACGGGACACGACGACTGGTGGGGGCGGCGGGCCCGCCGCCCCCACCAGAGTGCCGGAGTGTCGAAGTGCTCGCGGAGTTCAGGCGGGGCGGTGCAGCGTGCCGTCGGTCAGCTCCAGCACACGCTCGGCGTAACGTGCACGCAGGGCGCGGTCGTGGGTGACCAGGAGCTTCGGACCGGAGAACTCCTCGATGGCTTCCTGGAGTTGTTCCACCAGGGGCAGGCTGAGGTGGTTGGTCGGCTCGTCGAGGAGCAGGAGGTCGGGGCGGCCCGCGAAGAGTTCGGCGATGCTCAGGCGGCGGCGCTGGCCCGTGGAGAGTCGGTCCACCGGCACCTGGAGGTCGCCGCGCCGGAACAGCCCGAACCGGCCGAGTTCGGCGTACGCCGTCTCGAGGTCGAGGGCCCGGCGCCGGGCGTAGATGTCCAGGAGGCTGCAGTGGCCGTCCTCGTAGACCGTCTCCTGCGGCAGGTACCCCACCCGCACGCCCTCCCCCAAGGTGACGGTGCCGCGATCGGCGGTCAGGACACCGGCGAGGACCCGCAGGAGGGTGGACTTGCCCGCGCCGTTCGGGCCGACGATCACGGTGAAGTCGCCCGGCTTGAGGGCGAGTTCGATGTCACTGAGGACGTCGCCGAGTGCGATGTGGGCGGCGTGCAGCAAAGGCTGATCGGTGGCTGTCGGCGCCGCGGGCCGCTCGGCGGACGGGCCGGGGCTAAAGCGCAGCGGCTCGGGTGGGCGTGGCACGGGGTCGTCGAGGAGGCGTTGCAGGTCGAGGCGGGCCGCCCGCGTCCTGCGGGCCATCGCGGCCTGGACCTTGCCGCCCGTGCGGTCGTAGCCCATCCTCTCGTTGTCGGACGGCAGGCCGCCCCCGTCGTCGGCGGCGGCCGCCCGGTCAACGCGGCGGCGCACCCGGTCGATCTCCTCGCGCCACTGCGCGTACTGGCGTTCCCAGCGGGCCCGCGCGGCGCGCTGCTCCGAGAGGTACTCCAGATAGCCGCCGCCGTGACGGACGGCAACGGCGCGCGGGCCGTCCAGGTCGACGATGTCGGTGACCGCCGCGGCGAGCAGACCGCGGTCATGGGTGGCGACCACGCACGGGCCGCGGTAGCCGCGCAGCCAGTCGGTCAGCCAGTCCGCGGCCCGGTCGTCCAAGTGGTTCGTCGGCTCGTCGAGGAGCAGCGCTGACGGCTGTGCCAAGACGAGTTCGGCGAGCGCAAGACGGGCCCGCTGGCCGCTGGAGAGCCGGGCCACCGGGTGGGTGGGAGCCAGCGAGCCGAGCCCGAAGACGGCGAGGACCTCACCGGTACGTGCCTCGCGCTCCCAGCCGCCGCGATCGGTAAACGCGTCCTGGGCACGCCCGTACTCGGCCAACAGCTCCTGCAGTTCGGACCCTTCGGACTCCGCGGTTCCCTGCGTCCCTTCGGCGTGCGCCATCCGCTCTTCGAGGTCCTCCAGCCGCGCGCCGAGCGCGTCGAGTTCGGCATGCGCCCGGTCCAGTACGTCAGTGATCGTCCAGGCGGCCGGGAAGCCGGGCTCCTGCGGCAAGAAACCGACCCTTCCCGTCACGGCACGCAGCACATGGCCGCGTTCGGGAGCCAGATCGCGGGCCAGGATCCGCAGCAGCGTGGACTTGCCCAGGCCGTTCTCGCCGATCAGGCCGATGCGTTCGTCCGCGGCGACGGTCAGGGAGATGTCCCGCAGCACCGGCCGCTCGCCCAGCGTGTGGGACACGCCGTCGGCCGCCAGATGGGCAGCGCCGCGGCTGCCCGCCAGGACGTCGGCACTGTCGGGAAGGTGAACGGTGTACTCCATGATTCCAGTATCAGGTCGGGGTGAATGGGGTCGCTGGGGCGGGCGTGGATCGGGTACCAGGCGGCCGTGGCTTTCGTGTTCGCAGTGCTGCTGGTTGTTGCCCCTGGCCGCCGGGTGCCGGGGGCCGGGTGCTCGATCATGGGCAGATGACTGCCTTCTATCACGTGTGCTTTGTGGTCCCGGACATCGAGCAAGCGATGCGGGACTTTCAGCGTTCGGCCGGGGTCCAGTGGAGTGCCCCTCTGGCCGACCGGCTCGGCGAGTGGGACTACCGCATCGTCTTCAGCGCGGGCGGACCGCCGTTCATCGAGCTCATCGAGGGGCCTGCGGGCAGTGCCTGGGATGCGTCGGAGGGAGCCAGGTTCGATCACATCGGATTCTGGTCCAGCGACGTCCGCCAAGGCTCCCGACGTCTGGCGGAAGAGGGCATGCCCACGGACTTCTCCGGTTGCCCCTACGGCCGTCCGTTCGCCTATCACCGCATGGACAGCATCGGGGCACGCATCGAACTCGTCGATGTCAGCCGGCAGAGCGAGTTCCTCAGCCGATGGCATCCGGGCGGGGGGCCGATGCCCGCCATAGACGAAAGCTGCGGAGACTGAGCTTGTTCCGCGCGGCCCGGCCTCGCTTGCTCCGCGCGGCCTCGAACAACGCCCCGAACGTGATCCCCTATCGGGAGTTTCCGGGACGCGGGGACGGAGAACGGGTGGGCTGCGGAAGGCGCTGACCGTACTCGTTCGTCGCAGCCCCGGAGACGGGCCGCACCTCGTGGTGTCAGCTGCTCGACGCCGCCCATGACAGCCGAGCCCGGAACGGCGGCGGCCTCCGCATCCGGCGTGCGGGCCCGACCGCCGCCCCTTCCCTGGCTCACCAGTCATGCACGTCCCCCGGCGCCGAGGGATGGCGCAGCTCGCGGAGCCCCCTCTCCAGGTCGGCCTCGACCATCGTCCGCATCAGCTGCTCGAAGCCGACCTCGGGCTCCCAGCCGAGGTCGGTGCGGGCCTTCTTGGGGTTGGCGCACAGCAGGTCCACCTCGGCGGGCCGTACGAGTCGGTCGTCGCTGACGACGTGGGCCTGCCAGTCCAGGTCCACGGCTTCGAAGGCGATGCGTACCGCGTCGCGCACAGAGTGCATGTGCCCGGTACCGATGACGTATTCGCCGGGTTCGTCCTGGGTGAGCATGAGGTGCATGGCGCGTACGTAGTCGCCTGCGAAGCCCCAGTCCCGTACGGCGTCGAGGTTGCCGAGGCGCAGTCCGCTCTGCAGGCCGAGGCTGATCCTGGCCGCCGCCCTGGAGATCTTGCGGGTGACGAACTCCCGTCCGCGCCGCGGGGATTCGTGGTTGAAAAGAATGCCCGCGGCGGTGAACATGCCGAAGGATTCACGGTAGTTGCGGGTGATGAGGTGCCCGTACGTCTTGGCGACCCCGTAGGGGCTGCGTGGCCGCGGCGGGGTGTCCTCGTCCTGCGGCACCTCGCTGACCTTGCCGAACATCTCGGAGGACGAAGCCTGGTAGAAGCGGATGGTGCCGGGCGGTGCGGCGCCGGACTGGCCGAGGCCGCCGACGATGCGGAGGGCCTCCAGCATGCGCAGGACACCCATGCCCGTGACCTCGCCGGTGAGTTCGGCCTGCTGCCACGACATGGGGACGTAGGAGATGGCGGCGAGGTTGTAGACCTCATCGGGCCTGACCCGGTCGACGGCGGCGACCAGGCTGCTCTGGTCGAGCAGGTCGCCCTCGACGAAGCGCAGTTCGGAGGCGATCCGCTCGATGCGGGGGCGGTACGGGTTGGCCTGGCCGCGCAGCAGCCCCCACACCTCGTATCCGCGCTCCAGGAGGTGCTCGGCGAGGTAGGAGCCGTCCTGCCCCGTGATGCCGGTGATCAGTGCGCGCCTCATGGCCTCGCCCCTTCCTTCTTGCGGGCGGCGCCCGGACCCGGATGTCTGCCGTCCGGCCGGGGCAGCGGCGGTCGCCGCCAGTCCGTCGTGGCGAACGCCGCCACCAGCTCCGCCGCCTCCCGGAGCGCGGGCACGCTACCCAGGCAGCCGGGCTGCGCGGCGGGTGGTCCGCCGCGGCCGCTGCGGACGTGCAGCGACCAACAGCCCGCAGCCGTGGCGGCCATCATGTCCGTCTCGTGGTCGCCGACCATCAGCGTCTGGGCCGGGCGCACCCCGAGCCGGTCCAGGGCCCCGGTGAGGAGTCCCGGCCGGGGTTTGCGGCAGGGGCAGCGGGCGGCGGACGGATGCGGGCAGTGCAGGATCACCGGTCGTGGCACGCCGACGGCCGCCAGGTCGGCGGCCATGTGGTCGTGAATGCGGTCGAGTTCATGCGCGGTGAGCAGGCCGTTCCCGATCGCGGCCTGGTTCGTCACCACGGCAAGGCGCAGGCCGAGACCGGTGAGCCGGGCGCAGGCGTCGAGCGCACCTGGCAGCCACCGCCACTGCTCGGCGCGGGTCACATGGTCGGGGCGATTGACGTTGAGGACGCCGTCGCGGTCGAGGAGCACGGCCTGGAGCTGCCCGTCGGGGCGCGCGGTGGGTGCCCGCTGGGCCAGGCACCCCTCGGGAGCCAACCGGGCCGGGCGCCCCGCTCGGTGGTCAGCCATGGTGCTGCCCGAAGAACGCGGAGGATCCGTGGCGGTGTACGGGGCTGTGTCCGCTGGCGCCGCCCGTGGCGGGTTCGGCGGGTTCGGGCGGGGTGGCCGGTTCGGGCGGGTCTTCGGCGATGAGGTCGCGGACCGTGGTGCGGACGGCGGCCGTCGAGGTCAGCCGCGGCTGCCAGCCGAGGTCGAGCAGGGGCTGCGGGCTGACGCGCACGGTGGGGATGTCGCCCTTCCAGCCGTGCTCCCCCGAGCCGAACTCGATCTCGCCGTCCTCGCCCGGGAATTCGGCGACGGTGATACGGGCGATGTCGGCGGCCGAGGTGGAGTCGGTGTTGCACACGTCGTACGTCTCGAACGCCGCCCCGGTGTCGGAGGTGGCCTGCTCCGCCGCCCGCCCCGGTGCCGCCAGTGTCATCAACGCGGCCGCGCAGTCGGCGGCATGGAGGTAGCTGCGGGTCTGGCTGCCGTCGCCGAGCACCGTGAGCTTGCCCGGATCCTGGCGGAGCTTGCCGACGAAGTCATGGATGATGCCGCGGCGCATGCCCCCGCCGACGATGTTGGAGAGCCGCGCGGACACGGCGCGGAATCCCGTCTCGTGGGCGGCGGCGCACAGGAACGCCTCGGCCGCCGCCTTGCCCGCGCCGAACCGGGTCGTGGGCCGCGTCGGCCGATCGGCCGACGACACCTCGCGTGTGGCCTGATCACCGTAGACGAGTTGGCTGGAGGTCATCACCAGGCAGCGCGGGGGGTGTTCGGCGAGGGCTTCGAGGAGGGCGACGGTGCCCGCCACCGTGGTGTCCAGGTCGGCGCGGCCCGAGTGGGCCCACGAGCGGTTCTCGGTGTTGGCGCCCAGGTGGAAGACCCAACGGGCGCCGCTGGTGAGCTGCCGCAGCGTCCGGGTGTCGCGCAGGTCGGCCTCGTGGTAGTGCAGTTCGGGGTGAGGGGTGGCACCGCGCAGGCGGTGCGCGGCCGACCACGGGACGATGTCCACGGCCGTCACCCGGCAGCCCGCGGACAGGAGCCTGGTCACCAGGTGTGAGCCGATGAATCCGGCGGCTCCGGTGACGACGGCGCGCGGGGTGTCGCC
Organism: Streptomyces formicae; assembly: GCF_002556545.1. Lineage (NCBI taxonomy): Bacteria > Bacillati > Actinomycetota > Actinomycetes > Kitasatosporales > Streptomycetaceae > Streptomyces > Streptomyces formicae. The sequence continues at coordinate 13,407 of NZ_CP022685.1, forward strand.
GGACGTGTCGCCAGGTGTGTCTCCGGGAGTGTCTCCTGGTACATCCATGTCTGTTCCAGACCTTTCGTCGCGGGTGGTCCCCGCCAGTTCGCCTACAGAGTGAACTAGTGGGTGAGGTCGAGGAGTTGGGACAGCTTGCGGATACGGACGTAGCGCGCGGCGTCGTCCGGGTAGATGCCGAGGGGGTCGTAGAGGACCGTGAAGGGGAGCTCGCGCGGGGCGCCGTCGAGGGTGTCGCCGACATAGCGGCACTGCTCCAGGGGGCGGCCCAGGGCGACGGCCGCCATCCGGAAGATCCTCGGGTCGGGTTTGGCGATGCCGACGGCGGACGAGTCGAGGACGCCGTCGAGGAGGTCGAGCAGCCCGGCCTGGGCCAGTTCGGCGTGCGCGCGGCCGTCGGCGTTGCTGACGACGTAGCGCTGCACCTGCGTGGGCAGGGCGTCCAGGAACGGGACGGCCTCGGGGTTGACGATGCTCCACAGCACCGTGTCGTCCACTTCCCGGTGGACCGTCCGCCACAGCAGGTCGGCGGCGTCGGGCGAACAGCCTGCGTGCGCGGACCAGCGGTGCGCGAAGGGGCGCGGCCCGGTGCCGGGCTCGCTCTCCAGATCGTGGTCGCGGGCCGCCAGGGCCACGGCGCGGCGTGCGGTGACGGGGTCGACACGCAGTCCGAGCCGTCTGCCGTAGTGGGCGAGCACCTCGCCGTCGAGCAGGATCAGGACGCCTCCGGAGTCCAGGAGCAGGGCCGGGTGCTGCGCGCCTGTGCGCGCGGCGGGGGGCGTCGGGGCGGGCTCGGGCCGGGGGTGGTGGCGCGGGGCTGTGCGGGGCTGCGGGACTGTGCGGTGCTCATGGTGGCTCCTTCCCGCCGGGCCCGGGCGGCTCGGCGGCGGAGGGCCGGGCGCGACCGCCGGTACGGCTCACGGCGGTCGCGTGCGGCACCGGGCGGCTACTCGGGGGCGGGGGTCAAGAACAGGTTCACGAACTCCCGTTCCGTGCTCTCCGCGGCCCTGACGAACTCCTCGTCGGGCAGCTTGGGGTCGATGTCGAGGTCGTCGACGATGTCGCGGGTGAAGCCGAGCGAGGCGTAGATCCGCAGCACCTCCACCGGGTCACCGCCGCGCTCGCGGATGCCCGGCGGCCAGAACTCGACGAGCATCCGCGGGCGGCAGCGGCGCAGCGTGCGCTGCATGCCGAGGATCGCGAGATGGTCGCCGCCCTGGGTGTCGACCTTCACGAAGTCGATCTCGTGCACGTCGTCCAGGATGTCGTCGAGGGCGATCACCGGTACCGGGTGGCCGAGGTCGCTCGACTCTTCGAGGACCCGGTGGTCGCCGGTGTTGCCGTCCTTGTCGCGGCGCAGAAACGCGACGCCGGGCCGCTCACCGGCCGCGGCGAACACCGGCGTGACATTCGACGCGCCGTTGCGCAGCACGTTCTGCACGAGCATCTGGTGATTCCAGGCGTCGGCCTCGATGGCGATGACCCGGCCGTGCGGCTGCACCAGTTGGGACATCAGGAGGCTGAAGTAGCCGATGTGCGCGCCGATGTCGAGGACGGTGGTGCCCGCGGTGACGGTCTTGCGGATCGCGGCGTCCTCGTCGACCTCCCAGCGGCGGGTCTCGGCGAGTTCGGGCCGGATGATGGTGTCGTCGCCGTCGATCTGCAGGACCCCGACGTCGGAGTCGACGTGGGCGGGCAGGCGCCATTGCGGCGCCCCGGTGCCGGATACGGCGAAGGCCGCGCCGACGATGGGCCGCCACAGCCGCGCGGTGCTCTCCCCCGCCTCCTGTTCGGCCGGAGCGGAAGAGCCGTTCGCGAGGGTGGCGACCGCCGCGGCAGCGGCACGCTGGACCGTCAGCGCGTAGTCGGCGGGCGAGGGACCGCCGTAGGGTGCGCGGTGCTCTGCTTCGGGCATGCGGATGTCTGTCCCTTCTGGGTGAATGGATTCGGCAGGACGGAAGAAACGAAGGAAGGAGGACGTGCGGCGGGTCAGGCAGGTACGCCCTCGATGACGCTGTGGTACTGGGCCTCGAGATAGCCGTGGTCGGCGAGCTTGCGCGTCATCGTGTGCTGGAACCCGGCATCCGCGAACAGCTGCGCGAACTCGGCCTCGGAGCGCACGCGACCGCCCGTGGTGACCAGAAGGTCCATGTCGGTGGTGACGATGCCGTGGGCGGGCCCGAGCTCCTCCGAGCGCTGCGGCATCAGCGGTTCCATGACGAGGATGCGACCGTCGTCGGCGATGGCGGCACGGCAGTTGCGCAGGAGCCGGAGCACGTGGTCGTCGTCCCAGTCGTGCAGGACGCTCTTCATCACGTACAGATCGCCGCCGCGCACCACTTCCTTGAAGGCGTCCCCCGCGACCGCCGAGCAGCGCTCGGCCAGACCGGCTTCGGCAAGAGCCGCGCGTGCCTGCGCCATGCCTTCCGGCTGATCGAACACGATGCCCTCAAGGTGAGGGTGGGCGGCGAGGACACAGCCGAGGAGGGCGCCGTTGCCACCGCCGATGTCCACCACGGTCCTGCACCAGGAGAAGTCGTAGCCCTGGGCGAGGGCCGGGCCCACCGCCTTGGTGTCCTCGCCCATCGCCGCGTTGAACATCGCGTATTCCTCGGGTCGTTGGGCGTAGTACGTGAAGTAGGGCACCCCATGGATACGTTCGAAGGCGTTGGCGCCGGTGCGTACCGTCTCGGCGAGGTCGCCCCAGCTGCGCCACATGGCCTCACCGGCGAAGAGCAGCACCATGGCGCGGAGCGAGTCGGGCACGTCCGAGCGGAGCGGTCGGCCCATGGGAGTGAGGGCGTAGCGGTCGGGGCCGCCGTCGGGGTCGGGAGCGACGATGCCGGTACCCGCCATGCCGCGCAGCAAACGGCGCAGCGCGGTCTCGTCGGCGCCGCTGGCGCGGGCGAGTTCGGCGCTGGTGCGCGGCCCGTCGGCCAGGGCGTCGGGCAGTCCGAGCCGGACGGCGGCGTGGATGATCTGGGCGGGCATGGAACCGAAGGCGAGCTCCCACAGGCGGGCTGTCGACTCCTGCTCGGCCGTCTCCTCCTGTGCCTCGGATCCCTCGGATGTCTCGGATGCCTCGGGTGTCTGCGCCTTTGCCTGCGCGGCCGGGTCGTCGGTGCCGGTGGCGGCCCGGTCATTGCTGTCGAGGGTCGTCATCTGCTGATCGCTCTCCTTCAGTGCGCCGGAGCCGCAGGCACGGGCGCGTGCGGCGGGACGGACGGGCGGGAAGGTGCTGCCTCCTCGAGCAGGGCCAGGACCTCGGCGCGCAGGCACCGCGCGGTCTGCGCGTCCAGGGCCTCCACGTTCAGCCGCAGCAGGCCGCGGCTCTCGGTCTGGGAGGGCCTGAGGTTGAACCAGGCGCCGTCGCCGCGCCGCGCCGTGAGCCCGTCGAGCCAGTCGCAGGTCGTGTCGGCGCGCGCCCCGGCCACGCGGGCGACCTCATGCAGGCGTTCCTCGGGGTCGCCGACGCGTACGGCGGTCTCCGGCAGGGTGGTGTAGCGGGTGCGGCGGCGGATGAGCTCGGACACCGGCACGGCGGTGGCGACCGAGGCGGCGAGTACGTGCAGCGCCGCGAGGAGACCGGAGTCCGCGTTCCAGAAGTCGCGGAAGTAGTAGTGCCCGGAGTGCTCGACACCGAGTACGGCCCGGTGCCGCGCCATCTCCCGCTTCATGTACGAGTGGCCGACCCGCGAGCGCGTCGTGCGACCGCCCAGCGCGTTCACCGCCTCGACCAGCGACTGGGAGGTGACCGCGCTGTGCACGACGGCGGCGCCGGGCTCGCGGGCCAGTGCCCGCTCGGCGAGGAGCGCGCCGACGGCGCTCGGGGGCACGGTCTCGCCACGTTCGTCGACGACCACGCAGCGGTCCGCGTCGCCGTCGAAAGCGAAGCCCACGTCGGCGCCCATCTCACGGACACGGGCGCGGAGCTCGACGGTGTAGCCGGGCTTCATCGGGTCGGAGTCGGGCTGCGGGACGTTCCCGTCCACGGCGAAGTTGAGGCCGATCACCTCGACGGGCAGCGCACCGAGTACGGCGGGGACGGTGAGCCCGGCCATGCCGCCGCCCGCCTCGACCACGGCCGTCACCCGCCGCCGCGGCGCCGCATCAGGTACGGCGAGGGCGAGCAGGTGGTCCCGGTAGCCAAGGAGCACTGGATGGTCCCGGACGTCCCCGGCACGCACCGTCGGCCCCGGCCCCGGCGTCGCGGTGCGCGCCATCCGCAGCAGCGTGCTCAACCCGGTGTCCCAGCCGATGGGTTCGGCATGCGCGCGGCACAGCTTGATGCCGTTGTAGTGGGGCGGGTTGTGGCTCGCGGTGATCATCGCGCCGGGTCGGGCGAGTGCGGCCGACGCGTAGGAGACCATGTCGGTGCTGGCCAGGCCGATCCGTACGACATCGCTGCCCTGGCCGCGCACTCCCCTGATGAACGCGCGGGCCAGGCGCGGCGACGAGGCCCGCATGTCGTGCCCGACGACCACTTCGGGTTCGGGCACCAGGCGCGCGAAGCACGCCCCGAACGTCTGGGCCAGGCCCTCGTCCAGTTCGTCGTCCACCACTCCTCGGATGTCGTAGGCCTTCACCACGGCGGCGGGGTCGCGCATCGTCGGCTCCTCTGTCTCGGCCACGCTCACCAGCGGCGTATCCGGGTCGGCTGTCCGGAAGGACGGCGGGTGCCGTCGTCCTGGACGTAGGGGTCCTGCGGGCCGAACGGCTCCTGCCACCACTGCTCGGGGGCGGGCTGCCAGTCCTCGTCCGGATAGATGCAGTCCACCGGGCACACCGGCGGCAGGCATTTGCCGCAGCCGGAGCAGAGTTCGGGCAGGATCGCCATGCCGCCGGCTCCGAGGTTGAAGACCGCCCCGAACTGGGACGGGCATGCCTCGACGCAGGCGTCACAGCTGATGCACTCGCTCTGCTCGATGCGCAGCGGCGCCTGGCGCCACTGCGGGGGGCGGGAGCGGTCGGTGGTGCGCTGGGCCCGTGGGCTCTCCGTGGCCGGGCGTTCGGCCGCCGGGCGCCGGTCCTGGCGTCGTGGTGGGCGGTGCCGGGCGGAGCTACCGGAGCGGTCGTCGGTCATGAGCGGGTACCTCCAACGGGGGTGGGGGCAGGGTCGGTTGAGGTGTCGCCGGGGCCGAGGGCGGTTGGTGTGCCTCGCCGGAGCCGCCGCGTCCGAAGGTGGTGGCCGTCCACGCGGTCGTGGCCCGCACGGCCCCGGCCAGGCCGCTCGCGGAGAAGCCGTGGCTGCCGTCGACGACGCGCAGCTCCCACCCGCGGCGGCGGCCGGTCTCGTCGAGGAGGAGGCGGGTCGCAGTGTCGGGGTGCTCCACTTCCTCGGTGCCGTAGACGACGCAGACCGGGACGTCGCTGTCGCGCAGCAAGGCCGGGTAGTCGCGGCCGCGGTCGTCACGGGTGTAGGCGACGCCGAGCCACAGTCCGCACCAGGCGGCGGCCAGGGTGCCGTCGACGCGACGCAGCCGGGGCGCGGGCCCCTCCCCATCTTCGCTGAGGATCGGCCCCCACAGGACGGCACCACAGACGGCGGGCAGGTCGTGCGCGGCCATCGCGGCGAGCCGGGCGCCCGCGCTGTTGCCCACGACCACGAACCGTTCGGCCACTCCCTGGGCGCGCAGCCGCTCGACGGCCACCCGCAGGTCCGCCAGGCGGCGGCTCCACGTGGTGTGCGTGAAGCAGCCGTCGCTCACTCCGGTGCCCCGGCTGTCGTACCGGAAGACAGGCAGCCCGCTCTGGGCACCGGCGTGCGCCAGGAGGGTGCCGCACTCGTGGATGTCCACGCGCTGCCCGGGGTTGCCGGGTTCGTAGATCAGACAGACGGGCCAGGGGGCGGAGCGGGGCGGGGGCGTGTGCAGGATGCCGAGCAACTCCTCGCCGTCGGAGGTGAATCGCACGGAGCTGATGAGAGAGCCGTCGGCTCCCGGGACGGTGTCCGCGGTGTGACCGGTGTACGGGCCCGGGGGCGCGGCACGATCCACCGCTCCGGCCGCCGACGTCCTGCGGCCCGGCAGGGAGCCCCCCGCCGCCTGGCCGTCGGCGCCATTCGTCAGGAAGTCGACCGCCGCCGCCATGACGGTCTCGCGGGTCTCGTGCTCCCAGTGCCAGCTGGGCGCCCATCCGTCCGGCTGGTGGGTGAGTTCGCGTAGCGGAAGCCCGATGTCGCGGGCCCACCTGCGGTCCTCGTCGGTGACGGCGACGACGAGAGTGCGGGTGCCGTCGAGCGCGGCGAAGGCCCGTTCGGCGGCCGGAGCCGCCGCCGCGAGCAGCCCGGCGTCGAGGGGGCCTGCCGGTTGCGGCGGCTGGTACGGCTCGCCGACGGCCGCGTCGACGAGGGCGGCGGCCACCCGGCTGTCCTGGAGTTCGTCGGGGACCGCCCGGCCCCGCGCGGCGAGGGCGGCCAGTTCCGCAGGGGATGCCGCCCCGGCCCGCCACCGTGCGAGGTCGGGGCAGACGAGCAGACCGGCGCTGGCCGTGCCGTCCGCGAGGAGTTCGGCGGCGAGGACGTTGCCGATGCCGCAGCCGAGCACCGCCACCTCCTCGCCCCCGGTCTCGCGGGCGTGCTCGAGGACGGCGCGGGCCGCGTCCCGTGCCCCGGCCCAGGTGGCCGGACGGCCGGTGGCGGCGCTGTCGGCGTGGCCGGGGTGGTCGTACTGCACGACGTTCACGCCGCGCGTCCGCAGCCTGCGGGCGAGGATCGACCACAGGTAGCGCGGCTCGCTCATCGACAGGGCGAGCCCGGTCAGGAGTACGACAGTGGGGGCCGTGTCGTCATGGTGGTGACGCACCACGCACACCGGGTCCGTGTCCGACGGGGTGCGGGACGTCAGGAAGTACTGGCTCAGGCGTGGCTGTCGCATGTCCACCTCTCCTTCTTCTCGTCCGCCCCCCGGGCCGTCTCCTGGGGCGTCTCCCGCTCGTGCTCCCGGGCGACCTCCCGTACGGACTTCTCGAACTCGGCCACGGACAGGCCGCCCAGCGTCAGGCCGAGCAGCGACTCGGCCGCTACCTCTGGGTGTTTGCGCGCGAACTCCGCGGCCGATCCGGCCAGTGCCCTGCGGTAGAACCCGTCGGGTCTGCCGTGTGCGAAGTGGTCGTTGCGGGCGGCGGCGCAGTGCCGGAACTCGGCGCCCGCCGCGACGAGCCGGTAGCCGAGCTCCAGGTGTTCCAGGCCCCACTCGGTGAAGTCCTCGTCGAATCCGCCTACTTGGTCGAACAGGACGCGGGCGAGGGAGACGTTGCCGGACAGGAAGCTGAGCCAGCGCACTGGTGAGGCGGTGTGCCCGGACGCGTCGTACACGCCGCAGACCTTCTTCACGAACGCGGGGGTACGTGAGCGCCGGCGCAGCGACCGCCCGTCGGTGGCGAGCAACTCCTTGACCTCGGCAAGGCGTTCGTCGAAGGCGCTGAGGTACAGCTCCTTGACGTCCCCGACCACCACGCGCCGGGCCGCGGAGCCGTCGGCGTAAGCGCGGGCGTGGGCCCGTACGTAGCCGGGCACCGGCGCGCGGTCTCCGTCGCAGAAGACCACCACCGCTCCTTGGGCGGCCGCGACCCCGGTGTTCCGCGCGGCGGCCCGGCCCCTTGCGGGCGTGTGCACCGCGCGCAGGGGCAGTGACGGCGGGGCGGTGTCCAGTACGCCGGGGGTGGTGTCGCGCGACCCGTCGTCCACGACGACGAGTTCCCAGGAGCCCGGCGGTGCGTCCTGGCGGGCGAACGCGTGCAGCGTCGCCTCCAGGCGTGCCGCCTGGTCGCGGGTGGGCACGACCACGCTGATGTCCGGCACGGCAGGCATCACGCCCTCCGATCGGGGGTCGGGGTTCAGGGGTGCGGGTTCGGGGGGGGGCGGGTTCAGCGGGTTCGGTTCAGGGGGTCGGGCTCAGATGACGACGAGGTCCTTGCCCAGCCAGTAGTTGCGGCCGGTCAAGTCCGCCTCGGCGAAGCGCCGTTCGACGTCCAGGTAGCCGTCGACGAGCTGCTTCGCCGTCATGAGCTTGGGTTCGAAGGTCACGGCCAGGGGGTCGTCGATGCCCTGGGGGCGCTTTTCGAGAAGCCGTCCCTCCCGGCCCAGGTGCTCGTACAGGGGTGTGCCGGGGATGGGGTAGAGGACGCTCAGGAACAGCCGGGAGACCTTGGTGCGCAGGGCGAACTCGTAGGTCTCCTCAAAGACGTCCGGGTCGTCCCAGTCGAAGCCGAAGATGACGTTGACCTGCGTCTCCACTCCGGCTTCGTGCAGTTGGAGCAGCAGGTCCTCGGCCTCGGGGATGGTGAAGAAGGTCTTCTCGGTGAACTCGCGGTTCTTCTCCCGCACGCTCTCCACGCCGAAGGAGACCACCCGCATCCCGCCATCGAGCGCCGACGTGACGACGTCGGGGTGGCGGGAGAGGTTGAAGTCGGTCTGGCAGCCCCATTCGATGCCTTCTCCCGCCATGCGTCCCAGGAGTTCCTTGGAGCGCTTGGGGAAGACGAGGAAGTCGTCGTCGCGGAAGACCACACGGGGGATGTGGAACCGGTCGCGGTAGGCGATGAGTTCGTCGTACACGTCGCCGACGGGGCGGTAGCGCCACTTGCTGTAGAGGAACTCGCTGCAGAAGGTGCACCTGCGCGGGCAGCCCCGCGCGGTGAACGACGGCAGGACGTACGGCTCCTCGATCTTGCTGAAGTCGACGAGGTCGAAGCGGGGCAGGGGGTGGCCGTTCATGGGGACCGGCAGTTCGGTCTGGTAGATCTCCTTGAGTTCGCCGCGGGCCAGGTCGTCCAGGAGGTGCTGCCACAGGACGTCGGCCTCGCCGACCACGACGGAGTCGCTGAAGCGGCTGATCACCGGCACCAGGCTGTGGTCGTCCTCGATGGTGGCGGGGCCGCCGACGACGACGCGGGGCCCCAATCGGCGGATCATGCGGGCGAGTTCCAGGGTTCGTTTGAGCTGGATGGTCTGGGTGGTGATGCCGACGACGTCGTAGGAAGCGAGGTCGTACTCGCGTTCCAGGTCCTCGCAGACTTCGTACGCGAGGTCGACCTCCCAGTCGGACGGGATCATGGCGGCCAGGTAGGGCAGCGTGAGGGAGATCAGCTGCGAGGGCCGCATCTCGCGTTTGTCCAGGCCCTCCGGGGTGTAGACGGCGGGTTCGACCAGCAATATGCGCACGTGGCTCCTCGGGTCCGTGGGGGCGATCGGGCTCCTGCGGGCAGGTGCACGTCCCGTCAGGGAGCGGGGGGTTGTTCGCGGCGTTCGTGGTGTTCACGGTGTTCGTGGTGTTCGCGCCCGTCTCGAAAGCGGGTGTAGCGCTCGGGTGTGCCGATGTCGGTGAAGGGGCGGTCGACCAGGTGGGCGGCGAGCGCCCGGCGCCGGATGAGCGCGCGGAACAGCACGCCGAGGTCCACCGGGTCCTCGTGCTGCGCCAGGTGGCGCAGGGCATCGCGGCGCAGCACGCACACGCCGGTGTCGGTCGTGAGAGTGCTGCCGTCGGGGTCGGTGGCGTTCTGGGCGTGTGCGTTCTTGTCGTATGCGCTCACCCGGCCGTCCTGAACACGGGTGTTGGGGTGTACGCCGGTGTCGGCGGAGGTGACGACCATGGCGGCCTCGTCCCGGCGGCCCGGCCAGCGGGCCGCGTCGGCGTACGGGATGTCGAGCAGGGTGTCGCCGAGGACCAGCAGGAACGTCTCGTTCAGGTACGGCGCGGCGGCCCGCAGCGCGCCGCCCGTGCCGCGCGGGACGGTGTCGATGTGGGAGGTCGCCTCGATGGGCTCGGGCAGCCGGTGGAGGTGTTCGAGGACTGGATCCGCGAGATGCCCCAGGCAGAAGTGGAAACGGCTCAGTCCGGCGTCGAGGAGCGGCGCGAGGAGCAGGTCCAGGAAGGGGCGACCGGCGACGGGGAGCAGGATCTTGGGCAGGTGGGTGCCCAGTTCGCCGAGGCGGCTGCCCAACCCGCCCGCGAGGACGACCACTTGGAGGCCGGAGGGGGTCGGGCGGGGCTGCTCACCAAGGCGCCGGTCGAGGTGCCGGCCGGGTGCGCCACTCATCGCGGCTCCCCTTGGGCCAGCGGCACCGAGGCCGCACCATGAGCCGGGGCGGGCAGCAGTCCCCGGCGGTGGGCGCGGAGCAGGGCGAGCGCGGTGGGAGCGTCCTGGAGTTCGCCGCCGGTGGCGAGTTCCAGCGCCTCCTCGACAGGGAGCGGGCCGGGGAGGATGACCTCGCCGTGGTCGAGGCGCGGCTGTCCGGGAGCGACGGAGGGCGCGAGGAACAGGTGGACCTCTTCGTTGGAGGAGCCGCTGGAGGGCCAGACGCTGCCCAGCGGATGCAGCACCTCGGCGCGGGCTCCGGTCTCCTCGGCCAGTTCACGCACGGCCGTCTCACGCGGGGTCTCACCCGGCTCGCACCGTCCGGCCGGCGCCTCCAGGCACCACCGGCGCACCGCGATCCGCCAGGACCGGATGAGCAGCAGCGTGCCGTCGGCGGTCACTGGAAGCACCAGGGCACAGCCCGGGTGGTCCACGTAGTACCAGTCGCGCCCGGGGCCGCCGGGCTCCGGCACGTGTGCCTCGCGGACGGTGAGCCAGGGGGTGTGGAAGGCGGTGAGCGAGGAACCGTGCCGCTGCGCGGAGGGCTCCGTCCCGGGTGGGTATTGGGCTGCCGTCACCGTGTACTCACCTCCGCCAGACACTCGCACAGGCTCTGCACGACGTGGGTCAGGCGCTTCTCGTCCAGGCCGGGATAGATCGGCAGGCACAGCTGTCCGGCGCAGGCCCGTTCGGTCCCGGGCAGCCGCACGCCCTGGTGGCGCTCGGCCAGTACCGGCTGATGGTGCAGCGGGGTCGCGTACACCTCGCCCGCCGCCTGTACGGAGCACTCCCGCAGGGCGGCCTTGAGGGCATCGCGGTCGGTGCCGGGCGGGAGCAGCAGCATCGCTTTGTAGCCGCTGTAGGGGTGCTCGGGCAGCAGGAAGTCACCGACCGGGAGGTCACGCAGGGCGTCGGCGTAGTCGGCGGCGACCGCGCGGCGCGCCGTCAACACATCTGGGAGCCGGGCGAGTTGGGCGCGCCCCAGGATGGCGGCGAGCTCCGGTAGCCGGGCGTTCCAGCCGGGGCGGGTGTGCCTGCTCACCCAGGCTTCGGGCTTGCCGAGGTTGCGTAACAGCCGTATCTCTTCGGCGAGTTGGGGGTCCGCGGTGATCACCATGCCGCCTTCGCCGGTGGTCATGACCTTGGTGGCGAAGAACGAGAAGGCCCCCGCGACGCCGAACGTGCCCGCGTGCCGCCCGTCGCGCTCGCTGCCGTGGGCGTGTGCGCAGTCTTCGACGAAGGCGATGCCGCGCTGCTCGCACCAGGCCGCGATGGCCGCGGTCTCGGGGCTGATCAGACCGCCGGTGTGGACGATCGTCACAGCGGCGGTGCGTTCGGTGCACACCGCGCGGACGTGTTCGAGGGTGGGCGCCATGGTCGTCGGGTCGGTGTCGGCGAGGCGGACGGTGGCGCCCGCCCGTTCGGCCGCGACGTACGTGGCGTAGTTGGTGCCGCCCGGCACGACGACTTCACGGCCGCCCACGTCCACGGCGCGGAAGATCAGCTCGAGGGCGGTGGTGCCGCTGGCGGCGGCGACGGCGTGCGGGGCCCGGGTGAAGGCCGCGAACTCCTCCTCGAACGCCTCGACGTTGACGCCCTGGGAGAACCTCCCGGCGCGCAGCAGCCGGTCGACCTCGTCGAGGACCTGGCGACGCTCGGCGTCGGACACCTCGATCTCGACGGCCGGAACGAATGGCATGCCAACCCTCTCTCATTCATCGGGTTCAGCTTCATCGGGTTCAGCGCACGATGAGCATGAATCATGAATACCGGCTCCCGAGGCCGCGGCAGCGATGACCGGGGCACATTCGGGGCGGTCATTCAACAACGTAGCAGTGTTTTCCGTTCACACAACACCCTATTTCGAAGTCCTTCACATCCGGCCCACTTGACGGCCGCTCGCACGCTGGCTTATCAATGCAAGGCGAACCAAGCCCAGTGAATACTGAGCCGAGCTCATTCACTTCGGAGGTGAAGTTCCATGGCACTCATCGACCTCGCCAAGCAGACGACTGGCCTCCTGGCCCGGACCTACGACTCCCTTTCCCGCCCTCTGCACCCTTCCGTCGCCGAGTTGATCGGCCGGAATCTGCCCTCGCTCGACGGCCCCTGGCTGGAACCGTTCAACGGTCAGCACGCCCGGCAGCGCATGTTCCGCTCCCTGGTCAGCGCGGTGCGGCCAGCATCCCTCTTCGAGTCGGGCAGCTACCGGGGAGCCTCGACACGCTTTCTGTGGCATGTCTCGGGAAAGCCCGTCTACACAGCGGAGAAGAATCCCAACTTCGCCCGCTACGTGGCCCGAGAATTTCGCCACGTACCCGAAGTCAAAGTCCTCAACCACGATTCACGGGACGCCTTGCGGATCTTGCACACGGGCGCACACATTCCCTCCTCGAAACCTTTCCTGTGCTATTTGGACGCGCACTGGGACGCCGATCTTCCCCTGCGCGACGAGGTGGCCTTCATTCTTCAGAAATGGCCGCTGTCCGTCATCGTCATCGACGACTTCAAAGTCCCGGACGACAGCGGCTACGGATTCGACGCGTACGGCCCAACCGAACTGTCCGTCGACTATCTCGGGCAGAGCGCTCTGGCCGAGAGCCACATTCTGTGGCCGAGCTGCCCCGCACGGGAGGAGACCGGATACCGGCGCGGCTGCGTCGTGCTCGCCTCGCCCCAACTCGCGGATGCCGTCGGGGAACTGCCCGAGCTGCGCCGGATCCCCGGCCTGACGGTCACGGGCTGACCTCGGCCCCGGCCCTGGCCTCGGCAGGCGCCGCCGCCCCCACCGGAGCCGGGGCCTGGGCGCGGGCCGCGCGCAGTCGCTCGTACACCGCCAGGTACCCGTCCACCATCGACTCGGCGCCGAACTCCCGCCGTGCCGCCTCCTGGGCCCGGCGCGCTTCCTTGGCCGCGGCCGCCGGATCGTCGAGCAGCCCGCAGACCGCACGGGCCAGCGCCTCGGGGTCGCGCGGAGGTACGGGAACCGTTCCCGGGCAGCACTCCAGGACCTCCGACAAGCCCGACACGGAGGCCGCCACCAAGGGGCGGCCCGCGGCGATCGCCTCGATGGCGGAGAGGCCGAGGCCCTCGGCGTGGCTCGGCTGCACCACCACGTCCGCGGCGCCGTAGAGGGCGCGCATCGAGCCGAACGGCCGGTCGGACGAGCGCAGGAGCACGTGCTCGCCCAGCCCGAGCGCCTCGACGTCGTCCTCCAACTGCCGTTTGTACGCGGCCGACGCGGAGTTGAGGGAGCCCACGAGGGCGGCTCTGGCCGTGGGGTGGCGTGCCACGATCCGGGCCATCGCCCGCACGAGTTCACGCTGCCCCTTGCGTTCCTTGTACCGGCCCACGAGCAGCACCAGGGGATCCTTCGGCGCGACCCCGAGCCAGCCGCGGGCGTGCCGGACTTCACCGCTCGCCCGCGCCGCCGTACAGGTCGGTCTCGATGCCATAGCGCGCGATGTGCACCCGGTCCGGGTCCGCGCCGTAGCCGATGGCCTGTTCCCGGTAGGCGCGGCTGCCGGTCACCCATCCGCGTCGTGCGGCAGCCCTCCGAAGACGAGCCGGGATCGGGAGCGCCGAACGGGTCGGTGTCGGGGGTGGTCTCGTTCATCCGTCACGACCAGGGGCAGCCGAGGGTGTCCCGCATCATCGCCCCCCAGTACGGCGCCCACTTGGCAAAACGTCTGCAGGATGTCGATCCGGCCGGGGTCGATGAGGCGTTCGGCATCCCCGAGCAGCCCGAAGACCCGCTCCTCCACGGCACCCGGTCGGGCTCGGACCAGCGCGCGGCGTCGGTGCGCACCCGGTGCACCCGCACGCCGAGCAGGTCTCGAACTCCTCGGTGCCCGGGTAGCGCTCGGTGAGCACGTCGACCTGGTGGCCGCGCCGTACCAGCCCGGCCGCCAGGGTGTAGATCTGTGTCTCCGACCCGCCGTGGACGGGCGGGAAGGTGGGGGTGAGAAACCAGAGGTGCACGGCGCTCCCTTTCGTCGGCGGGCCGTGTCGGTCGTTCTGCCAGTCCTGTCAGCCTGCCTGTCCTGTCGGCCCTGCCTGTCCTGTCGGCCCTGTCTGCCCTGTCCGTCCTGTCGGCCGGTCCGCCAGAGCTGGGCGAGGTATCGGTCACCGACGTACGTCAGTTCCTCCACGGCCGTGCGCTCGGCGACCGCCGCCAGGTCCTGGTAGGCGGCGAGCGGCCGGATCACGGTCGAGGTGGTGGGGCTGGAGACGTCACGGCGCTCGGCGGCGGGGTTGTGACCGTCCACGACGAGCAGGCGGCCGCCGTCCGGCGCCACCGATCCGGCCCATCTCACGCAGGCGGCCCCCAACTCCGCGTCGTCCGTGAGGTGTTGGAGGGTGAAGACGGCGAGGACGGTGTCGAAGGAGCCGTCCTCGAAGGGCAGTCGGTCGATGCCGGAGCACACCGCGCGGGCCGGTTTCCCCTCCAGCGCGTGGGTCGCCCCTGCGCACCATCTCCGGCGACCGGTCGACGCCCACCGTCCAGCGGGCCCGTCCGCTCAGCCAGGTGGTGAGCCCGCCCGACTCCGCAGCCGAGATCGGCCACCCGGTCCTCGTCCAGGCCGGGAAGGAGCCGCGCGATCAGCGCCTTCTGCTCCTGGTCGACCTGGGCGCACTGCTCAAGGGTCCATCCGGCCGGAGAGTACCGCGTAGAGGCCGGGGCGCCCGGCCCGCTCGTCCCAGCTGTCCGTCCCGGCACGGGCCGTGCCGCCGCTCACCGCGCACCGCCCACGACCGGCGGGGCCGCGCTCACCGCGGCCGCTCCCCCGACGGCACGGGCGCCCGTCCGGGCGCCGAGCTGTTCGGTGATCATGTGGTTGACGGCGAGGTGCAGATCCTCGACGACCCCGTAGTGGTCGGCGGGCACCATGATCACCTTGTCCGCGAGGGACCGCGCCGTACCGCCGTCGAAGCCGAGGAGCGCGACGGTCTCCACCCGGTGGGCGCGGGCGGTGGTCAACGCCTGCACGATATTGGGCGAGTTGCCGCTCGCGCTGATCACGACGAGGACGTCACCGGCTCTCGCCTGGGTGGCGAGCTGGGCGGCGAACACCGCTTCGTAGGAGACGTCGTTGGCCCAGGCTGTCAGCACCGACGTATCGAGCAGCGGGACGACCCGCACCCCCGCCGCCAGTCCTGGGGTCGCCGTCTTCGCCAGATCGCACGCCATGTGTGAGGCCGTGGCGGCGCTGCCGCCGTTCCCGGCCACGAAGACGGTGGCGCCGCGGGTCCAGGCCGCCGCGATCCGGTCGACGGCAGCGGTCACCTGGCCGGTCTCGATGCCGCGTACGGCGTCGACCAACATGCGGAGGTAGCTGTCGGGTTCCACTGAGTGCTCCGTTCTGCTGGGTCGCCCGGGCCGTCCGGCGGGTCGGGCGGTAGTCAGCTGGTACGGGAGTCGCGCAGATAGTCGGCGAGGTCCTGGACCTTGGCGTACGAGGAAAGCAGCAGCCGGTCCTCGTCGAGCCGCACGCCGAACTTCTCCTCGAAGGAGACGAGGGCCTCGATGAAGGCCAGCGAGTCCACTCCGAGGTCCTCGGTCAGCGACTGCTGCGCCGTGATCTCCTCCGCCGGGCGTGGCGGAATGCTCAGCACGGCCAGCTGGCGCACGACCCAGTCGTCCACTTCGTCCACGGGTGTCACCGCACTGCCTCCTCGACATCGGGCGCGCCCCGACCGGGCGCAGCTGGCTCCCCGGGAACGTTCCGGCTGCGGGCGAGCAGCGCGGACCGGTCGATCTTGCCGGTCCGGGTACGCGGGAGATCCGCCACCGTCGCGATGCGGCGCGGAAGCTTGTGGGCGCTCAGGCGCTCTCGGCAGAAGCCGGTCAGCTCCTGGAGGAGGGCGGCTTGTCCGGCGGGGGCCGCGATCTGTTCACCCGGGCCCGCGCCCGGTCCGTCGGCGGCCAGGCGTACCCAGGCCACCAGCGTCTCCCCCGCGCGGTCGTCCGCGCGCACCCCGCACACGGCCTCGGCCACCGCCGGGTGCGCCGTCAGGCATGCCTCCACCTCTTCGAGGGAGACGTTCATCCCGCTCACGATGGCGACGTTGCGCAGCCTGCCGCGCAGATAGAGGAAGCCGTCCTCGTCGAGGCGGCCGAGATCGCCGGTGAGCAGCCAGCCGTCGCGCAGCACCCGCGCGCTCTCCTCGGGACGGCCGTGGTACCCCGTCATCACGCCGGGCCCGCGTACCACGATCTCCCCGGTCGCGCCGGGCGGCAGCGGGCGGAAGTCCCGGTCGCGGATGGCCACTTCGACGCCGGGCAGCGGGCGTCCGACGGATCCCGGGTGGTCCTGGCGGTCGCGGCGCCGCATGGTGGTGACCCGAGGTCCGGCCTCGGTCTGTCCGTACGTCTCGACCAACTCCACATCGGGCAGGCGCTGTTCGATGCCGGCCAGGATCTCGGGCGGGGTGGGGGCGCCGCCGTAGACGATGTGCCGAAGCGAGGAGAGGTCGTACGCGCGGTGCCAGTCGCCGAGGGTGAGCAGCCGCAGCATGGAGGGCACGAGCAGCGTCGAGGTAACCCGGTGCTCCTGGACGAGGCGCCCGAACCGGCTGGGCAGGAAGTCGCCGTCGAGGAGCACGACATGCCCGCCGCTGTCCAACTGCCCGACGATCTGCACGGTGTTGCAGTAGCCGAAGTTCAGCGGCACGGCGGCAAGCGTGGTCTCCCCCTCGCCCGTCGTGGCGTCCGCCGTCGCATCCGTCGCATCCGTCGCGTCCGTCGCGCCGTCTAGCGAGGCGCGGTGCGCGCGGGCGCTGGCGAGCAGGGCGCTATGGGTCAGCACGACGCGCTTGGGCAGGCCGTACGAGCCGGAAGTGGCGAGCAGCACGGCGGGTTCCGCCGGGTTCGCGCCACGGCCGGGAGCCGGACCGGCACCCTCCGCCGCCCCGCAGACCGACCGCAGGGACGTCAGATCACCGTCGGCCCGGGCGCGTACGGGAACGTGCACGACCGTGGCCGACGCGCCGCCCCCGCGGTCGCTCGCGGCGGAGACACGATGCGGGCGCGCGCCCCGCAAATCCGGATCTTGCAGCAGCAACACCGGTGCGCAGGAGGCGAGTTCGGTGTCGGTCTCCGCCGCGCTCAGGTCATGGGCGAGGGGCACCACGGTGGCACCGAGGGAGAGAACGGCGAGATAGGTCACCATGTATTCGGCGCTGCGGGGTAGCTGAAGGGCCACCCGGTCACCGGGGTTCACCAGAGGCGCCAGGGCGCGGCTGATGTCGTCCGTCTCGTCCTGGAGTTGCTGGTACGTCAGGCCCAACAGGCCATCGGTGAGCGCGGGTGACAGGGGGCGCGCGAGGGCGGAACGCGCGAACGCCGAGGGAATCGTCAGAGGTGGGGTGTCAACGGCGAGTGAGGTCGACTCACCAGTGGCCACAGGTGGATCACCTTCCCTACACGATCAGGTCGTACACTACAGCGGACAACCACACCAAGAAGCTTACGCTGAAACGATCGCAGCCTGTCAACAGTGGCGAACACGAAGCGACTTGGAGCGCTAGACTGCGTCCGCTGCAGCGGACGGGGGACGTCGCCCCGCTTGCGGAGTGACGCGTTCAGCCACGGAGGCACACATGACGGGCAACCAGGGCAGGCGGCCATCGAACCGTCAGCTGGCGGGCAAGATCAGCGCACGGCTGACCCACCTCATCTGCACGCTCTACCCGGACGAACGCGCCAGACCCGGCTACGCGCGCCTGGCCAAGGAGATCAGGGAGACCACCGGCGGCGCGCTCTCGGGCACCTACCTGTGGGAGCTGGCCACCGGCAAGAAGCACAACGTCACGGTCGAGCAACTGGGCGTTCTGGCCGACTTCTTCGGCGTCCCCCCCGAGTACTTCTTCAACGAGGAGGTCGCTGGGCGGGTCAACGCCCAGCTCCAACTCGCCACCGCACTGCGGGACGCACGGGTCCGCTCCCTGGCGCTGCGCGCCGAAGGGCTCTCCGGCGAAACCCTCGACGCGCTGCTGACCATGGTCGACCAGGCACGCAAGCTGCACCGCCTCCCGGCCGTCGAGGAAGCGAGACCCGAGGACGGATCAGCGGACGCCGCGGCCGACCCCCGGTCGTGACGCGATGACGAGGACGAAGGCGACGACGAGGACCCAGAAGAGGAGGACGAGAACTCGGCATCACTGGCCAGCACGACCCGCCGCCCCCCAAAGGACGAGTGACCTTGCTGTTCCCTTACCGAGCGCTGCGACAGCGGTGCGAATCAGTCCTTGAGGAGCTCGCGCTGCCCCGATCCGCCTCGGCACACGAACTGTGCCGATACGTCGCGCGGCGGCGCGGCCGCCCCATCCATCTCTATCCGCTGCCCGCCCAAGGCCGCACCGACGGCACCTGCGGCGCGTGGATCGCCACCGACACCGACGACCACGTCTTCTTCGAACCGGGCACCACCCGCCCCCACCAAGACCACATCATCCTGCACGAGATCGGCCACATACTCCTCGGCCACCACCGCCCCCTGACCGACGACACCGAGCCGGTGCGCGATGTTCTCCCAGACCTCGACCCCCGCCTGATCCGGCGGCTGTTGCGCCGCGCCTCGCACAGCACGCGCCAGGAACAGGAGGCCGAGATGGTCGCGAGCCTGATCCTCAGCGGAGTGCTGCGCCCGACGTACCTCAACGCCCACGGCACGGCGAAGACGGTGGAAAGGGCGCTGGGGCTCCATGCTGCTTCCGGCGACTGACCTCGCGGCCCTTGGCACCGACGCGCAGGTCGCGGGCACGGTATGCATGTGGACGGCCGTGCTCCTTCGCCTGCCGCACGCTCTGGGCTCACGCCAGCAGCGCGAACTGTGGCTGGCCTGCTTGGCTGCGGCAGCCGCCACGACGCTCGACCTGGACGGCGTCGGCGACTTCGTCGACCGGAACTCCGGCAGCGCGCACAGCGTGGACCTGGTCCGCAACGTATGCGGCCTCATCTCGGCGTTCGCGCTGCTTGAACTGGTCCACTCGCTCGCGGCGGGCTCCCGGAGCCGGACGCTGCTCCGCTGGTTACGGGTCACCGCGTGCTGCGTCGTGGTGGGCGCCGTCGCCCTGGACACGCTGCACAGCCCCCACGGACGGCACCTCATCCTCGAAGGCCCCTCCCCCACACCCTCCCCGCCGTACTGGCTGCTGATCATCGGCACACACCTGATCGCCAACACCCTGTGCCTCGCGGTGTGCGTACGCCGCGGGCGGCGCAGCGGCAACCGCTCCTTGACGGCCGCCCTGCTCCTGCTCGGATCCGGCACCGCCATGGCGGGCGTGTTCTGGCTCGGCGCGCTGTCCCAACTCCTCGGCTCCGCCTGGTCGGTGCCCATACAACCCTTCGCCCTGGCGCTGCACGGTCTGCTCGTCGCGGCGGCCCTGACCGTCCCCACCACCCGCGCCGCCCGCCGCGCGCTCACCGACCTCGGACACCTGTGGCGGATCTGGCCGCTCTGGCGCGACCTGGTGGAGGTGTGTCCGCAGGTGCTGCTCGCACCCCGGCGCAGCCGCCTCATGGAGGCCCTGTGGCCACAGGGCCCGCGCCGCCTCCTGCTGTACCGCAAGCTCATGGAGATCCGTGACGCCATCCTCGTGCTCGACCAGTACGCCACCCCCGAACTGCACTCCCGCGCCCGGGCGTTCGCGGACACCGTGAGCGACGGCGTCCCGGCACACCCGTACGACGGTGACACGCGCGCGGCGGCGCCACCGGCCGAGGAACACTCGGCCGCCGTACTCGCCGCCGTCCTCAAAGGCGCCCGCGCGGCCCACCTGACCGGCGGGGAACCGCGACGCGACACCCCGCCCATCGCGCCGATCGGCGCCGACACCCTGGCCGACGAGACGACGTTCCTGCTCACGGTGGCCCGGATCTACCGATCGGCCCCCACCTCTGTCCACCCGCACACCCCCGTACCAGAGGAAGCACCACGATGACCACCGACACCCCTCCCCTCGCCGGCCGACGGGAGTGGATCGGACTCACCGTCCTGGCCCTGCCGACGCTGCTGATCTCCATGGACATGACCGTCCTGTATCTGGCGGTACCGCACCTGAGCGCCGACCTGGGGCCGAGCTCCACCGAACTCCTGTGGATCATGGACATCTACGGATTCCTGATCGCCGGAGCCCTGGTGCCCGCAGGCGCCCTCGGTGACCGCATCGGCCGCAGGCGCATCATGCTCTTCGGCGCCGCGCTCTTCGGCATCGCCTCGGCACTCGCCGCCTACGCCACCAGCCCGCTCATGCTCATCGTCTCCCGCGCGCTGCTCGGCCTGGCCGGGGCCACCCTGATGCCGTCCGCCCTCTCCCTGGTCCGCGTCATGTTCCAACGGGCCGGCCAACGCAGCTTCGCGGTGGCCGTCGTCATGACGAGCTTCTCCGTCGGCACCACCATCGGACCGCTGCTCGGCGGCGCGCTCCTGGAGCACTTCTGGTGGGGCTCGGTCTTCCTCGCGGGCGTGCCGGTGATGGTGCTGCTGCTCGCCATCGGCCCCGTCCTGCTGCCCGAGTACCGCGACCCGCAAGGCGGGCGCCTCGACTGGTTCAGCGCCGCACTCGCCCTGGCCGCCGTGCTCGGCGTCGTCTACGCGGTAAAACACGTCAGCGCCGCGGGCCCCGACCTGTCCTTCGCCTTGACCCTGGTGGCCGGACTGGCCCTCGGTGTGGTCTTCGTACGGCGCCAGAACCACCTGGACGACCCGCTGCTCGACCTGTCCCTGCTGCGCGACCGCGTCATCAACACCTCGTTGGGCACCTACCTGCTGGGCCTGTTCGCGATGGGCGGCACCCAGCTCTTCATCGCCCTCTACCTTCAAGAAGTCCTCGACCTCTCCCCCTTCATGGCCGGTGCCTGGATGGTCCCCGCCTCCGTGGGCACCATCGTCGGCTCCCTGCTCGCCCCGCTGCTCGCGCGGCGCTTTCGCCCCGCGACGGTCATCACGGGCAGCCTCCTGGTGGCGGCGCTCGGCTTCGCCACCCTCTCCCAAGTCGACGGGGACGACCTGGCGTTGCTCATCACCGGCTATGAACTCGTGGCCCTCGGCCTGAGCCCGATGATCACCCTCTGCACGGACCTGGTCATCAGCACCGCACCGCCCCAGCGCGCCGGAGCGGCCTCCGCCCTCTCGGAGAGCAGCGGCGAAATGGGCGTGGCCCTCGGCGTCGCCCTGCTCGGCACGGTCGGCACCGCCGTCTACCGCACCCAGCTCACCGACCAGCTGCCCGACGGCCTGCCCGAGGCGACCGCGGACGCCGCCCGCTCCGCCCTCGCCGGGGCGACGGAGGCTGCCGAGCCCCTGCCCGACGCCCTCGCCACCCCGCTCCTCGCGGCGGCCCACGAGGCGTTCGCCAGCGGCCTCGGCGTCACCGCCGCGGCGGCCGGCACGATCGTCCTCGCCGCCGCCGTCCTCGCCGCGGTACGCCTGCGCCATCTGCCCACGCACGCGCAGGCCGACGGGGGCCGCGCCGAACAGGGGGCCGGATCGGAGTCGGATCCGAAGGCCGGTGTGGAGAGCGACGCGGGGGCGCGCTCGGACAGAGCCTGACCAGCTCGGTCCGGTCGTCTCAAGGAGTAATCGCGTTGAGTGGATGGTCACCGCGCGTGGAGCGGGCTCGGAGAGCCTGGCGCCATGTCCAACAGCACATCCCTCACGCCTCCTTCCAGCACGTCCGAGCCGGTGCCCGATCTCACCGGTATGCGGCTGAGCCACCGCGCCCTCACCGGCGACATCACGCGGCTCGCCGAGCTCCTCGCCTCGCTCGCCCACACCGACGTACCGGAGCCCCGCGCCCGCGCCGTCGCGGCGTACATCCATCAGGACAACGCCGCCGTACGGCATCACCACCACAACGAGGACGACACCCTCTGGCCGCTCATCGCCCTCTCCGCGGGGCATACGATCGACCTCACGCCCCACGTCGACGAGCACAGCGCCCTCGATCCGCTCCAGGACACCTGCGACGAAGCCGCGGCCCGCTGGAGGACCAGCGCAGCGGCGTCATCGACGTGCTCTCCGGCGACGCCAAAGCCTCGGAACCGGAACAGCCACGGCACCACCTGCATAGCCACCCGCGTGAGGCGGATGTGCTGCCCGGCCCGCACGCACGCAGCTCTTCCAGAAGCGGCTGCTGCTGATGGGTCAATGCCTCCAGTCGCTGCGCGTCTTCCTCCCTAACCACAGTGCGGCACCCGGGACGTGTGGGACTTGGTGAACGAGGTCAGGCGTTCTTGGATGCTGCGGGTCTGTGTGAGTCGTTGGATGGTCCCAGAAGTCCCGCGTCGCCATGGCTGGCCCTGGTTGTCCCGGAAGAGCAAGGCCGTCACCCCGAATTCACGGTTCCGCTCCACCCCCTCTTTGAGGGCATCCAGCTGAATGGTCATCAAGGTGCAGGGCGGGACCGACTCTGCGGTAGCGGCGCTGTACTTCTCCCTGCCAACCCCGCCCCACGTGTTGCGGGGATACGTGGTGATCTCCACGGCCCAGACCGGTATGGGGTCGGGCGAGCGGTTCATGATGAGGACCTTCTTGGCCCTGGTCTCAAACGGCATGAGCTCAGGGTTGGCATCAGTCCAGACAGAGACACGCGCGGCCTGGCGGGCCTGGGCAGCTTGGCGTTCAGCGGCTGCATCCGCCCGCTGGTCCTGAAGGGTCTGCAGCGCTGCCCATGAGGCAGCACCACTGATCACAAGCCCTCCAGCCGCAGCGAGGGCCGCACCGAAAGTCCCCCACGACGTAAGCCATTCCGTCGCAGGGGCCTGCTGCTGTCGCATCGCCTTACGACGTTGTCGGATGCGGTCCGGCCGCGGCCGTCGCCGCGCCAGGCGTGTCCTGCGCTCGCGATCTGTTCGCCCCACTGGCCCCTGCCCCCTTCGCTGGCGTGCTACCGACGGATTGAAGGGACAGCACAGCCCCGGTGCATGGTGGTGACCAGCGGGTGCAGGGCGGGGGCTGGTGGCCCCCTCGCGGCAAACGAGGGGCCCTCTCCCGGACTGGGATCCCGCGTCGGGGCACTGCGATGTGCCCCTGCCCTCCCTATTGGGCGACGGGGCGGTCAGGCAACGCAAGCGGAATACGGAACCTTGCCCTTTCCGGGCCACGGCGCGCACTAACGCACCAAACACGACGCCAAATTGCCCGTTCTGCCCCACCTGTTGGCTCTTGCGTTGTTCCCGGATCCCCCATGGGCGAGTCCTGGCGGTTGCCCGCGCTCCATGCCGGGGCCCGGCTTCTCGACAGGGGGACGCGGCAAACGTCCGAGGAGCTGACCCACGGACTCGGAACACTGCCGCGCAGCAGTTCCATGCCCGGGAAGGACACCTGCGCGTCCCCCGTAAACACGTGGAGGGCCTCGGGTTCGATGCCGGGGCGAACAGCTCCCTCCCGGGCGTGGACGGGCCGGTAGAGGTGCGGTTGGGGACGTGGCTCGACAACGTCCGGAAACGCGCCGGCAAACTCAGTACAGAACGCCGGGCCGACCTCGACCAACTCGGCATACGCTGGTGAAGAGCGCGGCGGCCGAACTCAGTTTGAGGCGCCCGGATATCCTGCGCGGCCTGGGATCGCGTGCGGTTTCCCGGTGCAGCGCTTCGGACCAGGCGGGGACCGTGTGTTCCGCGGTGTTCGCCAGTGGCACACCCGGTCTTTCGTCCCTGGCCGGCAGGTGGTGCGGTCCATCTGCCCGGGCATCCAAGCCGGCCCACAGCACACCCTCGGGCAGCACGCCCTCGGGGGGAGCGAGCGGGCGTCTCGGCGTCGTGGGCGAGATCAAGGGCGAGGGCTGTCTTGCCGATGTCTGGCAGCGTGCAGTGTCAGGGTGCCCGTGCTGCCGCAGCCCGCGGATACGGGCGTGCAGCGCCTCCGCGTCGGGGCGGGCCTCCGGGCTCCGGGCTCCGGGCTCCGGCACGAGCCCGGGGTTGTCAGGGACGGCAGGGATCCGGCGCGCGCGTGTTCGGGGTGTTTCCGCGTGCCGCGAGCGGTGCGGCGATGCGGTTGGCTCAGGCGGTTGTGCGGGCCCGGCGGCGGCCGCCGAGGTGCTGCCACAGGGCGATGACGGCGACGGAGCCCAGGTTGAACGTGACGATCGCCAAGAACGCGGCGGCCTCGGCCTGGCGCAGGGGGCCTGCGGTGGTGAGTTCGTGAAGGGCGCGGCGGCACATCGTGACGACCGCGGGGACGACGAACAGAGCGAGGTCCACCACAGCCGCCGCGATGCCCGCGGCGTAGAAGGGCAGGTACCAGTGCACGAGGCGGCGTTCCCGCTGCGGGATATGGCTGAGGTCGATCGCGGGGGCGCCCCGCACACGCCGCCCGTACGCGCGCAGCACCTGTGTGGTGTCCGCCGCGAGGCTGCCCGCGCGCAGCCGGTTCGTGAGCACGAAGTAGAGGTCGGTGCGCAAGAAGATGGCGCACTGGAAAAGCAGTTGGATGGTGACGATGTAGGCCAGGAGCGCGGGCAGGCCACCGCCCGCGCCTGCCCAGCGCAGCCCCAGACAGCCGAGCAGCACGCCCGCCTCCAGCGTCATGCCCGCCAGGTATGGGGCGTAGCGCTCGGCACGTGGCAGAGCCCGCACCCCGCTCATGTCCGTCTGGGCCACCAGGAAGTACATGCGGCGGCTCAGTGAGAGAGCACCGATGGCTCCCCGGGCGCGGGCGGCCAGAAGGTGGGCCAGCTCGTGCAGGAAGACCATGGTCCAGGCCAGCAGAGCCACGATCACCGCGTTGAGGATCACCCCCGACACCACGAGGGTGTCCCTGGCGTGCGGCCACAGGCCCGGACGTGTGATCAGGACGACGGCGAGAGCCACCCAAATCGCCCGGTAGGCGATCAGACAGGGCCGGGACAGAAGCCAGCCGAGCCGTTCAGCGGGCAAGGAGGCGAAAAGCCGCCAGCCCCGGGCCGGCTGCCCGGCTGCGGTCGTTGCCGTGGGCGTGCCGTTGATGCTCTTGATGAAGCCGCATTCCCAGAGCCCTTCAAGGAACTCGTCCAACTCGGGCGCGATACCGAAGGCGTCCTCGAAACACACCCCCACCTCAGCCAGCGGCATCCCCTGGCCCAGCCACTCGACCAGCGCGACACCCTCTATAGGCAGCGCGATGAACACCCCCGTCTCGGCACGGCCCACCTCACACAAGCCGTCCTCCGGCGCGCCGATATGCAGCGGATACAACGCGAGACGCGCGCTGCCGGAGAGCGGTGTCCTGGGCATCCCCCTCACCGCCGCGGTGCGTCGCCGCACACCAGACAGTCCGGCCGCCGCGGTTCCTCTTCGCTGTAAGCGACATCCATACGGGCAAGATCGATCAACAAACGCCGACCCAAAGCGGCCGGGGCGGCCACACCCGTCAGGTACTTGACCGTGTCCAGGGCCACGATGCTGCCGAGCAGGCCGGCCACCGGGGCCGTGCAGGGGTTGAACGTGCCCGTCGCCAGGTTCTCCGCCAGATATCGCGAGGCCGCCTCGTACCAGGGAAGCTCCTCGTGGGTGGTGCGCTGCACACACGCGAAACACGCGGTACGACCCGGGGCATGCAGGAACAAACTGACCGTCAAACCCGTGTTACCACCACGCACCCAGGGCACACCAGCCCCCACCGAGGCAGCGTTGAACCATTCGTAGATCCGCACCCGTGGCCGGTCAGCCGCGCAGATCACCAGGTCGCGCCCGGCGAACACCTCGGCGGCGCTCTTGGGCCCGTCGATCTCCAGGAACAGCGGCGTGACGGACACATGGGGATTCACCTGGGCGAGCCGTTCGACCGCCGCCTCCGTCTTCGCCCGCCCCACATCGGCGTCCGTGTAGAGCACCTGCCGGTTCAGGTTGACCGCTTCCACCGTGTCGCAGTCCACGACGAGCAGTTCACCGACCCCCATGGCCGTGAGAGCGAGAGCAGCGTACGAGCCGAGGCCGCCGAGGCCCACCACCGCGATCCGGGACTTCCTCAAACGCGCCTGGAAGTCGTGGCCGGACAACGGCGGATGGTGGAAATGCGAGAAGAACTCGACGTTGCGGCGGTAACGCTCAATCTCCGGCGGAGAAAAGAGCGACACATCAGGGCCCACGGCCGCATCCTCCAAATACCCCGCGGCGGCCAGCTGATCAACCGCATCGCCGACCTCCTCGTCCCGCACCAGCGGGTCGAACTCTTGCATGAGCCGGGCAATCTCAGGAAGCGTGTGCTCGCCACTGAGCAACTGCAGCAGGTGCCAGGTGTGGCCCTGCTCGTCGTCATCGAGTTCGCCGGCGATTCCGTAGTCGTACCAGCCGATGCGGATCTTTCCGCCTCCGATGGGAATGGGCGGGAATATGGGTTTGACGCGGGGCCGCAACATCCAAGCCTGCTTTCGAGAAGGAACGGTGAGTGCGCGAAGGGTGAGGACATGGAGAGGAATGAACGGGTGCGCCGCTGCGCGAGCCGAGGCTGTTCCGGTGCGGAGGCTAAGGAGCCGCCTCCGCACCGGAACGCCGTGCTGGAATCAGCAGTCACACGGGTCACACGTCGGCTGAGTGGTCTCGATCTTCTCGAGACGACGGATCGCAATCTTCATCACATACCCCCTCTCGATCTCTCGGTCTCTTGATCTCGCGTTGCTCCCCGGAGAGTTCACTCGTCGCCGGACGGCGCCGAGACGGGTGCTCGTCCTCCGGAGTGCTCCCGGGCGGATCGACACTGCACCGCGCAGACACGTGTTGTCGCGCTGCGGTCTGCTGAGCGGACCGGCATCGGCAACTCCGCTATGCGGCAAGCGACTATTTAGTGGCCATTCATGCGGATGGCTTTTACTGCCCTGGGGGAGAGGCAACGCGCAAGCGACCTCGGGAAGGGGGCCTGATGGCCGGTTGTCCGTACGAGAAGTCCCATGAGGGGACCCGGGGGCGCGGGGTACTCGAAGGGGCATTTGCCCTCCTCGAAGCCATCGAGCGGACCGAGGAAGCGGGACTGACCGCTTTGACAGCGGAAAGCGGTTTGCCAAAAACCACCGTGCACCGTTTATTGGAACAAATGGTCGACCTCGGCGTCGTTGAACAGAGCGGCACGCGCTATCGGATGGGCCCGCGGGTCTTCCGCCTCGGCCAGGGGTGGCAACCCCACCCACGGCTGCGGGTCGCGGCGCACGCCCCGATGCGGCGCCTGGCGGAGATGACCGACGCCACGGTGGGGGTCTGCGTCCTGCGCGAGGGCCGGACCCTCGCCGTGCACGGAGTGCCCGGCATGGTGGACCATCTGGCACCGCTGCGGCCCGGCGCGACCTGGTCGTGGTCCACCGCCGCGGGCAGGCTCCTGGTGGCGACCGCCCCGCCGGCCATTCCGTTCGACCCGTTGCCAGCATCCTGGCGCCGCGAGGCTGCCGCCATCCGGGAAAGCCGACTGGCCCTGGACCGGGAGGAGTTGATACCGGGCGTGCACTGTGTCGCGGCGCCGGTGACGGCACCCGACGGCACGGTCGTCGCCGCGCTGTGCGCCATGGTCGACCCCGCGCACGACCTGCGGCACCTGGGCCACGCGGTCACCCTCGCGGGACGGGCCGTCAGCGCCGGACTGCCCCGCACGGCGCGCCGAGCGCGAGGCTCTGGGGCACGCGGCGTCACCGGGACGAGATCCCTGCAGCGTGCTTGACGAACTCATCGATCATGCGGCGCGCGTCTGCCGTGGGCTGCTCGTGGCCTCAAGAACCCGTGCGTCTCGACATCCCGTGCGTTTCGGCATCCCGCGCGTCAGGGGCGTCGCGCTCATGACCTGCGAGGTAATCGACCCCTCTGCGGGCGAGCGGCAGTCTTGAGCCATCACCCCGCAGGACGACCACCACCTCACAGGAGGCTGACCCGCCATGACCGCATTCGACACCGCCGCGTACGAGACCGCAGTCGCCCGCTACTTCGAGGCCTGGAACGCCGGGGGCGACGAGAACGTCATCAAGGCTGTGGCCGCCGCCTGGACCGAGGACGGCAGCTACACCGACCCGCTGGCCGACGTCTCCGGGCACGAGGGCCTCGCCGCCGTGATCAACGGGGCCCACGAGCAGTTCCCCGGCTTCGAGTTCCGCCGGACCGGCACGGTCGACGGGCACCACGGCATCGCTCGCTTCACCTGGGAGCTCGTGTCGACCGCGGACGGAACCGCACCCGTTGCCGGGGCCGACGTCATCACGCTGGCCGACGACGGCCGGATCCGTACCGTCCACGGATTCCTCGACCGCCTCCCCACAGCCTGAACGTACCCGGTCAAGTACCCCTCCCCCATGAGGCAGAATGTCTGCTTCATGGGGGAAGTCGTCTTGGGGGTTGTGTGCTGCTCGTCGATCTGTCCACCGTGGCGCCACGCGAGCGGGCGGACGCGTTTCATCATGCGTTGACCGACTCGCTGGTGCCCAATGAAGTGGTCCACGAGGAGCCGGAGACGGGCATCCACGCGCGCATGGAGCTGTGGCAGGTGGGCGGGCTCGGGCTGTTCTCCACCCGCAATTCGGGCTTCGAGGTACGCCGCAACGACCGGCACGTGCGCCATCACCGCAGTCGGCCCGTGATCTCGGTTTCGCTCCAGCCCGAAGGCGTCCACCGGGCCGAGATCGCGGGCAGGCAGCAGGTCCTCGGGCCGGACGACATCTGTGTGTTCCACGAGTTGTCGCCCCGGGTCTACGGCTGGTCGGGCGACGGCGCGTCCCAGTCCATGATGTTCGACGTGGACCGTCTGGACATGCCGGTGGACGCCGTGGTGAAGGCCTCGCTGCAGTTGCGCGCCAGTCCCCTGTACGACTTGGTCCTGAACCATCTGCGCGGTGTCTGGCGCGATCCGGGGCGTCTTGAGGGCGACCCCGGCGCCGCAGCCCTCGCCACGGCCACCACCGAGCTCGTCCGCGCGCTGCTCGTCTCCGCCGCGCACGCCGAGGAGTCCCCCGCCGTCCGCTCGGCGATGGACGAGACGCTGCTCACGCGGGTCCTGGCGTACGCCCGCCGCCACCTCTCCGACCGCGACCTGACGCCGGAGCGGATCGCGCGGGAGCACGCCGTCTCGGTGCGCAAGCTCTACGCCCTGCTCAACGACGCGGACATCAGACTGGAGCAGTGGCTCATCACCGAGCGTCTGGCCAGGGCGCGCGAGATGCTGACCGCGCCCCGCTACGACCGGCTCACCGTCGCGGCGGTGGGCGCGCGGTGCGGGTTCACCAGCCCGAGTCACTTCAGCCGCCGCTTCCAGGCGGCGTACGGCACGTCCCCCAGCGAGTGGCGCCGACACCGCGACGTCACGAGCTCCGACGGCGGCGGGTGAGGGGCATCCGTCCCGGCCGGGCTCACGCCGAGTGCAAGGCGGCGTGCAGTGTGTCCGTCAGCTGGATGCGGGCCGCCCGGGACGCCTCGGTCCCGCGGAGCAGGTCGAAGAGCACGAAGCCGTGGATGGTGCCCTGGTAGCGGATCGACACGACGGGCACGTCCGCTTCCCGCAGCCGGGCCGCGTACGCCTCGCCCTCGTCGCGGAGCACGTCGGCCTCGGCCGTCAGGACCAGCGCCGGAGGCAGATCGCGCAGTCGGCTCACCGATGCGCGCAGCGGCGAGACGGCACCCTGCGCTCGGCTCTCGCGGTCCGGCGCGTACTGCTGCCAGTAGCCGTGCATGGCGTCGCGGCTGAGGAAGTATCCGTCGGCGAACCGCCGGTAGGACGGGGTGTCCATCGCCGCGTCCGTCACCGGGCAGACAAGGACCTGGTGGCGGAAGTCCGGGCCGCCGCGCTCGCGCGCCACGAGCGTGAGGGCTGCGGCCAGTTGGGCGCCCGCGCTGGCGCCGACGACCGCCATCCTGGCCCCGTCCAGGTGGCACTCCGCGCCCTGCCCCGCGACCCAGCGGGCCACCGTGTAGGCGCGCTCCACGGCGTGCGGGTGGCGGGCGTCCCGCGGGGTGTCGTACTCGGGGACGACCACGGCGGCATCGGCGCCGAGCACGAGGTCGGCAAGCAGTCGCCGGTGCGCGTACGCGTCGGTCAGCATCCAGCCGAGGCCGTGCAGGTACAGCACGACCGGCAGCGGTTCGTCGGTGCCGGCCGGGCGCAGGATCCGTACCCTGATGCGGTTCCCGTCGCGCCCCGGCAGCGCCAGCCACTCTTCCTCGATGTCCGGGTCGTCCGCGCCGCCGCCGTCCCACAGGGCGGCCATGCGGGACCTGGACGAGGCCGGGTCGTCGGACCCGGGCTCGGACGCGGACTCGGGCCAGGAGGGACAGGCGTACGTTTCGGCGAAGGCCCTCGTGTGCCGTTCGAGCACAGGTCTCTCCCCGACGACTGGAACGTCTGCTTCCACGGGGACTCCTGCACAGGGGACGGATCGCGGGGCCGTTCGCGGCTCCGCCGACTCGGAGTACTCACCCTAGGACGCCATCGGCCGGAAAGGGGACCGGCGGTCCCACTGATTCATGCCGCTGCGTGCACACTTCGGGCGCAGCCTCTGACGCGTACGCGAAAGGCAGTCATATGACCTAACGCCTCACGCGGTTGTCGGTCCAGACTCACGGTCATGGGCCGTGGACCAGGGGTGACCGTCCCCCTCTGCCACGCACAGGGCACCGGCCCGGGGACGGTTGAAGGGAGCCCTCCGTGAGCGTGGGATCCGGAACGGCCGTGTCGCCGGGCACCGAGACCTCGACCGACGTGGAGTCCGCCTTCGCGCGCTGGCTCACACCCCTCGTGGCACCCGGCGACGCCGACAGACGGGCGGACGGGTCCGTGTCCTTCCGGCAGTTCGGCTACGTCCGCATGCTGACCTGCGCGTCGGGGCCGCTGCGGCTGGTCCGCGGTCCCCGCCCGGGCACGGAGGACGCGGTCGCGCTGCTCGTCCCGCGCGAGGCGGCGGTGCGGCTGGTCCAGGACGGGCGCGGCGTGTCCGTGGTGCCGGGTGAGTCGGCGCTCATCGACCTGCGCCGCGCGTTCACCGTCGAGTACGAGGGCGCGGCCCGCGCGCTCTTCCTTCGGCTGCCCCTGCACGCGCTGCACGTTCCCTCGGTCCCCCTGCGGTCCCTCACGGCTCGCGCGCTCCCGCCGTCCGCGGGCTCCGCGGCGGTTCTCCCCGCCCTGCTCCGGCACTTGGAGACCGCGGCCCCGCGGGTGTCCGCCCCGCTGGGCGAACGGCTCGGCGGTCTCGTCACGGATCTGGTCGCCGGGCTCGTCGAGGACCTCGCCGAGGACGCGGAAGGGCCGCCCGAGGACGACAGGCACCCCTTGGTCGTCACCATCCGCCAGTACATCGACCGTCACCTCGGCGACCCGGACCTATCCGCAGAACGCATCGCCGCGGCGCACCTCATCTCGGTCCGCTATCTGCACCGCCTCTTCGAGGCCGAGGGCGTCACCGTAGGGAGGCTGATCCAGCGTCAGCGCGTCGAGCGGTGCGCCGGGGAGCTCGCGCGGCGCGGCCGGAGCAGTCCGTCCATCGCCGTGGTCGCCGCCCGCTGGGGCTTTCGCAGTCCGGCGCACTTCAGCCGCGCGTTCAAGTCCGTCTACGGCCATCCGCCTCAGCAGTGGCGGCGGATGGCTATGTCCGGGACGGCCGACGCTCCGGGGACGCGTGCCTGACGATGCTGTCAGCGGCGGCCGGTTCCCGGCCCTTCGGCGGGTCTGGTCCGGCCGTCGCGCCAGTCGCTGGGCGACATGCCGTATGCCGTACGGAAACTGCGGCTGAAGTGGGTGGCACTGGCGAATCCCCAGCGACTGGCGACCGCCGCCACCGTGATGTCGTCGCGTGCCGGACGGGCCAGCTCGCGGCGGGCCTCCTCCAGGCGGCGGTGCTGGATCCACCGGCCGACCGTGCTCCCCCGCCCCTCGAAGAGCTTGTGCAGATAGCGGATCGAGATGTGCTGGGCCTCGGCGACGGTGGCCGGTGTCAGGTTGCGGTCGCGCAGGTTAGCGTCGACGTACGCCCGCAGTCTGCGGACCAGGGCCTCGCGGTCCTGTCCGTCCTCTGCGGAGCCGGGTCCTGCGTCCTCGACGGCGAGCAGCGCGACGAGGTCGGCGACCGCCCCGGCCCAGCGCAGCGCGGCGCGTGACGGGGGCCCGGGTTCCGCCGCGGTGATCTCGCGCAGGAGCGGGCCGAGCAACGGCGCCACGGTTCCGTCGGCGAACGGGGCCCGTCCTGCCAGGTCGCGCGCCTGCCGGTCGGTGAGGGCCAGGGCACGGCGCGGGACGTGCACCAGGTGCAGTTCGAAGTCCTCCCTCTCCTCCAGGGTGAGGGGACGCGCCCCGTCACGGAGGAAGACGTCTCCGGGCAGGCAGACCTCGGTGCTGCCGGGCCCGCCGAGCGTGGCCCGCCCGGCGGTGTGGAAGCCCAGCAGGACGTACGGGTCGGTCACGGCGTCCGCGTCGGGAACGTGCCGGACCGGGCGCGCCGTTCCCCGGAACGTGCGGATGCGGAGGAAGCCGAGCGTGCGGTCTGCGAAGGTGTCCCCCGTGGTGGCGGTGGGGGTGGGCATGGTCGTTGTCACGTGATCAGCCTGCTGTGGTCGGGCCCGGCTGACGAGAGCGTGCGGCCTTCCCTGCGGGCAGGGGCACGAGCCGTGCACGCACAGGCATCGCGGCGATGTCACGGTGGTCGGAGGCGACCAGGGGAGAGTCATGGGCAGCGGACAGGGTGACAGGACGCTCGTCGGCCGTCGGCGCGAACAGGCGCTGCTGGAGCGGTCCCTCGATGAGGCGCGCGTCGGGGCGTGCGGTTCGGCGACGGTGTTGCGCGGCGAAGCGGGCATCGGGAAGACGGCGCTGCTGGAGTGGACGGTCGCGCGCGCGGCGCGCGACGGGTTCACCGTCCTGCGTGTGGTGGGCAGCGAGTCGGAGTCCGGCATCGCCTTCGGCGCGCTGCACCGAGTGCTGCTGCCGCTGCGGGAAAACTCGCGTGCGCTGCCTCCGCACCAGCGGCTCGCCCTGGAACGGGCGCTGGGGCTGCGCGACGAGCTGCCGCCGAAGGGGTTCATGGTGGGCGCTGCCGCGCTGGCGCTGCTCGCCGAACAGGCGCGTCGCGGCCCGGTGCTGATCGTCGTCGACGACCTTCAGTGGGTGGATCCTTCCAGCGCCGCCGTCTTCGTCTTCCTGCACCAGCGGATCGTCTCTCTGCCCGTGGTGATGGTGTGCGCGAGCCGGTCCGACGGGTCCGCTCTGGAGGGCTGGCCCGCCCATCCGGTGGATGTCGAGGCGCTGTCGGGCGAGGACGCGCGGACGCTGCTGCGGCGCCGACAGCCGGGGCTCGCCGCCGGTGCCGTCCGGCGGGTGCTCGCGGAGGCCGCTGGCAACCCTCTCGCCCTGGCCGAGTTGCCCGGTCGGTTTGCGGACGAGCATCGCAGGGGCGTCGTACCGCTCCCGGAGCGGCTGCCGTTGGGCAGCCGTCTGGAGGAGGTGTTCGCGCGGCGGGTGCGGTCGCTGCCCGGGAGTGCGGCGCGCGTCCTGCTGCTCGCCGCGCTGGACGACGTGGCGGACGTCGGTGGCGATGCCGTGCGCTCGACGGAACAAGGCGGCGCCGAAGGGGTTCTGGACGCGATCGAGGCGAGCGGGCTCGCCCGCTGGGACGCCGCGGGACGGCTGGTCTTCCGCCATCCCCTGGTGCGGAGCGCCGTGATCGCCGCCGTCCCGGACGCCGAACGGCGGTCCGCGCACCGGTCGTTGGCTGAGCGGCTGCGCGAGGACGACCCACGTCGGCTCCTGCACGAGGCGTCCGCCGCCGAGGGCCCCGACGAACGGCTGGCCGCCCGGCTCCAGGAGGCCGGCACCCGCATCGCGGGGCGCGGTGGTGACGCGGAGGGCGCCATGCTCCTCGAGCGCGCGGCCGCTCTCGGGACCGGTCCCGGCGACCGCGCGCGTCGTCTGACGTGGGCCGCCGTGATGTCGGCGCGGGGCGGGCGGCTCGCGTACGCGGCGGAACTCCTGAGGGAAATCCGGCGCGGCCCGGTGCCGGAGGACATCGCTCCGCTCTTCGCCTACGCGGTCGTGTACGTCGACCAGAGCCACCACGTGGACTTCGCCTCGTCCTTCGAGCTGCTGCCCGGGGCGCTGGAGGCGCTGACGGCGCCGGGCGCGCCGGTCTTCGGTGACCTCGTCGAGCAGATGGCGTTCAAGCTGCTGCTCGCGTCGGCCTACACGGGTGACCCGCGCGGCTGGGACGTCCTTGAGCGGCATCGCGGGCACCTCTCCCCCGCCGTACGCCTGTGCCACCGCGCGTGGGCGGACCCGCCGCGCACGGCGCACGGCGCGGAGAGGGAACTGCGGTCCCTGGTGGCGCGCGTCGCGGCCCGGCGGGAGACCGCCGGAGCCTGGCTGCTGCTCTGGGCGGCGTCGGCGGTGGACGCGGCCGACGAGGAGCTGCGGCGGCTCTTCGACGACGAGCACACGTACGCCACCCAGGGGTCCGTCGCGAAGGCGCGGTGCCATCAGGCGTTCCTGCGGGGCCGTTGGGACGCCGCCGAGGAGTGTCTGCGCGAGGCCGACACCGCGGAGGAGCTCGGGTATCACTGCAACGCCCTGCTCTTCCGGCACTATTACGCGCACTTCCTGGCGGGCCGGGGCGACGAGCGGGGCCTGCGCGACGTGCGGGCGCGGATCGGGCCGGTGGCGACGTCGGCACGGATGCGGTTCGTCACGGACCACCTGGACCGTCTGGACGCGCTCGCCGCACTGGCGCACGGGCGGGACGAGGAGGCGTACCTCCTGCTGCGTCGCGTCATGCCGCCGGGTCAACTGCCGCGCGGCCTCGCGTGGTTCCACCTCGCGTTCTTCGACTTCGTCGTGGCGAGCCTGCGCTGCGGCCGCCGGGCGGAGGCGCGGGCCCACGTCGCGGCGGGGCGGGCCGCGCGGATGGACTCCGTCTCCGCGCACCACGCCTTCCTGCTGGCGGCCGCGACCGCCATCACGGCGGACGACGCGGAGGCGGACGCGGCGTACGCGGCGGCCTGCGCGGTGCCGGGAGCCGGTGAGTGGGTCTTCGACATGGCGCGCCTGCGACTGCTGCACGGGGCTGGGCTGCGCCGTCGGGGCCGCCGCGCCGAGGCGGTCGACACGCTGCACGCCGCCCTCCGTGCCTTCCAGGGGCTGCGCGCGGATCCGTGGGTGGAGCAGTGCCGGGCAGAGCTTCGGGCCGCGGACCGCCCGTCGAACGGCACGAGCGTCCCCGCCGACGGGCTGACCGCGCAGGAGTTGCGCGTCGCCCGCCTGGTGTCCACCGGCCTCACGAACAAGGAGGTCGGCGCGGCTCTCCAGCTGTCGCCGCGCACGATCGGGGCTCATCTCTACCGGATCTTCCCGAAGTTGGGGGTCACGTCACGGGCGGCTCTTGCGGGGGCGCTGCCGGATTCCTGAGAGAGGCGTCCAGGGCGCGTGCGATTCCCGCCCTGGTGGTGATGTCGAGCTTGGGGAAGATTCGGTAGAGGTGCGCGCCGATCGTCCTCGGGGAGAGCGAGAGCCGCGCGCCGATCTGCCGGTTGGTGAGGCCTCGGGCCGCGAGCCGGGCTATCCGTGTCTCCTGCGCCGTGAGCAGCGGGTGGTGCCCGGAAGTCCTGCCTGCGGCCTCGATGTCCGCGTCCGCCGCGGCGAGTTCGCGGGAGGCCCGCGCGACCCAGGGCGTGGCGTCCAGGCGGGTGAAGGCGGTGAGCGCGGCACGGCAGTGCGCGCTCGCCTCCTGGGTCCTGTGCTGTCGGCGCAGCCGCACGGCGTGCGCCAGGTGGGCCCTGGCCAGCGGGAAGGGCCAGTTCTCCGCGTCCCGCTGGGCGTACACGGCCGCGTGCCGCTCGTCCGCCTCGTCGTCGGTGGCGGCGATGGCCTCGGCAACGGTCACCAGAAAGGTGTGGTGCGCCGAGATGCGGGCGAGGCCGGACGCGCGGACCGCCCGCAGATGGCGCCGGGCCTCCTCGGTCCGTCCGCTGTCGACGGCGGCTTGTACCCGGTCGACGAGCGAGAGATGTGTCCAGGGGCCGCGGTCCGTCACCGCACCGGGCGTAATGAGGTCGCAGGCGTGGAGCCACGCCTCCTCGGCGTCCCCGTGGCCGAGCGCGCACAGCGTCCGCATCCCGCTCAGCAGGTCGGTGACCAGACGCAGACGGCGTTCTCCCGCGCGGGTGCCGAGCGCCGGTTCCAGTGCGGTGAGCCCCGCCCGGTCCCCGCGGGCGGCGAGGATGTGTCCCTCGGTCTGCAAGAACAGCGTCTCGGCCAGCGCGTAGCCGTGTTCCGCGGACGTTCGCGCACCGGCGCGGGCGGCGGCCAGGGCGGTGTCCCAGTTCCCGTGCAGGAAGTCGTCGTGGGCCCGGAGGCTGTCCGTGAACGTCTGGGTGGAGTACGCGTGGCGGCGGGCGAACGCGCTCCAGAGCGCGCAGTGCTCGCCGAGGGAGTCGACAGCCGCGGCCGTCCAGAGCAGCAGCCATGCCTCGGTGGTCTCGCGGTCCTCGGGCAGGGCCGCGACCGTTTCGCGCAGCCGCCGTGGTACCTCGTGGACAGCCCGGTGGGGGCCGTGCCAGGCCCGTCGGCAGAGCTCAGCCCCGGTGGGCGCGGCGGGGTGCGCCGCGTGCCGGTCGAGGGCGTCCCACGCCCGCTCGTCCCCGGTGAGGGCAGCCGCGACGAGGAGGAGGAAGAGGATCGGGCCGATGAGTGCGGCGTGCTGGTCCCCGGCGTCCGGCGGGACCGGTGCGTCCAGAACGGCGGGCAGCAGCTCGATGGCGGGACGCGGGTCGGCGTCGAGGTGGAGCCGGGTGCAGGCGACGGCGAAGGCGTACGGGGCGGCGGGTTCGGGCCTGCCGGGGCGTGCCGCGGCCTCGGCCCCGGCGAGGTGTTCCGCCGCCAGGTGGGGGCGACCGGCGCGTACGGCCAGGGCCGCTGCGGCGACGAGACGGGCGGTCCTGGTCGTCCGGTCGGGGCTGAGTCCGGCCGCGCGCGCCATCAGCACCGTCGCCTCGGCGTCTCCGCCCTGGGCGGACATGCTGTCGGCCTCGGCGTGCAGCCGCGCGGCGAGTTCGGCGTCGGTGCCGAGCGCGGCGGCCGCGAGGTGCAGGGTGCGCCGCGCGTCCTTGGCGGGCAGGGCGTCGGCGAGCTGCCGGTGGGCGGCGCGGAGTTCGGCCGGGGAGGCGAGGTGTGTCAGGGAGGCGCGCACCAGGGGGTGGTGGAATTCCAGGAGTTCCCACTGCGGGTCGAGGTGCGCGAGCCCGGAGCGTTCGATGTCCTCTTCGAGCTGGTGCCAGGGCGGGCCCGCGGCGTGCTCCGCCAGGGTTTGCAGCACCGTGCGGTGCCGGGTGGAGGCGTCGCCGAGGGCCGCGACGAGCAGGAGGCCGCGGGCGGCGGCGGGCAGGGCGCGCAGCCTGTCCTCGTACAGCCGCCCGAGGCGCTCCCCCAAGGGCAGCGCGTCGAACAGCTCAGGCATCTCCGGCAGCGCGGGGCTCGCGAGGGATTCGGCACGGTCGGCGGCCAATCGCGCCACCTGCTGCGGCAGTTCGTGCAGGGCGAGCGGGTTGCCCGCGGCCGCCCGCAGGACCCTGCGGCGCACCCCCTCGGACAGGGACGGGTGGCGGGTGCGCAGCAGCAGCTCGGCGTGCGGCGCGTCCAGCGGCGGCAGGTCGATCACTTCTCCCGCCAGGCAGGCGCTGGTGTCGTGCTCCTCGCGGTCGGCGGGCCGGGCGCGGCCGGTCGCGGCCCCGGTACGCCGGGTCGCCGCGATCGCGACCAGGGGCAGCGGGGCCAAGTGCCGCTGTACGTAGGCGAACACGGCGACGCTGGACGGGTCGGCCCACTGCAGATCGTCCAGGAGTACGACCAGGGGGCGGCGTGCGGCGGCGTGCGCGAGCAGGGTGAGGGCGGCGCCCGCCACCGTGAATCCTCTGGGCGGGGCGCCCTCGCGCACGCCCAACGCGCTTTCCAGGGCGTGCCGCTGGTGTTCGGAGAGACCGTCGGAGTCGCCGAGGAGGGGCCACAGGACCTGGTGCAGGGCGGCGAACGGCAGCTCCGACTCTGCCTCAGCGCCGGTCATCCGCAGCACCCGCAGACCGGCCCGGCGGGCCGTCGCCTCGGCCGCTCCCAGCAGGGCTGTCCGCCCCGTGCCGGGGTCGCCGCGCAGGATGACGGACGCCCCGGTGGTGGCGATGTGGGCCAGGGCCGCGTCGATGACCGCGCGTTGCGTTTCTCGTCCGGTCAACTCCGGTGCGCCGAGCCCGGCCCGGGTCCCAGTCGCGGCCCCGGTCGTACTCCCCTCGCTCATGACTTCGCCCCTGCCGTCGGCGCTCAATGCTCAGTGTTCAGCGCTTCAGGACGCCGTCCAGCCACTCCAGGACCTCGGGCGTCACCGGCTCGGTGACGTCGGCGAACTCCTCGTGCTTCTTGAGGAACTTCGCCACGTAGGGGCAGACGGGCACGGCGCGCAGGCCCGTGCTCCGCACGTCCTCCAGTGCCTGCCGTACGAGGATCGAGGCCAGGCCCTGCCCGGCGTAGGCGTCGTCGATCTCGGTGTGGAAGAACACGCGCCGGTCGTCGCGGTCGCGGTACGCGGTGAAGCCCGCGCTCTCGCCGTCGACGAGGATCTCGTAGCGGTGCCTGGCGTCCACGCGCCGGAGGGTCGGGGTCGTTTCGGGCTGCGTCATCGTCGTACTGCCTTTCAGGGTCACGTCAGGAAAGCGTCGGAGGAACGCGTCAGGTGCGCGCCGGGTTCTTGCGCGGTGCGATGGTGGCGTTGGGGAGGGCGGGCGCGGGGAGGCGGGCGCCGGGGTAGCCCTCGACCTCGCCGAAGCGGTCGGAGGCCGCTTCCCACGCCTGTCGGGCCTCGACGATGTCCTCGTGGCTGCGGCCGATGAAATTCCACCACATGACGATCTCCTCCTCGAAGGGCGTGCCGCCGAGCAGGATCACGCGCGCCGCGGTGTCCGTCTCGTTCGTCAGCGTCAGGGTGGTGCGGCCGGTGTCGAGGTAGCCCAGCTCGGCTTGGTCGAGGAGGGTGCCGGCCATGCGGACCCGCCCCTGGTCGACGAGCAGTCCGTGCTCGAACGCGGCGTCCACGGAGAGCGTGATCGTCGCGCGGGGGTCGAGGACGAGTTCGGCGCCGAGCAGCGGTGTGAAGGTCCGCACCGGTGAGGTCTCCCCCGCCAGGGTGCCGAGGAAGACCCTGGCGCGGACGCCGTCCAGGTGGACCGGGGCGGGGGCGTGGTGCTGGAAGTCGCGGGCGGCGTGCCGGTGTTCGTCGGGGAGCGCCACCCACAATTGCACGCCGTGGAGCACGGTGGTGCGCGGGGTGGACACCTCCGTGTGGCTGATGCCGTGCCCGCCCGTCATGAGGTTGAGCTCGCCGGGCCGGACCATGGCGTGGCTGCCGAGGCTGTCCCGGTGCTCGATCTCCCCGCTGAACAGCCAGCTCACGGTCTGCAGTCCGGTGTGCGGATGCGGCGCCACATCCATGCCGCCGGTCTCGGCGACGTCGTCGGGGCCGTAGTGGTCGACGAAGCACCAGGCGCCGATCAGGGTGCGGGCCCGCTGCGGCAGGGTGCGGCGCACCGTCATCGACCGCGGGCCGCCGAGCGGGACATCACGCGCGGACAGGATGTCGGCCTCGCTCATCGCGGGCTGGCTCATCGCGGGCTCCTCCCACCAAGATATTTTGACTTTCAACAACTGTGTCCGATGATAAGCCCTGCGCCCGACCGGGTGCGTACCGGCACGAGCCAGGGCCCTGAGCGGCCCGCGAGGGAGTCCAGGGTGAGCGACACGACAGCGGGCATGGATCGTCGCGGAGACATGGGTACGGATCGTCGCGTCTACGTCGACAAGCAGAGCCCCAAGGCGTACCGCGCACTGGTCGAGACGTCCGAGGCGGTCCGGGCGACCGCGGCCGAAGCGGGCCTCGACCGCGTCCTCGTGGAACTGGTCAACCTGCGCGTCTCCCAGCTCAACGGCTGCGCCTACTGCCTCGACGTGCACACCAGGGCCGCCCTGCGCGTGGGCGAGACCACGCGGCGCCTCGGCACTCTGGCCGCCTGGCGCGACACCGAGTTGTTCACGGAGCGCGAGCGCGCGGCGCTCGCCCTGGCGGAGGCGACCACCCATCCCGCCGACGCCCGCGCGCAGGAGAGCGCCTACGACGCCGCCCGTCGGCAGTTCACCGACGACGAGATCTCGGCGGTGGTCTGGGTGGCGATCACCATCAACGCGTTCAACCGCGTTTCGATCCTCAGCAAGCACCCCGTGCGCGAGTCCGCCGTCCGCGAGGCCCCGGCGCGGTGACACGAGGGGGCCTCGCGGCGCCGGTCACCCCGGCGGCCTCGTCCAAGCGGCTCCGGAGGATGCCAGGCGCCGGGCGACCAGCCCCGTCACCGTCAGTGCCGCGAGCATCAGCCCCAAGGTGAGGGCGAGTTCGGCCTTCGACAGGAGCCAGGCTCCGACGAACGCTCCCAAGAAGATGGCCAGGACGGAGAGGATCCGCCTTCCTGGCCGGGGCGCCGCACCCCCTGCGGGAGCGGAGTCGGCGGCAAGACCCGTGAGGGTCAAGGTCAGCACGGTCGTGGTCAGATCCGGGACGCCGAGCCGCCGGGCGACCGCGTTCTGCAGCCCCATGGCGAGGCCGAGCAGCACGATCAGGACGTACTGGACGGGCGTCGTCACCCGGTCGTGCGCGACGATCGCCGTGCCGAGGGCCGCGGCGACCAGGACCGTCTGCACCGCCGTGCCGAGAGCCAGCAACCGACCGCGGTGCGCCGCGAAGCGGGTGCCGAACCGCCCGCCCGCCAGCGCGCCCGCGAGGAACGCGGCCATCGAGACGACGGAGGCCGTCGCCGACAGCCCCTCGGCACCTGCCAGGGCGAACGCGAGGAAGACGACGTTGCCGGTCATGTTCGCCACGAAGACGTGACCGAGCGCCAGAAAGCTCACGGCGTCCACCAGGCCGGTCGCCAAGGTCAGTACGAGTAGGAGCGGCGGCAGCGGACCGTGCCGGTCGTCCTTCGGCGGCACCAGTGTGCGGGCCGCGTCAGCCAGCAGCGCGCGCATGGTCGCTCCTCCCCGCGGCGTACGGGCGGTGCAGCACCGCGCGCGTGAGCAGTCCGCTCGCCGGTCCCGCCACGAGGGTCGCGGCCTGCACCCAGGAGGGCCACGGGCTCAGCCCCATGGCGTGGTCGGCCGACCAGCGGCCCGGTCCGGTCAGCACCAGCACCGCGGCGGCCCCGACGAGGACCAGGGGGTACTCGTATCCGTCGTTCTGCACCCAGAGGCCGTTGTGCCGCTTCACGGTGCCGGCGACCGTCATCACTCCCATGGCGGCCATGGCCGCCAGCGGGGTGAGCAGCCCGGCCGCCAGGAACAGGCCGGCCCCGAGCTGACTGCCGCCCGCGACGAGCGCGGTCAGCCGGCCGCCGCGGAAGCCGTCTCGGCGGAACTCCTCCGTCCCGCCCGCCAGGCCGTTGCCGCCCAGCCGGAAACTCACCTTCTGCACTCCGTGTCCGGCGATGAGCAGACCCACCACCCAGCG
The DNA here is from genome assembly GCF_002556545.1 of Streptomyces formicae. Lineage (NCBI taxonomy): Bacteria > Bacillati > Actinomycetota > Actinomycetes > Kitasatosporales > Streptomycetaceae > Streptomyces > Streptomyces formicae. Next base: position 54,942 of record NZ_CP022685.1, read on the forward strand.
GAGGACCAATAGTCCGGTGTCCATCGTGTTCCTGCCTGTTCCTGACGTTCCGTCAATGCTCGGAGGTGCCGGTCAGCCCGCCGCGTGGGCGCCGATGACCGTCTGGGCGTAGACCACGCCGAGGCCGTAGGCACCGGCGTGCTCCTTCACCACCTCGGTGACCGGGACGTACGTCTCCGTCCGTGCCCAGTCGCGCTGGAGCTCCAGGAGAACCTGAACCCAGGTCACGGGCACCGCCCCGGCCTGGACCATGCGCTGGACGGCGTGCTCGTGCGCCTGCGGTCTGACGCCACCTGAGGCGTCCGTGACCACGTACACCTCATAGCCCTGGGAGAGGGCGGAGAGCGTGGGCAGGACGACGCAGACCTCGGTCCACAGGCCGGCGACGACGAGCTTCGTGCGGCCGGTGGCCTTGACGGCCTCGACGAAGGCGGCATCCTCCCAGGCGTTCATCGAGGTGCGGTCGATGGGCTCCTGGTCCGGGAAGACCGCCGCGAGCTGCGGCAGGAGCGGGCCCGAGAACGATTCGGCGGCCACCGTGCTCAGTACGACCGGGACGTCGAAGACCTTGGCCGCCTTCGCGAGACCCACGGTCGAGTTGATGATCGCGGTGCGGTCGCCGCTGCCCGTGGCGAAGAACATCTGCGGCTGGTGGTCGACGAAGAGGACGGCGCAGTTGTCGGGGGTCAGCAGGTCGGGGCCGGGGGCGGGGGTGACCTGGGAGATGTCGGTCATGAGTGTGCCTTTCGAGTGGGTTGGTCGGGACAGCGGGCGGTCGTCGTCCGCGTCACGGTGAGAAGTGAGGAGAGAGGGAGGTCTTGGGTCTTCGGAACCGTGTTCGTGGGCCCGCCGGAACCGAGTTCGTGGGCTTTCGGGGCCGAGTTTCGTGGGCCTTCGGGGCCGAGGCGCTCGCGTCGTCAGAGGCCGGAGCATCGGAGCCCAGCTCTCGCGTCGTCAGCGTCACAGGCCGAAGCAGGGATCCAGGATCGGGCCCCCGGTCCGCGGAGCCGGGTCCCGCCGCGTCCGCCACTGCCGGTGCAGCTCGGACTCGGCGACGGCCTCGCCGAGCAACTCGGCCTGCCGGGCGCCCGACGCGCCGCCGGGCGCGGCCTGATAGCCGCCGAAGCGCGCGACCGGGCTCCACTCCGGGCTGACCGGCGGCAGCTCCTCGTCGAGGCCCTCGTACTCGGCGGCGGCGTAGACGATCCGTCCTCCGACCACCGTCAGCAGGGACTCGATGCGGGCGATGTCCGGTTCGGGCACGGTGAAGTAGTCCTCGGACAGTACGGCGAAGTCGCCGAGGCAGCCCGGTCGTAGGACTCCCTTGACGCCCTCCTCGCCGGTGAGCGCGGCGCCCGCCTCGGTGAACATGGCAAGGGCCGTGTGCCGGTCGACGCGGTTGTGCGGCGGTCGGACCGCCAGGTCGCCGACGGTGCGTCCGGTGATCAGCCAGTGCAGGGCGATCCACGGGTTGTAGGTGGAGACGCGGGTGGCGTCGGTGCCCGCGCCGACCGTCAGGCCGCGTTCCAGCATGGCCCGGATCGGAGGGGCGTCCGCGGCGGCGCCGGGTCCGTACCGGCGTACGAACGCCTCTCCTTGGAAGGACAGCCGGTTCTGTACGGACATGGCTCCGCCGAGGGCGGCGATCCGGTCGAGACTGTCGGCGGAGACGGTCTCCGCGTGGTCGAACAGCCAGCGGTTCCCGGCCGGGAACAGACCGTCCGCGGCGAGTTTCTCGAACACCGCAAGGTCACGCCGGATGGTCTCGTCGTAGGTGGCGTGGAGCCTGAACCCCCAGCCGTTCTCCATGAGGAGACGCACCGCGGCCTCGAAATCCCCCTCGTAGTCCGAGGAGAGCTCAGGGCGCGGCTGCGCGAAGTTCTCGAAATCCGCCGCCGACCAGGTGAGGTTCTCACCGGCCCCGTTGAGACGCAGCCATTCGTCCCCGTCCTCGGGGCGGGCCATTTCGATCCAGCGTTTGAGGTCGGATATTTCCTGTCCGGCGGTCTGCGGAAAGAGATGATAGGCGATGCGCAGCGACAACTGGCCCGCCGCGGCGAGTTCGACGACGGTGCTGTAGTTCTCGGGAAAGTTCTGGAATCCCCCGGCCGCGTCGATCGCGGAGGTGAGTCCGAACCGGTTCAGTTCGCGCAGGAAATGACGCGTGGACGTCTTCTTGTCCGCACCCTCCAGAACCGGCGCCTTGGCCAGCGTCGAGTAGAGGACCAGCGCGCTGGGGGCGGCGAGCAGCATGCCCGTGGGCTCCCCGTCCCGGCCCCTGACGATCTGGCCGCCCCGGGGCTCGGGCGTGTCACGGCCGTACCCGGCGGCCTTGAGCGCGGCGCGGTTCAGCACCGCCGACTGGTACAGGTGCAGGACGAACACGGGAGTGTCCGGTGCCGCCGCGTTGAGCTCGGCGACGGTCGGCAGGCGCCGCTCCGCGAACTGCTCGGCCGACCAGCCGCCGACCACCCGCACCCACTGGCCCTTCGGGGTGCGCGCCGCCTGCTCGCGCAGCATCGCCAGGCCCTGGCGCAAGGTCGGGACGCCGTCCCAGCGCAGTTCGAGGACGTAGTTGAGACCGCCTCTGATCACGTGCAGGTGGGAGTCGTTGAGGCCGGGGACCATACGGCGGCCGAGGGCGTCGACCACCTTCGTGCCCGGCCCGATCAGGTGGGCCACGTCCTTGTCGTCCCCGACGGCCGTGAGCACGCCGTCCCGGACGGCCAGTGCCCCGGCCCGGGGGCGCTCCGGGTCCCCGGTGTGGATGTTCGCGTTGCGGACGACGAGATCCGCGGCGTCTCCCCTGGAATTTTCCGTGGCGTTTTCCGTGGCGTTTTCCGTGGCGCTGGGAGTCAGCCCACCGACCGGCATCGTGGACACCTTTCGACAACCTCCTGATATGTCGGCACCGCTCGATCGCTTCGCCGCCACGCTATGCCGGGCGCATTCCGCCGAGCCTTCCCTCAGTGCACTGCCCGCGGTCCGACAGTGCACTGCGATTCCCGCCGTGCGCTGTGGGTTCAATGCCGGTGCGCTGATGGTCAATCGGGGCGGCCGGGCGGCTCTTAACGTGATCTCACCGGAAGAACCGGCCACCCTTCACATGACACTCAGGAGAACCACATGTCCGACGCCGTCGAGCCGATCGAACCCGTCGAGCCGGTCCTGGAACCGGCGGCCGCCGCCTTCGCCGAAGCGACCAGCCAGCCGCCGTTCCTCTTCGAACTCGCCCCTGCCGAAGGCCGCAAGGCGGTCGACGAGGTGCAGTCCGGTGACACGCCCAAGCCGGAGGTCGACGAGGAGTGGATCACCGTTCCCGGCGGCCCGACCGGCGGCGTCCGTACGCGTGTCGTCCGTCCGGCCGGCGTCCGGGGGAAGCTGCCGGTGATCCTCTACATCCACGGCGCGGGCTGGGTGTTCGGCAACGCCCACACGCACGACCGGCTGGTCCGTGAGCTCGCCGTGGGCGCCCGGGCCGCGGTGGTCTTCCCCGAGTACGACCTCTCCCCCGAGGCCCGCTACCCGGTGGCCATCGAGCAGAACTACACAGTCGCCCGGTGGATCGTCCAGGAGGGCGCGTCCAAGGACCTGGACGGGACCCGCCTCGCCGTGGCGGGCGACTCCGTCGGCGGCAACATGACGGCCGCGCTGACGCTGATGGCGAAGCAGCGCGGCGACGTGCCGCTGGTCCAGCAGGTGCTGTTCTACCCGGTCACCGACGCGCGCTTCGACACCGGTTCGTACCGGCAGTTCGCCACGGGGTACTTCCTGCGCCGCGACGGCATGCAGTGGTTCTGGGACCAGTACACGACGGACGAGGCCGAGCGCGCGCAGATCACCGCGTCCCCGCTGCGGGCCTCCACCGAGCAGCTCACCGGGCTGCCGCCCGCCCTGGTCATCACGGGTGAGGCCGATGTGCTGCGCGACGAGGGCGAGGCCTACGCCAACAAGCTGCGCGAGGCGGGCGTCCCGGTGACCGCCGTCCGCTTCCAGGGGATCATCCACGACTTCGTCATGCTCGACGCCCTGCGCGAGACGCACGCCGCCGAGGCCGCCATCACCCTGGCCACCGGCACCCTGCACGCCGCGCTCCACCGCGACTGACCGGCCCCGTACGACAACGCACACCCTTCATCCCTACACACCTTCATCCGTACACACCTTCATCCGCACCCGGCACACGACACGTGCACCTCACGAGGAGACCCACCCCACCATGAGCACCTCCCCCACCCCGACCGTCCTGCTCGTCCACGGCGCCTTCGCCGACGCCGCCAGCTGGACCGGCGTCATCACGGAACTCCAGAACGACGGCATCCCCGTGATCGCCCCGCCCAACCCGCTGCGCGGCCTGGCGTCCGACGCCGCGTACATCGCCTCCGTGGCATCCCGGATCGAGGGCCCCGTCGTCCTGGTCGGCCACTCCTACGGCGGCGCCGTCATCTCCGTGGCCGGGACCGCCGAGAACGTGACCGGCCTTGTCTACGTCGCGGCCTACGTCACCGAAGAGGGCGAGAGCCTCTCCGCGTTGCAGGACCGCTACCCGCACTCGCCGCTCGGCGACAACCTGGTGCAGTCGACGTACCCCGTCGAAGGCGCCGAGCCCGCCGTCGAGTTCACCATCGAGGCGCAGGCGTTCCCGGAGATCTTCGCCGCCGACGTCCCGGCCGCCGTGACCAAGGTGCTCGCCGTCGCACAACGCCCGCTGGCCGCCGCCGCTTTCACGGAGGAGGCGTCGGCCGCCGCGTGGCGGACCAAGCCGTCGTGGGCGCTCGTCGCCGACGCGGACCAAGCGATCAACTCGGATGTCCAGCGGTTCGGCGCGCGGCGTGCCGGTGCGACGACGGTCGAGGTCGAAGGCGCCTCGCACGCGGTCGCCGTGTCGCGTCCCAAGGAGGTCGCCGACCTGATCCGTGACGCGGTGCGCGGCAGCGCCGCCTGACGGTCGACGCCCCTCAAGAACAACGAGAACTCCCCGGCGGTGTCCGCGAAGACACTGCCGGGGAGTTCTCGTATGCGTACGTCCGTGCCCTCGTCACCTGCGCGGCGCCGTGACCACCACGACGAGCACCACCAGGACCGCACCGGCCGCGAGTGCGGGCCACGGGGTGAAGGTCGCCGCCAGGAGGCCGAACACCGCAACCGGATACGGAGCTCGATCGGCCGCCGTGGTGAGGTGCGGCCGCAGATGCACGGCCCACACGGTGACCAGGAAGACGGCCGCCGGGACGGTGACCGCGGCGCCCGCGGCGAGCTGCGAGGTGTGCGCGTGGCCGGTGAGGTGATCGGCGTACGCGGCGAGGCCCGCTCCTTCGGCTGCCGCCGAGGCGAAGATCAGGTAGTGGCCGTAGGCCCAGACGAAGCGGCGGCGGTGTGCCCGGTGGGTGGTGGCGAGCAGGGTGTGCGCGGGCCGGGAGAAGTACAGCCACCACAGCGCGAAGGCCGTCAGGAGGCCGCCCGCCGCTGTCGCGCAGAGCGATCCTGTGTTCTGGTGCCGGTCGAAGGCGCCGCGCACCGCGACGGTGGCGGCCGCCACGGACTCGCCGAGGACGATGAGGGTGAAGAGCTCGTAGCGCTCGGCGATGTGCCGCGGGTGCCACGGGGTCATCCCGGCGGACTGGGCCCACACCGGCACGGCGACCTCGGCGAGGATCAGCGCGGCGACGCCCGGCAGGCGTGCCGCCTCCGGCGCGGCGAGCAGGCCCACCCAGCCGACCTGACAGAGCGTCACTCCGGTGGCGAAGCGCAGCGCGGTGCTCCGGCGTGCGGGGTCCGAGCGGGCCGCCCGCAGCCACAGGGCGGCCAGCGCGGTGCGCAGGACGACGTAGCCGATGGTGATGGTCCGCAGGTCCCCCTCCGCGAACGCGTGCGGTACCCCGGCGGCGAGGATGAGCGACCCCGTGATCTGGACCAGGACGGTGAGCCGGTACGGGATGTCGTCCGGGTCGTAGGCGGACGCGAACCAGGTGAAGTTCATCCACGCCCACCACACGGTGAAGAAGACCAGCGCGAAGCGCAGGGCCCCGGTGGCGGCCGCGCCCTCGGCCAGCGCCTCGTGCAGGCTCTCCGAGGCTTGCGCCACGGCGATGACGAAGCACAGGTCGAAGAGGAGTTCCAGTGAGGTCGCGGTCCGGTGCCGCTCCCCGGGGTCACGCCCCTTCATGATGTGCGGCTTTCCGGGGCCGCGCCCGTGCACGCTGTGCCGCCACCGGGTCGCCGGGGACCCGGTGGCGGCGGCCCGGGGGCTCAGCGGAGCGCTCCGAGCGCGGCTTCGACCGTACGGTGGAAGGTGGGGTACGTGTAGATCATGTGCCGGAGCCGGTGCACGGGCACTTCGGCGTGGACGGCCACGTTCAGTCCGTAGAGCACCTCTCCGCCGGCCGGGCCGGCGGAGGTGGCGCCGACGAGTACGCCCCGGTCGGCGTCCTCGACGAGCTTCACGAAGCCCGCGTTGCCGGGCCCGTGGATCCAGCCGCGGGTGGAGGAGTCGAGCGGGAGCACACCGGTGCGCACCCGCAGTCCCCGCTCCCGTGCCTGTCGCTCCGTCAGGCCGACGGCGCCGATCTCCGGATCGGTGAAGGTGACCCGGGGCAGGGCCCGGTAGTCGGCGTCGGGTCCCGGCTCGCCGAGGATGTCGCGTACGGCTATCTGCGCCTGGTACATGGACACATGGGTGAAGGCGCCGCGGCCTGTGAGGTCGCCGACCGCCCACAGGCCGTCCGCCGCCCGCATCTGCCCGTCCGTGGCCACGGCTCGTGCGGCCGGGTCGAGTCCTACGGTCTCGACGCCGAGCGCGCCCAGGTCGGCAAGGCGGCCCGCGGCGACGAGGAGCCGCTCGGCACGCAGCGGTTCGCTGTCGCCCTCCGTCGTCCGCACACTGAACACGGTGCCGTCGTGGCCGACGTCGAGCGCGCGGACGCCGGTCAGCACGGTGACGCCGTCGGCCTCCAGTGCCGCCGCCGCGAGCTCACCGGCCTCCGGTTCCTCCTGCGAAAGGAGCCGGTCCTGACCTTCGATCACCGTGACCGCACAGCCGAAACGGGCGAAGACCTGGGCGAGTTCGACCCCGATGGCGCCGCCGCCGAGCACGATCATCGACGCGGGCAGCTCCTTGGCCGCCATCGCGTCGCGGTTCGTCCAGTAAGGGGTCTCCCGCAGTCCGGGGACCGCCGGGATCCTCGGGCGGGTGCCGGTGGCGAGGACGACTCCGCGCCGGGCTTCGATCGTACGGTCGCCGACGGTGACGCGGCGCGGTCCGGCGAGTCGACCCCTGCCCCGTACGAGACGAGCGCCCTTCGCCACGAGCCGGTCGGCGGCCACCCGGTCGTTCCAGTCGTCGGTGGCCTCGCCGCGGATGCGCCCGGCGACTCTCCCCCAGTCCGGGGTCACGACCGCCGTACCGGCCAGCGCGGGCACCCGGCCCGCCTCGGCGAGCAGATCCCCGGCCCGGATCATCATCTTGCTGGGCACGCATCCCCAGTACGGGCACTCGCCGCCGACGAGCTCCGCCTCGACCCCGACGACGTCAAGTCCCGCTTCGGCGAGGGCACCCGCGGCGTATTCACCGCCGGGCCCGAGCCCGACGACCACGACGTCCGCGTGTCCGTCCGCACGCGTCTCGTCCGCACGCGTCTCGTCCGTACGCATCCTGTCCACACTCATCCCGTCCACTCCTTCTCGGTGGTCCACCTGCGCCCCGCGGTCGGGGCGGCCCGGCCGAGGCTAGGTCGGCTTGCCGCGCCGTCCCGCTGGTCAGTGCACGGGTGCTGGCACGAGAGCGAACGGGACGAAAGCGGGAGGTCAGCGCCGTGCACGGACCGGCAGCAGCGTGTGCGCTGCGGGACAAGGAGGGCGCGGCAAGGACGCATAGCGTCCTGCGGTACGCACAGTTCGGCCAGATCAGCCGGATCGACCCGATCGGCCGGATCAACCCGATCGGCCAGTTCGGCGCCCCAGGAGGCAACGATGACCAGCAAGTCCCTTCCCCTGCACGGCAGTCAGCCGCGGCTGCACCAGAAGGGCGAGGTGATCCAGGAGTACGGCACGGTGAAGCAGTTCCCGATCGGCCTGTCGTACGAGGCGAGGATGTACGCCTGCCAGCGCCTCAACCGGGTCCTCGCGGACACCCAGATCCTGTACGGCCTCTACAAGAAGCATCACTGGCTGATGCGCGGCGCGACCTTCTACCAGCTGCACCTGGTCCTGGACAAGCACGCCGGTGAACAGCTCGGCCTCGTCGACACCCTCGCCGAGCGCGTCCAGACCCTGGGTGGCGTCGCGGTCGGCGACCCCCGGCACGTCGCGGAACTCACGTCGATCCCGCGCCCGCCGGACGGTGTCGAGGAAGTCCCGGCGATGCTGTCGCGGCTCCTGGAGGCCCACGAGACGATCCTCGTCGAGGCGCACGACGCGGCGGCCAGGACCGCCGAACTGGGCGACGACGGCACGAACGACCTGCTGGTCTCGCAGGTGATCAGGACGGGCGAGCTGCAGACGTGGTTCCTGGCCGAGCACTTGGTCGACACCCCGCTGGTCCGCGCCTGACCCATCCGATGAGGCCAGGGCCGCCTTCTCTCAGACGGGCAGGGGGCGGCCCTGGCGGATGTGACCGGGCCACTGGGCCGCCCTGCCTCCGGCGACGTACCCAACGCCTGCGGCGGATCCAGCCGCCGAGCACCCACCAGGCACAGCGACTGGAACGGCGGCAGCAACGGGACGGCCAGCCAAAGGAGTTCTCCCTCGTTGATCTACCGGACCATGATCGTGTCACGGTGGACTCCTCAGCCGCCGTGTCAGAACCGGTGAAGGGTGGGTGTGGGAGACGCGTAGGCGCCCCGCCTGCGTGAGGTTCCGGGGGCGGGGCGCCGCTGTGGGTTGGTCAGCTGCGGAGTGGTTCAGCAGCTGGTGGTGGTGTCGCCAGCGTCGGCAGCGCAAGTGTCGACGCCGTTGCCGCCGTTGGCGGTGTCGCCACTGACGGTGTCCTGGACGTCGATGCTGTCGTCGCCGTTGTTGCCGTTCAGCGTGTCGGTACCGCTCTGGTCGATGAGGGTGTCGTTGCCGTTGTCACCGGAAGCGACGTCGTTGCCGGGCCCGGGGTAGACGGTGTCATTGCCGTTGCCGGCGTTGATGGTGTCGTTGCCGGCCAGGCCGCAGATGATGTCGTCGCCGTTGGTGCCGCTGAGGTTGTCGTCCCCGGCGGTGCCGGTGATCGTGCAGCCGGGAGGCGTGGAGTCGGTGATGGTGGTCGTCGTGCTGTCGGCACCGATGATGTTGATGAAGTTGACCAGGACGTCGGCGGTCACGGTACCGGTCGCGGTGGGCAGGACCGTCGCGGTGACGGTGTACCCCGGAGCGACGGGCACCAGCGCGTTGCACTGGATGTGGGTGCCCGACGGAGTGCACTCCAGGTCTCCGCCGACGCTGTTGGTGACGGCGGTGAAGGTGGCCGCGGCGCCGGAGAGATCGATGGTCAGATCGGTGGTGTCGTCGCCCGCGCTGGCGGGGACGGTGACGGTGTAGGTGTAACTGGTGTTCACCGTCACCGGGTCGGCCGAGTCGGTGATCTGGGCGTTGGCGTCGGCGTGCGCGGGCCCTGCGAGGGCCAGGGGCCCTGCGACGGCCAGGGCGGCGACTGCGGCCATCGCGGTCAAACGGCGGCGCAGGCCGCCGAACCGGTGGCGCCCCGGGGCGGGCGGGCGGGATGCGGTGGTGACGTTCATGCTGGCTCTCCTTGCGGCAGTGCGGGCCGAAGTCCGCCAGGGGCCGGGCGATCGCCTGCGCGGCGGGGGTTCGGGGTTCGGCTCCCGCGCTCACGGCCCTGCACCGGAAGGGGAGAGGAGCCCGGCTGCGCGGGGACGCCCGGTGGGAATGCGAGGAGTATGGCGACGGGATCATCAGCGCGGTAAGGGCCTGACAGGCTCACTTCATAGCCGTGCGGCACATAGGTCCGGCATATGTCACCTTCACCTCCTGTCCCGGTTCCCTGTCCCCTGACGGGCACCGACGTCCGCCGAGCGAACAGGTCAGTACACATCACGGAGCCGACGAGGAGGTCGGCCGGACCGCGGGCACAGCAGCTTCTACGTCCCTGCCATGACGGCTCGTCGCCGCTTGTGCGCGTTGAGCCGTACGTCCCTCGTCCTCACCGGGGCCAGTGCGAGACAGCGGGAGCGCGTCCGAGCGAGGTTCCTTCGCCGGCCGGCCGCGCAAGCGGTGGGCGCCGCTAGTGATCGTGTCCAGGTGAGGCGGTTGCTGATGTCGGCGGCAGCCTTCGTCTTGTGCGTACGAGGGCCGGGCGGATCTACAACGCTACGGGCCCCGCCGCGCGTGGCACCAGAGCACCGAAGACCGGCTTGTGTGTTCCACCTGTCCCTAGTTGGTGGTCACCCGGCTGATGGGCCGTGTCGCACTAGCGAAGACCCTCGACCAGCAGGCTGGCGCCGTCAACGTCCACAGCTCCGGTGTGGCGATCAGGCGTGAACGTCCGGCCAGGTGGGCGAGGCGCGTCAGGCGTCCCTCGCGGATGCGGGACGGGTGCGGCCGGTCAGTCCCGCCGCGGTCTGGGTGAGGTGGCGGTGCGTCGCCCGCCTCCCCGAGGCGGCCTCCTTCACCGTCACCAGCACGACCGTCACCGACGGCGCCGCCTGGTCACCCGAGCAGTGCTCCTCCGGCATCCCCGGTGGGAAGGACGTCTCCCCGCAGTTGTCCTGGAGCGGCGCCCCAGAAGGCACCAAGAGCTACGCCGTGGCCGTCTACGACCCTGACGCCCCCACCGGGTTCGGATTCTGGCACTGGGCGGTCGCCGACATCCCCGCCACCGTCACCCAGCTGCCCGACGGCGCCTTCCAGCTGCCCAACGAAGCCCGCGCAGCCCGCACAGCCCGCTTCATCGGCGCCGCGCCCCCTGCCTGGCACGGCCCGCACCGCTACTTCGTCGTGGTGCACGCCCTGGACGTCGCCTCCATCGGCGTCCCGGCCGACGCCACCCCGGCCGTCCTCTGCTTCACGATGCACCGCACCGGATGCGAGGCGCCGCACTCAGCTTCCCTGATGCGAGTTTGGGGTCGGTTCATGGGAGCGGAAAGTGCGGCGGTAGGTGTCAGGTGGGACGCCGACGCTGCGGTGGAAGTGGCGGCGCAGGGTGGTGGCGGTGCCCATGCCGGTGGCCGTGGCAATGGTGTCGACGGTGGCGTTGGTGGTTTCCAGGAGTTCCTGGGCGTGGCGGATGCGCTGGGTGTGGAGCCACTGCAGGGGTGTGGTGCCGGTGAGGTGTTTGAAATGGCGGGCCAGGTGTCGTGAGCTCATGCGGGCCTGACGGGCCAGGTCCTCGACGGTGAGCGGCTGGTCCAGTCGCTCCAGTGCCCAGGGGAAGAGTTCCGCCAGGGGGTGGTTGCCGGGCTCGGGCAGGGGCGTGGTGATGAACTGGGCCTGGCCGCCGTCGCGGTGGGGTGGGATGACGAGGCGGCGGGCGACCTTGTTGGCGTTGGCCGAGCCGTGGTCGAGGCGGACCAGGTGCAGGCACAGGTCCATGGCGGCGGCCTTCCCCGCGGAGGTGAGGACGTCGCCGTTGTCGACGTAGAGGACGTCCGGATCGACGGTGGCCTTGGGATGGCGCCTGGCCAGTTCCCGAGCGTGTGCCCAGTGCGTGGTGGCGCGTCGGCCATCGAGCAGTCCGGCCGCGCCGAGGACGAACGCGCCTGTGCACAGGGAGGCGATGCGGGCGCCGGCCGCGTGGGCGGCGCGCACCGCTTCGACCAGGTCGGCGGGTGGTTCGCGGTCGGTGTCGGCCCAGCCGGGGACGAGCACCGTGTCCGCGCGGGCGAGGTGGTCGAGGCCCTGGTCGGGCTCCAGGCGGAAGCGGTCGACGCGCACCGGGCCGTTCCCGCAGAGGGAGAAGTCGTACCAGGGGTTCACGATGTGGGTGAGGTCGGCGCCGAAGACCTCCGTGGCCACGGACAGTTCGTAGTGGAGCATGCCGTCGGTGACGGCCAGCGCGACAGTGGGCATGTCCGAAACTGTATGTGACATGTCATTTCCGACGCTCGTGCGGGGTGCTGCCGAGCGGACAGGATGAGGAGGTCAGGCCGCCGCGGATCGACAGCGCGGCGGATGTTCGAGCGCACGGGAGCGGTCTCATGGGGTCAGGTCAGTTGGTGGCGGTGTTCGGCGCGTACGGTCACACCGGGAAGTTCGTGGTCGCGGAGCTGGCCACGCGCGGGTTCACCCCTGTGCTCTCCGGGCGCAACGCGCAGGCGGTGCGGGAGCTTGCCGACCAGCACGGGCTCGAGGCCCGGGTGGCCTCGGTCGACGATGCGGCGTCGCTGGACCGGGCCCTGGCGGGAACGCTGGCAGTCATCAACTGCGCCGGTCCCTTCGCGACGACCGCCGGCCCGGTGATCGAGGCCGCGCTCCGTGCGAAGATCCCGTACCTGGACGTGGCCGCCGAGCTCGAGGCCAACCTCGACACCTTCGCCCTCTACCGCGAGCGAGCCCGGGAGGCGGGCGCGGTGGTCGTCCCGGCCATGGCCTTCTTCGGCGGTCTCGGCGATCTGCTGACCACCGCGGCGATGGACGACTGGACGAAGGCCGACGAGGCGCACATCGCCTACGCGCTCAGCAGCTGGCACCCCACCGCCGGCACCCGCCTGTCCGGCGCCGTCTCCCGCGAGCGCCGCGGCGACGTCCGCCTGTGCTACCGCGGCGGACAGTGGCAGCGCCGCACCGACGCCGCACCCACCTTGCAGTGGACCTTCCCGGAGCCGATGGGGGTCCGGGAGGTGATCGGGGAGTTCACGATGGCGGACGTCGTCACCGTCCCGCAGCACCTGTCCGTCCCGGACGTGACCACCTACATGACCGTCGAGGCGGTCCGCGACATCGCCGCACCCCACACCCCGGCCCCGGTTGCCTCCGACCACAGCGGGCGCTCGGAGCAGACCTTCCTCGTCGACGCCGTCGTACGCTCCGGCGGAGTCGAGCGCCGGGCCACGGCCAGTGGGCAGGACATCTACGCCGTCACCGCGCCCCTGGTCGTCGAGGCCCTCGACCGCGTCCTGACCGGCCGCACCAGGATTGTCGGTGTCGCCTCCGCCGGCGAGATCTTCGACGCCCCGGACTTCCTGCGCGCACTCGCCCCGCACATCACGCTCGACCTCCACCCGCAGGGCGCCTGACCTCGACGCTCTACGACGCGAATCCGCTTCCGAGTTCGCGGAAGCGGACTCCCTTGCCCGTCCTGCCGCCCTGGCCGAGGTCCGCTGCGGCGCGCACGTGTCGTAGCCGTCGGCCACGACACCGTCCACCTCAGCGTCACGGCGCCTCCGACAAAAACCGAGCAATCCGCGCCGCTCAGAGCCGACCATGCTCCGGAACGATCGTCTCGCACGACTCACGGAGCACCAGATGAAGAGGTTCCAGCGGGCCCCAGTGATCTCGATGCGGCGCGGCCCACGCGACGCACACACCCAGTAGCACGAGTCCCGGTGGCCGGCCGCGGGCGGTTCTTTGACCGGCCGTCACGCCATGGGCACGGTCGTCCGGGGGTCTTGCTGCGACACCTCGGCGGCCGAGGCGAGCCGCTGCTGCATGTGCAGATGACGGAACTCGTAGTGGGCGCCGGACTGTCGTAGCACTCCCCTGCGGTGCGCTTCGTCGAGGAACGTCATGATCCGCCAGGGCATCCGCCCCGTCAGGGCCAACCAGACGCGGGCAACCGCCAGTTGGCCCCACGCGGTGAGCGCGAGCGCGGCGGTACCCATCGGCACCCACATCTGCGCCGCGACGTGGTCGAGTCCGCCGCGCGACGCGAACGCCCAGGCCAGAACGACGCACACCCCGCCCGTCATGACCGCCACGACTCCGGACCGGGACAGCGACGCCATGCGGTCCGTGCGCAGGGTGACGTGCGGATTGGCCGCCCGGATGAGATCGGAGGGAGTACTGAGCGCACGATAGAGGCCCGAAGCGGGGCCGCCGATCAGTGCGATCAGGACTCCGCCCATGGCACCGGGGAGCAGGAACCGGTCGAGCGGGTGTCGGGCGGCGCCTTGAGCGAGCCAGGTCCGGGACTGCCCGGGTAGCTCGGGCAGCATGTTCACCGCATCGGCCACGGTCTTGCCGTCGACATCGCCGTCGACGAGTACGCGCAGGTCGCCCTGGGCAGCGCGGAAGGTCACCGGGGTGTCGAACGACTCGCACAGCTGACCGCAGCTCGGCGGACGGCTGCCGTGAGGATATGCCGTGGGCCGAGCGCCCGCGTGTGGGTACACCAGGATGACGGCAATCTCCGTCGAGGACTCGGCAGTGCGGACGCCGTCAGGTGTTTCGTGGTGCGACCATTTCCCGAGCCGCTTGCCGTCCAGGTCGGGCGCCCTTGATGTCTCCACCGCGGAGAACGCGCAGGCGACGGCGCCCACCGTGCCGCCTGCCGCCACTCCGACGAGCAGGCACACGGCCCAGCCATGCAGAAGCCCGGTCATGAAACGCCGGACGATACGGCCTTCGCTGGCGTGGGAGACGCCCGTCCGCGTCCCCTGCCGCCTCGCTGCCGCCCACAGGCACAGGGCCGCGGTGAAGCACAGCGCGCCGGCCACCATCGGCCACGTGCCGAGGTCTTGCCCGAGCAGCCACGGTTTGACGACCACGAGCCCCGCCAGGGCGAGGAGGCCGCTCCCGGCCTGTGCCGCGAGCCGACCGCTCGGGCTGCCCGCCCAGGGCAGCCCGAGCGGCACCGCGTGGCGGGTCAGCCCCGCGACCCCGAAGTACAAGGCGATCAGCACGCCGAAGACCGCGCCCCCGAACAACTCGGCCACCCAGCCGTCGGTGACCGTGCCGAACTGCAGCCCGAACTGCACCGAGCCTCCGGTGAGGCCGTAGCCGAGGGTGGCCACGGCAGCGGTCGCCATGCAGACCGTGAGCTGCCGGATCAGAGCCGTGCGCCCCTCGCGCCGCGCCGCCGACACGGGCAGGAGCAGCGCCAGCCCACCGGCGAATCCGACCAGGTTGCCGACCAGATTGGCTGCCAGCGACGGCCTGTCGTCGAAGACGAAGACGTCGCCTCCGACGCTGGAGAGGAGGATGGGGACGGCCAGGACGAACGTGAGGGCCAGTGCGAGCAGGGCGGGTGCCGCCAGCCGTAGCACCCGCGGCACGCAGAGATACAGCTCCCACCAGGCGAGCCGCTTGGAATCTCGCTGCTCCAACTCGCGTGCCAGCCAGGCCAGCCAGCGCCTGGCGTCCGCGGCGCGCCACCGCGATTCGGCACCCCGTCGCCGAACGCGGCCGGTACGAAGGCGTCGAGGAGGTGCCTTTCGATCCCGGCCGTCGTCTCGAAGCGAGGGTCGTCGAGGAGCTCTTGGGGATCGCGGGACACGTCGCCGTACACCGTGCGAGCCAGGGCCACCATGAGCGGATTGGTCAGGATCTGCAGGAGCGCGCTGGCTGCCAGGGTGCGCGGGTCGTTCTGCAAGGAGTCCAGCACCGAGGTCCACACCGTCGTGCGGCGATCGCCGGGACCGCGTAACGGACGCGCGGTGCGCTCCAGATATGACGTCGCCTCGGCGAACTCCAGCGGCAGCAGCTCAAGGACCTCCGCACCTGTGAGCACGTCGCTGCACGCGACCGTGCTGCGCCAGGCCGTGGTCCGCGAGGTGACGAGCACCGGCATGCCGTCGTCCAGTTCGGCGTTGAGCCTGCGCATCGCGGTGCCGTACAGCGCCGGGGGCAGTTCGTCGAAGCCGTCGAGGACAGGCGTGATCAGTCCGGCGTCGAGCAGGGACGCGGCCAACAAGGTGCCGTCGGTGGTGGCCGCCAGGGGCCGGTACTCCGCCACGAGCCGCTCGACGAGCCAGGTACGCAGCGGGGTGGTGCCCGGGTCCCAGGCCGCCAGGGGGAAGAGCACGGGCACCGCCGTGCCGGGCGTACGCCTCCTCACAAGATCGAGCGTGCAGCACATGGCGAGCACGCTCTTGCCCGAACCAGGGCTGCCGAGTACGACCATGCGCCTGGACGGCACTTCCTCGAAGGCCGTGGCGATCGACGCCAGGCAGTTGTCGCCGGGCTGCGGCTCGGGCGCCGGGCGACCACGCCGGATGTTCCGTGTGTCGTCGGTGAGCAGCCTGTCGGCCCACCTCCAGCGGACGTTCAGCGGCTCCGGATCCTGCAGCCTCCGCAGCCGCGCCTCCTCGGCCCATTGGACCCGTACCGCCTCGGCGAGCCCGTCAGCGGTCTGCCGCAGCACAGCACCGGGTTCCGGGGGTGCGTCCGTGCGACGCAGGATGTCCACGAGCAGTGCCGCGGCAGACACCATGACGCCGACCACGGATACGACGAACGCGGGTCCGTCGTACTGCACTTGCTCACCGTGCCCTTGGGCGACCCTGCGGAGCGTGACGGCCAGCACGACCAGTGCCGCACAGCCGACGCCGACCCACAGCCTTCGTCGTGTCCAGACTTCCCGCCCGCGCATGCCGTCCCCTCCGGAACCCCTCGTCTCATGTGGAGCTGAGCGTTTCAAGGAAGGAGCGCCTGGCGGCGGGTCGTTGCCCTTCTGCGAGGGGGCGCTTGGTGGTGAGCGCGTGGCGCGTGTGTGCCTTGCGCGCGCCGCCTTTCCCCTCTGCCCCGTGCACTGCGCACCGGCGCTTCCGCCTGGTCGAGGACGACACCGTAGAGGGCGCGAACAGCCTGCTCTTCGAAGCCGGACGGAGGAAATAGTTCAGAAGAAGTAGTTCAGAGGAAGTAGTTCAGGTGACGACCAACCTCTGCCTGCCGTCGGTGAGTTCGCGCACGACGTCCAAGTGGCCGGCGTGGGTGGCGGTCTCGGTGATCACGTGCAGGACGACTTCGCGCAGGGTGTCGAGGTGCCAGGTGCCGAAGAAGTCCGGCCACCAGCTCGGGGCCGCGTTGAGGTCGGCGTCGGCGAGGAACGTGTCGGCGAGCTTCGCCTCCTGCCGGTAGAGGGCGAAGACCTCCTCCGCTGTCTTCTCCGGGGCGGGCTCCCACGCGCTCTCCCCTGACCCGAGGATCTCTTCGATCGCCGCTTGCTCCCCCGCAGCGACCGCGCGGAACCAGAACTTCTCGTTGTCCAGAGCGAGATGGTGTACCAGCCCGAGGCATGTCCAGCCGGACGGCAGGACCGGGCGCCGCAGCGCCTCCTCGTCCAGGCCCTCCAGGATGTCCAGGACGTGTGTGCGCTTGCTGTTCAAGACGCCGAGCAGCGTTGTCAGTTCAGGGTCAGCCATGGGCCGGACCCTATGCGGCCCCCCTGACATCCGGTTCACTGAGCGCGCGCTGGACGGCATTCGGCCCGCCCTCGGCGGAACCGAACCGCCGCGACCATTAAGGAGAGCGTCCCATGCATCCCGTACGCTGCCTTGCGCTCGATCGTGCCGCGCGACGCGAAGCGCGAGAAGAGGCGGGCGTCCGCATCAGCGCTGACCAGCAGGAGTTCTGGGGGGCGAGGGAGAAGCCCTCGCCGGGCTGTCAGTCTGCTGCGGGAGGCGTTCGGTGAAGAGGTTCTTCGGACCGGTGAAGATGGCCGAGCCCCGCGTCTCCGACGCCGAACAGGAGCTGTTCGGCGGACCGTTGCGCTACGACCTGGGCTGGTCGCAGCACGAGCACGCCGGTCTGGATCTGACCATGATGTCGGCGCTGCGCTCCATGCCCACGCTCGTCGGCGCCGCTCTGCGCCTGGCGTGGCAGGCCGACCGGCGCGCGCTCCTGGCGGTCGCCGTCAGCGAGGTCGGCCAGGGCATCGCCGCGGCCGTCGGCCTGCTCGCCATCAACGCCGTCATGCACGCGCTGCTCGCCGGGACCGGCAGCGCGGACCAGCGGCTGCACGCGCTGTTGCCCGGACTGCTGGCGGCCGCCGCCATCGCCGTCGTCAACTCCGCCCTCTCCGCCTGGTCCACCTCCCGTGCGGGGCGCCTGGAGCCGAAGGTCGAGCGGATCGCCACCACCCAGTACCTGGCCGCCGCTGTCAGCGTCGAGCTGGAAGCCATCGACGACCCCGACTTCCGTCGGCTCGTCGACATCGCCCAGCACGGCCCCGGCGCCGCCCGGCGCATGATCGGTGCCTGTGTCGCCGCCCTGAACGGCCTGATCTCCCTGATCACCACGGCCGGTGTGCTCGCCGTGCTCCACCCCCTCTTGCTGCCCATGCTGCTCCTCATCGCGGCCCCGCGCGGCTGGGGTGCCATGCGCGTGGCCCAGGAGCGGTACGTGTCGGTGATGGCCTGGATCGAGCACGTGCGAGCCAGCCGCCTCATCGGCAGCCTGCTCACCGAACGCAGCGCCGCCCAAGAGGTCCGCCTCCATGCCGTCGGAACCTTCCTCCTCAGCCGCTACGAGCGCATGGCCGAGAGCGCGGAAGCCGAACAGGAACGCCTCGCCTCCAGCAAAGCCCTCACCGAATGGATCGCCTCCGCACTGTCAGGACTGGCCATGGCCGCGACCTACGGGGCCATGTTCTGGCTGATCGTCGCCGGACACATGAGCCTCGCCGTCGCCGGAACCGCCGTGATCGCGGTACGCACCGGATCGGCGAGCCTGGGCGCGCTGGTGATGAACATCAACCAGCTGCATGAGGAATCCCTCTACGTACGCGACCACGGCCGGTTCCTCACCCAGGCCGCACAGCGCACCATCCCCGCTGGCGGCGACCCCGTACCCGGGCGGGTCAAGGAGATCGCCCTGGACCAGGTCACCTACTGCTACCCCGACCGGGACACGGCTGCCCTGGAGCAGGTGTCGCTGACCTTGCCGATGGGGTCGGTCACCGCCGTGGTGGGGGAGAACGGCTCCGGCAAGAGCACGCTCATGAAGATCCTTTCGGGCATGCTGCTGCCCCAGAGCGGCACCTTGCGCTGGGGCGAGGCGGACATCACCGGCCTCGACCGCTCCCAGGTCTTCGAGCGCGTCTCCCTGCTCACCCAGGACTTCCAGCGCTGGCCGGTGACCGCCGCGATGAACATCCGCATCGGCCGCCCCGCCCACGCGGCGGCATCGCAGGACTTGCAGCCCTCGGTCGACTACGCCGGTGCCGCCCCGGTCATCGCCAAACTCCCCGACGGCCTGCGCAGTCTGCTGGCCCGCATGTTCCGCGGCGCCATCGAACTCTCCGGCGGCGAGTGGCAGAAGGTAGGTCTGGCCCGCACGCATTGGCGTAGCGCGACCTCGCGGGCGGACAGCATCCTCATCGTGGACGAGCCCACCTCCGCACTCGATCCCGAGGCGGAGATCGAAGCCTTCGGCCGTATCCGTCGCCTCGCCGCCCCGAACCGGGCCGTCGTCCTGGTCACCCACCGCATGTCCGGCGTCCGCCACGCCGACCACATCTACGTCCTCAACCAAGGGCGCCTCGTCGAACACGGCACCCACGACGACCTGATCGCCGCGCACGGCCGGTACGCCGCCATGTTCGACGCGCAGGCCGCCCAGTACGCCCCCGCCGTCGGCATCCCGCACCCCGCCGCCCCCACCGTCGCGGATCCCGCATGACCCGCTCGACCGAAGGCCCGCCGTGACGACGCGATCTCCCGCCGATTGATCACCTACCCTGTGCGTCATGAATCGTTGGGAAGAGCTGACCGGTGGGACGTCCGGAGAGGACTACGCCGCCCGGTTCGCCTCCCTGGCCGGCACCGGCAAGGACATGCATGGTGAGGCACGGTTGTGCGCCGCGCTGGTGCCCGCCGGGTCACGGGTGCTGGATGCCGGGTGCGGCACCGGCCGGGTCATGATCCGGCTGGCGGAGCTCGGGTACGACTGTGTCGGGGTCGACCTGGACGCTTCCATGCTCGCCGTGGCGCGCAAGCAGGCGCCGGAACTGCGTTGGATCCAGGCCGACCTGGCCACGTTCGACCCGGCCGAGCAGCGTGTCGTCGCGGACTTCGACCTCGTGGTCGCCGCGGGCAACATCTTCCCGCTCCTTGCCGCGGGGAGCGAGTCGGCGGTCCTCAGCCGCTTGGCCGCGGTCCTGCGCCCGGGCGGCCTCCTGGTCGCCGGATTCGGCCTGGACGAAGCTCACTTGCCGGTGCCGCCCTCCATCAACCTGCCGGAGTACGACGCCCACTGCGCCGCGGTCGGCCTCACCCTGGTCGACCGGTTCGCGACATGGGACGCCCATCCCTACGAGGGCGGCGGCTATGCCGTCAGTGTCCATCGGGCACATCACGACTGATGTCCATGGTCACAGAGGACCTCGAATCTCCCGGGTGGGCGACCTACGCTGAGCCCCGTCCGTACTACCTGGGAGAAGCATGACAAGCAGGTTCACCGAGTTGGTCGTCGACTGCCACGATCCGGAGAGGCTCGCGGGCTTCTGGTGCGAGGTTCTGGACTTCAAGGTGATCGACCGGAGCGAGGGAAAGGTCGAGATCGGTTCCTGGGAGCCGACCGTCGAGGAGGTCCGGGCCCGTCAGATGCCGCCCACCCTGGTGTTCATACGTGTGCCCGAGGGCAAGACCGTCAAGAACCGGTTCCATCTCGACGTCAGCCCGATCGACGGCAGCACCGAGGACGAGGTGACCCGCCTGCTCGGTCTGGGCGCCACCAAGGCGGACGTGGGCCAGGGCCCGGACCGGAACTGGGTGGTCATGGCCGACCCCGAGGGCAACGAGTTCGACGTCTTGCGCACCCTGGCACCGCGGGATTAGCCACTGCGGTGCGGGTGAAGGCCCCCACCGGGGCTCGGCCCGAGACACCACACGTTTTCGCGTTCGCAGCTCCACGCTGTGCCGATACCCCCTGGGTATCGGCTCATCGGAACGGGTCTTGGACACCGATGGAGCTCCGGCAGTGGACTGGAGTGCGACCGACACCATCAACCGCACTCAGCAGGGCCCCACGAGCCGGTGGCCCATGAACGGGAACCATGAACATCGCCTACGGGATCGTCGCGGGACTGCTCGCGCTCTTCTACCTCTACGCGGGCACGCTGAAGGTCGTCCGCAGTCGTGATCAGCTCCGGCCGATGATGGGCTGGGTCGACCGCATACCCCTGCCCGCCCTCAGGGCGCTGGGGACGGTCGAAGTGCTCGGCGCGATCGGGCTGGTCCTGCCGCCGTCGACCGGCATCGCTCCGTCGCTGGCGGCGGCCGCGGCCGGCGGCTTCGTGCTCCTGCAGAGCGGTGCGATCGTCGTCCACCTGCGCATCGAAGACCGGCGGATCGCGCTCAACGTCGGGCTGATCGTCGCCGCGGGGGTGAGCGTCTGGCTGGCCACTCGGTTGTAGTGGCTGACCTGCGCGTTCACGTCACAACAGAGATCGTTTTGCTACGGCGGCATTGCGATCCCTACGGCAACATTGCGGGCTCGTGGCGAAACCGGCCACAACCTGGTGTGGCCACCCAGTACGGACCAAGCTGACATTCGCCTCTTCCGTGGCACCGTTCCGTACTCGTAAAGCCCGCAGAAAGCACCACCGCGCATGCACTCGATCTGTCTCTCCGGCGCCGCCCAGGCGCGTCCCACCGCTGTGGTGAGGGGGCGGTCCACGCCATGCGTTATGTAGTGCGCAAGGCGGGCGGCTGGCTCCTGATGATCGCGGTCGCGACCAACGCGACGTACTTCCTGGCCAGTTGGTTTCTGGACCCGCGCTCGAACTACAAGGAGCTGCGGCCCGTCCGCAGCGAAGAGCAGATCGGGCGGGCCCTCGCCCCGTACAACCTCGATCCCGGGATGCCACTGGTGCAGCGGTGGTGGCACTGGCTCACCTCGGTGACCCTCGACTTCGACTGGGGCACGTCGCCCACCGGTGTCTCCGTCAACGGTGAGATGGGCTACCGCGCCCTCATCAGCGCCGAGTTGGTCGTCACCGCGACCGTGCTGTCCGTCGTGATCGGTGTCGCGCTCGCCGTCTACACCGCCTCGCGGCAGTACGGCGCGGCCGACCGCGTCGCGCAGGCCGTCTCCATCGCCGTGTTCAACGTGCCGGCGTCCGTCGCCGCGCTCGCCGTGGTCTTCGTGGCCATCTGGCTCAACCAGCACGCCGGGATGGATTTCCTGTACGTCGCCGGGGAGAACTCGCCGAACGTCGAGGGGCTGCTCCCGACGATCGGCGACCGCCTCCTCCATCTGATCCTGCCGACGCTCACTCTGACGCTGATGGGGTACGTGGGCTATCACCTGACGCAGCGTTCGCTGCTGCTCGACACCATCAACTCCGACTTCGTCCGTACGGCCCAGGCCACCGGCCTCACCCGCGCGCAGGCCGTACGCAGGCACGCCCTGCGCGCCGCGCTGGTCCCGACGGCGGCCTCCGTGGCCTTCAGCGTGCCCGCCATCTTCACCGGAGCCATCATCACCGAGACGATCTTCGGCTGGAACGGCATGGGCCGCTACTTCATCCAGACCATCAACAAGAACGACGTGCACGGCGTGGTCGCGACGGCCGCGTTCGCCGCGGTGCTCACCGCGATCGGCGCGATCCTCGCGGACATCGCCACCGTATTCCTCGACCCGAGAGTGCGGGTGAACTGAGATGGCGACAGCAACCGACACCGTCAGCGGCGCCGTCGAGGCGCGTGAGGGCCTCGGCCGCGGGCGGCTCTATCTGCGACGCTTCCTGCGCAACCGGCTCGCCGTGGCCGGTGTCCTGATCTTCGCGCTGCTCGTGCTGTTCAGCGTCTTCGGCGGCCTGTTCACGCCCTACACCCACACCGACGCCGACTTCGCCGCGCTCACCCAACCCCCGAGCGACGTGCACTGGTTCGGCACCAACCAGGGCGGCAACGACGTCTACGCCAGCGCGGTGCACGGGCTCCAGCGCTCGCTGGTGATCGCCGTGAGCGTGTCCGTCCTGACGATCGTCGTCGCCGCGGTCATCGGAGCCAGCGCCGCGTACTTCCGCGGCCGGGTGGAGAAGCTGACGCTGGCCGTCATCCACTTCCTGCTGATCGTGCCCTCGTTCCTCATTCTCGCCCTGGTCTCCCACCGTCTTGCCGGTGACTGGCGCGTCCTCATCATCGTCCTGACCCTGTTCGGCTGGATGTCCACCGCCCGCGTCGTCTGGTCCGTCTCGACCTCGCTGCGCGAACGGGACTACGTGACGGCGGCGGAGTTCATGGGCGTGCGTCCGCTGCGCATCATCCTGCGCCACATCATCCCCAACCTCGGCTCCCTGCTCATCGTCAACCTGACGCTCGGCGTCGTGGCGACCGTACTCAGCGAGACCGCGCTGTCGTTCCTCGGATTCGGCGTCCAGACCCCGGACGTCTCCCTCGGCACGATGCTCGCCGACGGGGCGACCACCGTCACCAGCGCACCCTGGCTCTTCGCCTTTCCCGCGGGCCTCGTCGTCCTGCTCACCGTGTCGATGACCTTCATCGGCGACGGCCTGCGCGACGCCCTCGACCCCACCTCAGTGACCGGCGCGGCGGGAGGCCGACGATGACGACCACCACTCCCCTGCGCGACGACCGGGTCTCCCCCACCGGCGCCACCCCCGTGCTCTCCGTACGGGACCTGCGGATCTCCTTCCCCTCCGAGGCCGGGCCCGTCGAAGCGGTGCGCGGCGTCAGCTTCGACCTGCTGCCGGGCCGCACCCTCGGCATCGTCGGCGAGTCGGGATCGGGCAAGTCGGCCACCGCGATGGGCATCATGGGCCTGCTGCCGCCCACCGCCGACCTGCACGGCCAGGTCCTGCTCGGCGGCCAGGACCTGATCGGCCTCGACGACCGGTCACTGTCGCGCGTGCGGGGCAACTCCATCGGCATGGTCTTCCAAGACCCTCTGTCCGCGCTCACTCCCATCTTCTCCGTGGGCAGGCTGCTCGCCGACGCGCTGCGGGTCCACCAGGACCTGTCCAAGAAGGCGGCCTGGGAGCAGGCCGTCGAACTGCTCGATCTCGTCGGCATCCCCGACGCGCGGGGCCGGGCCTCGGCCTTCCCGCACGAGTTCTCCGGCGGCATGCGCCAGCGCGTGGTCATCGCCCTGGCGATCGCCAACCGGCCGAGCGTCCTGGTGGCCGACGAGCCCACCACCGCACTCGACGTCACCGTGCAGGCGCAGATCCTGGACGTGCTGCGCCTCGCGCAGCGGGAGACCGGCGCCGGGCTCGTCCTGATCACCCACGACCTGGGTGTCGTGGCGGGTCACGCGGACGACGTCGCCGTCATGTACGCGGGCCGCTTCGTGGAGAAGACGGACGTGCACACGCTGTTCCGTCGGCCGACGATGCCGTACACGGCGCGGCTCCTCGCCGCGGTGCCGACCGTGGACGGCGGGGTCCGCCGCCCCCTCGTACCGATCGGTGGCGAGCCGCCGGCGCTGTCGCACCTCCCGGGCGGCTGCCCCTTCGCGAGCCGGTGCGCCGTCGCACTCGACGCGTGCGGCTCCGACGAACCGGAGCTGCGGCAGGTCACGGGCCACGGAGACGTCGCCTGCCTGCGCGCGGACGAGATAGCCGACGGCAGGCTGGATCCCACCGGGGGCGTCACGGCCGACGAGAGGGAGGCCGGGACGGGCCCGGCGAGCGGCGAGGTGGTGCTGCGGGTGGAGGACCTCGTCAAGACCTTCCCCGTGACCAAGGGCGCGTTCATCAAGCGCCGCGTCGGCACGCTGCACGCGGTCAACCAGGTCAGTTTCGAGCTGCGCGGCGGAGAGACGCTGGGTCTGGTCGGCGAGTCGGGCAGCGGCAAGACGACGACGCTGATGGGGATCCTGCGGCTCAGGCGTCCCGAGGGCGGCCGGATCGAGGTCGCGGGGCAGGAGGTCGGGGCTGCCACGGGCAAGGGTGCTGGTTCGGGCGTCGGCACCGGTGCCAGGAACGCGCGCACCCTGCGGCACGACGTGCAGATCGTCATGCAGGACCCCCTGGGGGCCCTGGACCCCCGTCTGCCCGTCTACCAACTGCTCGCCGAACCCCTGCGGGCCGTCGGCCGCGACCGCGAGGCGATCCGCTCCCGCGTCCACGAACTGCTGACGCTCGTCGGTCTCGACGCCTCGATGAGCGACCGCTTCCCCTCCGCGCTCTCGGGAGGGCAGCGCCAACGCATCGGCATCGCCCGTGCGTTGGCCACCGATCCGAAGCTGCTCGCCCTCGACGAGCCGCTCTCCGCCCTGGACGTGTCGGTGCAGGCCGGGGTGATCAACCTCCTCGGCCGGCTCAAGCGCGAGCTGGGGCTCGCCTACCTCATGGTCGCCCACGATCTCGCCGTGGTGCGCTACATCTGCGACCGCATCGCGGTGATGTACCTGGGTCACATCGTCGAGACCGGCGACACGGAGACGCTCTTCTCCGACCCGAAGCACCCCTACACCCGGGCGCTCCTCTCGGCGATCCCGATCCCCGACCCGGAACGCGAACGCACCCGCGAACGGATCGTCCTGGAGGGCGAGCAGCCGGGCGCCACGAACCTGCCGCGCGGCTGCGTGTTCATCGACCGCTGCCCGTTGTACCGCCTCGCGGACGACGACGTACGCGAGCGCTGCCGCACGGAGCGCCCCGCGCCCAGGACGGTGCCGGGGCAGCCGGGCCACGCGTACGCCTGCCACGCCGAGTGACGGGGCCCCTCCGCCGCTGAGCGGCGCCACCTACCCACGACCACAGTGCAGTTCACCTTTCCCTCTTCAACACAAGGACGCTTTCCCATGCGCGCAAGACTGGCCCTGCCCGTCGCCCTCATCGCAGCCATCTCCGTCTCCGCCACCGCGTGCCAGTCCTCATCCGGTGACGGCGCCGCGGGCTCGGGCGGCAAAGGCACCCCGTCCGCCGCGTCGGGAGCCGCCGACTACAACCCGACGCCGTACGAGAAGATCAAGGACGGCGGGACCTACACGACGGTCGGGACGTTCGACGAGCAGGGCAACCCCTTCAACGTCAACGGCACCCTCACGGCGACCCGGGTATGGGCCTGGTACAACGCGAACCCGATCACGTTCTCGCCGACCGGTGAAGTGCAGTACAACCCGGACTACCTCAGCGATGTGAAGGTGTCCGTCAAGGGCGGCAGCCAGAAGGTCGTCCTGACGCTCAACAAGAAGGCCGTGTTCAACGACGGAACGCCCATCGACTGGACCGCGATCAAGGCCACGTGGAAGGCCAACAACGGTTCCGACAAGGACTTCGCGGCCTCCACGACGGACGGCTACGACCAGATCACCGACGTCACGCGGGGCAAGGACGACAAGCAGGCGGTCATCACCTTCAAGGGCGTCTACCCCTCCTGGCCGAGCCTGTTCTTCACGTTCCTGCACCCGAAGGCGGCGACGGTCGACAACTTCAACAAGGCGTACGTCAAGAAGGCGCACCCCGAGTGGGGCGCGGGCCCCTACACGGTCGGCAAGTGGGACACCCACTCGGGCAACATCACCTTCGTACGCAACCCGAAGTGGTGGGGCAAGAAGGGCAAGCTCGACAAGCGCGTCTACGTGAACCTGGAGTCGACCGCGGCGGTCAACGCGTTCAAGAACGGTCAGCTCGACTATGTCTCCGCGGTCGACGCCGAGAGCCTCAAGCAGCTCAAGGGGCTCGAGGGCACCGAGATCCGGAGCGGCGGCAGCCCGTTCGAGTACTCGCTGAACTTCAACACCAAGTCGTCGGTCCTCGGCGACAAGGCGGTGCGCAAGGCGATCCAGGAGAGCATCGACCGTACCCAGATCGCGAAGATCCAGTTCCAGGGTCTGGACTACAAGGAGCCGCTGCCCGGCTCCGCGGTGCTCTACAGCTTCCAGAAGGGGTACGCGGACAACGTCTCGGCCGTCCTGAAGTACGGGCCGGAGCAGGCCAAGAAGGACCTCGACGCGGCGGGCTGGAAGCCCGGGGGCGACGGGGTCCGGGAGAAGGGCGGCAAGCGGCTCGAGGTCGGATACACGCTGCTTGGCGACGACGCGCTGGGCAAGGCCACCGCCGGCGCCCTGGCCGCGATGCTGAAGCCGGTCGGCGTGCGCCTCGTCATCAAGAAGGGCGACGACGCGGACTTCTCCAACATCATCAACGAGCGCAAGTTCGACCTGTTCCTCTCGGGCAACCGCTCGATGGATCCCTTCGGGGTCCGCTATCTGTGCGAGACGTACTGCTCGGACCGTGAGTCCAACATCACGGGGGCCGGGTCCCCCGCGCTGGACAAGAAGATCCGTGCCACGACGGAGATCGCCGACCTGGGCCAGCAGACGGTGGCGGTGAACAGGGTCGAGAAGGAGGCCCTTCAGGAGTACGCCAAGCTCCCGCTGTTCAGCGGCCCCTCGACGTACAGCGTCAAGAAGGGACTGGCGAACGTGGGTGCGACCATCTTCTACAACCCCCTGCCGGAGACGGTGGGCTGGGAGAAGTAGGTCTTCGCGGTTCTCGAAGCAGGTCCTTCGCGGTTCTCCGGGGACGCCCGCCGTCAGACCGTGCTCAGCGGATGCGCCGCCGTCGCCGAGCGCGGGGGCCAGGCGGCGGGCGCGAGGATGCCGAGGACGTAGGCCCGCGCGACGAGGGCCGGGCGGGTCGGTGCGCCCAGGAGGCCGCGCAGGCGGCCCAGGTGGTAGTCGACCGTCTGCCGGGACAGCTTCAGCGACGTGGCGATGTCGCTGTTGCTGCTGCCCTCCGCCAGGAGGGTGAGGATGCGGATCTGCGCGGCGGTGAGGGCCGGGTGGGCCTGGTGGGCGAGGCTCTGGTGCGTGACGACGGCCCAGACCTGCCCGGCCCGGTCGGCGGAGTGGCCCACCGTCGTCAGGTGGAGTCGCGCGCGGCGTTGCAGCCCCCGCGTCCCGCCCAGCATCACGGAGGTCTCCACGCGTCTGGTGCGCCGGGCTATCAGCCCCCGCCAGCGGCGGTGCAGCCGCTCCAGGCCGGGGGCGGGCGCGAGCAGCGTGTGCGCCCGCCGCCCGACCAGGTCGGGCAGGCCGAGGTCGAACAGCTCGGCGGCCGCGGCGCTCGCCTCGATCACGCGGCCGCCGGCCGTGAGGAGCGCGCAGGGCAGCCCGGTGTGGTCGCGCAGGGCCCGTAGGCGCTCCTCGGCTTCCTGCCGCTGGACCATGGCGCGCAGGTGGTCCGTGATGTCCACGTAGATTCCGGCGACGCAGGTCTGCGCGTTCTCCCTGACGGGGAAGCGGTGGCCGACGGCGTGGCCCGCGCTGCCGTCCGGGCGGCGGTAGTGCAGGGTGTGGCGCACCGGTGTGCCCCGGGTCAGGATCTCCTGGTCGAGGGTGCGGAACTGGACGGCCTCCTCGGGGGCGTCGAAGTCCTCGATGCACCGCCCCGTGAGTTCCTGCGCGGTGGTGCCGTAGAGGTGCGCGTAGGCGTGGTTGGCCCACAGGTACCGTCCGTGCCGGTCCCGGATGAACGCGGCCGCCGGGGCGAGGTCGACGAGGTCGGCGAAGGCCGCGTACCTGCGCGGGGCCTCGGGGTGGGTGTCGACCTCCACCGCCAGGCCGCGGGTGCGGCGGTGCGCGCGGGTCGCGTCCCGCGGGCAGCTCACGTCGAAGGTCCGGCCGTCGAACCGGGCCAGCCAGCGGCCGTCGCGCGGCGGGTGTCCCGGGTCCGCGAGTTCCTGGCGGACCCGGTCGAGGAAGCGCTGGGCCGTGCCGGTGTCGGCGAAGGCCCCGCCGCCCCGCTCCCGGACGTGCCACGGCTGGTCGAACTCCCACCAGAACACGGGAAGGTCCTCCAGCAGGGCCTTGAGGCTGGAATCGTCCACGGCCGTTTCTCCTTCCGTATACGTCTGGTTGACGCACAGTCACCACGCGATGCGTATCCCGTCCGTCGCTCGCGCATGCTCGGTTCTCGGCCGAAGTGGCAGCGCAGAGCGGGAATTCGCCGACGGGCCGCCGGTCCTCGCGGCACGCGTCCGCGGCCGGACTCAGGCATTTGCCTGAACGCCGGGCCGCCGCCGCGGCGTCACCGGGGTCCCGCGCCTGTTCCCCTTGGAAGTGCGGGTGAACGCGCCCCGCCACGCATCCCCGGTGTCCCTCCGCGCTCGGCGCGCGACGCCGGTCCCCGTACGGCGATACGTACCAACTGGACGAAACGGAGACGAACTTCAGTGAGCAAGGTGCTGTTAGTGCATGCCAAGGGTGGTCCGCCGCTCGGTCACGTCCTGTCCCGGGCGGCCGCGAAGGCGCAGGTGCACCTCCTGGCGCTCAGCGCTCTTCCTCCCGCCGTGGCAGGTGACGCCCACAGACTGTGCGCCTCGGTGGTGACGCCCACCGACGCGGACCGTGGTGATCTGGTGTCCCTGATCGTCGCGCGGGCGAAGGCCGTCGGCGCGGACGCGGTGCTCACCTTCTCCGAGTACGCGGTCGTCGCCGTCGCCGAGGCGTGCGAGGCGCTCGGTCTGCCGGGTGCGGGCGGCGCCGCCGCGCTCGCCCGCGACAAGCGCCTGATGCGCCGCACCTGGCACGAACACGGCCTGCCCCAGCCCGAGTTCCGGCCCGTCGCCACCGAGGCCGACCTGCACGAGGCGGCCACCCGCCTGCCCTTCCCGCTCCTCCTCAAGGCGGCCTGGAGCGCGGGTTCCACCGCGCACCAGATCATCCGCTCCCCGCACGAGGTGAGCGGCGCATGGCGCCGGTCGCGCGAAGTGATGGCCGAATCGGCCCAGTTGGGCTATGCGGAGCTGCATGTGGCCGAGGCCGACGCGGACTTCGTGGTCGAGCAGATCGTCACCGGCACCGCGGCGGAGTGGTTCGACGACCCGGGCTGGGGCGACTACGTCAGCGTCGAGGGCGTCGTGGCGCGGGGCGTGTTCCACCCGGTCTGTGTCAGCGGCCGGATGCCCACGGTCGAGCCGTTCACCGAGCGGGCGGGCATCACCCCCGCCCAGTTGTCCCCGGCCGCCCAGGACCGGATCGTGGCCCTCGCCCGGGATTCCGTCGACGCGCTCGGTCTGCGCGACTGCGGCATCCACACCGAGATCAAGCTCGGTGCGGACGGCCGCATGTGGCTGATCGAGACGGCCGCCCGGTTCGGCGGCGCGATGACGGTGCCGCAGATCGAGGAGGTCTTCGACCTCGACCTGATCGGCATGCTCGTCGACCACCTCCTCGGCCGCCCGGTCGCCTGGCCCGAGCGCGCCCTCACCCCGGCGCAGGCGCGCGGGGCGGCGGGTTCCCTCGTCGTCCTCGCGGTCGACGGCGCGGGCGCGGCCTGGCAGGACCGCAGGGTCTGGGACTTCCCCGCGGTCGCGGACCGCGTGCCGTTGAGCCGGGGCAGCCGCCTCTCGGTCGTCGCGGAGAGCTCAGTCGCCGACGGCAGCACCGTCCCGGTCTACGACCCGGCCGCCGGGGCCAACACCATGGCGGCCCTCTGCCTGCTCTCCGCCGCGGACCCGCGCACCGTGCTCCGTGATTTCGAGACCCTGGTCGACGCTCTGCCCCGGATCCTGCCCGCCGCACAGCTCGAGGAGGTTTCCCGATGACCGCCCACCTGCTCTCCGGCGCCCCCGAATCCGCCACGGACCGCACGGTCGTCGGCGAGAACCTGTCCCTGCCGCTCTTCCGCACGCTCTCGGGCGTCCTCGCGGGGCACCAGTACCTCAAGGTCGTCGTCGACCGCGCCGAGGACACCTGGCACCTGCTGGACACCGCCGCCCACCCCTTCCACGTCAACTACGTCGCCACCCGCGTCCTGGGCATGGAACTGGCCGCCCTCGACGCCGACCTGGACGCGTTCAACGCCTCCGTCTACACCGACCCCGGGCGACGCTTCCTGCTCGGCGTGCTGTCCCTGCACGCCGAACAGGACGCGGAGGGCCGCGAGCGCCCCTTCCTCGTCCTGGAGACCACCGAGGCCGACACCATGCACGGTGACCTCCTCGCCTGGTTCTACGAGTACGTGCGCCTCCGCGTCGACGGCCGTCTGCCGCTGCTGCTCAAGCCCGCCAACCACGGGCAGGAGGAGGAGCTGGCCGCGATCAGCGAACAGCGCGTGCCGCGCATCCTCAGCCACGAACTCTTCGGCACCAGGAACAGGACCCCGCTCAACTCCGGCGAGGCCACCGGGCGGCTGCGGTTCTTCCGTACGCACCAGGAGTACGCGGCGGCCGAGGCCGGGCTCGGCTGGGCCGACATCGTCGCCATGCCGTGCCTGCCGGACGACGTGCCCCGGGTCGCCGGGTTCCTCAACACCGCGCCGATCACGCCGCTTTCGCACACCAACGTCCTGGCCTCCGGGTGGGGCATACCCAACGCGATCGTGCGCGACCTGGAGCAGCTCGTCGAGCGTGATGCGCTGGACGGCGCGTGGGTGCGCTACCAGGTGCGCGAGGACGAGATCTCCCTGGAACGCCTCGACCACGAGCCGGTGTTGCGGGCCCCGTCCTGGCACCAGCAGCGCATCCGCCTCGAACCGCCCCTGCTCGAGGACACTCCGGTCCTCGCCCTGCACCGGCTCCGCGGCACCGACCGGGGCCGGTACGGCACCAAGGCGGCCAACCTCGGCGAGCTGCACCACGTGCTCGACAGCCGCACGGCCGACCTGACGGCCTTCCACCGGCAGCCGCGCCCGCCCCGCGACAACCTGTGCGGGCACCTCGCGGCACGGCTCGGTCTGAAGGAGCCCACCGGGGAGGAACTGCGCGCCGCCGCGGCCCGGTTCGTGGCCTCGACGGTCGGCGCCCCCGCGGGCGTCGCGCTCCCCTTCGCGCTGCAGCAGAACTTCCTCGCCTCCTCGCCCCCTCTCCAGCAGGGCATCGGCAAGCTCAAGATGGCGCTGGAACTCGACGCCACCGACGCCCTGGACGCGCTCTGCCTGCAGTTGCAGCACCTCATCCGGCACACGCCCGTTCCCGAGTCCGTCACCCGGCAGATCAACCAGGCGTTCCCCGCAGCCGCGGCCCCGGGCGGCCGCCTCGTGGTGCGCTCCTCGTCCAACGCCGAGGACCTGCCCGGGTTCTCCGCGGCGGGCGTCTACGACTCGGTCACCACCGTCCACGGCACCGAGGAACTCCTGGACGCCGTGCGCCAGGTGTGGGCCTCGCTGGTCTCGCCCCGCAGCGTGCGCCTGCGCCACCAGGTCGGCATCTCCCTCGACGACACGTACATGGGCGTGATCATCCAGGAGTACGTGCCCGCCTCCCTCGGCGGCGTCCTCGTCACCTGTAACCCGACGCGCGACCAGGACTTCCGCAACGTCTACCTCAACTGCTCGCCCGGCTCACCGGAGCAGGTGGTCGACGGCTCGGTGCTGCCGCAGCAGTACCTGTACAACACGGTGGAGGGCGGGGGCCGTACGGTCGCCCTCGGTTCCTGGGGCGAGCCGCTGTCCGCCGCGACCCGGGCCCGGCTCGCGGACCTGTCCCTGACCGGGCGGCTCCTCCAGTCCCACTTCAGCGGCCCGGCGTCCGGCGGGGCCGACGTCGACAAGCCGCTGGACATCGAGTGGCTGATGACCGAGCAGGGTGACTTCCGGCTGGTCCAGATCCGCCCGTACGCGCTGTGAGGCCGCGCGTGCGCCGCTCACCCACCGGGGCGGGCGGCGGCCTGACGGACACCGCCCGCCGGATCATCCGGCTCAACTACGGCTTCCAGCTGCTGTTCAACCTGCTGTGGTGGATGCCGGTGTTCTACGCCTACCAAAAGACGGCGGGGCTGACGGACGCCGAGATCTTCGGCATCCAGAGCATCTACTACGTGGCGTTCTGCCTGTTCGAGATCCCGACGGGACTGATCGCCGACCGGATCGGCACCCGCAACTGCCTGCGGGCCGGGGCGGTGGTCATGACCGCAGCCAACCTCGCTCCGGTGTTCAGCGCCTCGTACACCGGGTTCCTCGTGCACTTCCTCGCCATCGCCGCGGGCCGCTCGCTCACCTCGGGCGCGGCCAGCGCGTATCTGTACGACGGGCTGCGGGCCGAGAAGTGCGACGAGCACTACCTGAAGGCGGAAGGCACCGCGCGCGCCCTGGGTCTTGCGGCGAAGGTGGTGTGCTGGCCGCTGGTCGGCCCGTTGATGGCCCTCGCCCACGCGGCCCCCTATCTGCTCAGCGCGGTCAGCGCGGCGGGCTCGCTGGCGTGCGCCGTCGCGCTGCCCCGGCTCGCCGGAGCGGGCGACGGCGGCAACGGCAGCGGGAAGGCCGCCGACCGGTCGGACGGCGGGCGCAGGGGCGGCGCCTTCCTGCGGGACGCGGGCGCGGCCCTGCGCTGTGTGGCCTCCTCGCGGTGGCTGGCCCTGGTCATGGTCCAGGGCGTGGCCGTCTTCACGCTCTCCCGGATCTGCCAGGTCAACCTCTTCCAGCCGATCCTGCTCGACCACGGCATCGCGGAGGCCTCGCACGGCGGGGTGCTCGCCGCGATGACGGTGGCGGAGGCGGTGGGCTCGGCCCGGCCGCAGTGGCTCAGCCGCCGCCTCACCCCGGTGGCCTGGGTCTCCCTGCTCAGCCTCGTGCTCGCGGGCAGCCTGGCGGGCATGGCCTTCGGCGGACCGTGGTCCGTGGTGGCGCTGCTCTGCCTGTTCGCCGCCGCGACCGGATTCGCCTACCCGGTCCAGCGCAAGCTGGTGAACGACGCCGTACCCGCGCACGCCCCGCGCGCGACGCTCCTCTCGGTCGAGAGCATCGTGGACCGCGCGGTGTGCGCACTCGCCGCGGTCGCCGTGGGCGCGTACGTCTCCGCCGGGCACCTGGACGCGCTGCTGCTGCACAGCGCGCTGGCGACGGCGCTCCTACTCGGGGGCTTCCAACTGGGCCTGCACAGTGGGGTCATGAAGGGTAGTCAGGAATCGGCACCCGGCGGTGTCCCGGTCGTGACGCAAGACGCCGGGGGAACGGACGGTGAAGCCTTCCGCGCCGCTCCCGGGGCCGAATCCGGCAGGGCGCGGCGCGGATGACACAGCGGGTGACGTAGGGGTCAGCGCGGGCGGTGACCGAGGAGTTCGATGAGCCCGACCGGGAGGTACGTCGGCCGGTGGGGCCGGTCGATCTGGTACGCCAGGTAGCCGAGCGAGGCCGCGACGTCGACCTCGCCGGCCGTCTCCGCCTGGTAGACGAGGCGGCATCCGCCCGAGAGGTCCTTCGCGCGCTGCCACAGCACCGGAGACGGCTTCCGTTCCGCTTCCGTCCGGGGCGTCAGGATCCGGTCGCCGAAGTCCTTCCAGGCGAAGGAGGCCGGACCCTGCCAGGTGGCGTCGACCTCGCTCCTCAACCGGGCGGCGCGCTCGGCGTCGGTCGCGCCCCAGGAAGGCGGCACGTTGGTGATCAGGCCGACCTTGATGTGCCGTGCGCGCAGGGAACGCAGGTAGGCGGCCGCGCCGGGGTGGTAGCTGGTGCCGCCGTCGTCCGCGGTGTGCACCAGCGTCTCGCCCAGGTCGAAGTACACGACGGGGCAGGCGCGTTCGACGCCCACCCGCTCGACGGATCCGCGTGCCGCGCCGCCCGTCGCGGATGCGGGTGCGGGTGCGGGTGCGGCCGCACCCGCATCCGCCGTCGCGCAGAGCACGGTCGACGCCAAGGCCGCGCCGAGCGCGAGGCTCATCCGGACCGGTCCCCTCGATACGGATCTGTACATGGAGTTGTCGCCCTTCTCCCGGCGCATCACGAGGATGCGCGGACGTCCCGTGGCTGTCCGGCCGTTCGCCGTCGATCCCCCGCGATCTACCCCTCAACACCACTCGCCACTCGGGGTGCGGGCCCTCACGAGTCGACGAGGAGGCGCGCGAAGGTCGGCACCGACCGCTGAATACGGTAGGGGAGAGCGGTTGTTGGTGGGCGAGAGGGCGAGAAGACGTGGACGTGTACGAAGCCGTGGACAGTCGCCGGGCAGTGCGGGCGTTCACCGATGAGCCGGTGCCCAAGGAGACACTCGAACGAGTGCTGGCCGCCGCTACGCGGGCTCCGTCGAGCGGGAACCTCCAGCCGTGGCACGTGTACGTCGTCACCGGCGAGCCCCTGGCCGAGCTCAAGAAGCGCGCGACGGCCAGGGCACGGGCCGGGGACCCGGGTGACGAGCGGGAGTACCCGATGCACCCGGCCGACCTGGCCTCGCCGTATCTGGACCGTTTCGCCGCCGCGGCCGCCCAGCGTTACGCGGCGCTGGGAATCGAGCGCGACGACCCCGACAGGCCCAGAAAGATCGCCGCCTTGAACACGGACGCGTTCGGGGCACCCGTCGTCCTGTTCTGCTACCTCGACCGCGCGATGGGACCGGGGCAGTGGGCGGACGCGGGGATGTACTTGCAGACGGTCATGCTGCTGCTGCGGGCCGAGGGGCTGCACAGCTGCCCTCAGGTGATGTGGACGATGTACCGCGAGACCGTCGCCCGGGCGGTCGGAGCCGATGAGGGGCTCGCGCTGCTC
Source organism: Streptomyces formicae (assembly GCF_002556545.1). Classification (NCBI taxonomy): domain Bacteria; kingdom Bacillati; phylum Actinomycetota; class Actinomycetes; order Kitasatosporales; family Streptomycetaceae; genus Streptomyces; species Streptomyces formicae. The sequence continues at coordinate 90,154 of NZ_CP022685.1, forward strand.
TGTGGTGTCGCCGTCGGATTCGAGAAGGAGGGCGTCCCCCGACTGCGCACCGGGCGGGCGGACATGACAGAGACGGTGAGCTTCATCGGCGGGTGACCGCCGTCGCTGGCGTGCGGCCGGTCAGGCGCGGTCGTGGAGCGTGACGTGGTAGCCGTCGGGGTCGGCGAAGGCGAAGGTGCGGCCGAAGGGTCCGTCTATCGGTGCGGAGACGATGGTGTGACCGTCGGCGACGAGTGCGTCGTGGATGGCCTGGACGCCGGTGGCGTGGAGCCAGATCGCGGCGCCGATGCCGGGCTGGGGAACGGATGCGAGATCGGTGCCGGGAATGACGTCGCGGAGCGCGAACGCGATCGGCTTCGTCTCGAACACGACGGCGTGCGGAGGTCCGGCCTGCGAGCGGACGAGGCCGAGGTACTGCTCGTAGAACGCCTGTGAAGCGTCGAGGTCGCGCACCTGGAGGGAGATGAAGTCAGGGCCGGTGACGGGCATGATGATGCTCCTTCTCTTCGTGTCAGGTTTCTGACACGCACCACGGTATGTCAGACTTCTGACATGAGTCAAAGCGGTGCGGGCATCGACCTGGACAAATCACTGGGCTACTTGCTGAAAGAGGCTTCGAGCGCCCTGCGCGCGGCCATGGAGGAGGTGCTGCGACCCCTGGGGATGACCGTGACGCACTACTCCTGCCTCGAACTGCTCGCCCAACGGCCGGGCTTGTCGAACTCCGAGCTCGCGCGGGGCGCGTTCGTGACGCGGCAGTCGATGAACGTACTGCTCCAGGCACTGGAACGGGACGGCTACGTGACCAGGCCCACGGAGGCACCCGTCGGGAAGGCCCTTCCCGCGCGGCTCACACCTCGCGGTCGGCGCAGCCTGGAGAAGGCGACCGTGGCGGTACGGTCCGTCGAGGTCAGAATGCTGTCCGGCATGAGCGAGACGGAGCAGGCCGGCGCGTTCCGGATCTTGCAGAGCATGATCCACTCCCTGCGCGAGGGAAGCGACGGCGCCTAGCTCGCACCTCGGACGTCAGCCCGTCGCCCTTCTCAGCTCGCGGCTTCCGGCCCGGTTCTTCGCGATGTTACGGATCTTCCTGCTGCTCCCCGACTCGGCGAGCAGGGCGAGTACGGCCAGCGACGTCGACCCGTCGGCGAGGACGCGCTGCATCCAGTCCGTGACCTTCGCCAACTCGACCGGCGTCGGCACATGACCGCCCTCGACGGTCAGAGAGAACAACCAGTCGTCGACGCGGCGGCGGATGAACTCGCGATACGCCGCCGTCTCGAGCGCGTCGATCTCCGGCAGCAGTTCGGCCGACCACTGCCGGAACTCGGCAGGGCCGGTCGCCTGCGCCGCGATCCCGTCCACGAGGGCGACCACCGCCGACTTGGCTCCCATCTCGTGGGGGTCGCGCAGGATCGCGGCCACGATCGCGCGGTCTCGGGCACGGCTCCGCGAGGAAGCGGCCACCAGGACGACGCGCCGGTACGCGGACGATCGCGCGTGCTCGTCCGCGACGGCGTCGTCGACGTCCACGTCGGCGATACCGGCCCCCGCCAGCAGCTCCGCCACATCGGAACGCAAGGTCACCGCCTTGTCCCTCCTCACGGGGCCGGACTCCGCCTCGTGGGCATCTTCCCCCGGTCCGCACGCCACTCCAAACGAAAAGGGTTCGGCCGCGTCCCGGCAGGGCCGCCGCTCCCCCGCGGCGGCGGCCCCGCTCCGGCTCAGCGCAGCCGGGTCGCGGCGTACGCCTCGATGGCGGCCCGCTGGTACGCGGCCAGGCCCGGCGCGATCCCCTCGTAGGCCGCGCGCCAGTGCTCGTCCTCCACGCAGGTGCGCCCGATCGCGCAGTACTCCTCGGCGGTGGCCGCCCTGATCCGGGCCAGCGTCCGGTACTGGGCGTCGATCTCGGCCTGCACCTCATCGGCGTCGGCGGGCAGGCCGACGGCCAACAGCTCCGCAAGGCGGATCATCTGCGCCGTGCGCTCGCGCTCGTCGGCCTCGCGCTCGGCCGTGCTCATGGCCGCGGTGTGCCGCTCGACGGTCCCCACCAGCTCCGGGAAGCCGTGCAGGGCCTTCATGCAGTGGGCGGACCGGATGCCCTCGAACAGGTTCTCCGGTCGGCTGATGCTGATCATGTCTGTGCCGTCCTTCCTCGACTGCTCCAGTTCGGCGATCGTGCGGGCGACGGTGCCTGCCAGGACGTCCAGCCGGTCCCGCTCGGCGAGCAGTCGACGGCAATGCCCCCGCAGGGCCTCCAGCTCATCGACCTGCGCGGCCAGGATCCGGCCGATCTCAGGCAGCCCGAGGCCCAGCGCCCGCAGCACGAGCACCTGCTGCAACCGCAGCAGTTGCCGCTCCTCGTAGTAACGGTGGCCGTTGGCCCCGACCCAGGCCGGTGACAGCAGGTCGATGTCGTCGTAGTGCCGCAGCGTCCGGGCCGTCACACCCGACATCCGGGCGACTTCCGCGATCGGCCACGCCATCGCCGCCTCCCTCACACGTGCTCCGCCGGGCCGGAATCTCCCGCCCTGTTCAGCACGGTAGAGGCTTCCGCTGCGGCAGCTTCAAGCCCCGGCTCCCGCTTCTTCACCGGCCCCGGGACGAGGGCGCGACACGTTACAGAGCGGGCGCACATAACCCGCCCTTGCAATAGCCCGCGCGCGCAAGTAATGTCGTCACACGTAAGGACGCCTGCCTCCAGCTACGGCGCTCCTCCGGGGCCACGTCGCCCCTCCCCCGCACACTCCACCCCCACACCGCGTAAGGGCATCGCTCATGTCACTCAAGAACATCCTTCCCGGCCGTCTCGGCTTCGGTACGGCTCCGCTCGGCAACATGTTCCGCGCGATCCCCGACGACGAGGCCCGTGCCACCGTCGAGGCCGCCTGGGACCAGGGCATCCGCTACTTCGACACCGCTCCCTTCTACGGCGCGGGACTCGCCGAGGAGCGGCTCGGCGAGGTCCTGTCGGCCAAGCCGCGTGACGCGTACGTCCTGTCCACCAAGGTCGGCCGCGTCATCCTCGACGAGCACGAGACGGACGTCCCGGACTTCGGCGAGAAGGGCGGCCTGTTCGAGCACGGCAACCCGAACAAGATCCTGCACGAGTGGACCGCCGAGGCCACCGAGCGTTCCATCGAGGGGAGCCTCAAGCGCCTGGGCACCGACCGGCTCGACGTCGTCTGGGTCCACGACATCGCCCAGGACTTCCACGGCGACGCCTGGCTCGCCAAGTTCGAGGAGGCCCGCACCGGCGCCTTCCGCGTCCTGTCCCGGCTGCGTGACGAGGGCGTCATCAAGGCCTGGGGCCTCGGCGTCAACAAGACCGAGCCCATCGAGCTGACCCTCGCCCTCGACGAGCCGAAGCCCGACGGCTTCCTCCTCGCCGGCCGCTACACCCTCCTCGACCACGAGCACGCGCTCACCCGCCTGCTGCCCATGGCCCAGGAGCAGGGCGTCGACATGGTCGTCGGCGGCCCCTACAGCTCCGGCATCCTCGCGGGCGGCACCCACTTCGAGTACCAGCAGGCTCCCGCCGAGATCATCGAGCGCGTCGGCAAGCTGAAGGCTCTCACCGAGAAGCACGGCATCAGCATCAAGGCCGCCGCCCTGCAGTTCTCCCTCGCCCACCCCGCGTCCGCCGCCGTCGTCCCCGGTGCCACCCGGCCCAGCCGCATCGCCGAGGACACCGCGGCCCTGAACGAGACCGTCCCTGCCGCGTTCTGGACCGACGTGCGTGCCGAGGGCCTGGTCAGCCCGGCCGCCCCGCTCCCCGACAACGCCTGAGCCCCACCCCCGCCCCCCACATCGACAAGGAACCACCATGGCCTCCACGTCCGTCTCGCGCACCGTCCCCGCCCCGCCCGACAAGGTGTGGAGCCTCATCGGAGGCTTCGACGCCCTCCCCGACTGGCTCCCCTACATCCCCGAGAGCACCGCCCTCGAAGGCGGGCGCGTCCGGCGCCTGACCAACCCCGACGGCGACGTCATCATCGAGCGCCTCGTCGACTTCAACGAGGCCGAGCGCCACTACAGCTACGCCATCCTCCAGGCCCCGTTCCCCGTCGGCGGCTATGTCTCCACCCTCCGGGTCCACACGGTTCCCGACCGTGACGACGTCGCCGAGGTGCAGTGGTCGGGCCGCTTCACCCCCGTCGGAGCCACCGAGGAGGAGGTCGTCGACCTGTTCACCGGGATATACGCCGACGGCCTCGACGCCCTGCACACGGCCCTCACCGCCTGAGAGCCGCACTCCGGTCAGAGGTCTCACCCTCACCTTCACGGTGAGACCTCACTCGATGAGCCCAGCAGACCGCCGCGCCACGGCGGGAGCCGAGCCGCCTCGCACAGGTGGTGTGGGCGCGGCCTTCCACCAGCACGTTTGAGGCAGAGCTGCGCGGGCACTCAGCGTTGCTGGCTCCATCCGGGGCCGGCCACCAACGCACACTTCCAAGGGGCGCCCGCGTGGCACAAGGCACACCGTTCACCATCGAGACCCTCGACGTCCTCGACACGGTCCTGATTCACGCGACGGGCGAAATCGACCTCCACAACATCGGGGAACTGGCACAGGCACTGGCCTCCCACGAACACCGACTCTGCGAGCTCGACCTCTCCCAGACCACCTTCATCGACTCCACCACCCTCACCACGCTCCTCGGCCACCGCCGCCGCGCGACAGCTCACGGCGGCGCACTCCGCCTGATCGACGCCTCCCCGAACGTCCAGCGCGTTTTCGACATCACCGGCACCGCCCACCTCTTCGGCCCCTGACACCTGCGCACCCCGGCACGCCGACCCGCGCCAGCGGCTCGCCTCGGCCCTCGAGGTCAACCTGCTTGGACGGGGAACCGAGGTGTGATGGCATCGTTCGCAGAGAACAACGCCATCAAACACCGCGATATCAGGAAGCTGTGCCCGTGATGCCGTTCGCCCCGTCCGTCCCCCACAACCGCCCCTCCGCCCGCGCCTCACCGGCGCCGCAGCGGACCCGTGACCCGTTCTTCGACAACGCGAAGTACCTGCTCGTGACCCTGGTCGTCATCGGCCACATCTGGGGCTCGCTGCTTCCCGCCGAACTGGACACGGTCCGGGGCGCGTACTTCGTCGTCTATCTCTTCCACATGCCGGCGTTCATTCTGCTGTGCGGCTACTTCTCCCGCGGCTTCACCGGGCGCCCCGACCAGGTCAGAGCGCTCATCGCCCGCGTGCTCGTCCCTTATCTCGTCTTCACCGTCGCCTACAGGGCCCTTTACACGGTGATCTGGGGCTCCTCCTTCGCGCTCACGCCGACCGAGCCCACGTACCTTCTCTGGTTCCTGGTGGCGCTCTTCCTGTGGCGCCTCACCACCCCGGTGTGGCAGGCGATCCGCTACGCGGTGCCCGTCGCCGTGGTGATCTCCCTCGGCGCCGGTCTGACGGGCATGGACTACGAGCTGGCGCTGCCCCGGGTCCTGATGTTCCTGCCCTGGTTCGTCCTCGGGCTCCGGCTCCGCCCGGAGCACTTCCACCGGCTGCGCACCCCCCTCTGCCGCGCGTCCGCCGTGGTGGTCCTGCTGGTCGCTCTCGGGTCCGCGTACGTCATGGCCCCCTCACATGACGTCCGGTGGCTGCACATGCAGTACAGCAACGACGACCTGCACAGCGCGTGGCCGGACTACCTGATGACCCGGATGTTCCTCTTCGCCGTCTCGGCCGCGCTGGTCGCCGCCTTCTTCGCGCTGGTGCCCACGCGGCGTACTCCCTTCACCGCGCTCGGCGCGGTGACCATGTTCCCCTTCCTGACGCACGGCCTGCTGGTGCAGATCGGCCAGGCGTACGGCGCCGGCGACCAGCTCGCGCGGCTCGGAGCCCTGGCCGTCGTCGTCACGCCATTGCTGGGCGTCGCCGTGAGCGTGCTGTTCTCGTCCGCGCCCGTGCGCCGCGTCCTGCGGCCCGTGGTCGAGCCGCGCTTCCCACGCCGTCTCGTGCGAGAGCAGCACCAGGACGTCAGCACGGCGGCCTCCGTGTGCGACGCCCGACGCGGGAACGACGAATCGCCCTCGGGTGCGAACCCTTTGAAGTGACGCTCGGCAGCAACCGGTGAGGACCCGGGGCTGCGGCGGTCTGCGCGTTCGACGGCGTGACAGGTCCAGGCGTCTCGTCCCGTGGGGAAAGGGTGGGTGAAGGCGACGTGCTCCTGTTCGGGCTGGTGGGAGGCAGAGTGTCGGCGGGGGCTGGTGGGGCGTCATGGGAGAGGAGCCGCGGCAGCATGAGGAGGATGGCTGTCACTGCCGCGGCCACGAGGACGACCGCGACCTTGCGCAGTCGGGGGTGGATGTCCGTCCGCGCGCGGGCCGATGGCGGGGAGGCCGGGCGGAGAGCGGTGACTTGCTCGGCCCGGGCCTGCAGCGTGGCGCGGAGGCGGTCCTCGACGGCGGTCATGGCGTCTCCTTCAGTCTTCTGGCCAGTGCCGTCAGTGCCCGGCTCGCTGTGGACTTCACTGCTCCCCGAGACAGGCCCAAGGTCGACGCGATGTCCGCTTCGGACATGTTCGACCAGTACCTGAGGACGAGGACCTCCCGCTGGCGCACGGTGAGCAGTCTCAGTGCCCGCAGCACTTCCTGGTGCTCTTCCTTGAGGAGGATCTCTTCTTCCGGTGGTGGTGCGGGGAGGATGCGCGGGGGGGATGTAGGCGCGCACGGCGCGCCTCCTGCGCAGCACGTCCCTGGAGGTGTTGACCACGCTGCGCCGTATGTAGGCCTCGGGGTCGGCGATGCCGTCGAGCGATGCGCCGTGACGTCGGTACAGGGCCGCGAAGGCTTCCTGGACGACGTCCTCGGCGGTGGGGACGTCGTCGACCAGGAGGACGGCCAGGCGTACGAGGTCGAGCCTGCGGTGGCGGTACAGCCTGTCGACTTCCTCCGACGCCGTGCCGGACGGGCGGTCCCTGGCGTCCGATCTGTTGCGGCCCTGGGAGAGGCGGGCCAGGAGCCATCGCCATCGGCTGCGCGGGACAGCACCCGCACCGGCGCAAACGGCGGCCATCAGCGCCGTTTCCCCGCGGGCGGGGTGGTGACGTGCTGACGCCGGGTGTGTCGGCGGATGGTTCCCCAGCGGGGCATTTCTGGCATATGCGTCAACCTGTTGCGTGAAGAGAGCGGTTCGGGGCTTTCAAGGGGTGTCCTCTACCAGGAAGGACGTGTGAGGCACCGACAGGTTGCAGTTGACCGCGCGGTGCGGAGTGCGGCTGTGGGGTGGCTCGTCCGTATCGCGTTTCCCGGCTCCTGTATCCCATATCCCGTCTCTCGTCTTTCGTTCCCGGCCCCGGAACATTGATCGTCGCGGCCTGCAACCTCGGGCGAGGCCGCACGTCTGTCACGGCGTGAGGGATGTTCCGCCTCGGTGCGGACGTGTGTGCCCGGCACGCGCGGAACACGTCGCCGTCGAACGTGAGACCTGAGGAAGATCGTGCTGAAAGTCAGACCTGCCGTTACCGCTGCCGCCGCGCTGGTGTGTCTGGGCCTGGTGTCGGGCTGCGCGAGCCCGGCCGGGGACCCCGGGCGTGGCTCGGAAGCGGGAGCCGCGAAGTCCACCGCGCCGAAGCCCTCCGGGGCGCGGAGCAGCGCTCCCGCGCCACCGCCGGACCATGAGCCGGTCGCGTACGAGCCGAGCTGGCCCGACACCACGGTGCGCACGGCACGGGGGCACCGCGTCAACACCTGCGTGCCCAAGGACCTGAGGAGCAAAGCCACCACGCTGACGACCAGTGACAAGGTGCACCTGTCGGCTCTGGTCCTGGGGGACGGACCCGACGGTGTTCTCCTGGATCACGAGCAGGGCTACAGCATCTGCTCGTTCGTCGACATCGGACGGCAGTTGGCCGAGCGTGGCTACCACGTGGTGATCCCCGAGTACCGCAATCACGGTGCGTCCGAGGACGTGGCCGAGAACGAGCACATCGACCGGGACGCCCGTGCCGGTCTTGCGGAGCTGCGGCGTGTCGGCGCGAAGAGGGTGTTCCTGGCGGGGGCGTCGTGCGGGGGAACGACGGCAGCGGTCGCCGGGGTCGATACGCCCTTGCGCGTGGTGGGCCTGTTGATGATGTCCTCGCCCGCCCGGTGCGGCGGGGTGGACGGCGTGGCGGCCGTCAAGAAGCTGAACGTTCCGACGCTTCTCGTGGCGTCGCCCGGTGACATGCAAGGAAACGTGGAGAAGCAGGTCCGTGAGGTCTACGCGGCCTCCGTTGCCCGCAAGAAGGAACTGCTCATCCAGAAGGGCGAATGGCACGGAACGAGCATGATCAAGCGGGCCGGTGCGTCAGGGGCCGCGTTGCAGGACCGGGTCATCACGTTCGTGGTGGATTCCTACGCCGCCGCCCGATGAGGACGCCCCTTCATCTCCACACCGAGCAACGTCCACGGGCCGAAGCTGACGCTCCGGGCCGCCCCGTACCTCCCGAACTCACCGAGGAAGACCTGATGATGAAGCGACACCACCGCACGGGGGCTTCGGCTCGTCCGCTGGGCCTGTCGGCGGCGGTGCTGGCCGCAGCGGCGGCAGCCTTCACGTATACCGCCGCACCCGGTGCCGCGGCACCGAGCGGGGCGACGGGGCAGAGCGCGTCGCCTTCGTCCGGGGGCACCAGGACGGTCCGCTACGACCTGGGCGCCAGGGCCTGGCACGTGCCGCAGACGGGTGAACCGGGCGAGCTGGCCGGAGTGGTGCACTACCCCGCCGACCTGGGTACCGGGCGGCATCCACTGATCGTGATGCTGCACGGCCTGCACGACACCTGCGCCGACCGGAAGGCCGAAGCGGAACGCGCCGCCGCCGAACGCGATGGGGACGATGCCGCGTACGAAGCCGCCAACGCCAAGCTGTCCGCCTGGCCGTGTGCGCCGGGCACGCCCGCCCTGCCCAGCTCACGCGGATACGACTACCTGGGCCGCGAGCTGGCCGCTCGGGGGTTCGTCGTGGTCTCGGTCGGCGCCAACGGCATCAACGCCTCCTCCGTGACAGGGGATGACAATGCTGCCGCACGGGCGGATCTCATCAACCGGCATCTGCGCATGTGGCAGCAGCTCAGCTCCCGGGGCAAGGGTGAGCTCGCGGGGAAGTTCACCGACCCGGCGACCGGAGCGGCGCGACACGTCGGCTTCGCCCACCACGTGGACATGGGCAACGTGGGGGTCATGGGGCATTCCAGGGCAGGGGCCGGGGCGACCTGGCAGGCGGCCGACAAGCATCGGGGGCGGTGGCCCAAGGGCGTCGACGTCAAGGCGGTGGCGGCGGTGGCGCCCGCCTACAACGTGATGACGGAGGACATGACCAACTACACGATCACCCGGACCCCCTTCGTCGCCCTTCGGGGATCATGCGACGGGCAGGTCGGCGGTGAGGCACTCTCGTTCGCGGCCGACGCGGCCCGAGGGAACCGGAGCGGTTTCCACCGGTTCGCGATCCCCGGCGCGAACCACAACTACTTCAACACGCAGTGGTCGCCCCGGAGCCGTCAGGTCGGGGCCTTCGACGACGCCATGCCGGTGAAAGGGCACCCCGGGCAGTGCACTGACCGCGAGGGCGGGGCACCGACCAGGCAGCTGACCGAGCCGCGACAGCGCCGTGCCGCCACCACGTACCTCGGCGCCTTTTTCCGCCGCTACCTCCTCGGCGACACCGGGCAGGACCAGGTACTGGCGGGGGCTCGCTGAAGGACGGGGAGCGCCCCACCAGCAGCGGCGCCGCGAGCACCGCGTACCGGGAGCGGCGGGCGAGCACCTCGTACCGGCAACGGCGAGCGGGCGCCGCGTCTTGTCCGCGCGTGCCGTGCCGCGCGTTATCCGCGCGTGCCGCGCCGCGCGTTCACGAGGCGCCGTCGCCCGCTCGGCGTTTGCGGCGTGCCCACACGGCTCCCCCGCCGAGCGCCGCGGCGACGACGCTCGCGCCGATGCCGAGCCCGACTCCGGCGCCGAAGCCCGGCCCCTTCTCCCCCGCTCCGGAGCTCTCTTGTGGCGCCGCGACCTTGAGCTTTCCGTGGAGGGCGATCGGGGGGTAGTCACACGTGTAGTCCTGCTCCCCCTCGCCGACGCAGTCCGCGTCCTTGTGGCGGAGGGTGACCTTCACGTCGTACGTGCCGGGTGTGACGTCGCCCTTGATCCGACCGGCGCCCACCCAGGCACGCCCGGTGTCTCCCAGGACCGTGTCGTCGGTGAGTGCGGGGCTGGAGACGTCCACCGCCGTGGGGCGCGGATTGCCGGGCCGCTCCTTCACCGTGATGTCCACGATCTGGCCCGGTGCCGCAGGACCTCCGACGGACACGTATCCCCGTCCGGGGAAGGGCAGCGCGTCGCCGTGGGCCGCTCCGGCAGCCCCAAGAAGCAGTACAGGAACGGCAATTGCGGCATACGCGCTAGACGTTGACACACGTGTGAAGTTGATCATATATCCCCCTGTACGCAACAGTCTTACGATCATGGCTCATATTGGCGCGGTCACGCCACACAGGGTGACCCGCCTCTCATCTTCATATGGGGGAAACGACCATGAGATTGCGCAGAGCGCTGGGCGCCGCGGCGGGGGCCGCGGCACTGATTCTGCTGCCGGGCCTTCCGGCGTACGCAGATCCCGGCGATCCGACGCCCAGGGGGGAAGCCACCGCGCCCACGGCGGTGGACAAGGCTGAGGAACCTGCCACCCCCGCCACCCCGCCGCCTCCGGTCCCGGCAGGCGGTGACGAGGACGCGCGCGGGTTCACACCGGCCGACGCCGACGACTACTGGACGCCTGAGCGCATGCGGGCCGCGAAGCCCGTCCAGGAGCAGGAGGCCAAGCGGTTCTCCGCTCCGACCAGGATGCCGCGCTCGGCCAGTCGGCCGTTCGAAGGGCTGCCGATCGTCGGCACCTTCTTCTGGAACGACGGCACCAACACCGGCCGCTTCTGCGGCGGCACGGTCGTCAAGAGTTCCGGCAAGAACATCGTGATGAGTGCCGGTCACTGCTTCGACGACCAGGACGCGCGCAAGAACCTTACGTTCGTGCCGCAGTACGACGACGGCAAGAAGCCGCACGGAGCCTTCACCGTCAGGCCCGGACGCATCTACGTCGACAAGCGGTACCTGTCCAAGGGTCCTGACGCCGCCGCGGACCTCGACTTCAACTTCCTGCAGCTCGAGCCGCGCGGCGGGAAGAACGTCGAGGACGTCGTCGGCGGAGCCGAGCTGAAGATCAACGCCGGGTACGACCACTCCCCGGTCCGTCTGATCGGCTACCCCGCCAACCAGAAGCGCCCGCTGGACTGCACGGACAAGACCGTCCGCTACAACAGCACCGACCCGAAGATTCCCGGCAGTTTCCTGCGCATCCAGTGCGACAAGTACTCCGGCGGCGCCTCGGGCGGCCCGTTCCTCATCAAGCAGGGCACCGGCTGGGGCATCATCGGCGTCATCGGCGGCTGGAAGACCGGCGGCGACAAGGACGACATCTCCTACAGCTCGTACCTCGACGGCGACGCCAAGGCGCTGTACGACGACGCGGTCAACAACCGGCAGCCTGCCGGGCGCGGCGTCCTGGGCAAGGCCGAGACCTGGAAGCACGCCGAGACGATGGCCGGTGGCTACTTCACCGACGGCAACCCCGGTACGTGGGACTACTCCGACCTGATCGTGCGCTGGTCCGACGGTGAGGTCACCCTGTACCGCGGTTCCGGTGAGGACGCGGACAACTTCGACAAGGAGATCCGCCTCACCGGGCCCAACGACACCTGGAAGCACGCCGCCACCATGGCGGCCGGGGACTTCACCGGTGCCGACCGCGACGACCTCATCGTCCGCTGGTCCGACGGCGAGCTGACGCTCTACCCCGACGTGGACGAGAAGGGCTTCCATGGCGAGGTCCAGCTGCAGAAGCCCAACGCCCTGTGGAAGAACGCCACCTCCATCACCGGGGGCCGCTACACGAGCGACAACAAGTGGAGCGACGACCTGCTGGTGCGCTGGAGCGACGGCGAGGTCACCCTCTACACCAACGTCAACCGTGACGGCTTCCACGGCGAGAAGCAGCTGTCCGCGCCCAACGGGACCTGGAAGCACGCCTCGACGCTCACCTCGGGCGACTTCACCGGAAACGACCAGCACGACCTGATGGTCCGTTGGACGGATGGCGAGCTGACGCTCTACAAGGACATCGACCAGAACGGCTTCCACGGCGAAACTCAGGTCAAGAAGCCCAACCGGCTCTGGGAACACGCCACGGTCCTCGCCGCGGGCGACTACACCGAGAACCGTCACCCGGACGACTTCCTGGTGCGCTGGTCCGACGGCGAGGTCTCGATGTACCCGGACGCCGACGAGACGGGCCTGAACCGCGAGATCACCCTGGTGTACCCGCCTGCGTGAAAGCGCTGAGCCGGTAGCGCGCGGACACGCCCGGCGCTGAGGTCCGGGAGCCCGGGGAGGTTTTTCCCCGGGCTCCCCCAGGGTCGTGCGATTTTCGATACGCGGACGATATCCGCCGACCCGCAGACTTCATCCATGCGTTTCTCGAGCGTCGGACGGCGCAATGCCGCGGCATCCGCCACCGGACCCTAGGGTGATGACCGTGGACAGGCAGCCCGGCTTGAGCGTGCGTCTCAAACTCACCCTCAGTTACGCGGGATTCCTCATGCTCGCGGGCGCCTTGCTGCTCGTTGCCGTGGGGGTGTTCCTCCTGCGCCAGGGGTGGCTGCAAACCAATGAGTCGGGGGCGGTGCGGGTCACTCCGGGCACCCTCTTCGTCCGCAGTTTCGCCCCGACGGCAGCCGGGGTCATGGTGTTCCTCCTGGTGTTCGGCCTCCTGGGAGGGTGGCTCCTCGCCGGACGCATGCTCGCTCCCCTGGACCGCATCACGCACGCCACCCGCACGGCCGCGGCCGGATCGCTCTCCCACCGGATCAGGTTGCCGGGCCGCAAGGACGAGTTCCGCGAGCTCGCCGACGCCTTCGACATGATGCTCGCGCAGCTCGAAGCGCACATCGCGGAACAGCAGAGGTTCGCCGCCAACGCCTCGCACGAGCTGCGCACCCCGCTCGCGATCTCGAAGACCCTGCTCGATGTGGCCCACACGGACCCGGACCACGACACGGGCGAACTCATCGACCGCCTGCGCACCGTCAACACCCGGGCGATCGACCTCACCGAGGCCCTGCTCCTGCTCAGCCGCGCCAACCAGCGGTCCTTCACCCGCGAGAAGGTCGACCTGTCCCTCGTCGCCGAGGAGGTGGCCGAAACGCTCTACCCGTTCGCGGAGCGGCACGGTGTCACCCTCAGGACGAGCGGCGACATCGTCTCGACGAGCGGTTCGCCCGCGCTCCTGCTGCAACTCACCACGAACCTCGTGCACAACGCGATCGTCCACAACGCGCCGGGCCGGGGCACCGTCTGGGTCCACACGAGCGCCCACGCCGGGGCCGTGGTCCTGGCCGTCGAGAACACCGGTGAGCACCTCACCCCCCAGTTGGTCGCGACCCTCACCGAACCCTTCCAGCGCGGCACCGAGCGCGTCCACACCGACCAGGCGGGCGTCGGCCTGGGCCTGGCCATCGTCAAGACCATCACCGAGGCGCACGACGGAACCCTCACGCTCACCCCCCGCCCGGCCGGTGGGCTCCGCGTCACCGTGGAACTTCCCCCGGCATCAGGAGGGTGAGACCGATGCCGACGGCGGGCGGCGGCCCTACGCTGTTCCGCGAGCCCGTCGAGCGGGCTCGCGGACCGCGGGCTTCGCCGGTGTGGAGGTGGGGGCATGGATCCAGGTGTCGTCTCCGCCCGGCTGGCCTCCAGCGCCGTGGCCCCCTTGGTGAAGAAGCTGTTCGTGAGCGCGGGGGCGGGCGCCGGTCTCGTCGACCGTCCGGTGCGGGTCTCCTCTCTGGTGTCCTTCTCCGGTGAGAAGCGGACGCTGACCGGGCGCGATCTCGTCAAGATCGCCACGGAGCTGCTGCGCAGAGCGCTGGGTCCTGTCAGCGCGCACGAGCGGCCCATCGCCGCGGCCGAGGAAGAGCCCGTCGCGCTGGCCCTGGCCCACACGCTGTATCGCCTGGGCGAGTTGGAGATGGACGACGTCCAGGCCGTTCAGCTCGGCGCGCCCACCCTGGTCCGGGCACTGAAGGAGGCGGGCCCCGATGTCACGCGTGACCTGTCCGCCGACGCGGCGCAGCTGCACGACACGCTGTTGGACAACGCGTGCCTGCACATCCTGCACTTCTTCACGCAGCGGTCGACGTTCGTGGCCCGCACGCTCGTACGACAGAGCGGCCAACTCGCCGACGTGATAGCGAAGACGGATCTACTGCTGGCCAGGACACCGGCGCCGTTCTCCAAGGACGCGCTGTTCGAGGAACGGTACGCGGCTCACATCGTGAACAAGCACGGCATGCTCACGATCTACGGGATCGACCTCTCCCGCTCCCCCGACCAGTGGCCGCTCGACACCGCCTACCTCAGCCTCGAGGCGGACCTCGCCCACGAGACCCGCCAGGCCCCGATCCGGGCGGAGCACGCGTTCCACGGACGTGACCGCGTGCTGCTGCGCGGCGTCGCGGGCTCCGGCAAGACCACCCTGGTGCAGTGGCTCGCGGTCACCGCGGCCCAACAGGACATCAACGTCATCGGCAGTGGCGACTCCGCTCTCGTCCCCCTCATCAGACGCGTGCCGTTCGTGCTGCCCATGCGCACCCTCACCCGCCAGCACGCCGACCTGCCCACCCCGGAGGAGTTCCTCAGCCGGACCCGCTGCCCCCTGGCCGCCGCGCAGCCGCCCGGGTGGGCGGACCGGGTGCTCGCGGCGGGGCGCGGCCTGATCCTGGTCGACGGGACGGACGAGGCGCCCGCCAACGTGCGGGAGCGGGCGCGGCGTTGGCTGCAGGACCTGCTCAGCACCTACCCCGGGAACCTGTGGCTGGTGACCTCCCGCCCGTCGGCCGTGCGCGACCGGTGGCTCGCCGCGGAGCAGTTCACCGAGCTGTCCCTCGCCCCCATGCGCCAGCACGACGTCACGTCGTTCATCCACCGCTGGCACAACGCGGCGCGCAGCGTGAGCGCCGAGGAGGAGCGGCATCTCCTCGACGCGTACGAGGTCTCCCTCAACCTGGCGGTCCGCACCAAGCACGACCTCGCCCGGCTCGCGACCAACCCGCTGATGTGCGGCCTGATCTGCGCGCTGCACTGCGACCGGCGCGGCTATCTGCCCAGCGGCCGCAAGGAGCTCTACGAAGCCGCGCTTTCCATGCTGCTCACCCGGCGCGACCTGGAACGGGACATGGCGCCGCCGGACGGCATCGAACTCACCGAGGAACCCAAGATCCGTCTGCTGCAGCGCCTCGCCTACAAGTTCATCCTGAACGGCAAGGCCGAGCTGGACCGCAGTCACGCGGAGCGGATCATCGAACAGACCCTGCCCGGCGTCCCCGTGGCCGCGGCCCAGGGCGACGCGTTCGCCATCTTCCAGCACCTGCTGCTGCGCAGCGGTCTCCTGCGGGAACCCGCCGTCGGCAGCATCGACTTCATCCACCGCACCTTTCAGGACTACCTGGGGGCCAAGGCCGCCGTCGAAGAGGGCGACATGTCCCTCCTGGTGCTGCGGGCCACCGAAACGCAGTGGGAGGACGTCATCCGTATGGCGGTCGCCCATGCCCGGCCCGGGGAATGCGCCGAGTTCCTGATGGACCTGGTACGGCGGGGCGACAGTGCCACTTCCTCGTACCGCAGGAGTCAGCTGCACCTCCTGGCGACGGCCGCCGTCGAACACGCCACGGAGCTCGCGCCGCGGGTGCGGGCCGCGATCAACGAGCGGGCCGGCGCCCTCATCCCGCCCAGGAACCTGGCGCAGGCGAACGATCTCGCCGGTATCGGCACCGTCGCGCTCGAGCTCCTGCCCGGCCCGGACGGGCTGACGGACGACGAGGCCCTGTTCACCGCGCACACCGCCGTGCTCATCGGTGGCGACGCGGCGATTCCGGTGCTCGCCCGCTACCAGGCCCACCCCACACCCCAGGTCAGACAACTGCTGTGCACCGCGTGGCACCGCTTCGACGCGGTCTCCTACGCGGAGAGCGTGCTCTCTGGGCTGGTCGGCACCGGCGTGTACCTGGAGGTCACCGGTGCCGAGGAGCTGGCCGTCCTGGGCCGGATGAGCAGTCCGCGGCAGGTCAGGGTGGCCGCGGGCTTCACCTCCAGCGATCTCGTACGGGAGTTGCGGGCCGACCGCCTGACCCACCTGTGGTTACCGGGCGACCAGTCCGTCACCTGGTACTGGCTCGCGGCCTTCCCGCGACTGGAATCGCTCACCTTGGGCCCGGCCGAGGAGCCGATCGACGTCTCCTCGCTGGCGGCACACCCCACCCTGCGGCTCCTGCGCCTACCGCAGCACCAGCTCATAGCGGGCCGGGACTCACTGGGCGACGGCGTGATCGTGTCCCGCTTCCCGCACGACGGAGAGTTCGGTCACGACTAGACGCTCCGCCAGCCGCCGGTCGGTGACGGCCCCGGCGGGGGTCGTGTATCGCGGACGTATCGAAAAACGCATACGTCCCGGCAACATCACCGCGTCTTCAGTAGAGCCATGAACCCTCGTGCTCGGCGACAAGGAGAAGGCATGGCTGACGACAGGAGATGGGGACGGCGCTCGCTGTTACGGAGCACTGCCGCTCTGGCCGGGGCCGCCGCGACCGCACCGCTGCTGGGCGGGACGGCCTCGGCGCTGGCCGGGAGCGGTGACGCGGACGCGCTGTTCAAGGCCGGGGAGTTCGAGCGAGCCGGTCGTGCGTACGAGGAGGTCTTGCGGAAGGATCCCGGGAACCTGCACGCGGCCCGGCGGCGCGGCCAGGTCGGGCTCCTCGGGAACCATTTCCGCGACGCCGAGAAGTACCTCGAGACCGCCGTCCGGCTCGCGCCCGACGACAAGGACGCCCACTACCTCCTGGGCGACTGCTACATGCGACAGGACGAATTCGCCCGGTCCGTGCCGCACTGGCGGGCGGCCGGTGAAGAGGCCTACGCCAAGTGGTTCGCGGCATTTCGTGGCGAGCCCTATCAGGTCCGGGGCGACATCGCGCGGCTGCCGTGGCAGCAGACGGATCCGGCGCCCCTGCTCCACGCCTCGGTCAACGGCGGGTCGCCGCGGCTCTTCACGTTCTACACCGGCGCCACGAACGTGAGTCTGACGGCGTCCGCGGCCAAGGAGGCGGGACTGAGCCCCGTCGCCAGCCAGCAGGTCGACGTCGAGGGCGGGAAGGTCTGGGCGCACTACGGGATCCTGGACTCCTTCGCGCTGGGCGACATCGAACTGCGCAACATCCCCGTCGGCTGGTCGGCGACGGAGTCGGGCAAGGACGTCGGCACTGCCGGCGAGGGCATGATCGGCACGTGGGTCTTCGCCCACCTGCTCACCACGTTCGACTACGCGGGCCGACAGCTGATCCTGCGTCGCCGTACTCCCGAGGCGGCCCGGCAGGCGCGTGCCACTGCCACACGGGCGGGCGTCGAGCCGCTGCCGATGTGGCTGGCCGATCAGTACGTGCACAGCAGGGGCAGCGTCGCCGGACAGGACGGGTCCCGCGAGGGGGTCGTCGGCGTCAACTTCGGTGGGAGCGGCGGCGAGAGCGCCGCGGTCGTCTTCGGGGAGACCGCCGAGCGGTTGGGGATCCGCAGCGACTACGACCGCCCGATCGGGACGTTCGCCCACAGCCACCCGGCCGTCACCTACCCCTGCTACCCGAAGGAGATCCGCCTGGGCGACGCCTCCGCCGAGGAGATCTACTGCGAGACGCACCCCCAGGCCACGCTCGCCCCCTACGGATTCGACGTGCGGGCCGCCTTCTTCCACAGCTTCCACAAGCCCTACAACGTGACCCTCGACTTCACCGGCATGCGTCTCTACGTCGCCCGCGGCAAGGCCGTGTGACCGCAGGGTGCCCGGCCGTGCACAGCACGGCCGGGCACCGGTGTGCCGGGGCGTTCTCGGAGCTATGGCGCGTCCACCACCAGCGGAGCGCCGGTCGCGGTGTGCGCTGCGACGCGGTTGGCGTAGGCGGCCTCGACGCGGGACTGCTCGGCCGCGTCGGGAACCGCGTTCCTGCACGCCGTGCCTGCCGACGAGCCCGACATGAGCTGGGAGCACGGGCCCGGCTTGGTGTCCGGCAGGCCCAGGTTGTGGCCGATCTCATGGGCGGCGATGCGGGTCTTGTCGTACCCCTGGCTCACCGCCTGACTGCCGAGTTCGACGCGGCCTCGGCCGCCGGGGCGTACCGGGCCGATGGTGGCCTGGGGCCAGCCGGTGGTGGCGACGATCTGGATCTCGGCCCGGGTACCGGGCGGGGCCTCGACCAGTTTGACGTTGTCCACGTTGTTGTTCCACGAGGCGACTCCGGCGGCGATCGCCGCCTCCCAGCCCCTGGCCTGGCTGTCGTCGAAGCGGAGCGTCACCACGGCGGACGCGGACGCCGCCGAGGTCGTATCGGTGGCGGACGCGGCGTGCGCCACCGGTGCCGTGGTCAGGGCGGCCGCTGCGGCTATGCCGGCCAAGGCCAGCCGTCTCAAGTGCAGCATCGCGGTCCTTTCGGTTGTGGAGGGGGCTCGGCACATTCCGGCGTGACGGTACATCGTCAAACTCACGCAGCAGCAGACCTTTAGCGGTCAAACTTTCCGCGTGCGGGGGTGCCGCCGGAGACGGTCCGGAACGCGGACGGAGTCGCCGCCCCACAGGGTCCGGGATTTGACGAGACCGCTCTTCGGATAGCACGCTTCCCTGCTGACCTGCGCACTTGGCGGTCCTGCCGCCCGTGCGCGCGAGCACCCCGTGCCGCGCGCCCCGGCCCTCGTGTGCGAATCCCCCTCAGCAAGGAACCTCATGCCGTCTTCCCCTGCCCGTACCGTCGTGCCCACCGACGGCGAGCCCGCCGCGGACGAGGACGAAGGGGGCCATACGGCGCCCGCCGCGGCTCCCGGAGGCCGCGGACGCGGGCGCACCGACCTTCCGGTGCTCGCCGTCAGCGGCGGGCTGCTCACCGCGTTCGTCCTGTCCGCGCTGATCGCGCCGACGGCCACGGGTGACGCCGTGAACGCCGCCTTCACCTTCGTCGCACGGTGGTTCGGCCCGCTGTGGCAGGTGCTGCTGCTCGCGACGTTCGGCGTCGCGCTGTGGCTGGGTTTCTCGCGGTACGGGAAGGTGCGGCTCGGGGGTGCGGGGGCGCGCCCGGAGTACGGCAGGTTCCAGTGGATCGCCATGATCATGTCGACGCTGCTCGCGGGCGGCGGCGTCTTCTTCGCGGCGGGCGAGCCCGTACAGCACTACGTCAACACGCCCCCCTTCTATGACGGCGTCAAGGGCGGCACCCAGGAGGCGGCCAACGCGGCGCTCTCCCAGAGCTTCGCGCACTGGGGCTTCCTCGCCTGGGCCGTCCTCGGAACGCTCGCCTCGGTCGTGATGATCCGGGGCCAGGAGCGCGGCATGCCGCTGCGCCCTCGGACGCTGCTCTACCCGTTCCTCGGCGAGCGCATCCGGCACTCCCGGCTGGGGGCCGCCGTCGACGTCGTCTGCGTCATCGCCGTGGTGGCCGGAACCGTCGGCCCGATCGGCTTCCTCGGCCTCCAGGTCTCGTACGGGCTCTCCGAGGTGTTCGGCATCTCCGGCGGCTACCCGGTACAGCTCGGCGTCATCGTCCTGCTGACCGTCGTCGCCGTACTCTCCGTCGCCAGTGGCGTCGACCGGGGCATCCAGTTCTTCAGCAAGGCCAACATCTGGCTCGCGGTCGCCCTGATGGCCGTCTTCCTGGTCCTCGGCTCCCTCGGCTTCGTCCTGGACTCGTTCCTGGGCGGCGTCGGCCAGTACGCGCGGGACTTCGTGCCGCTCTCCCTCAACCGGGGCGATCACGCGTGGCTCGGCTCCTGGACGGTCTTCTTCTTCGGCTGGTTCCTCGGCTACGGGCCGCTGATGTCCATCTTCGTGGCCCGCATCTCCAAGGGCCGCACGCTGCGCGACCTCGTGGTCTCCACGGCGATCATCCCTCCGCTGGCCACCATGTTCTGGTTCACGGTCTTCGGCGGCACCGGCATCTTCCTGGAACAGCGCACTCCCGGCTCGATCTCGGGCCCGCTGAAGTCGGTCGGCATGGACGCCGCCGTCATCTCCATGGCGCAGCGCCTCCCGATGGGCGCGGTGGTCGCGGTCGCGCTGCTCCTGCTGACGATCACGTTCGTGGTGACGACCACCGACTCGATGTCGTACAGCATCGCCGCGGCGGGCACGACGTCCGGTGAACCGACGCGCGCGGTACGGGCGTTCTGGGCCCTGCTGATGGGCACGGCGGCCGCGGTGCTGATCCTGGTCGGCGACGGCGGCATCACGGCACTGCAGTCGTTCATCGTGATCACGGCGGTGCCGGTGGGCTTCATCATGCTGCCGACGCTGTGGACGGCGCCCCGGGTGGCGCGGGAGATGGCACTGGAGCAGGGCGTCGTCACACCGGACAGGGACCCGGCGGATACGACCGTCTGACGCCTGCGAGAGTCGTTCTCGACGCCGCAGGAGCACTCACGCGCGCCGACCGCCGCCGAGGCGGCGGCGGTCGGCGCGTCGCGATGCCGGATCCACGCGCGGCGCTGCTTCAGCGCCTTGCGCGCCGCGCCAGGTAGCGCGCGATCGCGGCCCCGGCCAGGAGGCCGCCCGTCAGTGGCGCGAGGGTGTTCACCCAGGGATCGCGGATGGGCTTGTACGTGGTCCTGCCCGCTCTGATCTCGATGAAGCCCAGCGGCCTCGCTTCGCCCCCGCCGCCGAGCACGCCGGTCGCGCCGTCGTCACCGGCCTCTTGGCCGGTGTTGCCGCCGAAGCCGAACCCGATGCGCGCCACAGGGATCACGGTGACGTCCTGGCTCACGACGGGTTCGCCGAACACCACGGTGCCCCGGGCCCGGCCGCCGAGCTTGTCGGCCAGTTGGTCCAGGAGGACGGCAGAGGCGCGGTCCGCCGTCCTCGCTTCCAGCGGTGCGTTCTTGGGAGACGTCATCGGGGCACGATACACACGGCTGCGGTCCGGGAAGGAGGCATCGACCGGGCCTCACCCCCAAGCGTGCCAGCCCCTGCGCGCCAGCCCAACTCGGTCTTACCCCAAGCGATTTGGGCTCACCCGAACCGCAGCACGCGCGGCGCGAACGTGCCCTCCGGGCCATCGGCACGGCCCACCGACCACACCGACGCCGTGCCCGGCACCGGCGCGAGGCGCAGCGTCCGGGACCTGCCCTCCCCCGCCACCGCCGGTTCGCCGTACTCGGTGAACGACTGCCCGTTCCAGGAAAGGAAGTCCGGCCCGGGTACCAGCGGTGGGCCGTCCACGGGGCCCCGCTTCTGCGATCCGGCCAGCGCCACCCAGCCCAACTCACCGGACGGGGAAGGCGCCAGCGAGCTCACCGATCCGAAGTCGGCGGGCAGCGCCACCCGGTGCCACGTCTGTCCGTCGAAGCGGACCAGCAGCGGCGGGATCGGCCGTCCCGGTGGGCCGCCGACGAAGCCGTCCGTGCCGCCCGCCCACACCTCGGTCGGCGACACCGCGAGCACACTGCTCACCGCCGACCGGGGAAAACCCACGATCGTCTGCTGCCACGCCTGCCCGTCCCAGTGCGAGACCGCCGCGCCCGAGCCGGTGGCGCCCGCGGCCCAGACGTCGTCGGCCGCAAGGACGTGCAGCCCGTACACGGACCCGGGCGGCGCCGGCACCTCCCGCCAGGCTCCCCCGTCCCTGCGCAGCAACACCTGCGTGCCGTCCCGCGCGCCGATCAGCCACACCTCACCGGCGCCCGCGACGACTTTGTCGAGGACCGCGCCACGCGGCGCCCTGCTCTCCGACCAGGCCCGGCCGTCGAAGCGGAGCAGGCGGGCGCCGCCCGACGTGTCCCGGCCGACCGCCCAGGCCGCGGTCGGTGAGGTCGCGGCGATGGAGAGCAGCTCTCCCTGCCAGCCGGGCCCCGGCACACCCTGACGTTTCCACGCGGTGCCGTCCCAGCGCAGCAGCAGCGGGAATCCCGGGGCCTCGCGGCCGACCGCGTCGGTGCCCACCGCCCACGCCCCCTCCGGGCCGAATGCCACGGCTTCGTTCATGGCGGCCTGGGGTCGTACCTGGGCCGGGACGGGAACGTGCTGCCAGGTCCCGGTCGCCGCCACGGCCGACGTCGCGACGTTCATGACGGTGATGACGGCGGCCAGGACCGCGGAAAAAGCGGCGAGGAGACGTCGGCGCGCCATGTCAGCCTCCCCGCCGTTCGCTCATCACGTTCGGTTTCGAGCCGTAGATCTCGGCGGTTCCGAACGACAGCAAGGCTTCTCCGACGCGCGCCAGTGCCTGGGGTTCGACGTCGATCGCGTTCGGGCGTTCCGGGCCGTAGGAGAAGGTGACGCGGGAGCCGTCCACCCGCGCGTACTTCGACTGGAACGCGCGGTCGCTGCGCACCGGGAGCCACAGCGCGCCGTCGGGGCCGCGCTCCATCGCCCCGGTGTAGGTGTCGCCGAGCGGCGGGTAAGTGGTGCGCCAGGTGGACCCGTTGCCTCGCTCGGTCCGGGTCATCAGGTAGGTGCGCGACACGCCGTCGGTGTACTGGCTGCCGCCCAGCGTGATCCGGCCCGACGGCTCGAGGAGCATCGTGTGCACATTGCTGTTCGGCGGCAGCGGCACCTGCGCGTCCCGCCACGCCGTGCCGTCCCAGCGCAGGATCGCCGTGCCGGTACTGGTGTCCGCCCACGCCCATGCCTCGTCGGCCGACCGCGCGGTGACCCCCATCAGGAACAACACGCCCTCGGGGGCGGCCTGTCGGGTCCACGTGGCGCCGTCGTAGTGCCACACCTTCAGCCCGGTCTCGTCCTCGCCCACCACCCACGCCGCCCCCGGCACGGCGGTGAAGTCCTGGTAGGTCCACAGTGTTTGTGGCAGCGGGACCGAGTTCCACCCGCCGTCCGCCGACCGGCGAAGGATCTCCCCCTCCCCCGCCCGGTTGTGGAAGATCCACACCTCGTCGCCGACGAACTGCACCTTGCCGAGCCAGCCGGACTCGCCCGCGCCGGGGAACGCGGTGTCCCTGCTCCACGCCACGCCGTCCCACCGGTACAACAACGGCCGCAGCCCGTCGGGAGCGCGCTCGTAGCCGGTCGCCCACGCCTCACCTGGGCCGCGAGCGGCGAGGTCGGTCACGGTCACCGGTGGGGCCGTGACCGGTGGCACCGGCAGCGACGACCACCTCGGCGTCACAGCAGCGGCCGGTGTCACGGCCGTCGCGGGTGTCACGGCCGTAGCCGGAGACACCACCGCGGCACACGCGAACACCAGGCAGACCAGGGCCGCACGGAGACCGTTCACCAGACCCCCTCCCCCGCACACCACACCCCGAAGGCGGCACAGCATATGGGCATGCCCCTGCCACGAACAGACTTCGCGCGGCCCGGGGGTTCACCACGTGAGTCCGGCCGCCACCGGCAGATGGTCGCTGTCGGTGGCCGGGAGCACCCACGAACTCGCCGGTGCCACACCGCGGACCAGGATCTGGTCGATCCGGGCCACTGGGAAGTTCGACGGCCAGGTGAAGCCGAAGCCGTCCCCTGCCGTCTCCTGGGCCGAGTCCAGGTGGGCCGTGAGATCGGCGAACGCGCGGTCGTCCATGGTGCCGTTGAGGTCGCCGAGCACCACCACCCGCTCGTTCGGCTCGGCGGCGACGGCCTCGGCGAGCGCCTTCGCGTGGCGGTCCCGGTCGTCCGTCGCGAAGCCCACGCCGGGAACCACGCGTACGGACCCCAGGTGGGCCACGTACACCGCCAGCGGACCGTGCTCCGTGGCCACCGTCGTGCGCAGCGCACGGGTGTAGGGCAGTGTGGCTTCGGCCGATTTGGCCTCTCCCATGGGTCCGGCGTCCTGCTTGATGTCGACCGGCTCCGTGTCCGACAGGGGCAGCTTGCTCCACAGCCCGACCGTGCCCCGGACCGCGTGGTACGGATACGTCTTCGCCAGCGCCTTCTCGTACCGCGGCTTCGCCTGCGGGGTGATCTCCTCCAGGGCCAGCACGTCCGCCGTGGAGGCGATCAGGTCGCGGGCGGTGCCGGTCGGGTCGGGGTTGTCGGCGTCGACGTTGTGGCTGACCACCGTCAGGTCGCCGCCCGCGTGGGACTTGTCGACGAGCAGCCCGCCGAAGAGGTTCAGCCACACCGTGACCGGGAGCAGGAGCGCGAGCGTCGCGGAGGCGGAGCGGCGCCACAGCGCCCCGGCGAACAGCACGGGAACGAACAGGGCGGACCACGGCAGGAACGTCTCCACCAGGCTGCCCAGACCCCCGCGGTCCGTGATCGACGCGTGCGCCAGCATGAGCAGGCCGAGGAGCAGCGCCAGTGCCGCGAGCACCGGGCCGCGCTTCCAGGGGCCGGGCCGGGAGGTCGCGCGCAGCGCCCGGCGCAGCCGTACGCGCCAGGTCCCGGAGCCGGTCTCACGGCGGCGTACGCCCTCGCGCGCGGGCGCCACCGAGTCCAGTGAGTCCACCGGCCCCACCGGGTCGACCGGATCCGCCGGGTTCGCGTACTCCCCCACCATCACCGTGTCCGCCGGAAAAGCCGTCTGTCCTCGTTCGCTGCCGGTCACTTCTGCATCCTCGGGTCCTGGGTGGGGTCGGCATACATGCGCGGGCAGCCGTGGTCGGCCGCGTCAGCGCGCAGTTCGTAGTGCCAGGGTTCGTTCCGGTAGATCTGACACAGCCCGTAATCGGCACCGTGCTCGGACAGCCAGTCGGCCGCGTCGGACTCCCCGATGTCGGCCGCGTCCCCCGCGACGTGGGGCGACGTCGCCGTGGTGGCCACCCAGCGGGCGGCCTCGTCCTCGGATCCGTACTTGGCGACGGCCTGGCGGAAGAGTTGTTCCTGGTACTTGGGGGAACGCCAGCCGCTGTTGACGTGGAATTCGGCGCCGTCGTCCGCGGCGGATGTCGCGGCCCGGCGCAGAGCCCGGAGCAGCTCCGGATCGAGGCGGGACACCGCGGGAACCGTGTCGTCGAAGACCGTCACGCCGTCGGGTACGACACCGTCGGCCGCGCCGAGCTCCCCGCGAGACGGCTCGCGTGCCCCGGCCGGTGCGGACGCTCCGGGCGATCGGGCCGAGGAGGGCGGGGCTCCGGAAGTGGACGAGGACGTCGGCAGCCGAAGGCCGAAGGCCCCGGCGAGCACAGCGACGGCGGCTATCAGGCCGAACACCGCGAGCCACCGGATCCGGCGGGTCGTCGAGTCTGCTGACGGTGCGGTTCGATTCATGCCGCCAGTCAAGGCAGCGCCGTGTTGTCAGCGCGTATGCGGTTTTCGATACGGCGACGATATGCGCCCGCTCGTAGCATCGAGAGCATGCGTGTGCTGATCGTCGAGGACGAGCCCTATCTCGCAGAAGCCGTCCGCGACGGCCTGCGCCTGGAAGCCATCGCGGCCGACATCGCGGGCGACGGTGACACCGCCCTGGAACTCCTGAGCGTCAACGTCTACGACATCGCCGTCCTCGACCGCGACGTCCCCGGCCGGTCCGGTGACGAGATCGCCGCGCACATCGTCGCCTCCGGCAGCGGCATGCCGATCCTCATGCTCACCGCGGCCGACCGTCTCGACGACAAGGCATCCGGGTTCGAACTCGGTGCCGACGATTACCTCACCAAGCCGTTCGACCTGCGCGAGCTCGTGCTCAGGCTCAGAGCGCTCGATCGCCGACGCGCCCACATCAGACCCCCCGTCCGGGAGTTCGCGGGGCTGCGGGTGGATCCCTTCCGCAGGGAGGTCTACCGGGGCGACCGCTACATCGCGCTCACCCGGAAGCAGTTCGCCGTGCTCGAAGTCCTCGCCTCGGCCGAAGGCGGTGTCGTCAGCGCCGAGGAGCTCCTGGAACGCGCGTGGGACGAGAACGCGGATCCGTTCACCAACGCCGTACGCATCACCGTCTCCGCCCTGCGAAAAAGGCTCGGCGAACCCTCGATCATCGCCACCGTGCCGGGCGCCGGATACCGCATCGCCCCGCCGCCGCAGCCGGGGCGTCCGGGAGCGGACCGCGAGTAGAGCACCGGGGCTCAGCGTGCGCGTGCCACGCCCCCTCAGCCCAACAGCCTGGCCGGTCCGTAGATCCGGCGCAGCTCGTCCAGGAAGAACCCGTGGAAACGCGCGAGCGTCGCGGCGGCTCGTGGCCCCGTCGTACGGAAGGTGGTGAGCTGGCGCAGGAACGCGGGTGGCGAGATGCGCAGGGTACCGGCGGCGACGATGTCCGCCATGCCTTCCGTACGGTCCTCGTTCGCGCTCAGGTGTCCTTCCAGCAGGACGCAGGGAAGCGTGGTGGTCGCGGGCCACAGTCTGCCGAGCCCTGCGGGAGCGAGGTCCTTGACGCCGATCAGGGTGCGGGCGGTCCCCGTGTCGTCGGTGAGGAACAGCCGGTAGCGCAGCTCACGATGGTCCGGTGTCCGGCCCCTGCCGAAGACGTGGACCTCGCCGTCGGTCACCGGACGCCGTCCGCCCAGGCCGCGCGCCTCTATCCAGCCGTCGGCCCGGGCGGGGTGGTCGGGCCGTGCCAGGAATTCGTCGATGTCGTCGATGGTGAGGGTGAGCCGGGCGCGGAGCGGTTCGCGCGCCGGGGAGCGCCGGGCCGCGCGCGGATCGCTCGCCCCCATCACGCAGTCACCCGTCATCGTCTCGGTGAACTGCACCGAGCTGTGCTGGGTGTAGGTGTCCAGGACGCGTACGGGTGCGTCCGACGGGACGGGTGCGTCAGGGGAGGCTGCCTCGCCCGAAGCACGCTTCTCCAGCAGCCGGGTGCACGCCCGGTCGGCCAGTGCGGCCACGGTCAGGGCGGGGTTGGTGCCGACAGGGCCCGGCATGGCCGCGGCGTCCATGACGTACAGGCCCGGATGTCCGTAGACCTCTCCGAACGCGTCGCAGACGCCCTCCCTTTGGTTCCTGCCCATGGGAGCGCCGCCGCAGGGGTGGACGGTGATGACGCGCTTGAGCAGCCAGTGAGGGCTGTCCGCGTACCGTCCGCCCAGGGCCTCGGACACGGCGCGCAGGGCCGCGCGCACCCGTGCGTAGTGCTGGGCGCTGCCTGCGGTGGACCACTCGGCGTCCAGGGTGCCGCGCCGCAGTACCAGTACCCCGTCCGGCGTGTCCCGGCCCATGCCGAGCAGCGGCAGGGAGGTGTCCGACAGGACGCCGTCGTCGAGGAGGCCCGTCAGCGAGGCGGCCGTGGCGTCCGGGTCGCCCACGGCGTGCGCGGCGAGTTGCCGGAGCAGGAAGCGTCCGGCCCGCCCCGCGTCACGGGGCAGCGCGGCCGCCTCGACCAGCCAGCCGACGAAGGCCGGGTAACCCCCGTCCTGGAGGTAGCCGCCCCTGCCCGGTGGCACGCATCCGGAGTGGTCCTGCCCGTCGAGGTCGTCGGGCAGCCGGATGGTGCTGGTGATGACCGGGCCTCGGCTCGGGGCCACGCTGGAGGGGCGGGCGTCGTGAGCGTCCTTGGTGCGGACGGCGAACGACAGGATGTCTCCGTTGCCGGAGAAGCGCGTTCCGAGCGCCGCTCCGATCCCCGGGAGGTGTCGGCGGCTGCGCAGCAGGAGGCCGGAGGTGCCGTAGGTACCGGCGGCGAGGACCAGGCGATCGCAGTGGAGGGTGCGGACCGGGACACAGTCGGCGGGCGGGCCGTCCGGAGCGGGGTCGCGTCGCAGGTAGTCGACCTCGTACCCGCCGCGCGCGGAGGGGCGGATCGTGCGTACCTCGTGCCCCGTGCGCAGATCGGCGCCGTGTCCTCGCGCGGCCGAGAGGTAGGTGAAGTCGAGGCTGTTCTTGGCTCCCTCGTTGCAGCCGATGTTGCACTCCCCGCAGAGTCGACACGTCCGGCGGGTGGCCCCGTGCAGGTTTCCGTGGTCCGGTTCGACGATCGGCAGGCCGATGCCGGGCCGAGCGCCGGGCTCGGGCGCGAAGCTGACGGCGAGGGGCGGGAGGAAGTGTTCGAGGCCGAGCCGGTCGGCGGCGGTGCGCATCGCGCGGGCCTTGGGGACGTCGTCGTATCCAGGGTGCTCCAGCGGGTAGGGCGTGGGGTTCAGCACGCGCTCGACCGCATCGTAGTGGGGGTCGAGGTCCGCGCGGGTCACCGGCCAGGACTCGTAGCCGCCGCCAGGCAGTTGCTGCCGTTCGACGAACCAGTGCTCGTCCTTGCGCAGCAGTACGTTGGCGTAGATGAGCGAACCGCCGCCGAGGCCGCTGGCGACGACCGAGTCGAAGTGGCGGAAGCTCCACACGTCGAACAGGCCGTACGAACCGGTCTCGGGCGCCCAGAACGCGCGCGCCGCCTGAGCGGGTGTGCGGGCGAAGCTGCCCGGCGGGTAGTCCCTGCCGCGTTCCATCACCACCACACCGAGCCCTGCCTGCGCCAGGCGCTCGGCGGCGACCGAGCCGCCGAACCCCGAACCGACGACCAGGACGTCGACGTGTTCGGTCGCGGTGTGTTCTGTCGCGGTCCCGTCCCTGCCCATGTCAGACCGCCTGCCGCTGGAGGAAGTCCAGGATCCGCGGGAAGACGTCCAGGTGTGCCCTCTTGCCGATGATCGGGTCGAGGTATCCGTAGCCGGGCAGGACCGCCAACTCGTGCCGATCCGGGGCGAGTTGCGTGAGCTTCTGGTGACCGATGACGTTGGAGTCGCCGAAGACGTGGTTGTCCTGCCCCGTCATGAAGAGGATCGGGGTGCTGATGTCGGCCGCGTGCGCGAGGTAGTCGTCGGGCAGCGCCGCGTGGCGGCGATCGTCGGTGGCGTACTTGACCGCGTGTCCGGCCCGCACCATCTTGCGGATGTGCCGGTAGTAGTGCAGGCCGGTGGGGCCGAGGAGGTCGCCGATCCGGTCGTGGGTCTCCGGCTCCAGGTTGGCGTGGCTGTAGAGGGCGGGCCAACCGGCTCCCCACATCAGGCTCACGAGGTGGCACGCGGAGTTGTCACACTCCGGGTGCGCGAGAGACACGAGTTTCGACAGCGCCCAGGAACGTGTGAAGCGAGCCGAGTTCCCCATCCTGGGATCGATGGCCGACATCCCCAACACGTGTTCCAGCAGCGGCGGGGCGAATTCGATCTTCCACCGGGACCAGCCCGGCACCTTGACGACCAGGCCCACGCTCTGCGCGACCATGCTGGTGATCCCCGTGACCGTGCCCGCGGCCAGGCTCATCGACAACGCCGTGGAGCCCATGCAGTGGGCGACGACGTGGATGCGCCGCTCTCCTACGTGCCGACGCAGTTCGGCCAGCATGGCCGGATGGTCGTAGTGGACGACGTCGTCCAGCGAGGAGTCCCCGGGTTCGGTGTTGTACGGGTACCGGCTGCTGATGCGCAGGTCGACCGCCCACACGTCGGGGAAACCGTGGTCCAGGAGGTAGGTCGCCATGTTGTAGTGCTCGGGCATGATGAACAGGTCGCTCGACGCGGTCAGGCCGTGCATCAGGAGCACGACGTCGTCGCCCTCGCCCTCGCCCCGCCGAAAGCGGGTCAGGTTCAGGGCGAGACCGTCCGCGGTGGTGAACGGGTGTGTCGAAACCCGCGCGTCACGCACCCCCTCCCACGTGTGCCGCGCAATACCGTCCCGCATGGCTCATCCCCCCGTCTCCGCGTTGCGCCGTCCTCGCGATCCCGTGTCTTCGCGTCGCACCGCGGCGGAGTGGAAACGGTAGACGCACTGATCAAGTACGCACAACCGACGGGGGGTTGACCTGCCACTGGACCCAGGACTGTAGTGAGATGACGGTTCCCACCAGTGAGGTACGAGGTGTACCGCGCTGGTATGAGGCCCGCCGCCATCACCTCATCGGCGGCCCTTGAGCCGCTCCACACCCACGACACCGAGTGCGGCGAGGCCGACCTGGATGGCCAGTTCGATCCAGTCGATGCCCTTGGTGTCGGCGACGTCCAAGGCACCGGCGAGGCCCGTTCCGACGAGTGCCGCGACGATGCCGACCAGGATCGTCCAGCCGATGCCGATGCGCTGGCGGCCGGGGATGACCAGGCGGCCCAGGACGCCGATCACGATGCCGATCACGATCGCGGTGAAGATGCCGGAGATCTCCATGCCTTCTCGCCTTTCGTCGCTCGGGAACTTCGACACAGCCGCGTCGATTCAGCAGCTTCGACACGGCTGTCGATTCACGTGTTCCCTGGCATCGGGGACCCAGTCCCCTCGACGCCGGCCGCGCCCTGGCTCGTCCGGTGCGCGTACAGGTCCCTGAGCAGAGCGATCTCCGCTCCGTGGTGGATCATCTCGCGGTGGATGTGCAGCACGAGCGTCGCCATCGGCTCCTGCGCGAACGCTCCCTCGGCCTCGCCGCACGGCCGTGCCAAGCCCTCATCGCCGAGCCCCCGTACCCCGGCGATCCATCGTGCGTACGCCGCGTCGAGCTGCTCCAGCGCCGCCGCCCCTGTCCCCGGATACGCGTACGTCATGTAGTCCACGGGCGGCCCGCCGAAGTGTGCGGCGCTGCGCGCGCCCAGGACGCCGACGAGGATGTGCCCGAGGCGCCAGGCGATCGTCGTGACCGGCGCGGGAACCGGTTCCGGATAGGCCCAGTCGATCGTGAAGCCTCCGGATCCTGCCCGCACCGGGGCCGTGCCGGTGCCGCTCGGGCGCACGGTCCAGCAGTCCGGTACGGGTTCCCAGAAGTATTCGTCGTCGGTGAGGCCGTCAAGGCGCGCGCGCAGCTGGTGCTGCCAGTGCCAGTCGAGCTGGTCGACGAGGAGTCCGTTCCAGTCCAGTGCCATGGGCTCCACGCTAGGACGGGGGCGCTCGGCGCGCTCCTCGGCGGCGCGTGCCGGAATCGGGCCGATGGCCAGGGCCGATACTCTGGCGACATGTTCAACTCTCGCAAAGTACGAGCAGGGGACGTCTGGAACGGCGTCGTCGTCGACAAGACCCGCTCGATGCCCGACGGCTCCAACCTCTACCACTACGTCGAGGTCCGCCTCGACGACGGCACGTCCAAGAAGGCCCGTATCGAGAAGGCCCTGTGGGAGTCGCTGACGACGGGTGACCGTCTCGTCAAGGAGGAGGGCACGACGGCTCCGACCAAGGCGCCTCAGTAGACGCCACACCCGTCATCCCCTCCCCGCTCCAGGAGCCGGAAGGTCCATCAGCGCGAGCTTCGCCGGATCGACCACGGCCGTGATGCCGGTGATCCGGCCGTCCCTGACGGTGAACGCGAGAAGGGAGAGCGGGGTGCCGTCCTCGTGCCAGGAGATGACCCCCGGCAGCCCGTTGACGAACACCGCGTGACCCAGCGAGGCGGCGCCCGCGGCCAACTGCGCGCCTGCGGCGATCTTGGTGGCTCCGAGGGTGACGACCATCCCGGCGGGAGTGTCGATGCTCATGCGTACGTCGGGGTCGAGCACCCGCAGCAACTCCTGGAAGTCGCCGCTGCGAGCCGCCGCCAAGAAGGCCTGAACCACCTTGCGCTGGTCCCGTCCCGCATCCGTCGGCCGCTCGGTCGCGCGCACCTTCTTGCGAGCGCGACTGGCGAGCATCTTGGCAGCGGCGGTCGACTTGTCGAGGATCCTGCCGATCTCGTCGAACGGGACCGCGAACAGGTCGTGGAGCACGAACGCCAGCCGCTCGTTCGGTCCGAGCGAGTCGAGTACGACGAGCAGCGCGAGCCCCAGGGAGTCGGCGAGCACCGCGTCGTCCTCGGGAGCCGGACCGTCGTCGAGCGTCACGACGAGCTCGGGCAGCCGATGGTCGTAGGGCGCTTCGGGACGGGCCTGGCGCGATCGCAGGACGTCGAGACTGATCCGCCCCACCACCGTGGTCAGCCAGCCCCCGAGGTTGGCGATGGCCGCCGCGTCCTGGCGGGACAGACGCAGCCACGCCTCCTGGACCGCGTCCTCGGCATCGGCGTGTGAGCCGAGCATGCGGTGGGCGACCGCGAGCAGTCGGCCGCGCTGGGATTCGAACGCCTCGGCCACCGGATTCGTCGGGCTGGTCTCGTGCATGTTGTTACCTTCCTCGGCATCGCTCCGTCATGGGGATGACGAGCCCGAAAGGGCACAGGTAACCGATGAAGGAGCGAAGCCGATGGAAGCACGTATGAAGGGCACGTTGGACCCCGATCTGGGCACCGCGATCCAGCACATCTTCAAGGCGATAGCCGCCGGGGGCGTCGACCACCGCCTGCTGGCCCTTGTCCACCTGCGGGCCAGCCAGATCAACGGCTGCAGCCCGTGCGTCTTCGCCTCGATCGACTCGGCGAAGAAGGCCGGTGAGACGGAGGAGCGGCTGCACAACGTGGTGACGTGGCGCGATACGCCCTTCTTCTCCGACGAGGAGCGGGCCGCGCTGGAGCTGACCGAGGCCGCCACCCGGCTCCAGGACGGTGCGGCGGGGGTGACCGACGAGATCTGGGACGCCGCGGCCGACCACTTCGACGAGGATCAGCTCTCGGCGATCATCCTGGAGATCGCGACGACCAACTTCTTCAACCGGATCAACCGCACGATCAGGGAACAGGCCGGCAAGACCTGGTGAGTTGACGCGGGCGCCGTCCGGGCCGGGTGCATGCGTGCGGCCGGCCCGGAGGGGCTCCGGGGGGCGGGGCGGCCTGATCAGTCGTTGATGGCCTCGATGCCCTGGGCCTTGAGCGCTTCGAGGTGATCCCGCATGTGCTGGAGAACCTCGGGCGAATGCCCTTGCCAGTCTCTGACCTCGGCGAGGACGCGCAGTGCCTGGCGCGTGCGATAGGACCGGGTCGGGTTGCCGGGGAACTTCTTGTCCGTCAGATTCGGGTCGTCCTCGAAGGAGCCGGTGGGCTCGACGAGGTAGATCCGCTCGCGCCCGTCACCGGCCGCGAGTTCGGCTCCCCAGACGGCGGCGTCCAGCGTGGCCGTCAGGTAGACGAAGTTCGCCGTACTGCCCTTGCCGTAGTTGGAGCCGTAGCCCGGCTCCAGGAGGGCCCCGACGGCGATCTCCGCCTTCGTGCCGTGGAAGAAGGGACCGGGGTCTTCGCTGCCCCACCGGATCGGCTCGCTCACATGCGCCCCTTGAACGTTGATGGTCCGGCAACGGTAACTCGGTGGATCATTCCGGAGAACGGTGACAGCCTCGTTGGCGCGCCGGGAAGAGGGATGAGGTGGCACGGTGACCGACCGCGATGAGGCCGCGGATGTCCGGCCGTTGGCACGGGCCTGGGTGGAACGGCATCTGGACGAGGGTGAACGGATCATCGGGGTCGAGGCCCTGCACGGCGGCATCACCGCCGAAGTGCGGCGGCTGACCATCGGTTCGCCGGACGGCGCCACTCGCGACCTGGTCCTGCGGACCTTCGTCGACATGACCTACGAGGCGGCCGCCGAGGACTGGCTGAACAGGGAGGCCCTCGCCCTGACCCTGCTCGCGGGGACCGGCGTACCGGCCCCCGCGCTGGTCGCGGTTGATCCGACCGCCGCGCACTGCGAGTATCCGGCGCTCCTCAAGACACATCTGGCGGGCCGGACGACCCTCGACGACGAAGGGCTGGAGGCGCGCGTCCCCGCGCTGGCCGGTCAACTCGTGGCGATCCACGCGTTGCGCCCCGCCGAACGGCCCAAGACGTACGAGGCGTTGACGACCCCCGACACCGTCGTGACTCCGCGGGGCGCCGACGCGGCGGCGTGGGCCGCGGCGATCGAGGTGATACGCAGGCCCGCGCCGCCCTACGAGGGGCGCTTCCTGCATCGGGACTTCCAGCCCGGCAACGTGCTGTTCGACGTGCTGCCCGAGGGGGCGGCGGGCGCGTCCGTCACTGGCGTCATCGACTGGGCGGGCGCCTCTTGGGGCCCCACCGATCTCGATGTGGCGCACTGCTCCACCACTCTCGCGCTGCTGCACGGCCCGGCATGGGGCCTGCGGTTCGCCGATGCGTACGAGAAGGCCGGCGGGGTGCTGGCGGCGGCCTCGGGCGAGCGGCTGTACTGGCAGGTGCGGGACGCGCTCGCCGCTTCGGAAGAAGTGGCGTTGGTGGCGCGGGCGTGGCGTGAGTCGGGGAGGACGGAGCTGACGACGCGGGCCGTGGAGGAGCGGCTCGACGCGTATGTCATCTCCGTGATGGATGCGCTGGGCTGAGCCGAGCGGCCCCGGGCGCGACGGGCGGGAAGTGACGGCACACGGCGGACCGGTGGTTCCAGCAGGGGCCTAGGTCGCCACTACCTGCCAGGTGCCTGGCGCAGCGCCGCGGCGACCAGCCCTTCGAGGGCCTCGCGCCGTACTTCGCCGCCGCTCACCAGCCCGTCGAAGACCAGTCCGTCGATGCAGGTCAGCAACGTGTGCGTGCGGTTCTCGACGTCCGTGACGCCGTGCGCGGCGAGAAAGAGCCGGACGGCCTCGCGGCCGGGGTTGTCCCGGGGCACGAGGATCTCGCGCAGCTCCGCGTCGCGCACGCTCTCGACGGTGCAGGCATAGCGGGCGAGCGAGCGGCGGCGGCCCTCGCCGGTGAGTCGCTTCCGGGTGAGCGCCGCCATGCCCTCCACCAACTCCTCGGCGGTACGCAGGGGTGGGAGCGCTTCGGCCATCGCGTGAAGTTCCGCCTGGTCGCGTTGGACGAGGCGGGTGACGAGTCCGGTCAGCAGGGCCGCGCGGGTGCGGAAGTAGGCCGAGGTGGTGCCGGGCGGCATGGCGGCCTTCCGGTCGACGGCGCGGTGGGTCAGGCCGCGCATGCCGTCGTCGGCGAGTACGTCGAGGGCCGCGTCTGCCAGCAGGGTGCGCCGATCCGAGGTCATGGCACCTTTCTACACCCGCCTTCTACACCCGTAGAAGCACGGGGTAAGGTCCCTTTCTACAGATGTAGAAGGAGGGGCATCGGCATGGGGAACACGGCAGTGGTGGTCGGCGGAGGCATCGGCGGACTGGCCGCCGCGATCGGCCTGGACCGCGTCGGATGGGACGTGACGGTCCTTGAACGCGCGGACGTGCTCGAGGACGCGGGCGCGGGCATCTCCCTGGCCGCCAACGGTCTGCGGGCCCTGGACGCACTCGGCGTCGGCGAGGCGGTTCGGGAGGCGTCGCGGGGCCAGTACACCGGTGGCACCCGGACGCCCGAGGGCAGGTGGCTGGCGCGGATGGACGGCTCGGCGCTGGAAGAGGCGGTGGGCACACCGATCATGGGCATCCCCCGCGCCACGTTGCACCGACTGCTCCGCGACGCGCTGCCCACCGCGTCACTGGTGATCGGATCCGAGGTGGACCGGGTCGAGGAGGTCGTCCCGGGGACCGTCCACGTCGGCTGCGACACCAGGGTCCTCGACGCCGATCTGGTGGTGGCGGCCGACGGCATCGGCAGCAGAGTCCGCGGCCGCCTCTTCCCGGACCACCCCGGCCCTGTGCACAGCGGCTCGACGGTGCTGCGCGCCCTCACCGAGCACGTCGTCGACCTGCGCGGCGACTTCGAACTGACCTGGGGCCGTGGCGCGGAGTTCGGACACATCGCCCTCCAGGACGTGAGGGCCGAGTGGCATGCCGTCCTCAACCTCCCCGCCGGTACGCGGTTCGCCGACCCGCTGGCCGAGCTGCGCCGACGGTTCCGCACCTGGCACGAGCCGATCCCCGCCCTGCTCGACGCGACCCGGCCGCAGGCCGTGCTGCATCACGACGTGAACGAACTCCGGACGCCCCTGCCTTCCTTCGTGGTCGGCCGGATCGCGTTGCTCGGCGACGCGGCCCACGCGATGACCCCCCATCTCGGGCAGGGTGCCTGCCAGGCCCTGGAGGACGCGGTCACCCTGGCCGCCGCCCTCCGCGCCGAATCCACCGTCGACGCCGCGCTCGCCCGCTACGACGCCGAACGCCGACCGCGCAGTCAGGCCGTCGCACGGGCCGCCCGGCAGGCCGGGAGGATGGGCCAGCAGCTCTCCCATCCCCTGGCGGTCACCCTGCGGAACACGGCGATGCGGCTCACGCCCTCCCGCCTCGCCATACGTATGCTCCTCCGTCACCACGCCTGGACGCCACCGTCGCTGAACTGATCCGGTCTCAGTCGGCGGCCCTGCCCGAGACGAAGCCGCGGGTGACGTGTGTGCCCGATCCGGCGTTCTGGGCCTGGTAGTTGGACTCGCCGACGCAGTCGCTGTACTCGTAGTTGGCCCGGGACGTGCCGCTCAGGCCGCCCCCTTCGGTGGTGGTGGGGCCGCCGAAGACGGCGTCGGACCTGGGCATCTCGGCGCAGCTGGGGATTCCCGCGTAGTACTCGACGAAACCGCCCTGGGAGCCCCGGAGGTTGCCGCTGCCCGTCGGCAGCGTGTAGCTGCCGAGGTGGGTTTCCTTGCCGGTGACCGTATCCCTGGCCGTGCCGGTCCAGGTGTCGGTTCCCGTGCGCTCGACCTTGAGGTCGTACCGGTTGCCGTACACGGCGTCGAAGTCGACCGCGCAGGTGACGCCGGGGCCACCGTCGGCTCCCGTGTGGCAGAGCGGGTCGGTGGTGGTCGAGCCCGCGACGAAGGTGGAGAAGCGGGCGGAGAGTCGCTCTTTCCCGCCGCTGTTCGCGCGCGGCTGCAGGCCCGTGTATCCGACGTCCGACGCGTTCGTGAAGCCGAACTGCTGGGCGAAGTAGATGCCGTCCTTGTGGGCCGTGGCCTGGTTGACGGTGAGGGGGAAGGTGATGTCGCGCAGGCCCCCGGCGGGGGTGCCGGGGATCGACCAGCCGATCGACACGTTCCCGCCGCCGACCGAAGCGGCCGCGGGGTCGGACAGCGCCAGCATCAGCCCGATGGACGCGGCGGCCGTGCCGCACCGCCGCCAGGTCTTGACTCCAGTCATGTGCTGGTCCTCCTCTGTGTGGGGCAGAGAACGGTGCTCGCGCGCACTGGCGGGGGCACCGCGCATGGCCAGGTGACGGAGCTCAGTGTCGTCCCCCGACCCCACAAGCACGCCATGGACATTCGCGGTCCGGGCTTGGACTATCCCGCGCGGCGCGCCCGCACCGCGTCAGCGGAGCACGGCACGGCGGCAGCGGCTCAGCACAGCAACAGAGCGGCCTGCCAGGGCAGT
The DNA here is from genome assembly GCF_002556545.1 of Streptomyces formicae. Classification (NCBI taxonomy): domain Bacteria; kingdom Bacillati; phylum Actinomycetota; class Actinomycetes; order Kitasatosporales; family Streptomycetaceae; genus Streptomyces; species Streptomyces formicae. Next base: position 127,180 of record NZ_CP022685.1, read on the forward strand.
TCACCGAGCGGCGCCTCCGGGTGCGTCGCGTGGCGCAGGGCGAGCGCGGCGCCCACCGCTCCGTCCAGGAAGCCGGGCCGGTGCACGACCGTGCGCTCGCCGGGTGCGGCGGCGGGCCACAGGAAGGGGTACCCCGGGTCCGCCGCGGCCGCCAGCGCGTCGGTCAACCTCGGTACGAGAGCGGCCAGTTCGTCTCCCCCGGGCTCCTTGGACATGAGGGTCACGATCGTGGTGAGCCCCGCCAGGCCGTGGCAGAGCGTGGGGTCGGGGAAGTCCCTGCGGTCGCAGGCGGCGGCGACCGCGGCCACGGCCTGCCGGTTCCACTCCGGCTCCTTGAGTGCCAGCGCGGCCAGTTGGAGGGAGCGGGCGACGCCGGGCGTGCCGTAGCACCAGCCGGTGCGCGCCTCCGCCAGGTCGGGGCGGGCGCCGGAAGCCGCCGTCAGCTCGGCGCCCAGCGGCACGATGTTGGGCCACCCCGCACCGTCCGGGCTGCGGCGCGCGAGGAGCCAGTCGGCGATGGTGCGGATCGCCCGCTCCTGCCCCGGCACGCGGACGCCCGCGCGGTGGGCGAGGGAGAGCAGCGCGAGCGGCCCGGGGATGCCGTGGGCGAGACCCGCGTTGAAGTGTCCACCGGGGACTCCCTCGGGCTCGCTGAGCAGGATCGGGTCGCTGGTCCACCAGCCGGGCACGGTCCTGCCGCCCGGTTCCACGACCGGGCGGGTGAGCGCGACGAGGTGACCGAGGACGAGCTCGGTGGTGTCCCGGTGGTCGGGTCCGGCCGCGAGGAGCAGCCGCCCCAGACCGGTGAGGCCCGCCACCACGTCGTACCCGGCCATCCGGGCCCCGGCCGTCCCTGCCGCCACCCGCGGGGCGTCCTCCGCCACGATCCTGCGGGCGAGCAGGGCGACTTGGTCGTCCAGCTTGGTGAGCAGCCCGGCGTACTCACCGGGCCGGGTGACGGCCGTGCGGGCGGCGAAGGCGACCGCGGGCAGGCCCGCGTACAGCCCTTCGCGCGCGGGCCTGCGCACCCCGGTGACGGCGCTCGTCAGGTGGGCGTGCGCGGCTCGCGCGTACCCGGCGTCGGTGTGGGCGAGCGCCCCGAGCAGCAGGGCGACGCCCGCGTGGCCGTCCGCGAGGGACTGGGGGTGCCACAGGGACCGGGTCTCGGCCAGTTCGGGGGTCTGCGCCTCGGTCACCTGTGCGGCCAGGGCGACCGGATCGGTGAGGCGCTCGGCGAGCAGCGCCACGGGGTTCTCGGTCATGATCCGGCCCTTTCCCGGTCGAGGTGTGCCTGGACCGCGCCCCGGGCCACGGCCAGGGCCTGCGCCTCGGCCGTACGGTCGGTGCCGAGGCGCCGGTTGCAGTGCATGTGGACGAGGGAGGCGAGCACCGCGTCCGGGGAGACGCTCAGTGTGCCGCGCCGCTGTTCCTCGCGCATCAGGTGCCCGAAGCGCTCGGGCGCCGCGTGGTGCGCGTGGGCCTCGGGACCGTCCGGCGTGATGCGCGCGAGGGCTTCGCGCCGTCGGGCCGCGAACGCCTTGTGGTGCTTCTCCCGCTTGGGGTACGTGGTGGTGATCCACTGCCGCCAGTCCCCGCCGTAGCCCCGGTGGAAGGCGCGGACGAGCCCGGCCACGTCGTACGCGGTGGACAGGATCCGGTCGTCCGTCGGGGTCGCGAGCCGCTCGATCACCAGTCGGCTGTCCGCGTGGAACACCTCTTCGGCCGCGCCGAGCACGACCGGGCCGCCGTAGCGCTCGGTCTCGGGGGCGTAGCTGTCGAGGCGCAGCCCTCGGGCGAGCCCGTCGGCGGCCAGTTCCCCGGCCAGGTCGTGGAGTCCGGGCAGCACGACGCCGTTGAGCAGGGCCGGGTCGCCGTGCAGCCGGAGGCGCAGGTGCGGGTCCGGGTCGGCGTACCGGATGAAGAACCACCGGTCGACGCCGCCCGGTTCGTCCTGCGGGGCGGGCAGCTCGGTCAGGAAGCGCCGCAACGGCCCGGTCAGGAGTTCGTCCTGACGCTCGGCGGAGGTGTAGAGCGTCGCGTAGAGCCAGGGGCCGCCGGGCGGGATCTCGCCGGTGCCGCGTCGGCTCGCGGGGAGCGCGATGCGCGCGGGCTTCGCGGGCCTCGGTTCGGCGTTCCGCTGACGGGGCGTCAGCGTCACGACGGCTTCCGCTTCGTGGGCGCCGCCGGGCCCGTGCAGCCAACCGCTGTCGGGGTCCTGGCCCAGCGGCGGCTCGTGCACCACGGCCGCGCCGGTCCGCTCGCACTCGCGGCGCAGGATCTCCTGGTGCGCGGGAACGGAGAGGTTCAGGGGGATGCGGTGGTCGCCGAGGGTGAGCTGGACGTGGTCCGGCACGTGCCAGAGCGCGCGCCACTCCGCCAGGGACGGGCCCGTCGCCTCCAGGCGCCAGCGGGCCGGGGCCAGGACGGTGCGGCCGACGCGTACGGCGGGCAGGAACGGCAGGTCCTCCGCGGCGCCCCATTCCCACAGCCGCCACTGCCTGCGGCTGAACGCGGCGGCCTCGATGAGGAAGCGCACCGCGTTGGGCGCGGTCAGTTCGCGGTTGAGCACGTGCAGCGCCGAGGGGGTCAGCTCGCGGCCGAGTGCGAGCGACACGATCCGGAAGCCCTCGGAGTCGGCGCAGACGGCGATGTCGTCGAGCGTGAGGTCGGTGACGCCCGGCGCCGCGGGACCGGGATGCACGCCGATGACCAGGCGTCCGTCCAGCCAGGTGGGCACCTGCGCGACATTGGCGTGCCGGTGGTGCGAGGCCTGGTGGTGGACCTGGACGGGGAGGCGCCCGGTGTCCTCGCGCGCGTCCCGCACCGTGTGCCGGATCGCCTCGGCCTGCGCGGGCTCGAAGAGGTGGGCGAACCTGCCCATGAGGCCGCCGGACGCGGTGGCCGCGCCGTTGAGGACGAGCGTGTAGTCGCCCCTGTCCACCGCGTCGGCCGATGTCGCCGCGATCTGCACGACGAGTTCGAGGGCGGGCGGTCGCACGGCGGGCGCGTCCCGGTCGGCGGACTCGGCGCGGTCGGCGGACTCCAGCTTGCGCAGCCACTGCTCGTCCAGGACGACCTCGCGCGACCCGCGCGCCTGCGCCTCGGCCGCGAGACCCAGCAGCAGCCGCTGGCGTACGGCGCCCAGGGGCGCGGGCCCCGGGTCGGAGCGGTGGCTGGGCGGCAGCCGGTATCCGGCAGGGGCACCGAGACCGATGTCGGGATCGAGGAGTTCCTTGACGGGGACGTAGCGCCCGAGGCCGTACCGCTCGACGAAGTCCTGGTGGTAGGCGGTCAACCGGCCCCTGCCCTGGGGCGCGAGGCGCCACAGCGCGGCGGCGGCGTGCTCCAGTTCGCGGGCCACCTCGTGCGAGAGCACGACGGAGCCGTCCAGGCGCAGGTCCACCTGGACGGCGTGCCCGCTCGCCGGGGCGTCCTCGGTGGCACCTGTGGCGGCTCCCAGTGCCGTGCGCCAGGCGGCCCTTCCCTCGCCGAGCGGGGTACGGAGGTAGTCGGTGAGGGACGTGCGCAGCTCGGCGATGCGTCGGGCGGCGGGGGTGTCGGCCGGGAGCAGCGCCTCGACGTGTGCCAGCGGGTCGGGGGCGTCCAGCGGCGGACGCAGTTCCGTCAGGAGCACTTCCGCGCCGATGAGCTGGGCGACGAGCCGGGCGACCGCGCCCTCGGGAGCCCCGGGGAAACGTGCTTCGACGTCGCGGACCAGTTCGTCGCAGCGGACGGGGCGGGCGGCGGCCTCGAGAACGGCGCGTACGACCGGGGTGTGGCGCAGCGTACGTGACTTGGGGCGGCTCGCGTCCGACGAGGCGGTGTCCGGGCCGGGTCCGGCGGGCGCGAAGGGCAGGACCAGGCGCCCGCCGCGTACGAAGCACAGTCCGTTGACCACCACGCTCAGTCCCTGGTGCACGGCGGGGTCGCGCTCCCACTCGGCGACCAGCCGGGCCAGCAGACCGGCGTCGAGCCGTGCCGCCTTGTGTCCCTCGCCGGTGAGTTCGCCCTTGGTCGCCGCGCCGAAGGAGCCCCACAGGACGCCCGCGAGCAGACCGAAGGGGGTGGGCCTCGACGCGGCCCTGAGCAGATAGCGGGTCACCGCCCGGTGGGCCTTGCGCAGATCGGCCGGGGTTACCGGCGCGTTCGCGAGGACGGCGTCGACGGTGCGGGCGAGCGAGGGGCTGGAGACCTCCACCGCCTCGCGAAAGCGGGCGTCGGCGAGCAGCTCTTCGAGTTGGGCCCGTCGGCCTTCGAGGTCCGTGGAATCCGGCGACTCCGCGCCGGTCCCGTCCTGGCTCTCCCGCACGCCGTCCTGCCAGGTCGCGCGAGCTCTCGGCCGTGCCAGGAGCGGCGCCCTCAAAAGCACTCCGTCCGCGCAGTGGAACACCGTTTCCGCGCTTTGGACCTGCCGCATCTGCGCCACTCCCCCTTACTCCATGCCCCATAAAAAGAAGTTAAGAATCCCCAATTCCCTACCCGAGGAATGCGGTCACACTAACCCAGGCGCACTTCACCCGTCACCCCTTGACTCCGTCCGCTATCCGTACCTAGATTCCGTTCTCGTCGCCAAAGGGCGGCGATTCGTTCGGTTTCAAAGGTTCCATGGAAGGAATTCCCATGCCCGAGAGCATGACGCAGGACCTCTTCGACATCGACCTCACCGAGACCTCCATCCAGGACGTCGCGCAGGACAGCGCCGCGGGCGCGATCTCCGGCGAAGAGTCCTGCTTCCGCACGTGTACGACCTGCTCGCTCTGCTGACGCAGGCCATGTGAAGGGCCGGTTCCGGCGACGCCTCGCATGGCCGGAACCGGCCCGGTCGCACCCGTTTCACGGGCGCGAGAACACTGAAGGGCAATGCGCATTGCCCTTCAGGGCACACACCGTCGACCTGCTGGGCAGGGTTTCCGTGCTCTGCACTTCACCGTTGACACAGCGAGGGATTATCGGCGACCTTTTCTTTCGTGACGCACTTTTCCGCGGGCGGCCGAGAACGCATTTCGCGCCCGTATATAAACATGCGTACGGGTAATTTCTGAGCCCGCTACGCAGAGGACCGCTAGGCGCGGAACACCTGGCGAAGGAGTTCGCCGAACTCGTCGGGGTGGGTGGTCAGGCCGGTGTGCCCGCCGGGGAAGTGACGGAGTTCCGTGCCGCATCGCTCGGCCAGGAAGGCCGCCGGGCGGTAGGGCAGTTCACCGTGGGAGTCCTGTCCACCGGCGAACACGACGCGGTCCGCGAGTTCTTGCAGGCGGGCGACGTCCGGGGCGTAGGCCATGAAGCTGGGGATCACGCGTCCGAAGAAGTACGGCAGGTTCGCCATCGTCCGCTCGGCCCGTGCCGCCGCCTGGGGCGGAAGCGTCAACTCGGGCTTCGGCGCGGCGGGTGCGCCCTTTCCGGCGTCGTCGTTCCCGGCATCCCCCTTCCTCTTCGCCCCCTCGGCGAACACGGACACCGCGGGCATGAGCCCTTGCGTGCGGAACGTCTCCTGCACGCGCGCGAGGAGCGCGCGGTGTTCGGCGGCGTCCGGCAGGACCTCCACCACGGGCGGCTCATGCGCCACGAGACGCTCGACGCGTTCGGGGTGCGTGGTGAGCAGGTGCAGGGCCGCGATCGCGCCCGAGCTCATACCGAACACCCTGGCGGGTTCGCCGGGCGAGAGCAGTTCCAGGAGCCGGAAGGCGTCGTCGGCGTGTTCGGCCACCCGCTGCGCGGCCTCGGGGTCGTCGAGCGCGCTCCGGGAAATGCCACGCGGGTCGTAGGTGGCGACGGTGTACTCGGCGGCCAGACCGTCGGCGAGGTCGTCGAAGGCGGCCGCGCCGCCCGCCCCACCGGGTATCAGCAGCAGGAGCGGCCCTTCGCCGCGCACTTCGTAGTGCAGGGTCGCGCCCGGCACGCGGAGGGTGCCGGTGGTCGGGGCGGCCGAGGCCGTACCAGTCGGGGGCGTGGTCGGCGTGGTCGGCGTGGTCGGCGTGGTCGGCGTGGTCGGCGTGGTCGGCGTGGTCGGCGTGGTCATGCGGATTCTCCGTCTCCGAGCGGGGGCCAGTGCTCCAGAAGGGCGTGCAGGGCGTCGAGGGCGCGGACCCAGGACTGCTGCGGCGCGCGCTGGTGCGCGAAGCCGCCCATGGCTTCCAGGGCGACGAACCCGTGGAAAGTGCTGCGCAGCAGCCGTACCGCGTCGGTCAGGTCGGGCTCGGCGAGGCCGTAGCCGCGCAGCATGCCGTAGGTCAGCTCGACCGCGCGGCGCGGCCCCGGCGCGTGCGCGGCCAGTTCGGGGTCGATGTCGATCGGGGTCTGCGTCGCCGTGTAGCGGCCCGGGTGCTCGTGGGCGTACTCCCGCCAGGCGGTGGCGAACGCGACCAGCGCGTCCTTGCCCGCGAGGCCGACCGTCGCCTCGGCAATGCGGATGGTCTTCTCGTCCGCCGCGAGGAGCGCGATCCGTCCTCGCAGGTCCACCAGGTTCCGTACGTGCGTGTAGAGACTCGCGTCCTTCACGCCGAGCCGCCGCGCCACCCGCGACATCGTCACCTGCTCGAACCCGACCTCGTCCGCGAGCTCGGCGCCCGCGACCGTCACTCGCTCCGCCGTCAGCCCGGCCCGCACCATGTGCACTCCCTGCAAGCTTGCCCTCCTAGGCGTTTCCTAGGACCCCTAGGATGCACTTTGAGGTCCTAGGAACGCAACAGAGAAGGGATCTCCGCAGAGCGCTACCGCGCTGGTTGACGCGGCAGCCGGGCCCTCAGCCCGTACAGGACACCGGGACGCGGGCCTGATCTTTGTGGCTTCAGCCAGTACGTCCCCTCGTCGAGGGGCGGGAAGACTGCGCGCCAGGACACGGCCACGCACCAGGGGAGAACAGCACGATGAGCGCGCAGCAGTACGACGAGATCGGTGAGGCGTACGAGGGGTTCAAGGCTCTGCCGCTGGAGCAGTACTCGGTGGTGCCCGGGTTCCTGGCGCTGGTCGGCGACGTGCGTGGCAAGTCGGTCCTCGATCTGGCCTGTGGCACCGGTTTCTACAGCAGGGAGTTCAAGCGGCGCGGCGCCACGGAGCTGCTCGGGATCGACATCTCCGGCGAAATGGTCGCCGTGGCACAGGCGTTGGAGGAGCGCGACCCGCTGGGCGTGCGCTACGAGGTGGGCGACGCGTCCGAACTCCGCGCGTTCGACGAGCGGTTCGACGTCGGCCTGGCGGTGCAGCTGCTCAACTACGCCGAGGACATCGCCACCACGGAGCGGATGTGCCGCAACGTGCACCGCAGCCTCAAGCCCGGCGGCGAGTTCTTCCTGCTCAACCAGTCACCCGACTTCGATTTCGACGGGCCGACGCCGGAGAAGTACGGGTTCCGCAGCGTGCTCACCGGCGAGCAGGTCGAGACCGGGCCGAAGGTGCGGACCACCGCCCTGCTCGACCCGCCCGTCTCGTTCGTCGCCAACCTCCCGCGCCGCGAGGTCTACGAGACGTGCCTGCGGGCCGCCGGGTTCAGCGAGTTGACCTGGGTCCCCCTGACGGTGTCGGAGGCCGGGGTGCGCGAGTTCGGCGCGGATCACTGGGCGGACTACCACGCCAATCCCCCGCTGGAGATGCTGCGTTGCCGTGTCTGATCACCGCCGGGCTGGGCGTCCCGGCCCGTCACTGGCGGCGGGCGTTGAGCCGGGCCGCCTGGCGTGTCAGGTGGTCGCGCTCGGCGAGGTTGGCTGCCTTCCCGGCCGCATCGGCGTACAGCCGCGCCGCCGTCCCCAGGTCTCCGTCGCGCTCGTGGAGGTAGGCCGCCACCGCCGTGTGACGGGGCAGCGTGTCGTCCAGCTCCGCGAGCTCCGCCAGACCCGCGCGCGCTCCGTCGGCCTCGCCCACGGCCACCGCGCGGTTGAGACGGACGACCGGGCTGCCGGTCAGACGTACGAGCTCGTCGTACCACTCCACGATCTGCACCCAGTCGGTCTCCTCGGCCCTCTGCGCGTCGGCGTGCAGGGCGGCGATGGCGGCCTGGGCCTGGAACTCCCCCAGCCGGTCGCGGGCGAGGGCCGTCTGCAGGATGCCGATGCCCTCGGTGATCAGTTCGGTGTCCCAGCGGCCCCGGTCCTGCTCGGCGAGCGGCACCAGGGCACTGTCGGGCCCTGTCCTGGCCGCGCGCCGGGCGTGGTGCAGCAGCATGAGGGCGAGCAGCCCCACCACCTCCGGGTGGTCGATGACGGCCGCGAGCTGGCGGGTGAGGCGGATGGCCTCGGCGGTCAGGTCGACATCGGCGTCGGTCGAGTACCCCTCGTTGAAGACCAGGTAGAGGACGCGCAGCACGGTGGCGACGTCGCCGTGCCGGTCGAGGCGCACGCCGGACACGGTGCGTTTGGCGCGGCTGATGCGCTGCGCCATGGTCGCCTCGGGGACCAGGTAGGCGCGGGCGATCTGGCGGGTGGTCAGCCCGCCGACGGCGCGCAGGGTGAGCGCCACGGCGGACGACGGGGTCAGGGACGGGTGGGCGCACAGGAAGTACAGCTGGAGGGTGTCGTCCACCGCGGGTGCGGGGCCCGGGGCCGGTTCCTCCTCGATGAGGTCCTCCCGCCGACGGCGGGCGGTGTCCGCCCGCCGCGCGTCCAGGAAGCGGCGCCACGCCACCGTGACCAGCCAGCCCTTCGGGTCGCGCGGCGGGTCGGCGGGCCAGACGCGCACCGCCTCCACCAGCGCGTCCTGCACCGCGTCCTCGGCCGCCGCGAAGTCGGCTCCGCGGCGGACGAGGACGGCGAGCACGCTCGGGGTGAGGCTCCGGAGCAGGGTCTCGTTCATCGAGGAGGTCACCGAGGAGGTCACTCGGTGATGGTGGGCTTCGCGCCCATGAACGGGCGTACTTCCAGCCACTCGTGGATCGGCTTGCCGCCCGCGCCGGGCGCGGCCGACAGCTCCCCGGCGAGCTCGACGGCCCGCTCCTGGCTGTCGACGTCGATGATCATCCAGCCCGCGATGAGGTCCTTCGTCTCGGCGAAGGGGCCGTCGGTGACCGGCGGGCGGCCTTCGCCGTCGTAGCGGACGAAGGATCCCCCGGGGGCGAGCGCCTGGCTGTCGACGAACTCGCCAGTCTCCTTGAGCCGGTCCGCGAAGTCGTTCATGTACCGCATGTGGTCCGAGACCTCCTCGGGCGTCCACTGGTCCATGGGGACGTCGTTGACCGATGCCGGGGCGCCTCGGTAGTGCTTGAGCAGCAGGTACTTGGCCATGGTGGCTCTCCTTGGTGCTGGTGCGGCCCATTGTGGTCGCGTTCGTACCGGGGACGGAGCCGATCACGGGTTCTCGACATCGGCGACCGGATTTTTCTGCCGACTTTCGCTACCCCTTGCGTGACTTCATGTACCAGGCGGCGGCGATGCCGATGAGGACGAGGATGATGAGGATCTTCATGGTCTTCACCTCCCCCCGATCGTGAGGGACATGCCGATCGTGAGGGACGTGCCGATCGCGCGGGACATGGCTGGGCCGACGGGTCAGCGGCCCGGCGGCTGCCACTCGATCATGAGGATGGTCGCGTCGTCCCTGAGCGACTGGGACTGCGTGTCCAGGACCGAGTGGATGAGCCTGCGCAGGGTCTCGGGCGCCACTTCCCCGGCGGTCGAGGCACGGATCACCGAGTCGGCGAACCGTTCGAGGCCGAATTCCGTGCCGTCGGCTAGCCGCGCCTCGGTCAGTCCGTCGGTGTAGAGGAGCACGCGGTCGCCGGGTTCCAGCGCCGTCTCGTGCACTTGGCGCTCCGCGCTGCGGAACGACGCGGAGAAGCCCATGGGCGAGTCGGGTTCACGTTCCAGGGCCCCCTCGACGAGCCGGTTGCCGCGGATCAGCAGGGGTGCCGGGTGTCCGCAGTTGCTCCAGCGCAGGGCCCCGCTCGCGAGGTCGAGCCGGAGCAGGACGCCCGTGCAGAACTGGTCGGGCAGCCATTGGCCGAGCGCCGCGTCCACGGCCTCCATGAGCTCCGGCAGGTCCGACCCGGTGCGTCGGCCGTTGCGGCAGGCGGCGAGAGCCACCGCCGTGGTGAGCCCGGAGAGCAGGTTGTGGCCCATGGCGTCGACGATCGTGGCGTGCAGGGCCGTCCGGGTGAGGCAGTGATCGAAGGCATCACCCCCGATCTCGTACGCGGGTTCGAGCACTGCGGTCGAGATCACGTGGTGGTTGCCGATGGTGCGCGGCGGCAGGAAGGCGCGGAGCATCTCGGCGGGGAGCCGCATGGGTTCGGCGCGGGTGCACTGGACGACGTTGTCCTTGTAGGCGCGCTTCGAGGTGATCATCATCGCGGCCAGCGCTGCCAGGGCCCGGCCGCGCCGCAGCAGGGCGGCGTCCAGGTACGGCGCGTGGACGGCGAGCACGCCCAGCCGCTCGGCCCCGTCCAGAAGGGGCAGCCAGGCGGTCATGCCACCGGTCGCGGACTCCCCCGCGCGCAGGGACAACGTGCGGTAGGCCCAGCCCGCGGCCGAGCCGTCCACCGCGACGGCCGCCGCCGATTCGTCCAGGGGGACCAGGAGGCGCTGCTGGAGGTCGACGAGGTAGACCGTCGCCTCGGGCACGCCCAGGGCGCTCGCGCAGCGGGCCACCGCGGTGGAGAGGTCCAGTACGGCGTTGTCGCGGTCCGCGAGGAAATCCACGAGTCCGCTCGGCGGGTCCGATGTCGACACGTCGTCTCCCTCCACCTGCGGCAGCAGGAGCAGTCTCACACCCCCGTGCCCGATCCGCCCGTGCCCGTGTCGCAGATCCCGCGCGACTGGTCCACGGTGATCAGTACGAGTTGTCCCGCCGCGTGCGGGTACCTGCACCCCAGCCCCGGACGGACCGGCGCGGCAGAGAGGAGCCATCGTGAGTGAACAGGTACCGGCGTCCCCCGGCGCGGACGGCAGCACGCCCGTACCCAGGGACCTGCCCGATCAGCAGGCGGACGGCGGACAGGACCCCTGGGAGCTGGCCGAGGACGGCAAGGACGCCAAGAGCGGCAGGACCGGCGCGGCCGAGGACGGCGATGGCGGGGCCGCGGACGACGTGCCCGACACCGACGAGGCAGGCACCGGTCGGCGCGGTGAATCCGGAGGCGACCAGGGCGGACGGGACGCGGAGGACGGGCACGATGCGAGCGCCCCGACCGACAACCCGGAGCCCGAGGAGCCTTCCGGATGAGGCGAAGCGGGACGACACGAGACAACGCGAGGGAAAGGGAACGGCCGTGAGTGGTACGGGAGATGCCCCGGCGCAGGTGTCGGTGGAACTGAGCGGTGGCGCGGACGACGCCGGGAGCGTGTTCGCCCTGCTGGGGGCGGCTTTCGCCTCGGACCGGGCCGATGGTCCCGCGCCGCGGGCGGCGGAGTCCGGTGGACCGACCGTGTGGAGCGGCGTCTTCGACACCGCGCGTCCCGCGGGCGGCGGGCCGAGCGGGTCACCGTCCCTGAGCGGCCCGGTGACCGCCAGCGTGCAAGGCGGCTACGTGGCGGTCGACCGGGTCGTCACGGTGCTCTCGGCGGCGTTCACCGTCACCGAGGAGGGCTCCGCTTCGGGCGACCAGGAGAAGGACGTGAACCTGCGGCTGGAAGGCGCGTGACGCTGCCCCGGGGGCCCGGCCGGGGCGTCCCGCCCGGCCGGGGCGTCCCAGCCGGGCCGCCTGGAGCGGGCTTCTCACCCCCGTTGCCCACCCGGAATGCGCTCCAGCAGACCGCGCAGGTCGTCGGCGTGCTCCTCCTCCTGTGCGAGGAGTTCCTCGAAGACGCGGCGCGTGGTGGGGTCGCCGTCCCCCAGCCACTTGGCGATCTCGGTGTAGGCGGCCACGGCGACGCGCTCGGCCACCAGGTCCTCCTTGATCATCTCGATCAGGTCGGTGCTGGCGTCGTACTCCGCGTGGGCCCGTGACGTGAGGGTGTCGGGGTTGAAGTCGGGCTCGCCGCCCAGCTGCACGATCCGCTGCGCCAGCTTGTCGGCGTGCTCCTGCTCCTCCTGCGCGTGTTCCAGGAACTCCGCGGCCACCGGCTCGGAGTAGAGCCCGGAGGCGGTGTAGTAGTGCCGCTTGTAGCGCAGCGTGCAGACGATCTCCGTGGCAAGGGCCTCGTTGAGTACGCCGAGAACGCGCTCCAGGTCCGCCCCGTAGGCGTCCGTCACCGGACCCTTCTCGATCTGCTGGCGGGCCCGCTCGCGGATGGTCTTGATGTCGGTCAGGAACTCGGCCATGACAACTGATCCCTCCTTGGTGAACGACGTGCGGTGGCGGACCGTCCTGCGGGCCGCCACCGTGGACCGTACCCATTTCTCCGCATTTATCCCGAAGGCGCCTCACAAGGCGTTTCATCCCGCGTGCCACCCCACGCGCCGGGTGCACATCGCGTAACCACCGACCGACCCGCCCAAACAGGGTCATGGCGTGTTCTCGCTGTCACCCGCGGTAGTCACGGTGTTCGGATATCGGACACCGCTCTCACCATGCGGGCAAGAAATCCAGACTTGCCCGCATGCCTTCCTCGACAAGCACACCTCCCAAGCCCGCGCTCACCCCGGAGCCACAGCTCGCCAAGGGGCTCAAGCAGCGGCACTTGTCGATGATCGCGCTCGGCGGAGTCATCGGCGCCGGGCTCTTCGTGGGGTCCGGAGCGGGCATCGCCGCCGCGGGACCCTCGATCGTCCTCGCCTACACCGCTTCCGGCCTGCTCGTCATGCTGGTGATGCGGATGCTCGGCGAGATGTCGGCCGCCCATCCGGCCTCCGGCTCCTTCTCCGTGCACGCCGAACGCGCGATCGGACCGTGGGCGGGCTTCACCTCGGGCTGGTCGTTCTGGTTCATGCTGTGCATGGGCGTGGGCCTGGAGGGCATCGGCGCCGCCCACATCATGACCGGCTGGCTGCCCGGCACGCCCGAGTGGGCGTGGGTGGCGCTGTTCATGGCGGTGTTCTGCGGCGCGAACCTGGCGGCGGTGAAGAACTTCGGCGAGTTCGAGTTCTGGTTCGCCGCGCTGAAGGTCGGCGCGATCGTCCTCTTCCTCGCCGTCGGCGGACTCGCCATCGCCGGGGTGCTGCCCGGCACGGACGCGCCCGGCACCGCCAACCTCGTCGGGCACGGGGGCTTCCTGCCCAACGGCACCGAGGGGCTGATCATCGGCTTGCTCGCCTCGGTCCTCGCGTACGGCGGCCTGGAGACCGTGACCATCGCCGCCGCCGAGTCGGACGACCCGGTGCGCGGCGTCGCCGGGGCCGTGCGCACGGCGATGTGGCGGATCGCGGTCTTCTACATCGGCTCGATGCTGGTGATCGTGGCGCTGGTGCCGTGGGACGACAAGGAGGTCGTGGAGAAGGGCCCCTACGTCGCCGCTCTCGACCAGCTGGGGATCCCCGGTGCGGGCCAGATCATGAACGTAGTCGTCCTGATCGCACTCCTGTCGGCGATGAACGCCAACATCTACGGCTCCTCGCGCATGGCCTGTTCGCTGGTCTCCCGCGGCCAGGGGCCCGCCGCGCTCGGCCGCACCGTCTCCGGAGTGCCGCGCCGCTCGGTCATCGCCTCGTCCGCCTTCGGCTTCCTCTGCGTCCTGCTGAGCTACTGGCGGCCCGACGACATCTTCCAGTGGCTGCTGAACATGATCGGCGCGGTGATCCTCGTCGTCTGGACGTTCACCGCCGTCTCCCAGCTGATCCTGCGCCGCCGCACCGAACAGGAGGAGCCCGGGAAGCTCGCGGTGCGGATGTGGGCGTATCCGTATCTGACCTGGGTGGCGCTGGCGGGCATGGCGGCCGTGTTCGTCCTGATGGCGCTGGAGCCGACCACCCGGGGGCAGCTCGCGTGGACGAGCGGCCTCACCCTCGCGCTCGTGATCGCCGGATACGTACGGCAGCGAACGGCCCGCGGACGTCGTTGAGCCGCGCTTCGTGCCCCCGCCGGGAGGTCCCGGCGGGGGCGCGGTGCTAGGCGGGCACCACCGCGACCGGGCACTGGGCGTGCAGCAGGACCGCGTTGGCGGCCGAGCCGACGAGGAACGAGTCGGCGTTCACGCGGCGCCGGTGACGGCCGACGACCAGCAGGTCGGCGGTCTGCGAGGCCACGACGAGACGGCCCGCGGCGTCGGCCGCGGTGACCACCTTCTCGACGGCCACATCGGGGTAGCGCTCGATGAAGGCGCCGAGCCGTTCGTCCTGCGCCTCCGACAACGCCTTCTCCTCGCGCGGGCTCTCGGGCGTCCCCGCCGCGTCCAGGTATCCGCCCATGAGCGCCAAGGTCGAGAACGGCACCGGGTACGTGGTGATCACCTGGAGCCCGGCGCCCCTGCGCCCGGCCTCCTCGAACGCGAACTCCACCGTGGCATCGCTCGTCTCCTCCGGCGCGAGGCCGAGCGCGACCCTGCCGAACGTGCCCGCCGCCTCGACCGACTCGGTCCTCGCGGCATGCGGGACGACGACCACGGGACAGGCGGCGCGCGCGGCGCACGCGCGGCTGACGGAGCCGAGCAGCAGACTCGCGAAGCCGCCGCGCCCCCGCGAACCGAGCACCAGGAGCTGTGCCTCGTCGGCGAGTTCGATCAGCGCCGGGGCGGGGCTCCCGTCGACCGCGGAGTAGCGGACGGGCGGCAGGTCCGCTCGGCCCTCGATCGCCTCCCGCACCGAGGCGAGGACGGGGACCTCGTCCACGGGTGGCATGGCGGGCAGCGCGCCCGGCAGGGGAAGGGCCTTCACGTAGTCGGCCCTGATGTGCACGACGAGCAGTTCCGCACTGCGGCGCCGCGCGGCGTCCAGCGCCCACTCGAGGGCCTTGAGGCTGTGGTCTGATCCGTCGACGGCGGTGATGACCGGAAGACTGTTCATGATCTCCATCCTGCGCCCGGCGAAGGCCGTACGGCAGGGACGAAGGGCCCGAACGGATGCGCATCGCCGCCCGCTCCACCGGCACGCGGCGCACCTCGGTCGGCGGGCCCGCCCCCTCGCCCCGCGTCCTCCGCGGCGGGCGACGTGACCCTGACCTGCGGCAACTCGAAATCACTTCGTAGAATCTTGGACGAGTACGCGGACGTCCTGACCCTGGAAGGCCGCCGGCACCCGACCTCTCCCGCCGACCGCGAGGAGGCCGCGCCGACTCCTGCCCTGCCGTCCCCGCCGTCCGGTCCCCCGGCCGCCCAGTCCCGGAACTCCCCTGTCTTGAGCACCGACGTCCTGAACACCGACGAGACCGTCGAGGTCTCGCCCGCGCCCGTCCGCCCCCGCATCCGCACCCGTCTCGCGGGCCGCGCGCCCGCCCCACCGTCACCGGGCACCGCGCTGCACGCCGTCAGCGCCGCCACCGCCGTCCTGCTGGCCTTGGTCGCCATCGGCTCGCTCATCCACGAGCCCGTGCTCATACCCCCGCTGGCCGCGTCCGCCGCGATCATCCACAGCGTGCCCGGGCTGCCGCTCGCCCAGCCGCGCAGCGTGATCGCGGGCCATCTGCTGTGCACCGCCGTCGGCTACGCGGTCGCCGCCTCGCTCGGCACCACGCCGTGGGCTGCGGCGCTCGCGGCAGGGATCGGCCTCGCGGTGATGACCGTCGCCCGTACCCCGCACTCACCGGCGTGCGCCACGTCCGTCGTCATCGTCCTGCACACCCCGCAGCCCGCCTCCTTCGTCCCCCTCCTGGTGGGCTCCACGGTGCTGCTCGTCCTCGCGGGCTGGGCCCTCTCGTACGCCCGTCCGGGGGCAGCGCGCTATCCCGCGTACTGGTGGTGAGGTGACGTCCGCTCCGGGCGGCCGAGCACGACGTGCGGCGTCTAGCCTGCACGGGTGAGCACCGAACTGACCTTGCTGGCACGGGTCGCCTGGCGCGGACAGGAGGTCACCGCGCCCCGGCTGCGTGGACTCCTGGCACTCCTGGCGAGCGAGCCGCACACCGGCTGCGGCACCGAACGGCTCATCGAGGGGCTGTGGCCCGACGCGTTGCCGCAGCACCCGGACAAGGCGTTGCAGGTTCTGGTGTCCAGGGCGCGGGCCCTGTTGGGCGCCGGTGTCCTGGTCGGTACGCCGGTCGGGTACCGGCTCGCGCTGGCCGATGAGCAGGTCGACAGTTCCGTGTTGCCGGTGCGTGCCGCCGCGAGCGAGGAGCTGGCCAGGGCCGGGGACCCCACCGGTTCGCTGGCGGCGGCCGAGGCCGGGCTCGCACTCTGGGAGGGCGGCGGTGAACTCGGCGGACCCCTCGGCGAGTTGCGTGCCGCGCGGGCCCCGGTGCGCGACCGGCTCGTCCGCGCACGGGCCCTCGCGCTGGCGAGGCTGGGTCGGCACGCCGAAGCCGCGGGACCGCTGGCGACGCTCGCCGAGGAGCGGCCGCGCGACGAGGAGGTGCTCGCCGAGCTGCTGCGCGGCCTGGCCGCCACGGCGGGCCCGGCAGCCGCGCTGACGCGGTACGAGGAGTACCGGCGCGACCTGCGCGAGCAGCTCGGTACGGATCCGGGCGCCGCCCTCAAGGCGGTTCATGAGGAGCTGCTCGACGACGAGCCGCGCGCGGTCCGGATCGGCGTACCCCATGAGCCGAACCCGCTCCTCGGCCGTGCGGACGACATCGCCGCGGTGACGGAGCTGCTGCGCACGTCCCGTGCCGTCACCGTCGTGGGCCCCGGTGGCCTCGGCAAGACCCGGCTCGCGCACGCCGTCGGCCGCGCGGCCGAGCAGCGCCTGGTGTACTTCGTGCCGCTGGCCGGGGTGAGCGAGGACCGGGACGTGGCCAGGGAGGTGGCCTTCGCGCTCGGCGCCGGCCAGGGTCCGCACAGGCCGGTGGGCCAGCACGCCCTCGCATCGCCCGCTCTCCCGGCCGACCCGGTCCCCGCCATCCTCGGCGTCCTCGGCGCCGGGCCCGCGCTGCTGGTCCTGGACAACTGCGAGCACGTCGTCGAGGGCGCCGCCTCCCTCGTCCACGCGTTGGTCTCCTCTTCGGCGCGGCTGCGCGTGCTCGCCACCAGCCGGGCTCCACTCGGCCTGACCTCCGAGGCGGTGCACGCACCGGACGCGCTCCCTCCCGACACGGCCGCCGAGTTGTTCACCCAGCGCGCCCGCGCCGCCCGGCCCGGTGTGCGGGTGCCGCATCGGGAGGTCGCCGTGCTCTGCCGTCATCTGGACGGTCTGCCGCTGGCCGTGGAGCTGGCCGCGGCACGGGTACGGGTCCTGTCGGTGACGGAGATCGCCCGCCGTCTCGACGACCGGTTCGCGCTGCTGCGCGGCGGGGCCAGGGACGCGCCGGAGCGCCACCGCACGCTGCACGCGGTTGTGGATTGGAGCTGGAACCTGCTCACCCAGGACGCCCGGGCGGCGCTGCGCACCCTGTCCGTCTTCCCCGGCGGATTCTCCGGCCCGGCGGCGGAGCACGTCATCGGCGGGGACGCGTTGGGGCTGTTGGAGCAGTTGGCAGGCCAGTCGCTCGTCACCGTCATCGACACGCCGGCCGGTGTCCGCTTCGGGATGCTGGAGACCGTACGGGAGTTCAGCGCGGCCCGTCGTACGGAGGCGGGTGAGGACGAGAGGGCGAAGGCCCGGTTCCTGGACTGGGCACGGGAGTTCGGGCTCGCCCACCACGATGTGCTCTTCGGCGCCGATCCGTCGACCGCCCGCGAGCGGATACGGGCCGAGCAGGACAATCTCGTCGGGGCCCTGCGGCTCGCCCTGGCCCGCGCGGACGGCCCGGCCACCGCGGCCGTCACCGCCGTCCTCGCCGCCCTGTGGTTCACCGGCTCGCACTATCCGCGCCTCGCCGCCCTCGCCGCCGACACCGGTCCCGCCCTCTCCCGCTACCGCCCGGACGCGGCTCGGCCCGCCGGTTCCGCGCACGTCGAAGCGGCCCGTACCGCCGCGGTGTTGTGCGCGGCGGGGCTGTTCATGAGCTTCGGTCCGCACGCGGGCGCCGCGCGTCAGCTCCTCGCTCTGCGCCGGCTGCCTCCGGGCCCGGCCGACACCCTGCCGCGCGCCGCCGCGACCGTGCTCGCCGCGATTCCGGCGATGCGGCCTCCCGCGTACGACGTGTTGCACCGGCTCCGCGCCGGTGGGGAGCCGCTCGTCGCGGGGATCGCCGAGTTCGTGGCCACCTACGTGTGGGAGTACGAGCACGACACCGAACGCCAACTCGCCGCCGCCGAGCGGATGATCTCGGCCCTGGCTCCGGTCGACATTCCGTCCCTGCGGGTCATCGGCCACGGCCGGGTGAGCGATCTGTACCTGCGGACGGGACAGGGCGCGCGTGCCCATCAGCACCTCACCTCGGTGCTCGAAACGATGGACCGGCCCGGTGCGGAGCACGACGTGCTCGGCGTGCTCGGTGTCCGCCAGGCGCTCGCCCTGGCCTGCCTGCAACGTGGCCGTACGGACGAGGCCGAGCGGTGGCTGCGCCGGGCCGAGGGCGAGAGCGGCCCTGCGGACGACGCCTCGCGGAGTCCGCACCAGGACGCCTTCTACAGTCCCCTGCCCGGCATCCGCGCCGAGATCGCGCTCGCCCGCGGGCTGACCGGGACCGGGCTCGGCCTGTGGCGCACCGCGGTTCAACAGATGCCAGGGACCGGCTCCCAGCACCGCGGTGATCCCTGGCTGGATCCCTGGGCGCTGCAGATCCAGGCCGCGGCGGTGACCGCGCACGCGAGCGCCGGTGACCTCGAACCCGTCGCGGAACTGGCCGAACAGCTCGGCCGACGGCTGCGCGCGCTGCTCGACGACGCGGCCTCCGGGCCCGTGGACCTCCGGGTTCTCGGGACCGTGCTGCACGCGCTGGGCACGGCTGGGCTCTCGTCAGGAGCGGCTCGGTCCGCCTATGGAGACGACGCCCGCGCCGACGCCGTACGCATGATCGCGCTGGCCGAACGGCTGGGGGCGCTGCGGGAGTTCCAGCCCACCATGTCGGCGGACCGCGCCCGTCGGGCAGCGCGGGACGCCGACGCGGCGGTGTACGCCGAAGCGGTATCGGCGTACACCGCCCTGCGACCGGGCGAGCTGCGTCAGGCGGCCCGCGCGCTCACTTCGGGTCGCGGTTGAACAGCGACAGCGACCAGGCGTAGCCGAGCTCGGCGAGGCCCAGGCACCACGCGACCGTGAGCCAGCCGTCGCCGCCGATCCCGTTGCCGAGCAGCAGGCCGCGCAGTGTCTCGATGGCCGGGGTGAACGGCTGGTACTCGGCGATCGGCCTGAACCAGGCGGGCATCGCGGACAGCGGGACGAACGCGCTGGAGATGAACGGCAGGACGATCAGCGGCACCGCGTTGTTCCCCGCCGCTTCCCCGTTCGGGCTGGCCATGCCCACGCCCACCGCGATCCAGGTGAGCGCCAGGGCCACGAGGACGAGGAGCCCGAAGGCCGCGAGCCACTCCGCCGCCGTGGCGTTCGCGGAGCGGAAGCCGATGGCCACCGCGACGGCCCCGACCAGGACCACGCTGACGACCGCCTGCAGCACGCTGCCCACCACGTGTCCCACCAGCACCGAGGCGCGGTGGATCGGCATCGTGCGGAAGCGCGTGACGATGCCCTCGGTCATGTCGTCGCAGACCGACACGGCGGTCCCCACCAGGGAGCAGCCCAGGGTCATCAGGAGGATGCCGGGGACGAGATAGGCGACGTACGCGGATCGGTCGCCGCCACCGGGGCCGGTGCTCGCCTCGGTGCTCGCCTCGGTGCCGATGCCGGCGCTCATCACGTCGCCGAAGATGTACACGAACAGGAGGAGCAGGACGAGGGGGGTGAGGAGGGTGTTCAGGGTGAGTGAGGGGTAGCGGCGTACGTGCAGGAGGTTGCGGCGCAGCATGGTGACGCTGTCGCGCACGGCCCCGCTCACCGGTTCACCCCCTGCTTCTTCTCCTTCTCGCTGCCGGGGTGGCCGGTCACGGCGAAGAAGACGTCGTCCAGGTCGGGTCGTTCGAGGGTGAGTCCCTCGACCTCGAGGCCCGCGCCGTCGACCCGGTCGAGGATCGCCTTGACCGACCGCACGCCGCCGTCGCTGGGAACCTGCAAGGTCGGCGCCTCGTCGTGGCCGGTCCCGAGGCCGAGCTCCCGCTCCGCCTCGGGGAACAGCCGCCGCGCCCTGCCGAGTGCGTCCGCGTCGGCGAACCGCAGCCGCACGTGGCCGCCGGGGACGAGCCGTTTCAGTTCGTCGGGGGTGCCCTCGGCGACGAGCCCACCGCCGTTCAACACCGCGATGCGGTCGGCGAGTTCATCGGCTTCCTGGAGGTACTGCGTGGTGAGGAAGACGGTCACACCGTCGGCCACCAGTGCACGGACGATCTCCCACATGGCGTGGCGGCTGCGCGGATCGAGGCCGGTGGTCGGCTCGTCGAGGAAGATGATCCGCGGCTCGCCGACCAGGGTCATGGCGATGTCCAGGCGCCGCCGCATCCCTCCGGAGTACGTGGACGCGGGCTTCTTCGCGGCGTCCACCAGATCGAAACGCTCCAGGAGCGCGGCGACACGGCTGCGGCCTTGGCGGCGGGGCACCTTGTGCAGATCGGCCATTAGCCACATGTTCTCCTCCCCGGTGATCAGCCCGTCCACGGCGGAGAACTGCCCGGTGACACCGATCGCCTCCCGCACGGCGCGCGGGTCGGCGACCAGGTCGTGACCGCCTACGCGCAGGTCACCGGCGTCGGCGGTGACCAGGGTCGAGAGGATCTTCACGACGGTGGTCTTCCCGGCACCGTTCGGCCCGAGCAGGGCGAAAACGGTGCCGACCGGAACCGTCAGATCGATCCCGTCCAGAATCGTCCGCCCCTCGTACATCTTCCTCAGCCCTCGGACGTGAACTGCCGATGCGCGGGTGGATGGGCGGGTGGCTGTTGCTCTTCTCGTCATGCCGAAGAGCCTGCGACGCCCCGCTTTCAGCGCGCACTCACCACGGTTTCACCACGTTGAAACGGCCTGCCGCCTGCGCCACGGCTCAGGCAGGCCCTGGATGACTGAACTACCCCTGTCGGTCCCCACGCCCCGCGTCGAGCACCCCGCTCACCAACTGCCGCGCGTACGCAGAGTCATGTCCGCCGGGGCGGAACAGGATGCGGTACATCATCGGGGCGACGACGTGGTCCAGCACCGTCTCCACGTTCGGACCCGGCTCGCCCCGGTCGGTCGCCCTGGTGAGGATGACGTCGACCTGCTCCGCCGCGTAGGCGGAGCAGCGGCCCGCGTTGCTGCCGTCCGGGTCGCCGAGCAGGGCGTCGCGGATGTAGGCGCGGCCCGCGGGGGACGCCATCTCGTCGAGGAACTGTTCGGCCCAGGCTTGGAGGTCGGATTCCAGGTCGCCCCTGTCCTCGGGGGGCGCCTCGGGGCGCAGGTGCTCGACCGCGACGTCCGAGAGGAGCGCTTGGAGGTCGCCCCAGCGGCGGTAGATCGTCGACGGGGTGACCTCGGCGCGGGCCGCGATCAGGGGGACCGTCAGTGCGTCGCGGCCCACCTCCGCCGAGAGGTCGCGCACGGCGGTGTGCACCGCTTCCTGTACTCGGGCGCTGCGCCCGCCGGGGCGCGCCATCGGTCTACGACTCACGACATCACCTTAAAGCCCGGTCGCGGCGCCGCCTCGGAACCCTGGTTCACGAGGTCAGAGGGCCACGGCCGCCGGGACGTATCCGTGGGCGCCGGCGGTCTCCTCGTACGCGTGCCCCACCCGCAGGACCACGTCCTCGGCGAGCGGACGGCCGAGCAGTTGCATGCCGATCGGCAGGCCCGCACCGTCGCGGCCGACCGGCAGGGACAGGGCCGGTATCCCGGTGATGTTGGCCGGGGCCGACAGGCGGACGTACGCGTCGGAGACGCTCTCCGTCGTGCCGTCGGGCCAGGTGATGGTCTCCTGGTCCGAGCGCACCGCGGTCGTGGGAACCGTCGGGGCGGCGACCACGTCGACCTCGTCCAGCATGCGCAGCCACGCCTGTCGCATGAGCGTGCGGGCCCGTTGGGCGCGCAGGTAGTCCCCGGCCGACATCAGCTCCCCGGCCTCCAGGAGGACCCGGATGTCGTCCCCGTAGCGCTCGGGGGCCGAGCGCAGCGTCCGCTCGTGGTAGGCCGTGGCCTCCGGGACCATCAGGCCCCACTGGGTGGCCTGGACGTAGCGGGCCATCGGGATCTCGACCTCGACGAGGGTCGCCCCGAGGGCTTCCAGGTGGCTGTGGGCGGCGCGTACCGCGGCTTCGACCTCGGGGTCGACGTGGTCGAAGTAGTAGTTCAGGGGGACGCCGACGCGCAGTCCGCGCAGGTTTCCGCCGGGGACCGGCCGGTAGTCCTTGGCGGGCACGGACAGGCTGGCGGGGTCGCGGGCGTCGTGCCCGGCGAGGACGGACAGCACCAGGGCGGCGTCCTCGACGGTGCGGGTGAGGGGTCCGACGTGGTCCAGCGACCACGACAGGGACGTCACGCCGTGCCGCGCGACGAGGCCGTACGTGGGCTTGAGGCCGACGACGCCGTTCAGCGCGGCGGGCACGCGGATCGAGCCGCCGGTGTCGGTCCCCAGGGCGAAGGTCGCCGCGCCCGCCGCCACGGCGACCGCCGAACCTCCGCTCGAGCCGCCCGCCACCCGGTCCCGGTCCCACGCGTTGCGGGTCTGCGGCGTGGTCAGCCCGTACGCGAACTCGTGGGTGTGGGTCTTGCCCACCAGGGCGGTACCGGCGGCGGCCAGTCGCGCCGCGACCGAGCTGTCGGCGTCCGCCCGGTGTTCCGAGCGGACCCGGGAGCTCGCTGTGGTCGGCACACCGGCGACGTCGATCAGATCCTTGAGCGCTACGGGGATGCCGTGCAGCGGCGACCTCGGGTGGGCTCGGGTACGCAGCTCGCGCTCCGCGTCGCGCGCAGCGTCACGCGCCCGTTCCGCCGTCACCGTGACGTACGCCTGGAGGCCGGGCTCCGTCCGCTCGATCCGCTCCAGTACGGAGTCCACCAACTCCACCGGGGAGAGCCGCTGTTCGCGCATCTCCTGCGCGGCCACGGCGAGGGTCAGCTCATACGGCCGCATCGTGTCGCTCCTCTCCCGCGCGGTGCGCGGCGGGCGGAGTCTCGGCGAAGTCCAGTTCCCGCAGTCGGCTCACCACGGAGTGGATGTGGTTCGCGGTGGCCGCCACCACCTGGTGGCGGTCGGTCGCCAGCGGGAGGCCGGAACGGGCTGCCCAGCGGGCGGCCTCCGGCGGGGTGAGTTCTTCGGGGGCAGGCATGGCAATCCCTCTCGCACTACTAAAAGCTAAGTGTTTGCTTTAGCGCCACGGTAGGACCTAGGCTCGACTAACGCAAACGCTTAGCTTTTACGAGAAGGGGAGACCCCCGTGCCGTACTGGACCGTCGGCGACATCACCGTCCACCGCATCGACGAGACACCCCTGCCGCCCGGAACCGGGCCCTGGCTCCTGCCCGACGCCACGGCCGAGGTCGTCTCACAACAGGACTGGCTGCGCCCCGACTTCGCGGACCACGAGGGCGTACCGCGCCTGGACAGCCACAGCTTCGCGCTCACCGTGGGCGGCCTCCGCGTGCTCGTCGACACGGGCATCGGCAACGGAAAGACGCGGGCCAACCCCGCCTGGCACGACCTGCGCACCGACTACCTGCGGCGACTCACCACCGCCGGGTTCACACCGGACTCGGTCGACCTGGTGATCCTCACGCACCTGCACACCGACCACGTCGGCTGGAACACCCGGGAGGTGGACGGCGCGTGGGTCCCCACCTTCCCCCGCGCCCGGTACGTCACCTCGCGCGCCGAGCGGGAGTTCTGGGCCGCGCAGGACATGGACGAGCCCCGCAAGCAGATGTTCCGCGACTCCGTGCATCCGGTCGAGGACACCGGGCTGCTGGATCTCGTCGACGTCCCGCCCCAGGGCACCGACCTCTCCCCGGGGCTACGGCTGGTGCCGGCCCCCGGCCACACGCCCGGCCAGGTGACCGTCGAGGTGAGCAGCCTGGGCGAGAAGGCGGTCATCACCGGCGACGTGATCCACCACCCCGTACAACTCCCCCACCCCCACATCGGTAGCTGCGTCGACATCGACCCGGAACAGGCCGAGACCTCTCGCCGCGCGCTGCTCGGCGCGCTCGCCGACACAGACACCCTCCTTCTCGGCACGCACTTCCCCGAGCCCACGTCAGGCCGCGTGACCTCGCACGAAGGCGCCTATCGCCTGACGCCCGTACCCCCGACGCGTCGGGCCCAGCCGGGTGCCGCCCGTTTCAGCGCTCGCAATCGGGGCACTTCGTGATATCGGCGGAGCAACCGAGTCATCCCCCAAGGGCGGGTTCGGCAGTGAGCCCGCCCTTCGCCCCTTGCCCAGCGGCAAGGGGCGAAGCAATGGGACAGTCAGTGACGCATCGAACGGCCGTCGCCGGGCCACGGCGGCCGGGCCCGGGGCTCAGCCGGTCGGCGGTTCCACGTCCGCGCACTGGCTGTTGCGCCGCTGCTGCATCAGACGATGTTCGAGTTCCGCACGTATGTCGCCCGGCAGCACCCCGCTGCACCCCCAGTCGATCAGTGTCTCGGCCACCTCGCGCAGCTTGGTGTTGGTGTTCATGGAGACTTCGCGCAGGGCGTCCCACGCCTCGGCCGGAGTGATCTGCCCGAGTCCGACGAGGAGCCCGATCGCCTGGTCGACGATCGCGTGCGACTGCACGGCTTGCTGCAGCTGAGCGACCTCTTCCTTGAGCTCGGCCACCTCTTCGGCGACCTCTTCGTCGGAGCCGGTCGCGCCGTCGGGGCGCTCATGGCCGTGCTGGGTCAATAGAGCCTCCGGTGTGAAGGTTTCGGCACCACCCCCTCACTGTTGCGGCCCTTGCGTCGGCGCGCAATCCCCAACAACTGGGAGTGGTAAGGCGATTCTGTCAGGCCGTCGGCGCGGTGGGCCCCGTACGCCGAAGCGGGTGCGCGGTCACTTCCGTTCGTCGGCCTCGATGCCACGGAGCGTCCACAGTCCGTAGAGCGCAAGCAGCGGTTTGACCGCCATCCACTCACCGGCGCGGTAGTCCTCCGCGCGGACCACCCTCGCGGCGAGGTCCGGGCGTTGACGCCGCAGGTACGCGCGGGCCTTGAGCGCGTGAGCGGGCTGGGAGACGATCTTGATGCGGTCGACGTCCTCGATCAGCGGGATCACTCGCGTGATGTTCTCCCAGGTCGTCGCGCTGCGGTCTTCGAGGAGCAGCGTGCCGTCGAATCCGAGCTGCGACTTCGCGTAGTCAGCCATCAACCGGGCCTCCGCCGCGCCACCGCCGATCGCACCGCCACTGAAGATCACGCGGGTTCCCCGGGCGCCGTCTGTCGCGAGGGAGCGCATTCCGGCGCGGACCCGCCAGCGGTTGATCGCGTTGGCCGTCGGCTGGGGATTCCGGAAGCCCAGCACCACCACGGCTTCCACCCCGGCTCCACCACCGACCCCGGAAGCGTGCCCGCCGTCTCCCACGAGAGCGCGAGACCAGCGCCTGTTCAACCACTCGCCCCAGGCCAGGGCCACGACCCCGACCACCGCCACCCCAGTCCTTCGTCGCATGCGGCGACTCTAGGGCACCGTCGCCCGCAACCCGGCTACGACGTGGTCGTCGACACAGCCCCGCTCCCCGCACTCCCGTCCAGTGCGTCCAGCAGCAGGAAGTGCGCCTCCCCCACCGTCAGGTGCTCCCCGGTGACGGACCTGACGTGGCGCCAGTAGCGCCGCATCCCCGCGCTCCGGTCCAGTGCCGCGGCCCCGGCAAGCTCGCGCCGGAACGACGGCGTGTCCTTCTCCCCCCGTGCGGACGCGTGCACCCTCACGTACGCGTCGAGCAGCCCGGCAGGCCGCGCGCCCGCGCGCACCGCGTCACAGAGCACACCGATCTCCCCGCGCAACACCGTGTGCTGGTACGCGGCCACCGCGTCGGCTCTGCGCCTCCTGAACGCCCGCTCGCGCAGGACGGGTTCGGAGACGACACCGACCATCCCGGCGTACGCGACGACCTGTTCCGGGGACGGGTCGGTCGGCGGCCGCGGTACTCCCACCGCGAGGAACATGCCCAGGTCGTCAGCGACCACCGTCGGCGCGAACGCGAGCCTCCAGAACCCTTCGAGCGTGCTACGAGCGGTCGCCCCGTCGCTCGCCGCGGCCAGCAACTCAAGGCGTGCGGCGCGCTCTTCGGTCGAGGCGACCCCCTCCAAGGCGCGCAACGACGCCCGGCGCCAGGCCAACGCCGCCAAGGACACATCGAGCGCGGCACGTTCCTGGGCGGCGGCCTCCGCGACGGACCGCTCCCCCGCGAGGACCTCGACGACGGCCCGCAGCCCGAGGCCCAGTGCGCGCAACCTCCGTACGAGAGTGAGCCGTTCCACCGCGGACGCGTCGAAGCGTCGGTGTCCGCCCGCGCTGCGCAGCGACTGGAGCACGCCCTCGTCGCAGTAGAAGCGCACCGTCCGCACCGGCACCCCGCAGCGCCGCGCGAGCTCACCGATGCTCATCGTGACGTCATCCACCTTGAACCTCCACCCGGGTGGAACTCCTACCGTTCGGCACATGAGCCACCGACCCGATCATGACATCGCCGACGACACGGATCAGCACCTGGACACCGACCAGCTCGCCGCCGCCCTCGTCGAACAGACCACGGCGTTCACAGAAGCCGTCGCGGGAGCCGACTGGGACGCGCCGGTCCCCACCTGTCCCGCGTGGCAACTCCGGGTGCTCGTCGGCCACATAGGACAGGAGCACCGTTGGATGTCCGACATCGTCAGGACCGGCGGCGCCTCGCCCGTCCCCGACCCGCACCACGCGGAGCCGCCAGCCGACTGGCGAGGGTGGCTGCGCGACGGCGCTGCGGGCCTCGTCGACGCCGTATGGACGGTGGGCGCCGACACACCGGTGTGGACCTTCGTCGGCCCCCGGCCCGCACGCTTCTGGCTGCGTCGGGCCACCCACGACACCACCCTCCACCGAGTCGACGCCGCCCTGCACGCCGCCGTCCCCTACCGGCTCCCGCCGCGCCTCGCGGCCGACGCGATCACGGAACTGCTCCAGCTCCTGCGCCTGCTCGCCCTGCCCGCCGCCGAGGGCCTGCGCCCGACGGCCGCGAAGCTGCGCGGGCAGGGCGAAACGATGCGGATCGTCACGACCGACGTCGGAACCAGCCCTCACACAGTGACCGCGTGGCTCGTCACCCGCACCCCCGAGGGCCTCACCTGGCAATCCGACACCGGCGGTGTCGCCGACGTGGAGGTCTCGGGGACGGCACAGGACCTGTTGCTCGTACTCGCCCGTCGCCTGCCGCCCACCCGGGTCTCCGTAGACGGCCAAGCCGCCCTGCTTCACCACTGGTTGGAGCACTCGCTCCTCTAAGCGGGAGCCCTAGAGGGCACTGCGTCGCGCACCGTCCAGACCGACCGGAAGGCCGCTCAGGCTGTTGAAGAGCAGGGAGCGCAGCGGCGGCGGATCCGCCTGCGCCAAGGCGAGTTCCGGGAAGCGCTTGAACAGCGCGGGCAGGGCCACGGTTGCCTCCAGACGTGCCAGGGGCGCGCCCAGGCAGTGGTGGATGCCGTGGCCGAAGGTGAGGTGTTGCCGGTCGCCGCATCGGGTGATGTCGAACTCGGCTGCCTTCGGGCCGTGTTGGTCGCTGTCCCGGCCGAAGGCGGTGTAGCCGAGGACTACCGGTTCGCCCTCGCGCACCGTGCGTCCTGCGAGATCCACGTCGCGGCGGGCGTAGCGGAAGGGAAGATTGGCGACGGGCGGGTCCCAGCGCAGGGTCTCCTCGACGGCCGCCGTCCAAGGCGCTCGCCCGCGTCGCAGCAGTTCGCGTTGCGCGGGGTGCGTGAGCAGGGCTCGTACCGCGTTCACCAGCAGGTTCACGGTGGTCTCGTGGCCCGCCACGAGCATCAGGAGGAGGGTGTCGATGAGTTCGGAGGTGCTCAGTTCGGGCTGAGGGAGAGCGTCGGCTGCCTCCCCGCCGGTGGCTCCCCGTGCGTCGATCAGGGCCGTCGTCAGGTCGTCGGCCGGGTGGGCCCGCCGTTCGTCGATCAGGGCGGCGAGTTCCCCGCGCAGCGCGGCGTGCGTGGCCGCGGCCTCCGTGGGCGAGGGCTCGGTGCCGAACAGCGCACCGCACAACGCGCGCACCCGTGGCGCGCGGCGGGCGGGCACACCGAACAGCTCACAGATGACGCGGATGGGGAGCGGGTGGGCGAAGCACGCCCGCAGGTCGACCGGCTCTCCTGCCGCGCGGGCAGGCATCTCCGCTATTTCCCGCAGGAGTTGGTCGGTCAGCGCGGCGACCCGCGGCTCCAGT
Source organism: Streptomyces formicae (assembly GCF_002556545.1). Lineage (NCBI taxonomy): Bacteria > Bacillati > Actinomycetota > Actinomycetes > Kitasatosporales > Streptomycetaceae > Streptomyces > Streptomyces formicae. Next base: position 155,365 of record NZ_CP022685.1, read on the forward strand.
TCCCGGACTCGGCGCATGGTGAATGCGCGGGCGAGAGGGGCCCTGAGGCGGCGGTGGTCGGCGCCCGTCGCGGTGGTCATGTTCTGGATGGTCACCAGCGGCGTCAACGGCCAGCCGACCGGGACCTCGCCGCGCCGCCAGGCACCCCACGCGGCCGGATCCTTCACGAACCGGGCGTCCGCGAGCACCTGACGGCCCACCTCCGGCCGCGTGACCAGCCACGCGGCGACCCCGCCCGGCAGTTCCACCGCGACCACGGGGCCCCGGGCCCGCAGCCGGGCGCTCTCTGTGTGGTGGTCCTGTCCTGCGGGGTCGAGGCGGTAGAGATCACAGAGGGGCGTGGTGGCCAGGCTCATGCGCATCACGGTAGTGCCCGGCTGGGCACCACGGCACTCACGTACTGGAGACGGCCGTCGCGAGCAGCTCGGCTGCGAAGTCCTCGGCCGAGCGCGGCGGGCGGCCGAGTACGCGTGAAACCCCGTCACCGAGACCGGCCACGCCCTCTTGGCGATAGTTCGCGTACAGGTCGTGCAATCCGTCGATGACCTGCGGCGTGACGCCGCGGTCCGCGAGCGCGCTCCGCCAGGCGTCGTCCAGGGGGACGTCGACGTACCTCACCGGTCTGCCGAGAGCGGCGCCGAAGCGGTCGCAGAGTTCCTGCAGTGTCAGTGCCCGAGGACCGCTGATCTCGATGTCACCGCCGATGGGACGCTCCGCCAGGAGTTCAGCGGCCGCGACGTCCGCGATGTCCCGGGTGTCCACATAGCCCCGGGCGCCTGGTCCCGCCGGATCGGCCAGTGCGCCCTCGGCGATGGAGGCCGCCGCGGGCAGGAAGTTCTGCAGGAAGCGGTCGGGCCGGAGAACAGTCAGTTCCGGGACACCGACGCGTCGCAGGCGCTCGGTGATCGTGTCGTGGGCGCCGGTGACGGCGTCCGGGACGATCCCCTTGCCGGAGAAGGCGCGGGCACCGAGTTTGACGATCCGGCGCGTGCCGGCCTCGATGGCGGCAAGACCGAGGTTCGTCTCGACGTCGACCTGGTTGTCGACAAAGGGATGCGCGAGATAGAGCCGGTCCACGCCGGTGACCGCGGCCCGGACGTCCGCCGGATCGGTGACCTCCCCGCGGAAGACCTCACCGCGGACCTCGCCGAGCTTCTTGGCGCCGGCCTCGGAGCGAACGAAGAACCGCACATCGCTGTGGTCGCGCAGCACTTCGGTGAGGAAGCGTCCCACCGTTCCGTTCGGCGTAGTGACCAGGATGGTCATAGATCCCCTCCACGAATACGGACACGGCCACGGACACGGCCACTGACACGGCCAAGGCCACGAACACCGTCACGATCACGGCTCACCTCCGCCCCAACTCCGCCTGGCTCCGGCCGATTCCCGGCCGAGGGACCGCGTGGTGAACCCGGACGTTCGTCGACGTCGGCGCGCCGTCAGCCCGCGGTGTGCTCCGGGGGAAAGTCGGCGCCGAGCGTCACCTCCCGCCAGTCCTCGAACGTGGTCCTGAGGGAGTCGAGCTTGGCGGTGGCGATGTCGTACGCGGCCTTGCCCAACAGCAGCCGGAGCGGGGGGTCTTCGGCCGTGACCGCGTCGACGACGGCCTGGGCCGCGCGTGCCGGGTCCCCGGGCTGGTGCCCGTAGGAGGCCAGGGTGCTCGCGCGTCGCGTGCCCGCGGTTTCGGCGTAGTCGTCGATGGTGGTGGGCGACTGGCGCATCGAGGGCCCGGACCAGTTGGTGCGGAACGCGGCGGGTTCGACGATCGTGACCTTGATGCCGAGCGGAGCGACCTCGACGGCGAGGGACTCGGAGATGCCTTCCACGGCGAACTTGCTGGCGTGGTAGTAGCCGGTGGCCCCGAAGCCGACCAGGCCGCCGATGGAGGACACGTTCACGATGTGGCCGGTGCGGTGGGCCCGCATGCCGGGCAGGACGGCCCTGGTGGTGTCCACCAGACCGAAGACGTTGGTGTCGAACAGGGCACGGACCTCGTCGTCCTCGCCCTCCTCGACGGCGGCGAGGTAGCCGTAGCCCGCGTTGTTGACCAGTACGTCGATCCGTCCGAAGGCGGCCTGCGCCCGGGCGACCGCGTCGGCGATCTGTTCGGCGTCGGTGACGTCCAGCGCCAGGACGACGGCGCGTTCCTCGTGCCCGGCGATCACGTCGGCGGCCTTGCCGGGATCCCGGGCCGTGACCACCGCCCGCCAGCCGTGTTCCAGTACGGTGCGGGCCAGTTCCCGGCCGAGGCCTGAGGAGCAGCCGGTGATGAACCAGACGGGGGAATCAGTGGAGGTCATGCGAGGTGTGCCCTTCGTCGTGGGTGTCGGGGAGTTCGGGGAGGCCGAGGCTGCCCAGCAGGGCGAGCGACTGTTCGGCGGCGCTGCCGGGTTCGGCGCGGTAGACCACCAGGTGCTGGCCGGGCGCGCTGTTGACGGAGAAGGTCTCGAAGTCCAGCGTCAGGTCGCCGACCGACGCGTGGTGGAAACGTTTGGCCGAGGCCGTCTTGGCCCCCACCTCGTGGCGCGCCCACATGCGGGCGAAGTCGTGGTCGCGTACGGAGAGTTCACCCACCAGCTTCTGCAACCGCTTGTCGTCCGGGGCGGGGTTGGCGGCCCGCAGCGCGGCCACGCACCCCTGCGCCACAACGGCCCAGTCGCGGTAGAAGTCCTGTGCGGCGGGGTTGAGGAACATCGCGGTGATCAGGCTCGTCTCGCCGCCGAGCCAGGAGAACAGCGCCTCGCCCAGGGAGTTGACGGCCAGCAGGTCGAGGTAGCGGCCGTAGACCAGAGCCGGTGTGTCCGCCCAGGTGTCCAGCAAGGCGACCAGTTGCGGGCCCGCGTACTCCCTGGCGGCGGCCGGAGGCCGCCCGTGCTGGGGCGGATCGATGAGGGCGCGCAGGTAGGCGGCCTCCTCGTCCGCCAGCAGGAGCGCGGCCGCCAATGCCCTTTGGACCTGCGGGGAGGGATTGCGTTCGCGCCCCTGTTCCAACCGTACGTAGTAGTCGGTGCTGACCCCGGCGAGGACGGCGACCTCCTCCCGGCGCAGGCCAGGAGTGCGGCGCGTCCCCGCGGGCATGCCGTGGTCCTCGGGGCGCACCAGCGCGCGTCGGGCCCGCAGGAAGTCACTGAGCCGGTTCTTGTCCATGCCCGTCAACGTAGGGGCCCGCACCGTTGTCCGGGTGGCCCTGTCACACCCACCCTGACGGGAGCGCGAGCGGAAGCCCGCGTACCGGCCTGGGAAGGAGCACCCGGACGGGCAACACCTTTATTTCAGGGCGCGTTGGCCGGTAGTTCACAACAGTGCCCATCGGCCTTTCGACAGACGCACACACACCGTCACCATCGACGACCTCCTCCTCGACGCGCGCGAAGCGGGTTACCCAGACGTCACCGAGCGGCTGATCAACACCTGGACCGCCAAGGGGCTACTGGACCACCCTCGCCCGCGCCCCGCACAGCGCGGCTCGCACAAGGCCGAGCATCCGGCGAGCCAGCGCAGACTCCTGCTGGTCCTCCTGGAGCAGCGCCGACGCGATCCGCAGCCGAAGCTGCACTCCCTCGCCCCCCCCTGACGCTCCTGCCCCATCCGCACGCCACGGCCCCGGTCCGCTCACGGCTCGTGCGTCTGGTCACCCGGCTGAGCCTCGCCAGCCAACTGACGCCGAGCGAGCACTCCGAACTCCTGGACGCCGTAGGGGCGGTGCTGTCCCCCGACGACAACCCGGCCCACACCTCCCTGCCCCTCGCCCCGCGCAGCACCTCCTGCGCGGCCGCCCCGGCGAACGGCTCCTCGAACAAGCGCGTGCCGCCCACCGCGCGGCCGAGGCCCACCGGGCCCCGCCGCGGCTCAAGGCGATCGACGGCACGGGGCAGCAACTGCCCTTCAGACTCGGTCACTTACTGCGCCGCGAGCACGACGCCTGGTGAGTCGCGGGCGCGGCACGGACATCCCCGGGAACGCCTGCGCCGCGCCCGCGCCGTACTCCAGGATTGGGGAGTACCGGTGATCTGCCGGCGGACGCGGATGCAAGGGGCATCGTGGCAGAACTCGTGATGGCGCTGGGGAACGACGACGGGGCGACCGCCGTCTTCGAGGTGGACGGCGAACAACTCGGCTCGGATCTGGATCTGGCAGCCGGTGGAGACGGCGTCGTGGCCAGGGCGCACTTGACGCTTCAGGAGGCGCTCGACCAGGTGCGGCCGACACTCGCCCATGTCGCGCAGACCGTACGGGAGTTGAAGCCCGACGAGACGGAGATCCAGTTCGGTCTCAAGATGGGCGGTGAGACCGGAGTGATCATCGCCAAGGGGACGGCAGAGGTCAACTTCGCGATTCGGGTGGTCTGGAAGAGCGGCTGATTCCGGTGCGTGCCCAGCGCGAAGGGCTCATCGTCAAGATCCGGGTCGCCACATCGGACGCCCCCGTCGGGGTCGGCTTCGTCGTCGGCGAGCGGCACATCGTCACCTGCGCCCACGTGGTCAACGCCGCGCTCGGCCGGGACAGGACCGTGCGCGACCGGCCCGCCGACACGGCGCGCGTGCAGGTCGAGTTCGTACTGCTGGGGGATGCCGAGGGCGCGCCGCTGCGGCACTGCCGGGTCGCCGCCTGGGATCCGCCGCCGTACGCCGGGTGTCCCGGGCGGGACGTGGCGGGTCTGATCCTGGTGGGCGGGGACACCTTGCCGGTCGGTGCCGGTCCCGCCCGATTGCTGGACGCGCGGGTGGGTCTGGTGGGTGACGCGCCCGTGTCGGTGTTCGGGTACGCGGGCGTGCCGGACCGGAAGGCTAACGGGGCCTGGAGCACGTGCGTGCTGCGCGGTGCCGTCGGCGGAGGGCTGATCCAGCTGGACTCCGGCGCGGAGTCGGCGCTGCGGGCCCAGCCCGGGTACAGCGGGGCACCGGTCGTCGCGACCGACCGGTGGGGGGACGCCGTCCTCGGCATGCTCGCCGTCGCCGGTCGTGGTGGTGGCGCTCAGGACGCGTACGCGGTGCCGATGACCGAGGTCGCCGCGGCCTGGCCCGAGATCCTGGGCCGTACCGTGCTGCCGCCCTGCCCCTATCGCGGACTGCGGGCCTTCACCGCGGCGGACGCGCGGACCGGGGTGTTCGTCGGCAGGGAGCGCGAGGTCGACCGGCTGCGCGACATGGTGAAGGCACAGCCCTTCGTCATGGTCACCGGCCCCTCGGGGGTCGGGAAGTCCTCCCTGGTCGCCGCCGGTCTGCAACCCGCCCTGTCGGCCGACGGCTGGAGCGTGGTGTCCTTCCGCCCCGGTGTGATGCCGTACGAGTCGGTGGCGCGGGCCCTGCTCGATCTGGAACACCCGGGCGGGGACCACTCGCTCGAGCAGTTGGAGCACCGGGCACGAGCGGTGCGGGAGAACGGCTTCTGGCCCGTGGCCTCCCGGGTCGCGGTACTCACCGGCCAGCGACTCGCCCTGATCGGCGACCAGTTCGAGGAGATCCTCAGCGTCGGATCGGACGGCGAGAAGCCGCTGGAGTATCTGCAGCAGTTGCTGCCGCCGCCGGACGCCGTCCAGGATCCGCGCGTACGACTGGTGTGCACGCTGCGCTCGGACTTCCTGCCCGAACTGCTCGAACTCCCCGACCTGGGCCCGCGCCTCCAGGACCGTCAGCTGAACGTCTCCCCGCTGGACGAGGGCGCGTTGACGCGGGTCATCGTCGAACCGGCCCAGCTGGCGGGCGTCTCCTTCACTCCGGGGCTCGCCGAGCAGATCGCCTGCGAGGCCAGCAAGGCCGCGGGAAGCCTGCCACTGCTCGAATTCACCCTGACCGAGTTGTGGCCCATGCAGCACGACCGCCGGATCAGCTTCGACAGCTATCACGGTCTCGGCGGTGTCTCCGGAGCGCTCAATCAGCATGCGGAGAAGGTCTACATCTGGCTCTCCGAGCAGCTCGGGCTCGACGAACCCCGCATCAGGCGGGCCCTGTTGACCATGGTCAGGGCCCGCGGTGGCGCCTCCAGCGCGGTGCGCGTCACGGCCCACCGCTCCCACCTGGGCAGCGACTGGTCGATCGCGCAGCTCCTCGCCGACCCCGAGCGTCGCCTGGTGATCCTGGGTCCCGAGGGGCCGGACACGGCCGAGATCGCGCACGAGGCCCTCATCCGCGAATGGGGCCGCCTGGCCACCTGGGTCGAGGCCGACGCGGACTTCCAGCAGTGGCTGACGCTCATGGAGGAGCGGGCGCAGGGCAAGGAGAAGGACCTGCTGTCCGCCACCCGTGTGGCGGAGGCGCAGCACTGGCTCGCCGAACGCAGGACCGACGTTCCCTCCGAGGTCGCCGACCTGATCGAGCACAGCAGCGCGGAGGTGGTCAAACAGCAGCAGACCCAACAACAGCTCAGCCAGTCACAGGCGTTGACCGAGCAGCTGCGCGCCCGCTCCGCGGAGCTCGAACGCCATCAGGAGGCCCTGCGCGAATCCAACAGGAAACTCGAGGCCAAGACGGTCGAGATCGAGGAAGCCCGGCAGGTGCTGGAGGAACGCAACGAGCAGCTCGCCTACTCCATGAGCTACAAGGCGGAGTTCCTCGCCAACATGTCCCACGAGCTGCGCACGCCTCTCCAGTCCATGCTGATCCTCTCGAAGATGCTCTCCGACAACGCGGAGGCCAATCTCACGGAGCAGCAGGTGCAGTTCGCCGAGACGATTCACGGCGCGGGGTCCGATCTGCTCGTGTTGATCAACGACATCCTCGATCTCTCCCGGGTCGAGGCGGGCAAGATGGACGTGTCGCCGCGGCCTGTGAACCTGGAGGAACTCCTCGACTACGTCGCCGCCACGTTCCGTCCGCTCACGACGGAGAAGGGCCTCGACCTCTCCTTCCACCTCTCCCCCGACCTGCCCCCTACCGTCCCCACGGACGAGCAACGCCTCCTTCAGGTGCTGCGGAACCTGCTGTCCAACGCCGTGAAGTTCACCGACACCGGGGCCGTCGAACTTGCCGTGGCCCTCGCCGGTTCCGGCGTGCCGCCCGCGATCCGCGAGTACCTGCACGAAGCCGGGTCGTTGCAGCAACTCGAATCCGAACTGCTCGCCTTCTCCGTGACGGACACCGGCATCGGTGTCCCTGCCGACAAGATGCAGGTGATCTTCGACGCGTTCAAACAGGCGGACGGCACGACCAGCAGGAAGTACGGCGGTACCGGTCTCGGCCTGTCCATCAGCCGGGAGATCGCGCATCTGCTCGGCGGCGAGATCCACGCGGAGAGCGAACTGGGCCGGGGATCCGCCTTCACGCTCTACCTCCCGCTGCACCACCCCGGCGCGCCTCACCCGGCCGCGGCGCCCCTCCCCGAACCACCGCTCTGGTCGCAACCCGTCGCGGACAGCCCTCTCGACCCCGACACGTCCCTCATGTTCCACGGCGAGTGCGTGCTGGTGGTCGACGACGACATCCGGAACGTGTTCGCTCTCACCAGCCTGCTGGAGCATCGCGGGTTGGTGGTCCTGTACGCGGAGGACGGCGGCGAGGCCATCGACGTCCTGGAACAGCACGCCGAGGTTGCACTCGTCCTCATGGACACGATGATGCCGGACATGGACGGCTACGAGACGACGGCGGCCATCCGCAAGAAGCCGCGGTTCGCCGGTCTCCCCATCATCGCGCTCACCGCGAAGGCCATGAGGTACGACCGCGAGAAGGCGCTGGAGTCCGGCGCCTCCGACTACGTGGCGAAACCGGTGGAGCCCGAGGAACTGCTCACCGTGCTGCGGCGTTGGCTCGTGTGACGCCGACGACAGCCGACGACAGGTGTGTGAGGCGGGGGGGGCGGGGTGCGAAAGTGATCCCCATGACAGACGCAGTCGTACGGCTCCCGCACTACACCCTGGCGGAGCGCGATGAGATCACCGGCGGTGGCGCCGACCCCTTCGGCGTGGCTTCGGCCGGGCTGACGTGGCGCGACAAGGACGTGCACTTCGGCCTCAGGCGGCAGGGCCGTCTCGTGGCGCACGCCGGATGGGTGCGGGTGCCGCTCTCGGCGGGTTCCGAACGGTGGCACGCGGCCGGTCTCGGTGGCGTCGCCGTGGCACCCGACCTCAGAGGGCAGGGGCTCGCGCGCCTGGTGGTGACGGCGGCCATGGAACACGCCCGCGACGCGGGCGACTTGGCACACGGCCTCCTCTTCTGCCTGCCGAAGCTCACCGCGCTCTACGGCCGCATGGGATGGCGCGTTCTGGACGACGGCATACGGGTCGAACAGCCCGCTGCCGACGGCCCGGTCCCCATGCCGTTGCGCGCGATGTGGACACCGCTGGGCAAGGGCGCGAGATGGCCGACGGGCGAGGCGCGGCTGCATTCCTTGCCGATGTGAGACGCGCGCGCCGCGCTCTGATCCGCACCCTCTCAGTGCCGGATCAGTCCGCCCACAGGAACGGGAGCCACATGGCCCGTCGCCGGTGTGGTCAGGGCCAGGGACAGGCCGATGTCGAGCAGCGAGGAGCGGGCGAGGCGGGTGACGTCGGGGATCGGGGTCCAGACCGACTCGGCGGTCTCGCCGTTGGGTTCGGGGCGGAGCCGACCGCCGGTGATACGGACCCGGTAGAAGACGCCGACGTTCTGAAGCTCGGGCCGACCGGGCACGCGGCGCTCCTCGGCCGGGACCACCCTGGAGTCCACACCCAGCAGCCGCTCGACCACGGCGTCAAGCCCGGTCTCCTCGGCGACCTCCCGGATCACCGCCTCGAAGGGGTCCTCCGCGTGCTCGACCCTGCCACCGGGCAGCGTCCAGGTCTTCGTGCCGTCGGGCTTCACGGAGTGCGCGAGCAGCACCCGCCCCTCCTCGATGCACACGGCGTACGCCGCCAGTCGCAGATCCATCCCGCGAGGCTATCCGGACATCCGGCCCGGCCGCCCGGCCACCCCGTCCCGGAACGCGCCCTCCGTCAGGACGGGGACCGTGCTACTGGCATCCAACTCGGTGGCGATGACGACGTCCTGCGCGAATCCGCCCTCGACGAGTTCTCGCCCGGAGGCGCTGTCAGCTACGGCGGCTGCGACGTCCCGCGTCGTGTGGAACGCGGACGCGGCGACGGCGGCCTCGAGAGACAGCACGTCGCCGACGTGTTCGCGGAGAGCGGTGACGATGGCGCCCGATCCGATCAGGTCCTCCAGGGCGGGCCGCAGGCTGTCGTCGGGCCAGCGCTCGCCCGCGGCGATCAGCGCGACGGGCCGGTCAGGCGTTCCGTAACCGTGGCGGGCCAGCCAGTTCCCGACGGCTGTCGCGTTCCGCAAGGCACCCGCGACCACCGGCGTTCCCCCGGCGCCGGCCGCGATCGCGGAGCCGTTGGGGGAAGGAAGGACGAGTCGCGGTGTGAAGGGGGCATCGCGCAGGGCAGCGGGCGAGAGTGACCACGGAGACGCGGCGTTCGCCGCCCGGCGTCCCACAGCGAGGCTCGCCTCGTGCTCGGCGGCGAACACGGCGGCGGTCTCGTCCCGCCAGCGGTAGGGGAAGACACGTGTCCCGGCGTCGGCCACGACGGTCACTGCGGTGGTGAACGACAGCACATCGACGATCACGACGCAGCTCACATGCGGTGCCAGCCGCTGCGCGCCGGTGGGTCCCCATTCGAAGCGGACGCCGTGGCCCGACTGCAGGTGTGGGTGGCTCATCGGCGCGCGTGACGGGCCGTGAGGCGTCCGAAGCCCATCGTCCCCGAGATGCGGATCTCCGGGCCACCGGGGTCGCTTGACCGTCGCGGAGGTCGGTAGCGGTAGTCCTTCCAGCCCGTCTGCAGGTCGTCGAGGAGCACGATCGCGTCGCGCGGCACGATGATCTTCGCTCTGCCGGTGCCGAGCGCCAGCTCGATGTCGATCGCCGGGTGCTCGATGACCACCCGCGACAGGCCCAGCCGCGCGCGTCCGTAGGCGGAGGCGACCTTGAGGGTCCGCGGGACCTGCCACGCCCCGCGCCGCTTGATCCGACCGCTGGCGGCGCCGGTCGTGGTCGTGGTTCCCGGCTTCTCCGCCGGAGCGACGACAGCGCCGAGGTGAGCTCGCTCCGCCGCGTCGCGGTCCTCGTCGCCGATCGCTGTCGGCAGGTCTTCTGGCAGGGAGGAGGTCACCGGTTCACTCTAGTCCGCCTTTCCCACAACTCCCCTTGGTCACCGTCGTCTTGTCGGTGGGGTGTGATGGTGGTTCCCCGCGACCACGGACGGATTGTTGGTTAGGGTGACACGAAGAGGCTGGAGTTCGACACGGTGGAGGGGCTCGCGTTGGATCGTCTGGCCGGAGCGGAACCGGGCGTCGGTTTACGCCAGTTGGTGCACGACGGGATGCTCGTCCCGCACGGTCCGGTGGGCGCGTGACCGGCCGACCCGCGCCCACGGCGCTCCCCCGAACCCTGCGCGCGTGGCTGGGTCTCGTCGCCGTGCTCGCCGCGTTGGTGGTCGTCGCGCTCGGGGTCCTGTACGCCGGTCACAGCGAGCCCGGCACCGTCGACAGGTGGTTCGTCGATCCGACGGCGGACAGTGTGCGGCCGCCGTGGCGGCGCCCCGCTCTGGCCACGGACTTCCTGGGCGAGCCCGCCGGATCGGCGACGCTTGTCGTGGCCGCCGTGGCGGGCTGTCTGCTGTGGCTCGGCCGTCGCGCGGCGGTGTTCGTCGTTGCCGGGGTCGGCCTCACCGTGGTGACGGCGACGCTCCTCAAGTCCCTGGTGGGGCGCACCATCCACGGCGCCGACAACCTCTCCTACCCGAGCGGGCACACCGCCTTCCTCACCGCGCTCGCCCTGGTGGCGGCCCTGCTCGCGACCGGGCGGCTCGGCCTCGGCAGGACGGCGGGCGCCTCGCTCGTGCTCGGTGCGGCGCTGGTGGCGGGCGCCGCCATGGGCTGGGCGCAGGTCGCCCTGGGCGCGCACTATCCGACCGACGTCCTCGGCGGCTGGTGCACCGCGCTCGCGGTGGTGCCGTCGACCGCATGGCTGGTCGACCGGCTGGTCGACTGCCGGGCCGACGCCGGTCGGTCGGAGCGCCGCTGACGTCACCTCACGTCGGCCCGCGGCGCGCCATCCCGTATCGGGCTCGGCTCACGCCAAGCGGCGGAACACCGGCTTCACCGGCCTCCCCGCCAGCCACGGCGTGGGGTCGGCGGCATCCAGCGCCTTCCGGTAGACGGCACATGCCTGGGCCACCGCGTCAATGGTGTGGTCGATGTCGGCCTCGCTGAGCGCGCTGCTCACCACGAACGACGGGGCGAGCACGCCGCCCGCGAGGAGTCGGCGCAGGAACAGGGTGCGGTACCCCTGCGACGGCTGCCCGTTCTCGTCGAGGGTGGCGAAGACCAGGTTGCTGGCCCGGCCCCTGACGACGACGTGGTCGCCGACGCCCATCCCGGCCGCCACGTCACGGACCCCTGCGGCCAACCGCTCGCCGAGGGCGTGCAGTCGGTCGGTGATGCCCTCCTCGGCGTAGGTGCGCTGCACGGCCATCGCGGCGGCCAGCGAGTGCGTCTCCGCTCCGTGCGTGGTGGACAGCAGGAACACCCGCTCGCCGGAGTGACGAAGTCCGCCCCGCTCCATCAGCTCTCGGCGCCCCGCGAGGGCGGAGACGGCGAACCCGTTGCCGAGCGCCTTGCCGAACGTGGAGAGGTCGGGGACGACGCCGTACAGGCCCTGGGCGCCCGCCTCCGACCAGCGGAAGCCGGTGATCATCTCGTCGAAGATCAGCACGCAGCCGTGCCGGTCGGCCAGTTCGCGCAGCGCGGCGAGGTACCCGGCGGGAGGCTCGGTGTGCCCGGCCGGTTCGAGGATCAGGCACGCGATCTCGTCCTGGTACCGGCTCAGCAACTCCTCCGTGGCGGCCAGGTCCCCGTACGGGAACGCCACCGTGAGCTCGGTGGTAGCCGCCGGGATACCGGCGGACATCGGCGTGGTGCCGATGAACCAGTCGTCGACGGAGAAGAAGGGGTGGTCGCCGCAGACGGCCACCCGGGGACGTCCGGTGACGGCGCGGGCCAGGCGCACCGCGGCGGTGGTGGCGTCGGAGCCGTTCTTCGCGAACTTCACCATCTCGGCGGTCGGCACCGTGGCCAGGAAGCGCTCCGCGGCCTCGACCTCCACGATGGAGGGCCGGACGAAGTTGCTGCCCCGGTCGATCTCCCGCCGCACCGCCTCGGTGACGCGCGGGTGGGCGTGGCCGAGGCTGACGGAGCGGAGTCCTGAGCCGTACTCGACGTACCGGTTCCCGTCGACGTCCCACACGTGGGCGCCTCGGCCGTGGCTGATGACCGGGGCGAGGTCCTCGGGGTACTGGTCGTCGCCCTTGGCGTAGGTGTGGGCGCCGCCGGGGATCAGGGCGTGCAGCCGCTCGTTCGCCGTCCGCGACCGGGGCAGCTCCAACTCCTCGGCCGCCCCGGCCTCTTGGGTGTGTTCGGTGTCCACGGCGACCTCACTTCTCCTTGTGCTTCAGGACCTCGGCGAGGCTCGGTGCCTCGCGGTCCCGCTGGGACATCGACGTGACGGGCAGCGGCCACGGAATGGCGAGCTCCGGGTCGTCGAAGGCGATCGTCACGTCCTCGGCCGGATCGTGCGGGCGGTCGATCCGGTACGAGGTGTCGGCGGTCTCGGTCAGTGCCTGGAAGCCGTGCGCGCACCCCGCGGGGATGTACAGGGTCACCTGCGTATCGCCGGACAGCTCGAAGACGGCCACGTTGCGGTAGGTCGGCGAGTCCTGGCGCAGGTCCACGACGACGTCGAAGACCTTGCCGTACGAGCACCGCACCAGCTTGGCCTCGCCCGCCCCCGAGCGCAGGTGCAGCCCGCGCACCACGCCCCGGACCGAGCGGGACAGGCTGTCCTGGATGAAGGCGTCCGGGTCGAGGCCCACCGAGCGGACCACGTCGGCGTCGAAGGTGCGGCAGAAGAAGCCGCGTTCGTCGGCGTACGGCGTCGGTTCGAAGAGGTACGCGCCGAGGATCGCCGGGACTTCGGTCGCTTTCATCGGATCTCCCGCAGGGCGTGGTCATGGGCGTGGGCGTGGGCGGCCGCGGGGAACAGGGCCGCGGTCAAGGCGGTGAACTGGTGCTCCAGTTGGCGGGTGGCGACCCGGTTGCGCTCGGCGAGCGTGGCCCGCAGCTCCGTCGATCGCCCTTCCAGCTCACGGAACTGTTCGAGCAGCCGGTCGGCGTCGACCTCGCGGGCCGGGTGGCGGTACGCGCCGAGACCCATCCGCTCCATGAGCGCGTCGCTCTTGGCCGCGTAGCTGAGGGCGAGCGTCGGGGTGCCGGCCTTCAGCGCGCAGATCAGGTTGTGGTAGCGGGTGGCCACCACGGAGTCGGCGGCCGCCGTCTCCTTCATCAGGTCGGCGAGCGAGGCCGTGTCCGCTGCCGTGACCAGGGGCGAGTCCACCGCGTCGAGGATCGAGGCGACCACAGGGGCGTCGCACTCGTCGCCGGTGAGCAGCCGGACGGGCCTGCCCGCGTCGACCAGCGCGCGGACGAAGCGAGTCGTCCCTTCGAGGTAGCGGCGGTGGATCTCGTCGGCGCGGGCGCGGTCGTCGTCACCGCCGTGGAAGTCCATGACGCCGACGCAGACCAGGCCCTGAGCGTCGGAGGCTGCGCTCGCCGAGGGCGTCGGCAGGGCGAACGCGAGGTCCGGGTAGACCTCGTCGCGCGTGGTGTCCACGCCCATCGCCCGTATGGCATCGCGGGACAGGGCGTCCCGGTACGAGCGGTAGGTGGCGAGCCGGGCCGAAAGGCGCACCAGGGCCCTGGTCGGCCTGCTGCCGATCGGTGCGGCGCCGACGCCGACCAGCGCGACCCGGGTGCCGAACAGGCGTCCTGACGCGCAGAGCAGGAACAGTGCGTACGGGAAGCCCCACGGCCGCAGCGGCAGCGTGGCCTCCAGGACGCCCATGCCCGGCACGATCACCACGTCGTGGCGGCGCACCCAGGCGGCGGTGCGGAAGACGTCGACGAGTTTGCCGAGGCCCTTCCCCACGATCGCGCCCGCACGCGACGCGGTCCGGTACTCGCCCCGGTACCAGTGCAGCCGCGTCGCGGGGATCCGGTACCGGGCGGCGACGGCCTCGGGGCCGCCGCACAGCGCGTCCACGGCCGCGTCCGGATGCTCGGCGCGGAGGTAGCCGAGCACGGCTTCCAGCGACCCGTCGTTGCCGAGGTTGCCGGAGCCGAGCAGGCCGAACACCCCGACGCGCACCGGGGTTTCGCGTGCGGCTCTCACGCCTGCCTCCCCTCGCGTCCGGCGACGAGGGCGTCGACGGAGACGTCGAGCCCTGCGGGGTCGACCGGGGCCCGGTCCTCGACCCGCTCACCGGCGCCGGGGCGGGCCCTGCTGGTCATCCAGGCGGCGAGGTGGCCGTAGCACGCACGCCGGTCGGCGGCGGACAGCGGCGCCCGGCGGATGGCCGAGACGAAGCCCCCGACGTACTCGGCGAGCAGCCGGGGCGTCGGGTGCAGCGGGCCCGCCCTGCGCGGGTCAAGGTTGACGCACCGGGAGCGCTTGGAGGGGTTCGCCCGCTCGGCGCGGGTGGGGTGGTCGCGGCGGAAGTACAGCAGCTCGGGCACCTGGTGGAAGGGCCCGTGCAGGACGATCTCGGCGACGAACGTGCGGTCCGCGTGGTGGTAGCTGTCGTGCGGCTTCACCCGGCGCAGCATGTCGGAGCGCATCACCCCGTAGAAGTCGTCGCCACCGGGCTCGAAGAGGAAGCTGCGGAAGCGCTCGGGCGCGCGGGGCGAGTCGGTGGCGATCCCGTACTCGTAGGGGACCTTCACCTGGGCCTCCTCGTCGATGACGGCCTGCCCGGAGTGCGCGAGGACCACGTCGGGACGCTCGTCGAGCGCCTCGACGCAGCGTCGCAGCAGGTCCCTGGCGTACAGGTCGTCGTGCGACGCCCACTTGAACAGCTCGCCCCTGCACTGGGTGAACACGTAGTTGTGGTTCGGTGCGGCGCCGATGTTCTTGCGCAGCTTGATGTACCGCACGCGTGCGTCCTGGGCGGCGTACTTGCGGCAGATGTCCTGCGTCCCGTCGGTCGAGGCGTTGTCCGAGATGACCAGCTCGAAGTCCTCGTAGGTCTGGCCGAGCAGGGCATCGAGCGCCTCGGCGAGATACTCCTCGCCGTTGTACACGGGCAGGCCGATGCTCAACCGGGGATGGGCGGTCATGACGTCCTCACTTCGGGAATGGAGTTCTGGTGGCGCTCGCGCAGGGCGGCCCGCAACTGGAGCCACCAGGCGCAGGAGCCGCAGACGGTGGCGGCGGCGACGCCCCAGGCCGAGCCGACCGTGTTCGCCACGGCCGCCCCGCCGAGCCCGCCGCCGACGTAGCAGGCGGAGGCGAACAGTTGACAGCGCAGGCTGCGCCGGGCCGCGGCGAGCGCGCGGAGCCCGGCGGCCGCGCCGGTGCCGAGTCCGGCGGCCGCGACGCCGAGGGTGACCGGCACGATGAGCTCGGACGCGGAGCTCCAGACGTCGCCGAGCACGAGCTCGCCGAGCCGGTCCGGCATCAGCAGCAGGGCGGCGCCCCAGAGCAGCGCGGCGACGGCCTGCACGCCGCCGAGGAGCAGGCAGAACGTGCCGAGGCGGTGCGGGGCCCGCCGCAGCACCCGGGCCGCCTCCGCGACGGTGACCAGGGAAAGGCCCATCAGTACGGCCATGAAGGGGCCGAGCAGGAGCTCGGCGCCCCGCACCACGCCCACCGCGCTGACTCCGACGATCGCGCCGAGCCCGTACGCCCGCAGTTGGCTGGCGCCGCTGACGCCGACGTTCTCGGCCAGGTAGCGGTAGCTGAGGTCACGGTGTTCGCGGAGCCACTCGCGGGCCCGGGTGATCCGGGGCCGGATGCCGGACTGGAAGCAGCCGTACACCGCGGCCACCGCGGCGGACACGCCCCAGGCGAGCACGAAGGCGGCCACGGTGCCCACGCGGGCCGCCACCACCATGGCGGGGACGAGCGCGACGCCCCACACCAGGTCGTTGACGAACGCCTTGCGTCCGGTGCCCGCGGCGAAGAACGCGTACCGCCAGGCGTCCTGGAGCAGCAGGCCGGGCAGCATGACGCCGAGGCAGGCGAACGCGGGCCCCACGCGCCCGCCGAGGGCCAGGCCGACCACCAGACACACCGCGCCGATGGCGGTGCCGACGCCGAGCGCGGTGCCCGACGACTGTGCCACCGCCCTGCGCCACGACCAGTCGGGCACCCCGCTGAAGCGCACCACGAGCGGGTCGGTGGCCAGGCCGCGGGAGACGCTGAGCACCACGCCGTACGTCACCCAGGCCAGGCTGAACACGCCGAACGCGGCGAGCCCCAGCGAGCGGGCGACGTAGATCCCCACCACGAAGTTGGACAAGCTGGAGGCCGCCTGGTCGGCGAGCCCCCAGGACAACCGGCCGACGATGGCCCGCCGCGCGGGTCCGGCCCGCCTCGTCTTCTCCTCCTCGGTGGTCATCGGCGTCATGCCTTGATCAGTCCGGCGGCGCCCAGGGCGTCGGCCGCACCGGCGACGGTGTCGAACGCGAGCCCGGAGCGCTCGGCCACGTCGAGCAGACTGCGCTCGCCGTCGGAGAGGCTGAGCACCCAGAGCATCGCCATCTGGGCCTGTTGCGCATCGCTGCGGCCGCCCAGCGAGTCGTACAACCCGCGTCGGCCCAGCTGTGGTTCGCCGTAGGGACTGAGGTTGAGGTAGCGCCGGTTGCGGTCCAGGACGGCGAACGCCTCGCGGCAGACGGCGAGCGTGTCCGTCATCGCCTCCGGGGAGACGAAGTCCGGGTTGTCCGCCGAGGTGTGGTACTCGGGGTATCCGGCGTACGGGGTCCTGCTGAGCGAGCCCACGCCGAGGTTGAACCCGGGTGAGCAGTACTGCCGCTCGTCGTAGCCGTACGGCGTGAACTCCGTGACGCGGTGCGGGCGTTCGGAGGTGGTGAGGACGTGCCGCAGCACCCGGTCGATCTCCGCGTCACCGCGTCTGCTCTGCTTGTACGTCAGGTCGCCCGCGTCACCGGCGCAGGCCAGCACGAGGCCGTGCTTGACCTGGTCGATCCGCTCCTGGTTGCGGGCCAGCCAGGTGATCGCCCCGACGGTGCCGGGCGCGTAGACGAACCGGTAGGTGTAGTACGGCGTCCGCTCGGCCAGCGCCCGTGCCAGGAACGTCGCCACCGCGATGCCCGCGAGGTTGTCGTTGGCCAGCGAAGGGTGGCAGGTGTGGCAGGAGACGATCACCTCCTCGGGGACCTGGCCGGGGATCACGTGCTCGGCGTAGGTGAGGTGGCCGTCTTCGAGCGTGGAGTCGACGCACACCTGGTAGTCGCCGTCCGGCAGGGCGTCCAGGGTCTCCTGGGCCAGGCAGAATCCCCATTGCGGCTTGTAGTAGCTGGTGCGGTAGGGCACCCAACTCGGGTGCTCCGGCAGGGTGTACAGGTGCTCGCGCAGCTCGGCGAGCGGCATGGTCCTGGACACCGGCACGCTGTAGCCGAGCACGTGCAGGCTGGACGCGGCGAAGTCGACGACGCGGTTTCCCGCGGAGTCGGCGATGTACGCGTCGCGGATGTTCCACTCCTGCGGCACCGTCCAGTCCAGGACCTGGGTCCCGGTCGGCACCTCGTGCACCTGCAGCGGAACGTACTCGTCGACGATCTTCAAGGTGGCGCGGACGCCGTCGCCCGTGATGCTCCGGCACAGCGGGTACAGCCGCTGGACCAGGGCGTGCATCTCCTCGCCGACCGTGGCCATCAGCGCCACCGCAGGGTGTCGTCGACGGCACCGGTCTCGGAGGCCGCGCGCAGCACGGCGAGCCGGGTGAAGCGCCGCTCGAAGTCGTCGCGGGTCAGCCCGTGCTTCCGGTAGGCGTCGGCGAGTTCGAGCGCGCCCTGCTTGACCGTCCACTCGCAGTCGAAGCCGGGTATCGCGGCACGGAACCGGGAGAAGTCCACCCGGTAGGAGCGCGGATCGGCGCCGGTCTCCCCGGTGATGACCACCTTCGATCCGGCCACCGCCGCGGCGACCTGCTCGGCGATCTCGGCGACCGTGACGTTGTTGACCTCGCTGCCGATGTTGAACGCGCGGTCGTGCACCGCTTCGCGCGGCGCGGTCAGCGCGGCCGTGAAGGCGCGGGCGATGTCGGCGGCGTGCACGAGGGGGCGCCACGGGGTGCCGTCGGACATCACGAGGACCTCGCCGGACAGGAGCGCGTGGCCCACGAGGTTGTTCAGGACGATGTCGGCGCGCAGCCGGGGCGAGAACCCGAAGGCGGTGGCGTTGCGCATGTAGACCGGGCTGAAGTCCCCGTCGGCGAGCGCGTGCAGGTCGTCCTCCACCCGCACCTTGGACTCCGCGTACGGCGTCACCGGGCGCAGCGGTGCGGCCTCGGAGACCAGCTCGCCGCCGCCCGCGGCGCCGTAGACGGAGCAGGTGGACGCGTACAGGAAGCGTCCCACTCCGGCGTCGCGGGCCAGTTGGGCCAGGCGTACGGACGCGTGGTGGTTGATGTCGTAGGTGAGCTCCGGCGCGAGGGAGCCCAGGGGGTCGTTGGAGAGCGCGGCCAGGTGGATGACGGCGTCCACCCCGGCCACGTGTTCGGCCGTGACGTCGCGCAGGTCGACCCGGTGTCCCGCGGGGTCCGCGGGCAGGGGGCCGAGGACACAGCCGGCGAAGAGTCCGGCGTCGAGACCGACGACCTCGTGCCCGGCGGCCGCGAGGACGGGAGCCATCACGGTGCCGAGGTAGCCCTGGTGTCCGGTGAGCAGTACGCGCAAGTTTCAGTCCCCCAGATCGAGCGTGATTTTGGTGGCGGCGAACGCCTCGGCGTAGCGCGCCTGGCATTCGATGCCGCGGATCCGCGCGAGGCCGATGAAGGCCTCGCGGTCGTACCAGGCCCGGTGCCGCTGCGAGGCGTAGTGCTCCTGCAGCAGCCGGACCTTCTGTTCGGCGATCTCCGGTGTGAGCGGCTGGTACGCGGTGGGACGGCCGAGATCGCCGTCCCACTTGACGATCTCGTAGCCGAGTACGAGGTGGTCGCGGAACGCGGTCGGGATCAGCTTCGCCAGGCCGCGGTGGTCCTGGTGCGCGTCGTCGGTGCGCGGGGCGAGCACGAGGTCGGGGTCGGTCCGCTGGCGCAGTTCCTCGACGGCGGCCTTGGCCTCCTCCCAGTGCGCGGGCACGCGGCCGTCCGGCAGTTTGAGCACGGTCAGGCGCAGGTCGGCGCCCGGGCAGAAGGCGGCGAGCGCGGCCCGCTCCTCCTGCTCCCGTTCGCCGCCACCGCCGGAGAGCACCAGCGCGTCGACGCGGATGCCCGGCCGCGCGAGGCACGCCGTGAGGAGCGTGCCGCCCGCGCCGATGGCGATGTCGTCGCAGTGCGCGCCCACCGCGGCGATCCGCGTCAGAGGGCCCGCCCCGAGCCGGATCACGCGCCCACCCCGGCAGTGTCCCGCTCCCACACGGCCCACGGGCGGTCGCCGCGGGCGTACGCCTCGTCGAGCGCGGCCCGCTCCTTGACCGTGTCGGTCGGCTTCCAGAAGCCGCGGTGCTGGTGCGCCACCAGGCGTCCCTGCTTGGCGAGTTGACCACAGCCGTCGGCCACCAGGTCGCCGTTCTCCGGTATGTGGTCGAAGACCTCCTGGCGCAGGACGAAGTAGCCGCCGTTCTCCCACAGCGGCATGTCGCTCACCGCGGTGATGCCTCCCACCAGGCCGTCCTCGCCCAGTTCCACACAGTGGAACGAGGACTGCGGCGGCACCACCATCATCGACGCGCCGGCGTCGCGCCCGGCGAAGGAGTCGATCATCTCCGGCAGCGGGGCGTCGGTGAGCACGTCGGCGTAGTTGGCGAGGAACATCTCGTCGCCGCCGAGGTGGTGGCGCACCCGGCGGAGGCGTTCACCGATCGGCGACTCGATGCCGGTCTGCGCGAACGTGATCGTCCAGTCGGCTATGTCGGTGGAGAGGAGCTCGGTCTTCCCGCCGCGCAGCACGAAGTCGTTGGACGTCGTCTCCTCGTAGTTGAGGAAGAAGTTCTTGATGTGGTGCGCACCGTAGCCGAGGCACAGGATGAACTCCGTGTGCCCGAAGTGGGCGTAGTAGCGCATGACGTGCCAGATCAGCGGTCGCGGGCCGACCATCGCCATCGGCTTGGGCACGTCGTCGGCGGCGCCGCTGCGCATCCGCATCCCGTAACCGCCGCAGAACAGTACGACCTTCATGATGTGACCTCTTTCAAGGACGCGCCCTCGACAATGCTCAGTTCCGGGATGGGGAAGACGAGGCGGCCGCCCCAGTCGTGCACGAAGGACAGCTGCTCGACCAGCTCGGCCCGCAGGTTCCACGGCAGGACCAGGACGTAGTCCGGCTCGTCCGCGGCGATCTGCTCGGGCGCCATGATCGGGATGCGGGTGCCCGGGGTGAACCTGCCGTGCTTGTAGGGGTTGCGGTCGACCGTGTAGGCGAGCAGGTCGGGCCGGATGCCGCAGTGGTTGAGCAGGGTGTTGCCCTTGCCGGGGGCGCCGTAGCCGACGACGCTCTCGCCGCGCTCGGCCGCGGTGATGAGGAACTTCAGGAGGTCCCTGCGCACCTTGGCCACGCGGGCGGAGAACTCGGTGTATCCGGACAGCTCCTGCAGCCCGGCCGCCTTCTCGCGCGCCAGTACGTCGGACACGCGCTGCGAAGGCTCGCCCGCGACCTCGGCGGGCCGGGCCCACAGCCGGATGGAGCCGCCGTGCGTGGGCAGCAACTCGACGTCCACGAGCGACAGTCCGCCGCTCGCGAGGGCGCGGATCGCGGAGGCGACCGTGTAGTACTGGAAGTGCTCGTGGTAGATCGTGTCGTACTGGTTCTCCTCGATCAGGGTCAGCAGGTGCTGCACCTCGATGGAGACCCAGCCGTCGTCGGCGACCAGGGCCCGCAGCCCCTGGGTGAACCCGACCACGTCGGGGATGTGCGCGTAGACGTTGTTGGCCACGACCAGGTCCGCCGGGCCGTGTTCGGCGCGGACGGCCGCGCCGGTGTCCGGGCTCAGGAACTCGGTGACCGTGGGCACACCGGCCTCCCGTGCCGCGGCGCCGACGTTCACCGACGGCTCGATGCCGAGGCAGCGGATCCCCCGGTCCACCACGTGCTTCAGGAGGTAGCCGTCGTTGCTCGCGACCTCGACCACGAAGGCTTCCTTGTCTTCGGCGTCGAGGCCCACCCGCTGGACGGCGTCGGCAACGAACGTGCGCGCGTGCTCCACCCACGAGGTCGAGAAGGAGGAGAAGTACGCGTACTCGCTGAACGTCTCCTCCGGCGTGATCAGCGGCGGGATCTGCGCGAGCCAGCAGTCGGTGCAGACCTGCAGGTGCAGCGGGTAGGCCGGTTCCGGCTTGTCCAGTTGGTCCGCGGCGAGAAAGCTCTCGCACGGCGGGGTCGCCCCCAGATCGACGACGCTCGCCAGCGCCGCCGAGCCGCAGAGTCGGCATCGTGTCATTTACTGCCCCCATCCCTGCTCGCGCGGGTCCCCCACCGCGAGCCAGTGTTTCCGTTCCTTGCCGGCGGCGGGCTTTCCCCGCCGCCCGACCGGTCCGCGATCGCGGTCCGGTACCCCTCCACCAGGCGTTCGAGGCCGACGGCCGGGCTGAAGCCCTGCTCGTAACGGCGTCGGGCCGCCTGGCCCATCTCCCGGTTGCGGCCCTGATCGGCCGCGATCCGGCGTATGCGGGCCGCGAGCGAGCCGGAATCGCCCGGCCGGTGCAGCAGCCCGGTCACCCCGTCGTCGACGAGTTCGACGAAGGCGCCGTGCCCCGCGGCGACGGTCGGCACCCCGGCCGCCATCGCCTCCACGACGACCAGGCCGAACGCCTCAAGCCACGTCGAGGGAGCCAGCACGGCGACCGAGCGGGCGATGGCCCGTTGGCACTGGGCCGTGTCGTACAGGCCGACGTACCGCACGTCGTCCCGGCCCGCCGCCCAGTCGGTCACCTCGTGCTCCAGCGGTCCCGTACCGGCGATCACGAGCGGCACGCCCACCCCGCCGCTCGCCGCGAGTTCGTCCCACGCGGCCATGAGCAGCCGCAGGCCCTTGGCCTCCGCGAGCCGCCCGAGGTAGAGCAGGTGCTCGCCGTCGCCCGTGCGGCGATCGTCCGGATCCGGTACGAAGTTGTGCTTCACCGCGAGACGCTCCGCGGGCATCCCGGCTCGTACCAGGATGTCGCGCTGCGCCGCGGAGATGCAGAAGAACCGCTCCACGCCGGACCACCAGCGTCGCCGGTTGACCGACAGGCTGACCGCGAGCGGCACCGTCGCCAGGCGGGAGTTCCGGTAGCAGCCGTGCCGCACCGCGGGCACGGGGGCGGTCGCCCCGACGCACTCGGTGCACGGCTTGCCGTCCCGCTGGAGCGTGCCGGGCGGACAGATCTGCGTGTAGTTGTGCAGCGTCGCGACGGCGGGCACGCCCGCGTCGGCGCAGGCGGCCAGGACCGCGGGCGAAAGCAGCGGGAAGACGTTGTGGACGTGCACCACGTCAGGGCGCGAGGTGCGAAGGCGGGTGGCGAGCTCCGAGCGGACCGAAGGGTTCCACGGCACCAGGAGCGGCACCGCGACCTTGCCCATCAGGGAGCGGGCGCCGATGTCGTCGCTGCGCCGCTCGAACACCTCGACCCGGTGTCCTGCCGCGCGCAGCAGGGCCACCTCCTGGTCGACGACCTTGTTCTCCCCGCTCGGCTGCGCCGAACCGTAGCGGTTGTGCACCACCAGAACGTGCATGCTCAGCTCACCTCCGTGCGCCGGGCCCAGCGCGGCACTCGTCGTCGTGGAACGTCGGGCGTCGCGAGATCCGGGGCCTCGGTGGGTGCCGCGAGGAGCGCGGCGGCCAGGGCCAGGTGCAGCAGGTACGGCGAGGCGTCGCCGAGTCCGGCCTCGGTGTACGACGCGATCGCGCAGTAACTGATCAGGAAGATCGCGCAGGCCCGCTGGAGCGACGGCGGGCGCAGCAGCGCGACGCCGCCGAGCACGACGACCATCGTCCCCACCAGGACGACGCCGATCAGGCCCTGCTCGTTGTAGACGGCGAGCCAGCTGTTGTCGATCGGCAGCCCGCCGAACGACTTGTCGCCGAGGCCCGCGCCGAACAGTTGCTCCGAGGTGCTCCGGGGGGCTGCGAGGAGGGCGTCCCAGACCTTGGCCCTGCCGGTGAGGCTGGAGAAGTTCTCCTTGCTCTGGCCGCGCAGGAACCACGCCTGGAGCATGGAGCCGAGCGCCACCGCGGCCACCGCGGCGAGCAGCACCGTCCAGGTGAAGAACCGGCGGGCGGCGGAGCTGGTCAGGACGAGCGAGCCGATCGCCAGGACGAGGCCGATGACGAGCCCGAGGGTGGCCGTGCGGGTGTGGGTGAGCGCGAGAAGGACGAGCGAGGGCACGATGACGAACGCCGCGCTGGCCCGGTCGGTCCTGCGGCCGAGCAGGAGCAGCACGGTGAGCCCGATGATCACCGCGGCGTACTGTCCGATCTGCGGCGGGGTGAGCGGCCACAGCGCGCCGACGAGGCGTCCGCCGTAGAGCTCGGGCATGGCCGCGCCGGGCGACATGACCAGTCCCGCGGCGACCGACCCGAGCACCAGGAAGTACACCTTGATGTGGTGCCTGACGAAGGTCAGGCTGCCGTCCCACCAGCGGCTGAGCAGCCACAGCGTGGCGACGAAGAGCATCAGCCTGCCGCAGCGGAACAGCGCGCCGAACCCGGACTCCAAATGCGCGCTGGAGATCACGCTCGGCACGAGGAGCAGGGTGAGCAGGAAGACGTAGGCACTGGCGTGGACGCGCAGCCGGAGGTTGGCGGCGAGCGCCAGCGCGAACGCGGCGACCAGAGCGCCCATGGTGACCATCTGGATGAGCGAGCGGGGCAGCGGAACGATCGTCACCGCCCCCGCGGAGCCGAGCGTGTTGAGGATCAGCAGTCCCCAGGCCGTCCCGACGAGCTTCGAGGTGTGGTCAGCGCCCATCTCCCTCACCACCCCGTACGCGGAAGGTGCTGCCCTTGTCCTGCTCGTAGGGCGCGCCCTGCCACTGCCCGGAGTCCAGCACCCGGCTCGGGTCGTGGGCGACGAACTTCCACGGTCCGACGTAGGTGTTGTCGTGCCAGCGGTTGTGCTGCTTCTGGGTGATCGCCTCGGCCACCCGCTCGCCCTGGTAGGGCGACCAGTCCGGGTAGGTGCCGTAGTTGGCCAGGAGCGCCATGCGGTCGCACCGCTCCGCGCACTCGACGACGGACTTGTCCAGGGCGAAGCGGTTGTCGTGGATGTCCACCCGCTGGGTCTTCCACCGGCAGTCGGAGTAGAGCGGCGCCTTGGCGATCGCGGGCTTCGCGCAGCGGTCGACGTCCCGCACCAGCAACGTGCAGTCGCCGGACGAGGTGTTGGCCGGGCTGTTGCAGAACCGGTCGGCGTTCTCCCACAGGGTGATCCCCGACCAGTTGTCCTGGAGGACGTTCCGGTAGATCTCGATCTTGTCCGTGCGGGCCTTGACCCGGGGCTCGCCGCCGGATTCGGAGACGTAGACGGTCGCGAAGGGGAAGCTGTCGCCCCGGTCGGCCGCCTTGCGGCCCTCGACCCAGTTGTTGCGGCGGATCGTGTTCTTCCTGATGACCGCGTTGTAGCTGGTCTCGTAGATCAGCGCGGCACCGTCGTTGGCCTCGAGGACGTTCTCCTCGATGCGGAAGTCGTTGTTGTTGGTGTCCGCCCACAGTCCGGTGCCCCGGTTGTCGTGCACCCAGTTGCCGCGCACGTCGGCGCCGTCGACGGCCCAGAACTTGATGCCTCCGGTGCAGCCGCAGCCCTTCCGCCGCCGCTCCCAGTCGCCGGTGTTGTTGCCCACGATCTCGTTGCCCTCGACGACCAGGCCGCTGATGCGGCCCTTGGACTTGTACGCGTTCATGCCGTACTGGCCGTTCTCGCGCAGGCAGTTGGCGCGGACCTGCTGGCGGGCACCGGCCATCAGACCGGCACCGGAGTTCCGCTGGATCGTCGCGTGCTCGATCACCCACCCGTCGGCCGAGTCGTGGTTGACCACGCCCTCGTCCGGGGGCGCCACGAAACGCTGCACCGTCAGATAGCCGATGGTGACGTCGTGGGCGGTGCCGCCGAACGCGTACTGGTTCTTCTTGCGGCCGTCGAGCACGGCGCCCGGCGCGCCGAGGTAGCGGTTCCCCTTCTTCGGGATGACCTGGGAGAAGCGGTCGGGATCGAGCCTGTGCTTGCCCGGCTCGAGCCAGAACGTGGTGTGCGCGGGGCTGCTCTTGGTCTTCGCCACCAGGTCACCGACGACCGAGGGGTCGACCGTGACCGCGCCCTTCGGCGCCTTCGCGGGGCCGTCCGCGGGTTTGGCGCAGACCCGCGCCACGGAACGCGCCGCGGCCGTGGACGGCTCGCCCTTCGACTCCGCCGCCGGGGTGTCCGACGTGCCCATGCAGCCGGTCGCCGCCAGCAGGACGATCGTCTGCGCCGCCACCGGCAACGCCCAGTTCCGCCACTTCATCACCACGTGCCCCCTAGCCCCGGAACCGGAGTGCGGTGGTGAACTCCCGCGCGCCGTCGGCGGAACCCGTGCCGACCAGCGTCGTGGTGGGTTCCTTGCGCCCGAATCCCGCGGAGTACCAGCCGAGCGGCGGCTCGGTCTCGCCGCGGTGCGCCCGCCAGGACAGTTGACTCGGCAGGTCGAGCACCGCGGAGCGGTCCTCGCCGTCCCTGGTCCAGCTGAGCTCGGCCCGGTTGCCCGACAGCTCCGCGGTGATCTCCGGGCCGAGGTGGAAGGCCAGGCGCACGACCCCGCGCGAGTCACGCACCTCGTCGACCACGGTCAATTCCCGGCTCTCGGCTGCCAGTTCCACACTGCGCCGGTGCACGGACGGCTGGTAGCCGTCGTGCTCGGCGGACCAGCGGGCCGTCCCGCCCGCGGAGACGTCGGGCGTGTCCACGGCCAGGACACGGCTCCGGGCCTGCCGGGTCCACAGGAAAGGGCCGCCGGAGACGGACTGGTCCTCGCCGTCCAGTTGCAGGGTGTTGTGGCCGAGGGTCGAGCGGAAGTACTGCCGCCACTCGGGCTGCCCGTGGTAGCAGAACGTCCCCGGGTCGGCGAGCACGTCGACCCCGTCGTGCCGGACCTCCACGGACAGCGCGTCCGCGTGGGCGTGCGCGGCGATGGAGAGGAAGCCGTGCGGCCCGCCGTCACAGCGGCACCAGATCCCCTCGGGGCCGCGCAGGACCGTCATGCCCGCGTCGGCGAACCGGGCCGGACGCCGCGCCGGGCGGGACACGGCCCGTCCGGTCCCGTTCTTCGCGTACGGCCTGATGAGCGCGGCGAGGAGCGGGGTGCGCACATCGGTGGCGGTCACCTCGGGCCACCAGGCGAGCCGCCCGAACACGGCGTCACCGGTGGCCAGGAGCGAGGCCCAGCGGTCGGTGCCGGCGCCGTCCACGATCAGACCGTGCCCGTCGTCGGCGTCGCCCTGCCGCGGCGGCCGCAGCCGGTCGTCCACCACGGCCGCGAGCGCGTCGGTCATCCGCAGCAGCACGATGCGGACCGTCGCGGGGACGGGTACGTCGGCGGCGTCGGCCTCGGCCAGCGCGGCCAGGCCGAGTTCGAGGACGAGCCCGTGGTACTCGGTGGCCAGTTCGCGGTTGAGGCCCGAGTGGAAGGTGTTGCTCCGCAGATGCCGTTCGAGGGAGCGCAGCGCGCCCTTGCGCCAGCGCGCCGACGCGGGGAACCACCCGAAGGCGCAGGCCGCGGCGAACTGTCCGGCGGCCTCCGCGATGACGTGGTTGTTCGCCGAAGAACCACGGCTGGGGAAGGCGGCGAGCCAGCGCTGGTGGTGCCAGATCTGGTTGAGCGCGACCGGGTTGTGCTCGAACAGGGCGGCCGCGCCCTGCCAGCCGTCGAGCAGCCTGCGGATCCACACCCAGGAGAGCAGCCGGATGCCCAGCTCGATGCCGCTGATCCAGTGCACCCCGCGCAGGGGCGCGTTGGCCGCCCACCACAGCCTCAGGAGTTCGGCCACGCGCTCGGCGTACCGCTCGTCCCCGGTCAGCGCGTAGGCGGCGGCGAGCACCGTGAGGAACTGGTGCCGGGACGGCTCCCAGATCTGCTTGATGTCGCCGACCACGTCCTCGTTCCGGTAGGGCACGTCGAAGGCGTAGCCCCACGGTGCCCTGCGGCCGGTCTTCGGGTCGTACCACCAGTCGGGGTCGGCCAGGTCGTCGCGGACCACCCCGAAGAACTCGCCGTGCCCGGCCATCAGCCGGTCCGCCTCGGCGACGAGGCTCTTCACGGCGTCCGTCGGCACCGCGGCGAGCGTCCCCGCGGGCAGTACGGCGGTGAACCTGGCGTCGGCCACGCCGGGGCAGTCCGGCCGCGCGGACCGCCACAGCCTCCTGCGCACCGCGTCCTGCGCCCGGCCGCCGATCTCCCTCGGCCCCATCCGGGAGAGCCGCCGTACGTACCAGCCCGCGCTCATGGTCACAGCGGCCTCGCCAGCGTCACCGGCGCGCCGGCGGCCAGGCCCGCCCGCACGGCGAGGGTGGCCGCCGTGGTGGCGACGAGGGACTCCAGCGGCACCGGCATCGGGCCGCCGGTCCGCACGGCCTTGACGAACGAGGCAAGCTCCGCCGACTGGCCCTTGTCCCGGGCCTTGGGCAGCCGCGAACTGACCCACTTCTTGCGGCCGTGGACCGAGGCGCGGACGAAGTCGTCGAGGTGCAGCACCTTGCCGTCGGCGACGAGGTCCAGCGTCTCCTTGGGGAAGCTGGCCGCGCCGGTGGTGACGTAGCTGATGGTGGCGGTGGACCCGTCCGGGTAGTGCAGCACGATCTGCAGGTCCTCGTTGCCGGCCGTGGCGGCCGCGTACACCGAGACGGGGTCGGCGCCGAGCAGCCAGCTCGCCGTGTCGATGAAGTGCCCGCCCTCGCCCGCGAACCGCGAGCCCTCGGTGCCCTGCTGGAGGTACCAGCTGCCGTGCTGCAGTTGCCCCGCGTTGACCAGGTAGCGCAGGCTCGCCGGTCCCGTCCTGGCGCCGAAGCGCTTCTTGGCCTCGTGGAGGAGTGGCGCGAACCGGCGGTTGAACCCGACTTGGAGCCGGTCGTTGCCGGACTCCTCCACCGCCGCGAGCACGCCTGCCAGTTCGTCCTCGGAGAGCGCCAACGGCTTCTCCACGAACACGGCCTTGCCCGCGAGCAGCGCCTTGCGGGTCAGTTCGGCGTGCGAGCTGTGCCGGGTGACCACGAACACCGCGTCGATGGACTTGTCGCCGAGCACGGCGTCGAGATCGGTGGTCGCCTCGGCGAAGCCGAACTTCCGCTGGGCGTTGGCCGCGGAGAGCGCCGTCGTGGTGACGACCGTCGACAACGCGACGCTGTCGCGTCCCACCAGGTGCGGAAGCAGCATCGACGTCGCGTAGTTCCCCGCGCCGACGAACGCCAGGCGCACCGGCGTCCTGGCCGCCCGCGCCGAGCCGGACGCCCCACCGCCGCGCCGCACCGCGGGCACGGCCACCGACGGAGCCTCCGCCTCGCCCTCAGCCGCCTGTTCGGGGTACCGGAAGAGCACGGCGACGGCCTTGAGGTCGCCGTCCTTCAGGCTCTGGTACGTCTCGACGGCGTCGTCGAAGTCGGCGATGTGGGAGATCAGCGGATCCACGTCGACGCGACCGCGGGCCACGAGGTCGAGGAAGCACGCCAGGTTGCGGCGCTCGGTCCAGCGCACGTAGCCGATCGGGTAGTCGCGCCCTTCCAGTTCGTACGACGGGTCATAGCGCCCGGGACCGTACGAGCGGGAGAACCGGACGTCGAGCTCCTTCTCGTAGTACGCGTTCCACGGCAGGTCCAGACGGCACTTGCCGATGTCGACGACGCGTCCCCGGTCCCTGCTCAACTGGGCGGCCAGTTCGACGGGTTGGTTGCTGCCGCCGCCCGCGGCCAGGTACACCTGGTCCACTCCGTGGCCGTCGGTGAGCTCGGCGACGGCGGCTTCCACGGCCGCGGACGCGGGATCGCCGCAGGCCGCCGCGCCCAGGCGCTCGGCGAGTTCGCAGCGCGCCGGGTCGGGGTCGACGCCGACCACGCGTACGCCCGACGCGGTGAGGAGCTGCACCACCAGCTGCCCGATCAGACCGAGGCCGATGACCAGGGCCACCTCGCCGAGCTGCGGCTCGCCCTGCCGGACGCCCTGCATGGCGATCGATCCGACGGTGCCGAAGGCCGCGTGGCGCGGCGCGAGTCCGTCGGGCACGGGGGTGTAGAGGTTCTTCGGCACCCAGTTCAGCTCGGCGTGCAACGCGTGTTCGTTGCCCGCGCAGGCCACGAGGTCGCCGACCTTCACGTCGTCGATCCCCGTGCCGACCTGCTCGACCACTCCGCACAGCGAGTAGCCGAGCGGCGTGTAGGAGTCCAGCTTGCCCATCACCTTGCGGTACGTGGCGGGCACCCCGTTGGTGGCCACGCTCTGCATGACCTTGGCCACCTGGTCGGGGCGGGAGCGGGCCTTGCCGATCATCGACATGCCCGCCTCGGAGACCTTCATGAGCTCGGTCCCGGTGGATATCAGCGAGAAGGCGGTCCTGACGAGCACACCGTCCGGCTTGCATCCCGGCACCGGGACGTCGAGCAGCGCCAGTTCGCCGCTCTTGTAGTTCTGCACAACCTGTTTCACCGGAACTCCTGTTGTTCTACGCCGTCAGTGAGTGCTCTGGCCTGAGCCAGTTGTCGCGTCGCGGTACCAGTACTCGAGGGTGAGTACGTGCCAGAGGTGTTTGGAGAAGTCCCGCTGCCCGGAGGCGTCCTCGGCGACCATGCGCGCCAGTGCGTCGCGGCGCAGGAACCCGGACTCGACGAGCAGTCCGTCGTTCACCACCTCGCGCACCAGCGGTGCCAGGTCCCGGCTCATCCACGCGCGCAGCGGGGCGCTGAACAGGCCCTTGGGGCGGTACACGATCTCCTTGGGCAGGATCGAGGTGGCCGCTTCCTTGAGGACGGCCTTGCCCTGCCGTCCGACGATCTTGCGGTCGCCCGGCACGGCGAACGCCGCCTTCACGACCTCGACGTCCACGTACGGGACGCGCACCTCGGTCGACGCGGCCATGCTGGAGCGGTCCGTGTAGGCGAGGTTCAGGCCCGGCAGGAACATCCGGGCGTCACCCAGGCACATGCGGTTGACGAAGTCGTCGAGTTCGTTGTCCTCGTAGACGTCCGCGTGCTCGGTCAGCACGTCGTCGACCGTGCCCGCCAGGTCGGGGTCGATCAGGGCGAGCAGCTCGTCCTGGTCGTACATGGTGTAGCTGCGCCGGAACGCGGTCTCCTCCGGCAGCTCGGCGAAGGAGAGGAACCGCTTCGCGAAGCGCACCGACCGGTACCCGCGCCGGGCCGTGGCGACCGGCAGCCGGTCCACGGCCTTGGCCACGCCGCGCCGCAGCGGCCCCGGAACGCGCTGGTAACGCAGCGCGATCAGGTTGGCCAGGTGCTTGCGGTACCCGGCGAACAGCTCGTCGGCGCCCATCCCCGAGAGCATCACCTTGACCCCGGCCTCCCGGGCGGCCGAGCAGATCAGGAACGTGTTGATCGCGGCGGGGTCGCCGATCGGCTCGTCCAGGCTGTACGTCATCCGGGGCAGCAGGTCGAGCACGTTCGGCGCGATCTCGATCTCGTGCAGATCGACGCCGAACCGCTCGGCGACCTGCCGGGCGTAGCGCAGGTCGTCCGGCATCGCCTCGAACTTGGCGTCCTCGGCGCGGAATCCGATCGTGTAGGCGGAGATCCCCGGCTGGTGCCGGGCCGCCAGCGCGGTCAGGTAGCTGGAGTCGAGACCGCCGGAGAGGAAGGTCGCCACGGGGACGTCGGAGAGCAGGTGCTGCCGGGTCGACTCCTCGACGATGGCGGCGAGGTCCGGCTGCTCGCCGCTGCGGGCCCGCTCCCGGCCCTCGGCGGCGACGTCCTTCAGGTTCCAGTACGTGCCGCGCTCCACCCGTCCGTCGGGTCTGCACCGGAGCCAACTGCCCGGCGGCAGCTTCTCCGCCTCGCGGAACGCGCACCGCGAGTCCGGCACCCAGTAGTAGAGGAGCGAGGCCACGAGCGCCGCGTGGTCCACCTCGAGGGACCCGCCGGTGGCGGCGGCGAGCGCCTTGAGCTCGGAGGCGAACACCAGCCCCTCGCCGCGCCGGAGCAGGAACAGGGGCTTGATGCCGAGCTGGTCGCGGGCGAGCACCAGGTCACCGGTGCGCTCGTCGAAGACCCCGAGCGCGAACATGCCGCGCAGCCGGGGCAGGCAGTCCGTGCCCCAGTGCCGCCATGCCTCCAGGAGCACCTCGGTGTCGGAGGTGCCCCGGAAGCGCGCCCCTGCGGCGGTGAGTTCGGCGCGCAGCTCGGGCGCGTTGTACAGCTCGCCGTTGTACGTCAGGACGAGCCCGTCCTTGACCATCGGCTGGGCGCCGGTCTCGGACAGGTCGATGATGGCGAGGCGACGGTGCCCGAGGTGCACTTCGCCGTCGCCGACGGGGTGGTTGTACCGGCCCGCCCCGTCAGGCCCGCGGTGGGCGAGGGTGTCGGTGAGCCGGTCGGTCACGACCTTGCCGTCCGGCCATCGGTACGTGCCTGCGATGCCACACATGTCCTACCTCGCCTCCTGGTCGTTGTCCGGTACTCCTGCGGCCCAGATCGGCTGCCGTTCCTTGCGCGAGCGGCCCATCTCGTCCTGGCGGGCAAGGCGCTCGCTGTGCACCCGTAACGCGATGTGCAGGCCGTCCCAGAGCGTGCCGTCGGTCCTGTCCCGCGGGTCGGGGTCGATCAGCACCACGCCGATCACCGGGATGCGCTGGTCCGAGAGCTGCCGCGCCACGGTGTGCAGCCAGGTGGCACTGCCGTGTCCCGCGCGGACGACGAGCACGGTCTGGCTGCCGAGGTACTGGAGGTCGGTCCACGCCGTCCCGGGCGCGACCGAGCCGACCCCGAGGCGGCGCACCTGCTGCGGCAGGGCCGCGGCCCGGCCGCCGCTGACCACGGCCGGCTCGCCCTGTTCCTGACGGCCGCCGGAGAGCTCCGGTCCCGGCAGGCCGTCGACGATGACGACACGCCCCTCCGCCGCCAGTTCCCTGGCGACGTCCTTGGCGATCAGGCTCGTGCTGCGCGCGCAGCCCAGTTCGAGGAGCGACACCGGTTCCGCGGTGCCGCGCACGGTGCGGACCAGGGTCGTGGTGAGCCGTTCGCGCGTCGCCCTGGTCCTTCGGCGCTGCCACAGCTTGGAGGGCCTGCGCAGTTCGGCGATGACCGAGGCGCCCAGGTGTGCCGCGATCTCGCGGCGCAGCACGGGTCGGCCCGCGACCACGGCGCCGACCGCGGCCGCCGCGATCCCGAGCACGAGCCCGAGGAGGAACCCGATCCCGGCGTTGGTGACGGCGGCCTTGGGCAGGGAGTGCCGCACCGCGCGCGGCGCGTCCACGATCTGCGTGCCCGCGACGACCCGGGGCGTGCCGACCCGCGCGTCCTCGGCGCGCTGGTCGAAGTCGGCGATCCGCGAGTTGAGCTCGGCCCTGCGGGCGAAGAGCGACTCGATGCTCGCCGATGCCTTCGGATCGCCCTCCGGCGACCGGTCCCCGATCGACTTGTTGACCTTGGCGAGTTCGTCCCGCATGCGGTCGCGCTGGTCGCGCAGGGCCTTGGCCTCGGCGGTCGCGGCTTCCCGCATCCGCCTCACGTGGTCGGCGACGAACGCGTCGGCCAGCGCCTTGGCCCGGGCCACCGCGTCCGCGTCACTCTCACCCGTCACATCGATCTGCAGCAGGTTGTTGGTCACGCCGGCGCCCCGGTACTCCTGCATGAAGTCCTCGGGGTTCTCCGCGGACTTGAGGGTCTTGAGGGCCTCGGTGGCGATCCGGGTGGTCCCGAGGAGTTCGACGTCGGTGCGGATCAGCGTTCCGGTGTCGTTCGGCTGATCGTCCTGGTGCGCCACGAGGACCTTGGTCGTCGCGCTCGGCAGGGGCGGCCTGACGACCGTCACCGCCGCGCCGAGGAGCAGCCCGACGAGCGCCACGACGCACCAGAGGCGGCGGCGCCTGCGGACCGCCGCCACCAGCCCCTGGAGGTCGAAGAGCGGGGCGGCAACCGACGCGTCGGATGTCTTGCTCGTCGTCACCCTGCACCTCCCCCGGCGTCGTTGCCCACCGCGACCGGTGGCGCGGTGTGCTGCGGAGCGTGGTCGGCGGTCCGCCGCTGACGGGTTCTGACCGCCCCGGCGACGACGGTGCCGACGACCTGGTGCCCGGCGTCCGCGCACGCCTCGGCGATGCCGCCGAGCTCCCCCGAGGTCCAGATGCCCGCGCTGAGCACGACCAGGGCACCGGCCTCGGTGTCGCGGTCCGGCACCAGCGGCCGGGACATCGAGACCTCCACCACCCGCAGCACGGGGTTCCGCCTGCTCGAAGAGGTGGCCGAAGGATCGTTCTGGGCCTCCGTGACGAGCTGCGCGGCGGCCCGGTGGGCGATCTCGTCGGTGTCCGGTACGACGACGAGGAGCCGTCGGGAGCCCGGCACCCGGTCCCGGAGGCGGGCGCACACCCGCCGGTAGCGGGTCTGTCTGCCCGCCTCGCCGCCGGACGGCTGCGGGGTCGGTACGTCCCACCGCGTGTCGAGTCCGAGGATTCGGCGGAGCCCGGCCCCTCGGGCACCGCCCTGTGTCCGGTGTTCGAGCCGTTCGCCGGGCACGTCGACGGTGCCGAGGAGCGCGGAGCCGAGCGCCGCGGCGATCTCCGGCTCGGTGCGCGGCCGGCGGTTCGCCCGTGCGGCGGCCAGATGGCCGATGACCGCGCACACGAAGAACAACAGGGCACCGGCCGCGATGAGTTGGGTCCTCGTCGGCGGCGCCTCGCCGGTCGGCAGGGCCGCGGGGCCCATGACGACCATGTTGGCCTTGTTGGTCGCGGGGTCGGCCTCGTCCAGCTTCTTCATGGCTTCCTGCAGCGCGGTGCGCAGCTTCTCCAGTTCGGTGCGGGCCTGCACGCCCTCCACGGTCTGTCCCGGGTCGGCCGCGTCGGCCAGGTCGCTGATGCGGCGGTTGGTCTGCACGACCTTTTCCCGCAGCGCCTCCGGCCCCGCCTCCGTGTCGGATTCGGTGCCGTCGCCCGCGAGGCGTGAGGCGAAGGTGACGAATTCCTTGGCCACCTGGTCGGAGAGCTCCTGCGCGTGCTCAGGGGTGCTCGCCGTACCCGAGATCTTGATGATGTTGCCGTCGGCGGCCGTCGCCTTCACTTGGTCCCGCAGGTCCGCGGCGCTGACGCCCTTCCAGTCGAGCGCGGCGGCCGCGCGGTCCACCACCGCCGAACTCGCCGCGATCTCCGTCTGGGTCAACAGTTCGCGCTCCTCCCACTGCCCCGCCAGCACTACCGACGTCGACGTCGTGTAGCTCGGCGGGAACAGCAAGGAGGCCCCGTAGCCGACGAGCGCGCCCACCAGGGCGACGATGGCGAGCAGCCGCCAGCGCCGTCGGAAGATCCGCCCGATCGTGACCAGGCGTATTGCGTCCTCACTCAACTGCGCTGCCTCTTCCCTGTCCTGTCCTTCGCGCTCACCGACACCGGAGTGTGGTCACGGCAGGCGGCGGCGTAGGCGGCGAGCAGCTGCGCCTGCGAGTTCCGCCAGGAAAGCTGCCCGCTGATCCGCTCCTGGCCGACCTTGCCCATCCGGGCCCGCTGCTCCGGGTCGTCGAGGAGCAGCGCGACGTGCTTGGCGAACTCGGCCTCGTCGTTGGCGGGCGCGTAGACCGCGGCGTCACCGGCGGAGACCCTCGCCTCGCGTAAGTCGAACGAGACGATGGGTCTGCCCATCACCATGTACTCCAGGACCTTGTTCATGGTCGACACGTCGTTCAGCGGATTGCGGGGGTCGGGAGAGAGGCACACGTCCGCGGTGGACAGGTAGCGCACCAGGTCGGCGTCCGGGATGCGCCCGGTGAACTGCACCTGCTCGGAGAGCCCGAGCTGACGGGACAGGTCCACCATCGCGTCGAAGGCGTCGCCGGAGCCGACGAACACCGCGTTCCAGTCGGTGCGCCCGAGGTCGTCGCGCAGCTTGGCGAGGGCCCGCAGGGCGTAGTCGACGCCGTCCTGGGGACCCATCACGCCGAGGTAGCACAGGAGATGGGGCTTGCCGCGCTTCAACTCCGGCTCGGGCGGCACCGGGTGGAACCGGTCGATGTCGGGCGCGCTGCGCACCACGAAGACGTCTTCCGGGCGCTTGCCGCCGCGGCGCACCGCGACGTCCCGGTAGCTCTCGTTCGTGGCGATCACGATGTCCGCGGCCCGGTAGGTCCACTTCTCCAGCGCGCACACGGCGCGGTAGAGCAGGTCCTTGCCCCGGTCGAACCGGGAGAGGTACAGCTCGGGCACCAGGTCGTGCTGGTCGAAGACGAACCGCGCGCCCCGCCTGGTCAGCCACCGCGCGGGCAGGAACAGCAGATCGGGCGGGTTGCAGGCGTGGACCACGTGCACCGGGCCGACCTTGCGGGCGAGCCGGGCCGTGTGCCAGAGCGCGGTGCCGTACTCCCGCAGATAGCCCGCGGGCCCTCCGGTGGCCGCGCGCAACGGGTAGCGGTGGATCCGCACCCCGTCGATCACCGCCTCCGGCTCGGTGTCCCGCTTCTCCCCCCGGGGACAGATGACGTGCACGTCCCAGCCCGCGTCGCGCAGCGTCGTGCACTCCTGCCACACCCGCCGGTCGAACGGCACCGACAGGTTCTCCACCAGGATCAGCGCGCGCCGGCCGTGCCGGTCGCCGCTGGTTGCGTTACCAAGCAAGACCCATGTACCCCGGTTCGGTCCGGCGCGCTTCGGCGTCGGGAAGGCGGATGAGATCGACGATCGCGGGGCTTTCGCCGTGGGGCAGCGCCGAGAGGACGGCCGGGTCCTTGGTCCCGACCAGGCACACCTCGGCGTGTGCGAGCACCTCGTCGACGGTGTCCGCCATCAGTTGGGCGAGGTGCGGCAGCCGGGTCTCGATGTACTCGCGGTTGGCGCCCATGAGCCGCGAGAGGCTCACGTTGGCGTCGTGGATCCGCAGGTCGTAACCCTTGCCGTGGAGTCGCTCGGCCAGCTCGACGAGCGGGCTCTCGCGGAGGTCGTCGGTGCCGGGCTTGAAGGAGAGGCCGAAGAGCCCCACCTTGCGCTTGCCGGTGCGCTCGACCAGCTCCACCGCGCGCTGCAGGTGGTCGGAGTTGGAGGGCAGCACGTGGGACAGGATGGGCACCGAGACGTCGGCCCGCTGTGCCGCGTGGACCAGGCTGCGCAGGTCCTTGGGCAGGCAGGAGCCGCCGAAGGCGAAGCCGGGCCGCAGGTAGGCGGGGCTGATGTTCAGCTTGCGGTCCGCCAGGAAGACGTCCATCACCTGGTGCGAGTCCACCCCGAGCGCCTGGTAGACCGCGCCCAGTTCGTTGGCGAAGCCGATCTTGAGGCCGTGGAACGCGTTGTCCGCGTACTTGATCGCCTCGGCCACCGGGACCGGTACCCGGAAGACCTCGCCGGGCAGCCCTTCGTACAGCGACGCGATCACGTCGCCGCTGGCCGGGTCGAGTTCGCCGATGACGGTCTTGGGCGGGTCGAAGAAGTCCCGCACGCTCGTGCCCTCGCGCAGGAACTCCGGGTTGACCGCGACCCCGAAGTCCACCCCGGACGTGCCGCCGACGTACTTCTCCAGGATCGGCACCAGCAGACCCAGGCAGGTGCCGGGGAGCATGGTGCTGCGGAACACGACGGTGTGCCGACCCCCCTGGCTCCCCTTCTCGGCCAGCGCGGCACCGATCTGCTCGGTGACCCGCTCCAAGTAGGTGGTGCTCAGGCTGCCGTTGGCCTCCGACGGCGTACCGACGCAGATCAGCGACACCTCGCTGCCCAGGACGGCCTCGCGTACGTCACGGGTGGCGCGCAGCGCTCCGGTCCGTACGACCTCGGCGGTGAGCTCGCCGATCCGCTCCTCGACCACCGGGGCCTTGCCGTCGTTCACCAGGTCGACCTTCGCCTGATTGACGTCCACCCCGATGACCTCGTGGCCGAGGCTGGCCAGGCACGCGGCCGACACGCAGCCCACGTAGCCAAGCCCTAAGACGCTTATTCTCATGACCCGTTCCTCCCCCCAGGCAGACCCTCGCGGTCTGCCTTCCGTGCGTCGGCCGGATGACGGCCACCGCGCATCAGTACGCTCCCTGTCCCTGGAGCACCGCACGCAGCGTCTTCCACAAGATCACTGTGTCCAGGGCGAGCGACCAGTCCTCCACGTACCGCAGGTCGAGGCGGACCGCTTCCTCCCACGGCAGGTCGCTGCGTCCGCTGATCTGCCACAGCCCGGTGAGCCCGGGCTTGACCAGGAGCCGACGCCGGATGTCCGGGCCGTAGGCCGCCGACTCCTCCGGCAGCGGGGGCCGGGGGCCGACGAGCGACATCGAGCCGGTGAGTACGTTGAAGAGCTGCGGGAGCTCGTCGATCGAGTACCGGCGCAGCACCGCTCCCACCCGGGTCACCCGGGGGTCCCGGTGGAGCTTGAACAGCAGTCCGGCGCCCTCGTTGCGCTCCGCCAGTTGGGCGCGTGCCCCGTGGGCCCCGGTGACCATGGTGCGGAACTTGAAGATGGTGAACTCCTGGCCGTCCTTGCCGACTCTGCGCTGGCGGTACAGCGCGCCGCCCCGGCTGTCCAGCAGGACGAGCAGTCCGACGCACACCATGAGTGGTGCGAACAGCAGCAGCAGGATCGCCGCGCCGAGCCGGTCGACGACTCCTTTGACCGCCCTGCGGCCCCCGGTGAAGGTCGGCATGCTGACCCTCAGCAGCGGGATCCCGAGCACCGCGTCGACGTGCAGTCTCGGTCCCGCCACCTCCATGAGGACGGGGGCCACGACCATCTCGGCGTCGCTGCCTTCGAGGTTCCAGGCCAGCCGCTGGAGCCGGTCCGGGGACCAGTGCGGGTCGGGTGTGACCGCGACGACGCGGTAGCCGTCGCGGCGGACGTGGCCCGCGACGTCCGCGAGTCGGCCCACGACCGGCACTCCGTCCAGGTGGCCGCCGTCGAGCCCGGGGTTCTCGGGTGTGCACACGGCCTCCACTCGCCAGCCGAGGTGCGGGAACTTGCGGGCCCGGGTGATCAGGTCGCGCACGGTGGCCAGGCTTCCGGCGGCGAGCACCGGCCGCAGACACCGTCCCTCTTTCCGTTGCTTGTGCAGCCACAGGCGCAGCAGGTAGCGCTCGGTCATGGTGACGAGCGCGATCGCGGGGATGGCGACGAAGATCCAGAGCTTGATATTGCGCGAGGTAAGGGCGATCCCGCCGAGTGCCAGGACGACGGCGGCCGTGAACAGGGAGCGGCCGAGTCTGCGGAACTCCTCCGCGCCCTGGCCCAGCACGGCAGGGGCCCAGGCCCGGCTCACCGCCAGTGCGCCCAGCACGAGCAGCTCGGTGCCGAACGCCAGGATGCCCCACTTCTCATGCCAGTTGGCCGCGTCCCTGACTCCGAAGAAGTTGCCGATCGCCGCCACCACGAAGGCGGTGGCCACGGTATCGCTGGTGATCACGGTACGGCGGTACCGCTGCTCCCAGCCGATGGCGGGCTGGCTGACCGCCCCGTTCACCGGCCGCCCACGCGCCGGTAGGAACGGGCGAACTAATTCCCCCTGCTGCACGGACCCCCCCAGGTCGCCAGTGGGCTCGACGTGTTCGCTCCACACGGTTCCTCCCCCCGGGAGGCCCTCGCCCCCCGCACTGTTCCTCCCCTCGGAGGGCCCCGCCCCCCGCGCCGCGCTGTTCCTCCCCTTCAGGAGGCACCCCCGCCTCCCGGTCATGACAAATCGGTCAATCCAGCGCTAGTTGAACAACCCAAACAGACGGCTACGGACACACACGTACGTCCGGCCGGAGATGTGTGAAGTGCGGAGCCCCATCGAAACCCCGGGTGCTCCCCGCACCCGAGGCCCCCCTCCCGGGCCCCAAAAGCTGATCACCCCCACGGTCTGGCGCCGGGGGACGTGACTACTGGCTGTCCGTCGCACCAGACCTATAGATCATTGTTTGTCGCCTCGTGTCCCCATGTGAAGCACGGTCAATCTAGACCATCGGGGCCTGCCTGGAGAGGGGATGTGTGCAACTTGTGCTCAAGCTTTGAAGCAGAATCCACGAAACGATCACTGACAGAGGTTGCCTCGAAGCCGAAGACATGCGTTGTGACCTGTGACGACGCGAGTTCTCTAGGTTGCCGGTGGCCGTGTCACGAAGCCATCCCGGCGTCGCCAACTAGGCCCCATTTAGGGCTTGTTTGGCGGAATCTCGTCGGCGGGCGCGGGGCGGAGCCACCGGCGGGCGGGCGCGACGGGCGGCACGGGGACCGAAAAACCCCGCCGGACCGGCTCTCCTTGCCCTTCGCGGGCTCCTCGGAGCCCTGCTTGTTCGGAGCTCTCGGACAGGGTCGCGTTTTGGTGAAGTGGAATGCTTTTTGGGCGAGTTGGTGGGGTCAGATACCAACAAGCTCCAACACACCTGCCAGGGAGGTGACTTCATACGCGTGAGAGAAGGGCGCGGCGGGCTCGGTCCCCCGGTTCAGGTACACCGTCTCCCGCACGCCGAGGTCGGTCGCCGACTGCAGGTCGTAGCGAGGGCTCGACGACACGTGCATCGTCTCTTCCGGCAGACAGCCCAACCGCTCGTACATGAACTCGAAGGCACCCAGCCTCGGCTTGTACGCCCGCGCCATCTCCGCCGTGTACACCGCGTGGAAGGGGGCACCGAGCTTCGCGGCGTTCCGATGGGCGTGCTCGTCGGCGGCGTTGGAGAGGATGACGAGCGGGAAGTTCTCCGCCAGCTTCGCGAGGGGCCCGGGGACGTCGGGGTGGGGTCCCCACTCCGGCACCGCCGCGTAGACCGTGGCGGGGTCCTCGGGACGGAACGCGACTCCGGTGCTCCGGCAGGCCCGTTCGAAGGCGCGGGAGACCACCTCGTCGTACGGCCGCCAGTCCCCCATCACCTCGTCGAGCTGGTAGCAGGCGAACCGGTGGAGGAACGCGTCCAGCTTCTCGGGCGGGGCGACATCCTCGATCACGTCTCTGGCCGCGGCCCCGATGGCGAAGTCCGTCAGGGTTCCGTACATGTCGAAGGTGATGAACCGGGGACCGGGACGGCTCAACGGACTCTCCTCGCAGCGGGCGGCGGGGCCCACGGCACACCCCTGGGGCACGCCGGTTCAGGGCTACGCACAGTCCAACTCACCTGCCCCACAGGCCATTCCCGCCCCGCACATTTACTCCCGACCTCACACCGGCCCCGTCCAGCGGCGCCGCG
This sequence comes from Streptomyces formicae, assembly GCF_002556545.1. Lineage (NCBI taxonomy): Bacteria > Bacillati > Actinomycetota > Actinomycetes > Kitasatosporales > Streptomycetaceae > Streptomyces > Streptomyces formicae. The sequence continues at coordinate 195,643 of NZ_CP022685.1, forward strand.
CGCCGCCTCCCAACTCCCGGTCATATACAGCTACAGTTCCTAGCCCCCACACCATCACTCACGCCAGCACCTCCCCCCACGCCTGCATCCCGAACTCCCGTACACCCGTACGTGGTTCCACCGGAAAGGGAACGCCAGCCGTGTCTCCACGCACTCGTCTCAGACCGACACTCGTCGCCTCCGCGGCCACCGTCGTCCTCCTCGCCCTCGGGTTCACCGGCACCGCCCAGGCCACCGCGCCCGCCACGGCGCCCAGTTCGGCCGGACGCGTCGGCGACGACCCCGACCAGCCCGACAATCCCCTGTACGACGCCCCCGAGGGCCTCCAGGCCAGCTCCGGGCGTGAGGCCGTCTCGCTCTCGTGGGGCACGCTCTCCGCCGCGACCGGCTACGAGGTGTACCGGGCCGAGGCCGAGGGGACCGAGCCGGACGAGGTCGGCCCCTACGCGCTGCTCGCCACCGTGAGCACGGGGGCGTACGTCGACAGCGACGCCGACCCCGACGTCGCGTACGCCTACAAGGTCCGCGCCCTGGACGACGCCGGGCACGTCTCGCCCTACACCGAGCCCGTGCGGGGCACCCGTGACACCGTCGCACCTTTCGCACCGCGGGACCTCAAGCTCGCCCGCGAGGACGAGCGCGGTGTGACGCTGACGTGGCGGAGCGGCGACTCGGACGCGGTGAAGTACGTGGTGTACCGCTCCGAGTCACTGAACTCCCACCGCACCAAGGTCGGTTCGACGACCTCGCTGACCTTCCGTGACACGAAGGGCGACGCGGGCCTCACCTACGTGTACGAGGTTCGGGGTGTCGACGCCGCCGGGAACGAGTCCGAGCCGTCGAACTACGTGACCGGCACCAAGACCGTCACCTCCGCCACCGCGCCGAAGGCCCCCTTCCTCAACACCCCCCAGCTCACCGGCAAACGGCTCACCCTGAGGTGGTCGCAGAGCCCGTACGTGCCGGTCTCCTCCTACACCGTCTACCGTTCCAAGACCTCCCCGGTCGACATCACCGACCCGGCCAACCGCGTGGCCACGGTGACGCGTACCGAGTACACGGCCACGGTCGGCGAGGACGCGGGCGAGCGGGACTACTACTACGCCGTCGTCGCCACTTCCCCGCACTCCGTCTCCTCGCCCGCCTCCGTGTCGTCCAAGCCGACGTACACCGCGCCTCGGCCGCCGGGCGCCACACAGGTCTACGACATCGTGCCGGGCGCGGGCAGTGTGCGGCTCGACTGGTACGCCGTCCCGTACGGCGACGAGTCGCCCGTCACCGGCTACCGCGTCTACCGCTCCACCAGCCCCCACGTCACCAAGGAGAACGCCGAGTTCAGCCACGACACGAAGGACACGAGGTACGTGGACCGGGGGCTGACCGGCGGCACGAAGTACTACTACGCCATCGCCACCCTCGGCGAGGACGGCTTCGAGTCCGCCCTCTCCCCCGAGGTGTCGGCGACTCCCACGGCCTGACTAGCTCCGCTCACCCACCGCTGCCCGCACCGCCGTTGACGTCTTCGAGGCGTTGATGGCGAGTGTCAGGAGCGCCAGCGCGCCCAGCCCGAGAAGCCCCGCGACGACCGGAAGCGCCCCGGCCCCCACGCCGCTCAGCGTGACACCTCCGACGGCTCCGCCCAGCGAGACCCCGAGGTAGGTGCCCGACGTATTGAGCGCGAGGGCCTGGGGCGCGGCCGGTCCCGCGAGCAGGTAGAGCCGGGCCTGGATGGCCGGGGAGTTCCAGAAGGCCATGCCGCCCCAGACCGTGCCCACCACGACGAGGAGGGAGAAGGGCACGGGTCGGGCGAACCAGAGCAGCCCCAGGATCGCCATGCTGCCGGTGAAGACGCCGATCCCGGTGATCAGGGTGCGGTCCGGACCCCATCGGTCGGTGACCTTCCCACCCGCCCAGATGCAGAGGATTCCGGCGAACCCCGAGAGGCTGAAGGACAGCGCGCGCTGGTCCACGCTCGCCCGGCTCACCGCGTCGAGATAGGGCGCCGTGTACGTCAGCATCATCATCGAACCGGTCATGAGCGCGCAGTTCGCCAGGAGCCCGAGCGACACGGGTGCGGCGGCGAGAGTTCGCAACTGTGCGCGTACGCCGGGCACTTCACCGCACCTGTCGTGCTCGCCGGGCAGCGTCACGAGCAAGAGGGCCAGCGCCGCGGCCCCTGCCACCGCCATCGACACGAAGGTCGCCCGCCAGCCGAAGTGACCGCCGATCCAGGTGCCGATGGGCACTCCGGCCGCGATCGAACCCGTGACACCGAGCGCCACGACGGCGACGTATCTGCCGATGTGGCTCTCCGGAGCCCGCTCGGCGGCATACGCGAACACCGCCGGAGTCGTGCCCGCCGCAGCGAGTGCCGCCACGACGCGCAGGCCCACCAAGAGCCCAAAGCCGGTCGTCGAGGCCGCCAGCAGGTTCGCGGCGATGAACAGCGCGAACGAGGCGGTGAAGAGGCGTCGGCGGGACACCCGCGCCAGAGCGACCGCGGCGATCGGCGCGGCCAGGGCGACAGTGAGCGAGAAGACGGTCACCAATTGCCCGGCCTGTGCCTCGCTGACGTTCAGGTCTCGCGCTATTTCCGGCAGCACCCCCGCGATCACATAGTCGTCGGTATAGAGAACGAAAGCGGCAGCGAGCAGCGCGAACAGCCACGCGGGCACGACTGATCCCCCCTTGTGGTTTCTTTTGTTCTTCGTGATTCAGGTAATGGTGGTGACTCAGGCACTTCCCCTTGGGCGGCGCAACGGCAGTGACCGCAGATGCGCGCGCAGCGTCTTGCGCAGGCGCTCGGCGCCGAGCGATCCGTGCGGCGTCACCGCGTCCAGGGTCAGACCACCCATGAGCGCGACGAGCTGCTCGGCCTCCTCGGCCGGGTCCGGAACTTCGAGGACGCGCAGGGCATCCTCGATCACCTGGCGCAGGTCGGCCGCCATCTGTTCGGTCACCGGACGGAAGAGGGGGTTCACGCGTGCGGCGACGATGAACTCCGTCAGCACGATCGACTCGACACGGCGTTCGTCGTCGAGCGGCAGCAACTCCTCGACCAGTGTCTGCAAGGCATCGACGGCGGCTTCGCCCTCGAGTCCCGAAAGGGCGTCCGGTGAATTCCGGGTGAGCCGCCTCCCCATGCGGTCGCCGACTTCCGTCGCTGCCGCCACGAGAAGTTCGCGGTGATCACCGAAGTAGTGGCGCACCGACCCGATGTTCAGTCCCGATTCGGCGGCCACTTTACGCAGCGACAAACCGCTGAAACCTTCAGCGACCAAGAGGCGGAAAGCCGCCTCGACGACATCCTTGCGGCGCTGTTCCAAGTCAATCCGAGCTGGCATCGCCCGACAATATCACAGGCGTGATAAATAGTGGGAGCATTGTTCCCGGCGCCCGTTCGGGACGAGCACCGCACCGCCAGCCCCGAAGTGACAGTGACCGTGCACCCCCTTGACGCACTCCTCTCACGGATGAACCATTCCCGGTCAAGAGAGCGCTCCCACGGTCCCTGATCGTTCACTTCCTGAAGCCTCACACCGCCCCAAGAGGAGAGCCCCCATGCCCACCACCCCCACACGCCGTACGGTCCTCGGCGCGATCGCCGCGTCGACCGCCGCCTCGGGCCTGCCCGCACTGGCCGCCCCTGCCGCCAGTGCTCGGAGCGGCCCCGCCGCGCTGCCCGGCGGCGGCGACCTCGGTCCCCACGTGATCGTCTTCGACCCGTCGACGTCAGGCGTCCAGGCCAAGCTCGACGAGGTCTTCAAGCGGCAGGAGTCGGACCAGTTCGGCACGGGCCGCTACGCCTTCTTCTTCAAGCCCGGCACGTACAACGGGCTCAACGCCCAACTCGGCTTCTACACCTCGATCGCGGGCCTCGGCCTCTCCCCCGACGACACGACGATCAACGGTGACGTGACGGTCGACGCGGGCTGGTTCAACGGCAACGCGACCCAGAACTTCTGGCGTTCGGCGGAGAACCTCGCGCTCAAACCGGTCAACGGCACCAACCGGTGGGCGGTCGCACAGGCTGCCCCCTTCCGCCGCATGCACATCAAGGGCGGCCTCAACCTCTCACCCGACGGCTACGGCTGGGCCAGTGGCGGCTACATAGCCGACAGCCGCATCGACGGCAGCGTGGGGCCGTATTCACAGCAGCAGTGGTACACCCGCGACAGTTCCGTGGGCGGCTGGCTCAACGCGGTCTGGAACATGGTGTTCTCGGGCGTCGAGGGCGCACCCGGCCAGAGCTTCCCGAATCCTCCGTACACCACGCTCGGCACCACGCCGATCTCGCGCGAGAAGCCCTTCCTCTACCTCGCGGGCAACGAGTACAAGGTGTTCCTGCCCGAGAAGCGGACCAACGCGCGCGGCACCACCTGGGGCAACGGCACGCCCCGCGGCACCTCACTGCCGCTGAGCCAGTTCTACGTCGCCAAGCCGGGCGTCAGCGCGGCCACGCTCAACGCGGCGCTGGCCCAGGGCCTCCACCTCCTGCTGACCCCGGGCATCTACCACCTCGACCGGGCCGTGGAGGTGAACCGCGCGGACACCGTGGTGCTGGGTCTCGGCTACGCCACGCTGATCCCCGACAACGGCGTCACCGCGATGAAGGTCGCCGACGTGAACGGCGTACGGCTCGCCGGGTTCCTCATCGACGCCGGGCCCGTCAACTCCCCCGTCCTGCTGCAGATCGGCCCCCGGGGCGCGAGCGCCGACCACTCCGCCCACCCGATCACCGTGCAGGACGTCTTCATCAGGATCGGCGGCGCGGGCCCCGGCAGGGCCACGCTCAGCATGGAGGTCAACAGTCGGCACACGATCATCGACCACACCTGGGTGTGGCGCGCCGACCACGGCGCGGGCGTGGGCTGGGAGACCAATCGCGCGGACTACGGCGTGCGCGTGAACGGCGACGACGTCCTGGCGACCGGCCTGTTCGTGGAGCACTTCAACAAGTACGACGTCCAGTGGTCGGGCCAGCGCGGACGCACGATCTTCTTCCAGAACGAGAAGGCGTACGACGCCCCGAACCAGGCCGCCGTCCAGGACGGGAACGTCAAGGGCTTCGCCGCGTACAAGGTCGACACCTCCGTGACGTCCCACGAGGGCTGGGGGCTCGGCAGCTACTGCAACTACACGGCGGACCCGGGCATCCGCCAGGACCACGGGTTCGCCGCGCCGAAGACGCCCGGGGTCACGTTCCACGACCTCCTCGTCGTCTCGCTCGGCGGCATGGGTCAGTACGAGCACGTCATCAACGACACCGGCTCCGCGACCTCGGGCTCCTCGACGGTGCCGTCCACGGTGGTCTCCTACCCGTGACACCAACTCGAAGTTAGAAGCTGTAACGAAAGCTATTGACCCTCCCCCTGTCTGCGCTATACCTTCTAACTAACGCAGAAGCTTCTAGCGCTCCATGCGGTGGGCATCAACAGGCCACCGCCGACAGCGACTTACCACTGACAAGGGGATAACCATGTCCATCGTTCGCAGCACCAGCGTCCGCGCCGCCCTGCTGGCCGTCCCGCTCGTCGTCGGCATCCTCGGCACCGCCACCGCACCCGCCGGGGCCACGTCCGGGCACCACGACAAGCCCGTCACCTGCCGAGGGGCGGGCGTCGACCCCGACGCGCGGGTTCGCTACAAGACCGACACCGTGATCCACGCGTCGCTGCGCACCATATGGAAGCTGCAGACCGAGGTGGAGCGCTGGCCGTCCTGGCAGGCCCACATCACCACGATGGACCGTCTCGACGACGGCCCCTTCCGCAAGGGCTCGGCGTTCCGGTGGACGACCCCGGTGCCGCCCAACCCCGCGACCCCCGCCACCGAGCTGGACATCACGTCGACCGTCAAGCAGCTCAAGCAGAACTTCTGCATACGCTGGACCGGTCCCGCGACCGGTGAAGGACTGCACATCGACGGCGTCCACGTGTGGAACTTCACCAAGGTCAAGGGCGGAGTGCGGGTGACCACCGAGGAGACCCACAGCGGGCCTCAGGTCGACGCGAACGTTCCCGCCGCCACCAAGATCCTGGGCGACGGCCTCGAAGCGTGGATGCGCGACTTGAAGACCGCCGCCGAGGCGCGCACCCACCATGGGCAGCACGGTCAGGGGCGCTGAGCCCCGCGCCGGCTTCCGGGTCCGGCTCCTGTTCCTGTTTCTGTTCGCCCAGCTCATCACTGGGCGGAATCAGCGGCTGTTCAGCGGCTTGCCGTACTGCTGAGCCGTGGTCAGGTACGGGAGGCCGAGCGTGCGGGGCGAGAAGGCCGCCGAGCCGTGGGACGTCCCCTTGGGGAGGAGCCATGCGGCGCCCAGGGAGGCGTTCTCGCCAGGGGATCCGACCGTCACATCCGGTACGCCGTCGGCGTTGTGGTCGCCCGCGGCGACCGCCGCTCCGAAGGCGTCGCCCACCTCGGCGACGCCTGGGAGGCCCGACGTGTCCTGGTTCCAGGCGACGGACGTGGCTGCGCCGTTGGCGTCGAGCAGGCCCTGAGCGCTGCCGCGGAGCAGCCAGGCGGCTCCCGCGCCCGCTTCGCTTCCGATGGCCTCGCCGGGGGCACCCGCGATCAGGTCGTCGCGGCCGTCGCGGTTGACGTCGGTGACGGCGAGGGCGGCGCCGAAGCGGTCGCCGTCCTCGGCCACGCCCGGGACGCCCGCGGTGTCCTGGTTGAGGGTCTGGGCGCGAGTGCCGAACGAGCCGCCCGCGGGGCTGCCGTAGTGGATGTGGATGCCACCCCCCTTGGCGAGCTTCTCGGGACCGCACGGGTCGTCGATGTTCTCGTCGGCGATCTCACGGCACTCGCCGAGCGCCAGGTCGTCGTGGCCGTCGCCGTCGAAGTCACCGGCGGCCAGGGCCGTCACACCCGCGTTGTCCGTGTTCCAGAAGTTGGCCGGCTCGGACCGGTCGGCGTCCCACTTCCACAGGCGCACGTGGGACTGCGTGCTGGGCTCCCCCTCGGTCCAGTACGCCACGCCGAGGTCCGCGAGACCGTCGCTGTCGAAGTCGCCGGTGGTCAGGACGGGGGCGCGGCCACCCATCGGGGCGGCGACGACGGTGGTGACCATGCTGTCCTCGCCCTGGATGACACGGGCGACGACCTTGTCCTTGCCGCCGATCACGATCGCCTTGTTGCCGCCGCCGGTCAGGTCGGCCGCCACGACCGACGCGCCGTACGCGGCCGAGGGCGAGGGCCCGGTGAGGACCGACGACGCGGGTCCGGGCCCGTTCTTCGAGCCGCCGACGGCGATGACCATGCCCGCGTCCGTACCGCGGTCGGTGACGTCCTCGCCGGGGACGCCGACGAGCAGTTCCGCGATGCCGTCGCCGTTGAGGTCCGTCAGGGCGACCGACGCGCCGAAGCGGTCGCCCGCCTCCGGGGAGCCGGGAACCTCGGGGGTCGCCTGGGTGACACGGATGCTTCCGTGGGCGCCGACGCCCTTCGGCCCGCCCCAGACGACGTTCACGTACCCGGCCTTGGCCTTCCCGCCGACGGTCCCGTCCGGGACGCCGACGGCGAGGTCCGGGTAGCCGTCGCCGTTGAAGTCGCTCGTGGCGGTACGGGGTGCGGCAGCGGAGGCACCGGACGGGAGCACGAACCCGACGGTGACCGCGGCGGCAGCGATGGCATACGTGAGGATGCGGCGGCTGTGTGGCACGTTGGCTCCCACTCGGTCGACAGGGCGCGGGGCGCGGGTCTGTCTGGTGTGACCGTCGAGGAGCTGAGCTGGTTGTACGGTGCCGTGCTGGAGCAGCGCGAGGCAGTCGGTGGCCGTTCACCGGGGCCGGTGGTCGCCGAGTACCCGGAGTGTCCCAGCACGGCACAGGGCTCACCGGCTCCGGCACAGCTCCTGCCCCACCAGCGTGCTCATGGCCTCTCCCGTGCCCTTGCTGCCCTCTCCGGTGGCGTACACCACGGCGGTCCGGCTGCCGTCCCGGGTGACGCCACTCCACATGCGATAGCCAAGGAGTTCGCCCACGTGGCCGAAGTAGGTTCCGCCGCAGGGGAGTTCGATCTCGGCGATGCCCAGTCCGTACGCCACGCCCAGCTCGGGTGCGGTCATGGTGGTCGTCATCTCGTCGAGCCGCGCCGGGTCGAGCAGCCGTCCGCCGAGGAGGGCGGCATAGAAGCTGTTCAGGTCGTGCGTGGTGCTGATGATCGAGCCGGAGCCGACGGCCATGCTCGGGTTGAGTGCCGTGACGTCGATGCCAGGGCCGGTGCCCGCGCCGAACGCCGAGTAACCCCGGGCGTGCGGGCCCTGGATGAACGGAAAGGCGTCGGGCGCGCTCGTGTGCTTCAGTCCCAGCGGGCGGATGATCCTGTCCTTCACCTCGTCCGCCCACTTTTCACCGGTGGCCTTCTCGATGATCATCGCGGCGAGAACGTAGTTGGTGTTGGAGTACGACCAGCCCCGCCCCGGAGGAAAGGGGCGATCGTGCCGCATCGCCAGGCCCACCAGTTCCTCGGGGGTGTAGGTGCGGAACCGCTCGGCTCGGTAGCCCTTCGTGCTGTTCAGCGAAGGGATGTCCGGCTTGATGTCGGGGATGCCGCTGGTGTGTTGCAGCAGCTGCCGGACACTGATGTTCCTGCCGTCGTTGCCGTTGCCCTCGACCACTCCCGGCAGCCACTGCTCGACGGTGTCCTCCAGGGACAGGCGCCCCTCTTCGACGAGTTGCAGCACGACGGTGGCGGTGAAGGTCTTGGTGGCGCTGCCGATCCGGAACCTGCCGTCGCGCGGCATCGGCCGTTGAGTGCCCGACTCGGCCGTTCCGGCGCGTGCCGTGCCGTCCGCGTCCGGCGACGTCACCTCGGCGGACACCCCCACGGCCCCGGTGTCGCGGATCGCGTCCACCTCCTGTTGCAGCGGATCGGCCTGCTGGGGCCGCGCCGCCGGGGCAAGACCCGTCGCCGCCGCGGTCGTCAGTCCGGTCGATGCCGCGAGGACGACCGCGGCCAGGCCGGTCAGGACGAGTGGGCCACGGCGAAGCCGTCTTGGCGCATGCATGGGAGATCCCCTTGCTGTTCAGCTCGCCCGCGCGTTCAGGGACCGCGCGGACCGCGTCCGGCGGCCGTCTCGCCCCTGGGCCGGTGGTCGTCGACCATCCCACCAGCGAGGAGAGAACCGGCCCATCCGGCTCTCCCCCGACGCGCCGACGTGCTGCCCTCAGGGCGGTGCCGGGGGTTATCCCCCAGGACGGCCCGTTCCGGCGCGGCTCAGTCCCCCTGTGCCCAGGCCGCCACCGGAAGCGACAGATAGACACCGAAGTCGCTCGGGCCGATCGCCGCCGTGATGCCCTCGTGCAAGCGGTCCACGCGCTCCTGGCGGTCGGCGGCCCTGCTCTCGAAGAACTTCGAGCGGATCTCGATCACGAAGTCCAGGCCACTGCGGTCGAAGGGGCCCAACTCCCGGAAGCGCAGCTCCACATCGCCCGGCTGAAGGTCCCCGTCGTAGGGCTCTTCGGGGCATTCCACGGCCAGGGACACCAAGTGCGGGAGCGCTGAACCCAGTTCGCGCAGCGTCGGCTCGGCGACGTGCGGCGCGTAGGTGATCTCGACGAGAGGCATGTGATCATTCTATCGAGGGGGTACGGGTGGGCTCGGCCGCAGCCCTTCCAGGCAGGCCAGCGCCTCGTCGAGCGCGGCCGCGAAGTCCAAGTCCGGATCCTCGGCCCACTCCAGCGAGACCTGCAGCAGCACGCCGAACACGGCCCCGGTGTAGGCGCGCACCATGGCATCGCGCGGGTCGCGCCCCGCCCGCTTGGCCACCTGCTCGGAGAGGACCCGCATGCTCTGGGTGACATCGCCGAGGCTGGCGCCCCACAGTTCCGGCTCGGAGACGATGAGGACCCAGCGTTCGCGTTGCAGGGCCAACTCCTGCGCGGAGATGTCCTCCAGCATCGACCGGATCGTCTGCCGTTCGGCCTCGATCGTCGTCAGCTCGGGCGACTGCGCCTGGAACATCGCCGCGAAGGGCAGGTCGTACTCGCGGGAGAAGACCAGGTCCTGCTTGGTCGCGAAGTAGCGGAAGACGGTGCTGGGGGCGACCTCCGCGGCCTCGGCGACCTGTTCGACCGTCGTGGCCGCGTAGCCCCGCTCCCTGAACAGCCGCACCGCCTCCCGTTGGATGGCGGCCTTGGTCCGTGCCTTCTTGCGTTCTCTCAGGCCCGGCACCGATCCGGGCCGGTCAGGCTGCGTCTGCGGCTTCATGCTCAGATTCTGCGTTCTGGGCGGCGCTCCGACCAACACGGCGCGGCAGCCACACCACGGCGATGAGCACGCCGAGCAGCCCCAGACCGCCGGACACGACCAGGACGACGTCCAGTCCGTGCACGAACGCGGCGCTCACCGAATCGGCGAGGGAGGAGGAGTGGGTCGCCCTGGCCACGGCGAGGCCGCCGAAGACGGACTCCTCGACCGCATCCTGGGCGCGCTCGGGCAGTCCGTCGAGTTCAAGACCGCCCCGGTAGCCGGAGTTGAGGATCGACCCGAGGATGGCCGCGCCGAAGCTGCCGCCGAGCGTACGGATGGACTGGTTGACGCCCGAGCCGACTCCCGCGCTGTCCTCGGAGAGGGTCCCGAGTGCCGCGTCCATGACGGTCGGCAGCGCGAAGCCGAGGCCGATTCCGTACACGGCCGTCCACGCGGCGGCGAGGCCCGTGCCGCTCCCGGTGTCCGTGGTGGCGCCGTAGAAGAGCCCCGCGGCCAGCAGCGCGAGCCCGAGTCCGACCGCGGCGCGCGGGCCGATCGCCTTGGCGAGCCTCGGGGCGACGGACACCCCCACGAGCAGCCCGCCGACCATCGGAAGGAGGCGGAATCCGCTGCCGAGGGCGTCGGTTCCCAGGATCGCCTGGTAGTACTGCGGCATCGTGAAGAGCACGCCGAACATGGTGAAGTTGATGACCGTGCCGAGCAGCGTGCCGGTGGTGAACCGGGCGGAGCGGAAGAGGGACAGGTCGACCAGCGGATCGGCGACCCGCCGCTCCCAGAGGACGAACACCACGAGCACGAGCAGACCGCCAAGGAGGGGTGCCAGCGTGGTGACGTCCGTCCAGCCCTTCTCGCCGCCCTGGATCACGCCGTAGGTCATCGCGGCCAGACCCGTGCTGGAGAACACCAGACCGCCCACGTCGAACCGTTTGGCCTCCTTGGACCTCGACTCCGGCAGCCAGGCGGACACGGCCAGGAAGGCGAGGATCACCACCGGCACGTTGATCAGGAACACCGATCCCCACCAGAAGTGGTTGAGAAGGTACCCGCCCAGGATCGGCCCGAGCGGGTAGGCGAGCATCGCCGCGCCCGCGACCGCGCCGATCGCCTTGGGGCGCTCCTCGTCGGAGAACATCACCGGCAACAGCGAGAGCGTGGTCGGCATGATCAGCGCGGCGCCCAGGCCGAGGACGGCGCGGGCGCCGATGAACGTGCCGGGAGACGTGGCGTAGGCGCAGGCGAGCGAGGCCGCCCCGAAGAGCACCAGCGCGCCGAGCAGCACCTTCTTGCGCCCGTACCGGTCCCCCAGCATTCCGGCCGGGATCATGCCGGCGGCGAAGACCAGCGTGTACGACGTGACGAACCACTGGAGCTCGACGTTGTTCGCGCTCAGGTCATCGGCCATGACCGGCAGCGCCAAGCTCAGGATCGTCACGTCGAATCCCACGACGAGGGACGCGAGTACGAGAGCACCGACGGCCCACCACCTGCGCGCGCCCGGATCTGCCGACATCGGGGTCCACCACCTTCTCGAACTTATGAGAGTCGACTCTTTTTTCGGAGGCTACTCTCATTTTCACGGGATGGCGAGCAGCCCCACCTCCAGATCGGCGACCACGCCGTAGTGATCGCTCGCCCACACGCCCTCGACCGGCTCGTCGAGGACGAGTTCGGCGCCGCGCACCCGTGCGTACGCGTGCGGGTGCGCGTGCGTCGAGCCGACGAAGACGTAGTCGAAGCGGCTGCGATGACCGGGCTGGCGGACCAGACGGCCGATGTCCTCGGCCGCCCGGGGGTTGTCGGCGGACCACGTGTGTCCGGGACCGGAGCCCGCGATCCGCCAGGCGTCGTGGAAGTGCGTGCTGCGCCCCGACAGAGACTGCCGCCCCGTCAGGTACCGGATGCTCGATGCCTCGGGATCCGCGTTGAAGTCACCGGCCATGATCGTGGGCAGGGCGGTCCTGTGCCGGGCGTCCAGATCGCTCAAGGCCAGTACCTGACGCTCCCGTTGGGCCTCCATGTCGAGCCGGAAGGACGTCGTGGGCGCGATGAACAGCACGTCTCCGAGCTGTTCGGGCAGCGGCACCAGCGCAGCGAGCGTGAGCCAGGGGACGTCAGGGGCGTCCGTGCCCCGCTGGTCGAGGACTTCGACGACGCGGTGCGGCGCGCGCGTCGCGATCGCCGTGCCGCCGAACCGGTCGGCATGGGGCGGCGTCACCGCGGCCGTCTGCGACTGGTGGGTGCCGTGCAGCCCGGTTCCTTCGATGAGGCGGGGCAGTTGGCCGGGCAGCACCTCCTGCAGGGCGAGGACATCCGGTGCGAGCCGCCGCAGTTCGGCGTTGATCAGCGCCTCCCGCGCGGCGGCGTCGCCCCGGTTGTTCCATACGTTCAAGGTCATGACGCGCAGATCCGCCACCACCACGTCCTTTCTGTGTGTGGTCCACTCCCCTCACAACCGCCGGATTACGGTGGCGTCGATCTCGAGCACCACCAGCGGGCTCACCATGGCCGTCGTGAGGAGGTTCCAGTTCACGCCCCAGTCGTTCCTGTCGATGGTGGCGCCGCACGTGAAGCCCAGCCGGAGCCCGCCCCGCGCGTCGTCCTCCGCACCGCTCAGCTCGACGTCCACGGTCACGGGCCTGGTCACCCCGCGCAGTGTCAGATCGCCCATGACCTCGAAGGCCGTGTCGTCGACCTGCCGCACCTCGCTCGAGGTGAAGGTCATCTCCGGGTGATCGGCCGCGTCGAGGAACCGCGTGCGCAGCAGGTCGTCGCGCTGCCGGTTGCCGGTCCGGACGCTCGCGGCCGGGATCACGATCCGCACGCCGGACCGCGACGGATCCTCTCCGTCCACGCGTACGACGCCCTCGCACTCCTCGAACTCCCCCCGCACCCTGGAGGCCATCCGGTGCCGGGCGACGAGCCCGATCCTGGTGCGGGCGGCGTCCAGGGCGTACTCCCCGGTCAGTTCGTCGAATCTGGTGATGGACATGTCGGTCCCTCCCGGGGAGCCATGTGGTGGTGGATTCCTGGGAGTTGTCCGCGTGGTCCCAGGTGGCGCGATCAGCCGAACTGACCGGGCTTGTAGTCGCCGGCGGGCTGCTGGACCAGCACGTTCAGACGGTTGAAGGCGTTGATGAGCGTGATCACCGACACCAACGCGGCGAGCTGGTCCTCGTCGTAGTACTTGGCGGCCTCGGCCCATGCCTCGTCGCTGACGCCCTGGGACGCGTCGGCGATGCGGGTGCCCTGCTCCGCCAGCTCGAGGGCGGCACGTTCGGCGTCGGTGAAGACGGTGGCCTCCCGCCAGGTCGCCACGAGGTTCAGGCGGATCGCGCTCTCACCCGCGTGCGTCGCGTCCTTGGTGTGCATGTCGACGCAGAAGGCACAGCCGTTGATCTGGCTGGCGCGGAGCGCCACGAGTTCCGGCGTCGCGGGCGGCAGGGTCGTCTGCGCGAGCCCCGCTGCCGCGGCCGCGAGGTGCTTCACGACCTTCGCCGAGACCGGATTGGTGAGGATGTCGATTCGGGCCTGCATGAGGGATCTCCTTAGGTCACTTGTTCGTCCAGGAGTACGACGAGACAGCCGAGCGGAATGTGAGGCGCGCGCCCACCTCACATGTCGCGGGGCTGTCTCGTCGTACGGGTGAGGACAGCTGTCGTGCGGATCACGAGGGGCAGGACAGCAGGGACGGCCAAGGGAGCGACGACACCATGAACACCCCATCCGAGCCGGACGGGAGCGGCCCGCTCGACCCGGGCCTGAGCGCGGTCATCAGCGAGCGGCGTCAACTGATCAACGTCGCCTACCGGCTGCTCGGCTCGGTGGCCGACGCCGAGGACGTCGTACAGGAGACGTACGCGCGGTGGTACGCCATGTCACCCCGCGAGCAGGACGCCATCAAGTCCCCCGGCGGCTGGCTCACCAAGGTCGCGGGCCGCATCTGCCTCGACCAGCTCGGCTCGGCGCGGGCGCGACGCGAGACGTACGTGGGCGAGTGGATCCCGGAGCCGGTGCCCGACCCCACCGAGTGGATCGGCGGGCGTCCCGCCGGGCGGACGGCGGACCCCGCCGACCGCGTCACGCTCGACGAGTCGATCAGCATGGCGTTCCTCGTCGTCCTGGAGTCGATGACGCCGGCCGAGCGCGTCGCGTTCGTGCTCCACGACGTCTTCCGCTACTCCTTCGCCGAAGTCGCCGACATCGTCGGCCGGACCCCGGCGGCCTGCCGCCAGCTGGCCTCGTCGGCCCGCCGCCGCATCCGCGCGTCGCACGCCCGCGCGACGCCCGCGGCCCGACGCGCCGACCTCGTCAGGGACTTCAAGCAGGCGTGGGAGGCCAAGGACATCGACGCCCTCATCGGCCTGCTCGATCCGGAAGCGACGGCCCTCGCCGATGGCGGCGGCCTGGTCAACGCCGTGCCGCACCCGCTCGGCGGCGGCGAGCGGATCGCGCGCTACCTGATCGCCGCCACCGCCCTGACGAGCGGTCAGACGATCCTGGAGCGAACGGTCAACGGCCAGCCGGGGCTCGTCTTCCAGCAGGACGGCGTCACCGTGTCGGTCATCGCGTTCGACTTCGCGGACGACCGGATCACGAGCCTGTGGGGCGTACGGAACCCCGAGAAGCTCAGGAAGTGGACGACGGCCTGACCGCGGTCTGCTCCTCGTCGGTGCCGGAGTGACGGACAGCACCGGGAAGCGGGCAAAAAGAAGGACAAGAAGCTCACCCGCTCCTTGCCACTCTTAACTTATAGCGGACAGGGGGCCTTGCGGCAAGGCCCCGGTCATGGCGCAGAATCATCGGCCGAAGCCGGAATCCGCGCAGGTGGGAGCCGGGAATTCAGGTCATTGAACATGTGAGTTGGGGGATTTCGTTGATCGACGTGATCATCGCCGGTGGTGGACCGACCGGTTTGATGCTGGCCTGCGAGTTGCGGCTGGCCGGGGTGCACGTGGTCGTCCTGGAGAAGCTGACCGAGCCGACCAAGCAGTCCCGTGGACAGGGGCTGCACGCGCGCAGCGTCGAGATGATGGACCAGCGCGGCCTGCTCGACCGCTTCCTCGCGGTCAGCGAGACGTACAGCGTCGGGGGTCTCTTCGGCGGCATCATGAAGCCGTGGCCCGAGCGGCTCGACACGGCGCACGCCTACGGTGTCGCCACCCCGCAGCCCCTCACCGAGCGGCTGCTCGGCGAGCGCGCGGCCGAACTCGACACCGACGTCCGGCGCGGCTGCGAAGTGGTCGGTGTCCGCCAGGACGAGGACGGGGTGGACGTCGACCTCGCGGACGGGACGCGACTGCGTGCGCGCTACCTCGTCGGATGCGACGGCGGCCGCAGTACGGTGCGCAAGCTGATCGGCGTCGGCTTCCCCGGGGTGGCCGCCACGGTCGAGACGCTGCTGGGCGAGATGGCGGTGACCGAGGATCCCGAGACGATCGCCGCGGTCGTCAAGGAGGTCACCAAGACCCAACTCCGTTTCGGCGTTTCGCCCAGCCAGGACGGGCTGTACCGCGTGGTCGTGCCCGCCGACTCGGTGGCCGAGGACCGGGCGACCGAGCCGACCCTCGACGACTTCAAGAAGCAGCTCATCGCGGTCGCGGGCACGGACTTCGGGGTGCACTCGCCGCGCTGGCTCTCCCGGTTCGGCGACGCCACCCGGCAGGCCGAGCGCTACCGGGTCGACCGGGTCTTCCTGGTCGGCGACGCGGCACACATCCACCCGCCGACCGGCGGGCAGGGGCTCAACCTAGGTGTGCAGGACGCGTTCAACCTCGGCTGGAAGCTGGCCGCCGCGGTCAACGGCTGGGCGCCGGAGGGGCTCCTCGACACCTACCACGCCGAACGGCACCCGGTGGGCGCGGACGTCCTGAACAACACCCGCGCGCAGATCACCCTCCTCGGCACCGATCCGGGCGCGACCGCGCTGCGCGAACTGTTCTCGAAGCTGATGGACTTCGAGGAGGTGAACCGGTACGTGACCGGGATCATCACCGCGGTCGACGTCCGCTACGACTTCGGCGCGGGCCATGACGGCCATGACCTGCTCGGGCGCCGGATGCGCGACGTACAGCTCAAGCAGGGCCGTCTGTACGAGTTGACGCACGAAGGCCGCGGCCTGCTCCTGGACCGGACGGGCCACCTGTCGGTGGAGGGCTGGACCGACCGGGTCGACCACGTCGTCGACACCGGCGAGGAACTGGACGCGCCCGCCGTACTACTGCGGCCTGACGGGCATGTGGCCTGGGTCGGCGAGGACCAGGAGAGCCTGCTGCGCGAGCTGCCGAAGTGGTTCGGCGCCGCGACCGGCTGACCGGTCATGCGGCGATCGGGCCCGCGGTGGGCGGCGCGTGCCGTCCACCGCGGGGCGCGCTCACAGCCGTCGGACGCGCAGCACCCCGGTCCGCATCGGCAGGGTGAACTCACCGCGAGCGGTCGCCGGTGCGCTCGCGAGGAACGCGCGGATCCGGGCCAGCGCGGCCTGTTGTTCCTCTTCCGGCATGACCAGCATCCCCGCGCGCGTGGCGATGGTCTCGACGAGGGAGTCGGCGGTGCGGCGCTGCCCGTGCGGGAAGTCCGCCTGCTCCGGTGCGCCGAACCGGGTGGCCGCGCCGGTCTTCGGGCGATGCAGGTCGGCCGTCTCGGCGCGCCAGCTCGCCGGGGTGTCGCGCGGGCCCACGGCCGCCTTTCCGCTGACGCGGGCGAGCCCGGCGACCCACTCGACCTGGTCGTCCATGAGGTTCCACAGACCGGCGAGTACGCCTCCGGGGACGAGGACCCTGGCGATCTCGGGCCCGGCGAGGGCCATGTCGAACCAGTGCAGGGCGTTGCCCGCGAGCACGGCGTCCACGGACGCGTCCGGCAGCGGAATCGCCTCGGCGCTGCCCGGCAGGGCACGGACGCCCGGCAGCGAGCGGCTCAGCTCGCCCAGCATGGCCGGATCGGGCTCGACCGCGATGACGTCGGCCCCCAGATCGACCAGCGTGGCGGTCAACTTGCCCGTTCCCGCGCCGAGATCGAGCACGCGCGGTCCTGGCGAAGGTTCGAGCGCCCAGCGCACCGCGGTCCGCGCGTAGTCGGGACGGTGTTCCGCATACGCGGCCGCCGCCGCCCCGAACGACGAGGCGTGGAGCGGCAGTTCATCCTGATCCATAAGCGATCTCCGTTTCCTATTCGGTGCGCAGGGCCGTCGCGGTGCGGGCCCTGGCGGCCCAGCCTGCGGGCAGCAGCGCTCCCAGGGTGGCGATGAGCAGGCCGCCGAGTGCGAGGGGAAGCAGTTCGACCCCGTCGTAGACGTCGATGACGGAATCGGGAAGGCGCAGCCCCACACTGTCCCCCATCGCGGGGAGCACCCAACCGTGCAGGGCGACGCCGAGCGGTACGCCCAGGGCGCCCGCGACGAGGCCGGTCACGACGACCGAGGTGACGACCATCGCGACGGTCTGGCGGGGCGTCATGCCGAGTGCCTTGTGCACACCGATCTCCCTGACGCGCTCGCGGGTGTCGAGCAGTACGCCGTTGAGCACGCCGAGCGCGGCGACGGCGACGAGCATCAAGGTGAGGGTCGCGGACAGCGCGTTAAGCGTGACGACCATGTCGCCGCCCGCGTCGAGGCCGCCCGCCCTGGCGGTGGCCCCCAGCGGGTCCAGGCTCCTGTTCAGCGCGTCGACGTAGCGGGAGACGTCGGTGCCCGACGTGAGCGCGATGTGATGGCTCGTCTCCGTCAGATCGGGGTGCGCGGCGGCGAGGGTCGAGGCGTCGGTGAAGACCTGCATGCCGTCGTTGCGGGGGTCGAGGACCTCGCCGACGATCCGGACCGTGACCGGTTCGGCCAGGCCGTCAAGGGTGACGGCGTCGCCGACGCGGGTGCCGGTGGCGGCCAGGAAAGGGGTGGGGACGACGGCCTCACCGGCCCGGTCGAGCCAGCGGCCCGAGACCAACGTGAAGCCGCCCCAGGAGGCGTCGCCGGTGAAGGCGACCGTGTCGACGGTGCCGGTCACGCCGGACACGGTCGTCCGTACCTTCGTCGCGCTGTAGTACTTCCCCGTTCCCTCGGCGGACTTGACGGCCGAGGCGACCTCGGCGGGGTTCGGCGCGCGCCGCTCCTTCTCGGATCCGGAGAGCGGAGGGCCGAAGTCCGGCATGGGCGCGGGGACGACGACATCGGCGGCGTCGTGGGCCTTGGCCTTCATCACCTCGCCGAGGGTGGCGCCCATCCCCACGGTGAACGTGACGGCGACGGTGCCGAACAGGATCGCCGTGCCCATGGCCAGTGCGCGGGCAGGCCGCGCGAACGGCCTGGCCAGGCCCAGGGCGACCGGTTGAGGCAACGGCAGCCTGCCGGTCAGCCGGGCCGCACGTCGGCCGCGTGCCGCGGCGACGGAGCGCCCGACGGCGAGCGCGTCGACCGTACGCAACCGCCCGGCCCGCAAGGCGCTCGCCCACGCGGTCGCCGCGACCAGGCCGAGCACTCCGCCGAGCACCGCCAGGTCGACCCAGGGGGCGATGCCCAGGGACGAGGTGCCGTAGACCTCCCCGGTCTCGGCCAGTACGGGGACGGCGAACAGATGACCGGCGACGAGGCCGAGGCCCGCCCCGGCGGCGGCTGGGATCAGCGCCTGGCCCACGTAGGCCCGCACGACCAGGGCGGGGGTGAAGCCGACGGCCTTGAGGATGCCGATCCTGCGCGTTCCCGCACCGACGGCCGACGCGACGACGTTGCCGACGACGAGCACCGACATGACCAGGCCCAGGGCGCCGAACGCGATGAGGAAGGGGACGTAGACGGCTGTGTCGCGCTCGGCGGTCTTCTTGACGGTGAGCCAGGACCGTTCACCGACGGCCGCTCCGGCGGGCAGGGATCGCGTCACGGCCTCGCGCCCCTCGGCGATCCGGGCGGCGGTGTCCGCCTCGGTGAAGCGGTAGAGCATCTGGTAGCCGCCGCTGCCGCGTGCGGTGAGCGCGGGCATCTGGGACGGAACCACCCAGGCGTCGGCGGTCCCCGTGACCGAGCGGGCCACGCCGACCACCGTCAGCGTCGGATCGCCGGGCAGGTGGGAGAAGGTGACCTTGCCACCCAGGGTCGGGATGCGCGCGGAGTCGTTCGACAGCACGATCTCACCGGAACGCACGGGCCACCGCCCGTCGAGCAGCTTCACCTCGTCCACGTCCCGGCCGGGATCGCCCCGGCCGACCACGGTCATCGGCCACCCCGGGCCCGCCTCGTCCGCCCGGGGGGAAACCGTCGCCGTACGGAATGGCCCCGCCGAACCGCTCACCCCCTCGGCGTCCTTGGACTTCGCCAACTGCCCGGCACGCACCTCGGACGCGTCGAACGCCACGGACAGGTGCGCGCTGCTCGGCGAAGGCGTCGCCGAAGGGCGCTCCGGAGACCACGAGCAGCGATCCGCCGAGGACGGACGCGGCCACCGCCATCATCGTGGCGAGCCCGATCACCAGCGTCTGCACCCGGCGGCGGCCCACCCCCGAGCGCACCACGTTGCCTAGCGCGCTCATCGGGCGGACTCCGGGGCGAGGTCCTGCGTCCTGACGTCCTCGGTGATCCGGCCGTCGGCGATCGTGACCGTGCGGTTCGTGCAGGAGCGGGCCAGCGCCAGGTCGTGGGTGACCACGACGATGGTCTGGCCCTCGGCGTTGAGTTCGGTGAGCAGCGCGCTGACGTCCTGTCCCGCGGCCGTGTCCAGCGCGCCGGTCGGCTCGTCGGCGAGGAGCAGCGGCGGTCGGTTCATCAACGCCCTTGCCACCGCGACCCGTTGGCGCTCGCCGCCGGAGAGACGCCCCGGGTAGGCGCGGGCGTGCCGGTCGATGCGCAGGCCCTCCAAGAGCTCCGCCGCCCGCCGGGCGGCCTCGGCGCGTGCCATGCCCGCGAGCCTGGCGGGCAGGACGACGTTGTCGGTGACCGTCAGATCGTCGAGCAGGTTGAAGAACTGGAAGATCATGCCGATCCTCGACCGCCGGTAGAGCGCCGCCCCGGCCTCGCCCAGTTGGTCCACCCGCACTCCGGCCACGGTCACCGTCCCCGTATCGGGCCGGTCCAGGCCCGCGATGAGATGGAGCAGCGTGGACTTGCCGCTACCCGAAGGGCCGAGGATCGCGACGGCCTCGCCCGCCCGGACGGTCAGCGACGCCTCGTGCAGCGCGGGTGGCCCTGCGTCGTACCTGCGGCTCACGTCGCGCAGTTCGATCACCGGCATGGTCATGAAGGGCTCCTCGGTCATGGGCAGTTGGCTGCGCAAGGCAGGCGCAGCTGACTGCGGGAACGCTAGGAGCGGCCCGGGCCCGCACGCGTCGGCCGCAGGAACCCTTCGTGCCACCGCGCTTCGATGAGCACCGGGGAGGTCATCCCTGCGATGTAGGCGTGCGGTGCAGGCGGGAATGGCCGTCAAGACGGACTCCGCGGGTCCGCACGGCGGCGACAATGACCTGGTGATGAACGTGCGTACGACGCTGGAGCGGCTGCGGGGAGCCGCGCGCCGGATGGTCCGCGACGCCTGGCACCCGAGCGGTCCACCGCCACGACCCACCCGGCGCGCCTGGCTGTTCGACGTTCTCCTCGCCCTGGCCATGGCCATCACGACCGTCTACTACGGCATCGACAACGCGGGGAACGTCGTGGTGCGGGAGATCGCACCCGGCGTGGAGATCGTGGTGCCGCGACCGTCAGGGCCCGGCGGCATGGCCTTCATGGTGACCCTCGCGGTCATCGCCTCCGGCGCGCTGGCGCTGCGCCGCCGCTACCCGCTCGCGGTGCTCTGCGTCGTGACGGCCGCGACGCTGGCGACACCGCACAGCGTCATGCGGCTGACCTTCTACGCGTTCGTCATCGCCGTGTACAGCGCCGCCGTGTACAGCGCGTACCGGGTGGCGACGCTCGCGGCGCTGCCGGTGTCGGTCGTCCTGGTCGGCACCTCAGGGAACTCGGTGACACCGATCGTCCCCAACGAGTACATCGCCCTGCTCATCCTGGTCCCGATGGCCGTGGCCGCCGTCGGCCTGCGCACCTGGAAACTCCGGACCGACGAGGGCCGCACCCGGCTCTTCGCCCTGGAGCGCGAGCAGGCGGAGGCGCTGCGCAGGGCCGTCGAGCACGAACGGGCCAGGATCGCCCGCGAGTTGCACGACGTCGTCACGCACAACGTCAGCGTGATGATCATCCAGGCGGGCGCCGCACGCAAGGTCATGGAGTCATCGCCCGGGCAGGCGGGCGAGGCGCTGCTCGCCGTCGAGGCGGGCGGACGGGCGGCCATGACCGAGCTGCGCCACGTCATGGGGCTGCTCACCATGGCCGACGAGGACCCGGAGGCGGACGACAGTGCGGACCCGGTCGGTACGACGGCGGTGGATCTGGCCCCGCAACCCGGCCTGGACCAGCTCGCATCGCTGGTCGGACGGGTCCGGGACGCCGGGCTGCCCGTCGGTCTGACCGTGAAGGGGCTGCCCCGGCCGCTCCCGCCCGGCCTCGAACTCGCCGCCTACCGCGTGGTCCAGGAGGCCCTGACCAACACCGTGAAGCACGCGGTCGGGGCCAGCGCCGCCGTGACCGTCGACTACGGCCCCGAACTGCTCCGGGTGGAGGTCACCGACACCGGCGGGCGCCCCGGCGCGGGCGCCGGAAGCGGCCGGGGTCTGATCGGCCTGCGCGAGCGCCTCGCCGTCCACGACGGGACCCTCGACTCCGGCCGCCGGCTGACCGGCGGCTACCGTGTGGAGGCCCGTATCCCCTTGGAGACACCGTGACCGAGCCACTGCGTGTGCTCCTCGCCGACGACCAGACTCTGGTTCGCACCGGATTCCGGATGATCCTCGGCGCCGACGGCATCGACGTCGTCGCCGAGGCGACCAACGGAGCCGAAGCGGTCGAAGCGGCCCGGCGCACCCACCCCGACGTGGTCCTGATGGATGTCCGCATGCCCGAGATGGACGGCCTGGAGGCCACTCGCCGCATCCTCACCGTTTCCGAAGCTCCTCCCTCCGCTCCCGCAGAGGAGACTCCGTTCCCCGAAGCTCCCCGCGTCATCATCCTCACCACGTTCGACCTCGACCGGTACGTCTACGCCGCGCTGTCCGCAGGGGCCAGCGGCTTCCTCCTCAAGGACGTCACCCCCGAGCAGCTGACCGCGGCCGTCCGCACGGTCCGTACCGGCGACGCCCTCCTCGCGCCCGCCATCACCCGCCGCCTCGTGCGGCGCTTCGCCGGGGGCGAGCACCGGCACGGTGCCCGGCACGGCGACGACGCCACCGCCCTCCACCGCGACCTCGCCCCGCTCACCCCGCGCGAACTGGAGGTCCTCGGCCTGCTGGCCCGCGGACTGAGCAACGCCGAACTCGCCGCCCGCCTCCACCTGGCAGAGGCGACCGTCAAGACGCACGTCGCCCGCATCCTCGCCAAGCTCGGACTCCGTGACCGCGTCCAGGCCGTCATCGTCGCCTACGAGACGGGGCTGATCAGCGCGGGCGAACACGGGGACGCACGGCAGCGCGCCGAGCATCCGTAGACCCGAGGCCGAGGCCCCGCCGCAGGACGGGCCCTATCCCTCAGCGGCGGCCTCCCTGGCAGCGGCCGAGCTGTCGATGTCCGTCACGCTGGACACCGTCATCGCGACGGGGAGGGACCCTGCGGAGAGGAGCGCGGCCAGTTCGCGGGCGGACGCGCGCGTGAAGCTGCCCGAGATCTGGACCTTTCCGTCGGGGATCGTCGTGTTCACCGCGGGGGCGGAGAGCACCGATCCGTCCAGAACGATCGCGACCGCGTTCGTCGGGGGCTGCTGCCGGGACAGCTCGGTGGTGAGGTCGGCGAAGCGCTTCGCGCCGCGGGACGTGAAGGTGACGTCCACGAGCCAGCCGCTCGCGCTCTGTTTGTCGAAGTGCGCGCGGGCCGCCGAGACGTCCGCGCCACGAACCGCCGCGGGACCCAGGTCGTACCGGTTGGCCGGAGTGTTGGCGGGGCTTGTGGAGCAGGCGGTGAGCGGTTCGGTGGCGGGCGCGGTGGTCGCCGGGCACCGGTCCGCGCTCGCGGGGCTCTCACCGCGGACCGGCCGGAACTCGAGCCGGGCCTGTTCGCCGAGGGCCGTGAGCTTCTTCTCGGCCTTGCCGGGCGCTGTCGCCGTGATGCCGCCGCCGAAGACGGCGACGTGCGCCTTCTTCAGGCCCAGCAGGTCGGCCCGGTGCCGCATGAGCTCCGCGGTGGTCTCAAGTACCGCTTGTTTCTGTGGAGTTGCCGGGGTGAACACCACACTGGTCCTGGTGGCCCGCGCGGCGGAGGACGCCGACGATGGTGGTGCGGGGCTGGCCGAAGCGTCGGGCCCCGCCGCCGAACTCCCCTCGTCCTGCGCGCTCTTCGTGCCCCGCGCGCTCCCCTTGCCGTCCGTGTCCCCCGACGAGCCACCGCACGCGGCAAGGCCCACGATCGCCGCCCCCGCCACGGCCGCGCATCGCACTGCCCGTAATCGGACCGCTATCGGCCCAGCCCTCTTCGCCACGGTCTCTCCCTGCTGTAGTCACCGCGTGATCCTCAGTAACTTATGCCCAACGCCGCCCGTGGAGTCGCGTAACCGGCCACACCGCTGTCGGCGGGGCAGTCCGGCGCGCAGGTCCGCGCCGACGGCGTATGGGCGTAGACCGGGGTGGGTCTGGACCCACTTCTGCCCTGGTCGGGCGGGGATCGGGCCCCGCGCGGTGCAGAGTGGAGGTCCAGGAACCAGCGCGGCGACGCGGCGAGGAAACGAGAAGGAATGAACACACGACAGGTGACGTCGTGGGCGGCGAGGGCCGGTGGGGGGCTCGTGCGGGCCTGCGTGGTGCTGGTCCTCAGCATGGTGGTCCCGGCCGTGTGGGCCGCCACGGTGGCGCTCGGGATCCGGTGGGGCGCGGGGAACCCGTGGTCGTGGCTGCCCGTCGTCCTCGTGGCGCCGCTCGCCACCCTCGTCCTGTCCCGCCCCGTCTGCCGGGCGTTCCGCTCGCTCGTCACACGGTGGACGGACACCGTCATCGCCCCCGGCTACCGGCAGGCACCCCCGGTGGTGCTGATGTCCACGGGCTACTGGTGGAACGGCTTCTCGTACGAGCGGACCCACCGCGACGCCCGCCTCGACCAGCGGTGGCGGCTGCGCTGGAACGACCCCGCCAACTGGCGCGACCTGCGCTTCACGGCGATCGTCCCGCTCACGGCCGGGCTGCTCGCGGCGGTGCCGCCCGCCGGTGTCGCGGCGGCGGTCATCGGCATGGCCCAACCCGCTCTCCCCGCACGCCTCATCGGGGTCCTCGGACTCGCCGTGGCCATCGGGAGCGCCCCGTACGCCTGGCGGTGCGTCGAGCCGGTGGCCGTCCGTTTCCTGCGGGCGTCCGCCGCGATGGAGCTCGCGGAGCGCGTGGACGAGCTGACCGCGCAGCGCGCCGACGCGACGATCGCGCAGGCCGCCGAGATCCGCCGGATCGAACGGGACCTGCACGACGGGGCGCAGGCCCGTCTGGTCGGGCTCGGACTCTCCCTCGCGACCGCAGAGAAGCTGATGGAGACCGACCCCGAGGCGGCCAGGGCGCTGATGCGCGAGGCACGGGCCGGTGCGGCCACGTCGCTGACCGAGCTCCGCGAACTGGTCAAGGGCATCAACCCGCCGGTGCTCAACGACCGCGGACTCGTCGACGCGGTCCGCGCGCTCGCCCTGGACAGCCCGCTCGAAGTGACGGTCAGCGCCGAAGGGCGGCTCCGCCTGGACCCGCCGATCGAGTCCGCCGCGTACTTCGGCACCGCCGAACTGCTCACCAACGCGGTCAAGCACGCCCACGCGACCCGGGCGCGCGTCTCCCTCGCCCGGGACGACACCGGGATCGTCGTCACGGTCGAGGACGACGGCGGGGGCGGGGCCGACGAGCGGCCCGGCGGCGGACTCGCGGGGCTGCGCCGCCGACTCGCGGTCTTCGACGGCACCCTGGACATCACCAGCCCCGCGGGCGGTCCGACGTGTGTGAGGATGGCGGTCCCATGCGCATCGTCGTAGCCGAAGACCTCTACCTCCTGCGCGACGGGATGGTCCGCCTGATCGAGGCGTACGGTCACGAGGTGGTGGCGACCGCGGCCACCGGGCCCGAGACGCTCGAAGCGCTGCTGACGTGGCGGCCCGATGTCGCCGTCGTCGACGTCCGGATGCCACCGACGCAGTCGGACGAGGGCCTGCGCGCGGCGCTGGCGGCCCGCGCCGAACTGCCGGGCCTGCCGGTCCTGATCCTCTCCCAGTACGTCGAACAGCTCTATGCCCGCGAGCTGTTGGCCGACGGGACCGGGGCCGTCGGCTATCTCCTCAAGGAGAGCGTGTTCGACGCCGACGAGTTCATCGACGCCCTGCGACGCGTCGCGGCGGGCGGCACCGCCATGGACCCCGCCGTCATCTCCAAACTGCTCTCCAGCGGATCGTCCCACCGGCGCCTGGAACACCTCACCGAACGCGAGCACTCGGTACTGAGCCTGATGGCCGAGGGCCTGTCCAACCAGGCCATCGCCCAACGGCTCTTCCTCAGCGACAGCGCCATCAGCAAGTACACGACGTCGCTGTTCGGCAAGCTCGGCCTCACGGACGACGACAGCAGCAACCGCCGCGTCCTGGCCGTCCTCGCCTATCTCAACGAGCCGTGATCCCGTCCCTCACCCGTCGTCGCGTTCGGGACGCGGCCTGTTCCGGTGCTTCCCGCTCGCCGACGCACCGAACCGCTTGACCTTGCGCCCCCCTTCCCTGGGATTGAGCAGCAGGGGCCGGCTCACCGACCTGTCCTCCGGGGCGGGTTCCGACGGCGGGTTCCCGTGATCCCCCTCGACGCCTTCGGCCGTCGGCCTGACAGGTGGCCGGAGAAGAAGCCGACGTCCCCCGTCGCTTCAATTCGCCCAACTGTTCGCAAGCTCGGCGGGCTGCCGTCATCCGTGGGGCTCTTGCTCCGGCATCACGCGTGCGGGGACACCCGCCCTGCCGCCACGACCGTCCCGATGCGCGTCAACGCCGCCAGATCCCTCAGCGGATCACCGTCCACGAGGAGGAGATCGGCCCGCAGTCCGGGGGCGATCCGGCCCGGCGACGCGGAAGGCGAGTCCGCCCCGGTCCCCGAGGTCGCGCGCGGTGGTGACACCGGCGCGGAGCAGTCGCTCGGCGCGTCGGCACATCCGTTCGTGGAGAACCTCGTCGCTCTCCCCCAGTCCGGCGACGGGGTCGGTGCCGCCGTCGAAGATCAGGTGGACGTGGGAGTCGATGAGTCCGGGCAACACGGTTCCGGAATGGACGAGTTGTCGCACCCCGGGGCCCGCCTGCCGGACGACGTCCGCCCTCGGTCCCACGGCGGCGATCGCGTCGCCTTCGACGAGGACGGCGCCGCCCTCCAGGTAGGTGCCGGTGTCCGTCAGAATGCGGTCCGCGATGATCAGCATCGGCCCATTCTCCTCGCCCGGCCGCTCCGATCGACGCGGCCGATCCGCGCAAGGGCAATCCGCGGGGCCGTCGACGACGAATCAGAGGTGAGCGAAGGCCCGTGAGGGGTCTTCGCGGTGGAGGCCCGGCGGGGATCGGTGATCCCGACGGAGTGCGGGGCCCGGTGCGGCCCCCTCCGCCCGGACGCGGCCCGCACGCCTCCCGCGGGGGAAGCTGCCGCACGCCGACGGGCGTGCGGCAGCTTCATGAACCGCCGGGAACGAGCCGTCAGACGAGGTCGAACCGGTCGAGGTTCATGACCTTGTCCCAGGCCGCGACGAAGTCCTTCACGAACTTCTCCTGCGCGTCGTCGCTCGCGTAGACCTCGGCGACGGCCCGCAGCTCGGAGTTCGAGCCGAAGACGAGGTCGGCACGGGTGCCGGTCCACTTCACCTCGCCGGTGGCCGCGTCACGGCCCTCGAACTCGTCCTGTGCCTCGGACGTCGACTTCCACCGCGTGCCCATGTCGAGCAGGTTCACAAAGAAGTCGTTGGTCAGCGTGCCGGGGTTCTCGGTGAACACCCCGTGCCGGGAACCCCGGTGGTTCGCGCCGAGGACGCGCAGGCCGCCGACGAGGACGGTCAGCTCGGGCGCGCTCAGGTTGAGCAGGTTCGCCTTGTCGACGAGGAGGTACTCGGCGGGGAGGCGGTTGCCCTTGCCGAGGTAGTTGCGGAACCCGTCGGCGGTCGGCTCGAGCGCGGCGAACGACTCCACGTCGGTCCGGTCCTGCGTCGCGTCCACCCGGCCCGGCGTGAAGGGCACCTCGACGGCCGTACCGGCGTCCTTGGCGGCCTTCTCGACGGCCGCCGAGCCCGCGAGCACGATCAGGTCGGCCAGCGAGACCTGCTTGCCGCCCTGGGAGTTGAAGGACTCCTGGACGCCTTCGAGGGTGCGGAGCACCTGGGCGAGCTCTTCCGGGTTGTTGACCTCCCAGTTGCGCTGCGGCTCCAGGCGGATCCGGGCGCCGTTGGCGCCACCGCGCTTGTCGCTGCCCCGGAAGGAGGAGGCTGCGGCCCACGCGGTCGACACCAGCTGCGAGACCGTGAGGCCCGAGCCGAGGACCTTCTCCTTGAGCGCGGCGATGTCCGCCGCGTCGATGACCTCGCCGGTGCGCTGCGGCAGCGGGTCCTGCCACAGCAGTTCCTCGGTGGGGACCTCCGGGCCGAGGTAGCGGACGACCGGGCCCATGTCGCGGTGCGTCAGCTTGTACCAGGCGCGGGCGAAGGCGTCCGCGAACTGGTCCGGGTTCTCGTAGAAGCGCCGCGAGATCTGCTCGTAGACCGGGTCGAAGCGCAGCGACAGGTCGGTGGTGAGCATCGTCGGGAGGCGCTTCTTCGACGCGTCGAACGCGTCGGGGATGATCGCCTCGGCGTTCTTCGCGACCCACTGGTTGGCGCCGGCCGGGCTCTGCGTGAGCTCGTACTCGTACTCGAAGAGGTTCTTGAAGAACCCGTTGCCCCACTGGGTCGGCGTGGTGGTCCAGGTGACCTCGAGGCCGCTGGTGATCGCGTCCTTGCCCACGCCCGTGCCGTGCGAGCTCTGCCAGCCGAGGCCCTGCTGCTCCATCGGGGACGCCTCGGGGTCATTGCCGACGGCGTCGGCGGGGCCCGCGCCGTGGGTCTTGCCGAAGGTGTGGCCGCCCGCGATCAGGGCGACCGTCTCCTCGTCGTTCATCGCCATGCGGCGGAACGTCTCACGGATGTCGCGGGCCGCGGCGATCGGGTCGGGGGTGCCGTTGGGGCCCTCGGGGTTGACGTAGATGAGGCCCATCTGGACCGCGCCGAGCGGGTTCTCCAGCTCGCGGTCGCCGGTGTAGCGCTCGTCGCCGAGCCACGTGGTCTCGGGACCCCAGTACACGTCCTCGTCGGGCTCCCACACGTCGGCGCGGCCACCGGCGAAGCCGAAGGTCTCGAAGCCCATCGTCTCCAGGGCGACGTTGCCGGTGAGGACGAGGAGGTCGGCCCAGGAGAGGTTCTTGCCGTACTTCTTCTTGACCGGCCACAGCAGGCGGCGGGCCTTGTCGAGGCTGGCGTTGTCCGGCCAGCTGTTGAGGGGAGCGAAGCGCTGCTGGCCCGCCCCCGCGCCGCCGCGGCCGTCACTGATGCGGTAGGTGCCCGCGCTGTGCCACGCCATCCGGATCATCAGGGGGCCGTAGTTGCCGAAGTCGGCGGGCCACCAGTCCTGCGAGGTCGTCAGGACCTCGGCGATGTCCCGTTTCACGGCCGGCAGGTCGAGGCTCTTGAACGCCTCGGCGTAGTCGAACTCCTCGCCGAGCGGATTCGCCACGGCGGGGTTCTTGGCGAGGATCTTCAAGTTGAGCCGCTCGGGCCACCATTGACGGTTTCCGCCGCCCTGCGTCGGATGCGGCGCGCGACCGTGCGCGACCGGGCAGCCGGTCACTTCCTCCGGCTTCGGGTCGGTGACGATCGCGTCGTGGTTCTCAGTCATGCGAATCCTTCCGGACGGGGCGGATCACGGTGCTCAGAAACTGCGGGGCGGTTGACTCACTCGGGGCGCGGACCCCGTGGACGGCCTCGGGCCCCGCCGACCGGGAGAGCAGGGTCGGCGGACGTGGTCGGGCGAGGGCGGCCGGACGGGCAGGGGACGCGGTCGGACCGACGGCTCGCGGTCCGGACGGCCCGCGAGCGGGACACCGGATGCCGTGGCGAGCGCACTCGCCTCCTGAAGTCACGCGTCTTCCCCTGCTGTTGCTCTGTCCCTTGTGCCCTGACCCTTGGCTGTTGGCCGGAACCGATCCTACGATGGACCAAGTCCAAGTCAATACGCCAGACAGGCCCGTACGGAAACATTCGTCTGACGATGCACAGTGAGGCTGGTGCGCATGAGTGACCTGCTCGAACGGCTCCGCGGGCGCGGCTGGCGGATGACCGCTCAGCGCCGGGTCGTCGCCGAGGTGCTCGACGGCGAACACGTCCACCTCACCGCCGACGAGGTGCTCGCGCGCGCCACGGCCCGACTGCCGGAGATCTCCCGCGCCACCGTCTACAACACCCTCGGCGAACTCGTCTCGCTCGGCGAGGTGATCGAGGTGGCCACGATCGGCCGCGCCAAACGGTACGACCCCAACGCCCACCGCCCCCACCAGCACCTGACGTGCTCGGGCTGCGGCGCCATTCGCGACGTCCACCCCGTGGGCGACCCCGTGGACGAACTGCCCGCCACCGAGCGCTTCGGCTTCAGCGTCTCCGGGGCGGAGGTCACGTACTGGGGGCGGTGCCCGGACTGCGTCCGTACGTCCGAGCCGCCGGCGCCGCACTAAATTCGATCGCACGAACGGGCAGCCACCGGCACAATCGCACCATGTCGACCACCGCGGAGGCCCTGCTCCGCGCCCTTGAGCCGCTTCCGTTCCCCGATCGCCTCGCGCTCACCGCGCGCACCGCGCACCGGCTCGCGGGCGAGGCAGGACCAACGGACACGGCCGGTACCGGTACCGGAGGGCTTGCCGCGCTGCTCGCGGACTGGGACGCCCGCGGCCCGTACGAGCGGCGGCTCGCCGCGCTCGCCGCGTTCGCGGGGCGGGACGTCGCGTTCCTCGCCGGG
Organism: Streptomyces formicae; assembly: GCF_002556545.1. Lineage (NCBI taxonomy): Bacteria > Bacillati > Actinomycetota > Actinomycetes > Kitasatosporales > Streptomycetaceae > Streptomyces > Streptomyces formicae. The sequence continues at coordinate 225,888 of NZ_CP022685.1, forward strand.
CGTCTCACCGACCCCGACCCGGTGGTCGCCGGATACGCGCTGCGCGCGGCACGGGCGCTGCCCGTGCCGGACGAGGCGCTGGAGGCGGCCTACGCCGACGCGCCCGCGGCCCGACGGCGGCGCCTTGCCGGGGTGCTCGCCTCCGGAGCGCGTCCCGCACTCGCCGAGCGCCTGGTGGTGCGGCTGCGCGAGACCTGGGGCGACACCGAGGCCGCGCGGCTGCTGCCCGGCTGTTCGTCCTCCTTCGTGGCGCGGCACCTGCCCGCGCTCGCCCATGCCGTCGACGGCTGGACGCGGTTGGCACGGCGTCACCCCGACCCGGTGCTCGACCACGCGGGGACGGCACTCGCCGAGCGGGGCAGCGGGCGGCAGCGGCAGGACTGGTGGCAGGCGCACGCCACGACGGTCGCGGCGCTCGCGCCCCTGCGTCCCGAGCGCGTGCTCGCCCTCCTGGAGCGGTACGGGCCCGACACCCTGCCGCACGCGCTCAACCGGGGGCTCGGCCCGCTGGTCGAGGCCGACGCCGAGCGCGTGATCGGCTGGATCATCTCTCCCGACCGCGCCGAACAGCGCTACGAACCGGCGCCGCCGCCCGGCGTGCTGCGCAGGCTCGTGCGGGCCGAGCCCGCCTCGCTGCCCGCGCTCGGCCGCCACTGGGCGCCGCGCGACGGCCAGTTCACCGCGCTCGTGAAGGCCATGGCCCCCGGCCGCCGACCGGCGTTCATCGACGCGGTGATCGCCGAAGGGGCGCGCTCGGATCCGGCGTTCCGGGTGCTCGGCCTGCTCCCGCGTGCACGCCGCTGGGCGGAGGTACGGCGGCTGGCGGCCGAATTCACCGGTGAATCCTGGTCCTTGTGGGATCAATGGGACACTCTCGCCCAGGGCCCGTTCGTCGAGGCGCGTGCCGCGTTGCTCGCCGCGGTGCGCCGCTCCGACAGCGACGACCGGGCCGCCGCCTGGCCGATCCTGGTGGCGTGCGCCGCCAGGGACGGCGGGCGTCCCGCGGTCACCGAACTCCTCGCTCTCCTGGGCGGTCTGCGCAACGAGCAGGATCCGGTGCGCGGCGCCGCGCTGACCGCGCTCGCCGCGGCACACCCGCGCATCCTGCGTGCCGAGGACACCGCCGCCCTCGACCGGATCGCCACCGACGCCCTGGAGGTACGCGACAGTTCGCGCGCCAGCCGCACGGCGCTGCGCAGGCTCGCCGAGCGCGTCCTGGTCGAGCACGCCACGGAGGGCGAACCGGCCCTGCGGGACTGGGCGTTGCGCGTGCTGGAACGGATCGCGGGCCGGGTGGGCGTGCCCGACTTCGGCGCGCTCGACCACGTGCTGCGCCGGGGTCAGGAGCGGCAGGTCGTCGACGCGCTGCGTCCCTGGCTCGACGCTGCGGCGGGGCGGGCCGACTTCCGGCTGCTGCTCGGCCTCGCCGAAGCGCTGGGGCGTCGGGCGCAGTTGCTGCCCGAGTTGCAGGACCTGCTGGCCACGGCGCTGGAGCGGGGCGACGACGACACGTTCGAGGCGGCCGCGAGGCTGTGGCTCGCCGCACCGGCCACTCGCGGCGAGCGGGTGGCGGCGATCGTCGCGCGCGAGCCGTCCGCGATCGTCCTCGCGCCCGTACGACGTGCGGTGTCCCTGCGCCGTACGGACCTGCTCGACGTGCTGCTCGCGGACGCCCCGCCGTACGGCCGCTTCCTCGTGCGGGGCGCCCGTCGGCCGCTGCCCGATCTCGGCGACAGCGACCGCTGGCTGCCGCGCCAGCAGCGGGCCGCCGCACGGCTCGCCGGGCAGGCGGCCGCGGACGCGTCCCTTCCGCTCGATGTGCGCGCGGCCGCGATCCGGGCGGCCGCGCCGATACCGGTGTCCGGCCGCGAGCTCGCGATGCGGCACAAGGACGACCCTGACGTGGTCGTGGCCGAGGCGGCGCTCGCCGCGCTGCCCTGGACCGACCGGCCGCAGGACGCCGTGGCGGTGCTCCTCGACGAGGCGGGCGGCGAGCGGGCGCGGGTCGCCGTGTACGCGGCGGCACGCGCCGCGCGCTTCACCGCGCCGTCCGCACTCGCCCTGCTGCTCGGCACGTTGCTGGGCGGGGAGCGGCGCGCGAAGGTCACATCGCGCAAGGAGGCCGTCCGGCTCGCGGCCCGCCTCCTGCCGCAGCGGCAGGCGGTGGCCCTGCTGACGCGCGCCTTCCACTCCCCCGACCGCCACCCGGACGTACGGGCCGCCGTGGTCCGCGCGCTGCCGCCGCTTCTCGGGGTGGCCGACGCCTGGTCGCTGCTCGACGACGCCGCGCGCTCCGACGCCGAGCCCGTGCTCGACGCGCTCTTGCGGGTCACCCCGTGGGAGCTGCCCGAAGGACAGCGTCGCGGGTACGCCGCGGTGGTCGGGTCGGCGTACGACGCGTGCCTGGCGTCGACCGACGGCTTCGCGGGCCTCGGCATGCTGCAGTCCTTCGGCGTGTGGTGCCGCTACGCGCCCGACCTGGCCGACCGGCTCGTGCGGACGGTCTGCGACCTCGGGTCCCGCACGCACTGGCAGTACGCGGCGTGGACCCTGCGCGAACTCGCCGTGTCGGAGCTGCCGCATCCGGTGGGCGGGGCGGCTCCCGGCAGCGCCCTGCACGGTGCGGTGGCCGAGCTGCTGGCCGCCGCGCACGGGCCCGAGGGCGGCTGTGACGCGCGGGAGGACCGGGACGTGCCCGCGTTGCAGCGGCTGCGCACCCTGGTGTCGCGGGGCACCGAGCACGGCCAGTGGCAGCGGCCCGAGTTCCTGGCAGGGCTCGCCGCCCAGCTCGCGTCCGAACCGCTCCTCGTGGCCGAGCGTGCCGATCTGTTGTGCGGGCTGGTCGATCCGTCCGCCGAACCCGACGCGCTCCTGGCCCGCCTGCTCGACCTGGCCGAGGCCCTGGAGGGCGCAGGGGTGAGTGTCGCCGCGCAGGCCGCGGGCCGGTTGCGGGCGGGCCGGGCGCACCGCACGCCGCCCCGGCACACCGAGTCGCTCCTGATCACCACCGACCGGCTCGCCCGGGAAGGCGGTACCGTCACGGGCCTGCTCGCGGCCGGTCTGGTGGCCGAGTGGGGCGCCGGTCTCGGCTGGCCGGAGGAGTGGCGGGCGCTGCTGCGCGCACTGCGCGGGCACCCGGACCCCGACGTACGCCATGAGGCCTACCGGACGCTGACCGAGACGGAGTGACGCCGACGTGGGCGGCGGCGCCGGTCGGGCCGCTCCCGACGGCCGCCGCCCGGCCCGGGCCCCGCTCCCCCGGCATGCCGGAAAGCGTGTCCTGGCCCAGGCTGGACGGGCGGATGCATCCCGCACCGCGCCACAGCGAGGGAGCAGAGCGCCATGGCAACCGAGGTGTTCCGGTCGGCGGTGCCGCTGACGGTGAACGGCGAGCGCCGCTCCCCCGTCGTCGACCACCGCTCGACCCTCCTTGACGTGCTGCGTGAACAGCTGGACCTGACCGGCGCCAAGAAGGGCTGCGATCACGGGCAGTGCGGCGCCTGCACCGTCCTCGTCGACGGGCGCCGCGCCAACAGCTGTCTGCTGCTGGCCGTGGCCTGTGAAGGATGCCAGATCACCACCGTGGAGGGGCTGCGCGGCGCCGACGGCGAGGCCCCGCACCCCTTGCAGCGGGCGTTCGTGGAGCGTGACGCCTTCCAGTGCGGGTACTGCACCCCGGGGCAGCTCTGCTCGGCCGTCGGCATGCTCGCGGAGACCGCGGCGGGCCACCCCTCACACGTCACGGAGCCGGGCGCGAAGACCCCTGTCGCGCTGGACAGGGACGAGATTCGGGAGCGGCTCAGCGGGAACCTGTGCCGCTGCGGCGCTTATCCGCACATCGTCGAGGCCGTGGAGGACGTGATCCGGTGAAGCCCTTCATGTACGTCCGCGCGCACAGCGTCGACGAGGCGACCGCGGCCCACGCGGGCCGGCCGACCTCCCGCTATCTGGGCGGCGGCACCAATCTCGTCGACCTGATGAAGCTGGGCGTGGAGCGGCCGAGCACCCTGATCGACGTCAGCGGACTGCCGCTCGACTCGGTCGATGAGCTCCCCGACGGTTCGGTCCGGATCGGCGCGACGGTGCGCAACAGCGACCTCGCCGCCCACCCGCTGATCCGCGACCGCTACCCCGTGCTGTCCCAGGCGCTGCTCGCGGGCGCGTCGGGGCAGCTGCGCAACATGGCCACGACCGGTGGCAACCTGCTCCAGCGCACCCGCTGTCCGTACTTCCAGGACCTGGGCAAGCCGTGCAACAAGCGGGAGCCGGGCACCGGCTGCGGGGCGCTCGACGGCGTCCACCGCGACCACGCGGTGCTCGGCCACTCCCCGCAGTGCGTCGCCACCCACCCCTCCGACATGGCGGTGGCGCTCGCCGCGCTCGACGCGCGGGTCGAGCTGCACGGTGCGCGCGGCGGGCGGGACCTGCCCGTCGCCGAGTTCCATCGGCTGCCCGGTGACCGGCCCGACCTGGACACCGAGATCGCGCACGGCGAGCTCATCACCGGCGTACTGCTCCCGCCCGCGACCGCCGGGGTGCCGTGCGCCTACCGCAAGGCGCGCGACCGTGCCTCGTTCGCCTTCGCGCTGGTGTCCGTGGCCGTGCTCCTGGAGGTCGAGGACGCCGTCGTACGCCGGGTGCGGATCGCCTTCGGCGGTCTGGCCCACCGGCCGTGGCGGGCCACGCGTGCCGAGGAGGCGCTGGTGGGCACCGCACCGTCTGGTGCCGCGTTCGAGCGGGCCCTGGACGCGGAGCTGTCCGCCGCCGAGCCGCTGCGGGACAACGCGTTCAAGGTGCGCCTGGCCCGCGCTCTCGCGTGCGACGTGCTGCGCCGTCTCTCACCTCAGCCACCAGGGAGAACACCATGTCCGACACCGTGAGCGCGCTCGGGGCGGCGGCCGAGCGCAGGGAGGGCCCGGACAAGGTGTCCGGGGCCGCCCGTTACGCCGCCGAGCACACGCCCGACGGCTGCGCCTACGCCTGGCCCGTCCCTGCCACGGTGGCGCGCGGCGAGATCACCGGCATCGACGGTTCGGCCGCGCTCGCCCTGCCCGGTGTCGTCGGGGTCCTCAGCCACCTGAACGCGCCGCGCCTGGCGGAGACCGACGACGCGATCCTCACCGTGCTGCGGGACGCGCACGTGCCGCACCGGGGCTGGTACGTCGCGCTGGTCGTCGCCGACAGCCTGGAGGCGGCGCGCGAGGGCGCCGGTGCCGTCCGCGTCACGTACGCCGAGGAGCCGCACGACGTCACGTTGCGGGCCGACCATCCCGACGCCTACGTCCCGGAGGACACCGACGGCACCTCGGGCGAGCACGTGCGCGGCGACGCCGAGGACGCGTTCACCCGGGCGCCCGCCCGCGTGGACGTCTCCTATCGGGTGCCTCCGCTGCACAACCACCCCATGGAGCCGCACGCGGCCACCGCCCACTGGCAGGACGGGCGGCTGACCGTGCACGACAGCAGCCAGGGCGCCACCGCCGTCCGCGACGCCCTGGCGGGCCTTTTCGAGCTGCCCGAGGACCACGTCACCGTCATCTCCGAGCACGTCGGCGGCGGCTTCGGCTCCAAGGGCACGCCACGGCCGCACGTGGTGCTCGCCGCCATGGCCGCCCGCGTCACCGGACGGCCCGTCAAAATCGCGCTGCCCCGGCGCCAGTTGGCGGCCGTGGTCGGCCACAGGTCGCCGACCCTGCACCGCGTGCGCCTCGGGGCCGAGGCCGACGGCACGCTGACGTCCGTGATCCACGAGGCGACCGCGCACACCTCGCGCGTCAAGGAGTTCGTCGAGACGGCCACCGCCGCCACCCGCGTCATGTACGCGTCGCCGCACGGACGCACCACCCAGCGAGTGGTCGCGCTCGACGTGCCGAGCCCCTCCTGGATGCGGGCGCCCGGCGAGGCACCGGGGATGTACGCCCTGGAGTCGGCGATGGACGAACTCGCGACCACCCTGGGCATCGACCCCGTCGAGCTGAGGCTGCGCAACGACACCCGCAACGAGCCCGACAGCTCCCTGCCCTTCAGCAGCCGTCACCTCGCCGAGTGCCTGCGGGAAGGGGCCCGCCGCTTCGGCTGGTCGGCGCGCGACCCACGCCCCCGCTCGCACGCCGAGGGCCCCGTCCTGGTGGGCAGCGGCGTCGCGGCGGCGACCTACCCGGTGCTCGTCTCGCCGTCCCGCGCGAGCGCCCACGCCCTGCCCGACGGCAGCTTCGTGGTGCGGGTCAACGCCACCGACATCGGCACGGGCGCCCGCACCGTGCTCTCCCAGATCGCCGCCGAGGCGCTCGCCGCCCCGCTGGAGCGCGTGCGCACCGAGATCGGCAACAGCGACCTGCCGACCGCGCCGCTCGCGGGCGGCTCCTCCGGCACGGCCTCCTGGGGCTGGGCGGTCCACGAAGCCTGTACGGAACTGGCGGCGCTCCTGTCCGCGCGGCGCGGCGCGCCGCTCCCGCCCGATGGCCTGTCCGCCACGGCGGACACGGCGGGCGTCGCCGACGCGGACAGCGACTTCTCCCGGCACTCCTTCGGCGCCCACTTCGCCGAGGTCGGCGTCGACACGGTCACCGGCGAGGTGCGCGTACGACGACTGCTCGGTGTCTACGCGGCCGGGCGGATCCTCAACCCCCGTACGGCACGCTCGCAGTTCATCGGCGCGATGACCATGGGCCTGGGGATGGCGCTGACCGAGGGCAGCACGATGGACGCGGCCTTCGGTGACTTCGCGGAGTGCGACCTGGCCGCGTACCACGTACCGGCGCACGCGGACGTGCCCGCGATCGAGGCGCACTGGATCGACGAGGAGGACCCCCACCTCAACCCCATGGGGAGCAAGGGCATCGGCGAGATCGGCATCGTCGGAACGGCGGCGGCGATCGGCAACGCGGTGCACCACGCCACCGGGGCGCGGCTGCGGGAACTGCCCCTCACGCCGGACCGCGTGCTGGAGAGTCGGCCGGACTTCTGAGACCGGGGCCCGTGGTCGCCGGAGGGGAGACCTCAGATCTGGCCGACCTGGGAGATCGTGTGGTCGCCGACCCGGGACTGCACGTCCTGGAGCAGGGTGCGCAGCAGGTCCGACAGCTGGGTCCGCTGTTCGGGGCTGAGCGCGTCGATCAGTTCCGCCTCCCGGTGGAGCACCTGGTCCACGGACCCTTCGACCAGATCGTGACCGGCCTCGGTGAGGGTGACCAGGACGGTGCGTGCGCGGCCCGGCGTGGGCTCCCGGGTGACGAGGCCCTCGCCTTCGGCGCGGCCGACGCGCTGCGAGACGGCGCCCGCCGTGACCATCGAACGCCGTGCCAGCTCACGGGTGCTGAGGGCGTACGGGGAACCGCTGCGGCGCAGCGTGCTGAGCAGGTCGAGGGTGGCGGTGTCGATCCCGGCCCGGGTCAGGACGCGCCGCCGGTCGTCGCCGAAGAGCTTGGCGAGCTGCCAGATCGGGGTGACGATCGTGATCGAGTCGACGGGGGTACCGGGGCGTTCGCGCTGCCATGCGTCGGCGATGTCCTGCGCCGACTGGTCCTTGCTTGCCATGGAGGGCCTCCCGAGTGTTACGTTTAGCTCTAAATTTAGAGCTAAACGACTGTGATTCGGAGCTCAGCATATGGCACGCAACATCCTTGTCACCGGCGGTGGCACGGGCATCGGCCGAGCTGTCGCACTGCACTTCGCGGCGCAGGGCGAGCAGGTGACGGTCACCGGCCGCAGGGCCGCGCCGATCGAGGAACTCGCACGGGACAGCGGCGTCCGGGCCCTCGTGTGCGACCACACCGACCCGGCGGACCTCACCCGACTCCTCGACGAACTGCCCGAGCGCATCGACGTGTTGGTCAACAACGCGGGCGGCAACACCGGGTTCGACGCCGACGGCAAGAGCGATCTGGCGTCCTACGCGCGGGACTTCCGCGCCAACCTCGAAGCGAATCTGATCACTGCCGCACTGACCACGAGGGCGCTCGACGAGCGTCTCGCCGAGGACGGCGCCGTCGTGCACATCGGGTCGATCGCCGCCGACCAGGGCGCCGGTTCGTACGGCGCGTCCAAGGCCGGGCTCGCCACCTGGAACATCAGTCTGGCGCACGAGCTCGGCGCACGCTCCATCACAGCCAACGTCGTCGCGCCCGGGTACATCGCCGACACCGAGTTCTTCCGGGACAAGCTCACGGACGAGCGGCGCGGACAGCTGGTGGCCAACACCGCGACCGGCCGCCCCGGCTCCCCCGAGGACGTCGCCGGTGCGGTCGCCTTCCTCGCCTCGCCCTCGGCCCGCCACATCACCGGGCAGGTCCTGCACGTCAACGGGGGCGCGCACACGACGCGTTGAGCACGCACGCGTGCGCCGTGCACCGGAGGACGACAGCTCCGGTGCACGGACCGAGGAACGACGGTGCAGGGGCCGTCCGCTACAGGGCGCGCCACAGCGAGGGCGCGTTGGGCGGTTCCCAGCCTCGCTGGGCGGTGTGTGCCTGCAGACACTGATAGGTGCGGCCGTCATAGGTGACACGGTCCCCGCCCTTGTAGGCGGTGCCCGCGGCCCACGTGCCGCCGCCGGGCGGCTGGGTGGGCGGGTCCCCGATGTTCAGGACGAAGTCGAAGTCGGCCTGCTTGGCGTTGCCGACGTCGCGCACGTTCATGAGCAGCCGCGGGTCGAAGAGCGAGTCGGTGTTGTTGCGGGGTTCGCCGGGGAAGTACAGCTGGGTGGTCAGGATCGGGCGGCCGGGAGCCTGGACCTTCACGTGCAGGTGCCTGGTGCGGCCCGGGTAGAGGCCCGGCACGATCGTGGTGAGGGTGAAGGCACCGTTCGCGTCGGTGAACTGGTGGCCGCGGAACCGGAACCCCGTGTTGTCGTAGTTGCCGTTGTTGTCGGCCTGCCAGAAGTCGAGCAGTGCGCGCGAGACCGGCTTGCAGGTGCGGGTGAAGACGTAGCCCGTCACGGTCAGGCGGACCCCGACGGTGCCCGGCTCCAGGAGCGAGGCACGCTCCGGCGAGTTGGGTTTGAAGTAGGGGCCCTCCATCTGCGGGATGGTCGGGTCGTCGCCGTCGTCGCAGGTGGGGGTCGCATCCAGCACCCGGCCCTGCCCGTCGGCGGTGCGTGCGAGGGCGGGTATGCCCATCATGGCCACCGGCACGGACATGCCGACGGCGGCCGCTGCTCTCAGGACCGTCTTGCGGCTGGGGCCGCCGGTGCCACGGGAGTCCTCCGTGGCGGGCGCGTCGTCCGGGGTACGAGGGTCGGGCTCGTGGTCCATCGCTCCTCCTTCGCAACAGGGGCCCCGCCCTGCGCTGTCGGCGTGAGCGCGGCCCGGATCGGCTACGAAGCTAGGCGGAAGGACCGGGGCGGGCGATGGACTCAAGCCGGTGGTCGTGGTGAATATCGCCGGTTCCCCTGCGGTAGTCACCGGGGCTCGTGCCGGTCTCCCTGCGGAAGAACCGGCAGAAATAGGCAGGGTCACCCACGCCGACCCGCTCGGCGATCTGACGCACCGACAACTCCGTACGCAGCAGCAAGCGTTGAGCCTCGCGGATGCGCGCCTGCCGGATCAGCTCACCGGGCGTGCGGCCGGTGAACACCTTGACCGCCTCGCTGAGGTAGCTCACCGAGACGCCGAGCTGTCGCGCGCCTTCGCGCACCGAGAGCGGGCAGCTGTCGGGGGTGCCGAGCAGGGCCACGAACTCCGTGGCCACCAGGCCGGGGCGGGAGGGTCCCGCGCCCTGCGTCCGCTCGGGCCCTGCGGGCTCCTGGCGCGGCCGGGTCGCCGGTGAGGCGGCCAGGCGGACGGCGCGCACCACGAGGATGTGCAGCAGCGAACGGAGCACGCTCGCGAAACCGTCGGCCCCCGCCCGGTACTCGGCGTCCATCTCGTCGATGAGGCGTGCGGTCACCTCCGCTTCCCTCGGCGGCAGTTCGAGCCAGGGACGCCGACCGAGCGCGCGCAGGACGGACTGGTCGCCGGGGTGGTCGACGAGGAACTCGTCGGTGAACAGGACGACCCTGCCCTCCAGACCGGTGACCGCGTCCCAGTGGTGGACCTGTCCCGGCGCCAGGAAACAGAGGTTCGGCGGGCGCAGCGCGAACCGGGACAGGTCGACGACGTGGTGGCCGCTGCCGCCGGTCACGTGCACGATCTCGTGGAAGGTGTGGCGGTGCGGGAAGGTGGCGCGGGACATCGCGCCGATGGTGTCGAAGGTGCCGATCGCGAACGGCAGGGCGTTGGGCATCGGCACTTCGAGCCGGTGCATGGGCATGTCCTCACCGCACGGCTCTCCGTTGCGCCCGTGGCCGGGCAAGACCGTCGTGCCACGCATTCCGCACCCTCCCATCGCGTCACGGGCGTCGGGCTGCCCCGGTGACACCTACCCCGTCCCGGCCCCGAGCCACCGCCCCGCCAGCACCGCCGTGCCGCCCGGTTACCTGGACGACCACCGGAATTCGCTCGAATACCCCACGAGTACCACTCGTTTGCCCGGCACGGAATTCCGAAACGAAGGGTGCGCGAGATCCTCGGCATGAGGCCGACGACGGACGACGAGCAAGGAAACCAACGGGTTACGGCCTCCCGGCCGAGCAAGGGACGCTATGCACCGCATCAAGGTCGGCGCCACCACAGGCGCGCTGCTCATCGCACTCGGACCCGCCGCGACCGCCGCGGCGGTGGAACCGGGCATCCACCGCACGCACGGGATCGCGGCGGCGTGCACCGCGGACACCGGGCCCTACCAGCGCCAGCTGGAGGGTTACCTGGGCCTGGCCCGCGACGGCAGGCAGTCGAAGGCCGACTGCGCGGCGATACGCCGCTTCCAGACCCAGCAACGGATCAGACCGGCCAACGGGTACGCGAACCTGTGGACGTACCGCATGATGCTCGTGGCGCAGGCGGGCAGGAACCCGAACAAGGCCGGGAAGTGCCCGGTGCGGAGGTTCAAGGTGACGTGCGTGGACCAGCGGCGGCAGTTGCTGTGGGTGCAGCGCGGGCGCAAGGTGGTCTTCGGTCCGGTGCCGATGCGCACGGGGCGCGACGGGCAGGAGACCCGCCGCGGCTGGCACCGCATCTACGTGAAGCACCGGAAGTTCTTCTCCACGCTCTACAACAACGCCCCCATGCCGTACTCGCAGTTCTTCGACCGGGGCCAGGCGCTCCACGGCACCTACCACGACCTCTACAACGGAGGCGGCTCCGCGGGCTGCGTGAACCTGCGCCTGCCCGACGCCAAGAAGCTGTGGAAGCTCCTGAAGGTGCGCGACTGGGTCTACGTATGGGGGACGAAACCCGGCACCGGGGGCTGACGGACCGGCCCGGGGGCTATCGGCGTCCGGTGCCGGCGGCGGCCTGAGCGGCCCAGGGACGGTCCGGCACGCGCAAGCCGTCGGGCGCGGCCGTGAGGTCCACGCGCGCCGGGCCCGGCAGCGGCGCGATGCGTGCCTCGAGCCGTCCGAGCCGCCCTTCTTCGTCGACCCAGTACGTCAACGGGGACTCGCTGTCGCGGGCACTGCCGCGGGGCCTCGGACCGGAGAAGAGGGTGTAGGCGGTGCCCCGCAGGGTCTCGTCGCGCAGTCGGCGCGGCCCTGCCTGGGCCAGCAGTTGGGGGTTGTCAGGGCGGTCGGTGGCCAGGGCCATCACCAGGCGCAGTGCGTTGTCCAGGGGGTCCTCGGTGTAGGCGCGCGGCGACCAGGAGCGCGGGGACGTCCTGGCCACGGCCTTCGTGGTGCCGGCCACCTCGTCGGCGCCGCGCGCCGGTGCGGACGACACGGCGAGTCCTGCGGCGTCCCAGGCGATGAGGCCGGTGTCCGGTCTGCCCGCGCCGTCGACGGTGAAGCGTCCGACCGCGCGGTGCGCGCGGTAGTCGGCGAGACCGCGCACGGTCGTGGTGCCGGAGTCGTCGTGGAGGGTGACGGTCACCCGCATGGTTCCGGTGTCGTACGTGTTGAAGCGGGCCATCGCCAGGCGCTGGGCCTCCGCGACGGTCACCGGGCGCGGTCCCTCGTCCCGGGGCAGGGCCATCGCGGCCGCACCCCCGATGACCGCGAGCGCCACGAGGGCGAGCAGGGCCGTGCGGGGTTTCCATGGGCCGATCCGTCGCCGACTGGGCAGCCTGGGCACGAGGGGGTCCTCCAGTTCGATGTTCCGGTGGCGGGTGCGGAGCGGCGGCCTCCCGGTGGGGAGGCCGCCGCCGTCACGCCGGATGGCGTGGGTCGCCGCTACTTCTTCTTGCCGGTCTCACCACGCGGGTTGTAGACGGTGGCTACGATCCGCTTGGTCGTGTGGGTGATGCGGTGCGGTCCGGAGACGCGGTTCCTGGGCAGCTTGTACCCCTCGGGGACGGCCGTCTCGTAGAGGTAGTAGGTGCCGTTGGGAACCGTGAACCTGCAGTGGCCGCGCTGGTCGGTCGCGCACGAGGACCCGATCCGGGTGTCGGCACGGCCGCCGGTGCGCTGCAGACCGGCTCGCCCGTTGGTGTCCCGCCAGAGCTGGAAGACCGCGCCCGGCAGCGCCTTGCGGGTCTTGGCGTCCTTCTTGAGCAGGACGATCTCCCCCGGCTTCGGCTGGTCCTTCGCCGTGACGGAGACGCCCTTGCTCCGGTTCTCCCAGGTCAACTCCAGCGGACCGAAGACCGCGGGCTTGGGCAGCCGGTACCCGGCGGGTGCCTTGGTCTCCTGCCAGTAGTAGGTGCCCAGCGACACCCGGGAGACGTGTCGGCCGTCGGCCTTGGTGGTGACACGCCCGCCGACCTTGGTGTCCGCGTCGCGTCCCGTCTGCAGACCGCTCTTGCCGTTGCTCTCGCGCCACAGCTGGAACTGGGCCCCGCGCAGCGGCTTGCCGCTCTTGGCGTCGACCTTCAGGACCCGCACGTCACCGTTGGGCTGGTTGTAGCCGAAGTCGTACGTGTGGTTGTCCTGGCCCGCGGTCCCGGTGGTGATGGTGTGCTCGGGGAACTGTCCGCCGGAGGGGACCTTGCCGTCGCTGTCGATGAAGTCGTTCTTCCCCGCGTCGTGCTTGGTGACGGCCCAGCGGTAGAGCGGGCCGCCCTCCTCGTAGTCGGCCGGGTTGTCGATCTTGATCGTGTACTCGGTGCGGAACTTCAGACCGTCGTTGACGCTGTCGAAGTAGTACTCGCCGCGGCTGGAGGTCGTCGTGCTGGCGACCAGGTCGCCGTTCTTGTCGTAGAGGTTGACGGTCGCGCCGGGCACCGGCTTCTCGCCCGGGTCCTGGATGCCGTCCTTGTCGACGTCGTACCAGACGCGGTTGCCGATCTGGATCGGCGCCTCGTCACACAGCACCTCCAGGTCGGCCATGGAGCCGCCCTTGCCGAAGGTGGTGGTCAGCTGGTTGCCCTTCTGGGCGCCCGCGGGGGTGGTGCTGCCGTCCCGCTTGGCCCAGGCCGTGCCGCCGGTGAAGATCGCGCCGCTGGGGTCGATGGCCGAGCTGGCGATGGTGTCCTCGACCTTGGACAGGGCCGTCCCCGCGAAGAAGCCGTTGCCGTGCTCCCAGTAGGTCCGGTTGTCGTAGTAGCCCGTGCCTCGCGGAGACTTGCCGCAGCCTTCGTTCTCGGCCATGACGAACTTGCCGCCCGCGCCCCGGCACGCGCGGCTGAGCGAACCGCCCGCCGCGGGCGAGTACAGACCGCCGCCGGGCCGGATCCGCTGCCCCTGCGCGAGCTGGTCACCGAGCCGGTCGCGGAAGCCCAGGATGAGGGCGCCGTCGGTGTCCACGATGATGTCCGCGAGCATGGGCTCGGGGTTGGCGTAGTACGTGGCGGCGCAGTTCTTGCCGTCCTGCGTGTCCGGGATCGTGTCCGTCCAGGGGTACCAGGAGGCGCCCTTGCACTGAGGTGCCGACTGGAAGGTGACCTCGCGCGGGAAGTCGAGCTTCTGGTCCATGATCACGGGACCGAAGGTGCCCGCCTTGGGGTCGAAGGTGCGCACCACCGCGCGCATGTCCGACTTCTTCTGGGTCGACTCGCCGGAGCAGACGCCGCCCACGTAGACGGTGCCGTCCTGCACGCCCAGGCCGTAGGGGCGCCAGTCGTCGGCGTCGGGACAGCCCGGGTCCGGAATCGCGTACGACCCCTTCGGGGCGTCCGCGGTGCGCTTGGTGGCGTCGTACCGGTAGAGCTTCCGGTCCTTGAGGTTGACGACGTAGAGGTCCTTGCCGTCCTCCGACACCTCGACGTCACCCAGCGACTCCTTGGCCGCCGCGGGCGCGAAGGCCAGGTCCATGTCGGTGGGGAAGTCGTGCGCCGTGCTGCCCGCGCCGGGAACCGTGGCGAACTGGCTGGTGGCGCCGCTGTCGCGGTCGGTGAGGTAGATGGCCCCGCTGCCGCCCGGGCCGTACGCCGACCCGCGGTGCGCGTGCGCACCGCTGAAGATCCACTTCTTCTGCTTGCTGTAGCCGATGCCGTACACGGTGCCGGTGTCGGCCTTCGTCGCCAGGTCCGTGGTCTGGTCGTTGTTGCCGCGGGCGTCGTACGGGAAGGACACCAGGGTGCGCATGTCGTCCGCGTCGGCCGGCGGCACGTCCTTGCGGACGCACGCGGTCACCAGCTCGGCGTTCTTCTGGCAGTAGTCGGCGGGGTTCCAGTACGCCGTGGTGAACTCGACGTCCTTGCCGCCGCCGACGTCGACGAACTCCTCGGTGCTGCTGAGGGAGTCCGGGGCCTTGTCCAGGCCCTCCTTGTCGGCGAACGCCGAATACAGCACGCCCGGCTTGGGGTTGATGACCTGGACGCGGTACTTGCCGCCCTTGAGCTTCGAGGTCGCCGGGTTGAGCGTCGCGACGCCGTTCGCGCCGGTGGTCGCGGTGATGGTGGTGCCCGCGTCGTCGGTCAGGCGGACCCGCACCTTGTTCATGCCGGGTTCGAGCACCTTGTCCCAGGCGCCGTTGGCGTTGACCTCGCGCACCACCCGGACCTTGACGGTGCCGTCGCCGGATTCGGCCGCCAGTGCCAGGGGCGCGGCCCCGAGGGCCGTGCCGGAGGCCAGCAGAGGCAGCACCACGCCGAGCGTGCAGGCCCGGCGTGGGATCTGTCTGCCGCGCGACGCGGCAGAGGGGGTAGACAGCAAGATGTCTCCTGTTGGTTCATTCGAACAGGGAAGGCCCGCTCGCTCTTCTCCGGGCGAACGGGCCCGCCTCCTGCTTAGTGAAAAGGACCGGGCAAGATCGCCCCCGACACGCCTCACTACCCCCGACTGCACCCCTTTTGCTCTAAATGCGCGCCCGTCAGCTCCTGCCCCGGTCGCCCGTCGCGACTCCCGGCAGCCGGTAGCGCGCCAGGTCGACGGCGCCGGGCAGATCCACGGCCGGGCGGGCGGGCGCGGTCCGCGCCTTCGGCATCACGGCTTGCGGTCCGGGCGCGGCCACCCGCTTGAAGGAGACTCCCGGCGGGACGGTCACGGCCTCGGTGGAGCCCTGCGCGGCCAGCGGAACGTCCCGGCCCGGGCAGGAGGTCACCGCGCGGGGCAGGCTCCGGGGACTGGTGACGGCGGGACCGTCACCGGTGAAGCAGTTGCCGCCGGTGCGGGGCGAGGCGAGGACCAACGCGGTGCCGCCGTCCACGGTGTTGTCCGACACCCGGTTGCCCCGGACGGGGTAACCCTGCACGTCGCGCAGGACGAGCGCGGCGACGCGGTGGTCCTCGATGCGATTGCGCTCGACGCGGTTGCGGGTGCCCCCGCCGATGCCCACGCCGATCCCGAAACCGCCGTCGGCCTGCTCCGGACCGCGGTCGTCGTTGTTGCCGATGATGGTGTTGCCGACCACGACGGCCTCGTGCTGCGGCCCCAGGGCCTCCAGGTTGTTGGAGTTGATGGTCAGACCGACGCGGTTGCGGCGTGCGGTGTTGGCCAGGAAGTACAGGTCACTCGACGCGTTGGTGACCTCGATGCCGATCGCGTTGTGCTCCAGCGTGTTGTGCCGCACCACCGTGTCGCAGGGATCGCACTGCCCCACGTAGATCCCCGAATCGGACTGCCCCGAGGCGTAGGCGTGCTCGATGAGGCCGCTGCGCGCGTCGAAGGCGTAGATCCCGTACAGGGCGTTGTTGTACGCGGTCACGTACGAGGCCCGGAAGCCCTTCAGGGGAGGGAACTTGGTCGTGTCCAGCGGGTCGTAGCCCGCGCCGCCCGCGCCGGAGCCCTGCAGACGTTCATCGGTGACACCGGTGAAGAGCACACCGTTGGCCAGGTGGTTGCGCACCGTCAGGTTCTCCACGACCGAACGCGCGCCGGTCACGGTGACGCCGTTGGCGCGGCTGAACTCACCGTCGATGACGGTCTTGTTGCGGTCGGCGCCGCGGAGCACCACGCCGGGTCGCCGCACCGCCACGCTCTCGCGGTAAACACCCGATGAGACCAACACCGTGTCCCCGGATCGGGCGACATCGACCGCCTTCTGGATGGACGCGTACTGGGCGGGCACGCGCAGCACCGTCGGGGGCCCCGACGGCCCCGCCTTGCCGTCGGTGCCCGTCGCACCGCACCCGGCCAGCGCCATCAAGGCCGCGCCGGACAGCACGGCACACCACGAGGAGCCACCACCACGGACACGTGCCCGGCATTTCATGAAAAGAGATCGCATGGCCCAGAGGTGTATCGTCACGCCGCGCCGCTCAGCGCACCCTGGCCCTCCCCTTGCCCTGACGTCCTGGAGTCTCGGTGACCGTGTCGCCCCCGCCGCGCCGCCGCACCCTTCTGCTCGCCCCGCTCGCCGCGGCGAGCGCGTGCGGCGCCCCCTCCTCTCCCTCCTCGCACCCGGCGGGCGCCCGGCCCCAGGCGCGGACCCAACACGGCATCGCCACCGCGCAACCCGCCCGCGTCCTGCTGACCGCCTACGACCTCGCCTCCCCCGGGGCGACGGCGGCAGCGGTCCGCGCCACCCTGTCCGCCTGGTGGTCCCGCCCCGCACCCGACATCACGCTGACCGTGGCCGCCGGGCCCGGCCTGTACCGCAAGCTCGCCGTGCCCGCCCCCGACCGCCTCAAGGCCCTTCCCGCCTTTCCCGGCGACCGCCTCGACCCCCGGCGGGGCGGGGGCGACGTCCTGGTGCAGCTCTGCGGCGACGACGCGGCGGCCTGTGCCCGCGCCGCCACGCGTCTCACCGCCCGGGCCGCCGGTGTCCTCACCCAACGCTGGCGGCAGGAGGGGTTCCTGCCGCCCCGGGCCGCAGGACAGACCCCGCTGAACCTCTTCGGGTTCAAGGACGGCACGGAGAACCCCGGCGCCGACGAGCTCCACCGCTGGGTGTGGAACGGCGACGGCACCACCTACCTCGTCTACCGGCGCATCCACATGGCCGTCGACACCTTCACCGCGCTGCCCGTCGCCCAGCAGGAGCGCGTCATCGGCCGCCATCGCGCCAGCGGCGCGCCCCTCGGCGGAGAGCGCGAGCACGACCCCGTGGACCTGTACGCCAAGACGCCCCAGGGCCGCTATCTGATCCCGGCGCAATCCCATGTGCGGCTGGCCCACTCGCGCCTCGACGGCGGTGCTCGCATGCTGCGGCGCGGCTACTCCTACGACGACGGCGCTGACGACCGGGGGCTGCTCTTCCTCTCCTACATGCGCGACCCCGCGCTCTTCGTCCGCGTGCAGCAGCGCCTGGCCGCGGCCGACGCCATGAACCGCTTCCTGGAGCACCGGGCTTCCGCCGTGGGCCACGTCCTCGCCGCCCCGGCCCCCGGCTCCGCCTTCGGCGACCAGCTGCGCTGACGCGGGCCTCAGCCGACCCCGTCGCCCGGAGACACCCGGTGCGCCTCCAGGCCCGGGGATTCCAGCACGTCCGCGATGAGCGCCTCGGACCCGCCGACGTACGTGCTCACCAGGTCGACGTCCCCGCCCACGCACCAGGCGCGGTCCCTCGGCCACCACAGGTCGGGCAGCTCGGCGAACTCGTCGAGGGACAGGGGGGACACGACGTCGGCGAGCGGCCCCGCGAGCAGCAGTTCGTCCCTGCCCGGCGTCTCGAAGGTCGGCAGTCCGTCGAAGTCCCAGCGGCCGTAGCCGTTCCACAGGCCGAACCAGCACTGCTCGGCGGTCGCCGTGTGCCGGGACAGTACGGGGATGAGGGCGCGGGCGACATCGGGCGGGGTGGGGCCCTCGGCGGGGTGCTCGTCCCACACGCCGGGCAGGCCGTACTCGGACAGGTTCTGGTAGTCGCGGTCCATGCCGACCACCTCGTGCCAGTTCACGCCCGGCGCCACCTCGCGACCGTGGGCAGCGGCCACCGCGGACCAGCGCACCGGGCGCTCGTCCAGGGACGCCGGATGCAGCACCCGTGCGTACGCCGCGAAACCGGCCGCCGCCACGCCCGTCACCGTGCCGAACGCGCCGCGGCCCGGGCCGTGCTCACCCAGCCAGTGGGCCGGTGAGAGGTCGGCGGTCTGTACGCGCAGCCGCCCGTAGCTCTCGGGGGCGGGCTCACGGTCGACCAGGGGGTAGGTGTCCATCCGTCGAGTCTGCCAGGCCCGGGGCGGCGGGCCCGGCCGCGGTGGCCTCTCCCGCGTCGGCCGCGACCGCCGTCCCGCGCGCCGCCGCGCCCGCTGCCGCGGCTCGTTCGTCCGCGGTCGAGAGCCAGAAGTAGAGGGGCGGCAGGCCGACTTCGAGGACGGTCAGGGGCACCTGGAACCAGTGGGGCCAGCCGTGCACCGCGACGGAGAGCAGACGGCCGACGCCGCCGAGCAGGAAGACCCCGGCGAGCACGCGTACGACGGCGGAGGGGATCGGCGACTGGCGCGCGACCCAGATCCAGGCGAGCCCGAAGCCGAGGAAGATCGCGTTGTAGAACCGCTCCCTGCTGTCGACGGTCGCCCCCGCCGACTCCTCCCCCGGCACCGAGCCGATGCCGAGGACGACGTGGTACAGGCCGATCGCCACGCAGGCGACACCCATCGCCATCGAGAGCCACTTGAGGAGTCTGGCCACGGCTGGACCACCTTCCGCCCGCTAGTAGACGTCTGTCTACTAGCGGGAAGCTAGGGCCACTAGTAGACAGGTGTCAAGTAGGGTGGGCGCATGACCGCGCGCCGCAGACTCGATCCCGCCGAGCGCCGCGGCGAACTGCTCGACACCGGGGCCCGACTGTTCGCCGCGAAGCCGTACGACGAGGTGTTCATGGAGGAGGTCGCCCAACAGGCGGGCGTCTCCCGCGCGTTGCTCTACCGGTACTTCCCGAGCAAGCACGCCCTCTTCGCCGCCGTCTACCAACAGGCCGCCGATCAACTGCTCTCGGTGACCAGGCTCGACAAATCCGCGCCCGTCTTCGACCAGCTGTCGGCCGGACTCGACGCCCACTTCGACTACTTCGCCGCCAACAAGCACACGGTGCTCGCGGCGAACCGGGTGCTCGCGGGCGACCCCGTCATCCAGTCGATCATCACGGGCGAACTGGCCGAGCTGCGACGGCGCCTGCTGGACGCGACCGCGCTCGGGGACGGCCCGAGGGAGCTGGTGTCGTCGGCGCTGACCAGCTGGCTCGTCTTCGTCCGCGTGCTCTGCGTGGACTGGCTGACCAACGAGTCGTTCACCCGCGCCGAACTGCACACCATGTCGGTCGGGGCGCTGAAGGGGGCGCTCGGCGCGGTCCTCGATCTGGATCGGCTGGTGGCGGGCGAGGACGCCGGGACCCTGTGATTGGATCTTCGGCATGACCGATGTCGAGATTGTGCGCGTGTTCGTGACCGCCGACGGGACCGGCGGCAGTCCGTTGGGGGTGGTGACCGATGGCGCGTCGGTCCCGGGCGTGACGGGCCGTCAGGAGCTGGCGCGACAGCTGGGGTTCAGCGAGACCGTGTTCGTGGACGACGCCGCGCGGGGCGAGGTGGACATCTACACGCCCAGCGCCCGGCTGCCGTTCGCGGGCTATCCGCTGATCGGCGCCGCTTCGGTGCTGCGGGAGCACGGCACGCCCGTGGACGTGCTGCGGACCGCGGCCGGTGACGTGGCGACGTGGGTCGAGGGCGGGTTCACCTGGATCCGCGGGCGCGCCGCATGGGTGTCGGGCAAGCGTACGCAGCAGTACGCCTCCGCCGCCGAGGTCGACGCCCTGCCCGCACCGCCCCCGGGAGAGGGCTGGCTGTACGCGTGGGCGTGGCAGGACGAGGCCGCGGGCACCCTTCGCGCCCGCGGCTTTCCGCGGCGCGGGGACGCCATCACCGAGGACGAGGCGACCGGCGCGGCCGCGATGCTCCTCGCGGCCGAGCTGGGCCGTGACGTGCACATCCGGCAGGGGGTCGCGTCCGAGATCGTGGCCCGGGTCCGCGACGAGGGGTGGACGGAGGTCGGCGGGCGCGTCGCGGCCGCCGAGCGCCGACCGCTCCCTCAGGTGGCCGACGCCTCCTGAGCCGCGATGAGCCGCCCCATGCCCAGACAGTGCAGGGTCGCCGCGGACTTGGGGCAGACTCCCCGCATCACCAGGGATCCCTCGACGTCCTTGAGCGCCCGGAGCGTACCGAAGAAGACGCCCGCGCCGTCCCGGGCGAGATAGGTGACCTCGGACAGATCGACGATCAGATGGCGGCAGCCGCCCCGCACGAGGCGGTGCAGGTGTGCCGCGAGCGAGTCGGCCTGGCGCGCGGTGATCTCACCCCGCAGCGTGACACGGACCAGGCACCCGGCGACGAGCACCCGCGCGATGCCCGCACGCCGCAGGTGCCGGGCGGCCCCGGTGGCGCCCGGCGACAGGGGTGCCCTGCGGGCGTGCCGCACGGTCGCGGCAGGGGTCGTGTGATCGGCATCGCGCACGGGAGCAGGCCCTCCGGCTTCTTCCAACTTCTTCCACTTGTCTATACCATGCCGGGCCACCCGCAGCGAGGGGCCCTCACGTGCACGACCTGTCACCGGGCGTGGCCAGGAATGAGATGTCCGCAGGTGAGGACGGACCTCGCCGGACGCCCCTCGACAAGGGCAGGCGCCGAAACTTCTTCAAGGGTCTAGACCAATAGCCACCCCTCACACCTCGTACGCCGCTCAACGACAAAAAGGGACGGATCGTAAAGATCAGGTACAAGTTACCTCTTGGTATGCAGTGACTTCCCGCAGGGGCGGCAGTAGAACTCGTTCCGATTCCGCCTAGAGTGAGGAACGTCACATGAGTGGTAATGCCATGCGTAGTCAGACTTCTGACGGTGTGTCACGGCGAAGATTCATCGCTGGAACAAGTTCTCTTCTTGGTGGCGCGATCCTCGCGGGTCGCGCTTCGGCCGTGTACGCCGCCCCGGCCAGGACCGCACCGATCGCCGACGCCGCGCGCGTGCCCGCCCTGGTGATCGGCACCGGGTACGGCGGGTCCGTCGCCGCCCTCCGCCTCGCCGAGGCGGGCGTGGACGTCCACATGGTCGAGATGGGCATGGCCTGGGACACCCCGGGCCCCGACGGCAAGATCTTCGCCAACACCACCAAGCCCGATCAGCGCTCGTACTGGCTGCGCACCCGTACGAAGCAGCCACTCAGCAACTTCCTCGGCTTCCCCATCGACAAGGACGTCCCCCGCTACACCGGGATCCTGGACGCCGAGGAGATGGGCGGCATCATCGTCTACCAGGGTCGTGGCATCGGCGGCGGCTCCCTGGTGAACGGCGGCATGGCCGTCACGCCCAGGCGGGAGAACTTCGGAGCCGTCCTGCCGTCCGTGAACGCCGACGAGATGTACGGCGTCTACTACCCGCGCGCCAACTCCGGACTGGGCGTCGCCACCGTCGACCCCGCCTGGTTCGACTCCGTCGACTGCTACCAATACGCCCGGGTCGGCCGCAAGCACGCCCAGCGCTCCGGATTCCCCTTCGTCTTCGTGCCCGACGTCTACGACTGGGACTACATGGAGAAGGAGGCGGCGGGGACCGTGCCCAAGTCGGCCCTCGACGGGGAGATCCTCTACGGGAACAACTACGGCAAGAAGTCGCTGCAGAAGACCTACCTCGCCCAGGCCAGGGCCACCGGACGGGTCACCATCTCCCCGCTGCACAAGGTCACTTCGGTCTCCCCCGCCCCGGGCGGCGGCTACACCGTCGTCATGGACGAGCTCAACACCAGCGGCGACACGACGGCGACCAAGAGCGTCACCGCGGACAAGGTGTTCTTCGCGGCCGGAAGCGTCGGCACCAGCAAGCTCCTGACCAAGCTCAAGGCCACGGGCGCGCTGCCCGGTCTGAACGGCGAGATCGGCAAGGGGTGGGGCGACAACGGCAACGTCATGTGCGGCCGCGCCAACCACCTGTGGGACCCGACCGGCAAGGTCCAGTCGTCCATCCCGTGCGGCGGCATCGACAACTGGGCCACCGGCGGCGCATTCGCGGAGGTGGCTCCGCTGCCGACCGGGATCGAGACGTACGCCTCGTTCTACCTGTCGATCACCAAGACCCCGCACCGCGCCGAGTTCTCCTGGAACGCCGGGGCGGGACGGGTCGACCTGAACTGGCAGACCGCCTGGAAGCAGACCTCCATCGACGCCGCCAAGACGATCTTCGACAAGATCAACGCCAAGGAGGGGACGATCTACCGGACCGACCTCTTCGGCACGTACAAGATCTGGGGCGACCACCTGACGTACCACCCGCTGGGCGGCGCCGTGCTGAACAAGGCCACCGACAACTACGGGCGCCTGCACGGCCATTCGGGGCTCTACGTCATCGACGGCGCGCTGATCCCCGGCAACACCAGCGTCAATCCGTTCGTCACCATCACCGCGCTCGCTGAGCGGAACATCGAGAAGATCATCGCCACCGATCTGTGATCCGTCAGGCGGCGACGCGTCCGGCGGGGCCGGTCGGCTCCGCCGGTCATCGGGTCACCCGGCGAGGAAGCCGCGCACCCCTTGGGACACCCCGTCGTCGGAGAGCAGCTCGTTGTGGGCCAGGCACCCCGCCGCGTGGTTCCGGGCGCCGCCCAGCGGGACGCTGTCGTCCGGGTTGATCACCTCGTCGCAGTTCGACCACCACGTCGCGTACGCCACCGTGCCCGGCGTCTCGTCCCCCTCCGCGAGCTTCTTCACCACGTACGATCCGGGCGTCATGTCACGGCAGGCCTGCGACCACAGCGCGCAGGCCCAGGCGGTGGCGGTGCCGTGGTTCGGTCCGGCGAGCGAGACCCAGTGGTCGACCTCGGCGGCGCCGCCGCCGAACTTCACGTACCACCGCGTGACGAGGCTGCCGAACGAGTGCGCCACGAGGTCGACGCGATCGGCACCCGTGCGGGCCCGCACCTGCGCGACGTAGTCGGCGAGCCTGCCGGAGAGCGTCTCGTTCACGGACTGGCTGGTGTCGTAGCCCCAGGAGTACAGCTCGTCGTCGGTGTATCCCGACGCCTTCAGCTCGTCGCGCAGCGATCCCCAGACGCCAGGGTCGGCGTTGTAGCCGTGGACGAACACGACCGGCGTGTGCGCCGCGCCCGCCGATGCCGAGGCCGGGGCCGATGTCACCGCCGCGGCGGACGCCAACAGTGCGGCGATCAAGAGGACGAGCCCACGGGCTCGCTTGGCCATCGACACGGTGCCTCCCACGGCGCGAGATTCATGGCTACGCACGAGTACGGGAGGATTGTGGGGCCGACAGGGCGAGTTGACCAGAGAGAGGAGCCGCTCAGTCGCGCAGGGCGAGGCCGCGCCGCTCCAGTTCCTCCGACAGGATCCGCACCGCCTTCGGGCCGACGCCGTGCAGGGCGAGGAGTTCGGCCCCTGTGCGTTCCGTGAGCGCGGACAGCGTGGTCAGTCCCGCGCCGAGCAGGGCCCGTGTCGCGGGCTTTCCGATGCCCGGCGGCAGATCGCTCCGCGGACCGCCGGCTCCCGCGTCCGCCGCGTCGAGCTCCGCCACGAGGCGACGCGGGGCGCGGTCGGCCCAGGCCGCCCTGGCCAGGGCGTTGAGGTCCTTGCCGCCGATGTCGGCCAGCGGCACGCGGAAGCCGGTCACCGTGTCGCCGCGGAGCAGCCGCTCCCCCGTCAGGTGCGCCGCCGCGGCGGACTCGGCCGCCGCTTCCGCCAGCCTCAGCCGTACGACGCCGTCCTTCGTCAGGGACGCGAACCGCTTGCCGCGCACGGTGAAGAAGACCTCGCCGTCCCGGATCCCCTCTTCGGTCTCCGGGAGGGCGAGCGCGGCCTTGCGGAGTTGGTTCGGTGTGGTCACGCGGTCAGTGTTCCAGCTCCGCGGGCACGGATCAGCGCAGCGCGCTGCCGAAGAGCGCGGCGACGTCCGGGGCCCCGAGGTCCTTGGGCGCCATGGCCACGGAGTTCGTGGCGGTCAGACCCGTGGCCGTGCCGGGCAGGGACCAGAGGGCACCGATGTCGGCGTTCTCGTGGGCGGCGGAGGCCGCGAGGTCACGGTGGCCGTCGCCGTTGACGTCGAGCAGCGCCGTGGCCTCGCCGAACCGGTCGCCGCTCTCGGCGGCACCGGGAACGCCCGCGGTGTCCTGGTGGAAGGCCTGCGCGCCGGTGCCGGTCACGCCGGAGGCGCTGCCGCGGACGAGGACGACCGAGCCCGCGTCGGCGAGGTCGCGCACGTCCTCGCCGGGGGTGCCGAGCGCGACGTCGGCGTAGCCGTCGCCGTCGACGTCGCCCACCGCGACAGAGGCGCCGAACTCGTCGCCCTCCTCCTCGGCGCCGGGCACGCCGGGCAGGTCCTGGTCGAAGGACTGGGTGTCCGTCTTGAGGCCGTCCTTCGAGCCGAACGCGACCTGGGCCTTGGCGTCGTCGTTGCTGGTGCCCGCCACCAGGTCGTCGTAGTGGTCGCCGTTGATGTCGCCGATCGCGAGCGCGCCCTCGTAGCCGGGCGCCCACTGCCGCTTGAAGCCGTCGGGGCTGCCGTACAGGACGCTGTTCTGCCACTGGCCGTCGCCGTTGTACTGGTTGACGGCGATGTCGGAGCGGCCGTCGCCGTTGAGGTCGCCGACGGCCTGCGGCACGACCGGGCCCATCACCGACTGCGGTCCGTCGACGCAGGTCTGGGGGCGGTCCGCGCAGCCGAGGTCGGGGCGCTCGTCGGTCTCGTAGCTCCACCACTGCGACTTCTCCATGAAGTCGCGCGTGCCCGCGGGGGTGCCGGTGCGGGCGATGGGGCCCTTCCAGAGGCGGGCGTTCTGGCCCTCGGGGTCGTCGCCGTGGGAGCCCTGCTTGCCGAAGAGCGCCAGGTCGGTCTTGCCGTCGCCGTCGAAGTCCCCTGCCTGCGGGGCGAATCCGAAGGTGTCTATCTTCGTGCCGCCGGTGAGGCCGGACGCGGAGCCCCACAGGATCACGGCGCCCGCGTCGGCGCCGTTGCCGTCGTATCCGTCGCCGTCGGCGCCGATGACGAGGTCGGTGTAGCCGTCGCCGTCCAGGTCGCCCTTGGTGAAGGACTTGCCGAACTCCTGCTTGGCGGCGGCCGCGCCGGGCACGCCCGCGGTCGACCGGCTGACGATCTGCTTGGCGGCGGGCTTCAGGCCGTCCTTGGACCCGTACGTCACCGCGACGTACCCGGCCTTCTTCTGGCCGGAAATCGTGCCGCCGGGGGCGCCGACGACGAGGTCGGCGTAACCGTCGCCGTTGAAGTCGTCGGACGCCTTGGCGGCGGCCGCGGCGCTGCCGCCCTGCGCCGCGGGGGTGGCGGCCCGGGCCTGGTCGATCCCGAGCGACCAGATCGTGAGTCCGCCCGCCAGCAGGGAGGCTGCGATCAGGGGCGTGGTGAGACGGGCGCTGCGAGGTGCTCGCGACATGTGGCTTCCCTTGGTTCCTGTGGCTCTTGTGTCATCTGTCGGTCGGCCGGTCCTCGGGGAGGGATCCACGCTCCGGCGCTCTCCCCATCCCCCCGGATGCCCGGCGGAGTTCACCGCCGGTTCACTCCGACTGCCCGCAACGACGCACCACATGCCCCGATGGTTGCACTACACCGCTACTTTCACGCCCCGTTCGGCGCGCCCGCTCACGCGGGGCGCAGCCGCCCGATGATGCCGTCGAGGTCCCGCCGGAAGAGGTGTTCGCGGACGAAGTGGCCGCCCGGCTCCTCGTACCACTCGTGCGGGATGCCCGCGTTGCCGAGCAGGCCGCGGAACTCCCGCTGCCCCGCGAGCACTTGGGTCTCGTTGGCCGTGTCGAACCAATTGATCGGGTCGGGACTGGTGCCCGCGACGAGGAAGATCCGCTTGTTGCGGTAGCTCTCGATGCGCTGGACCGGGTTGTCGGCGTTGACGCGGGCCTCGTCCCACGGCACTCCGTAGACCGTTCCGCCGCCCAGGTCCAGGGCGGCGGACGTGGCGTTGGCCCAGTGGGTGACCAGTCCTCCGTCGCGCCGCATGCTCGCGGGTCCCGAGTGGGCGCTGACCGAGGCGAAGTGGCCGTAGTACTTGGCCGCGTACTTCAGCGCGCCGAAGCCACCCATCGAGAATCCGGAGACGGCGCGGCCGTCGTAGTCGGCGTACGCGCGGAAGTTCGCCTCCACCCAGCGCAGGAGCTGCTCGATGTGGAAGGTCTCCCAGTCGCGGCGTCCGACGTTGGAGGTGACCGCGTTGGAGTACCAGCCCGCGTGCCCGCCGTCGGGCATCACGACGATGATCGGCTTGCCCTCGGTCCAGGCACGGATGCCGAGCCGGTCGAAGGTGATGAAGTCCTGGTCGGTGCCGCCGCCGTGGAAGAGGTAGAGGACCGGATAGGTGCGCCCGCTGGTGTGGTAGCCGTCGGGGAGCAGGACGTTGACGCCGGGGTTCCAGCCGATCGCGCCGGTCGCGAACCGGTAGTACCACATGCGGGGATCGTTCTCGTTGCGGTCCACGATCCGCAGGCCGAAGCCGTCGTCGGCCGCGCGGGCCGACGAGGCGGCGGCGACGACGCCCGCGCCGCCGACGGCGAGCGCGGCGGAGAGCCCGCCGACGGCTCGTAGGACACCTCTGCGTGTGGGGGGTTGCTCGCTCAACGTGACCTCCGGGTCGGGCGTAGGGGCTACGCCTCGGGGACTGATCGGTCGGTGCGGAACGGACGCTCCGGGGCCCGGCGGGTGATCTCCGGTCGGAGCGGCCGCGATCACACAGCATCCGTCGTACGGTGTCAATCCCCGCGGCCGCCGAACGGCTCGAAATCCGTTGGGCCGCCCGGCCAGCCTCCGGCATGATCGACTCGTGGAGACCTACCTGGAGACCGAGCGCCTGGCGCTGCGCCGCTTCACCGCCGATGACGCGGACCTGCTGATCGAACTGGACAGTGACCCGGCGGTGATGCGCTACCTGAGCGGCGGCGAGCCGACCGCTCCTGAGATCATCCGCGAGCTCCATCTGCCGCGGATCCTCGCCGGATACGAGAAGTGGGGCGGCGACCTCGGGCTCTTCGCCGCCCACGAGAGGACCGGTGGCACGTTCATCGGCTGGTTCCTCCTGCGCCCCGAGGCGGAGGGCCCCCTGGACGAGGTCGAACTGGGCTATCGGCTGCGGCGGGCGGCTTGGGGCAAGGGGTACGCCACCGAGGGCTCACGGGCCTTGCTGGGCAAGGCGTTCTCGGAGCTCGGTGTGCGCGTGGTCTGGGCGGAGACGATGTCGGTGAACCACGGTTCGCGCACCGTCATGGAGAAGCTCGGGATGACGCTCGCGGGCACCCTCCCCACTCCCCCGGACATGGCGACGGTCGAGGGCGCCGAGCTCGGAGGCGTACGGTACGAGATCGCCAAGGAGCGGTGGGAGCGGCGGTAGTCGCCGCGCGGCCGGGGTCGCGCGGCGACTTGTGGCCGAAATAGTTTTCGACGCGCCGATGAGTTCTCCTGGACCGGGCGGTCCTACCTTTGACGCCAACACGGCATCACTGGTACCACCGGCACAGGAGGAAGCACGTGGCTCAGCTGCTGCGAGTACAGAACTTCACCGTCTCGCGGGACGGTTTCGGCGCGGGCGAGCACCAGAGTCTGGAGAGGCCCTTCGGGCACGTCGATCCCGGTGGCATGTTCACCTGGGCCGGGGCCACGGCCAGCTGGCCCAACCGGACGGATCCGGGCGGCAGCCGCGGGCTCGACGACTACTTCACGCGGGACTTCACCCACAACATCGGCGCCGAGATCATGGGCAGGAACAAGTTCAGCCCCCAGCGCGGCCCTTGGCAGGACCACGAGTGGCAGGGCTGGTGGGGCGACGAACCGCCGTTCCACACGCCGGTGTTCGTGATGACGCACCACCCGCGCCCCTCGTTCACCTTGTCCGACACCACGTTCCACTTCGTCGACGACGAACCGGCCAAGGTCCTCGACCGGGCGCGCGAGGCCGCGCAGGGCAAGGACGTCCGGCTCGGCGGCGGCGCCACCGTCATCCGGGAGTTCCTCGATGCCGATCTGGTCGACACCCTGCATGTGGCGGTCTACCCCTCGCTGGAGGTCGGCTCGGGATCGCGCCTGTGGGAGTCGCCCGACGAGTTGCTCGACCGGTTCCACCTGGACGTCGTGCCCAGTCCCAGCGGAGTGACCCACCACGTGTTCTGGCGCAAGTGACGCGGGGACCCCGCCCGCCCGCGGGCGGGGTCGGTCCGTCATGAACTGCCGTGCCCGCTCGTCCCGCCGGGCGCGTGGGCCCGTGTCCGCGACGTGCCCGCGGGCGCGCCCTGTCGGGCCGGGAGCGGCCCCTCGTCACGCGGGCGCCGAGTCGACCACGCGACGAGCGCGGCGCCCGCGAGGCACAGGGCACCCGCGGTGAGGGCCAGCGTGTTGTGCCCGGTGGCGAAGGCCGCGTGCAGGGTGTGGTCGAGGCCGGGACGCAGGGCGTCGGGGGCGGCCGAGAGCAGGGCGTCGGCGCCGCCGCCGGAGAGGGTCCCCGCGGTGGCGGAGGCGTCGGTGACCTTTCCTTCGAGGGACCCGGTCATCGCCGAGACGGCCAGGGTGCCGAAGGCGGCGACCCCGAAGGCGTACCCGAGCTGTTCGAAGGTGCTGTAGGTGCCGCTCGCCATGCCCGCGCGCTCCGGAGGCACCGAGCCGAGCGCCAGGGAGGCAGCGACCTGGAAGACCAGGCCCATGCCGAACCCGCTCAGCGCCAGGCCGCCCACCAGGGCGGGCCAGCCCGATTCCGGGCCGAGGAACCCCTCCGCGCCCACGCCGAGCCCGGCGAGGAGCAGCCCGAGGGAGGCCCCCAGGCGGGGCGAGGGCGTGGGCAGCCACCGCCCGCACACCACCGCCACCAGCGCCGCGGCCACCGCGTGCGGCAGGACGACGAGGCCCGCCCCGATCGGCGAAAGGTGCCGCACGGACTGCAGCCACAGCGAGGTGTAGGGCAGGATCCCGTACACCGCGCCCTCGCCGACCGAGATGGTGATCATCGCCGCGGTGAACGCGGGCCTGCGGAACATCGACAGGTCGAGCAGGGGATGCGCTCCTCGGCTCTGTACGCGGACGAAGACAGCGAACGCGGCAAGGGCGATGCCCAGCGGTACGAGCGTGGCGGCCGACGCCCACCCCTGGGTGTGCGCCTCGGTCACGGCGTAGACGAATCCGCCCGCGCCGAGCGCGAAGAGCAGCACCCCGGGAACGTCCAGGCGTCGTGCGGCGTCCCGCTTCCCCGGTGCGGAGCGCGGGATATGACGGAAGGTCAGTGCCAGCGCGAGCACCGTGACGGGCACGTTGACCAGGAAGATCCACCGCCAGTCGAGGGCCTGCGTGAGCAGACCGCCCAGGACCGGCCCCAGGGCGGAGGCGCTGGCGGCGACCGAGGCCCACGCACCGAAGGCAAGGCCCAGTCGGCGGCCCTCGTACAGGGTGCTGATCAGGGACAGGGTGGTGGTGAACATCGCCGCGGCGCCGAGGCCCTGTACGACGCGGGAGCCGATGAGGACCGGCATGTTCGGTGACAGGGCGCAGGCCACCGACGCCACGGCGAAGACGATCAGGCCGCCGACGTACATCCGGCGTCTGCCGTGCAGATCGGCCAGCATTCCGGCGCCGAGCAGAGCGGCGGCCACCGCGAGCGCGTAGCCGTCGGCGACCCACTGCAGCTGGGACAGCGACGAGCCGAGTGAATCCGACATGGCCGGCAGGGCGACCAGCACGATGGTGACGTCCACGAGCAGCATGAACGTGCCCAGACAGATGGCGACCAACGGCCCCCAGATACGCATGCTTTCCCACTCTCCGGCAGGGCTGACGAGGTGACCGCGCCACCATCGGGTCCGGGACCGCGTGGCCCCAAGCCATACCCTGGAGAGCGGCAGGATCCGGCATCGAACGGGCGGTACGCGGTGGATCACGACAGTCTCGACGAGCTTGACCAGCGCCTTCTCCAGGCACTCCAGCGGGACGGCCGGGCACCCTTCAGCCGGATCGCGCGCGACCTGGGCGTCTCCGAACGCACCGTCGCCAGGCGCTATCAGCGAATGCGGCCCCGCGGACTGCGCATCGTCGGCCAGCCCGTGGTGTCCCGGCTCGGTCTAACCCGCTGGCTGCTGCGGGTGCACTGCACGCCGGACGCGGCGGGCACGATCGCCGACGCCCTCGCCCGCAGGCCCGACACCAGCTGGGTCACGCTCGCCTCCGGCGGCACCGAGCTGTACTGCGCGCTCAACGCCAGGACCGCCGACGAGCGCAACGCGCTGCTCCTCGACCGGCTCCCCCGCACCCCGCACGTCCTTTCGGTCAGCGCCCACTGCATGATGCGGATCTTCATCGGCGCCACCAGCACCTGGCACGCCACCCGGTTCCGGCCCCAGGACGCGCCGCCCGCGGTGGATTCCGGCGCGGACGGCCACTCTCCGCTCTCCCTCGACGCCACCGACCGCGTCCTGTTCACCGAACTCGCCAAGGACGGCCGCGCCACCCTGCCCGAACTCGCCGCCGCCACTGGACGTTCGCCCTCCAGCGTCCAGCGCCACCTCGACCGGCTGCGCGGCGAGGGCGCGCTGGTCCTGGCCGTCGACTTCGACCCGCGGCTCCTCGGCTTCCACATGGGGACGCGGCTCTGGCTGAACGTGACGCCCAGACATCTGCGCACGGTCGGCGAGGCCCTCGCCACGCATCCGCAGATCGCCTTCGCCGCCGCGATCACGGGCGCCTCCAACCTCGTCGCCAGCGGCATCTTCCGCGGGCCGGCCGATCTCTACGACTACATCGACCGCCGCATCGGCAGGCTCCCCGGCATCCAGAGCATCGAGACGGCCCCGACGCTGCGCGAGGTCAAGCGCCTCGCGCCCGCCGTGCCGTAAGCCCTGGCCGTACGGGAAGCCGCGGACCTGGTCCGCACGCGACCGACGGGCCTCAGCCGAGCGAAGGCCATCGGTCGGCGGCCCACTCCGGCCATCCGGGCCACCCCTGAGGCGGCCCGTCCGGCTCACCCCCGTCGAGCTCCGCGTCGTCGGGCTCCTCGAACAGCGCGCGCCAGCGGATCAGGTCCGCTTCCGAGACGGGGAAGGTCTCGCCGGGGGTGACCGCCTGGCGCCTGGCGATCCTCGCGCGCTGCGTCTCGTGGTCCACCGGCACGTACACGAGGTGGCAGGACGCGCCCTCGGACGCCACGAGGCAGCGGATCGCGGACCGCTCGGCGCGGGTCCAGCACCCGAAGTCCAGGACCACGTTCGTGCCGATCCGCAGCGCCTCAAGGGCGAGCCGGAGCAGCCGCCCTTCGAGCACGTCCCGTTTCCCGTCCGCCTCCGGATCGTGGAACAGCGGGATCATCCACTCGTCGGGCGTCAGCCTCAACGCACGGTGCTCCTCGGCGAGTTGCCGGGCCCACGTGGTCTTTCCGGCCCCGGGCAGACCGACGGTCAGGAAGAGTGTGGTCACGTCCCGATCATGGCACGCCGCCGTACCCCCTCCTCTAGGCTCACACCGGAACCGACTGCGACGAGAGGTGCACCGTGGGTGACGAGCAGAGGCAGGTGCCGGACAGCACCGCGGTGCGGGTCGCGCTCTGGCGGGCGATGCACGTGCGGATCGACGCGCCTCCCCATGTGCTCGAGGACGAGGTCGGACTGCGCCTCGCGGCGCCCGAGGACGGCTGGCAGGAGCGGCCCGACATGGATCCGCGGGGCAGCAGCCGGTTCCGGGCCGCCATCGTGGGACGTGCCCGGTTCATCGAGGACCTGGTCGCCGAGGAGAGTGCGCGCGGCGTCGGCCAGTACGTCGTCCTGGGAGCGGGCCTCGACACGTTCGCGCAGCGCAGGCCCGACATCGCCGCCCGGTTACGGATGTTCGAGATCGACCGCGCCGACACCCAGGAGTGGAAGCGGCGGCGGCTGATCGAGCTCGGCCTCGGGATCCCCGACTGGCTGCGCCTGGTGCCGGTCGACTTCGAGGCGGGCGCGGACTGGTGGGAGCGGCTTGCGGCCGCCGGGTTCGATCCGGGGCGGCCGGCCCTCGTCGCCTGTACCGGCGTCAGCATGTACCTCACCAAGGACGCCAACGCGGCGACCCTGCGCCGGGTGGCCGGGCTCGCGCCCGGCTCGACGTTCGCCCTGTCGTTCCTGCTGACGCCCGCGTTCATCGCGCCGTCCGACCGCTCGGCGGTCGAGGCGTTCAGGCCCCTGACGCGGGCGGAGGGGACGCCGTTCCGCAGCGCCTACAGCCCGCCCGAGATGCTGGCCCTCGCCGAGGAGGCCGGATTCGCGCGGGCCAGGCACGTGCCGGGGACCGCCGTCGCCGAACGCTACTTCGCGGGCCGGACCGACGGTCTCTACCCGTCCACCGGAGAGGACCTGCTGGTGGCCACCACCTGACACCACGTGAAGCGTGCGGTGGCCACCGCGGGCCGGTCAGGGCCGGATGCGGATCAGGAGCTCCTGAGGACGACCAGTCGCTGCGTCGCACGGGTCATCGCGACGTAGCGGTCGACCGCCCCTTCGATGCCCGCGCCGAACTCCTCCGGGTCGACGAGGACGACCAGGTCGAACTCGAGTCCCTTCGTCAGCTCCGGAGGCAGCGACCTGACCCGGGGCGTCGCAGGGAACGAGGGATCACCGATCACACAGGCGATGCCGTCGTCGTTCGCGGCGAGCCAGGTCTTCAGGACCGCGTCCCGTTCCGCGAGGGACCCGTGCACGACGGGGATGCCGCTGCCGCGGATCGAGGTCGGCACGTTGGCGTCGGGCAGCACGGCCCGGATGGCCGGTTCGGCCTCCGCCATGACCTCTTGCGGCGTGCGGTAGTTGATGCTCAGGGACGCCATCTCGACCCGGTCCAGCCCGATCCGCTCAAGACGTTCCTGCCAGGACTCGGTGAACCCGTGCCTGGCCTGCGCCCGGTCCCCGACGATCGTGAAGCTCCGGGAGGGGCAGCGCAGCAACAGCATCTGCCACTCGGCGTCGGTCAGTTCCTGTGCCTCGTCCACCACGATGTGCGCGAAGGGTCCCGCCAGCAGATCCGGGTCCGCGGGCGGCAGTTCGGACTCGTCGACCAGGCTGACCCGGGCGTCCTGCCCGCGCAGCATCCTCACCAGGCCCTCGCCGTCGTCCCCGTCGGCGCCCGAGTCGGACGCGGCGTCGATCAGGTTGTCGACGACCTGCGACATCCGCTCGCGCTGCGCGGCGAGGATCGCCGCCTGCCGCCGCTTGTGCCGGGCGGCCTCCGGGTCGCCGAGCCGCTGGCGCGCCGCGTCCAGGAGCGGCAGGTCGGACACCGTCCATGCCTGCGGAGCCTCCTTGCGCCCCAGCTTGCGCACCTCGTCCGCGTCGAGCCAAGGGGCGCACATTCGCAGATAGGCGGGGACCGTCCACAGGTCGGAGACCAGGTCGGCCGCTTCGAGCAGCGGCCAAGCGCGGTGCAGCGCCGTGACGAGCTCCTCGTCGTGCCGCAGCTGCCGCTCGAAGAGTTCGGCGGGCACGTCGTCGCCGACCTTGGCCAGGAGGATCTCGACGAGTTCCTCCCAGACCTGCTCGCGTCCCTCGTTGTGCGGGGTGCCGGGGCCCGGTGCGTCGAACGCCTCGGCCCAGTCCGCGGCGCTCAGCCGGACGTCGGCCCAGTCGGTCGAGACCGTCATCGCCTCCGTCGGCGGCTCCTCGTAGAACCTGACGGCCTTCTCGATCGCGCGCACCATGCCCGCGTCCGACTTCAGCCGCGCCACCTCCGGGTCGGCCTCCTCCGCCGCCGTGGCCCCTTCGGCGACGAGGTCACGGACCGTGCAGGTCTGCACGCCCTCCTCACCGAGGCTGGGCAGGACGTCCTCGACGTACGACAGGTAGGGCTGGTGCGGTCCGACGAACAGCACGCCGCCCTTGCGGTGGCCCAGGCGCGGGTCGGAGTACAGCAGGTGGGCGGTCCTGTGCAGCGCGACGACGGTCTTGCCCGTGCCGGGGCCGCCGTCGACGACGAGCGCGCCGCGCGATCCGGCGCGGATGATGGCGTCCTGGTCGGCCTGGATGGTGCCGAGCACGTCCCGCATCCGGTCGGAGCGGTTGCCGCCGAGGCTCGCGATGAACGCGGACTGGTCGTCGAGCGCGGCATGCCCTTCGAGGCCGTCGGCGGTGAACACCTCGTCCCAGTAGTCGCCGATCCTGCCGCGCGTCCAGCGGTACCTGCGGCGGCTCACGAGCCCCATGGGGTGGGCGTGGGTCGCGGCGAAGAACGGCTCGGCCGCGGGCGAGCGCCAGTCGATCAGGAGGCGGCGCCCTGAGCTGTCGGTGAGGCCGAGCCGTCCGATGTACACGGGCTCGGGGTCGTCAGCGGCGACGAAGTGGCCGAGGCAGAGGTCGAGCCCGAAGCGGCGCAGGGCGCGCAGCCTGCCGGTCAGCCGGTGGATCTCGGTGTCCCGGTCCATCGCCGCCCTGCCGGTGCCGCCGGGCGCCTTGCGCACGGTCTCCAGGGCGTCGGACACTTCGGCGATCGTGCGCTCCAGGCTCTCCGCGACGGCGGCGAAGTGCCGCTCGTCGGCGTCGATGAGCCGCGGGTCGGCCTTGGGCGCGAGGTGGTCGGGAAGGTCGAAGGCGCTGGTGCTCAGGGGGGTCATGGAATCAGCTCCGATCCGAGGTCGTACCCGCGAAGTCCGGCGTCACGCACGCCCCGAAGACCGACAAAAGCTCATGCACTGAGTGAATCTCCCATTTCCGCGAGTTCTGGCCTCGGCGAGAGATTCTGCGGCACCACGGGGGCCTTGCCGCAAGCCCCCCTGTGCGCTATAAGTTGAGAGTGGAAAGGAGTGGGTACTCCTCTTTTCCCTTGATCATCACCCTCTTCGCGCCGTTGCGCGCTTCTCCTGACCCGTCGCTTGACGCGTCGCTGTGGGACTCAGCTGTCCTCAGCGGGCATCTCCTGGGCGTCGTCACCGAGGGCCAGTGCGAGGCCCGTGCCGGTGTCGCTCTCGCCTCGGCGCAGGGCCCGCGCGTACGCCTGCGATCCGATGCCCGCGCGGGCCAGCTGTTCCGTCCTGGCGCGCAGCGGCGCCAACTCCGGTGTGCCGCGCTGGGGATGGCCGACATTGCGCCAGTACGCGTGTCCCGTACCGGAGAGCAGTGCCGCCTGCTCGGCCCGGCCCTGCGCCGCCGATGCCGCGGCGAGCAGGTCGAGGCCCAGGGCGATGCCGAAGCTGTCGCCGATGCGCTGCTTGCCCAGGAGCATGGCACGGGCGTGCTCGGCCGCCTCGTGCGGCCGGTCCTGGAAGAGCGCGATCAGGGCCAGCTGGTAGTCCAGGTAGGACCGGGTCCAGTGCTCGTCGATCCGCTCGCAGACGGCCCGCAGCTCGCGCGCCGACTCCATCGCCTCGTCGAGGGCGCCGAGCGCGGTGAGGGCGAAGACGACGACCAGGCGGCAGCGCAGCCGCGATGCCGAGGCGAAGTCCTCGCCGGGCACCTCCTCCAGGGCGCGCAGCGCCAGCGCACGGGCGACCAGGGGGCGGCCGGTGAGCAGGTACGTGATGCCCCGCAGGTATCCGGCCGCGAGCACGCCCTGTCCGTCGCCGTCCCGCGCGGCCTCGCGCGCGCAGATCTCACCGAGCCGTTCCGCGGTATCGTGCTGGCCCTGCAACAGCGCGGCGACGCCGAGGGCCAGTTGGGCGCGGGTGTGGACGGGGCCCGGCTCGTGGTGGAGGGCGAGGCCGCGCTCCAAGTAGGTGCGCGCCTCGTGGAGATGGCCGCAGCAGCTCCAGAAGAAGGCCACGCGGCTGACCAGTTCGAGGCCGTCGGCGGGGGCGCGGTCGAGCAGGTGGTGCAGGGCCGCGCACAGGTCGGCGTGGGC
Organism: Streptomyces formicae; assembly: GCF_002556545.1. Taxonomy (NCBI): domain Bacteria; kingdom Bacillati; phylum Actinomycetota; class Actinomycetes; order Kitasatosporales; family Streptomycetaceae; genus Streptomyces; species Streptomyces formicae. The sequence continues at coordinate 261,948 of NZ_CP022685.1, forward strand.
CTCGCCGACGCGCCGGTACCAGTGCGTCTGCCGGGGGCCCAGCCACTCGGCGTCGGCGCGCCGCGCGAGGTTGAGGAAGCACTCCGCGTGGCGGTCGGCGAGGAGCTCCTCCTCGCCCAGCTCCGCCAGCCACATGCGGCCGTACTCCTTGAGCGTGTCGAGCATGTGGTAGCGCGGCCCGTCCCGCCCGACCACCGACTGCCGCACCAGGCCGGTGAGCGCCCACGCCACCCCTCTGCGCGTCAAGGGCCCGCCCGCGCCGACCGCTTGGGCGATGCCGAGGTCGAACGGGCCCCGCAGCACGGAGAGCCGCGCCCACAGCAGCCGCTCCCCCGGGGTGCACAGCTCGTGGCTCCAGCCGATCGTCGTACGCAGGCTCTGGTGCCGGGGCGGCCGCACCCGCGGCGCGCCGGTGAGCTCGGCGAGCCGGGAGCCGAGCCCCTCGGCGAGACTGCGCACGCTGCGGTGGCGCAGTTGCCCGCCCGCCAGCTCCAGGGCGAGCGGAATGCCTTCGAGACGCTCGCACACCTCGGCGGCGTCGGCCGCCCAGTCCGGGGATTCCAGGGTCTGGCGGGGGACGAAGCGGGCGGCACGGTCGGTGAACAGGCGCAGTGCGTCGGAGTGTGCGGCCGTACGACCTGCGGGCGCGGGCTCCACGGCCGCCGCTCCGTTGCTCGTCGGCCCGCCTCCGGTCGGCCCGTCCCCCATCGGTCCCCCGCCCGTGCCTCCGTCGCCCGGCTGCCGGTCCGTCGCCGGTCCGACCGGCAGGGGCTCCACGTCGAGGACGCACTCGACGGAGAGCAGGAGCGGTTGCCTGCTGGTCGCGAGGACGGTCAGGCCGGGGGCGGCGGAGAGTAGCTCGCCGATCAACCGGCGGCACTGGTCGGTCAGATGCTCGCAGGAGTCGAGGACGAGCAGCAGGTGCCTGTCGCGCAGCCAGGACCGCAGCGCGTCCACCGGCATCCGGGGGGTGTGGTCGGCGAGGCCCACGGCGTCGCACACCGTCGCGGTCAGCAGGTGGTCGTCCATGAGCGGGGACAGGTCGGCCCAGCACACCCCGTCGCGGTACCCGGTCCCTGCCCGGACGGCGCCCCGTACGGCGAGGCGGGTCTTGCCGACGCCGCCCATGCCGGTCAGGGTCACCAGGCGGTGCGCCGCCAGCGATGCGCCGAGCCGTCGCAGATCCGCCTCGCGCCCCACGAAACTGGTCTTCTCCTCAGGAACCTTTCCTTCCATGAGCAGCAGTCTGGTGCACCGGCGGGGGCGTCCGAGCGACCGCGGGGAAAGCCGCCCGGTATACGGGAGGCTCTCTAACGGGCAGCGGGCGGCGTCAAGTTGACGTCGGGAGCGGCAGCGGCGCCGCCCCCGACGGTGACGGCGTGGATCAGCAGCACCCGTCCTTGCGCATCAGCTCTCCGACCGCCAGCCAGTCGTCCCGCTCGGCCGCGTCGCCGCCGGGGGCCGCGGCGCGGCGTTCGCCCGTGCGCCGGGATGACGGCTCGAACTCGGCCACCAGGTCCTTCGTGGTGTACGGCGTTCCGCCGCGCAGCACCGCGACCGTCCGCACCATGGTGCGGAAGTCCGTGAACGGGTCGCCGTCGACCACGGTGAGGTCGGCGAGCTTGCCGGGTTCCACGGTCCCGAGGTCCCGTTCGACGCCGAACAGCCTGGCCGGGAGCACGGTCGCGGTGCGCAGCGTCTGCGCCGGGCTCAGGCCGCCGCGGTGCAGGGCGCGCAGCGCCAGGTGCAGCGAGAGGCCGACCGCGACGATGGGCTGGTCGGTGCCGAGCGCCACGAGGCCGCCCGCCGCCAGGACCCTGCGGTAGATGTCGGTCTCCGTGCGCAGCGTGTCCAGTTGGGCCTGGGTGGGCGGCGCCTGCGCCGTCTTCTTCACCAGCTCGGCGTCCCACGGCGCCATGACGGCGGTGACCCTCGGGTCGTCGGCGAGGCCCGGGTCCGCGCCGATCAGCGGCGCCGAGGTGAACGGCGTGGCGATCAGCGAGAAGCGGGCGCCCGGCGCGCTGTAGATCTCCACGACGTCGTCGTAGGCCCGGCCGGAAGCGGTGATCGCGTGGCCGAACTCGGCGCGCTGGGTAGCCTGCAGATGGCTCGTCAGGTCCTGGCCCAGTTGGATGCCCGGCGAGAGCAGATGGCCGCCGGTGCGCACCCCGAGCCGTTCGTGGGCGAACCTGGCGGCCTCCGCCATGATCCAGCCCGGTGCGCGGACGTAGGTCTTGACGAAGTCCCAGTCGAGGGCGGCGGCCCGGTCGAGGGAGCGGCGCAGACCCGCGCGGGTGGTGTGCGCCCGGCCCATGCTGTACGCGACCCGGGCGCCGTCGAGGAGTTCGCCGGTGGTCAGCAGCCGTGGTCCGGCGAGCTGGCCGGCGGCCACCGCCTCGCGGATGCGCGCCTGTTCGTGGGCGAAGCCGCCGAGGGAGACCGCCGTGGTGATGCCGTAGGTTAGCTGGCCCACGGTCTGGCGCCCGCCGTAGGTGCTCTGCCAGGGGTGGGTGTGGGTGTCCCAGAGCCCGGGGACGACGGTGCGGTCCGAGGCGTCGACGCTGTGCTTCGCGGCCGAGTGGCGGGCGGCGCTGTGGGGTTCGACGGCGCTGACGCGTCCGGCGTGGACCACGATGTCGACGTCGTCGCGCACGGTCTCCCCCGTGCCGTCCCAGAGCCGTCCCGCGTGCACGACCGTGTCGGCGGGTGTGGGCCTGCGCGCGTCCAGGGGGACGCGGACGGTGCGCGCGGCGCCGCCGTCGACGCCGATCAGGCGCAGCCGGGTGCCGGAGAGGTAGAGGAGCGTCCGGGAGTCACCCGACCAGGAGGGGTGGTCGGCGGCTTCGCGGGTGAGCGTGCGCAGGGGGCCGCGCGGGGTGCCGTCGGGCGTGACGGGCAGCAGGCAGAGCGCGGACTCGACGATCACGGCGAGCCATCGGCCGTCGGGCGACCAGAGGGGCCCTGAGGCGTACCGGTCGGAGATCGAGGTGTGGGGTGCGACGGCGTGCAGCCGGTCGGCGCCGGTGGTGGCGTCGACGACGCGGATGAGGTTGTAGCCCTCGCGGAAGCGGAGGTTGAGCCGGTTGCGGTCGCAGAGCACGAGGTGGCGGCCGTCGGGCGACCAGCTGGGCCTGCCGGGCAGACCGCCGCCGCCGAGCGGGGTGACGAGGACGCGTTCGGTGCCCGCCGCCAGGTCGCGCACGATCAGCTTGCCGGTGAGGTCGAGGCAGGCGAGCCGCTTGCCGTCGGGCGAGAGGGCGGGGTGCACGCGGCCGCCCGTCGCGAGCGCGCTCTCCTCGCCGGTGGCCAGGTCGTGACGGCGTACGCCGAGCAGTCCGTCGCGATCGTCGGCGTAGACGAGGGACTTGCCGTCGGGGGCCCACGCCGGGCCGAGGAGGTAGTGGGTGGCGGCCGCCTTGTGTAGCCGTCGGGGCGGTCGGCCGCCCGATGTGTCGGCCAGCCAGAGCGAGTTGAGGGCGGCGAAGGCGATCTGCCGTCCGTCGGGCGAGAGCGCGGGCAGGTGGATGCCGCGCACGGGCCGCGCACGGCCCTGGCCGAGGTCGTACTCCTTGACGCGGTAGCGGGGCCGGTCCACGGGGAGCGTGGCGTCGAAGGGGATGGTCTCCGTGGTCGTGGGTCTGTCCGGCCGTACGAGGGTGAAGCGCCCGTCCACGGTGAGGAGCAGGCGCCCGTCCGGTGCCCAGCGCGGAGGCACGGGCGCCACGTCCCCGTCGACGGCGACGGGCTCGCCGTCGACGACCAGGGTGCAGGAGCCGTTCGGCGACGCGGTGGTGCGCAGGTAGGCGAGGCGCCCGCCGCCCGTCTTTCCTTCCCCCTCGCCCCCGGAGAGGGCGGGGGTCATCACCTGCGCGGCGACGGTCTCGGTGTGGACGACGGTGACGGGGCCCGTGCCCGTGGCATCGACCGCGGCGACGGTCCGGGAGTCCAGGCTCGTGCCCTGGGGCGTGGTGACGGGCGTCCCCCGGACGAACAGGATCCGCTTCCCGTCGGGCGACCAGGTGGGGTCGAAGTCCTCCCAGGCCCCGTCCTGAAACGGCCCGTCCTGTCCGGGAAGGCCGGTGACGCGCGTCAGCCGACCGCTGTCGAGGTCCAGGACGTGGATGCGGTACGGGCTGCCCTTGACGGGGTCGCCGCCCCGTTCGGAGGCGAAGGCGATGCGGGTGCCGTCGGGCGACCAGGCGGGCCCCCGGTCGTCCCAGGGCCCTTCGGTACGCTGCCGCAGCCGCGTGCCGTCCGGGCGTACGGTCCAGATGTGGAAGCCCCCGCCCTGGTAGGCGCAGAACGCCACGAGTTCGCCGTCCGGGGCGTGCACGGGCCGGTTCGGTTCGAGCCCCGCGGGGGTGAGGGGCACGGCCTCTCCGCCGGTGCGCGGCAGCGACCAGAGCGTGGCCTGGGCCTCCGCGACGAGCCGGTCACCGGCGGGCGCGAGCGTCGCGGCCGCGTTGGTGCCCCGGCTGAAGGAGAGGGCGATCTCGGTGTCCGGCCTGGCGAGGGCCGGTGTGGCGCCCAGTGCGGTGATCGCTCCCGCGGCGCCGGTGGCGCCCGCGGCGAGGAGCAGTTGACGACGGGACAGAGGCAACGCGGCGTTGTTCCGCTCACAGTCCATGACAGAGCACACTCGCGCATCGCCCGCGCCACGGGCAACACCCCGGGGGCGACGGCGCGCCACCCGGCGACCGGGACGGCCTCGTCGCGGCCCCGCGTCAGCGGTGCCGCTCGATGAGGGCCCGCGCCATCGCCTGTGCCCGGTGGGCCGCTTCGGTGTCGCCCTCCGCCGCCGAGATGATCGAACCCTTCATCAAGATGTGCCAGGACCTGGCGAATCCCTCGGCGTCACGCAGCCCGGCCTCCTCGGCCATGCCGCGCACCAGGTGTCGGATCGTCTCCAGATGGGCGATGCCCGCCTGCCCGAGCGGGTGTTCCCTGCCCATCTCCAGCAGGATGTTGATGAAGGCGCACGCGTCGAAGTCGTCACCGCGGAACCACTCGTCGAAGACGTCGAAGATGGCGAGGAGACGCTCCTCCGGCGTCCCGCCGCGCCGTCGGGCTCCCGCCACGACCCTCCCGAGCGTCCACTCCTGTTCCCTGCGGTCGAGGAAGGCGAGCACCAGGTCGTCCTTGGAGGGGAAGTGGCGGTAGAGCGTCGCCTTGGCGACCCCGGACCGCGCGACGACCTCGTCCACGCCCACGTCACGGATGCCGCGCCGCGAGAAGAGTGTGTACGCGGTGCTCAATATCCTTTCGCGGGGCGGAGGTCGGGGCGTCCCCGGCCTCGGGTCGCTGTCCATAATCCTCCAGATTAGTCCTGGACAGGGCCCCCTTCCGCTGCCATCGTGAAGGAAAAGGGCAGGAAGACAGACCAGTCTCTCTTCCCGTCCCGGGCCACGACTCCTCACCGCGCGGACCACTCCAGGCTCCCGGTGTGCAGCACCAACCGTCAGGGCGGCCACCGCGGGAGACACCGGCCGCCCGACCACCGCCGGGAGCCGCCCGGCGAGTGGGCGGCGGGCTCCCTGGCGCGCCCCTCCCACCAGGTGAGCCGCCCCCCGCTCGCCGGTTCAGGTGCGGGGCGTGCCCGCGCCCTCCAGGTCCTTCTTGAGGTTCCCGAGGGTCCTGTCGATGTTCCCTGCCTGGAACACCGCGAAGGTCTGCCCGCCGGTGGCGATCCGGTCGAAGGCGTTGGCCACGACATCGGGCCAGCGGCGGCGGTCGTCCGTCCAGGTCTCGGTCACCCGTGTCGATGACGCTCCGGCTCCCGTCTCCCCCGGTCCCGCGTCCGCGGGGCCCGCGTCCTCGAAGCGGTACTCCCAGGTGGCGATGGGAGCGCGCAGCCGGGGCCGCTTGAGTCCGATCGCGTGCACGCGGAAGGCGAAGCTCCTGCCGGGATCGGAGGCGGTCACCGTGCAGCGCGTGGTCCAGCGGAACGCCCCGCGCTTGTTGTGCCCGTCGAAGACCAGGCCGACACGGGCCGGTTCGTCGCGTCCCTCGACGGTGGCGCCCAGGTTCTCCGGGCTCCACCTGCCCATCCGGGCGGGGCGGCTGACCTGCTCGTACACGGCCTTGGGCGACGCCTGGACCACGATGCTGCGGGACACGGTGAACGTACGGGTCATGGAATGCTCCGTTCCTCGGAGGCCATGACCCTACCGGCCGGTAAGGTCGGCGGGAAGTCCGCTCAGCGTCCGCGCCGAGCGGGGCCTCGCGGTGCGGGACCGCCCGACGTACGGAGGTTGCCGACCGTCTTCAGGAGCCGGTCGGCGCGCTCGCGCAGCGCGGGATGGGCCAGGACCGTGTTGCGCAGCCCGCGCACGGGTCGGCGCCACATCCGGTGCGCGGTGGCCACCGGGTGGGTCCTGCTCGCGAACCCCTCGCCCACGCGCAGCTCACGGGTCTTGAGCCAGTCCTTGTACTCCTTGTCGCCGCGCCCCATGTCCATCACGCGGACCCCGTCCCTGCCCGCGGCCTCGGCCATCCGCAGGTGCATCATCAGGCCCGGCGAGTAGTAGCTCAACTCGGGGTCGTACGCGGTGAACCAGGCCGCGAAGACCGTGCGCGAGGCCGGGCCGAAGTGGGCGGCGACCGGCCGGTCCCCCGCGTAGACCACGGAGAGGACGCCGGTGAAGTGCTCCTCGCGGACCTGGAACAGGTCGTCCACCAGGTCGACTATCCACGGCTTGGCGAACCGGTCCATGCGGCCCGTCCTGCGGTACTGCGCCGACTTCCACCGCATGAGGGTGCGCAGCGCCTTCGGGTCCCGCTCGTCGTAGACGAACCGCACCTCTCCGTGGTCGCGGCCCAGGCGGCGTTCCTTCTTCAGCGTCGTCTTGGCAAGACCCGGGTAGGCGCCCCGCAGCCACTGCGGGTAGCTCTCGTCGCCGACCTTGAGGTCGAGCACCGGAGAGGCGAAGGTGCCGGTGACGGAAGCGGCGAACGGCTGTTGCTCCTCGACCAGGTGGTCGAACTCGAAGACCGCGAGTCCGCAGGCGCGCAGCAGTTCCCCGGTGTCCCAGACGACCCCCGGGCGGTGCACGAGCGCCTGGCAGTCGGAGAGGCCGAGCGCGATGGCCCTGCCGACGCCGAACGCGGTGCGTTCGAACGGCAGGAAGCCGACGGGCTCGCCGTTCTCGCGCAGGACCGCCACTCTCGCCCCGCCGCGGTGTCTGGCCACGCCTGCCGCGAACTCCGGCGCCAGGAACGGGTTGGCGTACACCGGCGACAGGTCCATCGTCCGGTGCCAGGCCAGACGCAGCGCGGGGCTGAGCTCGTCGGGTCCGTGCAGAGTGACGTCCATCTCAGCTCGTCCGCCTTCCCGTGACGCGCCGGCCGCGTCCGAACCGTACACACGTGTCATGGGAGACGACGTGCCGCGAGTGGTGGGTTCCCCGTTCCGCGCCACTCACGGCCCTGACTTTCCGTACGGCTCAGGCGGCGTAGCCCTTCGGCGGGATCAGGCTGGCGAGTTGGTCGAAGGAGAGCCAGTAGATCTGGTTGCCGCCGAAGGAGGCCGGGTCGGCGATGAGGACCGTGCGGTTCGCGTCGTCGTAGCCGATCACCGTGAAGTAGTGGTAGATCGTCTGGTCCGACGGGTAGCCGGGCGGCTGGTTGCCGGGCGGGGCGACGATGTTGGCGACGATCGGGTAGTTGTTGTCGATGTCCAGGACGACGTCGCGCCACAGCAGGTCCTTCTGGGCCTGCGTGGGCGGGTCGTTCGGCATCTCCTTGGTCTCGTACCAGCCGGTGCCGAGGTTGGCGTTGAGGACGCCGGTCACCTGACCGATGTGATCGGTACCCGCCTCGGTGGTGCCGAGCTGCGCGGCCAACGCGCCCTGCCCCGGCGGGGCGATGCGGGCGGACAGCGCGATGCGGGTCGCGGCGGGACCGCACCAGTAGCCGGTCTCCTGGACCTGGTAGTCGACGTCCAGCGTGTGGGCGCTCCTGGTCCGCGCCCCGTCGACGCGCAGCCGGGTGCCGGGCTCGTTCTGCCCGCTGACGACCGCGGTGCCGGCCTTCGAGCCGTGGCCGAGCACGGACGCCGCGTGCGGGGGCGTCGGCGCGGGGTCGGTCTGGGCTGCCACCGGGGTGACGAGGGCGCCGAAGGTGACCGTGGCGAGCGCGGCGAGCGCCGTGGAGCGAAGTCTCTTGCGCATACGGGCTCCTGAGAGGGATGAAGGGGTGGGCGGCTCAGGGAATGGGCGGGACCGAGGGGCCTTCCTGGGCGAGCAGGTCGCGGGCGAACTGCTCCCACTGCGCGTAGCGGTCGGGGTAGGCGGAGACCTGGACCGCCTGGCAGACCTCGCCGGGCGGCATGGTCTGCCAGCCGTCGATCTGGATCAGGCCCGGGTTGCTGCCGAAGGGGGCCACTCCGTAGAAGGACTTGGACGAGGTGGGCACGTCGGTGATCTGTTCGGGCGTGCCCCATCCGGTGCTGGGGCGCTGCTGGAAGATGCCGAGCGAGTCGTGGTCCACGGGGGTCAGGTAGTTGACGAACTTCGACTCCTGCATGGCGGTCATCAGCGCGATGACCTGGCCCTGCTCGGGGATCTGGGCGCCCTTGCCGACGCCGATGACGGTGCGGGCGTTGGCGAGCTCCTCCGGGCCGAGGTCGGCGGCGGTCCGGAAGGTCCTGTGCAGTTCGGCGTCGGAGGCGTCCCGCAGGGCTCTGGCGGTCGCGGAGTCGACGGAGCCGGTCCTGGGCAGCCCGTGCCGGGCCTGGAACCGCTCAAGGCCGTGTCCGGGGGCCGCCGTCGAGGCCCCGGCGGGGGCGGGCGTACCGGCATGGGCCGCGCCGGGCGCGGCGAACAGGGCGCCGACGGCGGCCAGTGTGGCGACAACGGCCGCCGGGCGTAGGGGAGTTCGGTTTCGGTCGGTGCGCATCGCCACTCCTTCGTCGGATCGTCGACGCGTCCCCGGCCCGCGCAAGGGAGAAGCGCTCGCGGCCGACCGCCAGGTGCGCGCGCCAACCGCGCACCTGGCAGGGGCTGTTGATCCACGGACGGTGGGGGACGCGCGTGTCACAGCCCGGTCAGCTTCCTTGCATGCTCATGCCATACGCAACCGATGAAAGCCCAGGCTTACGGACGCGGCCCGGGGGCTGGTGCAGCTGTGCGGCATCCGCGCCCGTGCGGCTAGCCGCCGTCGCCGCGCTCACAACTGCGCAGCAGCGCACGCCCTTCCGCGGTCGCCACGTGCAGCGACCGCCCGGCCCTGCGCACCGTGGTCACCAGACCCGCCGCGCGCAGCACCTTCATGTGCTGGCTCACCGCGGGATGGGTCACGTCCAGGTGGCGGGCGAGCTCGACCGTGCACGCACCGGTGCGGACTGCCTTGAGGACGGCGGCGCGGGTGTGTCCGACGAGCGCGCCGAGCGCGCTGTCGTCCGTGCGGCCGTCAGCCGTCGCACGCGTCCAGTCCATGTCGTGGTCGATGGGGTACACCAGGACGGGCGGCAGCTCCGCGTCGGCGAGCGTGATGGGCGTGGGCCAGCAGAAGAACGACGGCTGGAGGGTGAGCCCGCGACCGTCCAGGCGCAGCTCGTGGTCGACGGGGTAGTCGACTTCCCACACCGGTGAGCGCCAGCGGAATTGAGGACCGAGACCGGCCAGCAACCCTTCCGTGCCGCCCTCCATGAGACTGCGCACGCGCAGCATCCGGTCGGCGTCGACGTGGGCGTGGACCCGCCTCCAGAAGGGCGCGAGCGCCTCCAGGTGGTACGTCTGGACCGCCCGCCCGAGCCGCTTGAGGGTGACTCCGTCGCCGCCCGCGAGGGACTCCGTCCAACCGGGCAGTCTGCGCGAGGCGGCCACCCGTCGCAGGTCGGCACGGAGCCGCGGCCTCGGTGTGCGCACCAGCGCGTCCACCGCGGCCTCCAGCGTCGTGCCGCCTCCGAGCGAGGGGGTGAGGAAGTCCGGCGAGTTGCCGTGCGGGGGCAGCAGGGGCGAGAGGAGCCGGGAGCTCTCCGAGAGGCGCGGTCTCGCCCATCTGCGCCACTCCCCGAACTCCCGCGCACCGTCCCGCCGTTGCAGGGTCTGCACGCTGTTGCTGATCTCCCACAGGTGGTCGGGACCCGACGCGATGCGTACCCGCGTCAGGTCCTCGGACGTGAAGTGCACCCGAAGCATCGTTCCTCGCTCCCCCGTGCCCGCGCTCGGCGCCGTGGCGACCGCGGCCCGTCGCCGCGGCGGGTCCCAGGCGATCGCCGCGGGGCGGGTGCTGTCAAGACGTCGGGGTGGGCGTCGTCGTGACATCGGGACTGATGTCGTCAGGGCGTCGAGGCAGGTGTCGTCGTGGCATAGGGACAGTCGACGTCAAGGCGTCGAGGCGGGTGCCGTTATTGCTCGCGGATTTCCCCGCCCGCGACGACTTTCCCGCGCTTCCCGGATTTTCCGCTCTCCCCGGATTTCACCGCGCCTTTCCTCGCGCGCCGAAGAACACCCCCCCCTCCGGCCGTCGCCACTGACGCGGGATTCCTTCCCGAAATGGCAATGACTCGCCCGCCCGGCTTGCCCTTTCGTACCTTTCTGCCTGCCCGTTCGGACAGGCCGCACGTCGTGGGGCCCCGAGTGTTGAAGCTCGTACGACTGGCCATTGACAGGTTCCGAGGCATTGATCAATCATCGCGTTTGAAGGTCGGCACGTGCATTACGGGACCGCAGTGAAGCGTTGAGGGACAGCTTTTGAGCTCGGCAGACCCCGCCGGGCGATATCCCGTCACCCACCGTGAACCGGGTTCCCTCGGAGTGGAGAGTAAGCCTTGCCCGCGAACCAAGAGTTCCGCAATTCCCCCACCGGACACTCGGCTGTGACGCGGAGCGAGCCCTCCGCCGTGCCGCCCGCGGACCGCACCGCGCCACTGGAATTGTCCTACGCGCAGCAGCGGTCGTGGTTCCTGGCGCAGATGCGGACCGCGAGCGAGGCACACCACCTGCCCCTGGCAGTCGAGTTGGAGGGCACCCTCGACCGCACGGCACTCGGGCGCGCCCTGGACGCGCTGAGCGCACGGCACGAGGTACTGCGCACCCGCTTCACCACGGTGGCGGGCACGCCCTTCCAGGAGATCGGTCCGGCCGACACGGGCTTCCCGCTCGCCTTCCACGACCTCACCGACCGCCCGGACGCGGAAGAGCGACTCGGCGCGCTCCAGCGGGAGGAAGCCACCGCGACCTTCGACCTGGCGCGCGGTCCGCTGGCCCGAGGCCGCCTGATAGCCCTCGGCGCCGAGCGCCACGTCCTGCTCCTGACGCTCCACCACAGCATCACCGACGCCCGGTCGCTGAGCGTCCTGACGCGCGAACTCGGCGCGCTCTACACCGCGTTCACCGAGGGCGCGGCCGACCCGTTGCCGCCGCTGTCGGTGCAGTACGCCGACTACGCCGCCTGGCAGCGACAGTGGCTGACCGGAGCTGCCGCGGAGCAGCAGCGCGCCTACTGGCAGGGGGCCCTCGCCGGATCGCCCGCGCTTCTCGAGCTGATCACCGACCGGCCGCGCCCGGCCGAGCAGGACTTCCGCGGCGGCCGGGTGCCGCTCGCCTTCGACGAGGAACTCACCGCGGCGCTGGAGGAACTCGCGCGACGCCACGGCTGCGCGGTGTCCACGGCCGTCCTCGCCGGATGGGCGCTGACCCTCTCCCGCCTCTCGGGGCAGACCGACGTGGTGATCGGCACGCCCACCGCCCGGCGTCGGAGCGCCGAACTCGACGGCCTGATCGGCCTCTTCGCCAACACGCTGGCCCTGCGCGTCGACCTCTCGGCCGAGCCGACGGTGGCCGAGCTCCTCCGCCGCGTGACGGAGGTGTCGCTCTCGGCGCGCGACCACGAGGACCTGCCGTTCGAGCAGGTCGTCGACGTGGTGAATCCGGAGCGCAGCCTCGCCCACACCCCGCTGTTCCAGGTGTTCTTCGACTGGCGGAGCGCCGGGCGGGACGAGCTGACGCTGCCGGGCGTGACGGCTGCGCCGCTCCCCTCGCCGTACACCGCCGCGAAGTTCGACCTGACGCTGTCCCTGGCACAGCACGACGGCCGCGTCGAAGGCGATCTGGAGTACGCCGCCGCGGTCTTCGACGCGGCGACGGCCGAGCGCTTCGGCCACCAACTGGGCCTGGTCCTGCGCCAGATGACCGAGGACCCGGAGCGGCCCGCTGCCGCCCTCACGCTCCTCGACGAGCAGGAGCGCCGACGGATCCTGACGGGCTTCAACGACACCGAACGGCCCGGCGATCCGGCCGGTCTCGTCGAACGGTTCGAGACGCAGGTGCGCGAGCGGCCCGAGCAGGCCGCCGTGGTCCACGAGGGCGAGCAGCTCGACTTCGCCACCCTGGAGCGGCGTGCCAACCGTCTGGCCCACGCCCTGATCGCGCGTGGTGTGCGCACCGACGACGTGGTCGGCCTGCACCTGGGCCTCTCGGTGGACCTGGTCGTCGCCATGCTGGGCATCCTCAAGGCGGGCGGAGCCTATCTGCCGCTCGATCCCGCGCTGCCGCAGGAGCGGCTCGCGGGCATGGTTGCGGACGCCGGGGCCTCCCTGGTCCTGACCGATGCCGCGGCGCCGCCGGACGGCTGGCCGACGCTCGCCGAGGTCGAGGCCGAGGGGGCCCGCGAGGATGCGCCGGGGATCGGTTTCCGCCCGGACAACCTGGCGTACGTCATCTACACCTCGGGCTCGACCGGCCGTCCCAAGGGAGTGGCCGCCACCCACCGGGGCATCCTCAACGTCCTCGACAACTGGATCGCCACGTTCGGTACGACGCCCGGGCTGCCCTCGGCGATGTGGCCGAGCTTCGCCTTCGACGCGTCGATCCAGGAGTTCCTGCTGCCCCTCACCAGCGGCGGCACCCTGGAACTCGTGCCCGGGGAGGTGCGCCACGACCCCGAGCTCCTGACGGGCTGGCTGCGCGAGCGGCGCATCGTGGAGGTGTTTTTGCCGCCCGCGTACATCAAGTGGTTCTGCGAGGCGCCCGAGGAACGCCTGGCGGGTCTCGCGCTGCGCTTCATCCACAGCGGTCTCGAATCCCTGCCCGAGGACGGCCTGCACCGCCTCGAACAGACGCTGCCCGGGCTGCGCATCCTCTACGGCTACGGGCCCACCGAGACCGCGCTGTACTGCACCGCGTACCCCGACATCCGGCCGATCGCGCGCCAGTCCCCCATCGGCTCGCCGATCGCCAACATGCGCACCTACGTGCTCGACGAGCGGCTCCAGCCGGTGCCGGTGGGTGTCGTGGGCGAGCTGTACGTCGCGGGCGCGGGCACCGCGCGCTGCTATCTGAGCCGCCCGGGAGCGACCGCCGAACGCTTCGTCGCCGACCCCTTCGTCCCCGGTGAGCGCATGTACCGCAGCGGCGACCAGGCCCGCTGGCTGCCCGAGGGGCATCTCGTGTACGCCGGTCGCAACGACCACCAGGTCAAGCTGCGGGGCTTCCGCATCGAACCGGGCGAGATCGAGGTGACGCTGCTCGATCAGCCGGGCGTCGTGGAGGCCGCGGTCCTCGCCGACCGGGACGAGGCGGGCGACCAGTTCCTGGTGGCCGCCGTCGGCGTCGGAGACGCCGCGCCCCGGTCCTACGCCGACTGGCGCGCCGCGCTCGGGCAGCGGCTGCCCGCCTACATGATCCCGGCGTTCTTCGTCGAACTGCCGCAGTTGCCGCTGACCACCAACGGCAAGCTCGACCGCGCGGCCCTGCTCGCCAAGGCGCGCGCCGACCGCCCCGTGCAGGTCAACCAGGCAAGTCCGCGCGACCACATCGAGCTGGCGCTGTACCGGATCTGGCAGCGCCTACTGCTGCAGACCGAGATCGGCATCAGCGACAGCTTCTTCGACGTCGGAGGCACCTCGATCTCCGCCATCAAGCTGGCGCACGCCGTCCGCGAGGAGTTCGGCGAGACGCTGCCGGTCCGCGACATCCTGCAGCACCCGACCATCGAGGCGCTGGGCGAGCGGCTGCGCAGGGGCGCGTCGGGGCCGCCGCCGAGCAACCTCCTGGAGCTCCGCGCGGGCGAAGGACAGGCGCGGGTGGTCTGCGTGCACCCGGCGGGCGGCACCGCGTTCTGCTACCTGTCGCTCGCCAAGGCCCTGCCGGAATCCGTCGGCGTCCAGGGCATCCAGTCGCCCGGCGTCAACCCCGGCGAGGAGTTCCTGCCCTCGGTCGAGGCCATGGCCGAGGCGTACCTGAAGCTCATCGAGCCCCTGCCGGACGGGCCGCTGGTCCTCACCGGCCTCTCCTACGGCGGCCTGGTCGCCCACGAGATGGGGCGCCGCCTCGCCGCGGCGGGACGCGAGCGACTGAGCGTCGTGCTGCTCGACACGCAGGCCACGGACGATCCGGTGCTGCGCGTGCCCACCGAACCGGTGGGCATGGCGGAGTTCCGCGACAAGCTCATCAAGTTCAACGGCATGTACCCCGGCATCGACGACCGGCAGATCGAGCAGTACCACCACATCTACAACCACAACCTGCACACCTCGCGCGACCACGTCCCCGCGTCCACCACGGCACGCACGGTCCTCCTCGAGGCCGTCGAGGGCACGACGGACGAGATGCTCGGTGCCGTGCGGGAGTTCTGGCGCCGCCGCGCCGAAGGCGAGTACGCGGTCGAGTCGGTGAAGTGCGACCACTGGGAGATGCTGGAGTCCTCGGAGGTCCTGCGGGCGGCGGCCACGATCGAGGCCGAGCTGGCACGGCTCACGGAGTCCGGTTCGGCCCGGGCCCGAGCCCGGGAGAGCTGATGAGCACCGCGCCGCGCCCCGCGGCCCGCGTTCCGGCCGACGGCCTCGCCCGGGCCGTGCTCCGGCGGGCGCGCCGGCATCCGTCCGCCCTCGCGCTCGTCGACGGCGCGCACCGCATGGACTACGCGGACCTCGACGCCGCGAGCGCGTCCGTCGCCGCCGCGCTGCGCGGCCATGGCGTACGTCCCGGCCAGGCGGTCGCGGTCTGCCTGCCGCGCTCCTGGCAGCTGGTCCCCGCCATGCTCGGCATCCTGCGCCTCGGCGGGGTAGTGGTGCCGCTCGACGCCCAGAGCCCGCCCGACCGGCGACGGCACATCCTCACCGACTCGGCCTGCGTGGCGGTACTGCACGCGGACACGGAACCGGACGCCCTGCCGCCCGGCGTCCGTCCACTGCCGGTCGCGGAGTTGCTCGCGTACGGAGACGCCACGGTCGCCGACGTCTCCCCGCCCGCGCGGCAGGAGGGCGACGCGCCGGTCTCCTTCGTCTTCTACACCTCGGGCACCACCGGCCGTCCCAAGGGCGTCGAGGTCCTGGACGCGGGGATCCTGCGCCTGGCACGGCCCGGCTATCTCCGCATCGACGAGGGCGCGCGGTACGCGTGTCTGTCCAATCCGGCCTTCGACGCGATCAGCTTCGAGGTTTGGACGCCGCTGCTCACCGGCGGCTGCTGCGTGATCCTCGGCGACGAGACGGTACAGACCCCCGACGTGCTCGCGGCGGAGCTCGCGCGGCTGCGCGTCGACGTCCTGTTCATGACCGTGGCGCTGTTCAACGCGGTGGTCGACAAGGCGCCGCACTGCTTCTCGACCATCGGCCAGGTACTGGTCGGCGGAGAGCAGTTGAACGCCCGGCTGATCCGCCGCTGGTACCGCGACAATCCCGAGAGCGCCACCCGGCTCCACAACGTCTACGGCCCCACCGAGACCACCACCTTCGCACTCTGCCATCCGATCCCCCGGGACTTCGACGGCGACGTGGTGCCGATCGGGCGCGCGCTGCCGGGCACCGAACTCCTGGTGACGGCGGACGGCGACCGGATCGCGGGCCCCGGCGAGGTGGGTGAACTCTGCCTCGCGGGCGCGGCGTTGGCGGCCGGGTACCGCAACCTCCCCGAGGAGACCGAGCGGCGCTTCGTCACCCTGGGAGGCCCTGACGGCGGCTCGGCCCGCCACTACCGCACCGGCGACCTGGTGCGGCTCGACGAGGCGGGTGACGTCGAGTACGTCGGGCGCGCCGACCGGCAGGTCAAGGTCCGCGGCTTCCGCGTCGAACCGGGCGAGCTGGAACGGCAGATCGTGGCCCACCCCGCCGTACGCCAGGCATACGTGTGCACACGTCGCGACGCGAGCGGCGTCAACGAACTCCTCGCCTACCTGGTGCTCGGCGCCGAGCTGTCCTTCGACGACTTCGACCGGCACGTGGCCGCCGCGCTGCCCGCCTACATGCGCCCGCACCGGGCCTATCTGGTCGACGAGTTGCCGCTCAACGCCAACGGCAAGGTCGACATGGCCGCGCTCCTCGCACGGGACGACGCGCCCTGGCGGCGCGACGGGGCGGGGGACGCGGACCTCACCCCCTGGCAGCGCGAGGTGCTCGACCTGGCCGAGCAGGTCCTCGGCGTGGACGGGCTGCGTCTGGCCGACCGCTGGATAGCGGTCGGCGGCGACTCCCTCAAGGCGCTGCGGCTGCGTTTCGAGGCCCGGCGCCGCTGGGGCCGCGAGGTGCCGCAGGCGCTGATCCTGCGCGGCGACTTCGCGCGGTTGGCCGAGGCGGCGGCCGAGGGGGGCTCACCGTATCCGGCCCCGGCCGAGCCGACGGACGCGCGCTCGGCGCCCGCGACGGCCGAACAGGAACGGCTGTGGCTGCTCCAGCAGCGGGACCCCGCCTCCCGCGCGTACGACGTGCCGCTGGTCTTCCGCGTCGACGGCGAGGTCGACACCGCCGCGCTCCGACACGCGCTGCGCCGCGTCGTGGCACGCCATCCGGCACTGCGCACCGCCTTCGAGGCCACGCCGGGCGGGCTGCGCCAGGTGGTGGCGGAGCCGTACGACCCGTGGACGGAACTGCCCGAGCCGCTCGGCCACTCCCAGCAGGAGCGGGGCGATCGCACCGACGCCTTCTTCGCCGAACCCTTCGACCTGGCCGACCCTCGGCTGTTCCGGGCGAGCTGGCTGCCGCGTCCCGACACCGGCGGCGGCGAGTTGCTGCTGCGTCTGCACCACATCGCCGTCGACGGCTGGTCGCTCAACGTGCTGTTCGGCGAACTCTCCGCCGACTACGCCGCCGCCCCGCACGACGGCGAGGTCGAGGGACAGCACACGGCGCCCGTCCCGACCCCGCTCGACTTCGCGGCCTGGCAGGCCGCGTGGTTCAGCCACGAGGGGTATCGCGCACAGCGCGCCGAACTGAGCGCTCACTACGCGACGTCGGAGGCCAGGGACGAGCCCCTGGGGCACATCCATCCGGTGGACGGGCCCGCGGGGCGTCTCCTGCGCGACTCGCTCGACCCGGGACGTCGCTCCGCGCTCGACCGGCTCTGCGCCGAACTCGGCCTCACCCGCTTCCAGTTGCTCCTGAGCGTCTACGCCTGGAGCCTGTACGGAGTCACGGGCGGGACGCGGCCGCGCATCGCGAGCCCCGTGGCCAACCGGCCCGTGCAGGAATTCGAGTCCGGTGTCGGCATGTTCGCCAACACCGTGCTGCTCCCGCTCGACGTGGCGCCGCGCGACGACCTGCGCCAACAACTGCGGCGGCACGGAGCCGCCGTGCAGTCGGTGCTCGACCGGCAGGACGTGTCACTCGCCGACGTGCTGGCCGACCGCGCGGACCACGGCTCTCCGTTCGACTTCCTGTTCGTCATGGAGAACACCGACTTCGACGCGCTGGCGCTGCCCGGCTGTACCGTCCGGCCCCGGTGGCGGCCACCGGCCGACGCGAAGTGTCCGCTGACCCTTTCGGTGGTCGAGCGGGGCACGGGCTTCGACTGCCTCTGGGAGTACGACGCCCGCCACTTCGACGCCGACGAGGTGGCGGCCCTCGCCGACCTGTTCCGGCGCGGCCTGGACCTGCTGACCGACCCCGCCCGGAGCACGCCCGCCGAGCTGGTGGAGCCCTACCGGCGCGCGCTGCCCGAGCCCGGCCGCGCCGCCGAGGTGGCGCCCGCTTTCCGTACGGTCGCCGAGGGCTTCGCCCGCGCCGTACGCCGTACGCCCGACGCCCCGGCGGTCGTGACGCCCGAGGGGCGCACCCTCACGTACGCCGAACTGGACGCGTACGCCGCTCAGTTGGCAGCCGAGCTGCGAGGGCTCTACCCGTCACTCCCCGACGACGACGGGCCGCGCAGTGTGGCCCTGTACTTCCAGCCGTCGGCCGAGCACGTGGTGGCGCTGCTCGCGCTGGCCCGGCTGAACCTGACGATCGTGCCGCTCGACCCCTCCTATCCGCCGGAGCTCCTTCGGCAGATCCTGGCGCAGGCGGAGCCGCTGTGCGTCCTGGTGCCGCGGGACGAAGCCCCCGATCCACTCGACGCGATCGCCCCGGAAGGGCCGCCGCGCCACCCGGTCGCCCTGTCGACCCACCCACCGCTGCCCGCCGACGCGCCCGAAACGGCGCCGCACGACGGACGGCGGCCGCTGTACACGCTGTTCACCTCAGGCTCCACCGGCACCCCCAAGGGCGTGCGGGTGCCCGACCGTACGCTGTGCAACCTGCTCCAGTGGCAGGCCGAGTCCGGCGACCTCGCGGCGCCCGCGGCCACCCAGCAGTTCTCCATGCTCTCCTTCGACGTCTCCTTCCAGGAGATCTTCGGCACGCTGTGCGGCGGAGGGCGGCTGCATCTGGTTCGCCCGGAGTGGCGCCATGACGTGCCCGCGCTGCTCGACCAGCTCGATGACGCGGGTGTCGAGCGCCTGTTCCTTCCCTACGTCGCGCTGCACCTGCTCGCCGAACACGGCGTACGACTCGGCCGTCATCCCTCGCGACTGCGTGACGTGGTCACCGCGGGCGAGCAGTTGCTGTGCACCGACGCCATCCGCCGCTGGTTCGCCGGGATGCCGGGCGCACGCCTGTTCAACCACTACGGCCCGACCGAGACCCACGTGGTCAGCGCGCTCCGCCTGGACGGCGACCCGGCCGACTGGCCGGAGCGCCCCGCCATCGGCGCTCCGGTGGCGGGCGCCTGGCTGCGGGTGGTCGACGAGGCCGACGAGCCGCTGCCGCCGGGCCGCACGGGTCGGCTGCTCATCGGCGGTCCGATGGCCGCGCCCTGCTACCTGGGGGATCCCTCCCTCAACGCGGACCGGTTCGTCGACCTGCCCGGCCTCGGCACCTTCTACCGCAGCGGTGACCTGGCCCGCTTCGACGGGGACGGTCTGCTGCACTTCCGCGGCCGGGACGACCAGCAGATCAAGCTGAGCGGTCACCGCCTCGAACTGGGGCAGGTCGAGGCAGCCCTGCTGCGGCACCCGGACATCGTGAACGCGGTGGTCGTACGCGACGGTGCGCGCCTGGTGGCCTGCGTGCAGTGCCGCGACGACGCTCCCGACCCCGACCCGGTGGACCTGGCGCGGCATCTGGCGCCACTGCTTCCGCCGTACGTGCGGATCGACCGCTTCCGGCGCGTGGCACGGTTGCCGCTCACGCCGAGCGGCAAGCTGGACCGGCGGGCGGCCGCGACCGTGCCGGGAGAGGAGCTTTCCGCCACCAGGCCGGGCCCCGGTGCGCGTCCGGCCCGCTCCGCGCGCGAGGCCCTGCTCACCGAGCTGTTCGCGTCGGTGGTCGGCAGGAGCATCGGGCCCGAGCAGCGCTTCTTCGACGCGGGCGCGACCAGCCTGGACCTGATGCGCTTCCATCTGCGCTGCACCGCCGAGCCCGGACTGACCTTCACCATCCCCGATCTGTTCGAGCACGTGACCATCCGCGACCTCGCCGGATTCCTGGACGGCCGAGACGTACCGGGTGAGCGGACGAGCGACGCCGACGAACCGGACCGGGTGGCGCCGGGCCCCGTCGACGAGCCCATCGCCGTCATCGGCATGGCGGTCCGGCTGCCCGGCGCCGACGATCTGGCCACCTTCTGGGAGATGGTGCGCGACGGCGGCAGGGGCGTGGAGCACTTCGAGGCGGCCGACGGCCTGGTCGGCGCCCGCAGTCAGATGTCGGGGCTCCTCTCCTTCGACCCGGAGCACTTCGGCATCAGCCGCCAGGAGGCGCGGCTGATGGACCCGCAGCAGCGGCATCTGCTGATGAGCTCCGTGCAGGCGCTCGCGCACGCCGGAATCGCCGATGCGTCGAGGCAGCGCATCGGACTCGTCGCGGGCTGTGGCGAGAACACCTACTTCCAGTCGATGCTGCGCCAGGTCGACCCGGAGCGGCTGCCCGACGGCTTCCAGCTCGCCCTCCACCACGAGAAGGACTTCCTCACCACCAAGGTCGCCTACCACCTCGACCTCTCGGGACCCGCCTTCACCGTCCAGGCGGCCTGCGCGAGTTCGCTGGTCGCGGT
Source organism: Streptomyces formicae (assembly GCF_002556545.1). Taxonomy (NCBI): domain Bacteria; kingdom Bacillati; phylum Actinomycetota; class Actinomycetes; order Kitasatosporales; family Streptomycetaceae; genus Streptomyces; species Streptomyces formicae. Next base: position 282,194 of record NZ_CP022685.1, read on the forward strand.
GCACGTCGCGGCGGGGCTGCTGCGGCAGGGCGACGCCGAGGTGATGCTGGCGGGCGGGGTCCTCGTCGACCGGCTGCTGACCGACGGCTACCAGTACCGGCCACAGCACATCTTCTCCGACGACGGGCACTGCAGGCCCTTCAGCGACGACGCCGGAGGCACCGTCGGCGCCAGCGGTGTGGGCGTGGTGGTGCTCAAGCCGCTGCGCCTCGCACGGCGCGACGGCGACACCGTCTACGCCGTGGTGACCGGCTCGGCCCTCAACAACGACGGTTCGGGCAAGCTCAGTTACAGCGCGCCCTCACTGCCGGGCCAGCGCGAGGTGATCCGCTCCGCGCTGCGCCGCAGCGGCCGGGACAGCGCGGACCTCGGCTACGTCGAGGCGCACGGCACCGGCACCCGGCTCGGCGACCCGGTCGAGGTCGGCGCGCTGCGTCAGGCCTTCGACCTGGACGAGTCGGGGCAGTGCGCCCTGTCCTCGGTGAAGAGCCAGATCGGGCACCTGGGCGCGGCGGCGGGCGTGGTCGGTCTGGTCCGGGCCGCGCTCGCGGTCCACCACGGCGTGATCCCGCCCAACGTCGACTTCCGGCGGCTCAATCCGCAGATCGGCGCCGACGCGGGACCGTTCTCCATCCCCACCGAGGCACTCCCCTGGCCGGAGGGACGCCCGCGCGTCGCCGCCGTGAGCAGCTTCGGCATCGGCGGCACGAACGCGCATCTGGTGCTCGAAGCGGACGACCCCGACCTTTCGTCGATCCCGCCGGTCCCTCAACTGGACGTATCGGGCTGCCTGTTGCTCTCCAGCAGCAGCACTCAGGCACTGCGCGCCGACGCCGCACGAATCGCCGACTACCTTCAGGCCAGGCCGGAGGAGTACGGCAGGGTGCTGCGGCATCTACAGGCAGGACGGACGCCGGGCCGCTGGCGTGCGGCCGGGGCCTGCGCCGACGCGGCATCGGCCGTGGCCTGGCTGCGTACGGTGTCGGGCGTCGAGGTGACACCCGGCGACGCGGACCCCGCCGCCCTGTCCGCCGAGGGCCGCACGGCCGAGGAGGTGGCCGACGCCTGGCTGTCCGGCCGGGCGATCCACTGGCCGTCCGGTCCCGCCCAGGCCCCCTGGGACTTCCCGCCGCCCGCCTTCGCCCTGTCCGAGTACGACATCGAACAGACGTCGACGACGATGCCCGGCCGGAACACCCACGCCGTCGGCGACCGACCGCAACGCCTCCCCGAGTCCGACTGGCTCCACCAGCCGCACTGGGTACGGCTGAGCCGCGCCACCACCGAAGCGCCGCATGTGCCCGGCGTGCTGGTCGCGATGACGGCGGAGCCGCTCGACGCCGACGCGGTCCGCGCTTTCGAGGCCGTATACGACCGGGTCGTCCGCGTCACCGCCGCCGACGCCTTCGCCCGGCTCGCGGACGACGTCTACGAAGTCGACCCCGCCGACCCGGAGTCGTTGCGCCGTCTCGTCGCCGAACTGGCCGCCGCGGGACCGGCCGGAGTCGACTGGCTGCACGCGCTGCCGCTCGCCGTGCGGGGTCCCGTCGGCGAGGACTCGCTCGAACGCGCCCGCTGGGCCTGCCTGGACACACCGGCCGCGCTGCTGCGGGCGGCGACCGGTCTTCCGTCGTCGGTACGGCTGCGGACCTGGTGGGTCTCGTACGAGGCGCAGCCGGTCGAAGGCACCGTCCAGCGGCCCGAGTCGGGGCTCCTCGCGGGCGCGGGCGAGGTCGCGCCGCAGGAAAGCGGCGTCGAAGGGCACTGGCTCGACCTGCCCACCGCGGACCCGGCCGACTGGGCGGCGTCCGTGGCGGCACTGCTCGCGGGGAGCGACCATGCCGCGGCGCTGCCCCGGCGGATCGCGCTGCGCCAGGGCTACTGGTGGCGCCAAGCGCTGCTCACGGTGGCCGCTCCCGCGCCGACGGCGCCCTCCGCGCTGCCCTCGGGCCCCGCGACGTACCTGGTGCTCGGCGGCACCGGCGGCATCGGCTGCGCCATCGCGGACTGGCTCCTCGCCCGCTCCGACTGCCGGGTCCTCCTGCTGTCCCGGCAGCCCCGGCTGCCCGCCGATCTCGCGCAGTGGGCGGACCGCGTCGACCTGGTGCGGGCCGACCTCGCCGGACAGACACCTGACGAGGTCCTAGCCGTGATCGAGGAGGTCACGGACCGCGTCGACGGTGTGGTGCACGCGGCGGGCGTGGCGGGCGGCGGCCTGCTCGCCCGTCGTGACGCCGCCGCGCTGCGCCGGGTCACGGACGCCAAGGCGCGCGGCGCCCTGCTCGTCGAGCGGCTGATCGCGCGGCACCGGCCCGCGTTCGCAGTGTACTGCTCGTCGATGGCGGCGCTGTTCGGCGGCGTCGGCCAGTTCGACTACGCCGCCGCCAACGGTCTCCTGGACGGCTTCGCCCGGCACCGCTCGGGCCCCGCGGAGACGACCCTGCGCATCGCCGTCGACTGGGACGTGTGGAGCGAGGTCGGCATGGCGCGGAACGCCCTTCACTCGGACGCCCGCCACCAGGCTCATCTCGCGGTCGGACTCGCGGTGAAGGAGGGCCGCACCCTCTTCTCGCGGGCGCTGCGGCTCCAGTTGCCGCATCTGATGGTCTCCACCACCGACATCGAGAAGGCGCGTACGTTCTACGCGCCGGGGAACGACGCGTCGTCCGCCGACAATGGCAGGGAGGGTGCCGCCCCGGCCCCCGCGAGCACCCCGGTCCCCGCGAGCACCTCGGCCCTCGCGGCCGCCTCGGCCCGGTCCGCCGGGGCGCGGCTCACCGCCCTGCTGTGCGATCTGCTCGGCATCGACGCCCTCGACCCCGACGCCTCCCTGTACGACCACGGCGCCGACTCCCTGACCCTGCTCGACCTGATCGCCGAGGTCGAGCAGCACCACGGCGTCTCCATCGAACTCTCCCGGCTCAGCCACCGGGTGAGCCTCAACGAGGTCCTCGCACGCGTCGCCGAGGCGGCCCCCGGTGCCGTGGACTCCTCCGACGATCCGGTCACCCTGGAGGTGTGGCAGGAGGGCACGGGCCGCGACCTGGTGTGCCTGATCCACCCGGTCGGCGGTGACATCCAGGCGTACCGCGCACTCGTGTCGGGGCTCGATCCACGGCTCACCGTCTGTCTGATCCCCGACCCCGCGCTGCGGCGGCCCGACCTCACCGCCTGGTCGACCACCGAGCGGGCGCGCCGCTACCGGGACGCGCTGCGGGCCCGCTTCCCGCACGGCGAGTGGCGCACCCACCTCGTGGGCTGGTCGTTCGGCGCCTGGGTGGCACAGGCCATGGCGGCCGGGGCGCGGGAGGCGGACCGGCCCTTCGACGGACTGCACCTGCTCGACCCGCCGCCGCCGGACGCCGCACCGCGCTTCCAGGAGTACGACGAGAGCCGGATCGAGGCGGTCTTCGCCCACGAGCTGAGCCAGTCGGGCTCCGGGGCACCCGCGGGCCCCCAGGCACAGGCGTACGCCGAGCGTCTCGCGCACTGCTGCCGCGCCAACCTGAGCGGCATGGCGCAGCACGAGCCGCCGCGCCTGTCCGGCACGCCGACCTGGCTGTGGCTGGCCTCCCGCCCGGTGCCCGAACTCCCGGCCCACGGCTCGCCGGAGCACCAACAGCGGCTGTGGCGGGAGCGGTTGGACGACCTCAAGGAGAGCCGACAGCTCGACGCCACGCATTACGACATCGTCAGGCCGCCGTGGGCGGTTACGGTGGCCGCCACGGTCAACGCGGCGTTCCCGTCACCGGTCGAGCCTCACTGACCGTCTCCACCGGGTCCGCCAGGGAGTCCGCCGCCGCACCGCTCGCAGCGGCGGGTCCCGGCCGTCTCGTTCAGGCGGCCGCACTCCGGGCACACCCGGTCCAGGGCGCAGGGAGGTTCACCTCCCTCGTCCGACGGCTCCCTCGAAACCGGCATCGCCTCATCGGGCGTCTCCTGCGGGGCCTCAGCGCGCTGTGGGGACAACGGACCTCCTGGTGACTGGTGACGAGCGGTGGACAAGTGGGGGCGCGTGGTGGCGCGTGGTGATCGGCGCGCCACCGTGGCCGTATCGAGTCTCCTACCAGAAGCTGACGCCCGCATACCTCCGGAGTCTGGTGCGGGTCAGACCGCGGGGCGACGTACCGCCCCGCCCCCGCGTCTAGCGTCCTGTGTCATGACCGGAACCCGAACTGCCCTGCGTGGGCACGCCGTTGTCACCGTGCTCGCGCTGGCCCTGACCCTGCCCGCCGCGACTGCCGCGGTCGCCCACGCCACGCCCGCGTCGGCAGCCCCTCAAGCTGTGGACCGCCAAGGCGACAAGGCGACCGCACCCCTCCATCTCCCTCGCCCCACGGGCCCGTTCGCGGTGGGCCGCGACACCCTGCACCTCGTCGACACGAGCCGTCCCGACCCGTGGGTGCCCTCGGCGGGCGCGCGGGAGCTGATGACGTCCGTGTACTACCCCGCGCGACACGGCGGCGGGCGCCCCACCGCCTACACCTCCGAGGCGGAGGCCCGTCTGCTCCTTGAGGCCGGCGGTCTGGAGAAGCAGATCTCCGCCACCGCCTACAGCGCCACGCGCACCTTCGCCCGCGCCGGTGCGCGGCCCGCGTCGGGCCGGTTCCCGCTGGTCGTGCTCTCCCCCGGGTTCACCGCTCCCCGGGCCACGCTGACGCACCTCGCGGAGGACCTCGCGAGCCGCGGGTTCGTCGTCGCCACCGTCGACCACGCCTACGAGTCGGTCGGCACGGCGTTCCCCGGCGGCCGGATCCTCACCTGCGCCGCGTGCGGGCCCGCCGAGGAGCCGGGGATGGGCAAGGTCGTCACCGAGGGGCGGGCCGAGGACCTCTCGTACGTCATCGACCGGCTGACCGGACGCCAGGCGGCCTGGCGGCACTCCGGGATGATCGATACCGAGCGCATCGGGGCCGGTGGGCACTCCATCGGCGGGGCCGCGGCGCTCGCCGTCATGAGCACGGACCCCCGGGTGCGCGCGGGCATGAACATGGACGGTCATTTCCATACGGAACCGGTCGGTCTCGGAAAGCGCCCCTTCCTGATGCTGGGCTCCGAGCTCGACCACACCCCGGGGAAGGGAGACGGCGAGAACTGGGACAGCACGTGGAACGGCCTGAGCGGCTGGAAGCGCTGGCTCACGGTCAAGGGCTCCGGGCACTTCACCTTCACCGACGTGCCGGTCCTGACCGGCCAGGCCGGGGTGGTCGACCCCGAGGTGCCGCTCTCCGGTGAGCGCTCGGAGCAGATCACCCGCGCCTACGTCGGCGCCTTCTTCGAACAGGAGCTGAGGGACCGTCCTCAGCCGCTGCTCGACGGCCCCTCCCCGGCTCATCCGGAGGTCGGCTTCCCCAAGCGGTGATTACGCCGCGGACGCCTTGTCGGCGATGACCCGCTCCTCACCCGCGGGATGCGTCACCCGGTGCACGAGCGCCGCGATCACACCGCCCACCAGCGGGGCCACGAGGAACAGCCACAGCTGGGAGAGCGCCGCTCCCCCGGCGAACAGGGCGGGGCCGAGGCTCCGCGCCGGGTTGACCGAGGTGCCGGTCAGCGGGATGCCGACGAGGTGGATGACGGCCAGCGCGATGCCGATCGGCAGCCCGTCGAAGCCCGTGACCGCCACCCGGTGCGTCACGCCGAGGACGACGAAGACGAGCAGGAAGGTCAGGACGACCTCCGCCAGGAAGGCACCGCCCAGGTTGATGCCGACCGCGGACCGGTCGTCGTAGCCGTTGCTGCCGAAGGCTTCGCTCGTCTTCAGCCCCGGCACCTGCTTGGCCAGCAGGAAGAGCAGGGCCGCGCCGACGATGCCGCCGAGGAGCTGCGCGACCCAGTAGGTCACGGCGGTGCGGACGTCGATCCTGCGCGCGCAGAGCATGCCCAGGGTCACCGCCGGATTGACGTGACAGCCGGAGATCGGGCCGAGGGTGTACGCCAGGGCGAGCAGCGTGAAGCCGAAGGCCAGTGCGATGCCGAGGGTGCCGATGTACTCGGCGCCGAGCACCGCCGATCCCACGGCGAAGAAGACGAGGAGCAACGTCCCGATGAACTCGGATACCACCGCTCTGATCTGCACAGCAACCACCTCGCAGGCTCTGCCGGACTGTTCGGCCATCGTCTGCCGATCTGTGCGTCCTCGCCTGTTCTGCCGGTCCAGGACCCCGCGACGTACACCCATTCGAGTGACAGCGTCGGGTCGCCACCCCTTGCGGGCGCCGGATGGGCCGCACGGCATAGTGGACCGCCGCCGACGGAATCCGACGGGTTTCTGTTATCGGGGCGGGCGGGGGGGCGTCTCCCCTATGTCGGAGCAGACGGACCCCCCACAGAGGAAGTGGACACAGCGTGAGCAGCGAACGCCAAGCCGCGATGGTCAGGGCAGCGCAGGACGGGAACCAGCAGGCGCAGGACGCGCTCGTGGCGGAGTATCTTCCGCTGGTCTACAACATCGTCGGGCGGGCCCTGAACGGGCACGCCGACGTGGACGACGTGGTGCAGGAGACCATGCTCCGCGTGCTCGGCGGCCTGGACGGGCTGCGCAGTCCCGAGACGTTCCGCAGCTGGCTCGTCGCCATCACCATGAACCAGATACGCGGCCACTGGCGGGAGCGCGCCACGGGTGAGATACCCACCGGCGGCCAGCTCGGTGACGGGTACGACGTGGTGGATCCCGGCGCGGACTTCGTGGACCTGACCATCACGCGCCTCGGGCTCTCCGGTCAGCGCCGCGAGACCGCGGAGGCCACCCGGTGGCTGGACGAGGACGACCGGGCGCTGCTGTCCCTGTGGTGGCTGGAGTCGGCGGGCGAGCTGACGCGCGCCGAGGTCGCCACCGCGCTCGAACTCGCGCCGCAGCACGCGGCCGTGCGGGTCCAGCGGATGAAGGCACAGCTGGAGACGGCGCGCGTGGTGGTCCGCGCCCTGTCGGCCGTGCCTCGGTGCGCGGGCCTCCAGCAGGTGACGGACACCTGGGACGGCGCGCCGTCGGCGCTGTGGCGCAAGCGGATCGCGCGGCACGCGCGCGGCTGCCAGGTCTGTGAGAGCCACTGGTCGAACCTGGTCCCCGCCGAGGGACTCCTGGTGGCGCTGGGACTCGTACCGGTGGGGGCCGCGCTCACGAGCAGGCTGCTGCCGCCGGCCGACCTGGTCAGTGTCGGCGCCACCTCCTCCCTGCCCGGTCAGGCTCCGGTCTCCGCGCGGGCGCGGGCCCGTCAGGAGCGGGCCAGGCGACAGCGCCGTACGGCGGCGGTGGCGGCCGCGGTCGCCGCGCTCGTCGCCGGTGGCGCCGCGGTGCACCTGCTGACCGGGCCGGACGCGGACGAGAGCGCACCGTCGACCGCCGCCGCGCCCGCGTCCGGGACCGGTGAGCCCTCGGCGTCGAAGAGCCCCTCGCCCTCGCACTCCGCCTCGCGCTCCGCCTCACCGAGCCCCAGCAAGACGAAGGCGAAGCCGAAGAAGAAGCCGTCGCCCACCCCCACGCCCACGAAGACCACGTCCAAGCCCGCGCCGAAGCCGAAGCCCGACAAGCCCGATCCGGCGCCCCAGCAGCCCAGCGGCACCGCCGCGCAGGTCGTCGCCCTGGTCAACACCGAGCGGTCCAAGGCGGGTTGCGGCCCGGTCCGCTCCAACGACAAGCTCGCCACCGCCGCGTCGAAGCACTCCGCCGACATGGCGGCCCGCGACTACTTCGACCACACGAGCCCGGACGGCACCGACCCCGGCGACCGCATCACGGCGGCCGGGTACCGCTGGAGCACCTACGGCGAGAACATCGCGCGCGGCCAGCAGACCCCCGCCTCGGTGATGGACTCGTGGATGAACAGCCCCGGCCACCGCGCCAACATCCTCAACTGCGACTTCAAGGAGCTGGGCGTGGGCATCCACAACGGCTCCGGCGGCCCGTGGTGGACACAGGCGTTCGGCACGGCGCTCTGACCCGCGCGCGACGGGTCCGCTCAGCCGACCTGCTGCGTGTGGAACTGTTCCAGGCGCCGCTGGGCGAGCGACAGCGTGCCGCGCTGGCGTCCCGGCACCTGGCGGCGCAGGGCGACCAGGGCGGGGCCGAGCCCCCGGACGGTCTCGGGGTCGCGCACCCGGTCCCACAGGTGGTGGGCCCGGTCCGCCGCGGCCTCCACCTCTGCGGAGTCGGGCGCCTGGCCCGCGGAGAGCCGGGCCGCGGCGACCGCGAGCCAGGTCTCGCAGCTGCGCGCCGGTTCCCCGGCGAACCGCTGGAGGTCCGCACGGACCTCCATCCAGTGGATGACCTCGGCGGAGCCCGGGCCGTGCATGCGCAGCGCCGTCTGCTCCCAGGCGGCGGCCAGGGACGCGGCCTCGCCGTGCCGCCCCGCCTCGACGGCCGCGGTGATCGCCGCGTGCGGATCCATGTCCGACGGCGTCGGCGGCTGCCGGTAGGGGCTCTGCGCCACCGGGGCGGCGCCGGTCGACGCGATCAAAAGGTCCTGCGCGTCGTCGGCGAGGGACTGGGCGACGGCCTGCTCGTGGAGTTGGGGCAGCGGCGGGCGGTGCCCGCTGCGCAGGACGGTGGCGAGCGCCTTCATGTACGTCGGCGTCTCGATGCCGCGGCGCCGCACGGGCGGGGCGATCCGTCCGTACAGGGCGACGCCCGGTCCCGCGTCGAGCGGGTGCTGGGTGAGGGTCTCCCAGCTCTCCGGGTCGGTGTGCAGGTCGACGACGATCGTGGTGCTGCCCGCGGGGCGCAGCCTGAGCTCCTGGGTGATCCAGTGCCAGGGCAGCCCGGTGTAGCGCATGGTCGCGGGGGTGGACCTGGCGAGCGCGAGGTGCAACTGCCGCTGGCGCCGGTCGAGATGGACCTGGCCGACGAGGAAGATCGTCAAAGGCCCCGGCGCCATGGCGGCGGCCCGCAGCCGCGTCAGGACCGTCTGCGGGTCCAGCGGGTCGGCGAGTTCCACGACGCTCGCGGTCGGGGTTCCGGCGAGGGCCGCCGGTGACACCGCCGCGAGCACGGGAAGCACGGAAGCCGCGTCCACGATGCGGCCCTTGCTCACCGGAGCCGCCGCGACGAGCAGCGCAGTTCCTGACACCGGCCCCTCCCTCTCGATCACCACGGCAGCACCGTATCCGCTGTTTGCGCCGGGCACGACAACCGGACAGACGGTCCCTCCGCGCAACGGGCGCCCCTGCGCCGGGGACGATCACTTCGGCAGGAGCGTCCGGCGGGGCCCGCCCGCACATCGTACGGAGTGAACTGGCCTTGGGCGTCGATGAGTTGGCCGATGTTTCCGGCGTGTCGGGCTCGTCGGGCGGGGGCCGGGACGCCGGTCGGCTCCGGGCGGCTCGCGGCGCGGAAGATTTGCCGGAACTTCTCCCGGCGGGATCGCCGACGGCCCCTCAGCCGTCCCGGCCGGGTACACCGGATGGCTCAGTCGGCGTGCGTTCCGCCGCCCCGACCGGTCTGCTGACTGAAATGGGATACCACATAGACGTCCCGCCTCGCGCGGGCACCTCACGACGTGACGCGCTGGGCATGGCCGCGGCGCTCCTGGCAGGCGGCGCCCTCTCCTTCCGGGCGGCCGCACCGGCATCGGCCGAGGAGTCCGAGGACTCCTGCACGGCCCACTACGACGCCGAGTTCGAGTCGGCGCTGGCCGGCGCCGACGAGCTGATACCCGAGGAGGACGACCGCGGGATCGCGCGGCTCGGCCCTCCTGGCCGGTGCGCGCTGCCGCTGCGGAGGCACTACCGGATCACCGCCCGGTACGGCGTGCCCGGCGACTGGCTCGCAGGGCACCACACCGGCATCGACCTGGCGGTGCCGCGTGGCACTCCCGTCTACGCGGTGGGCGGCGGCGTCGTGGTCCTCGCCCGCTGGTCGGGGGCGTACGGCAACGCCGTCACCGTGCGGATGCCGGACGGCCACTACGCGGTGTACGCGCACCTCTCGCGCATCGGCGTACGCCAGGGCGCCCGCATCCGCACCGGCGCCAGACTCGGCAACAGCGGCGCCACCGGGCGCGCCACGGGCCCCCATCTCCATCTGGAGATACGGGCCCGGCGGCACTACGGCTCGGACGTGAGCCCGTCCGCGTACCTGGCGCGGCGCGGCGCACGGCTCTGGTGAGAACGCCTCAGGGCGTCAGGGACTTGAAAGCGCGGGTCTGCTCGACGACGGCGCGTTCCGTGGGGAGCCGTTCGATGGAGGAGGCGCCGAAGAAGCCGACGACTCCTTCGGTGTGTTCGAGGACGTAGCGAGCGTCATCGGGCTCGGCGATGGGACCGCCGTGGCACAGGACGAGCAGGTCCGGATTGACGCGCTTGGCGGCGTCGTGCATCTCCTGGACGGCGGCCGCCGCCTGGTCGAGCGTCAGGGCGGTGCCCGCGCCGATCGAGCCCTTCGTCGTGAGGCCGACGTGGGGCACCAGGACGTCGGCGCCCGCGCGCGCCATGTCCGCGGCCTGCTCGGGGTCGAAGACGTAGGGCGCGGTGAGCAGCTCGCGTTCGTGGGCGGTGCGGACCATGTCGACCTCGAGGCCGTACCCCATGCCGGTCTCTTCGAGGTTGACGCGGAAGGTGCCGTCGTACAGGCCGACCGTCGGGAAGTTCTGCACGCCGCTGAAGCCCATGGCCTTCAGCTGGTCGAGGAAGAGGTCCATGCGGCGGAACGGGTCCGTGCCGCAGACACCCGCGAGGACCGGGGTGTCCCTGACGACGGGCAGGACCTCGCGGGCCATGTCCGTGACGATCTCGTTGGCGTCGCCGTAGGGCAGGAGCCCTGCCAGCGAGCCGCGTCCCGCCATCCGGTAGCGGCCGGAGTTGTAGATGATCAGCAGGTCGACGCCGCCGGCCTCGGCGCACTTGGCCGAGAGCCCGGTGCCCGCGCCCGCCCCGATGACGGGCTTGCCCGCGGCGACCTGGGCGCGCAGCCTGGCGAGTGCTTCCTCGCGGTTCATGGTGTTCTCCTTCGGTTCCAGGCGGTTCAGCGGCGGACCGGGGCCGCGGAGCGCTCGGTGATCAGTTCGTGCAGGCGGTCGGCCATGGCGATGGCGAACGACGCGTCGTTGATGTGGGCGTCGATCTCCCGCAGCCGTACGCCGCTGCCGCGCACCGTGGCGCGCAGCGCCTCCAGGCCCGCCGTGTCGGCCACGCCGTCGTCGAAGGGGCCGCCCGTCACGTCCACGGCGGACAGGCCGCGCAGCGGCCAGAAGAGTTCGGCGGGGCCGCGGGCGGCGGCGAGCTTGTGGCCGAGGACCGTGCCGAGTTCGGTCATCTCGTCGGCGGTCGTCCGCATCAGCGTCACCGTCGAGTTGTGCACCAGGAGGCGCCGGTCGGCGAACCGCTCGGGCACGCTCGCCGCGGGGCCGAAGTTGACCATGTCGAGCGCGCCGGGCGCGACGACCTGGGGGACGGCGGCCGCGCCCGCGGCGGTGAGCCGGTCGGGGCCCGCGCTGAGCACTCCCCCGACCAGTTCGTCGGCGAGTTCGGTGGTGGTCAGGTCGAGCACGCCGTCCAGCATGCCGTCGGCGGCGAGCTTCTCCACGGCCCGGCCACCGGCGCCCGTGGCGTGGAAGACGAGGACCTCGTAGCCGAGTTCGGCGAGGCGGGCGCGGGCCGTGTCGACGGCGGGCGTGGTCACGCCGAACATGGTGGCGGCGACGACCTTGCGCCGCGGTCCCGCGAGCTGCTCGTGGTTGCGCTCCCTGCGGCGCGCCATCCCGGCCGCGGCCGCCGCCGCGTTGCCGAGCACCTGGCGCGAGACCGAGTTGATGCCGGAGATGTCGACGACGCTGTACATCATCGTGAGGTCGCTGCTGTCGACGTACGGCGCCACGTCCCCGCCCGCCATGGTGCTGACCAGGACCTTCGGTACGCCGATGGGCAGCGCCCGCATGGCCTGCGCGGCGATCGCCGAGCCGCCGCTGCCCGCCGCGGCGAGCACCGCGTGCAGCCGTCCCTCGCGGTGCAGGTCGAGGACGACGCGGGTGAGTCCCTCGGCCATGGCGGCGACCGCCGCGGCCCTGTCCCCCGCGGCACGGAGCTTGGTCAGGCTGTGCCCCGCGGCCCGCGCCACGACGTCGGCCGGTACGTCGGGGGTGGGGGCGTGGGCGGGCGGCGGCTGGATGCCGGTGTCGACGAGGAGGACATCGCTGCCGTACTCCCTGAGGCGTTCGCGCAGCCAGGCGTACTCCTCGCCCTTGGTGTCCAGGGTTCCGGCCAGCACGACGGTCGCCATGTCCTTCACACTCCTTCTTGTGCGCGGTGCTGCCGATCCTGCGTCCCGCCGGTGGCCCTGGCAACGACCAGTCGGGCCCGATTGGCCTGCGCGTCCTGCCTGGTCATGGGGCGTGCGGGGCGAACGGTGGTCCGTGTGGAGGAAGATGGGCGCATGGCGAAGATTCCGACGACCAGGCTGGCGCGACTGCTCACCGGCTGGGCCTCCGAGGGGTCGGGTCCGCTGCCCAGGCGGCTCGCGGACGCCCTGCGGGAGCTCGCCGAGCGCGCCGACGTGCCGGCGGGCTCGACGCTCCCCTCACAGCGTGAGCTGGCCCTCGTCCTCGGCGTCAGCCGCTCCACGGTGACCGCCGCGTACAGCCTCCTGGAGGAGTCGGGGTGGCTGGAGAGCCGACGCGGCAGCGGCTCGCGACTGCGCGGTTCGGGGTCCATCGACGAGGGTGCGGGCGAGGGCAGGCTCGCCAGTTTCGACGCCCGGACGGGCACCGTGGACCTGTCCAGCGGCGCCCTGGACGGGCTCGGCACGGTGGGCGACGTGGTGGGCGCGCTGACGGCGGACGACCTCGCGCCGCTGCTGCGCGCCGACGGCTATCTGCCGTACGGGCTTCCCGAGCTGCGCGAGGGCATCGCCGCGTACTACCGGGCTGCCGGGGTGCCGACCGGGCCCGAGCAGATCCTGGTCACCTCGGGCTCGCAGCAGGCGGTGTGGCTGGTGGCGCAGGCGCTGGTCGACCCGGGCGACACGGTGGTGGTCGAGAACCCCACCTACCGGGGCGCCCTGGAGGCGCTGCGCTCGCGCCGGGCGCGCCTCGTGCCGGTCGGCGGCGACCGGCCAGGGGCGGACCGGGACGGCGCCGATCCCGGGGCCCTGCGGCGGTTCGGCGCGGCGGTGCGGCCCCGGCTCGTCTACCTCCAGCCGACCGTGCACAACCCGACGGGCCGCGGCCTGGACGGGGCGGCGCAGCGGGCGTGGGCCTCGGCGCTGGCCGAGCGGGAGGTGTTCACGGTCGAGGACACCTCGTGCGCGGAGCTCGCCCTGGACGGCGACGGTCCTCCCGTGCCGCTCGCCGCCGGGCTCCCCGATGCCTCCACGATCGTCGTGGGGACGCTGTCGAAGCTGTTCTGGGGCGGGCTGCGGGTCGGCTGGGTGCGCTCATCGCCGCAGGTCGTGGCCCGGCTCGCGAAGATCAAGACGTCGGTGGACCTGTCCTGTCCCGTGGTGGAGCAGCTGGTGGCGGTGCGGCTGCTCGGCCGTCTGCCGCAGGCGCGCACGACGCGGCGCACGGTCCTGCGCGAGCAACGGGCGGGCGCGGAGAAGCTGTTGCGTTCCCGGGCTCCGCACTGGGAGTGGGACCGTCCCGCCGGGGGCGCCGCGCTGTGGGTGCGCGTGCCCGGCACGGACACGGAGGCGATGGCGCAGTGGGCGCGACGCCGGGGCGTGTCCGTGGTGCCGGGGTCCGCGTTCTCGGCGGTGGACGGCTTCAGGGACCGGCTGCGGCTGCCGTACGCGCACGGCGTGGACGCGCTGGAGCGTGCGCTGCCGACGCTCCTGGAGTCCGCGGAGCGCAGCCGGTCGGAGAAGTCGTCCGCCAAGGGGCAGGAGGGGGCTCAGCCCTCCGGGTAGAAGACGAACAAGGTGCAGCCGGTGGTGGTCTGCGGGATGTGCCAGGAGCCCGCGGGGGCGTGGATGAACGAGCCCGCCGGATAGTCGCGTTCGCCGTCGTTGAAGACTCCGGAGACCACGAAGACCTCTTCGGGGCCCGGTTCGTGCACGTCGATCCCCTCCCAGCAGGTGTGCGGATCCATTTCGAGCACCTGCGCGCTCGCGCCGTTCTCGCCGCGCCACAGCGGGCGCAGGCGGATGCCGGGGAAGAGTTCGCGGACGGGGGCGTCGTCCACGGCCGACCACACATAGCCGGTCATGGCGCTCCGGTCCTTCCGCTCTGCCCGCTCTGCTGTCCCGGCCGTCGGTTCTGTCGTCCCGGCCGTCTGTTCCGCTGTCCCGGCCGTCTGTTCTGTCGTCATGGCTCCAGCCTCTCGGGCCACGGGCGCCCCACCCAGTGTCCAGAAAGTCATGCCAAGGTATTTTCCTGCCATGCATCGTGTCGTCGCCCTGGTCCACGCGCCCCAGTCGACCTTCGAACTCGCCTGTGCGGCCGAGGTGTTCGGGACCGAGCGGCGCGGCCTCGCCACGCGCTACACGTTCGGCGTGTGCGCCGAGCGCCCCGGACCGGTGGCGACGCGCGCCGGGTACGACATGGTCGTGCGCGACGGCCTCGACGCCCTGGAGCGTGCGGACACCGTCGTCATCCCCGGCTGGCTGCCTCCGCAGGAGCCGCCGTCCGACGAGGTCACGGACGCGCTGCGCCGGGCCCACGGCCGGGGCGCGCGGGTGCTGAGCATCTGTTCCGGCGCGTTCGCCCTCGCGCACGCGGGGCTGCTCGACGGGCGGCGGGCCACCACGCACTGGGCGCTCGCGGAGGAACTGGCCGCGCGTTTCCCTGCCGTTCGGGTCGATCCCGACGTGCTGTACGTGGATCACGGGGACGTGGCGACCAGCGCGGGATCGGGCGCGGGCATCGACCTCTGCCTGCATCTGGTCCGCGCGGACCAGGGCGCCGGGTACGCCGCGCACGTCGCGCGGAACATGGTCATGCCGCCGCACCGCGAGGGCGGGCAGATGCAGTACGCGGCGCCCGCCCATCCCGTCCAGTTCGACGGCTCGCTCGCGCCGCTGCTCGCCTGGGCGGGCGAACGGCTCGCGGAGCCGATCGGCATCGAGGACCTGGCCGCGCGGGCGGGGGTCTCCGCGCGCACGCTGGCCAGGCGCTTCGCCGACCAGCTCGGCATCAGCCCCGGCCAGTGGCTGCTCGCCCAACGGATCGGCGCGGCAAGGGAGTTGCTGGAGTCCACGGACCTCCCCCTGGAGGCCGTGGCCCGGCGCTCGGGGCTCGCCTCCGCCACCAACCTGCGCCGACGCTTCCTGCGCGCCCTCGGCACGACACCGGGCGGCTACCGCAGGGCCTTCCGGGCGACACCGCGCTGAGCCGGCGCAGGCCACCGGGACCGCCGAGTCCCGGGCGCCAAAACCTTCAACTACCCTGAGTAATCACACACGTGAACCCTGATCATCCGCACTCGATCCTCATTGCTGCCCCCATACAAGGGTACGAATGGCCCTGAGCGGGCACGATGCAGGTAGGACTTCGGTGCCGCCCAGGACTCGATGGCGTCCGGCGCCGACCTATGAACGCCACGCCATCGCCATATTCGATTACTCTCTGTAAGGAGACAGGAAACTGCTGGACTGGGAATCGGGCACCGCCGACTTCACCTTCGGCCTGCATCACCACGTGGTGAACGGCACTGATGTCCTTGCGTTCCGGGGCGAACTGGATGCCTGGGCCGACCAGGAACTCGCTCCGCGTGTGACGGCACTCCTCGACCGCGCCGGCCACCAGGTCGTCGCGGACCTTCGGCAGGTGACCTTCCTGGACGCCGGCGGCCTGCGCCTCCTCGTGCGGATCAGGCGTCAAGTGGCCGACAACCAGGGCATGCTGTGGCTCGTGCCCGGCAGCCAGCGCAACTGGCGGGTCCTGCGCATCACCCGCCTCGACCAGGCTTTCGTGATCCCCTCCTGCGACCCGGTCGCGGGCGCGCGGCCATGGGCGAGAAGCGGATTCCACTGACCGCGGCGGGCATGAGCCACACCGGCCTGGGCACTAGGGAGCCATGCGACTTCCGGGTGCGACAGGAAGCGGGACCGTACAAGCGCGGCGGGTGGCCAAGGGCCGCACCGTCGCCGCTGTGGCGCGCGCCGGATTCATCGGCCGCGGCGTGCTCTACCTCTTGGTCGGCGCGCTGGCACTGCGGGTCGCCTTCGCCGACGGCGGCGGCGAGCAACAGGCGGACCGCGGAGGCGCGGTGGCGGAGCTCGCCGAGCGCCCCTTCGGCCACGTCCTGCTCTGGGTGCTCGGCGCGGCCCTCGCGGGCATGGCGCTGTGGCGCCTCTCCGAACTCTTCTTCGGCCAGGCGGGCCCCGACGGCGGTTCGGCGCGCAAGCGCGCCCTGTCCGGCGGGCGCGCCGTCTTCTACGGCTTCGTCTCCTACTCCGTCCTGGCCTACGCGGCGGGCGACAAGGGCAGCGGCAGCGGGTCGAGCGACAAGCAGACCCAGGACGTCACCGCCAAGGCGCTCGACTGGCCCGGCGGGCAGTGGATCGTGGCCGTCGCGGGCGCGGCGGTGCTCGGCGCGGGTCTGTGGATCGCCGGACGCGCCCTGCTGCGCAAGTTCCGCGACCGGCTGCGCCTCGGCGAGATGTCGGGCCGCGTGCGCCGCGCCAGCGACGTCCTCGGCGTGACCGGCGGCACGGCGCGCGGCGCGCTCTTCGCCACCGCGGGCGGCTTCGCCGTCGCCGCGGCGCTGCGGCACGAGCCCGGCAAGGCCAAGGGCATGGACGACACGCTGCGGTCCTTCACCGACACGGCCGCAGGGCCCTGGCTGCTCGCGCTGATCGCCGTCGGCCTCGCCGCGTTCGGCCTCTTCTCGTGGGTCAACGCGCGCTGGCGCAGGATCTGACGCGGCTACGGCGCACCGCGCGGGCCGACCGCGCCCGACCGGCGGCCGCTCCCCTGCCCGGGGAACGGCCGCCCGTCGCACGGCTCCGGCTCAGACGACCGCGCCCGTACCGCGCTCCTTGTTCCTGCGCGCCTCCAACGGGCTGTACCCGTCCGGCACGTCGCGCTTGCGGCCGGGCCGCGCGGGCGGCGGCGCCGGATTGCGGTGTTCCAGGGCGACCGCGAGGGGCACCGCGGTGAAGACCGTCGACGCCACGCCGACCAGGACACCGGCGATCAGCGCCAGCGAGAAGTCGGCCAGCGAGTCGCCGCCGAGCACGGCGAGCGCGGCGAGGATGAACAGCGCGCCCATGCCCGTGTTCACGGTGCGCGGCAGGGTCTGCACGACGGCCCGGTTGGCCGTGGTCTCCAGGTCGCGGCGCGGGTCGCGGCGGCGCCCTTCGCGTACCCGGTCGAAGACGACGACCGTGTCGTTGACCGAGTAGCCGATCACGGTGAGCACCGCGGCGAGGAAGACGCTGTCGATCGGCTTGCCGAGCCAGGCGAACAGGCCGACGACGAGGAGCACGTCGTGGACCATCGCCGTCACCGCGGCGGCCGCGAGCGTCCAGCGGAACCGTACGCTCAGATAGATCAGCTGGGCGGCGACCGCGATCCCGAGCGCGATGAGGGCCTTCTGCCGCAGTTCGCTGCCGAGGCTCGGCCCGATCAGTTCGTCGCGCTCGACGGTGACGGTGCCGCCCGGCTTCTCCAGGGCTTCCTTGACGCGCTGCTGCTCTTCGTTGGTGAGCTTCTCCGTGCGTACGGTGATGTCGCCGTCGCCCGATTCCTGCACCACCGCGCGGGGGAAGCCCGCGTCGGACACGGCGCCACGTGCGGTGTCCGCGTCGACGGGCTTGCTGGTGCTGTACTCCACGAGACGGCCGCCGGTGAACTCGACGCCGAAGTCCAGGCCGCGCAGCACGATCCCGGAGACCGCCACGACGACGAGGAGCGCGCTCGCGCCGAGCCACCGCCTGCGGTGGCGCAGCAGGTTCGGGTCACGGCGGGAGAGCCAGCCGCGGACGCGACCCGTGGTGGTGATGCCGGTGAGTCCCGGCCGTTTGCGCACGAAGCGCCGTGCGGCGGCGAAGTCGGCGAAAACACGGGTGATGACGAGCGCGGTGACCATCGAGGCGAGGACGCCGATGGACAGGGTCACGCCGAAGCCCTTGACCGGTCCCGTGGCGAAGAAGAACAGCAGACCGGCGGCGAGCAGCGTCGTCACGTTCGAGTCGATGACCGCGCTCCACGCCTTGGCGAAGCCGGTGCGCACGGGCTTGGCAAGGTCCGTGGAGCGGGCGCCGAGATACTCCTCCCTGGCCCGTTCGAAGACGAGGACGTTCGCGTCGACGGCCATGCCGATGGCCAGGACGAACCCGGCGAGTCCGGGCAGGGTCAGGGTGGCGCCGAGTGCCACCAGGGCTGCGTACGAGATGAGGCCGTACAGCGCCAGGGCGAGCGAGGCGAGCACGCCCATGAGGCGGTAGACGACGGTGATGAACAGCGCGGTCAGCGCGATGCCGATGATCGCGGCCTGGGTGCTCGCGTCGATGGCGTCGGCGCCGAGCGTCGGGCCGACCGTGCGCTGCTCGACGACGTCGACGGGCACCGGCAGGGCGCCGCCCTTGACGAGGGCGGCGAGGTCGCGGGCCTCGTCCTGGTCGAAGCCGCCGGTGATCTGGGTGGAGCCGCCGGTGATGCCGGTGCCGCAGACCACGCCCTCGTTGACGCCGGGCGCCGAGATGACCTTGCCGTCGAGGACGATGGCGACGCGGCGTTCGGGCGCGCCCTGCGGTGCGCAGGCCGCCTCGCCGGTGACGCGGGCCCAGCTCTCGCCCGCCGCCTTGCGGAAGTCGAGCGAGACGAGCCAGCCCGCCATGGCCTGCTGGTCGAGGACCGCCTCCGCGTCCTTGACGCCCTCGCCGGTCAGCACGGTGGGGCCGAGGACGAGGTGACTGCCCGGCCGGTCGGGGTCGGGCAGGGTGCGGGACCCGTCGGCTGCGGCCTTCGCCGTGCCCTTGTCGGCCGACTCGCCCGTCACGGGGTGGACCGTCAGCTGGGCGGTGCGGCCGATGACCTCGGCGGCCTCGCGCGGGTCCTGCACTCCCGGCAGTTCGACGATGATCCGCTTCTCGCCGGAGCGGGCGATGCTCGGCTCGGCGACGCCGAGCGCGTCGACGCGCTGCCGCAGCACCTCCAGGGCACGGTCGGTGGAGGCCGCGTCGGCCTTGACGGTGGGTGAGTTCTTGGTCTCCAGGACGATCTGGGTGCCGCCGCGCAGATCGAGGCCGAGGCGGGCGGTCTGGGTGAGGGCGACGTACAGGGACAGGGCGACGACGGCGAGCGCGACGATCGCCCGCCACAAGGGCGCGCGTTTCATGGGGTCTCCACGATGAGGGCAGGACGGAAGGACACCCGGCCGGGCGCGGTGCGCTCCTGGTCAGGCGTCGGGGACGGTCTGCGGTGTGCTCATCGGTGGGGCGGGCCGCGCGGCGCGGCGGCCGCGACGGCGTGACACGGCGGCGGCAGGACGCCCGTGGTGCGGGCGTCGGGGCCTCCGCAGGCGCGGTGCGGCGCCGCGTCGAAGGCCCTGCGCGCGGGGCCCGCGGGCCCCGGTCCCGGGATGTGGGCGTCGACGCGGTGTGCGGGAGCGACGCGGAGTGCCGGGACGTCGTCGGGAGAGACCGAGCCCTGCTCGTGCACGACGGTCAGGTGGTGGGCGCCCGGCGCGTCGCCCGGTGCTCCGTACGCGGTGGTGGCCGCGGGGACGAAGAAGGCGAGGACGGTGACGACGAGGGCCAGCGCGGACGCGGCCAGGCGCGCGGAACGGGTCTGCTGCGCCACGCGTGCCCCCGTCCCCTTCATCCGCTGCATCCGCTGCATCCGCCGGGCCCTGCGGACCCCGCTTTATTCGCCCCGCTCAACGTACGGGCACCCCGGTCCGTTCCTCGATCTCACCCCCCGTACTCCACCAGGCTCGTCGGCACCACGATCTGCCGGGGAGGGCGGGGCTCGGCCCTCTCGTCGGCCGCGCCGCTCCCGTGGTCGCGCAGGCGGTCGAGCAGGAGGCGGCCGGCCGCGCGGCCGAGCTCGTCGCTGTCGTACGCGACGAGGGTGAGCGCGAGGCCGAGCGCGTCGGCGAGTTCGAAGTCGTCGAAGCCCGCGAGGGAGACATCGGCGTCGGCGGCGCGGATGGCGCGGAACGCCCCGATGGTGTTGCGGTTGTTGGAGCAGAACAGCGCGGTGGGCGGCTCGGCCAGCGCGAGCAGTTCGGCGGCGGCGCGGGTGGCCTGGTCCGGTTCGGTCTGGCCCTGGCGTATGTGACGCGCGTCGGCGGCGAGACCCGCCGCGGCGAGGGCCGCGTGGAAGCCGCGCAGGCGTTCGGTGCCGGTGTGCACGGCGGGCGGCGAGCCGAGGAAGCCGATGCGGCGGTGGCCCCGCTCCAGGAGGCGGGCGGTCGCGTCACGGGCGCCGCCGAAGTCGTCGACGAGGACGCAGTCCGCCGCGAAGCCCTCGGGGGGCCTGCTGGCGAGGACCACCGGCACCCCGTCGGTCACGGCCGATGCCAGGTGGCGCTGGTCGGCGCCCGCGGGCACCGCGATGATCCCGTCGACGCGGCGGGCCACCAGGTCGGCCACCAACTCCCGCTCGGCCTCCTGGTCCTGTCCGGTGTTGCCGATGACGGTCTTGAGGCCGTCGCCCGCCACGACGGAGTCCACGCCGAGGGCGAGGCGCGAGTAGAAGGGGTTGGCCAGGTTCGTGACGACGAGCCCGACGAGCCCCGTGCCACGGCCCAGGCGCAGGCTGCGGGCGACCTCGTTGGGCCGGTAGCCGAGCGCGTCGGCCGCGGCGCGCACCCGCTCGCGCGTGGCGGGGAGCACCTGCGGGTCGTCGCGCAGGGCACGTGACACGGTCATCGCGCTGACCCCGGCCCGCTCCGCGACGTCGCGGAGGGTGGGCTGCCCGCCCTTGGGGTGCGGTCCGGGCATGGTGATGGTGTCCCTTCCGTTCCGTCCAGTGCTTCTTCCGGTGATCGCTCCGGTG
The DNA here is from genome assembly GCF_002556545.1 of Streptomyces formicae. Lineage (NCBI taxonomy): Bacteria > Bacillati > Actinomycetota > Actinomycetes > Kitasatosporales > Streptomycetaceae > Streptomyces > Streptomyces formicae. The sequence continues at coordinate 303,067 of NZ_CP022685.1, forward strand.
CTCTCTCCGGCGCTGGTTGCGGTGCTGGTTCCGGTGCTCGGGCTCGCGTCCGCTGTCGCCGGTCAGTTCTCCTCGGCGGCGTACGCCGCCGCACCGACGAGTGCCGCGTGCTCGCCGAGCCCCGCGGCGCGCAGCGTGACGGGAGTATCCCCCAGTCCTGCGCGCAGCGCGGGCCGCACCAGGTCCCAGGACGCGGCCATGGCGCCGCCCACGACGAGCACGGTGGCGGCGAAGTCGCGCGCGTACGGGGCGAGGACCGCGCCGAGCGTGGTGAACGCCCCGTCCAGGACGTCGCGCGCGTGCCGCTCCCCCGCCCGTGCGCGCTCCGCCACATCGCTGACGTCCACGGCACCGTCGCCGTAGCGCGCGAGGACGGCCCGGCGCGACACCGAGTCCTCCAGGGGCCGCCCGCCCACCCGGACCAGATCGATGCGGCCCTCGGGCGGGATCCCGGGCCCCTGCCTGCGGATGTCCCCGTCGACGAGGAAGGCCGAGCCCACCCCGGTGCCCAGGGTGATGCCCGCGCAGCGTTCGTGTCCGCGCGCGGCGCCCGCGTGCCACTCGCCGAGCAGGAAGGCGTGCGCGTCGTTGAGGAACACGGCATGGGCGGGGCGCGGCCACACGCCGTCGAGCAACACCGCGCGCACGTCGATGCCGTACAGGTCGTCGAACTTGCCGACCCCCTCGAAACGGGCGATGCCCTTGTCGTGGTCGAAGGGTCCCGGTACGGCGACGCCCCACACCAGGCCCTCGGGCGCGGCCAGGTCGGTGGCACAGCGGACCACCGCGCCCAGGACGTGTTCGGCGCGGCCCTTGGCGTCCAGCGGGCGCCGGACGGCGCGGGCCACGGTCGCCGTCCCGGGGTCGACGAGGGCCGCGGTGACATGGGTGCCACCGAGCTCGATGACCGCCCGCAGACGGCCCGGGGCCGCGCTCCTCATGCGCCTGTGTGGGGGCGCGGTGTGCCCGTCTGGGGCCTGACCAGCGCCTTGACGACCGTGACCGGGGCGTCGCCGATCGCCGTGAGCCGGTAGGGGCCGACCGCCGCGGGCACCGTCATCGTCTCCGCGTACGCGAGGGTGAGCCGCTCCCCCGCCGCCGTGTGCAGCAGCACGCCCTCGCCCTCGACGACGTTCAGGACGTGGAAGCGGCCCGCCGTGTCGTCGGGGAGTTCGGCGTCCACGTCCAGGACGTTCCTGCGCACCTCGTAGAACATCTCGTCCAGGGCGCCGATGAGCTCCTCGCGCCAGCCCGTGCCGTGCCGCAGGGTGCGCGGTTCCTGGACGAGGTCGCGGGCCACGGCGTCGCCGCGCCTGCGGGTCTCCAGGTTCGCCAGGCCGTGCTCGTAGGGGAGTTGGCGGGGCTTGCCGTCGGCGTCGGGGCGCAGCCAGTCGTAGAGGCGCAGGCTGTAGAGGTAGGGGGTGGCGCTGATCTCCAGGACGAGGTTGCCCGCACCGCTGGCGTGCGGGGTGCCCGCCGGGATCATGAAGAGCCTGCCCTGTTCGGCGGGGAAGGTCAGGACGTGGTCGGCGGGGTCCATCGGCACGCCGTCGTGCGCGGCCTCCTCGATCTCCTTGCGGAAGAGGTCGATGTCGGCGTCCTCGCGCAGACCGAGGAAGACACGGGTGTCCGGGGAACCGAGGGTCATGTAGTACGTCTCGTGCTGGGCATAGGGCCAGCCGAACCGCTCCCGCATGTACGGCTCCTTGGGGTGGCAGTGCACCGAGAGGTCGCCGCCGCCCACCGTGTCCAGGTAGTCGAAGCGGATCGGGAAGGAGGTGCCGAAGCGGGCGCGCACCTGGGGGCCGAGCAGGGCGTCGGGATGCAGGACGCACAGCAACTGGAAAGGGATCTCGGCCTGTTGGCCCACGTGCGGGCCGATGAGGACGCCCGCCTCGGGGGCGATGAGTTCGTAGCCGAGGGCGGTGTTGCGCGCGCCGGGGGCGAAGCCGAGTTCCCGCTGGGCCCAATGGCCGCCCCAGGGCGTGGAGTTGAAGTAGGGCCTGGTGCGCACCGGTCGGCGGGCGAGGGCGGCGAGGGTGGCGCGCAGCCCGTCCCCGTCGATCCAGGTGGGCCGGTGGGGGTCCTGCACGTCGAGCCAGCCGTCGACGCCGGGGGCGAGGGTGTCGCGGTGCCGGTCGAGGACGGGCCAGTCGATGTAGAAGAGCCGCCTCAGGTCACCGACGGCGTGCGGCAGTCCGAGGTTGTGTCCGGCACCCGCGGCGACGGCCGCCTCCGCGTACCGCTTGGGCAGGTCGGCGTACCAGAGCACGTCGTGCGGCAGCAGCGCGGCACCGGGCCCATATACGAGGACCAGTTCGCGGTCCCGGGGGTCCGGTGGCAGCGGCAGGTCGTCGAAGAGTTCGCGCAGGGTGTTCTCGGCGAGTCGGCAGAAGTAGGGGTCGTCGGTGTCGTCGGTGCGGCGGCGCACCTCGGCGGGCGGGGCGTGGTGGGCGCGCAGGTCGAGCGGGACCACCGCGATGCCGTACGCGTCCAACTCCGCGGCGAGCCGGGCGGCGAGGCCGTCCCAGTCCGCCGTCGGCGGGCCGTCCACGGCGACGGTCGCGGACCCTCGGGGCAGTCGGGCGGCCACGGCGGGCCAGCCCGTGGCAAGGACGGTCCCCGGTGCCGGGGCGTGGCGCGGGTCGAGCCGGTACACACGTTCTCCTTCGCGCGGACATGACGGCGGACATGACGTGAGGAGGGGCTGAGGCGTTTCAGGGGCGTACGAAGAGGACGGCGGTGGTGCCGAGGGCCGGGATGTGGACCGTCACCTCGCCGTCCACGCACGGCAGTTCGTATCCGGCGGCGCCCAGGAAGGTCGCGCGGTGCGCGGCGGCGACCGGGAAGCGGGCGCGGACCCGGCAGGCCACCGACTCCTCGGCGAACGACTGCAGGCGCAGCAGGACCTCACCGGACGCGGGCGTGGTGACACCCACCAGGCGCACGCGCGGGTCTCCCACCTCGGCGAAGGCGTGCTCCCGCGGCCCCTCGCCCACCGGGCCGCGGGCCCGCACGGCCCGCAGCGGACGGCTCCAGGCCGCGGCCGTGCGCGGGCCCAGTCCTTCGGCGGACGGCGCGCAGGCGATGCTGTAGCGGTAGGTGAACTCGAAGCCCTGCGCGCTGGGGAAGTTGGTGTCCCAGAGGTTGTTGTGGATCCAGGAGAAGACGGTGGCGGGCTCGTCGTGGCCCAGGGTCGTGGGGAACGGCGCGTACGGCAGGGCGATGTTGCCGAACTGTACGAGCGGGGCGTCCTGGGTGGACCAGGCCACCGCGAGCGTCTCGTCGCGCAGGGTCACCCAGCGCCGCACGGCCCGCATGTGCAACGCGGAGCCCGGTACCACCGGCAGCCCGCTGCCGGTCGCGCCGCCGGATGCCTCCATGCGGACGGTCGGGTCGTCGAAGGAGAAGGGGAAGGCGAAGTAGGCGCTCTCCTTGCCCATCGTGGCGTCCTTGTCGAGCCGGTTCTCGATGTCGAGGCGCGCGACGCCGTGCGGCAGGGTGAGCGTGGTGCGCAGCCGGTTGGCGCCCACGGGGCGGGTCTCGTAGGTGAGTGATTCCGCGGTGGGTGTGGAGCGGCGGGCGATCAGCGCGGCGGGCGGGGCCACGGCGCGGGCCCCGAGGTGTTCGAGGCGCTCGGAACCCGTCGTACGGCTGGAGTTGTGGTTGAAGGCACCGGCGGTGGTGTAGCTGTCGTGGAGGTAGCCGTTGAAGCCGACGACGGCGTCCTCGCGGACGAGTTCGCGTCCTGTCGACTTGTCGATGACCGAGGCGACGCAGGCGTGGGCCAGGTCGACGCGGACGGCGAGGTGGTCGTTCTCCAGGAGGGTCGGATCGGGGTGGGCGAGCGCCTCGGCGGCGGTCTCGGCCGGGTCCTCGCGTTCGGTGCCGCCGGTCGGGTTCCAGCCGGTGGCGGCCTTGACCGTGACGGTGTCCTGCTCCGCGTCGGCGTGCGCGGGGTCGGCGCTGATGTCCAGGCGCACCGATCCGGCGGGCGGCACGTCGTCGACGCGGACGAGGAGGAAGCGGCCCGCGTCGCGGTGGTCGTCGTTGGTCTGCGCCCTTTCCTCGTACGGGAGTCGGCGTCCATCGCGCGCGTCGGTGACGCTGACCCGCCGGTCCAGCGGGACCGTGCTCTCCGGCAGGAAGACGTGGACGACGTCGGTGCGCGGCCAGGAGCAGGTGTTGACGACGTGGTAGGCCGCGGCGGCGCCGGGCGGTGCGATGAGCCGCTGTCCGAGGCGGGCGCTCGCCTTGGCCAGCAGGGCGTTGCCTTCGTCGTGGGCGCGCATGGCCTGCCCGTACTTCCAGTGCCACTGGTGCTCGCCGGAGTGGCCGCCCTCGTCGCCGTGGGTCCACGGGTCGCCGGCGCCCCAGGTGTGCTCGTCGAAGAGCGACACCGCCTCGTAGACCCCGGCGGCGTCCTTGCCGTCGTCCTCGGCCCCCGTGGCGCCGAGGAGGGCGGCGAACGTGCCGATGGTCTGGGCGTCGGCGACCACGGACTGGGCGGTCCTGGCCAGGGACAACGGGCGTGCCCCCGAGCCGACCCCGTCGACCCACCAGTCGGTCCAGTCGCCCTCGAAGGTGCGGATCTCGTCGCCGAGCCTGGCCTCGGCGTCGGTGAAGAAGTCCTCGTTGCGGGAGAGCCGCAGCCGGGGGTAGGCCCAGGTCTCGTTCCAGCGGCGGACGGTGTCGGCGATGATCCGGCGGGGCGGCGCGTTGTCGCCGAACTTGCCCTGGACGCGCAGGTGGAGGACGTCCCACGGGTAGGGCTCGCGCTTGATGTCGACGTGGTCCATGGCCCAGCCGAAGATGCCGCCCCGGTAGGGGTAGGGGTGGGTGGCGAGGGAGTTCAGATAGGCGGGCAGCAGGTCGTCGACGTCGGCGTAGTCCGTGTCGAAGCCGAGCAGCGGGCCCTCCATGTAGGCGAGGCCGTGCGGGGTGTCGGTGACCCACACCAGGACGCTGTTGCCGCTCGGCGCGCGCCACCGGAAGAGGCGGGGCAGCTTTTCGCCACCGACCAGGTGGGGCACCGAGCGTCCGGCCCAGTTGTGCGCCACGGAGAGGTACTTGACGCCCGCCCCGGCGAGCGCGTCGACGAGTCCGACGACCGCGCCCGGCACGTCGGTCTGCATGGCGGAGGTGAACTCGACGCCGTGTTCGTCGCGGAGGTCGTGGGCCAGGCGCAGGAGTTCGTGGAGTTCGTCGGTGGAGCAGGTCTCGGTGTGCAGGTTGAAGGGCAGCGCGGTCAGTTCGATGCGGCCCTCGCGGACCCGGCGTACGAACTCCTCGACCTGCTCGGCGGGGCGCGCGTCCGCCCACTGCCGGAAGGACCACAGCGACTCGACGCACCAGCGGAAGCGGGACTCGGCGGGCCAGTCGTCGGTGGCCCGGGTGAGTTCGAGGCAGGAGTCGAGGAACGAGAGGTGTTCGGCCAGGACGTGGCCCTGGGGGTCGGTGTAGCCGATGTCGAGGTGCGAGTGGTGCACCAGGTGGAGGGTCCACTGGCGCTGGGGGGTCAGCTGGATCTCGATGCCCCCGTCCCGCCCCTCGGGGAGGCCGACGGTGACGCGGGTTGCCGTCTCGACGGCGGGCACCAGGAGCCGCACGGAGCGGCCGGGACCGGCGATGCGCTCGACGGGCAGCGCGGTGCCCGAGTCCGTTCGTACGCTCAACTCCGCAGGCAGGGAGGCACCGTTGACGGGCTCGACCCGCAGCGACTGGAGCAGGGTGCCGTCGTCCGCGCGGCGCAGCAGGGGTTCCTCGGTGAGCCGCAGCGCGGTGCCGTCCGCCAGGCCGCCCTCGGCGCCGACCACGCTGGAGCGCAGGCTGTCGCGTATCCGGTCGTTGTCCCAGTCGGTGGTGCGGACCAGTGCCCGTGTCGTCATGCGGATCCCTCCCGGGAGTGCGTGGGTGGTCGGTCAGCGGGCGGATGCGGTGACGCCGCGCAGGAACAGGCCGCGGAACACCAGGAAGAGGACGAGGGTCGGGGCGGAGACGATGAGCGCACCGGCCAGGATGACGGGAGGACCCGCCGAGGAGTAGGCGTTGTTGAGCGTGGTCAGGGCCGCCATGACCGGCTGGACGTCGGGGCTGCGGCTGAGGGTGATGCCGAGGAGCAGGTCGTTCCAGACGGCGGTGAACTGGAAGATGAAGGCGGCGCCGAGCCCCGCCTTCATCAGGGGGACGTGGATGCGCCAGAAGATCCGCGGGAAGGACGCGCCGTCGAGCAGCGCCGCCTCCGTCAACTCCGGAGGCATCGTGGTCAGCTGATTGCGGATCAGGAAGAAGGCGAAGGGCACGGCCCAGGCCGTGTAGACCAGCATCAGGCCGATCCTGGTGTCGTACAGGTTGGCGTCCGCGTACAGGCCGAAGAGCGGCGCGAGGAACATCTGGAGCGGGAAGAGCGTGCCGGAGTAGATCAGCCAGAACCAGAACGCGGGCCTGGGGATCGGCAGGACGACGACGGCGAACGCGGCCATGGCCGCGACGAGCACCGCGAGCAGGCCGCAGACGACGGCGTAGAGCAGCGAGGACTGGAAGCTGTCGCCGATGCCCGCCACGTCCCACGCGGTGTCCAGGTTGTCCAGGAGCGCGAAGCCCTGGAAGGTCCACTCGGGTTTGCCCGCGTACTCGGCCGCCGGGGTCAGGGCGTTGACCACGAGGAGGTAGAGCGGGATCAGCCAGAGCAGCACGCATCCGGCGACGAAGACATGGCGCACTGTGCGTCCCACGGCGGGTCCTCCTCAGCTCTGCACGGCGGTGGTGGAGGTGTCGGGCATCTGGCGGCGCAGGTACGTCCAGGACGAGGCGACGACGATGACCGAGAGGACGAGCGCGATGGCCGAGCCGTAGCCGACGTGGAAGAGCCGGAACGTCTCCCGGTACATGCTCAGGGCCAGGGTCTCCGAGGAGCGGGACGGGCCGCCCTTGGTGAGGATCCAGATCATGTCGAACGCCTTGAGGCTGTTCACGATGGCCATGCCGACCACCACGACGGACACCGCGCGCAGTTGGGGCAGGGTGATGTACCGGAACATCCGCCAGCCGCTCGCGCCGTCGAGTTCGGCGGCCTCGACGGTCTCGCGCGGGATGGCCCGCAGGCCGATCGCGAAGAGGACCACGTTCAGGCCCGTCGCCTGCCAGGTGCTCGCGACGATCATCGAGAGCGTGTTCTGCGGCCACTCCAGGAGCCAGGGCTGCGCCAAGCCGTCGAGGCCGACGCCGCGCAGCACCTGGTTGACCGCCCCTTCGGAGGTCAGCATGAAGTTCCACAGGACGGCGGTGGCGGCGCCCGAGATCGCGAAGGGCAGCACGATGACCAGTTGGGCGATCCGGCCGCACCGCATGCGGTGCGTGGCGACGGCGATCAGGAGCCCGGCGAGCACGGGGAGCAGCAGCGTCCCGGCCACCCACATCAGCGTGTTGAGCAGCGACCTGCCGAAGATCGGGTCGTCGGCGAGCCGCGTGTAGTTGTCGAACCCGGTGAAACTGCTGGTGAAGCCGTTGTCCTCGAAGAAGCTGCCGTACACGCTGCGGAAGAACGGATAGACGAGCAGCACGCCGACAAAGGCGAACGCGGGCAACGCCCAGGGCAGCGCGGCGAGCGGGCCGCCGAGCCTGCCGCCGCCCGTCTTGGCGGCCTGGTGCGGGGTGCGCACGGGCACCCTGCGTCGTACGTGTGTCGGCTTCGCCGCGCCGTGTGCCGGTGTCGCGGTTCCCGTCATGACTGCTCCGCCTCCCGCCACACCTTCCACGCCTCGTCCGCGCGGCCCTGCATCGTGCGCAGGGTCGAGCGGTACGAGGAGGGGTTCAGGAGGAATCCCGCGAGGTCGTCGACGGTCGCCTCGACGAGTTCGGGCGGGCCCTGTTCCCAGAACCGGTTGAGCAGCCACAGCTTGTCGCCGCGCACCTTCTTCGCGAGGCCCGCGATGACGGGGTTGGCGGCCTTGACCTTCGGGTTGGGGCAGCCGTCCTGGAGGGCGCCGGAGAAGGCCCGCATGACCGCGGGGTGCAGCCAGGCCCCGGTGGCCTCGACGGCCTCGTCGTGGTCGGCTCCCTTGACGGTGGCGACGAGCGCGCTGGACTCGAAGATGACGCTGGGCCTGGCCTTCGGGTCCGCCATCGGCAGGACGAACGCGCCGACGTTCTCGCCCGGCTTGCCGCCCGCGCCCGCGAGCGTGGAGCCGAGCCAGGTGCCGCAGGCCACCATGCCCACCGTGCCGCGCACCAGGGCGGCCGCCGCGTCGGTGTGGCTCAGGTCCATGGGGGTGAACCAGTCCTTGTCGAAGAAGGAGGCGATGGTGCGCAGGGCGCGTTCGGCGCGCGGGTCGGTGTACCGCTCGCGGCCGTTCATCAAGTCCTGGTAGAACCGCGGGTCCTGACGGCTGAGGACCTCCTGGAACCAGATGAAGGAGGGCCAGCGGTCGGCGGCGGTGCCGTGCAGCGGTGTGATGCCCGCCTTCTTCAGGCGGGCGCAGGCGGTGAGGAAGCCGTCCCAGGTCCCGGGGGGCTTGATGTCGTGTGCGCGGAAGACCTGGGGGTTGTAGAACATCACCCAGTACGCGAGGTTCATCGGCAGGCCGTAGACCCGTCGGTGGTAGGTGAACGCGCCCCGCAGCGAGGGGTCCACCCAGCCTTTGGCGACGGCGTCGTCCCACTGGTGCGTCAGGTCCTCGATGCCGCCGGTGCGGGCCAGGTCCTGCAGCCGGTAGCCCGACCAGTACTTGAGCATGTCCGGCGTCTTGTTGGTCCGCAGCGAGGACCGGACGATCTGCTCGAACGACTCCAGGGACGGGTTGACCTCGGGGACCAGTTGCAGCGACGCGACCCTCTTCATGGCCGCGCCCGCGGCGGCCATGGGCTTCTCCCAGGGGAGGCTGTCGCCGAGCACGGCGACCTTGCCGGGGGGCTGTCCCGCCGCGGTGCCGCAGGCCGTGGCGAGCGCTCCGGCCGCGGCGGCCACGAGCAGGGTGCGGCGGTCCATCGACGGGTGACGACTACCTGACATGGATGACTCCCTCAGGTGTGCCTCAGCCCGGTGTTAGCGTTACCACGGGCGTCTTGGAGCTTCGGGGCGCACGCGCGGGATGTCAATGGGGCGCGGGGAAACGGGCTTTACGCCGTGGCCTTCGCGGCCTCCCGGTTCGCGCGGTGTCTGCGGACCGCGTCGCGGTTGGCGCACCGCTGGGAGCAGTAGCGCTGCCGTCCGGTGCGTGAGGTGTCGGCGAAGACCGTGGTGCACTCGGTGACGTCGCAGCGCCGCAGCCGGTGCATGCCGCGCCCGGCCAGGTGGAGGGCGGTGCCGACGGCGAAGAGCGAGAACAGCAGGGCGCCGAGCGGCTGGCGGTCGTCGCGGTAGTGCAGGTGCCAGCCGCTGCCCGCGTGGTCGGTCAGGCGCGGATGGGCGGCGGCCTCGGCCAGCATCGCGTTGACCAGGTCGGCGCGCTCGCCCTCCTCGGTGGCGTCGACGACCCTCTCCCAGGCGTCCAGGGCGGTCCTCGTGCGGTCGAGGTCCCGGGCCGTGACGGGGTGTTCGAGTGTCAGGCCCGCGGCGCGGCAGCGGTCCGCGAGCTCGTCGGCGCTCTCCGGAGGCCGGTTGGTGAGGTCGGCTGCCAGGTTCACGGCATCTTCGCCGTAAGGGTTGAGATGCATAAGACCATTACAGCAGGCTCATCCTCATGACACAGCACATCGCAGGGCACACCGCTCCACGCACCGCCCCTCACTCCCCCGTACGACCGGCCGGGGAGCACGACATCGCGGAGCTCGTACGTCTTCGGGCGCTGCTCTTCGAGACGCTCGAAGGGGACTTCTTCACCTCCTCGTCCACGGGTGTCGACTGGCGGCATTCCCTCGCCACGCTCCTGAAGGAACAGCTCGCGGCGGACACCGTGCGGATCCTCGTCGTCGACGGCGACGACGGCCTCGCCGCCTGCGGATTCGGCTTCGTCGAGCAGCGGCTCCCCGGCCCCAACAGGCCCAACGGCCTCAGCGGCCATGTGACCGGTGTGGTCACCGATCCGGCGTTCCGGCGGCGCGGGCACAGCCGGGCGATCATGCGGGGGCTGCTCGACTGGTTCCGGGACCGCGAGGTGCCGCGCGTGGACCTGTACGCGTCGCACGACGGCGAACCGCTCTACCGCGCGCTCGGCTTCGTCCCGCACCCCGATCCCGCCCTGTGCGGACGGCCGTGAAACGGCGTCCTGTGCGGGGCCGCGCCGCCCGGCGGGCGGGGTGCGGATGAGCGCGGACACGCTGGTGCACCGCGCCGCCCACTACCGGTGGGTGATCCTCGGGATCGCCACGTTCGCCCAGGCCACGTCGGCGTTCTTCGTGCAGGGCATCGGGGCGATGGGCGTCCAGCTGCGGCGCGATCTGGACCTGAGCACCGCCGAGTTGGGGCTCCTGCTCTCGGCCGCCCAGCTGGTCCCGCTGATCGGGCTTCCGGTGGCCGGCGAGCTCCTCGACCGCTTCGGCGAGCGCCGGGTCGTCGGCGCGGGTGCCTGCCTGATCGCGGTGGCGCTGTGCGCGGGCGGCGCGGCGCCCGGGTACGTCTCGTTGCTGCTGGTCCTCCTGGTGGTCGGCGCGGGGTACAGCACCGCCCAGCCCGGTGGCAGCAAGGCGGTGGCGTCCTGGTTCGACGCGTCCCGGCGGGGCGTCGCGATGGGGGTACGACAGGCGGGGCTGCCGCTCGGCGGCGCCCTCTCGGCGGCCGTACTGCCCCTCGTCGCCGGGGCGTTCGGCTGGCGCGCGGCGCTGGTGACCGGCGGGCTCGTCGCGCTGCTCGGCGGCGCGGTCTTCCTTGCCTGGTACCGGCCCCCGCCCGCTGACGCGCTCGCCGACGGCCGCTCCGCGCCGCACGCCCCGAGCGCACCGCGCGTCACGGTCGGGGCGCGGCTCGCCGCCCGTCTCGCGATGCTCCGCGAACCGTCCATGGTGCGGATCATGCTGGCGGGTACGAGTCTGATCTCCGCGCAGTGCGGTGTGCTCGTCCTGACCGTGCTGTACCTCCACGACACGACGTCGCTGGGAGCCGGTGCGGCGGCGCTGGTCCTGGTGGCGGCGCAGGCGGCGGGCGTCGCCGGGCGCGTCTGCCTCGCGGCGTGGAGCGACCGCGCCGCGTCCGGGCGGCAGGGGACCGTGATGACCTGCATGGCCGCGGTGATCGTCGGAATGGCGGCGCTGATGACGCCACTCGGGCAATCCCTCGTGGCGGCCTGCCTGTTGTTCGTCTGGCTCGGGTTCTTCGGCTACGGCTGGTACGGGCCCTGGGTCGCCCATGTCGCCGAGTCGGCGCCGCCGGGCAGGACGGGGTTCGTCATCGGGCTCGCCATGTCCGTCAACCAGATCGCCATCGTCGTGATGCCGCCCACGCTCGGCCTGCTCAGGGACGTCACGCACAGCTTCGCTCCGGCCTGGGGCCTGCTCTCCGCGCTGACCGCCATCGCACTGACGGTCACGGTCGTCATGGAGCGAACTTCCCGTCCGGGGCAAGCGCCTCGATCTCCTTGACGACGTACGCGGCGTGCGGCGCCACCTGCGGCAGCAGGTCGTCCCAGCGCTCCTCCTCGTCCCCCAGATAGACGGCGCGGGCGCGCGCGAGCACGGGCCGGTGCTCGGCGGGAAGGCGCTCCAGGGCCCAATCGGCCGCCGCGTCCTTGGACTTGATGTCCCCGGTCGCCAGGGTCGTCCAGATCCGGGCGAGGGTCAGCAGGACGTTGCGGGTGTCGGTGTCGAGTTCGGCGAGCAGTTCGGGGATGCCTGAGGTCATCGCGCGGGTGAGGTCGGCGGCAGGTACCGGGTCGAGCACGTCGTCCGGCGCGGGACCGAACAGCGACGCACGGCCCGCGAGCACCATCGTGACCAGGAGTGCGAGGTCGGGGCCTGGCCCCGGCTCGGGCGTCCCGCCGCGCAGATAGGTGTCGCGGAGCCATTCGCCGTACTGGAATTCGCACCGGGGCGGGTACGTCCAGGGGCGGATGTCGTCCTGCACGACGACGGTCAGCTCGACCGGCCGCAGGGGCGTGCCGTGGTCCGGGTGGCCGGAGACCGCGAGCAGCCCTTCGGTGAGGGCGCGGCGCAGGGAGGCCGTCGTCGGGTGCCGCACGACGGCGAGCACGTCGATGTCGCTGTGCGGGCGCAGGCCGCCGAGCACGGCGGATCCGTGCAGGTAGGCGCCGATGAGGCCGACCGGTTCGAGCACCTCACGGACCAGGCGTACGACGTCGTCGGTCTGGGTCACTGCCACTCCAAGTCGAGGTGCTTTCGCGGGGATTTCGGGTCGTTCCCGCAGAGAGACGAGCAGTTTCTCATCCACAACAGCCGTCCCACGAACATCACTTGAAGGCTTGACGGAGATCAGACAACGCGTAAGGTCTAGGCCAATGAGTCGACCGAGGCGCCCGGTTGTCTCTGCCCTCGTCCCCCCCACCCCAGAGGAAGCAGAGATGATTTCACAGCGGAAGCTGGCTGCCGTCGTCGGCGCGGGATTCGCGCCCGTTCTCGTCCTCGCCTCGGTCGCCCCGGCCGGCGCGCACGGTTACGTCTCCACACCGCCGAGCCGTCAGGCGCAGTGCGCGGCGGGCACCGTGTCGTGCGGCGAGATCACCCATGAGCCACAGAGCGTCGAGGGCCCCAAGGGGCAGACCACCTGTAGCGGAGGCAATGAGCGGTTCGCCGAGCTCGACGACGACAGCAAGGGCTGGCGGACCACCGATGTCGGCTCCTCCCAGGAGTTCAGCTGGAAGCTGACGGCACGTCACAGCACCAGCACCTGGCAGTACTTCGTCGGCGGCAACAAGATCGCCGAAGTCGACGACGGGGGCGCCCAGCCGGGTTCGACCGTCACGCACACCGTCGACTTCGGCGGACTCAAGGGCAAGCAGAAGGTGCTCGCGGTGTGGAACATCGCCGACACCACCAACGCCTTCTACGCCTGCATCGATGTGAACATCACCGGCTGACACCCACCCGAATCGCCGGTCCACACCGACCCGCAGGACCACACCCGACCCGCAGGACCACACACGGTCCTGCGGGTCGGGCCTTTTCCGCCGGGGTCACCCCTCATCGACCGCGTCGTCGAGCAGTACGGTCGAGGCGAGTTCGCTCAGTGCCGCGCGGCTCGGCCTGCCCGTCTTGAGGATGAGGCTCGCCACGTGCTTCTCGACGGTGCGCGGTGAGATGTAGAGGCGGTCGGCGATGTCCCGGTTGGCGGGGCGGGGCGCCATCAGCCGGAACACCTCGTACTCCCGGACCGTCACACCGAGCTGGCGCAGCGGACGCGGCACCAGGTCGGCGCCCCTGCGCCGCTGGCGCACGGGCACGCCGTTCTTGCGCAGCAGACCTCGGCAGGCGCCCGCCACCGCGGGAACCGACGCCTGGTGGAAGTACTCCTCGGCCCGGTGCAGCCACACGGTCGGCTCGCCCCAGCCGTCCCGGTGGGCGGCCTCCGCGACGAGCCTCAGGCCGAGGTGGTACGCCACGGGGAACGGCGACGCGACGTTCCGGGCCGCTCGCAGGACCGCCATCGCCTCGTCGCCGTGGCCGCTCCTGCCGAGCAGGACCGCGCGGGCGAGCAGGACGAAGTGGCGGTTCCAGCGGAGCTGGGCGAGGGGGGCTTCGTCGTCCCCCTCCCCGGTGAGCGTCTGCGCGTCCTCGCTCAACGCGTCGAGCAGGTACAGGAGTCCGTGCCGCCCGTCCAGCGCGTGGCCCGCGCCGACCGCGCCCGGCGCGGCGATGCGGGCCAGCTCCTGGTGGGCCCTCGGCCGGTCCTCCTCCAGGAGCGCGCAGAACGTCCTGGCGAGTCCGGTGGTGAGCGTGGCCAGCGGCGAACGGTCGCCGTCCCAGCGGTGGAACTCGGCGACGGCCTGTTCCATACGCGCCCGCTTGCCCCGGTGCGCGGCGAGCACGGCGTCGGCGGCGAGCAGATGCCTGGCCCGGTCGGCGTCGCGCTGCCCGGCCCCCCGGGTCCAGCAGTCGTGGATGAGCTGGGCCGCGGTGCCGAACCTGCCGCTGAGCACCAGCCACAGCGCGAGGTCCGCCTCGGCGGCGCCGCCGATGTCCCCCGCGCCGATCCTGGCCGCCTCGCGCCGCGCGTGTTCGAGCCGCGCCACGTCCCCTTCGGTGAGCCAGTCGTCACCGCCGAGCCGGAACAGCGCGCGCAGCCGCCAGAACGGCATGCCGTGCCGTTCGGCGATGGTGCGGACGCGATCGAAGCAGCCGGTCGACTCCGCCACGTCACGGGTCCTGGCCAGCACGCCGAGCACGTCCCACGCCTGGCAGGCCGCTTCCGGGTTCCCCGCGCGTTCGGCGGCCGCCGCGGCCTTCCGCGCGCGCTCCTCCTCCCCCTCCGAGACCGCTCCCGACTGCAGGGCGAGAGCGGCGGCGGCCGCGTCGACGGCGCCGTCCGCGTCGGCGCCGCTCCCCAACAGGCGGCGCCCTTCGCTGAGTTGAGCGAGCGCCTCGGCCGTCCTGCCGGTCACGGAGGCGGCCCGCGCGAGGCGCACGTGCAGCGCGGCCGCGCGTTCAGGACCGGCCGCGGCGGGGCACACGCCGTCCACCGCCCCCGCGAGGTCCCACGCGCGTTCGCCCTCGCCCGCCTCGGTCAGCGCGGCCAGGAGCGAGTCCAGGACGTGGGCGTACAGCGGGACGCGCCGGGGGTCCGAGGGCGCCGCGTCGGCCGCCGCGTCCTGCCCCGCGAGGAGGGAACGGGCGAGGTCGAGCGCGTCGGCCGCGTCCGCAGCGGCCCCGTGCGCGAGGGCACGGGACCCGGCCCGGGCGTACAGCCCGGCCGCGGTGTCCCGCTCGCCCGCCGTCTCCCACAGGCGCGCCGCCACCAGGCACCAGTCGGCGGGGAGTTGGGGGTGCAGGTCGGCCACGGCACCGGCGCAGTCGCGGGCGATCCGTGCCTGTTCCTTCGGGGCGAGCGTGCGCAGCAGGGCCCGCGCCGTCAGCGGGTGCCGGAACGCGAACCAGTCGGGCGCGGGCTCGGCCGCGCCGATCAGGCCGCCGGCGAGGGCGGCGTGCAGATGGCCGAGCGCCTCGTCGTCGGCCATCCCGGTGGCCGCCTGCACCACCGGCGCGGGAAAGCGGGTGCCGACCACCGCCGCGGCCGCGAGCAGCTCCCTGCCGCGAGGGCCGAGCCGGTCCACGCGCCGCGCGACACCGGCGACCAGCGCGTCGGGCACGGACACGGCGCGGGGCCGCCCGGAAAGTCGCCAGCCGTCGGCTTCGTACCCGAGCAGCCCCTCGTCGACCATGTGGGTCAGCAACTCCCGTGCGACCCAGGGGTTGCCGTCGCTCCGCTCCCAGATCAGGTCGACCAGGCCGTCGGGTAACTCCTCGGGCCCCGTCGAGAGTTGACCGGCGACCAGTGCCCGCACGTCGGACCTGCCGAGCCGGTCGAGAGCGATCAGGGTGCCGCTGTCGCGCCGGGCAAGGGCGCGGGCCAACTCCAGGGCCTGGCACGGTTCGTCGCGCAGGGTGAGCAGGAGGGTGACCGGCTCGCGGGCGATGTTGTCGGCGAGGAACTCGACGAGCGCGGGGGTGCCGGCGTCCGCGTCGTGCAGATCCTCCAGGACCACCAGACAGCCGCCGTCGCGACCCGCCTCCGCCACCGCGCGCAGCACGGCCTCACCGAGGACGACGAGCGAGGCGGCGCAGGACGTGGCGTCGCGCGAGGGCTCCGGCTCGCACAGCGCTGTCAGCCCGGCGAGCGCCGTCCCGCACAGTCCCGCCGCCTCGAGGCCGAGCCGCCGGTCGCGGGAGAGTTCGAGCAGGGCCTCGGTGAGCGGCCTGCACGGCACGCGCTGGCCGATCGCGCTGGCCCGCCCCCGCAGGACCCGCATCCCTCGCGCCGCCGCCCGCTCCGCGACCTCAGCGGCCAGCCTCGACTTGCCGACCCCGTCCTCGCCCGTGAGGAGGACGGCCCGTCCCGCACCGGCGCGGGCGGCGGCCAACGCCCTTTCCAGCGCGCCGAGTTCCCGTTCCCGCCCGATGATCGATGTCCGGTGTGTGTCCATGGCGTCCTGCCCCCCGTGCTCATGCCACTACGACCCTCGTCCGAGCCGCATCCGCGCCCGGACGCCTTTGAGGGGATACGGGTGAAGACGCCCGCGCGTTCAGCGATTCCGGGATTTCCGACAGCGATTCCCACCGGGGCGACCGGTGGAGGTCGGCGGTCCGGTCGACCTGGGGAATCCGGGGGTCGGGCCCCCATGTCGCGGGGCGTCGCGCCCCACCACTGTTGCGGCGGCGGGCCTCTCCCGGAGGCCGTCCGTGAACACGAAAGGGACTCCCGTCATGAAGCTGATCACTCCGCACCGACCGGGCAGCGCGATCCGGCTCAGCTCGTACGCCGCGTACGTCCTGCCCCTGCCCTGAGCGGGGCGCCGGGCGCCGGGCGCCGCGGCGGGCCCCGGCACCCCGTCTCCCCAGGAGGCACCTGGCGCATGCGCGACCACTCGCACCTCATCGGTGCGGAACCCGGCAACAGGACTCACGTCAGATCAGGACAGGACAGGACAGGACCAGCGGGATGAGCACGACGAGCACACACGTGTGGCTCACCGGACCGGAACCGGCATCGGAACCCTTGCCCCAGTCACCACCGCAGCCGCGGCCGCGACGAGAACCGCGGCAGCCCACACCGGCCCCGGAGCCGGACATCACGGTCGACTGCCACCGGCGGCTGCGCGGCCCCTACACCGGAGCGGGGGGCCTGCTGCGCGCCCTGCTCCCCCACATACGCCGGGAACAGCCGGAGTTGCCCGACCGGCACCGCGTGGAGATCCACGCCGTCGCGCCCGAGCTGCGCGGCCTGGTCGCCGACCCGCCCTCGACGCTCACCGACCGCGCGGCTCCCGCCGAGCGGACCCGGCTGCATCCGCGCACGCGCACGCGGCGCCTGGCGCACGGCATCGTGGAGCTGCTCCTCTCCTACGTCACGGCGGCGGACCTCACGCGGCCGCTGGTCCTCGGCTTCACGCGGGTCGGCGAGGCGGACCCGGCCGACCAGGAGTTCCTCGCGCTGCTGCTGCGCCGCGCGGAACCCGGGCGGATCACCCTCGTCGTACACACGCGGGACGCCGAACCGGAGCTCCTCGAGCAGGAGTTGGCGTCGGCACTGCGCCAGTACGCGACCCACCGGGCACTGCCCGCCGCCCCGCCCCGGCGCTTTCCGCACCGGACCCACCCGTACGCCCTCGTGCGCGCCTTCGTCACGAGTGACGGCACGTCGGTCGATCCCGCCGAGTCGGCCGCGTACGAGAGGGCCGACCGCCACGTCCGCGCGCGCCTGCACGACGCGCGCGCCGCCGAGCTCCACGCACGGGTGGAGCAGGGAGGGGTGACGCTCGGGCTGGGGGCGCTCCCCTACCACCTGGAACGCGGCAGCGATCCCGCGGCGGCGGCGCCTGTGCTCGCGGCCGCTGCCGAGGACACGCTCGCGATGGGCTGCTACCACGCGCTCCTCGACCTCGCGCGGCGCGCGCAGGCCGTCACACCCGAGGACGCCCCCCTCAGCACGGAGCTCTCCCTGCACACCAAGGTCACCACGGCACTGGCCCTGTTGGGCGAGACGGGCGAAGCGGAGCGGCTGCACCTACGGATGCGCGAGCGCTACTCCAACCCGCTGGTGCGGTTGCTCGGCGACTACGCCCTGGCCATGCTGCACGCCCGCTTCCACCCGCCCGAGCGCCGTGACCTCAGCGCCGCGAAGGCCCTGCTCACCCGCACGGTCACGCTGGCCTCCCGGCTGCCGGGCACCGAGCAGCGCGCCTTCCACACCGCGTTCCAGGAGAACGGCCTCGCGCTCACCGAGCTGCGCCTGGGCCGCCCGGCGGACGCGCTGCGCCTGATCGAGAGCGGACTCGACCGGCTGCGACGGCACCTCCCGGACACCGCGCACCTGCTGCACCGTTCGGTCCTGCTGCGCAACCGGGCCGAGGTGCACGCCGCACTCGGGCGCCTCCACGCGGCTCTCGCCGATCACGACGCCGTCGTCGCGATGGACCCGCACCACCCGGAGCACTACTTCGACCGGGCCGACATCCGGCGGCGCCTCGGCGACCCGGCAGGGGCGCTCGCCGACTACGACCGGGCGATCGACCTGGCCCCGCCGTACTGGGAGCTGTACTTCAACCGCGCCGACCTGCGCCTGGAGTCGGGGGACGCCGAGGGGGCACTCGCCGATCTGCGCCACGCCGCCGCGCTGGAGCCGGACCGGGCCGACATCCGGGCGAGCCTGGTGGGGGCGCTGCTCGGGGTCGGAGACCTGCCGGACGCGCGGGCCCAGGTCACCGAGGGGCTGCGGCACCACCCCGACGACGCGCACCTGTTGTGCGAGCGGGGTCTGATCGCCCTGCGGGAGGGCGCGGACACCTCGGCGCGGGCGGACTTCGACCGGGCGCTCGCGGTCGCCCCCCACCTGGTGAGCGCGCTCGCGGGCCGCGCCACGCTCGCGTACGCGGCGGGCGACGACGACGCGGCGGTCGCCGACCTCACCCGTGCCATCACCCTGGAACCCACCGACCCCGATCTGCTCTACAACCGCGGCTACGCGCATCAGCAGGCAGGCCGCGTGTACGCCGCCCACGCCGACTACACCGCGGCGCTCCGGCTGCCCGGCGCGGACGTCGTGGAACTGCGGGCGCGGATCGAGGAGTGCGCCCGAAGGCCGTGAGCCCGCGGAAATCCGGATGCGGACCCGCGGCGCGTGCTGGACACTCCGGACATGCCGATCATCGAATCCTCGCCCGGAGTGTCCCTCGCCCACGAGACCTTCGGTGACCCCGGCGATCCGGCCGTCCTGCTCGTCGCGGGCTTCAGCGCCCAGCTGATCTCCTGGCACGAGGACTTCTGCCGCGCCCTCGCGGCACGCGGCCGCCACGTGATCCGGTACGACAACCGCGACTGCGGCCTGTCCACCCGGTTCGACGAGCATCCGGTCGACATGGGCGACTTCATCGCCACCGTGAGCGCGGGAGACATCCCGTCCGCGCTCGCGATGGTGCCGTACTCGCTGCGGGACATGGCGGACGACGGGCTCGGCCTGCTGACCGCGCTCGGCATCGAGCGGGCGCACGTGGTCGGCTCCTCGATGGGCGGCATGATCGCCCAGACGATGGCGATCGCCGACCCCGCGCGGGTGCTCACCCTGACGTCGATGATGTCCTCGACCGGCGAGCCCGAGTACGGCGGGTCGAGCCCCGAGGCCCAGGCGGTGCTCCTCGGCCCGAAACCCGCCGACCGCGCGGGGTACGTGGCGGCGGCGGAGCGGGAGATGGTGTGGGCCTCACGGCGCTACGGCGACCCCGCCGCGCTGCGCGAGCTGGCCGCAGCGAGCTACGACCGCGCCCACCATCCGGCCGGGGTCGGGCGGCAGATCGGCGCGATGGTCCTCGGCGGCTCGCGCGCCGACGCCCTGCGCGAGCTGCGCGTGCCGACCCTGGTGATCCACGGCCTCGACGACACGCTGATCGACCCCAGCGGCGGCGAGCGCACCGCGGATCTCGTGCCCGGAGCGGAGCTCCTGCTGATCCCCGACATGGGGCACGACCGGCCCCGTGAGCTCTGGCCCGAGCTCATCGACGCCCTGGTGGCCCACACCGGACGAGCCCGGGGAGACGGCGACCGCGCCTGATCCGCACCGCTCCTTCAGACCCCCGGCAGCAGTCCGACGTCCCGGGCGTGCAGCACCGTGGCGAGGCGGTCGGCCGTGCCGAGCTTGCGGTACACGTTCTCCAGGTGTTTGTGCGCGGTGCGCGGCGAGATGCCCAGCCTGCGACCGATCGTGTCGGCGGTCAGGGACTGCGCGAGCAGGGTGAGGACCACCGTCTCGCGCGGCGTGAGGCCGTAGTCGGCCGCCCTGTCCAGGGTGTCCTCCGGGCCCTCGCCGGGGACCGGCGGCAGCAGGCGGCTCGCGTGCGACATGTGGTCGACGACGGCCGCGAGCAGCGGCTGGACCCGCCGTGCAACCTCCAGATCGCGCTCGCCGTACAGCTCGCCCTGCCTGCCGAGGACGATCAGGTGGCTCGCGCCCGGGGGCGCGGGCAGCGGCAGCGTCATCTGGTGATCCGCCTCGAACGCCTCTTCAAACGTGTGCCGCGCGGCCTCGTCGGGCCAGGACGGCGCGCCCCTGGCCTGGCGGTCGGTGAGCGGCGACCTGTCGCCCGTGCGCCGGTAGTGGCGCACCAGCGGATGTTCGTGCAGCGACTGGTCCAGGGCGCGCATGCGCGGGTCGACCGGGGCCGACGGCGGCGGGCAGGGCACCGGTGTGTCCGGCCAGCCCCGCGACGCGAAGAGGACCTTCGCCGAGCTGTCGAGGACGTCGCCGAGTTCCGCTCTGACCAGCTCCCAGGGCAGCGTGGACTGACGGCTGTTGAGGATGGCGACGGTCAGGTCGAGCACCCGTTGGTAGTCGTGTGCGGACATGCAGGCCACGGAAAGCCCCCTCCCTCCGCACTCTCCGGATTAGAGGAGCGGTCCCCGGCCTGTCAAGCGCCGGGACGGTGCGGCCGCTACGCAGAGGTACGCATATCGCCCACGGCCCGCCCGGCGGCACTCTGACAGGGCGGCCGAGAGCGTGCCGCGTTCCGTCTCGCGGGG
Source organism: Streptomyces formicae (assembly GCF_002556545.1). Classification (NCBI taxonomy): domain Bacteria; kingdom Bacillati; phylum Actinomycetota; class Actinomycetes; order Kitasatosporales; family Streptomycetaceae; genus Streptomyces; species Streptomyces formicae. The sequence goes on from NZ_CP022685.1 coordinate 323,677, forward strand.
GTGAGGGGCATGGACGAGTTCGGCTGTCTGCGCACGCCGGACATCGTGACGCCGGTCGTGCGGCGCCACCCGGGTGCCTGGCTGCACTTCGGGGTGGCGCCCGCCCGGCGCCGACAGCGCGAGCTCTACGCCCACCTGCACGACCTGGCCAGGGAGTTGCTCGCCGACGGACGGGCGCAGGAGTTCTTCTTCCTGCACAAGCACCCCGGACTGCGGGTGCGCTGGCAGACGACGCGGCCCCAACGCCCCGACGTCGAAGGCCTGTTGCGCCAGCGGCTCGTGAGCTGGCAGCAGGAGGGCCTGCTCGAGGCGTGGCACGCCGGAGTGTACGAACCGGAGGAGTACCTGTTCGGTGGCCCGGTCTCGATGCGCAGCGTCCACCGGGTCTTCACCGCCGACTCGCTGGCCTGGCTCGGCTTCCACAGCGAGCCGCACGACGGCCCCGCCGGGCGCAAGGACGCGGGAGTGCGCCCGGCGTGGGCCATGTCGCTCCTCATGGTGCGCGCGCTGCTCGACGCGTTGGAGGTCCTCGGCTGGGAGGACCTCGACGTGTGGGACCGGCTGCGCCGCCAGACGGGGCGCCGGTACGCGGCCGATCTGCGCGCGGCGGGCACGGCGGGCCCCGCGGCGCAGGTCGGCCGCATCGAGGCCGCGCTGCGCGCCGCGTGGGCGGACCCGGAATCCCTGGCCGCCGCGCTGCCCGACGGCGTGCGACGCCACGCCGAGGAGTTCCGCGTGGCGGTGGCGCGCGCGGGGGAACGGTGGCTGCGCACGTACTTCACCGCGGGCGACGCGCTCATCGGGCCGCGCGAGGCCGCCGCGTTCGTCATCGTCTTCCACTGGAACCGGGCGGGTCTCTCCGTGCTGCGCCAGGCGCTCATCGCGGAGGCCCTGACGGCACGTCCCGGAGGGGAGGCGCGGTGACCGGGCCGGAGGCACAGGCCCCGTTCGACGCGGAGCCGCCGAGCAACGACACGGTACTGCTGCGCACGGCGGGGCTTCCGATGCGGCTGTGGTGTGCCGGGGGCTCCCCGGTACTGTTCCGGCTCATCGCCGAACTGGAGCGCACCGAGGGCGACTTCGCCCGGCTGAGCACGCGGCTCGCCGACGCCGTCGGCGCGATCCTCGTCCCCGACCCGGCCCTCACGGTCCACGAGCGCCGTCTGGCGCTCTCCGCACGGCGACGGCTGTACCGCGGCAGGCCCCTCCCTGACGCGGACCACCGGAGGCTCGTCGCCGTCGCCCGGCGCGTGGCGCCCGAGGGCGCCCTGGCCCGGGTGCTCGTGGGCGCCCACGCGTCGGCGACCGAGCTCAAGCGCGCCAGGATCGCCGTCGGGCGCCGGTACGAGGACGAGAAGCGCCGGCTGGCCCCCGCGGGCCACGCGCTCCTCACCGGCTCCCCCGTCGGCGACCGCGCCGTGCGCGACGGCTCGCTGCCGGTCGGCATCGAGATCGCCGAACGACTCGCCGCGGGACGTCCCTGGACGGACCGTCAGATGCGCAAGCGCGCGGACTACCTGTGGCGGATGATCGCCCGCGGCGCGGTGAAGGTGACCCCGCGCGGCTGGCTGGGCCACGTGGCCGTGGTGAGCGTGACGGACGACCCGGCCGCGCCGGACCGCCCGCTCACGCTCACCGACGACGTGGCGACGGACTGGACGGAGAACATCCAGGAGGGTGCGGGGACGGGGGCGGCCGCGCAGGGCACCGCCGGGAGCGGCGCGCACCCCCTCGCCGCAAGCCCCCTCACCCCCGCCACCCTGACCCCCGCCACCCGCGTCTCCTTCAACCCGTTCCTGCGCGTGACACCGGACCGCCTGGAGGCCCTCGCGCTGGAGGTGGGCCACGACACCCTCCTGACCCCCGTGAGCATCCGGCGCACCCCGCTCGTGAACCGCCTGCACGAGCTGCTGCGCGGCGGCGCGCTGTCCCTGGGCGAGCTCGAGGCCGTGCTGGCCCCGCCGTCCGGCGCCGGGATCCCGCGCCATGTACTGCGTCAATTCCTCCTTCGACTCGATGAGTTGGGCCTCGTGCAACTGCGGCGGCCCGCCCTGCAGCGGTGGCACGGGTGGCGAGGACCGCTGAGCGCAGCCGGGTCGGACGCGCCGCCCGAGCGCGTCGACGGCGGCTATCTCGACGTGTACCGCCGTACTCCGCACGCGCTGCGCGCCATCGATCTGGAGATCCTGCGCGCGGCGATCGGGCAGGCCCTGCGCCTGCACGCGCTGATCGACGAGGACGCGGCGACAGGTCAGGTCACCACCGCGCCCGCCTTCCTGCACGGGCGGGACCGTCCTGTCCTCGACATCCTGCGCGACCGGCTCACCGCGCAGGGAGACACCCCGGTGAGCGTGCACGTCCCGGCCGCCGAGTGGCCCGAACCCCGCTCGCCGGGCTCGGGGTACGCCAGGCTCGTCGACTGGCTGGGCGGCAGGATCGACGCCGCGCCCGGTGCCCGGCGCATCGACATCGACCCGTCGGTGCTCGACCGCTTCGGCGCCCCCGAGGTGCGTACCGACTGGCCGCTCGACTGCGTCGTACGCCCGTTGCTCGGCCGGAGCTGGGTCCTGGACATCGTCGCGCCCGCCGGGGTGTACGACGCACGTTTCGTCGGCGCCCTGGAGCGGCTGCACGGGCCGCTGCCGCACGTGGACGCGTACCGCGACTTCCTGCGGCGCCTCGACCGCGAGAGCGGCGTGCCCTCCGTCGAGCTGCTCTTCCCCGCGCTGTCCCGGTTCGCCGCCAACGCCGTGCGCAGGCCGCTGTACACGAGCGCCTGGACCGGCGACCCCGATCTGCCGGGGTACTGCGAGGGGACATACGGCGGCCACCCGCGCTTCGTGCCGCTGGACGAACTGAGCGCCCGGTGGACGGGCGGGCGGGTCGTGGTCAGCGACCGGGCGGGGCCCGTCCGTCCGCTCTACCACTCGGCCCGCAACGCGCCGCTCCCCTGGGACCAGGTGGCCTCGCTGCTGCTGCGCGACGCGTCGCAGCACGCCGCGCGGCGCCGCAGGCTCCGGCACTCCCTGACGGCACTGCCCAAACGGGAGTACGTCCCCCGGATCACCGTCGCCGGATCACTCGTGCTGTCCGCCGCACAGTGGCGGCTGCCCGTCACCGCGCTGCCCCTGAGGGGCGCCGCCGAACTGGAAAGGGCCGGGCAACTGACGCGGCTGCGTGCCCGCTTGGGGCTGCCGCGCTGGGCCTTCCTCTCGGCGGCGCCCGGCGCGGACTCACCGCTCCCGTGCGATCTGGCGAGCCTGGGGGCGCTGCCCGTCCTGGAGCGGACGGGCGACCTCGCCTTCGTCGCGGGGGCCGCGGCGGTGGTGGTCGAGGAGATGCTCCCCTCGCCCGCCGAACTGACCGTCGCCGACCTCTCCGACCCCGTCGCCGGGCCCGTGACCGCGGAGCTGCTCGTCCGCCTCCCCCGGTCCGCGTGAGCGGATCCCCCGAACGCTGCCACGGCACGACAGGTGGCAGCCCGGCAACTCCCTCGCAGCGGAAGGAGGTGACAGGTGATGGACGGTGAGATGACCACCGCCGAGGCGTACGTGGTCCACGAGCTCGACGACGTGGACGCGCTGATCGACCAGCTGGAGACGGAGTTCGACGACTCGCAGCTCCTCAAGGTCGGCATCGTGGGCACGACCCAGGGGTGCACCCAGGTCGGTGGCTGCACGGGCAGTTGCCCCTGCAACCAGTAAGCACGTGGTTCCTGTTGACAGAAAGGAGGTGACAGCTATGGACAACATGACGGACGGCACCGAGGGCTTCGCGCCCGACAGTCTGGACGACGTCGACCATGTGGACGCGCTCATCGACCAGTTGGAGACGCAGTTCGACGACTCGCAGATCCTCACGGTCGGCATCGTGGGCACCACGCAGGGGTGCACCGCCGCCACGAAGTGCACCGGCTCCTGCCCGTGCGCCCAGTAAGGACAAGGTGACTTGTCCCTCCGGGGACAGGGTGACTTGTCCCTCCGTGCCGGGGTGACCCCGTCGGCCCACGCCGGAGTGGCCGTCCGTACCTCCCCACCCCGCGTACCACGGGCCGCCGGAGCCGCTCATGCCCGCGGCGCCGGCGGCCCGTTCCTTCGCCCCGCCACCCCATTCGTCAGCACCGCGAAAGGCCGCCGCCCCATGACCAGCACCCACCCGACACCGGCCCCGGTCCCTCCCCCGGCTCCGGCCGCCGATCCGCCGCGCTCCGCCGCCGTCTCCGCCCGCGTCCTGACGGCCTTCGCGGACCTCGCTCCCCTGGGCGCGCGGGGCGAGGAGTACAGCGTCGACTTCGGCCCCGCGGTCCTCGCCGCCCTCACCGTCGCCGCCGACGGACCCCGCACCCCGCCCGCGCCCGCGCCGCGCGCCGTCGCGGCCTGGCTGCGGCAGCTGCGGCAGGGCTGCACCCATCCGGGCCTGTTCGGCTGGGGCCTTGGCGGCTATCTGCTCGGCCTGCGCACCGCGGCGGCCGCCTGGCCACGGCTCGGCGGGCTCGCGGACACCGCCTACCGGGAACTCGCGGCCTGCTCGGGGAGGTGGCGCACGGAAGGTCTCGCCTGGTGCGACTACGACCTGGTGACCGGGACGGCGGGCAGCCTCCTCGCCCTCGCCGCGGACCCGGCGTGCACCCGGCGGGACGTCGCGCACGCGGTGGGGCACCTCACCGCGCTGTGCGCGGACGCCGATCTGCGGCGGCTGCGGGTGGGCCGGTACAAGGACGAGGAGATGCGCGGCTGGAACCACGACCGGGTCAACTCCGGCGCCGCGCACGGCGCCGCCGGGGTCGCCACCGCCCTGTGCAGGGCGGCCGACGCGACCGGCCTCACGCCGGAGATCGCCGCGTCCCTGGAGCACGTGGCGTCCTGGTACCTCACGCGGTACGAGGCGGGAACGCGGTCCGTGGTCACCTGGCCGCCGGCCGGGGGCCTGACGCATCTGCCGAGCCGCCCCCTGACCTGGTGCTACGGCACGCCGGGGATCGCCTGGGCGCTGTGGGAGACAGGACGGGTCCTCGACGACGCGCCGCTGCGCGAGTTCGCGCTGCACGCCGCCACCTCCTTCCTGCGCGGATACGACGAGGAGGCCGACCACCCGGATCTGAGCCTCTGTCACGGGCAGGCGGGTCTCGCCCTGGTGTGCGACGCCTTCCACCGGCACGCGGGCCTCGCCGGGGCCGCCGCGCTGCGCGACCGGCTCGTCGCCCGGCTCCTGGAACGGCTCGACGAGGTGACGGACCTCGCGGCGCGGGACGGCACGCTGCTGACCGGCGCCACCGGGGCCTGCGCCGCACTGCTCACCCTGGAGTCGGGGGCGTCCGGCGACCGGTCCTGGCTGGCCGCGTTCGGACTGCGGTGACCGGCATGGCGCGGCGGCCGGGGACGCGCGGCACGAGGTGGACGCGGAGGACGGGGCGGACGGGGCAAGGCCGCGCCGCCTCGCCGGTGGGCGCTCTGCTACGGCTGCTGCCCCGGGCGTCGCTGCCGCTCACCGCCGCACTGACCGCGCTCGCGCTGCTCGACGCGGCCCTGGCGCCCGCGCTGATGCTGAGCGTCGGTGTCCTCGCGGGGCGGCTGCCCGGGATCGGCGCCGGGCTCGGCACGGCCGCCGGGCACGGTGTCCTGACGGCGTTCGCCGTGCTGTGCGGCGTCTACGTGGCCGGTCTGCTGGCGGAGCCCGCCATCGAGGTGACCGCGGGACGGCTCGGCAGGCGGGTCACCGCGTGCACCGCGCGGCTCGTCATGCGCGGCTCGCTGCGCCCCGCGGGGATCGCCGCCCTGGAGGATCCCTCGGTGGCCGACCGCCTCACCCTCGCGCAGGGGCAGGGCACGGGCATGCTGCCGGTGGCGCGGGCGGTGACGGCGCTGCCCGCGCTGGTCTCGGCGAGGGCCGCGGGGGCGACATCGGCCGTGCTGCTCATCGGCTTCCACTGGTGGGCGCCGCTGCCGCTGATCGCCGCCTGGACGGTGTCGGGAATCTGGCGGGACAGGGAGGTGCGGCGCGCGGTGGACGTCCAGGCGGGTTCCACGACCGAGCTGCGGCGCGCGGAGTACCTGCGCGCGGTGGCCCTGGACGGCGGGGCCGCCAAGGAGATCCGGGTCTTCGGGCTCTCGCCGTGGCTGGTGGACCGGTTCACGCGCGCGTGGCTGGCCGGAGTGGGCAGGGTCGGCGGGAACCGGCGCGGGGCGGCGGTCCGTGACGTGGTCGCGGGCGTGCTGCTGGTCGCCGCGCACGCGGCGGTCCTCGTGCCGCTGGCCGTCGAGTCCGGGCACGGCGAGGTCGGGGTGGCCCGCACGACCGTGTATCTCCAGGCCGTCGTCGGCACCGCGGCCCTCGGCTGGCTGGGCGATCTGCAGTGGACGCTGGCCAGGGCGAGCGCCGTCGTACCGCCCGCCCTCGAGGTGGCCGCGCTCCCGGAGCGGGACACGGTCGTCAGCGGCGCGCTGCCCGCGGCGGGCCTGCCCGCGTCCGGCATTCGCTTCGAGAAGACGGCCTTCAGGTATCCGGGCGGCCGCCGTCCGGTGTTCGACGGGCTCGATCTGTGGCTGCCCGCGGGCGGTTCGCTCGCCGTGGTCGGTGCCAACGGCGCGGGCAAGACGACGCTCGTCAAGCTCCTCGCCCGGCTGCACGACCCCACGGGGGGACGCGTCACCGTGGACGGCACGGACCTGCGCGACCTCGACGTGTCCGCCTGGCGGCACCAACTCGCCGTGGTCTTCCAGGACTTCGTCCGCTATGAGCTGCCCGCACGGGACAACGTCGGCTTCGGCGCGGTGCGCGCGCCCCGGGACGACGAGGCCCTCGCGCGCTGCGCGCACCTTGCCGGGCTCGACCCGGCCGTCGCCGCGCTCGCGCACGGCTGGGACACCCCGCTGTCGCGCCGCTTCACCGACGGCACCGACCTGTCGGGCGGACAGTGGCAGCGGCTCGCGCTGGCCCGCGCGCTGTACGCGGTGGAGCACGGGGCGCGCGTCCTCGTCCTCGACGAGCCCACCGCCCACCTGGACGTACGCGCCGAGGCCGAGCTGTACGAGCGGTTCCTCGACCTCACCAGGGGCCTGACCACCGTGCTCATCTCCCACCGGTTCGCGACCGTGCGGCTCGCCGACCGCATCTGCTACGTCGAGGGCGGCCGCGTCGTCGAACAGGGCGCCCACGACGAGCTCATCGCCCAGGACGGCCGCTACGCCCGGGCGTTCGCCCTGCAGAGTGCCGCGTACGCGGGAGGAACCCATGCGTGAGCCGCGCGAACCGGCAGGCGTCCCGGAGAGGCCCGGGCGCGCCCTGCTCGACCGGGCCCGTGCCGCGGCCCTCCTGATCGCCACCGCGTTCCGTGCCGACGCCCGCAGGGCGCTGCTCGTCCTGGTCCTGGCCCCGGTCGTCGGCGGCTGCGGCGTCGTCAGCGGGCTCGCCATCCGCGCGGCCACCGACGCCGCGCTGCGCCACGACACTGGGGCCGCCCTGACGGCGGCCGCGCTGCTCGTCGCCGCGGTCGTCACGACGTACTCGGCGGGCGCGTTCGTATCCGTCCTGCGCATCCATCTCCAACAGCACGTCGGGCTGCTCCTCGACCGGCGCCTGATGGAGCTGACCGGCGGCATCCCCGGCCTCTCCCACCACGAACACCCCGACTACCTGGACCGCATGGAGCTGCTGCGCACCCACCGCGGCGAGCTCGGCGGGGCCTTCGGCGCCCTGGTGGAGAACCTGCGGGCGCTGTTCGGCCTCGGCACCACCCTGGGGCTGCTCGGCACGGTCCACCCGGCGCTGCTCGTGCTCCCGCTCTTCGCCCTGCCCACCGTCTTCGCGGCCCACCGCGGCAGCGTCCTGGTCGGCCGGGCCGAGGGGGCGAGCGCCGAGCAGGAACGGCTGCGGCGCACCCTCCTCGAACTGTCCTGCTCCCCCGCCGCGGCCCGCGAGATACGCGTCTACGGCCTGGCCGACGAGCTCACCCGGCGCCACGACACCCTCCAGGACGCGGTCCTGCGCGGCCGGAACCGGGCCGAAGCGCGGGCCGCGGTGTGGTCGGGCGGCGGCTGGCTGGTCTTCGCCGTCGGATACCTGGGCGGCGTCCTGCTCTCCCTGGTCGCGGTGGCGCGGGGCGAGGGCACCCCCGGTGACGTCGTCCTGACCCTGGTCCTCGGGGCGCAACTCCTCGGCTCCGTCTCCGGTTTGGTCGCGCTCGGCTCGTGGCTCCAGCACGCCCTGCGCGCCGCGGGTCACTTCCTCTGGCTGTCCGACCACGCGGCGCTCCCGGAGAACTCCCCGAACCGCCCCGGCACCGACCCTGCACCGCCACCGACTCCTGGATCCGAACTCGTCCTGGACCACGTGTCGTTCACCTACCCGGGCACGCGGCGTCCGGTCCTGGAGGACGTGTGCCTGCGTGTTCCCGCGGGCACGGTCATCGCGCTCGTCGGGGAGAACGGCGCGGGCAAGACCACCCTGGTCAAGCTCCTGTGCCGACTGTACGAGCCGACGTCGGGCACCATCTCGTACGGCGGCCAGGACATCGCCACCCTGGACGTGAACGCCTGGCGGGCGGGGCTCACCGCGTGCTTCCAGGACTTCCAGCGCTTCGAGCTGACGCTGCGCACCGCCGTCGGGCTCGGCGACCTGCCCCGCGCCGATGCCGAAGACGCGGTCACCGGGGCGCTCGCCAGGGGCGGCGGCGCGGAACTCCCCGGGCAGCTGCCGCACGGCCTCGACACCCAGCTCGGCCCCGCCTTCCCTGACGGCGTCGACCTGTCCGCTGGGCAGTGGCAGAAGACCGCGATGAGCCGTACGACGATGCGGGAGCGGCCCGCGCTGCTCGTCCTCGACGAGCCCGCGGCGAGTCTGGACGCGGCGTCCGAGCACGAGCTGTTCGCCCGCTACACGGACGCGGCCCGCGCCTCCCGCACACCGCCCGTCACGGTCCTCGTCTCGCACCGCTTCGCGACGGTGCGCGCGGCCGACCTCATCGTGGTGCTCGACGGGCGGGGCGTGCACGAGGTGGGCAGCCACCCGGAGTTGATGGCGCGCGACGGGCTCTACGCGGAGCTGTACCGGCTGGGCACGCGCGGGAACTGCTGACCCGGCGGGGGCCGCGGGGCCGAAGGAGCGCTTGTCACCCGGATGCCAATTCCCAGCACGAGGACACGCATCCTCGGTCGTAGTGAGCGGTTCAGCGGTGAACTAGGGTGCCGGGCCCCGGATCGCTTTCCGATCCCCGCCCGGAGGAGAACGCTCATGCGGATGCCCGCACAGCATCGCACCGCGGCGGCGGCCGTCGCCGCCGCCTCGTTGGCCGCTCTCGGCCTCGGCGCGGCACCTGCCACCGCCGACACGGCGGCGCCCTTGAGCTATGTCGCCCTCGGCGACAGCTACAGCGCGGGATCGGGCGTGCTGCCCCTCGACCCCGGCGCGCCCCTGCTGTGCGCCCGCACGTCGAAGAACTACCCGCATCTCCTCGCCGCCTCGCTCGGCGCCACGCTCAAGGACGTGACCTGCGGCGGCGCCCAGACCAAGCACTTCATCGAGTCCCAGTACCCGGGCGTCGCCCCGCAGTTCGACGCGCTGAGCGCCGACACCGACCTGGTGACGCTCACCATCGGCGGCAACGACAACAGCACGTTCATCAACGCGATCCTCGCCTGCGGCAGCGCGGGCGTCCTCACGGGCGGGCAGGGCAGCCCCTGCAAGGACGTCCACGGGAACACGTTCAAGGACCAGGTCGAGACGAAGACCTATCCGGCGATCAGGACGGCGCTCAACCAGATCAAGGCCAGATCCCCCAAGGCGAAGGTCGCGATCCTCGGCTATCCGTGGATCACTCCGGCGAAGGCGGTGCCCGGCTGCTTCCTGAAGATGCCGATCGCGCAGGGCGACGTCCCCTATCTCCGCGACCTCCAGGCCACCTTGAACGGCGTGGCCGAGCGGGCCGCGGCGGAGAGCGGCGCGACCTTCGTCGACATGGCGGCGGCCTCCGACGCGCACGACGCCTGCCGTCCGGCGGACCAGCGGTGGATCGAGCCCGTCCTGTTCGGCACCAACTTCGTGCCCGTGCACCCGAACGCGGCGGGCGAGGCGGGCATGGCCGCGCGCACGGCCGAGGTCATCGGCCGTCCGTAACGCGCGCCACCGGCCCGGCCCGGGGTCCTGCCGAAGGGTCCGCCCGGTGCGGCTGCGATCCTTGATCCGTGAACGGCATCAAGTGGCGTACCCGCACAAACCGCTCCGCGCGGTCCCTTCGAGCAGGCGTCGGCGGCGCGCTGCTCCTCTCCCTGCTCACCGCGTGCTCGTCCGACGGGTCCGGTGGTTCCGACGAGGCGAGCGCCTCCGCGGGCGCGGTCCGGCAACCGCCCGTGAACGCGCCCTTCGACTACCAGTTGGGCGGCCCCTACCCACCCCCCGCGAAGGTGCGCGCCGTCTCGCGCGACCGCACCGCGGACCCCGTGCCGGGCCACTACAACATCTGTTACGTCAACGCCTTCCAGGCCCAGCCCGGCGCCGACGCCGCGCGCTGGTGGCAGCGCGAGCACCCCGACCTGATCCTGCGGGACGACGACGGCGATCCCGTCGTCGACGAGGACTGGCAGGAGCCGCTGCTCGACATCTCCACGAAGAAGAAGCGCGCGGCGCTCGCCGAGATCGTCGGCCTGTGGATCGAGGGCTGCGGCACGGCGGGATTCGACGCGGTGGAGCCCGACAACCTCGACTCCTACGAGCGCTCCGACGACCTGCTGACCAAGGACGACGCGGCGGCCTTCGCCCGGCTGCTCGCCGAGCGCGCGCACGCCGAGGGCCTGGCCATCGCGCAGAAGAACACCACCGATCTGATCGGCGAGCACCACGCGATCGGCTTCGACTTCGCCGTCACCGAGGAGTGCGCGCACTACAAGGAGTGCCCGGACTACGAGAAGGCGTACGACGGCAAGGTCTTCGACATCGAGTACACGACGAAGGACTTCGACGCCGCCTGCCGCAAGTGGGGCGAGAAGCTCTCGATCACCCTGCGCGACCGTGACGTGAGCGCCGAGGGCGAGGACGGATACGTGTACCGGCACTGCTGAGCGGCCGCCGGATATTCGGGCGCGTCCACCCGGCAGCGGACGGTACGGTCGCCGGATGGCTGATGACGACGGTTACTTCGGAGAGAGCACCGCGGCCACCTACGAGGACTTCGTGGCGCACCGGTTCAGCCCGGAGGTGGTGGGCCCGGCGGTCGATGTGCTCGCCGGGCTCGCCGGTGACGGGCAGGCCGTCGAATTCGGCGTCGGGACCGGCCGGATCGCGCTGCCGCTGGCCGCACGCGGGGTCCCGGTGCACGGCATCGACATGTCCAGGGCCATGGTGGCCAGACTGCGGGCGAAGCCGGGCGGCGACGCGGTGGGCGTGACGATCGGCGACTTCGCGACGTCCCGGGTGGCGGGCGCCTTCTCCGTCGCCTACCTGGTCTTCAACACCATCAACTGCCTGACGACGCAGGACGCCCAGGTGGCCTGCTTCCACAACGCCGCCGGCCATCTGCTGCCCGGCGGCACCTTCGTGGTGGAAACGGGGATCCCCGAACTCCGCAAGCTGCCCCCGGGGCAGACCGCCGTGCCGTTCCACATCAGCCCGACGCAGTGGGGGTTCGACACCTATGACGTCGCCACGCAGGCGATGACGTCGCACTTCGTCACGCTCGTCGACGGGCGGGCCGAGCACTCCTCCACACCCTTCCGGTACGTGTGGCCCGCCGAGCTCGACCTGATGGCCCGTCTCGCCGGACTGCGGCTGCGCCACCGCTGGGCGGACTGGTCGCGGGCCCCCTTCACCGCCGAGAGCGGCGGGCACGTCTCGGTCTGGGAGAAGCCGACCGACTGACGCGCCCGCCCGCGCTCAGCCCCTGTCGCCGTCCGGCGGCGGGGGCGGCGCCGGTGCCCCGCGCGGCGGCGCGATCTTCGCGTACGTCACCGGGGCTCCCTCGGCCCCGGTGCCCGCGGCGGCCGGGGTGAGCGTCTCGACGGGCCCCAGCAGCGCGTCGCGCCTGGCACCCGGGTCCCAGCCCGTCTCCACGACCCGTTTCTGCACGACGATCGCGCCGAGCAGGATGACCGCGCCGATCAGCAGCATCAAGACGATGCCGACCGCGTCGCCCGCCTTGGCGGAGTACCCGATGAGCGTGCCGAACCAGCCGAAGTCGGCGTCTCCGAAAGTGGTGTTCTCCTCGCCGAAGGCGCCGAGGACCTTCAGGAGCAGCGCGGGCAGGAACGTGATCAGGACGCCGTTGACGAACGCGCCGAGCGCCGCGCCGCGGCGGCCGCCCGTCGCGTTGCCGTAGACACCCGCGGCGCCGCCGGTGAAGAAGTGCGGGACCAGGCCGGGCAGGACGAGCGCCAGCCCGAAGGCGGGGTGAAAGACCCAGGCGAGCAGTCCGAGGCTGATCAGACCGCCGACGAAGCTGGAGATGAAGCCGATGAGGACGGCGTTCTGGGCGTACGGGAAGACGATCGGGGCGTCGAGGGAGGGGACGGCGCCGGGTACGAGCTTGCGCGCGATGCCCTGGAAGGCGGGGACCAGTTCGCCGAGGATCGTCCGAACTCCGAAGAGGATCACGGCGACCGCGATGCCGAACTGGAGGCCCTGCATCACGGACTGCATCACGTAGTCGCCGACGCCGCTCGCGCCCGCGGCGCCGCCCTCGCCGAACGCCTTGAACGCCGCTTCCTTGCCGACCTTGGCGAGGAAGACGAGCGACATGATCAGGTAGATGAGGACCATGGACAGGGCGGTCGCGACCATCGAGTCGCGCAGGAAGCGCAGCCCTTCGGGCAGGTTCATCTCCTCGGTGCTGCGGCTGCGGCGGCCCACCAGCTGTCCGGTGGCGCCCGCCGCGATGTATCCGGCCGTGCCGAAGTGGCCGATCGCCACGCTGTCGTTGCCGGTGACGCGCTTGGTCCAGGGGTGCGCGAAGGCGGGCATGGCCACAAGGAGGATGCCGAGCAGCACGCCGCCGACCACCACGACGATCCACGAGGGCTGGCCCGCGATGGCGAGCACCATGGTCAGCAGGGTGGCCATGAACAGCATGTGGTGGCCGGTCAGGAAGACGTAGCGCAGTGGTGTGAAGCGGGCCAGGAGCAGGCTGATGGCGAAGCCGAGGATCATCAGCCAGGCGACGCGGGCGCCGTACTGCTCCTGTGCGATGCCGACGATGGCCTCGTTGGTGGGGATCACGCCGTGCGCCCCGGTGGCGCCCTGGATCATCTCGCCGAGCGGGGCGAGGGCGCCGACGACGAGCGTGGCGCCCGCCCCGATGAGGAGGAAGCCGAGCGTCGCCTTGATGGCGCCGCCGACGACCTGTCCCGCCGACTTCTTCAGGGCGATGAGCCCCGCGGCGGTGATGAGGCCGATGAGGTACGCGGGTTGGCTGAGGATCTCGTTGACGAGAAACTCGGCGATCGACACGAGCCAGTCCATGGTGGTGTTCTCCTTGCCCGCGCCGTCAGACGTCGTAGGTGTCTCTGAGCACGCGGTCGGCCTCCGCCGCGCTGGTGAAGTCCTCGACGACCTTCACCGGGACGCCGACGTCACCGAGCGTCCGCGCGATCTCCCGCGAGGTGAGGATGGCCACGGCCTCGTTCGCCTTGCCCTTGGCGGAGATGGTGTCGGTGGCCTCGACGGTGACGTATCTGCCCCAGCCCCAGTGGTCCAGGACGCCTTCAACGGTCTGTTTGAGGAAGAGGCTGGTACCGACACCGTTGCCGCACACCGTCAGGATCTTGTGCAGCTCGCCGCCACCGCCGCGCGCCGCCGCCTGCGCCGGGGCCCCGGCCTCCTGACCACCCCTCAGGATGGCGTGCACCGCCTGCGCGGTGGGTGCCTCGCGCAGCGCGCGTGCCGTGTCCTGGTCGGCGAGCAGCCTGGCGAGCGCGCCCATCGCCGCCGTGTGTTCGGACGCGTCCTTCGCGGCGAGGCCGACGACCAGTTCGACGGGGTCGTTGCTCTCGTGTCCGAACGCGACGGGCCGTGCGAGGCGCACCCACGACATGCCGGTCCGCAGGACGGCGGGCGAGGGTCTGGCGTGCGCGAAGGCGAGTCCGGGCGCGATGACGATGTAGGGCCCGTTCTGCTCGACGTTCTCGATCATCTCGGCGGTGTACGCGTCCGTGGCGGCGCCCGTCGCGACCATCAGGTCACCGGCGCGCCGCACGGCCTCGCGCCAGTCGGCCGCAGGGGCGTCGACGGTCACGGCCGCCACGGGGAGGAGTTCGCTCAGCGCTGCCATGACCATGATTCTCGCGGACGCGCGCCGCTCGGCACGTCCGGGGCGCCGTTCGGGGGCCCGCGTGCCCTTCAGCGGACCGCGTGGACGTCCAGCTCGACGCGGAGACGGCGGCCCGTCATGCCCTTGGCCTTGGTGAGGCCGAACGCGTACCGGTCGACGGTCGCCGTGCCCCGGACGGCGAGCCGTCGTCCGTCGACCGTGATCGCGTCGACGCTGACCGCGACGGGCCCGGTGACGCCACGGACCGTCAGCTCACCTTCCAGCACGGCCTGCTGCCCCGCGTACCTGACCCGGTGGCCGCGAAAGTCGATCTCGGGGTGCGTCGCCGTATCGAGGTAGTCGGCGGACCTGACGTGCTCGTCGCGCCGCGCGAGCCCCGTGTCGAAGGTGTCCGCGCGGATCGCGACGTCCACGGTCGACTCCTCGGCCGCGTCGGCGACGGTGACGGCGCCCCGTGCGACGGCGAAGGTGCCGCGCACCGGGACCAGGCCGAGGACCGAGCGGGTGCGGAAGCGCACCGCCGATGCCTGCGCGTCGATGACGTACGTACCGGGCTCGGGCGCGCTCAGCGGCCCTGTCTTCGGTGTGTCCATGCGCTCCATCCTGGGCTCGCGCCGACGGCCGCCGACAGATCCGCATGTCCGCTCCTGGCCGGGACAAATGTCATCGCGCCCGGGCGAGGGGCCACACGCCGTCGCCCCCGGAAAGAGTGACGCGCGCCGGTTGGATGGCCCCAGTGGTGATTGGCCGGGGGTCTTCGCGAGGTAGTACTGCGCCTGCCGCACCGCGGCGACGACAGGTTCCCCCGGGGCCGTACGGACACGAATGGAGACGCCGCGATGGCAGCAACGACAAGGCGGGCCGCCCGCAGCACCCGGCTCCGCGCGACGGTGCTCGCGCTGGCCGCCACGGCCTCGCTCGCCGTGGGTGCCCCTTCCCACGCGAACGCGCCCGCGCCGGGCGACGCCCCGCCGCTCCGCGCCACCTCCCCCTTCACCGGCCTGACGGCACCTCAGGGCCGGGTCCTCGCGGTGAAGTTCGACAATGCGCGCGGGGCCCGCCCGCACACCGGCCTCGACAAGGCGGACATCGTCTATGTGGAGAAGGTCGAGGGCGGCATGAGCCGTCTGATGGGCGTGTACTCCAGCAAGCTGCCCAAGACCGTCGGTCCCGTGCGCAGCGCGCGCGAGTCCGACATCGAGCTGCTCCGGCAGTTCGGCCACCCCGCCCTCGCCTACTCGGGCGTGCGCAGCTCGCTGCAGAAGGTCCTCAGGGACTCCCCTCTCTACGCCCGCCCGCACGGCCGCGCCCCCGGCGCCTACTTCCGCAACGGCTACCGGATCGCCCCGCACAACCTCTTCCTGCGCCCCGCCGCACTGCTGCGCACGGCGCCCCGGGCCTCGCGCCCCACCGACATCGGCTTCCGCTTCGGCCCCGCCCCCAAGGGCGGCACCCCCACCGCGCGGCGCACCGTCAGATACGCGTCGGCCAGCCACTCCTTCCGCTGGTCGCCCCGGCAGGGCCGCTGGCTCGCGTCCTTCGACGGCGCCCCCGCCCGCAGCACGTCGGGGACCAGGCTCGGGGCCAGGACCATCGTGATCCAGTACGTCACCATGCGCCCCTCGCGCTACAAGGACGTCAACGGCGCGGTGACGCCGTACATCGAGACGGTCGGCAGCGGCAAGGCGCTGGTGCTGCGCGACGGCAAGCGGTACGCCACGCACTGGAAGCGGTCGGCGGCCACCGGGGGCACGTCCTTCACCCTCGCCAACGGCCGCCGGATGCCGTTCGCGCCCGGGCAGGTCTGGATGGTGTACGCGGACCGGCACTGACTCCGGCGCCCTCCTCGTGGCACGCTGGCACGTGCTGGAAGTGGCACAGCCAGGGGGGCTGCTGTGGGACCGCGCAGACTGCTGTCGTTCGGAGACGCGTTGGTGCTGCTCGGCGGGGATCCGCCCACCATGGCGGCCCTTGACCGGGTGCTCGGCGGAGCGCTCAATCTGGCGACCGGCGGCCTGAGCGGCGAGTTGCTCACCATGCTCGGCGAACGCGGGCGGATCCTCGGCCTCGGCCGCACGGCCGCCCGTGGCCTCGGCGAACGCCTGGGGCGCGCCGAAGGACGGGCCGACCGGGCCCACGTCCTGGAGGCGGCGCACACCGTCATCGTCGTGCTCGCCTTCTTCGAGGCCCTGGAGCAGGCGGAACTCCCCGTATCCCTGGGCGACTTGGAGCTGACCCGCCGGGAGCAGCTCACCCTGGCGGGCGATCGGCTCCCCGCCGACGAGGGATTCGTGCCCACCATGATCCAGGTGGACGCGCCGCGCCCGGCGCCCCACCTCCCCTACGAACACCACATCGCCGAACTCGGCGACTGGTACCGGTACCTGGCGTACCGCACGCACGACTTCCTGCAAGGACTCGCCGTGTGGCACCAGTTGGACGCCGCCGCTCGCCTGGCTGCGGCGGACACCGTGCGCGAGGCGGTCCCCCGGGGCGCCGTCGAGCGGTACGAAGCCCTGTACGCACGGCTCGCCACCGAAGCACCCGAATTCCGCTTCTGGTCCGAGCAGGTGGAGCACCAGGCCACCCGCGCCGAGATGCGCCGCGCCCTCACCGGGCTCGAGGCGCACCTCGCCGCGTCCGCCGCGCTGCGCCGCCAGCCGGTGAACATCGCCGACGCCCTGTCCCGGGCCCACCGTTCGGCGCTGACCCGTCGTGTCCTGGACGCCGAATCCACCCCTGAGGGGATACGGGTCCCCACGCTGGCCGAGGTGTATCTGGACCCGGACTTCCGCGTGCGCGCCGTGGACGGGCAGGGCGGCCCGGCGAACGAGGAGTGGTGGGCGGGGACCCCGGTGCGCCAGGACCTCACGGACTATCTGGCCGGGGCGCTGACCTCGGAGGGATTCACGACGGCCCCGCTGCTGGTGCTCGGGCAGCCGGGAGCGGGCAAGTCGGTGCTCATCCGCATTCTCGCGGCCCGCCTTCCGGCCGCCGGATTCCTGCCGGTGCGGGTCGCGCTGCGCGACGTACGCGCGGACGACGAGATCCAGGACCAGATCGAACAGGCCATCCGTGACACCACCGGGGAGCAGACCACGTGGCCGGACGTGGTGCGGTCCGCGGGCACGGCGATGCCGGTCGTCCTGCTCGACGGCTTCGACGAACTGCTGCAGACCACGGGGGTGCACCAGAACGACTTCCTGGTCCGGGTGGCCCGGTTCCAGGAACGGGAGCGGGAGCAGGGGCGGCCGGTCCTCGCGGTCGTCACGAGCCGTACCGCCGTCGCCGACCGGGCCCGCTACCCGGAGGGCACGGTGGCGCTGCGCCTCGAACCCTTCCGTCCTGTGCAGATACAGGCGTGGCTGCGCTACTGGAACCTGGCCAACTCCCTGAACTTCGCGGCCATGGGTCTGTCATCGCTCACCTGGGACGAGCTCGAGCCGCACCGGTACCTGGCCGAGCAGCCTCTCCTCCTCACGATGCTCGCGCTGTACCACGCGGCGGGGAACGACCTGCGCGGCGCCGACGAACGCCCGCTGGACGAGGCCGACATCTACGAGGCGCTCCTCAGCTCGTTCGCCCGCCGCGAGGTGGGCAAGGACACCAGGGACACGGCCTCGGCCGCCCAGCTGGACGAGCGCGTCGAACACGAGCTGGAGCGGCTCTCGTTGGTCGCCTTCGCCCTGCACAACCGGCGACGCCAGTGGGTCTCGACCGCCGAACTCGACGACGATCTGGCGGCGCTCGTCGGACGCGCTCCGACCCGGCAGCACGGGTTCCGCGCCCCGCTGGGGCAGGCCGAAGTCGCCCTGGGGCGCTTCTTCTTCGTCCAGCGCGCGCAGTCGATCCGCGACGGACAGCGGCTCTCCACCTACGAGTTCCTGCACGCCACGTTCGGTGAGTACCTGACGGTCCGGCTGACCGTGCAGCTCGTGACCCGGCTCCTCGGCCACCGGCCGGTGCTCTCCATGGGCAGCGAACCGGTCAACGACGATCTGCTGTTCACCTTGTTGTCCTTCGCGCCGCTCTCCTCCCGGCAGTTGCTCCGCTTCGCCCGGGCCCGCGTCGGGCAGCTCCCCGCGGACGAGCGCCGCCGCCTGGCCGAGCTCGTCGTCCGGGTACTCGGCGAGCGGGAACTCCGCGCCGAGCAGCCGCACCCGACGTACCTTCCCCGGCGGATCCGCACCGCCTCCCGGCACGGGATCTACAGCGCGAACCTGGTGGTCCTGGCCCTGCTGCTCACCGGCGGTACGACGGCCGGCACGCTGTTCCCAGCTTGGAAGGATCCGGGCAGCGCCTGGCACCGGTACGCGCTGCTGTGGCGGTCGTCGTTCGAGGAGTCGCAGTGGACGGACTTCGCGCTGCCGCTGACGGTGCGGCACACGAGGGACGATCGGCGGCGCGACGTGGAGATCACGCTCAGGGACGGCGAGCTGACCGCTCCCGAGCTGGTGGACGGCCACTGGCTCTACCGCATCCCGCGGGAGGAGAACGAGGTCTTCTGGCACCGCCCTTACTGGGAGGAGATATGGCACAAGATGGATATCTCGTCCGGGACGAACGACGGGTCGGCGCTCCAGGCGCTGCGTCCGCTCTTCGAGCACCTGGGGCCGCTGGTCACCCTGTTCAACGGCGGCGGAAGCCACAAGGCCACGTCCGCCGCACACGATCTGCTGCGGCTGTGGCTGGACGACGGAGAGGGGACGTCCACGGAGGACCTCGCGGAGCTGTACCGCCGGGTCGGCATGGCCTTCAAGGTCCTCGAACGGAACGGCCCGGTCGCCCAGCGCCTCGGTTCGCTGCTGCTCGACCTGCTCGACCGCGACCTGCCCCGCTTCAGCCTGGAGGAAGCCGTCAACGTCATCGTCGGGTTGTCCTACCAGGCGGGTACCGAGTTCGGGGACCTGATCCTCCAGCACATCGAGTCCCGCTCTCCCGACCTCTATGAGCGCCTCACCGGCGACCGCTGACGGCCCGCGCGTACACCTCCACCGCAGACCGCGGCTCACGGCCGAGCAGCTCCCGCAGGTCGTTGCCCCCGACGGACGTGCCGTCCAGGAACCCCCCGGCGATCGCCGAGTACGTGCTGAGCAGCATCGGCACCTGGAAGGGCAGCGCCTGGCCCGCCCCGGCGATCGCGGCGCGGGTCTCGCCGAGGCTGCCCGGTTCGTACGAGCCGCCGGTCGCGGCCGCAAGGTCGGCGCCGCCAAGGGCCTGTTCGCCGACGAGCTCGTAGGTGCGGCCCGCGTGTGCGTCCGGCGCCGTCGCCACGCGCACCGCGACCTCCGCGAGGTCCTCGCGGGCCACCGCGGCGAGGCGGCCCGTGCCCAGCGGCGCCGCGATCGTCCCGTCGGGGCCCGGCGCGGCGATCGCGGCCAGGAACTCGGCGTACAGGCCGTTGCGCAGCACGGTCCAGCGCAGCGCGGAGGCGCGCAGCCGGCGTTCGGTCCAGCGGTGCGCCAGGGCGTACGTCAGGTGGTCGCCGTCACCGCTGAGGCTGGTGTAGACGAGGTGGCGCACCCCCGCCTTCTCCGCTGCGGATATCGCGGCCTCGTGGCGGGCGATGACGGTGTCGTCCTCGGCGGCCCCCGCGGAGATCATCAGGAGCGTGTCGACGCCGGTGAAGCCCAGGGACGCCGGGTCGTCGAAGTCGATGCGGCGCTCGCCGGGCGCCGGGTTGCGGGTGCCGAGGACGACGTCGTCGCGGTCGGCGACGCGGGCGGTGACGAGCTTGCCGAGGGCGCCCGTGGCACCGGTGATCATGAGCATGGGAAGGTTCCCCCGTGGTGGATGGTTGCGCTGTGGCGGCCCCGCGGATCGGGCGGCGGCTTCGGAACCATCATGATCGGCGGCGCCCGGCCGCATAAGGAGGCACTTTCATGTCAGCAGGGCACACCGCGGTAACCACCGTCGGCGCGGCGGCCGACGAGCCGGTGATCAGTTGTGAGACGCCGCAGGACGAGTGCGGGGTCAGGGACGTCCTCGACCGGCTCGGCGACAAGTGGTCGGTGTACGTGGTGGTCGAACTCGCCTCGGGCGTCCTGCGGTTCAAGGAGCTGCAGCGCAGGATCCACGGCGGCATATCGCAGCGGATGCTCACCCTCACCGTGCGCCGCCTGGAGCGGGACGGCCTGGTGAAGCGCACGGTGTACCCGACGATTCCGCCGCAGGTCGAGTACGAGCTCACCGAGATGGGGCACAGCCTCACGCATCTGGTGAAGGCCCTTGCCGACTGGTCGATCGCGCACCGGCCCGCCATCACGGCCGCCCGCGCCTCCTACGACGAGACCCAGGACGTATCAGCGCCATAGCCGCCAGCGGGCCTGGAAACGGCCGAGCGGGCCGAGCGGGACCGCCCCGAAGGGTGTCCCGCCCGGCCCGCTCGACGATCACTCGACGCTCAGGGGCCGACGGCGCGTCAGCGCACGCTCTCCAACTCCCGTTCCCGCTGGGCACCGGGCGTCATGTCGTCGCCGAGGTCCTTGTGGAGCTTCTCGCCCTCCACGTCGACGTTCGGCAGGATCTTGTTCAGCCAGCGCGGCAGCCACCAGGCGGACCGGCCGAGCAGGGCGAGCACCGCGGGCACGATCGCCATGCGGACCACGAAGGCATCGAAGAGGACGGCGATGGCGAGACCGAAGCCCATCATCTTGATCATGTCGTCGTTCTCCATGATGAAGCCGGAGAAGACGCTCATCATGATGATCGCGGCCGCGGCCACGACCCGGCCGCCGTGCGTGAAGCCGGTGACGACCGACTCCTCGGGGCTCGCCCCGTGGACGTACGCCTCACGCATCCGCGTGACGAGGAAGACCTCGTAGTCCATCGCGAGACCGAACACCACGCCGATCATGAAGATCGGCATCATGCTCATGATCGGCCCAGGCTGGTCGACGCCCACGATGTCCGCGAGCCAGCCCCACTGGAAGACCGCGACGACGGCGCCGAGCGCGGCGGCCACCGAGAGCAGGAAGCCGAGCGCGGCCTTGAGCGGCACGAGGATCGAGCGGAAGACCAGCATCAGGAGCAGGAACGCCAGGCCGACGACCAGGCCGAGGTACGGCAGGAGCGCGTCGTTCAGGGTCTGCGAGAAGTCGATCGTCATCGCGGTCTGGCCGGTGACGAGGACCTCGGATCCCGTGTCGGTCCCGATGCCGTCGGCGGTCGAACGGAGCGACTTGACCAGTTCCTCGGTCTTGTGGTCGCTCGGCCCGGTCTCCGGGATGACGTTCAGGATCGCGGTGTCGCCCGCCTTGTTGGGCTGGGCGGGCGTGACGGCGGCGACGCCGTCGACCTTGGCGAGCGAGTCGCCGACGGTCTTGGCCGCGGCCGCCACGTCGGCGTCCTTGCTGACGGTGACCATCAGGGGGCCGTTGAAGCCCGCGCCGAAGGACTCGGACAGCATGTCGTACGCCTTGCGCTGGGTGGTGTCCGGCGCGGAGGTGCCCTCGTCGGGCAGGCCGAGCTCCAGGCTGGCGGCAGGGACGGCCACGGCGCCGAGGCCGACCACGGCGACGAGCAGGACGGCCAGCGGGTGGCGCAGCACGAAGCGGGACCAGCGAGTGCCGAGCTTGGGCTTGGCGTTCGGGTCGTTGAGCTCGGAGGCGGACTTCTTGCGGTCCTTGCGGCGCAGCACCTTGCGGCCCGCGAAGCCGAGCAGCGCGGGGATCATGGTGAGCGCGATGAGGACGGCGATCACGACGGTGCCCGCCGCGGCGAGGCCCATCTTCGTGAGGATCGGGATGTTGACGACCGCGAGGCCGGAGAGCGCGACGACGACGGTGAGACCGGCGAACACCACGGCGGAGCCCGCGGTTCCGGTGGCCCGGCCCGCCGCTTCCTCCGGTTCGCGTCCCTCGGCGATCTCCGCGCGGTAGCGCGAGACGATGAAGAGGGCGTAGTCGATGCCGACGGCGAGGCCGATCATCATCGCGAGGGTCGACGTCGTGCTGGAGAGGTTCAGGACACTGCCGAGGGCGCCGATGGCGGAGATGCCGATGCCGACGCCGATGATGGCGGTGAGCAGCGGCATGCCCGCGGCGACCAGCGAGCCGAAGGTCACGATGAGGACGACCGCGGAGATGGCGATGCCGATGAGTTCGGCGCTGCCGCCCATCTCCTGCTCGGTCATCACCGCGTCGCCGCCGGTCTCGACCGTCAGGCCCGCGTCACGGGTCGTGTCGGTGGCCTTCGTCAGCGCGTCGTGCGACTTGTCGGTGAGCTCGGTGGCGGGCACCTTGTAGGTGACCGAGGCGTAGGCGGTGGTGCCGTCCTTGCTGACGGTCTTCGCCTTGTACGGGTCGTCGACCCCCGCGACCTGCGACCCCTTGCCGATGGTCGAGATCATCTTCTCGACCTCGGTCTTGGACTTGGCCGAGGTGATCTTCTCGCCCTCGGGGGCCCGTATGACCACGCGGGCGCTCGCGCCTTCGGCGCTGGCGTCGGGGAAGCGCTTCTCCAGGACGTCGAAGGCCTTCTGGGACTCCGTGCCGGGCATCGAGAAGGTGTCGGCGGGCGGTGCGGGAGCGGCCGAGGCGGCGACACCCGCACCGACGAGCAGCGCTATCCAGAGCAGCGCCACATAGCGGCGTCGCCGGAAGGCGAGGCGGCCTAGTTTGTACAGGAACGTAGCCACGGCGAAAGGGACTCCCGTCGGGTTGAGCAGGCAGGGGCGACCTCCCGGCTGTGCGAACGGTGCACGTCAGGAGGTCCAGCAGGATTCCCCTCAATAGTCACTGCCGATGCGGGACGGGAAGTCAGCCTGCGAGCCGGAGTCTTGGCCCACGGTCGCTGTACTGCGCCGCGCGGGGTGTCATCCTCCGGGAGGAGAGCGGATCACCCCGTCTAGGCCACAAGGTGCAGGCACGTGTCAACAGTTTCGTCGTCATGAGTGCGGAATCTTTGGATCCCCTTCACCGCCCGCCCTCCCGCGGCCCGGTCGGGGGCCGCGGGAGGGGCCGCCGCCGGGGGCAGCCCTGAGAGGTCAGTCCTCGGACCGCAACGGCCGGAAGAACGCGCGCAGTTCGCGCGCGACCTGCTCGGGCTCCTCGTGCGCCATGAAGTGACCGCCGTTGCGCGGCGTGCTCCAGTGCCGCAGATCGGTCAGGACCCGCTCGGCCAGGCTCTTCGGGTAGTGCGCGAAGGCCGGTTCATGGCTGAGGGTGACGGCGCCCGGTACGGTCACGGGCGGCACGGGACGGTTGTGCCGTACGTAGTCGTAGTACTGCCGGAAGGACGAGCCGATGCTGCCGGTGGCCCAGTAGAGCGTGGCGACGGTCAGGAGGGTGTCCCGGTCCCAGCGGGCCTCCAGGTCGCCGCCGCAGTCGCTCCAGTCGCGGTACTTGTCGCTGATCCAGGCGAGCAGGCCCGCAGGGGAGTCCCGCAGCGCCGCGGCGATCGTGTCGGGCCGGGTGCACATGATCTCGCTGTAGCCCTGGTCCTCGGCGTCGTACGCGTCGAGGTGGTCGAGGTAGGCCCGCTCCTCGGCGGTCGGCGGCGCCGCCTCGAAGTCGGCGGAGACCACCGCGGAGGTGATGTGCACACCGGCGACCTGCCCGGGGTACAGCGCGCCGAGCCACTGCGTCACACCTCCCCCGATGTCCCCGCCGAAGGCGCCGAAACGCCGGTAGCCGAGGTTCTCGGTCATCAGCTCGTGCCAGATCCCGGCGACGTGCTCGCGGGTGAACGGCCCCTCCGGCAGCCCGGAGTGGAGGAATCCGGGCAGCGAGGGGACGACCACGTCGAAGGCGTCGGCGGGGTCGCCGCCGTGGCCGGCCGGGTCGGCGAGCAGCCGGGCGACGGGCAGCATCTCGACGTAGCTGCTGGGCCAGCCGTGGCTCAGGACCAGCGGCAGCGGCGCGGGCGCCCCCTCGGGACGTACGCCGCGTACGTGGACGAAGTGCACGCGGGTGCCCGCGACGTCGGCGATGTGGTGCTCGAAGCCGTTGAGCAGGTCCTCGGCGGCGCGCCAGTCGAAGCCGTCGGCCCAGTAGGAGACGAGGTCGCGCAGGTGGTCGGGGTCGGTGCCCGCGGCCCAGTACGTCGGGTCGGACGCGCTGGTGAAGAGGGTGCGCCGCAGGCGCGCACGCAGGTCGTCCAGGACGTCGTCGGAGACGGAGACCTTGAAGGGCGTGGTGTTCATGGGTGGTTCGGATCCTCTGTTCGGAAGTGCTCGGGTTTACTGCCCGGGCACTCCTGAACGGCTGCGGCGGATCAGCCGAGGACAGCAATCGGGAGGGCCCGGAAGGGGGTCTGGTCACGCATCGGGCTCACCTCCTCGAAAGGTCTTCGTACCGAGCGGCATCGGCCGCGCGGCGCGTCGTCGGCGACTATATCCACGCCTGTGTCCCGGCGTCACCCGAGTATCGGAATCCGCCGAGCGACCGGCACCGCTCGGACGCGGGACCTAGGCCCGATGACGTGGGCCGCGACCGCCCACGGTCCGTCGCCGCGATCCCGTCGCCCCAGCAGACTGGTCGCATGCACTCCGGACAGATCGACTCCTATCTGCGGCGCATCGGGGCCGACCGTCCCGCCGCCCCCACCGCACAGGCCCTGCGCGACCTGCACCTCGCGCATCTGCGCCGCGTCCCCTTCGAGAACCTCTCCCTCCACATCGGCGAGGAGATCGACCTCACCGAGAAGGCGCTCCTGGCGAAGGTCGTCGACGCCCGCAGGGGCGGCTTCTGCTACGAGCTCAACGGCGCCTTCGGGGCCCTGCTCGGCGCCCTGGGCTTCGACGTCGCGCTCGTCCAGGCCCGGGTGTACGACGACGCGGGGCAGCCCGGCATCCCCTACGACCACATGGCGCTGCGCGTGCGCACCGACGACGGCCGCGACTGGCTTGCGGACGTCGGCTTCGGGACGCACAGCCACCTGCCGCTCGCCTTCGGCGATCGCGGCGAGCAGAGCGACCCCGGCGGCGTCTTCCGGCTCCACGACACCCCGGAGGGCGATCTGCGGGTCGTCAAGGACGGCAGGCCGCAGTACGTCCTGGAGACCCGCCCGCGCGAGCTCGCCGACTTCCGGGTCGGCGCCTGGTACCACCGCACCTCCCCCGCCTCCCACTTCACGCGGTCGCTGGTCTGCTCGCTGCTCACCGACGACGGCCGCGTCACCCTCAGCGGGCGCAAGCTCACCCGCACCGTGGACGGCGAGCGACAGGTCACCGAGCTGGCCTCCACGGCACAGGTGCTCGCGGCCTACGAGCGGCACTTCGGCGTCCGGCTCGACCGCGAACCGACGCTCGGCGAGACCGGATGAGATGTGGCGATGAGTTCCGGGCGGTGCGACGGTCCTAAAGGAGAGCGGACAGGACCGCCGCACCGACGACAGGAGTCAGTCATGCCCCGGATCACGCCCAACCTCTGGTTCGACACCCAGGCCGAGGACGCCGCCAAGTTCTACGTCTCGGTCTTCCCGAACTCGGAGATCAAGAACACCTCGTACTACGGAGAGGGCAGTCCGCGCCCTGCGGGCTCCGTCCTGACGGTGGAGTTCGAGCTCGACGGCAACCCGTACCTGGCGCTCAACGGCGGTCCCGAGTTCACCTTCGACGAGGCCGTCTCCTTCTCGATCGCCTGCGCCGACCAGGACGAGGTCGACTACTACTGGGGCAAGCTCTCCGAAGGCGGCGAGGAGGGGCCCTGCGGGTGGCTGAAGGACCAGTTCGGGCTGTCCTGGCAGGTCGTGCCCGCGGCCCTGCCCGAGCTCCTCTCGGACCCGGACCCCCAGCGCGCGCAGCGCGCCATGCAGGCGATGTTCGGCATGAAGAAGCTCGACGTGGCGGCGCTCAGGGCCGCCGCCGACGGCACCGCGTAGGCAGCCGCGCGCAGCGACCGAATTGGCACACGGCCGCGGCTGGTGATTGGCCCAGTCGCGGCCGGTGCCGACTGCCTACCGTCGACGCGTCGGACCAGGGGCGGCCACACGGCCGCCGACACCGGGGAGCGTCGTGTCGATGCGTATTCTTCCGCCGCGGGGGGCACCACGCGTGCTCGCCGCCGCGCAGCTGAGCAACTCCGTCGGCGACGGCGCGTACTACGTGGCGTCGGCGCTGTACTTCACCCGTGTCGTGGGCCTCTCCCCCACCCAGATCGGCCTCGGCCTGACCGTGGCCTGGGCGGTCGGCTCGGTGGCGGGGGTGCCGCTCGGCGCGCTCGCCACCGGTGTCGCGGTCGGCTCGTTCCTCTTCATCCGCTCCTTCCCGCTGTTCCTCGTCGCCTCGGTCGGATACGCCGTGGCCCAGTGCGGTCTCGCCGCGGCCCGTCAGGCACTGCTCGCGGGACTCGTGGCCCCCGCCGCCCGTACGGGGGTCCTCGCCCACCTCCAGTCGACGCTCAACGCGGGTCTCGCGGCCGGCGCGGCGATCGGTGGCCTGGCGCTGCGTTACGACACCGCGGAGGCGTACCGCGCGGTGTTCGCGATGGACGCGGCGAGCTTCCTGCTCTGCGCTGCGGTGCTGCTGCGGCTGCCCGCGGTGGCGAAGTCCCCGGCCGCGCGCGACGGCGGCGAGCCCCGGCTCGCGGTGCTCCGTGACCGCCCGTACGCGGTGATCACTCTCCTCAACGCGGTGCTCCTGCTGCGCATGCCGCTGCTCAGCCTGGCGATTCCGCTGTGGGTCGTGGAGCGCACCCACGCACCGGGGTGGCTGGTGTCCGCGCTGTTCGTCCTCAACACCCTTGCGGTGATGGCCTTTCAGGTCCGGGTGGCCCGCGGCGTCACCGGGCTGCGCACGGCCACCCGCGCCGTGCGCCGCTCCGGTCTCGTCATGTGCGCCTCCTGCGCGGTCTTCGCGCTCTCTGCGGCCGGGCTCTCGCCGTGGGCGGCCGCGTCGGTCCTGGTCGCGGGCGCGGTGCTGCAGGTCGTCGCCGAGACGCAGCAGTCCGCGGGCTCGTGGCAGATCGGCTTCGCGCTGGCTCCCGCCCATCAAGTCGGCCAGTACCAGGGCTTCTTCGGCACGGGCGTACCGCTCGCCCGCACGCTCGGCCCGCTGCTCCTCAGCTGGCTCCTGCTGGTGTGGGGCGTGCCGGGCTGGCTGCTGCTCGGGGCCGTCTTCCTGGCCGCCTCGCTGGCCATGGGGCCCGCGGTGCGGTGGGCGGAGCGGGCCGGGGCGGCCCCGGGCCGCGGGCGGAGTGACAGGGTGCGAACCGGCGTCCGAGTCTGAGGAGAGCGACACAGCGAAGGGTGATCGATAGGCTCCGCTGTGTGACGAAGGTAATCATGACCGTGCAGCGTTGGCTCCTGGCGCTGATGCTCGGCTGCTACGTCCTGGCGGGCGTCTTCCCCGCTCCCGGCGAGGCGCTTCGCGCGCTGACGCTGCGGATCCCGGTGGGTACGGCCGAACTGACGCTGCCCATGGTGCTGTTGGCGGTCATGCTGTTCAACGCCGGTCTGGGGGTGCGCGTCGCCGATCTGCGCGTCGTCCTGTCCCAGCCCTGGCGGCTGACCCTCGGCATCACCGCCAACGCGCTCCTGCCGCTGGTCCTGCTCCCCTGTGTCGCCCTGGCCCTGCGGGGCTGGCCCGACCCGGCGGAGACGGAAGGTCTCGTGATCGGGCTCATGCTGGTCCTCGCGATGCCGATCGCGGGCGGCGCGGTCTCCTGGGGACAGAACGCCGGGGGCAACGTCCCGCTGGTCGTCGCGATGGTGATCGGCTCCACGCTGCTCAGTCCGCTCACCGTCCCCCTCGGCATGCGCCTCGCGGGCCAACTCGTGGGCCCCTACGGCGCGGGCGCCCTGGACGACACCACCACGGTCGACACCATCGCCAGGACCGGGGCGGGGCTGTTCGCGCTGGTGTCCGTGGTGCTGCCCTGCCTGGTCGGCATCGCCGTGCGGACCGTCCTCAGCGAGGAGCGGGTCCGCAGGACCCTGCCCACCATCAAGGCCGTCAACCTGGTCAACATCCTGTCGCTCTGCTACATCAACGCCGCGGGCGCGCTGGGGCAGGCGCTCGCCCACCCCGACCCCGACCTGCTCGTGGCGGCGGTCGCCCTGTCCGGCGCGGTGTGCTGTCTGACCTTCGTCTGCGGTCGGTGGCTGTCCCGCTGGACGCGGTGCGACCGGCCCGACGGGATCTCCCTCACCTTCGCCACCGGCATGAACAACAGCAGCGCGGCGGCGGTCCTGGCCGCCGGTTCGTTCTCGCACCGCGCCGCGGTGCTGCTGCCGATCCTCGCCTACAGCCTGCTCCAGAAGGTGGTGGCGGGGACGGCGGGACGCCCGCCGCGGATCCCGCCCGCCGTCACCGGCGTCGCCCCGGTCCGGGAGTGAGCAAGGCGCCGCCGCACGCGATGACCACGAGCACCATGGCCAGCCATTGGAGGAGGGTCAACGACTGGCCGAGGACGAGGAGTCCGGCGAGCGCCGCCGCGGGAGGCGCGAGGCTCATCAGGACGGCGAAGACGGCGGGCCCGATCGTGCGCAGGGCGACGAGTTCCGACGCGGTGGGCACGACCGAGGACAGCACGGCCACGGCGAGGACGAGCCAGACGTCCCCGAGTTCCGGCAGGGTCACGTGCCCGAACGACAGGCCCACGGGAACGCTCGCCGTGGCGGCGACCGTCATCGCGACCGCGAGGCCGTCGAGCCGCTCGAAGCGCGCGCCGGTCCGCGCGCTGAGCTGGATGTAGCAGGCCCACAGCGCGGCGGCGGCCAGTGCGAAGGCCACCCCCGCGGGCTCCAGGCCGCTGAAACCGTCCTTGCCGAGCAGGAACACGCCCACGAGGGCCAGCAGCGCCCACAGCGGGTCGGCGGCGCGCCGGGAGCCGAGCAGCGTGAGCGTCAGCGGACCGAGCAGCTCCAGCGTGACGGTGGGCCCCAGCGGCATGCGCAGGATCGCGAGGTAGAAGCAGCTGTTCCAGGCGCACAGGGTCAGACCGAGCAGGCCCGCCACCGCCCAGTCCTCGGCGGTGTGACCCCGCGGGCTCGGACGGCAGATCGCGAGCAGCAGCACCGCGGAGACGGTGAGGCGCAGGACGAGTACGCCCCAGACGCCCACGCTCGGTATCAGCAGGGCGGCGGCCGCCGACCCGAACTGCACCGCCACGTCGGCACCGAGCAGGAGGGCCAGGGCACTCGCCCTGCCCCGGACGGGCGTGGCGCGCTCGCTGAAATCGGTGGCGCCCACCGTCACGCCCGCCCGCGCACAAAGACACGCCCGACCGCACACATAGTCACGTCCGTCTCGTTGTTCCGAACCTGCGAGTCGCGGCCTCCGCAAAGGGGAATTCGGTGACGCCTGCGGCTGAGGATGGCATGGACATGTGTTGGGGCTGATGACACTATCTGACGGATGGTCGACGACAGTAGAAAGCATTCCTCGATCTGGCACAATCGCGAATTCCTGCTCTTATGGAGCGGGCAGACGGTCAGCGAGATGGGGACGCAGATCACCGTTCTCGCCCTGCCGTTGGTCGCGGTCGTGTTGCTGGATGCCACCCCGTTCCAGGTCGGCCTGTTGGCGGCCGCGGAGACGAGCGCGTACCTCCTGGTCGCCCTGCCGGCCGGAGCCATCGTGGACCGGGTCGCCAAGCGGCGGCTGATGATCTGGTGCGACATCGGACTGTTCCTGGTGATCGGCTCGGTGCCCCTGGCCCACGTACTCGACTCCCTGACACTCGTCCACCTCTACGCCGTCGCGCTGGTCTCCAGCGTGCTCTCGGTCTTCTTCGCGGTCGCCTACCAGGCCTATCTGCCCGCGGTCCTCGAACACAGCCAACTCCTCGACGGCAACGGCAAGATCGCCGCCTCCCGGTCGGTCGCCCAGGTCGCGGGACCCAGTTCGGGCGCGGGCCTGGTGACGCTGGTCGGTGCCGCGGGGGCGATGGCGGCCGACGCGGTCTCCTTCGCCCTGTCGGCGAGCGCCCTGTCGGCGATCCGTACCCCCGAGCCGCGCCGCAAGGCCGATCCCGGGCCGCGCCCCACGATGCGGTCGCAGATCCGTGAAGGGCTCGACTACGTCCTGCGCGACCGCATCCTGCGCAACTCGGTGGCCTTCAACGGCACCGCCAACTTCTTCGTCATCATCGTGGAGACCCTGGGCCCGGTCTTCCTGATCCGCACGCTCGACCTGCGCCCCGGCCTGGTCGGCCTGCTCCTCGCGCTGGGGGCCGTCGGCGGCGTCGCGGGCGGTGTGGCGGCACGGCACCTCGCCCGGCGGTTCGGCTCGGCGCGGATCAGCTGGATCTCGATGACCGTCCTCTCGCTGCCCGGCCTGCTGATCCCGATGGCCGGATCCGGCTGGTGGGTGCTCCTGTTCGGCTTCGGCTGGATCTCGTGGACCTTCTCCTCCACCGTCGCGGGCATCTCGCTGACCAGTTACCGGCAGGCCGCCTGCCCGCCCGAGCTGCTCGGCCGGGTCAGCGCCGCCGCACGCTGGATCACCTGGGGCACCCTGCCGGTCGGCGGACTCGTCGGCGGCGGGCTCGCCACCGCATTCGGCGTCCAGACCACGTTGTGGATCGCCGTCATCGGCGGTTGCTGCGCGGGTCTTTGGCTGTTCTTCTCGCCCTTGCGGGGCATGCGCGACATTCCGCTCAGCGCGCCCGAGCCCGAATCCAGGCCCGAGGCCGAAACCGAGACCGTGGCCGAAAAGCCGTAGGACCGCCGCGTCATACCGTCATCGGATGGGGGAACCAATGATCCCGCTTTCCTATGCCCAACGCCGATTGTGGTTTCTGTCCCGACTCGAAGAACACGGCTCCGCCTACAACGTGCCGCTGGCCCTGCGCATCACCGGAAGCCTCGATCGGGATGCGCTGATCCAGGCATTCACCGACGTCGTCGAGCGGCACGAGGTGCTGCGCACCGGCTATCTGGAAGTCGACGGCGAGCCCTACCAGGAAGTGCGGGACGGCGCGGCGGCCCGGCCCGTCTTCCTGGTGCGGGAGAGCGACCCGCAGCGGCTGGCCGAGGATCTCGACGCCGCGACGCGCCATGTCTTCGATCTCACCGCCGAACTCGCCACCCGCTGCTGCCTGTTCGTCCTGAGCGAGACCGATCATGTCCTGCTGGTGCTGTTCCATCACATCGCGGCCGACGGGTGGTCGATCGGGCCGTTGACCCGCGATCTCGCGACGGCGTACGAGGCGCGGTGTGCGGGCGGCGAACCGGAGTGGGAGGAGCCGCTGCCCGCGCAGTACGCGGACTACGTGGCGTGGCAGCGGGACTTCCTGGGTGATCCGGACGACCAGGACAGCGTCCAGGCACGGCAGTTGCGGTACTGGACCGCCGCCCTGGCCGACCTGCCGCCCGAGTTGGAGCTGCCCTACGACCGCCCGCGGCCGCCGGTGTCGGCTCACCGTGCGGGCAGCGTCCAGCTCCGGCTCGGCACCGCCGTACAGGCGCGTCTGGTCGCGCTGGCCAAGGAGAGCCGGGCGACGGTCTTCATGGTGCTGCAGGCCGCCATCGCGACCCTGCTCTCGCGGCTCGGTGCGGGCACCGACATCCCGCTGGGCTCCGCCGTCGCGGGCCGCTCCGAGGAGGAGTTCGAGGATCTCGTCGGCTTCTTCGTGAACACCGTCGTGCTCCGTGCCGACCTCTCCGGTGACCCGACCTTCCGCGAAGTGATCGCCCGGGTGCGCGACACCGACCTGGCGGCGTACGGGCACCAGGACTTGCCGTTCGAGAGGCTGGTGGAGGCGGTCAACCCCGACCGCTCGCTGAACCGGCACCCGCTCTTCCAGACGATGCTCACCTTCGAGGTCCGGTCCACCGCCGCGTGGCCGCTCGGCGCCACGCGGGCGGCGCCGGTGGAGACGGTGACCAGTGCCACCAAGTTCGACCTGCTGTTCCAGCTGGAGGAGGAGTACGGTCCGGCCGGAGCGCCCCAGGGCATCCGCTGCGTCGTCGACTACGACACGGAACTGTTCGACCGCGGCACGGTCGAGGCCATGGCCTCCCGTCTCGTCCGTCTCGTCAACACCGCGGTGGCCGACCCCGACGTCCCCGTCCACGGCATCGATCTGCTGGACGCCGCCGAACGCCGCAGGCTGCTGACCGAGTGGGGCGGTGCCGGGGACGAGACCCGTCCGAGCGGCGCCGACCCGGCGTCCTCCATCGCCGACGTCGTGGAGCGCCAGGCGGCGCTCACCCCGGATCTGCCCGCGGTGCGATGCGGCGCCGAAGAGCTCAGCTACGCGGAGCTGAACGCGCGGGCGAACCGGCTCGCCCGCCGCCTGGTGGCCTTCGGCATAGGGCCCGAGGACGTGGTGGCCGTCGCCGTGGACCGGTCGGTCCACCTGCCCGTCGCACTGCTCGCCGTGGTGAAGGCGGGCGGTGCCTATCTGCCCGTCGACTTGGACTACCCGGCCGAACGCATCGCGTTCATGCTGACGGACGCCCGTTCGGCGCTGTTGCTCACCACCGGTTCCGCGCGGGCAGGGCTGCCGGACGTCGACGTGCACGTGTGGCACCTCGACGGGCCCGACGCCGGGGCGCCAGGCGCCGACACCGACCTCACGGACGACGACCGCCGTGCCCCGCTGCGGGACCTCCACCCCGTCTACGTCATGTACACCTCCGGATCCACCGGCCGGCCCAAGGGCGTGGTCATCACGCACCGGGCCCTGATCGACCACATCGCCTGGATCGGCGGGGAGTACCCCGGTGCGCGCGGGGTGGCCCTGCTCCAGTCGTCGATCTCCTTCGACATCTCCGGCACGGCCTTGTTCACGCCCCTGGCCGTCGGCGGCTGCGTCCTGCTCGCACCGCTGGAGCACGACCCGCAGGTGGAGGCGTGGCTGGCGGACCACCCCTGCACCCTGCTCTTCGCCACCCCGAGCCACCTGGCGCTGCTCGACGCCCTGCCCCCGGTGTTCGTGCCCACCGACGACCTGCTGCTCGGCGGTGAGCCACTGACCGCGGAGGCGCTGGAACTGTCACGGCGCAGGCGTCCCGGGGTCCGGTCGCACAACGTCTACGGCCCCACCGAGATCACGGTGACCTGTACCGAGTACCGGATCGAACCGGGGCAGCGGCTGCCGTCGGGCCAGGTGCCGATCGGCGCCCGCCAGCCGGGCAACCGCCTCTACGTCCTCGACGAACGGCTGCGTCCCGTCCCGGTCGGGGTGAAGGGCGAGTTGTACGTCGGCGGCACCGGTCTGGGACGCGGCTATCTGCACCGCCCGGGGCTGACCGCAGAGCGGTTCGTGGCCGATCCGTGGGGCCCGGCGGGATCCCGTATGTACCGCACCGGAGACGTGGTCCGGTGGCGGGCGGACGGCGACATCGAGTTCCTGGGCCGCACCGACGACCAGGTGAAGGTCCGCGGGTTCCGCATCGAACTGGGCGACGTGGAAGCTGCGTTGGCAAGCCATTCCTCGGTGGCGCGTGCGGTGGTCACCACGTACAGCGCGTCCGCCGGGGACGTACGCCTTGTCGGATACGTCGTGCCCGCCGCGGGCGCCCGCCTCGACCTCTCGGAGCTGCGCCGCTTCGCGGAGCGCACCCTGCCGGCCCACATGGTGCCCTCGGCGTTGGTCGTGGTCGACGAGGTGCCGCTGACCGCCAACGGCAAGGTCGACCGCGGAGCGCTGCCCCGGCCGGAGTTCGGCACGCCGACTGCCGCTCGCGCGCCGCGCGGAGCCGCGGAGGAACTGCTGGCCGGTCTCTTCGCCCAAGAGCTCGGGGTGGACACCGTGGGGGCCGACGAGGACTTCTTCCAGATCGGCGGCCATTCCCTGCTCGCGGCGCGCCTGGTCAGCCGGATCCGGGCGGCCACCGGTCAACAGCTGGGTATCAGGGCGCTGTTCGAGGCGCCCACCGTGGCGGAGCTCGCGCTGCGGCTGACGGACCGGCGCGGAGAGGGGAAGGCGCTGGAGCACGACGACTTCCGGACCGTGCTGCCGCTGCGCTCGACCGGGGACGGCCCCGCGCTGTTCTGCGCGCATCCCGGCGGCGGCCTCGCCTGGTGCTATGCCGCGCTGCTCGCCCACGTCCCTCCCGAGCACCCGATCCACGGCGTGCAGGCGCGCGGCATATCCCCGGTCGGCGAACTACCCGCGAGCGTCGAGGAGATGGCGGCGGAGTACGTCGAGCAGCTCCGGAAGGTCCAGCCTGTCGGGCCCTACCACCTCCTGGGCTGGTCGTTCGGCGGCCTCGTCGTCCACGCGATGGCGGTCCTCCTCCAGGAACAGGGGGAAGAGGTGCCGTTGCTGTGCGTCCTCGACGGCTACCCCCATGACCTGGGGCCCGGCCCGGAGGACGGCGGCCCCGATCCGACGGCCGACACCGGGGACGCGCTCGCCGCGATCTCCGAGGCCCTGGGGGTGGACGCGACCGCGCTGGCCCCCGCCGAGCGAGGCGCCGCCCTCGGCCTGACCGAACCTCAACTGGCCGCCATGGTCAGGGTCTTCGAGAACAACCACGACCTCGCCAGGGGCTTCGACCCCAAGCCGTTCCGCGGTGCGGTCCTGTTCGTGACCGCGGGTCGCGACCGGGGCGAGGGGCTGCCGTCCGCCGCCGAGGCCTGGGGGCCGTACGTGGAGGGCCCCATCGAGGACGTGCGGCTCGACTGCACCCATCACCAGTTGCTGTCGGGCGAGCCCGCGCGGGCGGTCGCCGAGCTGGTCTCCCGGCGACTGCGCGACACCTCCTGACGGTCACCGCGCCTCGACGGCGGGCAGCAGCGCCAGGTGTTCGGTCCACACGAGCCGGAACCGCAGCGCGGTGGAGACGACCGCCTGGCGCAGCCAGTTGCCGCCCGAACGCCCCGACGGCGACTGCTGGTTGCGTACGCCCAGCTTGTTCCCCGCGATGTACTCGATGTGGAAGTTGACGGCGGCCGGACTGATCCTGCGGCAGGAAGCCAGCGGGCTCAGCCTGCGGACGATCTCGGCGGTGCTGGGGATGGCCATCGTGGCGGGCGCGCGCAACTGGGGCTCGCACAGGGCGACGAGGACCAGGAAGTACTTGGCCCGGGGGTCCAGGGCGAACGCCGGGTCGGGCCGCGCGGCGGGGTCCGCGTCGGGGGCGTACGTGGTGGCCGCGTACGCGTTGGCCGGGGTCGGCGCGCTCACGGACAGGTACGTCGACCCCGTGGAGGACGGCAGGCTGATCCTGGCGTGCGGGAATGGGACCGGCATGTCGAGCCGCCCTGGGGGCACGCAGACGTACTCGCCGCCGCCCTCCTCGTTCTCCACCACGTAGGTGCGGGCCCGGCTGAGGTTGGTGATGAACCACAGGCCGTCCTCGGCGGCCCTGATCCGTCCCGCGATGGGTTCGCCGGTGGGGTCGTCGACGGAGATGTCGGCAGGGGCGCCGGTCAGGCCCCGGCCGAAGGTGACCTCCTGGTTGCTGCGCACCTCGACGGTGCCGGTGCCGGTGGCGGTGTCCGCGCCGGGCAGGACGATCCGCAGGTCGGACGACGTGCCGTTCGTCGAGGCTCCGTCGAGTGGGTCGGGGAGCGGCTCCGGGTCCGGTCGTGGCTCGGGGTCCGAGCGCGGGCCCGGCCCTGAGCGCGGGCCCGGCCTGCGGTCCGCCGTCAGGCCGATCCGGAGGTGGGAGAGGCCCTGGAGGAAGTTGGACGGGCGCCGCACGGCCTCGCCCTCGACCTCGATCTCCGCGACCCGTTCGACCGCGGCCGCCAGCACGCACTTCACCTCCAGGCGGGTCAGGGTGGCGCCGACGCAATAGTGGGGGCCGCCGCCGAAGGCGATGTGCGGATTGGGGCGGCGGTCGAGCCGGAAGGTGTCGGGGTCGGCGAAGACCTTCTCGTCGCGGTTGCAGGAGGGGTACCAGACCGCGACGCGGTCGCCCGCGGCGATCCTGACGTCGCCGAGCACGGTGTCCTCCGCGGCGGTGCGCAGGGCGTGCAGGGCCGGTGAGGTCCACCGCAGGATCTCCTCGACCGCCGTGTCGATCAGCCCGGGGTCCTCCCTGAGCCTTCGCCACACGTCGGGCCGACGGGCGAAGACCAGCAGGGCCCCGGCCAGCGCGTGCGAGGTGGTCTCCAGGCCGCCGTTCATCAGGCCGTCGCAGTTGAGCAGGATCTCGTCGTCGGTCAACGGGACGCCGTCCGGGGCGGCTTGGGCGAGCGCGGAGACGATGTCGTCGCCGGGCTCCTCCCTGCGCAGGTCGAGCAGGTCCCCGAAGTGGCCGAATATCCGGGTGTGCGCGGCGGTGCGGGCGGCCTCGCCCGCGGGTCCCGGGTCGGAATCGTCGAAGGCTTCCTCCATCGTGCGGGCCAGCTCGTCCTGGTCCTCATCGGGAACACCGAGGAGGTCGAACAGGGCCCACCGCGGCACCTCGGCGGTGAGTTCGGCGATCGCGTCGAAGGTCGTGCCGCGGGCGAGGAGGGCGTCCAGGCGTTCTTCGACACGGGCGCCGAGCGTGGGGACCAGGGCGGCGACGGAGCGCGCGTTGAACCAGGCCTGGTGCACGCCGCGAAGGCGGCGGTGCTCGGCGCCGTCGGAGACGACGAGCATGCGTCCCGCCGCGGCCCGCACGCCCGCGGGGTTGGCCTGGAGGCGCATCCCCTGGACGGAGACGAAGCTCGTGGGGCGTCTGATCACCTCCGAGCCCTCGGCATGGGTCACGACCGACCAGAAGCCACCGGCCAGCTCCGACTCCGTCCACGCCACCGGATGCGCCGCGCGCGCCTGCCGCCACATTTCCAGGTGCGTCTCGTCGGTGTACAAGTAGGGGTCGGCGAGGTCCGCGGCAACTCGGCCGGCCGTCCATCGAGGAGTCCGAATTTTCATGGTTCCCTTTCTGGAATCCATACGTAGCCTCCGGCTATTCGTAATGGGTACCGGCTACCTATAACCCTCCAGGGGTGACACTCACTCAGCGACCCGTTAGCCTACGTTGAGCGCTTCAACCATCGTCATCCACCAGGCGGTTCTGATGTTCAAGGAAGCCACCCTTTACTCTCCGGTCATCAATAACGAACACGGACGCGTGTCCGTGATCTTCGCGAAGGACCACCCCGGATACCAGGACCGGCCGTATCAGGAGCACCGGGCCCGCATAGCCGAACTCGCTTTACGGCACAGGAAGGGCGAACCGGCACCCGACATTCCTTATACGGAGGCCGAACACGAGACGTGGCACACGGTGAGCACGGAATTGTCCGCCAAGCACCGCGTGCACGCCTGTCGTGAATTCATCGAGGCGAGCGAGCTGCTCGACCTGCGCCACGAACGGCTTCCGCAGCTCAGCGACGTCTCAGCACGCGTATACCCGCTCACCGGATTCACCTTCGGCCCGGCCGCGGGCCTGGTGGCGCAGCGTGATTTCTACGGCTCGCTGGCCGATCGAAGGTTTCAGGCGACCCAGTACATACGCCATCCTTCGTTTCCTCGGTTTTCGCCGGAACCGGACATGATCCATGAGGTGGTGGGGCACGGCACACACCTTTCAAGTAATCGATGGGCGACGCTGTACGAACTTCTCGGGAAGACGGTTCGCCGTCTTGAGTCCGACGAGGCGGTCAGCCTCGTGTCCCGCGTCTTCTGGTTCACCATCGAATACGGACTGGTGAAGGAGGACGGCAGGACCAAGGTCTGCGGAGCCAGCCTGCTGTCCTCCTGCGGAGAAATGGACTACTTCCTCGGCGCGGACATCAATTCGTTCGACGCTGCGGCCATGGGACGTCAGGGCTACCTGGTGGAGAAATACCAGCCGGTCCTGTTCAGGGCCGAGTCCTTCAACCATTTCGAGGACTTCCTCAGCGAATTCCTGACCAGCATCGACGACGACAGCGAACTCGTCGCGGCCTAGCGGGACCGGGTCCCGGCCCGGCCGGTTCACGACCGGCTCCGGCCGGGGGCCTTCGGTACGACGCCTGCCGGGCGGCTCGCGGGAGCGAGCACCCGGAGCAGGTTCTCGTGGAGCAGCAGCGCGCGGTCGCGCCGAGGGACGCCGTCGAAGACGGTCGGTCCCTCGACCACCTCGCGCATCGTGCGGCGCAGCCCTCCGGACATCCGCCCGAGCGGCCAGTCCGTACCGAAGATCACCTTGTGGTTGATGCCCATCCGGAACAGCCGGTTGAGGTGGTGCGGCCAGCTCGGCAGGGTGGCGGAGCTGGCGAACCCGCCGATGTCCAGGTACACGTTGGGCCGGTGCGCCGCGAGATAGGCCCCCGTCTCCACGTTGGTCACCCCGGCGTGGCCCAGGACGAAGTCGACACCGGGGAAGTCGCGGGCCGCCTGGTCTATGTGGAGCGGGTGGGCCAGTTCGGTGTCGAGGGTCGGCACGCTGGGGCCGGTGTGCACGAAGACCGGCAGCGAACGGGCCGCGCAGATCTCGTAGTAGGGATACAGGCTCCGGTCCGAGGGCGAGTAGCCGCACGGCGGGTAGAGCTTGATGCCGTCGAAGCCGTAGTCGTCCAGGGTCTTCTCGAAGAACCGGAGGTTGCCCGGGCCGTGGCGGGGGTCGATCCCGATGTAGACCCAGAACCGCCCGGGGTGCCGCAGCCGGATCCGGTGGTGCCGCTCGGCCATCTCCTCGGGGGTCAGCGGGCAGGCCATCCGGTGGCTGAAGTCGGGCACGAGGAGCACCGATCGGTCGATCCCCGCCCGGTCCATCTCGGCGACCAGGCCGTCGGCGAGGTGGTCCTGGTGCTGCGCCTGGTAGCCGTCCGCGATCCGGCCGGGGTCCGGCGCGGGGCCTCGTGCGGACAGCCTGCTGTGGACGTTCTCCGCCACGCCCTCCACGAAGGCCGGCGGGACGAAGTCGGTGGATGCCACATGGCAGTGGCCGTCGTAGACGATCACCGCAAGCAGTGCTCCACCAGGCCCCGGATGCTGACGCCGTCACCCGGCTCGAAGGTCGAGTAGTCGAACTCCCGGTCGCTGCGCTCCTCCAGGTAGGAGATGAGGCCGACCAGCGCCATCGAGTCGAGCAGACCGGAGTGGGTCAGTTCCGTATCGGCCTTGAGCTCGGCGACCTCCACCTCCCCCTCGTTCCAGTTCTCCACCCACGCGACGAGATCCTTCTCCACCGCCGAGACGTCCTCGCTCACGGCCGACCACCCCTTAGCTCCGCGGATTTCCGCCCCATCAGGCGGAGGCTGTTGCCGCTCATGATCATTTTCCGTTCGGCCTCCCGCAGTCCGGCCACGGCCGGGGCTCCTCGGGAGAACTCCTTCAGCAGTCCCCCGAGCGACTCCGAAAGACGGAAGGACGGCCAGCAGGTACCGAAGAGGATCTTGTGCGAAATCCCGGCCCTGAAGAGCCGGTTGACATGGGTCTGCCAGCCGTCGGCGCTGAGCACCGAGTGGAACTGGCTGATGTCCAGGTGGACGTTGGGCCGGTGGGCGCAGAGGTACGCGGCCTCGTCGACGTGCGTGACCCCGCCGTGGCCCAGGATGAAGTCGACGCCGGGGAAGTCCCTGGCCGCCCGGTCCACGAGCAGCGGGCTGCCGAAGCTGAAGTCCAGCGGCCCCCAGCCGGGACCCGTGTGGGTGAGCACCGGGATGCCGTAGTGGGCGCAGCGCTCGAAGTACGGGTAGAGGCGCGGGTCGCTCGGCTCGTATCCGCAGGGCGGGTAGAGCTTCATCCCGGAGAATCCGTACTCCGTCACGCACCGCTCGAAGAGGTCGATGCCGTCCTGCCCGCCCCGTGGGTCCACGCCCCAGAAGACGTGGAACCGGCCCGGGTGACGGCGGTTCACGCGGTCGTGCAGCGCGGCCAGTTCGGGCTGGGACAGCGCGCACTCGGCCGCGTGCGAGTAGTCGGGCGCCACGAGGAACGCCTGGTCGACGCCCGCCTCGTCCATCTCCGCGACCAGTTGGTCCGCGTCGTCGTCCGCGTACAGGGAGAAGACCTGGTTGCGCACGCGGTCGGGGCGGCCACCGAGACCGTAGGCGTCGAGCCGGTGGTGGACGTTGGCGGCCTGGTGCTCGACGAAGGAACGCGGGATGGCGAGCAGGCTGGCCAGGTTGACCTGCGCGTCGACGATCGGCGGCGCGGCGGGTGCCGTCCCCGGGGCCGGGTCCGGGTTCTGGCGCGCGTCCGGGTTCGGGTTCGGGTTCGAGGTCACCGGGACTCCGTCCCTTCGGCGGCCGTGCCCGCGCCGCGCACCGTGTCGGCGAAGTGCCGCGCCACCGTGGCCCTGCTCAGCTTCATGTTCCCCGTCATGAAGCGTGCGTCGGAGCGCAGTTGCCGCTCGGAGAAGATCACGGATGCGACCCGCTGGTGGGCGTCGAGCCCTCGGTTGACCTCGTCGACGCGTGCCCGCACCTTGGCGGGCAGGGCGGCGTCCTCGGGATCGGTCGTGGTGATCACGGCGCCGAGCCTGCCGGTGTCGGGGGTGGGCACCACGATGATCTCCGCGATTCCCTCCACCCCGGCGAAGTACTCCTCGATCTGCGCGGGGTGCACCTTGCGCCCGTTGCCGAGGACGATCACGTCCTTCTTGCGCCCGATGAGCGTGAGGAAGCCGTCGTCGTCGAGTCTCCCGAAGTCGCCCGTGGCGATGCTCCCGTCGGGGCGGTAGGTCTCGTCTGCGCCGTCGTCGGGGACCTCGAAGTAGCCGCTGCTCTGCGGGAAGGGGCGCTTCAGGATCACCTCGCCGTCGTCGAGGATCCGGACGTGACTGGGGTCGAGGAGCCTGCCGACGGTGCCGAGCCGGTGCGCTTCCTCGGTGTTCCAGGCCACCATGCCGGTCTCGTTGAGGCCGTAGACCTCCAGGAGCTTCACGTCACGGGCCCAGAACGCCTCCAGCGTCTCCCTCCTGATGGGCGCCATGCCCGTGATCAGGAAGCGGACGGCGCCGCCCAGGAAGTCCCCGAGGGTGCCCGTGCCGCCGGACTTGAGGTAGACCTGCAGCATCGTG
The DNA here is from genome assembly GCF_002556545.1 of Streptomyces formicae. Classification (NCBI taxonomy): domain Bacteria; kingdom Bacillati; phylum Actinomycetota; class Actinomycetes; order Kitasatosporales; family Streptomycetaceae; genus Streptomyces; species Streptomyces formicae. The sequence continues at coordinate 364,712 of NZ_CP022685.1, forward strand.
TCGTAGAAGACCGGCGGGCCGATCAGGAACGTGGGCCGTTCGCTTCTGACCGCCTGGAAGACGCGCTGGTAGGGGGCGAGCGTCAGATCGGCGCCGAGCCACAGACAGCAGTAGAGGGACAGCCGCTGCTGGTAGTTGGAGAGCGGCAGGAAGACCAGATGACGGTCGCTCGCGGTGAGGCGGTACGTCTCGATGAACTGGTTGATCACGTACTCGGAGCCCGGGGCGGTGATGTTCAGCCCCTTGAGCTTGCCCGAGGTGCCCGAGGAGTAGACGAGGCTGTGGACGTGGTCGCGGTCCACGCGTGTCGCGGTGTCGGGCACGACGTCGGGTCCCGGCAGCGCGTCCGGGGCGATCGCCGAGGGGCAGTCGGCCGTGAGGCCGTCGGCGATCAGCAGGGCGAGCTCGTGCCGGGCGACGAAGGCGGCCGGGTCCGCTATCGCGGTGTCCTCGGGGAAGGCTTTGACCACCGCGCCGCGCATCAGCGTCGCCAGGTCCCACAGGGCCCAGTCGATGCCGCTGGGCGCGCGGATGCCGACCAAGTGCCCCGGCTCGACCCCGGCGGCCGCCAGTCGCTCCGCGCGCTCGGTGGCGAGCTCGTGCAGTCGGCTGTACGTGACGACACGCCGCTTGCCCGAGAGGTCGATCTCGGTCAGCCGTGCGTCGGTGTGCTCGCGGTAGCGCTCGCCGAGCTCCGCGATGTTCATGCTCACGCGTTCTCCAACTCCTTTTCCAGACTGGCCAGCAGATCAGCGAGACGCTCCTGGACGAACAGGGCGATCCGGCCGCCGAGCATCTCCTCGTAGCCACCGCTGCCGGTGTCCCAGGCGATGTCGACCTCGACGGTGCAGCCGCCGTCGGGCGTCGGAGCCACCACGACGGTGCGGGCCAGCTCCTGCCACAGCCAGCACGGCTCCGCCCGCAACACGACCCCGTCGTCGTTCAGTTCGACCCGGTCGGACCAGACCACGTCGTCCTGTCCGATCCGGCCGCCGAAGTCCTCCTCCGACTCCGTCCGGTCGGCCCTGGTGTCCCGGGCGAACGGGTCGAGCAGCCGCGGCCGTTCGTGCAGCAGCCGAAGTACGGCCTCGGCGGGCCTGGCCAGTGGGACGGTGCGGGTGAGCGGGGACAGCTCCGCCGTCGGGCGCACGCTGCCCCGGGCCGCGTCGGCCTCGGCGAGGACGCCTTCGAGGACGCCCAGCCCCCGTTCGAGGTCGGCGTCGGAGATGACCAGCGGCGGCTGGACGCGCAGCACCCGGGGGTTGTAGAGCGAGTACGTGGAGGTCACGCCCTCCTCGATGAGGCGTCCGAGGACGAGTCCGGTCAGGGCCTCGTCCTTCAGCTCGAGGCCGTGCATCATGCCGACGCCGCGGTGCTCCGCGATCACCTCCGGGTAGCGGTCGGCGACGGCGGAGAGCCGCGCGCCGATCCGCTCCCCCTTGGCGCGGACGTCGGCCAGGAACTCCTCGTCCGACGCGATGGCGATCGTCTCCAGGCCCGCCCGGCAGGCCAGCGGGTTGCCGCCGAGGCTGGAGCCGAAGGTCGAGGGCAGTTCGCGCAGGACCTCCCAGACCGCCTCGGTGCCCAGCACGGCGGACAGGGCGAGCATGCCGCCGCCGAACGCCTTGCCGACGCAGAGCAGGTCCGGGGTGATGCCGTACCGCTGGTAGGCGAAGAAGGTGCCGCAGCGGCCGAACGCGGTCTGCATCTCGTCGAGTACGAGCAGCGCGCCCGCTTCGGTGCAGAGCCGTCGGACCTCGCGCAGATAGTCCGGCGGCGGCGGGACGACTCCGGCCTCCGCCTGGACGGGTTCGAGCAGCACCGCTGCCACGGAGTCGTCCAGGGCCTCGGCCAGGGCGTCGAGATCACCGAAGGGCACCTGCTCGAATTCGGCCATGAGCGGGCCGAGGCTGGCCTGGTGTTCGGGCCGGGCGGCGGCGCCGAGCGTGGCGAACGTCTTCCCGTGGAAGCAGCCGAGCGCGCTGATGAACCTCGGTCGTCCGGTCGCCGCCCTGGCCAGCTTCAGAGCGTTGTCGATGGTCTCGCCGCCCCCGTTGGCGAGATAGGCGAACGGCAGCTCCTGGTCGGTGACTTCGGCGAGCCGTTCGGTGAGGCGGATGGACACCTCCTCGAACATGATCTTGCTGCTGTTCAGGACTCCCGATGCGAGCTGATCGCGGAGCGCGCCGATGATCCGGGGGTGGGAGTAGCCGAGGGACTGGTTGCCGTACTGGTCGAACATGGCGAGGAAGGACTGCCCCGCGTCGTCGAGGACGGTGGATCCTTTCCCCACGCCCTGGACACCGCACCCCATGACGAAGGCCATCTTCGCGTAGGTGGGGTGGTTGTGGGCCGCCTTAGCCTCGGCCAGTACCTGCCGGTATGTCCGCATACTCGGAGGATCCCCTCGCGTACTCGTCGAAGTCCTGGAAGAAGTACCTGAGCACCGCGTTGCCTTCGGCGCCCAGCTCCTTGCAGAGGCGCACCGCCTCCGGCACGTCGAGAGCGGCCACCATGCTCAGCGGTGCGCCGGTGAAGCGGGGGTCCAGGTAGGGACCGTGCACCGGCACGAAGCCGATGCCGGTGTAGAAGTCGCGCAGCCGCCCCTCGCCGTCGTCGGTGAAGAAGTCGCCCATGATGCACGTCACTTGGTGCGTCCGGACGCTGTGCACCAGCGCCTCGCGCATCAGCCGCATGCCCACCTTCCGGTTGCGCACGCCCGGCAGCGTCATCAGGTGGCCGAACTCCACGAGGCGGTGCCCGGCGGAGCGCAGCCGGCCGATGTCGGCCACGTCCTCGCAGGGCAGTCCGGCGGGCGAGTCAGGGACGATCTTTATCGTGCCGATCGCCTCGGATCCGGCGTACGCGAGGAGGTAGTAGGCCCGGGCGTCGAACTTGTCGAAGGTGTCGGCGGTCTGCGCGGTGTCGGTGAGCCGCTCCTGGTCCCGCACGTACACCGCTTCCCGCAGCCGCAGCACATCCGCGTCCTCGGCAGGTGTGCGGGCCCTGCGGAAGGTGATGCCCTCGGCCATGGTCCCTTCCTTCCGTCCGTCCACGTTCCTCCGTCCGTCCACGTGCGGGGGCTACTTGCTGCCGATGAAGCTCCTGAAGTAGGCGAAGTAGCCGGGGTGGTAGTGGCGCAGTCGGTCGCGCACCTCGACATGGAGGTCCGGCAGCCGCTCGATGGGAAGGTTGGGCATCAGATGGTGCTCGACGTGGAAGTTGTTGCCGTTGGTGTACCAGGTCAGCAGCCAATTGGACTTGATCGTCCGGGTGTTGGCGAACGGCGAGCGGTCGAGCGTCTCGCAGCGGAAGTGCTCCGGCAGCTCGATCAGGGCGTGCATCGGAGCCGCGACCACCACCATCGGCAGCACCCAGAGCCAGAGGACCGCCGGGCTCGCGAACACCACCGAGAGCACGGCCGCGGCGACCAGGGCGGCCACGGCGAGCAGGTGCTCGACCCGGATGCGGCGGGTGTTGACGGCGCTCTCGCCGTCGAAGTTGCTGCCCCGCAGCGCCTTCCCGACGCCGACGCCGAACTGCCAGTAGTGGTAGGCCATGGTGAAGCGGGCGAACCAGGTCAGCGCGGTGCCGATCCGGCTGCCGCCATCCCCCGCGCCGTACTGGTCCCCGTAGTCGAAGAACTCCCGGTTCCCCGGGGTGCCGAGGTCGCGGTGGTGGCGCATGTGGGCCACGCGGTAGGCGGTGTACGAGATCAGCATCGGCAGACCGAGCAGCACGCCCACCACGCGGTTGGCGCGCCGGCCGCGGTAGGCGAGGCCGTGCAGGGTCTCGTGCTGGAGTTCCGCGGCGTGCGCGAACATGAGCCCGATCAGCAGGACTCCGCACAGCCGCAGTGACAGCTGCGACTGGAGTGCCAGCCAGCATCCCGCAGCCGTGATCAAGGCGCAGACCAGCACTTTAAGCGTGAATAATCGGCCGCGAATCTCGCCCCGAATTGCGTTTCGCACTTCACGGATGGCTACTGCATCCATCGACGTCCGGGCATCGCACCCCGCCGCTCCGTCCGCTGGGCGTCCCATTAATCCCCCTTATCGACCGACCGCTGTCGGGAGCAATGAAGTGCGGGGCTGCGGTGGACGACTGCAGCCGTCTGCATGGAAATCGCCACTGCCTCGAGGCAGGGTCCTGTGACGGAGATCTGCTTCATCTCTCCGGCGTTCCGAATACGCTCGAACCGTGTTGCGTCGGGAATCTCTACGGCCAGGACAGCTGTATCTCCGGTGCGCCAGCGGCGCACCCGCATGCCATCTTCATTGCGGTCGGCACCCCCAGTCAAGGCCCCCTTTCCGAACTCCGGCATTCCGGTGGTTCGGCACGGGAGCAGGTCCCGAAGTCGGTGCAAAATGGGGCCGATCCGGTGTCTCGGGCAGGTTCCTGCGGCCCCCGGAAATCATCACTCAGGCATGTATAGTCTACGATTGCCCGAGCCGGATTCGTCACTCTCGGTATACCGAGCGGAATCGGAACGCCCCCTGAGGGGCCGTCATACGGTTCCGTCTCTCCCCACGCAAAGCGCATCCGCGGACACCCGTCCCGCATCAAGGACGTCCCCCGTCGCACGACGGCGGAAGGGGACGTCAACAGCTTGCTGGAGGATTCTTGGCTGCTGAACCATTGCGCGACGTCGGAGCGTTGTTGGACGTCTATCGGCAAGGGCTCGTCTTTCACAGCCTCTGCGCCGTGACCCGGCTGTCCATCCCCGACCGGATGGCCGACGGCAGACGCGACATCGCCGACCTCGCCGAAGAGACAGGAACGGACGAAGAGGCCCTGCGGCGGGTGCTCGTGCTCCTCGCGGGCAGCGGGATCGTCGACGTCGACGCGGACCGTGTCGGCGCCGCGCTCACCGAACAGGGCAAGGTGCTGTGCCGCCGTCACCCCATGTCACTGTGGGCGACGTTCGCCACCTTCGGCATCCCGGACGTCGGCAACGCGCTCACCGAGACCCTCAAGGACGGCGCGCCCGCCACCCAACACGCCCTGGGCATCGACTTCTGGGAGCACCTGGCGAAGCACCCCGACCAACAGCTGGTCTTCGGCGAGGCGATGGCGGAGCAGGCGCGGTTGCTGACGCTGCCGTGCGTGCCCCTCCTGGACTGGCCCGCCGACGGCACGGTCGCCGACATCGCCGGCGGCATCGGGGTGCTGCTCGCCGACATCCTGGACGAGGCGCCGGACGCGCGGGGCATTCTCGTCGACCAGCCGGAGGTGCTCGGCCGCGCCCGCGCCTATCTGTCGGAGCAGGGCGTGGACGACCGGTGCACGGTGCGGACCGGCGATCTGTTCGTGCCACCGCCGCGCGCGGACGTCTATGTGCTCTCCCGGGTCCTGCACGACTGGGACGACGACAGCGTGGCCGCGATCCTCGATGCCGTGCGGCGCGGCGGTGACGACACGGCCGTGCTGCGGATCTTCGAGGACGTCCTGCCGGACGACGCCGTTCCGTCCGCTCTCCAGGGCTGGGCCGACGTCGCCATGCTCGCCCTCTACCACCGCGCGAAGGAACGGACGCTGCCGGAGTTCCGGCGGCTCCTGGAACGCGGCGGCTGGCGGCTGGAGCGCGTCGTGCAGGGGCCGCCCGGGATGTGCGTCATCGAAGCACGCCCGCTCGCCGCCCCCTGAGCGTGGTGAGGCGGAGAACCACCGTAGGGGAACCACGCAGGGGAACCACCGTCGGCGGACCGCAGACAAGGAGCCAGGCCGTGATCGATCGAGACACCTATCCGCTGTGGAACAGCCCGAGCATGAGCGCCTACCTCACCACCTTGTCCCACGAGAACATGCTGGTCGAGGGCCGCGGCGTGCGGGTGCGCGACGCCGCGGGGCGTTGGTTCCTGGACGCCCGCTCCGGGCTGTGGAACGTCACTCTCGGATATGACCACCCGAAGGTGACCGAGGCCATCGAACGGCAGCTGCGCACCCTGCCGTTCGCCAACCTGGTCGGCTACGGACGGCCGGGGGCGATCGCCGTGGAGGCCGCCGAGGCGCTGCTCCCCCACCTTCCCGTACACATGAACAAGATCCGTTACTGCAGCAACGGCTCGCAGGCGGTGGAGACCGCGGTACTGCTCTCGCGCTTCCTGCACCACAGCGGCGGGGAGAAGGAACGGCTCGCGGTCTTCGGCATGTGGCACGGCTACCACGGCCTCGGCTCGGGTGCGGGCGCCGTGACCGGCATGTCGTACGTGCACGATCAGTCGGGGCCGCTGCTGCCGGAGGTCCACCACGTCTCCGGTCCCTTCGAGGGCGCGGCCGCCCCCGGCGCGGGGCTCGAACAGACCATCACCGCGTGCGGTCCCGAGCGGGTGGCCGCGGTGGTCCTCGAACTCGTCGTGGGCGAGGGCGGACACGTCCTCTCCGACGACTATCTGCACTCGCTCGAACGGTTCTGCCGCGGCCACGGCATCCACCTGATCGTCGACGAGGTCAGCACGGGCATGGGCCGCACCGGCGCGTTCACCCGCACCGAGCAGGTCGGCATCCGCCCCGACATCCTCACCCTGGGCAAGGGGCTGAGCGCCGGGTACGCGCCGTTGTCCGCCGTGGTGCTGTCCGACGAGGTCTCGGCGCGCCTCTTCGACCTCGACTTCGAGCAGAAGTTCCTGATCGGCTCGACCAACGACGGGCATCCCCTCGGACTCGCCGCGTCGATGGCCGTCATCGACACGCTCGCCGACGGCGGGGTGCTGGAGAACGTCGAGGCCATGGGCGCGCTGCTGCGGCAGGGCCTGGAGGAGGTGGCGGCGCGGCATCCGCAGGTGGCGGCGGTGCGCGGCGCCGGTCTGATGCAGGCCGTCGAGATGGTGGCGGCGTCACAGGACGGGGCGCTCACGGGCGGCGCGATGGCGGATCATCTGCGGCTGGCCCTGGAGGAGCGGGGCGTGCTCGTCTCCTCGCTCGCCATGGTCCCCGCCATCATGATCATTCCGCCGTTGGTCGTCACCGCGTCCGACGTCGAGGAGATCGTGACCACGCTGGACAAGGCACTCGCGGAGATCCGGTACTGACCGGCCTCCGCTCAGCCGTACCGAAGCGGCCCGGGCCACCGCCTCTCGGCGGTGGCCCGGGCCGCTTCACGCATACGGTCAGGCGTCCGGTCCAGCGGTGATGACCTGGGCCACCACGGCCAGCGCCGACGCGTGCGTCAACTCGTCGTGCGCGCAGTCGATGTCGTGGCGCGCCAGGCGGCCCCGTACGAAGGGGTCCCAGGACTCGGCGTGCGGAGTCGGCCCGGCGGCCCCGCCCCGCGTGGCCGTGAAGAGCACCGCGTCCCCGTCGTAGGGCTCGGGGCGGTGGGCGCTCAGCAGGGCGCTGGTGTGCCGGTACGTCCGTACGAGCGCCGCGACCCTGCTCTCGTCGAACTCCGCCAGATCGGCCGGGTCCTCGGAGGAGTCACGCAGGGCCTCGGCGGTCCGCGCGATCGTCAGGGGCTCACCTGCGGTGTCCGGCACGGGGCAGTCGAAGCGGTCGAGGAGTGCGCGCAGCACCTCCTGTTCCGACATGCCGTCACCCGCCGCATCCGGTCCCGCCTGCGCCGGGTAGCCGTCCAGCAGGGCCAGCAACTCCACCTCCTCCCCCTGCTCCCGCAGCTTCACGGCCATCGCGTGGGCCGCGGGCGCGCCGAAGGACCACCCCAACAGGCGGTAGGGGCCAAAGGGTTGGACGGTGCGCACGGCATCCAGGTACTGGGCCGCGAGTTCGTCCAGGGTGGCGGGGAGGCCGTCCTCCTCGGTCAGGCTGCGCGCCTGGAGTCCGTACAGGGGGATGTCGGCAGGAAGGTGGCCCGCGAGCCGCACGTACACCCAGCTCTGTCCGTCGGCGGGGTGGACACAGAACAGCGGGGTCTTCTTGCCCGTGCCCCGCAGGGGAACGAGCACGTCGTCGCGGTTGCGTACGACGCCGTCCCCCAGCTGCCGGGCGAGACCGGCCACCGTGGGGCTCGCGAACAGTTCGCCGACCGACAGTTCCCGGCCCAGCGTGGACCGGATCCTGCCGAGGAGGCGGGTCGCGGAGAGCGAATGCCCGCCCAGGTCGAAGAAGTTGTCGTCGATGTTGACCTGGGGCACTTTGAGGATGCGGGCGAAGAGTCCCGCCAGGATCTCCTCGGCCGCGGTGCGCGGCACCTGGTTGCGGTCCGCCGCGGCCGCCGTGGGCGCGGGCAGCGCGTTGCGGTCCAGTTTGCCGCTGGCGGTCAGCGGCAGTTCGTCCAGGGACACCAGCTGGCTCGGTGTCAGATAGCCGGGCAGCCGGTCGCCGATCTCGGTGCGTACGGCCGCCGGGTCGAGGCGCCTGCCGGGCTCGGGCACGGCGTAGCCGATCAGCCGACGGTCGCCGGTCTCGTCCTCGATCACCGTCGCCGCGGCCCGCGCGACGCCCGGCACCTCGCGGATCGCCGCCTCGACCTCCCCGAGCTCGATGCGGTAGCCGCGCAGCGAGACCTGGTCGTCGTTGCGCCCGACGAAGACGAGGTCGCCCTCGGGGGTCCAGCGGACCAGGTCGCCCGTGCGGTACATCCGGGAGCCCTCGGGCCCGTAGGGGTCGCGTACGAAGCGTTCCGCGGTCAGTTCGTCCCGGCCTCGGTAGCCCTGGGTCACCCCTGCCCCCGCCACGTACAGCTCCCCCACGGCCCCGACGGGGACCAGTTCGAGGTGCTCGTCGAGGGCGCGGACGCGGACGTTGCGCAGGGGCTTGCCGATCGGCGGGGCCTCGGCGTCGGCGGGCGAGAGCGGCAGGCTCATCGCGGTGGAGATGGTGGCCTCGGTGGGGCCGTAGCCGTTGATCAGCCGGCAGACCGGCGACCAGCGCCTGACGACGTCCGGTGACGACGCCTCGCCCACGATGGTGATGGTGACGCCCGGGGGCAGGTCGTCCGGCGACATCACCTCGAGCACCGAGGGGGCGAGGACCAGGTCGTTGATGCCCGCCTCGTCGATGATCCTCGCGAGGTCGGGTCCTGGCGCGAGACGGTCGCTCGGGGCGATCACCAACGTCCCGCCGACCAGCACCGACTGGGTCATCTCCCCCACCGACGCGTCGAAGCTCGCGGAGGCGAACTGCAGGGTGCGGCCGCCGGGCCCGGAACCGAGCCGGTCCAGCATGGCTCCGGTGATGTTGACGACGCCCCGGTGCGGCACCACGACGCCCTTGGGGCGCCCGGTGGAGCCGGAGGTGTAGATCAGATACGCCGGGAGCCCCGGGTCGAAAGGACCGGTGCGCTCGTCGTCGGTGAGGTCGTCCCCGGGCAGTTCGGCGAGCGTCCGCCGCAGGCCCGGGTCGTCGAGCAGGAGGCTCTCGGTGTCGAGGACGTCCGCGAGGTGCGCCGTCGAGGAGTGCAGCAACAGCAGCGCGGGCGACGCGTCAGCCACCATGAAGGCGAGCCGGTCCTCGGGATAGGCCGAGTCGAGGGGCAGGAAGGCGGCGCCCGTCTTCAGTACGCCGAGGACGGCCGCGACCAGCTCCGGGGACCTCGGCAGGGACAGGCCCACGACGCTGCCGGGGCCCACGCCGCGCGAGACCAGGTGCCGCGCGAGCCTGCTGGAGCGCTCGTTGAGGTCGCGGTAGCTGTGCGTGGGCCCGCCGTGCAGCTCGACCGCCGCCGCGTCCGGGGTCCGCCGCGCCCACTGCTCGACCAGGGTGTGCATCCCCACCTCGGGGATCTCCTTGACCGGTCCGGCGCCCCAGGCGAGCAGTTGCTCGCGTTCCTCGGCGCGCAGCAGCGGGAGGGCGCCGATCGGTGTCCCGGGGTCCGCGGCGGCGACGCCGTCCATGAAGTGCAGGAACCGCTCGACGTGCGCGTCGAGTTCGCCCGGCAGGTGGAGGTCGGCGTTGGCGGCGGCGATGAGGTCCACGGACCCGTCGGCGGACGTCTGGAAGAACGTGAACATCAGGTCGGCGACATGGCCGTGGGACAGCGTCCGCAGGCGCGCGGTGGCTCCGGCGAAATCGAGGTCGTGGGAGAAGCCCATGACGTTCAACGCCGGTCCCCACAGCCGCCGTTCGGTGCCGAGCAGCCCCAGTTCCCTGCTGAGTTCCTCCGAGGGGTACCGGCTGCGCTGGAAGGCGGCGCGTGCCTCGGCCCGGGTGTCCTTGAGGAAGTCCGCCAGCGGGGTCCCCGCGTCGGTGGCGATGCGCAGCGGCACGGGGTTGGTCAGCATGCCGGGGGTGTCCCGCTCGACCTTGGTCAGGCGTGCCGCGACGGGCATGCCGATCGTGACCTCGGGAGCGCTGGTCATCCGCGCGGTGTAGGCGGCGGTGATGCCGGTCGTCAACTCGACCCAGCTGACGGCGAATCGCTCAGCGGCCGCGCGCAGCCGCGCCAGTCGCGCCGGTTCGAGGGCGGCCCTGCGGGTCAGCACGTCCGCGCCGCCCGCCGTGCGCCGGGTGGTCAGGCGCACCGGTTCGGGCCGGTCGGAGAGCCGCTCCAGCCAGTACTTGCGGTCCCGCTCGCGGCGCGTGGAGGCGAGGTAGGCCGTCTCGCTCTCCACAAGCATGCGGAAGGGCCGGAAGGGGTTGTCGTCGACGGTCCGGCCCGCCGCGAGGGCCGTGTACACCTGGGCCGTACGACGGTGCAGCACGCCCAGGCTGCCGCCGTCGAGGAGCAGGTGGTGGACGCGGCGGAAGAGCGTGAACCGGTCGGCCGCGAGCTTGAACAGCGCCGTGGTGAACGGCGGGGGCTCCGACAGTTTCACCTCCTTGGCCATGTCGGTGCGCATCCACGCCTCCGCCGCGGCCCGCGGGTCGGCCTCGGAACTGACGTCGAAGTAGTGGGCGGGCGGCCGCGCGGAATCGTCGACGTACTGCATCGGTCCTTCGGCGCCCTCCACGAAACGCAGGCGCAGCGCCTCCATCTCCGTGGTCACCCGGTGATGGGCCTCCTGCAAGAGCGCGGGGTCCACGGGGCCTTCGATGTCGAGGCAGTCGGCGATGCTGTGGTGCGTGACGGTGGGTGCCAGAGCCTGCGCGAACCAAATTCCCCGTTGGGCGGCCAACAAGGGCAAATACTCGCTCGAGTGATCCGGAGTTACTTTGTCGTGCGGCCCCGGCATGAAGTCCCTCGCATTCGTCGTGATGCGGTCATGAGAAACTTGTGGCACGTTTCCTGGGAACCCGAAGGCGAACGAAATCGGACTCTAGCAAGCACGGTCGCCGCCTGGGAAGGGGGCAAGATCGCTACAAACGCCAACCTGCCTGGCATATCCGTCAATAGGGGCAGGCAGTGGCGTTTGGCCACCGTCACGGGGCCGCTTCCCACGGGCGCCCCATGCTTGCTGCTGTTCTGAGGAGCGGGTTAGTATCCCGGCGTTCCACGGCTCCGGCATATATGTCCGCACGATCCGCACGATCTGCACGAAGCGTCTTCGGACCGGAATATCGTCGGCCGGATGAGGCGGTTTCCGCACCGCGCCGCGGACCGTTTCCGCGAAATCAGCGGATGTGGAATCCCTTGGCCCGCGGTAGCGCCCGTCCTTTCCGCCTCGATGTCTTCGGTCGTCGGTTTCGACCACGAGGGGCACGCCATGAGTGACGCCATGAGTGAGCAGTACTCGACGAGGGAACGGCTGTACCGGACCATGCGGTTGATCCGCCGCTTCGAGGAGTTCTGCATCAAGTTGGTGCGTTCCGGGGAGATCGCGGGCGGCATCCATCCCTACATCGGCCAGGAGGCCATCGCGGCCGGGGTGTGCGCGGCACTGCGCCCCGACGACTACATCACCAGCACGCACCGGGGCCACGGTCACGTCCTGGCCAAGGGCGCCGATCCCGCGGGCATGATGGCCGAGTTGACCGGACGGGTCACCGGTCTCAACAAGGGCCGCGGCGGCTCCATGCACGCGGCGGACGTCAGCCTCGGCATCCTCGGTGCCAACGGCATCGTCGGGGCGGGCGCCCCGATCGCGGCCGGTGCCGCCTGGGCGGCGACGCGCGCGGGCGAGGACCGGATCGCGGTCAGCTTCTTCGGTGACGGCGCGGTCAGCCAGGGCGTGGTCCTCGAATCGTTCAACCTGGCGGCGCTCTGGCAGCTTCCGGTCCTCTTCGTCTGCGAGAACAACGGATACGCCTCCACCCTCACCGTGGACAACGCGGTGGCGGGCACGATCGTCGGCCGCGCCGCCGCCTTCGGCATTCCCGCCGCGCGGATCGACGGCACGGACGCCGAGGCGGTCATGGCCGCCACGCGGGAGTACGCCGACCGGGCCCGTTCGGGCGGCGGTCCCGCGCTCCTGGAGTGCGCCGCGTACCGGTTCGACGCCCATCACACCTGGGAGCACAAGTCGTTCGTCAGGTACCGGACGCGGGAGGAGGTCGCCGAGGGACGCTCCCGCGACCCGCTGCTCGTCCAGGCGGAGCTCATCGGCTCCGAGACCTGTGAGCGCATCGACCGTGAGGTGGAGGAAGTCCTTGAGTCCGCACGGCAGTTCGCTCTGGAAAGCCCCAAACCCGACCCCGCCGACGCCCTCGACCATCTGTACGCGACGGGCCTGCGCCCTCGGGCAGGGGTGACGGCCCATGCCTAAGCTCTCCTACCTCGGCGCGCTCTCCAAGGCCCTCAACGACGAACTCGCGCGCGACCCCTCCGTCTGCGTCTTCGGCGAGGACGTACGGGTCGGCGTCGCCAACATCACCAAGGGTCTCGTGGAGCAGTTCGGTCCGCAGCGGATCGTCGACATGCCGCTGTCCGAGCAGGCGTTCACCAGTTTCGCGACCGGTGCGGCGCTCGTCGGACAGCGTCCGGTGATCGAGTTCCAGATCCCGTCCCTGCTGTTCCTGGTCTTCGAGCAGATCGCCAACCAGGCGCACAAGTTCTCGCTCATGACGGGTGGTCAGGCCAAGGTGCCGGTCACCTATCTCGTGCCGGGGTCCGGCTCCCGCGTGGGCTGGGCGGGTCAGCACTCCGACCAGCCGTACGGCCTCTTCGCCCACGTGGGGCTCAAGACGGTCGTCCCCAGCACCCCTTCCGACGCCTACGGACTGCTCGTCTCGGCGATCCGGGACGACGACCCGGTGGTGGTCCTGACCCCGGCCGCCTCGTCGACGGACCGCGAGGACGTGGATCCCGCCGAGCTCGGCCCGGTCCCGCTCGGCGTGGGCCGCGTGGTGCGCCCGGGCTCGGACATCACGGTGGTGGCGGTCGGCCATCTCGTTCAGGAGGCCGTGGCGGTGGCCGACGAGCTCGCCTCCGAGGTCTCCGTCGAGGTCTTCGACCCCCGCACGGTCTACCCGTTCGACTGGGCGGGACTGGCGGCGTCGGTGGGCCGCACGGGGCGTCTCGTCGTCATCGACGACACCAACCGCTTCTGCGGCTTCGCGGCCGAGATCGTCAGCACCGCCGCCGAGGAGCTCACGCTCACCGCCCCGCCCCGGCGCGTCACCCGGCCCGACGGCACGGTGCTGCCGTTCGCCCTGGAACTCGACCGCGCGGCCCAGCCGCACAGGGACCAGCTCATGGACGCGGTGAGAGGAGTGTGCGGACTCGCGCGGAAGGATCCCTGACCAGTCCGACGAGGACGCAGGGCCCGCTACCCCGCCCGGTCAGGATCCGGCTTCCTCGCCACGACCAGGCGCCAGTGCGGGCTCCCGTCGGGCCGCCGTCCGAACTCCTCCAGGGCCCGCGTCCCTACGTCGAAACCCGCCTCGGCCAGGTCCGCGCGCACGGCACCCAACGGGAAGGTGCGGTAGTACATGACGAAGCTCGGGCGCCACAGCAGGTTCCGTACGCGCATCGCCCCGTCGAAACCGAGCATCGCCCAGTACCAGCGGGAGCCGAACGGCTGCGGCGCGCCGACCGGGAACGCGAACAGGCCACCGGGGCGCAGCGCGCGGTACACCCCGGCGAAGAGCGCGGGCCGCTCGGCGGGCAGGAAGTGACCGAACGCCCCGAAGCTCACGGCCACGTCGAACGCCTCGCCGAACGGCAGCGCACGGGCGTCCGCCCTGACCCAGTCGACCGTGGTTCCCCCGGGCTCCGGCACGGCCTCCGCCGCGGCGGCCAGCATCCCCGCGCTGAAATCCACCCCGGTGACCCGTTCCGTACACAGGGGCAGCAGCGCCTCGACGCCCGCGCCCGTTCCGCAGCAGACGTCGAGCCCCGCGGCGAAGGGCCCGAACGGCCGAAGTGCTTCGGTCGTCACCGTCAAGAACCGGCCGGGCGTACGGAAGGGGGTGTGGTCGAACTTCGGGGCGAGCAGGTCGTACCCGTGCTCGATGGAGGAGAGGGCCTGAACGGCCAGCTCACGCAGCGTGGGACCCTGGGAGGTGAACATCGGCTCCAGGGTAGTCAGGGAGCGAAGGGGACGCGCCCCGGCGGGGCGCCGCGGTGGCCGGTAACCGCCACGAGGTCTACCGGGGGCGTCAGCGGTCGGGTAGAGCTGCACATCGCCCCACACCCGACTTCCTTCCCGGAGGTGCCCCATGGCCACAGAGCGGCACAGGACGCGGACCGCATCGGGCAAGACGCGCTTCGACGACATCTACGACCAGCCGGACCCGCGCCCCTACTTCCGGACGCTCGCGCCCTTCGCGTACGAGATTCCGCACCACGCGCAGGCGGTCTTCCGCCGCACGCGCGAGCTGCGCTCCCAGTCGCCCGACGCCGAGGGGCCCGTGACGGTCCTGGATCTGTGCTGCTCGTACGGGATCAACGCGGCACTGCTCAACCACGACCTGACGCTCGCCGACCTGTACGCCCACTACACCTCCGAGGAGACCGCGGGGCTCTCCCGGCCCGAACTCATCGAGCACGACAAGGAGTTCTACGCCTCGCGGCGGCGCGCCGACGCCACCCCGGTCATCGGGCTCGACACCGCGGAGAACGCCACCCGCTACGCGCTGGACGTGGGTCTTCTGGACGAGGCGTACGCCGAGAACCTGGAGCGGCATCCGCCCAGCCCCGCGCTGCGCCGCGCGGTCGCCCGCACCGGTCTGATCACGGTCACCGGTGGCATCGGGTACATCTCGCACCGCACGTTCGACGCCCTGCTCGACTGCGCGCGGCTCCCGGTGTGGGTGAGCGCGTTCGTGCTCAGGACCGTCCCCTACCGGCGGATCTCCGCCACGCTCGACGCGCACGGCCTCACCACGGTCACGGACACCTCGCGCACGTATCCGCAGCGCCTCTTCACCAGCTCCGACGAGCAGCGGGACGCCGTACGGCAGGTGATCCTGGCCGGGGAGGATCCGGCCGGCTACGAGTCTGAGGGCCGCTATCACACGCGCCTGCACGAATCCCGGCCGCGCTCGGACTGAGCACGCGGCCGCGCGAGCCAGGTGAGCCGTGTGATCGGGGCGGCCAGGGGCTCGACCGGAGGGCATCTGCGGGCATATCGTGAAATAGGTGGCCGACTCGGACGTCAGGGGGTCGCCATGGTTCAGGAACTGCTCACCGCAGGCGCCGCGGTCGCCTCGGGCTGCCTCGTCTATCTGATGACGGCGGCTCGCGTGATCAAGCAGTACGAGCGGGGCGTCGTCTTCCGCCTCGGACGGCTCTCGGGCGACGTGCGCGCCCCCGGCCTCACCCTGGTGGTCCCCGTCGTGGACCGGCTCCGCAAGGTCAACATGCAGATCGTGACGATGCCGGTGCCCGCGCAGGACGGCATCACCCGCGACAACGTCACGGTCCGGGTGGACGCCGTCATCTACTTCAAGGTCGTCGACGCCGCCAATGCCGTGATCCAGGTCGAGGACTACCGTTTCGCGGTCTCGCAGATGGCCCAGACCTCGCTGCGGTCCATCATCGGCAAGAGCGACCTGGACGACCTGCTGTCCAACCGCGAAAAGCTCAACCAGGGCCTCGAGTTGATGATCGACTCCCCGGCGATCGGCTGGGGCGTGCAGATCGACCGCGTGGAGATCAAGGACGTCTCCCTGCCGGAGACGATGAAGCGTTCCATGGCACGGCAGGCCGAGGCGGACCGGGAGCGGCGTGCCCGGGTCATCAACGCCGACGCCGAACTCCAGGCGTCCAAGAAGCTCGCCCAGGCGGCGCACGAGATGGCGGAGGAGCCCGCGGCCCTGCAACTGCGGCTGCTGCAGACCGTGGTCGCGGTCGCCGCCGAGAAGAACTCCACCCTCGTCCTGCCCTTCCCCGTCGAACTGCTCCGCTTCCTCGAACGGGCCCAGCAGGCACTGCCGCCTCAGCAGCAGGGCTCAGAGAGTCAGCACGAAAGCGGTCCCCGGCCGCCCGTCCAGCGTGATGTCGCCGGTGGACACGAAACCGGTGCGGGTCAGCACGGCCCGTGAGCCGGGGTTGTCGAGCGTCGTGGCGGCCCGGAGTTCGCTCAGGCCGTACGTGGAGAGCGCGAGTTCGCGGATCTGCCGCACGGCACGGGTGGCCAGGCCCCGCCCGGCCGCCCGCTCGGCGATCCGGTAGCCGAGATCGGCGCTGCCCGCCGCCACGTCGACCAGGTTGACCCGCCCGAGGATCTCCCCCGCCCCGTCCACGAGCACGTGGAAGAAGCAGACGCCCTCGGCCTGTTCGGCGAGGAGGGCACGGTGCCGCGCGGCGAAGTCACGGAAGTAGGCATCGCCCCGGTCGGGCACCGACGCGGCGAAGTACGCCCGGTTCGCCTCCTCGAAGGCGAGCAGGGCGGGCGCGTGATCGGGGCGCAGGAGCTGTAGTTCGGGGCCCGGGGAGGGTGCGGGCACAGGGGAACTCTACGTAGGCACGCACGCGACGCCCGGCGACGGGTACCGGCCCTGTCGGGGGCCACACGCACGGAGCGGCCAACTCGGCCTGTGGTAGACCGAGTTGGCCGCTCCTTTCAGGGTTCGTACGGCGCTACGAAGCGTTGCGTACCGTTCCCGTGAACACAGGACCCTTCTGCGGCTCCCAGTTCTCGTCGTAGAGGGAGAGCTGAGCCTTCAGGGACTCGTCGGGCTCCCGCACGTCGTCCTTCACCGTCGGCACGCGGACCTCGACGCTCTTCTTGCCCGCGGGCACCGAGACGTACAGGGCCGAGCCCGGCGCCATCTTGGACAGCGCCCGGCCCGGACGGGGCTTCTCGTCGAACTCGTCCTTGAGCCAGCGCGGGTCCACGTCCAGGGTGGAGAGTTCCGCGCCACCGGTGACCGGCAGGAAGGAGATCTCGCCCTGGATGTCCACGTCGACGGCTTCCGACAGCGTCATCCGCCACTTCAGCGGCTTGCCCTCGGTGACCTTGTCGGCGATCGGCTTCATGGTGACCTTGGGCATCGGGTCGTCGTTCTGCGCCGTCACCCCGCCGTGGTGGGAGCCGACGACGGCGCCGCGCACCGCCTTGACGAACGCGTCGTGCGCCACGTCGTAGCCGTAGCGGGTGTTGCCACGCACCTCTACGGGTACGTCGATGTCCTGCCCGCCGGGCCGTACCGTCACCAGCCGGGAGACGTACTCGCCCGTGCTGCCGGGCTTGGGCTGGAAGAGCCTGACCTGGCCGCTGCCCTTGCCCGAGACGCTCACGGGCACGTGGTAGGTCCGCACCCCGGAGTCGCCCTCCTTCACCTTGAGGCGGCCCATGTCCACGCGGGGCAGCTCGGCGGGCTTCACCTCGGGAGTCCCCGGGCGCCAGCCCCAGGCGTCCATCAGCCACGCCTTGCCCTTGCCGGTACGCGGGGTGAGTTCAAGACTCCGCACGCTCTTGAGGTCGAAACCGGCGCGGACCGCGGCCGCCATCGGCACGCGGAGTTCGCGGGCCCAGTAGGACGTGGTCATGCTGCTGCCCGGCAGCCCGTCGACGCGGGCCCTGCCGAGCTTCGCCCGGTGTCCCGCCTTGTCGACGACGCTCACGTCGAGCGCGGTGCCCTCGGTGTTGGGCGGCACGATCACCCGCAGCGCGAGCTCCTTGGCGCCCGCCAGGGAGACGGGCCGTGCGGGACTCACGCGCACCGGGGTGCCGGACCGGGACCAGCTCATGGCGACGGCGTCACGGCCCGGTTCGGGCGAGGTCTCCCACTCGGCGAAGTGCGGTGAGGCGCCCTTGCCGTCGCGCGGCAGACAGGAACGGGCCGCGTCGGAGGTGATCTGGGCGCAGACCCGGCCGCCCTCGACCTTGGTCGAGGGAGTGGGCAGGATGGCAGGGGTGCGGCCCGCGCCGACGGCGTGGGTGAGCACCTTCGCGGGGTCCGCCGAGGGCGCGCGCCTGCCGGAGCCGTCGAGCAGGGGGCGCACCCGGTCGTCGCCCGCGACGAACAGCCGGGCCGCCGCGGCTATGTAGGTGGCCCCGGCCTTCTGCTGCTGCGGGGCGGTCAGGCGGGTCTTCGTGCCCGGCGAGCACACCGGGTCCGGGTCCTCGGACCCGAAGTCGTCCGTGGCGGGCGCCTTCGACTGCCCCGGAGTCCACTCGCTGTTGAAGAAGTTGTGGTTGGCGCCGACCATGTACACCGCGCTGTGCAGGGCCTTGCCGCGGCTGACGCCGCGCGTCCCGTCGACGTAGATCTCGCCCTGGAGGTCGGAGACGTCTCCGTCGCAGCCGGGCAGGATCGTCGCGGAGGGCACGTCGGGCACCGGGTTCTGCCCGAAGATCGTGGGGCCTATCAGGACGTTGCCGCGTATCTTCCAGCGCACCGGGCCCCGGTAACCGTCCTGGTCGGCGGGCGGCCGGGAAAGGCTGTCGAGTGCGGCCCTGTTGACGCCCTCGCCGCCTCGGGAGTGGCCGACGAGGAGGACGCGCGACAGGTCGGCGGGCGCGATCGCGCGCACCGCGGCAGGGGCTCCCGAGCGGTCCTTCGCCCAGTCCGCCCATTGGGCGAGGTGCAGTCGCACCAGCGACGAACGGGCCTGAGCGCCGCCGTCCTCGGCGAGGTGGTCCTGTCCGTTGATGCCGTTGGCGGCGATGGACACCGTGACGTAACCCTGGGATGCGAGGAGTTTCTGGGTGCCGAGGTAGCCGTCCTGGCTCGGCACCGGCTTCGTGCCCGCCGCGCAGGGCCAGTCGCCGCCCTCCTCGTCGCCCGCGCCGTAACAGGTGTAGTGGCGGCCGTGCAGGAAGAGCGCGAGCGGCCGGTCGCCCGGCGCGTCGACGGGGCCGACCACCTTGGCCCGCATCTCCACCGGCTCGGGGAAGCCGGGCAGCCGCACCGACTTCAGCGTGTAGTCGTCGGTGGCGGTGCGGTAGCCGCCGGGCTTTCCGGGGTCGACCTGGGCCTCGGGGAACGGCTTGCCGGGGAGCGGGGGCGAGGCGGGACGCCGGGCGTCCTGCCGCTGCCCGTTGCCCGCCTCGTCCAGGCGGCGCCCACCGGCCAGCACCCGTAGCTCCGTCGCCCGGCCGAGGCGCGCGCCGTTCAGCGGAAGCCGGAACGACTTCCGGTCCTGCGCGGCCACCGGTCGGCCCAGGAGCCGGTCACCGGAGTAGAACTCGACCCTGGCGTCGCCCATGGGGACCGCCTCCGGCGAGTCCCACACGAGTTCCTCGCCGCCGCCGTCACCGGCCAGCCGCCAGCCCTCAGGAAGGCCGTCGTCGGCGTCGCCGGTCGTCGTGGCCGGAGCGGGTGGTGGTGCGTCGGCGTGCGGCAGCGCGTGCGCCGCCCCGGGTGACACCGCGGCCAGCGTGAACGCCGCGAGCGCCGTGGTCACCACTCGTGAGACACGTCTCAAAGTGGTCCTCCTCGTCATCACTCTCCACAGGACACGCAACCGAACTCACGTGCCCCTCTTGCCCCTTCGAGGACGGAAATCGACGACCTTGAGTTGCCTCCCGGCGGAACCGAACGCGGAAAGGGCCCGGGGAAGGCCGCAAAAGAGCGGCGGGCGCGGCGAGATGGGCGCGCTTCTCCCGGAGCCCCCTGCCACGAGCGGCGGGCCGTCCTGCCAGGATGCGGACATGCACATCTACGAAGAGCGGCTCAGCGTGCCCCGCTCCTGGTGGGCTCTGGTCGTGCTCGGCGGAGTCGGTCTCGGGCTCGGGGCGTTCCCCTTCGGGGTGTTCGCCGCGGTGACGGCGGCCACGGCCGGCATCGCGGTGGCCGCCGCGATCGTCCACGCGCACGGCAGCGTCCGCATCCTCGTGACACCGGGCTCGCTCGTCGTCGGTGGCCGGAAGATCCCGATCGAGGCGCTCGGCGCGACGGAGATCCTGGACGAGCGCGAGGCCTTCGAGTGGCGCACCGTCAGGGCGAATCCGTACGCGCTGCTGCTCCTGCGCTCCTACGTTCCGACCGCGCTGCGCATCGAGTTGCGCGACGCGTACGGCGGCGCGCCCTACGTCTACCTCTCGACGCGCCGCCCCATGAACCTCGCGACGATCCTGGCGTTCACGCGGGGCTGACCTCGATCACTGCCGGTCCGGGACATGCGCTGGACCGGAGGCGGTGGTCCGCCGCAGGCTGATCCCGTGATGGATCAAGAGAGTGACTCCCCGGCCGGTTCCGCCGCTCCGCTGCCCTGGTACGCGCGTCCCGCCGCGCGCTCCTGGACCTGTGCCCCCACCCCGTCCGACGCCCGGGACTTCCACGCGTCCCTGCCCGGCTACGCCAGGACCCCGCTGCACGACCTTCCCTCCCTCGCCGCGGACTTGAAGGTCGGCCGGGTCTTCGTCAAGGACGAGTCGGAGCGGCTCGGTCTGCCCGCCTTCAAGGCGCTCGGCGCGTCCTGGGCGATCCACCGGGTGCTGGCGCGGCGCGCGAACGCGGGCGCCGCGGACGGCGCGGGGCACCCGCTGACCCTGATCGCCGCGACCGACGGCAATCACGGGCGCGCCGTCGCCAGGATGGCCGGGCAACTGGGCCAGCGCGCGCACGTCTTCGTCCCCGACGGCGTGCACGCGGTGGCCGTCGACGCCATCCGGGGCGAGGGGGCCGAGGTCACGGAGGTGGCCGGTTCGTACGACCTCGCGGTGCGCAGGGCGGCGGACGCGGCCGCCGCGCCGGACGCGGTGCTCATCCAGGACACCGCGTGGGACGGCTACGAGGAAGTCCCCTCACTGATCGTCGAGGGATACGCGACGCTCTTCACCGAGATCGACGCCCAACTGGCCGAAACGGGCGTGGCGTCACCCTCCCTGGTCGCCGTCCCGGTCGGCGTCGGGGCGCTCGCGCACGCCGCCGTCACGCACTACCGGGGCCGACCGGCGGACGGCCCGGTGGGTGCGGCGGCTCCCGCGCTGCTCTCCGTGGAACCCGTGGCGGCCGCCTGCGCGCTGGCCAGTCTGCGCGCGGGGCGCCTCACCAGCGTGCCGACCGGGATGACGGCCATGGCGGGGCTGAACTGCGGCACGCCGTCCTCGCTCGGCTGGCCCGCGCTGCGCGACGGCCTCGACGCGGCGGTCGCCGTCACCGACGCGGCGAGCGCCGCGGCCGTGCGGGACCTGGCGGACCTCGGCGTCTCCTCGGGGCCCTGCGGCGCGGCTCCCCTGGCCGGTGCGCGGGCCGCGCTGACCGGCGAGGGCGCCGCCGAGCGCCGCGCCGCGCTCGGCATCTCCCCCACCTCGACCGTCGTCCTGCTCAGCACCGAGGGCGCGGCCGCCAACCCGGGCCTTCGGGAGGAGGCCACCGACGAGCGCGTGCAGCGATGATTTCCGGTCGATGCAGATCGTCGAAGAAAGAACCAATTCCACGTTTACGCAGGTCAGGAGTTAGTCAGCGCTTATACCAATGCCGTGCGTCCACATGCTGGACAGCGTGCGCGCCGCCGCGCCACCACCCCTGAGCTGCCCGAACGAGCGTACGGTCACCGAACACCGAACACGCACATCCGGAAATCGACCATCCGTATGGCACTCACTCTCCGCACAGGTAAGACTCCTCACCGCAGTCACCAACCGCATCCATCGAAGGAGAGTCCACCATGCGTCGCACCCTCAAGGCGACGGTCGCGGCCGCCGCCGCGGCGGTCTGCGTCCTCACCACGACGGCAGGCATCGCGCAGGCCGAGGCACCGAAGCCGACGAGCCTCTACGCGCCGTCCGCCCTCGTCTTCACGGTCGGCCACGGCGAGAACACCGCCACGGCCACCGTGGAGCGCGCGGTGACGCTGACCTGTGCGCCGCGCCCGGCGGGCAGCCACCCCGCCGCGGCAGCCGCCTGCGCCGAACTGGCGGCGGTGGACGGGCGGTTCGCCGAGCTGGTCGGCGCCGAGTCGAGTGTGGTGTGTACAAAGGAATGGCGGCCGGTCGTCGTGACCGCCGATGGCGTCTGGGGCGGCCGACACGTGCAGTGGTCGGCCACCTTCCCCAACGCCTGCATGATGAAGGCCGGTCTCGGTGAAGGCGTCGCACTCACCTTCTGACGAGACCTGTCCCTGAACCACACTCAGGGGAGTCCCGGCACCTTTCGTGGGGGAAGGCGGTCGGGACGCGGGGCGGCCCCCGGTGTCCTCGGGCACCGGGGGCCGTAGTGTTCCCGTATGCCTGAGACGTGTGAGACCTACGCAGGGCTTCCCGGCGGCATCGGCGTGTCTCGCCTACGGGTGTACGACTGGCCCACGGCGGACGGGCTGCGCGGCGGAACTCCCCATCTGCACCTGACCTGTTCGGAGGGGTACGCGGTCACCGGAGGCCGCGGCGCCGTGCAGACCCTGACCGCGTCCGGCTTCCGGCAGACACCGCTCGCCCCTGGCGCACTGGTGTGGTTCACCCCCGGCACCATCCACCGCCTGGTCAACGACGGCGAGTTGGAGATCACCGTCCTCATGCAGAACTGCGGCCTCCCCGAGGCCGGTGACGCGGTGCTCACCCTGCCCCCTCCCCTGCTGGCCGACCCCGAGACGTACCGCGCGGCGGTCGCGCTGCCCACCGAAGCCACCGAGGCCGAACAGGCGACTGCCGCCCGGCACCGTCGCGACCTGGCCATCGAGGGGTTCACCGCCCTCCGCGAGGCGACCGAGTCCGGTGACCCCGAGCCGCTCGCGGCCTTCCACCGAGCCGCCGTAGCCCTCGCCCGCCCGCTCGCGGCGGCCTGGCGCGCACGCTGGCGCGAAGGCGCGGCCGCCGCTGCCGGGGCGACCGGCGCGCAGCTCGACCACCTGGAGCGCGGCGACGCCGACTATCTGGCCCTGGCCTCGGTGCGGGCCGAACGGCCCGCGGCCCGCGGCAGGTTCGGCATGTGCGGGCGACTGGACGTCTACGACGTGGCCTGAGCGGTCCCCGACCTGGTCTGCGCGGCGGACCGTGCGCTGCGCTCACCGGCCAACTCGCCGAGTCTCGCAAGCACCCGGGCGCGCAGCAGCTCGTACTCCGCGCGGCAGCGGCGTATCTCCGGCGGCCTGGCGATGACCGTGCCCGCCGTCACGATCTCCTGCGGCGCGAACTGCTCGCGGGTCAGGTCGACGTCCACTCCCGCGCCCAGGCGGTTCCACCAGTGGTAGTCCGTGCGGACCCCGTCCACATGGACCTCGCCGCGGACGAGCTCGCCGCCGAGCAGGTCGTGCAGGACCAGCGCCGTCACCCCGCACTGGTCCCTGGCCGGGTTCTCCGGCGGCCAGGGGTCCGTGGAGTCGGGCGGGCACGTGTCGGCGCCCCAACTGTCGCGCACGGCCGACTCGATGTCGCTGAGAAGCAGAGGTGTCATGCCGATCACCTTCGCACCCGACACTGACAATCACGCGTCGTCGCAGGTCACCTCGGGCTCGGTAGCCCGCACGACGCCTCGCGCCACCGCCGCGTCGACGGCCGCGTCGTCGTACCCCGCCGCGCCGAGCACCTCCCGGGTGTCCGCGCCGGCGCCCCGCACCACGGGACGCTCCCGCGCCGGTGTGCGGGAGAGGGAGACGGGCGAGGCGAGCCCCCGGTAGTCGTCGTGCTCGATCACCAGGCCCCGGTGGCGGACCTGGGGCGCCGTCAGGGCCTCGGCGACGTCGTGCACGGGCGAGGCCGGGATGCCGCGGGCCGTGAGGAGTCCGGTCAGTGCGGAGCGGGAGTGCGCGGCGATGGGCTTCTCCAGGGCGGCGCGGAGCTCCTGTTGATGGCGTACGCGGTCCGGGTTCGTGCAAAAGCGCGGGTCGGCCGCGAGCTCCGGGACCCCCAGGACCTCGGTGAGCGCGGCGAACTGGCGGTCATTGCCCACCGCGACGAAGAGGGGCCCGTCGGCCGCGGTGAACGCGTCGTAGGGGGCGATGGTGGGATGCGCGGAGCCGGTGCGCATCGGCACCGTGCCGTTCGCGAGCCAGGTCGCCGAGTGCGGGTGGAGCAGGCTGACGGCGGTGTCCAGAAGGGTGCAGTCGACGAGTTGGCCGAGGCCGGAGCGGTGCCGTTCGTTCAGCGCGAGCAGGATCCCGGAGAACGCGAGGATTCCGGTGACCTGGTCGACGACCGGCACACCGACGCGCAACGCCGGTCCCCCGGCCGCTCCGTTGACGCTCATCAGGCCGCCGTACGCCTGGAGCACGGCGTCGTAGCCCGGCTGTCCGCCGAGCGGCCCGTCCGTGCCGAAGCCGGTGACGCGGCAGTGGATGAGCGCGGGGAAGCGGGCGCGCAGCTCGTCGTCGGAGTAGCCCCATGCCGCGAGGGTGCCCCCCTTGAAGTTCTCGACGAGCACGTCGGTGTCGCGCAGCAGGGTCCCCAGGATGTCCCGCCCTTCGGGCACGGACAGGTCGACGATGACGTTCTTCTTGTCGCGGTTGAGGTTCTGGTAGTACGCGGAGGTGCCGGGCGCGACGAACGGCGGGCCCCATCCCCGTGTCTCGTCACCGGTCGGCGGCTCGACCTTGATGACCTCGGCGCCGTGGTCGGCGAGCATCTGCGCGCAGTAGGGGCCCGCGAGGACCCGGGACAGATCGAGCACCTTGAGCCCGTCGAGGGCGCGGATCGGCGTGTTCGTCATCAGGAGGACCTCGGCATCAGGACGGCATCAGGACGACATCGGGAGGACTTCAGTACGACTTCGGCAGGCCGAGCACATGGCTCGCCACGTAGTTCAGGACCATCTCCTGGCTGATCGGGGCGAGCCGCAGCAACCGCGCCTCCCTGAAGTACCGCTCGACGTGGAACTCCTTGGCGTACCCCATCCCGCCGAGCGTCTGCACGGCACGGTCGGCGGCCTGGAAACCGGCGTCGGCGCACAGCCACTTGGCCATGTTGGCCTCTTTGCCGCAGGGCAGCCCCTGGTCGTAGCGCCAAGCGGCGGCGCGTGCCATGAGTTCGGCGGCGTCGAGCCGGGTCGCCGCCTCGGCGAGCGGGAAGGCGATGCCCTGGTTCTGCCCGATGGGCCGGTCGAAGACGACACGCGCGCGTGCGTAGTCGACGGCGCCGCGCAGTGCGGCCCTGCCGATCCCGAGCGCCTCGTGGGCGAGGAGGATCCGCTCCGGGTTCAGCCCGTCTAGGAGGTACCGGAAGCCCTGGCCCTCCTCCCCCACCCGGCAGGACGCGGGCACCCGCAGTCCGTCGATGAGCACTTCGTAGGAGGCGACGGCGTTGCGGCCCATCTTGGGAATGGCCCGCAGCCGTACGGCATCGGAGGCGATGTCGACGAGGAACAGCGACATGCCGTCCGTGGGCCGCTCCGCGTGGCGCGGGGCGGTCCTCGCGATGAGCACCATCTTCTGGGACTCGCCCGCCTTGGTGATCCACACCTTGCGGCCGTCGATGACGTAGTCGTCGCCGTCGCGCCGGGCGACGGTGGAGATGCGGGTGGTGTCCGTGCCCGCGTCGGGTTCGGTGACGCCGAAGCAGACGTGCAGCGAGCCGTCGGCGGCACGCGGCAGGATGTCCTCGCGCAGCTCCGCACTGCCGTGCTTCACGATGGTGTTGAGCCCGAAGATCGTCAGGTGCATGGTGCTGCACCCGTTCATGCCCGCCCCTGACGCGGCGATCTCCTGGAGCAGCAGGGACGCCTCCAGGATGCCGAGTCCGCCGCCGCCGTACTCCTCGGGTATCGATATGCCCAGCCAGCCCGCGTCGGCGAAGGCGTCGTAGAACTCCTGGGGGAACGCGGCCCGTTCGTCGTGGTCCGCCCAGTACGAGTCGGGGAACCGGGCGGCGAGCGCGGCGACGGCGCGGCGGATGTCCTCCTGCTCCTCGGACAGCGCGAAGTCCATGGTTTCCAGCCCCAGTTCGTATATACGATCGCCGAGTCGGATATGCGTGAGGCTAAGAGCCGCGTGATCGGCGGGTCAAGAGCCACCGGGGAGTAGGGGGACGGCGTGAGTGAAGCGGCCACGCCCAAGGAGCACCGGACCGTCAGCCGGGTGACGGGCATCCTGGAGTACGTCTCGCGGCACGGCGGCGCCCGGACGCAGGAGCTCGCCGATGCCCTCGACGCCCCCAAGTCATCGGTGTTCGGCCTGGTGAAGGGCCTCGTCTCGACCGGCTACCTGGTCGAGGAAGGTGGTGTCCACCGGCTCGGCCCCGCACTCGGCAGCCTCCTGCCGAGGACCGCGCAGGACCTCGCGAGCGCCGCGCTGCCCACGCTCGAAGCGCTGCGGGACCACTTCGGGGAGACGGCCATGCTCGGCACGGCCGTCGGCGACTCACTGGTCTACGCGAGCGCCGCCGAGTCCCGTCAGCTGATCCGCTACTCGGCGCCGCTGCGCACCCGCCGTCCGCTGTACCCGCCGAGCGCGGGCAAGGTGCTGCTCGCCCACCGCCCCCAGAAGCGGCGCGACGCCTACCTCCGCACGCTGCTCCCCGACCCGGGCGGGTACGAGGCGGCCCGCGCCGACCTCGCCGAAGTCCGCGCCAGGGGCGTGGCGTTCAACCGGGGCGAGACGCTCCCCGACGTGACCGCCGCGGCCCGGCCGGTCCTGGTCGACGGCGAGGTCCGCGCGGTGATCGCGGTGGCGGGCCCCACCTCGCGCACCGCGGACCGGCTCCCCGCCATCGCGGACGCACTCCTGGACGCGGTGAGCGCGGTCGCGGCACGGCTCGGCGCGACGACACAGAGGACGCAGACGGAGAAGAGGGAGCAGATGGAGCAGAGGGAGCACTGACAGAATGCGCGCATGCCTGAGCCCTCCTCCGACCCCATAGGCGCACCCGCCACCATCCGCACCGCCCGCCTCGACCTGGTGCCGCTGCGCGTCGAGCACGCCGACGAGATGGCGGCCGTGCTGGCCGATCCCGCGCTGCACACCTTCATCGGCGGCGCCCCCGACGGCGTGACGGCGCTGCGCGCCCGCTACGGGAGGATGCTCGCCGGATCGCCCGACCCCGCCGTCTCCTGGCTCAACTGGGTGGTCAGGCTCCGGACCGGTCAACTCCCTTGTCTGGTGGGGACGGTGCAGGCGACGGTCACACCGGGCGTCGACGGCGACGGTCCCACGGCGGAGGTCGCCTGGGTCATCGGCACGCCCTGGCAGGGGCGCGGCTTCGCGTCGGAGGCGGCGTGCGGCCTGGTGGACTGGCTGACCACGCAGCGGGCCGTCCGCACGCTCGTCGCGCACGTCCATCCCGACCACGAGGCGTCCGCGGCCGTCGCGAGGGCGGCGCGGCTCACGGCGACCGATGTGGTCCAGGACGGCGAGATCCGCTGGGAGCGGCGGACCGCCGGAGAGTGAGGGCGCCGGAAAGGAGTGCCGGAAGGGGCTGAGAGGGGGGCGCCGCCCGCGCATCCCCCGTACTCCGAGCTTCCGCTTCGCCGTACCACACAGGTGATTCGTGCGCAGATCGGCGGCATGCCGCTGTCATCCCTGCTCTGCTGGATATAGCCCTCATAAGAGGCACAGTGGAAATCACCCGGTTTCGGGAAAGGGGTCCTCTATGCACATGTGGAAACGGCTCGCCAGGATGACCGTCGTCGCAGGCTCGGCGTTCGTCCTGGTGGCGGGTGTCTCGACCAGTGCCCAGGCGGCGTCGGGCACCTTCTTCTACAACCGGGCCGACACCGGCTTCCGGGTACCGATCGCCGATCCGCCGGACGACACGTGTGTCCCGCTGGACGGCGGGGCGGGTATCGCCGACAACGGCACCGACACCCGGGCCGTGCTCTTCCGTGACACGGAGTGCCTGGTCCCGCAGGACTCGCTGGCGCCCGGCGGGAGCGGCGCCTACGGCGGAGCCACGGTTCCGCACGCGGTCATCTTCACCACCGGCTAACGAGCGCTGCGGCGGATCGCCTTGGGGCGCTCCCGGCGCCCCAAGGTTCCGCTTCCCCTCATACGGCCGCCCGGTCAGTACGGCCGGTCGCCCGCGATCGCCACCCGCTCCGCGACGCGCCGGTGCGGGGCGTAGTCGTCCACCGCGTAGTGCTGGGTGGCGCGGTTGTCCCAGAAGGCGACGTCGCCCGCCTGCCACTGGAACCGCACCTGGTACTCCGGCACATGGGCCTGCCGCACCAGGAAGCTCAGCAGCCGGTCGCTCTCCGCCCTGTCCATGCCGACGATGTGCGTGGTGAAGGAGGTGTTGACGAACAGCATCCGGCGCCCGGTCTCCGGGTGCGTGCGCACCACGGGGTGGGTGACGGGAGGGAACCGGTCCTGATGCGGGGCGAGTTGCTCAGGACCGTAGAAGCGGGCGAAGCCGGGGATGAAGTCGTGCACCGCTCGCGCCCCTTCGATGCGTTCCTTGACGGCTTCGGGCAGGTTGTCGTAGGCGGCCGCCATGTCCGCCCACATCGTGTCGCCGCCGTACGGAGGCACCTCGCGCAGCTGCAACACCGCGCCCAGGGCGGGCCGTTCGCGGAAGGTGACGTCCGCGTGCCAGACGTTCTCGTACGTCGGCGTGGCGCTGCCGCCCTTGTCGAAGCGGACGACGTCCTCGGCGGAGCCGCGCGCGAGCAGCGGATTGGTCTCCAGCTCGCCCCAGTTCAGGGCGAAGGCGCGCTGCTGCTCGGCGGTGATGTGCGCGCCTCGGAAGAACAGCACCTTCCATTCGAGCAGGGCGCGGTTCAACTCCTCGCGCAGCGCGGCCGTCAGGGGCCGCGCGAGGTCGACGCCGCGGATCTCGGCGCCGATGACGCGGCCCCGCGGGGCGATGTCGAGCAGCTCGTAGGGCCGCTCGTCCCAGCCGTCGGGCAGTCGGCGCAGCACGCGGCGGCCTTCGTACATGCCGTCGGCGGGAACGCGGGCCTCGCGGAGCGCGGGCGGCGTCTGGGCAGGGGTCGGTTCGGTGTCGGTGACCGTCATGGGGATCCGATCCTCAGGGGTGCGGAAGCGGGCGGGTGGCGTGCGGAGATGACTCCGGACAGCTAGCGGCCCGATCGCTCGCACCCGCACCGCCACGGGACGTTGAACGTCCGTACGGCAGCGGTCAGGTGCTGGATCATGGTCGTCATTGTGGAACGCGGACCGCTCCTGGTCAACCGTGCGGCTCGCGCAGCACTCCCCCGCGCCCGCACCCCCGCGCCCCTCGGAGACGGCCCCGTCGCCCACCATGGACTGTGGCGTGCCACACCCGCCCGCCGTCCGGGCCCCCGCATGGCGCATGATCGTGACACAGAGCCATCCGCACCACTGGATCCGTTCCACCCAGAGAGGACCTCCCCATGGAAGACCGCTTCGACGTCGTCGTGCTCGGAGCAGGACCCGGCGGCTACGTGGCCGCCATTCGCGCCGCCCAGCTGGGCAAGCGCGTAGCGGTCGTCGAGGAGAAGTACTGGGGCGGTGTCTGCCTCAACGTCGGCTGTATCCCGACGAAGGCGCTGCTGCGCAACGCCGAGCTGGCGCACCTCTTCACGCACGAGCAGAAGACGTACGGCATCAAGGTCGACGGGCAGGTCTCCTTCGACTACGGCGAGGCGTTCAGCCGCAGCCGCCGGGTCGCGGAGGGACGGGTCAAGGGCGTCCACTTCCTGATGAAGAAGAACAAGATCACCGAGTTCGACGGCCGGGGCACGTTCGTCGACGCGAACACGCTGCGGGTCGAGGGCTCGGACGGCACGACGAGCACGCTCTCCTTCGAGAACTGCATCATCGCCACCGGCGCGACGCCGCGCCTGCTGCCCGGTACCAGCCTGAGCGAGCGCGTGGTGTCGTACGAGGAGCAGATCCTCGCCGACGAGCTGCCGGGGTCCATCGTGATCGCGGGCGCGGGCGCCATCGGCATCGAGTTCGCGTACGTCCTGCACAACTACGGCGTGAAGGTCACCATCGTCGAGTTCCTCGACCGGATCGCGCCCCTGGAGGACGCGGACGTCTCGACGGAGCTCGCCAAGCAGTACCGCAAGCTCGGCATCGACGTGCGCACCTCGACCCGGGTGGAGTCGATCGACGACTCGGGCGAGCAGGTCAAGGTCACGGTCACCGGCAAGGACGGCAAGCAGGAGGTCCTGGAGACCGACAAGGTCCTCCAGGCCATCGGCTTCGCCCCGAACGTCTCCGGATACGGCCTGGAGGCGACCGGTGTGGCGCTCACCGAGCGCGGCGCGATCGAGGTCGACGGGCGCTGCCGCACCAACGTCCCGAACATCTACGCCATCGGCGATGTCACCGCGAAGCTGATGCTCGCGCACACCGCCGAGGCCATGGGCGTGGTCGCCGCCGAGACGCTCGCGGACGCCGAGACGATGGAACTCGACTACCCGATGATCCCGCGCGCCACCTACTCGCAGCCGCAGATCGCCAGCTTCGGCTGGACCGAGGCGCAGGCCAAGGAGAAGGGCTTCGACGTCAAGGTCGCGAAGTTCCCGTTCCAGGCCAACGGCAAGGCGCACGGCCTCGGCGACACCGTCGGCTTCGTGAAGATCATCAGCGATGCGCGGTACGGCGAGATCATCGGCGCCCACCTGATCGGTCCCGACGTCACCGAGCTGCTCCCCGAGCTCACCCTGGCCCAGCAGTGGGACCTCACCGTCCACGAGGTCGCGCGCAACGTCCACGCGCACCCGACGCTCGGCGAGGCCGTCAAGGAGGCCGTGCACGGCCTGGCGGGACACATGATCAACTTCTGACGCGCCCGGGCGGCCCGCTTGGGGCGAGCGGCCGAAACCGCTCGCCCCAAGTGGCGCGGCCGCCCGGTCCGGCCGATGCTGTCGGACAGGACTGTTGTGCCTCGGGGGCGAGGAGAGGCAGTAGCAGATGTTCTCTGGCCTGGGCCGATTCGTGGTCCGCCGCCCCTGGTGGATCATCCTCGCGTGGGTGGTGGCGGCCGGTGCCGTGATCTCGCTGGCACCGAAACTCACGTCGAGCAGCGACGAGGCGAGCTTCCTTCCCGATCACTACGAGTCCATTCGCGCGGCCGACGTGCAGGAGGAGGAGTTCCCCAAGCAGCAGAACATCGGCGCGATCATCGTCTTCCAGCGCTCCGACGGCGGGAAACTGACCGCCGCCGACTCCGGGGACGTCGTACGGATCTCCAAGGACCTCCAGGCGCGCAAGATCGACGAGGTGCGGGCGGTCGTGCCCGGCGAGGTGTCGCCCAACAAGCTCGTGCAGACCTCCGTCGTGGCGATGCCCAAGATCACCAACCCCGAGGACACCGCCCAGCAGGACGCGGTGAAGCAGCTGCGGACCGATCTCAAGCCCGAGCTGAAGGGCACCGACCTGACGGCCGGGATCACCGGTTCCGCGGCGCAGGCGCTGGACGAGAGCGACGCGTCCAAGAAGGCGGGCATCCTCGTCGGCGCCGGCACGATCGTGATCATCATCGTGCTGCTGCTCGTGATCTTCCGCAGCCCCATCATCGCGCTGCTGCCCGTGGTCCTCATCGGCCTGATCTCGCCCATGGCGACGGGCCTGATCGCCGCCGCCAACAAGGCGTTCGACATGAAGGCGGACTCCTCGATCCAGGAGCTGCTCACCGTCGTCCTGTTCGGCGTCGGCACCGACTACATCCTCTTCCTGCTCTTCCGCTACCGGGAGGCGCTGCGCGCGGGCGAGGATCCCAAGGGCGCGATGACCCACGCCGTCGAGCGGGTCGGCGAGGCCATCACCTCGGCCGCGGGCGCCGTCATCGTCGCCTTCGCCGCGCTCACCCTCTCCTCGCTCGGCATGCTCCGGTCGATGGGCCCGGCGCTCGCGATCGCCGTGTTCGTCACGCTGCTCGCCGGGCTCACCCTGGTGCCCGCCGTGGTCTCGCTGCTCGGTACGAAGGTGTTCTGGCCCTCGAAGTCCTGGCAGCGCGAGCCGCAGGGCACCGGGTTCGCCAAGCTCGGTGGGGCCATCGCCCGCAAGCCCGCGGTGTGGGCCGTGGTCTCCGCCCTCTTCATGGGCGCGCTCGCGCTCGGCGCGCTGGGCTACAAGGCCAACTTCGACCTCGCCGGGTCCTCGCTGCCCAAGGACAAGGAGTCGATGGTCGCCCTGGAAAACCTCCAGAAGGGCTTCCCCGCGGGCTCCACCGACCCCACCTCCGTGTACCTCTCCTCGACCACCGACAAGCGCGTCACCGAGCCCGAGGCGAAGGCGTTCCGGGGGCGGCTCGCCGACGTCCCCGGCGTGGGCGAGGTGGCGCCCGCCCGGCTCAGTCCCGACCGCACGACGGCCTCCTACTCCGTGGTCCTGGCCGATCCTCCCGCCTCCGACAAGGCGCTCGCCACGGTCAAGGACCGGTTGCGACCGGCCGCCCACGAGGACGCCCCGAGCGGGACGCAGGCGCTCGTCGGCGGCACCACGGCGGTGTACGTCGACATCAACAAGGCGGTGGACCGCGACTATTCGGTGGTCTTCCCGACCGCCGCGCTCGCCATCATGGTGATCCTCGGCCTGCTCCTGCGCAGCCTGGTGGCGCCCTGGTACCTCATGCTGTCCGTCGCGCTCGGATTCGGCGCGACGCTCGGCGCGACCTCGCTGCTCTTCCAGCAGATCGGGAGCCAGCCCGGGCTGATGTTCATGCTCCCCGTGATCATGTACTTGTTCGTGGTCGCGCTCGGCACGGACTACAACATCCTCATGGTGTCCCGGCTGCGCGAGGAGGCCCGCGAGGGCCGCGACCCGCACGACGCGGCGGGCACGGCGGTACGCCACTCCGGGCCCACCATCGGCTCGGCGGGCGTGATCCTCGCCGGTACGTTCGCGACGCTGATGCTCGCGGGCAACTCGACGCTCTCGCAGATGGGCTTCTCCCTCTCGTTCGGCATCGCGATCGCCGCGTTCGTGATGGCGATGATCTTCACGCCCGCGCTGACGGCGCTGATCGGGCACGCGGCCTGGTGGCCGGGGCACGGGGATGAGAAGCGGAACGGGGGCGGCGGGGCGGTTGCACCGGCGCCTGAGGGCCCGGACGAGCACGTTCCGTAGGGTCCGTTTCGTACGAGGTCCCGTTCACCTGCTCGTGGGCTCGGCTCCTGTCCACGGTTCCCAGCGCCCCTATCGCAGGGCCTGTTCCCCGCGCACGATGCCCGTGAACGTCCCGACCACGGCCACGCACACCACTCCCGCGCCCACGGCCAGGCAGACCGCGGGAACGCCGAATCCTGCCGCCGCCGCCGTGACGGCGGCGGCGCCGAGCGGGCCGAGCGAGTAGTGCGTGGTCCAGAACGCGGCGGTGACCCGCCCCAGGAGGTGACTCGGCGTCACTTCCTGGCGCAGGGACATCGAGCAGATGCCGGACACGCCGGTGGCGAGGAGCATCACCGCCGAAGCTAGCGCGGTCAACGGCACGCTCTCGGTCAGTCCGACGCAGGCGACGGCGACACCTGCCACGCCGATCGCTCCCGTCCAACTACGCCCAAAACCCAGCCTCTTGCGCAGCCGGGTGACCACGAAGGCCCCGAGCAGCGTGCCGATCGTCCCCGCGCTCAGCACATAGCCGACGGTGCTGTCGGCGTGCCCGAGGTCCTCCTTGACACGGAAGATGATGACGTCGGTCAGGCCGTGCGTGAGGAAGATGAACACGGAGAGCAGCACGGTCAGGGGCCGCAGCACGGGATGCGCCCACAGGAAGCGGGCCCCGGCGAGGAACTCCCCGCGCACTCCGCCCTGTTGGGCACGCTCGGCCTCCTCGTCCGTGGGCGGCGGCGCGGGCCTCAGCTTGACGAGGAGCAGTCCGGCCGCCGACGCGGCGAAGGTTCCCGCGTCGATCCCGATGGCGGCGACGGGCCCGAACGCCGCGGCGACGAAACCCGCGAGGGTCGGTCCACCGACCGTCGCGACGGCGAACGCCCCGAAGAGGTGGGCGTTGGCCCGGGTGATCTGGCCGGGCTCGACGAGGGCGGGGACCACCGTCACGTACGTCACCTGGAAGAGCATCGAGAAGACGCCCGCGAGCGGCACGACCGCGTAGATCAGCCACATGGGCGTGGCGTAGAGCCAGACCAGCGGGATCAGCGCGTACAGCAGGGCGCGCGCCACATCGCTCAGCATCAGCAGCCGCCGTCGGTCGACGCGGTCGGCGATCACCCCGGCGAAGAGTCCGGTGGCGATCGAGGAGACGCCGGTGAGGCCGGTGACGAGCCCCATCTGGACGACCGAGCCCGTGCTGTGCAGGACGAGCAGCGGGATCGCCACGAAGGAGAAGGAGTCGCCGAGGGCGGAGAGGGTCTGGATGACCAGGAAGGTGCGGTAGTGGACATTGGCCCACAGGGAGGGCGACTCCGCCTCCGAGGCACGATCCTTCTCGGTCACTTCCGCCCCCGCTCCCCCGTCCGCCCCTGCGGTCACGCTAGTCCAGCGGCAGCCGTTCATGGCCCGTTCGCGGAAGTTTCTCCGGCCATCGACCGCGCCGTGCGATTTGCTTTTACGGCGAAAGTGTGGACCCACAATGGCGTCGACAATCGCCCGTTGCTCACACTTTTGGCGAGAAATCAAGCGGAATTGATAACTCCTCTCAGGTCGCCTGCCTATGATTCAACGGCGAATGTCAAGTCCAATAATTCCTTGCCCCTTACCCCTCCCTCAGGGCCACCACCAGGCACTACCGGGTGCTAAAGTCTTCATTCGTCCCGAGCCCAGGCCGCATTACCGTCGGCGCATCGCTCGGATTGCATTGCGGTGATCCAGCTCTCCGAAGCCGGTCACCATGCCTTTACCGCCGAAAGGGAAGCCAGTCTTCCGCGCCCGCTTCCCGTTCCGGTGAAATGTGTCCACGCCTCGTCCTGGAGCCCTTTCATGTCTGCTGACAGCACGGCTGTCACCGCCCCCGCACCGGTGGACACCGCCGGTGCCCCCGACGCCTCGCCCCGGGGTCGCCACCTCGGCCTCGCCCTGTTCGTGATCGCCGCGGCCCAGCTGATGGTGGTTCTCGACGGCACCATCACCAACATCGCCCTGCCCAGCATCCAGACCGCCCTGGACGTCTCCGACGCCAACCTCGCGTGGATCGTCAACTCCTACGCGCTCGCCTTCGGCGGTCTGCTGCTGCTCGGCGGCCGGGCCGGAGACCTGTTCGGGCGGCGCCGGATGTTCCAGGTGGGCATCGCGCTGTTCACCCTGGCCTCCCTTCTCGGCGGTCTCGCCCCGAACGAGGGGCTGCTGATCGGCGCGCGCGTCCTGCAAGGCGTCGGCGCGGCCGTCGCCGCGCCCAGCGCGCTCTCCCTGATCGCCACGACGTTCCCCGAGGGCAAGCCCCGCAACAAGGCGATGGGCGTCTACGCCGCCATGGCGGGCATCGGCGCCACCGTCGGACTGCTGCTCGGCGGCATCCTGACCGACGCCCTCGACTGGCGGTGGGTGTTCTTCGTGAACATCCCGATCGGCCTCGCGGTCCTCGCCGGGACCAGGACGCTCGTCGAGGCCGAACGCCACCGCGGGCGCCTCGACATCCCCGGCACCGTGACCGGCACCGGCGGTCTGATCGCCCTGGTCTACGGCATCACCCGCGGCGGCGAGCACGGCTGGACGGACGCCCTGACCCTGACCTGCTTCGCCGTCGCCGCCGTCCTGCTCGTGGTGTTCCTGCTCGTCCAGAGCCGCACCGCGCACCCGATGATGCCGCTGCGCCTCTTCAAGGACCGCAACCGCTCCGGCTCCTACGCGACCATGCTGTTCATCGGCGCGGGCATGATGGCCACGTTCTACTTCCTGACCCTCTACCTCCAGCTGATCCTCGGCTACAGCGCGGTCAGGACCGGCTTCGCCAATCTGCCGTTCAGCCTCGGCATGGGCGTCGCGGCCACCGTCAGCGCCAAGCTCGTCACACGCCTGGCGCCCCGCCTGATCGCCGGGCCCGGCCTGCTCATCGCGGCCGTCGGCATGTTCTGGTTCGCCACGCTCACGCCCGACTCGTCGTACGCCGGGCATCTGATGCCCGCGATGTTCGTGACCGCGCTCGGCCTCGGGATGAGCTTCGTGCCCATGACGCTCGGCGCGGTCAGCGGCGT
Source organism: Streptomyces formicae (assembly GCF_002556545.1). Lineage (NCBI taxonomy): Bacteria > Bacillati > Actinomycetota > Actinomycetes > Kitasatosporales > Streptomycetaceae > Streptomyces > Streptomyces formicae. Next base: position 400,766 of record NZ_CP022685.1, read on the forward strand.
CGGCCACCAGGAGACGGGCATCGCCTCCGCGCTCCTCAACACCGCCCAGCAGATCGGCGGCGCCCTCGGCCTCGCCGTCCTCGCCACGATCTCCACCTCGGCGGCGAACGACCGGCTGCCCGACGCGGCCGCCTCCTTCTACCGTGCGGCGGCCACCCGGGACCACGGCCTGCTCGCCCGGGCGGCCGACGCGATGACGCACGGCTACACCATGGCCTTCGTCGGGGCGGGCGCCATGTTCCTTGCGGGCCTGGTCGTCACCGGCCTCGCCGTCACCGCGGGCAAGCAGCGTACGGACGAGGGCGCGGCCCCCGTCCACATGGGCTGAAGCAGCGGCGGGAAGGAAGCGGGCGCTTCACCAGGAACCCGTCGCCGTCCGTCGATAGGATTTCTTCGGAATTCCTTTTCGCGAGGTGTCGAGAACGTGCCGACCGCTCCGACGTTCCCTGTGAGCGTCGCCCACGAGGGGTGACGGCGCAGCCGAGGAGCGAAGTCATGAAGTATCTGGTGATGGTCCAGGGTTCCCAGGCCGACTACGAGGCGATGGCGGGCAAGCCCTCCGAGAACAGCCCGGCCTGGAGCGAGAAGGAACTGCAGGCGATGTACGCCTACATGGGCGAGATCAACAACGATCTCGCCGAGACGGGCGAGCTCATCGACGCTCAGGGCCTCACGGAGCCCGCGCAGGCCCGCTTCGTGAGCAAGGGCAAGGACGGCCGCCCGGTGATCACGGACGGCCCCTACGGCGAGACGAAGGAAGTGCTCGCCGGTTACTGGCTCCTGGAGTGCGAGAGCCTGGAGCGGGTCACCGAGATCGCCCTGCGCGTCACGGAATGCCCCGGTCCCGAGGGTTTCGTCGAGCCGCCCGTCGTGATCAGGGCCGTGCCGGAGGCCGGGGGCGAGTGCTGAGACGTACGACCGGGGTCGAGGACCTGCTGCGCCGCCACGCGCCGCAGGTCCTCGGCGCGCTCGTACGCCGGTACGGACACTTCGGCGCCGCCGAGGACGCCGTGCAGGAGGCACTGCTCGCCGCGGCGCGGCAGTGGCCGGACCAGGGGGTGCCCGACAATCCGCGCGGCTGGCTGATCAAGGTGGCGTCCCGGAGGCTCGTGGACCAGCTGCGCGCCGACGAGGCGCGGCGGCGGCGCGAGGAGGAGGCCGCGCTGCTCACCCCGCGCGACGCGTTCACCGCTCCCCCGCCCGGCGAGGGCCGCGCCCCCTCGGACGACGACACGCTCACCCTGCTGTTCCTGTGCTGTCACCCGCTGCTGGGTCCGCCCGCGCAGGTCGCCCTCACGCTCCGGGCCGTCGGCGGCCTGACCACCGCGGAGATCGCCCGCGCCCATCTGGTGCCGGAGGCGACCATGGCGCAGCGGATCAGCAGGGCCAAGGCGAAGATCAAGGGCGTGTCCTTCCGACAGCCGGTCCCCGAGGACCGGGACGGGCGGCTCGCCGTCGTCCTGCAAGTGCTCTACCTGATCTTCAACGAGGGCTATACGGCGACGTCCGGCGAGGCGCTGCACCGGGCGGACCTCGCCCGCGAGGCGATCCGGCTCACGCGTGCGGTGCGCGGGCTGCTGCCCGCCGAGGGCGCGGTGACGGGCCTGCTCGCGCTGATGCTGCTCACCGAGGCGCGCAGCGCCGCGCGCACCGGGCCGCACGGCGAGCTGATCCCCCTCGACGAACAGGACCGCACCCGCTGGGACCGTGCGGCGATCGCCGAGGGCACGGCGCTGGTCGAGGAGGCACTGTCCCAAGGCCCCGCGGGCGCCTACCAGTTGCAGGCGGCGATCGCGGCGCTGCACGACGAGGCGGCGGACGGGGACAGCACGGACTGGCCGCAGATCCTCGCGCTGTACGACCTCCTCGTCCACCGCGTGCCGGAACCGATGGCCGAGCTCGGCCGGGCCGTGGCCTTCGCGATGGTGCACGGGCCGCGGGCCGGGCTCGCCGAACTGACCGCGCTGGAGGACCGGTTGAAGGGGCACTACCGTCTCCACGCGGTGCGCGCCCACCTCCTGGAGCAGGCGGGCGACACCGAAGAGGCGCGTACCGCCTACCGGTTGGCGGCGCGGGGCACGCTCAGCCGCCCCGAGGCCCACTACCTTCAGACGCGCGCGGCCAGACTGCCGTCCTGAACCGGCCGAGGGCCCAGCGGCGCGCAGTGCTCGGCGACGGTGTCGGCGAAGGCGCGGGCCGACGGGCTCAGCGCGTCCCACCTGCGCACCGCCCACCCGACCTGGAGCGGCGGCAGGTCGGGGACCGGGACCAGGCGCAGCCCCGCGGGTCCCTGGTCGCGCCAGCCGGGCAGCGCGGGCACCACGGCGTGGCCGAGTCCGAGCTCGGCGAGGAGCACGGCCGTGTCCCAGTCGGCGACGCTGGTCCCCGTCGGCAGTTCCGCCCCCGACTCACCGAGGTGTACGTCGAGTTGTCCGCGCGAGGTCGAGTTCCCCGGCGGCGTGATGAGCCGCCCGGCGGCCAGGTCGGACGGCTCGGCGCGGTCCCGTTCCGCGAGCGGGTCGTCGGTGCGGACGGCGAGCACCCAGGGCAGTTCGACGACGGGCCGCAGCTCGATGCCGCGCACGGGCGCCCCGATGGTGATCCAGGCGAGGTCCAGGTCGTCGGCCGCGAGCGCGTCGAAACAGGCGCTGCTGGAGCTCATGGTCTGGAACTCCAGCGTGACCCGAGGACAGCGCTCCCTGAAGTCGACGACGGCCTCCGCCATGAAGTGCCGTACGGAGGTGGCTCCGGTGGTGACCCGCACCGCGCCGCCGTCGCCGCGCGCCAGGTCGCGCAGGCGGCGCACGGCGAGGTCGATGCCGCCGATGCCGTCGGCGGCCGCGGACCGGAGGACGCGCCCCGCGGGGGTGGGCACGACGCCCCGCGCGTGCCGTTCGAGGAGGCTCACCCCGAGCTCCCGCTCCAGGCGTTTGACGTGCTGGCTCACGGCGGACTGCGTGCAGGAGAGGTCGCGGGCCACGGCGCTGAGGCTGCCCGCGCGGCAGACGGCCGTGAAGACGCGGAGGTCGTCGAGAGTCACGAGGGGTGAAGGTATCGCTTGGAGGCAGGCAAGGAAACCCGAGGATTGACTTGGGTTTTGGCCGTACACCAAGATCGAGACCTGCCCGGACGGGGATGTGGGTGCGCGGGTCATGATCCCCGCCGCACCTGGCGCGCGGGCCGGGACCGCTCGGGGAAAGGTGTGCTGTGGAAGCGCTGGAGATGGTGGCCGTCGGCGCCGCCGGTATCGCGGCCGGAGGGCTCAACGCGGTGGTCGGGTCCGGCACCCTCATCACCTTCCCCACCCTGCTGGCCTTCGGGTTTCCGCCGGTGCTCGCCAACGTGTCGAACAACCTCGGTCTGGTGCCGGGCACGCTGAGCGCCGCGTACGGCTACCGCAGGGAGATGAAGGGGCAGGCGAGACGCCTCGTGCGGTTCGGCACCGCCTCGCTGATCGGCGGCCTGATCGGCGCGCTGCTCCTGCTCGAACTGCCCGCCGACGCCTTCCAGGCGGTGGTGCCCGTGCTGATCCTCACCGCGTGCGTCCTGGTGCTGCTGCAGCCCCGGCTCAACCGGCGCCTGAGGAACCGCGAGGAGCCGGGGAAGAAGGACGGCGGCGTCCTCCTGTGGTGCGGGGTGCTCGCCACCGGCGTCTACGGCGGCTACTTCGGCGCGGCCCAAGGGGTCCTGCTCATGGGCCTGTTCGGCGCCACGCTCCTGGAGGACCTGCAGCGCCTGAACGCCGTGAAGAACGTCCTCGCCTCGATCGTCAACGGCGTCGCCGCGGTCCTCTTCATCGTGGTCGCGGACATCGACTGGACGGCGGCCGGTCTGATCGCGGTGGGTTCCACGGTGGGCGGCCTGGTCGGCGCCCGCTACGGCCGCAGGCTGCCGCCGGCCGCGATGCGCGCCTTCATCGTCGTCGTCGGCGTGACGGCGTCCGTGCTGATGCTGGTGCGCTAGCCGGTCACCGAACGCCACGATGACGGGGTGTACCGACCGGGCCCCGGAGGCACGGACCCCGCGCCTCCGGCCGGATTCCGCGTAACGCAGGTCACACCGACAGGCCGCTCACCTGGGAACACCACAGAGTGGTTCACCGTTGAACATGATGTGGCCCCGACCGCGATTCCCCCGTCCGGCCGGGGCCACACCCCTGCGTGAGCAGCCCGCCCTCACTGTCCGTGCGGATCCGAGCGGATTTCACGCCTTCGAGGGCGAATATGCCAACCGCACCGCGTCACACCCGCCCGAGCGGCATCATGCGTCCATGGACGGTGCCAAGCCTGTGCAGGTCTTGTTCACGCCCGAGGAGTACGACGCGGTCCTGGGACTCGCGGAGCGGCTCGGGGTGCCGGTAGCCGAGTTCATCCGCCGCGCCGTCACCCTGCGCCCCGAGGAGTATCCGGAGCCGGGCCGGCGCGGCGACGCCCGGCGCGGGGCCGCGGTGCCCCCGGTCAAGCGGGACCTGGGCGCGGACGGGACGCCCGCGCTCCAGCGGTTCCTCGACACCCTCGCGGCCTCGGCGGACCCGGATGACGGGGTGAGCGCGGCCGGTCAGGACAGCGCGAGGTCCGGCTTGTAGAGGTCGAGCCAGATCGCGAGGTCGAGGGTGCGCTCCAGGCCCCGCCGCGAGGCCTGGGTGATCTGCGGCGCGTCCCAGCTCGCGGCCCGCGCCGCTCCCTCGCGGTCCACCAGTTCGAAGACCGGGTGCCCGGGAGTCGCGAGCAGGTCCTTGACGTGCCCCTGGAGGGCGACGGCGTACTTGGGGTCCTGGGTGGAGGGGTAGGGGCTCTTCACCCTGTCGTACACGGACCTCGGCAGCACGTCCGCGGTCGCCTCGCGCAGCAGGCTCTTCTCCCTGCCGTCGAACGACTTCAGCGCCCACGGCGCGTTGTACACGTACTCGACGAGCCGGTGGTCGCAGAACGGCACGCGCACCTCCAGGCCGACGGCCATGCTCGCGCGGTCCTTGCGGTCGAGCAGGACGCGCACGAAGCGGGTCAGGTGCAGATGGCTGATCTTGCGCATGCGGTACTCGAAGTCGCTCTCGCCGTCCAGGCGTCGGATGCCCGCCACTGCCGTCGCGTAGCCCTCCTTGACGTACGCGTCGAGATCGAGCGTGCCGCTCAGGTCGGGGCGCAGCACACCGGCGTCGTCGCCGAAGTGGTCGGCGAACTTCACCAGCCAGGGGAAGGTGTCGGCCGCGCGCGCCTGCTCGTCGAAGAACTGCAGGTAGCCGCCGAAGACCTCGTCCGCCGACTCCCCGGAGAGCGCGACCGTGGAGTGCTCGCGGATGGACCGGAAGAGGAGGTAGAGGGAGGCGTCCATGTCGCCGAAGCCCATCGGGATGTCCCGCGCGCGGATCATCTTCGCGCGCACCTCGGGGTCGGCGAGGGCGTCCGAGTCCAGGACGATGTCGCGGTGTTCGGTGCCCGCGAGCTCGGCGACGTCGTGCACGAAGGGGGTGTCGGGGGTGCCCCGCAGCTCGTCGGCGACGAAGTTGTCGGTCTGGCCGACGAAGTCGACGGCGAAGCTGCGCACCGTCTCGCCCGCCTCGGCGAGCTGGCGTGCGGCGAGCGCCGTCATCGCCGAGGAGTCGAGGCCGCCGGAGAGCAGGGTGCAGCGCGGCACGTCCGAGACGAGCTGGCGGCGCACGATGTCGTCGAGGAGTTCACGCACCTTGGCGATGCTCGCGTCCCGGTCGTCGGTGTGCGGCCGGGTCTCCAGGGTCCAGTAGACGTGCCGGCGCAGGCCCGAGCGGTCGACGGTCACGACCGTGCCGGGTTCGACCTCGCGCATGCCCTCCCACACGGCGTGTCCGGGCGTCTTGACGACGGTGAACAGCTCGCGCAGTCCGTCCGTCCCGACGCGGGCGCGGGCCAGCGGATTGGCGAGGATCGCCTTGGGCTCGGAGCCGAAGAGGACGCCGTCGGACGTCTCGTAGTAGTAGAAGGGCTTGATGCCCATGCGGTCGCGGACCATGACGAGCTTGTCGTGCCTGCCGTCCCAGATCGCGAAGGCGTACATGCCGTTGAGCCGCTCGGCGAGCGCCTCGCCCCATTCGACGTAGCCGCGCAGCACGACCTCGGTGTCGGACTCGGTGGTGAACCGGTGGCCGCGGGCGGCCAGTTCGCGACGGAGCTCGGTGAAGTTGTACGTCTCCCCCGAGTAGACGAGGGCGACCGTGCCGTTCGGCGTCTCGACGGTCATGGGCTGGCGTCCGCCGGGCAGGTCGATGATCGCCAGGCGTCGGTGCCCGAGCCCCACGGGCCCGCCGAACCAGGTACCGCGGTCGTCCGGGCCCCGGCAGGACATCGTCTCCGTCATGGCCTCCAACGTCCCTGACGCGGCCCCGAGATCACGGTCGAAGGAGACCCAGCCGGTGATGCCACACATGCGCTACCTCCCATTGGGCGAACTAGATGTATCTAGCACCTACCTGAGGAGCGTGCGCCTGCGATCGCGTACGGTCAACGCCCGAAGACGACGGCGGCGGACCGCACCCTCACCATTTCGGCCGCCTTTTGCCAAGGCCAGACGCCCCGCCGCACCAGCCGTGGATCCCGTCACCGCACCCGGGCGGACACACGGCAGATCACGGAACGAAGCATTCCGGCCACATGCAAAGACTTGTCAACGATCCGCGGACCCCCGCGCCACGGCGGTCCGCAGCAGCGCGTCGGCGTCCGCGCGGGCCTGCTCGACGGCCCCGGGGAAGACGTGCAACCCGTGCGCGACGAGAGCGCCCTCGTGCAGCAACATCAGGGTCCTGCCCAGGCGTTGGGCCCCGCGCGGGGCGAGCTCCCGCGCGAGATCGGTGAACAGGGCGAGCATCCACGCCTTCTGACCGGTGATCACCTGATACGCCGGGTGGGCGGGGTCACTGATCTCCGCATGCGCGTTGACCATGCTGCACCCCTTCGCCAGATGCACCTCCGCCCAGTCCCGCGAGGCGTCGAAGACGGCGAGGACGCGGGCGCGCGCCGTGCCCGCGTCCGACAGATAGGGGGCGAGGAAGGCCCGCCAGCGCTCGTCGCGGTCCGCGAGGTACTCGACGACGATCTGCTCCTTCGAGCCGAACCGGTCGTAGAGCGTCTTCTTCGTCACCCCGGCCTCGGCGGCGATCAGGTCCACTCCGACGGCATGGATACCGCGTTCGTAGAACAGCCGCCCCGCGGCGTCGAGGGCGCGCCGCGCGCCCGGCGTCATGGCGACGCGACGCGGACCCCCGGCCGCCGCGCCGCCCTTCTCGTACTCGCTCCCGCGCTCACTCATGCGTCCATAGTAAACCGATCTGTATACTCGCCCCCCAGTAGACCGATCTGTATACCCGCCCTGATGCGCAGACCCGACTCGGCGAGGAGGACCACCGTGAACGTCGTACTGTCGATCGCCTTCGTGCTGACCTGGAGCTCCGGATTCATCGGCGCCAAACTGGGCGCGGGGAGCGCGTCCGCGGCGACGGTCCTGATGTGGCGCTTCCTGCCGCTCGCCGTCGTCCTCGCGGTGGTCGCCCTCACGCTGACCAGGGCGTCCTGGCGCGGTGTGACCCCGCGCGACGTCGGCAGGCAATCGGTCGTCGGGGCGCTGTCCCAGAGCGGCTATCTGCTCACCGTGTACTACGCGATCCAGCTCGGCGTCTCCAGCGGCACGACCGCGCTGATCGACGGCACCCAGCCCCTGGTCGCGGGCGCGCTCGCCGGGCCGCTGCTCGGGCAGTACGTCTCGCGCACCCAGTGGCTGGGCCTCGGACTCGGCGTCACCGGTGTCGCCATCGTCACCGCGGCCGACTTCGCGGGCGGCGGCGACGCCCCGTGGTGGGCCTACCTCGTGCCGTTCCTCGGCATGCTCTCGCTGGTGGCGGCGACGTTCCTGGACCGGCGGACGCGCCGTCCGGTGCGCCCCGCGGTGGCGATGACGGTCCACTGCGTGACCAGCGCCGCGCTCTTCACGGCGCTCGCGGCGGCCACGGGTGGGGTCGTGCCGCCCGCCGAGGCGTCGTTCTGGGTGGCGATCGGCTGGCTCGTGGCGCTCTCCACGTTCGGCGGTTACGGCCTGTACTGGCTGATCCTGCGCCGCTCCGGAGTCACCCAGGTCAATACGCTCATGTTCCTCATGGCGCCGGTGACGGCCCTGTGGGGCGCCCTGATGTTCGGCGAACCCTTCGGCGCCCAGACGGCCCTGGGCCTCGCGGTCGGACTCGCCGCCGTGGTGGTCGTGCGGCGCGGGGGTGACGCGAGCGCCTCCAAGGAGCCGGTCACCGCGGCGTCAGCAGAGCCTGCACCGCGGGCGCGTACCGGTCGGTGATCTCGTCGATCTCGGTGGACCGCACGCACGGACCGCGCGCGATGCCGTACATCACGCCGAGCCCGATCAGCATGCCCACGGCCAGCTCGGCACGGAGGCCCGCGTCCGGTCCTGCCAGCCGCTCACTGAGCCGGTGGGCCACCTGCGTACGGAAGTTGGCACGCAGGATGTCGCCCTGCTCGCCGTGGAGCGGGGCGAAGACGATCCGCAGGATGGGGTCGGCGCCCCGCTCGGCCTGACCGGTCAGGAGATGGCGGACCATGTGGGCGCCGAGGTCGGCCACGGGCGCGTCGAAGAAGGCGTCCGCGTCGGCCTCGAACGACATGACGTGCGAGAACAGCGCGTCCTTGTTCCCGAAGTACTTGAGGATCAACGGGGAACTCACCCCGGCGCGTTCCGCCACCGCCTTGAGCGTGATGTCCCCGTGCGCGTGCCGCGCGAGGAGGTAGCGGGCGGCGCGGATGATGGCGGCCTTGCTCGCCTCCGCGTCCCTGCGGCCGGAGGGGGCCGACGTCGCTGCGGCGGCCGAGGACGCGGCCGGGTCCGTAGCCGTCGTCGGGGACGAGGCGGTGGTCGCCATGGTCACGTTCCTTCCAGGGCCGTCTCCTGGGCGGGCCCGCCGCGCCCCGCGCGCGGCCGCCCGCCCTGCGGTGCCGTGTCCGAGGGTATGGCCAGAGCGGCGGCGCAGGCGACGAGCGCCACCGTTCCGGCCAGGGCGAAGGAGAGTTGATAGCCGTGCAGGGTGGGGACGTGGGCCGCGCCGACCGCGCTGGTGTGCCGTACGAGCACGGCGGCCACCGCCGCGCTGCACACGCTCTGCCCGATGGTCCGCATCAGGACGTTCACGCCGTTCGCCGACGCGGTCTGGGCGACCGGTACCGCCCGCAGGATCAGCGTGGGCAGCGCGGAGTACGCGAAGGTGGTCCCGGTCGACACGATCGCGGCGCCCACGACGATCACCCACAGGTCCCGGCTGTCCACGATGCGTACGACATAGCCGAGAGCCATGACGACCGCGCCGATCGCGAGCGTCACCCTGGGGCCCCGCGCCGCCGATATGCGGGCCGAGACCGGCGAGAGGACCAGCATGACCACGCCGTTGGGCAGCAGGCACAAGCCGGTCGCCACGATGGACAGCTCCAGGCCGTAGCCGCTCTCGGCGGGCGCCTGGACCAGCTGTGCCGTCACGAGCGAGTTGGCGTAGAAGGCGAATCCGGCGAGCAGCGCGGCCACGTGCGGCAGTGCCACCTTCCGCCCGGCCGCGAGCCGCAGGTCCACCAGCGGCTGTTCGGTGCGCAGTTGCCGGTGCCACCACGCGGCGAGGATGACGACCGCGCCCGCGCCGAGCCCGATCACCGGAGCGCTCCCCCACCCCCACTGGCCGCCTTGCGACACCGCGAGCAGCAGACAGACCAGGCCCCCGGCGAGCCCCAGGGCACCCGCGGAGTCGAACCGGCCAGGGGAACGCACGGGCGATTCCCGTACGACCCACCAGGCGAGCGCGAACCCGATGGCACCGAGGCCGGCGGTCGCCCAGAACATGACGTGCCAGTCCGCGTACTGCACGACGAGCGCGGCGAGCGGCAGACCGAGCGCGGCGCCGATCCCGACCGTGGAACTCATCAGGGCGACCGCCGAACCGGTGCGCTCCGGCGGGAGTTCGTCGCGCAGGATGCTGATGGACAGCGGCACCACGGCGGCGGCCGCGCCCTGCAGCGCACGCGCCGCGATCAGCAGCCGGATGTCGGAGGTCAGCGCGCAGAGCACCGAGCCCGCGGTCATCAGGCCGAGGGCGACGAGCAGGACACGGCGCTTGCCGTACATGTCGCCCGCGCGGCCGAGCACCGGGGTGAGCACCGCGCCCGCCAGCAGCGTCGCGGTGACCATCCAGGAGACGGCTCCGGCCGAACTGCCGGTCAGCCGGGGCAGATCGGGCAGCAGCGGCACGACCACCGTCTGCATGACGGCCATGAGGATGCCGCCGAAGGCCAGCACGGGAACGGTCAGACGGGCCCGTGGGCCCCGCGCCTCGCCGGGTATCGGGACGGGCTTCATGCGGACTCCCCCGCGAGCATGAGGTGAATTGAAATTCACCATAGCGGGTGAATGGGTATTCACCATGAGGAAGTTGGCATGTGCCATGAGAACATGCCGTGCCGCCCCTATTCAGGAACGGGATATGACGACCCATTTGGGATGAAGCGCGAAGGCTCTCGCGTGACGGAATGCACCCAGTGGTGGGGAATGTCCGACAAGAGGCTGTACGGCGGCACACCGTGGCCGACCGGCACCCGACGCCGCCGACCGGGCAGCCATCCCGGTCGACCGAACGGTCACTTCCGCCGGCGCATCGGCCAGGAAACCCGTCCGAGTTCGGTCGGACTCCGGCCGGGAGAGGTCGCACCCGGGCGCACTCGGTCATACTGCCGCCCATGAACCGACTCCGCATCGGCCTGGTGGGCACCGGCCCCTGGGCCAGCGCCACCCACGCCCCCGCACTGGCCGAGCACCCCGGCGTCGAACTGAGCGGCGTCTGGGGCCGCCGTCCCGAAGCCGCCGCCACGCTCGCCGCGACGCACGCCACGACGGCGTACGCGGACGTGGACGACCTGTTCGCCGCCAGCGACGCCGTCGCGTTCGCGGTGCCGCCCGACGTCCAGGCGCCGCTCGCCGCACGGGCCGCCGCCGCGGGTCGCCACCTGCTGCTCGACAAGCCGGTCGCCACCTCCGTCGAAGGGGCGCGGGACCTCGTGACGGCGGCCGAACGGGCCGGGGTGGCGTCCGTGGTCTTCTTCACCCTCCGCTTCGCGCCCGTCACCGCGGCCTGGGTCGCCCAACAGGCATCCGTCGGCGGCTGGTTCACGGGCCGCGCCGACTGGTACGGCTCGTTCTACGCGCCGGACGGCGGCGACGCCGCGTTCTCCTCGCCCTGGCGGGCGGGCCGAGGCGGACTGTGGGACGTCGGCCCGCACGCCCTGTCCGTACTGCTCCCGGTGCTCGGCGACGTCACCTCGGTGACGGCGGCGCGGGGCGCGGGCGACACGACCCATCTGATCCTGCGCCACACGGGCGGGGCCTCCAGCACGGCGGCACTCAGCCTGACGGCGCCGGTGAAGTGCGCGGGGCTGACCGTGGAGCTGCGCGGCGAGATAGGCACGGAGTCGCTGCCGGCCTGGGACGGTCCCGGCGAAGCGTTCAGGACAGCGATCGACGGACTCGTCGAGGCCGCGCGCGGTGGCACGCCGCACGCGTGCGATGCCCGTTTCGGACTGCGGGTCACGGAGATCCTGGCGGAGGCCGAGGCGCTGGTCGCGGGGGCGTGAGCCGCCCGGGGACAACCACGGGCGGCCGGTACCGTGGCCGCTACGTAATGGCGAGTGACGGCACCGACCGCAGCCGGTGGACCCACGCGGCCGGTCCGGGAAGAACCGCTGTGCGATCCTGAGTTGCCCTGTTTCCGACCACACCGATCGAAATACGAACAACAGTCCCACACGCTTCCCGCATCGGCCCTGTGGGCCTAGGGGGTACCCAATGCCGGGGAATTTCAGCCATTCTCAGGCTCCCCGGACAAGATGCCCCACAGTTGTGCCCGCAGGCTCGTCGACGATCAAAGCTGCAGGTCGACGAGCTCGCGCACTCCATGATGCCGTAGAGACTGATCGTTTTCTTCGGGCAATGTTTATTACCAAAGCCGATGTGAATATTTAGACTGATCGCGCTCCAACTCGGCGTGCATCAAGAGGGATTACCCACCATGAACAAGACGGCGCTCCGCGCTCTGCTCCGCGAACGACGCGCCCTCATAGCCCCCGAATCACACGGCTTCGCCCGGCCCACCGGTCAGGGCAGACGCGCGCCTGGCCTGTCACAGCACCAGGTCGACCAGCTGCTGCACCGGACGTTCGGCACGTACCACCGACTCGAATCCGGCAATTACCCCAACCCGCCGACCTCGTTGCTCCGCGACATCGCCCGCCTCTTCGGCCTCAACGAGCAGGAGTGGGTGTCGCTTTGCCGGTACGCGCTCCTGCAGGACCCCCCTGGCCCCCTGCACCTGTCATCGGGCAAAGAGGTGCCGGGGGTGTGGCAGGAGGCGGTCGACGGGATCCGGCACATGGCCTACGTGACCGACGCCTCCTGGGAGATGCTGGCCTACAACCGGCGGTTCGCCACCATGTTCCCGCACGGCAAGGTCCCCGCGAACACCCTGCGCTGGATGCTCCTCGACCCGCACGGCCGCGAGACCCTCCTCGACTGGGACACGGCCTGGGCGCCGATGGTGCTGCCGCAACTGCGCGCCGCGCTCGCCGCCCGGCCCGACGACGACGTCCTGCGGCAGATCGAGAAGGAGGTCCTGGCCGAGACGCAGACCGCCGACCTCTATGCCACGGGCAATTCCCATCCGCATCCGGACGGTGACGAGCGGCCGCTGCTGCACGCCCAGGAGGGGCGCGGGTGGGTGACCATGTGCGCGGCGCAGCCCCTGACGGCGCCCGGTTCCCGCCTGATGATCCTGGTCTTCCACCCCGGCGAGACCCGCATCCACGCGCGCGCGGGGATCCTCCGGGCGACCTGACGGCTCCCCGGTCGCTCGAAAAGAGGTTCCACTCCGGTCCTGGCACCATGGGTAACAGGCACGGCGAGGTGCAGTAATTTGGCCATCACTCCGCCCGCCCTTTGCCAGTCCTTGAGGGAGCCGCCTCGTGACCGCCCACGTTCTCAGACCTCAGACCGTTGTCGGAGACCACAAGGTCACCACGGCGGAGATAGCCGACGACATCAGCGCCCGCCACGCCGACCACCCCCGTCTGCGGGCGATCCTGCGGGTCATCGGCAACTGCGGCGTGGACACGCGTCACTTCTCGCGTCCCCTGGACTCCCCCACCGTCTCGGGGACCGCCGACGTCGGCGAGCGGGCGCGCGCCGCGTTCACGGACTCCTTGGTCATGGCCGAGCGCGCCGCCGTCACGGCCCTCGATTCGGCCGGTCTCGCCGCCCGGGACATCGACGCGATCGTCACCACGCACACGACGAGCTGGTCGGTGCCCAACCTGGACATCCACCTCGTCGCACGCCTCGGACTCCGCCCCGACGTGCGCCGCGTCGCGCTCACCACGGTGGCCTGCCCGGGTGGCGCCCAGGCCCTCATCCGGGCCACCGACCTGATCGCCGCCCGGCCCGGCAGCAAGGTCCTCGTGGTCGCCGCCGAGGTACTTTCGGCCATCTACCACCACAGCGACACGTCCATCGAGTCGATGATCTACAAGGCCCTCTTCGGGGACTCGGCCGCCGCCACGATCGTGACCGACACCCCGTTGGGCCCCGGCTTCGTGATCGAGGAGAGTCTCGAGTACGTCCTGCCGGACAGTCTGGACCGCCAGCGCGGGCGGATCAGCGCGGGCGGCATCCACTTCGACTCCACCAAGCACGCGTTGGCGGCCGCCAACGATGTCATGCCGCGCCTGCAAGAGTGGCTGGGCACCGAGCCGCTCGACTTCGCCGTCATCCACCCCGGCAGCCCCCGCATCATCGCCGACACCGCCGCCGCGCTCGGCCTCGACGACCACGCGGCCCGGCACTCCCTGGACACGCTCGCCCACGAGGGCAACCTCGGCGGCGTGAGCATCCTGCGCGTCCTGGAGCGCACGCACGCCGATCCCCCGGCCGTCGGCGCGCACGGCGCCACGGTCGCCTTCGGCCCGGGCTTCGCCACCGCGGCGCTGCGCGGTCGCTGGCACGCGTAGACCCGGCCATCGCGGCCCCGTGCCGTGGATATTGGGTTGCCGCGCCGATCGCGCCCTGTTGAAGTGACGCGCATGGATCATGACAAGACGCTGGCCGCGTACGACCGGCAGATGCGGCGCGACGCGCACAGTGACAGCGCGACCTCGCGGATCGAGCGCATCGACGGCGTCGTGCGGCAGATCGGCTCCGCGCACGACTGGAACGGCGTCCTGTGGGCGGACATCGACGCGGCGACGGCCGACGCCGTGATCGCCACGCAGGTGCGTGACTACACCGCCGCGGGGCGGGAGTTCGAGTGGAAGCTGTACTCCCACGACCGGCCCGCCGACCTCGCGCAGCGCCTCGTCGCCGCCGGTTTCGTGGCCGATCCCACGGAGACCTTGATGGTCGCCGAGGCCGACGCCCTGCCCGCGGGCCCCGAGCTGCCCGAGGGCGTCCGCCTGCTCCCCGTGACGGACGCCGAGGGCGTGCGGCTCATGGCCCGCGCGCACACCGCCGCGTTCGGCGAGGGCGAGGCCGCCCTGGGCGAGCGGATCGGCAAGCAGGTGCTCGCCCAGCTGGCGGAGGCGCCCGACGACATCGTCGCGGTCGTCGCCATGGCCGGTGACCTGCCGGTGTGCGGCGCCCGGATGGAGCTCTGCCCCGGCACCGAGTTCGCCGGGCTCTGGGGCGGCGGAACCGCTCCCCAGTGGCGCGGCAGGGGCATCTACCGCGCCCTCGTCGCCTACCGCGCCCGCATCGCGGCCGAGCGCGGCTATCGCTATCTGCAGGTCGACGCGTCGGACGACAGCCGCCCGATCCTGGACCGGCTCGGCTTCGCGACGCTGTGCACGACCACGCCGTACGTGTACACGCCGTAGGCGGTTCGCTCAGCCGAGGAGCCTCGCGACGGCCTCCGCCGTGTCGATCTCGCCGAGCCTCGGGAAGATCTTCTCCACGCTGTTGCGGTGGGCGTCGGCGTCCATGTCGGTCACGGCGTCGACGGCCACGGTGACGTGATAGCCGTGCTCGTGCGCGGCGCGCGCCGTCGACTCCACGCCGATGCTCGTCGCGATGCCCGCGAGCACCACCTGACGGACGCCCCTGCGGCGCAGCTGGAGGTCGAGGTCGGTGCCGTAGAAGGCGCCCCACTGCTGCTTGGTGACGACGATGTCGCTGTCCACGCGGCCGAGTTCGGGCACGAGGTCCGCCCAGTCGGCGGGCGGCCGACCACCGCGCGCGGGAGCCTCGGTACGCCCGGGAGCGCCACCGGTCACCCGCACCAGGACCACGGGCAGACCGCGCTCGCGGAAGGCGTCGGCGAGCCGCGCGGCCCGCTCGACGATCTCGTCGGCCGGGTGGACGGTGGGCAGCCCGGTGATGCCCTTCTGGAGGTCGACGAGGACGAGGGCGGTGGTGGGGTCGAGGACGGTGGCGGTCATGAGTGGTGCCTTTCCGGTGCGGGGTGTTGCTCTGGTGCGGGATGGTGCTGTGGTGCGGGCCGCAGCGCGCGGTCGGTGACGGTGAGGACGACGAGGACCAGGGCGAGGGCGCCGCCGACCACGGCCATCAGGTGCAGTCCGCCGTCGTCGGCCTGTCTGCCGTAGGCGAGGCCGATGAGCCCGGAGGCCGTGATGGCGCCGATGTACTGGGCGGTGCGCTGGAGCCCCGCGGCCGATCCGATCGCGTCGGCGGGCGCGAACTGCTGCACGGCGGCCTGGTTGCCGGTGCCCATGAGCCCCTGCGGAATGCCGAAGCAGGCGCCCGCGAGCAGCAGGACGGCGAGCGGGGTGGCTCCCGTCGTCACCAGGAGCAGCGCGCTGCCCACGGCGAGGAGCACGGCCGCGACGGTGAGCGGCGCGCGGATGCCCTTCGTGTGGGCGCCGAGCAGTGAACAGGCCAGCGCCGCAAGGGACATGGGGAGCATGACGAGCCCGGTGTGCAGCGATCCGTAGCCGCGGGCCTCCTCGAGCCACTGGGTGAAGCCGTACATGACGCAGTAGACGACCAGGTAGCTCAGTCCGTGGCGCAGGTAGGTGCGGGCGAGCGCGTGGTTGCTGCCCAGCATCCGCAGGTCGATGAAGGGACGCGGGTGGCGCAGTTGCCACCAGGTGAGGACGGCGCCGAGCAGGACGACGGGGGCGAGCAGCCACCACAGGGGGTGGCGCAGGTCGAGCAGGAAGACGACGAGGCAGGTCAGCACGCCGGTGAAGAGCAGCGTGCCCAGCGGGTCGAGGCCGCCCGCGGCGCCGTCGCCCGTGCGCTCACCGCGCGGCGCGTCCTTGGGTATCCAGCGCAGCGTCGCGCCGTACGCGAGGAGGGCGACGGGAACGTTCACGGCGAAGATGCCGCGCCACCCCGCGGTCGCGACGAGGAGCCCGCCGAGCGTGGGTCCGACGGCGGCGCTGCCGAGCGCGGCGAAGGAGAGCCTGCCGAGGACGGTGCGCGGGGTCGGTGTGCCGAGTCTGCGTGACTCGTCGCGCAGGACGGCCATGGCGGCCGGGTAGGCCGCGGAGGTGCCGACGCCGAGCAGCAGCCGGGAGACGAGCAGCCAGCCGAAGCCCGGGGCGAGGGCGCCGACGAGACCGGAGGCGACGACGACCACGAGCCCGCCGAGGAAGACCCGGCGCGGCCCGATGCCGTCGGCCAGTTTGCCGAGCACGGGCTGCGCGACGGCGCTCGCGAGGTAGAGCACGGAGACGAGCCAGGCGGTGTCGGCGGCGCCGACGCCGAAGTCGTGTCCGATCGCCACCAGGCCGGTGGAGATCATCGTGGTGTTGAGCGGGTTGAGCAGGGAGCCGAGGAGGAGGGGCGCGGTGAGCCGGGCCCCGAAGGCCGGACGATCGCCCGCGGCGGGACGGGGCGTCGCGCGCGACGCCGTCCTCACTTGCGCACCAACCGCTCCAACAGCACAACGGCGTCGGCCAGTTGGCGGCGTTCCGCCGGGTCGAGCTCGTCGGCGAGCGCCGCGGCGAGCCAGTCGCGCTTGGCGGCTCGCATCTCGGTGAGGGTGCGGCGCCCCTGTTCGGTCACGGAGACGACGGACTGGCGCCTGTCGTCGGGGTCGGGGGCGCGCGCGACGAGCCCCAGCTCCTCCAGCGCGCTCACGGTCATCCGCATCGACTGGGGCCGTACGAGCTCCGCGCGGGCCAGGCCCGCGGTGGTGTCGGGGCCCGCCCCGTCGAGGCGGGCGAGCACGGAACGTTGCGAAGGGCTCAGGCCGGTGTCCGGCGACACTCCGCGAAAGCGTCGTACGAGTCGCCGCACGGCGCCCGACAGATCGGCGGCGAGCTGTTCGGGGCCGGGGTCGCCAAGGGGTGCGCTCATGCTCCGCACCATAGACAATAGACAGGTAAACTTGCAAGCTTCACTGCACAGCTAACCTGCCAATCTCCCTCACCCACGAAAAACCGCCCCTGCCGCGAAAGCGACAGGGGCGGACTCCGTAAGGGGCGCGGGGAACTGCGCGACCGGCCACGACGCCCCCGCAGACGCAAACCGCCCCGGCCGAGCGCTAGCGAATCGGCATGCCCGACAGCGTGCGCGCGATCACCAGACGCTGGATCTCGCTCGTGCCCTCGAAGATCGTGTAGATCGCGGCGTCCCGGTGCATGCGCTCCACGGGGTACTCACGGGTGAAGCCGTTGCCGCCGAGGATCTGCACGGCCTGCGCCGTGACCTTCTTGGCGACCTCGCTCGCGTACAGCTTGGACATGGAGCCCTCGGCCGACTCGAACTTCTTGCCGGTGCTCGCCATCCACGAGGCGCGCCACACCAGCAGACGGGCCGCGTCGATCTGCGTGCGCATGTCGGCGAGCTGGAAGGCGATGCCCTGGTTGTCGATGATCGGGCGGCCGAACTGCGTACGCGTCTTGGCGTACTCCAGGGCCTCCTCGTACGCCGCGCGGGCGGTGCCCACGGCCATCGCGCCGACCGCGGGGCGGGACGCCTCGAACGTGGCCATGGCCGCGTTCTTCACGCGCTCGCCGCCCGACTTCGCGCGCTCCCTGGCGCGGGCGAGACGCTCGTCCAGCTTGGCCTTGCCGCCGAGGAGGCAGTGGCCGGGGACGCGGGCGCCCTCCAGGACGACCTCGGCGGTGTGCGAGGCGCGGATGCCGTGCTTCTTGAACTTCTGCCCCTGCGAGAGACCGGGGGTGTTGGGCGGCACGATGAAGGAGGCGTGCCCCTTCGAGCCGAGCTCCGGGTCGACGACCGCGACGACGACGTGGACGTTGGCTATGCCGCCGTTGGTCGCCCAGGTCTTGGTGCCGTCGAGCACCCACTCGTCCTTGGCCTCGTCGTAGACGGCGCGGGTGCGCATCGCCGCCACGTCGGAGCCCGCGTCGGGCTCGGAGGAGCAGAAGGCGGCGACCTTCACGTCGTTCACGTCGCCGTACATCTGCGGGATCCAGGTGCCGATCTGCTCCTCGGTGCCGTTCGCGAGGACGCCCACGGCCGCCAGGCCGGTGCCCATGATGGACAGGCCGATGCCCGCGTCCCCCCAGAAGATCTCCTCGGTCGCCATCGGGATGCCGAGCCCCGAGGGGTCGAAGAACTGCTGGGCATAGAAGTCCAGGGAGTAGATCCCGAGCTTCGCCGCCTCCTGGATGATGGGCCAGGGGGTCTCTTCGCGCTCGTCCCACTCGGCGGCCGCGGGGCGGATCACATTGGCCGCGAAACCGTGGAGCCAGTCCCGGACCTCCTTCTGTTCGTCGTTCAGCTCCATGGTGAACTCGGCCATGACCCCTCCAGGACCAGCGATCAACTGCGGCGTTACTTGCGGTAACCGAAGTCTGTTACTGGCCAGTAGTCCATGTCAACTCCCGGCAGCCCGTTCGATGCGCACAGCGCACCGGGTGTTACGTTGCGCGTGCGTCACCGAATCAGCACGGGCGGGGAGAAGCCATGGAGACCACGCAGCGGACCGATCAGCAGCGGTCCGCCGAGCACCGGCGACGGGAACTGCTCGAGGCCGCGGACCGGGTGGTGCTCCGCGACGGACCCGGCGCCTCGATGAACGCCATCGCCGCGGAGGCGGGCATCACCAAGCCGATCCTCTACCGCCACTTCGGCGACAAGGGCGGACTCTACGCGGCGCTCGCCAAGCGGCACACGGACGCGCTCCTGGAGGCACTGCGCGCCGCGCTCGACGCACCCGCCGAGCGCAGGGAGCGGGTCGAGGCGACGCTCGACACCTACCTCGCGGCGATCGAGGCCCGCCCGCAGGTCTACCGCTTCCTGATGCATCCGTCGGAGGCCCCCTCCCCCGGCGAGCAGGGCTTCGACGTCGGCCTGCACTCCGCTCCGCTGCTCCGCCGCCTCGGCGAGGAGCTCGCGGAGGTCATCGAGGAGCGCGTCGACCTCGGACCGCAGAGCGCCCAACTCGCCCGTGTGTGGGGCCACGGGATCGTCGGCATGATGCACGCGGCGGGCGACTGGTGGCTCGGTGAACGGCCTTGCTCGCGCGCCGAGTTGGTGAGCAGCCTGGCGGACCTGCTGTGGGGCAGGCTCGCCGCCGCGGGCAATCGCGTGGGCGGGCCCGGGTTCTGAGCGGGCCCGTACTCCGAACCGACCCGCCCCCGCGTCACACCCCGGTCCTCAGTTCTTGTTCCAGGAGGCCCTGGCGGCGGCCCGCAGCACCCTGCGCCGCCGCCAGCCGGTGACGCGGTCGGTGTAGACACCGCCCTCCACGTGGTCGCACTCGTGCTGGAGACAGCGCGCGAACCAGCCCGACCCGTGCACCGTCACGGGCTCCCCGCGCACGTCCACGCCCTCGACCACGGCGTGGTCGAAGCGCGGCGTCCCCGCTTCGAGTCCCGGCAGCGAAAGACAGCCCTCGGGGCCGCGCACCGTCACGCCGTCCGCCTCGACCAGACGCGGATTGACCACATGGCCCAGGTGTCTGACATCCTCGTCGTCCGGGCAGTCGTAGACGAACACCCGGCGGGCGACGCCGATCTGGTTGGCGGCCAGGCCCACGCCCTGGGCGGCGTACATCGTGGCGAACATGTCCTCGACGAGCCGCGCCAGTTCGGGTCCGAAGTCGGTGACCTCCTCACAGGGCGTGTGCAGCACGGGGTCACCGAGCAGGGTCAGGGGTCTTACGCGCCCGGAGGCGCCCGGGATCGAGCCGTGTCGCATGGCGGCAAGAGTACGGTCCAGGGGATGGAGCGGTGCCGAGGTGGTGCCGCGGTTCGGGCTTGTCAGTGGATCTCGATAGGCTGAGGTCGAAACGATGCCGGGGGCAGGCGCGGCGCCGTACGCAAGGAGGATCTCGACAGATGTCAGGCAACACGGACCCGCTGTCGCCGCGGGCCAAGCTGGCCGTGACGGCGGGCAAGGCGGCCGCGGCGGTGTCGCGCGCGGCGGGCCGCGGCAGCGGATCGGTGATCGGCGGCAAGGTCGCGCTCAGGCTCGACCCCGAACTGCTCGGTCGGCTCGCCACTCACCTGGACGTTGTCCTCGTGTCGGCCACCAACGGCAAGACGACCACCACGCGTCTGATCGCCGAGGCGCTGCGGGCCAGCGGCCCGGTCGTCTCGAACGCGCTCGGTGCGAACATGCCCGCCGGAATCACCTCGGCGCTCGCCGGCGGCTCCGACGCCAAGTACGGCGTGATCGAGGTCGACGAGAAGTACCTCGCGGGCGTCGCCCGTGACGTCGACCCGAAGGCGATCGCGCTGCTCAACCTCTCCCGCGACCAGCTGGACCGCGCCGCGGAGACCCGCATGCTCGCCGAGAAGTGGCGCGAGGGCCTGTCCGGTTCCAAGGCCGTGGTCATCGCCAACGCCGACGACCCGCTGGTCGTCTGGGCGGCCTCCTCCTCGCCGAACGTGGTGTGGGTGGCCGCCGGTCAGGAGTGGAAGGACGACGCCTGGTCGTGCCCGTCCTGCGGTGGCGTCATGCAGCGCCCCGGGGACGACTGGTTCTGCGGCGAGTGCGGCTTCCGCCGCCCCGCGCCCAGCTGGGTGCTCTCCGGCGACCACGTCCTGGACCCGCACGGCTCGGCCTGGCCGATCCACCTGCAGCTGCCGGGCCGGGCGAACAAGGCCAACGCGACCTCGTCGGCCGCCGTCGCCGCCGTCTTCGGGGTGCCGCCGCAGGTCGCCCTCGAGCGCATGTACCAGGTGCAGGCCGTCGCGGGACGCTATGACGTCGTGCAGTTCCAGGGCCGTGACCTGCGACTGCTGCTCGCGAAGAACCCCGCGGGCTGGCTCGAGACGTTCTCGCTGATCGACCCGCCGCCGACCCCGGTGATCCTCTCCGTCAACGCCCGCGGCGCGGACGGCACGGACACCTCCTGGCTGTGGGACGTGGACTACACCCGCCTCGCGGGCCACCCGATCTTCGTCCTCGGCGACCGCAAGCTGGACCTCGCGGTGCGCCTGGAGGTCGCGAACCTGGACTTCCGGGTCTGCGAGTCCCTCGACGAGGCCGTGCAGCTCGCCCCGCCGGGACGCATCGAGACCATCGCGAACTACACCGCGTTCCAGGACCTGCGCCGCCGCGTCGGCAACTGACCCCGGGTAAGGACAATGAGCATGAGCGACAACAGCCTGCGTCTGGTCTGGGTCTACCCCGACCTCCTGAGCACGTACGGGGACCAGGGCAATGCCCTGGTCGTGGAGCGCCGCGCCCGCCAGCGCGGCCTCCAGGTCGAGCGCTACGACGTACGCAGCGACCAGCCGGTGCCCACCTCCGGCGACATCTACCTGATCGGCGGCGGCGAGGACCGGCCGCAGCGCCTGGCGGCCGAGCGCCTTCGCCGCGACGGCGGCCTGCAGCGGGCCGTGGGCAACGGCGCGATCGTCTTCTCGGTCTGCGCCGGCTACCAGATCATCGGCAACGAGTTCATCAACGACCTCGGCCAGCGCGAGCCGGGCCTCGGCCTGCTCGACGTGGTCTCCACGCGCGGCGAGGGCGAGCGGTGCGTCGGTGACGTCCTCGGGGACATCGACCCGCAGCTCGGCCTGCCGCAGCTGACCGGCTTCGAGAACCACCAGGGCGTCACCCACGTCGGCCCGAACGCCCGCCCCCTGGCCCAGGTCAGGCTCGGCCGGGGCAACGGCACGGGCGACGGCACCGAAGGCGCCTACAACGGCACGGTCTTCGGTACGTACATGCACGGCCCCGTCCTCGCCCGCAACCCGCTCATCGCGGACCTGCTCCTGAAGCTGGCCCTCGATGTGAACGCGCTGCCGCCGACGGACGACCGGTGGTACGAGGCGCTGCGCAACGAGCGCATCAACGCCGCGCAGCAGCAGCCCGCCTGAGCTTCACAGGAGCCCGCTTGACGCCCCGCCCGCACATGTGAGCGGGGGCGTCCAGCAGGCGGACGCCCGGTACGGACCAACCCCCTCCCGCCTATAGGGTGGCGGGGATTCCAGCCGGACGACGTGGTCCGGACCTCGGCCCACGTTGCAAAGGTATTCCGGGCTATGCGCATTGGTGTCCTGACCTCCGGAGGCGACTGCCCCGGACTGAACGCCGTCATCCGCTCCGTCGTGCACCGCGCGGTGGTGGACCACGGCGACGAGGTCATCGGCTTCCACGACGGCTGGAAGGGCCTCCTGGAGTGCGACTACCGCAAGCTCGACCTCGACGCGGTGGGCGGCATCCTCGCCCGCGGCGGCACGATCCTCGGCTCGTCGCGCGTCCAGCCCGCGCATCTGCGGGACGGCGTCGAGCGCGCCAAGGGGCACCTCGCCGACCTCGGCCTCGACGCGATCATCCCGATCGGCGGCGAGGGCACGCTGAAGGCCGCGCGGCTCCTCTCCGACGGGGGCCTGCCCATCGTCGGCGTCCCCAAGACCATCGACAACGACATCGCGGTCACCGACGTCACCTTCGGCTTCGACACGGCCGTCGGCGTCGCGACCGAGGCACTCGACCGCCTCAAGACCACCGCCGAGTCGCACCAGCGCGTGCTCATCGTCGAGGTCATGGGGCGTCACACGGGCTGGATCGCCCTGCACTCCGGGATGGCGGCGGGCGCGCACGCGATCGTCGTGCCCGAGCGCCCCTTCGACATCGAGGAGCTGGCGGCCAAGGTCGGCGAGCGCTTCTCCGCGGGCAAGAAGTTCGCGATCGTGGTGGCCGCCGAGGGCGCCAAGCCCCGCGCGGGCTCCATGGAGTTCGACGAGGGCGGCAAGGACGTCTACGGCCACGAGCGGTTCGCCGGGATCGCCCGCCAGCTCTCCCTCGAACTGGAGCAGCGCCTCGGCAAGGAGGCGCGTCCGGTGATCCTCGGCCACGTCCAGCGCGGCGGCACCCCCACCGCGTACGACCGCGTCCTCGCGACCCGGTTCGGCTGGCACGCGGTGGAGGCCGTGCACCGCGGCGAGTTCGGCAAGATGACGGCGCTGCGCGGCACGGACATCACGATGGTGCCGCTCGCCGAGGCCGTCGAGACGCTGAAGACCGTGCCGGACGAGCGGTACGCCGAAGCGGAGTGCGTGCTGTAAGTCCCTCCGCACATCGGTGAGGTCATCACCTGTTGAACTATCTGCCCCCGGTCGCGTCAGCGGCCGGGGGCAGTTCTACTCTGGTGCCGAACACGTCGCACAATCCGCACGAATCAGGAGCCACTGGATGGATCACAGCGGGCACGGCATGAACATGGATCTGCCGCCGTTCACGCTGGGGCGAGGTCTCGAACCGTCGGCCGACCCCTTCTTCCTCATCGGCTGCCTGCTGGCCCTCGCCCTGTACGGGTGGGGCGTGCTGCGGCTCGTGCGGCGCGGTGACAAGTGGCCGGTGGGTCGCACGGTCTCCTTCGTGATCGGCGTGCTCACCATCCTCCTGGTGATGTGCACCAAGCTGAACGACTACGGCATGGTCATGTTCAGCGTGCACATGGTGCAGCACATGATCATCAGCATGCTGTCGCCGATCCTGCTGCTGCTCGGGGCGCCGATCACCCTCGCGCTGCGCGCGCTGCCGGTGGCGGCCCGCGGTCACAAGGGCCCCCGCGAGTGGCTGCTCTGGCTCCTCCAGAGCCGGTACGTCAAGATCATCACGCATCCCGCGTTCACGATCCCGCTGTTCATCGCAAGCCTGTACGCGCTCTACTTCACGCCGCTCTTCGACACCCTGATGGGCTCCAAAGCGGGCCACATCGGGATGATGGTGCACTTCCTCGCCGTCGGTCTCGTCTTCTTCTGGCCCATCATGGGCGTCGACCCGGGACCGCACCGGCCGGGCCACATCTTCCGGATGCTGGAGCTGTTCGCGGGCATGCCGTTCCACGCGTTCTTCGGAATCGCGCTGATGATGGCCACCCAGCCGATGATCGGCACCTACATGCACCCGCCCGCCTCGCTGGGCATCGATCCGCTCTCCGACCAGGAGGCGGCGGGCGGCATCGCCTGGGCCTTCAGCGAGATCCCGTCCGTGGTGGTCCTCGTCGCCCTGCTCTTCCAGTGGCGCAAGTCCGAGGACCGCGAGGCCCGGCGCAAGGACCGTGCCGCGGACCGCAACGGCGACAAGGAGCTCGAGGAGTACAACGCCTATCTGGCCTCACTGGCCGCACGCGGACGCTAGCGGCAACCGGGCTTCGCGGGAGACGATGGCCCTCGGACCGCAGCCGCCGCGCCCCGGCGCACGAGGCTGCCGGGAGGAGGCTCAGCGATGCCCGATTCCACGAAGACGATGGGCGCGTTCACCATCGGCGGCCTGGTCATGGTGACGGCCTACACGGTGACGCTCGGAAGCAACGGATGGCTCTGGTTCGGCTGGGTCGTCCTCGGCCTGATCACCCTCGCCATGGTGCTCTCCCGCAGCACCACCTGAGGCGCGCACCGGCCGGGTACCGCGCCGGTCAGAAGCGGAAGACGTATCCGGTGTCGGCATCCATGGTGCAGGCGTTCGGGTACGTCTTGTGCCAGCCGATCACCCGGCCCCGGTAGGTGCCCTTCGCGCTCACGGTCACCGGGTCGAACTCCTTGGTGCACGCGTGCGGGTCGTCGGCCAGCGCGTCGAAGTCCCCCGCGGCCTCCTCGATGGCCGCACAGGCCTGCGCCGCCTGCGGGTGGTGACCCTCGGGCTCGGGCGTACAGCGCAGCAGCACACCGCGGATCCAGGTGTTGTCGGCGCCCGAGACGGTCAGGAAGAGACCGCCGCGCGGGGCGGGGACCCCCTCTGCGGCGTGGGCGGGGACAGCCGCGCCGAGCGCGATCAGGGCGGTGGCCGCGACGGTGAACGGGCGCATGCGAAACCTCCGGGGACGGTGACGTTCTGTGGCGTCCGGGACGCCGGGAAGAGGCCAGCGCACCCTCCGCCGGAGCGGGCGGTCCAGCTGCCGCGCCGGTCGGTCCCCCGCCCGGCCGCGCGCAAGGGCCCGAACGGGCTCTCGCGTCCGCGCCGCCGATTGGCTACTCTGCGTCGGCACCGGGTCCAGGGGGAAGGCAGCCGCCATGTTCTATCTACTGCTCAAGTACGTGGTCCTCGGCCCTCTCCTCCGGCTGATGTTCCGGCCGAGGATCGAGGGCCTCGAGCACGTTCCGGAGTCCGGCGCGGCGATCGTCGCGGGCAATCACCTGTCCTTCTCCGACCACTTCCTGATGCCCGCCATCATCAAGCGCCGCATCACCTTCCTCGCGAAGGCCGAGTACTTCACAGGGCCCGGCATCAAGGGCCGTCTGACCGCCGCGTTCTTCCACAGCATCGGGCAGATCCCGGTGGACCGCTCCGGCAAGGAGGCGGGCCAGGCCGCGATCCGCGAGGGGCTCGGCGTGCTGCGCAAGGGCGAGCTGCTCGGCATCTATCCCGAGGGCACCCGCTCGCACGACGGCCGCCTGTACAAGGGCAAGGTCGGCGTCGCCGCGATGGCGCTCAAGGCCCGGGTGCCGGTGATCCCCTGCGCGATGATCGGCACGTTCGAGGCACAGCCACCCGGCCAGAAGGTGCCCAGCTTCCGCAAGGTGACGATTCGTTTCGGCGAGCCGCTCGACTTCTCGCGCTACGACGGCATGGACAACGAGAAGGCGGTCCTGCGGGCCGTCACCGACGAGATCATGTACGCGATCCTCGGGCTCTCCGGTCAGGAGTACGTCGACAAGTACGCGGCCGTCGTGAAGGCGGAGGAGGCCGAGCGCACGGCGGCGGGCGCCAAGGAGCCCCGCAAGTTCCCGCGGATGCCGCTGAGCTGACCGCTGCGGCTGCCTCTGCCTCTGCCTCTGCCTCTGCCTCTGCCTCTGCCTCTGCCTCTGCCTCTGCCGAGAGCAGATCACCCTTCACCTGACCGGACCCGCTGCCCTACGGTCCGGTCATGAAGAACGCGGTGGTGATCGGGGCGACGGGACAGACCGGGCGCGCGACGGTACGGGCACTCGTCGAGGACGGCTGGAGCGTGACGGCGGCGTCGCGGAGCGGCGGGCGCGACGAGCGGTGGCCGGGGGACGTGCGCGAGGCCGTGCTCGACCGGGAGGACGACGCGCAGCTCGCCGGGGTGCTCGGCGACGGCGTGGACCTCGTGGTCGACATGGTGGCGTTCACGGCGGCGCACGCCCGGCAGTACGCCGCGTTCGCCGATCGGATCGGGTCCGCCGTGGTGCTCTCCAGCGGTGCCGTCTACGCGGACGCCCAGGGCCGGAGCTTCGACACCCAGGGCGAACCGGACGGCTTTCCCCGCTACCCGGTGCCGATCCCGGAGAGCCAGCCCACCGTGGCGCCGGGCGATGCCACGTACGGCACCCGGAAGATAGCGCTGGAACGGGGGCTGCTCGCGCTGGGCGACCGGCTGCCGGTGACGCTGCTGCGGGCCGGGGCGATCCACGGGCCGTACTGCCGCGGGCCCCGCGAGCTGTACTTCGTGCAGCGCAACCTCGACGGCAGGCGTACCCGGGTGCTCGCCCACGGCGGCCGCAGCCGCTTCCACCCCGTGGGGGTGCGCACGCTGGCCGAGCTCGTGAGGCTCGCCGCGGCCAGGCCCGGGTCCCGGGTGCTCAACGCGGGCGACCCGGAGGCGCCGACCGTGGCCGAGATCGGGGCCTCGGTGGACGCGGTGATGGGGGTCGAGACCGAGACGGTGCTGGTGGAGGGCGAGCCGCCGGAACCCGGTGTCGGCCTCACGATGTGGTCCTCCGCGCATCCCGTGGTGTACGACATGGCGGCCGCGGAGCGGGAGTTGGGGTACAGGCCCGTCACGACGTACGCCGCATCCCTGGAGGAGACGGTCCGTTGGCTCGTCGACCACCTCCGCGAGCGCGACTGGCGCGAGGCGTTCCCCAAATTGGCCGCGAACTATGATCTCTTCAACTACCGGGCGGAAGATGCCTGGTTGGCGCGGCGGGAGAAGTAAGTGAGCGAGCAGCACGCCCAGTACACGAAGCTCGTGGGCCTCCTCGACGAGCGGGGCGCCACGTACCGCGTCATCGAGCACGAGGCCGAGGGCGCCACGGAGGCGGTGAGCGCGCTGCGCGGCAACACGCTGGAGCAGGCCGCCAAGTGCATCGTGGTGATGGTGAAGATCGGCAAGAAGACGAAGCGGTACGTCCTGGCCGTGGTGCCCGGCGATCGGCGCGTGGACCTGAACGCGCTCAAGGCGCTGCTCGGCGGTACGTACGCGGGCTTCGCGACGCAGGAGTTGGCGGAGCGGCTCTCGGGCAGCGTGAGCGGCACCATCCTGCCGTTCTCCTTCGACCCCGAGCTCGAACTCGTCGTGGATCCCGCACTGTTGGAGCACGAGGAGATCTTCTTCAACGCCGCGCGGCTCGACCGTTCGCTGGCGCTGCGGACGGCGGACTACCGGGAGATCGCCGGGCCTCGGACCGAGGCGATCTCCCAGTAGGAACCCGTCGGACAGGAACCCGTCAGACGCGGGACGTCACGGCTTGGGCGTGGCGTGCGGTGCGCACGTCACGTCCTTCGCGTCCGTCTTCCCCGCGAGCAGGTAGCTGTCCACCCGGTCGTTGATGCACGGGTTGGTCAGGCCGGTGACACCGTGCGAGCCCGCGTCCTTCTCGGTGATCAGGCGGGAGCCCTTGAAGCGCTTGTGCAGCTCGACGGCGCCCTGGTACGGGGTGGCCGCGTCACGCTGGGACTGCACGATGAGGACGGCGGGCAGGCCCTTGCCCGTCTTCACGTCCAGCGGGGTGTGCTGCTTGGTCGGCCAGGTGGCGCACGGCAGGTTCATCCACGCGTTGGACCAGGTCAGGAACGGGTAGTCCTTGTGCAGGCGGGTGTTGTCCCGGTCCCACTTGCGCCAGCTGGTCGGCCACTTGGCGTCGGCGCACTCCACCGCGGTGTAGACGGCGTTGCCGTTCTCCGAGGAGATGTTGCCCGCGGTGTCGGACATATCGGGGCCCGCCTCGTCGACGAGCGCCTTGGTGTCCCCGGCGAGGTACTTGCTCCAGGTCTCGGCGACCGGCACCCACGACGAGTCGTAGTAGGGCGCACCCTGGAAGAAGGCGGTCAGCTCGGCGGGGCCGACGACACCGCCGATCGGGTTCGCCTTGGCGGTGGCGCGCAGCTTCTCCCACTGCTGCTGCACCTTGGCCTGGGTGTCACCGATGTGGAAGGTGGCGTCGTTCTTGGCGACCCACGCGGTCCAGTCCTTCCAGCGGCCCTCGAAGGCGACGTCCTGGTCCAGGTTGGCCTGGTACCAGATCTTCTCGCGGGAGGGGTCGACCACGCTGTCCACGACCATGCGGCGGACGTGGGCGGGGAAGAGCGTGCCGTAGACGGCGCCCAGGTACGTCCCGTAGGACACGCCCAGGTAGTTGAGCTTCTTCTCGCCGAGCGCGGCGCGGACCACGTCGAGGTCGCGCGCGGTGTTCGGCGTGGTCATGTGCGGCAGCATCCAGCCGCTGCGCTCGGCGCAGCCGTCCGCGTACTCGGCGGCGAGCTTGCGCTGGGCGCGCTTGTCGGCCTCGGAGTCGGGCACCGGGTCGGCCTTGGGCGCCTTCACGTACTCCTGCGGGTCGACGCAGGAGATCGGCGTGGAGTGGCCGACGCCGCGCGGGTCGAACCCGACGAAGTCGTACGCCTTGGCGGTCTTGGCCCAGACCGGGTTCTTCTTGGTCACGCGCGTCGGGAAGCGCATGCCGGAGCCGCCGGGGCCGCCCGGGTTGTAGACGAGCGCGCCCTGACGCTCCTTGTCCGTACCGGTGTTGCCGATGCGGTCGACGGCTATCTTGATCTTCTTGCCGTTGGGCTTCGCGTAGTCGAGCGGCACGGTGACCCAACCGCACTGGATCGGCTTGTCCAGGCCCCAGTCGGCGGGGCAGTCGCGCCAGTCGATGCCCGCCTTCGCGGCACGCTGCGCGGCGAGCGCGACACCGCGCGCCTCGCGGTCCTTCCCGGAGCGGGCACCCGCGTCGGCGTTCGCCGAGGGCGCGGCCATGGCGCCCGCGATCAGCGTGGCCGTGACCAGGGTGCCCGCGGTGCCGAGCACCGCCGTCCGTCTGTTTCCTGGGGTCCGTCGCAAGTGGGGCCTCCCGCACATCGATTCGAGCAGATTCGATCAGTACGAGGGATCCTCGCGTTGCGAGGATCCCAGCGACAGATGTGGCGGAGGTTCTTTACCAATCCGATAAACGGTGAACCTTGAACCGCTCAACGGGCGAGCGGGGGCGGAGGGGTCGACGCAGGTCACGCCCCTGCCAGGAGGGCCGCGCGCGCCCTCGGACGCCCGGAGTCACGACGGCGGCGGCGCGCCGCCCGGATGACCATGGCTCAATAGCGCCCTTGACCATGATGAAACGTCACAGCGAGTCTGTTCGAGAACCGGAGTCCCAGAAATGCACTCCCGTTTCATGTTCCACTCACACATGTCGCACATGGAGGTTCCATGGACATCCAGATGAGCACCGAAGTCGACAGCGACCTCGGCGAACTTGAGGTACTCGAGATGGACGAACTGCAAGTCAGCGGTTCGTCCACGGCCTACAACTACATCGCCAAGAATGCAGACCGCTCCTCGGAGATGCCGGCGGGCTGATCGGCCCGCCTGAATCGCTGCATGGGGAGCTCACAAGATCTTCTGGATTCTTCGGCCGCGAGGTCGGAGCAACGCCCGCTTGTGGGCTCCTTCGATTCTCCCGCCGCTCTCTCTCCGCGATCGCCTCGCGCACCCGGTCGGCCGCACCGTCCGGATCAGGACGGATGGCATGGACCTCTTGTTGCTCTTTCCGCCCCCGACGGAGGCAACTCTTTTTCCCTATCTGAGTCTGCCCTATCTCGCCGGTCACGTCCGCAGGTCCGGCTACAGCGCTCACCAGGTCGATCTCGGTATCGAATTGGTCCACCGTCTCCTGGACGGCCCGGCACTCGCACAGAAAGCCCGGACGCTGGACGAGGCGCGGGATCTGCCCACCTGGTACCGAGCGGTGGTGGCCGATGCCTCCCTCCAGCATCTCGGCGAGATGCGTGACTTCGTCCTGACGAAGGACCCGGCGCCCCGACTCGGACCTGTGCGCGCGGTGCGACTGGCTCGACAGGCCGCCCAACTCCTGCTGCGCGACTCGGCGTTGTCGCAGGTGTGGGACGACTTCGACTCACTGGACCGGGCAGTGCTCCAGCTGTCGGAAGCGCCGGTCGATTCCCTCGACTTCGCGACCCGGAAGCTGCACGCGTTACTCACCGAGGCACTGGACGATTCCACGCCGCGGGCGGTCGGCATCTCCGTCGCCTTCTTCAGCCAATTGGCCCCGGCGCTGCTGCTCGCCCGGTGGATCCGGCTCCGCCACCCGGACACACCGATCTGTATCGGCGGACAGCAGATCATGCTGCGCCACGACGAATTGGCCGCGTTGACCTCAGTACGCACAGCGGTGGACGCTCTCTGCGTCACGGCGGGCGAGGAGCCGCTTGAGCGCTGGCTGGCGCATCTCACCGCGAACGCGCCTCGCTCCGAAGTGCCGGGAATGAGATGGCTGAATCCCGGGGGCGCGACAGGCCCCGGCCGACCGCCCACTCTGCGTTTCAAGGACGTAGGAGCGCCTGACTATGCCGGGCTGAAGGTGCACTCCTATCTCAATGACACCGTCGTTCTCTCCATGGTGTCCTGTGTGGGGTGTTACTGGGGACGCTGCGTCTTCTGTTCCTACGGCAACCGGTCTCTCGAACGCGGTGCCTACCAACAGGCTTCTCCGAGGCAACTCGCCGACGCGGTATACCAGATCGTGGAGAGCACCGGAATCGATTTCGTCACCGTCGTCGATGAGAACACCAATCTGCGACTGCTCGCCCGTGCCATGCGTCTGGTGCGCGAGCGCGGTCTTCAGGTCCGTTTCAATACGCGCAACCGCCTGGAGCCGATCCTGCTCGATCCGGCCTTCTGTCAGGAGCTCGCCGAACTGGGCTGCGAGGGAATGGCCGTCGGCTACGAGGGCGTCACACAGCGGCTCCTCGACACGCTGGACAAAGGCGTGCAGGCCGGGGACTTCCAGGCCATCCTCGACAATCTCGCGGCGGCGGACATACGGGTCAATCTTTCGATCATGGGTGGCCTCTTGGACGAGACCGAGGAGGAGTCCGAGGACTCGCTCCGCTTCCTCGAACGCAACCGCGACAAGTTCGCCGTCGACGCCTTCGAGCTCATGGTGGCCGAGCCCGGGACCCGGCTGGTGGCCGATCCGCACGCCTTCGGCGTGGTCCTCGACGGGTCCGACGCGTTCGCCGACAACCGCGAACTCAACTACCTGGGCGGCAGGGTGGGCAGACGGCACACCGTCATCGGCGGACCCGAGCGCCCCGACATGCTCCGGCGGCTCAAGCAGGGCATGCGCCGGATCTCGGCTGCCGCGGCCGGGCCCGCCGAAGCCGCCGCACACTCCCCTGCCGAGCACCTTGCGCTGCGCCCGCATCCATGGATCCGATGCGCTCCGGCACGGCTCGCCCCGCGCGGCCCGGGAGGCGATTCCTCCCTGTTGGCCGATCCGGTACGGGAACAGGTCTACTCCTTGCCGAAGAGCCATGTGACCCGGAGCGACGCCCCTGGCAGTCCCCTGATCGCGACCAGTGCGCACGGCCGGTCCCTCCTCGGCAAACTCGCCGCCGCGGATGCCGGTGTCCTCTGCGACGCACCGCTACCGGCAACCAGTCCGACACGCTGAAGGAGTCACACGGTGCACATCACCTTGGTCAACATGCCCTGGGCCTCGATTGACTTCCCTTCCCTGGCCCTGGGAATCCTCAAGCGTCGCGTCGCGGACGAGTTCCCTGACAGCCGCGTCGACGTCGTGAACGCCAATCTCGACTACCTCGACTGGATCACCGAGCGGGCGGGCCTCACGCGTGAGGAGTACAACTTCTGCTGGGACTCCTACTTCACCGGCTACAGCGAGTGGATCTTCTCCTCCGCGCTGTACGACGATCCGCACTGGCGCAATGCGGAATTCGCGGACCTGGTGGCGGGCGCAGTGCCGGGAGACATGCTCAACAAGGGCCGGGAGCTGCACGCACTCGCTCCCGAGTACATCGCGTCCCTGGTCCGTCGCATTCTCGCGGACCGGCCCGACGTCGTCGGCTTCTCGACGACCTTCGCGCAGAACAGCGCCGTTCTCGCCGCGGCCAGGCTCATCAAGAAGACGGCACCAGAAGTGCACGTGGTGCTGGGCGGCGGCAATTGCGACGGCCCACAGGGCGCCGCGCTCCACCGCGGCTTCCCGTTCGTCGACTACGTCAATCGCGGCGAGGGCGAGGTGTCGTTCACGCGGCTCCTGGCCTGTCTGCGCGACGAGTCGGACCCCGCGGACATTCCCGGGCTCTGCTGGCGCGATGCCGAAGGCACCTCGCACGCCAACGCCATGAGAGCGGCTCCGTTGCCCGCGTCGGCGCTGGTCACACCGGACTACACGGACTACTTCGAGCAGCACGCGGCCTCCCGCGCCAGGGCCATGGCCGAGCCCCACATCGTCCTGGAGAGTTCACGCGGCTGCTGGTGGGGCCAGAAGCACCACTGCACCTTCTGCGGGCTCAACGGCTCGTTCATGGAATTCCGCAGCAAGAGCCCCGACCGGTTCGTCGACGAACTGCTCGCGATGACCGAACGCCATCAGGTGCTCAACGTGGCCGTGGCCGACAACATCCTCGACATGACGTATCTGCGGTCGGTGGTCCCGCGGCTCGCGGAGGCCGAATGCGACCTGCGCATCAGCTACGAGATCAAGTCCAACATGCGCCGCGAACAGCTCGCCTCGCTCGTCGCCGCCGGAATCCACTACGTGCAGCCCGGCATCGAGAGCCTCAGCGGCCGTGTCCTCAAGTTGATGGACAAGGGGGTGACCGGCTGCCAGAACGTCCGCATGCTGCGGGACGCGGAGTCGGTGAGCCTCGGTGTCGTGTGGAACTACCTCTTCGGCTTTCCCGCCGAGACCGAGGACGACTACGACTCGGTGATCGACCAGTTCCCGGCCGTCCACCACCTCGCTCCGCCCAACGGAGTGACCCGCATAGCCATCGAGCGCTTCAGCCCCTATTTCAACCGTCCAGAGCTCGGATTCGGCGATTTGGAGCCCGCCGCTCACTACGCGGTGATCTACGACCTTCCGGAATCCGAACTGCGCGACATGGCCTATGTCTTCGACGCGGCGCACCAAGGCATCTCCACCACGCACGCGGAGCGGTTGGAGAAGGCCGTCGAGACCTGGCGCCACGAGTTCCCCCGGGGCCGGCTGACCCAGTGCGACCTGACCGACTCCATCGTCCTCACCAATACCCGGCCCGGCTTCGCCTGGCGGACGCTGAGCATCGACGAACCCTGGGAGATGGCCGCCTTCCGGCTCCTTGAACAGCCGTGCACCGGCGACGTCCTGGCGAAGAAGCTCCGGGAGGCCGATCACGACATCGCGGCGGAGGACCTGTCGGACCTGCTCGCCCGCTGGCGCACTCTGGGACTGCTCTTCGAAGACGGTGGCCAGACCGTGCACGTCGTACCGTACGCAGCCAACCAGGACCTCATGCGCTGGGTGACCCGCGACAGCAGTCCCGCGCTGGTGCCCGCGCTGCTCCACGAGCCGGTGGGCCGCACGCCGGAAGCGGGCACGGCGACGGCGCTCCGGTGCTGGCGGGAACGCGACGAGGAGACACGCGCGCGGGACGGCATCTACCTGGGCGAAGGGGAGTACGGGGACACCGCCGTACGGACCGTGTCGGACCTGGTCGCACGCGGCGCCCGGCACGTCGCCCTCCCCGAGCCCGTGATTCTCGGTCACGACGAGCACGGCGATCCCGGGAGTGACCGGGAGGCGGTCCGCGGACTCACCCACGTGCGGGAGTCGACGGGACACGGCCTCTCCGTCGACTGGGAGCTGGACCTCGGCACCGAGGTCGGACGATGGCGGCTGTTCAGCCACCTCTATCCCCCGCGTTCGGTGGCCGGTCCGGACGGCGATGCCGTCCTCGACCAGTGGCGCGCCACGTTCCACATGAACAAGTGTGGCTACCGGCGCGGCACGGGCTTCGTCGAAGTCACCGATCTGCGCCACGGAACACAGCGGCGCGTCCTCATGCGCAAAGTGCACAAGGGGAAGCTGGCGTCGCTCCTCGACGGTGCCCCTGTGTCGGACTTCCGGCCACAGGAGATCGAGGCGTTCCTGAAGTCAGGTCTCGTTCATCAGGTCGGCTCGCTCCTGTGGTGGCTGCCCTCCCGCATCTCCCGCTGGCCGGTCGTGAGTTGACGGACCGGCCGAGAGCAGACGGAAGGGATCGAGAACCATGCCGCCTCATGGCGAAGCCACCGTGCCGCTGCGTTCCCTCAGCGCGGCCGAATGGGACCACACCTACGGCTCCACGAACCCTGGATGGGACGAGGAGCCACCACCGGTGCTCGGCGAACTCCTCGCCGAGCACGCTCCGCCACCGGCCCACGTCCTGGATGTCGGCTGCGGACTCGGCACCACGGCGCGGTGGCTCGCCGAGCGCTCCTACACCGTGACGGCCTGCGACTTCTCGCCCCGGGCGATCACCGAGGCCCGGCGCCGCACACCGGCAGGCGCGGCCGTACGGTACGAGGTGCTCGACGTCACCGGCCAACCGCCACCCCTGGAATCGTTTCCCGTGGTCCTCGACCGTGGCGTGCTGCACACCTGCCCCACGCACCGTGAGCGCCGGACGTTCGCCGCGGCGATGGCCCGGATGTGCCGCCCCGATGGACTGTGGCTCCATGTCGGGGCCGCCGCGCTCGACGAGGAGGACGCCCTGCACCAGTCGAACGGCCCCTCCTGGACCACGGAGGAGACCTTCCGCGCCGCGGTGACCCCCTGGTTTACCGTGCTCGACCATCGGATCTCCGATTTCGGGCGACGCCGGGGCGTCACGGACTGGGCGGCCCGGTACGTCGTGCTCCAGCGGAGGGAGCACTGAAACTACTGGTCAGCCCAGCCGGTTCAACGCCGCGTCCAAGGCCCTGCGCACCCGCAGCGCGTCCGGCGCCACCGCCGTGACCAGGACCGCCGGGCCCGCCAGTGGCGTGAGCGCGGCCCACTCCCCCAACGGTTCGGGTTTCGGCATGTTCTGAACGAACTCCGGCCGTACGACGACCAGTTGTCCGACCGCTCGGTTCCCCGCGAGGACGGC
Organism: Streptomyces formicae; assembly: GCF_002556545.1. NCBI lineage: Bacteria > Bacillati > Actinomycetota > Actinomycetes > Kitasatosporales > Streptomycetaceae > Streptomyces > Streptomyces formicae. The sequence continues at coordinate 436,322 of NZ_CP022685.1, forward strand.
GGGGCCGTCCCAACCCGCGAGGGCGCCGGGCCCGCAGGACAGTTCCTGGTCGAGCAGGGGGCTGCCCGCGCGGTACACCGTGAGACGGCTGGTGAGTCGCCCCTGGTCCTCGGCCACCCGGCCGAGGACCTGTTCCTCGCGCAGCACGAGGCGGGCCCCCGGGGCGAGGTCGGCGCGGGTGGTGACACGCAGATCGCTGCCGAGCACCGAGATCAACTGCTCGGGCAGCCAGTGCAGTTCCGCGCCGTCCTCGACGGTCAGGCGCACGTCGTATCGCGCGGAATCGCCGCTCTGGCCGGGCAGCGCGAGGGTGGCAGCCGCGGAACCGATGTGCAGCGCGGCGCCCTCGCGCACCGTCGCGTCCACGCTCAGATGGTCGCCGCCCAGGGGGCCGCTCATCGCGCCGACGAGGGTGATGTGCGCCCCGGATCCGGTCGAGCGGGTGCGGCGCAGGGCGAGCGGGCCCTCGCCGTCGAGCACGGGCAGCACGGTGCCGCCGCGTCCGTCGGCGCGGGCCTCCACACGGGCGATGCCGCGGACGCCCGCGCCACCGCCCGTCCTGGTGACGCCTCGGGGCGCGAGGTCGACCGTCACGCCGACGCGGTCCATGCCGCGTACTGCGCCCGCACCCAGGCGGCGACGGGGCCGACGCCGTCCTCGGACCTCAGCGACTGGAAGGCCACGGGCAGTTCGGCGCGCGCCGCCTTCGCGTCGGCGGCCATCCGGGCGAGGTCGGAGCCGACGTGCGGGGCCAGGTCGGTCTTGTTGACGACGAGCAGGTCCGCGGTGGTGACGCCAGGCCCGCCCTTGCGCGGGATGTCGTCACCGCCCGCGACGTCGATGACGAAGATCTGCGCGTCGACGAGCCCCTTGGAGAACGTGGCGGTGAGGTTGTCGCCGCCGGACTCCACGAGGATCAGGTCGACGGGGCCGACCTCGTCCTCCAGGTCCTCCACGGCCTCCAGGTTGGCGGAGATGTCGTCGCGGATGGCCGTGTGCGGGCAGGCGCCGGTCTCCACCGCGGTGATCCGCTCGGGCGGAAGCACGGCCTCGCGCAGCAGGAACTCGGCGTCCTCGCGGGTGTAGATGTCGTTCGTGACGACAGCGAGGGACAGCTCGTCGCGCAGCTCACGGCAGAGCGCCGCGACGGTAGCGGTCTTCCCGGACCCGACGGGCCCACCGAGCCCGATCCGCAGCGCACGACGGCTGCCGTCGGCACGATGGGCATCGGCGGACACGGCGGCGGGACCGTCGTGGGAGTGGTCGAGGTGCATGTGTACAGCTCCAATAGATCAATTAGGGACGGACATCTCAGCCCGTCCAGGGCCGGGCATCTCAGCCCGTCCGGCGTTTGAGGACGAGCCCGTTCAGGGACGGGCGTTCCAGCCCGTCCGGCGTTTGAGGACGAGGCCGTCCAGGCCAAAAGGGGGTCCGGGACACAGCCCCGCGACATCAACCAAGCCAACTAGGAGGCGAACAAGCGCACAGGCCAAGCCGCATGCGCCTCCGCCCCGACCTCCAGCAACGGCGCCGACCCCGCAGGCAACGCGTCGACACCGTCGGACAGCACACGTCTCGCCGCGTCGACCGCCCGGCACGCCACACGGTCGACGTCCGGCGCGAGCCGAGCCAGCACCGCCGTGGCGTCGAAGGGATCGAGGCTCAGCAACCGCACCGTGGCGGTCGCGGGCCCACTGATCCCCTCGTACGCCGAGCAGTGGGCCGCGTCCTCCGGCCCGAGCCCGGCCGCACGGGCGGTGAGCCCGAGCACGACGGGCTGATGCGCCCCCTTGGGGAAATGCCGCGCCAGCGCGTCGAGTTCCGGGTGCGGCCAGGTGGCCCGCGCGGCCCGCATCATCTGCCGCCCCAGGCGCCGCGCGGCGACGCGCAGCGCCAGGGACGGCGTACGGGCGTCCGCCGCCGTGTCCAGGTCCACCGGATCGACGCCGAGGGCCGCGGCCGCCGCGAGGGCGGCCGTCACCAGGCCGGTGGTGTGCAGGCGGCCCCGGCAGAAAGCCTCCAGGCTCGCGGCGCCGGTGACGCGGCCCGCCTTGACGGCCTCTTCGGCCCCGCCGGAGTGGGCGTGCCCGCCCGCGGGGAATCGTCCGTCGGCCAGGACGAGAAGTGCTGCTCGTGACATGTGATCGTCGCCAGGTGAGTCGAGACGGTGAGAACCCTCGGTGGTCGGAGCCGTCAGAAGAGGAAGTACCGCTGCGCGAGCGGCAGTTCCGCGGCGGGCGACGGCTCGACGAGTTCGCCGTCGATGGTGACGGCGAAGCTGTCGGGTGCGACCTCGACCCGGGGCAGCGCGTCGTTCTCGTACATGTCCGCCTTCGAGCGGCCACGCGTCGAGCGGATCGCGGTGAACTGCTTGTCCAGACCGAGGCGTTCGGGAAGGCCGTCGTCGAGGGCCGACTGGGTGACGAAGTTGATCGAGTTGAGCGCCGGGGCCCTGCCGTGCGCGCCGTACATGCGGCGCGGCAGGATCGGCTGCGGGGTCGGGATCGACGCGTTGGCGTCGCCCATCTGCGCGTACGCGATCTGTCCGCCCTTGATGACGACCTGCGGCTTGACGCCGAAGAACGCCGGTTCCCACAGCACCAGGTCGGCGAGCTTGCCGGACTCCACCGAGCCCAGCTCGTGGTCGATGCCCTGGGCGACGGCCGCGTTGATCGTGTACTTGGCGACATAGCGACGTGCGCGGTGGTTGTCGGCGCGCACGTCTCCCGGCAGATAGCCGCGGCGCCGCTTCATCACGTGCGCGGTCTGCCACGTACGCATGATCACTTCACCGATGCGCCCCATGGCCTGGGAGTCCGACGACATGATCGAGATGGCACCGATGTCGTGCAGGATGTCCTCCGCCCCGATGGTCGTGGGCCGGATGCGGGACTCGGCGAAGGCGAGGTCCTCCGGGACGGCCGGGTTGAGGTGGTGACAGACCATCAGCATGTCGAGGTGCTCCTCGACGGTGTTGACGGTGTGCGGCCGGGTCGGATTGGTGGAGCTCGGCAGCATGTTGGGCAGCGAGACGGCCGTGATCATGTCCGGGGCGTGGCCGCCGCCCGCGCCCTCGACGTGGAAGGCGTGCAGGGTGCGGCCCGCCACGGCGTCGAAGGTGGCGTCGACGAAGCCCGCCTCGTTGAGGGTGTCCGTGTGGACGGCGAGCTGGGCGCCGGTCTCCTCGCAGACGTTCAGACAGGCGTCGATGGTGGCGGGGGTCGCGCCCCAGTCCTCGTGGATCTTGAAGCTGACGGCGCCCGCGCGGAGTTGGGCGTGCATCGACTCGGCGTTGACGGTGTTGCCCTTGCCGAGGAAGCCGACGTTGACGGGGCTCGACTCCAGCGCGGCGAACATCCGGGCCAGGTGCCAGGCGCCCGGCGTGATGGTGGTCGCCTTGCTGCCCTCGGCAGGGCCCGTGCCGCCGCCGAAGAGCGTGGTCACACCGGAGGCGAGGGCCTCGTCGACGATGGTCGGCGAGATGAAGTGGATGTGGGTGTCGATGCCGCCCGCGGTGATGATCTTGCCGTTGCCCGCGATGATCTCGGTCTCCGGGCCGATGACGAGCTCGGGGTGGACGCCGTCCATCGTGTCGGGGTTGCCGGACTTGCCGATGCCGGTGATGCGGCCGTCCCTGACACCGATGTCAGCCTTGACGATGCCCCAGTGGTCGATGATCACGGCGCCGGTGATGACCGTGTCGGGGGCGCCCTCGGCACGGGTCGTCCGCGACTGGCCCATCGACTCGCGGATGACCTTGCCGCCGCCGAACACCGACTCGTCGCCGGAGCGTCCGGGACCGCCCGAGCGGTCCTCCTCGATCTCGATCAGCAGATCCGTGTCGGCGAGCCGGATCCGGTCGCCGGTGGTGGGGCCGAACAGATCGGCGTACGCGGCACGGGACAGATCAGGCATCGAGGGCACCTCCGGTCTCTCCGCGTAGACCGGGCACGATGCGCTTGCCGGCGAGCGGAACGAGTTCGACGTCAACGGGAATTCCGGGCTCGAAGCGCACGGCGGTTCCCGCGGCGATGTTCAGCCGCTTTCCGTGCGCGGCGCCGCGGTCGAACTCCAGACCCGGATTGGCCTCGGCGAAGTGGTAGTGGGAGCCGACCTGCACGGGGCGGTCGGCGGCGTTGAGGACGGTGAGGCGGGTGACCTCGCGGCCCTCGTTGAAGGAGACGGGGTCATCGGCGAAGAGGATCTCGCCGGGGATCATTCCCCGACCCGAGACAGCGTGCGCTGCGGCATGCATGAGGCGCGGTCCCCCGTCAGACGATCGGATCGTGGACGGTGACGAGCTTCGTGCCGTCCGGGAAGGTGGCCTCGACCTGGACGTCGTGGATCATCTCGGCGATGCCCTCCATGACGTCGTCGCGGGTGAGCACCGCGCGCCCGGAGGACATCAGTTCCGCGACGGTACGGCCGTCGCGGGCGCCTTCGAGGATGTGGGCGGTGATGAGCGCGATCGATTCGGGGTGGTTGAGCAGCAGCCCCCGCGCCCTTCGCTTCTCGGCCACATCCGCGGCCACATGAATGAGCAGTCTCTCCTGCTCGTGCGGGGTCAGTTGCACGCGTCCCACCTCACAGTCCTCGCTCCGAACCGTGCGGGGTCCGGCTGCCGCGGCCACCGCGACAGATATAGATGTAACACACAGCGAGTGCGCATGATCTACGCACCCTTGGTTACGAAATCCGCTGGTGGCGTGGCATGGGAGGGTAGTTGGGAGGAGTTTCAACGAGGTTAACCAGTCATTGACCGGCTCATGACCATCAACTGGGGAGATCCATACTCACCAGCGCTCGCAGGCCGTTCTGCAGCATCTCGACGGCGACGTCGTCGAACAGGGCATATTGGGCGGCGAAGCCCTGAGCCAAGGCGATCATGGTCCGTGCGACATGGTCGGCGGGCACGTCGGAGGACATCATTCCGGCCTTCTGGTACCCCTCCACGACCCGTACCCACGCGGCCCGCACCCCGGCATACCCCTCACGGATGAGGGACGAGAGGTCGTCGTTGCGGAGCGTCTCCGTCCACACCTGGATCATCAGCCGCGGGTAGAACGACTTGGCGCCGTCGGTGAGACCCGGCTTGAGCTCCAGGACGTTGCCGAGGACCTCGCCGACCAGCTCGTGCGGCGGGGGCGGCGGGCTCTGTTCGGCGGCCGCCTCGAAGACGCCCCTGATGTCGTCGAGCACCTCGGCGACGATCGCCTCGATCAGCTCCTCCTTGCCGCGGAAGTAGCGGTAGACCGCGCCCGCCGAGAGGCCCACCTCCTTCAACACGTCCTGCATCGACGTGGCGTGGAAGCCGTTGTGCGCGAAGCAGAGGGCCGCGCCGTCGAGGATCTGCCGACGTCGCGCGTCGAGGTGTTCTTGGGATACCCGGGCCATGGGCTCAACGTAAAACGAACATTCATTCTTGACAAGCGCGCCGCCTCCCCAGGAGAGTGCATGACGTAAAACGAAGGTTCATTCTCTTTATGTCGCAGCCCTTTACGTCGCAGCCCGGGGCCACTCACCGGGCGCCCCCTTCGCGGAGGAGCACCCCCATGACCACGCCGCCCGCCACCGCGCCCCCGCAGGCGCGTCAGATCGTGATGGTGGCCGTCCTCGTCCCCGTCCTCGCGGCCCTCGCGCTCTGGGCCTTCGCATGGCCCGCCGCACGGACGGCGCCCCGCGATCTGCCGCTCGGCGTCGCGGGACCTGCCGCGGCGGCCGACCCTGTGACCCAGCAACTCCAGCGCCAGCAGGGCGCGTTCGAGGTCCACCGGTACGCCGACGAGGCCGCGGCCCGCGATGCCATCGAGGACCGGGCGGTGTACGGCGCGGTCGTCGCCACGCCCCAGGGGCCGAAGCTCCTCACCGCGTCGGCCGCGAGTCCCGTCGTCGCGCAGCTCCTTCAGCAGGCCGTGCGGAGTCAGGCCCCGGAGGGCAAGGCCGTGCCGACGGTCGATGTGGTGCCCGCGCCGGAGGCGGATCCGCGGGGCGCGGCCCTCGGGGCCAGTGTGCTGCCACTGGCGATCGCCGGGGTCGCGGCCGGGTCGCTCGTCACCCTGCGCCGCCTGCGCGGCATCCGTGCGGCGGCCACTCTCGTCACCATCGCCGTGTTCGTCGGCGCGATCGCGGCCGCGCTCACGCACAGCTGGCTCGGTGTGCTCACCGGCAACTGGTGGGTGGAAGCGGGGTCGTTGGGCCTGTCCACGCTCGCGGTGAGCGCCACCGTCGCGGGGCTCGCCGCGCTGCTCGGTCCTGCGGGGATAGGGGTCGGCGCCCTGACGATGGTCCTGCTCGGCAACCCGTTCTCCGGCGTGACCTCCGCGCCCCACCTGCTGCCCGAACCGGTGGGCACGATCGGCCAGCTGCTGCCGCCGGGCGCGGGCGGCTCCCTGCTGCGCTCGGTCTCCTTCTTCGACGGCGCGCGAGCGTTCGGCCCCGCCCTGACCCTCGCCGTGTGGGCTGTGCTCGGCCTGACGGCGGTGGTGCTCGGCGCGGCACTGAGGGGGCGGCGTTCACCGGCGGTCGCCGGGCGGCCCGCGGTGCGAACCGAAATGGCGCCGGTCGGCTGAGGCGCTCCCCGGGCGGGTGGGTTGTCCTCGGTCTCACTGATGGGCACGGTGCACGGCTCGCGGTCGCGGGGAGGGTACTCACCAGCGGCCGCCGAGCGGGTGCCGGCGCTGGCTACGGCCCGCCTCGTGCCGGTGAAGTTTCTGGCTGATGAGCAGGCCGAGGCGTACGCGACGTTCTCCGATGCGTGCCGTCGAAGGTCGTGGAGTACCTGGCCGGGCAGCTCGGCATCGCGGACGCCTCGGGCGTGAAGCGGTACGCCGAGCGGCGCTCGACGGAGTACGAGCACGCCGCTCCCGCCGCGCCTCACCCGCCGACGGGGGCCGACCCTCCGGCTTGACTTCGAGCGCGCTCCAAGTCCTAGCGTCCGAGGTGTTCGTCAGTGCTCAAGGTATCGCCCGGTCCGTCGGGCGGGAGGAGTATCCGCGCATGATCACCCGAACCAAGCTCGGCTCGCCCGGTCTCACCGTCAGCGCGATGGGCCTGGGGTGCATGGGGATGAGCGAGAGCTATGGCGCCGCCGACTGGGACGGCGGCCTTGCCACCATCGACCGGGCCCTGGAGCTGGGCATCACGTTCCTGGACACCGCCGACGCCTACGGCACCGGGCACAACGAGGTACTGGTGGGCCGGGCTATCCACGGCCGCCGGGACCAGGTGCAGCTGGCCACCAAGTTCGGCATCGACCGCAGCGCCGGCGACCAGGCACGCCGCATCCGCGGTGCCCGGGATTACGTGCTGCGTTCCTGTGACGCCTCGCTGCTGCGGCTGGGCGTCGAGGTGATCGACCTGTACTACGCCCACCGCCCGCCCCAGGACGTGGAGATCGAGGAGACCGTCGGGGCGATGGCCGAGCTGGTCGAGGCGGGCAAGGTCCGCCATCTGGGCCTGTCCGAGGTCGACGGCGAGCTGCTGCGCCGGGCACACGCGGTGCACCCGATCACCGCGGTGCAGAGCGAGTACTCGCTGTGGACCCGCGACGTCGAGGCGGTCACCCCGGTGATGGCCGAGCTGGGGGTCGGTCTTGTGCCGTACTCGCCTCTGGGGCGAGGGTTCCTGACCGGCACCCTGGACCGCTCCGCGCTGGGCGAGAAGGACTTCCGGCGCACCAACCCCCGCTTCGCGGGCGAGGCGGGCAAGGCCAACGAGAAGATCGCGCAGACCGTGCGCGAGGTGGCCGACCGGCTGGGTGCCACCCCGGCCCAGGTGGCGCTGGCCTGGGTGTACGCCCAGGCCGAGCGGCTCGGGGTGGCGGTGGCGACCATTCCGGGCACCCGCAGCCCGGCCCGGCTGGAGCAGAACGCGGCCGCGCTGGAGCTCACCCTGGACGCCGAGGCGCTGGCCGCGCTGGACCCGCTGAGCGACCAGGTGAGGGGTGAGCGGTACGCCCCCGCGCACACCGCTGAGGTCGCTCGGGGTTAGCCGGTGGGCTCGCCGCGCACGACGTACAGCTCGACGACGTCGTTCACGTCGCGCCGAAAGGTCGCCGACTTCCTCCGCACCACCGAGCTGGCGGCCGCCGAGCGGACAGCGCTCGCCCAGGGGGCGTCGTGCGGCGCGGTCAGGGCTACACACCGCGCGCCTCACGCCGAGGCCGATCCGTGCCGGAAGGCCGGACACGTGCGCGCGAAGGGACGACCGGCCCGCATCAAGTGTGAGGTCGGAGCCGGTCGTTGAGCGCGGCGCCGACGTCGGGGCAGTTCTCCCGGATGGTGTCGAGGAAGGCGTGCAGCACCGGCGAGTGATCGTGGGCCGCGAAAGACAGCACGAGATCGGGCAGGGGCGTGCGCGGGGTCACTTCGCAGAAGCGCACTCCCGGACGCGGGACCGCCCTCATGCGGGACGGGCCCAGGCCGACGCCCACGCCGGAGGCGGCGAGGCCGATGATCGTGTGCACGTCCCTCGCGACGGTCGCGCCGCCGAGCGCCGACGAGTCCGTGCCCAGCAGGGTGCGCAGTCCGGCGACCACAGCGGGCTCGTCCTCGCCGGCCGACACGATCAGCGGCTGTCGCCGCAACTGGTCGGCGCTCACCGACTGTTGACCGGCGTACGGGTGCGCCGTACCCACCACGGCGATCACGTGGTCGCTGCCGACCGGGACGGACACGAGGTGCTCGGCTCCGGCACCGCGTGGCGGGCCGAGGGTGAGGGCCACGTCCAGCTCCCCCGCGACGAGCGCCGGGGAGCTGCGGCTGGTCGCCATCTCGTGCAGTTCCAGTCTCACGTCGGGCCGTTCACGGCGGAACCGGCTCAGGACGCCCGGCAGCGGGTCGAGCAGTGCCGAGGCGATGAAGCCGAGGCGCAGCCGTCCCGTCTCGCCGCGCGCGGCCCGGCCCGCGTCGACCTTGGCCGCCGCGATCTCGTCGAGCGCCCGGTGCGCCCGCGCGAGGAACGCCTCACCGGCGGCGGTCGGGAACACCCCCTGACGGGTGCGGTCGAACAGCCGGGCCCCGACCTCGCGCTCCAGGTCGGCGATCTGCTTGGACAGCGGTGGCTGCGCGATGCCCAGCTCGCCCGCTGCCCGGCCGAAGTGTTCGTGCTCGGCGAGAGCAACCGCGTACCGCAGGTGCCGCGCTTCCATGACCCGCCCTCCGTCCCATCGATTCCATCGATCCATCAGCTGCTGGCGATACCTCAAAGATATCGCCATGCCGCTTACCAGATCTATAAGTGGATGACGCTGTGGTTCCTGTCTGGAATGGGGCCATGAAGAACGCATCTCTGACCGACACCGGCACCGTCTTCGTCCTCGTGCACGGCGCCTGGCACAGCTCCGGACAGTGGGCGGCGACGCAGCGCGCGCTGGCCGGACTGGGCGCTGCGAGCGTGGCCGTCAACATGCCGGGGCACGGCTTCGACGCACCCCTGCCCACCGGATACCTGCTGCCCGGCCAGCCGGGCCTGCTGACCGAGAAGTCGCGGCTCGCCACCCTGACGATGGACGACTGCGCCGAGGCCGTACTGAGCGTCCTGCGCCAGGTGCGTCACCATCGCGCCGTCGTGCTCGTCGCGCACAGCGCGGGCGGCGGCCCCGCGTCCCTGGCCGCGGAGCGGGCGCCCGAGCTGGTGGACCGGATCGTCTACCTCTCCGCGTTCGTCCCGGGCGGGCGGCCGCGGTTCTTCGACTACCTAGGCTCACCCGAGAACGCCACCGCGCTGGGCCAGAACCTGAACCTCGGCGACCCCGAGGCCCTGGGCGCCGTACGGATCAATCCGCTCTCACCGGATCCCGCCTACCTCGACGAACTGCGGGAAACCCACTACCACGACACCCCCCTGGACCGCTTCGACCGCTGGCGGACTGCACTGAGCCCCGACCTGCCCCTGTCGATCCCGACGACTCCGGTCACCCTGACCGCGGCACGGTGGGGACGCGTTCCACGAACTTTCCTGCGCTGCGCCGATGACCGGGCGCTGGCACCGGCCGCGCAGGACCTGATGATCACGGAAACCGACCGGGCCTTCCCCGGTAACCCGTTCACCGTGCGCACCCTGCCCGGCAGCCACAGCCCGTTCGCGGCCCGGCCGGACGAACTCGCCGCGGCCCTCGCCTCGTGAGAGAGCGGCTCGTCCTCCCGGTCGTACTGAGCGCGACGTTCGCGCAGTTGCTCAACGTCACCGTCGCGCAGATCGCCGCCCCGGCGATCCGCGCCGACCTGGGCGCGGGCTCGGGTGCCGTGCAGCTGATCCTGGCCGGGTACACCCTGGCCTACGCCTGCTTGCTCATCACGGCCGCGCGCCTGGGCGACCGGTACGGCTACCACCGGCTGTTCGTGCTGGGCACCGTCGTCTTCACGGCCGGTTCGGTGGCCGCCGCGTGTGCTCCCGACGCCGCGTTCCTCATCGTCGCCCGGCTGGTCCAGGGCGCGGGCAGCGGCTTGGTCGCCCCGCAGGTCCTCTCGATCATCCAGGTCGCCGTCCCCGCTGCCCGGCGCCCACGGGCGCTCGGCCTGTTCGGGGCGACGATGGGAGTGGCGTCGCTGGCCGGGCCGCTGATCGGCGGACTCCTCGTCGGCGCCGACCCCTTCGGTCTCGGCTGGCGCTCGGTGTTCCTGGTCACGGTGCCGGTGGCACTCGTCTCGCTCGCGGGCGCGACCGTACTGCCTCGCACGCGAGGCGCGGCGGGGCAGCGCGTGGACGGGGTGGGCGTGTTGCTGACCACCGTGGGCTTCGGCGCGCTGGTGCTGCCGCTCGCGCTGGGAAGGGAAGCGGGCTGGCCCTGGTGGACATGGGCCACGCTGGCCGTATCCGTGGCCGTTCTCGGCTGCTTCGCGCTGACTCTCCCGCACCGGCCGGATCCCCTGGTGCATCCGTCGCTGTTCCGCGACCGGCGGGCGCGTGCGGGGGTGCTGCTGGTGTTCGTGTTCAACGCCGGAGTGCCGTCCTTCACGTACCTGCTGTTCCTGCATCTGCAGTCGGCCATCGGGTATCCCGCCCTCACGGCCGCGCTGACGTCGGCTCCCTTCGCGGCCGCGGCCGTGTTGGGCAGCCGTGGCGCACCCGCGCTGGCCCGCCGACACGGGTCGGCCGTGCTCACGGTCTCGGCGCTGGTACTGGCGGCGACGGCCCTGGCTCTCGCGCCGCTCATCGGCACGGCGGCGGGACGCTGGGCGGCGTTGCCGGTCCTGGCTCTCGGCGGCGCCGCGTTCGGCTCGTTCACCGCCTCGGTGTTCGCTCTGGTGCTGGCGAGGGTGGACGGCTCCGCGGCCGGTTCCGTGTCCGGGCTGTTGCCCACGGCTCAGCAGTTGGGCGGATCGATCGGGGTGGCCGCGGCGGGGCTCGTCTATCTCGCACCCGCCGCCGGTCCGGGCGCCGCGTTTCGGCACGCCATGCTCTACGAGGCCGCCGTCTTCACCGTCACCGCGCTGATCAGCCTTCGGATGCGCGATCGGGACCGACCAGCCGCGCCACGGACGGATGCGGCGCGTACTGCGGGGCCGCTCCGAACACGTGGATCGTGAGCCCGGCGAAGCGCCCTCCACTGCCCCTCAACACCCCACACCCAGAAGGGGAGTTGGATCCGGGCTCAGGTCGCGCTCGGCCCCCGGTGCTCCGCCGCGATACCGAATCGTCGCGGTTCGCCGGGGGACGATGAGGTGGATCCGATCGAGGTGACGGAGGTGATGGTGTGCTCCTCCGGCTCCTCGGTCAGCCCTTCGAGGCGCTCCAGGTCGGCGGCCGAGACCAGTGCCACGAGCGGCTTGCCGTGCCGGGTCACGACGACCCGCTCACCGCCGTAGACGACACGGTTGATCAGCTCGGCGAGCTCTGCGCGGGCTTGCGTCACCGGAATCTCGTAGGCCATGCGTCCAGCTTAAACGCCACCTCAGGAACCCGTTCCCCGTGCGAGCACAGGCGGCCGCGTGGCCCTGACGGTGCGCCACGAAGTGCGGACGAGCGTCCGGGGCCGAGCGCCGACCGGCTCCCGTCGCTCAGCGCACCGTCCAGATCCACCCCAGCGGCGTGAAACCCAGCGTGCGGTCGGACCCTTCCCCCCATGAACGTACGTCCTGTACATTTTTTACAGATCCCTGCGGAGTGCTGCGAAGAGAGGCGTCCCATGAACCGTCCGTCGAACCACCCGGTGAACCGTCCGTCCGCCCGTTACGTCCTGCCCGAGTTCACCGAGCGCACGAGTTCGGGGACGCGGACCCTCGATCCGTACTCCAAGCTCCTCGAAGAGCGGATCGTCTTCCTCGGCACTCCCATCGACGAGACGTCGGCGAACGACGTGATGGCGCAGTTCATGCACCTCGAGCACCAGGCGCCGGAGCGTGACATCTCGCTGTACATCAACTCCCCCGGCGGCTCGTTCAGCGCGATGACCGCCCTGTACGACACGATCCAGTTCGTCACCTGTGACGTGGAGACGACCTGTCTGGGGCAGGCGGCGTCATCCGCCGCCGTGCTGCTCGCCGCGGGCACGCCCGGCAAGCGCTTCGCGCTGCCCGGCGCGCGCGTGCTCATCCACCAGCCGTCCATCGGCGAGCCGGTCCGCGGGCAGGCGAGCGACCTCGCGATCCAGGCCGACGAGATCCTGCGCACCCGGCGGCTCCTGGAGGAACTGCTCGTACGGCACACCGGACAGAGCCCCGAGCGGATCAGCGCCGACATCGAGCGGGACAAGATCCTCGATGCCCCCACGGCCGTCGAGTACGGCCTGGTGGACGGCATCATCCCGAGCCGCAAGAGCACACTGTCCGCGCACGACGGGAGGTGAGCCCGACATGCTTCCCCACCTCCCGCCCCTGCCCGCGCTGACGCGCGCCGAGGCCGAGTTGGTCGACCGCTACCTCGAAGTCGTCGACCTGGTGGGCCGGATCAACCCGGCAAGGGGCGAACTCACCTACGGAGGACTGCGCGCGGCCCAGGCCCTGGTGACCAGCGCGAAGGACCTGCGGGACGCGCTGACCCTGATGCACCGGCGCGGCGAGAGCGAAGTGCACGCGCCCACGCTGGCCCGCGCGCTGCGCGTGCTCGACGGCGAGCGAAGGACCCGCCGCGTCACCGTGCCACCCCCGTCACAGAGTTGATCACGCCCCTCGGCCAGACCCCTGTGGCTATGCGCCCGTTGACCGCCACCGAAGGCCCGAAACCCGTCGCGCCGCACTCTCCGGAACGTCCGGAGCCGTGTTGAAACGGACCAGACGAGCTACCCCGAACGGCGTAGCGAAGGGTCCGCCAAGGCGTGGTCGAGAGTTGCGTCAGAGGTGTACGAGGAGTGCGGAACGGACCATTCCGGTGCTGGTCGAACCGTCGTCGGCCACCCGGACGGCTGCCCCTTTCGGGCGGTGTCCACCTGAACGGGTCAGTCGTGAGGAGCCTCACAAAACGCCGTTTCGGCTCGGTTTTTTCGCCCTTGTCGGGTCAAGATCCTCTCCGACGACAAGCCCCCGCCACAGCGGCGGGGCGGTCCGGGCGGACGCCGAGTCCTGCCGCCACCCGGATGACCGGTCGACATCGGTGCAACGGCAGGAGTGGAGGACCCAAGCACGGCGGGCCCGTCCGGAAGGTCCGGACGACGCGCCCTTGGGGTGAAGCCGCAGAGCACGACGCGGCCGGGCATCTTCGCCTGCCCGAACCCGACAGGTCATCTTTCACAGGCGGCTGACGAAGGGTTGCGCATGACTGCGCTGAATCATGTTCCGTCGCTGCTCAGCAGGACGGGGGCCGCTTCGGCCCTCACGCTCGCCGTCGTAGGCGGCACCGTGGTGGCCCCCGGGCTCACCGGGGAAGCGCAAGCGGCCACTCACGGGACGAAGGCGCTCAAGATCGCGGCTTCCAAGAAGGGCTCCCCCTACCGCTACGGCGCGGCGGGACCCAACCGGTTCGACTGCTCGGGCCTGACGCTCTACTCGTTCAAGAAGACGGGCAAGAAACTGCCGCGCACCGCCGCCGCGCAGTACAACAAGACCAAGCACATCTCCAAGTCCCAGCGGACCCGCGGCGACCTGGTGTTCTTCCACTCCGGAAGGAACGTCTACCACGTCGGGATCTACGCGGGTAACGGCCGCATCTGGCACGCGCCCAAGCGGAACACCGTGGTGCGCCTGGAGAAGATCTGGTCCAAGAGCGTCTGGTACGGCCGGGTCCGCTGACCCTCGCCGCGACCGTCCTGTCCCCCGAGCACTCCGGAGTGCTCGGGGGTCAGGCCAGAACGGGCTCCACCAGGAGCACCAGACCCAGCACGCCGAGCGCGACACCGGTGACCGCCTCGATGGCACGGGCCGTACGGGGCCTGCGCAGCCACCTGCCGAGCCGGTCGACGAGCAGGGCCACCGCCGGGAACCACAGCAGGGCGAGCGCCACCACGATGGACGCGAGCAGCAAGGTCCTGGGCATCGCGGGACTGCCCGCGGGCACGAACTGGGGCAGCACGCTCAGGAACGTGATCGACGCCTTGGGGTTGAGGGCGTTGGTCAGGAAGCCTTCCCGCAGACCACCGGCCCGCGCCGTCAGCACGTCCTGCGCCGTCTCACGCGGTCGTGCCGCCGAGCGCAGCGCGCGATGGGCGAGGTACAGCACATAGGCGGCGCCGACCAGTTGGAGCGCCCGGAAGAGCGCGGGGACCGCGGCGAGCACCGCGGCGACGCCCGCGACCGCGAGGGCCGTGTGCACCAGGAGTCCGGCCGCGACCCCGATCGCACTGGCCACGCCCGCCCGCCGGGAGGCGAGGGAGTTGCGTACGACGACGGTGAAGTCGGCACCGGGCATGGCGACCATGCCCGCGGCGAACAGGGTGAAGGCGACCAGTTGTGCGTCCATGCCGCCCAGCCTGCCGGTCCCGAGCCTTCAACGGGTATGTGGAATATCCTGACCGTGACTTAAGCAGCCGTTTAGTCTCCGGGTCTGCGGGCCGGGATCCGGGTGGCCTGCCGCCGGAGCCGTACGCGCGCCCTTCGCGCCGCAAGGAGCTGCCATGTACGACCCCACGCGGCTCGCCGCACTCGTCGCGGTCTCCGAGGCCGGTTCGATCACCCGGGCCGCCGAGCGGCTCGGCTACACCGTGCCCGCCCTCTCGCAGCAACTGGCCAAGCTGGAGCGGGAGGCAGGGACGGCGCTGCTCGTACGCCATCACCGCGGGGCGCGGCTGACCGGCGCGGGCGAACTCCTGGCGGCCAGGGCCCGCCGGGTACTCGACGAGATGGAGCGCGCCCGGCACGAACTCGCGCAGCTCGCGGGCCTGTCGGGCGGCAGGCTCCGCGTCGGCACCTTCACGACCGCGGGCATCCATCTGCTGCCGCCCGTCCTGACCGCGTTCCGCAGGGCCCACCCGGACGTGGAACTGACCGTCGCGGGGTACGAACCGCCGTTCGGTGTCGCGGCGGTGGCGGCGGGCGAGGTCGATCTGGCTCTCACCCACGCCTACGAGCCCGCCGACGCGGTGCCGCTGCCCGCCGCCGTCTCCGCCGAGCGGATCCTCGTGGAGGAACTGGTCCTGGTGACGCAGCCGGGGCACGCCCTTGCGAGCGGCACGGCACGGCTGCCGCTGGAGGCCCTCGCCGGGCAGCCGCTGATCAGCATGGCGCCGACGCATCCGCCCCGACAGGCCGTGGAGCGGGCGCTCGCACGGGCCGGTGCGACGCCCTCGGTGCTGGTCGAAACGCCGGGCTACGCCCTGGTCTGCGCGCTGGTCAGCGCCGGGCTCGGCATCGCCGTGGTGCCGGAGATGGTGGCGCGGACCGCCGCCACCCCGGTCGGCACGCGCCTGCTGGAACCGGGCGACCTGCGGCGCACCATCTCCGTCGTCCACCGCACCGACGAGTCGACCGCCGCCGCGGACTCGTTCCGGGCGCTGCTGCGCGGGGCCTACGGCCGCTCAGTGGGCTGAGTCGGGGCGGGCGGGGTCAGCGGGCCGGGTCGCGGGGCCTGCCCTCGACCGGCGCCGTCCACGGCAGGGCGATCCAGACCGTCTTGCCGCCCTCCTCCGTGGGGCTGACGGACAGCCTGCCGCCGCACTCGGCGGCGAGCCAGCGGATGATCACCATGCCCCGGCCGTTGTCCTGCTGGACGGCGGCGGGCAGCCGCTTGGGGTAGCGGGGGTGGCTGTCGGTGACGCCGATCCGCAACTGTTCGTCCCGGTCGAGTTCGAGGCCCACGGTGAAGGTCGGCGACTGGCCGAGGGTGTGCTGCACGGCGTTCGTCGCGAGCTCGGAGACGATCAGCCTGATCGTGTCCGCCACGTCGGCCTCCGCGGGGAGGCCCCACTCCATGAGCACCCGCGAGACGTACTTGCGGGCCGCGGGGACCGAGGCGGGATCGCTCGGCAGGGTGACGGATGCTTCCTGGTGATCTGCCATGGCGACGCTGTCCCTTTCCCACCGGGACTGGTCTCGCCGACTCGTGGCGGATGACTCGAGGACAATCCCGGACTGGTGCTATCGCGCCAGCCTGCCACTCCTTGGCCGGTCACGGGTGGCGATCCACCGAGATGTGCATATATCTGTCGCTCGAAGCGGTGAACTCTGCAACGACAGACCGTATTTGGGCGGGACACCGGCACTTCCTCTACTGTCGCCTATTGCCCCCACCCAGCCGCCGCCTCACCGACGGCTCCGTCCGGAAGGAGACGGGCATGCAGTACGGGCCCGCGGTGCGTCGCCGCCAACTCGGCGCGGAATTGCGCACCCTGCGCGGCCTGGCCGGACTCACCAGCAGCGAGGCCGCGGCCAAGGTCGGCTGGCACCAGTCGAAGGTCAGCCGGATCGAGACGGGACGCAGCGGCGTGAAGGCCCCCGACGTGCGCCTGCTGCTCGAGGCGTACGACGTGAAGGACCCCCATCTCATCGAACGCCTGGCCGCGTTGGGCGGGTCCGACGAAGCGGGCGCGGGGCGTCACCACTGGTGGAAGGCCTACCGCGACCTGCTGCCCGCGACCTATCGCGACTTCATCAGCCTGGAATCGCAGGCGAGTTGGCTGCGCACCCTGGAAACCAGCGTCGTGCCCGGCCTGTTGCAGACCGCGGACTACGCCCGCGCGGTGACCAGGGCCGCGCTCGGCGGGCTGCCCGAGGAGCAGGTCAACGCCCTGGTGGAGGTGCGGCTCGCCCGCCAGGACGTACTGCGCGCGGATCCGCCGCTGCGGCTGAGCGTGGTGCTCGACGAGGCGGTGCTGCGCCGCCCGGTGGGCGGGGAACGGGTCTTCGCGGGGCAGCTCGCGCGGTTACGGGAGTCGGCACACCTGCCCCATGTGCGGCTTCAGGTACTGCCGTTCGCCGCCGGAGAGCACGTTGGCCTGATCGGGCCTTTCGTTATTTTCTCATTTCCGAACATTGCTGATCTGGATCTGGTTGTTCTCGACCATTTGACGAGTAGCCTCTACCTCGAACGGAAAGAAGACCTCCAGGCATACACGGAGGCCTTCAACTCCCTTCAGGAACAGGCGCTATCACCAGAGGACTCAACGGATTTCATCGCCGGGCTAGGCGGTGGCGCATAAGGAGGCACCATGACCGAACTGCCTCGACACCTACCTTCCAGCACCACACTGCACGGTGCGCGGTGGCAGCGCAGCAGCCGCAGTAATGGAATGAACAACTGTGTCGAGACGGCCACGCTCGACTCGGGTCCGCTGACCGGCCTGCGTGCCGTGCGTGACTCGAAGGACACGGCAGGGCCCGCCCTGCTCTTCTCCCCCGGCCCCTGGGAGACATTCGTAGACAGCCTCCGGTGAGCAGACCCCGGCCCAGGCCGGGCCGGGACCGGTTCTTACCCGGGTGCGTTGCGGCTGATCACTCGTACGGCATCGGCGATCTGTTCGTCGGTGAGATCCGCACGGGCGGTCAGCCGCAGTCGCGAGATGCCGTCCGGCACGGACGGCGGCCTGAAGCACCCCACCGCGAGACCCTCGGCCCGGCAGTCGGCCGCCCAGCGCACGGCCCCGTCCGGTGAAGGCGCCCGTACGGAGACGACGGCGGCCTCGGGACGCACCGCCGCGAGACCCTCCGCCGTGAGCAGCCGATACAGCTCGGCGGCGACCTCCCGCGCCCGCTCCGCACGCTCCGGCTCGGCGCGCAGCAGACGCAGGGCGGCGAGCGCGGCACCGGCCGAAGCGGGCGCGAGCCCGGTGTCGAAGATGAAGGTGCGGGCCGCGTTCACCAGGTGCTCGATGACCTTGGCGGGACCGAGCACGGCGCCGCCCTGACTGCCGAAGGACTTCGAGAGCGTGAGCGTGACCACGGTGTCGGGCGCGCCCGCGAGCCCCGCCGCGTGCGGCGCGCCCCGGCCGCCGGACCCCAGCACACCGAGCCCGTGGGCGTCGTCGATGACGAGCCCCGCGCCGAACTCCCGGCACGCGGTGGCCAGTTCGTCGAGCGGCGCGGCGTCGCCGTCCACCGAGAACACCGAGTCGGTGACCATCAGGGCGGGGCCGCCGTGGGCCTCCAGGGTCTTGCGCACCGCGGCGGGGTCGGCGTGCGGCACCACCTGTGTCGCGGCGCGGGCGAGGCGGCAGCCGTCGATCAGGGAGGCGTGGTTGCTCGCGTCGGAGACGATCAGGGAGCCGTGCGGGGCGAGCGCGGTGAGGGCCGCGAGGTTCGCGGTGTACCCGGAGGAGAACACGAGCGCCGCCTCGAAGCCGCAGAACTCCGCGAGTTCCCGCTCCAGTTCGGCGTGCAGCTCCGTCGTGCCCGTCACCAGGCGCGAGCCGGTCGCGCCGCCGCCCCAGCGCCGGGCCGCCCCGGCCGCGCCCTCGGCGATCGCGGGATGCCGGGTCAGGCCCAGGTAGTCGTTGCTCGCCAGGTCGAGGAGGCCGCCCGGGTCGGCCGCGCGGGGCCGCAGGGTGCGGACGAGACCGGCCGCCGACCGTAGCCCGGCCTGCTCGTCGAGCCAGTCGAACGGCGTGCTCGCCGGTTCCGCCACACGGGGCCTGTTTGTAGACATTGCACAGACCCTAGCCGCCCGGCCACCTGGCCAGGGTGTGGCAATACCCACACCTCAAACCGTTTCTGTTGTACGAACTCTCCTTGGCCAGGGGGGTCGCCGTACGTAAGGATCAGCGCCATGGATCTGCTGAACACGCTGGTGGACAAGGGGCTTCGGCGCGAACTGCCGACCCGCGAAGAGGCGCTGGCCGTACTGGCCACCTCCGACGACGACCTCCTGGACGTAGTGGCCGCCGCAGGGAAGGTGCGGCGGCACTGGTTCGGGCGACGGGTGAAACTCAACTATCTGGTCAATCTCAAGTCGGGCCTGTGCCCCGAGGACTGCTCGTACTGTTCGCAGCGGCTCGGCTCCAAGGCCGAGATCCTCAAGTACACCTGGCTCAAGCCCGACGAGGCGTCCCAGGCCGCGGCCGCCGGGGTCGCGGGCGGCGCCAAGCGCGTCTGCCTGGTGGCGAGCGGCCGGGGGCCGACGGACCGGGACGTCGACCGTGTCGCGCAGACCATCGCCGCGGTCAAGGAGCAGAACGAGGGCGTCGAGGTGTGCGCCTGCCTCGGCCTGCTCTCGGACGGCCAGGCGGAGCGCCTGCGGGGCGCGGGCGCCGACGCGTACAACCACAACCTCAACACGTCCGAGGCGACGTACGGCGACATCACCAAGACGCATACGTACGCCGACCGCGTCGACACCGTCCAGAAGGCGCACGCGGCGGGCCTCTCCGCCTGCTCGGGGCTGATCGCGGGCATGGGCGAGAGCGACCACGACCTGGTCGACGTGGTGTACGCGCTGCGCGAACTCGACGCGGACTCCGTGCCGGTGAACTTCCTGATCCCCTTCGAGGGCACGCCGCTCGCCAAGGAGTGGAACCTCACGCCGCAGCGCTGCCTGCGCATCCTGGCCATGACCCGCTTCGTCTGCCCGGACATCGAGGTGCGCATCGCGGGCGGCCGCGAGGTCCATCTGCGCTCGATGCAGCCGCTCGCCCTGAACCTCGCCAACTCCATCTTCCTGGGCGACTACCTGACCAGTGAGGGCCAGGCGGGCCAGGCGGACCTGGACATGATCGCGGACGCCGGTTTCGAGGTCGAGGGCACCGACCAGGTGACGCTGCCGAAGCACCGGGTCGACGCGGCGGCCGCCGCCGCGGGCTGCGGTTCGCACGGCGCGACGGGCGGCTGTGGTGCGCACGAAGGCGGCGGGTGCGGTCCGTGCGGGGGCTCCGAGGCTCCGGCCGCGTCCTCGGACGAGGCCACGGCCGGACCCGTGACCGAGCCCGCGGCCGAGGCCAACGAGGCGCGCACGGATCTGGTGGCGGTGCGTCGCCGGGGCGCGGGAACGGACCTGGCACCCAATGCGTGACCTCTCCACCGCGGACCTGATCGCGCTCGACCGGCAGCACGTCTGGCACCCCTACGGGCCGATGCCGGGCACCCGGGAACCCCTGGTCGTCGAGTCCGCGAGCGGTGTCCGGATGCGTCTCGCGGACGGCGGGACCGAGCTCATCGACGGCATGTCGTCCTGGTGGTCGGCGATCCACGGCTACAACCACCCCGTCCTCAACGACGCGGTGCGCGGCCAACTCGACCGCATGAGCCACGTGATGTTCGGCGGGCTCACGCACGAGCCCGCCGTCGCGCTCGCCAAGCGCCTCGTCGACATCACGCCCGAGGGCCTGGAGCACGTCTTCCTCTCCGACTCGGGTTCGGTGGCGGTCGAGGTCGCGGTGAAGATGTGCCTCCAGCACTGGCGTTCCCTTGGCCGCCCCGAGAAGCGGCGCATGCTGACCTGGCGCGGCGGCTACCACGGCGACACCTGGCAGCCGATGGCCGTGTGCGACCCCGAGGGGGGCATGCACGAGCTGTGGCAGGGCGTGCTTCCGCAGCAGGTGTTCGCGGACGCGCCCCCGGCCGGTTTCGACGCGTTCGACGCGTCGTACGCCGATCACCTCCACGAGCTGATCGGGGCGCACGCCGGCGAACTCGCCGCCGTGATCGTCGAGCCGGTGGTGCAGGGCGCGGGCGGCATGCGGTTCCACTCCCCCGGCTACCTCCGCGCGCTTCGCGAGGCGTGCGACGCCCATGACGTCCTGCTGGTGTTCGACGAGATCGCGACGGGGTTCGGTCGTACGGGTGAGCTGTTCGCGGCCGACCACGCCGCTGTCGCACCCGATGTGATGTGTGTCGGCAAGGCGCTGACCGGCGGATATCTATCGATGGCGGCGACCCTGTGCACACCGCGCGTCGCCGACGGCATCTCCCGGGGCGAGGTTCCGGTCCTCGCGCACGGGCCGACGTTCATGGGCAATCCGCTGGCCGCCGCGGTGGCCGGTGCCTCGATCGACCTGCTGCTCGGGCAGGACTGGCGCACCGAGGTCAAACGCATCGAGTCGGGCCTGCGCGAGGGGCTTGCCGAGGCGGCCGCCCTGCCCGGCGTCAAGGAGGTCCGCGTCCTCGGGGCGATCGGCGTCGTCCAGCTCGATCACCCGGTGGACATGGCGGCGGCCACGGACGCGGCGGTACGCGCGGGCGTGTGGGTGCGGCCGTTCCGCGACCTGATCTACACGATGCCGCCGTTCGTCACGGGCGACGACGACGTGGCACGGATCGCGCGCGCGGTGTGCGCGGCGGCGAAGGAGGGCTGACATGACGGTCATCGTGGTGTCCGGTACGGGCACGGAGATCGGCAAGACGGTGACGACGGCCGCGGTGGCCGCGGTCGCCGTCGCGGCCGGGCGCAGCGTCGCGGTGCTCAAACCGGCGCAGACCGGGGTCGGCCCCGACGATCCCGGCGACGCGCGGGAGGTGACGCGGCTCGCGGGCGAGGGCATCACCACCCTCGAACTCGCCCGCTATCCCGAGCCGTTGGCGCCGGACGTCGCGGCACGGCGGGCCGGTCTCGCCCAGGTCCGGCCCCAGCAGGTGGCCGACGCGGCGGCGAAGCTGGCGACCGAGCACGACCTCGTCCTCGTCGAGGGCGCGGGCGGACTGCTCGTACGCCTCGACGACGAGGGCGGCACCCTCGCGGACGCCGCGCGGCTCCTGGGCGCGCCGGTCCTGATGGTGGTGACGGCGGGCCTCGGCACGCTCAACGCGACAACGCTGACAGCCGAGGCGCTGCGGGCGCGCGGCGTGCGCCAGCTCGGACCGCTGATCGGCAGCTGGCCGGCCGCCCCCGACCTGGCGTCCCGCTGCAACCTCGCCGACCTGCCGAAGGACGCGGGCACACCGCTCCTCGGCGCGGTCCCGGAGGGCGCCGGGTCGCTCGAAGGGCCCGCCTTCCGTGCGGCAGCGGGGAGTTGGCTCGCTCCGGAGCTGGGCGGCACGTGGGACGCAGCAGCGTTCACCGAGCGGGAGGCGCCGGGGGCGCGGGCGGTCTGAGGACGGGGAGCCGCGGCGGTCGCGTCCCCTTTCCTGTTTCATGGAGACTCCTTCGCAGGGTTCCCTCAGCGGGACTCCTTCACAGGGGCTCCCCGCCTCGGGCGGGAGAGGAATGCCCGCCCTCGGGGCACCATGGCGGTATCCGCTCGCTCCGTCGAGGAGGGTTCATGTCGCCGCGCTCCCCCAGGCCCGTGTCACGGGACATCGTGCACCACCCCGTCTTCGCCCGTTTCTACGCCCGGCAGAGCGTGGCGGCCGAGCCCGTGATCGGCGCCCACCGCAAGGCGCTGCTCGCCGGGCTGTCCGGGCGGGTGATCGAGATCGGCGCGGGCAACGGGCTCAACTTCGCGTACTACCCGGGCGCGGTCTCCGAGGTCGTGGCGATCGAGCCGGAACGCCTGCTGCGGCGGCTGGCGGTCGCCGCCGCACTGCGTGCCGACGTGCCGGTCGACGTCGTGCCGGGCGCGGCGGAGGCACTGCCCGTCAAGAGCGAGGCGTTCGACGCCGCCGTCGTCTCGCTCGTCCTGTGCAGCGTGCGCGACGTGCCGAGGGCGCTGGGCGAGATCCGCCGGGTGCTGCGGCCGGGCGGCGAGCTCCGCTTCTTCGAGCACGGCAAGGCGCCGGGCACGCTGATGTCGGCGGCCCAGCGCGTCCTCGACCGCACGGTGTGGCCGCCCCTGTTCGGCGGCTGCCACGTCGGGCGCGACCCCCTGGCGGCGCTGCGCGCAGCGGGTTTCGAACTCGGCGCGCACCGGCGGTTCCTGGTGCCGGCGAGAGGCCCGCGCCTGCCCACGTCGTACTGCGTGCTCGGCACGGCACGCCGCCCGGACGCCGCCTGACGCCCGGGACGCGCGCCCTGTCCCGGCGGATCCGGGTCTCAGAGGGCCTGGCAGAGATTGACCACGTTGCCGTCCGGGTCCTTGATGTGCGCGACGCGCTGGCCCCAGGGCATGTCGTTGGGCTCCCCGGACACCGTGCCGCCCAGGGGTTCGACGCGCTTGAGCAGGTCGTCCACGCCCTCGACCATCGCGCTCAGGAGGACTCGGCCGGGTGCGCCGGTCTCGGCGTCGGCGTTCGCGACGACGCCGAGCTCCGCGCCGTCGAGCGTCAGCTGCACGAAGAAGACTTCGCCGTCCTCGGGAAAGCGCTCGGCCTCATCGGCGCCGAGGAGTTCGCGGTAGAAGGTCACGAGGCGGTCGACGTCGGGCGTCGCGATGATGGGCTGGATGGCGGTGGGCATGCTTCTCCTCCGACGGACGGGTGCCGCAGGCGCGCGGCCGGTCATCCGTACTGACCCCCGCGGCGGCGACAACTCATCGGTGGGCCGCTCGGCGGCTCACAGGCTCCACAGCCGCAGCTGGTCCGCGATGGCGTGCACGCTCGCGCCGTCCTCCTTGACCAGGCGGGCGAGATCGCGCACCTGCTCGGGCGAGGTGACGACCTTGAGGCCGCTGGAGACGAGGTAGGCGTACGCGACGGAGGAGGCGAAGAGCGCGTTGGAGCGTTCGAGCGCGGGGATGTGGAGCAGCACTTGTAGGAGCGCCGCGGCGCGGTCGTGCGGGGTCTCGTAGACGGGCATGCCGAATATCTCGGCCTCGTGCCTGCTGATGGCGGCGACGAGGGCTCCCCAGTCGGTGACCTGGGGGTCTCCGGGCGTCTTGTGTTCGGCGATCATGAGCAGCCAGGCAAGATCGATTCTGAGGTTCAACGTTCAGCGACGGCCTTCACGCACCGGGCGGCTGCCCTCACCGAGGGGGCGGCTGCCCTCGCGCTCCGCGCCGAACTCCTCGGCGAAGACGGATTCGTACTGCTTCATGAAGTCGGCAGCGGCCTCGACGAAGGTGTGTCCCAGTTCGCCCGCGTCCTGTTTGACCAGTTCCTCGATGTAGCGGTTCACGCTCATGCCTCGGGCCAGGGCGCGCTCCCGCGCGGCCCGGGCGGTGTCCTCGTCCACCCGCACGTTCAGCTGAGTCTTCGCCATGCCATCAAGCTAGCGCCGGAACGCTAGCACCGGCAAGAGCGCCAGAACCTTGCCCCTTACATAGGTTTCGGGCCACGACCTCGGAGGGATACCGGACACCCTGCGCACCCCACTACTCTCGGCGGGATTACGGGAGTCGGGACGGCCACAACCCAGGAGGCGGCCTTGTCCACACCTGCTTCGGCACCGTTCACCGGGCACTCGGGGCCCACCGCCATCGCCGCGCGCACCCGCGGTCTGACCAAGGCCTACGGATCGGGCGAGACGACGGTGCTCGCCCTCGACTCGGTCGACGTGGACATCGCCCGCGAGCGGTTCACCGCCGTCATGGGGCCGTCCGGCTCGGGCAAGTCCACGCTGATGCACTGCCTGGCCGGGCTCGACAACGTGTCGGCGGGCCAGGTGTGGCTCGGTGACACCGAGATCACCGGGCTCAAGGAGCGCGAGCTGACCCGGCTGCGCAGGGACCGCATCGGCTTCATGTTCCAGTCCTTCAACCTCATCCCCACGCTCAACGCCCTGGAGAACATCACGCTCCCGATGGACATCGCGGGACAGCGCCCCGACCGCGCGTGGCTGGAGCACGTCATCGACACCCTCGGCCTGCGGGACCGTCTCGAGCACCGTCCTGCCCAGCTCTCGGGCGGACAGCAGCAGCGTGTGGCCTGCGCCCGTGCGCTCGCCTCGAAGCCCGAGCTGATCTTCGCCGACGAACCGACGGGGAACCTCGACTCGCGCGCCGGGCTCGAAGTGCTCGGCTTCCTGCGCGAGGCGGTCGACAAGCTCGGTCAGAGCGTCGTGATGGTCACCCACGACCCCGGCGCGGCCGCCCACTCCGACCTGGTCCTCTTCCTCGGCGACGGACGGATCGTGGACGACATGGCCCGGCCGACGGCGGACGGCGTCCTGGAGCGCATGAAGCGTTTCGACGCGCTGCACGCCGTGGCACCGGGGCCGCCCCACGGCCCGGCCGACAGCGCCACCGAGCAGGGCTGAGGCGGGGGCGCCGTGCTGAAGGCGACGCTCAGGAGCTTCCTCGCGCACAAGGGCCGGCTGATGCTCTCCGCCCTTGCCGTCATCCTCTCGGTCGCGTTCGTCGCGGGCAGCCTGATCTTCTCGGACACCGTGACGCGCACGTTCGACCGGCTCTTCGCGTCCACGGCCGCCGACGTGACGGTCTCCGCCAAGGAGGACCTCGACGAGGCGGTGCCCTCCGGACAGACGCCGACGGTGCCCGCGAGCCTGCGGACGCGGGTGGCGAAGGTCGCCGGTGTCGCGGACGCGCACCTCGACGCGGAGGTCGAGAACATCACGGTCGTCGACCGGAAGAACGAATCGGTCGGACCGACCACCGGCGCGCCCACCATCGCCACCAACTGGTACGCTAGCGACCGCAGCCCCGTCGAGCTCACCTCGGGCCACGCGCCGCGCGGCCCCGGCCAGGCGATGATCGACGCGGACACGGCCGACAAGAAGAACGTGGAGATCGGCGACACCCTCACTGTCCTCGCGCGTCCCGGCTCGTTCAAGGTCGAGATCGTCGGCATCGCCACCTTCACCACCACCAATCCCGGCGCCGCCCTCGTCTTCCTGGACACCGCGACGGCCCAGCGCGAACTCCTCGGCTCGACGGACGTGGCGACGGGCATCTCGGTGACCGCAGCCGACGGCGTGAGCGACACGACGCTCAAGCACCGGATCGCCGCCGATCTCGGCTCGCGCTACGACCTGAAGACCGCCGACGAACAGGCCGACTCCGCGGCATCGGAGTTCGGCGGCTTCCTGGACGTCATCAAGTACGTCATGCTCGGCTTCGCCGGTGTCGCCGTGCTCGTGGGCATCTTCCTGATCGTCAACACCTTCTCGATGCTGATCGCGCAGCGCACCCGCGAACTGGGCCTGCTGCGCGCGCTCGGCGCCGACCGCAGGCAGGTGCGCCGCTCCGTACTCGTCGAGGCGCTGCTGCTCGGGCTCGTCGGCTCGACGCTCGGCCTCGCCCTCGGCATCGGCCTCGCCCTCGGGCTCATCAAGCTCATGGGCCTGCTCGGAATGAACCTGAAGTCCACGGAGATGGTCGTCGGCTGGGCCACGCCGGTCAGTTCGTACGTCGTCGGGGTCGGTGTCACCTTCGTCGCCGCCTACCTACCGGCGCGCCGGGCCGCGCACGTCTCGCCCATGGCCGCGCTCGCGGACGCCGAGATCGCCGGTGTGGGGCGGCCGTTGAGGGTCCGTGCGGTGGCGGGCGCGCTCGTCGGCGCGGCCGGGGCAGCCGCTCTGGTGGGCTGCGCGCGGGCGGAGAAGACCTCGTCGGCGGCGTCGCTGCTGGGGCTCGGTGTCGTGCTCACCCTGATCGCCACCGTCATCGCGGGCCCGCTCCTGGTGCGCCCGGTCATCCGGGTCCTGGGCGGCGCCTTCCCCACCGTGTTCGGTTCGATCGGCCGGATGAGCCAGCGCAACGCGCTGCGCAATCCGCGCCGCACCGGCGCCACGGCCGCCGCGCTGATGGTGGGCCTCGCCCTGGTGGGCGGTCTCTCGGTGGCGAGCGCGTCGATGACCAAGTCGTTCGACCGGCAGATCGACAAGACCCTCGGCGCCGATTTCGTCGTGCAGAACAGCCAGTTCATGCCGTTCCCGCAGGAGATCACGGGGAAGGTCAAGGACACCGAGGGTGCGGGTCTCGTCGTACGCCAGCGCTTCACGCCCCTCAAACTGGCGATGCCCGACGGCAAGGACGTCGAGACGGCCGCGTCCGGCTACGATCCCCGGCTCGACGACGTCATCCACGTCTCGTACGCGCAGGGCAGTTCGCGCGCCGCACTCGCCGCGGGACACATCGGCATGGACGCGGACTTCGCGGCGAAGCACAAGGTCCGCATGGGCCAGGAGCTCTCCGCCACCTTCCCCGGCAAGCAGACCACGAAGCTGACGGTGGGCGCGCTCACCGACATGGACACGGCCGAGGGCTTCGGCGTCGAGGGCGGTCTCTTCGTCGGGTTCGGCACGGTCGAGAAGTACGTGCCGGGCGGCCAGGACTCCGCGCTGTACGTCAACGCGGCCTCCGGCACCGACGCGAACACCCTGCGCGACCGCCTGGAGAAGACCCTCGACCCCTATCCGCAGGTCCAGGTCCGCGACCAGGCCGACTACAAGGAGCTGATCCGCCAGCAGATCGCCGTGATGCTCTACCTCGTCTACGCCCTGCTCGGCCTGGCGATCGTCATCGCGGTGCTCGGCGTGGTCAACACCCTGGCCCTGTCCGTCGTGGAGCGCACCCGCGAGATCGGCCTGCTGCGCGCCATCGGCCTCGGCAGGCGTCAGCTGCGCCGGATGATCCGCCTGGAATCCGTGGTCATCGCGGTGTTCGGCGCGCTGCTCGGGCTCGCGCTCGGCCTGGTCTGGGGCGTCGCCGTGCAACAGGTCCTCGCGCTCCAGGGGATGAAGGAACTCGCGATCCCGTGGAGCACGATCGTCGCGGTGGTGATCGGCTCCGTCGTCGTGGGACTCGCGGCGGCACTGCTGCCCGCGCTGCGCGCCTCGCGCATGAACGTGCTCGCGGCCATCGCGCACGAGTGAAGTGAGGGGCGAAGCGGCGGCCGCCACCGGCTTCGTACGACATCGATGGCGGCCGGGCGGGCCCGGTGATGGACTGCCCGCAGCCTTCAAGTAGCCCACGTGCGAGGAGAGTTCATGACCCGACCATTCCGTTTCGGCGTCAATCTGGTCGGCCTGACGACGGGCGACGCCTGGCGCGAGAAGTGCCGCAAGGCCGAGGCGCTCGGCTACGACGTGCTCCTCGTCCCCGACCACCTCGGGGCGCCCGCGCCGTTCCCCACGCTCGTGGCCGCCGCGGAGGCCACCGAGCGGCCGAGGGTCGGCACGTTCGTCCTCAACACCGGCTTCTGGAACCCGGCGCTCCTGGCCCGCGACGTGGCCACCACGGACGCCCTCACCGGCGGTCGGCTCGAACTCGGCCTCGGCACCGGCTACGTCAAACCCGAGCACGACGCGGCCGGTCTGCCCTGGGGCACACCGGGCGAGCGGGTCGGCCATCTCCGGCGCACCGTCGAGGAGTTGACCGCGCTCCTCGCCTCCGATGAGCACCAGCCGCCGACGCTCCAGAAGCCCCGGCCGCCCCTGCTCATCGGCGGCAACGGCGACCGCATGCTGCGGCTCGCCGCGGAACACGCCGACATCGCGGCGTTCACCGGGGCCAGGTCGGTCCCGGGCGACGACAGCGGGAAGCTGCTCCACCTCACGGCCGAAGAGCTGGACGGGCGGCTCGCCGCCTACCACCGCTTCGCCGCCGACCGGGCCGAACCCGCCGAGCTGAACCTGCTGGTCCAGATGGTCGAGGTGACCGACGACCGCCGCGCGGCCATCCGCCCGGTCGTGGACTACATCCCCCACCTCACCGAGGAGACCGCGCTGGAACTCCCCCTCCTCCTGATCGGCACCGTGCGTCAGATCGCCGATCAGCTGCGCGCCCAGCGGGAGCGGTACGGCTTCTCGTACATCACGGTCCTCGAGCCGTACTTCGAGGCGTTCGGTCCTGTCATCGAGGAACTGGCGGGCAGCTGACCACCGTGGCTCCCCCGCTGTCCGCATGCTGGAAATTCCGCGTGCGCGGCCCCTGCCGGTGATGGGATGCCCGCATGGACGATCTTCGGATACGGGCCGCGACGCCCGAGGACCTCGATGCCGTGCTCGCCTTCTGGAAGGTGGCCGCGGAGGGCACCAGCATCAGCGACGACCGCTCCGGAGTGGAGTGGCTCGTGGACCGGGACCCCGAGGCCCTGATCCTCGCCGAGCGCGGCGGCGACCTCGCGGGCACGGTCATCGCGGGCTTCGACGGCTGGCGCTGCCACCTCTACCGCCTCGCCGTGCACCCCGACCACCGCCGCCGGGGCGTGGGCGCGGCGCTGCTCGCCGCCGCGGAGGAGCGTTTCGTACGGCTCGGCGGGCGCCGCGGCGACGCGATGGTCCTGGACCGCAACGGCCTCGCCCAGCACGCCTGGCGCGCGGCGGGCTACGCGCCGGAGCCGCAGTGGAGCCGGTGGGTCAAGCCGCTCGACGGCTGAGGGCGGCCGGGCCCCGGTCCCGTCGGGGCGCGGGGGCGGCCCCGCAGGGGAATTAACATGGTGGGACCACTCGTCTCCACGGAAAGGTGTGAGCGTCCGCCCATGGGCGAGCCTCCCAGTACCCGACATCGCGCATTCCTCCCGCCCCTGCCCGATCATGGGACGGAGGTGACCCGATGACCGAAGTGCTCCTGCTCCTCGTGGCGGTGCTGCTCTGCCTGGCGTGCGGGGTCTTCGTCGCGGCGGAGTTCTCCCTCACGACGGTCGAGCGCAGCGAACTCGAGCGGGCCGTCGAACGCGGCGAGCGGGGCGCCACGGGCGCCCTCAAGTCCGTCAAGAACCTCACCTTCCAGCTCTCCGGCGCCCAGCTCGGCATCACCGTCACCAATCTGGTCGTCGGCATGCTCTCCGAGTCGTCCATCGCCAAGCTGATCGCGGGCCCGCTGCGCGCCCTCGGCGTGCCGTCGTCGGCCGCCTCCTCGGTGGCCCTGGTCATCGGCACGGCCCTTTCGACCGTCTTCCTGATGGTCATCGGCGAGCTGGTCCCCAAGAACTGGGCGATCTCGTCGCCGCTGGCGGTCGCCAAGCGGGTGGCGACGCCACAGCGCCTGTTCAGCGCCGCTTTCCGGCCCTTCATCGCGCATCTGAACAACACCGCGAACCGTTCGGTACGCCTCTTCGGCATCGAGCCCGCCGAGGAGCTGGCCTCCGCACGCGGACCCAAGGAGCTGATCGCCCTGGCCCGCCACTCCGCCAAGGAGGGCGCGCTGGAGGCGGACACCGCCGAGCTGTTCATGCGCACGCTGAACCTGGCCGATCTCACCGCGGAGAACGTGATGACGCCGCGCGTCCAGGTCATGGCCCTCGACGTGCACGCCACCTGCGAGGACGTCGCGAACGCCACGCGCGCGACCGGCCTGTCCCGCTTCCCCGTCTACCGCGGCAACCTCGACTCGGTGGTCGGTGTCGCGCACATCAAGGACGTCCTCGCGGTGCCCGCCGAGCGCAGGAACCGCTACCCCGTGGCCGAGCTGATGCGCGAGCCCCTGCTCGTACCGGAGACGCTGACGGTCGACCGGCTGCTCGACCGGCTCTCCGGCAAGCGCACGATGGCCGTGGTCATCGACGAGTACGGCGGCACCGCGGGGGTCGCGACCCTGGAGGACATCGTCGAGGAGGTCGTCGGCGAGGTGCGCGACGAGCACGACCCGCACGAGACGCCCGACATCGCCGCCGCGGGCACGGACGACGACGGCAGGACGCTCTACTCCGCCGACGGAGCCGCGCGCACCGACCAGCTGGCGCGGGTCGGCCTGCGGACGCCCGAAGGCCCCTACGAGACGCTCGCCGGACTCCTCGCCACCGAGCTGGGCAGGATCCCGGCCGTCGGCGACACCATCGAGGTCGGCGGCTGGCGGCTCGACGTGGTGGACGCCTCCGGGCGGCGCGCCGCGCGCGTGCTGCTGCACGCCCCCCTGACCGCGGACGAGCCGGAGGAGGATGCCCGATGATCGCCGTCCAGTTGCTGATCGGCCTCGCGACGCTCGTCGTGAACGGCTTCTTCGTGGGCGCCGAGTTCGCCCTCATCTCCGTACGCCGCAGCCAGATCGAGCCGTACGCGGAGGAGGGGAACAAGCGCGCGAAGAGCGTGCTGTGGGGGCTGCGGCACGTGTCGGCGCTGCTCGCCGCGGCGCAGCTCGGCATCACCCTGTGCACCCTCGTGCTCGGCATCGTGGCCGAACCGGCCATCGCGCACCTCCTGGAGCCCGGTTTCGACGCGGTGGGCGTGCCGCACGGCCTGGTCCATCCGATCTCCTTCGTGATCGCGCTGACCGTGGCGACGTATCTGCACATGCTGCTCGGCGAGATGGTCCCCAAGAACATCTCGCTGGCCGAGCCGGTGCGCACGGCACTGCTGCTCGGGCCGCCCCTGGTGACGCTCGCGCGGGCGCTGCGTCCGGTGATCTTCGCGATCAACGCGTTCGCCAACGGCCTGCTGAAGCTGTTGCGCGTCGAGGTGAAGGACGAGGTGTCCGCGAGCTTCTCCGACGACGAGCTGGCCCGCATGGTCAAGGACTCCAGCGACGCGGGACTCATCGACGACCGCGCGCAGGAGCGGCTGCACGACGCCCTGGAACTGGGCCGCCGACCGGTCAGGGACGTGGTGCTGCCGCTCCAGGACGTGGTCTACGCGCGCGTGGGCGTCACTCCCGAGCAGCTCGAACAGCTCTCGGCCGAGTCCGGGTTCTCGCGCTTCCCCGTCGTCGACGAGGGCCGCAGGATCGTCGGCTACCTGCACGTCAAGGACGCCCTCGACCGCTCGCCACGCGATCTGCCGTTCCGGGTCCCCGACATGCGGAAGATCGCCCAGGTCCGCGAGGCGACGCCGCTCGACGACGTGCTGACCGCCATGCGCGGCAGCCGTACGCACGTGGCCGCGGTGCTCGGCTCCGACGGCAGGCTCGCCGGGATGGTCACGATGGAGGACGTGCTGAGGGAGCTCTTCGGCCAGCCCGTGTGAGTCGCTCGTACGGATGCGAATCCGAATCCCGACCCGAGGGGGATGCCCGCCTCGAACGGCCTCCCTCGCGGTGCGCCCCGGCGAGCGGGCCGGGGTCATCGGCGAGAACGGCTCGGGCAAGTCGACGCTGCTGCGTCTGAACTACGCGGGAACGTGGTGATCGTCTCCCACGACCGCAGGCTCCGGGAGCGGTTCCGCGGGGACGAGGTGCGGGCGGAATCGGGGCGGGTGGGGCCGGTGCGGCGGGGCTAGCGCCTCGGTGCCACGCCCCGCCGCGGCAGGGTCCGACGTCGCGGGTCCGCCCGCCGACGGGCGAGCGGCCCCCGGGCCTCAGCGCCGAAGGGTCGGGCACCCGGCGATGCCAGCGCCCTTCACCCCCACCCCGGACACGCCGCCCACCGCCAGAACCGGGCGGCGACCGCTACCGACTACCCAACCCACCCGCCCGAAGCACACCGCGCCAGTCACACCCCACCCGCTGCCGGACCACCCGCCCCGGGACCACCCGCCGTCGGCGTCGAGGCCGCGGGCATCGGTGCCGGAGTGGTCGGGCGCTCGGTGATGCCGGGCCCCTTCGCACCCGCCTCGGACGCGCCGACCGCCGTCAGGACCGCGAGGACCGCCGCGAGGCCCGCCGTCGCGAAGGCGGCGCCCCACGGGACGTCGAGCAGGCTGGTCGCCCCCGCGACCAGGACGGCGGCGAGCGCCTGGGCGAAGGTGCGGATCGCACGCTCCGCGGTGGCCTTCCAGAAGGCTGCGGTCCACATGGCTGGCTCGCTCTCTCGTGACGACGGCGTGCCTATGGCATACCGCCGTCACGCCCTTCTGCCCAGCGCCTCCGCGCGGCCTCTGAGCACCTCGGGGCGCCCGGGCTCAGCGTGTGGCCGCGTCAGCGGTCACCCCGGTGGCCAGGAGCGCCACCTCGT
The DNA here is from genome assembly GCF_002556545.1 of Streptomyces formicae. Lineage (NCBI taxonomy): Bacteria > Bacillati > Actinomycetota > Actinomycetes > Kitasatosporales > Streptomycetaceae > Streptomyces > Streptomyces formicae. Next base: position 469,153 of record NZ_CP022685.1, read on the forward strand.
CCAGGACTTCGCCGGCCTCCGCCGCGATCGGTTCCGTGCCGAGGAACCGGCCGTCCACGCCGATCCGCTCCTCGATGCCGGGAATCGACAGCGCCTTCGCCGCGGCCCGCAGGCCCACCCTTTCGAGCACCGGCCGGATCATCTCGACGGCCGGGGCCCCGCCGGAGCTGCCCGCGCTGTAGCTGATCAGGCCCACCGGCTTGCCCTGCCACTCCCGATGGAGATAGTCGATCACGTTCTTCAGCGGTGCGGTGAAGCCGCCGTTGTACATCGGCATCACGAAGACGAAGCAGTCCGCGGCGTCGACCGCCGCGCTCCAGTCCTTGGTGTGCTGATGGACGTAGCGCCCCTCGGCAGGATGCTCCGGCTCGTCGAAGAACGGCAGCGCCATCTCACCGAGGTCGATCAAGGACGTGTCGAACTCGTCCCGTGCCGAGGCGAGTTCGCGGATCCAGGCGGCAAGGGGGCGCCCGGCGGAGGTGGACCGGGTGCTGGCGGAGACGACGTACAGACGAGGCATCGTGCTGATCCTTTACGTGGTGGTGACGGAACGGGGTGGCGGCGTCGAGAAGCGGCGGATCGAGAGCTGGGCGAGCGGGCCTATCGCCACGGCGAACAGCACCGTGCCGACACCGAGCGTCCCGCCGAGGAGCCAGCCCGCGGCCAGGGCTCCGACCTCGATCGCGGTGCGGGCGACCCGGATGGAGACGCCGCGCCGTGCGAGCCCCGTCATCAGGCCGTCGCGCGGTCCGGGCCCGAGACCCGCTCCGATGTAGAGCCCGGTGGCCAGGGCGTTGAGCCCGATGCCCACGAGCAGCAGCGGTATCCGTACGACGAGGGCGCCCGGGTCGGGAAGGACGGCGAGTGCCGCGTCGGCGGCGAGTCCGACGACGACGACGTTGCAGAGGGTGCCGACGCCGGGGCGGACCCGCAGCGGAATCCAGGCCAGGAGCACCAGAGCGCCCACGATGTTCACCACCCAGCCGAACGGCAGCCCCGTAGTGCGCGCCACGCCTTGGTGCAGGGCGTCCCAGGACGGGAGGCCGAGATCCGCGGCGACCATCAACGCGACGCTCACGCCGAACAGAACGAGCCCGAACAGCAGGCTCATCGACCGTGCCCACATCGGCGACTCCCGCCCCCTCGGAACACGCCCATCAGGTGATTGACGTGTCACTCACTTCTTCGCCACGGTAGGAGCCGAGTGAGTGACATGTCAATCAAACTTTCGCTACGCTGGGACGCATGACCCGGGAACCCCGTTGGCTCACCGACTCCGAGCAGCGCGCATGGGAGGCGTACCGTCGCATGTTCCTGCTGCTCAACGCCCAGCTCGCGCGCGACCTCAACCGGCAGAGCGCCCTCTCCGAGCCGGACTACGACGTGCTGTCGAACCTCGGCGCCAGCCCCGACCACCGCCGCCGCGTCAGCGAACTCGCGGACCGCATGCTCTGGTCCCGCAGCCGCCTCTCCCACCACCTCTCCCGCATGCAGCAGCGCGGACTCGTGATGCGCGAGGAGTGCGCGACGGACGGCAGGGGCGCGGTCGTCGTCCTCACCGACGACGGCCTGCGCACCCTGGAGGCGGCGGCACCGCCGCACGTGGAGTCCGTACGCAGGCACTTCATCGACCTGCTGACCCCCGAGCAGATCGAGGCGTTCGCGGGCGCCGCCGAGACGGTGGTGGCGCGGCTCACCGAACCCGGCACCGACTGAGACCCGCGGTCCCCGTCCACGCCGCGCCCCGGCGGGATACGATCGCTTCCGCCATGCAGATGAATGCCAATTACACCAGTCTCGTCGCGGTGGGCGACTCCTTCACCGAGGGCATGTCGGACCTGCTGCCCGACGGCAGCTACCGCGGCTGGGCCGACCTCCTGGCCGGCCGGATGGCCGCCGAGGCGCCCGGTTTCCGGTACGCGAACCTCGCGGTGCGCGGCAAGCTCATCGGTCAGATCGTCGCGGAACAGGTGGACGTCGCGGCCGCCATGCAGCCCGACGTGATCACCCTGGTGGGCGGGCTCAACGACACGCTGCGCCCCAAGTGCGACATGCACCGCGTGCGCGGCCTGCTCGACGAGGCCGTCGAGCGTCTCGCCCCCGCCTGCAAACAGCTCGTCCTGATGCGCAGCCCCGGTCGCAACGGCCCGGTGATGGAACGCTTCCGTCCGCGCATGGAGGAGCTCTTCGACCACCTCGACGGCCTGGCGGCACGGCACGGCGCGGTGGTCGTGGACCTGTACGGCGCGGCCGTGCTCGGCGACCAGCGCATGTGGGACGTGGACCGGCTGCACCCCACGGCCGAAGGCCACCGCAGGGTCGCCGAGGCCGTCTGGCAGGCGCTCGGCTACCCGCCCGAGGACGACTGGCGCACCCCGCTGCCCGCCGCGCTGCCGCCCCGGTGGGCCGCACGCCGCGTCGCCGACGCGCGGTTCGCCAGGCAGCACCTCATGCCGTGGATCGGCCGCCGCCTCACGGGCCGCTCGTCCGGCGACGGACGCCCGCCCAAGCGGCCCGACCTGCTGCCGTACGACGGCCCGTTGCCCTAGGCGCGCTCGCCTTCCGCCTCCTCCGCGAGCGTGTGGGCGACCAGGGCGTTGGCGTGGCCGTGCCCCATCCCGTGCTCGGTCTTGAGCCAGCCCACCAGCTCCATGTGCTTGGTCAGGGGAGAGGCGCGGACGAGGGTCTTCCACTCGGCTATCGGCCGGCCGTACTTCTTCTCGATCGACGGGAAGTAGCTGGCGGGGCCCTTCACAGGTTCAGTCATGATCGAAGCATGGCACCCGCCACTGACAACGCGCTGCGCCCAGTGGTCGAGGGCCGACGCTGCGTGAGCCGCTCTGGACGATGCTCCAAGGAGCCGCGCCCGCCGGGCTGTAGGGACGGTCAAAGTGCAGGTCGGAGGCCAGGTAAACTCCGTGCACGTGACTGCCGCGCCCGCAAAGCCCCGTATCCCGAACGTCCTCGCCGGACGTTATGCCTCCGCCGAGCTCGCCACCCTCTGGTCGCCCGAGCAGAAGGTGAAGCTGGAGCGTCAGCTCTGGCTCGCCGTGCTGCGCGCGCAGAAGGACCTGGGGATCGACGTCCCCGACGCCGCCATCGCCGACTACGAGCGCGTCCTCGACCAGGTCGACCTCGCCTCCATCGCCGAGCGCGAGAAGGTCACGCGCCATGACGTGAAGGCCCGCATCGAGGAGTTCAACGCCCTCGCGGGGCACGAGCACGTGCACAAGGGCATGACCTCGCGCGACCTCACCGAGAACGTCGAGCAGCTGCAGATCCGGCTCTCCCTCGAACTGATTCGCAACCGCACGGTCGCGGTCCTCGCCCGGCTCGGCAAGCTCGCCGGTGAGTACGCCGAGCTGGTCATGGCGGGCCGCTCGCACAACGTCGCCGCCCAGGCGACCACGCTGGGCAAGCGCTTCGCGACCGGCGCCGACGAGCTCCTGGTCGCCTACCGCCGCCTCGACGAGCTCATCGACCGGTACCCGCTGCGCGGCATCAAGGGCCCGGTCGGCACCGCCCAGGACATGCTCGACCTGCTCGGCGGCGACGCCGCGAAGCTGGCGGACCTGGAGCAGCGCATCGCCTCGCACCTGGGCTTCGAGACGGCCTTCACCTCGGTCGGCCAGGTCTACCCGCGCTCCCTGGACTACGACGTCGTCACCGCGCTCGTGCAGGTCGCGGCCGCGCCGTCCTCGATCGCCAAGACGGTCCGCCTGATGGCCGGGCACGAGCTGGTCACCGAGGGCTTCAAGCCGGGCCAGGTCGGCTCGTCCGCGATGCCGCACAAGATGAACACCCGTTCCTGCGAGCGCGTCAACGGCCTCACCGTCATCCTGCGCGGCTACGCCTCGATGACCGGCGAGCTCGCGGGCGACCAGTGGAACGAGGGCGACGTCTCCTGCTCCGTCGTCCGCCGGGTCGCGCTGCCCGACGCGTTCTTCGCGCTCGACGGTCTCCTGGAGACCTTCCTGACCGTGCTCGACGAGTTCGGCGCCTTCCCCGCCGTCGTCGCGCGCGAGCTGGACCGCTACCTCCCCTTCCTCGCCACGACCAAGGTCCTGATGGCCTCGGTGCGCGCGGGCGTGGGCCGCGAGGAGGCCCACGAGGCCATCAAGGAGAACGCGGTCGCCTCCGCGCTCGCCATGCGCGAGCAGGGCGCCGAGCGCAACGAACTGCTCGACAAGCTCGCCGCCGACTCCCGCATCCCGCTGGACCGCGCGCAGCTCGACGAGCTGATGGCCGACAAGCTGTCCTTCACCGGTGCCGCGAGCGACCAGGTCGCCGTGGTCGTCGCGCGGATCGAGGCGCTCCTGAAGGAGCACCCCGAGGCCGCGGCGTACGCGCCGGGCGCGATTCTCTGACGGTTCCACCACCACACGGATCCACGCGACGGCGGCCCCGGGGCATCGTGCCCCGGGGCCGCCGTCGCGTTTCCGCGTTACAGGCCCACGTCCCTGCTGCGGAAGTCCTCCAGGGACTCCCGCCGGACCAGCAGCCTGGCGTGTCCTTCGGCCACCGCGACCACCGGCGGGCGGCCCACGAGGTTGTAACCGGAGGCCATCGACAGGTGGTACGCACCGGCGACCGGGACGGCCAGCAGATCCCCCGGTCGTACGTCCCCCGGCAGCGGCACGTCCGTCGCCAGGATGTCGCCCGCCTCGCAGTGCCGCCCCACGACGGTCACGGGCGCGGCCTCGGCCGTGGTGCTCCGGCCGACCAGGCGGGGCTCGTACCGCACCCCGTACAGCGCCGGGCGCGGGTTGTCGCTCATGCCGCCGTCGACGGCGACGAAGGTGCGGTGGGCGGTGCGCTTCACCGCGAGCACCCGGTAGAGGGCCACTCCGGAGGGGCCCGCGATCGCGCGGCCCGGCTCCACGATCAGGCGCGGGACGGTGAGTCCCGCCGCCGCGCAGCTCTCGATCAGCTCGGCCCGCACCTTGCGGGCGAGACAGGCGATGTCGAGCGCGTCCTCGCCGGGACGGTAGGCGATGCCGTGGCCGCCGCCGAGGTCCAGCTCGGGGAACGTGACGCCGTGCTGGTCCTTGACCCGCGCCATCAGGCCGACCAGCCTGCGCACCGCGGCGAGGAACGGCTTCTCCGTGGTGATCTGTGATCCCAGATGGCAGTGCAGGCCCACCAGTTCGAGCGCGGGCTGGCCCAGGATGCGGGCGATGGCGTGCTGCGCGGAGCCGTCCGTGAGGGACAGGCCGAACTTCTGGTCGTCGGTGCCCGTGCGGATCTTGACGTGCCCGCCCGCCGCGATGCCGGGCACCACCCTGACCATCACCTTCTGCCTGCTGCCGGTCGGCACGGCGGCGGCGAGACGGGCGATCTCGGACGCGCTGTCGATGACGATGCGCCCGACGCCGAGCCGGAGCGCGGCGGCCAGGTCGTGCGGGCTCTTGGCGTTGCCGTGCAGCACGATGCGTTCGGCGGGGAACCCGGTCGTGACGGCGAGCTCCAGCTCACCGGCCGAGCAGACGTCCAGGCCCAGGCCCTCCTCGTCCATCCAGTGCGCCATCGCGCGGCACAGGAACGCCTTGGCGGCGTAGAGGACTTCGGCCTCGGGGAAGGCGCGCAGGTACGCGCGGCAGCGGGCGCGCACCTCGCCTTCGTCCAGGAGATAGGCGGGGGTGCCGAAGCGATCGGCGACCTCGGTGACCGGGACGCCGCCCACGGAGAGGTCACCGCGCGCGAGGGGCGTGGTGGAGGCGGGCCAGATGGACAGCTCCTCGTCGGACGGGCAGTCGGACGAGGAGCCGGACACGGAGCCGGACGCCTGCTCGGACGAGGTCTTGGACGGGAGCTCGGTCGCGGGCTCGGGTGCGGGCTCGGGTGCGGGCTCGGGTGCGGGCTCGGACGGGGAGAGGTCGCCGACGGGGTCGGGCGCCACCGGTTGAGGGAGCGGTACAGGGAACGGAGGTACGTGCAGGGTCGTCATGACAGGTCTCTTTTCGCTTCGGCCTCAGCCGATCCACAGGGTCGGCGCGCCCACCAGGGCCGCCGTTCCGCTCACGCGCGGCGCGCCCGCCGTCTGCGGGTCCCGATCGCGCCACGCGGTGGCACAGCGCTCGCCGGGCCGCAGCGGGGGCGGTCCGACGCGATGCGCGGCCAGCCGTGGATCGACGGTGACGTCGCCGACGCCGAGCGGTTCGACGAGTGCCCGCAGCGCCGGTGCGGAAAGCCGGATCCACGGCTGTGTGTCGCCGAGGGCCGCGCCGAGGCGCGCCTCGGTGGTGAAGGCGACGGCGGTGCGCCCGCCGACGGCCGTGCGGAACAGGCGGGCCACACAGCCCGCGGGTCCCGGCCGGACGGGGACGAACAGCGGCCCGGCCGGGCCGGGTTCACAGGGCTCGGGGTCCTCGCCGCACGGGAGCTCTGCCATGGGTTCCTCCGATGGAGACAGGTCGGGCGCCGCAGGTCGCATCGGCGGCCTGCGGCATACAGTGACGTTATGCCCGGCACGAGGTGCCAACCGACCCTCCATGACGCGACGTTGACGCGGGGGCGCCCCGCCCTGACGCGATGCTGTCGCCGGGGCCCTTCGGTCGTCAGTGCGGCGTCAAAGCCGTCGCCTCGCTCTTGAGCCCGCGCCCCCTGGCCAGTTGGATGTCGGTCGGGACGGGAACCCGCCGACGCCGAGACGGGCCGCCGTTCAGGGGTCGGCCGGTGGCACGCCCAGTTCACTCGAAGGTCTCACTCCGGAGGAGCCCCCATGCTTCAGCTTCCCCAGCAGCCGCTGCCCGCGGTCTACCGCTGGTTCACCACGGGGGAACCCGGGCCCGCCTCCGTGCCCGAGCACGTCGCCGCCGGCGGCGTCGGCGACTGGTGGGTGGACGACGCCGTGGCTCCGCGCGTCGCGGCCGTCTCGTGCGCGGGCCACGTACTGCTCGGCGGCGATCCCCACAGCCTCACCCCGAGCCTCCTCGCGCCCTTCGCGCGCAGCCGCGTGGAGGCTCCGGTGCGCTTCCTTCCCGTGCTCGGCGCCGCGTTCGACCGCCTCGTACCGGTGGAGCGCATGGTGTACGTCCACCGCGAGCCGGTGGCGGCGCCGCGTCCGCCGCGCGGGGTGACCGTGCGGCGCGTCGAGCCGCGTGACGCCGACGCCCTCACCGCCCTCGGTGACGACAGCGCGTGGATCCACAGCAGTTGGGGCGGCCCCTCGGGGCTCGCGGCCTCCGGGCACGCCTGGGGCGCCTTCGACCGGGCGGGCCGGGTGGCGGCCGTCGCCTGCGGCTATTTCGTCGGCGGCACGTACGAGGACGTGGCCGTGCTCACCGCGCCCGAACGCCGCAGGGAGGGTCTGGCGCTGGCCTGTGTGACGGCGCTGTGCGCGGACATCACCGCGCGGGGGCGCACCGCGAGCTGGTCCTGCGGGCGCGACAACCGGCCCAGCCGTCTGCTCGGCTGGACGGCGGGCTTCCGGTTGCACCGGGAGTACGTCCAGTACGCCACGGGGAACCCCTCCGTCCGGCCGCCTCGGGTGCCCCGACCGGCATCACGCACCGCGGTGTGAACCCGCTCCGCGCCGCGCCCCCTACCCGTTCCCCGACGCACCCCTGATCTCCGGCCGACCCGCCCCTTCAGCATCGCTGACCCTCCCCTAAGGCAGCCCCTAAGCCATTCGAGTGCCACCCCAAAGGGGCTCCGTCGGCACTGCCGCTGCATCACCGTCTGGGCCGAAATGTGCCGGTAGAAGCCCCGGGCAGGCAATAGCCGTCCGCCCGTTCGAGATCAAGGGAGTTCAGAAGAGGGCAAGGTCACAGCCCTTTTCGGCACCGCGTGCCAGGGGTTGGGTCCTAGCATCGGGGCATGACGGTCCTGCCTGACGACGGGCTTTCCCTGGCCGCCGAGTTCCCTGATGCGACCCATGAGCAGTGGCAGCGCCTGGTGGAAGGCGTGCTGCGCAAGTCGGGTAAGGACGTATCGGGCACGGCCGCCGAGGAAGCGCTCTCCACCGCACTCGAGGACGGGCTCACCACCCGCCCCCTGTACACCTCCCACGACGCCGCGCCCGATGCGGGCCACCCCGGTTTCGCCCCCTTCGTACGGGGCGGCACGGCCGGTGGCAACGCAGCCGCGGGCTGGGACGTGCGGCAGCGGCACGCGGGCACCGACCCCGCCCGCACGAACGACGCCGTACTCGGCGATCTGGAGCACGGCGTCACCTCGCTCTGGCTGAGCGTGGGCGCGAGCGGCATCCCGGTGTCCGGCCTGGCGCGGGCCCTCGACGGCGTCTTCCTCGACCTCGCGCCCATCGCGCTCGACGCGGGCGCCGAATTCGACTCCGCCGCCCGCGAGTTGCTCCGTCTGTACGAGGCGGCGGGCGTCTCGAAGGAGTCGGCGCACGGCAACCTCGGCGCCGACGTCCTCGGCCACGAGGCCCGCACCGGCGAGCAGGTGGACCCCGCCGCCGCGGTGGAGCTGGCCAGGCTCTGCGGGCGCGAGTACCCGGGGCTGCGGGCGCTCGTCGTGGACGCGGGGCCCTATCACGAGGCGGGCGGTTCGGCCGCGCAGGAGCTGGGCAGTTCGCTGGCCACCGGCGTCGCCTACCTGCGTGAGCTGACCGACGCCGGGCTCTCGGTCGAAGAGGCCTGCGCGCAGCTGGAGTTCCGCTACGCGGTGACGGCCGATCAGTTCCTGTCCATCGCCAAGTTGCGGGCGGCGCGCCGCCTTTGGGCCCGGGTCGCCGAGGCGTGCGGCGCGCCGCACGCCGGTGCGCAGCGCCAGCACGCGGTGACGTCGCCGGTGATGATGACCCGCCGTGACCCGTGGGTGAACATGCTGCGCACGACGGTGGCCTGCCTGAGCGCGGGCGTCGGCGGCGCCGACGCCGTGACCGTCCTGCCCTTCGACCACTCCCTCGGGCTGCCCGACGCGTTCGCGCGCCGCATCGCCCGCAACACCTCGACGATCCTGATCGACGAGTCGCACCTGGCGCGGGTGATCGACCCCGCGGGCGGCTCCTGGTACGTGGAGCGCCTCACCGACGAACTGGCCCACGCGGGCTGGGAGTTCTTCCAGGAGATCGAGCGCGCGGGCGGCCAGGCGGCGGCCCTGCGCTCCGGCCTGGTCGGCGAGCGCCTGGCGGCCACCTGGGCGGAGCGCCGCAAGAAGCTGGCCAAGCGGCGCGAACCGATCACCGGTATCAGCGAGTTCCCCCAGCTCACCGAGCGCCCCGTGGAGCGGGAGGCAGCTCCGCAGGCGCCCACCGGGGGGCTGCCCCGCGTGCGCCGCGACGAGGCGTACGAAGAGCTGCGCACCCGCTCCGACGCGCACTTGGCGAAGACCGGCACCCGGCCCCGCGTGTTCCTCGCGGCGCTCGGCCCCGCCGCCGCGCACACCGCGCGGGCGACGTTCGCGGCCAACCTCTTCCAGGCGGGCGGCATCGAGGCCGTGCACGACCCTGCGACGGTGGACCCGGAGACGGCCGCCGACGCGTTCAGGTCCAGCGGCGCGACGGTGGCGTGCGTGTGTTCCAGCGACGCGCTCTACGCCGAGCAGGCCGAAGCGGTCGCGCGGGCCCTCAAGTCGGCGGGCGCCGAGCGGGTGTTCCTCGCCGGGCGCGGTGAGTACGCCGACGTCGACGCGTACGTCTTCGCGGGCTGCGACGCCGTGGCCGTGCTCTCCTCCACCCTCGACCGCATGGGAGTGGCGTAATGCGCATCCCCGACTTCTCCTCCATCGACCTGGGGCCCGGCGCCGACGCCGAGGGCTCTCACGAGCAGTGGCGCACCGCCGTCAAGGAGTCCACCGGCAGGTCCGAGAGCGACCTGCTGTGGGAGACGCCCGAGGGGATCGCGGTCAAGCCGCTGTACACCGGGGCCGACCTGGAGGGCCTGGACTTCCTCGGCACGTACCCGGGCGTGGCCCCGTATCTGCGCGGCCCCTATCCGACGATGTACGTCAACCAGCCCTGGACGATCCGGCAGTACGCGGGGTTCTCCACCGCCGAGGAGTCCAACGCCTTCTACCGGCGCAACCTCGCAGCCGGGCAGAAGGGCCTCTCGGTCGCCTTCGACCTGCCCACGCACCGCGGTTACGACAGTGACCACCCGCGCGTGACCGGCGACGTCGGCATGGCGGGCGTCGCCATCGACTCCATCTACGACATGCGGCAGCTCTTCGACGGCATCCCGCTGGACAAGATGACGGTGTCGATGACGATGAACGGCGCGGTGCTCCCCGTGCTCGCGCTCTACATCGTGGCCGCCGAGGAACAGGGCGTGGCGCCCGAGAAGTTGGCCGGGACCATCCAGAACGACATCCTCAAAGAGTTCATGGTCCGCAACACCTACATCTATCCGCCGAAGCCCTCGATGCGGATCATCTCCGACATCTTCGCGTACACCTCGCAGAAGATGCCGCGCTACAACTCCATCTCGATCTCGGGCTACCACATCCAAGAGGCGGGCGCGACGGCCGACTTGGAGCTCGCGTACACCCTCGCCGACGGCGTGGAGTACCTGCGGGCCGGGCAGCAGGCCGGGCTCGACGTGGACGCGTTCGCGCCGCGCCTCTCGTTCTTCTGGGCGATCGGGATGAACTTCTTCATGGAGGTCGCCAAGCTCCGCGCGGCGCGCCTGCTGTGGGCGAAGCTCGTCAAGCAGTTCGACCCGCAGAACGCCAAGTCGCTCTCGCTGCGCACCCATTCGCAGACCTCGGGCTGGTCGCTCACCGCGCAGGACGTGTTCAACAACGTCACGCGCACCTGCGTCGAGGCGATGGCGGCGACCCAGGGCCACACCCAGTCGCTGCACACCAACGCCCTGGACGAGGCGCTCGCGCTCCCGACCGACTTCTCCGCGCGCATCGCCCGCAACACCCAGCTCCTGATCCAGCAGGAGTCGGGCACCACGCGCTCGATCGATCCGTGGGGCGGCAGCGCCTACGTCGAGAAGCTGACGTACGACCTGGCCCGCCGCGCCTGGCAGCACATCGAGGAGGTCGAGGCGGCGGGCGGCATGGCGCAGGCCATCGACGCGGGCATCCCCAAGCTCCGCGTGGAGGAGGCGGCGGCCCGCACCCAGGCGCGCATCGACTCGGGGCGCCAGCCCGTCATCGGCGTCAACAAGTATCGCGTGGACAGCGACGAGCAGATCGAGGTCCGCGCGGTCGACAACTCCTCGGTGCGCGCCCAGCAGATCGCCAAGCTGCGGCGGTTGCGCGAGGAGCGCGACGACAACGCCTGCCAGGACGCCCTGCGCGCCCTCACCTCGGCCGCCGAGCGCGGCTCGGGCCCCGGCCTGGAGGGCAACCTGCTCGCGCTCGCCGTCGACGCGGCCCGCGCCAAGGCCACCGTCGGTGAGATCTCCGACGCACTGGAGAAGGTCTACGGGCGGCACGCGGGCCAGATCCGTACGATCTCCGGTGTGTACCGCACCGAAGCAGGCCAGTCGCCGTCCGTCGAGCGCACCCGCGCCCTCGTGGACTCCTTCGAGGAATCCGAGGGCCGCAGGCCCCGCATCCTGGTCGCCAAGATGGGCCAGGACGGTCACGACCGGGGCCAGAAGGTGATCGCCACCGCCTTCGCCGACCTGGGCTTCGACGTGGACGTCGGCCCGCTGTTCCAGACCCCCGCCGAGGTCGCGCGGCAGGCCGTCGAGGCGGACGTGCACATCGTGGGCGTCTCCTCGCTCGCGGCGGGGCACCTCACCCTGGTCCCCGCGCTGCGCGAGGAGCTCGCCGCCGAGGGCCGCGAGGACATCATGATCGTGGTGGGCGGAGTGATCCCGCCGCAGGACGTCGAGGCGCTGCACGAAGCGGGTGCCACGGCGGTCTTCCCGCCCGGCACGGTCATCCCGGATGCCGCGTACGACCTGGTGAAGCGCCTGGCGGCCGATCTCGGCCACGAACTGTGAGTCGGTGAGTTCCTCAATCCCATGGCTGTGACGATCGACATCGACACGTATGTGAAGGGCGTCCTCGACGGGAAGCGCGCGTTCGTCGCGCGCGCCATCACCCTCGTCGAGTCGACCAGGCCGCAGCACAGGGAACTGGCGCAGCGGCTGCTCACCGAGCTGCTGCCGCACAGCGGGCGGGCGCGCCGGATCGGCATCAGCGGAGTGCCCGGCGTGGGCAAGTCCACGTTCATCGACGCGCTCGGCACGATGCTCACCGCGCTCGGACACCGGGTCGCGGTGCTCGCCGTGGACCCCTCGTCCACCCGCACGGGCGGTTCCATCCTGGGCGACAAGACCAGGATGGAACGGCTCTCGCTCGACCCAGCAGCCTTCGTACGGCCCTCGCCCTCCGCCGGGACGCTCGGCGGTGTCGCCAAGGCGACCCGCGAGTCGATCGTGGTGATGGAGGCCGCGGGGTACGACGTGGTGCTCGTGGAGACCGTGGGCGTCGGGCAGTCGGAGACGGCCGTCGCGAACATGGTCGACACGTTCCTGCTGCTCACCCTCGCGCGCACCGGTGACCAGCTCCAAGGCATCAAGAAGGGCGTCCTGGAGCTGGCCGACGTGATCGCCGTGAACAAGGCGGACGGACCGCACGAGCGGGACGCGCGCTCGGCGGCACGTGAACTGGCGGGCGCGCTGAGGCTGATGCACCCGGCGGACGCCGCGTGGACCCCGCCCGTGCTGACGTGCAGCGCCCGCGAGTCGAGCGGCCTCGACACGCTCTGGGAGCGGATCGAGCAGCACCGCGCGCTGCTCGACTCGACGGGCCGTCTGGCCGCCAAGCGCCGTGACCAGCAGGTCGACTGGACCTGGGCGATGGTCCGCGACGAACTGCTCGGCAGGCTGCTCGGGCACGCGGAGGTGCAGCGGGTGGCGCCCGAGCTGGAACAGCGCGTCCGGGAGGGCACGTTGACGGCGACGTCGGCCGCCGAGCGGATCCTCGACGCGTTTCAGGGCGACCGCCCCTGACCGCGCCCCCCCTAGGCACGCCCCACATGAACGGAGCCACCCGCACCATGAACGCCACTCCCGGCGAAGCCCCCGTACTGCTGCGCCGCGCCGGACGCGCCGGGCACATCGTCCTGAACCGGCCGCGGGCCATCAACGCCCTCAACCACGCGATGGTCGGCCTGATCGACGAGGCCCTCACCGCGTACGAGCGGGACGACTCGGTCGCCACGGTGGTGCTCACCGGCGCCGGTGAGCGCGGGCTGTGCGCGGGCGGCGACATCCGCTCCATCCACGACGACGTCAGGGCGGGCGGCCGGGCGGCGTCGGCCGCGTTCTGGCACGACGAGTACCGGCTCAACGCCCGTATCGCCCGCTACTCCAAGCCGTACGTCGCGGTGATGGACGGCATCGTGATGGGCGGCGGCGTCGGCGTCTCCGCGCACGGCGACGTGCGCGTCGTCACCGAACGCTCCAGGGTCGCCATGCCCGAGACCGGCATCGGCTTCGTACCCGACGTGGGCGGCACCTATCTGCTGACGCGCGCGCCCGGCGAGTTGGGCACGCATCTGGCGCTGACCGGCTCGGCCGTGGGCGCGGGCGACGCGCTGCTGTGCGGGCTCGCCGACCACTACGTGCCCTCCGCGCGCCTCGCGGAGTTCACCGCGGCCCTCTCCGACCTCACCGCGGCCGACGCCGTACGGCAGTACGCGACGGCGCCCCCGGCGGGCGAACTGGCCGCGCGCCGCGAGTGGATCGATCACTGCTACGCGGCCGATTCCGTCGAGGAGATCGTCGAGCGCCTGCACGCCTTCGGTGACCGGCACGCGAAGGAGGCCGCCGAGACGATCCTGGCGAAGTCGCCGACGTCGCTGAAGGTCACCCTCGCCGCCCTGCGCAAGGCGCGCGAGCTGCCGTCCCTGGAGGCCGTCCTCGCGCAGGAGTACCGCGTGTCCTGTGCCGCGCTCGCCTCGCCCGACCTGCCCGAGGGCATCCGCGCGCAGGTCGTCGACAAGGACCGCGCCCCGCGCTGGTCCCCCGCCGAGCTCTCCCAGGTGACGGACGCGGACGTGGCCCGCTACTTCGAGGAACCCGCCGTCGGCACGAGCGCCTGACGGGACCTCACGGCGGGTCGGTCTCGGTGACCACCGCGAGGAGCTGGAACGGCTGCTCCTTGTCCCACTGCGAGACGCCGAGGGCTATCCAGCGCCCGTCGACCCGCCACAGGTGGAGGTCCGGCACGGACGCGCTCAACTGCGCCCACGGCTCCGGTATCGCCTCGTCCGCTCCCCCGTCACGCTGATCCCCGAAGTCCGCGTCCACGACGCGGTCGAACAGGCTCTGGAGGCTGAAGGTCTGGGGCGGCCCCCACCGGTCGGCGAGGAGCACCGCGAGGCCGTCGCGCTCGGCCTCGAACTGCTCCTCTGTCGCCTCCCAGCGCGTGCCGTCGTCCTCCCAGAAGGGGTCGCTCGTCAGTAACTCCGCTATGTGGTACCCGGGCCCCTGTGAGCCGCGCTCCGACCTGCCGTGCTCCGCGGGGAACTCCCGGGAGCGCAGCAGGTCGATCGCGGCGAGATGCTGTGCGGTCCTCATGACGTCCAGTAAAGCGGGCGCCACTGACAATCGGTCATGTCCCTCAGTGCCTCCGCGACGGATCACGCGTCACGGCGCCGCACCGCCCACCAGCCCGCGATCAGCGCCGCGGCCGTCCAGGCGGCCGTCACCGCAAGTCCGGTCCAGGGCCCGAGGGTTCCCGTCGGATCCTCGTGGAGGACCTGCTGGCCCGCCTTGTCGGGCAGGAAGGCCGCGACGCCGCTCGCCACGTCGCCGACGACGAACGACACGATCAGCGTGAAGGGGATGAGCACGCTCAGGACGGCGACTCCGCTGCGCAGCACGGCCGTCAGGCCCGCCGCGAGGAGCGTCATCAGTGCCAGGTAGATGCCGCCGCCGACGCAGGCCCGCACGGCACCGGAGTGGCCGAGTCCGATCGCGTACTCCCCCAGGAATGCCTGGCCGACCAGGAAGGTCCCGAAGCTGGTGACGAGTCCCACCAGCAGCGCGAGGCCACCTACGACGGCCATCTTGGCCCCGTAGAACAGCCCGCGGCGCGGTACGGCGGCGAGCGAGATCCGCAGGGCCCCGCTCGTGTACTCCGACGAGACGGCGGTCGTGCCGAAGCTGATGGCCGCGATCTGCCCGAAGTTGAAGGCGTAGAAGGCGCCGAACAGCGGCTCGGCGTCGGCGTTGTCCGCCTCGGCCTTGCCCACGGTGGCGAACACCAGTGTGGTGATGGCGACGCTGACCAGGAACACGGCGAGCAGCGAACCGATGCTGGAGCGCAGGGACTTGATCTTGAGCCACTCGGCGTGGGCGACGGGCAGTGCGGCGGTGTGCGCCATGGTCAGACCTCCTGGCGGGTCGTGGGTGCGGTGGCCGCGAACTGGGTCTCGTCGGCCGTGAGAGCGAGGTAGGCCTGCTCCAGGGATGCCTGTTCGTCGGCGAGTTCCAGGACGGGGATGCCGGCGCGCGCGGCGATGGCACCGACCTGCTCGGCCTTGGCGCCCTCCACCGTCCACCGGCCGTTCTCCGCCTCTCCCAGGACGTAGCCCTTGCCCGAGAGGACGCCGCGCAGCGCGTCGGGATCCGTGGTGCGCACCCGCACGCGCGGGTGGCTGTGTCCCTCGATGAACTCCCGCATGGGCGTGTCGGCGAGGAGCCTGCCCCTGCCGAGGACCACGAGGTGGTCGGCGAACGTGGCGGTCTCGTTCATGAGGTGGCTGGAGACCAGGACCGTGCGGCCCTCCCCCGCCAGGCGTCGCATCAACTCGCGGATCCAGATGATGCCTTCGGGGTCGAGGCCGTTGGACGGCTCGTCGAGCATGACCACGCCGGGGTCACCGAGGAGCGCGGCCGCGATGCCGAGGCGCTGGCGCATGCCGAGCGAGAAGGTCTTGATCCTGCGATTGGCCACGGACGCGAGCCCCGCCTCCTCCAGGACCTCGTCCACGCGGCGCGCGGGCAGGCGGTTGCTGACGGCGAGGGCGAGCAGATGGCCGCGGGCGGAGCGCGAGCCGTGCGCCGCCTGGGCGTCGAGGAGCGCGCCTACGTGGCGCAGCGGGTCTTCGAGGGCGGCGTAGGAGCGGCCGCCGACGGTGGCCGTGCCCGAGGTGGGGCGGTCGAGGCCGAGGACGAGGCGCAGGGTGGTGGACTTGCCGGCGCCGTTGGGACCGAGGAATCCGGTGACCCGGCCGGGGCGGACGCCGAACGTGAGGGCGTCCACGGCCCGGGTCGTGCCGTACACCTTGGTGAGGTCTTGGACGTCGATGCTGGTCATGGGCATCAGCCTCGTCGCCGCCCCCACCCGGGGTCTTCCCCCGCCCGGGGAGATCGTCTCCCTCTCACGGGGGAGCCGGGTGGCGCGGTGCGCCTGGCACGATGACGCCATGCCCGGCTTCCTGAGACCTCTGACGCGTGCGGTCACCTATACGCGGTTTCTGCACATCCTCTTGGGCTCGGTGGTCGCCTGGGTCATCGGCGCGATCTATCCGGGGCTCTCGAGCCCCACGTTCGCCGACTGGCTGCTCATCGTCGTCGTCCCCGTTCCGCTCCTTGTGGCGGCCGCGATGGTGCCCGCCACGCGACGGGCCGAGGGACTGCAAGCTCGGCTGATGCTCTTCCCCGGCCCGCACGCGCGCGTGGAGGGCGAGGAGCAGGACGCGGGCGTCTCGGAGGCTCCGTCCGCCTCGTGGCGCGACCGGGCCAGGACGGCGGTCTGGCTCGTGCTCCGCCTGGAGAGCGGTTGCGCCATGGCCCTGCTGACGGGGCAGCTTCTCGGGACGTCGCTGGCACTGCTGGGCGCGGCCGACGACGCACCGGAGGACGACGGTCTGCTCTTCCGCATCCCCGGCCACGGCTGGGGCGCCCTGCCGCTGAGCGCCCTCTTCGTCCTGGCCGAGCTCGCGGTGATCGTGTACTCGGGCCGGTTGATGGCCTTGGCCGCCCGCCGTCTGCTCGGCCCCTCCCCCGCCGAGCGTCTCGCCGCCCTGGAGGAACGCACCGAGCAACTCCTCGAACGCAACCGCATCGCGCGCGAGCTGCACGACTCCATCGGGCACGCGCTGACCGTCGCCGTCGTCCAGGCGGGCGCCGCGCGCGCCGCGGCGGATCCGGCCTTCACCGAGCGCGCCCTGGAGGCCGTCGAGGAGACGGGCCGGGCGGCGCTGGAGGACCTGGAGCGCGTCCTGCGGGTGCTGCGGGAGGACGAGAAGCCGGTGAGCGGGCGGCCCACCCTGGCCGACGCCGAGCGCCTGCTCGACTCGGCCCGCGCCTCGGGCGCGAAGGTGGACGTGGCGGTGACGGGCCCCGTGGAGCGGCTGCCGGGTCCGGTCTCGCGCGAGGGCTACCGCATGCTCCAGGAGGCACTGACGAACGTGCTGCGCCACTCGGGCCCCGTGCCGGTGCGCCTGCGCATAGCCGTCGACGACGCCCGCATCGTCATGAACGTACGCAACCCGCTCCCACCGCCCTCGGCAGGCGTCACCGGACGCGGCGGCAGCGGTCTGCGGGGCATCCGGGAGCGGGCCACGCTGCTCGGCGGGCGGGCCACCACGGGCCCCGACGACGGTGAATGGCAGGTGCACGTCGAGCTACCCCTGGTGTGATCTAGGCTGACCGGATGCCGGTCACAGTGCTCCTGGTCGACGACGAACCCCTCGTACGCGCGGGTCTGCGCGCGGTCCTCGCGGCACAGCCCGACATCGAGGTGGTCGGCGAGGCGGCGGACGGCGCGGCGGTGATCCCCCTCGTCCGCGAGCTGCGGCCCGACGTCGTCGCGATGGACGTACGCATGCCGCTGCTCGACGGCATCGAGGCCACCAGGGCCGTCCTGCGCACGGTCCAGGACCCGCCGAAGATCTTGGTGATCACGACCTTCGAGAACGACGAGTACGTCTATGAGGCGCTGCGCGCGGGAGCCGACGGGTTCCTCCTGAAGCGGGCCAGGCCCGCGGAGATCGTGCACGCCGTGCGGCTCGTCGCCGAGGGCGAGTCGCTGCTCTTCCCCGCCGCGGTGCGCCAGCTCGCGGGTGAGTACGGCGCGGAGCGGGGCAATCCGCAGGCCAGGGCCGCGCTGGACAAGGCGGCGCTCACCGAGCGCGAGGCGGAGGTGCTCCGCCTGATGGCCCGAGGGCTTTCGAACGCCGAGATCGCCTCCGGTCTGGTCGTCGGCACGGAGACCGTCAAGTCGCACGTCAGCTCGGTCCTGGCCAAGCTGGGGGCACGGGACAGGACGCAGGCGGTCATCGCCGCCTACGAGTCCGGTTTCGTCGCGCCGGGATGAGGAACGCGGACCGCGTCCGGATGGGACCGGCGCACGGGACGAAGGCGAGCCCGGCACTCGCCGCGGCCACGCCCTGCGAGTACGATCCGGCCATCATGCGCACGAGCTGGGAGGACGGACGTTGGGGCAGCTGACCGGCGGGGACCCCTCTCTGTTGCGTCGGATCAACTCCGCGGTGGTGCTGCATGCACTGCGCGCCGCGGACTTGGCCACGCTCACGGAGATCACCCGCGTGACCGGACTCTCCCGGCCCACCGTCGAGGGAGTCGTCGAGGGGCTCATCGAGGCCGGGCTCGTGGTGGAGTCCGACGCCGAGGAGAGCGGCGCACGACGTCAGGGACGGCCCGCGCGGAAGTTCCGCTTCCGGGCGGAGGCGGGGCATCTGCTCGGTCTGGAGATCGGCCCGCACCGTGTCGCGGCCGCCCTCTCCGACCTCGACGGCAAGATCCTCGGCACCGCCTCGAAGGACGTGTCGGAGGCCGCACCCGCGGACGAGCGGCTCGAGAGGCTGCGCACCGTGGTCGCCGACCTGCTGCGCCGCGCGGGGATCGCCCGCAGCTCGCTGCGCGCCGTCGGGGTCGGCAGCCCCGGCATCGTCGAGGTCGACGGCACCGTACGGCTGGGCACCGCGCTGCCCGAGTGGACGGGGCTGCCGCTGGGCGAACGCCTGCGCCGGTCGTTCAAGTGCCCGGTGCTCGTGGAGAACGACGCCAACGCGGCGGCGGTGGCCGAGCACTGGAAGGGCGTGGCGACCGACACCGACGACGTGGTGTTCGTCCTCGCGGGTCTGAGCCCGGGGGCCGGTTCGCTGATCGGCGGCCGACTGCACCGCGGTTACGGCGGCGCGGCCGGGGAGATCGGCGCGCTGCACCTGCTCGGCCGCGAGGTCACTCCGGAGACGCTGCTCTCGACGACGGACGAGCCGCTGCACCCGCTGGACGAGCACGCCGTGGCCGAGGTCTTCGCGCACGCGCGCGAGGGCGACGAGCGGGCGCAGGCGGCCGTGGAGCGCTTCATCCAGCGGCTGGTGCACGACGTGGCCGCCCTGGTGCTCGCCCTGGACCCCGAGCTGGTCGTGGTGGGCGGCTGGGCCGCCGGTCTGGACGGCGTACTGGAGCCGCTGCACCGCGAGTTGGCGCGCTACTGCCTGCGGCCGCCGCGTGTCGCGCTCTCGCTGCTCGGCGAGGCAGCGGTGGCGACGGGGGCGCTGCGGCTCGCGCTCGACCACGTCGAGGAAGAGCTGTTCGCCGTCGAGGGGACCGTCACCGCACGCCGGTGAGCGGGGCCCTGGGCAGCGGGAAACACGAAGCGCCCGGCACGGGGCCGGGCGCGGGGTGCCGGGCCGACGCCCGTGAGGACGTCGGCACCGAGGACGTCAGGAAGCGTGCCGCTCCGGTCCGTGGTGGATCTCCACGCCTCCGGAGTCGCCGAAGGTGAGGCGGCAGGTGTCCGCGCGGTATGTGGCCACGGAGACGGCGGCCGTGCGGCCCTCGGCGAAGAAGCGGGTCGTCACGACGAGGACGGGTGCCCCGGGGAGCCGGTCGAGCGCCTTGGCGTCGTCCGCGCGGGCCGAGCCGAGTTCGACGGCCCTGTCCTGCCCTTCGAGTCCGAGCCCGGCCAGCTCGCGCAGCACCGCACGCGCGCGTGCCGCGCCGGACGGCGCGTCGATCCCGGTCAGCTCGGGGACGGACGACGTGGGCACGTAGAGCAGTTCGGCCGCGACGGGCTGGCCGTGCGAGACGCGGGTGCGGCGCACCCTGTGCACCTGCTCCTCCGGGAGCGTCTCCAGCATGCGTGCCACGTCCGCGGGCGGGACCGCGGGGCCGCAGTCCGCGGGCTGCCAGGCGTCACCGACGGCGCCGGGCCACGTGCCCTGCGCGGAGCCGACGGCCACGCCCATCCGCGGCGGCGCGACGGTCGTGCCGACGCCGCGGCGGCGCTGCAGCCTGCCTTCCAGCTCGAGCTGTTCGAGTGCCTGGCGCAGCGTGGCGCGGGCGACACCGAACCGGGCGGCGAGGTCGCGCTCGTTGGGCAGGATCTCCCCCACGGCGAACTCGGAGTCGAGCGCCTCACTGAGCACGGTCTTCAGATGCCAGTACTTCGGCTCCGGCACCGTTTCGAGCTGCGTGGTCCCCACCCTGATCCTCCGCAATCGCCGTGCAACCGGCGGCGTTTAAGCGCCCTTGTTTATTAAAGGTTCCTGCACTATCTCTGCGACCATAAAGCCGCACCCACCCTTGGTCAAGACCAATCCTCGGTCCGTTACAGCCCGCACAGGGGTGATGCCACAGAGCATTCACGCGCTGTTCGCGGGAGGCCAAGCGGGCGTAACCAGCCACGCACGCACCATGGGCACGAAAGTGAGCCCCCACCGACGCGGCAGGGGCTCACTTCGTACCGATTGATCCCTTGGTAGGCGATATTTCCTGGGGTTACTCCGAAACGAACGACACGAGCTTGTCCGGATTGCGGACGATGAACACGCGCTGGACGCGCCCGTCGGCGACCTCCAACTGGAGGACGCTGTCCGGCTTGCCGTCGACGGTGACGAGCAGGGACTCGGCGCCATTGACTTCCACGAAGCGGAATTCCACGGCGGCCCCTTCGGTGATCCCCTTGCGGGCGGCGCCCTGGACGAAGCGGCCCACCTTGTCGGCGCTCTCGATGACCCGCAGCGGCGCCCTGGACTTGCCGCCGCTGTCGCCGACCAGGGTGACGTCCGGGGCGAGCAGCGACATCAGCCCGTCGAGATCGCCCTCCGTCGCCGCCGCGAGGAAGCGCTCGGTCAGATCACGGCGTTCGACGGGGTCCACCTGATACCGCGGCGTGCCGTCCTCGACGTGCTTGCGGGCCCGCCCCGCGAGCTGCCGCACGGCCGCCTCGCTGCGGTCCAGGGTCTGCGCGATGTCGGCGAAGGGGAACCCGAAGGCCTCGCGCAGCACGAACACGGCGCGCTCCAGGGGCGAGAGGGACTCCAGGACGACGAGGACCGCGAGGGAGACGGACTCGGCGAGCACGGCCCGTTCCGCGGTGTCGGGGACCTTGGCGCCGAAGTCCGTGACGTACGGCTCGGGGAGCCAGGGCCCCACGTACGACTCGCGCCGGGACTGGAGGTGGCGCAGCCGGTCGATGGCGAGGCGGGTGGTGACGCGCACCAAGTAGGCGCGCGGCTCGCGCACTTCCCCGCGGTCGACGGTCGACCAGCGGAGCCAGGCGTCCTGGACGACGTCCTCCGCGTCGGCCACCCGGCCGAGCATGCGGTAGGCGACGCCCATCAGGACGGGACGGTGCTCTTCGAAGACCTCGGTCATGCTGTCGTTAACCACCCCTCCATCCCAACCGACGGAACACCCCCTGTCCAGGTGAAACCGGTGCGGCGCACAGCACATCCGGCCGCCCTCTTGAAGTGGAGCCTACTGAGCGGTAATTGTTGCTGACATCACGTCTAAGGAACCGTCGTCCAGGGACGGGGACAGGAGCAGCCATGGCCGCACAGGTGTCCTTCAGCGTCGCATCGCCCGGCGGTCCCCGGGAGATGACCGTCGCCTACGAACGGGCGGGCGCGGGCGAGCCGTTGCTGCTCCTGCACGGCATCGGCCACCACTGGCAGGCCTGGTCCCCGGTCATCGACATCCTGGCCGCCGAACACGACGTCATCGCGGTGGACCTGCCGGGCTTCGGCGAGTCCGCCGCGCTGCCGGACGGAGTGCCCTACGACCTCGCCACGGTGACGGCGGCGCTCGGCGCGCTCTGCGAGGCGCTGGAGGTCGAACGGCCGCACGTGGCGGGCAACTCACTCGGCGGGCTGCTCGCCCTGGAGCTGGGCAGGGACAAGCTCGTGCGCTCGGTCACCGCGCTCTCCCCCGGCGGCTTCTGGACCCAGGCCGAGCGCCGGTACGCCTTCGGCACACTCCTCGCGATGCGTCAGGGGGCGCGCCTGCTGCCCCGGCCCACCATCGAGCGGCTCTCCCGCTCCGCGGCCGGGCGGACCGCGCTGACCAGCACCATCTACGCCCGGCCCTGGCGCCGTTCGCCGGAGGCCGTGGTCGAGGAGACCCTCGCGCTGCGCGCCGCCACGGGCTTCGACGAGACGCTGGCCGCGGGGCGCGACGTCCTCTTCCAGGACGACGTGCCGGACATCCCGGTCACCGTCGCCTGGGGCACCAAGGACCGGCTGCTGCTGCGCCGCCAGGGCATCCGCGCCAAGCACACCATCCCCGGCGCGCGCCTCGTCCGGCTGCCGGGCTGCGGGCACGTGCCGATGAACGACGATCCGGCCCTGGTCGCCCGGGTCATCCTGGACACCTGCCGCTGACCGGCGCGCGGTCGGGGGCGTCGCCGTGCGGCAACGCCCCCGGCGTGGTCAGGAGTTGGACCAGCCCCGCCGGGAGAGGACCAGGCGGTAGCCGTCCGGGTCCTCGATCGTGACGCCCCACTCGTTCCAGTAGGGGTTGGGCGAGAGCACGCGTCTGCCGCCGTGCTCCTCGAGGCGCACCACCAGGTCCTCGGGCACCTCCTCGTCCACGTAGACGACGAGCAGGTCCTCCTCGGTGGGCACCGGCTCGACGGGCGCGGTCGCGTCGTGGACGAGTTCGAGGTGCCAGGAGGCGTCGGGCCAGCCCAGCATCAACAGGTCGTGCTCCCCGTGGGCTTGCCCGCCCGCCGACCGCCAGACCACGCTCAGCCCGAGCCCCTCGGCCCAGAAGCGCTCGGCCGCGGCGAGGTCGCGCGAGGGGCGGGCTATGCGGATGTGGCTCTGACCGTTGACGGGCACGGCGTGCTCCTTCTCTCGGGCACGCCCCGTGACGTGCCGTGCGCCGAGCTTAGACATCACCGGCTACGCGCCACCGGCGGCGTACAGCGTGGCGAACAGCCCCCGCGCGCGGGTCCCGTCCGGCGCCGACCAGGCACCCGTGACATGACCGCTCGCCCCTCGCGCGGCGAGCGGCGATCCTTCGGGGGCGGGCCGCAGGATCCGGTGCAGGCTGAGACGCCCGCCGTCCCGCGCGGTCAGCTCGGTGCTTTCGGAGCCCTCGGCGACGATCGCGGCGAGGTCCCTGGCGACGGGAGCTTCGGCCGCCGAGCAGGAGCTGATGACCTCCTGGTCGACGACGTCGCTCGTGTTCTGGTCCTGCGCCCGCACCCGCCCCTCGACCAGGGCCCACAACTGCTCGACGAGGACCGAGTCGTAGCAGCCGTCGTACGCCCAGCGCCGCCCGAGCACCCCGTGCTCCATCGTGCCGACCAGGGCGTGTTCCGCACCCTCCAGCGGGGCACCGCGATAGGTGAGGGGCAGCAGGTAGGTGACAGGGACGGGCCCGGCGCCGTCGGTGACCACGACGAACTCCATGCCGACCTCGCCCCGCGGGTCGTCGAGCCGGAAGCCACCGGCCTTCGCCAGCTCCGGTGCGCCCGCGCCGCCCCGGTACCACGGACGGGAGGGCAGCCAGGAGGTGAGCAGTTCCCGTTTGGTCGGCTTCAGGACGGTGTGGTGGATGACGGCCATCGCGGATGATCTCTTTCCCCGGGCGGGCCCTCGGCGGGCTCTGGACAGGCACGGACGATCACACCTTCGCATCCGCCACGCGCGGCGGTTCCCCTGGAGCCGCCATGAGTTGTTCACTTGTGCTTCGCGTGGGCGCTGTGGCGCATCACCCGTCGGCCCACCGCACACTGGTCGCACCCGTCACTGGAGGCGCATTCATGTCACACCGTCAGCCGAGCCCGTCCCCCCGTCGCCGCAGCGTGCTGCGCGGATCGCTCGCCGTTCCCGCGGCGCTCGCCGTGCCCGCGCTGGCCGGGGCGGCCCCTTCGCTCGCCCTCTCGGGTCGCCCGAAGGCCGGCTGGGGCGTGCAGGCCGGGGACGTGACCGCGCACGCGGGGCTCGTGTGGGTGCGCTCCGACAGGGCCGCGCGCATGATCGTGGAGACGTCGGCCACCGAGTCGTTCCGCAATCCGCGCCGCTGGCACGGCCCGCTGCTCGGCCCCGACACGGACTTCACGGGCACCACGCGCCTGCGCGGCCTGCCCGCGGGTGAGCAGATCCACTACCGCGTACTCCTCGCGGATCCGGACGATCCCCGCCGTACGGGCCAGCCGGTCACCGGCACGTTCCGCACCTCCCCCAAGGGCCGCAAGGACGGCGTGCGCTTCCTGTGGTCCGGCGACATCGCGGGACAGGGATGGGGCATCAATCCGGACCGGGGCGGCTACCGCGTCTTCGAGGAGATGCGCAGGCGCGACCCCGACTTCTTCCTGTGCAGCGGCGACAACATCTACGCGGACGGGCCGATCCTGCCGAGCGTGACGCTGCCCGACGGCACCGTGTGGCGCAACGTCACCACGGAGGAGAAGTCGAAGGTCGCCGAGTCGCTCGCGGAGTTCCGCGGGGCGTTCCGCTACAACCTGCTCGACGAGAACCTGCGCCGGTTCAACGCCCAGGTGCCCTCCATCGTCCAGTGGGACGACCACGAGGTGCACAACAACTGGTACCCGGGGCAGATCCTCAGCGACGCCCGCTACACGGAGAAGAACGTGGACGTCCTCGCGGAGCGTTCGCTGCGGGCGTTCAGCGAGTACTTCCCCGTCTCGACGCTGCCGCCCGGCGACGAGGACGGACGGGTGTACCGCGTGCTGCGGCACGGACCGCTGCTCGACGTGTTCGTGCTCGACATGCGTTCGTACCGCAACGCCAACTCGCCCGGCAGACAGCCCGACGACACCACGGGGATCCTCGGCGCGCGCCAGCTCGCCTGGCTGAAGCGGGAGTTGTCGCGATCGCGCGCCGTGTGGAAGGTGATCGCGTCCGACATGCCGCTGGGGCTCGTCGTGCCCGACGGCAGCGCCAACTTCGAGGCGGTGGCCCAGGGCGACCCGGGCGCCCCGCTCGGCCGTGAACTGCAGATCGCCGAGCTCCTGCGGCATATCAAGCGCCACAAGGTCACCGGGACGCTGTGGCTGACCGCCGACGTGCACTACACGTCGGCCCAGCACTACGATCCCTCGCGCGCGGCCTTCAAGGACTTCGCGCCGTTCTGGGAGTTCGTGTCGGGACCGCTGGCCGCCGGTGGCTTCCCCGCGACGAAGCTCGACGGCACGTTCGGCCCCGAGCAGCCGTTCATCAAGGCGCCGAGCCGCGCGAACACCTCGCCCGCCGAGACGCCGCAGTACTTCGGCGAGGTCGACATCGACGGTGACAGCGGGGTGCTGACGGTGCGACTGCGGCAGGAGGGCGGCGGCGTGCTGTTCACCCAGGAGCTACAGCCGGGGCGTGTGGGGCAGTAGAGGCCCCGGCGGTTGGGGAGACCCGGGCGGCGCATCGACGCCAGGCAAATAAGAAGCAAAGCGGCAAAATGCCTCTTTACCCATCGGTCACAGGACGTTCGTGATCACGCAACACCGGTCCTCCACAGTGGCCGTATGCGAGCTGACCTCTCTGATGTGACCCGGACCAAACACGGCCGCCCCGTCCACCACTGGCGGCGCGACGTGGTCGAACTGGCCGCTCTGTTCACCGCCGTCGCGGTGGCGGACGCGGTCGCGAACATGGTGGGGCACGGGCCCGACGGACCCGCCCTGCTTGCGATCTCGGCCGTGGTGCTGCTCGCCACGGCCGGGTTCCACACCTGGTGGGCACGGCGCCACGGCCATGCCCCGCCGCCCCCGCACGATACCGGCGCCCGGCCGCCCGCAGCCGCGGAGCAGGCCGGGCACGCGCCGTCCCCCGCCGCTCCGGGAAGCCTCGGTGAACCGTCGGGGGCGACGACGCTCTGGCGGATGCGGACGACCGTCCGGGACGAGCCGGGCTCGCTCGCCGCGCTGTGCGTGACGCTCGCCGAACGGCACGTCGACATCCTCAGCCTCCAGGCCCACCCGCTGGCCGAAGGCACCGTCGACGAGTTCCTGCTGCGCGCGCCCGAAGCGCTGTCCGCTGCCGAGATCACCCGGGCACTCGCCCACGCGGGCGGCACGGGGACCTGGATCGAGCGCGCCGACGCGCACGACCTCGTCGACGCGCCCACCCGCGTCCTGGGCCTGGCGACCCGCACCGCCCTGGATGCCGCCGAACTGCCGCTCGCACTGCGTCACTTGCTGGGCCGCTGCACCATCCGCTCCTCGCCCGCGGGCGCGCGGTCCGCGACGCGCGAGGACGAGGCCGCGCCCGCTCACGGCACGCCCGTCGACGGCGCGCTCGAAGGGACCCTGCTGCGGCTCAAGGGCCCCGAGGGCGAAGTGATCACCGTGGAGCGGCCGTATCTGCCGTTCACCCCTACGGAGTTCGCGCGGGCGCGGGCCCTGGTCGACCTCGACACGCGGCTCGGACCGCGCATGCCGCGCGGCCAGGACGTGCTGACGCTGCCGGAGGGCAACTCCATCACCGTGCGGCGGGCCGACACCGCCGACGTCGAGGCCGCCAAGGCCATGCACGACCGCTGCTCGCCCCGCACGCTCGCCCTGCGCTACCACGGCCCGGTCCAGGACGCCGACCGCTACCTCCACCACCTGCTCAGCCCCCGGTTCGGCCGCACCCTCGCGGTGCAGACCGCGTCGGGGCGCGTCGTCGGCATCGGCCACCTGCTCTGGGACGGCGACGAGACCGAGATCGCGCTGCTCGTCGAGGACGACTGGCAGCGGCGCGGCATCGGCGGCCTGCTGCTCGGCCGTCTGGTGACGCTCGCGGTCGAGGCGGGCTGCGACAGCGTGTACGCGGTGACGCAGGCGTCCAACACGGGAATGGTCGCGGCGATGCGCGGGCTCGGCCTGCCGCTCGACTACCAGATCGAGGAGGGCACGCTGGTGATCACGGCCCGCCTCGACACCACGCCGGTCAACTCACGACTGCCGTACGACCACGAACGCCAGCAGGCGGACCGCTGACAGGTCCGAGTGCCCTGTCCAGGTCGCGCCAGAGGTCATCGACGTCCTCGAGCCCCGCCGACATGCGCAGCAGCCGGTCGCTCACCCCGCAGGCGCGCCGGTCCGCCGGGTCGACGACCCGGTGGCTGATGGACGCCGGGTGCTGGATGAGCGTGTCGACGCTGCCGAGGCTGACCGCCGGGGTGATCAGGCGTACTCCCGCGATCACCTCGTGCGGGTCGCCGTGCACCTCGAAGGCGACCATGGCGCCGCCGAGCCGCGGATAGTGGACGCGGGACACGCGCGGGTCGGCGGCGAGGCGGCGTGCCAGTTCCGCCGCGTTGGCCGACGCCGCGCGCACCCGTACGGGGAGCGTGGCCAGGCCGCGCAGCAGCAGATAGCCGGCGAGTGGGTGCAGCACCCCGCCGGTGGTGAACCGCACCTGGCGCAGCCGTCGCGCGAGTTCCTCGTCGCAGGCGACCACGCCGCCCATGACGTCGCCGTGCCCGCCCAGGTACTTGGTCGCGCTGTGCAGCACGAGCCGGGCGCCGCTCTCGGCGGGCCGTTGCAGCACGGGCGTGGCGAAGGTGTTGTCGGCGAGCAGCGGCACCTCGCCGCAGGCGCGGGCGACGGCGGACAGGTCGAGTTCGGCGAGCGTGGGGTTGGCCGGTGACTCGACCATCACCAGGCCGGTGTCGGGGCGGACGGCGGCCGCGATGGCGGCGGCCGCGTCGCCCTCCCCTTCGGGGCCCTCGAGGTCCCACCGGTCCACCCAGGTCACCTCGGTGCCGACGAGGCTCGCGGTCAGGAGGTGGTCGCTGCACCCGTACAGCGGCCGGACCGCGACGACGTGGCGCAGGCCCGCCGCCGCACGGGCCAGGACCACCGCGGTCAGGGCCGCCATGCCGCTGGCGAACGCGACCGCGCTCTCGGTGCCTTCGAGCCGGGCGAGCGCGGTCTCGAACCGGGCGACGGTCGGATTGCCGAGGCGTGCGTAGACGGGCGGCCCGCCGTCCAGCGCGCCGTCCGCGGCGAAGGCGTCGATGCGGGCGGCCTCGCCCCTGCTGTCGTAGGAGGGGTAGGTCGTGGAGAGGTCGATCGGCGCGGCGTGCAGGCCGAGTTCGGCCAGGTCGTCCCGTCCGGCGTGCACGGCCTCGGTGGCCAGGGCACGCGAGGGGCGGGTGCTCGTGGCCACCGCCGTCGCCAGGGCGCCGCCATCGGTGGTGGGGCGCCGTGCCGTGTTCGTGTTCGCTTCCATGCCGCACAGCCTGAACATCGCCCGGGTCCCGAGGGTCAAGTACCGTGCTACGTTCGGCCGATGGCCGAATCTGTCGCACTCGACCCGGTGGATCTCCACATCCTGCGGCTGTTGCAGAACGACGCCCGGACCACCTACCGGGATCTCGCCGCGCAGGTCGGCGTCGCGCCGTCGACCTGTCTTGATCGTGTGACGCGGCTGCGGCGCTCGGGAGTGATTCTCGGACATCAGCTGCGGCTCGACCCCGCGAAGCTCGGGCGCGGCCTCGAAGCACTGCTCTCGGTGCAGGTGCGCCCGCACCGCCGTGATCTCGTGGGGCCGTTCGTGGACCGGATCAGAGCGCTGCCCGAGGCGCTCTCGCTGTTCCACCTCACGGGTCCTGAGGACTTTCTCGTGCATGTCGCCGTGGCCGACCCGGCCGATCTGCAGCGGCTGGTGCTCGACGAGTTCACCGCGCGGCGCGAAGTGGCCCGCGTGGAGACCCGGTTGATCTTCCAGCAATGGGCGTGCGGCCCGCTGCTTCCGCCGGACGCCGAAGCCGTCGGCGCCCGTGAATCCTCCGACCAATCATGGTGACGCACACCCCCTCGCCGTACGAGGATGTCCGCATGGCAGCCACGAAGAACCCGCAGGCGAACACCGCCCCGCTCCCCCGTGACGTCGCCGACGCCTACGTCGACGAACTCATCGCGCTCGACCCGATCACCGGCACCTTCCTCGGCGTCAAGGAGAGCCATCGCAGGCTGCCCGATCCCTCTCCCGAGGGCCAGGAGGCGCTGGCGCGGCTCGCGCGGACGACCCTGGCGCGGCTCGACGAGGCGGAGCGCGAGCCGGGCGCGCAGAGCGAGATCGAGCGCCGGTGCGGCCGACTGCTGCGCGAGCGGCTCACCGCGCAGCTCGCCGTGCACGAGGCCGACGAAGGGCTGCGCGCGGTCGGCAATCTGCACACCGTGCCGCATCAGGTGCGCGAGGTCTTCACCGTGACGCCCACGGACACCGAGGAGGACTGGGCGGCGGTCGCCGAACGGCTGCGGGCCGTGCCCGCCGCGTACGAGGCGTACCGCGCCTCGCTCGCACTCGGCCTGGAGCGGAAGCTGTTCGCGGCCCCCCGCCCCACCGCCACCTTCATCGACCAGCTCACGCAGTGGGCGGGCCCCGGCGGCGCGGACGGCCGAGGCTGGTTCGAGGACTTCGCCGCCACCGGGCCCGACGCGCTGCGCGCGGAGCTCGACGCGGCCGGGCGGGACGCCACCGCGGCGGTCGTGGCGCTGCGCGACTGGATGCGGGACGTGTACGCCCCCGCCATCGAGGGCGCCCCCGACATCGTGGGCCGCGAGCGCTACGCCCGCCTGTCCCGCGAGTGCAACGGCGCCGACCTGGACTTCGACGAGGCGTACGCGTACGGCTGGGCGGAGTTCCACCGCCTGCTCGGCGAGATGCGGTCCGAGGGCGAGAAGATCCTGCCCGGCGCGGCGACGCCCTGGGTGGTGCTCGCGCACCTGGACGAGCACGGGACGCACATCGAGGGCGTCGAAGAGACCAGGGCCTGGCTCCAGGAGCTGATGGACGAGGCGATCAGGGAGCTGGACGGCACGCACTTCGAACTCGCCGAGCGGGTGCGGACGGTGGAGTCGCGCATCGCCCCGCCCGGCGGCGCGGCCGCGCCCTACTACACGGGCCCCTCCGAGGACTTCTCACGCCCCGGCCGCACCTGGCTGCCGACCATGGGCGAGACCCGCTTCCCCGTCTACGACCTCGTCTCCACCTGGTACCACGAGGGCGTGCCAGGACATCACCTGCAGATCGCCCAGTGGGCGCACGTCGCTGCGGACCTCTCCCGCTACCAGGCGACCGTGGGCATCGTCAGCGCCAACGCGGAGGGCTGGGCGCTGTACGCGGAGCGGCTGATGGACGAGCTCGGTTTCCTCACGGACCCGGAGCGCAGGCTCGGCTACCTCGACGCGCAGATGACGCGCGCGCTGCGGGTCATCGTCGACATCGGCATGCACCTGGAACTGGAGATCCCCGCGGACTCGCCCTTCCACCCGGGTGAGCGCTGGACCCCCGATCTCGCCCAGGAGTTCTACGACGCGCACTGCAGCCGCCCCACGGAGTACGTGGCGAGCGAGATGACCCGCTATCTGACGATCCCCGGGCAGGCCATCGGCTACAAGCTGGGCGAGCGGGCCTGGCTGCTCGGGCGCGAGAACGCCCGGCGGCGGCACGGCGACGCGTTCGACGCCAAGGCCTGGCACATGGCCGCGCTCTCGCAGGGCTCGCTGGGCCTCGACGATCTGGTGGACGAGCTCTCCGCGCTGTGAGTGCCGCGCTGACGTCCCTCGCCCACCCGGCGAGGGGCGTCAGCGGCGGAAGCCGCCCTCCGAGTCGATGACCTGCCCGCTGATCCAGGCGGCCTCGTCCGTGGCGAGCCAGGAGATGAGCCGGGCCGGGTCGTCCGGCATGCCCCAGCGGCCCGCGGGGAACCGTGCCTGGACCGCCGCGTAGTCGTCACCGGTGAGGTAATCCGTGTCCACGGGGCCGGGGTTGACGCAGTTCACCGTGACGGCGAGTTCGGCGAGCGTGGTCGCGAGGGTGCGGGTCGCCGAGGCGAGCGCGCCCTTCTGCAGGCCGTAGGCGACCTCGCCCGGCATGCCGCCCGCGATGTCCTGCCCCGACGTCATCATCACGATCCGTCCGCCGGGCGTACGGGACGGGAGCTTCGCGCGCAGCCTGGCGTACGCCTGCACGAGCAGGATCACGGAGTGGGTGTCCACCGCCCAGTGCGCGTCGAGCATGGCGGCGTCGATCTCGGCCAGTTCGCCGTCGCGGCCGCTCAGCGCGTGGTTGGCGACGAGGATGTCGAGCCGACCGCCGAGCGCGTCGGCGGCGGTCTCGATCAGCCGGGCAGGGGCGTCGGCCTCCGTCAGGTCACCGGGCCCCGCGAGGACCGGCGCCTCCGGATCTCCGAGCACCTCGCGCACCCCCTCGACGACGTCCTCGGGGCGGTCGGCGCCCCAGGGCATCGCGGCGTCGTGCGGAACGTGGTGGTGCAGATAGACACCGGCTCCGTACGCGGCGAGCCGCCGCGCGACGGCGTACCCGATGCCGCCACGCCTGCTGGCGCCGGTGACGAGCGCGGTGCGCCCGCGCAGCGGCAGCGGATCGCGGCGGAGTTGGTCGGCTGTGGGGTGAGGGAGGTGCGGCATGACAGACCATGATGCGCGCGTGCGCTGCGCATCGCACGGCGTTTTTCGTGGTGGATGTGTGTGTGTGGGGGGGGCTCATGGGCTCATGACACTCGGACACCGCTACCTGGGCGTGCCTCGGCGTGGGCGTGCGTGACATGAGCGTGGGCGGCGTAGGCGTGCCGTGGCGTATGCACGCCGCGGCCTGCGCGAGGTAAGCCTGCGCGGCGTAAGCCTGCGCGGCGTAAGCCTGCGCGGCGGTGGGCTGCGCGGCGGTGGGCTGCGCGGCGGTGGGCTGGTGCGCCGACACGCCGTGTCCTCCCGTCCCGGCGCCCCGCCCGCCTCAGCAGCCGCAGTCCTCGGCGTCGACCGGCGCCGTGAGCGGGTCAGGAGTGCGCTGCTCACGTCCCTCCCACGTCTCGAACTCGAAGCCCTCGCGGGCCCAGTACTCGAAGCCGCCGAGCATCTCCTTGACCTGGAAGCCGAGTTGCGCGAGGGCGAGCGCCGCACGGGTCGCGCCGTTGCAGCCGGGGCCCCAGCAGTAGGTGATCACCGGCACCGACTTGTCGAGCAGCGCGTCGGCCTGCTCGGGGATGAGCGCGGTGGGCAGGTGGAGGGCGCCGGGGACGTGGCCCTGGTCCCAGGACGCGGTGGACCGGGTGTCGATCACGACGAAGCCCGGGTCGCCACCGGCGGCGAGCGCGGACGCCACATCGGAGACGTCGGCGTGGAAGACGAGGCTCGCGCCGAAGTACGCCGCGGCGGCGGAAGGGCTGCTGAACTGCGTGTTCGTGTTGTTCATGGCGAAAAATCTACGGTCGGCGGCCGGAACCCTGAAGGGGCGATCCCCGGCATCCCGACGATGCCACCGGGGATTTCCCGGTGAGTC
This sequence comes from Streptomyces formicae, assembly GCF_002556545.1. Classification (NCBI taxonomy): domain Bacteria; kingdom Bacillati; phylum Actinomycetota; class Actinomycetes; order Kitasatosporales; family Streptomycetaceae; genus Streptomyces; species Streptomyces formicae. The sequence goes on from NZ_CP022685.1 coordinate 501,542, forward strand.
GCCACCCCTTCATGGGTGATTCACGGCGAGTCGCCGCGCGGGCGCGCGCACGGCCCTGTCGGGCCCTCGCGGAGCGTGGGAGCGGACACCCGGGGGCCAACAGGTTTGTCGCGAAAGACAGTTGCCAGGGAAGCACCGGCTCCATTGAGAATGGTCCAGACCAGAACCGATTGGTCATACGTCGATGCGCAAGCCCACACGGTGGCTCCACGCCGCCCGGGGTCGCCGTCGCATGCCGTCTCGCGGTGAATCGCCGAATCGGCCGCGCGCCCTCCCGGCCAACGGAACGACGAAATTCGGGCAGTCGCCTACCTCTTGCGCCGCCGACGGCTCCTCTGCCAGATTCACCCCAGCCAGAGATGGCATGCACGCGACAGGACACACTCGCCTTCCGCGCGTGCACCAGTGCCGCATACCTATGCGGTTCTGTCCTCACCCCAGGACGTTCCACCCTCACACAGTTCCATCCCCACACAATGGAGACGAACGTGCGAATACCCAGACTCGCCCCCGCGATCGCGGCCACCGCACTCGCCGTACTCGGCCTCGGGGCCCCCACCGCCGCCGCCCAGGGCGCGGCGGACACACAGGCGCCCCGCGCGGCGTCCGTCAACTCGCCCCAGCCGATCATCGGCGGCGGCTACGCCAGCAACGCCCCCTGGGCCGCCAGGCTCTTCTCCAACGGGCGCCAGACCTGTAGCGCCACGATCGTCGCCCCGACCTGGATCCTCACCGCGAAGCACTGTGTCAGCGGCGGCGGCCTCTCGTTCCGCATCGGCAGCCTCGACCAGACGTCCGGCGGCACGGTGGCCAACGGCATCCGCGTCCAGAGCCACTCGACCGCGGACCTCTCCCTGGTCCAGCTCGACCGTTCCGTGCCGGGCACCTACGCACAACTGGGCAATCCGGGTTCGGTCCAGGTGGGCCAGACCGTGCAGGTCTACGGCTGGGGGGCCACCTCCCAGTGCAGCCCGGAGATCAACTGCCAGTCCCAGCGCCTGAAGGTCGCCAACGTCGTGGTCACCGGCGGCTGCACCGACGCCTACGGCGGCCGCGCCATCTGCGCCAGGCGCGGCGACGGCATCACCGCGGGCGGCGACTCGGGCGGTCCCATGATGGCGGGCGGCGCGCAGGTCGGCGTCGCCTCCACCAGCGACCGCCAGACCACGACCGCGTACACGAACGTGACGGCGTACCGCTCCTGGATCCAGAGCGTCGCGGGCGTCTGACCGGACTCACGCGCCCGACAGGGCCGTACCGTCGCCCCCGCACTCCGACCGCGCGGGGGCGACACGCGGCACGGCGGGCGAAATGCGGACGAGCGGGACCGTTCCCCGGCACCCCCCTTGTCCGGCCGGGGATTTCCCTGTTACCTCTCCGGGATGACCGGTTATTCCACGGACGCCACCGACTGGCGCATCCTCGACGTCCTTCAGCGCGAGGGCCGCGCCAGCTACGCGGAGCTCGCGCGCGCCGTCTCGATGTCCCCGAGCGCCGTCACCGAGCGCGTGCGGCGCCTGGAGGAGGCGGGGGTGATCCAGGGGTACGCGGCCGTGATCGATCCGGAGCGGCTCGGCCTGCCCATCCTGGCCTTCGTGCGGCTCCGCTACCCCAACGGCCATTACAAGCCGTTCCACGACCTGGTCGACGCGACCCCCGAGATCCTCGAGGCACACCACGTCACGGGCGACGACTGCTTCGTCATCAAGGTCACCGCGCGCTCGATGCAGCACCTCGAAGAGGTCTCGGGGAAGATCGGCGCACTCGGCTCGGTGACGACGAGCGTCGTCTACTCCTCTCCCCTGCCGCGCCGCCCGCTCGGCCGCTGACCGGGAAGTCCTCCGCCCGCCTCAGGCCCCGCCCCGCTGGCGCACCACCGAGCCCGCCCGCCCCTTCACGACCTCCAACTGCGCGTGCACGCGGCGCCGCAGGTCCGCGACGTGACTGACGATGCCGACGCTGCGGTCCCGCTCGCGCAGCGAGTCCAGGACGTCGAGGACCTCGTCGAGCGTCTGGTCGTCGAGGCTGCCGAAGCCCTCGTCGATGAAGAGGGTGTCGAGCCGGACACCGCCCGCCTCGTCGGTGACCACGTCCGCGAGGCCGAGGGCGAGCGCGAGCGAGGCGAAGAACGTCTCACCACCGGAGAGCGTCGCCGTGTCGCGTTCACGGCCCGTCCAGGCGTCGACCACGTGCAGGCCGAGGCCCGAACGGCCGCGCCCCGTACGGTCGTCGGAGTGGACCAGGGTGTAGCGCCCGGAGGACATGCGGCGCAGCCGGACGGTCGCGGCCGCGGCGACCTGTTCGAGCCGGGCGGCGAGCACGTACGACTCCAGGCGCATCCTGCGTTCGTTGTCCGCCGAGGTGCCCGCCGCCAGACCGGCGAGCCGCGCGACCCGGTCGTACGCCGCGCGCAGCGGTGCCAGCCTGCGCGTCTGAGCGGCGGCGCGGGCGGAGAGCCGGTCGAGTTCGGCGCACCGGGCCGCCGCCGCGTCGCGTCCGGAGGCGGCGGCGCGCAGGCGGTGGCCGGCGGCCTCGGCCGCGGTGCCGGCCGCCGCGAGATCGGCTGCGGGCTGCCGCGCGGCGGCGGCCGTGTCGGGCTCCGCGAGGACGGCGCGCACCGCGGCCCTCTCGTTGCGCCAGGCGTCGATGCGGTGCTGGATCTCGCTGTACCTGGCGTCGTCGAGCAGGGCGGCGGCCGCACTCGTCGGCGTGTCGAACCCGGCGCGGAAGGCGGCGTCGGCGAGTCGCGCGTCCGCGTCCTTGAGCCGCTCCGCGGTGTCGGCGGCGGCGCGGGCGGCGTCCGCGGCCTCGGTGAGCAGGGCCGCCTGACGCTCCAGTTGTGACGCGCGCGCCGCGACACTGCCACTGGCGCCCCGCGCGCGGGTCAACTCCGCGTCCAGGGATTCCTGTTCGCGGTCGAGGGCGTCCCGCAGGGTGGCCCGGGACGCGGCACGCGTGGTGGCCTCCTGCTGTCCGGCGAGCCTGCGGTCGTACTCGCGCTCGGCACGGGCGAGGGCCTCGCGCGCCGCGTGCAGCCCCGAGGCGCGGTCGCGGGCCTCGGCGTGCGCGCGGCGCAACGCGTCGAGGGCCGTGGCGAGTTCGGCCACGGACGGCTCTTCGCCGGGCTCCCGCGTGCTGCCCTCCGCGCGCGCCGACTCCGTGTCCGCCACCGACGTGTCCGCCGCCGACGCCACGGTCCCGGCCGCGTCGTCCGGACCGGTCGCGTCGTCCGGACCGGTCGCGGCATCGGGTTCCTTCGATGCCGCCGCGCCCCGCGCCGCCTCCGTCGCCGCCGCCAGTGATTCGCGTACGTCGCCCAGAGCGCGCTCGGCGGCGGCGCGCTCCTCGTCGGCGCGCCGGTGGGCGGCGAGCGCCGCCTCCTCCGCGCCGCGGTCGACGTGGCCCGCGATCTTCCGGGCGGGGTCCGGGTGCTCGGTCGCGCCGCACACCGCGCACGGTTCGCCGTCGGTCAGGTGCGCCGCCAGCTCGGCCGCGATCCCGTTGAGGCGCTGCTCCTTGAGGGCCAGCCAGTGCTCGTGGGCGGCGGTGGAGCGTTCGCGCGCGGCGAGGGCGCGATCGTGTGCGCTCGCCGCGTCCTGGGCGAGCCGGTCGCGTCGGCGTGCGGCGTCGAGACGGGCCTGCGCCGGTTCGACGCGGCCCGCCAGGCGCTCGGCGTGGGTCGCCGACTCCTGGGCGGCCTCGATGCGCTCCTGGAGCGCCGCGCGGGTCGCCTCCCATCCCGCCAGCCAGCCGGTGGCCTCCTGGAGCAGCTCGTCGTCGGCCCTTTCCTCACGCTCGACGGCGGCCCGCTCGGTGCCGATCTCGGCGAGCCGGTGCTCGGCGCGCCGGGCGCCCGCGAGGCCGCCCAGTTCCTCGGCGGCCTTGCGCGCGGCGGCGGCCAGACCCGTCGCATCGGAGTCGGCGAAGGTCTCGGGAAGGCGGGCACGCGTGCGTGCCTCGTCGTGCGCGGCGCGGCGGTGTTCGGCCTCCGCGGACTGGCGCAGGCCGAGCGCGGGGGCGACCTGCTCCGCCTTCCTGGCCCGGTCGAGGCGCTCCTGGAGCTCCTGGACCTCGCCCGCGCGCGCGTCGAGGTGCTCCGCGCGCTCCGTGGCCTCGGTGAACCGGCGCTGGAGCCGGTCGAGTTCGCGTGCGTCGGCGAGCCCGCGTGCCGCGGCGGCCTGGGCGGATTCGGCGGCGGTGAGCGCGCAGTGCGCGACGGTGAGGCGCTCGCGGGCGCTGGTGCGGGCGACGGCGGCCCAGGTGAGCACATCGGCCGCGAGGCCCGGGTCGCCGGGTGCCACGTCGGGCAGCGGCAGCTCGGCACCGTGGCGGCCGTCGTCGGCCGCCTGCTGCATGCGGTGGGCGTCGGCGAGGAGCGCGGCGTCGCCCTCCTTGACCTCGGCCTCGGTGGTGCGCCGCTGCTCGGCGAGACGTTGTTCCACCGCGGCGAACCTGCGCGTGTCGAAGAGCCGTCCGAGGAGCTTGCCGCGCGCCTCCGCGTCGGCGCGCAGGAACCGCGCGAAGTCGCCCTGGGGCAGGAGCACGACCTGGCAGAACTGCTCCTTGCTCATGCCGAGCAGCTGCGTGATCTCCTCGCCGATCTCCTGATGGGAGCGGCTGAGGTCCTTCCAGGAGCCCGCGCCGCCCTCCTCCGCCGCCTCGGGGTCGTACGCGCGCAGCCAGCTCTGGGCCTTCTCGGTGGTGGTGCCCGTGCCGCGCTTCTTGGGGCGCTCCCACGGGGGCTGCCGGGTGACCTCGATGCGGCGACCGGCGACGGTCAGTTCGAGGCACACCTCGGTGCGCGTGCCCTGTCGCGCGTGGTCGCTGCGCAGGCCCATGCCCTGGCCGCCGCTGCCCTGCCGGGGGCCCGGCACCGAGCCGTACAGCGCGTAGCAGACGGCGTCGAGGACGGAGGTCTTGCCCGCGCCCGTCGGGCCGTGCAGCAGGAAGAGTCCGGCGGAGGAGAGCTCGTCGAAGTCGATGTCCTGGGTGGTGCCGAAGGGGCCGAAGGCGGTGAGGCGCAGCCGGTGCAGTCTCATCGGGCCACTTCCTGGAGCGTGTCGTCGGTGCGGACGGCGTCGAAGGCCGACCGCAGCACGGCCTGCTCCTGCTCGTCGGGCCCCGCGCCGCGCACGTGGACCACGAAGTCCTCGGCGATCTGCTGATCGCTACGGCCCTGGAGGCGCCGGGCGTACGAGAGGTCCGGGTCGTCGGGTGCCCGATCCGGGTCGAAGACCAGGCTGAGGGTGTGCGGGAAGCGCTCGCAGAGCCGGGCCATGGGGTCGTCGGGGCGGATCGAGTCGGTGAGGGTCGCCTCGACCCAGGCGTCCTCGTGGCGGGCGAGCTCCGGGTCGGCGAGCAGCTCCTCCAGGGTGCCTCTGACGCGGGCGAGCGCGCGCGGCACCGGGCAGTCGACGCGCTCGGCGGTGAGGTCCCCTTCGGGGCCGAGGTCGACGAGCCACATGCTCTTGCGGTGGTCGGCCTCGGAGAACGAGTACGGCAGCGGGGACCCGGAGTAGCGCACGCGCGCGTCGAGCGTCTGGCTGCCGTGCAGGTGGCCGAGCGCCGCGTAGTCCACGCCGTCGAAGACCGCGGAGGGCACGGCGGCGACTCCGCCGACCGTGATGTCCCGTTCGCTGTCGCTGGCCTGTCCGCCGGTCACGAAGGCGTGCGCGAGCACGACCGAGCGGGTGCCGGGCGCGCGGGTGGCGAGGTCGGCGCGGACGCGCTCCATGGCCGCGCCGAGCACCGCCTCGTGGCCCGCCTTCGTCACCCCGAACTCGTCCTTGACCAGGGCGGGTTCCAGGTAGGGCAGGCCGTAGAACGCGACGTCCCCGTGGGCGTCGGCGAGCACCACGGGCTCGGCGCAGGCCGAGGGGTCGGTGCGCAGGTGGATGCCCGCGCGGTCGATGAGACCCGCGCCGACGCCGAGGCGCCGCGCGGAGTCGTGGTTCCCGGAGATCATGACCGTCGGCACACCGAGGTCGGCGAGGCGGTGCAGCGCGTCGTCGAACAGCTCGACGGCGGCGAGCGGCGGCACCGCCCTGTCGTACACGTCACCGGACACCACGACGGCGTCCACCTCCCGCTCCCGCACGGTGCGGACGAGGTGGCCGATGAACGCGGCTTGGGCATCGAGCATGTTCACGCGGTGGAACGATCGCCCCAGATGCCAGTCGGACGTGTGCAGGATCCTCAACGTACCGCTCCGACCTGCATGTTCTCCTCAATCCGCCCCTGGCCCCAGCACCAAACCAGCACCGGCCTCGCCAACCTCACCCACTACGCTATCGCCCGTCAGCACCCTGCCCATCACGAACCTCGCTTGTACGGCCTTGTCGGGCGGGCCCGCCGACCGCTAGGTCTGCGACCGGGGGGGCCGATGACGCACAGCCGCTCATGCCTTCGCCAGGACTACGACCGCGTTGTGTCCACCGAAACCGAAGGAATTGCTGACGGCGATGTCGTTCTCGTGCTGTCGGCACGCCCCGGTGACGAGGTCGATGGCGAAGGCCGGGTCGGGTTCCGTCAGGCCCGCCACGGGGGGAACGGTGTCCTCGCGCAGAGCGAGGACGGTCAGGGCCGCCTCGATCGCCCCTGCCGCGCCCAGGGTGTGGCCGAGGGTGCCCTTGGCGGAGGTCACGGGTGGGCTGTGTGTGAAGACCCGGGCCAGCAGGGACGCTTCCACGGCGTCGCCACGAGGTGTGGACGTGCCGTGCGCGTTGACGTGGCCGACGTCGCCGGGGCCGATGCCTGCCTCGGCGAGCGCGGCCCGCAGGGCTCGCTCGGCCTCCCGCCCTTCCGGGTGAGGTGCGACGAGGTGATGGGCGTCGGTGGTCGCCGCATACCCGATGAGGCGTGCCAGGTGTGGCGCCGAGCGGGCGGCGGCGTGCTCGGGCCGCTCGAGGACCAGGGCTCCCGCGCCCTCGGCGATGACGAATCCGTCGCGTGCCGTGTCGAACGGGCGAGAGCCTCGGTCGGACAGCGCGCCCAGCTGGGCGAAGCCGGTCACGACGGCCGGGGTCACGGCCGCGTCGGCGCCGCACACGATGGCGATGTCGCACTGGTTCGATGCGAGCAGGTCCCGGGCCGTGCCGAGGGCGGTGGTCCCTGAGGCGCACGCGGTCGCGACGTTCAGGACCGGACCCCGTACGCCCAGGTGCAGGGCGACGGTGGCGGACACCATGTTGATCAGGTAGCCGGTGAGGAAGTAGGGCGAGACGCTCGTCGGGCCGTCGGCGGCGAGCCTCGCGGCGGCGACCTGCGCCGTGTGCATGCCGCCGAGCGAGCAGCCGGTGACGATGGCCACGCGGGCCGGGTCCCAGTCGGCGGGGTCGATCTTCGCCCGTTCCAGGGCTTGGGTGACGGCGGTCAGCCCCATGCGCGCGCAGGGGTCGAGCCGCAGGGCCGGGCTGTGGCGCGGCGTGCTGTCCGCGAGGTCGACGCGGCAGCTCAAGGAGATCGGCAGCTCCCCCGGTTCAGGATCCCGCCGGGCCGTGGCACGGCCCGCGCGGATGGCGGCCCAGGTGGCTTCCGTGTCTGGGCCCGCCGCGGTGACCAGACCGAGCCCGGTCACGATGACATCAAGGCTCCGGCTCATCCGATGCGCCGCTGGTCGATGCGGGCCGCGAATGCGCCGAAGGTGAGTTGGCGCAGTTCATCCTCGGTGGTGCTGACGCCGAGTTCGTCCTTGAGCGTGATGGCCATCTCCACGACCATCAACGAGTCGGTCAGCAGGTCAGTCATCGGGGTGTCGGTGCTGATGTCCGCCCTGTCGACCTGGAATTTGTCGACGAGCAGGTTGGCGATCAAGTCCGTCGTCGCGGGCGCAGAGGGGGGAGTGGAGGAATTCATGGCGCCTTCCCTCGGGGATAAGTCCTGAATCGGGTGGACACTTAAAGGAACCACCTGATTGGCTTCCGTACTCTTGCGACCACCCGCTTTCAGTAGAAAGTGGGATCTTATGGTGGAATCGAACCCCCGATCACTCGACGAGATCGCTACCAATGCGTTGAGCGGTGTGCTGGCCTGGCTGGCAGACGACTACCTGCGGGTCGAGGTGTCAGGGATGGACAACGTCCCGGAGTGCGGGCCCGCCATATTCGTCGCCAATCACTCAGGTGCCTGGGGCCTGGACGCACTCGTCCTGCATCATCTGCTGCACCGAGAACTGCGGCGCCCTGTCTATTTCTACGCGTCGCCCGTCGTTTTCCGACTGCCCCCGGTGGCTTCGTACGCACGCCATCACGGTGCGTTCGCCGACGATCCGACAATGGGCCGTGACCGGCTCACCGAAGGGAATCTCGTCGGGGTTTTCCCCGAGGGACTCAGCGGAGTGGGCAAGCCCTTCTCGCAGCGCTATCGTCTGCGGCCGTTCAGTCCCGGGTTCGCGGTCACCGCGATGCAGACCGGTGCGCCCGTCATTCCGGTGTCGATCGTGGGGGCCGAGGAGACATATCCGAAACTGGGCAGCATCGCGTCGCTGGCCCGCCGGTTCGATCTTCCCTACTTTCCCGTCACGACGCTCCTGCCCCTCCCGGCGAAATGGCGCATCACCGTGGGCGAACCGGTTCCCGCTCCCCCGCCCCCCGACTCCTTCGCCGAACGATCCGCGGCTACGCGCCGGTTGTGCGACGCGGCCTGGGTGACCGTGCAGAGCATGGTCGACCGGGACGTGCGTCGCCGGACGAACCCGTTCTGGTGATGAGTCCCAGCTGGTGGACGACGTTCTCACCTGGCGAGCCACCGGGCGGCACGGTCCACGTCCGCGGCCGCGCGGGCGCAGCGCTCGGCATGGGCCAGCAACGTCATCCGGCACTGCTCCCCGAAGGCGTCGTGATTCCAGCCGGGCTGCTTCGCACAGTCCGCGAGCTGTCGGGCGTGCTCCGCGAGACTGCGGGCGCTGTCGGAGGTGAGGGCGGCGTGGCGGGTGAGCCCGGCCCCCGCAAGAGGGGCGGACGCTCCCACTCTTGGGGCGGGCGCCCCGTCGGACACGTTCCGGTCCACATCTGTGAGAGCGAGGTCGAGCGAGTCGGCGTGGAGATCGGCGGGCAGCGCGTCGGGGTCGATCCGAGGGGCGCGCACGACGGGTTCGGCGTGCCGCATGAGGGCGCGGGTGAGTTCGCCCGCGGCCAGCACGGCCAGTTCCGCTGAGGTGCAGGGTGCGGGAGCAGCGCACAGCGATGCCGACGGGGCCTCGTCGTGGTGCCCCTGCGCTTCGTCCCCGTCACGCAGCCAGGCGGTCGCGTACAGGATCTCGGTGCCCGAGTCGATGCTCATGCCGCGCCACGGGAACGGAACACGGACCTCGTGCACCGTGGCGGACAGGGGCGGATAGCGGCGCAGTGCCGCGGTCACCGCTTGCTCGGCCCGGTCGGTGGCGGGCGCGACGGGAAGAACCGAGGCAAGGGCCAGCGCCTGGGGGACCGTGTCGGTCAGCACCTGGGTGACGGCCTCCAGAGCGTGTTCGACCACGCCTTCCCTCGTGCTGTCGTCGGGGACCGCGGCGGCGAGCGACTCCGGGGCGGCGTCCTGGACGTACGGCTCGAGGCGTCGGCGCAGGGCGGCGAGGCGAGCGGCGTACTCGGTGGCGTCCGCCGCGCGCGAAGTCGCATCGAGGATGTCGCCGACGAGGGTGTCGTCGGCTGCCGCCTCACCGAGCACGATCCGTCGTGCGAGCCGACGGGCGACGGCACACCAGTCGGCCCGGTCCAGGGCGGAGCCGACGCCCCGGGCGGCGAGGAGCTCCTGGGCCTCCTCTGCGGCGACGGACCGCACCCGGGCGCTCAGAGACCCGAGGGTGACGGGCAGCGGAGTGTGCGCCGTGAGCCGCAGCCGACGGCCGTGCGCGGTCAGACCGGTGACGGCACCTCGGGCCCCGGCCTCCTCAGCCTGGCCGAGCAGGCTCCGCGCGTCCTCGGCGGTCAACGGCGTCACGAACGTGCCGAACGCGGTGTGCAGCAGGATCGGCCGACCGCGCGAGGTCCGCCGCAACTGAGCGAGGACCTGGCGCGTCAGGTACTGCCGGGTGAACACCTTGAGTCCCAGCGCCCGGGCCGGGGCGTCGATCCACGAGATGCGCTGGGCAGCCAAGGCCGCGCTGACCAGGGCGTTCTCCAGGGGCCAAGCCCTGGTGGGCAGCCGGAATGCGGTCGTGATGTCACTGGCGTTCATCGCGGATCTCCTGGGAGGCGAGGGCGGACCACCGCGGGGCTCACTTGTCCAACAGCAGGTAGGGCTGATTGCCGACGATCTCCCCGTCGTACGCCGTGATCAGCTCGTTCACCTGCGCGCGGTGTCGCAGTTGTGCACCACGGAGCGTGCTGGCGTACGCCTGTGGTGCGTGTGACAGGGGGTAGTCGTACGTCTCGTCCACCCAGGTCAGTTCGAGCCAGCTCTCGGGGATGTCGAGGGCCGTGGCCGGTCCGCGCCCGTCGAGGCCGGGGATCACGTCGTGCTTGTTCACGAGGCTGATGACCTGGACAGTGCGATCGACTGCGCGCTTGGTGTCGATGGGCGAGCCGACGGCGATCACATGACTGAGCCGGTACGTGGACACGAAGTCCAGATCGGATGCCAGGTTCATGGCCGTGATGCCCCCGAGGCTGTGCCCGACGACCATGAGCTCGGCGCCCTCGGGGACCCCCGCGCGCACGAGGAGATGCTTGACGGAGCGCGTGTACGTGGTGTCGGTGCGCAGCAATCCGTCGAACGCCCCGACGAGATCCTGCGGGCTGCTGTTCCTCAGACGCCCGAAGCTGGTGCCGGGCAGCAGCAGGACGAAGCGCTCCGACCCGTCCGCACAGTGGACGCGGCGCAGCAGGGCGAGGCCGTGGTTGCCGAGGGCGGAGATGTCGTCGATGTACCGGACGATGTCGTTGCCGGAGCGCTCCAGGACGCGAGCGAGCAGAGCGTCTGCTTCGGTGCGCTCGGCCGTGCCCTTGCCCTGGTTGAGGCGCTGGAGCAGTTCGCTGGGGAGCCCCAGCAGTGGCTCGGTGGTGGGTGTGCCACCGGCCAGGGTCACCCAGGCGAAGCTGTCGTTGGTCGGGTTCTCGTCGAGGAGCGCGAGGATCGCGAGCAGCTCCATCAGCACGGGGCTGAGCGTGGTGAGAGAGCGGGTGACACCGAGCAGCTGTATCAACTCCCGCGCGGCACGCAGTGCTTCCATTCTGCGGCCGGCCACGATGGCGTCCGTGAGGTGCTTGGCCTGCGGCACGGCCAAGTTGGGGTGCTCGGCGGTGGCGGCTTCTATTCGGAGGGCGAAGGCCTCGACCGCCATCCTCACGGAGGCCGCTCTGTGTCGGCTGACGGTGGCCACGGACCGGGCGAGCTCACCGACCGGGCCTCCGTTGGCGCCGAATCCGAGGCCCGCCGAGTTCGTCACGGCACGGCCCGCGGCCAGCGCCGTGGCCAGACCCCACATGGGGTGGCGAGCCGCCCGGACCCCGAACTGCCAGCTGGCGCAGGCCGCGGTGAGCGCCGCGCCGGACCTCCGCGCAGCCAGGGCCGCATCCGCCAGAAGCACCGATGCCTCCCTCAGCAGGTCGGGGTCGGTGCGCCGTTCCTCGGTGGTGACGTACGGCGCTCCCGTCGGGGTCCGCTCAGCCACCTCGCCTGCCGTATCGGCCGTCATCACGCCCACCTTGCTCCGGATCGCCGGGGACTTCACCAGGTCCTTTTCAGTAGATCCGGTGTTCCGCCGAGGGGCAGGGCCGCGGCGGCCGTTCGGGTGCATGACGGACTGGTCGAGCCGGTGGATCAGCGGCACGGTTGGGGTGATGGTGCCGGTGTGCCGGTGGATCTCGCGGGCCCGCTCACGCGTCCCCGTACGCCTCTCCCCCGAGCTCGAACACCGCGCTGCCCGCCGTGGCGTCGGCGAGCCAGCCGCGGAAGGTGTCCACGTCGGCGTCGGGCAGGCCGATCTCGATCGTCACCGCCTCCCCGTAGTTGACGTCGCGCACCTCGCGCCCGGCCGAGCGCAGGTCGTTCTGGAGCTTGCCCGCGCGCTGGTGGTCGACCGTGACCGTGGCGAGGCGGAAGCGGCGGCGGGTGACGGTGCCGAGGGTGTCGAGGGCCTCGCCGACCGCTCCTCCGTAGGCACGGATGAGGCCCCCGGCGCCGAGCTTGACCCCTCCGTAGTAGCGGGTCACGACCGCGGCGACGTAGCGCATGTCGCGGCGCATGAGCATCTGCAGCATGGGGACGCCCGCGGTGCCGCCGGGTTCGCCGTCGTCGCTCGCCTTCTGGACGGCGGCGTCGGCCCCGATGACGTACGCGAAGCAGTTGTGGGTCGCGGTCGGGTGTTCCTTGCGGATCCGCGCGACGAAGTCCTGGGCCTCCTGCTCGGTGGCCGCGGGCGCGAGGGCGCACAGGAAGCGCGAGCGGTTGATCTCGATCTCGTGCACGCCCTCGCGGGCCACTGTGCGGTACTCGTCCTGCATCAGGCCAGCGTAGGCGCTCGGCAGGGGCCGCCCCGACCCGGGCGGGCCGCCGTGCGGTGCGGGCCGCCGTTCACGCGCGCGTGACGGCCGCCGGGTACGGTGATCCCTTGTGACGTCACCCTCGATACCCGTGCGCCAAGTCCCGGACTCCTCGGGCCTCTTGGCAGCCCTGCTCAGCGCCGTGCCCGTCACCGTCGTCGAGACCAGGGTCGACCCGCCCGACGCGGTCCTCTTCCCCGAGGAGGCGGCCGTCGTCGCGAACTCGGTGGCCAAGCGGCGCGACGAGTTCACCACCGTGCGGCACTGCGCGCGTACCGCGCTGGCCGGCATCGGAGTACCGCCCGCGCCGATCCTGCCGGGACAGCGGGGCGCGCCGCGCTGGCCCGACGGCGTCGTCGGCAGCATGACGCACTGCGCCGGATACCGTGCCGCGGTCGTGGCGCGGGCCGCGGAGGTCGCCTCGCTGGGCATCGACGCGGAGCCCGCGGAGCCGCTGCGCGACCCCGACGTGCTGAAGCTGGTCGCCGACGAATCGGAGCGCGCCGCGCTCAAGGCGCTCGGCGCCGCGCATCCCGACACTCCCTGGGACCGGCTGCTCTTCAGCGCCAAGGAGTCCGTCTACAAGACGTGGTTCCCGCTCACCGGGCGCTGGCTCGGCTTCGAGGAGGCCCGGGTCGAGCTGGTTCCCGACGGCACCTTCACCGCGCGCCTGCTGGTCGAGGGCCCCGTGGTGGAGGGCGTCGAGCTGAAGGTGTTCTCCGGTCAGTGGGCGGTGCGCGACGGGATCGCCGCCACCGCCATCGTGCTCCCGTTCACGACGGGTCCTTCCGCCCCTGCTGGTCCTTCCGGTAGGTAGGGCGGCCGCCGAGCCAGGTGCCGAGCACGCGCGCGTGGCGGATCTCCATCGGATCCACGGCGCGCGGGTCGGCGGAGAGCAGGACCAGATCGGCCGGGGCGCCGGGGGCCAGGGTCAGTCGGTCGTCGGCGCCCGCCTGGTGGGCGACGCCCGCCGTCGCCGCCGTCAGCGCCTCTTCGACGGTGAGCCGCTGGTGCGGCAGCCAGCCCGCTTCCGGCTCCCCGGCGAAGGTGCGCCGGGTGACGGCGACCTGGATGCCCTCCAGCGGCACGTGGGAGCTGACGGGCCAGTCGCTGCCGAAGGAGAGGCGCACACCGTCGCGCGCGAGGTGGCCCATCGGGTACTGGAGGGCGGCCCGCTCCGCGCCGATCCGCGGGATGGACAGCTCGGTCTGCAAGGGGTCGGGCTGCGCCCACAGGGGCTCGAAGTTGGCGATGACGCCGAGGGCGGCGAAGCGGGGCAGGTCGGCGGGGTCCACGACTTGGACGTGGGTGATCACCGGGCGGCGGTCCCAGGCCGGGTTGGTGACGATCGCCGATTCGACGGCGTCGAGCGCGGCGCGGACACCCGCGTCGCCGATGGCGTGGATGTGCGTCTGGAAGCCGTCGGTGTCGAAGGCCCGCACGGCCTCGGCGAGCGCCCGCGGCTCCCAGACGGGCATGCCGCAGCTGTGCGGCGCGTCCAGGTAGGGCGCGAGCATCGCGGCCGTGCCGCCCTCGACGACGCCGTCGCTGAAGTACTTCACGGTGCGCGCGGTCAGCAGCTCGCCGCCCTCGGCCGCCACCCGCGCGCGCGTGGCGGCGAACCGCTCCCGCTGTGCGCGCCAGTGGTCGGGGTCCGCGCGCTGGGCGAGGTCCACGCGGAAGCCGAGCGCCCCGCGCCGCGCCGCGGCCAGGTAGGCGTCGACCATCTCCGGTTCCACCCAGGCGTCCTGGACCCAGGTCAGGCCCGCCCGCGCGTAGGTGTCCCCGGCGCGCCGCAGCGCTTCGACGAGTTCGTCCTCGGCGCGCGCGGGCACCTGGTCGAGCACGAGGTCGCAGGCGTGCCACTCGCGCAGCGTGCCCAGCGGCGTGCCGTCGGGGCGGCGCACGATCCAGCCGAGGCGCGGCTCCTCGGTCGCCGCCGTCACTCCGGCCCTGCGCAGCGCCTCGGTGTTGCACCACACGGTGTGGTAGTCGTCGGCGCGCAGCACGACGGGCCGGTCGGCCACCGCGTCGTCCAGCCAGCGGGCGTCGAACTCCCCGTCGGGCGCGAGCGCGGGATCGTACGAAGCCCCGACGATCCACTCCGCCGCCGGATGCTCCTTCGCCCAGCGCCCCACTTCGGAGACGATGTCTGCGACGGAGCCGAGTCCCTTGATCCGCGGTCCGAAGCTCTCCAGGCCCCCGAAGAGGGGGTGTGCGTGGCCGTCTCCGAAGGCGGCCATCAGCAGGCCATCGCCCACCTCGACGACCTCGTCGGCGTCCGCGGCGAGGGCCAGGGCCGCGTCGCCGAGCGCGTGGATCCGGCCGTCGCGCACGGCGAGCGCGGTGGTGTCGTCGCCGGGTTGTGAACCGGTGCGGATCGTGCCGAGGAAGACGAGGGTCGTCGCCGTCATGCTGGGGTGCTCTCCCTGTTCGTGCTGGTCGGTTCTGCGATGCCTGCGCCGCCGGGCCGCGTCGTGCCGCTCGGTCCGTCGTGCCCTTCAGAGCCGTCGGGCCCGTCAGACGCGCTCCGTGTCCACCGTCGTCAGTCGCCCGTACGCCTCCGGGTCGCGCCGTCTGATCCGCAGCGCCACCGCGACCCCGGCCACGAACAGCAGCGGCAGCGGGGCGATCAGGGCCGCGTTGACGCCTGCCGACGCCCCGGTGAGCAGATCGAGGTTGGCGCAGACCAGGACGATCATGACGACGAGCCCCGCGCAGGCGAGCAGCGGGGCCACGGCCACCCGCCACAGGGGCATGGCGCGCCGGTTCCCCCGGAAGAAGCCGTAGACCGCGAGCGCGGCCAGCGCCTGCATGAGCATCACGCCGAGGATGCCGGAGCCACTGCTCCACAGGAAGGTGACGGCGTACGGATCGGCTCCGGCCAGCACGGTGACGACGATCACGGCGAGCGCGACGACCGACTGCGTGAGGACCGCGGCGGCGGGCGCCCGGGTCCTGGCGGAGACGGTGCCGAGGCGGGCGGGGAGCAGGCCCTCCCTGCCGAGCGCGTAGAAGTAGCGGGCCGCGCCGTTGTGGAAGGCGAGGGTGGCGGCGAAGGCACTCGTGATGATCAGCACGTGCATGGAGTCGGCGGCCCACGCTCCCGCGAAGCGTTCGGTGGCCGAGAAGACCATGTCGGCTCCGCCGTCGCCGTTCGCGACGGCCTGGGCGCGGTCCGCGCCGTAGGCGTTGATGATCATCCAGACGGTGAAGGTGTAGAAGAGCGCGAGGAACGCCACGGCGATGTAGGTGGCGCGCGGCACCGTCCTGGCCGGCTGCCGCGCCTCCTCGGCGTAGATCGCGGTCGCCTCGAAGCCCACGAAGGCGCCGATGGCGAGGACGAACATGCCGCCCACGCCCGACTCGCCGAGGTGCGCCGGGGAGAAGGTGCCGGGGTCGAGGCCCTGTGGGCCGCCGCCGTGCGCGAGGACGCCCGCCTCGAACACGAGCAGCACGAGGACTTCGAGCACGAGCGCGACGCCGAGCACCTTGGCGCTGAGCGTCACCTTGAGGTAGCCGAGCACGCCGATGGCGACGAGGCCGCCCAACGCCCAGGCCCACCAGGGCACGTGGACGCCGGTGAGGTCCTCGAAGCCCGCTTCGGTGAACCAGCCGAAGGCGGCGAGCAGGCCGACCTCGATGGCGTTGTACGCGAAGAGCGCGACGTACGCGGAGCCCGCTCCGGTCGGCAGGCCGAGGCCGCGCCCGATGTAGGCGTAGAAGGCACCGGCGTTGCGCACGAACCGGCTCATCGCGGTGAATCCCGCGGCGAAGACGATGAGCAGCAGCCCGGAGAGGAGATAGCCGAGCGGTGCCGCGCGGCCCGCCATGCCGATGGCCAGCGGGGCGACGCCCGCCATGACCGTCAGCGGGGCGGCGGCCGCGACGACGAAGAACACCAGGTCGCCGGTCCCGACGGCACCGCCCTTGAGGCCGCGGGAGGAGGCCGCGGACGCGGGCCCGGATGCGGATGCGGAGTCGGATTCGGACGGGGCATCGGCGACAGGCGCGGGCTTCGGCACGGGAGGCGATGCGGAGGAGCGAGGTGCGGTCACGCGCGTACTTCCGGTCTCGGGATCCCGGACGGGCCGGGACGGCGGGAACGACGGGAGCCCGGAAAAAGCTAGACCCTTTAGTCCTGGCTGGCAGGACCGTACCCGGCGCCCGGCGCGACGGGGAAGACCCTCTTGCGCCAAGGGAGTTGCGGACACCGGGAAAGACCGGGCGCCCGTCAGCGGCCCCGCGCCGCCGCGTCGCCGTCCGCGAGCGTCTGCCAGAACATCGCCTCGTAGCGCTGCACGAGCCTCCCGTAGCGCAGGTGCACCGCGGTGATCCGGCCACGGTCGAGCCCGGCCTGCACGGCGGCCAGCGCGTGGCGGTCCAGGTCGGGCGCGGGCTCGGCGAACAGGTCGAAGAAGCCGCAGGCCTCGTCCGTGAAGCCGTGGTGGTCGCGCAGCGCACGGGCGATCGTCGCGCAGTAGCGGCCCCAGGAGGCGAAGTTGGCGGTGAGCGCGAGCGCGACGTCGGCGGGTTCCCCGTTCAGGGCGAGCCAGGCCACGTACGCCGGGTAGGCCTGGCAGCCCGCCTGCGGCTCGTACGTCTCCGCCTCCGTCTTGCTCACCGAACAGGCGTCGAGAAGGGGGGCGAGCCGCTCCTGGGCGAGTGATTCACCATCGGCGAGCGCGTCGAAGAAGGCGGTGGACTCCGCGTCGCCCGACTCGGCGGCGCGCTGGGCGAGATGACGGAAGGAGCGCTGGTCGGCGGGGATGACGTGGCGTTGTTCCAGTGCGAGGAGCGCGAGGGTCCGGAGCTGCGCGGTGCCGTCCGCGACGATGGGGACGAGCGGGTTGGCGTCCGCTGCGGGGGCGAGGCGTTCGGTCGTGGTGCGCAGGAGCTCGTATGCCGTCGGTGTCATCACACGCGCCTTCCGGTCGGGAACTTCTCGCTCCGACTGCTAGTTTCTACTCTGTTGTAGATATTGGCGAGGCCCCGGACCCGCGCACGGCGGACCGGACCGCGCCGAACACCCCTGATACATCGATTTTTTATGGAGTTCTCCATGGCCCTGTGGGACCGCGTCAAGGAATCCGCATCGACGATGCAGACCCAGCTGATGGCGAAGAAGAACGACCTCAAGAGCGGCGCCTTCCGTGACGCCAGTATGGCGATGTGCGCCCTGGTCGCGGCGGCCGACGGCACCGTCGACGCCTCCGAGCGCCAGCGCGTGGCCCAGCTCATCGGTACGAACGAGGTGCTGCAGAACTTCGCCGCGGACGACCTGCAGCGCCGGTTCAACGAGTACGTCGACAAGCTGACCGCCGACTTCGCGTTCGGCAAGGTGAGCGTCCTCCAGGAGGTCGCCAAGGCGAAGAAGAAGCCCGCCGAGGCGCGTGCCGTGATCCAGATCGGCATCGTCATCGGCGGCGCCGACGGCGACTTCGACAAGGACGAGCAGGCCGTCGTGCGCGAGGCGTGCTTCGCGCTCGACCTGCCGCCGCACGAGTTCGACCTCTAGCCTCCGGCCGGGGCCGCCCCGCGTGGGACACCGCTGCGAGCGGTGTCCCACGCGGCATCAGAGCGGTGCCTCACGCCGCGTCAGAGCGGTGTCGCCGCGCGGAGGATGAGCACCATCGTCACCGCGGAGTTCGCCGAGGACATCGCGGAGACGGCGGTGCCGAACGCGGCACCCCACAGGGCGAGGCCCACGCTGGTGAAGACCGAGGGCGGCCGGTTGCGGGACGCGGGCGCCGGGGCGAGCAGGGCGGCCACGCGGCGCGGTACGGGTCCCGCCGCGGCGAGGCCCGCGAGCGACGGCGCGGGGGTCCCCCGCGAGACCAGCGCGGCCTTGCCGATCGCCCGGGCCACGACACGGCGGTCGGCCACCGCGCGCGCCGCCGTCTCGTCCGCCCACCGCTCCGCGGTGTAGGCGACGGAGGTGCGCAGCGGCCGCAGGAACGGATTGGCGCGGGCCGCCAGCTGCGTGACCAGCAGGTGCCGGTGGTGCCGACCGGCCAGATGCGCCCGCTCGTGCGCGAACAGCGCCCGCCGCTCGGGGGCCGCGAGTTTGCCGAGCATGCCGGTGGTGACCACGACCCGGCCGCCCTCGCGCGAGGGCAGGGCGTACGCGTACGACGCCTCGTCGGCGAGCACCGCGACGGAGGAGCCCGGCAGTCCTTCGACGGCGCGGCGCGCCCCTCTGCGCACCCTGCCGTGCCGCCAGAGTGTGTGGACACAGGCCGCGCACACCAGGAGCAGCGCGGGGATCGCGGCCCGGCCCGCGTACTCGTCGAAGGGCACCGCGGCCCGGACCTCGGGATCGGACCACGCGTCGGGCAGCGGGTTGCCGGGCAGTTGGGCGGTGCCGACGACCATGAGGAGCGCCAGGCAGAGCGTGCTGCACAGGGCCATCACTCCGGCGACCGCGGTGAGCAGCCGGGTCGCGGCGCGCGGATGCAGATGCTGTTCGGCGAGGCGGGCGATCGGCCACGCGGTCAGCGGCAGGACGAGGGGCAGGAAGACGAAGACGCCCATCAGTGGAGCACTCCCATCAGGCGTCAGTCGTCGGGCTCGGCGTCCGCCCGCCCGAGCAGCTCGCGCAGGAGCTGCTCGTCGCCGGGCGACAGGGTCGTCACGAAGCTGGCGAGCACGGCCTCGCGGTCGCTCTCGCCGTCGAGCACCTTGCGCATCCGGAAGGCCGCGAGGCCCGCCTCGTCGGACGCGGACGTCCAGGCGAAGGAGCGGCCCGCGCGCTCGCGGGTCACCACGTCCTTGGCGAGCAGGCGCGTCAGGATCGTCATCACGGTCGTATAGGCGAGGTCACCGCCGATGCGTTCCTGCACCCAGGCGGCGCTCACCGGCTCGCGCGCGGACTGCAGCGCGGCGAGCACCTGCGCCTCCAGCTCGCCCTGCGCGCGCCGCCGCAGCCTCGGCTGCGGCTCTTCGCGTTCGTGGTCCGTCATGCCCTGCGCCCCTCCGCCCTCTCGTGTCCCGCTGCCGCCGCGCGGGGGAATCCGCGTCGCTCGCGAGCGCCACATCGTAACGGGCGACCGCCGCTCCACCTTCTTCTACAGTCCTGTAGATTTTAAGGTCCCGGCCGCGACCAAGGGCCGGGACGCACCAGACCCCGGAACGCAGGAGGACATCGTGGGAGTTTCCCTGGCCAAGGGCGGCAACGTCTCGCTCAGCAAGGAGGCCCCTGGCCTGACCGCCGTCCTTGTCGGTCTCGGCTGGGACGTGCGCACCACGACCGGCACGGACTACGACCTCGACGCGAGCGCGCTGCTCTGCGACGAGTCCGGCAAGGTCGTCTCCGACCAGCACTTCGTCTTCTACAACAACCTCACGAGCCCCGACGGGTCCGTCGAGCACACCGGTGACAACCTCACCGGCGAGGGCGAGGGCGACGACGAGGCCGTCAAGGTCAACCTCGCGCAGGTGCCCGCCGACATCTCGAAGATCGTCTTCCCGGTCTCGATCCACGACGCGGAGAACCGCGGCCAGAGCTTCGGCCAGGTCCGCAACGCCTTCATCCGCGTGGTGAACCAGGCCGACAACGCCGAGATCGCCCGCTACGACCTGTCCGAGGACGCGTCGACCGAGACCGCCATGGTCTTCGGCGAGCTGTACCGGCACGGCGCCGAGTGGAAATTCCGCGCGGTCGGCCAGGGTTATGCCAGTGGGCTGCGCGGCATCGCGTCGGACTTCGGCGTCAACGTCTGAGCCACGCCCGCGAATCTTCAGGAGGCAGGCCATGTACGGCGACCGGGAAACGGTGCGCGAGATCCTGACGGAGCTGGGTGACACCTGGGCGGTCGTCGGCCTGTCCAACAACCAGGACCGGGCGGCGTACGGAGTCGCCGCCGTCCTGAGGCGCTTCGGCAAGCGCGTCGTACCGGTCCACCCCAAGGCCGAGACGGTCCACGGCGAGCAGGGCTACCCGTCCCTGGCCGACGTGCCGTTCAAGGTCGACGTGGTCGACGTGTTCGTGAACAGCGAGCTCGCGGGCGACGTCGCCGACCAGGCCGTGGCGGCCGGGGCGGACGCGGTGTGGTTCCAGCTCGGCGTGGTCGACGAGGCGGCGTACGACCGTACCCGCGCGGCGGGCCTCGCCATGGTGATGGACCGCTGCCCGGCGATCGAGATTCCGCAGCTGCCGTGAGGCTCGGGCCCGGGTCCACACGGACCCGGGCCCGTGCCTTCGCGCAACGCCCAGGGCTGGGAACCCGCCCTCAGAACTCCTTGTCGGGCCAGTCGAGGAGCCGCGCGCCGATCACCGCGGTCTGCAAGGTGTAGCGGTGCACCGGGTCGGCGGGATCGGCGCCGGTGAGCTGGTGGATGCGTTCGAGGCGGTAGGTCAGGGCGCGCACGCTCAGCGCCAGCCTGCGGGCCGCCTCCGCCGCGACACAGCCCGCGTCGAAGAACACCGTCAGCGTCTCCAGGAGCGGCCGCGCGCCGCCACGGGCCTGGCGCAGCGGGCCGAGCGTGTTCAGGACCAGGTCGGCCATGGCCTGCCTGTCCCGGGTGAGCACCGGGTAGACCAGCAGGTCGGCGGCGCGCAGCACGGGCTCGTCGAGCTCCAGGCGCGCCGCGAGGTCGAGGGCGTTGAGCGCTTCTTCGTACGACTGGACGACGCCACCGGGACCGGCCTGCGGGCGCCCGATGGCGACGCGGCCGCCGTCGGTGGCGGCGTACGCCCGCTTGGCGAAGAAGGCGAGCACCTCGTCCTGGTCGCCGGGGGCGATGCACACCAGGCGGCCGTCCTTCGTGGTGACCAGGATGCTGCGGTCGCCGAACCGGCCGATCAGCGCGCGCTCGACCTCGCGGGGCACGGCGTGCCCCTCCTCGTAGCCGTCGGGCCCCTGGGCGACGGCTACGGCGTGTTCGTAGGAGAGGCGGAGACCGAAGCGTTCCGCGCGCTCCGCGAGCAGACCGAGGTCGCTGCGTCCGTACAGCAGGTCGTCGATGAACTCCCGCCGTGCCGCCTCCTCCTGGCGTACGGCGAGGCGCTGGGCCCGCTCGTACCCCTCGGCGAACGCGTCCACGGCCTGCTCGGCGGCGGCCAGCGCGCCGTCGACGGAGGCCGCGTGCGCGGCGGGCCAGTGGGCGCGGGTGGCGGCCAGGTGCGCGCCCACCAGGGCGCGCAGTCCATGGCCCGCGTCGGCGGCCCGCTCCCCGAGGACGCGCCGCGACTCCAGCTCGTCGCGGGTCAGCCTGCGTCCGGTCGCGGAGGCGTCGGCGAGGATGCGGGCGTAGCCGTCGAGATACCCCTCGGGTATGCCCTGCCCCGTCATGTTCTGCCCCCGATGTCCTGGTGAATCATTGATGCATTTCTAACGCATCGCGGGTCGGCGGGGGTGGGGCGGGTCCGGATCCCGCGCCGGCGGACGACGCTCTTCAGACCTGCCAGGGAGCCCTTCGGAACGTCCCGCCGTACATGGGCAGCTCGACGCCCTCTCCGTAGCGGGCGAGTTGGGCCCAGGGCCGGTTGAGTCCTGCGGAGCCGTAGGCGCGCACGCGCGTGACCGCGTCCAGGTCGAGGACGTCGACGAGCACCTCCTCGCCGCCGCCCGCCTGCTGGCGCACGAGGCCCTCGGGGTCGACGATCAGGCTGGCGCCGACGCCCGCGGGGTCGGCGGCGTTGACGTTGACGACGTACACCTGGTTGGTCCAGGCGTTGGCCCGCGCGCAGACGAGTTCCATCTCGCGGTCGCGGGTGGTGGTGAGGGTCGGCTGGATGATCACCTCGGCACCCAGCCAGGCCAGTTGGCGCGCCGTCTCGGGGAAGGAGCCGTCGTAGCAGATGGCGAGGCCCGCGCGGCCGATGCCCGGCAGGTCGAAGACGACGAACTCCTCCCCCGGCGCGGTCCGTTCGTAGGGCTGCCAGGGGAACACCTTGCGGTACCTGGCGGCGATCTCGCCGTCCGGGGAGATGGCGAGCGCGGTGTTGTGGACGCGCCC
Organism: Streptomyces formicae; assembly: GCF_002556545.1. Classification (NCBI taxonomy): domain Bacteria; kingdom Bacillati; phylum Actinomycetota; class Actinomycetes; order Kitasatosporales; family Streptomycetaceae; genus Streptomyces; species Streptomyces formicae. The sequence continues at coordinate 523,981 of NZ_CP022685.1, forward strand.
GTCGTCCGCCTTCTCGTACACGGTGCCGGGGACCAGCCACAGGCCGGTCTCCCTGGCGAGCGTGCTGAGGCGGTCGGTGAGCGGTCCCGGCACGGTGCGGGCCGATTCGGTCGGCCACGTGCCGCTGTCCGCGAGGAGCGGGGCCTCGGCGCTGAGCATCAGCTCGGGCACGACGACGAGCTGGACGTGCGGGAAGGTCCGCCGCACCGCGCGGACCCGGCCCGCGAAGCGTTCGAAGCTGGCGGGCAGGTCGTGCGGGACGGGGGTGGTCTGGACGGCGGCGATGGCCAGGGTGCGCATGGGGGTTCACTTCTCCGTGACGGTGAGGCGGGTGACGGCCGTGCGGCCGTGCCGGAAGAAGCCGGTGTGACGGCCGCGGAGGGCGGTCATGACGAGGGCCCCGGCGAGGACCGAGCCGACACCGAGCAGGAAGACTCCCCCGACGCCGCCGAGGGACGTGCTGCCGTACGCCGGGTCGAACATGTCGTAGGCGCTGCGGGCGAAGGCCGCGAGCATCATGAGGCCGCCGAGGAAGGGCATGACGCCCCGGGTCAGCAGGTCCCGTACAGAACCGCGCAGCCGATGGCGGAAGTACCAGGCGCAGGCGATTCCGGTCACTCCGTAGTAGAGGGCGATGAGCAGGCCGACGCAGCGGATCGCGTCGCCGAGGAAGTCGGTGGAGATGACGGTCAGCAGGACGAGGACGGTGGCCGCCGCGCCGCCGAAGAACACCGTGCCGAAGGCGGGGGTGCGGTGGCGCGGATGGATCCGGGCGAAGGCGCCGGGCAGCGCGCCGTGGGCCGACATCGACAGGGCGGTGCGCGGGGCGGCGGCGGCGCTGGTCAGCAGGGCGCCGACGGCCGAGACGCCGATGGCCAGCTGGACGACCTTGGCGAGCGCGTCGCCGAGCACGGCGGGCCCGAGACCGGTGAGGACGTCGCCCGCGACCACCGCGTTGCCGAGGCCGAGGCCCGAACTGCCGGTACCCGCGAAGGAGATCGCGGCGAACGCCGTGAAGAGGTACGTCACCAGGAGCACGACGGTGGAGATCAGCGCGGCCCTGCCGGGGGTCCTTCCGCTGTCGGCGGTCTCCTCGTTGAAGGTGATGAGCGCGTCCCAGCCCCAGTAGATGTACAGGCACAGCAGGACCGCCTCGGTGAGCGAACCGAAGCCGTCGAAGCCCAGCGGGTCGAAGAACCCCGGGGAGGGTGTCGCGGCGCCGTCCCTGACCAGGGCCGCGACGCCGAACGCGAGCAGCGCGACGAGTTGGAGGCCGAGCATCGCGTACTGCACCCGGGCCGCGAGCCGCACCCCCCGGTAGGCGACCAGGGCGGTGAGGGCGATCAGCAGGACGGCGGTGGCGGCGACCGCCGCGCTGCTGTCGGCCGCCGCGTCCGGAGCGGCGAAGCCGAGGAGCGCACCCGCGCCGACCCGCGCGAGCGCCGTCATGGCGAACACGATGGCGACGAGGGGGATCCAGCCGCCCGCGAGCCAGCCCGCGGCCGGGCCGAAGACCCGGGTGTTCCAGACGAAGGTGGTGCCGCAGTCCGGCATCTCGCGGTTGAGCGCGCGGAACGCGAACGCGGTGAGCAGGATCGGCACGAAGCCGAGCAGCAGGGCCGCCGGCGCCAGGTCCCCGACGACCAGGGTCACGAGGCCGAGGGTGACGGCGAAGCTGTAGGCGGGTGCGACCGAGGCGAGCCCGAGGGCGACGGTGGCGAGCAGCCCGACGGAGCCGCTCCTGAGTCCCTTGCCCCGCGGGGTGTCCGGGGGCGCACCGGCGGCATCGGTGGTCATGAGGGCCTCCACGAAGAGTGCGGCACGTTCACTAAACGCAGATTTAAGAAAACAGCGCTCGCCGCGTCAACCCCGGTGCGGGTATCTTTTGGCTCTGGTTCAAAGAACCGGCGTTGGGGAAGAGAAGAGGGGGCGCGGTGGCGCGGCGCAAGGACCAGGAGGCCAGGCGGGCCCAGTTGGGCGAGGCGGCGGAGCGGGCGCTGCTCAGCCGTGGCCTGGAGGGGCTGCGCCTGCGGGACGTGGCACAGGAGGCGGGCGTCACCCCGGCGGCGGTCCTCTACTACTACGAAGACCTCGACGCCCTGATGTACGAGACGTTCCAGCAGGGCATCGAGCGGTTCTGCCGGAGCCGGGAGCAGGCGGCGGCGCGGCACGACGACGCCAGGGAGCAGTTGCTCGACTGCATCCGCCACGGGGTGGCGACGGGGCCGCAGGACCGGCTGCCCCGGCTGCTCTTCGAGTACTGGCCGCGCACACTGCGCGACCCCAAGGCGGCCTCGCTCGACAGCGTCCTCGCGGAACGCCAGATCTCCGTCTACCAGGGCATCCTCGTCCTCGGCGAGGCCCAGGGGCACTTCACCCTCCAGGATCCGACGCGCCTGGTGGCCGCCAACTTCGTGGCGCTGGAGGACGGTTACCAGATGGACGTCCTCGCGGGGCGCAGGAGCCGCCAGGAGGTGATCACGGCGCTGCACTCCTACGCGCGCGTGGCGATCGGATACCGGCCCGACGAGTGACGGCCCCCGGTCGGGTGACATCCGGGAGCACCGGGCGGCGTCAGGAACAATCGCGGAGCACCCCGCGTTGGACGGGTCATGCCTTTGACTGGAGAGTACGAGCCCGGGACTTGGGACTGGGCGAGCAAGCAGGCCGAGCTGTACGAGAGCTCCGGCGGTACCGAGGGCACGACCATGAAGGACAAGCCCGTCATCTTGCTGACGTCGGTCGGCGCCAAGAGCGGCAAGCTCCGCAAGAACCCCCTGATGCGCGTGGAGCACGACGGGGAGTACGCGGTGGTGGCCTCCAAGGGCGGCGACCCGGCACACCCGTCCTGGTACCACAACCTCGTCGCCCAGCCCCACGTCGAGCTGCAGGACGGCCCGGTGCGCAAGGACTACCGCGCGCGCGTCGCCACCGGTGACGAGCGGCGCGCCTGGTGGGAGCGCGCGGTGGCGGCCTGGCCCGACTACGCCGAGTACCAGAAGAAGACGACCCGGGAGATCCCGGTGTTCGTCCTGACGCCCTTCGACGCCTGATCACACCGGCCCAGCGACGCGCGGGGGCGCGGTCAGTCCGCCCGCTCGCGCCGCCGGGCCCGGTAGGCCCGCAGGTTCGCCGCGTTCCCGCAGGTCTTGACGTCGTGCCAGACACCGCTGTTGTTCCGTGAGCGGTCATAGAAGGCGACGCGGCAGAGCGGGTTGCGGCACGTCTTGAGGCGGCGCCTGGTGTCCGCCTGCTGTGCCTCGTAGAGCGCGGCGAGGACCAGCGAGACCACCAGGTGCGCTCCCGCACCGCGCGGCTCCAGGCGTACGACGCCGTCCGGACCGAGCCGCAGCCCGGCGTCGGCGCCGGTCTCCTCGGCGTGTCCGCCAAGGGCGTCACGGAGGTCCCGGAGCGCCTGCCATCCGTCGGCGTCGTCAAGGACCACCGTCGGCGCGGGCCGCCCCGTGGCCGACGCCCACGCGGCGACGGCGTCGTCCGCCCACACCTGCGCGCGCGTGAGGTCGGCCAGGAGGTCCGGGCGCTCGGGCAGGCCCGCGGAGACGGTGTTGAGCAGGTCCTGGACGAGTCCCAGGCCGCCGGGAGCAGGCTCCAGGTGGTAGCGCTCGGTCGCGGACCAGGTCATGACGGCTCACTCTCCAGGGGTGGACGGGGTGCCCCACTCTTTCAGACCAGGGCGTCGAGCAGCGACGCGTCGTACGGCACCGCCTCGTCGAGGCGGCCGGTGAGCGCCTTGGCGGGCCACTCGGGGTCGGCGACGATCGCGCGCGCCACGGCGACCAGGTCGAACTCGTCCCGCTCCAGTCGGTCGAGGAGCGGTGCGATGCCGCTGACACCGGACCGCTGGGTGCGCCCCGGCGCACCGTCGAACTGCTGGGCGAGGCCGACGGAGCCCACGGTGATGGAGGGCCTGCCGGTGAGCTTCTTCACCCAGCCCGCCAGGTTGAGGTCGCTGCCCTCGAACTCGGGCAGCCAGTAGCGGCGCGTGGAGGCGTGGAAGGCGTCGACGCCCGCCGCGGCGAGCGGGGTCAGCAGCTCCTCCAGTTCCTCGGGCCGTTCGGCGAGCCGCGCGTCGTAGTGGTCGGTCTTCCACTGGGAGAGCCGGAAGAGGACAGGGAAACCGGGCGAGACCGCGGCCCGCACCGCGGCGGCGATCTCGGCGGCGAAGCGGGCGCGCGAGGCGAAGTCGCCACCGTAGGCGTCGGCCCTGGTGTTGGTGCCGTGCCACAGGAAGGTGTCGATCAAATAGCCGTGCGCGCCGTGCAGTTCGACCCCGTCGAAGCCGATGCGCTCGGCCGCCGCCGCGGCCTCGGCGAAGGAGCGCACGACGTCGTCGATGTCGTCGAGCGTCATGGCGCCGCCGTGCGGACGGCCGTCGAGGTCCACGCCGCACGGACCCTCGGCGGGGGCGCCGGGTGACGCCTCGGTGCGGGCGACGCCGGTGTGCCACAGCTGGGGCATGATCCGGCCACCGGCGGCGTGCACGCGGTCGGCCACCCGCGCCCAGCCCGCCAGCGCCTCGTCGCCGTGGAAGTGCGGCACGCGGGTGTAGGCGGCGGCCGCCTCCCGTCCGATGTAGGTGCCCTCCGTGATCACCAGACCGGCGCCGCCCGCCGCACGCCGGGCGTAGTACGCGGCGACGTCCTCGCCGGGCACCCCGCCCGGCGAGAAGCGCCGGGTCACCGCGGCCATCGCGATCCGGTTCCGCAGCGTCAGGTCGCCGAGGGTGAAGGGCCTGCCGAGCAGCCGGGCGGCGCGGGAGTGCCCTTCGGGACCGGAGCGGGTGTCGGTCGAGGGGGCGTCGGTCCAGGGGGTAGCCATGACGGGTTCCTCTGCTGAGTGCGTACGAGATCAACAAAAGAAGCGTAGACCGTTTACCTATGTCTGGGAAATAGGCATCGGCGTTTTACTTCTGTCGACCTCTCGCGCCCCTCCCCCTACGCCTCGGCCTCCACCTCCCCCACGAGCTCGATCGCCCGCCCCAGCGTGGCCAGACGCGCGTCAAGGGTCTCGCCCGCCGGGTAGAGGCGGACCGTGTCGACGCCCGCCGCGCGCCAGACCCGCAGCCGAGCGCGCACCATCTCCTCGGTGCCGATCAGCGTGGTCGCGAGGACCATCTCGTCGGTGATCAGACCGGCGGCGCCCTCGCGGTCGCCCGACTGCCAGCGCTCGCGGACCTCCCCGGCCACCTCCGACCAGCCCTGCCTGCTGTAGGCGCTGTTGTAGAAGTTGGTGGTGGCGGAGCCCATCCCGCCCAGGCTGAAGGCGAGTTCCTTCTTGCGGCCCGCGACCATCGTCCGCAGCGCGCCCTCGTCGGCCGCGAAGGCCACCTCCGCGCCCTGGCAGACGTCGAGATCGGCACGGGTCCGCCCCGCCGCCGCGAGGCCCGCGTCCAGATGGTCGAAGTACGCCTCCTTCGCGCCCTCCGGAACGAAGCTGGTGCCCAGCCAGCCGTCCGCGACCTCGCCGGTCAGGCGGAGCATCTTCGGTGACAGCGTGGCGAGATGGACGGGGATGTCGTGCTCCGCGCGCATCGACAGACGCATGGGGCGCGCGTCGCCGCCGGGCAGCGGGATCACGAACTCGCGCCCCTCGTAGGCGATCCTCTCCCCCGCGACCGCCCGGCGGACGATCTCCACGGTCTCCCGCATGCGGGACAGCGGGCGCGCGAAGGGCACCCCGTGCAGCCCCTCGATCACCTGGGGCCCTGACGGTCCGAGGCCCAGCAGGAAGCGCCCCTCGGAGATCTGCGACAGCGTGATCGCCGCGCGGGCGATGGCGACGGGACTCCTGGTCGCGAGCTGGATGATCCCCGAACCGAGGAGCAGGCGCTCCGTGCGGGCCGCCAAGTAGCCCAGCGGGGAGGGGGCTTCGGAGCCCCACGCCTCGGCGACCCAGCAGATGTCCATGCCGAGCTTCTCGGCCTCGGTGACGAAGTCGACGGTCTCCCGCCAGTTCGCGCCGGACGCCTCCACGGTCGTGGACGTACGCATCAGGCGCCCTCCCCCTGCCGAGTCGGCAGCGTCGCCGTCCCCTCGGCCAGATGCTTGATCGCGTCGACCGTGGCCGTCATGCTCCGCTCGAACTCCCGCAGCCGCACGAACACGATCTTCTGCTCCTTCTCCGGCATCCGGTCGATCGCGTGGGACAGCCCGGAACGGCCGGGGCCAAGCCGCATCCACTGCGTCAGCTCGGTGCCGCCGTCCTCGCCCGCCGCGAGGGTGAACCGCCACGTGGCGCTGGGCCGTTCGGGGTCGGACACCGCCCAGGCGAACACCCGTGGTGCCGCGCACTCCACGACGTACGACGTGGTCTCCCACTCCCCGAGGGACGGGTGGCTGCTCCGGCCGGTGAACCGGGCTCCGCGCACGGGACCCGATGCCCCGTCCAGCCACGCGACCGACCGCAGCTCCGCACTCAGCGCGGGCATCAGGCCGATGTCGGAGACCAGTTCCCACACCCGTTCCGGTGAGGCGGCGATCCGCCCGCGCACCTCGACCGTCGCCCCGTCCGCATACCGCGCACCCGTCCACTCCATCGTCGACTGCCCTCCATAAGGTCGCTGACCTTGAGAGTTGCGTAGATGAACTCACTCGTCAAGGGTCAGCGAAGCAGCCGTACGGACGGCGGAGACGACCGGAAGGGGCGGGATCAGGCGCCGAACCGCGCCTGGACGTCGGGGCGTTCGGCGAGGCGGGGCGGGTAGCCGGGGCCCAGGCGCGGCCGTGTGTTCGCGGCCGTCATCGGCTCCTTGCAGTGCGCGCACACGACTTCGGCGGAGCTCTCGTGGCCGCAGCTGTCGTGGTGGAAGACGACGGGTGCGCCCTCGTCACCGCTCAGCCAGCGGTCGCCCCAGCTGTTCATGGCCGCGAGGACGCCGAAGAAGTCCCGGCCCTTCTCCGTGAGCACGTAGTCGTAGCGCACGGGGTCCCGCTGGTAGGGCCGCTTCTCCAGGAGTCCCTCGTCGACCAGGCGGCGCAGCCGGTCGGTCAGGGTGTTCCTGGCGATCCCCAGCTCCTGCTGGAACACGTCGAACCGCTTGATGCCGTAGAACGCCTCCCGCAGGACCAGGGGCGTCCACCAGTCGCCGAGCAGGTCCATCGTGCGGGCGATGGAGCACGGCCAGTTCGCGAAGGAAGTACGCCTCATGCCCTCAGCATACGAAGGTCTCACCATGAGACCCAGCAGTCCGGACGCCGGGCCCGGCGCCGCGGCCCGGGCACGTGACGTTCGACGCAAACGGCGCCCGGGTGTTGTGGGGCGCGCCCGGAACTGATCGGGTACGAGTGCCGCAGGAGCCCGAGGAACCAGGAGAACTCGCCCATGACGACCGGGTACTTCACGTCCGTCGACGACGTCGCGGCCCGACTCGCCGAGACCGGGTACCTGGCCTCGCCCGCCGTCGCCACCACTGTGTTCCTCGCCGACCGGCTCGGCAAGCCGCTGCTCGTCGAGGGCCCCGCGGGCGTGGGCAAGACCGAACTGGCCAAGGCCGTCGCACAGGTGGCGGACGCGCGGCTGGTGCGGCTCCAGTGCTACGAGGGCGTCGACGAGTCGCGCGCGCTCTACGAGTGGAACCACGCCAAACAGCTCCTGCGCATCACCGCGGGCCGCGACGAGTCCTGGGACGAGACGCGCACGGACATCTTCAGCGAGGAGTTCCTGCTCTCGCGCCCGCTCCTGAGCGCGATCCGCGGCGCGGAGCCGAAGGTGCTCCTGATCGACGAGACCGACAAGGCGGACGTCGAGGTCGAGGGCCTGCTGCTCGAAGTGCTCAGTGACTTCCAGGTGACCGTTCCCGAACTCGGCACCATCAGCGCGGAGCGCCGCCCCTTCGTCGTCCTGACCTCCAACGCGAGCCGCGAACTCTCCGAGGCGCTGCGCCGCCGCTGTCTCTTCCTGCACATCGGCTTCCCCGACGAGGAGTTGGAGCGCCGCATCGTACGGCTCAAGGTGCCGGGGCTCGACGAGGCGCTCGCCGCGTCGGTGGTGCGTGTCGTCGGCGCGCTGCGCGCGATGGACCTGCGCAAGGTGCCCTCGGTCGCCGAGACCATCGACTGGGCGCGGACGCTGCTCGCGCTCGGCGCCGACACCCTCGACGAGACCGTCGTACGCGACAGCCTCGGTGTCGTGCTCAAGCACCAGGACGACGTGCTCAAAGCGAGCGCCAAGCTGGATCTGGACGCCGTGTGACGGCGCGCCCCGACCGGGTCGTCGACCAGCTCACCGACCGGGTCACCGGGCTTGCGCGTGCCCTGCGCTCGCACGGCATCCGCGTCGGCACCGGTGAGACCGTCGACGCCGCGGCCGCCCTCGCGGCGCTCGGCCTCGACGACCGGGAGCGGGTGCGCGAGGGCCTCGCCGCCGCGCTGCTGCACCAGGAGAGCCAGCGGGCGGTCTTCGACCCGGTCTTCGATCTGTACTTCCCGCTCGGTGTCGGCGGGCCCGACGGCTCCGACACGCATCGCGAGGCGGCCGGGCGCGGCGCCGACAGGGACGAGCTGCGCGACCGCATCGCCGACGCGCTCGCCGCCGACGACCAGGCACTGATCGGGCAGCTCGCCGTGGAGGCGGTGGACGGCTTCGGCGGGTACGGCTCGTCGCCGGGGTCGGACGGCTGGTCCTCGCACCAGACGCTCGACCGGCTGCGGCCCGAGACGCTGCTCGCCCGTGTCCTGGCCGCCATCCGCGCGGGGTCCGCCGCGCAGGGCGGCGCGTTCACGGAGCGGCTGGAGGCCGACGAGATCCGGCGGCGCATCGAGGGGTTCCGCGAGCGCGTCCGCACCGAGGCGCGGCGCAGGGTCGCCGAGCGGCGCGGCACCGAGGAGATCGCACGCCGTGCCGTGGCACCCTCCGCGGAGCGGGTCGACTTCCTCCTCGCGGGCCGGGCCCACCTGGACGAACTCCGCAGGGCGGTGCACCCGTTGGCCCGCAAGCTGGCCACCCGGCTCGCCGCGCGGCGCCGGCGTGCCGCGCACGGCAGCATCGACCTGCGCCGCACGCTGCGCGGCTCGCTCTCCACCGGCGGCGTGCCGATGCGGCCCGTGCTGCGGCGGCGCAGGCCCGCGCGCCCGGAGCTGGTGCTGCTCTGCGACGTGTCGGGGTCGGTCGCGGGCTTCGCCAACTTCACGATGCTCCTGGTCCAGGCGCTGCACGACCAGTTCAGCAAGGTCCGCGTGTTCGCGTTCGTCAACCGCGTCGACGAGGTGACGGGGCTGCTCTCGCACGGCGGGGCGGACCCTGCGGGCCTGGGCGGCCGCATCCTGGGCGAGGCCACGGTCACGGGCTGGCACGGCAGCAGCGACTACGGCACCTCGCTCGGCGAGTTCGCGGAGCGCTACCTGGAGGCGGTCGGCCCGCGCTCCACGGTGTTCGTCCTCGGCGACGCCCGCACGAACATGAGCGACCCGAACCTCCCCGCGCTTCGCCAGATCGCCGAGCGGGCCCGCCGGGTGTACTGGCTCAACCCCGAGCAGCGCGGCCAGTGGTCGACCGGCGACTCGGCGGCGGACGCGTACGCGGAACTGGTCGAGATGCACGAGTGCCGTAACGCGGTGCAACTGAGCGGGTTGATCGCGCGGTTGCTGCCGGTCTGAGGAGGCGTGCGGCTGAGCCGGGGCTCCGTGCGGGGCCCCTGCCTACGTCACGTCCGGGCCCGGTCCGCTCACCAGGGGCGCGGACGTGGGCCCGGGGTCGCCCGTGCGCGCGAAGGTGAGCCAGGCGGCGCGGGTCGCCTTGCCCAGGGCCTCCGTCTCCTCCCAGGACGCGTCGCCGAGCATGGGTGATCCGCGCCAGGCCTCGCGGGTCCCGAAGAGCAGCGGCAGTTCGAGGCAGTGCGTGGCGCCGAAGGGAGATCCGGCGGGGCGCCAGTCGAGGCGGTAGGCGTGGACCGTGGCACCGGCCCGTGCCAGGCGCGCTCCGAAGCGGGCGAGCGGCTCGTCGTAGGCACGGCGGGTCAGCCCGGCCGTGTCGTCGCCCTCGCTGGGGAAGGCCGTCATGTCGTCGGCGTTCCAGCCGTAGAGGACGTCGAGGCCGCGCACGTTCTCCTCGAAGGCCGTGTCCGGCCCGACCGGGGGATCGCTCCCCGCGACCGGGAGGAACGCGGGCTCCATCGGCCGTCCGGTGCGCCGGAGGTTGGCCAGGGCGGTCTCGCGCTGCGCGGCGAGCAGCTCGGGGATCCCTGCCTCGCGCGGATCAACCCCGAGGGCCTCGGCGAAGTCGCGGCCGACGGCGAGGGAGTCCTCCCGGGGGCGTGCGGTGAACGCGAGCGGGGCGCTCTGCAGAACGGCCCTGCGGAACAGGCCACGGACCTCCGGCAGGTCCATCAGGAGCCGGACGGAGATGCCTCCCGCGGACTGGCCGAGGACGGTGACGTTGCCGGGATCCCCGCCGTACGCGCCGATGTGCGCGCTCACCCAGCGCAACGCCTCCACCTGGTCGTACAGGCCGAGATTCCCCTCACTGACGCCGTCCAGGCAGAGGTATCCGAGCGCGCCGAGCCGGTAGTTCACGGTGACGACGACCACGTCGCCCTCGGCGGCGAGGGCCCCGCCGTCGTACCAGTCCAGGAGCCCCGCCCCGCTGCTGAACCCGCCCCCGTGGAACCACACGAGCACCGGTCTGGCCCCGGCGTCCCGCGCCGGTGTGGTGACCGACAGGTTCAGGCAGTCCTCCCCCTGCGGGTGGTCGTCGCGCGGCGGGCCCATCACCGCGTCGAGCCGGGAGGGCAGTTGGGGGCTGATCTGACCGCTCGACGGGCGGCTTTCGTCCGCCGCCACCGGCCCTGGCCTGGCGAAGCGCTCCGCCGTGGCGTACCGGATCGGACCGGTGCGGATCAGTTCGGTGCGGATCAGTTCGGTCATGCGGGTGCACCTCCGGCGCACAGTGCTCGGTCGATCAGGGCGCTCGCCGCTTCCTCCTGTTCCAGTATGTGCTCCATGGTGTCGCCGCGGGCCTCGGACATGGAGACCACGGCGCTGCGCCGGCCGTCCTCGGTGACGCCGTTGAGCGTGACGTAGCCGCCGTCACCACCCTCGTGACTCCAGTAGGTTCCTCCGCAGCTCAGGGGGCGTTCGGCGAGGCCGAGCCCGTAGCGGCCGCCGGGCCACGGCTTCTGGAACTCCTCGTTCACCGGGACGGTCTGCTTCATCTCGGCCAGGTGGCGCGGCGGGAGCAGGCGGCCCCCGAGCAACGCGCGGAAGAAGTCGTTCTCGTCCTGGGTGGTCGTGACCCACGCCAGGATCTCCTGGTCCATCGGAACCTGGCGTGTGACGTCCACCCGGGAGCCGGGGCCGAAGAACTGGTAGGCCCTGGCGTGCGGCCGGGGCAGCGTGGGCGAGAGGCCCACCCACCGGGTCCCTTCGAGGCCGAGCGGCCGCAGGACGCGGTTCTGGATCTCCTCGTGGGCGGGGTGGCCCGTGGCCTTCTGGATGATCATCTGGAGCAGGACGTAGCCGGTGTTGGAGTACGCCCAGCCCTTGCCCGGCCGGAAGTCCGGCGCGTGTTCCATGGCGCGGGCGACCAGTTCCCCGGGGCGGTGGACGTCGTCGCGCTGCTCGTAGTACTCCTCCGGCGTGGTGTATCCGGGCAGGTCGTCGTGGATGCCGCTGGTGTGCTGGAGCAGTTGGCGGACGGTGATCCGGCGGCCGTCGTTGCCCTTGCCCCGCACCGTGCCCGGCAGCCAGTGCTCGACGGTGTCGTCCAGGGACAGAGCGCCCTCGGCCTCCAGTTGGAGGGTCACGGTGGCGACGAGGGTCTTGGCCGTGCTGGCCATGCGGAAGTAGCCGTCGGAACGGACCGGGCGGCCGGTCGTCAGGTCGGCAGTGCCGCTGGTGGCGACGGTCCCTCTGCCGTCAGGAGCGATGACGCGTGCCTGTACACCGCTGACACCGAGGGCGTGGATCGCCTCGACGTCCTGGCGCAACCGCTTCGCGGGCGAGACTCCCGCGGGCTGGGCGGCGGCGGTGGCACCCGCCGTGACGAGCGTGGCGATGCCGAGTGCCAGGGCGAGGCACTTGTGTGCTGTCCGAGTCATGGCCGCACGCTAGTTTTCCCCCTGCCCGGGCACGATCCGGCCTGCCCCACGATCAGCCGGGGGATCCCCCCCCCGCCCGGAGCGCGGAAGCTCAACGGCGGAAGTACAGCCGCACGACCGACCCCCGCGTGCGGATCCGCTCGGTGACCAGGTCGCTCAACTGCCGTACGACCCACAAACCGTGGCCCGTAGCGGCGTAGGGGTCCGGTGGCACGTGGCCGAGGAAGCCCGCGTCCTCGACGGGCGCGGCCCTCGCTCCGCCGCCGTGGTCGGCGACCTCGCAGACCACCCAGTCGGCGTCCTGCCACAGCCGAAGGACTCCGCCCCCGCCGCCGAACCGCACGGCGTTGACCGTCACTTCGTGCACGGCGGCCGCCATGTCCCTCGCGCGCTCCCGGTCGAGGCCGCCCCGGCGCGCGAACTCGGCGGCGGCGAGGCGCGCGGCCACCGACTCGCCCCTCCTGAAGCCGACTTCCCGCACGGAACCCGCCGGGGCCGCGGGCTCCGTGCCCAGCCCGTCGCACTCGGCGACGAACTCCGCGGGTTCCGTGTACCGGCCGCTCGACCGGAGGCCGCCGGAGCCGAGCGCGAGCTCCGGGTGGGTGCGCCGGACACCGGCCAGCACGTCGGCGGGGAGCACACGGGTGTCGTACGGGCACAGGATCCGGTGCCCGGATTCCGCGAACGCCACGTTCACCAGGGACTCGTAGCGGATCCACTCCCGCGTCTCGAAGGGGGTGCGCCCCGCCCACACCGGTTCGCCGATGACGCGGACGCCCCGGGCGCCGCCTCGGGCGTGCTCGGTGCAGTAGTCGTGGTAGCGGCCGAGGGTGCGTGCCGGGAAGCCGTACCAGTCGACGGCGTCCACGTAGTCGACCTCCTTCTCCGCGCCGCCCAGCGCGTCCCGGAGTAGACCCACGTTGTGCCGGGCGACGACGGCGAGGACCGCGTCGTCCGCCGCCAGGCCCGCGCGGACGAAGTCCACCGTCCCGGCGAGGAATTCCTCGTCCGATGCGTAGCACAGCGCCTGATGGACGAAGCCGGTGCACGTCATGAGTCCTCGCTCTCCCCGTCGCCGCCCATGTCGAGACCGGGGACGCGGTCCCAGCCCGTGACCCGCATGACCCGGCGCACGTGCGGCGCGACGCCGTCCAGGAGGAGGCCGCCGCCCATCGCGTACAGGCCGAGGCCCGTGAAGACGAGCAGGCGCAGCGCGCACACGTCGATGAACGTCAGGTCGCGCAGGTCGAGCCGGGTGCGGTGGGGTGCGTCCCGCCGGTCGGCGGCCCGCTCGGCCTCGCCGCGCAGGGCGCGGGCCACCGCCGTGACGTTGCTGTCGTCCACCTCGCCGCGCAGCGCGAGTCCGGGCGGCGTGAACGTCCGGGTGATGCGCAGGAGTTCGTCCTGCCAGATGTGGTCGGCGATCGCCCTGCCGTGGTGCAGGGCGCCGAGCGAGGCCAGTTCGTGCCGGTCGTAGGCGCGCTGGTCGTACTGGCAGAGTCCGAGCACGGGCAGCGACTGGAAGACGGGGTCGAGGAGCCGCTCGGTGTCGCACAGCCCCTTGGGCGCGGCGCCCTCGCCCTGGCCCCTCGGCACTTCGAGGGCGACCCGGAGTCCCAGGTAGCCGTCGGCCACCGCCTGTTCCGCCTCGCGGCGCACCAGTTCGTCCAGGTCCCACAGGCCACCGGGCGCACCGAGCCGCGCGTTCACCTTCAGCCTGCACGCGGCCAGTTCCTCGGACACGTCGCAGCCCTCGCGCCGCAGGAAGCCGAGGAGTTCACCGGGCGGCGCGTCGGAGGCGGTGAGGAGCAGTCCGCGATGCCCGTTGGCGAGCCCGTCGAGGAGGAAGGCGGCGAGCACCGTCTCGCGTTCCTCGTCCGTCGCGTAGCCGAGGAGCAGATGGTCTCCGGGCCGCATCTCCCCCACGACCAGCAAGGCGGGAGCGGTGTCCATCCTCACGCACCTCTCTGCGTACGCCACGTGCCACGCCGCTGCCCGACGTCGCTGGACGACTACACCGTACGCATCCGAAGGCCCCGCCGGAACGGGCTATGGTGATCCGCGTCACATGCGGATCTAGGGGGAGCATGGCGGCCTCAGTGCGCGAGGACCACGCCCGGAGCGGCAATCTTCCGACGGAAGTGAACGTGTTCATCGGGCGCGGCGCCGAACTCGCGCGCATCGCCGCTCTGTTGGGGAGCGCCCGGCTCGTGACCCTGACCGGACCCGGCGGGGTGGGCAAGTCCCGTCTCGCGCTGCGCGCCGCCCACGAGGCGCAGGGCGGTTTTCCGGGCGGCGCCTGGCTGGTGGAGCTCTCCCCGCTCACCGACGCGGCACTCCTGACCCACGCCGTCGTGGAGGCGTTGCGGCACCCCGATCAGACCGTACGCCCTTTGAGGGACGTGCTGGTCGAGCAGTTGACGGGCGCCGCTGTGCTGCTGGTGCTCGACACCTGCGAGCACGTCCTTCAGCCCTGTGCGCGGCTGGTGTCGGAGTTGCTCGCGCGGGTGCCCGAGTTGCGGATCCTGACCACCAGCAGGCAGCCGCTCGCCGTGCCCGGTGAGCAGGTGCTCGCGCTGGGCCCGCTGCCCCTGGAGCCGACCGGCGCGGACGGCGCCGACAGCCCGGCGGTGGAGCTGTTCACGGCCAGGGCGAGCGCGGCGGTGCCCGAGTTCAAGGTGACCCGCGCCAACCGGGCGCAGATCGCCGCCATCTGCGCCCGTCTCGACGGCATCCCGCTCGCCATCGAGCTGGCCGCCGTCCGCATGCGCGGCGTGCCCCTCAACCGTTTACTGGAGGGCCTGGACTCCCGCTTCGACCTGCTCGCCGCCCGTACGGAGCCGCTGCTCGCCCGGCACCGGACGCTGCGGACGGCGATCGGCTGGAGTCACGAACTGTGCACGCCGCTGGAGCGGCTGCTGTGGGCCAGGCTGTCGGTGTTCGCGGGCGGCTGGGACGTGGAGGCGGCCGAGATCGTCTGCCACGGGGGCCCACTGGCGACCGAGAGCGTCCTCGCGCTGCTCTCCTGCCTCACCGAGAAGTCCATCGTCGTTCAGGAGGCGGACGGGTCCGGGCTGCGGTTCCGGATGCTCGACACCCTGCGGGACTTCGGCGCCCAGTGGCTGGACGGGCTCGGCGAGACGGAGTCCGTGCGGCGCCGCCACCGCGACTACTACCGGTGGCTCGCCCGGCGCGGCGAGCCCGAGTGGCTCGGCTCCGCGCAGCGGCACTGGGCCGAGCGGATGCGCGCCGAACACGCCAATCTGCGGCTCGCCGTGGAGGAGTGCCTCGCCGACCCGGACCCCTCGTGCGCGCTCGAACTGACGGGCACGCTCTGGTTCTTCTGGTTCGCCTGCGGATACGCCGAGGAGGGCCGGGGCTATCTGGCGCGCGCCCTGCGCCGGGGCGCGGGGACCGGCGCCGAGCGGGTCCTCGCGCTGTGGGCCCAGCGGCTCATCACCCTCACCCCCGACGACCTGGACGCGGCCGAACAGGTCGCCGCCGCCTATGCGCGCCTCGCGGCCCGGCGCGGACTGCCGGAGGTGGCCGCGCAGTTGCCGCTGGGCGGCGCGAGCATCGCCGTGCGCGGGGAGTCCGCGCGCTCGGCCGTCCTGCACGGCCCGTCGGGTCAGGCACCGACGGGCGGCGGGGGCGCGGTGTTCTTCCGCCTCACCGCGCTCGCCGTCCAGGCGTATCTGCTCGCCGCCCAGGGCGCGTTCGAGCGGGTGGCCGCCGTCGCGGGGCGGCTGCGGGCCGAGTGCGACAAGTGCGGCGAGCTGTGGATGCGGGCCTGGGGCGACTACTTCCTCGCGCTCGCCCGGCTCGGGCAGGGCGACGCGGAGGCCGCGGCCGCCCACGCCCGCGAGGCGCTCACCGCCAAGTGGCGCGTCCACGACCGGCTCGGCACCGCCGCCGCCATGGACCTGCTCAGCGCCGCCGAGGCGGGCCGGGGCAGGTCCGAACGGGCCGCGCGGCTCCTCGGCGCGAGCGCGCGGCTGTGGCACGCGGCCGGGCTCCCCGAGCTCGGCCGCGCCACCTCCACCGGCTTCCGCGACCACCACGAGCGGCGGCTCGGGGACCTCATCGGCGAGACCCGATGCCGTCAACTCCTTGCCGAAGGGCGGGAGCTGACCATCGATCAGGCCATCGCGCTCGTCCGCGCCGACCAGCCGCCCGGCACGTCGTGGTGAATCGGCGTCCCCGAGCCGGTGAGCGGCAGGCCCGAGCCGCCCTGCCGCGCCGCGATGATCTCGGCGGCGATCGACAGGGCCGTCTCCTCCGGCGTACGGGCCCCGAGGTCGAGGCCGATCGGGGAGCGCAGCCTGGCCAGCTCGTCCGGGGTGACACCGGCCTCGCGCAGCTTGCGGCCCCGGTCCTCGTGCGTACGGCGCGAACCCATCGCGCCGACGAAGGCGACGGGCAGCCGCAGCGCCTCCACGAGGAGCGGCACGTCGAACTTGGCGTCGTGCGTGAGGACGCACAGGACCGTGCGGCTGTCGGTGTCGGTGCCGCGCAGATAGCGGTCCGGCCACTCGACGACGACCTCGTCCGCCTCGGGGAAACGGGCCCGCGTCGCGAAGACGGGCCGGGCGTCGCACACCGTGACGCGGTAGCCGAGGAACTTCCCCGTACGGACGAGGGCCGCCGCGAAGTCCACCGCGCCGAACACGATCATCCGGGGCGGCGGCACGCTCGACTCGACGAGGACCGTCAGGGCGCTGTCGCAGCGCGAGCCGCTCGCCGAGACGGCGAACTCGCCGGTGCGGCCCGCCGCGAGGAGCGCGCGACTCTCCCCCGCCGCCGAACGGTCGAGGTCCGGGTGTCCGCCGAGACTTCCCTCGTACGTCCCGTCGCCGCCGACCAGGAGCGGCCTGCCGAGCAGCTCGGCAGGCCCCCTGAACACCCGGGCCAGGGCGGTCACCCCGCCCCGGGCGGCGGCCGCCAGGGCGGTGGCGAACACCGCCCTGTCCGGTGCGTCGGCCCGCACCGGATCGACCAGGACCTCGATCTCACCGCCGCAGGTCAAACCGACGGCGAAGGCGTCCTCGTCGCTGTAGCCGAACCGCTCGACGACGGCCTCGCCGTCGAGCAGGGCCTGCACGCACAGCTCGTACACCGCCCCTTCCACGCAGCCGCCGGAGACCGATCCGATGACCGTGCCCCCGCCGTCGACGGCGAGCGCGGCGCCGATGCCCCGCGGTGCGCTGCCGCCGACGGAGACGACGGTGGCGACGGCGAAGTCCCTGCCCTCGTCGATCCAGCGGGTCAGCTCCTCGGCGATGTCGAGCACGTGGCTCGCCTCCTCATCCGCTCTCCCCCGCTCCCCGGCCCGCCAGCAGGACACGGTCGGGCCGGATCGGCAGGGCCCGGTGACGTACGCCCGTCGCGTGCCAGACCGCGTTGGCGATCGCCGCGGCGGCGCCCACGATGCCGATCTCGCCGATGCCCTTGATGCCGACGGGGTCGTTCGGGTCGGGAACGTCCACCCAGTCCGCCTCGATCTCCGGCACGTCGGCGTGCGCGGCGAAGTGGTAGCCCGCGAAGTCGGGGTTGGCCAGGGCGCCCGAGGCGCGGTCCCTGATCGCCTCCTCGTGCAGGGCCATGGACAGGCCGCCGATCATGCCGCCGACGAACTGGCTGCGCGCGGTCAGCGGGTTGACGATCCGGCCCGCCGAGAAGATCCCGAGCATCCGCCGCACGCGCACCTCACCGGTACCGACGTCCACGGCGACCTCGGCGAACTGCGCGCCGTGCGAGTGGTGTTCGCGCGCGGCCACCGACGCGACCTGGTCCGTGGTGTCCGAGCGGACCGTGATCCCCTCGGCGGGGACCTCCGCCCCGGGCACCAGGATCTCGCGCAGCTCGCGCGCCGCGACGATGACCGCCCAGGCCCAGGAGCGGGTGCCCATGGAGCCGCCGCCGAGCCAGGCGTTGCCGAAGTCGCTGTCGCCGATCCGCACCCTGACCCGGTCCGTCTCGACCTCCAGGGCGTCGGCGGCCACCTGGGTGAGCGCCGTCCGCGCGCCGGTGCCAACGTCGGACGCGGCGATCCGCACGCTGAAGGTGCCGTCGGGCTCGGCGGTGATGGCCGCCTGCGAGGGGAAGGCGCCGACGAAGAACCCCGCCCCCGCGGTGCCGGTCCCGAGCAGCCAGCGGCCTTCGCGGCGGACACCAGGGCGCGGGTCGCGCCCCGCCCAGCCGAACCGGCGTGCGCCCTCCTCGAAGCACGGCAGCAGGCCGCGGGCCTCGACGGGCAGGCCCGTGACGGGTCCGACCACCGGTTCGTTGCGGACCCGCAGCTCGATCGGGTCGAGCCCGCACTTGTGGGCGAGTTCGTCGACCGCGGACTCCAGCGCGAACGATCCCGGCGTCTCGCCGGGCGCACGCATGAACGTGGGCGTCGGCACGTCGAGCGGCACCACGCTGTTGACGGTGCGGTGCGCGTCCGCGTCGTACATCGAGCGCCCGAAGTTGGCGCCCGCCTCGATGAACTCGTCGAGGCGGGACGTGCGCGAGAGGGAGACGTGGTCGAGGACGCGCAGGCGCCCCTCGGCATCCGCGCCGAGCCTGACCCGCTGGGCCGTGGGGCTGCGGTGGCCGATCAGCGAGAAGACCTGACGGCGTGTCAGCGCGATCCTGACAGGGCGCCCTATCACGGTCGTCGCCATCACGGCGAGCACGAGATGCGCGCGCATCTGCCCCTTGGCGCCGAACGCCCCGCCGACGTGTTCGGCGCGCACGCGCACCGAGGCCGGGTCGAGGGAGAAGAGCTTCGCGAGGTCGCTCGCCGTCACGAACGTGCCCTGGGAGGAGTCGACGACCTCGAGGCGTCCGTTGTCCCAGCGCGCCATGGCCGCGTGCGGCTCCATCGCGTTGTGGTGCTGTTCGGGAGTGGTGTACCGCTCGTCCACGACCACGGCGGAGGCGGCGAGTTCGCTCTCGACGTCCCCCTTCTCCGAGGTCGCGGGGCCGACCATCGTCGACTCCGGCGTGTAGCGGTCGGGGTGCTCGGCGGAGAATCCGACGTCGTGCGACTCGGTCTCGTAGCGGACGACGAGCGCCTCCGCCGCCTCCCTCGCCTGCTCGGAGGTCTCCGCCACGACGACCGCCACCGGCCACCCGGCGTACGGCACCCGGTCGTGCTGGAGCATCAGCGCGGTCGCGTCGGGCCCGAGCGTCCCCGCGAAGCCCTCCTGGAGCCGCGGCGCGTTCTCGTGGTGCAGGACCTCGATCACTCCGGGCATCCGCCGTACGGGACCGTCCTCGACGGCCAGGACGCGCCCGCGCGCGACGGTGGAGAGGACCACCCAGCCGTGGGCGAGCTCGGCGTGCGGCACCTCTCCGGCGTAGCGGGCCTCTCCGGTGACCTTGGCCACGCCTTCCCGCCGGGTGTGCGCGGTGCCGACGGACCTGGTCGCCGTGGGCACTCCGGTGGTCGTGGTCATCGGGCGGCCTCCTCGGTCAGTTCGGTGAGCACGGCCACGACGAGGTTGCGCAGCAGCGTCACCTTGTAGCCGTTGTGGGGCAGCGGCCGCGCGGCGGCCAGTTCCGCGTCCGCGGCGGCGGCGAACGCCTCGGCGCTCACCGGGCCGCCGGTCAGCGCCCGTTCGGCCGCGCGGGCCCGCCACGGCCGCGAGGCGACCGCCCCGAAGGCGATGCGGGCCTCGCGTACGACGCCGTCCTCGACGTCGACGGCGGCGGCGATCGAGCCGATGGCGAACGCGTACGAGGCGCGCTCGCGCACCTTGCGGTAGCGCGAGACGGTCGCGAAGGGCACGGGCGGCAGGACGACGCCGGTGATCAGCGCGCCGGGCGGCAGCGCGGTCTCCAGGTGCGGGGTGTCGCCGACCGGCAGGTAGAAGTCGGCGAGCGGCAGTTCGCCCGGCCCGTCCACGGTCTCGTAGGTGACGACGGCGTCGAAGGCCGCGAGTGCCACGCCCATGTCCGAGGGGTGGATCGCCACGCAGTGGTCGGTGGCGCCGAGGATGGCGTGGTTGTGGTGCTCGCCCTCGATCGCGGAGCAACCGCTGCCGGGGGTGCGCTTGTTGCACGGCTTGGACAGGTCGGTGAAGTAGCCGCAGCGGGTGCGTTGCAGCAGGTTCCCGCCGACCGTCGCCATGTTGCGCAACTGTCCCGACGCCCCCGCGAGGACCGCCTGCGCGAGCGCCGGGTAGCGGCGCCGCACTTCGGGGTGGGCCGCGAGGTCGCTGTTGGTGACGGTCGCGCCGATGCGCAACCCGCCCTCCGGCGTCGACTCGATGTGGTCCAGGGGCAGTTCGCGCACGTCGACCAGGAAGCCCGGACGCTCCACGCCGGACTTCATCAGGTCGACGAGGTTGGTGCCGCCGCCCAGGGGGCGGGCCTCAGGATCGGCGCCGAGCAGCGCGACCGCGCCGGGCACGTCGTGGGCCCTCTCGTATCCGAATTCCCTCATGCCACGCCCTCCTCGTTCTTCGCGGCCCGCGCCACGGCCTGCACGATCGACACGTAGGCGCCGCAGCGGCAGAGGTTTCCGCTCATCCGCTCACGGATCTCCTCCGCGGTGAGCTCGGGCACGCCCGCCTCGGGGCGCACGTCGTCGGTGGCGGCACTCGGCCAGCCCGCCGCGTGCTCCGCGATCACCCCGAGGGCCGAACAGATCTGCCCCGGCGTGCAGTAGCCGCACTGGAAGCCGTCGAGGTCGAGGAACGCCTGCTGCACGGGGTGCAGCGTGTCGCCCTGCGCCACGCCCTCGATGGTGGTGATCTCGCGCCCGTCGGCGGCGACCGCGAGTTGCAGGCAGGAGACGGTGCGCCGGCCGTCGATGAGCACGGTGCAGGCGCCGCACTGGCCCTGGTCGCAGCCCTTCTTGGTGCCGGTGAGGTCGAGTCGCTCGCGCAGGGCGTCGAGCAGGGTGGTGCGGTGGTCGACGGACAGTGAGTGCTTCTCGCCGTTGATGTTCAGGATGACGGCACTGGTCGTCGATGGAGCCATGAGCAGCCTTCTTTCGCGAATCGCGTCGAACGAGGCCGTCCCGGCGGGGAGTTCGGGAGGCGGGAGGTGGCGAGCGGGGGTGGCGGAGCGCCGAACGGGGAGTCGGATCCGCGGCGAGCTGGGAGTTCGTGGCTCTGTCGGAAGCGGGTGGCGCCGTGCGTAGCGGGTGGTTGCACTGTCCCCAGCGGCTCCGGCGCCGCTATGGTGGGCTCAAACGGACAACTGTCCGTTAGCTTCAAAACTTAACGGACAGTTGTCCGCTTAGGCAAGAGCGAAATCCAGCGCGTACCGCTCGGCGGTTCGGGCCGACCGCCCGGGAGGAGAACGAGAGTGGGGCACCACAAGGACATTCCCCTGCGCTCGGACGCGCTGCGCAACCGCGAGCGCATCCTGGAGGTGGCCCTCGTCGAGCTGACCGAGGCGTGCGACACCCCCCTGAGCGTCATCGCGAAGAAGGCGGGCGTCGGACAGGGAACGTTCTACCGCAACTTCCCGCACCGCGAGGCACTCGTCCTCGAGGTCTACCGCTACGAGGTGCAGCAAGTCGCCGACTGCGCGGCCCAGTTGCTCTGCACACGCGCCCCGGACCAGGCGCTGCGCGAATGGATGAGCCGCCTCGCACAGTACGCCATGGCCAAGGCGGGCCTCGCCGACGCGATCCGCAAGGCCACCAGCCAGCAGGGCAGCCTGGCCGGTATCGGGCACGGCCCGGTGACCGAGGCCATCACGCTGCTGCTCACGGCGAACGAGGAGGCTGGCACCATCCGCCCCGGAGTGAGCGCCGACGACTTCTTCCTCGCCATCGCGGGCCTGTGGCAGATCGACCCGCGCAGCGACTGGCAGGCGCGGGCCGGTTGGCTCATGGACCTGGTCATGGACGGGCTGCGGGCGGGGGCTCCGGGGCGGTGAGCGGTCCGGCCGCCCGCTCGGGCAGCTGTTCCAGCAGGTGGACCGCCGCGTCGCGCAGCGCCGTGGGGACGCCGGTGCGGCCCCGCAGCCGTACGGCCGTTTCCGTCAGTGTCTCGGTCGTGCGCACGGATCCGATGCGGGCGGCACGCGGCGCGAGCCGTGCGATCAGCTCCTCGGCGTCGCGCCATGCCCCGGCGCCCACCAGGGCGCCGAGCAGTTCGGCGGTGAACAGGTCGCGGTAGGCGGGCCCCGGCACCGCGACGGCCTGCCGCAGCAGATCGATGGCCGGGTCCCAGCGGCGCGTGCGCGCGTGGACCCAGCCTTGGTGGCCGAGCAGCTCGGTCTCGTCGATCCACCAGGACCACGCGGGGTCGCGGCGCGAAACGCCGTCCAGGAACCGGCTCCGGGCACGCGAGATCAGCTCCACGGG
The DNA here is from genome assembly GCF_002556545.1 of Streptomyces formicae. Taxonomy (NCBI): domain Bacteria; kingdom Bacillati; phylum Actinomycetota; class Actinomycetes; order Kitasatosporales; family Streptomycetaceae; genus Streptomyces; species Streptomyces formicae. The sequence goes on from NZ_CP022685.1 coordinate 546,345, forward strand.
CTCGCGGTCCCCGCCGAACAGGGCCACGGCGTGCGCCGTGCGGATCAGGACGAGCGCGCCGACCCTGGCGGGCAGGGGGCCGGGACCGGCCGCCACGCGCGATGCGCTCTCCAGGGCGGCCCGGGCGTGGCCCGTACGGGCCTGGAGCATGCTGTGGTTCAGGAGGGTGAGCCGGGCCGTCCAGGTGTCGCCGCAGAGTCCGGCGACGGCGAGCGCCCGGGCGTTCGCGCGGCGCGCGCCCGCGTAGCGGCCCGCGTCGAAGAGGATCCAGCCGACGACCTCGCTCAACTCGGCCAGGGCGGCGAGCAGTTCGCGGTCCAGGCCGCGCAGGCGCGCGGGATCCCCGGAGAGTTCGGGAACGCCGCGTACGACGGCGCGGACGGCGGGCAGCGCGGCGCTCGCGCCCTGCGTGGCATCGAGGGCGAGGAGGTGTTCGGTCGCGCGGACGACGGAGGACGTCGAGGTACCGGTCCGCTCACTCCTGGCTGCCAAGGCCGCTTCCCTCCCTCTCGTGCTTGCTCCGCACATCGCCCTCGGGCACCTCATGCTTCTCGTGCTCCTCAGAGGCTACGTGGGGTCTCCCGCAGCCCCCTCGCTGGCCGGACCCGGCGCCGCGGCCTAGGTTCGAGACCGGCCCCCTGAAGCCGAGCTGGGAGATGAACACCATGTCGAAGATCCTTTACGTCGTGACCGGCGCCGACCACTGGACGCTGGCCGACGGTTCCGCGCACCCCACCGGGTTCTGGGCCGAGGAGGCCGTCGCCCCCTACGAGGCGTTCAAGGAGGCGGGGCACGAGGTCGTCGTCGCCACGCCCGGCGGTGTCGTGCCCACGCTGGACCGGGGCTCGCTCGCGCCGGAGTTCAACGGCGGCCAGGAGGGCGCCGACCGGGTCGAGGCCGGGCTCGCCGCGTTCACCGAGCTCCAGCACCCCGTGAAGCTGTCCGAGGTGGACCTCGACGAGTACGCCGCGGTCTTCTACCCCGGCGGCCACGGCCCCATGGAGGACCTCTCCGTCTCCGCCGAGTCCGGCGACCTGCTGACCCGCGCGCTGGATTCCGGCAAGCCGCTCGGTGTGGTCTGTCACGCCCCTGCCGCGCTGCTCGCCGCCGCGCGGGCCGACGGCACCAACCCCTTCGCCGGATACCGCGTCACCGCGTTCACCAATGCCGAGGAGGCCCAGGCGGGCTTCGCCGACCGGGCGAAGTGGCTGCTCCAGGACCGGCTCGTCGCGGCGGGCGTGGACTTCCAGGAGGGCGAGCCCTGGGCGCCGCACGTGATCGTCGACCGCAACCTCGTCACCGGCCAGAACCCCGCGTCCGCCGCCCCGCTCGCCGCCGAGCTGCTCCGGAAACTGGCCTGAGCCGAGGCCGGTCGCCCTCGCGTCGCGCCTGAGCCGCCCGGCCGATCCCTGCCCTGGCGGCCCGGCTAATGTGTGCGCCTTCGGGTTCGGGCGCGAGGTGAGGGATGTGGCTGCGCATGGGGGAAGGGCGGTCACTGGGACGGCGCTTCGGATGGCTGTGGACGGCGTTCGCGATCAGCACGTTCGGCACCTGGCTCGCGTTCGACGCGTTCCCCTTGATCGCGATCCTGGTGCTCGACGCGGGCACCACCCAGGTGTCCCTGCTCGCGGCCGCCGGGCTCGCGGTGGGGGCCGTGGTGGCGGTGCCGCTCGGCCCGTGGGTGGAGTTCCGCCGCAAGCGTCCGGTGATGGTCACGATGGACCTGATCCGGTGCGCGGCGCTCCTGAGCGTCCCCCTCGCGTACGCGTTCGACCTGCTCAGCTTCGCGCAGCTCCTGGTCGTCTCGGTGACGGTCGTCGCGGCCGACATCACGTTCAACGCGGCGAGCGGCGCCTTCCTCAAGTCGCTCGTGCCGCAGCAGGACCTGCTCGTCGCGAACAGCCGGTTCGAGTCGACCATGTGGACCGCCAGTGTGCTCGGGCCGCCGCTGGGCGGAGCCGCGCTCGGCCTCTTCGGACCGGTCCTCACGGTGACGGCCGACGCGCTCAGCTATCTGCTCTCGGCGGCGGGGATCCGTGCGATCGGCGGAAAGGAGGCCCACCCCGAGCGCCCCGAGCGTGCCTCGGGCGCGCCCGGCCTGCGCGCGGCGGACCTCCTCGACGGCTGGCGGTACATCCTGGGCCACCCGCTGCTGCGGCCGCTGTTCCTCAACTCGCTCCTGGTCAACAGCCTGATCATGGCGATCCACCCGCTGCTCGCCGTCCTCATGCTCGGCGACCTCGGGTTCGCCGCGTGGCAGTACGGGCTCGCCTTCGCGGTGCCGTGTCTCGGCGGCCTGATCGGCTCACGGCTCGCCCGCCCCCTCGCGGCCCGCTTCGGGCGGCACAGGGTTCTGCTCGTCGCCGGTGCGCTGCGCGCGTGCTGGTCCCTCGGTCTGGCGTTCGTCGGCCCCGGAGTCGCCGGTCTGGTGCTCGTCATGGGCATCGAGTTCGGCCTCATCATCAGCGCGGGTGTCTTCAACCCGATGCTCGCCACCCAGCGCCTCGAACAGACCCCGAAGGACCGGGTCGCCCGCACCCTGACCGCCTGGTCGGTCACCGGCAAGCTGACCACCGCCGCCATGACGGCCCTGTGGGGTCTGCTCGCCGCCCTCACCGGGCCCCGTACGGCGATCGCGGTCGCCGGTGCCCTGCTCCTCGCCTCGCCCTTGCTGCTCCCCCGCAAGGAACACACGCCGCGGACCGGCGACCGCTACACCGACCCGTTGGCCAAGGCGCCGTAGGTCATCGGTCCGTACCGGGCGGTGGGGGAGCTGGTCGCGTAGGCCCAGTAGCGGTCGCCGTACGACCAGTGCCACCACTCCGTGGGGTAGTTGACCAGGCCCGCCATGGCGAGGGCCGCCGAGAGGGTGCGGCGGTTGCGGCGGGCGGCGGTGGAGACGCCGTCGGCGTCCGTGTAACAGCCGCCGTCGCTCTCCTCGGGGCTGGCGTTCACCGGGGTGCCCAGGTCGAGTTCGGTGCCCGCCACGGTGCACAGGGTGACGTCGACGGCGGCACCCGCGACGTGCGGGCCCACTTCGGGCGGCGACAGGGAGCGGCTCGTCTGCATGTGCAGATGCTCGTCCGACCAGTGCGGATGGGCGCATCTGAGTTCGGCCGCGTAGTCCTCGAAGTACTTGATCTGCAAGGACAGCGGCCGATAGCCCTCGGTGACCAGGAGCCGCAGCCCCTCGGGGAGCAGCCGGGCGGCGCGGGCGAGGCGCCAGGCCACGCCCTCGCGCAGTTGCGCGTAGGCCCCGGCCTGGTCGGCGAGCCGTTCGTCGACGTCCACGAACGGCAGTTGGCGCAGGTCGACGAGGGGCTCGCCGCACTCGTGGACCGGGATGTCGACGACTCTGGGGTCGTTCATGAGGATGATCGGCGGCAAGCTCGGCTCCTTCGGGACAGGAGTGACGGGCACAGCTCCGGGGGCGGGCTGCCGCCCGCCCCCGGAGTCCCCCTTCTTTGCAGTGGCTCCACGCGAAGTACGGCCCATACGGCCGACTGACTCGGTCGTATGGGCCGTGCGAGGCAACAGTGGCCTATCCCCCGTGATGTCCCCCGTTGCTGTCGGCCTGTTGGCGCCGCCGACTCCCTGAGCATGCCGGGGGCCGCTGCAAGTTCTCTGCAAATCCGCACCAAGCGGGTCAGCCGTCCGGTTCGTCCCGTTCTCGTGCTTCGTACGCGGTGAAGACCTGCCGCGCCTCCGCGCGCAGCGCCCGGGCCCCCACCGCATCCCCCGCCGCCTCCCGGGTGGCGGCGAGGTCGCGCAGGGTGCGGGCGCGGGGCAGCGGCAGTTCCAGGGCCGACCAGCGGGCGGCGGCATCGGACAGGTGCCGCTCGGCGCTTTCGAGGCGGCCCGCCGCCAGCTCGCACTCGCCGAGGGTGCGCAGGGCGAGCGCCTCGCCGAAGCGGTCGTGATGGGCGCGACAGGTCTCCAGGACGGACCGCAGATCGGCGGCCGCCATGTCCCAACGCCCGAGGCGGAAGCGGCACTTGGCCCGCGCCTGGATCGCGTACGCCGCCATCAGCGGGTCCCCGATGGCGCTCAGGAGCCGCACCGCGCGGTCGGAGAACTCCTCCGCCTCCGCGTACGCGCCGAGTGCCCGGTGCACCAGGCCGATCGAGCGGAGCGTGAGCGCCTCGCCGCGACGGCTGCCGAGGCTTCGGTAGGCCCGCAGGGACTCGTCGAGGAGGGTGAACGCCGCCTCGTGCTCGCCGAGTTCGAGGTGGACGGTGCCCGCGAAGCGGCAGGAGAGGCCGAGGCCCGGGTCGTCGCCGAGCGCGCGGAAGTCGTCGACCGCCCGCGTCAGCGCGTCGAGCGCGGCGCGCAGGCCGCCCGCCTCGCGCAGGGCGCTGCCGAGACCGGCGAGGGCGGCGGCCCTGCCGCGCGTGTCGCCGAGTTCGGTGCACAGGCGCGCGGCGAGGCGGAAGTACGCCTGCGACTCGGCGAAGCGGTCCTGTTCGTAGCGGAGCTGGCCGAGGCCGATGAGCAGCAGGGCCTCGCCGGAGCGGTCCTCGGCACGGCGTGCGGCGGCCAGGGCGGCGTCGTGACTGCGCCACCACGCCTCGAAGCGGTTGCCGACGGCGTACGCGGACGAGCACAGGGCGGCCGCGGCCTCGCAGGCCAGGGTGTGCAGGTCGTAGGCGGCCGCGCGCTCCACAGCGGCGGCGAAGGCGTCGGCCTCCGCCTCGAACCAGGCGGCGGGGTCGGCGAGGGCCCGCCGGGTGGCCTCGGGCCCGACGGGGCGCACGAGGTCGCGCAGCGCGGCGGAGGCCGCGCTCACGGGGCCGCTGGAGTCCAGGAAGCCGCGGTGCAGCTCGACCGCGCCGGAGGGGGTGGCGGACGCGACGCGGCCGGTCAGCCAGAGCCCGGCGCCGAGGGCCCGGCCGATGGCGGCGGCGCGTTCGGCGGGCGGGTCCTCGGCCTCGGCGCGTTCGGCGGCGTAGACCCGTACGAGGTCGTGCGGCCCGAACCGGGGCTGTCCTGCCCGGTCGACGCCGGTGCAGTGCAGCAGTTGGGCGTCGATGAGCTGCTCCACGACGCGGTCCGCGGCGGCCTCCGACACGTCGAGCAGCGCGGCGATCACCCAGGCGGCGACGTCGGGCGCGGCGAGCAGCCCGATGCGTTGCAGGGCGGTGCGCGCCGCGGTGTCCAGGGAGCGGAAGCTCAGACCGAGTCCGGCCCGTACCTCCAGATCGCCGACGGCGAGTTCGTCCAGGCGGCGGCGTTCGTCGGCGAGCCGCTCGGCGAGCGTCCGCGCGGTCCAGTGTCGGCGCGTGGCGAGCCGGGCACCGGCGATCCTGATGGCCAGCGGCAGGCCGCCGCACAGCTCGACGATGCGCCGGGCGGCCGCGGGTTCGGCGCGCACCCGCGACTCCCCCGCGACCTTGGCGAGCAGGCGGCTGCCCGTCTCGGTCTCCAGCACGTCGAGGTCGGTGCGGTGGGTGCAGGGCAGGCCGCCGAGTCGGGAGCGCGCCGTGATGAGCACGCCGCAGGTGGCACTGCCGGGCAGCAGCGGGCGCACCTGTGACTCGCTGCCCGCGTCGTCGAGTACGAGCAGCATGCGGCGCCCCGCGACCAGGCTGCGGAAGAGGTCCCTGCGTTCGGCGTCCCCCTCGGGCGGGTCGGCGCCGAGCGCGCGCAGCAGCCTCCCGAGGACTTCGCCGGGCGTCACGGGGTCGGTGGCGCCGCGCAGCTCGGCGTACAGCTGCCCGTCCGGGTAGGCGTCGGCGACCCGGTGGGCCGCCGTGACGCCGAGCACGGACTTGCCCACGCCGCCGGGGCCCGAGAGGACGACGACGGGCATGGTGTCGTGCTGTCCCGTCAGCGCGGTGCTGATCTCCCGCACCTGTGCGTCGCGTCCGGTGAAGTCGCCGATGGCGGGCGGCAGCAGGGCGGGGGCCGGAGCGGCTGCCGCCGGGGCGGCGGCCTGGCCCGCGCCGTCCTCCGGTGCGGGCAGCAGCCCGTCGTCCGCCCGCAGGATCGCCTCGTACATCCCCTGGAGCCCGGGCCCGGGATCGATCCCCAGCTCGTCGGCGAGTACGTCGCGGCCCTCCGCGTACACCGCGAGCGCGTCCGCCTGGCGGCCCAACCGGTACAGGGCGACCATCAGTTGGCCGCGCAGCCGCTCCCGCGTGGGGTGCGTGGCGACCAGGGCGGTGAGTTCGGCGACCAGTTCCGTCTCGCGGCCCGTCTGGGCCAGGTCCGCGGCGATGCGCTCCTCCAGGGCCGCCTGGCGCGCCTCCTCCAGCTGGTCGGCCATGGCGCGCAGCGTCTCGCCGATCCCGCCGAGCGCGGGGCCGCGCCACAGGTCGAGCGCGGCGCCGAGCAGCCGGGCGGCCGCCGCGTGATCGCCCGCGGCGGCGGCCTGCCGTCCCTGGCCCGTGAGGCGCTCGAACGCGGCGCGGTCGACGAAGGAGCCGTCCGCGTGGATCAGATAGCCGGGCGGCCGGGTCTCGATGGCGTCGGCGGACAGCGCGCGGCGCAGCGCGGAGACGTACGACTGGATCAGGGAGCGCGCGGTGTCCGGCGGCCGGTCGCCCCAGATGACGTCGATCAGGGTGTCGGCGGACACCACCCGGCCCGGCTGCAGGAGCAGCGCCGCGAGCAGCGCGCGCGGCTTGGGGCCGCCGAGGCTCAGGCGTCGTCCCGCGCGCCACGCCTCGACCGGTCCCAGCAAGCGGTAGTCGGTGTCCCTGTCCACGCCCATCTCCATGGGTCTTCGCCCCGCGCCGCCCCCCGCTCCCGGCCCCCACCCCAGGCCGACTGGCATGTTACGTCCGCCGGGACCCAACTGGCGCACCCGGAAAGGGAATCAAGCCACCGGCCAGCGCGCCGCCCCCCGCTCCCCGCCCCGGCGGCCCTGATCGCATAGGGTCGGCGGATGGCGAAGTACTTCGACGTTCACCCCGAGAACCCCCAGCGGCGCATCATCGGCAGCGTGGTGGACAGCATCCGGTCCGGCGCGCTCGTCGCCTATCCGACGGATTCCTGTTTCGCGCTCGGCTGCCAGCTCGGCAACCGCGAGGGCATGGGCCGCATCCGCTCGATCCGCAACCTCGACGAGCGGCACCACTTCACGCTGGTCTGCGAGAACTTCGCACAGCTGGGCCAGTTCGTGTACGTCGACAACGACGTGTTCCGCGCGATCAAGGCCGCGACCCCGGGCAGCTACACGTTCATCCTGCCCGCGACCAAGGAAGTGCCGCGCCAGCTCCTGCACCCGAAGAAGAAGACGGTGGGCGTCCGCATCCCGGACCACACGGTGACCCAGGCGCTCCTCGCCGAGCTGGGCGAGCCGCTCCTGTCCAGCACACTCCTGCTGCCGGACGAGGAGGAGCCGCTGACCCAGGGCTGGGAGATCAAGGAGCGGCTCGATCACGTGGTGGACGCCGTCGTGGACTCGGGCGACTGCGGCACCGAGCCGACGACGGTCATCGACTTCTCCAGCGGCGAGGCCGAGATCGTGCGCAGGGGCGCGGGCGACACCGCGCCGTTCGAGTAGGCGGGGCCCCGACCGACGACGGAGGCCGCGGCGCACTCGGTGCGCCGCGGCCTCCGTGCCGGTCCGGACGTGTGGTTACGCGCCGCTCGCGTCGAGCATGTCCGCGCGCTCGACGATCTTCACGCGCTCGCGGCCCTGCGGCTCGCCGAGCGCCTTCTCGGCGGCGTCCAGGCGGTACCAGCCGTCCCACGTGGTGAAGCGGACGTTCCGCTCGCCCAGGAAGGCGTCGACGGCCTCCGGAGCGGGCGCGGTGGGGGTGTGCAGGCGGCCGTTGGCGTGGTCGTCGAGGAGGCTGGCGACCGTCTCGTTGGCGTCGCCCTTGGTGTGGCCGATCAGGCCCACGGGACCGCGCCTGATCCAGCCGGTGACGTACGTGGACGTGAGGTGCTCGCCGGACTCCTCGATCACGCGTCCCGCCTCGTCGGGAACCGTGCCGGAGGCGACGTCCCAGGGCAGCTTGGGCAGCTCGTCGGAGAGGTAGCCGACGGCGCGGTAGACGGCGCCGAGGTCCCAGTCCTTGAACTCGCCGGTGCCCTTCACGTTGCCGGTGCCGTCGAGGGCGGTGCGCTCGGTGCGCAGGCCGACGACCTCGCCGTCCTCGCCGAGGATCTCGACGGGCGACTCGAAGAAGTGCAGGAAGAGCTTGTGCGGCCGGTCGCCGACGTCGCGGATCGCCCAGTTCTCCAGGGTCTTGGCGACCATGTCCGCCTGCTTGTTGCCGCGCCGGGTGGCGATCGACCCTTCGTCGTAGTCGATGTCCTCGGGGTCGACGATGACCTCGATGTTCGGGGAGTGGTCGAGCTCCCTGAGCTCCATCGGGCTGAACTTGGCCTGGGCGGGGCCGCGGCGACCGAAGACGTGCACCTCGAGGGCCTTGTTGGCCTTGAGTCCCTCGTGGACGTTGGCCGGGATCTCGGTCGGAAGCAGTTCCTCCGCGGTCTTGGCGAGGATGCGCGCGACGTCGAGTGCGACGTTGCCGACGCCGAGGACGGCGACCTTCTCCGCGTCGAGGGGCCAGGTCCGCGGGACGTCGGGGTGTCCGTCGTACCAGGAGACGAAGTCCGCGGCGCCGTACGAACCGGCGAGGTCGATGCCGGGTATGTCCAGCGCCCTGTCGGCGGTCGCGCCCGTGGAGAAGATCACTCCGTCGTAGAACTCGCGCAGGTCGTCCAGGCTGATGTCGCCCGGGTAGTCGACGTTGCCGAAGAGGCGGATCTGGGGCTTGTCGAGGACCTGGTGCAGGGCCGTGATGATGCCCTTGATGCGCGGGTGGTCGGGGGCGACACCGTAGCGGATCAGACCGAAGGGGGCGGGCATCCGCTCGAAGAGGTCGATGGAGACACCGGGCTCGACGGCAACTGCGGATTTGAGCAGCGCGTCGGCGGCGTAGATCCCGGCGGGGCCGGCTCCGACAATGGCTACCCGCAGAGGGCGAGGCATGTTCAGGTTCCCTTCGAGCGGTGGCGGTACGCGTCTCGTAGCGGCGGTACTCAGCGGGAAGCCTAAACTAAGGCAAGCCTAAGTCAGTAGGCGGGTCCGATCTATGACCCCATAAGCCGCACTTATGACCCGGCACCACGCTGTCGCCACGGGGTCCCCGACGGGCGCTGACCTCCCCCGCTGCCGTATCCGTCCCCGCACTCGCGGGCGTGGACGGTTTATGCAGGTGCCGGATGAGGGCACGCTCGCGGGGCTGACGCTGGCTGTTTACCCGTGTATTCATGTCATGCACGTCGGGAGTCACCGAGGAAACACTGATCCCTTGCCGCAATGAAGCAACAAGAAGGAGATCTCAACCGTGCTTCACGTGACGCTGCGCACGTCAACTTCCGTCGCGGATTTCAGAGCCACCCCGCCCTCGAAAAGGAAGGACACCGCAAGGATCGCACCCGGCCCCGGCGAATCGGATACCACGGGCTGGGACTGAGCATGCCGCCGCGCCACCGTGCGGCAGCCCTTGCGAAAGAGCGTCTTCTCATGGCGGAAGGACCGAAATCCCGTTGGCCGGGTTGACTGGAGGGGCTGTGCAGTCGCGCTGGAAGGAAAACGAGTTCGGATCCATTCTGCAGTTCTATCGGACCTGGCGGGGGCTTACCCAGCAGCAGCTGGCCGACCTTTCCGTCCTGAGCGTACGGGCGTTGCGGGACCTGGAGCACGGCCGGGCCAAGCGGCCCCGGCGGGAAACCGTCCGACTCCTCGCCGATGCCCTCAGGCTCGACACCGAGAGGCGCGAGGTCTTCGAGCAGGCGGCTCGCCCGACGCCGGTCGGCGGTGCCGAACTGTCCGGCATCCCCTTCATGGGCGACGTCTATGAATACGCCACGGTGCCCCTCGACTCCCCGACCGCCGAACATCCGCAGGGCGGCTGGGCCGAGGCGCTCAACGACCTGGCGAAGCAGTCCTGGCGGCTCGTCACCGTCGATCGCGGCGTGGCGTTCCTCGAGCGCCAGCTCTGCCCCAGGGCCGACGTCTGACCGGTCGGTCCCTGACGGGCGGTGGTCACCGCCGGGCCCTTCCCCGCTCCCCCGCTCCCCGGATCCCTCCGCGCGGATCGGCGGCGCACCGGCGGTGACCTCGTCATCCAGGCCGCGGCCCGGTCATTCGTCTCCCGAGAGCCACCCTCGCGCCCCTGCCCGCACCCCGGCCTGGAAGCGGCTGCGGGCGCCGAGGAGGGCCATCACGTTGGCGGCGATACGACGTGCGGTGCGTGGCGAGACCCCGAGCCTGGCGGCCACGGCCTCGTCGGTGAGGCCCTGCCCGAGCAGCCTCAGCGCCTCGGTCTCCTGAGCGGTCAGTCCCGACTCGTCGCGGCCCCGCACCTTCGCGCCGAGGGGCGCCGCCGTCTCCCAACACCGTTCGAACAGCGCGCAGAGCGCCGCGAGCGTGCCGTCGTCCCTGAGCACCAGGGCCCCTGCCGCACTGTCCTTGTCGTCGGTCGCGAGGACCGCCGTGGTGTGGTCGAGGATCATCAGCCGGATGGGGAGCGACACCGCGGTGCGCACCTCGCCGCCGAACTCCGTGAGCCACTGGGCGTACTCCATGGTGGCGGGGCTGTTGCGACAGCTGTCGAGGTAGAGGGTGCGCATCCGAATGCCCCTGCGCAGCAGTTCGCGGTCCTGCGGCTTGGCGCGCTCCAGGCTCGCCTCGCTCTGGGCGCCGCCCGGCGCGAAGGTCATCACGGCGCCGGTCACGGACTTGACGAGGGTGCCGATCCGGTCGCGGATCGCCTCGATGCCGTGGAGCTGTTCGACTCCGTCGGGATATCCGTGGGGCCGGGCGCCGTTCACCACGTCGGAGGTCAACTCGGCGGCGAGCAGCTGTATCTGGGCGACACGGCGCTGTTCGGCCGCGATGCGCTCCTGGTGGTGCGCGATGAGCATGTGGGCGGCGACGTTGGGATCGACGGCGCGATAGTGCTCCGGCGCTTCGAGCGTGGCGCGTATCAACGACAGTTCGCTGAGCCGGGCCAGGATCTCGCGCAACCGGCCCTGCGAAATGTCGAGCCGGGAGGAGAGTCCCGCGATGTCCGCGCCGAAATCGGCAAGGATGGCCTTGTAGACCGCCTTGCCCTCCTCGTCCAACTGCAACGCGTCAAACGACGCGAATCCGGATTGATGTCCCTGCGGGGTATGTAGGTTCATCCAGAGTTCCCTCAGCCTCAGTCATGGTGGGGCTTAGCTGAGCGCATGGCGAATTCCGCGGGGATGTGGCTCATTTCCATACCTCCACACTCCCCGTGGTGAGTGGACTGGCCGAAAATCTTGGTGAATCTTGGCCAACCTAGCCGACGGGGAACAACTGCACACCCCTGACGAAGCGTCAACAAACATTTATCGGACAGCCGACAGATACCGCCATCAACTGGTTCGGCACGCGCCTGAACTGCCCATTCGACGGGGCGCACTCATCGCATTTCAACCATCACACGAACCAGGAAGTGGCCGAGATGCTGCGGGAGATCGTCTTCCGCAGCGGATCCCGCACACGACGGCGGAGGCCGGGCTCTCGGGCGACGGGGCATTCAAGCCAGACGGCATATGAACAACGCGCCGTCAACACACCGCCAACACACCACCACCACACGAACGGCCCGGGCGGCCCGTCACCGAGGCGATCTGTTCACCTCGGCCGCTGACGGGCCGCCCGGGCCGGTGGATCAGGGCCGGATTACCGCTTGCGCATCGCTTCGCCCGGGGATCTCCGGACGCTCGTCGGTTCCCCTTGGCGAACGTTCAGGCGACGGTCACGCTCAGCCGGTAGTCGCTCCAGCTGAGCCGCAGCGGGACCTTCTCCCCCGCGGTGACGGGGACGGGCAGCTCGAAGGGGACGAGCGCCTGCATCCAGTGCGAGTCCTTGCTGTCGGGACCGTTGCACAAGGTCGTCGCGCCGAGATCGAGTTCGAACCAGACGACGAGCGCGTGGGCGAGCCCGTCGGTCTCGGCGGCCACCGGCAGGGTGCGCGCGCCGGGCCCCAGGATCCCCTTCTCCAGATCGAAGGCGACGAGCGGGACGGCTCCGGAGAGCATCTGATGCGGCCATGTGTTGAGGCGTACGGGGAAGTGCCCGGGCGTCGCCAGGGAGTTCATCAGGGAGACGTCGAACCCGCTCGCCATGTCGACACGGTTGAGCCGGGCCATGGACTCGCTCTGCACCAGCTGTCCGTACAGCCGCGCCGTGGCGGGCAGCATGATGCCGTCGGGCGCGAGCAGATGCTCGCGGGCGTGGCGGATGGAGGGCAGCAGGCCCTCGCCGATCAGCCCGCAGTCGACGATCTCGGAGACCAGGACGTCCGCGCGCGCGTCGATGTCCTTGCCGACCACGAGCTCCGTCGACGGCTTCCCGATGACGGTGATGGTGTCGGACATGCCGTGCGCGTCGATGATCTGCCGCGCGACCTCCGCGAGGAGCGGGTTGAGTTCGCACGTCGTCACGCGTCCCGCACCGGCCCGCACGGCCGCCATGGCGAGGAGTCCGGTCCCCGATCCGATGTCGAGGACGTGCGAACCGGGCGGCACGCTGCTCTCCAGCGCCGAGACGAGCGCGCTGTTGCGCTCCGTGTCGTTCAGCATCGCGAAGTGCCAGCGGGGCACGGAAGCGAGCGCGATGTCGGACATCGCACCCGAACCGGCGCCCAGGTGCGCCGCCGGGTCCCGCAGCGTCGCCTGCGCCCGCTCGGCGAGGTCCTTGATCTCCTGGGCCAGCGTCTGCAACGAGGCGACCGCCAGGCGGTACGCGCTGTCGGGCGGGTTCGGCGCCGAGCCGCTCCCGGTGTCGTCAGGCGCGGTGAGCGGACGGCGCACCCTGGTGGTCGTACTGGTCTCGCTCTCCTGCAGAAACATTCTCGCTCCTGATGTCGGAAGCCTGCTCGGAAGCCAACTCGGCGGCCTGATCGGCGGCCTGAGGTGTGTGCGGCTCAGCCCGCGGGCCGTACCGCGGAGCGCAGGGCCTCCTCCGTACGGCTCCCGTGGCGCCTGCGGAAACGGACGCGCAGGCCGCCGTCGGCGGGCTCGACCTTGAGCGTGCGGTCCATCATTCCGCCGGTCATGCGGAACTCGCCCTCGCCGACGTGGACGAGCGATGCGGTCGGGACGCCGCCGACGTCGAGGATCAGACGGTCCTCGTCGAGCCGGAGTCGGCCTTCGAGGTCGGGTGTCGCCGCGTCGTCGAGTTCGTCGATCTCGCCGTACAGGAATTGTCCGGGAAGCGCGAAATCGGCGAGCATGGAATGCAGTTCGGCCTTGCCGAGCGGCATTTCGGGCCGGTCCACGAGTACGTCCGACCAGCGCATGGATTCCCGGAAGTCCGCGGGGAAGAGTTCCAGGAGTTCCCGGCTCACATAGCTGTCGATGACGAGGTGGACGCGGCGTTCGCTGCCGCCGTTGCGCACCGAGTGCAGCCGGTTGAAGTCGCCGAACCACAGGGTGCCCGGCTGCCAGGTGTAGTCGACGCCGTCCAGGGTGAGAACGGCTTCCTCATTGGTGATCAGCGGTATGTGCAGCCGCACCCACCCGGCCGGCAGGCCGTAGGGATAGTCGCGGTGTTCGGAGACCTCGGCGCCGGGGCCGAGTGCCATGAGCCGCACCGCGCGCACGTCGGTCGGCAGCGCGTCCACGATGGACGCGATGTAGGGGGCCTGCTCCATCCAGGGCGTGGGCGCGTAGTCGACCAGGCCCATGCCGCCGGGGTCCGTGCGGTCGACGCGGCCCTCGGGGCTGCGCAGCGGGAGGACCCGCCAGTCGGACTCGGTCTCCTCCGTGGGTTCCAGGCTCTCTCCGAAGGTGCGCTGCTTCGCCCATTGCGTGGCTTCCAGATGAACGAGCTCGGCCACGAGCCGGTCCACGTCAAATTCGCCCTCGAGCTGCGCAGCGCCGAACATGGCATTCGACATGATGACGTCTCTATTCCGTGAGTCGAGTACTTGGGAGTGGAGTACGTGGGAGTTGAGTACGTGATCCGGATTACGGGAGACCCGGCAGTTCTCGGGCTTCATGTCTTCCGCACTTCGTAAACTACCGTCAGGCGCTGTGCGGGGGCCGGAAGTTGTGGAGGCAATTGCGGCGGCAGAATCCGGTGATCCGCTCGGGCTACACGGTCTCCTTGCGTGGTTCCGGTTCCTCCGGTTGTCGCGGCCGGGAATCCAGTTCGCGCCAGTGCGGGAAGAGCGGGGGTATCACGGTGCAGAACAGATAGATCGCGCCGCAGCCGAGCAGGACGGGCGCGAGGCCCGTGAACGACACGGCGACACCGGCCAGGATCGGGCCGAGCGGAATCCCGGCCGTGCCCACGGAGTCGGTGAGCGCGGAGACCCGGCCGAGCAAGTGGCGCGGGATGCGCTCCATTTGGACCGCGTTGATGATCGGGTTGATGAAGCCGATGGCGAGGCCGTCCGCCACCGCGGTCACCACGACCACCCACAGCGGTACGTCCAGGGCCATGACGATGAACCGGGGCGGCCCGCCGACCAGGAAGGCGATGACGTACGTACGGCGGCGGCGCAGCTTGTGCGAGAAGGCCGTGGCAAGCAGGGAACCAGCGACGGCCGCGATGCCGAAGGCCGAGCCGAGCGCGCCGATGGCGGCGGGGCCGCCGCCGGTCTCCTTGGCCCAGACCGGGATGAGCAGGGAGCCGTAGGCCGCGTCGATGAGGTTGGTGACGCTGAGCATGATGGCGATGGAGCGCAGCAGGCGGTTGCGGGCCAGGAAGCGGGCGCCCGCCTTGAGCCGCTCCACGTAACTCTCTTCCGGGTGCCTCTCTTCCGGGGCCTGGTCCTCGGCGGGGATCCCCTCCGGAGATCGGTCCTCGGGGTGCTCGCCCCGTGTCTGCTCGCGCTGCGTCTGCCTGTCGCGCGTCACGACGGTGGAGGTCTCCCGGGCCGACCGCAGGGCGCCGATGGAGATGAGCCCCGCGGAGAGCACGAAGCAGAAGGAGTTGCCGACCATGGCCCACAGCGGGCTCAGGAGGGCGACGAGCGCGCCGGCGGCGGCGGGTCCTGCCGCGCCCGCGATCCGCTCGACCGTGCCCATCATTCCGCTGGCCCGTTCCAGCGTGATCCCGGCGTCCTCGGCGACCGTCGGGATCAGGGTGCGCTTGGCCACGTCACCGGGTCCACGGGCCAGGCCGATCGCGGCGGCCAGGACCATCAGGACCCCGAAGGGCAGGACGTCGAGCCAGTAGCAGAGCGGGACCAGCATGACCACGACGGCACTGATCAGGTCGGCCGCGACGCTGAAGCTCCGCCCGCCCATCCGGTCGATCAGGGGACCGGACAACGCCTTGCCGACGACCAGCGGCACCGCCTCGCAGAACACGATGAGACCGGTGCGGATGGGGCTGTCACTCGTGTCGAGCACCAGCCAGGGCAGCGCGATCATGCTGAGCCTGGTGCCGAAGAGCGAGACCGTGAAGGAGGCGAGCAGACCGGTCATGGGCCTGCGCGAGGGCGCTGGGGCGGGTATCGGGGAGGGCGTTGTGGAGCCGCTCGTACGGGACATGGACCGTCCTTCCGTCATTCAGGTTCGTGCGGCTCGCTCCCGGTCAGCGTGCCGGGCCGGGGGAACGCCTGGATCTGAAGGGTGACCGGCGCCGTCTCTTCGGCGTCGTCCGCCGGTCGGCTGCCTTCGGCGCGGTACCGCTCGACGGTGCGGAAGATCTCCTCGACCAGGGACTTCAACCGGTCGGCCGAAAGGCGCAGTTCGAAGTCGCTGGTGGTGCTCGCCGCACGCCACTCGGCGGGCAACTGGGGCAGCTCGTCGATGGCGCGCTGGGTCTGCTCGGCGTACAGGGCCGTGACGCCGCGCAGATAGGTGTCGGCGAGCGCGCCGACCTCATCGCTGCCGACGAGGTCGGCGGGCCGCACCCGGGTCGTCCGGTGCACGGCCTTCCACCAGCGCTCGCGTCCGCCGCCCGACCGCGTCTGCTCCTCCACGAAGCCGTACTGGGCGAGTTGACGGACGTGGTAGCTGGCGGACGCCGAGCTCACTCCCGTGCGGTCCGCGAGTCGGGTGACGGTGGCCGGGCCCTCGGTGCGCAGCAGGTCGAGGAACTTGACCCGGAGCGGGTGCGCGAGGCCCCGCAACGAGCTCGCGTCCAGGGTGACTTCGGTGTCCTGCGGGGTGTGTCCGTCGTCCTGGCCGCCGTGGGGTGCTCCGCCGTTCGTCCTCATGTCCCGACTGTAGGAGTCCCAAGACTTGTTTGCCAAGGTTCCTTGGCAAACAAGTCTTGGGAAACAGGTTCCGGCACCGGAGCCGCGGCCGGGTCCCAGAGGTCTTCAGGACCCAGCTCGCCCACCCGGTACTTGCCCATCGCGCTGACCAGCAGCCGCAGTTCGAGGGCGAGCGCATGCACCAGGCGTTCGAGCCCCGCGTCGCCGTCCTCGTCCACGGCGAGGAGCGCGGCCCTGCCCAGACCCACGGCGTCGGCTCCGGCCGCGAGCGCCTTGGCGGCCCTGGTGCCCTCCCACATCCGGCCGCTGACGAGCAGACAGTCCCCGGGGCGCGGTGCGAGGCGGCGCAGGCACTCCGCGAGGGGCAGGCCCACCGATGCGAGGAAGGCGGTGGGCGCCCAGCCGGAGCCGCCCTCCGCGCCGTCCACCGTGACCGCGTGGGCACCCGCCTCCCAGGCGGTGGCCGCTGCCTCGCGGACGTCGCGGGAGGGCGGCAGCTTCACCCAGACCTTGGCGCGCGGGTAGTTGTTCCGCATCAGCCGCACCTGGTGGGCGAGGATCTCGCGCGTGAAGGTGCCCGGGGTGCCGCAGCGCAGGGCGAGGCCGCTGCCCTCGTCGAGGATCCGCTCCACGGCGTACTGCTCCTCCAGGCGGTGCGCGGCCTCCTCGCCGACCACCGTCATCCCGCCGAGTCCGGGCTTCGCGCCCTGCCCCACCTTCAGCTCGAAGGCCAGCCGCCCCGAGTCGATGAGCGGCTGCGCGGAGACGTCGCTGTAGACGAGGTTCCACATCTCGGCGTCGGCGTCCTCGGTGGACTGCTGGACGGCGACGCCGCCCCCTTCGCCCTCCAACGCGTCGCCGTAGGCGCCGATCCGGCCGAGGAGCGTCCTGCCCGCCCGCGCGTCGAGGCGCCCGGTGCCGTTGACCGGACCGATGTTCTCGCCGACGACCATCGGTATGCCGAGCCTGGCCGCCTGCCGTCCCACCGCGGTGCCCAGGTCGCGGCTGGCCACCTCGGTGGAGCCGAACGCCGAGACGTACAGGGGCAGCGCCGCCGTGAAGCCGCCGATCACGCTCGTCAGGTCGACGTCGCCGTGCAGGGGTTCGCGGGCCAGCTCGATGAGCTTCTCCAGGCGGCGCGGCATGAACGCGGGCGGCACCAGCCTGGCCCGGTCGAGCGGGTCGGCGACGTCCGGCGGATGCGCCGCCGCGCCGAACAGCTCATGGCCGTAGGAGGAGGCGGGCGGGAAGAGGCGGGCCGCTCCCTCCCGGGCCCGGGCCCGTACTTCCGCTTCGGGAAAGCCGGTGGCCTGCAGTGCGTTCACGTCACATCGCCCCGTCTCGGATCGGATACGGTTCCCCGCTCGGCGCCCGCGTGAGTTCGCCGAGGTCCAGTCGTGCCGCCGTGTGGTGCAGGGCCTCCAGGAGTCCGCCGCTGGTCAGGGCCGCCGCGGGCCGGGCCGTGACGACGTGTCCGAGAGGCATCGAGCCGATCGAGCTCCAGGCCAGCCTGCCGCGCTCGTCGATGAAGCTGGCGCTGCGCGAGGCGTTGTCGGGGTGCAGGCAGTACGGCACGTCGAGCCAGCCGCGCCGGAACGCCGTGAGCAGGGCATCGCCCAGGTCGGGGCCGAGATCGAGGACGGCGTCGATCAGGGCGCGCGCCTCCGCGTACACCGCAGAGCCCCTCGCGTCGCGGGGCGCGGCGCCCGGCTCGGTGCGCCGCGCGGTGGCGGCGCAGTCCTCCAGTGCCGCCACGTTCTGGGCGATCGTCGGGATCCGGCGGGCCTCCGCGGTGGTCTTCACGATGAGCCGCTCGGCGCCGGTGCGCACGGCGAGCCTGACGGCCGCCTCTTGCAGGGCGCGGGCGCCCGAGCGGGTGGCCGGATGGACGCCCATGTACGTGTAGATGACGATGTGCCGGTCGACGCCGGGCAGCAGCTCGTCGGCGAGGGCGCGCAGCGCGCGCACCGCCTCGGCGTCCTGTTCGGGGTCGATCTGCTGGGCGTAGCTGAGCGAGACGCTGCGCACCCCGTGCTGCGCGAAGAACATGCCTTCGAGCAGCGAGAGCGCGACGAGGAGTCCCGGCGGACACAGCTGCCCCAGCATGCAGCCGCCGAAGCTCTCCAGATGCGGTTCGGCGCCGTCGCCGACGCCGTCGGTCAGGATGCGACAGGACTCCGCCCAGTTGCGTACGGACTCCTCGAGCGGCGTACGGCCGTAGGGCAGGCAGTACGAGACGGGACCGCCCTCCGTGGCGTGCAGTCCCGCCTCGGTGAGGGCCCGCACGATGTCCTGCGGGGCCGCCGAACCGTGTCGCACCTGGACGGGGAATTCCGGCCCGAGCACTCCGTCGAGCATCTCGCGGGTGCGCTGGGGGCCGTGCGTGACGAGGGGGTAGCCGTTGAGGTCCACCCCCTCGTCGAGGGCGCGCCGGGCGGCGGGCAGATCACCGACCCTGGTGTAGCTGTCGATGGTCAGCGTCCCGACGGTGGTGGCGTCGGCGGCACGGGTGGCATCGAGGCCCCTGCGCATCCGCTCCGGGGAGCTGAAGCCCATGCGGGGCTGGACGACCAGCTCCCCGGCGGCGCGTACGAATCCGCCGAAGCTCGTGGGCGCGAGGCCACGGGTGCTCTCCGCCATCAGCAGCGCGCCTCGGCCCGCAGCTTCTCCAGGAAGCCGTGGAACTGGAGGACGCCGACGCTGTCGTCGAACACCGCGTCGTAGCCCGCGTCGCGCAGTCGCGGACCCCACGCGGCCGAGCCGTCGCCGAGGGTGCCCAGCTTGCCCCCGATCACCACCGGTGTCGCCGCGAGTTCCGCGGTCTCCCTGATGGCGCCGATCAGCCGCAGTCCGTCGTTGGCGCCGTGGCCGTTGACACTGCTGACGACGATGAGGTCGGGGACCCGCGCCGTGCAGTGGTCGAGCAGCAGCGCGTCCGGGACGCAGGGACCCAGGTTGGTCACCCGGTTCCCCCACTCGGTGAGCAGCAGTTCCAGGTAGATCAGGTTCCAGGTGTGCGCGTCCGACGAGGTGCCGGTCACCACGACGTCCAGGCGTCCTGTCTCCCCACGAGGAACGTCGCCACGCGGAACGTCGCCGCGCGGGGCGTCGTCGCGGGGCACGACACCGGGGCTCCCCAGTCCGGTCATCGGCCGCTGCGCACGGCCGTGCCGTACGCGGAGGTCGTGGCGCCCACGGTCTCGCCGCCGTCGATGATCAGTTCCTGACCGGTGAGGAACGCGGCCTCGTCGGAGGCGAGGTAGTGGAACGCCGAGGCGATCTCGGCCGGGTCGGCGTGCCGGCCCGCCGGGATCTGGGCGTTGGTCTCCTTGAGCATCTCGTCGGTGTACTCGGCGAGTTGCATGGGGGTGAGCACCGCGCCGGGGCTGACGCAGGCGGCCCTGACGCGGGGGCTCAGTTCGAGCGCGAACGTACGGACGAGGGCGAGGATGCCCGCCTTGCTCGCGTTGTAGTCGGCGTAGTACGGGTAGCCCCGCGTGCCGTTGACGGACGCGGTGGCCAGCAGGGTGCCGTGTCCCTGCTCGACCATGATCCGGGCGGCCTGCTGCCACAGGGCCAGGACGCCGAAGAGGTTGACCTCGACCAGTCGGCGGACGTCGCTCTCGCGCATGTCGAGGACGCCGTGCCGGGTGCTGATGCCCGCGTTGGCGATGACGACGTCGAGCCGCCCGGTCTCCTGGTGGACCCGGGCCACCGCCTCCTGCACCGCCGTCCAGTCGGCGACGTCGACCTCGGTCCAGGTCCCTGCGGGCTCGCCGCCCGGGTCCGGGGCGTTGACGTCCAGATTCACCACGTGGTCGCCCGCCGCGGCGAACCGCTCGGCGGTGGCGCGGCCGATCCCGCTGGACGCTCCTGATATGACGATGGTGCGCACGTTCGACTCCTCGTGATTCAGAGTGACTTGCACGGATGCCGGAAGCTCAGAACAGGACCCGGCGGCTGTCCGGGAGGATGCTCGCGCTGGCCTTGCGCAGATCGCGGCTGACGATCATCCGCTTCAGCCAGCGGTCCCTGCCGTCGTACTTGGGCCGGAACGGCTTGCGGCCGTGCACGGCGAGGTAGTTGTCGACGATCAGCAGGGTGCCCTGCTCGATGACCACGGCCTGCTGCACGCGCTCCAGCTCGGCGATGAGGTTGTCGAAGGCACGCTGGGCGCCCGGCCGGTCGGCCACGCACCGCGTGAAGGTCTGGTCCACGCGGACGTAGGGACGCTCGCGGTCGCCGAAGAGGACCGGCACCGCCTCCGGGTCGCGCTCCATCTCCTCGGCCCTGGCGAGCGCCGGGTGGTCGGGGAAGCGGGTGCGCAGCTGCCGGATGTGCTCGTCGTCCGGGAGGTTGTAGAAGTCCGGGCGCATCAGCGCGTCGAGGTCCTCCTCGCTGAGCTTCACGTCGCGCACCGAGGAGAGGGCGGTCGGCACCTGTTCGTCGTTGCGCATGCCGAGGAGCAGCAGATAGTCGCAGCGGTCCGGGTGGAAGCAGTCCTCGGTGTGGAGTTCGAGGAGCGCCTCGCTGCCGTGCCCGGTGGGGCGTTCCTCGTCGCCGCGGATGGGCAGCACGTCCTGGACCATGCGGCCGAGCTGGAGGGTCAGCCAGTTGTAGGGGTCGCCGAGCGCCGTCGCGCACATGGCGAGGAAGTGGTCGGGCTCCCGCGTCGAGCCGCTCGGGTCGGTGCGCTCCCAGTGCTCGGGGGTCGCGCCGACGGCCTCGTCGTCCACGGGGAAGCCGTGGACGAGGAACCCGACGTGGTCCTCGGTGCGCCGGAACCGCTCCAGAGCCTTGCGCAGACCGTCCGGGAGTCCCGCGTCGGCGAACGGGTTGCGGTCGAAGCCCGCCGGGTCCGTCGCGTCGGGCAGGGTGACGGCGAGGCGGGCGCTCTCTTCCCTTAACTGACGTGCCTCGTCGGGGGACAACTCGTAGTGCAGGATGTTCTCTTCGGCCATGGCGCCGACACTTCCTTCCTTGAGCCGCGGGTGCGGACGGGGTTGCGGGGTCACGGGTGCGTGGGGCCTTGGGCCAGCGCGCGGGCCAGGGTCACCGCGATGTCCTTCAGCGGCGCGGGGCGTGTCATGTCCAGGTGCTCACAGGCGACGGAGTGGGTCGCGATGTCGCCCGCGACGTACGCGCGCCAGTCCTCGGGCAGCGGCGCTGTGCCGTCCCGTCCCAGGGCCGCCGTGAAGTGCAGGACGTCCCCGGGGTAGGTGGCGGTCTCGGCCTCCTCCACGAGCCTGACCGTGTGCGCGGCGGCGGCGGTGAGCGAGGCGACGAAGGCGGGCTCCAGGTCCGGCCAGCCGTCGCCCTCCCTGCGCAGGAAGCCCGCGATCTCGTCCGGGTCGAACGCGGGCGCGGTGTCGTCGGCGTCCATCGGATAGGAGTCGAGGAGCGCGAGGAGCGCCACCTGCTCGCCCTGCGCGCGCAGGCGACAGGCCATCGCGTGCGCGATGTTCCCGCCGAGCGACCAGCCGAGCAGGTGGTAGGGGCCGTGCGGCTGGACGCCGCGCAGGTGCGCGAGGTAGTCGTCCACGAGCGCGCCGAGGTCGGCGGGTCGCTCCTGCTCCCAGACGCTCGCCGCCTCGCCCTCGCCGGGGCGCCGCGCCTGGAGCCCGTATACGGGACGGTCCGTCAACTCACCGGCCAGACCGCCGTAACACCAGCTCAGGCCGGTCACGGGGTGCACGCAGAAGAGCGGCGGGAGACCGCCCGCGGTGCTCAGCGGCAGCAGGACGCCGGACCCCGGCCGCGCGGTGCCGCCGTCGGCCCGCGCGGCGAGACCGGCCACGGTCGGCGTCTGGAAGAAGTCCTGCAGCGTGAGACCGGCAAGGCCCGCGTGCGCCGCGCACTCCGCGTGGATCCGGCTCACGAGCCGCGTGACCAGGAACGAGTGGCCGCCCAGGTGGAAGAAGCTGTCGTCCATGCCGACGTCGGGCACGTCGAGCGCCTCGGCGAACAGCGCGCTCAGCCGGTGTTCGAGGTCGGTCTCCGGGTGCCTGCCGACGCCGCCGTACTCGGGGACGGGCAGGGCCCGCCGGTCGAGCTTGCCGTTGCCGGTGACGGGCAGGGCGTCCAGCGGCACGAAGGCGGCGGGCACCATGTACGCGGGCAGCGACTCGGAGACGAACGCGCGCAGGGCTGCCGCGTCGGTGGCGTCCCTGCCACCGGCCGCGACCACGTAGGCGACGAGCCGCTGGTCGCCGGGCCGGTCCTCGCGGACCACCACCGCGGTGTGCGCGATCCCCGGGTGGCCGCTCAGGACTGCCTCGATCTCGCCGAGCTCGATGCGGAAGCCGCGCAGCTTCACCTGGTCGTCGGCGCGTCCGCAGAATTCGAGGCTGCCGTCGGACCGCCAGCGGGCGAGGTCTCCCGAGCGGTACATCCGCGTCCCCGTGGGCCCGAAGGGCGAGGCCACGAAGCGTTCCGCGGTGAGCGCGGCGCGCCCGGAGTAGCCGCGGGCGAGACCGCGTCCCGCGATGTACAGCTCCCCGGTGACCCCGGGCGGCACCGGCCGCAGCTCCGCGTCGAGGACGTACACCCACATGTTGCTCATGGGCCGCCCGAGCACGGGCGTCGGCGATCCCTCCAGCGGAGCGGTGAGCGTCTCGACGGTGCATTCGGTGGGCCCGTAGCAGTTGTAGCCGGTGGTGCCCTCCTCTTCGAGCAGCCGCCGCCACAGGGGTTCGGGGATGGCCTCGCCGCCCAGGGTGATCGTGCGCGGGGTCAGCGCGGGCGTCGAGAGGAGACCGTGCTCCAGCATCTCCAGGCCGTACGTCGGCGTGGTGTCCAGGAGGTCCACGCCGTGCCGCCCGATGTAGCGGACCACGGCGGCCGGGTCGCGCCGGTCGGCCTCGGCGAGCGGATGCAGTTCGTGGCCGAGGCACATCGCGACGACCCACACCCAGGACGCGTCGAAGGACAGCGGCGCGGTGAACGCGATCCGCGCGGTGTCGCGGCCCGTGGCCAGCAGGTGCTCGGTGAAGAGCGACTCGCGGTGGGCGTGGCACATGTTGGTGAGGTTGCGGTGTTCCACCACGACGCCCTTGGGGCGCCCCGTGGAGCCCGAGGTGTAGAGGACGTACGCCGGGTGCGCCGGGTCGAGCGGTGTGACCCGCTCGGCGTCGGTGGGGTCCTGCGACAGCACGGAACATCCCGGCTCGTTCCCGCTGTCGTCGGCGCCGGTCTCCGCACCGTCCTCCAGGTGGTCCAGGAGCAGTACGGGACCCGGGTCGAGGCCGTCCAGGGTGGCCATGGCCGCCATGCTCGTCAGGGTCAGCCGGGACTCCGCGTCGTCGAGGATGTAGGCGATGCGGTCCGAGGGATGTCCGGTGTCGACGGGGACGTAGGTGGCCCCCGCCTTGAGCACCGCGAGCAGCGCGACCACGGACGAGACCGAGCGTTCGAGGAGTACGGTGACCCGGTCCTCGGGCCCGATCCAGCGCCGCACCAGCTCCCAGGCGAGCGAGTTCGCACGGGAGTTGAGCTCGCCGAAGGTCAGCCGCCGACTGCCGAGGACCAGTGCGACCGCGTCCGGCCTGAGCCGCGCCTGCTCCTCGAACAGCTCGTGCACGGGCCGTTCGTCGGCGAGCACGGAGGCCCGCCCGCTCCACTCGGTGAGGATGCGGTGGTGTTCCTCGGGGTCGAGCAACTCGATCCGGCCGAGCGGCTCGTCGGGGCGTTCGGCCACCCCCGTGAGGAGGTTGACGAGCCGGGCGGCCATGGTCTCGACGGTGGCGTGGTCGAACAGGTCGGTGGCGTACTCGATGTCCCAGCACAGACCGGCCGGTTCGCCGTCGCCGTCGAAGCACTCCCGCGCGGCGAAGAACGTGTCGAACTCGGCGATGTGGGCGATCGCGGGGAACTCCGACGCCTCGGTTCCGGGGAGGTCGAAGGAGGTTCCCACGCTCTCGCCGCGCAGCATCAGCATGTGCTGGAAGAGCGGATTGCGGGAGGTGGAGCGGGCCGGGTTCAGGGCTTCCACGACGCGTTCGAAGGGCAGGTCCTGATGGGCGTACGCGTCGAGATCGGTGGCACGCACCCGGTCGAGCAGCTCACGGAAGGTGGGATCACCCGAGACGTCGGTCCGCAGCACGAGCGTGTTCACGAAGAACCCGACCAGATCGTCGAGCGCGTCGTCGGTACGCCCCGCCACGGCCGTGCCCAGAGGAATGTCCGAACCCGCGCCCAACCGCGAGAACAGCGTCGCCAACGCCGCCTGCAACACCATGAACAACGTCGCACCGGATTCCCTGCCAAGACCCACCAGGCCCGCGTGCACCGAAGCGGGAACGGTGACCGATACGGTCCTGCCCCGATAGGAGGCGACCGCCGGACGCGGGTGGTCGACCGGCAGCGCCAGCTCGGCGGGCAGCCCTGCCAACTGGGCGCGCCAGTAAGCGAGTTCACGGGCGCCCACACTCGTCGGATCCGCCGCGTCACCGAGCAGCTCCCGCTGCCACAGGGCGTAGTCGGCGTACTGCACGGGCAGTTCGGTCCACTCCGGGGCCGCACCGTCCAGTCGCGCCGCGTACGCCACCGAGAGATCCCGGGCCAGCGGCACCAACGACCAGCCGTCACCCGCGATGTGATGCAGCACCAGCACCAACACGTGATCGCCGTCCGACACCCGGAACAGCTCACACCGCAGCGGCCGTTCGGTCGCCAGGTCGAAGCTATGGCCCGCGGCCAACTCCACCCGCTCCGACAACGCCTCTTCGGCGACCTCGGAGACCAGCAGCGGAACCTCGACGTCGTCGCCGATCTCCTGTCGCGGCTCCCCGCCCTTCGCGGGATAGCACGTGCGCAGGACCTCGTGCCGCGAGACGACATCGGCGAGCGCGAGCCGAAGGGCCGACGCGTCCACCGCACCCCGCAGCCGTACGGCCAGCGGAATGTTGTAGGAAGCACCCCCCTCCTCCCACTCCCGCATGAACCACAACCGCTGCTGCGCGAACGACAACGGCACCACGTCCGGCCGCTCCCCCGCACGCAACATCGGGCGTGCGTCGTCCGCGTCCCTGAGCAACGCGGCCACGCCCGCCGGGGTCGGCGCCGAGAACAGGCGGCGGATGCCCACTTCGACCCCGAGCACCGACCGGACGCGGCTGATGAGGCGGGTGGCGATCAGCGAATAGCCGCCGAGCAGGAAGAAGTTGTCGTCCATCCCGACACGCGGCACACCGAGGACCTCGGCGAACAGCGCGCACAGCACCTCTTCCTGAGGGGTGCGCGGAGCGCGTGGGCCGGTCGGCTCGGCCGCGACGGGGCGGGGAGCCGCTTCCGTCCTGGTGGTGGGGGCCGGTGCCTCGGTCAGTTCCAGCGTGCCGTCGTGCCGCCAGCGGGCCCGGTGCCCCGTCCGGTACATCCGGCCGCCGGGCGTGAAAGGGCTGTCGACGAGCCGGTCATCGGCGTCGGAGTCGGTCCGGACAGCCGCGAGGTACACGTCACCGGTGACGCCCGGCGGCACGGGCCGGAGCGCGGCGTCCAGGACGTACGCGGTGTGCGCGCACTCGGGGCCGGACGGCGACGCGGCGAGTCGCTGCCACAGGTCGGCGGGCAGGGCGGTCCCCCACTCGGCGAGGATCCGGCGGCGTTCCTCGCCGTCGAGGAGTTCCGCTTCGCCGACCGGGGCGTCGGGGTGGGCGACGACCGACTCCAGGACGCGCAGGAAGCGGCGGGCCAGCACCTCGACGGTCTCGTGGTCGTAGAGGTCCACCGCGTACTCGAACTCGGCGCGCAGGCCCGTCCCCCCGTCATCGGCACCGGGCGTCTCCGCCACGCTGACGGTGAGGTCGAACTTGGCGGCGCGGTACGCGAGGGGGTGCGGCTCCGCGCGCGTGCCGCTGAACTCGAACGTGGCGACGTCGTTGTTCTGGAGGACGAGCATGTGCTGGAAGAGCGGATTGCGGGAGGTGGAGCGGGCCGGGTTCAGGGCTTCCACGACGCGTTCGAAGGGCAGGTCCTGATGGGCGTACGCGTCGAGATCGGTGGCACGCACCCGGTCGAGCAGCTCACGGAACGTCGGATCGCCCGACACGTCGGTCCGCAGGACAAGCGTGTTCACGAAGAACCCGACCAGATCGTCGAGCGCGTCGTCGGTACGCCCCGCCACGGCCGTCCCCAGAGGAATGTCCGAACCCGCGCCCAACCGCGAGAACAACGTCGCCAACGCCGCCTGCAACACCATGAACAACGTCGCACCGGATTCCCTGCCAAGACCCACCAGGCCCGCGTGCACCGAAGCGGGTACCTCCACCGAGGCCGTGCGGCCGCGGTACGACGCCACCACGGGACGCCGCCGGTCCCTGGGTAGCTCAAGCTCCTCCGGAGCGCCTGCCAACTGCTGACGCCAGTAGGCCAGTTCGCGGGACTGGACGCTCTCCGGGTCGGCGGCGTCGCCGAGCAGCTCCCGCTGCCACAGGGCGTAGTCCGCGTACTGCACCGGCAACGCGGACCAGCCGGGGCTCGCCCCCTCGCGACGCGCCGCGTACGCCACCGAGAGGTCCCGGGCCAGCGGCACCAACGACCAGCCGTCACCGGCGATGTGATGCAGCACCAGCAACACCACATGGTCGTCGTCCGACACCCGGAACAGCTCACACCGCAGCGGCGGCTCGGCCGCCAGGTCGAAGCTGTGCCCCGAGGCCGACTCCACCCGCTCCGACAGCTCCTCTTCGGCGACCTCGGAGACCAGCAACGGGACCTCGGCACGCGCGGAGACCTCCTGTCGCGGCTCCCCGCCCGTCACCGGGAAACTCGTCCGCAGCGTCTCGTGCCGGGAGACGACATCGCCGAGCGCGAGGCGCAGGGCCCCCACATCGACCGGGCCGCGCAGTCGCACGGCGAGCGGAATGTTGTAGGCGGCGCCGCCCTCCTGCCACTCCCGCATGAACCAGAGCCGGTGCTGCGCGAACGAGAGCGGCACCACGTCGGGCCGCTCCCCCGCACGCAGCGCCGGGCGCGCGTCGCCGCCCTCGCGGATCAGCGCGGCGATGCCCGCCGCCGTCGGGGCCGCGAACAGGTCGCGCAGGCCCAGCTCGGCACCCATGCGCGAGCGCACCCGTGAGACGAGCCGGGTAGCCGACAGGGAGTGCCCGCCCAGCGCGAAGAAGTCGTCGTCCACGCCGACCCGGGGAACTCCGAGCACCTCGGCGAAGAGCCCGCACAGCATGTCCTCTTGCGGCGTGCGCGGGGGACGGCCTCCCTCCCTGGCGCCGCCCGCCGCGGGAACGGGCAGCGCGCGCCGGTCCAGCTTGCCGTTGGCCGTCAGCGGCAAGGCGTCCAGGACCATGACGACCGAGGGCACCATGTAGTCGGGCAGCACCCGGGCCACGGCGGCGCGCACCGCCTCCGCGTCGACCGGCTCCGCCGCCGTCCCCACCACGTACGCGACGAGGCGACGGCCCGCCGCGCCGTCCGCACGGGCGACCACCGCGCACTGGGCGATCCCGGCGCACCCGGCGACCACCGCCTCCACCTCGCGCGGCTCCACCCGGAAACCCCGCACCTTCACCTGGTCGTCCGCGCGCCCCAGGAACTCCAGGACGCCGTCGCGGTTCCAGCGGGCGCGGTCGCCGGTGCGGTACATGCGCTCGCCGACGGCGTACGGGTTGGCCACGAAGCGCTCCGCGGTGAGCGCGGGCCCGCGCGCATAGCCGTCGGCGAGGCCCGCACCGGCCACGTACAGTTCGCCCGGCACGCCGACCGGGACCGGCCGGAGCCGCGGGTCGAGGAGGTAGGCGCGCTTGCCCGCCAAGGGGACGCCGATGGGGACGGAGGTCGCGGCGGGAGCGAGGTCCCGCACGGTGTGGCTGGTGGTGAAGCCCATCGACTCGACGGGACCGTATCCGTTGACGACGGCCAGCCCGGGGAACAACTGCGCGGCCCGCGCGACGTGTTCCACCGATGCCGCCTCGCCCGCGGTCATCACCGTGCGCAGCCCGGAGAGGATCTCGGGCCGCTCGTCGACGAAGAGGTTGAACAGCGTCGCCGAGACCTGGAGGACGGTCACGCCGTGTTCCCTTGCCAGGTCGGCCAGTTCGTCGATGTCGGTCTTGCGCTCCCTCGGCAGCACCGAGCAGCCGCCGTGGAAGAGAGCGCCGAAGACCTCCAGGGCGAAGGCGTCCCACGACACGGGCGACGACTGGAGGTAGACGTCGTCGGCGCGGAACCCCAGATAGTCCTGGCCGAGGAACGTCGAAGCGACCGCGCGGTGCGGTGCCACCACGCCCTTGGGGACACCGGTCGAGCCGGAGGTGAACATGACGCACGCGGCCGCGCCGGGCGGACAGACGACGCCCAGATCGCTTCCCGAATGCGCCGCGACGGTCTCCGCCTCCTCGTCCAGGAGCAGCAGGCGGGCGTCGGTGTCGAGGCGCTCGGGCAGCGAGCCGTCGGAGACGATCACGCGCGCCCCGACCGTCTCCACCACCGTGCGCAGCCGCTCCTGGGGGAAGGCGGGGTCCAGGAGCGTGTAGGCGGCGCCCGTCTTGAGCGCGGCGAGCAGCGAGGCCACCAGGTCGGTCCCCCGTGCCAGGAAGATCCCCACCACGTGGTCGCGGCCGACACCGAGGTCGGCGAGGCGGCGGGCGATCCGGTTGGCGCGGGCGTTGAGTTCGGCGTACGAGACGTGCGCCGCGCCGTGGACCAGGGCGGTCCTGTGCGGGTGCGTGCGCGCCTGCTCCTCGAAGACCTCGTGCACGGTGCGGGCCTGCGGGAAGGGGGCGTGGGCGCCGCTCCACTCCGCGAGGACGCGCCGCTCCTCGCGGGCGTCGAGCAGCCCGATGCGGGAGACCGGGCGGTCGGGGTCGGCGACGACCGACTCCAGGAGCCGCAGGAGGCGGCCGGTCAGGATCTCCACGGTGGTGCGGTCGTAGAGGTCGGTGGCGTACTCGACGTCGCACCGCAGCCCGTTCGCGGTGCCGCCGGTGTCCTCGTCGAAGGTCTCCTCCACGAAGAACGTCAGGTCGAACTTGGCCGACCTGCGCTCCAACGGCACGGCGGACGACGTCACGCCGGGGAAGGTGACGTCGAGGGCCGCGCTGTCCTGGAGGACGAGCATGTGCTGGAAGAGGGGGTGGCGGGCGCTGGAGCGGGCCGGGTTCAGGGCTTCCACGACGCGTTCGAAGGGCAGGTCCTGATGGGCGTACGCGTCGAGATCGGTGGCACGCACCCGGTCGAGCAGCTCACGGAACGTCGGGTCGCCCGACACGTCGGTCCGCAGCACGAGCGTGTTGACGAAGAACCCGACGAGATCGTCCAGGGCCTCGTCCGCGCGCCCCGCCACAGCCGTGCCGAGCGGGATGTCGGTGCCGCCGCCGAGGCGCGAGAACAACGTCGCCAGCGCCGCCTGCACCACCATGAACAGCGTGGCACCCGACTCACGGCCGAGACCGACCAGACCGGCGTGCAGTGAGGCGGGCACCTCCACGGACACCGAGCGGCCCCGGTACGAGGCGACCGCCGGACGGGGGCGGTCCGTGGGCAGCTCCACTTCGGCGGGCACATCCGCGAATTGCCCCTGCCAGTAAGCTACTTCGCGAGCCTGGACGCTCGCCGGATCGTCCGCGTCGCCGAGCAGCTCCCGCTGCCACAGGGCGTAGTCCGCGTACTGCACCGGCAACGCGGACCAGTTGGGGCCCACCCCCTTGCGACGCGCCGCGTACGCCACCGAGAGGTCCCGGGCCAACGGCGCCAACGACCAGCCGTCGCCCGCGATGTGATGCAGCACCAGCAACAGCACGTGCTCGTCGGCCGCGACCCGGAACAGCTCACACCGCAGCGGGCCCTCGACCGCCAGGTCGAATCGGTGATCGGCGGCGGCGTCCACGCGCTCCGCCAGGGCTCCTTCGTCCGCGGCGGAGGTCACGTCGGACATGAGGAGCGGGATCTCGGCGTGGTCGGCCACCTCCTGCCTCGGCTGTCCGTCGGTGACGGGGTAGCGCGTGCGCAGGACCTCGTGCCGCGAGACGACATCGGCGAGCGCGAGCCGAAGGGCCGACGCGTCCACCGCACCCCGCAGCCGTACGGCCAGCGGAATGTTGTAGGAAACGCCCCCCTGCTCCCACTCCCGCATGAACCACAACCGCTGCTGCGCGAACGACAACGGCACCACGTCCGGCCGCTCCCCCGCGCACAGCACCGGGCGCGACGACTCCTCGTCGACCCGCAGCCGGGCGGCGAGAGCCGCCACGGACGGGGCCGCGAACAAGTCACGCACGCTCAGCTCGACGCCCATCCGCGAGCGCACCCGCGAGACGAGCCGCGTCGCCGACAGCGAATGCCCGCCCACGGCGAAGAAGTCGTCGTCCACACCGACCCGGGGAAGTCCCAGGACATCGGCGAACAGGCCGCACAGGAGCTCTTCTTCAGGAGTGCGCGGGCCACGCCCCGCCCCCGCTCCGCCACCTGCCTCGGGGGCGGGCAGCGCGCCCCTGTCCAGCTTGCCGTTGGCCGTCAGCGGCAGGGCGTCGAGCACCACGACGGCCGAGGGCACCATGTAGTCGGGCAGCACCCGGGCCACGGACGCGCGCACCGCCTCCGCCTCGACCGACGCGCCGGCCGCGCCCACCACGTACGCGACGAGGCGTCGCCCCCCTGCTCCGTCGTCGCGGGCCACCACCGCGCACTGGGCGACCCCCGCGCAGTCGGCGACCACCGCCTCCACCTCGCGCGGCTCCACCCGGAAACCCCGCACCTTCACCTGGTCGTCCGCGCGCCCCAGGAACTCCAGGACGCCGACGCGGCAGGTGGCTTCGGAGTCCGTGCCGAGGGCCGGGCCGGAGGAGACGAGGCGGACGTGCCCGGGCGGGCCCAGCGGCGCGGGGGCATCGAGCTCGACCGACGTCAGGGGCAGCCAGTTCATGTCGTCCTCGCTCCACGTGTCAGGGGTGGGATTCAGGGGTGGGGCGGATCAAGGGGAGTAGACGCCCGGGAGCTTGGGGTACGCGCACGCCTCCCAGATGTGCTCCACGCCGGTGATGTACCGGGTGAGGCGTTCCAGACCGATGCCGAAGCCCGCGCTGTCGGGGATCCCGTCCCTGACCATGTCGAGGTACCAGGCGTACTTCGAGGCGTTCTCGCCGGTCTCCCGCATGCGCGTCACGATCCGGGCGTACTCGAATTCGCGCTCGCCGCCGCTGGCGAGCTCGCCGTAGCCCTCCGGGGCCAGCAGGTCGAAGTTGCGCAGGACGCCGGGCAGTTCACGGCTCTCGCGGTCGTAGAACCCGCGCGATCCCTTGGGGTAGTCGGTGACGAAGAAGGGGCGGGTGGCCTTCCTGGAGATGCGGGCCTCGCCCTCCCAGTCGATCTCGGCGTGCGGGTCGCCGCCGACCTCGCTGACGGCGTCGGCGTGCGAGATCAGGTCGAAGGGGCGCCGCAGCAGATCGCCGAAGAGGTCGGTGTCGCGCCCGAGGCGCTCCAGTTCCTTCGGCATGGACTCGACGGCCTCGCGCACGGCGCAGACCACGATCTCCTGAGCGACCTTCATGATCTGCTCGCGGGAGTGGCCCGCCGCCTCGACGTCGATCTGGTTGAACTCGGCGAGATGGCGGCTGGTGCCGGCGGTCTCCAGCGGTTCGAGGCGGACGTTGGGCGCGATGCAGAAGATCTTGTCGAAGGCGAGCAGCGACGCCTGCTTGTAGAGGATCGCGCTGGTCATGAGCTTGTACCGGCGGCCGTAGTAGTCGATGTCGACCTGTTTGGCGCCACGGGCTCCGGGGTCGGTCACGGGCCCGATGATGGGCACCCTGATCTCCACGAATCCCTCCGCGTCGAGGTGCCTTCGTATCGCCATGAGGACCTTGTGCTGAATGCGCAGCACGTCTCGGGTCGTCTCGGAGGCGAGGTGTTTCTGCGGGGTGTCGGGAAGGCGCTCGGGACGGGGCATCTCAGCTGCTGGGGGCTGCTGCATGTCGGGATCCTCTTTTCTCCGGGAATGCGGTTCTGTTCGTTCCCCAAGGACTTCCGGACGGTTCTTCGAGCCGTCTTTCGAGGGCTCTCGTATCTCTTGAAGGTAATGTCTTCCGGGTGGCGCGGGCGGCAGCTAAGAGCGGCAGCTTCGGGCAGCAACGCGCCTATGCGGAAAGGGTGATGGGGTATTTCCCCGGGCTTACTTGGACGCCTCAGGTGTCCTGCTCGCGTCCTTCAGGCGGGCCGCCTCGCGGGCCAGGTCGCGCAGCGCCGGGTACTGGTAGACCAGCTTGGTCGGAATGACCACGCCGAGGCGCCGTTTGAGGTTCGCGACGACGCGCAGCGCCATCAGGGAGTGGCCGCCCATGGCGAAGAAGTCGTCCGTGGCGAGGACCCGGTCCCTGCCGAGGACCTCCTGCCACGCCTCGGCCACCGTCACCTCGAACTCGCCCTCGGGCAGTGCGCCGCCCTCGGCCGCCTCGTCGGTCGCGGGTTCGGGCAGCGCGCAGCGGTCGACCTTGCCGCCCACGCCGTAGGGCAGTTCCGCGAGCGCGGTCAGCGAGGGGACCAGATGGGCGGGCAGCCTCGCCCTGAGCCACTCGCGCAGGCCGGCCAGGTCCAGGTCGGCGCCGGGCCGCGCGACCACGTATCCGGCGAGCGCGGCCCCCGTGGCGTCCTGGCGCACGGCGACCACGCCCGCGCCCACGTCCGGATGGTCCGTCAGGGCCGCCTCGATCTCGCCCGGTTCGACGCGG
Source organism: Streptomyces formicae (assembly GCF_002556545.1). Lineage (NCBI taxonomy): Bacteria > Bacillati > Actinomycetota > Actinomycetes > Kitasatosporales > Streptomycetaceae > Streptomyces > Streptomyces formicae. Next base: position 579,187 of record NZ_CP022685.1, read on the forward strand.
AAGCCGTTGACCTTCACCTGCCGGTCGGCGCGGCCGAGGTAGGCGAGCGTCCCGTCCGCCCCGCGCCGCACCCGGTCGCCGGTGCGGTACATACGGCTGCCCGCGGGCCCGAACGGCGAGGCGACGAAGCGCTCGGCGGTCAGCGCGGCACGGCGCCAGTAGCCCTGGGCGAGACCGTCGCCGGTCAGGTACAGCTCGCCCTCGGCGCTCGGCGCGAGAGCGTCGTCGAGCACGTGTGCGCCGACGCCGGGCAGCGGCGCCCCGATGTGGGCACTGTCCCCGCCGACCCACGCGGCGGTGGCGTCGACGGTGCACTCGGTGGGCCCGTACAGGTTCACGGCGCGTACGATCCCGCGCTCGGCGAGGTCCGCCAGGTCCGCCCACATCGCGGGCGGCACCGGTTCGCCGCCCAGGAGCAGCCGCAGCGGGCGGTCGGGCAGGGTCGCGGCGGCGGCCGCCACGTGGTCGCGCAGCGCGATCCAGTGGGAGGGGGTCGCGTCCAGGTCGGTGGTGTCGTGCCGCGCCACGTGGGCGGCCAGCGCCTCGGGTTCGGCGCGCAGCTCGTCCGCGAGCAGGACGAGGGTGTCACCCCGGCACACCCGGATCCACTGCTGCACGGACGCGTCGAAGGACACGCTGGCGTTCCACGCGACCCGTCCGGGTGTGTCCGGGAAGACGCCGCCGCGCTCCAGCGAGCCCACCAGGTGGGCGACGCCGCCACGGGTCACGGTGACGCCCTTGGGGCGGCCCGTGGAGCCCGACGTGTAGATCACGTACGCGGGCGTGCCCGGCGACACCCTGGCCTCCGGCGTCGGGAAGACCGCGGTCGCGTCGGGCGCCAGGACCTGCACCCCGTCGGGCCAGGTGTGGCCTCCGGGCTCCGCGACCACCACCGAGACGCCCGCGTCCCGTGCCATGTGGTCGAGCCGCTCCCCCGGATACGCCGGGTCGAGCGGGACGTACGCCGCGCCCGTCCGCCAGGCCGCGAGCAGCGCCGCGACGAGCGCGGGTCCGCGCCCCAGGCTGACGCCGACGACGGCACCGGGACGCACCCCGGCGCCGGTCAGAGAGGACGCCAACGACCGCGCCCGTGCGTCGAGTTGGGCGAAGGTGAGGCGCTCCCCCGCCGGGGTGACGACGGCAGTCCGTCCGGGGTGCGCGGTGACCGCGGTCCGGAAGCGGGACAGCGGGTCGGGGTCGCTGGCCCGGGCCCGGTCGGCCTGGATGACGGCCCGGTCCCGCTCGGCGGGCGCGATGTCGGTCGGACCGGTGGAACTCGCGTGCATCACAGGCTCCTTCGTCTGAACAGGACGTCCGGGTCGGGGTCGCTCGGCTGGGACCACACGGCTCGGACCACACAGGCCGCGACCGCTCGGCTCGGGGACGGGTCTCATGCCCTCCGCGCACCGCGGAAGCCCGGCCCTCGGCTCAACTCACCTCAACGCAACGCGGCCGCCCGGCCCACCGCACCCGTCTCCCCCGTCGGCCCCACCGGACGGCAGTCCGCGACCGCCACCGGCTCGCCCATCGCGACGACGATCTTGCGGTCGCCCCGGAAGGGATCCCGCCCGTGCGCGGCGAGGACGTTGTCGACCAGGAGCAGGTCACCCGGCCGCCAGGCCCTGCGCACCGTCGCGCGCTCGTACGCCGCGTCGAGGACGGCGACCTCGTCGGCGGTCAGCGGCGTCCCGTCGCCGAGCGCCGTGGTGAACGGCAGCCCGTCGGGCCCGAATTCGCCCACCAGGACGTCGCGGATGTCGGGGTCCAGGGCCCACTCGCTCCAGAAGGCCACGTGGTTGAACCACACCTCGTCGCCGGTGCGCGGATGCCGGATCAGCGCCGCGCGCAGCTGACGGGTGCGCAGGGTGTCGTCCTCGCCCCACTCCCAGCTGATCCGGTTCTCGGCGCAGTAGCGCTCCACGTCCGCGCGGGACTCGGTGGCGAAGGCGGTGCGCCAGTCCAGCGAGATGTGTTCGGCATAGTTGCGGGTCAGCTCCCACCCGTGCGCGCGGAAGCGCTCCACCAGCTCGGGCGGCAGCTCGGCGAGGACCCGTCGTACGTCCGCGACGGGCGTGGCACCGCCCTGTTCCGGGGCCACCAGGCAGCAGAAGAGGAGCAGCCCGGGGAAGGTGAGGGTGTAGCTGTTCTCGTTGTGCATCCGGATGGACTGCGACGGCGGCAGGTCCGTGGACGAGAACACGTCGTCGCCGAAGTCACTGCGGGGAGTGGCCTTCTCCTGGTACTTGGCGCGCGCCGCGAACAGCGCGTCGCGCAGGCGCGCGAAGTCACCGGCGTCGGTGATCGGCAGGCCGCGCACGTAGAGCGCACCGTACCTGCCCAGTGCCTCGCGCAGTTCGGTGTGGTGCGCGCGCACCCAGGCGTCCGCCTCGTCGAGAGTGGTCACGTCCTCGACCACGGTCGTCGCCGGTGTGCCGGGCTCCTCGGTCCAGTGGAGCGTCATCAGACTTCCTCTCGCGGCGCGAAGTGCTCGGGCAGGGCCTTCCACAGCGGCTTCGTGTAGAAGTGGCCGCCGGGCAGCGCGTCCACGCGCAGCTCGCCCCGGGCCACCCGCGCCCACTGCTCGGCGACGGCTGGTTCGATCACCGCGTCGTCCTCGCCGTACAGGACCTGCACGGGCAGCGAGACCGCGGCGCCGGGGGCGGGCCGGTAGGAGTCGCGGACGACGATGTCGGCGCGCATCAGCTCGATCGCCATCTCGCTGAGGTCCGGGTCCTCCACCACGTACGGCGGCAGCAGGCCGATCTCCTGCATCCAGTCCAGGAGCCGGGCGTCGGCGTCCTCGATGCGGGGGAAGCGGTCCCGTTCGGTGACGCCCCGGTCGGGGGCGTTGCAGGAGGAGACGATCAGCCGTGCGGGGGCGTGCCCCCCGCGCGCTTCGAGCCGCGCGGCGACGTCGAAGGCCATCCAGCCGCCCATGCTGTGCCCGAACAGCGTGTACGGGAGTCCGCCCGCGGCCCGCAGCACCGACTCCGCGGCGTCCGCGGCGAGTTCGTCCCAGCTGGTGGCGAACTCCTCGGCGAACCGGCCCTCGCGGCCCGGGTAGCAGACCAGGGCGAGTTCGGTGTCGTCGGAAAGCAGCCCCGGCCAGTCCCGGTAGGGCCCCGTCCCTCCTCCGCAGAAGCCGAGGCAGACGAGCCGGTGCCCCGCGGCGGGCCTGGGCTCCGGCCGTACGACCGACGCGTCCTGCAGCACCTGGTCGTTCATGGCTACGAGGCCACCTCGTCCATCTCACGGCGCAGGCCCGCGGGGCGCATGTCGGTCCAGCTCCGCTCGACGTACGCGAGGCACTCGCCGCGGCTGTCCGCGCCGTGCGCCGTGCGCCAGCCCGCGGGCACCTCGATCGTGGCGGGCCACAAGGAGTGCTGCTCCTCGTCGTTGACGAGGACCAGATACTGGCCCTCTTCGTTTTCGAAGGGATTCGCCATGGGCTCTGTCCTTCTCTCTCGTGAGAGCTGTGGCCGCTCGGTCGCGTCGAGCGTACAAAGGGGCACACGCCCGGTCCGGCAGTTCTCCGGGCAGGTGCCGGGCAGTTTCCACGGCAAAGCCCGACCGTCGCCGTTCCGTCGCGCCGCATCACGGAAACTGCCGGTGGACCTGCCGACCACACGGATCGCCCGAGATTACGGTTTGTCCGAGGCTTTTCCCTCCTCCCGCAAAAGCCCGTTCCACGAAAGCACCGCACGTTCCTGGATTCCGCGAACCCGAGAGGCGAGTGACCGGTGATTCCGCTTTCGTTCGCACAGTCACGGCTCTGGTCGCTCCGGCGTTCCGGAGGACCGGACGGCGCCCACCACCTCTCGCTCGGCGTCCGGTTGCGCGGCCCGCTCGACACCGGCGCCCTGCGGGAGGCGGTCCGCGATGTGGCGGGGCGGCACGAGGCGCTGCGCACGGTCTACGAGGAGCGAGCCGGGCAGCCGTTCCAGCGGGTGCTCGCCGTGGGCGACGCGGTCGTCCCGTGGTCCGTCACCGCGAGCACGCCCGACGACCTGGCCGCCGACGTGGCCCGCGCCGCCGGGCGCGCCTTCGACCTCGGCCACGCGATCCCGCTGCGCGCCGCGCTCTTCGACGTCGCCCCCGATGACCGCCTGTTGCTCGTCACCGTGCACGCGATCGCGGCCGACGGCTGGTCCCTGCCGCCGCTCGTGCGCGACCTCGCGACCGCGTACGACGCCCGGTGCCGCGCCACCGCCCCCGCCTGGCCACCGCCCCTTCCGTACGCCGAGCACATCGCGGGCGAGCGCGAGCGGCTGCGCGCGCCCGACGACCCGAGCGGACTCGTCGCCCGCCAACTCGCCTACTGGCAGAAGGTGTTGGAGGACCTGCCGAGGGAACCCACCCTGCCGCAGGCCCGACCGCGCCGCGCGCCCGCGGAGCACCCTCTTCGGTACGACGTGGTGCCCGCGGACCTCGAACGGGCCCTGCACGAGCGCGTCCTGGCGTTCGCCGGGGACCAGCGGACCACGGTGTTCACGCTGGTCCAGGCGACGCTCGCGGCCCTGCTGACCCGGCTCGGCGCGGGCACGGACATTCCGCTGGGGACGCTCACGACCGGGCGTCGCGCGGCGGACGGGGCGGAAGCCGACGCTGTGGGACGCTTCGCCGACACCGTCGTGCTGCGCACCGACGTGTCCGGGAACCCGTGTTTCCGGGAGCTGGTGCACCGGGCCCGTACGACGGGACAAGAGGCCCACGACCACGCCGACCTGCCCTTCGACCAGGTGGTCGCGGGGCTCGCCGCCGAAGGGGCCGCGACGGACGCCGTCGACGCCACCCTCTTCCAGGTCATGCTCGTGCACGCCCCCGGCGTGCCCGGGGTGCGGTTCACCGGCCTCGACGCGGAGATCTGGGTCTCGGACGGTGTCGTGGACGCCGTCCCGCACGGCCGCGACGGCGCGGCGCACGACCTCACCGTGGAGTTCGCCGAGCGTCACGACGGCGAGGGGCGGCCCGCCGGAATCCGCGTGCTCCTGAAGTACGCGACGGACGTCCTGGACCGCGTCGTGGTGGAGCAACTGGCCGAGCGCCTCATCCGGCTCCTCGACGGAGCACTCACCCAACCGAACGTACCCGTAGGTGAGTTGGCCGTCCTCTCGGAGTACGAGCGGGAGGCCGTGCTCGACCGGTGGAACGAGCACCCGGGCCACACGCCGGACAGCGAGACCTGCGTCCACGAGCACGTCGAGCGCCGGGCGGCGGCCACCCCGGACGCGCCGGCCCTCCTGTTCGAGGAGCAACGGGTGTCGTACGCCGAACTCGACGCCCGTGCGAACCGCCTCGCACGGCACTTGGTGGCCCGGGGCGTGGTCCGAGGCAGCGTGGTCGCGGTGCATCTGCCGCGCGGTGTCGAGCTCGTCGTCGCGGTCCTCGCGACGCTCAAGGCGGGCGGCGTCTACACCATGCTCGACCCCGACTTCCCCGAGGAACGCGTCACCGGCATCCTCGGCCGTACCGGCACCTCCTGCGTCATCACCTCCGGTGAACTGGCGGGGCGGCTCGGCTCGGGACACACCGAGATCGACCTGGACCGGGACGCGGCCGCCGTCGCCGAGCAGTCGTCCGAGGGCCTGGGGCGCACAGCGGGTCCCGAGGACCCGGCCTGTGTGATGTTCACGTCCGGCTCCACGGGCCTGCCCAAGGGCATCGTCTCGCCGCACCGCTCGGTGGTGGGCACCCTGGTCGGACAGCGGTACGTCGACTTCGGCGCGGGTCGTGTCTGGCTGCAGTGCGCGCCGGTCTCCTGGGACGCGTTCGCGCTCGAACTGTTCGGGCCGCTGATGTCCGGGGCCGTCTGCGTGCTGCAGCCGGGGCAGCGCCCGGAGGCCGACGCCATCGCCGACCTCGTGGCACGGCACGGCGTCGACACGATGCACGTGTCCGCGAGCCTGCTGAACCTCCTGATCGACGAGTACCCGCGGGTCTTCACCGGGCTGCGGCAGGTGATGACCGGCGGCGAGGCCGCGTCCGTCCCGCACGTCACGCGCCTCACCCGCGACTTCCCCGGGCTCCGCCTGGTCAACGGCTACTCCCCCGCCGAGAGCATGATCTTCACGGTCACGCACCGCATCACCGCGGCGGACGGCGACCACGGCACCGTCCCGGTCGGCGGCGCCGTCCCCGGCAAACGCCTGTACGTCCTCGACGACCAGCTGCACCCCGTTGCCCCCGGCGTCGTCGGCGAGCTCTACATGGCGGGGATCGGCCTCGCCCACGGCTACACGGGCCAGCCGGGCCTCACCGCCGCCCGGTTCGTGGCCTGCCCCTTCGGCGCGCCGGGCGAGCGCATGTACCGCACCGGTGACCTCGTGCGATGGCGTACGCAGTCCACCACCCCCACACCCAGGAGGCAGCCGCGATGACCCAGGAAACGACGGAGAGGGTGTCCCGCACCCGGCAGGTGATGCGGTTCTACGCCCTGGTCGACTCGGGCGACGCCCCGGCCATGGCCGCGCTCTTCGCACCCGACGCCGTCTACCGGCGCCCCGGCTACGGCCCCCGGACAGGACCTGCGGGACTGCTGCACTTCTACACGCAGGAGCGGACGATCCGCGAGGGCGGCCACGTCATCGAGCGGGTCGTGGAGAGCGGCGACGACGTGGCCGTCTTCGGCGCCTTCCACGGCGTGCTGCACGACGGCAATCCCGTCGACCTCGAATTCGCCGACTACTTCGGCTTCGCCCACGACGGTCTGTTCGCCCGCCGGGACACCTACTTCTTCGCCCCCCTCGCCTGAAGGAGCTCACCCATGACCTCTGTCACCGAGCCGAGCCGCACCAAGGCCGTGGCCGACCCCGGACACGGTGAGGCGTTCACCGACCACATGATCCTCATGGACTGGTCGGAGACCGGCGGCTGGACGCGGCCCGAGGTCGCGCCCCTGGAGGACTTCTCCATCCACCCCGGCATGATCGGACTGCACTACGGCCAGGTCGCGTTCGAGGGGCTCAAGGCCCACCGCCGCACCGACGGATCCGTGGCCGCCTTCCGCCCCCGGGACCACGCGCGGCGCTTCCAGCGCTCCACCCGTCGCCTCGCCATGCCGGAGCTGCCCGAGCAGGCGTTCGTCGACGCCATCGGCCTGCTGCTCGGCCTGGACCAGGACAGCCTCTCGGACGACCCGACCCACAGCATCTACCTGCGTCCGCTCATGTTCGCCACCGACGTCTCGCTGATGCTGCGGCCCTCCCGGACGTACCGCTTCGCGCTGATGGCCTTCGTCGCGGGCGGCTTCTTCGGCGACGACGTGGAATCCGTCAACGTCTGGATCAGCCACGACCACGCGCGGGCCTTCCCCGGCGGCACCGGCGACGTCAAGATCGCGGGCAACTACGCGCCCACCTTCCTGGCGCAGCGTCAGGCCGAGGCCGCGGGCTGCCAGCAGGCGATCTGGCTGGACGCGCAGGAACACCGCTACATCGAGGAGATGGGCGGGATGAACATGTTCCTCGTCCGGGGCAGCGGGCCCGGCGCCGAGGTGGTCACTCCCGAGCTCACCGGCACTCTCCTGCCCGGCGTCACCCGGGACACCGTGCTGAAGCTCGCGGAGCGCCTCGGCTACCTGCCGCGCACCGAACGCGTCTCCCTCGACCAGTGGCGCGCCGAGTGCGCGGACGGCACCGTCTCCGAGGTCTTCGCCTGCGGCACGGCGGCGGTGGTCACCCCCGTGGTCGGCGTGCGCGACCCGGTGGGCGGCGACTGGACCATCGGCGACGGCAGCGCGGGCCCGGTCTCGCTCGCCCTGCGCCGGGCCCTGGTGGACCTGCACCACGGTGAACTCGCGGACCCGGAGGGCTGGTTGCACGTCTGCCATCCGGCAGGCTGACCTTCCGTTCACAGACCCATCGCGCACGGATCCCGCGCGCGACGCTCAGCACCCGGGGCGGCTCAGGCCACCCCGGGTGCACACGCCGCCTGCGGTCACTTGCCGGGCCGGTACCGCCGCTCGACGTGCCCCTCCAGGTCCTCGGGGTAGAAGTAGACGGGCCGCAGATCGCCCCGCGCGTAGCGTTCCGCCTGATCGTCGAAGTGCGGCGATTCGGGGTGGCCGCTGCCGCCTCCCGCCGTCACCGCCCAGGCGCGCACCTTCGGTCCGAACTCCACGACCGCGACGAAGCTGTTGCCGCTGGTGCCGTACATGCGTTTCGTGCCCGGGTAGCGCATCGCGCCGAACGACGCGAGCGAGCCCCAGAGGGCCGAGGTGAAGGGCACGGGCATGCTCGGCTTGTCGTCGCTGAACTCCTGGACGATCGAGCCGTCGTTGCGCTGGTAGCGGTTGATGTCGCCCCACGGCACCCGCCAGTCCCCGAAGTCCTGCTTCAGCCGCGCCACCGCCGAGTCGAGCGCCGTGAGCCGCTGCTCGGCGGTGGCGTGCTCGGCCATGTAGTCGTACACCGAGATCCCGGCCTTCATCGCCGCCTCGATGATCAGCGGCACCAGCTCCTCGCCCCAGAACACGGCCAGCGACGTGGCGGTCGACCGCTCGGCCCAGCGGTAGTCCCAGCGGCGCAGCAGGGCGTTCGGCCCGGCCAGCCGCGTCTTCTGCGCGCTGCCCACGGGCAGTTGCACCCAGGCGGTGACGAGCTTCGGCACCAGTCGCGCGAAGGCGGTGAGGTAGGGATCGAAGGCGGCCGCGATCAGCCTCTTCGGGGTGAAGTCGTCGCGCGCGGACAGCACCCTGACCGCCTGCGGCCCGCGCGGGTTCTCCCCGAACCGGTCGAAGTAGCGCGGATAGTCGTCCGCGTGAGGGCTGTCAGGACCTGCGGCGGTCCAGGGCCAGTTGTTGGTGTTGAACGCCCAGCCGTTCCTCGGGTTCACGGCCTGCGGCATGCTCTCCAGACTGTGCAGGCCGTGCCAGTCGGTCCGGGGATCGCTGCCGTCGACGGGCTTGCCGTAGTCGAAGGTGTCGTCGCGCACCGGCATGAACTGCGGCATCAGGAAGGCGATGTCGCCCTGGGAGTCCGCGAAGAGGGTGTTGTTCGAGCTGTTGGCCTTGAGGCCCGCGACCCGGAGGTAGCCCGCGTAGTCCCGCGTCTTGGTGCGCAGATAACTCTGCTTGAGCGCGTCGAGGGGCTTGTTCATCAGGGCGCACGCGATCCACTTGCCGTCCGCCTCGCGGACGATCGGGCCGTGGTGCGTGGCGAAGGTGGTGAAGGTGCGCTCCTCCTGCCCGCCGCCCGCGGTGCGACAGGACAGCGTGATCGTCTTCGTCGTCACCGGGCGCAGCTCGTCGCCGTAGCGGTAGCGGCGGCTGCCGTCGGCCCCGGTCACGACCGTCTCGGCGAAATCGTCGACGTTGTCGACGCCGCTGGACGTGTGCATCCACCCGGTGTCCGCGTTGAAGCCCTGGTAGACGAAGAACTGTCCCCACGTGGCCGCGCCGTAGACGTTGAGCCCCTCGCCGCTGGTCACATGCTGCTCGGAGCGGAAGAAGAAGCTGGTGTGCGGGTTGATGAGCAGCAGCGCGCGGCCGTCCCTGGTGCGGCTCGGCGCGATCGCCATGCCGTTGGATCCCGAGGGTTCGCGGAGTAGCAGGCCCCGTTCCTCGTCGGTCATGGGCACGGTCCGCTTGCCGTAGAAGGCTTCGAGCTGGCTGAGCGGCACCGATTCGATGTCGCCGCCGATGCTGCCCTCCGAGAAGCTCAGCGGCATCCACGGCTCGAACCGCTCGATCACGCTCGGACGCACCTCGGGGTGGGTCGCGAGGTAGTAGTTCAGCCCGTCCGCCCAGGCCCGCATCAGCGCGCGCAGCCAGCCCGGCGTCGTCGTGGCGTACGTCGTCTTGAGGGACTCGTGGTCGAGGAAGAGGCGCTGGCGCAGGTCCTGCCAGATCGCGCTCTCGCCCTCCGCCTCGGCGAGCCGACCGAGGGCGACCAGATAGTTGCGTTCGATCCGGTGGAAGTCGTCCTCGGCCTGGGCGTACATCATCCCGAACACGGCGTCGGCGTCGCTCTCGCCGACCACGTGCGGTACGCCCCAGTCGTCGCGGCTGATGGTCACGCGCGCCGCGTGTCCGTGCCAGCGGGCCGCATCCCGCGTCGACTGCCGCGGTGCCGCGATCGCGGTGCCCGCGGGCAGACCCGTCGCGACGGCGGCGACCCCGACCGCTCCGCCCAGGACGCGGCGCCGGCTCACCCCTGTGTGCTCTGCGTGGCTCATGCGTCACAGTCCTATACAGGGGACGGCGGAATAACAAGGTCTTTCAGCGAGGGCCGAGACCGTCAACTCCCCGGCGGGGGCGTGTGCTTGAGAGTTCCATGCCGCAACGTGTGAGTCCGCGGCCCCACAGCCGACACACATGTCACGTGTCGGCAACCTAGCCGAAACCCTTGACGTTTCTCACGACCCGTTCCTAACCTCTGCATGTAGTTCGCACCTAGTGGTTCACGTGCTGCGGCGCTTTCCGCAGTGTTTTGACAGGCACAGACATAGACCACCTGTCGGTGGTCTCGCCATGCCTGTTTCCGTGCTCCCCGTGCCACCGATGGGTCCTCCTCTAAGGCGGATTCATGGCACAACGTCCGAGCGTCAAAGGCGTCGCCGACGTCGTTGCGCTCATCGATGGGCTGGGGAAGATCACCGGCCGGGCGCAGGTCATCTGGTTCCTCGTGTTCGGCGGTCTTTTCCTCGACGCCTACTCGAACGCCGCGCTGAGCGCCGGTCTGGGGCCCATGACGTCCCAGATGGAGCTCACCAGCACCCAGGTCTCGATCCTCACGGCCACCGCCCCGGCCCTGGCGATCATCTTCAATCCGGTCGGCGGCTGGCTCGCCACCCGGTTCGGCCGTGTTCCCCCGCTGCTCATCGCCAAGGTGTTCGCCATCGCGGGCGCCCTGCTCGCCGCCTTCGCCGGTGACTTCACCGTCGTCTGGCTCGGCCGGGTCCTGGTGGGTGTCGCGTACGGGATCGACTTCGCCGTCGCCATGGCGCTGCTCGCCGAGTACACGCCCGCCAGGCTGGGCGGCCGCCTCAACCTGTGGCAGGCCGTCTGGTACGTGGCGACCACCAGCAACCTCCTGCTCGCCCTGGTCTTCTTCCACCTGGACGCGGGTGCGGACATCTGGCGCTGGTCGGTCGGCTCCGCCGCGGTCGTCGCCGTCGTACTGCTCATCGGCCAGTGGCTGATGCTGCGGGAGAGCCCCGCCTGGCTGGCGAGCAAGGGGCGCCTCGACGAGGCCGTCGTCAACCTCGACCGGATCTACGGCCTCAAGGCCGTCGCCGGGCGGCCCGACGAGGCGACCCGCGCCGCCACCGAGGCGCCCGCCATCGGTTTCCGTCAGGCCGGAGTGCTCTTCAAGGGCGAGTACCTGCCGCGCACGGTGCTCTCCTCGGTCATCTCGCTCGGACAGTCGATGCAGTACTTCGCGGTCGGCTGGTACCTCCCGCTGATCAGCCTGACGATCTTCGGCGAGAGCTTCGAGAAGGCCACGATCGGCTCGATGGTCTTCAACGCCTTCGGCATCGCGGGCGGACTCCTCTCCGCCTACTTCGGCCGCCGCCTCGGACTGCGGCTCAGCTCGGCCGCCGGTTTCGCGGGGGTCTTCGTGGCGCTGCTCGCGATGGGACTGACCTTCGAGAGGGTGCCCACGGCCGTGGCGTTCCTGCTGCCCGTGCTGTTCATCCTCTGTCACTCTGCGGGCCCCGGCGCCAACGGCAAGTCCATCGCCGCGCTCTCGTACGCCAGCGACGTCCGCGCCCTCGGCACGGGCGTCACCGGGATGGTCGGCAGCTTCGGCAGTGTCATCGGGCTGTACGTGTTCCCGCAGATCAAGGACTCGCTGGGACTCGCCGACACCTTCCTTGTGCTCTCCGTCGTGCCGTTGCTCGGGCTCATCACCTGCCTGGCGATCAAGTGGGATCCGACGAAGGCCGCGTCCCCCGACGAGGTCGCGGGGCAGGACAGGGTCCCCGCCGGTTCCCGGACGGGGTCGTGAAAGGGCTGCCATGACACAGACATCCCCCGGCGCCGCACGACGGCGCGGTGTGCTCTCCATCGACGAGGGCACCACGGGTACCCGTGCCGGAGTGGTCCTCGACTCCGGCGCCGCGCACGAGGTGTTCTACCGGTCGATCAAGGTCAGCCACCCGGACGACCTCTCGGTCGAGCAGGACCCGATGGAGATCTGGACGGCCACCGTCGAGGTGGCGCGCCGGGCCGTCGGCCGGGCCCACGAGGAAGGCATCGAGATCACCGCGGTGGCACTGGCCACCCAGCGGGCGACCGCGATGCTGTGGGACCGCGTCACCGGGCGGCCGCTGCTGCCCGCGGTGGTGTGGCAGGACCGGCGCCACGCGGCCGAGCTCATCGCGTACGGACCGAAGTGGGACGCCGCCCTCCTCGCCCGCCAGGGCCGTCCGGTCGGCGCCCGCGCCCCCTTCCTCTGGGCCGCCCGGCAGATCGCCGCGCATCCGGAGGTGGCCGCGGCCCACCGCGAGGGCCGACTGCTCTTCGGCACGGTCGACACCTGGCTGCTCTGGCGGCTCACCGGCGGCGCCGTGCACGCCACGACGCCGACGAACGCCGCGTCCACCGGTGGCTATCTCCTGGAGCGGCACGCCTGGGACGAGGAGTGGATCGCCCACCTCGGCTTCCCCCTCGATCTGCTGCCCGAACTCCGCTCCGACGACGCCGGGTTCGGCACCACCGACCCGGCCGTCCTCGGCATCGCCGTCCCGCTTGCCGCCTCCATGGGCGACCAGCACGCCGCGCTCGTCGCGCTCGGCGGCCTCGCCGCCGGGCAGGGCATGTGCGTGTACGGGACCGGCGCCTTCGTCGACGCGGCGACCGGGACCACGCCCGCCCTGCCGCGCCCCGACATCTCCGGGGTGCTGGCCCAGCCGGGGCGGCGGCAGGGCGGCGTCAGCCACTTCAGCCTGGAGGCGTACACCTCCACGGTGGGGTCGGCGCTGCGCTGGCTCTGCGACGACCTGGGCCTGTTCGCCTCGCCGAAGGAGCTCGGCGAGGAGGCCGGGCGCGCCCCCGCCAGGCCGGGCCGCACGCCGCGTTTCGTCCCCGCGCTCGCCGGGGTCCGTACGCCGGTCTGGCACCCGGAGGCCACCGCGGCCCTGACCGGGCTCACGCTCGCCACCACCCGCGCGGACCTGGCCCGCGCCGTGCTCGACGGGATCGCGCACTCGGTCTGCGACCTGATCGACGGGGTCGCCGACACCATGGGCACGCCGTTCACCCGGCTCCGCGTCGGCGGCGGCGTCTCCGGCAGCGACCCGCTCCTGCAGATCCAGGCCGACCTGACCGGACTGCCCCTCGAGCGGGTCGCCGACTCCGCCACCGCGAGCCTGCGGGGCACCGCGTACCTCGCCGGTGTCGCCCAGGGCCTGTGGTCCTCGCTCGAAGAGGTCGTCGAGGCACAGCCGCACGGCCGGGTCTTCGAGCCCGCGATCGCGGCGGCCGAGCGCACCACGCAGCGTTCGGCCTGGCGCGACGTACTCATCGCCCACCTCGGCGACCCGGCGCTGCTCCCCCTGAAGGACCAGCGCCCCGAACCCCCCACCCGCACCAGGAGTTGATGTTGTGATCACCATGCCCGCCAGGAAGCCGCGGCGCAGCGCCGCGGCGGCCCGCCGAACGCCCCTGCTGCTCGACCGGAAGGCCCTCAAGCGGCAACTGGCCGACGACACCTACGACGTGCTCGTCATAGGGGGTGGCGTCACCGGGGCGTACGCCGTGCTCGACGCGGCCTCGCGCGGGCTGCGCGCGGCGCTGATCGAGAAGGACGACTTCGCCTCCGGCACGTCGTCGAAGTCCTCGAAGATGGTGCACGGCGGCCTGCGCTACATCGAGCAGGGCAACGTCAACCTGGTCCGCCACTCGCTCCTGGAGCGGCACAGGTTCCGCAAGAACGCCCCGCACCTGGTGCACCGGCTGCCGTTCCTCTTCCCGATCCTGGAGAAGGAGGGCATCTTCGACGCCCGACTCGCCAAGGGCTTCGAGGGCCTGCTGTGGACGTACGACCTGGTCGGCGGCTGGCGGATCGGCAAACTGCACCAGCGGCTGACCGTCCCCGAGGTGCTCGCCCAGGCGCCGACGCTGCGCGCGGAGAACCTCAGGGGCGGGCTGATGTACTTCGACGCCCGTACCGATGACGCCCGGCTCGTCCTGACCATCGTGCGGACCGCGGCCGCGCTCGGTGCGACGGTCCTCAACGGCGCCAAGGCCGAAGGGCTGCTGACGCGACAGGGCAAGGTGGCCGGTGCCCGGGTCGCCGCGGACGGCGACACCTTCGACATCCGCGCGCGGGCGGTCGTCAACGCCACCGGCGTGTGGACCGACGAGCTCGACGCGAAGGCGGACGACGGTCACAGGCCGCAGGTCAGGCCCGCCAAGGGCGTCCACATCGTGGTGCCGTGGGACAAGGTGCGGATCAACTGCACGGTCACCGTGCCGATCCCGGGCCGGGCCCGCCGCGCGACCTGCACCCGCTGGGGCAACAGCGTCGTGCTCGGCACCACCGACGAGGACTACCAGGGCTCCCCCGACGACGTGCACTGCACGCGTCAGGAGATGGACTTCCTCCTGGAGGGCGCCAACACCGCCTTCGAGGGGAAGCTCACCCCGGACGACGTCGTCGGCTCCATCGGCGGTCTGCGCCCGCTGGTCGGCGGCAAGGAGGGCGCGACGCTCGACATGCGCCGCGACCACCACATCACCGTCGGCCGCACCGGCATGGTGACGGTGACCGGCGGCAAGCTCACCACCAGTCGGCACATGGGCGAACTCGTCGTCGACAAGGTGATGGCGGTCCTCGGCCGCAAGGGGAAGAGCCGCACCGCCGACCTGCCGCTGCTCGGCGGCGCGGGTCACGACACCGAGGCCGTCGCGGCCTCCGGCGGGATCGCCGCACACCTCGGGGAGCGCTTCGGTACCGAGGCCCGCTTCGTCGGCGACCTGATCCAGGACGATCCCGCGCTCGCCGAGCCGATCGTCGCGGGACTCCCGTACACCAAGGCCGAGGTGGTCTACGCGGCCCGCGCCGAGCTGGCCCGCTCGGTCGACGACGTGCTCTCCCGGCGCACCCGCGCCCGGCTCTTCGCCCGGGACGCGTCCGTGGACGCCGCCGAGGCCGTCGGCGCGGTCCTCGGCCAGGAACTGAACCTCCCGGAGGCCGAGGTGGAGCGTTCGGTCTCCGACTACCTCACGGCCGTCCGGCACGAAAAGTCCGTACTCCTCGAAGGGGCAGCAGCATGATCAGCCGTCAGACCATCACCCACCCGTTCAACCGGGGCAACTACACGATCGGCGCCCCCAGCTTCGCCAAGTGGGCACGGAACACGCCGGTCGGGGACGGCGACGCCGCCCTCCAGGTGGACCCGGTCGAGGTCCCCGAGACCGTGCTCGGGGCGCTGCGCGAGGCCGCGCACGCCGTGCACACCGCCCGCGAAGAGGTCGTCACCCGCACCCGTGACTGGTGGGCGGGGTCGATGATCGGCGAGACCGAGGGCCGTCCCGCGACGCCGGACGCGGTGGTCGTCGAGGCGGCCGACGCCGACCAGGTCGCCGCCGTCCTGCGGATCTGCCACGAGGCGGGCATACCCGTCACCCCGTCCGCGGGCCGCTCCAACGTCACCGGTGCGGCGCTCCCCGTCTTCGGCGGCGTCGTCCTCGACGTCTGCGGGCTGAACCGCATCACCGGCTTCGACGCCGAGTCGAACGTCGTGGACGTCCAGGCCGGGATGTTCGGCGACCTCTTCGAGAAGCAGCTCCAGGAGGAGTACGGGGTCACCACGGGACACTGGCCTTCCGCCTTCGCCGTCTCCACGGTCGGCGGCTGGATCGCCTGCCGCGGCGCGGGGCAGCTCTCCACCCGGTACGGCAAGATCGAGGACATGGTCGTCGGCGTGGACGTGGTGCACGCCGACGGCACGCGCGCCACCTACGGCGATTACGCCCGCGCCGCGGTCGGCCCCGACCTGCGCCAGCTGTTCGTCGGCTCCGAGGGCACCCTCGGCGTGATCGTCTCGGCACGGCTGCGGGTCCACCCGCTGCCGGAGTACGCCAGTGCCCTCGCGTACGGATTCACGACCTTCGCCGAGGGCCTGGACGCCTGCCGCAAGATCATGCAGCGCGGTGCGACCCCGGCCGTCCTGCGGCTCTACGACGCCCTGGAGTCGGGCACCCACTTCGGCCACCCCGAGACCAACCTCCTGCTCATCGCCGACGAGGGCGACCCCGCCCTCGTCGACGCCTCCCTCGCCGTGGCGGCCGAGGTCTGCTCGGCGTACGGTCCCGAGCTGGACAGCGAAGCCGTATTCGAGCGCTGGCTGGACGAGCGGATGCTGGTCGGCAAGTCCGCCGACGGCTTCACGCCGGGGCCCGGCTTCGTCGCCGACACCCTGGAGATGGCCGCGTCCTGGAAGGACCTGCCGGTGATCTACGACGAAGTGGTCGCCGCCATCGAGTCGGTGCCCGGCACTCTGGCCGCCTCCGCCCACCAGTCCCACGCGTACACGGATGGCGCCTGCGTCTACTTCTCGCTGCGCGGCGACGTGGCGCCCGAGGCGCGCCGCGACTGGTACCGCTCGGTGTGGGACGCGGCGAACGCCGTACTGATCAAGCACGCGGCGGCGCTCAGCCACCACCACGGCTGCGGGTTGCTGCGCGGCCCCTACCTGGAGGAATCCCTCGGAGCCGGCTTCGCGACGTTCGTCGCGGTGAAGAACGCCCTGGACCCGGCGGGCCTTCTCAACCCTGGCAAGCTGGGGCTTCCCAGCCGATTCGGTACGTCTCCGCTGAACTGAACGTAGGTACCGCCATGCCCCCTTCCCCCTCCCGGTCCTGTGCCGCACTCGACCCCCGGCTCACCGCGGCGTTCGCCCAGGTGCCGGTCGTCGCGTCCGTCGTCGGCACCCAGCCGCTGCGGCAGTTCCTGACCGCACCGGCCAAGGTGTGCATCCTCGCCTCGTTCGCCGTGGGGCAGCTGCCCCAGGTCGTACCGGCGCTGGGCCGGGCGGGGAAGACCGTGTTCGTGAACGTGGACAGCAGCCCCGGTCTGGCTCAGGACCGGGGCGCGCTTGAGTTCATCAAGAACATGGGCGCGCACGGCGTGGTCAGCACGCGGCTCTCCCTGATCGAGAAGGGCCGTCCGCTCGGTCTGCTGACGATGATGAAGGTGTTCGTCACCGACCGGTCCAACCTGCGCCGCTCCACGGACGCGATCTCGCGCGGGGCGCCGGACCTGGTCGAGATCATGCCCGCCCCGATCATCGCCCGGATGAGCGCCCAGGCGCAGCGCGCGATGTCCCCTTCGGTGGCCGCGGGCTTCGTGGAGACCCCCTCGGACGTGGCGCTCGCCCTGGCCCTCGGGTCGAGCGCCGCCGCCACGTCCGATCCCCGCCTCTGGAGTCTGCGCAGGGACCAGCTTCCTCCGGTCCCGCCCTCCGCCCTGAAGAGGCCCACCGCACCCGAGGAGTAACCCCATGACCTTCGTGGTCGTAGCCCGCTACCGCACCAGAAGCGGAGCGGAGAACACCGTCCTGCCCCTGCTCGACACGGTGGCCGCCGCCTCCCGCCTGGAGCCCGGCAACCTCGCCTACCGGGTCCACCAGGGCACCGAGGACCCGCGCGCGATCGTGCTCTACGAGGAGTACGCCTCCGAGGCGGACTTCGCCGCGCACTGCGCGACGCCGCACTTCCAGGAGATCGTGCTCGGCAAGGTCGTCCCGCTCCTGGAGAGCCGCGACGTCCTGCGCTGCGCCCCGCGTGGGGAGGTGGACGCGTGAAGACCCGTGCGGTGGTGCTTCGCGGCATCGCGAAGGACCGCCCGTACTCCGGGACCCGCCCCGTCGAGGTGGAGGAGCTGGAGCTCGGCGCCCCGCGCGAGGGCGAGGTACTGGTCCGCGTCGCCGCCGCCTCGCTCTGCCACTCGGACCTCTCGGTGGTCAACGGCGACCGGGTCCGTCCGCTGCCGATGGCCCTTGGCCACGAGGCGGTCGGTGTCGTCCAGGACACAGGACCCGGCGTTTCCCGGGTCTCCCCCGGCGACCACGTGGCGCTCGTCTACGTACCGAGCTGCGGCTTCTGCGCCGACTGCGCGGCGGGCCGTCCCGCCCTCTGCGCGAAGGCCGCGGCGGCTAACGGCTCCGGTGCGCTCCTGCACGGCCCGCCCCTGCTGACCGACGCCTCCGGCGCCCCGGTCCTCCACCAGCTGGGCGTCTCCGCGTTCTCCGAACACGCCGTCCTCGCCCAGGAATCGTTGGTGCCGATCCCCAAGGACGTCCCGTTCGCCGTCGCCTCGATGTTCGGCTGCGCGGTGCTGACGGGCGCGGGCGCGGTGATCAACACGGCGGCCCTGCGCCCCGGTCAGTCGACGGTGGTCTACGGCCTGGGCGGCGTGGGCCTCTCCGCGGTCCTCGGCGCCCGCGCCGCGGGCGCCTGCCCGATCATCGCGGTCGACCCGGTCGAGGAGAAGCGCGAGCTGGCCCTGCGGCTGGGCGCGACCCATGCGTACGCCCCCGACGACGCGGTCCGACAGATCCGCGAACTCACCTCCGGCGGAGCCGAGTTGGCGGTGGAGGCGGTCGGCAGCGCGCCGGTGATGGCGGAGTGCCTGACGGCCGTGGCCCGGGGCGGCAAGGTCGTCTCGGTCGGCCTTCCCGCGCCCGACCGGGTCCTGCAGGTGCCCGCCCTCGCGTTCGCGGGCGAGGGCAAGTCCCTCCTTGGCTCGTACATGGGTGACGCGGTGCCGCGCCGGGACATCCCGAGGTTCCTGGACCTGTGGCGCGCGGGCCTGATGCCGGTGGAGCACATGCACAGCGGCACACTCCCGCTGGCCGACATCAACACGGCGCTGGAGGAGCTGGCTTCGGGCCGGGCGATCCGCCAGGTCATCGACACGTCGGGCATGCTGGGCGCCTGAGATCGGACCAGGCTCAACCGCCCAAGGGGAGGAACGCCGAGTCGGAAGGGTCGAGAGCCCACCCTCCGCCGCCGGGAAGGCATTTCAGCGCGGTGTCGGCCGTGCCCGACGCGTTGGTGCCGGTATTGAAGTTGGCATTGGGCGTGTTGGGCAGCAGTCCCATGTAGTACTGCCCGCTCGAAGTCCACACGCACTGGTGCAGGTTGAGGTACTGATGGTCGGCCAGGTCGAACGACTTGACGGCGGAGTTGGCCAGGAGCAGCCGCCAGCCGCCTCCGCCGGGGCCACAGTTGAGCTTCGTGTCGGCCGTGTCGGAGACGTTGGTGCCGGTGTTGAAGTTGACGTTCGGAGTGTTCGGGAGGACCGCCGTGTAGTGCTGCCCGGGTGAGAAGTACACGCACTGGTGCACGTTCAGGTACCGACCGGCGGTGAGGTCGAAGGCCTTCACCGCGGAGTTGGCGGGCGCCGGCCTCCAGCCCCCGCTCCCGGGTCCGCAGGAGAGCGTGGTGTCCGGCGTGCTGGAGGCGTTCGTGCCGGTGTTGAAGGCGGTGTTCGCCGTGTTGGGCAGCACGTTCGTGTAGTGCCCGCCGCTCCCGACGTAGACGCACTGGTGGAGGTTCAGATAGCGCGCGGCCGGCCGCACTCCGGGCTGCTCCGCCACGGCGGTGCTCCCCAGGGACAAACCGATGACTCCCGCAACCGCTGCCGCGACAAAGGAAAACCTGCGCATGGCGCGCTCCTCCCGAACCGACGACGCCGCCCCATGACGGCATGCACTCACCAAGCTACTGACGCGAGGCGCGGAAGAACGCACGAGCACATAAGAGGTAACCCGTATGGCCTAGACGGTTCCTGACGGACGACGCAGAAGGCGATACCGACCTCAGGCCCTTAGCCCAGGAACGACAACCGCACCTGCCGCCTCGGGTTGTCCCGGTTCGTGTCGACCAGGCACACCGACTGCCAGGTGCCGAGCTCCAGGCTGCCGCCGACGACCGGCAGCGTCGCGTGGGGCGGTACCAGGGCGGGCAGGACGTGGTCGCGGCCGTGGCCGGGGCTGCCGTGGCGGTGCTGCCAGCGGTCGTCGGCGGGGAGCAGCGTGTGCAGCGCGGCGAGAAGGTCGTCGTCGCTGCCCGCGCCCGTCTCCAGGACGGCGATGCCCGCCGTGGCGTGCGGGACGAAGACGTTGAGGAGGCCGTCGCGGCCCGCCGCCGCCTCCCGCAGGAAGCGCTCGCAGGCGTGGGTGAGGTCGACGACCGTCTCGGCCGAGCCGGTGTCGATGGTCAGGACCCGGGTGGTGAAGGCATCGGACATGGCTCCATCCTCCCCCATCGCACCCGCTGATCGCCGACGGCACCTTCCGAGCACTGATACGCGGCGTCCGCCTTTCGAGACGGCATTGACCCTGCGTACGCGATCTGGCTACGTTCTGCGGCATGTTGCGTTCAGCCTTGCTCACCACGCGCGGTCACATCGACCTGCTGCGGGTGGCCTCTTCCGCGTGTCGTCGCGGCTGCTGACGCCCTCTCACCCGCTCTTCCCCTCTCCTTCCCGCCCGGTCGGCCGGGCGCTCTCCGCCGCTCCCGCGTGA
The DNA here is from genome assembly GCF_002556545.1 of Streptomyces formicae. NCBI lineage: Bacteria > Bacillati > Actinomycetota > Actinomycetes > Kitasatosporales > Streptomycetaceae > Streptomyces > Streptomyces formicae. Next base: position 599,665 of record NZ_CP022685.1, read on the forward strand.
TCTCTGTGTGCGCATGCCCTGTGCGTGCGCCACGCGCGCCCGAGTGCCGCTGACGCGCGCCGTCCCGCCCCGGCCACCCCTCCCCCGCCGTGGAGCACCCATGAGCACCAGTCATGCGCCGCCGCATGCCTCAACCGACATTTCCGGTATATCCAAGAATCCGGCCCTCGACGACGCGCCCCGCGAGGACGCGCCCGGTCCGGAACTCGTCCCCCTCGTCCCCGCCTCGAGCCGCCGCACCCACGTCCCCCGCTGGCTGCGCCGCACCTCGGGCCCGCTCCTCCTGCTCGCCCTGTGGCAGGTCCTCAGCTCCACGGGCGCGTTGACGGACGACGTGCTCGCCCCGCCCGGCACCATCGCGCGCCTCGCGGGCGACATGATCGCCGATGGATCGCTGCCCTCCGCCATGGGCGTCTCGCTGCAACGCGTCGCCGTCGGGCTGCTGTTCGGCACCGTCGTCGGCACCGCGCTCGCCCTGGTCGCCGGGCTCTTCCGGATCGGCGAGGACCTCGTGGACGCCAGCGTGCAGATGCTGCGGACCGTGCCGTTCGTGGGGCTGATCCCCCTGTTCATCATCTGGTTCGGCATCGGCGAGACGCCCAAGATCGCCATCATCACGCTGGGCGTCTCCTTCCCCCTCTACCTCAACGTGTACGCCGGAATCCGTGGCGTCGACGCCCAGTTGATCGAGGCCGGGGAGTCGCTCGGGCTCTCCCGCTGGGGGCTCGTGCGGCACGTCGTCCTGCCCGGAGCGCTGCCCGGCGCCATGACCGGGCTGCGCTACTCGCTGGGCATCGCCTGGCTGGCCCTGGTCTTCGCCGAGCAGGTCAACGCCGACGCGGGCATCGGCTTCGTGATGGTCCAGGCCCGTGACTTCCTGCGCACCGACGTGATCGTCGTCTGCCTGATCGTCTACGCCTTCCTCGGCCTGATCGCCGACTTCATCGTCCGCACCCTCGAAAGGCTGCTGCTGCAATGGCGACCGACGTTCACCGGCCGGTGACCACCCCTGCGGTGAACGCCCCCACGGGATCCGCCCCCTTCGCCGTACGCGTGGACGGCCTGACCCGCTCCTTCGACGGGCGCGCCGTGATCGACCGGCTCCACCTCGACGTCAAGCCGGGCGAGTTCGTGGCGCTGCTCGGACGCAGCGGCTGCGGCAAGTCGACCCTCCTGCGCATCCTCGCCGGACTCGACCGCGACATCGAGGGCACCGTCCTCGTACCGCGCCGCAAGGCCGTCGCGTTCCAGTCGCCGCGGCTGATGCCGTGGAAGCGGGTGTGGCGCAACGTGCTGCTCGGCCTGCCCGGCAAGCCCCGGCGCGATGTCGCGGAACAGGCGTTGACCGAGGTCGGCCTCAAGCACCGCACGGACGCCTGGCCCAAGACGCTCTCCGGCGGCGAGGCCCAGCGCGCCTCGCTGGCCCGCGCCCTGGTGCGCGAGCCCGATCTGCTCCTGCTCGACGAGCCGTTCGGCGCGCTCGACGCACTGACCCGGATCAAGGCTCAGCGCCTCGTCGACGAGTTGTGGCAGCGCCGCGGCTGCGCGGTGCTGCTCGTCACGCACGACGTCGAGGAGGCCGTGCTGCTCGCCGACCGCGTGCTCGTCATGGATGAGGGCGTCATCGCGTACGAGAGGGAGATCGATCTGGACCGGCCGCGCGGGATCGCCGATCCGCGGTTCGCCGAGATCCGGGCGGAGCTGCTGCGGCGGCTCGGCGTGGAGCAGCCCGATGCCACCCAAAACCCTTCACACAACGTCTCCTGACGGCCCCTCACACCCCACACGCCTCCCCCCCTCTCACGAACGGATCTCACACCACAGCCATGCGACGACCACGCCTCGCCCCAGCCGCCCTGCTCCTCCCCCTGGCCCTGCTGCTCGCCGCCTGCACCGGCACCTCGTCCGCCGACACCTCGTCGGGCGGTGCCGGTGGCTCGGTCGACGGCAAGGGGTCGCTCACCCTCAACGTCGGCGACCAGAGGGGAGGTTCGGAAGCGGTGCTGCGTGCGGCCGGGGAACTCGACGACCTCACGTACAAGATCCGCTGGTCGACCTTCACCTCCGGGCCCCCGCTGCTCGAAGCGATCAACGCCAAGGCCGTCGACCTCGGCGCGGTGGGCAACACGCCGCCCGTCTTCGCGGCGGGCGCCGACTCGAAGATCTCGGTCATCGCCGCGAGCCACGGCACGGCGAACGGCGAGGCGATCCTCGTCCCGAACGACTCGCCCCTGAAGAGCGCCGCGGACCTCAAGGGCAAGTCGGTCGCGGTGGCGCAGGGTTCGTCGGCGCACTACCAGCTCGTCGCCTCCCTCAAGAAGGCCGGGCTCGACTTCGACGACATCAAGGCCAAGTACCTGCAACCCGCCGACGCGCTCGCCGCCTTCACCGGCGGCAAGGTGGACGCCTGGGCCGTCTGGGATCCGTACACCTCGCAGATCCTCCAGCCCAAGAAAGGGCGCGTCCTGGCCGACGGCGAAGGCGTGGTGAACGGGATCAGCTTCCAGGTGGCGGCGCCCGGCGCGCTCGGGGACGAGAAGAAGTCCGCGGCGATCGACGACTACCTCAAGCGGCTGCGCAGGGCCCAGGCCTGGGTCTACAAGCACCCGCAGGAGTGGGCGAAGGTCTGGGCGAAGGACACGGGTCTGCCGTACGAGGTCGCCCTCGCGTCGGTCAAGCGCAGCAACGGCACCCGCGTCCCCGTCGCCGTGGACAAGAACGTGATCAGCACCGAGCAGGACATCGCTGACACCTTCACCGACCTGAAGCTGATCCCGCGCCGCATCGACTTCGGCGACTTCGTCGACACCCGCTTCAACGGCGGTCTGCCGCCCTCCACCACCGCGCCGCGCACGTACCCCGAGGAGAACTGACGATGACCGTCCACCTGCACTGGTTCCTGCCGACCGGCGGCGACGGCCGCACCCTCGTCGACCGGCACGCCTACACCGACGGCGGCATCACGCGCTCCCGCGTCACTCCGGTCAGCGGTGTGCGGGCGCCCGACATCGAGTACCTCGCCCAGATCGCCAAGGCCGCCGAGCAGTTGGGCTTCGAGGCGGTGCTCACGCCGACCGGGACGTGGTGCGAGGACGCGTGGCTGACGACGGTCGCGCTCGCCCAGCACACCGAACGCCTCAAGTTCCTCGTGGCGTTCCGCCCCGGCGTCATCTCCCCCGTGCTCGCCGCGCAGATGGCGGCGACCTATCAGCGCATCACGCGCGGACGGCTGCTCCTGAACGTGGTCACGGGCGGCGACTCGACCGAACAGCGCCGGTTCGGCGACCACTTGGACCACGACCGCCGCTACTCCCGCACCGACGAGTTCCTCTCGGTCGTCCGCGGGGTGTGGAGCGGGCTGCCGTACGACTTCGACGGCGAGCACTACCGGATCGACGGCGGCCTGACCGCGCTGCCGCCCGACCCGCTGCCGGAGATCTTCTTCGGCGGCTCGTCGGCGGCCGCCGGGCCGGTCGCCGCGCGGCACAGCGATGTCTATCTGACCTGGGGCGAGCCGCCGGAGCAGGTCAAGCAGAAGATCGACTGGATCCGCGGGCTCGCCGAGCGCGAAGGACGCACGGTCCGCTTCGGCATCCGGCTGCACACGATCTCGCGCGACTCCGCGGCCGAGGCGTGGGCGACCGCGAACCGGCTGCTCGACGATCTCGACCCGGACACCGTGGCGGCCGCGCAGGAGGCGCTCGGCCGCAGCGAGTCGGTCGGCCAGCAGCGGATGCTCGCGCTGCACGGCGGCTCCCGGGACAAGCTGGAGATCGCGCCCAACCTGTGGGCGGGCGTGGGCCTCGTGCGCGGCGGCGCGGGCACGGCGCTCGTCGGCAGTCACGCGGACGTCGCCGACCGCATCGAGGAGTACCACGCCCTGGGCGTGGACCACTTCGTGCTGTCCGGCTATCCGCACCTGGAGGAGGCGTACTGGTTCGGCGAGGGCGTGAGCCCCGACCTGGCGCGGCGCGGTCTGCTCGCGCGCATTCCGGCCTCGCCCCTGGGCGGGGTGCCCGCGGCGAACGGCCGTCCCGCGTCCGCGCCCGGCGGCGCGCCGCTGCTGGTGGCCGGCGGACGCTGAGGGCCTCGGGCCCCGGGCGGCGCGCCCGCCCGGGGTTCGTTCGGGGGGTCGGTCGGGGTCCGGTCGATATTCCCGATGTACCGCCATGCGGGAACAGCATGGTGAATACACCGTGATGAGCGGAAACGCCGCATACGAATACGCACCCGCCCATCACAAAGCGTAAGTTGTGACCCAGCTCACACCAACAGCTGTAAAAGATCTTGATTGGGCATATCCCCATCCCTGTTTCCCTGTGACACGATGCCAATGCGTTGGCACTGACCGCCCCTCTCGGGTGGTAGCAGTACGGCAAGTAGCTTCTCCAAAGTTTTTAGCTAGCCGTAATTCGGGGGAACAAGAATGCCCGCAATGATTGTCATCGGTTACCGGGACGACCTTGACCTGGCGCTACGGAGAAGGGGATTGACCCCTTTCTACATCGTGCCGCGGCCCGCAGTCCCGCCCCAGGGCATCGACTTCACGTCCGTCTCCGACATCGAGAACGCCCATGAGATTCTGCGCGCGGTGCTCGCGGCGCGAATCGAGGACGTCGCAGGAGTTCTCAGCTGCCACGAAATGGGCGTCTTCGGGGCAGCCTATCTGAGGCAACAGCTCAACCTTCCCGGAAATCCTGATTCAAAAAGGGTCCTCCACTTTCGGGACAAGTACCTCCAGAAGAACAGCCTGCCGCCGCACGTGCGCCGCGCGCACTGCCGGTACGTGCCGAGCGGCACCACCTTCGAGGAGCTCGCCACCGAGCTCGGCAACCCCTTCGTCATCAAACCGGCGAACGGAGGCGGCTCGCTCCGTACGACTATCGTGCGCTCGCCGGAGGATTACGAGCAGGCTCTGAACCCCTTTCCCGACCGCTCGGACGTCGCGGTCGTCGCGGAATCCTTCATCGACGCCCCGGAGATCTACGTCGACGGCGTCTGGGGCGACGGGGGCCTGCGGTGGTGGACCCTGGTGGGGTATCACGCCTCGCCCCTCAGCGCCGCGCAGGGCGGCATCATGGCCGCGTACATCCTGGACAGGAGGCTGCACGCGGCACTGTACGAGCAGGCGGAGACGCTGGCCACGGACGCGCTGAAGAGTCTCGAAGCGCCCGACTGCGTCTTCCACCTCGAAATGTTCAAGGAAGCCGAGGGGCTGACGTTCGGCGAATGCGCACTGCGTCTCCCCGGTGGCCTTTCCCCGCGATGCAATGAACTGACGTACGGCGTCAACCTCTTTGACATCGAGATCAGCCTGGCTCTCGGCGAGGGAGTTCCGCCGATCGAGGCCGACCCGAACCCCGAGCGCTTTCACGCGCATATTCTTCTGCGCCCCTCGACCAACGGCACGGCGACCCAAGCCGATTTCGAGCGCGCCTTCCAGCTCGACGAGATCTCCTACCCCTCGACGCCCGACGCGCGCGTGGGCCCCTACGGGATGGTCGGTTACGCGATCGTTTCCGACGCGGACGAGGCGACGTTGCAGAAGAAGATCGAGGACATCGTGAGATTCAACGAGGTCTGCTGAGAACGCCGCGCCCCTGACGCCGATTTCTTCCCGGTCCTGTGGCAACTCCCTTCCGCTTCGCCGGACCCCTCTCCCTTCGGGAACCGAAGCGCACCCGGTCCGCGCCGTATGCCGTTCCCTCTCCTCGCGCGCCTGATCCAGGCGGGCACCTGAGTGATCCAAGGTGACCGATAGCGAGCTCTCGGGCATGTCCACGGCATTCGCGTGACGTCACACCCACCTCCTCCAACTCGCGGAATTATCCGCCTGCATCCTTCTCCTCATGTGACTATTTCTCTCTCCATCTTTTCGATCGGAGGTCTTCGCCCCCATGCCGGATCACCGTTCCCTTTCCACGCTTCCGCACCTGCTGGAGAGCGCCGCCCGCGACACCGCACGAGGCATCACTTTCATCGGCGGCTCCTTCCTGACCTACGCCGAACTGCGGGATTCCGCCGAGCGGATCGCTCAAGGGCTGCACGGCCTCGGCACCACCCCCGGCGACCGGGTCCTGATCGTCGCCGATGAACCCGAGACCTTCTTCCGCGCCTTCTGGGGATCCCTCCTCGCCGGGCTCGTCCCGTGCCCCGTCGCGCCACCGGCCGACCCCTCCCGCTGGGCGACTCAACTGGAGTACCTGCGCGACCTGTTGGGCGATCCCTTGGTGCTCGTGTCCAAGGTGTCCCACGCCGATCTGCCCGACGTCGGGCTGCGCGCGGCGACGGTGGACGAGCTGAGCCACGCCGCTCCCGCCCACGTCCGGATCCCCGCGGCGGCGCCCGACGACCTCGCCCTGCTGATGCTCACCTCCGGCTCCACCGGATCCAGCAAGGCCGTCAGGCTCACCCACGCCAATCTGCTCGCGGCACAGGCCGGCAAGGCGGGCGCGCTCGAACTGGGGCCCGCCGACACGATATTGAACTGGATATCGACCGATCACATCGCCGCGATCGAGGCGCACCTGCTGCCGATGCTCAACGGCGCCGACCAGGTCATGACGGTTCCGGCGACCGTGCTCGCCGACCCCGTGGAGTTCCTCAGGCTGCTCACGGCGCACCGCGTCAAGGTGACCTTCACGCCCAACTTCCTGTTCGGACAGATCAATCAGGCGCTCGCGCAGCGGCCCCCCGCCCCGCAGGAGGTGGACCTTTCGCAGGTGCGGCACGTCATCTCCGGCGGCGAGGCCACGGTGACCGCGACCGTGCGGGAGTTCCTGACCCACCTCGCCCCGTACGGGCTGCGCGACGACGTGATCGTCCCCGCCTTCGGGATGACGGAGACCTGCGCGGGCAGCGTGTTCAACCGGGACTTCGCCACCCGCGACCGGGGCACCGAGTTCCCTCCGCTGGGGCGCCCCGTCCAGGGCCTGCGCATCCGCGTCGCCGACGAGAGCGGCACCGTCCTCGCCTCCACCGACCGGCCGGGGGTCACCGAACCCGGCGAGGTGCAGCTGCACGGCACGATGGTCACCGACGGGTACTTCGCCAACGACCGCGCCACCACCCAGGCGTTCACCGCCGACGGCTGGTTCCGCACCGGCGACCTGGGGCAGCTCGACGCCGACGGGCGGCTGACGCTGGTCGGCCGCACCAAGGACTCCATCATCGTCAACGGCGTCAACTACTACAGCCATGACCTGGAGACCGTCCTGGACGAGCTGGGCGAGGTGCGGCGCGGCCAGGTCGCGGCCTTCCCCGTCCGGCCCGAGGGCGCCGACTCCGAGCAGCTCGCCATCGCGTTCGTACCCGAGGGCGACCTCGCCGACGACACGGCCGTCTACCAGGCGATCGTGGCTATCCGCAGCTCCACGGTCATGCACTGGGGCTTCCGCCCGCAGCTCGTCCTGCCGGTCACCGTCGCGGACATCCCCCGGGGCAACCTCGGCAAGGTCCAGCGGACCCGGCTGCGCACCGCCGTCGAGAGCGGCACCCTCGACGCGGCGGCCCGCCGCGCGGACGAGGTGAGCACCCGGTTCCTCGGCGGGTACGTGGCCCCGGAGGGCGCCACGGAGACCGCGCTCGCCGCCATCTACGCCCGCGCGCTCGGCCTCGCGAAGGTGCCGGCGACGGCCAGCTTCTTCGACCTCGGCGGCACCTCGCTGGACGTGCTGCGGCTCAAGCTGGAGATCCAGAACGAGTTCGGCATCGACGACGTGCCTATGTCGACCCTCCTCCAGGCGCCGTCCGTCCGGGCGCTGGCCGGACGTCTCACCGGCGGCCGGGGCGCGGGCGGAGACGCGGCGTACGACCCGCTGGTGCCTCTTCAGGTCACCGGCGAGGGCACACCGCTGTTCTGCGTGCATCCCGGCCTCGGCGAGGTCCTCGTGTTCATCAACCTCGCCAAGTACTTCACCGGGGAGCGGCCGTTCTACGCGCTGCGGGCGCGCGGGTTCGGGCAGGGCGAGACGCACTTCGCGTCCTTCGACGAGATGGTCGCGACCTATGTGACGGCGATCCGCCGGGCGCAGCCCCACGGCCCCTACGCCGTCGCCGGGTACTCCTACGGCGGCGCGGTCGCCTTCGAGATCGCCAAGCGGCTCGAGGCGGACGGCGACGAGGTCAAGTTCGTCGGTGTGTTCAATCTGCCGCCGAGCATCTCGGGCCGCATGAACGAGATCACGTTCACCGACGGCGCGATCAACCTCGCGCTGTTCCTCGAACTGATCGACGCGGCCGACATCCCGGAGCTCACCGCCCGGCTGCGCCCGCTGCCCGCGGCCGACCAACTGGCGCATCTGATCGACCAGGCACCGAAACGGCGTCTGACCGAACTCGACCTGACCGTCGAACGGTTCACCGCCTGGGTGCACCTGGCGCAGAGCATGGTGCACCTCGGCCGCGACTACGAACCCTCGGGGTCGGTCGGACAGGCGCACGTCTTCTACTGCACTCCGCTCAAGGGCACCAAGCAGGAGTGGCTGGACAACCAGCTGCGCCACTGGGACGACTTCACCCGGCGCCCCACCACGTTCATCGAGGTCGACGGCGAGCACTACACCCTGATGAGCCCGCAGCACGTGCAGACCTTCCAGACGACACTGCGCCGTGAACTGGCCCGTGCGCTCGGCTAAGGACGGAATAGGCATGCAAGGCAAGAAGATTCTGCTGACCGGCGGGACCGGGCAGGTCGCGCGGCCCGTGGCCGAGGCGCTCGCCGCCGACAACGAGGTGTGGTGCCTGGGCCGGTTCGGTGACCTGTCCGCGCGCAAGGCACTGGAGGAGCGCGGCGCCCACACCTTCACCTGGGACATGGCCGCCGGTGACCTGACGGACCTGCCGGACGACTTCACCCACGTACTGCACTCCGCGGTGCACCGCGGCGACGGCAAGGACTTCGACGAGACGGCCCGTGTCAACGCCGCGGGCACCGCCCAGTTGATGACGCACTGCGCCACCGCGGAGGCGTTCCTGTACGTGTCGTCCGGGGTCGTGTACAACCGGGCCGACCGCACCCACCGCTACCGCGAGAGCGACCCGCTGGGCGGTGCGGCGCCCTGGCTGCCGACGTACCCGATCGCGAAGCTGTCCGCGGAGGGCGTGGTCCGGGGGCTGAGCGAGGCGCTCGGGCTGCCCTCGGTGATCGCCCGGCTCAACATCGCCTACGGCGTGCACGGCCACGGCGGCGTACCCATGATCCTCTTCAACCAGATGCGGGCGGGCCGCCCCTGCGCGGTGCCGCGCGAGGGGCAGAACTACTGCAACCTCCTGCACGTCGACGACCTCGTCCGCCAGGTGCCGCTGCTCTGGGGCGCTGCGCAGGCGCCCGCGCGCGTACTCAACTGGGGCGGCGACGAGGAGGTCGGCATGACCGACCTCCTGACGTATATGTCCGAGCTCACCGGCGTGCCGGTGCGGCTCGACCCGGGCGACCTCAGCCGGGAGACGGCGATCTTCGACCACGACGCCCGCCGCGCGCTGATCGGCGACTGCGCCGTCGGCTGGCGGGCCGGGATCGCCCGCACCATGGCCGAGCTGTTCGAGGAGTACCGCGACCGCATCGACGCGTACGTCACCGAACACGGCATCGGGACGTCCGTCGGTCAGCCCGTCGGCGAACGGGGTTAGGGAGCAGCATGCGCAGGCCCATCGACATCGACGCGCTCCGGCGTGTGCTGTGCGCCGCCCTCGGCACCGACGCGCCGGTGTGCACGCCGGCCCGACTGGGCGTGGAAGTCGGCGCGTGCACCGCGCCGACCGAGCGGCCCACCCTGGTCGGCGGCGCGGCACCGTACGCACCGACCACCCCCGCCCCCACGCCCCAGGCCCTCGACGCGCTCATCGAGCAGGCGCGCTCCCTCGGCGTCGCCCAACTCCTCGTCCCCCATGTGCGGCGCACCGACGACCCCGGCGCGCTGCGGGCCGCGGGCTTCGTCCCCGTCGCCGCCGACAGCGAATGCGTCGTACGGCTGACCGAGGACGTGGACGTTCTGCTGCGCGGTCGCGTCGGGGCCGACCGGCTCCGCGAACTCCGCGCGCACCACGAGGCGGTGTCCCAGGACCTGACCTGGGAGCGGATCCCCTTGAGCGAGCTGACCGCGCACGGCTGGGCGCGCGATGCCTTCGTCGCGCTCCATCGGCGGGTCGCCGAGCGCGCGGGGCACGGCCCGACGCCGTACAACGCCGACGCTCTCGACGCGCTGGCCCACGGCGCCCCGGCGGACCGCGCCGAGCTGCTCGTGCGCCGCCGCAAGGAGGTCGCGGACGCCGAGGACGCAGTCGTCCAGGTCGCGCTCCTGGTGGAGTCCCACACCGGGCGCGGGATCTACCACCTCGCGGGGGCCGTCGGTCACCACGATCCCGTCGCACGCGAGAGCCTCGAAGACGCCACTCTGTACCGGCTCTGCCTCGACGCGCGGAGCTCCGGTCTGGAGTGGGTCCACCTGGGCTCCGGGGGCTCCGAGCGCAAGCGGGGCGTGGGCGCCGACCTGTTCGTCCCCCTCGACCACTGGCTGCGCGCCCCTGACCTGCCGCCCGCCGCCGAAGAAGCCGACAGCGCCCTGTCGCGGTTCGCGACCGATCCGGTCGCCGCGGTCCCGGTGCCCGGCCCCGCCCGCTTCCGCCGCCAGCCGCGCTTCGACACGATCGACCTGTCGAGCAACACCAATCCGTTCCTCGGCGCCGACGCCGTCTACCCCCATCTCGACACCACCGAACTCGCCAGGACCTATCTGACGACGATCGCGAAGCTGCCCGGCCACCAGGGTGTCGAGGCGCTGAGTCCGGAGCACGTGCTGTTCTCCAGCGGGTCGGTCGACGGCGCCATGCTGCTGCTCGCGGCGCTGGCGTCACCCGGCGAGTCCGTCTGCGTCACGCCGCCCACCTTTCCGCTCTACGCCCACTTCGCCCGCGTCCTTCGCCTGCCCGTCGTCGACAGTCCGCTGCGCGGCGACGACCTCGACGAACTCGACGTCGAGGGGATCCTGGCCGCCGATCCCCGGGTGACGTTCCTGTGCGACCCGAACAATCCCGTCGGCACCCGGCTCGACCGGGCACAGGTGCTCGACCTGGTGACGCGCACCCGCGGCATCGTGGTGATCGACGAGGCCTACGCCGAGTTCAGCGACACCCCTTCGTACGCCGGTCGGGTCGCCGAGCACGACAACCTCATCGTGCTCAGGACCCTCTCCAAGGCGTGGGGGCTCGCGGGCGCGCGCTGCGGGATCGCGCTGGCCCGTCCCGGTCTCGTCGACGCGCTGCGGCGGGTGCAGGTGCCCTTCGGGTTCACGGACGCCTCCCAGCGCGCCGCGCGGCACCGGCTGACCAACTCCCACGAGGCGCTCGACAGCGTCCGGCGCATCCGTGCCGAGCGCGACCGGATGGCCGCGGCCCTCGCCGAACACCCCTCGGTGGAGCGGGTGTTCCCCTCGGAGACCAACTTCCTCCTCGTCCGGCTGCACAAGCACGAACAGGTGATGGCGCGGTTCGCCGCCGCGGGGATCGTGGTCGCCGACACCGGATTCGTCATTCCCGCCACCTGCCGCGTCTCGATCGGCGACCGCCGCGCGAACGACACGCTGCTCGCCGCGCTCTCCGCCTCGGTGTGAGCACCACGACCGAAAGGATCCCTTCGTGGGTCACGATTCCCGCTCCGACCTCCCCTTCACCAGCACCGTCGTCGCCGAGGGGTATGACCGCTGGAGCCCGCCCCTGCACAAGGAGTTCGAGACCAACACCCACCACGGCCAGCTGGGCCAGACCCTCATCAAGGAGACCGGCCTGGTACGCGTCTGGGAGACCCTTCTGGAGCCGGGCGCGCGCATCCCCGTCCACCGGCACGAGCGGGACTACACCTGGATCGCGCTGACCGACGGCCACGCACGCCAGCACTCCGAGGACGGCGCCAGCCGCGAGATCTCCTTCGTCCGCGGCCAGACCCTCCACTTCCGTCTCGGCGAGGGACGCCACCATCTGCACGACCTGAAGAACATCGGCGAGGAACCCCTGTCGTTCCTGACGGTGGAGACGAAGACCGCCCAGCCGCGGGAAGATCTCCGACCCCGATGTAGTTAGTAGAAATGTGAACGACATCGGGGTACGAGACGCGGCCGCCCGAGCGGCGGTACAAGACGTGGACGTGGTCGTCATCGGCGCTGGTCAGGCGGGCCTGTCCAGCGCCCATCACCTGCGGCGGGTCGGCTTCGAACCCGGTCGGGACTTCGAGGTGCTCGACCACGCGCCCCGGCCCGGCGGTGCCTGGCAGTTCCGCTGGCCCTCCCTGACGTACGCGAAGGTCCACGGGATGCACTCGCTTCCGGGCATGGAGCTGACGGACGCGGACCCCGCGCGCCCGTCGTCGGAGGTCATCGCCGAGTACTTCGAGGCGTACGAACGCCGCTTCGACCTGCGGGTGCGACGCCCCGTCGACGTGCGGGGAGTCCGCGAGGGCGAGGCGGGCCGCCTGCTCGTCGAGACCTCCGCGGGCACCTGGTCGACGCGCGCCGTCATCAGCGCGACGGGCACCTGGGACCGGCCGTTCTGGCCCCGCTACCCGGGTCAGGAGACGTTCCGCGGGCGGCAGTTGCACACGGCGGTCTATCCGGGACCCGAGGCGTTCGCGGGGCAGCGGGTCGTCGTCGTGGGCGGTGGTGCGTCCGGCACGCAGCACCTCATGGAGATCGCCCCGTACGCGGCGGCGACGACCTGGGTCACCCGCCGTCCGCCGGTCTTCCGCGAAGGACCCTTCAACGAGGACTGGGGGCGCTCGGCCGTGGCCATGGTCGAGGAGCGCGTGCGTCAGGGCCTCCCGCCACGGAGCGTGGTGTCGGTGACGGGGCTGCCCGTGAACGACGCCATCCGGCAGGCTCGGGCCGACGGCGTGCTCGACCGGCTCCCCATGTTCGACCGCATCACGCCGAGCGGCGTCGAGTGGGACGACGGGCGCCGCGTCGACGCGGACGTCATCCTCTGGGCGACGGGTTTCCGCCCGGCGATCGAGCACCTGGCCCCACTGCGGCTGCGCGAACCGGGCGGCGGCATCCGCATGGAGGGCACCCGCGCCGCCGCCGATCCGCGCGTCCATCTGGTCGGGTACGGGCCTTCGGCGAGCACCATCGGCGCCAACCGCGCGGGCCGTGCGGCGGTACGGGAGATCCAGCGGCTGCTCGCGGCAGAGCCGGTCAGGGCATGAGGCCCTAGGGCAGGTACAGGGTGTAGAGCAGCCGGTCGGGCACGACCGGCGGAGGCCCCTGGAGGACCCCGGTGGTGGCGTTCTCCACGAGCCCCCGCTTCACCTGCGCCGGGGTGTCCGTGGGCCGGAACCCGAGATGGAGCGCGGCCGCCCCCGCGGCGTGCGCCGTGGCCATCGACGTGCCGCTGAGGGTCGCCGTCGCGGTGTCGCCGCCGTTCCACGCCGAGGGGATCTGCACGCCCGGCGCGAACAGGGAGACGCAGTCACCGTAGGTGGAGGATCCCGCCCTGCGGTCGGCGCGGTCGCTGGCGCCGACGCTGATCACCTCGGGCACCCGCGCGGGCGAGGTGCCGCACGCGCCGCCCGCCTGGCCCGAACCGCCCGCCGCGACGGTGTAGGTGACCCCGGAGCGGACGGAGTTGCGCACCGCGCTGTCGAGGACGTCGCTCGCCGAGCCGCCCAGGCTCATGTTCGCGACGGCGGGGCGCGCCGCGTTCTTGGTCACCCAGTCGACGCCCGCGATCACGCCCGATGTGGTGCCGGACCCCTGGCAGTCGAGCACGCGCACCGCCACCAGCTGGGCCTTCTTGGCCACTCCGTACGTCGTGCCCGCGGCGATGCCGCCGACGTGGGTGCCGTGGCCGTTGCAGTCGTTGCCGTTCTGCCCGTCGCCCACCGTGTCGGTGCCGACCGAAGCCCGGCCGCCGAACTCCTTGTGCGTGGTCCGCAGACCCGTGTCGATGACGTACACGCTCACGCCCGGCGCGGTCGTGCGGTACGTGTACGTGGTGGAGAGCGGAAGGCGCCGCTGATCGATCCGGTCCAGGCCCCAGGGCGCGTTCGGCTGGGTCTGGTCCGCCGCCGCGTCGGCCACGCGCACCCGGGTGTCCTGACGGATGTACGCGACGCGGGGGTCGGCGCTCATCCCGGCCGCCTCCGCGCGGCTCATCCGCGCCGAGAAGCCGTGCAGCGCCGCCCGGTACACATGCCCGAGCCGGGCCCCTTCGGCCCGGCCCACGAGCTCGCGCGCCACGGTCGGCACGGCCGCGTCGGCACCGGCCTTCGCGGGTTCCTTCAGAACGACGATCCAGCTGTCCGGCACGGCGATCTCGGCGCCACGCGCGAGCCGCAGCTCCCCGGCGGAGGGGCCGGATGAGGCATGACCTGCGGGTGTGGCGCCGAGCTGGAGTCCTGCGGCTATGAGCGCGGCGGGCAGCAGCACCGCCGCCGTCCGCCGACGCGAGGGCATTCTCATTCCCGGTGCACCTGAACCTTTCGTTGACCAGGGGTGGGGTCGGGTCATGTGCGGTGCGTGGCGCGGTCGTTGCCGGTGGTTCGGCGCGGAGCGCATGCCAGAGTCTCGCGCCGCTCCGCGCGGCACAAGTGTCCCTACCGGGGCCGGGGAGGGCGCCTAGCTCTTCCCTGTCCTGTTGAACTCCGCGACGTTCTTCTGGTGCGTCTCGAAGCTCGACGTGAACCGCGTGTCACCCGGTTTCACGGTCACGAAGTACAGCCAGTCCCCACGCGCCGGGCTGATCGCCGCCCGCATCGCCTCTTCGCCCGGGTTGCCGATCGGCGTGGGCGGCAGGCCCATCCGCGCATAGGTGTTGTACGGGCTGTTGATCTTCGTGTCGCGGTCGCTGGTGGCCAGCGTGGAGCGGTTCAGGGCGTAGTTGACGGTGGAGTCCATCTGCAATGGCATGCCCTGGTCGAGCCGGTTGTAGATGACCCGGGCCACCTTGCCCATGTCCGCCTTGGTGCCCGCCTCGGCCTCGATCATGCTGGCGATGGTGACGGTCTGGTAGACGTTCACCGCGTTGCGGTCGGCGCCCGCGGTGACCTGGCTGCCGCCGAACTTCTTCGTCGCCGTGTTCACCATGTACGACAGGACGGAGGCCGGGGTCGACTGGGAGCTGATCGGGTACGTGGCGGGGAAGAGGTACCCCTCGGGGTTGCCTCCGGCGTCGCTGGGGAGCTTGAGGTTCGCCTTGGGGACGGCCTTCTTCGTACTGCCCGACGGCACCTTGAGCGCCTTGTCCACGGCCTCGTACACCTGGCCCGAGCGCCAGCCTTCGGGGATGGTCAGCGACTCGGGCCGCGCGTCGTCGTCCGGAAGCATCAGCGGCACCGCCACGGCGGTGGCCGCCGCGACGGCTCCGGTCGCGATCAGGGCGATCCGGCCCCGCCGCGTCAGTCGAATCGTGCCCCGTCGCGGAGTCTTGGTCTGCATGCGGGCACGGTAACCCGCAAAAGGGTGCATTCCTGGCATATCGTCATGTCGCGGGCTCCAATTGCGCGTCCCTGCGGACGAGCGCGGCATACCGCCCGTCGCGCGCCAGGAGCTGCTCGTGACTGCCCCGCTCCGCGGTGCGCCCGCCGTCGAGGACCACGATCTGGTCGGCGCCGCGGACCGTGGAGAGCCGGTGGGCGATGGTGAGCGTGGTGCGGTTCTCGGACAGGGCGTCGATGGCTTCCTGCACGGCCCGCTCGGTGCGGGTGTCCAGGGCGCTGGTCGCCTCGTCGAGGATGAGGACGGGCGGGTCCCGCAGGATCGTGCGGGCGATGGCCAGGCGCTGCTTCTCACCGCCGGAGAAGCGGTGGCCGCGCTCGCCGACCACCGTCTCGTACCCGTCGGGCAGGGACGCGATGTGGTCGTGGATCTGGGCCGCGCGGGCCGCGGCGATCATTTCCTCCTCGGTGGCGTCGGGCTTGGCGAAGCGGAGGTTGTCGGCCACCGACGCGTGGAAGAGGTAGGTCTCCTGGGAGACCACGCCGACGGCGCGGGCGAGCGTGTCGAAGTCCAGGTCGCGCACGTCGACGCCGTCGAGCGTGACGCGTCCGCCCGTCACGTCGTACAGCCGGGGCACGAGGTGGCTCAGGGTCGACTTGCCGGACCCCGTGGGGCCGACCACGGCGAGGCTGCCGCCCGCGGGTATCGCGATGTCGATGCCCTGGAGCGTGGGCCCGGACTCCTCGTCGTAGCGGAACTCGACGTCCTCGAAGCGGACCTCGCCCTTGATCTTGTCGAGGCGGACGGGGTGCTCGGGCTCGGTGATGTCGACGGGCAGGTCGAGGTACTCGAAGATGCGCTGGAAGAGCGCGAGCGAGGTCTGGATCTGCACGCCGGTGGAGAGCAGGCTGACCGTGGGCCGGAACAGGCCCTGCTGGAGCGAGACGAAGGCGACGAGCGTGCCGATCGAGACGGTCGGGCCACCCATCTGGAACGCGATGCCCGCGGTCCAGTAGATGACGGCGGGCATGGCGGCCATGACGATCGAGATGACGGCCATGCGCCAGCGCCCCGCCATGTTCGACCGGATCTCCAGGTCGACGAGCTGTTCGGACTCGTCGGAGAAGGACTTGGTGAGGGAGTCCGCGCGGCCCATCGTGCGGCCCAGGACGATGCCGCTCACGGAGAGGGACTCGGTGACCGTCGCGGCCATCGCGGCCATCTGCTTCTGGCGCTGCGTGGCGATCTTCTTGCGCTCGCGGCCGACCCGGCGGCTGATCCACACGAACACGGGGAGCAGCAGCAGCGAGACGACGGTCAGGCGCCAGTCCAGGGCGAGCATGGCGACGACGGTCGCGATCACGCTCGTGAGGTTCGAGACCAGGGACGTGGCGGTGGAGGTGACGGTCGCCTGCATGCCGCCGATGTCGTTGGCGATCCGGGACTGGACCTCGCCCGTGCGGGTGCGGGTGAAGAAGGCCAGCGACATGCTCTGCAGTCGGCCGTAGACCGCGGTGCGCAGGTCGTGCATGACCCGCTGCCCCACGGAGGTGCTGATCAGGGTCTGCAGGACGCCGAAGACGCTCGTGACGACCGCGCTGACGATCATGCCGAGCGCGAGCAGGCTCAGCAGTCCCGTGCGGCCCTGCGGGATCGCGGTGTCGAGGATCTCCTTGAGCAGGAAGGGGGTCGCGACCGAGACGAGGGACGCGGCACAGACCAGCAGGCCCACGACCGCGAGGCGCCCGCGGTAGGGACGGAAGAGGCGAAGGATGCGGCGCATCTGGCGCGGCGGTTCCTGGCCGGGGGCCTGGGGCGGCGGCGTCCAGGAGGGTTCGTCGTGACGCATGGGCTCCTACGGGGTGAGTGCGTACGGGACGCGATGGCTGATCCGGTGCGAGATTCAGGGAGCATAGCTCACTGTTACCTATACTCACAATGCACTTGGTCCTGATAATGTTCCCGTCATGAGCACCCCGGACACCGACGGCCCTCTCGCCGAGCAGCTGCTGCGGCTCACCCGCAGGCTGCACCGCATCCAGAAGCACCATCTGGAGCCGGTGGGCATCACCCCGGCCCAGTCCCGGCTGCTGCGCACCCTCGCGCACTACGAGACACCGCCGCGCATGGCCGACCTGGCACAGCGCCTCGAAGTGGTGCCGCGCGCGGTGACGAGCCTCGTCGACGGCCTGGAGTCGGGCGGCCTGGTGCGCCGCGCGCCCGATCTGAGCAATCGCCGTGTCATCCGGATCGAACTCACGGACGCGGGGCAGGACGCCCTCGAGAAGCTGCGCAGCGCGCGCAGAGCCGCCGCAGAGGACATCCTGGCCCCACTGACCGCCGAACAGCGCGAGGTGCTCGGCGGCCTGCTGTCCGCCCTGCTCGACGACCCCGGACGTCGTTGCTGACCACCGCCGAGGAGAGCCCATGCCCCTGCTGGAGCCCGAGCCGGACGCCCTGCGCCCCATGTCGCGCGCCCCGGAGCCATCACCCGACCGGGTGGCGGACCTGCGGGCCTCCGGCACGCCGGAGCCGCTGCGCACCGAACTGATCGCGCTGCTCGGCGCCGACAAGGTCCTGACGAAGGTCTCCGACCTGGTGCGGTACGCGTCGGACGCGAGCCCCTACCGGTTCCTGCCGCAGGTCGTGGTCGTCCCCGAGGACATCGACGACGTGTCGGCCGTCCTCTCGTACGCGCACGGCAAGGGCCGCGAGGTCGTCTTCCGCGCGGCGGGGACATCGCTGAACGGCCAGGCCCAGGGCGAGGACATCCTCGTCGACGTGCGCAAGCACTGGTCGGGCATCGAGGTGATCGGCGAGGGCGAGCGGGCCCGCATCGGCCCCGGCACCACGGTGGTGCGCGCCAACACCACGCTGTCGCGGTTCGGCCGGGTGCTCGGCCCCGACCCGGCGAGCGCCATCGCCTGCACCATCGGCGGCGTCGTCGCGAACAACGCGTCGGGCATGACGGCGGGCACCACCCGCAACTCCTACCGCACGGTCGCCTCACTGACCTTCGTCCTCCCCTCGGGGACGGTCGTGGACACGGCGGACCCCGACGCCGACGAGCAGCTGGCCCACGCGGAACCCGCCCTCTGCGAGGGCCTCCTGGCCATCAAGCGGGAGATCGAGGCGGACGCCGGACTCAGCGCCCGCATCCGCGCCAAGTACGAGATCAAGAACACCAACGGCTACCGCCTGGACGCCTTCCTCGACGGCGCGAGCCCCGTGCAGATCCTGCGCGGCCTGATGGTCGGCTCCGAGGGCACCTTCGGCTTCATCTCGGAGGTCGTGTTCGACACACTGCCGCTGGACCGGCACACGACGAGCGCGCTGCTCTTCTTCCCCTCGCTGCCCGCGGCCGCCGCGGCGGTGCCGCTGTTCAACGCCGCCGGTGCGCTCGCCGTGGAGCTGATGGACGGCAACACGCTGCGCGCCTCGGTCAGCGTGCAGGGGGTGCCCGCCGACTGGGCCGAGCTGCCGAAGTCGACGGCCGCGCTCCTGGTGGAGTTCCGCGCACCGGACGAGGCCGCCCAGGAAGCGTACGAAGCGGCCGCGGCCAAGGCCCTCGAAGGGCTCGAACTGGTCGCGCCCGTCGCCTCGGTGACCAACGCCTTCACCCGCGACGCGGGGACGATCAACGGATACTGGAAGGCGCGCAAGGCGTTCGTCACGGCCGTCGGCGGCTCGCGCCCTTCGGGGACGACGCTGATCACCGAGGACTTCGCGGTGCCCCCGGGACGGCTCGCCGAGGCATGCGAGGCACTGCTCGAACTCCAGACGCGGCACGGCTTCGACGCCGCAGCGGCGGGCCACGCGGCGCACGGGAACCTCCACTTCCTGCTCGCCTTCGACGCGGCGAAGCCCACCGACGTGGACCGCTACGCCGCCTTCATGGACGACTTCTGCCGCCTGACCGTCGAACGCTTCGACGGCTCCCTCAAGGCCGAGCACGCCACGGGCCGCAACATCGCGCCCTTCCTCGAACTCGAATGGGGCCCCAAGGCCACCGAACTCATGTGGCGCACCAAGCAGGTCATCGATCCCGACGGCGTGCTCGCGCCGCGCATCGTCCTGGACCGGGACCCGAAGGCCCATCTGCGCGGCCTGAAGACCATCCCCACGGTGGAGCCGATCGCCGACCCGTGCATCGAGTGCGGCTTCTGCGAACCGACCTGCCCCAGCGAGGACTTGACCACGACTCCGCGCCAGCGCATCGTGCTGCGCCGCGAGATGATGCGCCAGCCCGCCGGTTCCGCCGTCGAGAAGGGGCTCGTCGAGGCGTACGGCTACGACGCCGTGGACACCTGCGCGGGCGACTCGACGTGCAAGCTGGCCTGTCCGGTCGGCATCGACACGGGCGCCCTGATGAAGGACTTCCGGCACGCCCGTCACTCGCCCCGCGAGGAGAAGGTCGCGGCGCTCACCGCGAAGAACTTCACGGCGGTCGAGGCGGCCGCGCGGCTCGCGGTGGCCGCCGCGGACCGGATCAGCGACCGGCTGCTCACCACGGTGACCCGCACCGCCCGCAAGGCCGTGCGCCCCGATCTCGTACCGGAGTGGCTGCCGCAGATCCCGGGGGCCGCGGCCCGCAAGCTGCCGCGCACCGCGCGCGTGGGCGCCTGTGCCGTCTACTACCCGGCGTGCGTCAACCGCATCTTCGGGAGCCCCGGCGACCGTTCCCTGGCGGAGGCCGTCGTGGCGGTCTCCGCGCGCGCGGGGAAGCCGGTGTGGATTCCGGACGACGTCGCGGGGACGTGCTGCGCGACGATCTGGCACTCCAAGGGGTACGACGCGGGCAACACGGTCATGGCCAACCGCATCGTCGAGGCGGCGTGGGGCTGGACGGCGGGCGGGCGGCTCCCGCTGGTCGTCGACGCGTCCTCCTGCACGCTCGGCATCGCGCACGAGGTGGTGCCCTATCTGACGGACGACAACCGCCAGCTGCACCAGGAGCTGACGATCGTCGACTCGATCGTCTGGGCCGCCGACGAGCTCCTCCCCCGGCTTACGGTGCGCCGCACCGTCGGCTCGGCCGTCCTGCATCCCACCTGCTCCATGCGGCACCTGGGCGACGAGGCGCAGTTGCGCGCCGTGGCCGAGGCCTGCGCGGACGAGGTCGTCGTGCCCGACGACGCGGGGTGCTGCGCCTTCGCGGGCGACCGGGGCATGCTCCACAAGGAACTCACGGAGTCGGCCACGCGCAAGGAGGCAGCCGAGGTCACCGCCCGCCCCTTCGACGCGCACCTCTCGGCGAACCGCATGTGCGAGGTCGGCATGGACCACGCGACGGGCCGCGGCTACTACTCCGTACTCCTCGAGCTGGAGCGTGCCACGCGTCCGTAGCGCGAGAAGTCCAATTCCTCGATCACTACAGCCTCTTGCTTCTCGTCCGCACCGCCATCAAGGTGGCTTCCGCCCAGTGGTAGAGACCACGACGACGGAGGTCCGATGCACGACGAGAACGCGACACCGGTCCCGGACGACAGCACCGACACCACTGCCGAAGGACAGTCGAGGCGTGCGGTGCTCCGCACGGCAGGTCTCGCCGGAGCGGGGCTCGGGGTCGGCGCCTTCACCGGCGGTACGGCCCGGGCGGACGCCCCGGAAGCCGCTGCCGCGGCGGTCGACGCGGCGCCCGCCCGCAAGGGCGACACCATGATCGGCGTGCCCTTCCAGCGGCGCTCCACCGTGCGGGTCGGCATCATCGGGCTCGGCAACCGCGGCGGCAGCATGATCGACCTGTTCCTCGCGATCCCCGGCGTCCGCGTCGTCGCGCTCTGCGACCCGGTCAAGGAGAAGACCGCGGCCGCCGCGAAGAAGGTCACCACGGCGGGCCAGCCCGCCCCGGCCACGTACACCAAGGGCGATCACGACTACGAGAACCTGTGCAAGCGCGGGGACATCGACTTCGTGTACGTGGCGACGCCCTGGGACTTCCACTTCGACATGGCCAAGTCGGCGATGCTGAACGGCAAACACGTCGGCGTGGAGTGTCCGATCGCTCTCCAGCTCGACCAGCTCTGGGAGTTGGTCGACCTGTCCGAGCGGACCCGCCGACACTGTGTGCAGTTGGAGAACTGCTGCTACGGCAAGAACGAGATGCGTGTCCTGCGGATGGCGCACGCGGGCAAGTTCGGCGATCTGCTGCACGGCGCGGGCGCGTACAACCACGACCTGCGCGGCCTGATGTTCGACCCCGACTACTACGAGGGGCCCTGGCGCCGCCTGTGGCACACCCGGTTGC
Source organism: Streptomyces formicae (assembly GCF_002556545.1). Classification (NCBI taxonomy): domain Bacteria; kingdom Bacillati; phylum Actinomycetota; class Actinomycetes; order Kitasatosporales; family Streptomycetaceae; genus Streptomyces; species Streptomyces formicae. The sequence continues at coordinate 621,334 of NZ_CP022685.1, forward strand.
GGGGTGACCTCTACCCGAACCACGGCTTCGGCCCGGTCGCCAACTACATGGACGTCAACCGGGGCGACCGCGTCACCCACATCTCCAGCTTCGGCACGCCCGCGCTCGGCCTCGCCCAGTACCGCAAGGAGAACATGCCGTCGGGCGACCCGAGTTGGAAGGAGACGTACATCGAGAGCGACCGCACGATCAGCCTCGTCCAGACGGCGAAGGGGCGGGTCATCCGGCTCGAACATGATGTCTCCACGCCCCACCCGTACTCGCGCGTCAACAGCCTGGGCGGCACGAGGGGCGTCTTCGAGGACTATCCGGAACGCATCTACATCGAGCCGGACCACACCAACGACGAGTGGGGCGACTTCAGCAAGTACGCCGCCGAGTTCGACCACTGGCTGTGGAAGGAGCACGCCAACCCGCCGGGCGGTCACGGCGGCATGGACTACATCATGATCTTCCGTCTGATGCAGACCATGCAGCTCGGGCTCGTCCCGGACTTCGACGTGTACGACGCGGCGACCTGGACGTCACCCGTGCCGCTGAGCCATCTGTCGATCAAGGCGAAGGGCGCGCCCCAAGCGATCCCCGACTTCACTCGCGGGCTGTGGAAGAAGGCCCGTCCCGGAGTGGACTCGGAGAAGCCGAAGGGGTAGCGGGCGTCGGGGACTTGGCGGCGGTCGGACGGCTGTGCCCATAGGGGCCACAGCCGTCCGACGGCGACAGAGCCGGGGGATCAGCAGCGGTCGCTGTCCCGCGTCAGGATGCCCTGCACCGTGGCCAGCGTGCGGTCGTGGCAACCGCCGTCGCCGATCAGCCGGTAGCGCTCGCGGGAGGTGCCCACGGCGTGCCGCTCCTCGCGCGGGACGTTCGCGGTGTACGTCGCGTCACCGTCGTAACGGTCGTCGAGGAACGACCAGTTGGCGCGCCGCCCGTCGTGGCGTGTGACGCTCTCCGCGCGATCGCCGAGCGCGATCTGGGTGCGCAGCCGGTCGCCGGACCCGAGCGTCGTCGTGCCGTCCATCGTGTACGTGCGGTCGGTGCGCACGGCGCGGGAGCCCGTCGTGACCTTCTCGTCGTCGGTCCAGGTGGCCTTGAGCGCGTCCGTGGACTCACCCTCCGTCCAGCGGTGGACAGAGGTGTTCGCGACGGTGCGCGTCACGGTCGTGGCGACGCGGCCGTGCGAGGTGTCCACATAGCCGGAGACGCTGAGCCGGTGGCCGCCCTCGGTGTCCAGACGGTGCTCCTGGGTCGGCGAACCGGGGCTGTACGTCGCCTCGTTGACGAGGTCGCCCTCGCGGTGCCGGGTGAGCTTGCCCGTGACGTGATCGCTCTTCTCGTCCTGCCAGACCAGGACGTTGGCCGGGGTGCTCCAGCCGGTCTGCCCCTTGGACACGCCGACGACGGAGACCTCCACGTCGTGCGGCCGCCCGTCGTTGAGGAGCCCCGCGAAGGGCGTCAGGTCGTACTCGATGGGCTTGATGTCGAAGGCACGGGGGCCGGGAATCACGTACCAAAGAAAGGGGTTGGACCAGCCGCCGGTCCACACGGTCGGGAACGGCGCGGCGATCCCGGCCAACCGTCCGTCCACCGTGACCTGCACCTCGCGGTAGGGCCCCTCGTCCGCCTTGCAGGAGTACGGCGCGGTGCCGGGCACGGTCAGGTACCAGTACTCCTCGCATCCGCCGCCGGAACCGGTGGCGTATACCTCGGCGACGACGCGTTCGCTGTTGCGCGGGGTGGTGAGGGTGCCGCCGTCGAGCGGCAGGACGCGGTCGGGCATCCGCTGAGCCGACGACTTCGCCTGCTTCTCCCGCTCTTCCGCGGCGTAGAACGTGAGGGTGGCCTTGACGTCGATGACACCGGTGTACGTCTCGTTGACGACGTTCCCGATCAGCATGTCCACCGGCTGGTCGCCGCGCAGCGTCGCGCTGTAGCGCGTGACGTCCTTCTCCACGGGCCAGGCGATGCCCTCGGGCGAGGGCTCGGGCGTGGACGTGCGAAAGACCTCGATCCCGCCGATGCGGAGGTAGCCCAGTCGGTCGTACTGCCGCCCCTTGACCTTGCCGTCCATGCGCAGGACGACCTTGCTCCACCGGTCCCCGCACCCGACCGGCGGCGCGTACTCCCCCTTGTACGGCGTGAAGTCCTTGAACTGGGCTTCCGCGACCGTGACGCGGCAGGACTTGGTGTGCGGCGTCCGGATCGGGGGCGCGGCGGTGACCGGGTCGTGCCAGTCGGTGCCGAACTCGGACGGCGGCGGATCGGCGACCGTGGGTGCCGCTGCGGCGGGGTCGACCCCCGTGAGGGCGCTCGCCGCCAGTGCGGCTCCGACGAGCATGGACATGACGCGTCTTCTCATGGGGGATTTCTATGGGCAGTCGGCGATCACCGCAATGCCCCGCCCCTCAGGCCGCCTTGAGGTGCGCCTTGTCGCCCATGACCACGACCGGGTGCAGCTTCGGGTCGAGCGTGCTGAGCAGGTACCGCATGCCCGACTTCGAAAGGCTCACGCATCCCGACGTACCGCTGCCGTGGTCCATGTGTACCCAGATGCTGCCGCCCTTTTCCTTGCCTTGCGGGCGCGTCGGGTCATTGGGCGGGGTGCCTTTGACCCGGTTGTAGTCGATGGCGATGACGTAGTCGAAGTCGTGCCAGTGCGACTTCGGCCAGTAGTGCGGGGCCTGCATGGACGCGCTCTGGCTGTACGGCAGCTTCGCCTCGGGAGCCGCGAGGACACCGCCCCCGTCGGTGAGCGTGAACACGCCGACCGGGCTGCGCTTGTCGTCCTCGTGGTGGTTGGTGGTCCAGCCCTTCTTGCCGTTGTGGCCCGACCAACTGTGCTTCTTCTCCCAGGTCGCGTCCTTCGGCCCGGACTTCGCATAAAGAACGATGGTGGAGTTCGCGGAGTCCTCGCCGTCGCCGTAGACCGCGAGCACCTGCTGGGAGTTCTCGGGGATCTTCGACTGAAGCCCGTCCCCCACATCAGGGATGCGCTTCTGGTCGGCAGCCCGCGCATGGGTGTCGGACTCTCCCTGCCCGGCGTCGTCGTTCTTCTTCGCCGAGTCGTCCCCGCTTCCGCAGGACGTGACAAGGAGAGCACAGGCCGCCATCGCGACCGCCGTTCGCACCGCACCGGCTATACGCATCCGCCCATGGTCGCACCCGGTGTGCGGTGCGCCTGTCCGCGCCCTCCCGGCTCACGGAGATCGGGCTCATTCTTTACCGTCGGCCGGAAAATCGTTTGCTTCCGCCCACCCTACGAGGCGAACCTTTCACGGCTTGTCACCACCACTTGTCACCACCGCTTGCACCACCGCCCGCTCACGGCTCGCCACCCCCCGTCGGCTCCGCTCCCGGCCAGCCGACCGCCACCTGTCGGCGTCCATCCACCACCGCCCTTCACCGCACCGAGCTCTGGGACCCCATGCAGATTCGCGACCTTCCGTACTCCGACCCCGGCGTTCCGGATGCCCGGTCGGGGCCACGCTTCCTGCTGTGGCTCGGCCGCAATCAGCTCGGCGGCCAGCTCAAGTCCCTCGCCTGGGGGCTGCTGCACTTCGGCTCCATCGCGGGCCTGCCGTACATGGTCGGCATCGCCGTCGAGGCCGTGCTCGACCGCTCGGGCACTCGGCTCGCCCTCGCGGGCGCGCTGATCGTCGTCCTTGGCATCGCCGTCGCGTTGGGCGACACGATGCTGCACCGCACGGCGGTCACCAACTGGATCACCGCCGCCGCCCGTGTCCAGCAGCTCCTGGCCCGCAAGACCGCTCTCCTCGGCGCCGCGCTCACCCGGCGCGTGGCCGCCGGAGAGGTCGTCGCGGTCTCCACCGGCGACGTCGAGAAGATCGGCTGGTTCGTGGAGGCGCTCTCACGCTTCGCCGCCGCCGCGTTCACGGTGGTCCTGGTCACCATCGGGCTCCTCGTCTACCAGCCCGCGCTCGGCGTCGTCGTCGCCGTGGGCATTCCGCTCCTCGCGATCGCCGTGCTCCCCCTGCTGCCCCGCGCGACCCGCCGGGCGGACTTCCAGCGGGAGAAGGCCGGCCGCGCCACCGAGCTGGCCTCGGACACCGTCGCGGGCCTGCGGGTCCTGCGCGGCATCGGCGGCGAGGAACTCTTCCTGGACCGCTATCGCCGCGCCTCCCAGGAGGTCCGTACGGCCGCCGTGCGCAGCGCCCGGATGTGGGCCACGATCTCGGCGATCCAGGTCCTGATGCCGGGTCTCCTGATGATCGCGGTCGTCTGGCACGGCATCCATCTCGCCCGCGAGGGCCGGATCACGGTCGGCGAACTCGTCACCGTCTACAGCGCGGTGATGATGCTCAACTATCCGCTGCGGCACTTCGAGGAGATCGCCATGGCGTACTCCTTCTCCCGCCCTTCCGCCAAGCGGGCCGCGCGTGTCCTGTCGCTGGAGCGGACCACGCGGTCGGCGGACGAGGCAGCATCTGGCACAGGTGCCACATCCGACAAGGGCACGGAGCGCCTCGACGAGGGCGTCGAGCACCCGAGCACTCCTCCCACGGGCGACCTGTACGACCCGGCCACCGGGCTCCTCGCCCCTGCCGGGCGACTGACCGCCGTGGTCTGCGGTGACCCGGACGAGGCAGGGCGGCTCGCCGAACGCCTCGGCGGCCACCCGGCGTTCGACGGCGCGGCCGACCTGCCCTCGGTGCGTCTCGGTGACGTCCCGCTCGACGGACTGCCGCTGGCCGCCGCCCGCACCGCCGTGCTCGTCCAGGACAAGGACCCCGTCCTGCTCTCCGGGACACTCAGCACACTCCTGGACGTCCCCGCATCGGGAGCCGTCAGTGCGGCGGAGGCCCTGTCCGCGGCCCAGTGCTCGGACGTCCTCGACGCGCTGGCGCAGACCTCGGTGGACGACGACCCGATGGCCGCCCACCTCACCGAGCGCGGCCGCTCCCTCTCCGGAGGCCAGCGCCAACGCCTGGCCCTGGCACGCTCGTTGGTCACCGACCCCGAGGCGCTGGTCCTCGACGAACCGACCTCCGCCGTCGACTCCCACACCGAGGCACGGGTCGCCGACGGCATCCGGGAGCTGCGCCGGGGACGTACGACCGTGGTCCTCACCTCCTCGCCGCTGATCCTGGACCGCGCCGAGCGCGTCGTCTTCCTGGACGAGGGCGAGGTCGCCGCGGTGGGCGAGCACCGTGAACTGGTGCACAGCCAGCCCCGGTACCGCGCCGTCGTGACCCGGGAGACGGACGACGAGCGCGTCACCGTGGACACCCTGACGGATCTCGACATCGAGGAGACGGCATGATCGGCCTGGCGCCACCGGCGTACGACCCGGCGGCCCCCACCACGGCGGAGACGCTGCCCATCGGCGCGCCCTCGACCGTGCGCGGCTACGTGCGCGAACTGTTCCAGCGCCACCGCCGGGCCTTCGTCCTGCTCATCGTGGTGAACACCCTCGCCGTGATCGCCTCCATGGTCGGCCCCTACCTGCTCGGCGGCCTGGTCGAGAAGGTCTCCGACGACGCCCGTGACCTCCATCTGGAGCTCACCATCGGCCTGTTCGCCCTCGCACTCCTCGTGCAGGCGTTCTTCGTGCACCAGGTGCGGCTGCGCGGCGCGATGCTCGGCGAGCGCATGCTGGCGGATCTGCGCGAGGACTTCCTCGTACGGTCCGTCGGCCTGCCGCCGGGCGTCCTGGAGCGGGCCGGGACGGGCGATCTGCTCTCCCGGATCACCACGGACATCGACCGGCTCGCCAACGCCATGCGCGAGGCCGTGCCGCAGCTCGCGATCGGCGTGGTGTGGGTGGTGCTTCTCCTGGGCGGTCTCGCCGTGACCGCGCCGCCGCTGGCCCCTGCCGTCCTCGTCGCCGTGCCGCTGCTCGTCGTGGGCTGCCGCTGGTACTTCAAGCGGGCGCCCGCCGCCTACCGCTCGGAGGCCGCCGGTTACGCGGCGGTGGCCGCGGCCCTCGCGGAGACCGTGGACGCGGGCCGCACCATCGAGGCCCACCGGCTCGACCAGCGCCGCATCGATCTGTCGGAGCGCCGCATCAAGGAGTGGACCGCCTGGGAGCGGTACACCCTCTATCTGCGCTCCGTACTCTTCCCGGTGATCAACTTCACCCACACGATCGTGCTCTGCTCGACCCTGATGATCGGCGGAGTCTTCGTCCTGCAAGGCTGGATCGGCGTGGGCCAGCTGACCACCGGCGTGCTGATCTCGCAGATGCTCGTCGACCCGCTGGGCATCATTCTGCGCTGGTACGACGAGTTGCAGGTCGCCCAGGTGTCGCTGGCCCGCCTCGTCGGCGTGCGCGACATCGAGCCCGACGCCGGTGATGCCTCGGTGACGCCGAAGGGGCGCGAAGTCCTCGCGGACGACGTGCACTTCGGCTACCGCTCGGGCGTCGACGTCCTGCGGGAGGTGTCGCTGGCCGTCGAGCCCGGTTCGCGTGTCGCTCTGGTCGGCCCGTCCGGAGCGGGCAAGTCGACGCTGGGCAGGCTGCTCGCGGGCATCTACGGACCGCGTACCGGCCGCATCACCCTGGGCGGCGCGGAGCTGTCGGACATGCCCGCCGAGGAGGTCCGCGCGCACGTGGCCCTGGTCAACCAGGAACACCACGTCTTCGTGGGTTCGCTGCGGGACAACCTCCTCCTGGCCAGGACCGGAGCGCGCGACGCCGAACTGTGGGCGGCGCTCGGCGCGGTCGACGCGGCCGACTGGGCCCGGGCCCTCGACGAAGGGCTCGAGACCGAGGTCGGCTCCGGCGGTTTCGCGCTGACACCGGCACAGGCGCAGCAGATCGCGCTGGCCCGGCTGGTCCTCGCCGACCCGCACACCCTGGTCCTGGACGAGGCCACCTCGCTCCTCGATCCACGTGCGGCGCGCCACCTGGAGCGCTCGCTCGCCCGGGTCCTGGACGGGCGCACGGTCGTGGCGATCGCCCACCGGCTGCACACCGCGCACGACGCGGACGTCATCGCGGTGGTCGAGAACGGCCGGATCAGCGAACTGGGCGGCCACGACCAACTGGTGGCGGCCGACGGGGCGTACGCGGCACTGTGGCGGTCCTGGCACGGGTAGAGGATGCGTGGTCAGGCCGCGCACCGGAGCAATTGACCCTGGTGCGGCCGTGAGCGGAGTGACTAAGGTTCGTGAATGTCTGCATCGTCCACGGATCCCGGCGCTCCCGACCGTCGCGGCCCCGCCCGCTACCTCTGGTGGGTGATCGCCGCCCAGCCAGGGCGGATCGCCACCGGCGCCCTGTTCGGCACCGTGTGGATGGTCTGCCTGACCCTGCCGCCCTACGTCCTGTCGCGTGCCATCGACGACGGGCTGCGCCCCGGTGACCGGGGCGCACTGGTGGGGTGGAGCGTGGCGCTGCTCGGCATCGGGGTCCTCAACGCCTGGCTGGCGATCATGCGGCATCGCACGATGACCCGAGTCCGCCTCGACGCCTACTTCCGTACGGTCCGGGTCGTCGTCGACCACGCGACCCGGCTCGGCGCGGGACTCTCCCGCCGCGTCTCGACCGGTGAGGTCGTCACGATCGGGCACTCCGACGTGGGCGTCATCAGCCAGACGCTCACGGCGACGGGCCCCGGCGTGGGCGCGGTGATCGCCTACATCGTGGTGGCCGCCCTCCTCCTGTCCGTCTCCACGCTCTTGGCCGTGGTGGTCCTGGTCGGTGTGCCGCTGATCGTCGCGCTGATCGGTCCGCTGCTCGGCCGGTTGCAGGGCGCCGAGGCCGCGTACCGGGAACGGCAGGGCGCGCTCGCGGCCGACCTCGCCGACCTCGCCGGTGGCCTGCGCATCCTCAACGGCCTCGGCGGCAAGGGCGTGTTCGCGGCCCGCTACCGCGAGGGCTCGCGGAAGCTGCGGGACGAGGGATACCGCGTCGGCTCCGCGATGAGCTGGATCCAGGCCTTCGGCCTCGGCCTCCCCACTCTGTTCCTCGCCGCCGTGACGTGGCTCGCCGCGCGCATGGCGGCTCAAGGGTCGATCACGGTCGGCGAGTTGGTGGCCGTGTACGGGTACGTCGCCGTCCTCGTGCTCCCGGTGTCCTTCCTGATCGAAGCCGGGTACGACATCAGCCGCGGCCTGGTGTCGGCGCGCCGGGTCGTGGGGTTCTTGAACCTGGAACCGGATCCGCGCGTACAGGGCTCGGCTGCCGACGGAGTGGACGGGCCCGAAGCGCCGTCCGTGCTGCGAGATCCGCAGTCCGGTGTCGAGATCACGCCCGGCCTCCTGACGGCGCTGGTCAGCGCCCGTCCGACGGACTGCACGGATGTCGTCGACCGGCTCGGCCGGTTCGCTCCGTCCCAGGCCACCTGGGGCACGACCCGACTCGACGCCATCGCCTTGGACCAGGTCCGTGCGCGGATCCTCGTCGCGGACAACGAAGCCGACCTGTTCGCCGGGACACTGCGTTCGGCCGTCTCCGGTCGGCGGGATCCCGGCGACGGGGCCGTGGCGGACGCCATCGACGCGGCCATGGCCCGCGACATCGTGCTCGGCCTGCCGGAAGGGCTCGACGCGCCCCTGGACGCCAACGGCCGCAACCTCTCCGGAGGCCAGCGTCAGCGCCTGCGCCTGGCGCGGGCTCTGCTCGCCGGTCCTGAGGTACTGATGGCGATCGACCCCACCTCCGCGGTCGACGCCCACACCGAGGCGAAGATGGCGGCACGTCTGCGCACCGCCCGCGCCGGCCGCACCACCGTCATCACCAGCACCTCTCCCCTGCTTCTCGACCAAGCCGACGTGGTCCAGTACCTCGTGGACGGCCGCGTCGCCGCCGTCGGCCGACACGCCGACATGCTGGCCGATCACCCCGGCTACCGGCAGCTGGTGTCGCGTGAAGCCAAGGACGAGGACGAGGACGCGGACCGCGCGGAGGCAGAACCTCCTGACAGCGCTGAGAAGCACGGCCGGCCGAGTCTCCCAGCGGGACCCGACCTGCCCTCCCCTTCCTCTCACGATTCCTCCGATTCCCCGCACGAGGCCCTTCGATGACACAGCGCCCCAGAACGAAGCGGTCCCAGCTCCGGGCGCGGTCCGCGGCCTCGGAATCCCGCCCCGAGCCGCCGCCGGGCCACCTGCCCGTAGCCGGGCCGCGCCAGGTCCGCCGTGCCGCGGCGCGGCTCATCCGACAGGACACCCGCGCCTTCACCGCGATGCTCGTCTTCAACGCGCTCGCCGCTGCCGCGGGCCTCGTCGGACCCTGGCTCCTGGGGCGCATCATCAACACGGTCAAGGACGGCGGAAGCGTCGCGACCGTGGACCGCCTCGCCCTGGGCATCCTGGCCGGAGCCGTCGCCCAGCTCCTCCTGTCCCGGCACGCCCGCTACCTCGGCCACCGCTTCGGCGAGCGGACGCTGGCCCGCATCCGCGAGCAGTTCGTCGACCGGGCGCTCGCCCTGCCCGCCTCGGTCGTGGAGCGTGCCGGGGCGGGAGACCTGACGGCACGCGGCACCACCGATGTCGCGACGGCCGGCCAGACCTTGCGCGACACAGGGCCCGACGTCTTCGTGGCGGCCGTCCAAGCCCTGTTCATCCTCGGCGCGGTCTTCCTCCTCGATCCGCTGCTTGGCGCCTGTGGCGTGCTCGGTCTCGTCGGGATCTGGTTCGCCACTCGCTGGTACCTGCGCCGTGCCCACACCGCCTACCTCGAAGAGGGCGCGGCCCACTCCACCCTGGCCGAGGTGCTCGCCGCCACCGCCTCCGGCGCCCGCACCGTGGAGGCCTTCGGCCTGCGGGAGCAGCGCGTCGCGGACAGCGAGGCACAGATCGGGCGCTGCGTCGCCGCGCGTGAGCGGACCCTCCACCTGCGCAGCGTCCTGTTTCCCAGCATCGACATCTCGTACGCCGTCCCCGTGGTCGCGGTACTGCTCATTGGTGGCGTCCTGCACGACCACGGTTCGGTGAGCCTGGGCACGGTGGTGGCCTGCGCCCTGTATCTGCGGCAGCTCTCCCAGCCTCTGGACACGATCCTTCAGCAGGTCGAGCACCTGCAGAGCAGCACCGCGTCCTTCGCCAGGGTCGAGGGCCTGGCAGGGACCGCCACCGTCGACCTGGTGGAGGACGGCGGTCAGGTCGAGAGCGTCGGCGTTCCGGCGGACGACCAAATCGACGTCGACGGTGTCTGCTTCTCGTACGGAGGTGGCCCCGAGGTCCTGCGCGACGTGGACCTGTCGGTCCGCCCCGGTGAACGCCTCGCGATCGTCGGCCCGTCCGGAGCGGGCAAGACCACCCTGAGTCGGCTGCTCGCGGGCATCGACGCACCGGTGAAGGGATCGGTGACCGTCGGTCGGGTACCGATCGCCGATCTGCCGCCCGACCGGCTGCGCCGCCAGGTCGTCCTGGTCACGCAGGAGCACCACGTCTTCCTGGGCACCGTCCGCGACAACCTGCGGATCGCCGCGGAGTCCGCGACGGACAGCGAGCTGCAAGCCGCCCTCAGCTCGGTCGGCGCCGACTGGGCCGAGGGCCTCGCTGACGGCCTGGACACGGAGCTCGGCCCCGGCGGCCGTCTGCTGCACGGCGCGGAGGCCCAGCAGCTGGCGCTGGCCCGCGTCGTGCTCGCCGACCCGCACACCGTGATCCTCGACGAGGCCACCGCGCTCCTGGACCCGACGACGGCTCGCCACACGGAGCGGGCCCTGGCCGCCGTGCTCCACGGCCGGACCGTCATCGCCATCGCCCACCGCCTGCAGACGGCCCATGACGCGGATCGCGTCGCGGTGATGGAGGACGGCAGGGTGACGGAGCTGGGCTCCCACGACGCTCTCGTCGCGGCCGACGGCGCCTACGCCGCGCTCTGGCACTCCTGGCATTCCCAGCCCGAGGAGCGCCCGGCGCTGGGCTGAACCGCGGCGGGCTCGGCGGGCGTGGTGGGCGCGGCGGCTTCGCAGCCGAAAGCGGCGGTCCCTCAGATGAAGTTGAGCGCCGCCGCGCCGCCCACTCCACCGAGCAGCATGAACACCGGCATCAGGACCTTGAGCTCGATCCAGCTGCCCGCCCGGAAACGCATCATCTTCGGCGGCCCGACCGGGTACCAGCGCTTGCGGCCGACGGGGATGGGCCACAGGATCGGGCACCCGGAGACGGTCAGCGCGTCCCCGATGTCGTGCACCAGGGCACCGAGGACGATCGGCAGCCCCAGCCACAGGTACTCCTGGCCCGGCGCCGTGAAGAGCCAGTCCGCGCCGTTGCCCGGCTTGTCGAGCACTCCCGCGAGGATCCAGGCGCTCGTCGCGGCAAGGAGCCAAACCAGCACGTCGCTGCTCGACCCGCGGGCCGCCCGCCACAGCAGCCCTTCGATGGCGAGCACCATGTGGATGAAGAGGATGGCAAGCACGGCCCAGCGCCCGCCGAAGATCGCCAGGGCGGAGGTGCCCGCTCCTATCAGCACCGCCCACAGCCATGTGTGCGTGAGCGTGCGGTGCCCGCCCGAACGGCGCGGGTCGCCCTGCTTCCGCGTCGCCTTGTAGACGGCGGAGGACAGCTTGTCGACGATCTCGCACAGGCCCCGGGAGACGGGACCGAAGGCCCGCGAGATGGTGGCCGACTTGTGGTCGAGGTCGGGTGCGAGAGCCGCCCCGGCGCAGATCAGTGCCCCCACCAGGAGAACCGGCCAGGGCATCGTGTGCCCGGCGGCCGCTGCGGCCGCTCCGACACCGAGCCAGGCCGCCGCCCCCGACAGTGAGTGTGCCGGTCCCATCATTGTTGTTGCCCGCCCCATTTCCGTTGAACTGACGCCCCGTTGGCGACACAGCGTAGCGTTCATGATCTTCGTAGGGACCGCCGGTTCCCTGATCGGGTGAGAAGGAAGGCAAGATGGGGGTGTGACCCTTATCGATCAGCTGCCGCCGGATGCCGACCCCGATGCCCTCTTCGAAGCCTTCTCGTCGTGGGCCGAGGAACAGGGGATCACTCTCTACCCGGCCCAGGAGGAGGCGCTGATCGAGGTGGTCTCCGGGGCCAACGTGATCTTGTCCACGCCCACGGGCTCGGGCAAGAGCCTGGTCGCCGCGGGCGCCCACTTCACAGCCTTGGCCCAGGACAAGGTCACCTTTTACACCGCGCCCATCAAGGCGCTCGTGTCGGAGAAGTTCTTCGACCTGTGCAAGCTCTTCGGCACCGAGAACGTCGGCATGCTCACCGGTGACGCCTCCGTCAACGCCGACGCCCCCGTCATCTGCTGCACGGCCGAGGTCCTCGCCTCCATCGCGCTGCGTGACGGCAAGGACGCCGACATCGGCCAGGTCGTCATGGACGAGTTCCACTTCTACGCCGAGCCGGACCGCGGCTGGGCCTGGCAGATCCCGCTGCTCGAACTGCCCCAGGCGCAGTTCATCCTCATGTCGGCGACGCTCGGCGACGTCTCCATGTTCGAGAAGGACCTGACGCGCCGCACCGGCCGCCCCACCTCGGTGGTCCGCTCGGCGACGCGCCCGGTCCCGCTGTCGTACGAGTACCGACTGACGCCGATCACCGAGACGCTCACCGAGCTCCTGGAGACCAAGCAGGCGCCGGTCTACATCGTGCACTTCACGCAGGCGCAGGCCGTCGAGCGCGCACAGTCGCTGATGAGCATCAACATGTGCACCCGCGAGGAGAAGGACAAGATCGCCGATCTGATCGGCAGCTTCCGCTTCACCACCAAGTTCGGCCGCAACCTCTCCCGCTACGTACGCCACGGGATCGGCGTGCACCACGCGGGCATGCTGCCCAAGTACCGACGCCTCGTGGAGAAGCTCGCCCAGGCCGGTCTCCTGAAGGTCATCTGCGGCACGGACACCCTGGGCGTCGGAGTGAACGTCCCGATTCGCACGGTGCTGTTCACCGCGCTCACCAAGTACGACGGCACCCGTGTCCGCACCCTGCGCGCGCGGGAGTTCCACCAGATCGCCGGACGCGCCGGGCGGGCGGGCTTCGACACGGCGGGCCTCGTGGTGGCGCAGGCGCCCGAGCACGTCATCGAGAACGAGAAAGCACTGGCCAAGGCCGGTGACGATGCGAAGAAGCGCCGCAAGGTGGTCCGCAAGAAGGCTCCCGAGGGCTTCATCGCCTGGTCGGAGGGGACCTTCGAGAAGCTGATCGCCTCGGAGCCCGAGCCGCTGACGTCCCGCTTCCGGGTCACGCACACCATGCTGCTCTCCGTGATCGCCCGCCCCGGCAACGCCTTCGAGGCGATGCGTCATCTCCTCGAGGACAACCACGAGCCGCGCAAGCAGCAGCTGCGGCACATCCGCAGGGCCATCGCGATCTACCGCTCGCTGCTCGCCGGCGGCGTGGTGGAGAAGCTGGACGAGCCGGACGCCACCGGCCGCATCGTGCGCCTGACCGTGGACCTGCAGCAGGACTTCGCGCTCAACCAGCCGCTCTCGACGTTCGCCCTCGCCTCCTTCGAGGTGCTCGACCCCGAGTCCCCTTCGTACGCCCTGGACATGGTGTCCGTCGTGGAGTCCACCCTCGACGACCCGCGCCAGATCCTCGCCGCCCAGCAGAACAAGGCGCGTGGCGAGGCCGTGGCGCTGATGAAGGCGGACGGCGTCGAGTACGAGGACCGGATGGAGCGGCTTCAGGACATCACGTACCCGAAGCCTCTGGAGGAGCTGCTCCTCCACGCGTACAACACATACCGCACCAGCCACCCGTGGGTCGGCGACCACCCGCTCTCCCCGAAGTCCGTCGTCCGCGACATGTACGAACGGGCGCTCTCCTTCACGGAGTTCACGTCCTTCTACGAACTCGCGCGCACCGAAGGCATCGTCCTGCGTTACCTCGCGGGCGCGTACAAGGCCCTTGAGCACACCATCCCCGACGACCTGAAGTCCGAGGACCTCGAGGACCTGATCGCCTGGCTCGGCGAGATGGTCCGCCAGGTCGACTCCAGCCTCCTGGACGAGTGGGAGCAGCTCGCCAACCCGGAGGTCATGACGGCCGAGGAGGCCCAGGAGAAGGCCGATCAGGTCAAGCCGGTCACGGCCAACGCCCGCGCCTTCCGGGTCCTGGTCCGCAACGCGCTGTTCCGCCGGGTGGAGCTTGCCGCGCTCGATCACGTGGAGGAGCTGGGCGAGCTGGACGGGGAGTCCGGCTGGGACGCGGACGCCTGGGGCGAGGCGATGGACAAGTACTGGGACGAGTACGAAGATCTCGGCACCGGACCCGACGCGCGCGGTCCCAAGCTGCTGCTCATCGAGGAGGATCCGGAACACGGTCTGTGGCGCGTCCGCCAGACGTTCGCCGACCCGAACGGCGACCATGACTGGGGCATCAGCGCGGAGGTCGATCTCGCGGCCTCCGATGAGGAGGGCCGCGCCGTCGTCCGGGTCACGGACGTCGGCCAGCTCTGAGCGCCCCGAGGATCCGTTCGCCCCGGACAGGAGTCGAGGAACTGCCATGAACAACCCCGCCGAGCGCTTGGTCGACCTGCTGGACCTGGAGCAGATCGAGCTCAACATCTTCCGCGGCCGCAGCCCGGAGGAGTCCCTCCAGCGGGTGTTCGGCGGGCAGGTCGCCGGGCAGGCCCTCGTCGCGGCGGGCCGCACCACCGAGGGCGATCGCCCGGTGCATTCGCTGCACGCGTACTTCCTGCGTCCGGGGCGCCCGGGCGTCCCCATCGTGTACCAGGTCGAACGGGTCAGGGACGGGCGATCCTTCACCACGCGCCGCGTCACCGCCGTCCAACAGGGCCGCACCATCTTCAACCTCACCGCCTCCTTCCATCAGCCAGAACAGGGCGCATTCGAGCACCAGTTGCCACCGCGCATCGCGGCTCCCTCTCCGGAGTCGCTGCCGACGGTCGCCGAGGAGATCAAGGAGCACCTCGGCGCGCTTCCCGAGCAGTGGGAACGCATGGCCCGTCGCCAGCCCTTCGACATCCGTTATGTCGACCGGCTTCGCTGGACCGAAGAGGAGATCAAGGACGCCGAGCCACGCAGCGCGGTGTGGATGCGTGCCGTGGGGCCGCTCGGCGACGACCCGCTCGTACACACCTGCGCACTCACCTACGCCAGCGACATGACGCTCCTCGATGCCGTCCGCATCCCGGTGGAGCCGCTCTGGGGCCGCCGCGGCTTCGACATGGCGTCGCTGGATCACGCCATGTGGTTCCACCGCCCCTTCCGGGCGGACGAGTGGTTCCTCTACGACCAGGAGTCCCCCATCGCGACGGGGGGCCGCGGGCTCGCGAGAGGCCGCATCTACGACACGGAGGGCAGGCTCTTGGTGTCGGTCGTACAAGAAGGGCTCTTCCGTCCGTACGGGGAGCGGCACATGGACGCCCCGACCACCAGCGCGTGAACGGCGTGGGGCCCTTGGAGGAGGCATGGTGCGACGGATCGACGTGGCGGAGCGGCGGGCGCGTCTGGCGCTGCGCCACCGGCTGACCTCGGCCACCAGAGCGGACGACCCGGCCGACGTGGCACGATCGCTCCTCGCGCTGCACGGCACCGACCCGTCGTCGGTGTACATCGGTGCGTGGGCCCGTATGAAGGACGGCCAGGTCGCCGACTTGGAGCGTGCCCTGTACGAAGACCGCTCGCTGATCCGCTTCATGGGCATGCGGCGCACGGTCTTTGTGACGTCGTTGGATGTCGCCCCCGCCCTGCAGGCCGCCTGCTCCCATCCCGTCGCCGCGCGCGAACGCCGATTGCTGCTGCGCATGCTGGCCGACATCGGGGTCGCCCGCGACGCCGCAGGGGTCGCGGCCTGGCTGGCGGAGACCGAGGAAGTGGCGCTGCGGGCCCTCAAGGAGCGGGGTGAGGCGACGGCGGCCGAGGTGGCGGGCGATGATCCGCGGCTGAGCACGGAGCTGGTCATGTCTCCCGGCAAGCGTTACGAGTCCAAGCAGAGGCTGGCCAGCAGGCTCCTCCTGCTGCTGGCCGCCGAGGGGCGCGTGGTGCGCGCTCGCCCCCGCGGATCGTGGCAGTCGCACCAGTACCGCTGGGCGCGGCTGACCGACTGGTTTCCCGACGGCCTCGCGGACCGGGACCCCCACGAGGCGGAGACCGAGGTCGCGCGACGTTGGCTGCACACCTTCGGGCCGGCACCGGCCGACGATCTGCGCTGGTGGGCCGGATGGACCAAGACCCAGACGAAGCGGGCGCTGACCGAACTGCGTCCCATCGAGGTCGACTTGGACGGAACTCCAGGACTCCTCCTCCCCGACGACCTGGCCGAGACGCCCACGCCCGAGCCCTGGGCCGCCCTGCTGCCCTCGCTCGACTCCACCCCGATGGGCTGGCAGAACCGCGGCTGGTTCCTCGGCGAGCACGGTTCTCGGCTCTTCGACCGCAACGGCAACATCGGCCCCTCCCTGTGGTGGAACGGCCGGATCGTGGGCGGCTGGGCCCAGGACGCGGACGGCGAGATCGTGTGCCGCTTCTTGGAGGACGTCGGAGCGGACGCCCGCGACGCGGTCGCGACCGAGGCCGAGCGCCTCGCCTCGCGCCTGGGCGGGGCACGGCTCACCGCGCGCGCTCGGGGCCGCACCTGGCTCGAGGAGGAACTGGCCGGTTGACACCCGCGCGGCGGGCTTCGGCAAGGACGGCGTGGACACGGGTACCTCCGTTCTGCGTCGGGCGTAGGCGCGAGATCATCGAAGTCGACGCGCGCTGCGGCTCGACGCGGTGCTCGGCAGCGAGAGCGAAAGGGTCGGGGGAATGGACATGGGCGGAGTCGACAGAGTGGACGACTTGGAGAGGGACGAGGCGCTCGCGGAGGCCATACGGCTTCGCGAGGCAGGCCGCCGCGAGGAGGCCAAGGAACAACTGGTCGCCCTCGCCGAGCACTTCCCCCACGATGCGGAAGTGGCCTATCAGACCGCGTGGGTCCACGACACACTCGGCCTGGAAGCCGAGGCCGTGCCGTACTACGAGCACGCGCTCGAAGGGCCGGGTCTTACGGAGGACGACAGACGGGGCGCCCTGCTCGGTCTGGGCAGCACCTATCGCACCCTGGGGCGCTACGAGAACGCGGTCACCACGCTCACCGATGCCGTGAACGAATTCCCGGACGATGCCGCGCTCAAGACGTTCCTGGCGATGGCTCTGTACAACACCGGCCGGGCCCACGAAGCGATGCGGATGCTCCTGACGCTGCTCGCCGCCACGAGCAGTGCCCCGGAGATCGCTGGCTATCGATCCGCCATCGAGTTCTACGCCAAGGACCTCGACGCGACGACGTAGGGACTGCCGCGTCCTACGCCCGCCTGCGGCGCAGCCACTCGCGCAGGCCGCGCGGCTCGTCCGGCACGGTCGTCACCTCTTCGGCGGCTTCGGCGGCTTCGGCGGCTTCGGCGACCTTGCCGTGCCGTGTCGCCGAAGCCGGGCGGCGATTCGCCGCTTGGGCCACGGGCCGCGGTGCGGGGCGTGGCGCCGGTCGCTGTCCGCGCGCCTGGATGAGGCCGATCAGCAGACTGGATCGGAGCCATCGGATCTCGTCGGGATCGTCCGCTGTCGTGATCCTTTCGACGATCAGCGCCGCGGGCGAGTCCGGCGCGCTCTGCTTGCGTGGCACGGGCCTGAGGCGGTTCACATAGGCCCGCTCGTACGGATCCCTGACGATCTCCGCGATCTGCACCGGGTCGAGTTGCGATGCCATGACGGCGGCGCGCTCCCACGGGTCCTCGCACTGGCTGAGCAGGAATCCCGTGTGCCGACCGCGCCAGTTCCGCGCCCGCAGGTCTTGCCCCTCTGCGAGTCGGGCGCGCATCGGCTCCGGGGTGCGCCCGGTGAGCAGACGGGCGTTCCCCTCCGTCCCGGCGAACTGCCTCAGTTCTTCGGCCAGATAGAGCCAGACGACGGCACGGTAGCGATTCAAGTAGAACTTGACCGGCGTCAGCACACCGGCGCGGGCAAGCCGAGTGAAGCGGGTCGTGGTGATCTCCATCAGCGCCGCGCCTTCCGTGGTGCCCACGGCTCTGACGCTCTCTCGCAGCGCCTCGGGAAACCCTTCGCTCCCGCGTACGCGGTCGATCTCCTCCTGCGGGACGCGGCGCTGACCGCCGACCGCCTCGCCGACGGTGCGTACCCGTCCCAACATCACGGCGAGCTCGAACTCGCCGCGTTTCAAGCCCAGTTCCCCCGCGGCGCGGCTCGGCGCCAACGACTGTTGCGCGGGCGCCACCGCGGTGGATGACGTGATGGTGTCGCTTGTCATGGTGGTTCTCCCCCGTGAGATGTGATTGCTCTCGGGAAAAACCGTAGCTCGATCCCCGCGATCCCCGCTCGGCCTGTGGATAACTCTTGACGTGGCAGCGTCAGTGCAGGTCAGAGGTCCACTATGGGCGTGCGTTCCGGCTGCCTCGCACCGACTCCCAGGTGCTCGCCGACCCGGTTGACGAGCAGCGTCATCTCGTACGCGACCTGGCCGATGTCGGCCTCCGCCGAGCTCAGGACGCAGAGGCAACTGCCGTCACCAGCCGCCGTGACGAAGAGGACCGCGTCATCGAACTCGATCATTGTCTGACGCACATTGCCCGCGTTGAACTGGCGTCCTGACCCCTTGGCCAGGCTGTGAAGTCCCGAGGCGACCGCCGCCAGGTGATCCGCGTCCTCACGCTTGAGATCCGAACTCGCCGCCGTCACGAGACCGTCATTCGAAAGGACCAGTGCGTGCCGTACGTGTTCCATCCGCTGCGTCAGGTCGTCCAGCAGCCAACCGAGCCCCGTGCTCTGCCCCATGTTCCCGTCTCCCCGATTCCGCTCCCCCTGGCTGGAGGATCTGACCTGCCAGCCTTCACCACGACCGGCGCCCGGGCAAGCAGGATGGGGACATGGCACAGAAGATGACCGATGACCAGTGGCGAGCCTTCGTATCCCACGGAACCCGTACCGGCAAGCTGTCGACCGTCCGCGCCGACGGCAGCCCGCACATCGCCCCGATCTGGTTCCTGATCGACGGGGACGACCTGGTGTTCAACACCGGCAAGGACACCGTGAAGGGACGGAACCTCGCTCGTGACGGGCGTGTGGCCCTGTGCGTGGACGACGACAAGCCCCCGTTCGCCTTCGTCGTCCTTCAGGGCCGCGCCGAGATCAGTGAAGACATCGACGAGGTCCGCCGCTGGGCGACCCGGCTCGGCGCGCGCTACATGGGAGAGGAACGCGCCGACGAGTTCGGCAAGCGCAACGGCGTACCGGGGGAACTCCTGGTGCGCGTGAGGATCGACAAGGTACTCGCCTACGCCTCGGTCTCCGACTGAGCGCTCAGCCCACGGTGTCGAGCAGCCGGGCGGTATACATCCGTCCGGCGTACTCGACCAGCCGGATCAGCACCTCCTTCCCCGAGTCGCGGTCCCGTGCGTCGCACAGCACCACCGGAGTTCCGCTGTCGAGGTCCAGGGCTCGTGACACCTCATGTGCTCCGTACGTACGCGCGTTCGCGAAGCAGTTGACCGCCACGACGAACGGGATACGTCGGTGCTCGAAGTAGTCCACGGCGGGGAAGCAGTCCTCGAGCCGTCGGGTGTCCGCCAGGACGACGGCTCCGAGGGCGCCCTGTGACAGCTCGTCCCACAGGAACCAGAAACGATCCTGTCCCGGAGTTCCGAACAGGTACAGCGACAGGCCCGACCTGATGGTGATGCGGCCGAAGTCCATGGCCACGGTCGTCGTGGTCTTGCGGTCGACGCCGTCGGTGTCGTCCACCGACTCGCCCGCCTCGCTGAGCAGTTCTTCCGTGCGCAACGGGCGGATTTCGCTGACCACGCCGACCAGGGTGGTCTTGCCCACCCCGAAGCCGCCCGCGACCAGGATCTTGAGCGCCATGGCGGTGGTGTCGTCGCCGGTGGCGTCAGAGTGCTCGGAGACCATCGATCACCTCACGAAGAATCATTTCGTCGGGTAGCTGCGCGGGCGGCACCGGTCGGCTGACCTTGACGCAGCCGCTCTCCACCAGGTCGCCCAGGAGCACGCGGACGACGCCGACGGGCAGATCGGCGCCCGCGGCGAGTTCGGCGACGGACTGTGTCTCGGTGCGGCACAGTTCGATCAGTGTCCGGTGTTCGGGTCCCAGCGTGGAGTCGTCGCCGGGGCCCGGGGCGCTGCCATCGAGCGTGACGAGCGCGATCAGGTCGAAGCGCACGTCGCTCGGCCCGGGCTTGGTCCGCCCACCCGTCATCGCGTAGGGACGGACGAGGGGACCGGCTTCGTTGTCGTACCACTGACTGCCCGGCTGGTGCGGGAGTCCGCTCGCTTCCTCGGTCATGGCCGCCGACCGTCCTCGGTCACCCGGCGGCCGGCGGCTGCGCGGCGAAGCGCGCCGGGGTGTAGAGGTGTTCGCCCACCCGCTTGACCAGCCGCGCCATCTCGTAGGCCACGAGCCCGATGTCGGCCGTCACGGAACTCAGGACCGTGAGGCAGGAGCCATCGCCCGCGGCCGCCACGAACAGGAAGGCGTCGTCCATCTCGACCATGGTTTGACGCACTCCCCCGGCCCCGAAGTGGCGGCCCGCCCCCTTGGCGAGGCTGTGGAACCCCGATGCGACGGCGGCCAGGTGTTCGGCGTCTTCGCGAGTGAGGGCGGTCGACGCGCCGACCGGCAGGCCGTCGTTGGACAGGACCACGGCGTGCCGCACTTCACCGACGCGCAGCACCAAGTCGTCCAGTAACCAGTCGAGTTCGCCGGTCCGCCCGGCGGTGATGCTCTGATCCTGGATCATGCGTGGTCTCCTTCACTGCTGTCTCGACCCGGTGCGGGCCCTGAGATGTCGGGGACCGAGCCGACGATGCCCGGGAGCGGACCGCCGCCCCGCGCCCAGCCGTCGCGGTAGGCGGTCATGCGGGCACGTACTTGCTCAGGGCTGCGTTCGTCCTCCGCTGCGGGGGCCGCCGTGGCCGCCTCTTCCGTAGACCGATGTTCTCGGAGCTGAGGGGCGAGGCTCGCCTGACGGACCCGGCGGGGCAGTTCGTCCGAGGCCGCTGCCTGGGCGTCGGCGTGTTGCCCTACGAAGCCGTCCGCGTCAGGACCTTGCAGGGCGGGGACTTGGGCGTCAGCGCCCGCCACGTCGAGCGGCCCGTCACCGTACGGTCCCGAGCCTGGGGATCCGGGATCACGCGTCCGGTGCGGCCGCAGCGTAGTGACGCCGGGCGGTGGGGACGCCTCCACCGCTGCGGCGAGAGCCGGGAGGGCTGCCGGGGCAGGGACGGAGTTGCCGTTCACGCGGCGTTCCGACCCGCCCTCCACGCGCGCGTGCTCCTTTCCCGGGAAGCGCCCGCGCTCCACGGTGGCGGCCTGGGGGCTTTCCACCGTGCCGCTGTGAAGGAGCGCGGTGGGAAGCAGCACCACCGCGGTGGTACCTCCGTAGGGCGATGTGCGCAGATGCACCTTGATGTGATGCCGTGCCGCGAGCCTGCTGACGACGAAGAGACCGAGTTGATCGCTGTCGAACAAGTCGAGCGCCTCGGACTGCTCGATGCGCCGGTTGGCCTCGGCGAGCATCTCGGTCCCCATGCCGAGCCCACGGTCCTCGATCTCCAGGGCGTAGCCGTTGCCGACCGGTTCGCCGTTGACCCGCACCTTGGTGTGCGGAGGTGAGAACTGTGCCGCGTTCTCGACGAGTTCGGCCAGGAGGTGGGTCAGGTCGGCCACTGCCGTCCCGAGGACCGAGGCTCCGGGCAATGGGCGTACCTCCACCCGCGCGTAGTCCTCGACTTCGGAGACGGCGGCACGGACCACGTTCGTCAGCGACACGGGCATGCGCCAGGCGCGGCCGGGCGCGGCCCCGGAGAGGATGATCAGGCTCTCCGCGTGTCGCCGCATCCGGGTGGTCAGGTGGTCGAGCCGGAAGAGGTCACTGAGCTCGTTGGGGTCCTCGGCCCGGCGTTCCATGCTGTCCAGGAGGCTGAGTTGGCGGTGGACGAGAACCTGGCTCCTGCGGGCGAGATTGACGAAGACTCCGGAGATGCCGCTGGCCAGCTCGGCGCGCTCGACCGCCGCGCGCAGGGCGGCCCGGTGGACGGTGCCGAGCGCCTCGGCGACCTGTCCTGTCTCGTCCTCCGCGGGTGGTCCGGGCGGCGCTTCGGCATTGATGTCGAGCTCCTCACCGGCGCGCAGCCGCCGCATCGCGTTCGGGAGCTTGCGCCGGGCGATCTCCAGGGCGCCGTTGCGCAGGCCGACCAGCTCGACGACCAGCCCTCGGCCGATGCGTACGGAGACGACCAGGGACGTGGCGACGGCGACGAGCCCCAGGAGGACGGCGGCGCCCGCGGGGGTGAGCACTCCGTGAGTGAGCGGGTCAGCCTGGGCAGCGGCGTCGCGGTGCGCGTTCGCCACGACCGCGTCGACTTGGTCCTGCACCTCTCCGTAGGCGTCGTCCCAGGTACCTGCCGGGGCCGCGCCGAGCGCCTTCGGGCCGGGCTGTGTCACGAGCACCTTGTCCTCGACGGTGCGCACGTCGTCGTACGCGCTCCCCTTCTCGATGCCGCGCCAAGCCGCCCGCTGGGGGCCGCGCAGATCACCGGACGCGGTTTCCGCCAGCGTCCTGCGGGTGTCCACGGCACCGGTGAACAGCCGGAGCCGCTGCCCCGCGAGGGAGCCGTCGAGTCGTGCTCCGGCAAGCACGGCGTCCTCGCGTGCCAGCATTTCGCCGGCCCGGGAGAATTCGAGCAGCACGCGCGCGTTGGAGCCTGCCGCGGTGTCCTGCATGCCGGAGAGCGCGCCGCCGACCCCGAAGGCCTGGGCGATCGTCCGCGTGTACTGGCCGTACACCGTATTCCAGCCGGTGCGGCGGTCGAGCACCTCGTTCCGCAGCGTGCGCATGCCGTTTGCCGCGGTGAGGAACGTCTCCAGCCTGTCGGCCACTCCCCGGGGAAGACCGACCCCGTCCGCGACGGTCGAATCATCTCCGATGCGCAGCTTCGCCACCGCGCGGTCGGTGCGCTCGCCCTGCTTCGTGAGTGCGTCACCACGGCCGGTGTTCGGCTTGGTCGCGTAGCGCACGGCGGCGACGCGCTCGGCCTGGAGCGAGGTGATCGCCGTTTCCACGGGGGTGCGTATGCCGGTGTCGACGCGCTGCAGTTGCCGCAGCCTGGCCACGTCCTGGGCCGTGCTGACGGTCGCGTACCCCCACAGAGCGAGCAGGGAGATGACGGGCACCATCAACAGGCACACGATCTTGGCTCGGACGGTGCGGGGCCGCAGCCGCCAGTGGCTCGCGCCCGTGAGTTCCCTATCCCCCGGAGGTTCGGCGATGTCGTCCTCTCCGTAGGGGTGTTCGTCTCCGTAGGGGTGTTCGTCGCGTTCGTCGGCGGGTCGGCCCGCGTGGGCACGGCGGCCGCGCGCCGGGGGCGCCGACTGTGGCGGTATGACGCCGTCGGCGGGATCCGAGGTGCTTCGTGGTGTGCGCATGGCCTCCTCGCTCGGGTGGGTTCGGTGCGTGCCGCCGGGCCGTCACCGGCCACGACGGAGCCCGCTATCGGGCGGCGGTCTCGGCCGGTCGCTGGGCCGACACGGAGGCTTCGCGCTCGCCTTCCGTCGGGGAGAGCGCGACGAAGGCGCAGGTCAAGAACATGTAGGACCCGAGACCGACGGCGAGGGGGAAGATGAACTGCATCGTGGTGGCCCCGGGCAGTGCGGCTTCGGAGGGCGTGACGCGCACGCTCACGGCGAGCATGCCGGTGTAGTGCATGCTGCTCACCGCCCCGCCCATGACGAGAGACGCGCCGGCCACCGCGAGGGGCGACTTGATGTTGAGGCCCGCCCACAGGGCTGCGGTCGCCGCGATCACGGCGATCACTACGGAGAGGCCGACCAGCACCGGGTCGTACCGCACCTCGCCGTGCATGCGCAGTGCCGCCATGCCGATGTAGTGCATGCTCGCGACGCCGAGCCCCGTGGTGAGCCCGCCGATCGCGAGTGCCCGCCCCCGGTCCCGGCCGTATCCGACGGCGAAGACTCCGGCGCCGACGACGACCACCGCGCCCAGGAGGCTGAGCATGGTCAGCGGCACGTTGTAGTGGATCTCGGTGCCGGTGACTCCGAAACCGAGCATCGCGACGAAATGCATGGTCCAGATGCCGGTGCCGATGGCGGAGGCCGCGGTGATGAGCCAGTTCCGGCGCGAGCGACCCTCGGCGCCCAGCGCGCGGACGGTGCAGCACAGCCCCAGGGCGGAGCCGATGCAGGCCATCGCGTACGACAGCACGGGGGTCAGCCAACCGAATGTGGCGTGGTCCAGGTGTCCCATGGCTCCGGGACGCTAGTCCTGCCGCGGGCGCACTACGGGGGCGCATTTCGAAAGGTGTTGGAAGATGACAGAGAGGAGCCCTTGAACGATCGCATCACGCTCGAACGAGTGCACCCAACGTGCGTGCGGTTCTTGCGGGATCATGGGTGGCATGAACGACGAGCGCACACGGGTACAGGAATTCTTCACGGCGCGCGCCGCCGACTGGGACGCCCGTTTTCCCGACGACGGTCCCGCCTATCGGGCCGCGGTCACCGAACTCGGGCTGCGGCCCGGCTCTCACGTGCTCGACGCGGGCTGCGGCACCGGACGGGCACTGCCCGCTCTTCGGGAGGCCGTAGGGCCCTCGGGCGTCGTACTCGGAGCGGATCTGACGCCCGCCATGCTGGAGGCCGCGAAACGGGCCGGCAGGGACCGCGACGGGCAGCTTCTGCTCGCCGACGTGGCCCACCTGCCGCTGCGCACGGGATCGCTCGACGCGGTGTTCGGCGCGGGTCTGATCGCCCATCTGCCCGATCCGGCGGAGAACCTGCGGGAGTTGAGGCGCGTGGTGCGCCCTGGAGGTCTCCTCGCCCTGTTCCATCCGATTGGCCGGGCGGCACTCGCCGCGCGCCAGGGGCGGCAGATCACCCCGGGCGATCTGCGGGCGGAGGCGAACTTGGGCCCTCTGCTTGCCGGTTCCGGTTGGCACATGACCACGTATGTCGACGAGGACGACCGGTTCCTCGCCCTGGCCGTGCGTCAGGACTGATCCTTGCGGACTTCGGTGATCACGGCGGCGAAGGCCGCCGGATTGTCGAACATGACGTTGTGTCCCGCGTCCGGAACGGTGACCACTCGCACTCCGGCCGCCACCAGGCCGTCCTCTCCGGGGAGTTCACCGCTGAGCGCGCCCTGTACGTAGACGCGGTCGAGGGTCAGATCGGTGAGCATGCGGCGCATCGTGGGCTGAGTGCCCTTGATGAGCCCCGTCGCGCTTCTGTGCAGGGCCAGAGGGTCGGCGAGACGCATGGTCGCCGCCCACGTGGAGCCCACTTTCTCCAGCACGCGCGCGTGGCCGCCGCCGCTGACGAAGTCCTCCTCGTCGTACCCGGCGATGCCGCTGCTGCCCGCCGTCACGGGTGGCATCGGGTCGAGGTTGGCCTCTGTGAGGACGAGCCGCGACACCAGGTCGGGCCGCCGGTGCGCGAGCACGATGGCGACGGAGCCGCCCATGCTGTGCCCGACGACCTCGGCCTCCGTCACGCATGCCGCGTCGAGCGCCGCAGCCAGCGCGTCAGCGTGGTCCTCCAGGGTGTATCCGAAGTCGGCGGGCCGGTCGCTGATGCCGTGCCCCGGGAGGTCCACGAACAGCGAGCGGCGGCCCGCCAGTTCGGAGCGCGCGGCGATGTGTGCGTGGTAGACCGTCGACGCGGCGCCAAGCCCGTGGACGTACACCCTCGCCGGTGCGGCTCCGTCGACCTCCGTCCATCGCACGTGACTGCCTCCCGCGTCGAACTGTGCCTGCCGCATCTCCGTGCCCCGTCCCGTCGTATCCGCCAGCTCGCCCGTCGCGAGCCCCACACAGACAATACATCGCTACCGATGTATTGCGTAGCCGATGTACACCGACATGCGGCCCCAGTGCGGCAGAATGCACGGCATGCTCGAACTGGCCATCCTCGGATTTCTCTACGACGCCCCCTTGCACGGCTACGAGCTGCGCAAGCGCATCACCGCGTTGACCGGGCACGTGCGGCCCGTCGCGGAGAGCACGCTGTACCCCGCCATCAAGCGGCTGGAGAAGGCCGGGCTGATCGCGCGCGAGACGCAGCCCGGCTCTGGAGCAGCGCCTCGCCACGTCCTGAGCCTCACCCCGGAAGGCAGGCGCGAGCTTCGCAAGCGCCTGTCGGCTCCCGCACGGGTGGACATCACCGACGAGAACCGCTGGTTCACGCTTCTCGCCTTCCTGCGTCATCTGGAGGACGAGACGGCACAGGTGGCGGTACTCGAAAGCCGACTGGCCTTCCTGGAGGAACCGGCGAGCTTCTTCTACGACGACAGCGGGCGCCCGCTGCGCGCGGAGGAACTCGACGACCCCTTCCGGCGCGGCATGCTCACCATCGCCCGCGCGACGAGCCGGGCCGAACTCGCCTGGCTGCGCGCCACCTTGACGTCACTCGACGGGAGAGCCCGCTGACCTGTCCGTGTGCGGCACGGGGCAGCCCCGGGCGCCGGGAACGGGAAACGTGCCGAGCTCCGACACCTCGTACCCGTCGGGGTAGCCCTTGATCTCCCAGTTCTGCCGCGCGTAGTGCGGCGCCTTGCGCGGCGGCAGCAGGCGCACGGCACGCCCTCGAAGCCGCACGGCGCGGTTGACCAGCGAACGTGTGACGGCGCCTGGCTGCTCGTACCGGAAGGCCCGCAGCAAGGGCTCGTCGAGCAGGGCCAGGGTCGCGGTGCGCAGCAAAGGCGCCACGGCACGCGGATACCAGGAGACCATCAGGTCGAGCGTCGCGTCGGAGACCTCGCGCGCGCCCTGGTCCCAGCCGAAGTTGGCCTCTTCGTAGGCGTCGAGGCAGTTCTCGAACTCTTCGTAGGAGCCGGGAATCTCCTTGATCCCCATGTGCTGCCCGAGCACGCGGTAGTAGGTTGCGGCGGCGACCGTCTCGTGACGCGAGAGCCTGCGCCAGCCGTAGGTGTCGATCCACCGCTTCGGCATGACCACGAAGGTGCACAGCACGTAGCGCATGTCGTCGTTGCTGATGTCGTAGCTGCGGTGCATCTGGTTGATGCGACGGATGGCGGTACGGCCCTCTTCGTCGCCGAACCCGTGCTCCACGACGGTGTCGAGAAGCAGCGCCGTGTCGTCGTAGCGCTTTTGCGTACGGTCCGTCAGCTCGGCTGTCCGCGCCAGGAGTCGACCGATGCTCGGCACGGCGTACGTGCGGTAGAGGGCGAGTTCGAGTGCGCGGGTGAAGTCCCAGGGGAACTCGTACGTCGCGGTGAGCCGGTAGATCGCGAGGAAGTCCTTCTCCGGGTCCATGCGACGAATCTGCTCGAGCCGCTCATAGCGCTTCACCATGCGGTCCCCCTTCTGTCACCGGAGCTCTAACTCTACGTTGGGGAGCGACAGACAAGGGATCAGCGGTGAAAGCCGCGCCGGGGGAAGATGGCCCACATGTTCGACAAGCTCCGCAGGTTCTGGAACAAGGACGGAACGGCAGGCTCCAGCAAGCCCGTGCGTACCGGGAGCAAGCGCACGCACAACCTCTTCGAAGCGGCCGCCGTCTACGTGGCGGCCAGCGCCGAGGATGACCGGGACACGATGGACGAGGCCACGGAATGGGTGTCTCCGGAGGCTCTGTCGTTCGGCGTCAGCGAACTCGCCTGCCGTGCCGTCATCGCCCTCGCCCGGGAGCGCGACGAGTCACCGCGCGAGGTGGCCCGCACGCTCCTCGGGTTGCCCGCCGCCTGAGCCCCCCGCCTCCGCACCCACGTCGAACATGCGGCCGCGTTGACGAATTTCCTGGTCATCGCCCCCTCGACGATCTCTGGGGCGAGTGGTTAGGGTGCGCCGACGGATGAAGCGATGGGGAGGCTGGAATGGCCGGGACGGACGACGCTGTCGCCGCCGATGACGACGCGCTGTACGTGCTCACGGCGGTACTGCTGACGCCCGCGAAGTTCCCCAGTGTGCTCGGGGACGACTATCCCGAGGCGTGTGCGCGGCTGGGCCTCGCCCCGCTCGCGGCGGGTTACGGCCTTGTGCTCGGCCAGGACGGCGAGGGCGCGCGGTGGACGGTCGTCGTCGACGACGTGTCGCTCGTGGCCGTGGCGATCGCTTCCTGGGACTGCGGCATGGAGTACGACCTCTCTCCCGACGAACGCGCGGTGGTCACCGCGCTGCCGGGCTGGCCGCTGGCCGTCGCGGTCGCGGCTCCCGGTGTGCCCGCTCCGCACGATCCGGATCCGGTGTCCGAGGACGAGGACCGGGCGCCGCTGACACCGCTGGCGCCGCCGGAGTCCGACACCTGGGGTCCGGCCCAACGGCGCCTGGGCGCAGACGAGATAGCGCTGCAGTGGGCTACGTGGCGGGAGCAGATCGACGACGCCGACTTCGCGACGGACGGCTCGCCGCAGGCTGCACCGGCCGTGACCGGGGCAGCGGAACCGCTCACCGGTGTACGGCGCGTCCTGGCGGAGGCTCGGGCGTATGTGACCGATCCACCGCCGCTTGGCAGGGTGCGGTCGTCGTTCGCCTCGGGGGACGCGCGCACCCTGCGTGCCGACGGTCCTGGCTGGTCCATGGTCGCAAGGACCGACGACATCGCGTTCGTGCTGCTCGACGAGGAGCCGGGTGAGGTGCTGCCGGTCGGCCGGGGGCCGGAGCTTCCCGCACTCCTGGAGGCCCTCGACAAGATGGCGGTCCGCCCCGCCTGAGCAGTCTCGGGCGCCTGTTCGCAGCCCGGAGCGGGCGTCTGTCCGTCGGCGTGATCAGCATCCCGTCTCGGGATCGACGAGGAGCGCGGCCATGGCCGTGTCGTGATCCTGATGATCGCGCAGCGCCGCCAGTTCGTCGCGCCACACCGCGTCCCACGAGCTGTTCACGCCACCCGCGCGCACCAACTCCAGGGCCACGACGCCTGTTCCCGGAGTGCCTCGCTCCCGCAGCATGCGCACCGCTCCGAGCAGGGCCTCACGCGCGCGTGGCCTGCTCAGGTTCAGGTAGCGCTCGCACTGTGCGGCGGCCAGGCGCCCGGGACGCTCCTCCAGCAGGTCGACAAGACGTCGCCACCGCTGCGCGTCGTGCCGCCCGAGACCTGTGGCCACCAGCGCCGTGTCCCATGTCAGGAGCGCCGCCTGGTGACGCAGCCCCGCGCTCTCCAGGGTCCTGGCGAGGGAGTCGGCGATCCGGAGGGTCACCGTGGCGCCTCGTCCGATCCGCGCCACGTCGCAGAGCGCCACGAGACGGCGCAGCGCATCGGCCCTTTCGCGCGGGTCCGTTCCCGCCGCCCGCTCGCGCAGTTGCCGGAAGACGGCCTTCAGTACGCCGCTCGCGTGGGGCCCCGACGGGAACCGCACCAACTGGCACAGCGCCGCTTCCCACTCACGACGTGTTCGGTGCTCGTCCACGGCGACCTCGGCCACGGCACGCATCGCCTCTTCCGCGTCCGCTGTGAGCCACCCGGGCAGCGCCCGACAGACGTCTGTGACGGTGGCCGCATCGCCCTCCCTGATCAGTCGCGTCAGGAAGTTCCGGTAGGGCCCGGCCAAGGAGAGGCGTACTCGCCCTCGGTCGGCGAGGATCACTGCCTCGCGCAGGGCGGGGTCATCCACGCATCGCGCCAGACGTTCGGCGACCTCCGGTCGGTCGATCGCGGCGAGGAGGCCCTGGGCCAGGGCGGCGCGTACGTCGCGGTGCTGGTGTGGGGCGTCCCAGGCTGCCAGCAGTGCGTCCTGGGCCTCGGCACCGGGGAGCGCGGCGAGCCCGCGGGCCGCTTCCTTACGTGTGCCGACCGGGGTGTCGACAGCACGGGCCACCGGGGCGAGCAAGGCGACGGCGTGCTGGTCCGGCACTGCTTCCAAGAGTCGCCGGACGGCTCCCATCGCGGCGCGGCCCCGTACGCCACCGGTCGCGGCGTGCCGCAGCAGCAGGTCCAGAAGAGACGTGTTCCCGGAAGGTACGTCGGTGGAGCCGGGCTCGAAGAGGTCGCCCAGTGCTCCCAGCGCGGCAGCGGCGACGGGCTGCGGCGCGTCGTCCGCCAGTGACGCCATCAGAGCTGGGTCGCGCAGGCGTGCTGCCGCGTCGGCCCTGATGCGCAGCGGGACCGCGTCGTCGACGGCCACGCGTGCGTGGTGCGCGTTCCAGCGCCTTTGCTGTGCGGGCAGCCAGCGCCGCGTGACGCCGTGCGGCAGCCGCGGGACCCATGCCTCGGCCTGGGGTCGTACGCGGCCGCTCAAGCCCTCCTGAGCGGCGGTCAGGACGGTGTCCAACAAGTCCGTACGTCGGGTGGCCACGGTTTCCAGGACGACGGGCACCGCCGCGAACGAGGCGTCCAGAGTCACCAGTTCGGCGCAACGTGCCTCGCGCACCGATGCCGGTGCCACCCATGCCTGCGCCGCGCGGGCCGCGACGTGAGGGTCGTCGTGCCCCAGCGCGGTGCCGCGAGTCAGGGCGTCCAGTTCCGGCAGGGCGGTGAGGTGTGGTGCGAACAGTTCGGCGAGGTGGACACCAGTGCCGGGACGTGCGGTCACCGTCGGCGCGAGCAGCGTCCAGATGGCCTGAGCTTCCTCCTGGCTCATGTGCAGTGGGGCGACCGGCCCATGGCGCCGGGGATCTGCCACGACCTGGCAGAGCAGTTCCACCACGTATGCGGCGCGTTCCCAGGCGCCATGGGTCGCGACGTTCTCCGCTGTGCGCCGGAGCAGTTCCTCGGCCGCGGCGAGCGTGCGCCCCTTGGAGTCCGCGGACTGCACGGTGGTCAGCGTCGCGTCGCGCAGGACGCGCTCGGGCAGCGCGGCCAGGAGACGGGGCGGTGCGCCCGCGAGCTGACGCAGGGTGTGATGCCGCACCTCTTCCTGGTCGTGCCAGGCCCGCTCGCAGTCGACAGCGACGCGTGCGAACTCGACGGCGTCACCTTCCAGTTCCGCGCAGGCCAGCAGCGAGGGCCAGCCCATCAGACGCTGGTGGATGCGGTGTTGTCCAGCGATCTCGCGCAGCAGCGGTTCACCCGTGGCGAGAGGAAGGGCAACGGCCAGGTGGCTCACCGTCCGGCCCCGGCCCGACCAACGCTCCACCCAGGGCAGGACGAGCTCTGCCCTGTCCGAGGGTTCCAACGCTGCCAAGGTGGTCACGGGGAGGCTCCGTACGGAGTTGGACCGTTCTGCGCGCTCCTCCGTCAAGCGTCGGCGTTCTGGCGCCGGGAGCAGCGCCAACAGCCCGTCCGGGGCTACTTCTCGGCGTTCCGGGAAGCGTGCCCTGGGCCGTTCCGCAGGGCAGAGGCGGGCCAGGTCCTTCCGGTCCGCGAGGCTCAGTGCACGAACGGCGCGGCGCACCGAAGGCAGCAAAGGCCCGGCGGGCAGTGCGAGTTCGGGGAGCAAGCCGTCCGCGTCCGGTGCCGCGGCCCGCAGGACCGCGAGGACGCGGTCCGGGTGGCGAAGCAGCGAGCGTGCGGCTCGGGCGGTGAGGAGAGCGCGGGCACGTTCCAGGAGGACGAGCCCGGCTTCCGGGTCACGCTCGGCGGCGAGGCTCGCCACGGCTCGGTGTTGCCGCGCGAAGGCGTATCCGGCGTTGCGTTCCTGGCTCTGGTTGCGGGAGGCCAGCAGTGTCGCCACGGCCAAGGGGGCCGTTCGGGCCAGGGCGTTGAGCACGCCCGGGGGCGGGTCGAGTCGGGCGATCCAGTCGGCGACGGTCGCAGGTGGGCATGCGGGCAGCAGCAGTGCCGCGTCCGAGCTGCCGTAGTGCTCGTACACCTTGGGCAGCAGGTGTCCGGCGAGCACGGTGCGCCCGCTGAGTCGCAGGACTCGGTACGTCTCGCGGCGTGTCGCCCGGATCTCGCTCAACGCGAGCTGTTCCAGGGCTTCTTCCGGAACCGGGAGCCTGATGGCGGCCGAGAGGGCCCGGCGGCGCAGAAGCGGGTCGGACAGTGCTGCGGCGATGGTGGGGAGATCGCGTCGGGCGACGGCAAGGAAGAGGGCGGTGTGCCGGTCATCCGCTTCGCCGGTGTCCAGGACGCGGTGGAGCGTTGTGTACGCCACTGACGTGAGAGCGCGGGCGTAGCGGGCGAGCGCGCTCATCCGTGCCGGGAAGGGCAGGGGGTCGAAATGGGCCTTCAGCCACGCCGACGTCAGCGGCGCGGGCATGGACTGGGGCGATGAGGACGGCGTCTGGGGCGCTTCGTGTCCGGCCATCAGCGATCACCGAGGGATCGCTGGGCCTCCTTTCGGAAAGTCATGGCCCGATGATCACGGATGAGGCGCCGGTGTCGCAACGCATTTTCCGATCGGCTCGCGGAACCGCCATGGGCGAGCCCGCGAGCGGACGGAAATCCTTGCTCCACCGGACGCCTCAGTGGCCTATCTCCTTGCGTGTGACCCGGCGCAGCCTGCGCCGCTGGCCGGGGTCGAGCGCCAGATAGGCCGCGGCCGGGACTCCGAGCACGATCAGGAATGCGGCCCACCACGGCAGCCAGAACAGCAGAATGATCCCGGCCGCCACACCTCCTGCGGCGATCTTCGCGTTCTTCGACATGTGTGTCGCCTCCTTCGCGGCTCCTGCCGCTCTCTGTCCTGGAAAACGTGATCGGGCGCCTCACAGTTCCGGGCCACGACCCTGAGAGACCCCTGAGTCGTGACCCCTACTGGTTCCGGAGCCGCTCCGCCCCCCGTCCGCGGTCAGGACCCTTGAGCCTCACTCGACGCGGAGCGGCTCCCCTACCTCGTACATGTGCCGCAGGACCTGACGGTAGGAGTCGACGAATCCCGCTTCGGTGTAGGGCATGCCCAACGAGGCGCAGTGGGCACGCACGAGGGGTTGGGCGAGCCGCAGGTGGGGGCGGGGCATGCTCGGGAACAGGTGGTGCTCGATCTGATAGTTGAGGCCGCCCAGGAACCAGTCGGTCGCCAGGCTGCCGCGGATGTTGCGCGAGGTGAGGACCTGACGACGCAGATGTCCCCAGCGCTCCCCGTCCGGATCGGGCATTTCCATGCCCTTGTGGTTGGGTGCGAAGGCGAGTCCGAGGTGCAGGCCGAACAAGGCCTGGTGGATGGCGGCGAAGGCGACGGCGTGGCCGAGGGGCATGGCGGTGAGCAGCAGCGTCACATAGCCGACGAGGTGGGCCACGAGGAGGAGTCCTTCCACCACGCGTTCACGCGGGGCCTGCCGACGCAGGTCCTGGAATCCGTAGACCTTCATGGCGACGCCCTGGAGCAGCGTCAGGGGGAAGAAGAGCCACGCCTGGTTGCGGGTGAGCCAGCGCCGGAATCCCACGCGGACCTTGGCCTGCTTGCTGGTCCACACCAGAACGTCGGCGGCTACGTCCGGGTCCTTCTCGATGTGGTTGGGGTTGGCGTGGTGCCGGTTGTGCTTGTCGTTCCACCACGCCGAGCTCATCCCGAGCAGGAGGTTGCCGTGTATGAGCCCCATGACGCGACCGACCGTGCGGTTGCCGGATATCTGTGAGTGCCCCGCATCGTGACCGATGAAGGCCGTGCGGGCGCACAGGACGGAGAGCACGGGAGCGAGCAGCAGCACCCACCAAGAGGTTCCCAGGAGGAACATCCCGACTCCCACCGCCGCCAGCGCCAGGGCATTGATCGCAACGGTGCGCGTGTACCAGCCGATCCGACGGTCCAGGAGACCCTGCTCCTTGACGGTGCGCAGCAGGGGCGCGAAATCACTTCCGGCGGGCTGCCTGCCGGTACTGACAGGGGAGCGTTCCGCGACTGCGGCGGCCTGGGGCATGCTGGTTCTCCGGTCTCCGTAACAACGGGCTGACCTGTAAAAACCTACGGATCGGTGACCTTCGGCGACCATGACGCCACCACCCGTTCCGAAGCGGGGGCAAGCACCGCCCGACAGGGGGGCTGGCTACACCCCCGCGACGTGGAGTGACGTGAATCACCACGGCACACTCGTCGCCAGGGCGTAAATATGTTGTACCCTCGGCCGCTCCAGTCTCAGTAGTCAAACTTGAGGAATGCGCCATCGCTGTGCACGGACTCCCTGCCGTATCCCCCTCCGAGATCTCCGAACTGTCCCGCTGCTCCGTGCTGTTCGTGCCGGGCGATCCGGCACGCGGCGGGCGTGTGGCCTTCTGGCAACCCGATGGCACAGAGCTCCCTTCGATCGCCTCCAACACTTCGATCACGGAGGGAGCTCGTGAGGAACTGACCGTCGCCGTACCGGGGGACGACGGCGTCGAGCTCGTCGACGTGATGGCGTTGCTCCTCCCGGTGCGCGTAGCGCTGCCCGTCCTCACGCGCGCGCGTGCCGCCTCTGGCACCCATCCCACGGCGGCCTTCTGGGGCACCGCGGGCGTGCTCGCCCTCCAGCTGGCGGCCAGGGGCCTGCTCCTCCCCGGGCTCACCAGCAGTGATCACGACGCCTGGCGTACCGGCCCGCTGGGGGCCGATGACGTGCAACGGCTGCGCGACCTCGCCGCCGCGATGCCACCCGCCGCGCACGCGCACCCTCTGGACCACACCGTGCCGCCGCGGCTGCCCGAACCGGAACGCCTGCTGCGCCAGTTCCTCGACGCCGTGGCCGATACGCTCCCCCGCTCCCCCGCCGCCGCGATGGCCACGGGCGGGCCCGCCTTCAGCGCGGCGGAACCGCAGCATGTTCCCGAACAGCGCGCCTGGGCCTTGGACGTGGCCGCCGGTCACGACGCGGGCGTGCGCATCTCCCTGCGCGTGGAGATCCCTGGTCTCACCTCGGAGACCGAAGGCGGTACCCGGCTCCCTTTCCGTGCCGTACTGCAACTGCACAGCGTCAGCGACCCCTCGCTCGTCGCGGACGCCGCCGAGGTGTGGGCCGGATCCGGCACGTCGGCGGCGGCCTTCGGGTCGCGCGCGCGGATGGACGCCCTGCTCGCGCTGCGTCGGGCCACGCGCGCGTGGCCGCCGCTGGCCCCGCTGCTCGCCGCCACCGTGCCCGACGCCATCGAACTCGCCGACGAGGAGGTGACCGACCTCCTCGGGGAGGGGGCCCGGATGCTCTCGGTCGCGGGCGTCGACGTGCACTGGCCCAGGGAGTTGACGCGCAACCTGACGGCGCGCGCGGTCATCGGCCCGCCGGACGACGAAGACCAGGG
Source organism: Streptomyces formicae (assembly GCF_002556545.1). Taxonomy (NCBI): domain Bacteria; kingdom Bacillati; phylum Actinomycetota; class Actinomycetes; order Kitasatosporales; family Streptomycetaceae; genus Streptomyces; species Streptomyces formicae. The sequence continues at coordinate 656,296 of NZ_CP022685.1, forward strand.
GCCGCAGAAGCTGTCCTCGGACACACCGTCGTTCCTCTCCGCCGATGCGCTGCTGGCCTTCAACTGGCGTTTCGCACTGGGCGATCAGCAGCTGACCCGCGAGGAGCTGGACCGTCTCGCCGAGGCCAACCGCCCTGTGGTGCGTCTGCGGGACCAGTGGGTGCTCATCGACCCGGACGAGGCGCGCCGCGCCCGTGAGCGCCACGACCGCAAGGTCACACCGATCGACGCCCTTGGCGCCGCCCTGACCGGCACCACCGAGATCGGTGGCCAACGCGTCGACGTGCAGCCGACCGGTTGGCTGGCCACCCTTCGCGAGCGCCTCGCGGACCCGGAGGGCATGGAGCCCGTCGGGCAACCCGCCGCGCTCGCCGCGCAGCTGCGCGACTACCAACTGCGCGGCCTGAACTGGCTGGCCCGCATGACCTCACTGGGTCTCGGCGGCTGTCTCGCCGACGACATGGGGCTCGGCAAGACGATCACCCTGATCTCGCTCCACCTGCACCGTCAGACGGATCAAGAATCCGCGGGCCCCACGCTGGTCGTCTGCCCGACGTCCTTGATGGGCAACTGGCAGCGCGAGATCGAGAAGTTCGCGCCGGGCACCCCCGTACGCCGTTTCCACGGTGCCCGCCGCAGCCTGGAGGACCTGGCCGACGGCGAGTTCGTACTCACCACCTACGGGACGATGCGGCTCGACGCGGAGACGCTCGGGCAGACCTCGTGGGGCATGGTCGTCGCCGACGAGGCACAGCACGTCAAGAATCCGTACTCCGCGACGGCCAAGCAGCTACGCACCATCGGGGCACGCGCGCGTGTAGCGCTCACCGGCACTCCGGTGGAGAACAACCTCTCCGAGCTGTGGGCCATTCTCGACTGGACCACGCCCGGGCTGCTCGGCAAGCTCGGCACGTTCCGCACCCGCTATGCGCAGGCCGTGGAGGGCGGGTCGGACCCGGGCGCCGCCGAGCGGCTCGGTCAGCTCGTGCGCCCGTTCCTGCTGCGGCGGCGCAAGTCCGACCCGGGCATCGCGCCCGAGCTTCCCCCGAAGACGGAGACCGACCGTGCGGTGTCGCTCAGCACCGAGCAAACAGGGCTCTACGAAGCGGTGGTCCGCGAGACGCTCGCGGAGATCTCCGGGGCCGACGGTTTCGAGCGGCGGGGGCTGATCGTCAAGCTCCTCACCGGTCTCAAGCAGATCTGCAACCACCCGGCGCAGTACCTCAAGGAGGACGAGCCGAGGATTCCGGGTCGCTCCGGAAAACTGGAACTGCTCGACGAACTGCTCGACACGATCCTGGCCGAGGACGCGTGCGTGCTCGTCTTCACGCAGTACGTCCAGATGGCCCGGCTCATCGAGCAGCATCTGTCGGCGCGCGGCATCCCGTCGCAGTTCCTGCACGGCGGCACGCCCGTAGCCGAGCGCGAGGCGATGGTGGAACGCTTCCAGGAGGGCGCGGTCCCGGTCTTCCTGCTGTCGCTGAAGGCAGCGGGTACGGGGTTGAACCTCACCCGTGCCGAGCACGTCGTGCACTACGACCGCTGGTGGAATCCGGCAGTTGAGGCCCAGGCCACCGACCGCGCGTACCGCATCGGTCAGACGCGGCCCGTGCAGGTGCACCGGCTTATCGCCGAGGGCACCATCGAGGACCGCATCGCCGACATGCTCCTGCGCAAGCGGGAGTTGGCGGACTCCGTCCTGGGGTCCGGTGAGGCGGGGCTCACCGAACTGACCGACTCCGAACTGTCCGATCTGGTCGAGCTGCGAGGGGGCGCGCGATGAGTGACGCGTACGACGAGGAATATGGCGGCGCGAGCAACGACGGTCCGGGCGCGGACGAACGGACCTTCGCCGCACTGCCGCCGGCGCACGGGAGGGGTTTCGCGCAGAGCTGGTGGGGTCAGGCCTGGCTCAAGGCGTTGGAGGACACGGCCCTCGACCTCCAGCAGTTGAAGGCGGGACGCAGGCTCGCGCGCGCGGGATCCGTGGGCGCGGTGTCGGTGCGGCCCGGCCGGATCACGGCGGTCGTTCAGGACCGTGACGGCACCCCGCACCGCTCCGATGTCCTGCTGCAGGAGCTGAGCGAGGACGAGTGGGACCGCTTCCTGGGGATGGCGGTCGAACGGGCCGGGGACATCGCGGCACTCCTCGACCGTGAGATGCCACCGCACCTGGTGGAGGACGCGGCCGCGGCGGGCGTGGAACTCCTGCCCGGCATAGGCGACCTTGAGCCCGAGTGTGACTGTGACGCGTGGGACCACTGCGGGCACACTGCCGCGCTCTGCTACCAGTTGGCGCGGCTGCTGGATCAGGATCCCTTCGTCCTGCTGCTGATGCGGGGCCGCGGGGAGCGTGCGCTCCTCGACGAGCTCCAGGTCCGCAGCCTGTCGCAAGCCGACGCGCAGCCGGCCACGGAGGAGGCGCACGATGCGGCTCCAGAAGGCGTGAGCGCCGCTCAGGCGTACGCGGAGGGGGCCGTGCTCCCACCGCTGCCCCCGCTCCCCGCGCTGCCGCCGGAGCCGGGTCTGCCGCCCGCGCTCGACACGGAGACGGAACCTGCTGCGGGCCTCGATGTGGCCGCGCTCGAGTTCCTTGCGGCACAGACCGCCGTGGAGGCGTACCGGCTCCTGGCCGACGCGCTGACTTCCGGCCACGAACGACTCCCTGTGGGACGTGAGTTGACTGCGAGCCAGGACGCCGTGCGTCTGGCGGCCGGGGCTCCTGGTGAGGAGATCACGGCGCGGCTCGCGGCCGGGTCCGGGCGCGACGGGGACGCTCTCGCGCTCGCCGTCCGCGCCTGGGAGTACGGCGGTCAGGCGGCGCTCTCCGTGCTCGAGGAGGAGTGGACTCCACGAGAGGAGTCGTTGGCACGCGCGCGTGCCGCGCTGGACGCGGCGTGGGAAGAGGACGAACGGCCCCGTCTGCACGCGGCCGACAACCGCTGGACCCTGGTCGACGCCGACGCCCAAGTGCGGCACGGCAGGGACGGCCGCTGGTGGCCCTACCGCAAGGAGCGCGGCCGTTGGACCCCTGCGGGGCCGGCGGCGAAGGACCCGGCGACGGCGCTGGCCGTGGCGGCCGGAGGCGAGTAGCACGGGGGCGCCGGGCGCACGACATGGCGCTTGGCCGAAACGCACGCGGCGCCCACCGGCGCATCCACGCGGGGCGCCCGTGCGCCGGGAACACCGGCGCACGCACTCACTCTGGCCAGCGATTGAGCGAGGGCATGACATCCGCGAGCGTGGATCGCGTCGGTTCAGGGAGATCCGACCGCAACAGGAGCCGCCCCGGGCTCAACTGCGGGGGCATCGGATTCGTCAGCTCCGTGCGTGTGACCCGTCCGAAGGGAGTGATCAGGGCACCGGGCCCCACGACTACTGATCGGACCGATGGTTGACGACGGCGCCTCCTGCCCCTCGCGGGAGGCGCCGTCGGCGCGACTCCCGGCGTTCACCTGGCGTCCCCTCGGCGTTCGTGGTGGCGGCGAAGTCTGGCCGCTGTGACCGAACTCGTGCCCCAGGAGGCCCCGATGTCCCCGCACGCCGCCCGCAAGCGCCGTGTCCGCCGTTCCCTAGCTGTCGGCGTACCGCTCGCCGTGGCCACCGCGATGGCGGTGACCGGCACCGCGATGGGCAGCCAGCAGAGCGCAGACCACCAGCACGGTGCCCACAAGAAGGCGCGCGTCACCCACACGGCCACTCTCGGTGACATTCCTCTCGGCACGTTCAGCAACTCCCTCCTGCCGGGGACGGTGGACAACGACCGCGGTGTGGATCTCGGCGGCATCGGCAGTGACCTCTACCCGGCAGGCCGCAAGGGCGAGTTCTGGACAGTGACCGACCGCGGGCCCAACGGCCAGATCAAGGTGGACGGCAAGAAGCGCCGCACCTTCCCCGTGCCCGGTTTCGACCCCGCGATCGTGAAGATCCGCGTCTCCGGAGAGACCGTCAAGGTCCTCTCCGCCGTGCCGATCACGACCTCCTCCGGGAAGCCCGTCACGGGACTGCCCAATCAGAAGGGACGCGACGAAGCGCCCTACACGTACGACGCACGGAAGCCTCTCTCCTACGATCCGAACGGTCTGGACACCGAGGGCCTCGTGCGGGCCGCCGACGGCAGCTTCTGGCTGGTGGACGAGTACGGGCCGTCGCTGATCCACGTCTCGGCGCGCGGAAAGGTGCTCAAGCGTTACGTCCCTGAAGGGCTCGACCTGCGGGGCGCGGACTACCCCGTGGTCGAAGCGCTGCCCGGCATCCTGTCGCACCGTAAGACGAACCGCGGCTTCGAAGGGCTCACCCAGCTGCCCGGAGGCGACCTGGTGATGGCGGTGCAGAGCCCTCTCTCGCTGCCGGACGAGGACGCGGGTGAGGCCTCGCGGACGACACGCCTGCTGCGCTTCTCCCCGAAGAAGCAGGCAGTCACCGCCGAGTACGCCTACCGCTTCGACCCCGTGGACGTGGTCGACCCGGGCGAGGACGACACCTCCGAGCTGAAGATCTCCTCCGTGGTCGCCGTCGGCCGTGACCGGCTGCTCGTCCAGGAGCGCACGGACAAGGCCGCGCGGCTGCAGAGCGTCACCCTGGACCGCCGGTCGAACATTCTCGGCGGCAAGTGGGACAGCGACACCACCAAGCCCTCACTGGAGCAGCTCGACGACCCCGCCGCCTCCGGAGTGCCCGTCCTCCGTAAGCGCCTGGTGGTCGACCTGGGCAAAGTCGACGGTGTCCCCGGAAAGATCGAAGGCGTCGCCAAGGTCGACGAGCGCACCCTGGCGCTCATCAACGACAACGACTTCGGCATGACCGACGGTCCGGAAGCCTTCGACAAGAACGGCCGTCTGGTGGACAGCGACGTGGAGACGACGGTCACGTACGTCAAGCTGCCTCGGAAGTTCTGAGCGGCACAGGGAGCTCGTTCTCAGGACAGCGGCTCGGTGAGCTTGTGCTTCCCCGAGCCGCTGTCCCCCGCGAGGCTGCACGCGACGCTGTCGATGCCCAGCTTGTAGCCCGAGGCGTCCGGGTACTGCACCAGCGTGCCCCGGACGGTGCCGGCGGGCTGACTGCGCGCCTTGCGCTCCAGGGGCCGCTCGCACAGGGCGGTAGCCGCCTTCTTCAGGGCCGCGTCGGTCGTGTAGGAGCCGTTCAGCTCGGCGCGCTTGACGACCTCGGCGTCGTGCGGCGCGCCGCACGACTTCTTCGCCGCCTGGCCCGGCCTGCTGCTGTTGGTGTTGAAACAGTCACCTGTCTTCAACAGGTAGTACGGGACTTCGTTCCCCGCGGGTGACGGAATCAAGGAGTCGAGGTCGCTCGGGAAACCGGTTGGCAGGGACGGGATGCCACTGGGAACTTCGGTGGGCAGGCCGGAGGGGACCTGCGACGGGATGCTCAGCGAAGGCGTCGGGGTGCGGCTCGTGCTCCTGCTCGACTCCGTAGGGCTCTTCTTGTCCGATCCGTCGTCACGGGTGAGCACGAGGACCGTGGCGGCGATGGCGGCCACCGCAACGATGACGGCGAGCAGGGCGAACAGCCTGTTCCTGCGCCCTCCGGGCCCCTTCTGCGGCGGTGGCGGGGGCGGCCATCCCCCACCCCCGGGAGGCGGCCCGAACCCGCCCTGCGAGGGTGGGCCGGCCCCGCCACCGCCCGACGGCGGGGGACCACTCGGAGGCGGAGGGGGCTGCGGCGGCATCGGCGGCATGGCCATACCGTCAAGAGTCGCCTCGAACCGGTCATCTAGCGACCCCTCTACCGAAGTTGACGCGGAATCACCGAACCGACTACGACTGCGAAGCGGCCCGGTCCTCGCTTCGCAGGGCGGGAATCGCTCAGCCCCGAGCGCCCAGCAGATGGTCCATGGCCAGCTGGTCGAGGCGCTCGAAGGCCATCCCGCGCGCGGCAGCGCCCTCCACGTCGAACGCCTCGTAGGCAGCCCGGTCCGCGAGCAGCCCGGCGAGGCCGTCGTCGGCCGTGGGCACCGCCAGTTCGTCCAGACGTGAGGCCCTCAAGGCTTCCTGCACTTCGGGGTCGGCCCGGAAGGCCGCCGAACGCTCACGCAGAATCAGGTAGTTGCGCATGCAGCCCGCGGCCGATTCCCACACCCCTTCGTAGTCCTCCGTCCGCGGCGGCTTGAAGTCGAAGTGCCTCGGGCCGTCGTAACCGCCCCTCTCCAGGAGGTCCACCAGCCAGAACGCGCTGCGCAGATCACCCGCTCCGAACCGCAGGTCCTGGTCGTACTTGATGCCGGTCTGGCCGTTGAGGTCGATGTGGAAGAGCTTGCCGGCCCACAGGGCCTGGGCGATGGAGTGGGGGAAGTTCAGGCCCGCCATCTGTTCGTGGCCCACTTCAGGGTTCACGCCGTACATGTCGGGCCTCTCCAGGCGTTCGATGAACGCGAGGGCGTGCCCGACGGTGGGCAGCAGGATGTCGCCACGCGGCTCGTTGGGCTTGGGCTCGATCGCGAACCGCAGGTCGTAGCCCTGTTCGCGCACATACTCGCCGAGCAGGTCGAACGCCTCCTTCATGCGGTCCAGCGCGCAACGCACGTCCTTCGCTGCGCCGGATTCCGCGCCTTCCCTGCCACCCCACGCGACATAGGTGTGCGCACCCAGTTCCACCGCCAGGTCGATGTTGCGGATCGTCTTGCGCAGCGCGTAGCGGCGTACGTCGCGGTCGTTGGCCGTGAACGCGCCGTCCTTGAAGACGGGGTGGGTGAAGAGGTTCGTGGTGGCCATCGGCACGACGAGCCCCGTCGTGTCCAGCGCCTGCCGGAAGCGCTTGATGTGCGCTTCGCGCTCGGTGTCCGACGACCCGAAGGGGATCAGGTCGTCGTCGTGGAACGTCACTCCGTAGGCGCCTGCTTCGGCGAGGCGCTGTACCGATTCGGCCGGATCGAGCGGAGCCCTGGTGGCGTCGCCGAACGGGTCCCTGCCCTGCCAGCCGACGGTCCACAGTCCGAAGCTGAACTTGTCCTCAGGAGTGGGCTGGTAGTTCATGTGCGGCTCCCTCGACTATTTCGTCATGGCGATTTACAAATTAGTATCCGAGGGCTCCGCTGGGAAGGTCGGGGAGGGAAGTCCGGGGCCGCGTCCCGGGGAAGCCGCAGGAACGGAGACCTCAATGTCGTCATCGCCAGCAGCCCAGGGGCCGCTCGTCGTCGGTGTGGACACCTCCACGCAGTCCACCAAGGCCCTGGTCGTCGACGCCGCCACGGGGCGCGTCGTCGCGAGCGGCCAGGCCCCGCACCGGGTCAGCACGGGCGAGGCCAGGGAGAGCGATCCCCAGGAGTGGTGGGACGCCCTGTGCGCGGCGCTTCACCACTGCGGGCCCGCCGCCCGCGAGGCATCGGCCGTGTCGGTCGGCGGACAGCAGCACGGCCTCGTCGCGCTCGGCGCCGATGGCACGCCGGTGCGGCCCGCCCTCCTGTGGAACGACGTCCGTTCGGCCCCGCAGGCCCGGGATCTCGTCGAGCGGCTCGGCGGTCCCAAGGCATGGGCCGATCGTGTCGGCAGCGTCCCCGGGCCGTCCTTCACCGTGACGAAATGGGCCTGGCTCGCCGAGCACGAGCCCGCGGCCGCCCGGGCCACGACGGCGGTACGGCTGCCCCACGACTACCTCACGGAACGTCTCACCGGATACGGCACGACCGACCGCGGCGATGTCTCGGGCACGGGGTGGTGGGCTTCGGCTTCGGAGACATACGACGAGGAGATCCTCGGCATGGTGGGGCTCGACCCGACGTTGCTGCCCCGGGTGGCACGCTCCGGAGAGGTGGTCGGCACCGTACGCGGCAGCGGTGAACTGCCCTTCTCCCCCGGCACGCTGGTCGCGCCCGGCACCGGTGACAACGCGGCAGCGGCCCTCGGGCTCGGGCTGCTCCCGGGCACGCCGGTGCTGAGCCTGGGCACATCGGGCACGGTCTACGCGGTCTCGGAGCATCGCCCCACGGACGCCACGGGAACCGTCGCGGGTTTCGCCGACGCGCGTGGCGCGTGGCTGCCGCTGGCCTGCATCCTGAACTGCACCCTGGCCGTCGACAAGATGGCCGCGCTCCTGAACCTGGACCGAGAGGCGGTGGAGCCGGGCGGCGCTGCCACGCTCCTGCCCTATCTGGACGGCGAGCGGACACCGAATCTCCCCCACGCCTCCGGCATCCTGCACGGTCTGCGACACGACACGACGGCCGGGCAGCTCCTGCAGGCGGCGTACGACGGGGCCGTCCACTCGCTGCTCGGCGCCCTCGACCAGGTGCTCGATGCGGACGCCGACCGCTCGTCCCCGTTGCTGCTCATCGGAGGCGGGGCGCGCGGCGCGGCGTGGCAGCACACCGTCCGCCGCCTGTCCGGCCGCCCGGTGCAGGTGCCCGAGGCCAAGGAACTGGTGGCGCTCGGCGCCGCCGCCCAGGCCGCCGGGGTGCTGACCGGTGAGGATCCGGCCGCGATCGCACGGCGTTGGGGAACGGCCGAGGGGCCCGTGCTCGACCCCGTGGAGCGGGACGAGGCGACGCTCGCGCGGATCTCCGGGGTACTCTCCGACGCGGCGCCCCTGCTCGTCAGGGCGCCTCATGGGGAGTGAGGACCGACGGAGGCATGACCGCACCGCTGCACGAGGAACGCCGGGGCACGAACGGCGCGCGGCTGCCCGACACCCAGCAGGGCATGCGCCGCCGCAACCTCGCCCGGGTGATGCACGCGGTGGCCGCGCACGGCCCGCTGTCACGGGCCGCCGTGGCCTCCCGGATCGGACTCACCCGGGCCGCCGTATCGACCCTGGTCGACGAGCTGATCCGCACCGGGCTCCTGGACGAGTTGGGCCCCGAGCGCCCCAGCCGAGTGGGCCGCCCAGGATCGGCCCTGGCGGTCAGCGGCCGGGGGCCCATCGGCATCGGCGCGGAAGTGGGCGTCGACCATCTCGCGGTATGCGCGGTCGACCTGCGCGGTGAGGTGCGGGCCCGCGCGGTGCGACGGGTCGCCAATCGCCGCCGCGCGCCCGAACCCGTGCTCGAAGAGCTCTCCGCCATGGTGGAGCGGCTGAGCGCCGAAGTCAGGCAGGTGGGCCTCTCCCCCGCCGGCCTCGCCGTCGCCGTGCCCGGTCTCATCACACGTGACGCGCGGACCGTGGTCAGGGCCCCCAACCTCGGCTGGCGCGACATCGACCTCGCTCCGCTCCTGCCCTCCGATCTGCCGCTGAGCGTGGACAACGAGGCCAACTTCGGCGCCCTCGCGGAGCTGTGGCTCGGCGCGGACACACCGGAGGACTTCCTCCATGTCTCGGCGGAGATCGGCATCGGCGCCGCCTTGGTCGTCGATGGCCGACTGCTGCGCGGAGCGCATGGTTTCGCTGGCGAGCTGGGGCACGTTCCGGTGCGTCCAGAGGGCCCGCCCTGCCCCTGCGGCGGGCGCGGCTGCCTGGAGCAGTACGCCGGTGAGGAGGCCGTGCTGCGCGCGGCAGGAGTGGGGCCTGGCGTGGATCGGGTCGGGCTTCTCGCCGATCGCGCGGCCGCGCGGGACGCGGGGGTACGGCAGGCACTTCACGGCGCCGGTGAGGCGTTGGGCATCGCGCTCACAGGCGCCGTCAACCTGCTCGATCCGCGAGCCGTGGTGCTCGGCGGCGCTCTGTCGAGACTCGCGCCGTGGCTGTTGCCCTCGCTGGAGCAGGAGTTGACCGGCCGGACGGCTGGACGTGCCTGTGGCGTCACCGTCTCCGAGATCGGTTCGGACGGGCCCTTGCTCGGGGCGGCTCACTCGGTGGTGCGTGCCGTGCTTGATGATCCGATGGCGGTCGCCTGCGGCGCATAGACCGCAACGGTCTGCCGCCTTCCCTCCCCCGTTCGAGTGGCCGAGATATCCACAATCCCTCAGCTGTACACAGATGCGAGGCAGGCCCTTCCGCCCCAACCAGCGGGCGCCGTAACGTAATTCGTGCGAGGCGCAGCTGCCCCACCGGCCGCGAGCGTCCACGCCGATCGGGGGAATCACGTGTCGGGGAAAGCTGGACGGGGCCTGAGACCGGACCAGCGCAGCTCGGCGACGAGCCCGCGCCGGTTCCAGAACAGTTCCACAAGCACGGCCTGTCCGGCCAGAGCGGAGCAGTAGAGCGATGAGCGACCCTCGGATCCTGACCGTGCGGCCGGAACCCGGCGAGTACGCCTGGACGTTCGGCGGCGCCCCGCCCGTCGCCCGCATCACGCCAGGCACCGTCCTCGACCTCTTCACGGAGGACTGCTTCGCGGGGAACGTGCGCTCGGAGAAGGACCTCGTCTCCGAGGTCTGCCAGTTCCCCTATCTCAACCCGCAGACGGGGCCCTTCCACGTGGAGGGAGCCGAGCCGGGTGACACCCTCGCCGTGCACTTCGTGTCGATCGAACCGGCCCGCGACTGGGCGGCATCGACCACGGTCCCCCTGTTCGGCGCCCTCACCTCCACACACGCCACCGCGTCCCTGCAACCACCGCTTCCCGAGGCCGTATGGATCTGGCAGCTCGACCGGGCCCGCCGCACGGCACGGTTCACCTCGCGTGACGGCGACTTCGAGACCGATCTGCCGATGGATCCCATGCACGGCACCGTCGGCGTCGCACCCGCCAACCTCGAGGTCCGCTCGGCGCTCGTGCCCGACGCCCACGGCGGGAACATGGACACACCCGAAATGCGAGCCGGAGTCACCTGCTATCTCGGGGTGAACGTCGAGGGCGCCCTGCTGAGTCTCGGCGACGGGCACGCGCGACAGGGCGAGGGCGAGACGTGTGGGGTCGCCGTCGAATGCGCCATGAACACCGTGGTGATCGTCGAGCTCTTGAAGGGGGTCACCACTCCGCGGCCGCGCCTGGAGTCCGATACGCACATCATTTCGACCGGCTCCGCCAGGCCGCTGGAGGACGCCTTCCGCATATCCCAGCTGGACCTGATCCAGTGGCTGGTGCGGGACTACGGGTTCAGCGAGCTGGACGCCTACCAGTTCGCGACGCAGACCGTCGAGTCGCCGCTCGCCAATGTCTGCGACACCAACTACACCTGCGTGGCCAAGCTCCGTAAGGACTGGCTACCCGCGCGCGAGACGCATCGCGGACTGCACGCGCGGCTGCGCGAGGTCGCCACGACGCTCCCGCGCGGGAGCCTCCGCTCCCTCTAAGGCCCTCTGTGTCACAGTGAGTTCCCCCCTCTCAAGTGCAGCGCCAGCCCAGCCGTTTCCCCCCACCGAGAGGCAGGTCAGTCATGGATCGAGCAAGACGCTTCCCGAGCAGACGCCGACTGTTGCAGGGTGCGGTCGCCGCGGCGGTTCCCGCGACGCTGCTGTCCACCGGCCACGCGAGCGCGCAGGAGCGTGCGGGCGACTATCCACCGGCCGAGTGGATTCCGGCCAGCACCTCCAACTACACGGCGGCCAACCGGCCCAGCACCTACTCCATCGACTACGTGGTCATCCACGTCACGCAGGAGACCTACGCGGACGCTCTCGCGATATTCCAGAACCCGGCGAAGCAGGTGTCCGCCCACTATGTGGTGCGCTCCAAGGACGGGCACGTCGCCCAGTGCGTCCGCGATCGCAACGTCGCCTGGCACGCGGGCAACTGGAGCTACAACACCCACAGCATCGGCATCGAGCACGAGGGCTGGGTCGACAAGCCGGAGTACTTCACCGACGCGATGTACCAACAGTCCGCCGCGTTGACCTCCGCCATCTGCTCGAAGTACGGCATCCCCAAGGACCGCGAACACATCATCGGGCACTCCGAAGTTCCCGGTGCCGACCACACGGACCCCGGCCCATACTGGGACTGGTCCCGCTACATACGTCTCGTCAACTTCGCCTGAGGCACCCGGGCCGCTTGTCGGCTTCCGCTCCTGGGGCGACGATGGCGACAACCCCATCGCCGTCCCAGGAGGCCGAGTTGACCGATCCGTGGGTGGCTCTGAAACCGGGCACCGACCCCACCGAGCAGGCACGGGAGCTGCGCCGGGCGCACGAGGACTTCACCGCCAAGGGAACGGTGGCGCGGCCGGTGCGGCCGGTCGTGGCCGACTCATGGCGGCGGTCGGCCAGGGCGCGGGTCAGTCCGGAGGCCACGGGCGCGGCGGTGGAGCTGACCGATGGTGACCTCGGCGCGTATCGCGCGGAGCATCCGCTGGCGCGGGTGATGCCGCTGTTCCGTGAGTTGATGGGCACGTTCGCCTCGGACGGCGAGCATCTGCTGGCCGTGTGCGACGCGCAGGGCAGGCTGTTATGGGTCGAGGGGCACGCGGCGACACGACAGCGCGCGGGGCGGATGAACTTCGTTCCTGGCGCGCGGTGGGCCGAATCCGCCATGGGCACGAACGCGCCGGGGACGGCGGTCGCCGTCGACCGTCCGGTGCAGGTGTTCGCCACCGAGCACTTCATGAGGCGTGTGCAGCCGTGGACGTGCGCCGCGGCTCCGGTGCACGATCCGCGTACCGGGCGGCTGATCGGGGCGGTCGACATCACCGGTGGGAACGGCCTTGCGCACCCGCACAGCCTCGCCTTCGTACAGGCCGTGGCACGGGCGGCGGAGTCCCAACTGGCGCTGCTGGCACCGCCGATGCGAGCCGAGGACGCGGTGGAGCTCACCGCGTTGGGGCGCGAGGAGGCGTTGCTCCTGGCGGGCGGCCGGAAGGTGCGTCTCAGCCGCAGGCACAGCGAGATCGTGGTGCTGCTCGCCCGCCATCCGGAAGGGCTGACCGGTGACGAGCTGCTGTACGCGCTGTACGAGGACGAGTCGGTGCCGCAGGTGACGTTGCGGGCGGAGATGGCGCGGCTGCGGCGGGTCCTCGGCGCGGAGTTGTTGCGATCGCGTCCGTACCGTCTCGCGGCGCCCGTCGAGTGTGACGTCGATACGGTCGAGCGTCGGCTGGGGGTCGGCGCGGTGACGGCGGCAGCCGCCGCGTACGCCGGTCCGTTGCTGCCCGGGTCCCAGGCACCGGCGTTGGTCCGGCTCCGGCGCAGGCTCGCCGATCAGCTGCGTACGGCGCTGGTCGACAGGAACGATCCCGATCTGTTGGCCGATTGGGCGCACGCTCCGTGGGGTGAGGATGATCTGGTGGTGTGGCGGGCGCTGGCCGCGCTGCGCCCGACGGCATCCGTTCTGGCCCGCCTGCGGGCGCTCGACGTCGAGCTGTCCGCGTCGGGGCACGGTCGCGCGCAGCCCTAGGGCAGGTAACCAGGCGCGCCCGGCCACATGCCGGGTGCCCGCCCCGCTCCCATCCTCACCCCCTCCCCCTCCCCCTCTCCCTCTCCCCATGCTTCGAGGTGAGCACCGCAACGTACATGCAACGTCAGCGCTCCTAGCCTCCGGGCGAGAGCTGCCCAACGGCGGGCAGCCTTCCCCGGGAGGCCAGCCAAGATGACCCGTTACGCAGCGCCCGGCACCGAGGGCGCGATCGTCTCCTACCAGTCGCGCTACGACCACTTCATCGGCGGCGAGTACGTGGCGCCCGCTCGTGGCCAGTACTTCGAGAACCCCAGCCCGGTCAACGGGCAGGCCTTCACCGAGATCGCCCGGGGCACGGCCGAGGACGTCGAGCATGCCCTCGACGCGGCGCACGCGGCCGCGCCCGCGTGGGGACGTACGTCCGTCGGTGAGCGCGCGGACGTCCTGCGCAAGATCGCCGACCGGATGGAGGCCAACCTCGAACAGCTCGCGGTCGCCGAGAGCTGGGAGAACGGCAAGCCGGTCCGCGAAACGCTGGCCGCCGACATTCCGCTCGCCATCGATCACTTCCGGTACTTCGCGGGCGTCATCCGCGCGCAGGAGGGATCGCTGAGCGAGGTGGACGAGGACACCATCGCGTACCACTTCCAGGAGCCGCTGGGCGTCGTCGCGCAGATCATCCCGTGGAACTTCCCGATCCTGATGGCGACTTGGAAGCTGGCGCCCGCGCTCGCGGCCGGAAACGCCGTCGTCCTGAAGCCCGCCGAGCAGACCCCGGCCTCGATCCACTACTGGATGAGCCTGGTGTCGGATCTGCTGCCCGCCGGTGTCGTCAACATCGTCAACGGCTTCGGCGTCGAGGCGGGCAAGCCGCTCGCGTCCAGCCCCCGCGTCGCCAAGGTCGCCTTCACCGGGGAGACGACGACCGGGCGGTTGATCATGCAGTACGCCTCGGAGAACATCAAACCGGTCACGCTGGAGCTGGGCGGCAAGTCGCCGAACATCTTCTTCGACGACGTGTGGGCCGCGAACGACGACTTCCGGGACAAGGCACTCGAAGGGTTCACGATGTTCGCCCTCAACCAGGGCGAGGTCTGCACCTGTCCGTCGAGGGCGCTCGTGCAGCGCGGCCACTACAGCGAGTTCCTCGAGGCGGCGGTCGCCCGCACGGAGCAGATCAAAGGCGGCCACCCGCTCGACACCGACACCATGATCGGCGCGCAGGCGTCCAACGACCAGTTGGAGAAGATCCTCTCCTACCTGGACATCGGCCAGCAGGAAGGCGCCAAGGTGCTGACGGGCGGTCAGCGCATCGAGCACGACGGCGAGCTGGCCGGGGGCTATTACGTCCAGCCGACCATCTTCGAGGGCGACAACCGGATGCGGATCTTCCAGGAGGAGATCTTCGGGCCCGTCGTCTCGGTCTCGTCGTTCAACGACTTCGACGACGCCATCAAGATCGCCAATGACACGCTCTACGGCCTCGGCGCCGGAGTGTGGACACGGGACATCAACACGGCCTATCGGGCGGGCCGTGCGATCCAGGCGGGCCGCGTCTGGACGAACTGCTACCACGCCTACCCGGCGCACGCGGCCTTCGGCGGCTACAAGCAGTCCGGTATCGGCCGTGAGAACCACAAGATGATGCTGGAGCACTACCAGCAGACCAAGAACCTTCTGGTGTCGTACTCGGCGAAGAAGCTCGGCTTCTTCTAGAGGCACGAGAAAAGGCGCCTGACCTGGGCTTTTACCCGTCAGGCGCCTTCCGCTCGACCCGCTCAGCCCAGGGCCCGGTTTACGTTGTAACTCCCAGTTCCTCCCACCGCTACCCCCCTTCTGACCAGCTGTTCCGGACCAGTGGCGGACCAAACCCCGACTCACCCCGCAGGTACCCCGCCCTGGCTGACGCGGTCCCACTCCTTCATCGACTGCTCGATGAGGCGGTTGGCCTGCTCCCGGACGCCGTCCAGGAACTTGGCGTAGTGCCGGAAGAGGACCTCGATGCTCTGGCCCGCGCGGCGGGCACACTCGGCCGGGTCCACACCGGAGTACAGCCAGAACGAGATCCCGGCGTGCCGAAGGTCGTAGGGCCGCTTGGCCAGCCCGGAGGCGAGTTCCGTGCGCGTCAGGACGCACTTCCGCGCCCGCGCCCAGGTGGTGCCGTACGCGGCCGCGTCCACGTAGTTGCCGGCCTGGTTCCGGAACAGTCGGCCATCCGGCGCCACGCCGAACCGTTCGATGTGCGCACGGAGGATGCATACGAACTGCGGCGGAATCGGCACAGGTCGGGTGGCGGTGGCCGCGCGGCGCTTGAGCGAGTGCACCTCGTGCACCGCGCCGTCGTCCGTCCACTCCTTTCCTGCGATGACGACGCCGCCCGAAAGGTTAAGCATCCCCCACCCGGTCTTGGGGAGGTGACACTGATCGAGCCGGATTACCTCCGCGGGCCGCATGGCCGCGTAGTACATACAGCCGAACAACGCCTCCAGGTGAGGGCCGCGTCCGCGCAGTTGGGCAACCGCCGCGAGGAGCCGGGCGACCTGGGCCGGGTTGGGGACGGCGGCCGGGTCCACCTCCTCGCTGACGGCCGGAGCGTTCCATCTGAGCCCGTTGAGTGGGTTCTCCGCGAAATAACCTTTCTCCACTGCGGTGTTGAGTACTTGGTTGAACGCAGCCCGCTTGCGCCGTGCCGTCTTGGCCGCAGCCGCCTTGCCGTCCAGCTTGCGGCACAGGGCGTCCAGCGCCCGTCGTAGCACATCGGCTTCCGCGAGCGCACCGACGGAAAGGGAGTTCCGCTTTATCCAGTCCAGGGCCTGCCGCCATTCGTCGGTCGGCTCCTGGGCCCAAGCGTTCTTGTTGAATGACCACGAGTACAAGGAGCGCCGCAGCACCCGCGGCTCCGGATAGCTTGCGCCAGGGTGCACCAGGGCAGGTGTGATGGTGGCGAATGCGTCGGCCAGGGTTCGGCGGGTGTTTCCCGGCGTGCGGTCCCATCGTTGGTCGAGGTATTCGTGGGCAAGGTCGTACCACGTCGTCCGCTGCTTGATGGCTCGCAGCTCGGACGTCGGCAGACCGGTGTGCACATCGAAAGCCTCACCGTCGCGCGCCGCCGTCATCAGCTTTGAGCGCCTGCTGTCGGCAAGACCGGAGGTAATGAATGACTCGGATTTTTCGCGCCCTTCGACCGTCCACCGGACCATAAACGGTTTGCGCCGGTCAGGGCGCTCGCGTATGTCCCAGAAACGGACGTTGTAGCTCATCGCCAAGTGTCAGAATCCCTCTCGCATGCTTCCCACCAGGCGTCCAGGTCTGCGCGACGGCAACGGATTTCGCCATTGGGCAACTTGAACATGCGGGGAGCTTGTCCGCGAGCACGCATTCGGTAGAACGCCGACGGACTCATACGGATCTCTGCTAGGACCTCAGCGAGCTTCAGCGCCGGAGGACGAGCCATGCAATTTCACCTTCGTACTGGGAAAGGCTTCACGTCGGAAATCCAGCCGCGCATCGACACGGCACAGGTCTGCAGTTCTGAACAGCCACCCCTCGCGGAGTGGGCGACAGGACACAGCTAGGCAGAACAAATCGACGCAGCGGGAGAATTCGTCACGGCATGCAGGAGACGGCCGGGGAGGAGGCCATGCGTAGCAGGCAGCCACAGCCGTGAACATGAAGACGCGGTCATTGACGTAGCAGCGCGTGGCAACGGCCGCCTTATTACCTCCTCACGAATACGTGCAGCATTGCCAACTGCGTCCGCCACAGCTCCACCGCCAAGCACAGCCGCGTGCGAACACCATCAATGCTCTGGAGAATCCCCGGTTTCGGTAACCGGGGATCGTCTGCTATACATCACGCAGCACGGAGGAGGGCATCGCCCCTGGCGCTCCCGTCGCCTCCGTCAGGGAGCCAGCCGGTAGGACCTGAGCGCGGGGTGTACGTCGTCGTCCATCAAGACCACAAGACCGTTCTCGGTTAGTCGCCTGAGGTTGCGCGCCACCACGCGCTCGGGGACCCCAACGGCTCGGGCAATGCCTCGGGCCTCAGCACCGGGGTGGGCCGCGACGTACGCGAGCACCACCAGGTCTTGGCGATGCCCGCTCTGCACCAGGTCCTCACCGAAGAAGCCAGCGGCGCAGACGCAGAGGCACATGGCCGTAGAGAGGGCGGCGTAGTCGGCTTTCGTCTGGGCGGTCCATGCGTTCATGGCGCCGAGCGCCAGGAGGATCGGGGCCGTGACGCGGGCCGATCGAAGTGCGACTTTCGGCAGGTGGGCCTCCTTGCTAGGACCATCGCGTGAGACGGGAGAGGGAAGCCAGCGCGACACGCCGACACCCGCACAGCTGTGAGCGTCTCTGACCTGGTCTTTTCCGGGGAGGTTGTACGTTGACATGGTCTCCGGGAGTGATTCCAGTCCCCCAGGGCTCCTTCTCGGGAAGAGGGAGCCGATGCCTTCGGCGCGGAGCAACTGCACCAACTCCTCGATGGGTGCAACTCTCCCTGAGTGAGATCGCTGGCCAGGCCAGGAATTCGAAGTTGTGCTGGTCAGGTTGAGGGTAGACCTGTTCGCGCCGTGGTTTCCGCGGGTGCGGACAGCATGTTCGGTGATGAGTCCCGCAGACCGCTGAGCGCCTGGACCGTCATTACCACCGCGGCCCCCGCCGCCACGCCGAAACCGCCGTGCGCACCGCCCGTGTCCACTACCCGCCCCGCGACCGCCGCGGCGCCCTCTATTCCTGCCGCGCTTGCGGAGTTGCCCCAGCTGAATGCCTGGGTGAGGACGGCGCGCGGGACCGACGACTCGGTGAGGACGGAAGCGAGGATCAGGAAGACCGGCACGGCGAGTCCGGTCAGGGCGAGGATGGCGCCGACCGCGAGGGGTGCGTCGAGGAAGGTCAGCGGGAGGCTCGCGAGGGTGAGGAAGGCGGCAGCTGCGGCCTGGTGGCGCCGGGGTGAGCCGCCGCGACGCCATGCTCCGTAGGCCCAGCCACCCACCAGGTTGGTGCAGTTGGAGGCGAAATACAGCAGGGCTGCCACGTCCGGCGGGCCGCGCCCGACGGCGTACGCGGCGGTGGACACCTGCATCGCGCCGGAGAACACCCCTAGCGTGAGGCTGAGCGCGACCTGCCGCAGGAATGCGGAGCGCAGGAGGGCGCGTCCGGCGTGCCGGCGTTCGGCGGGGCCGGTGAGGGGCGGCATGGTGCGGCGCTGGGCGGCGAGGGCGAGCCCGCCGACGACGACGAGCGCGGCGGCGACCAGCGCCCCGGCACCCGGGCGGCCCGCCGCACCGAGGACGCTCACCAGGGCCGGGCCGGCCAGGTAGGACACGCCGTTGGTGAGGGCCTCCAGGGCGAAGGCGGTGGGCAGCGCGACAGCCCGTTCGCCGGACAGCAGGGCGGACCAGCGGGCGGCGGACAGGGCACCGAGCTGGGGCAGTGTCGCCCCGACGAGCACTCCGGCGACGAGGTGAGGAGAAGTACCTCGAAGGCGACACCGACCTGCACAC
Source organism: Streptomyces formicae (assembly GCF_002556545.1). Classification (NCBI taxonomy): domain Bacteria; kingdom Bacillati; phylum Actinomycetota; class Actinomycetes; order Kitasatosporales; family Streptomycetaceae; genus Streptomyces; species Streptomyces formicae. The sequence goes on from NZ_CP022685.1 coordinate 674,961, forward strand.
CCTCGACCACTGGCTCACCCGTGCCCCCACGCCGACGACCTCTTCACCGACGCGCCGGAGCACGGCGAGGCGTAACACCTACGACGCGACGCGAATGTGAGGGGCCCGGAAACCGTGAAGGCGGTTCCGGGCCCCTCATGCGTGTGTCAGCTCAGACGATGAAGTTCTCGCAGGCGGTAGGAATCCATCCCTTGGTCCCCCGGTAGTTGATGTACGACCACCGGTTGTCGTTGTGCCAGCCGCACTTCGAGTAGGTCTGCCCGTACTCCACCTCGCAGGCAGCCCACTTGGCCTTGGCGCCCTTCGGGTACAGGCCCTTGGCCGTCGAGTTGAGCTTCCGCGTCTTGCGGATCTTGACGCTCTCCTTCGCCTTGATCGGGTTCCCCTTGCCGCACGCCTTGCTCGCCACGCTCGTGGGAGCGGCATCCGGCGTGACCGCACCGGCCGTCGCCGTTCCGGCCGCAAACGCGGCCCCCGTCATCGCCACGACACCCAGCAGAGAAGCCAACTTCCGCACTGCACAACCCCGTTCACTAGCTGCGGGGCTTCTGCACACCCCGCGGTACGCCGCACAGCCTAGGTCATCATGATCGCGTACGCGAACGGAAAAGGACATGGAAAGAAACACGGAAGGAGACGTGAAAGGAGACGCGGCGCCGACCTCCCAAAGGCTCCCACCGGACCCGCCGTTGCCCTCAGGGTCGGCGACGACATCCTTGCCGTCCCGAGCGGCGTTCGGGCAGACGCCCTTGGTGCGGTGATCACGGGGGGGGCGGGTCCCGGGGCTCGCATCTTGCCCGCGGATCACCGGCGGTCACGGTCCAGAGCCGACGCTCTCGGCGAAGGCGAACCGCGGCACCTGTTGCGGGATGGCAAGGCGGTGCCGGGCAATCCCCCGCAGGGGGCACCGAAACCCACACGAGTGATCGAACACAGCATCACGACCCGTCCCACTCGGCCACACAAAGAGAGGGCTGGGTATTCGAAATCGCGTTCTAGATTTCGCCCGCTCCCACCCATTACGGCGACAACAGAGCGCCCGTTACCCGATCACCTGTCCGCATCCCGCCCCCGAGGAGCCCTCATGCATCCCGTACGCCGTCCTGCTCTCGTTCATCCCGCGTTCGATAACACTGCCGCCTCCCCGGGCATCGCCCATCAGCTCGCTTCCGGCCGCGCCGCCCTGTTCGCCGAGGGGTCACGACCGGATACGAGGTACCTGGCATGACCCACTCCGCTCACCATTCCTTCCCTGCGCGCGGCCGTCGTACGGTCCAGCGCCTCGTGCGGGAGGGACAGCGTTGACCCAGGCTCGCCATCTAGTAATCGCGGACGTGGCGCAGCTCCTGCCCCGGGACAGCGGCGCCGTCCTGTGCGTGCGGCGCAAGCCGGATGCGGCCCTCGCACCAGGACAACTCACCGTCGTGGGCGGCCATCTCCAAGCCGGTGAACCACTGGACCACGCGGCCCGGCGTGAAGCGCAGGAGGAGACCGGGATCCGCATCCGCGCCGACGAGCAGGAGTTCTGCGGACTCATCCATCACCACGAGCCCGGCGGCACGGACCGGATCACTGCCGTGTTCGTCGCCCAGTCCTGGACGGGCGAGCCGCACAACGCCGAGCCGGACAAGCACGACGGGCTGTTCTGGGTCTCGATGGAGAAGCCCCCGCCGGACTGCCGTCCCTCCACCGTCACCGTCTTCCACATGCTCACCCACGGCCCGTCGCACCGGGCGTTGAACTGGCCCGCCCCGGGAGGCACTCGGTGAAGAGGTTCTTCGGACCGGTGAAGATGGCCGAGCCTCGCGTCTCCGACGCCGAACAGGAGCTGTTCGGCGGACCGTTGCGCTACGACCTGGGCTGGTCGCAGCACGAGCACGCCGGTCTGGATCTGACCATGATGACGGCGCTGCGCTCCATGCCCGCACTCGTCGGCGCCGCCCTGCGTCTGGCGTGGCAGGCCGACCGGCGCGCGCTCCTGGCCGTGGCCGTCAGTGAGATCGGCCAGGGCATCGCCGCGGCCGTCGGCCTGCTCGCCATCAACGCCGTCATGCACGCGCTGCTCGCCGGGACCGGCAGCGCCGACCAGCGGTTGCACGCGCTGTTACCCGGACTGCTGGCCGCCGCCGCCATCGCTGTCGTCAACTCCGCCCTCTCCGCCTGGTCCACCTCCCGCGCGGGGCGTCTGGAGCCGAAGGTCGAGCGGATCGCCACCACCCAGTACCTGGCCGCCGCCGTCAGCGTCGAGCTGGAAGCCATCGACGACCCCGACTTCCGTCGGCTCGTCGACATCGCCCAGCACGGCCCCGGCGCCGCCCGGCGCATGATCGGTGCCTGTGTCGCCGCCCTGAACGGCCTGATCTCCCTGATCACCACGGCCGGTGTGCTCGCCGTGCTCCACCCCCTCTTGCTGCCCATGCTGCTCCTCATCGCGGCCCCGCGCGGCTGGGGTGCCATGCGCGTGGCCCAGGAGCGGTACGTGTCGGTGATGGCCTGGATCGAGCACGTGCGAGCCAGCCGCCTCATCGGCAGCCTGCTCACCGAACGCAGCGCCGCCCAAGAGGTCCGCCTCCATGCCGTCGGAACCTTCCTCCTCAGCCGTTACGAGCGCATGGCCGAGAGCGCGGAAGCCGAACAGGAACGCCTCGCCTCCAGCAAAGCCCTCACCGAATGGATCGCCTCCGCACTGTCAGGACTGGCCATGGCCGCGACCTACGGGGCCATGTTCTGGCTGATCGTCGCCGGACACATGAGCCTCGCCGTCGCCGGAACCGCCGTGATCGCGGTACGCACCGGATCGGCGAGCCTGGGCGCGCTGGTGATGAACATCAACCAGCTGCATGAGGAATCCCTCTACGTACGCGACCACGGCCGGTTCCTCACCCAGGCCGCACAGCGCACCATCCCCGCTGGCGGCGACCCCGTACCCGGGCGGGTCAAGGAGATCGCCCTGGACCAGGTCACCTACTGCTACCCCGACCGGGACACGGCTGCCCTGGAGCAGGTGTCGCTGACCTTGCCGATGGGGTCGGTCACCGCCGTGGTGGGGGAGAACGGCTCCGGCAAGAGCACGCTCATGAAGATCCTTTCGGGCATGCTGCTGCCCCAGAGCGGCACCTTGCGCTGGGGCGAGGCGGACATCACCGGCCTCGACCGCTCCCAGGTCTTCGAGCGCGTCTCCCTGCTCACCCAGGACTTCCAGCGCTGGCCGGTGACCGCCGCGATGAACATCCGCATCGGCCGCCCCGCCCACGCGGCGGCATCGCAGGACTTGCAGCCCTCGGTCGACTACGCCGGTGCCGCCCCGGTCATCGCCAAACTCCCCGACGGCCTGCGCAGTCTGCTGGCCCGCATGTTCCGCGGCGCCATCGAACTCTCCGGCGGCGAGTGGCAGAAGGTAGGTCTGGCCCGCACGCATTGGCGTAGCGCGACCTCGCGGGCGGACAGCATCCTCATCGTGGACGAGCCCACCTCCGCACTCGATCCCGAGGCGGAGATCGAAGCCTTCGGCCGTATCCGTCGCCTCGCCGCCCCGAACCGGGCCGTCGTCCTGGTCACCCACCGCATGTCCGGCGTCCGCCACGCCGACCACATCTACGTCCTCAACCAAGGGCGCCTCGTCGAACACGGCACCCACGACGACCTGATCGCCGCGCACGGCCGGTACGCCGCCATGTTCGACGCGCAGGCCGCCCAGTACGCCCCCACCGTCAGCATCCCGAATCCCGCCGCGCCCACCGTGGCGGACCCCGCATGACCCGCTCGCCCGAAAGGCCCGCCGTGACCACATCTCCCACCACCGACCTCCACGACGCCGACGCTCTGCGCCATCAACTGGCCGACCAACTCGCCAAGTCCGGCCACATCCGTACCCCCGCCGTCGACAAGGCCCTGCGCACCGTGCCCCGGCACGCCTTCGCTCCCGAAAAGTGCCACTCCACCAGGCGTACGCCAACGACACCGTCCTCACCCGCCACAGCGACGACGGCCGCGTCGCCAGCTCCCTCTCCGCGCCCTGGCTCCAGGCCGACATGCTCGAAGCCGCCCGCATCCGGCCCGGCCACCGCGTCCTGGAGATCGGCTCCGGCGGCTACAACGCCGCCCTCGTCGGCCCCACCGGCCACGTCACCACCCTCGACATCGACCCAGCCGTCACCGACCGCGCCACCCGCTACCTGGCCCGGACCGGTACGACCGCGTTCAGGTGGTGACCGCGGACGCCGAGCACCTGCCCGCCGGCCTCGTGCCCGAGGGCGGGATCGACGCCATCACCGCCTCCACGCTGCGCCCCACCGGGCGACCTGATGGCCACGAAGTTCCCCGGACGGGTCTTCGACGTCGGCATCGCCGAGCAGCACGCCGCCACCTCCGCCGTGAGGTTGGCCATGGGCGGCTACCAGCCCGTCGTCGCCCTCTACGCCACCCTCCTCAACCGGGCCTTCGACCAGGTACTCATGGATGTGGCCTTGCACCAACCTACCTTCGTCTTGGACCGAGCCGACGTGACCGACCCCGACGGGCCGAGCCACCACGGCATGTGGGACCTGACCGCCCTGGCCGCTGTCCCCGGTATGCGCATCGCCGCGCCGCGCGCCGCCGCCCAACTCCAACTGCTGCTCTCCGAAGCGCTCGACGCCCACGACGGACCCACCGCACTGCGCCTACCCAAGGCGGGCGCCGGTGCGGGCATCCGGGCGTTGGCCCGCGTGAACAGCCTGTACATCCTGCACCGCAGCACCGCGCGGCCCCTGGACGTGCTGCTCGTGCCAGCCGGACCCCTGGAACGGCCCGCGCTGGAGGCGACCGGGGAACTCGAGGAGCACGGCATCAGCGTCGCTGTCGTAGGCCCCCGTTGGCTGTTACCCATCAACTCCACGCTGTAACGGTTCGCCGTCCTCCACCGGATGGTGGTCACGGTGGAGAACAACACTCGTACGGGCGGCATCGGCTCCGCCACCGCCCAGGCGTGCCGGGACGCGGGGGTCGGCACGCCCGGTGGCCAACCTCGGTCTGCCCGCCCCCGATCCCCCGTTATGTTTCTGCGGTCCCGTTGCAGGACCGCAGAAAACACGGGGGCACCAACTCCGGAGACGCTGACAGACCGCTGATTGGGGGCATGACCGCCGACCTTTCCCCAGGTCGAGAGGCTCTTCGCAATGTGGATGCGGCGATCGGCGCCGTGGCTATAGCCCTCAGGAGATAGAGCAAATTAGAGAAACCAAAAACAGGAAAGCTTAAGCCAATCTGCAGTGAAATCGGTAACTCTTCCCCATTTCCGACATCGCCGCGAAGCTTACTTGGTGGTCCGTCGAAAAATAACTTACTTTAGCACGAAACCTTCAATTTCTACTCCGGTATTCTAGCGGCGACATTTTGAGCATTTTCCGAAACGCTCGCCGCATCGCCTCAGCGTTGCGATATCCGCAAAGGTCGGCAATTTGCGCCACAGCCTCATTCCTGCAATTCGCAAGCCGCCTACAGGCCATCTCGAATCTAATCTTGGCAACGTACTGACCTGGCGGCATTCCGGTATCTTTGGTAAAAACGCGCGTGAACTGCCTAGGGGAAAGTGAGGCGCGACGCGCCAATTCTTCCACACTAAGATCACCTCGTGGGTGTTCAAGTATCCAATCTAGAACTTTTCTGATGCTATCGCGGTGAGTAATTTGCGCCTGCAGTTGGGTGCTTATCTGGCTCTGATTATAGGGACGGCGCAGAAATACAACTATCTGGCGCGCAACTTTGAGTGAAAGTTTTTGGCCGTAGTCTTCCTCGACCAGAGCCAAAGCCATATCAATACTGCTAGTAAAACCTGCTCCCGTCCAAAATCTGCCATCATGTATAAAAATTGATTTTCCGGAAGCTTTAACCTTTGGGTATTTCGTAGCGAAATCTGATGCGGAGCTCCAGTGCGTAGACGTACGTACCCCATTCAGAAATCCCGATTCGGCCAAAAGCGTAGCACCTCCACCTGGTGCTACAACCCTTTCCGCGCGCCAGCTATGGTCTCGCAACCATGCAGCCACGCGCAAGTCGCTTGGGGCATTAGGTAGAACTATGGTGTGTGTTTTACAGGGCCCTTCCAGCACAGAGTCCGGAACTATGATCAAACCGCCGCTAGCGCGAACCTTATCGCCATCAGGGCTAGCTGTGTGCAAAGTGTAGGGATGACCTTGAGGGGATGTGGGGGACAGCAGGCGATTGGCCATGTCGAAAACGGTAGCTGGACCAGTGGTATCTAGGGCTTCCATTTTATCCGTGAGAATAAAAAGGACACTGCGACTGGGCATGACGTGAGCACTTCCTCTATAGGCAACAAGATGCGAAATCGCAAATTGCTACTACTCTTGACGCCATTCAGGTTCTTTGAATTCGGAGGACCCTATTCGGCCGGAGTTAAGGTGAATAGGTCGCGGTCAAGTGGTCCACTCGGCCATTATTTTAGCTCATAGATTTCATTCTTTCATGAGTTTCGAACTTGCAAAAGAGGGAACATTATTATTCCTGGGGAACGTTGATGTAACTTATGCTGTGTCCTGAGTGGCGGCAGTTCAGGGAATAGAGCCGGTTCCAGGCGGGTGAGCGGTCAGGGCGAGGCGAGAGGTCACCAACCCTCATAGCGTGCACTGGTTTTGCGTGTACGCCCCAGCAGGCCATCTCACCGCCGAGACAGACTTCGACGGCCGCATCCTCGCCTACACCCGTAATGCCGCAGGACTTCTCACCGCCCGCACCAACACCCTCGGCCAGACGACTCACTACGCACACGCCGCAATCGGCCGCGTGATCCGCAAGGAGGCCGACGGGCGGGTCATCACGTACGAGTACGAACCGAACGGCCAGCTGGCGCAGGCCATCGGTCCCAGCGTGGCCTGACCCGGCAGCACGACCAGATGGGCAACCTGACGTCCGAGACGGTCAACGGGCGGACCGCCACGTACGCATACGACGTCTTCGGCCGTCGTACGAACCGCACCACTCCCACCGGGGCGATCAGCACCATCACCTACGACATCGCAGACAACGTCGCTGAACTGACCATCGCTGGGCGCAGGGGCAGCTTCGAACGTGACCGCGCAGGAAAAGAACTCGTCCGCCACGTCGGTGCGGCCGTAAGTGGGTGTTTCATCCTGATGTCTCATCCCTAGCTGCGGCTTTGATGTGTTGGTGTCGGGTCACGCCAGGAGATGGTGTTCTCGCCGGTGAGGCGGCGGGCCATGAGGTCGGTCATGGCGAGGTGGATCATGGCTTCGGAGTGGGCCGGGAGGGTCTCGTAGTCGCCGGCCAGGCGGCGGTGCAGCATCAGCCAGCCGTAGGTCCGCTCGACGGTCCAGCGCTTCGGGATCGGGGTGAAGCCCCGGCTTCCGGGGGGGGCGCGTTGGACGATTTCGAGGTCGATGCCGAGGGTGGCGGCGTGGTCGATGCAGTGCTTGCGGTAGCCGCCGTCGACCCACACCTTGCGCAGGCTGGGCTGGTCCGCGGCGGCCTGCTCCAGGAGGGGGCGGCCGCGGTGACCAGGACCGCCAGCAGCAGGCCGAGGGTTGCGGGAGGTAGGCCCACTGACAGTGTTCACAGAGGTGATGAACCGCATCCGTGTGCCCCGGCTCGGCGGCGGTCAGCCGCGCACCACACTCCTCCATGTCCCGGCCGATCAGGCGTGCTGCTCGCGCGAGATTTCGCGACTCCCTGCAACGCAGCGAGGTGTCGTAGCCGTCGTCGTGTGCCCGCCCGGGATTAACCGAGACAGCCTTTATTCCGGACACTGGCATCGGTGTAGCAACGCGGGTGGCAGTCCACCCGGCTTCGATCGCCAGAAATACAAGGCCAGACACAACGTCGAGAACCGGATCGGCTTGCTGAACAGGCCCGCAGCATCGCGACACGCTACGACAAACTCGCCGTCCGCTACGAAGCGACCATCCAACTCACCTTGAGTTACAAAAAGCGCTATGACCACACCTCAAAAACGCTAGCGGCGTTTGCGGCAGTCAGATTCTTCACATAGAACCCATATGCGGCCCCCCTCGCTATCTTGCTGTGCAACGAGTGCAGCGAAAGTCCGATTCCACACAATGTCCGCATCCCATTTCCTCAGGCACGCACACAGGGCCATCCAAGCATGAAGGTGCATTGCGACTGAACTCCATTCCTCGAAATGGCAAAACATGCTGCGCTTTCTTAGGATTAGTACGCTAGAGGGCAATGCCGGCACTGGCCTGACGAAAGCGTTAAATTTGACGAATTTACTAAATTCACGCCACGGCCTTCCTGGGGCTCGTGCATGCGGCGGCGGGCGTTCATCATCCAGGCCAGCGACCTCTGGGCTTCCTCTCCGCGTTCGCCGCGCTCTCCGCCCCGCCTCCCGCACCTACTACGACAAGAAGATCAAGGAAAGCAAGCACCACACCCAGGCCTTAATCCGTAGGTACGACAGTCCAGGACGAGATCAGAGTTCGATCTATTCCAGTGACCGGATGGCAGAAATATCGAACTGCAGCCGAGCCTTCTCGCTCACTACGGTGCCGCCAGCCTTGAGGCGCTGGTTTGCAGACGAGTCCCCGGTGTGTGCGGTCGATGTTAGTGGCGCTGTCGAAACCGCAACGGGGTGACAAACCCACTCGGCACTTGGAGTGAACGGAGGGACATCCTCCCCCTCCCGGAGATGCCGTTGCCGCCCACTGATTCGCGGGGCGGCAACGGCATGCGCGCGATCAGCTGCGGGAGGGGGCGTTCGCCGCAGTCACGTTGACGGCGGCCCACGCCTTGTCCACTGTCTTGTACTCGGTGCTGCTTGCGCCGCCGTAGAGGTCAGCGGCCGCCCTCAGCGTGGCGGTGCGGGCATCATGAAAGTCAGTGGTGGAGACCATGTACCGGGTGAGTGCCCTGTAGAAGATCTGCGTCGCCTTGTCCCGACCGATACCGGTCACCGAAGAGCCGTCGCAGGTCGGCGAGTTGTAGGCCACTCCGTTGATGGTCTTCCTGCCGCTGCCCTCGGCCAGCAGGTAGTAGGCGTGCGAGGAGACGCCGGAACCTTTGTGGGCCTCGGCGCGGTTCAACCCCGGCGACCAGTTCTCCACCACTCCCTCGAGCTTGTCCAGGGAGGGGTGGTCCAGGCGGCGGAGGAACCCCTGCCGCAAGCCGAGCTTCTCGCCAATCAGGTAGTTGGGCGGGTTGTTCGGGTTGTTGGTAGCGAACTCGACATTGCTGCCGAAGATATCCGCGAGCGACTCGTTAAGCGAGGCGGACTCGCCGTGCAGATTGCCGTGCGCGTCGGCGTAGGTCCCCTGGAGGTTCGCCGTCGCGGCCACTACACCGTGGGTGAGCTCGTGACCGGTGATGTCGAGGGCGACTACGGGCTGACGCAAGGTCTTCCCGTCGCCGTCGCCGTACTCCATGCAACCGCAGTCCGGGGCCCAAAAGGCGTTGCCGACCCTACTGCCGAAGTGGACCAGAGCGTGTACGCCCGCTCCATCGTTCTTGATGCCGTTGCGGCCGAAGGTCTTCTTGTAGAAGTCCAAGGTTCTGGTGATCCCGTACTGCACGTCGACGGCGGCGGTGGAACGGTCATTCGCTTCACCATTGCCCCAGTGGTTAGTAGTGCTGGTGAACGCCCTGCCACGCCGATACCGCGTCAGTTTCCTGTTGCCCGCGTCCCGGCTGTCGGTCTGGCCACGGCTCGGGTCCTCGAGCGTAAATGAGCTCTTCGCGGTTTGCGTGGTGATCAGCGGAACACTGCCGACGAACAGGGACTTGCCAGTGCCCTTGGCCTGCGCGGGGAAGCCGGGCACCTTGGAAGAGCGGGGCGTGGCGGCAGCGAGGGAAGGAGTGAGTTTCTGGCCACTCTTGCGGAGCTTCTCCCGGACGCGAGGTGACAGGAAGGAGTCGGCGGTCGGGGTGTTGCTGAGGATCGAACCGCTGGCCGCGTCGAGGACCACGGTGCGGGTGCCAGACTCTGTGGTGGAGCTGTCCGTCACATGGATCTGGTAGGCGAGGGCCAAGTGTCTGGCGCGGGCGTCCACCACCAGCTGGGCTGCACCCGCAGTGCCCTTGGCGGTGGCGGCGGCTTTGGCCTGCGCCTGTGTGGTCGTCAACTTGGCTCTAGTGGTGGCGACCTGAACCGGCTGGTGCACTGCACGGGTCACGCCGGTGTAGGCGAATCTCTTGCTGAGGTGAATAACCAGATCGCCGCCGAGGACCGGCAACCCTTGGTGCGAGCGCATGAAGCGGACGTGCTGTTTGCCGTCCGGGTCGATCAGGACGTCGGTGGCCTGAAGTGTGTCGCCCTTACCGACGCCGGTGGCGGCGGCGTGGGCGTCGGCGGCGGTGCGGGCTGCGTTGATCACCGGCTGGAAACCGGCGCTTGCGGCAGGAGCAGTGGCTTCCGAGGCGGCGAGGGCCGGGCCTCCACCGCCCACGGCGACAGCGAAGGGCGTAGTGACGGCCAGGACTATCGCCAGGCTTCGTATATGGGATGTAAGCATGGTCTATGAGCCTTACGGTCTGTTTGATATAGGGACAGGTTGGAAAATCGCCTCGTAGTGGGCTGTTACTGAGTTTGTAGGCGTGATGTCGGAGGGGCTGACAGGTGGTGTCAGCCGCGGTAGGCCGGAATCATGAGGTATCCGCAGAGGGGTGGTCTGACGGCCGAGCGGCGGCCCTTTCGTGAGGGTGTCCGCCTGCAGGCGGCCGAGATATTCTCCGCGGGTGACGACAGTGCGGTGGTGGCGAAACAGCTGCGGGTCAGTGTGCGTTCGGTGCAACGCTGGCGCCGCGCCTGGCAGGACGGCGGGGATGACGTCTTGCGGTCGAAGGGCTCGGCGGCCCGGCGCAAGCTGACGGCTGGAGCCATCAGGTCCCGGCGGAGCGAACCCTGGAGCGGGACGAGGAGACTGTGGCCGGCTGGGTGAAGGACACGTGGCCGCAGGTGGAAGCACCGCAGCGGCGCTCGGCGCCTTCATGGTCTTTGAAGACGAGGCCGGGTTCTCGATGACGCCGCCCACCTCGCGCACCTGGTCCAGGCGGGGGCACACGCCCGTAGTCCGGGTGCGTGGCGATTCCCAGCGCCGCTTATCCGTTGCCGCCCTGTCCTGCTACAAACCCGGCGAACGGACACGCCTGGTCTTCCGGCCCAAACAGAATGTCGATGACAAGCGCGGTGGCCGGCGCAGCTTCACCTTTGCCGGCTACCGCGACCTGCTGGCCGCCGCCCACCAGCAGCTCGGCGCCCCGCTGGTACTGTTCTGGGACAATTTGAATGTGCATCTAAACGCCCGTTTGCGGGCCTTCATCGATACCCGCGACTGGATCATCTCTTTCCAACTCCCTTCATATGCCCCCGACTTGAATCCCGTGGAAGGTGTCTGGTCACTGGTCCGGCGCTCGGCGCAGTGCAACACCGCGTTCACCGACCCCGACCATCTGATCCGGACCCTCCGCCGCAGCCTCCGCGAGATTCAGTACCGCCCCGAACTCATCGACGCATGCCTCACCATCACGACATCACGCCCACAACCTCAGTAGTTCGCATGCGGACCTCCTCCGTGGCGGGGTATGGAGGTACGGCCCATCACCGTGTGGACAGCGGGGCATCGCCCCGCGTCCGGCGGCGTGTCAGCAGTTGGAAGGAACAGCTGACGGCGCATTTCCCCTGACCCCGGCAGCGTGCTTGCGCACCCGGCAGATTGTGAAGTCGACCGAGACTCCCATTAGCGCACCCGCCCGTACAGGTTCGGGGCGTACCAGCAGAAGGACGAAACTCGCACGTTCTTGCCGGGCCGCGGCGCCTCCAGGTACTGCCCGCCCCCGAGGTAGATCGCTACGTGGTGGACGCCGGACGAGCTGCTGTCGCTGCTCCAGAACACGAGGTCGCCACGGCGCAGCTGCCCCCGCGAGATCGGCTGCGTGGCGCGGTACTGGGCATCGGCGACGCGGGGCAGGGCGATGCCCGCCTGCCGGTACGCCGCCATCACCAGGCCCGAGCAGTCCCACCCGTGCGGACCGTTGCCACCCCATACGTAGGGGTCGCCGAGGTGACGCATGGCGTACGAGATCGCGGCCTCGGTGCCATGGCGGCGGGGTGCCAGGACTGGTGGAGGGGCGGGTCTAGGTGCCGGGTGCGGTGGTGGTGCCCGTACGGCCCACGTACCGCTCGTACTTGTAGTGGTGCCTGATCCAGTACCAGTGGCCGCCCTTCCAGTACCAGTAGACGCGGTCGGTGGCGTCCCCCATGCCTGGCGGCCGCAGAAGACGGGCTCTCGGGCGGACGCGGACCCGCGCTTAGCGGTGCCGACGGACGCGCCCTTCCCGGCGCGCGCTACGTACTTGTCGTAGTGCGACGTCCAGCGCCACCAGCCGGTCGCGTCCTTGTACCAGTACTTGGCGCCGTCCCAGCCCGCGTGGCTCGGGGCGGTTTCCGCCGACGCCGTCCCAAAGGCGGCGCCAACCAGGACCGCCGCGCCGACGGCGGCGGCCACGGCACCGCGCACGGTGCCCCAGCGCTGCTGCCCGGCACGGTCCGGGCCGGCCGCGGCCGAGCAGTGCCCGCAGGGGCAGTCGGCGGGGGCGGCTTCGATGAATCGGGGAGTCTGCACGTGAAAACCCTCTCGTTCCGTTCGGTTCCTGCCGTTCGTGCCGGTCAGTGGGTGTCGACGGCGCTCCCCCGCGCCGTGTAGAAGGCCACGGTCAAGTCCTTGACCAGGGCCTTCCGTTCGTAGTCGTCGAGTGCGACGAGCCCCCGTTCAGTGAGCCTGTGGACGGTGTCGTCCACGGCGTCCAGGACCGACGTCAGCACGCTGTCCCGGTGCTTGGCGTCGATCGCGGCGATCTGGCGGCGCTGCATGGCCGCGGCCACTTCCGGGGCGTACCCCACGCGCGTGGGCCGGACGGAGAACACCTCGACGCCGACGGCTCTGCACTCCGCGGCCAGCGCCCTGGTGAGCGCGTCACCGACGGCTCCGGCGTCCCGCAGGGTCGGTACGTCGCCGTCGCTGTCGGCCGGGTCGTGGAACGAGTCTGCGGGCAGCCGTGACGCCACGCGCGCGGTCACCGCCTCGACCTGTTCCGCCAGGTAAGCGGTGTGGTCGTCGACCATGAGGAGCGCCCGCGCCGTGTCCTTGACCTGCCACACCACCAAGACGACGACCCGCAGCTCCACGCCCTGCGCGTCGACGGCGGGCATCGGATCGCTCCGCCAGTGCCGAAGCCGTACGTCGACGCGTCTGCGCAGCATCAGGGGGCTGATCCAGACGAGTCCGGTCCGCCGCACGCTGCCCCGGTACCGTCCGAAGAGCGACAAGACCCACGCACTGCCGACCCTCCCCCGGGTGAGCCCGCCGAGCGCGAAGAGCGCGACGGTCCAGCAGCCGCAAACGGCCGCCGACCGCGCCACGTCGAACCCGTGCCGCAGCCGCGGGGGTTCGGGCACATGCAGCAACTCCGTGACTCGCCCCGGCACGAACCCGCTGTCCCAGGCCAGCCACCCCGCCCCCGCGAGCGCGAGCAGGGCCACGGACACGGCCCACCAACCGGACCAGGCGGGCCCTGGCAGCTCAGCAAGCTCGCGGTCCCCTCGTGAGAGAAAGACCCCACGGACAGGGACACTGTGCGTCTGTCGACCCGTAGCTGACTGCGCTACTGCGGAAGCCACTCCGGTCATCGTCTCGGATGGTGCTCCACTCTTAGCCGATCCTGCCGCAGCCTTGGCTCCCTCACGGATCGGGGTGCGCCCCGGTTTGTTGCCCGTCCCCGAAACGTCAAGTGGTTTAGCAAGTTCGGTGTTGTCGGCATGGGAGAGCAGATCCATGGGAGTGTAATCGTAAGAATTCCTGATGACGATTTCGCCGGGCAGGGAGGAAGGCGGCCAGCGGCTTGGGTGGAGGCCTGCCCCGGTAAGGTACTCGGGGATGACCGGGGCTCGCGAGGTAGCAGGCTCTCTTTTCACTGCGGATTCCTTCGGCCATTCGACATAGTTAAAGGATGAGACATCTCGCATCGCCGGATAGGCGGCATTTAAGTACCAAGTAGGTGATCACGCCACTCAAGTTACCCGATCAGGAATAAACGTCATAGATCTAAATTTTATCTCACGTGGCATGATGTCTCCTGCGGCATGCCGCCAGTCGCGGGTGCCGATTCGTCGAATCGTCTGGTTCCAGATAAATTCAAAGAAGGGCAAATTGCTGGCCGGGCCGAACCCGGACGATCACAGCAAGAGCAGCAAGCGAAACGTCCCATCCGACGCCCAGGGCTTCCCGCTCACCGTCGCCATTTCCGGCACGAACATGCACGACATCTTTTCCTTAAGTGACTCATCCGCAGCACACCCGCCGTCGTTTCACTATGGGCCGCGGCAAGGTCGCCCCGTCAGACTCCGCGCGGGCAAAGCGCACTTCTCCATTGAACGCCTCACCTGACTTCGTGGGCGCCGAATTGTTGCGCGCATTGCGCAGGACCGGCATCGAGTCCGGAGAACGCCTCGGACGGCACTGCTGCACCTGCAGCCGAAAGTTCTGGAATGACTGCCCGATAGTTCCTCTTCTTAATCATGACGCCTTTCAATGGACTTCCCATAGTCGGATTCGTGACCATGATGATTCACCGCTAAGCGGTGACACCTCTACGCTAAAGCTAGTCCACACTTCCCGAAAGAGGGCACTTTAATACCACTAAGGAACATTGACATAACGGGGCGATCCGAGCTTCCGCGGGAGACGGGCTATCCACTGAAGCAGAGGCTCACCATCATCGGTGCGAAATGGAGTGCTCAGGGGCGAGGGGAACTTGACAGCGGTTCACTGAACTGGGCGTTTCCCGAACGGGCCTTGCCCCCTGATGTTGGACACACGAGACACTGGATCCTGAGGATCTGAGAACGGACATCTCGTGGTCATGAAGAACTATCCGCCGGAGTTCAAGGCGGACACGGTCGCGCTCTACGAGTCGGGGCCGGAGACGACGATCGGGTCGGTCGCCGCTGATCTGGGCATCAACCCGGAGACCTTGCGGAACTGGGTGAGGGCTGCCGGAGCAAGCCGTCCGCGAGGACGCCGGACACCGGAGACGATCCAGCCGCCGGAACCGCTGGAGGCGGAGAACGCGGCCTTGCGGAAGAAGATCCGCGAGCTGGAGGAGGAACGGGAGATCCTGCGGAAGGCGGCCAAATATTTCACCGGGGAGACGCGCTGGTGAACCGCTTCCAGTGCGTCGCTGACCTGCAGCGCCGCTACGGCGTAAAGCGGCTCTGCCACGTCCTCGGCGTCAGCCGCTCGAGCTTCTACTACTGGTGCCGGGCAGCCGCCGACCGGGCCATCCGGCAGGCGGCCGACGCACGACTGGCTGCCCGGATACGAGCGGTGCACCAGGAATCGGACGGCACTCACGGAGTCCCGCGGATTACCGCCGAGCTCCGCGAGACCAGCGGTGAGGCGCTCAACCACAAGCGGGTCGCCCGGATCATGCGGGAGTCCGGGATCGAAGGAGTCCGGTTGCGCCGCTGATACCGCACCACCGTCCCCGCTCAGGCTGCAGCCAAGGCCCCGGACCTGATCCGCCGCGACTTCACCGGCCATCACGCCGAACACGAAGTACGTCGGTGACATCACCTATCTGCCCCTCGACGGTGGGAAGTTCTGCTACCTGGCCACCGTCATCGGCCTCGCCTCACACCGCCTGGCCAGCTGGGCGTTCGCCGACCATATGCTCACGGACCTCGTGATTGACGTCCTGGCCGCGGCCGTCCGCACCCGCGGCAGCCTCGCGGGATCGGTCATGCACACCGACCACGGAGCCCAGTACACCAGCAGGGCCTTCGCCGAAGCCTGCAGGTCAGCAGGGGTCCGACAGAGCATGAGCGCGGTCGGGTCCAGCGCGGACGACGCACTCGCCAAGTCATTCAGCGCGACCTTCAAACGCGAGAGCCTGCAAGCCCGAAAGAGCTGGCCAGGCGAGCGCGCGGCCAGACTCGACGCGTTCAGATGGCTCCACCGCTACAACACCCGGCGCCGACACTCCCACCTCGGACAACGATCACCCATCGCCTTCGAGAACACCTTCCACCTCACACCAACTACGCTCACATCAGCCGCATAACCCGTGTTCAGGATTCGGGGACAAGGCCCGTGTTGAGGTGTTCCAGCACCTCGATCAGAGAGATGGTGTTGTAGCTGCCGGGCTTGAGGTGGAAGCACAGCCGCTGGCCACGTGCGCGGTCGGTGGCGTGGTAGCCCAGCGCGGCGGCCATCGAGGCTCGTTTCCAGTTCAGCCGCTGCCGCAGGCCGCGCGGTGCGTAGGTACGGCGCACTTCGGGCAGCAGCGACACCCCCGATTCGTCGAAGAAGATGATCCAGGTACGTTCTTCACCGCCCCTTTTCGAAGCGTGGCCACCTTGGCGATCCACCGGGCGATCTCACTCTCATCCCGTTTGGCGGTGTGGCGGTGGGCCCGCTGTAGGGTCCAGCCCAGCCGTCCGGTCAGCAGGCGCCACACCGATGCCCGGGACAGCGTCACCCCGCTCACCCCCTCCATCACCACACCCGCTCGCTCCAGGGTCCACAGGTTGGCCTCGAACCCGTGCGCTTGGGCGCCCTGTTCCAGAGCGGCTCGCAGCGCCTCGACCTGGGAGTCATCGAGTTTGGGTGGCTGGACGCCGCCGCAATGCCTGGGCCCCGTCCTGTTCCCGCATCCGTCTCCACCGGCGCACGCTCTCGGGAGGCATCTCCCGCCCGGGCAACCTCAGACGAAGGACGTCTTTGCTCGAACAACTCGACCGCGCGCATACGCCGGGCCTCGGCCAACTGCGGCCGTGTTAACGGCGGAACGGAGACATCAGCAGCAACGGCCTACGACTCGCAAGACACATTCACATGCTGGCACCGCCATAGCTCCCGCACCCACAGAACTAACGAAAAACTCAGTAGGGTCATAGTTTCGGCTTCTGCTGTGTGTCGCGCGCGGTGCGGAAGCGAGGGGCCTAGGGTCGGGGCATGGACGATCCTTCTCCTTTCAGCGTAGTGGGCTTGTTGGGCCTGTACCCGGGGGCCGTACTGCGCGTACCCGTTGAGGGGGACGCGTCGCCGGGGAACGCGGCCGGCTTTGTGGCGTGGAGTTCTGAGTGCTCGGGCGGCCGGGTTACGGAACTCACGATGGGCCCGAGATGGCTGGGAACTGCTCCGCAAGGCGAACGCGGTGAGACTGCCGTGACGGTGCGGGTCAGGGGCCGGGCGGCGCGGTGAAGCTGTGGGCACGCTCTCGCAGTGCGGTGGCGTGGGGCTGCCGGGGGAAGCTGGCCAGGGTGCGCCGGAGGCCGGCGAGAACTTGGTCGGCCTGGGCGGAGCGCAAGTGAGGGTAGTGGTCGAGGAAGAGGTGCCAGTGGGTGCAGGCTTGCTCGAGGTGCCCAATACGTAGGAGGCTTTCGGCCAGGCGGGCCTGAGTCAGCGCGTAGAGCTTGTGCTCGGCGGGGGCGCGGTGCCGGGCGGCGTCCTGGTAGGCAGCCAGGGCTTCGACGGGCTGGTCCAGGGCGTGGAAGGTTTCCGCACGCTGGTAGTCGAGCCCGGCACGGGGGTAAACGCTGAAGGCCCCGGGTTCGATGGACGCGCGGCTGTGTGCGTGTTCGGCCGCGTCCAGGTCGGCCAGGGCAAGACGGCTCTGGCTCGTCGCGGCGCGGGTGAGGGCGCGTTGGCTGAGTAGGAAGGACCAGGCGGCCGGGGCGACGGTGGATCCGGCGATGTCAGTGGCGGCCTGGGCCAGCCGGGCGGCAGTGGGCAGATAGCCCAGGCGGAGAGCCAGGGTGCTCGTGGCGCGCAGAGTAATGGCGTAAGTGGGGCGGTGGCTGGCCTCGTGGGCCAGGGCGAGCGCGGTGCGGTAATAGTGCTGGGCCAGGCCGGGGTGTCCGGCGTCAGCAGTCATGGACGCGAGCAGGTGCGTCAGCTGTGCACAGCCGACGAGCAGTTGCCGGTGCAGTGTCTCAGTGGCCGGGGCAGACAGCAGGGAGCTGGCGTCGTCGGCAAGGTAAGCGGCCAGGGCCGAGCGGGCGTGGGCGCCACCGTGAGCGTTGCCGAGGGAAGCGAAGAGGCGGGCCGTGTCCTGCAGGGTCTGGGTGTCAGCCTCGGTCGCTCGGCGCTGCGATCTCGGTTGGTGCGGGCGGGATTTCTGGGGCCAGTCGGGCAGTGCGACAGCGGCCGGGCTGTAGGCAGTGCGGGTAAGGAAGACCCGACGGGCGGGGTCGGTATCGTCGCGGCAGAGTGCGGTCATCCGGCGCACGGCGTCGGCCTCCTCCAACGGGTGGACGGCAGCGGCCTGCGCTGGTGCGGGGAGCTGGGCAAGACCGGTGTCCTCGACTATGACCCGACGACCGGTGCGTCGGGTCAGTGCCTGCGCGGCGAGAGCGGGAACCGGAGCGGAGGGGCGGGAGCCGGCGAGCCAGGAAGCGACCGAGGCGCGGCTGTAGCGTAGAACCATTCCCCGTGTGGTGCCCAGGGCGTTGATTGCCCGGGCCAGAGCACCCGCGCTCCAGCCGGCCTCCGCCAGGAGCGCGGCCAGCTGGGCATTGGGATCACGACGGGCCATGACAGCCTTTCCTCCGCTCTCTCGAATTCGCAAGCGCACAAGCGTTTGACGCGTTTGACGCCCCGGCAGCCCAAAGCGGCTTCCCTTTCCAGCGGGCGCGGCGCTTGCTGGAGTTGTGCCCACTCTCGCGGGCTCGGAAGAAGGAAGCAGGCGGGATTTGGACACCCCCGCATCCGTACCCTCATCCCATGAAAGGGGAGACCACCATGGCCGCGCCTGTGGTCCGCACGCCCGCGTCGCAGGGTTTGGACCTGCTGGTGCAGGCCCGCCGGAGTGTGGAGCCGGGGCTGCGGGAGTGGGCCGGTCAGCTGCCCGCCGTCGCACGCCGCTGGGCGGGATACCACCTGGGGTGGCTAGACGCCGAGGGCCGGCCCTCGGTGGAGGCTGCGGGCAAGGCGGTCCGTCCGGCGCTGGCGTTCACCGCCGCGCGGGCGGTTGGTGGCACCGGCCAGGACGCGCTGGGTGCGGCGGTGGCCGTGGAACTGGTCCACGCCTTCTCCCTGGCGCACGATGACATCTTCGACGGCGACGCACTGCGCCGGCACCGCCCCACGGTATGGAAAGCCTTCGGGGTGCCGGCAGCGGTCCTGACCGGGGACGCACTCCTTTCGCTGGCGTGCAAGGTACTGGCCGACACACCCGGCCCGCAGTCGGCGCGCTCGGTGTCTTGGCTAGCTGAGGCCGTGGCGCAGCTTGTCGAGGGGGAAGCCGCTGACGTTGCCTTCGAGACACGCACCGATGTAACGGTGGCCGAGTACACGGCGATGGCGGCGGACAAGACTGGTGCCCTGATGGGCTGTGCGTGTGCGCTGGGCGCCCTGGCCGGCGGGGGCGGGGACGTCCGCGCCGGGTATATGGCCGAATTTGGGCGGCATCTCGGGGTGGCGTTTCAGATCGTCGACGACCTTCTTGGCATCTTCGGTGACCCAGCAGCGACGGGAAAGCCGGTGGGAGCGGACCTCGCCGCACGGAAGAAGACCTACCCCGTCCTCGCCGCCTTGGCCTCCGCCACCCCTGCCGGCCAGCAACTGGCCGCGATGTATGCCGCCGAGGGAGCGCTCGGCGAGGAGCAACGGGTGCGGGCCACCCAGTGGGTGGCCGACGCCGGCGGGCGCCAACAGGCGCAGCAGGCCGCCAACCTGGAGCTGGCGGCTGCGTTTACGGCGCTGGTCAAGGCCGACCCTCAGCCGCAGGCTCTGGACGAACTGACCGCGTTGGCAGGTGTCCTGACTCACCGAAAGGCGTGATGACCAGTTCCGTACGCCACACCCCTGCGCACCTGGCCTGCTCCTCCATGGTTCGCGCCGCAATCTGCTGCGTCACCCTTGCCGACTGTCTCATGCTGCCGGACGGCATTGAACTGCCCTGCCCGGCCGCCCCTTTGCTGGCCGGTACCGTACGCCGCAGCAGCCGCGCCGCAGTCCTGGCCCCGGTGCGCACTGCCAGACCGGGCGCCGGGGAGACACCGATGCCTGGTGGGCCGTCGGCCGCCGGTGTCCAAGGGGGCGCTCCGCATGGCACTTGCCGCCGCCACTACGGACCAACACCCAGCCCCGGCTCTTTATGACGTAGTAGACCCTATGCTGCCGTGTCCGCTCCCCGCACGGTGCTTCTGCCGTCCCCACGCTCATTCTGCGCCGAGTGGAACGCGCTATCGACGCCGTGGAGCGGCTGCTGGACCGGGGCGCGGGCCCCGTCTAAGGGGTCGAGTATCAACTCGACCTCAAACGTAGTTTTCTGTAAAGGAATTTTACAGGTGGTCTGATCTGCGGTGTTGTGAGGAGTAGCGAGTTGTGCCCTCAATGCGCTTGAGGGTTCGCCTGGATCCAGGCGGCTTAGTACTGCAACGGTTTTTCCCGTGACTGTTGGCTAGGTCAGGGGCTGTGTCCGCGTCGCTTGTAAGGGCTGATGCGGGCTTGGTGTTGGCGGCGTCGACGCCAGGTTGACCAGTGCAGGATGTGCTCGACGGCCACGGGTCTTGGGTTGGCCAGCCGCGTGATCAGACGTTTGATTTCGGCGAGGCTGAGGTGGATGAGCCGGGAGAATCCGTTTCTGCTTTGTTCGTTTCCAGCTGGCGGGCTCGCAGGACGGTGAGGCAGGCGTGGGCACCGTGGCCAGGGTCATGTGTGTGGGGAGCCAGCTCCGGAGGCGCTGGCAGACCGCTGATTGGGGGCATGACCACCGGCCTTTCCCCAGGTCGGGAGGCTCTTCGTAATGTGGATGTGGCGATCGGCGCCGTGGCTAGGCCGGGTGAACAGGACCACCGAAGGATGCTCGGCATGATCGATATCAGCGGCATCGACGTTTTCCTCGGCCTGGATGTCGGCAAGGGCGAACACCACGCCACCGCCATCACCCCGGCCGGGAAGAAGGCCTTCGACCGGAGGCTGCCCAACAGCGAGCCCAAGCTCCGTGAGGTGTTTACCAAGCTGAAGTCCAAGCATGGAACCGTGCTCGTCATCGTCGACCAGCCAGCCTCCATCGGGACCTTACCGCTGGCCGTCGCCCGTGCTCTGAACTGCGAAGTCGCCTATCTGCCGGGACTCACGATGCGTCGGATCGCCGATCTGCATCCCGGCGAAGCCAAGACCGACGCCCGCGACGCGTTCATCATCGCCGACGCGGCCCGCTCCATGCCTCACACCCTCCGCGCGATCGACGCCGACGACGAGACGGTCGCCGCGCTCGAGATGCTCGTCTGCTTCGACAACGACCTGGTCGCCGAGGCCAACCGGCTCTCCAACCGGCTCCGCGGCCTGTTCACACAGGTCCACCCGCATCTGGAACGGGTCCTGGGTCCACGCATGCAGCACCCAGCCGTCCTGGCCCTGCTGGAACACTTCGGGTCTCCGGCCCAGCTCCGCCAGGCCGGACGCCGACGGATTGCCACCGCGATACGTCCCAAAGCGCCCCGTACGGCAGACCGCCTGAGCAGCGCAATCTTCACTGCGCTCGACGAGCAGACCGTCGTTGTTCCCGGCACCGGGGCAGCCTCGTTGATCGTCCCTAGCCTCGCCCGGTCGCTGACCGGCTTCCTCGAACAGCGCCGCCTGCTGGAGAAACGACTCGAAGAACTGCTGGCGGCTCACCCTCTTTCCACAATCCTGACCTCGATGCCAGGAGTCGGGGTCAGGACCGCAGCTCGTCTCCTCATCGACGTCGGCGGCGGCACCAGGTTCCCCTCCGCTGCCCACCTCGCCGCGTATGCCTGACTCGTCCCGACAACCCGCAGCTCGGGCTCCTCAATCCGCGGCGAACAGCAGTCGAAACGGCAACAAGCAGCTCGAGAGGACCTTCTTCCTCTCCGCGTTCGCCGCGCTCTTCGACCCCGCCTCCCGCACCTACTACGACAAGAAGATCAAGGAAAGCAAGCACCACACCCAGGCCCTAATCCGTAGGTACGACAGTCCAGGACGAGATCAGAGTTCGTTACGGGCTGTTCGAGCATCAGGGCTGTGACGCTCACGACCACCCGGGCAGTTCACCCCTCACCGTAGATCGGTGCAGGGCCCTGGTGGTCGTAATGTGACGGTTGCGTGGGCGCCGGACAGATGCCTTACCCAAGCCGGGCCGCGATGCCAAAGAGGAGATTGCGCAGAGTTCGGCGTCCTTGCGACCGCCGATATTTACTTCCAGCCCCGCTTCGTCTTCGCAGCCATCGACGCGGGCTGCGCCGCCGTACGCTACCCCGGCAACATCACGAAACTCGATGACCGCGTCGCCGACATCGCCGAGGTCACCTCCTCCGTCGGAGTGCCCATCCGCATCGGCGTCAACACCGGCTCCCCCGACCCGCGCCTGCTGAAGACGTACAGCCACGCCTCCCCAAGGCCCTCGCCGAATCCGCCCTGTGGGAATGCTCCCTCTTCGAGGAACACCGCGTCCGGACCTGAAGATCGCGGTCAAACACCACGTCCCCCTCACCATGATCAACTCGTACCGGGCGCTGGCCGAGCCCTGCGACTACCCCCTCCACCTCGGCGTCACCGAGACTGACCCTGCCTACCAGGGCTCCACCAAGTCCGCCGTCGCCTTCGGCGTCCTCCTGGCTGCGGGCATCAACGACACCATCCGCGTCTCCCTGTCCGCGCCCCCGGTCGAATAGGTCAAGGCAGGCCGACTGCCACAGCCTGCAGTCCCTCGGCCTACGCCCACGCAAACTGAAGATCGTCTCCTGCCCCGGCTACGGCCGCCGCCAAGTCGATATCCATCGCTTCACCGCCCAGGTCGAGGCCCCGTCGACGGCTTTCCCCACCCGCTGCGCGTTGCGGTCATGGGCTGCGTGGTCAACGGACCCGGCGAATCCCGTGAAGCCGACCTCAGTGTGTCCTGCAGCAACGGCAAGGCCAGCTCTTCGACAAGGGCAAGGTCGTGCGCATCGTCACCGAATCCCAGGTCGTCGAAACCCTCCTGGACCGAAGCCCTGCGCCTGACTGACCAAGCTACCGTCCGCGTAGGCGGTGAAACCCCATGCCTGAGCTTCCCCGTGATCCTGGCCACTCGATCTTTGTACTGCAAGGTCGTATTGGTGTCGCTGTCGGGTCTCGGCTGGCGTGAGGTAGCTAAGACGTCGTTTCACTTGGTGAGTCTGCGGTTACATATGAGGGTCGCGGTGAAGGCGAGGAAGTGTTCCGGCTTGCGCTCGTAGCGGCGGTGGAGGCGTCGGCACCCAGACAGCCAGGAGATGGTCCGCTCTACTACCCAGCGGTGTCGGCCCAGGTGTCGGGATGACTCGACGCCCCGACGGGCGAGACGGTGCCGGATGCCGCGGGAAGCGAGCCATCGCCGCAGGTAGCGGTAGTCGTAGCCCTTGTCACCATGCAGCTTGCCGGGCCGCGGGCCGCGGGCCGCGTCGAGAGCGAACGGGCAGGATGCCGCGGACCAGCGGGATGAGAGCCTGGCTGTCGTGGAGGTTGGCGGCGGAGATGCCGATCGACAGGGGCAGGCCCTGGCGATCCACGATGAGGTGGATTTTCGATCCCTTCTTGCCGCGGTCGGTCGGATTCGGTCCGGTCAGCTGCCCCCTTTGAGAGCTCGGACGCTGACTGAATCGATCGCACACCGCGACCAGTCAAGCTCTCCCCGCGTGCCGAGTTCGTCCAGGACCAAGCGGTGGAGCTTGGCCCACACCCTGGCTTCGGTCCACTCGGTGAAGCGCCGGAAGGCGGTGACCCCTGACAGGCCGGAGCCCGGCGGGAGTTGGGTCCATGTGCAGCCCGAGGTGGCCACGAAGACGATCGCGGCCAGCACCTCGCGGTCTCCGCGCCGACGGTGCCCCCGCCCTGCGCGCGAACCGGTGCCACCGGCACCACCCGCTGGAACAACATCCACAACTCTTCCGGCGCCATCCGCTCGACAAGCGCAGCACTCATCACCCCAGACTGCCGCAAGAACACGCCAACTGAAATGGCGTCTAAAGACCTTGTGCTTGCGCAGCCGACGACCGTTGTAGAACACCTCGATGAAGTCGACGACCTGGGCTCGGGCAGTGACTCGGTTAAATCAGACGTGGGTTCCGATTTCCTCTTTGAGCAGGGCCCAGAAACTCTCGGCATTGCCCGAAGCAAGTTCCCGTCTAGCCGCAGCTTTGCCGGAGACGCAACTCGTTCATTAGGCAACGGATTTGACTGCTCGTGTATTCGGTGCCACGGTCCGAATGTGCTATGCGGCCAGGCCGGAGACGGCCACGGCCCGCAGCCATCCTCAGCCTCAGGTGGATCATGATGCACCGTCGGCTCGCCCGCGACTGCGAGACCAAACCCTCACCCTCAGAAAGCATCATCCGCCTCGCGGTAATCTGCGCCCTCACCCAATGCACAACCGGCGAAACCACCCCAACCTGGCAAGACGAATAAAACGCAATCACCCATGAACTACACGAACCAGAGGTCATCTGAGTGACAACCCTGCCCGCGGTTAGATCTCAAGTGTCACGTTGTAGCGACGCAGCCAGTCGTTCAGGCCCAGGACGAGCTCGGCGCCCGGCCGGGTCTCCAGGGTCGCGTCTGCCGTGGATGCCTGGGCTACGGCAGACGTATTCAGCAGGGGCAGCACGGGCGAATCGCTGTCACGAAGGACGGCCTGCAGCCCAGCGCGCAGGGCTTGTGCGTAGTGGGGATCCTGCGTGCTGGGGTAGGGGCTTTTGATTCGCTGTGAGATGACGGACGGCAAAAGGTCACGGGTGGCGGCGCGGAGCAGTGACTTCTCCCGGCCGTCGAAGGTCTTCATGGCCCAGGGGGTGTTGAATACGTATTCGACCAATCGGTGGTCGCAGAAAGGGACGCGGACTTCCAGGCCCGTCGCCATACTGGCCCGGTCCTTGCGGTCCAGCAGGATCTGCACGAAGCGGGTCAGGTGGAGGTAGCTGATCTCCCGCATCCGGTGCTGGAGCCCCGTATCGGTGGGCAGGTAGGGGACTTCAGCTAGAGCCTCGTGGTAGCGCCGGTCCGTATAGCCGTCCAGGTCGAGTTCCGTACGCAGGCCTGTGTTCAGCAGGGCGTCGCGGGTGCCGGTGCTGCCAGAGAACCCACCGGCGATGCCGGCAGCGATCCACGGAAAGGTATCTGCGTGCACGCTACTGGGGTCGTGGAACCAGCGGTAGCCACCGAAGACTTCATCCGCAGACTCACCTGACAGGGCAACCGTAGAGTGTTTCCGAACCGCTTGAAACAATAGGTACAGAGAGGTGTCGCCGTCGCCGAACCGGGTGGGAAGGTCATGGGCGGCCAGGACAGCCCTGCGGTGTCCAGGATCCATCAGGTCCGCCGTATTCAAGATGATGTCGGTGTGGTCGGAGCGCACGTGCGCGGCCAAAGCGTGGGCGTAAGGGGTGTCAGGGGTGGAACGCAGGTCATCGGCGCTAAAGTTCTCGGCCTGGCCACTGAAGTCGACGGCGAAGGTGCGGAGCGGTCCGCTGCTGCGCTGGGCGGCGAGGGCTGTGATGGCCGAGGAGTCCAGGCCACCAGAGAGCAGGGAGCACAGCGGCACATCCGAGATGAGCTGGCGGGCCACGATGTCTTCCAAGAGATCGCGTACGCAGGCAATGGTAGCGTCGATGTCGTCGGTGTGCTCGCGGGCTTCCAGGGCCCAGTAGCGCCTGACCGACAGACCATGCCGGTCGACCCGTGCGGTGTGGCCGGGCCTTAGCTCGTACATCCCCTTGTAGATGGCGTGCCCGGGTGTCTTGGTGAACGCGATTAGTTCCGCCAGGCCGTCCGCGTCGACGCACGCGCGCGCTGCAGGATGGGCCAGGATCGCCTTCGGCTCCGAGGCGAACAACACTCCGTCACTGGTCGGGTAGTAATATAGGGGCTTGATGCCCATCCGATCGCGGACTAGGAGGAGTTCCTGGTCGCGTGGATCCCACAGGGCGAACGCGTACATGCCGTTGAGGCGGCCCGGGAAAGCGTCGCCCCACTGCAGATAGGCGTGGAGCACCACCTCGGTGTCACTGCTTGTGCGGAAGATGTGCCCCAAACCTTCTAGCTCGGCACGCAGCTCCCGGTAGTTGTACACCTCGCCACTGTAGGTGACCACCAATACAGTGCGCCCGTCCCGCTCGACCTTCATGGGCTGCTTGCCGCCCTCAATGTCGATGACAGCCAGGCGGCGGTGGCCGAAAGCGGCGTGTCCGTTGAGCCACATCCCGGCGGCGTCGGGGCCACGGCAGGCTAGCGGCTCCGTCATCGCCGCAAGTGTGCTGGACTCCAAGGAAAGGTCCCGCTCGTAGGAGATCCATCCGCTGATTCCGCACATACACGTGCCCTCTCTATACCAGCTACTGCGCAGGGCCAGTACCAGCCCCGCGGCTCACCAGCACCCTGCCATCGCTGGTCGTCAGTCAATCAGAGCAGCACATGCGTGTTGCCTGCAGAGGCAAAACGCGAGCAGCTTCACCCTCACGAGTGCTTTCTCCACCGCTACACTCGGCACTCCTTTTGAGGCGACTACGCGCGCCGCCACCTTTTGAATCAGTAAGTGCACCTCGGCGCTACCTCAACTAAGGTGACGCTGGAAAGATCCGGTCATGGTCACGGTCTGATGCGATAAGACCGGGCTGCGCCTCGACCAAGCTGCCAGCTCCGATGGCAAAATAGATTCCGTTCCACCACTGCTCCAGAACGAGTGCAAATACTGCCATCCCGTACTCTCGCGAGAAACCGCTCGCGTGGCCTGAATCAATCACCGTAGCGAAGTTTTCGCAATATTTGCCGTCCATATACGCGAGGAACGCATCAGCAGTAATACGCCGCTGCTGGAGAAGCATCGGAAGGACAAGCTGATAATCCACGAGACTCATGGGTATCATACCAGATTGAACAGCGTTGCACACGGCCTGATGAACCTGCAACGTCCCGCTGTGAGTATCCCCGCCGACGGAAACGGTGTACTG
This sequence comes from Streptomyces formicae, assembly GCF_002556545.1. Lineage (NCBI taxonomy): Bacteria > Bacillati > Actinomycetota > Actinomycetes > Kitasatosporales > Streptomycetaceae > Streptomyces > Streptomyces formicae. The sequence goes on from NZ_CP022685.1 coordinate 701,914, forward strand.
CATGGCACGGCGGGGCACAGACACTCTTTTCGATGTGTCAAGATCCTTGATGCCGAAGGTGGGTGTATAGCAGTCGGCGAGTTGACCGGACAGGTACATATCCCGATTGCGGGCATCGCTACATAGATCGCTGGCGAGCGTATAGTACCGCCACAAGTCATGGCGGTGGGCGCTCGACTGCCACAGGCAGGTTCCGTAGGCGAATACTGCACCTGTGTACCGCTCTTCCTTCACGTAACCACCTGGCGTGAGTTGTGCGTTAAGCATCCAGACGGTTCGCTCGTAACAATCCAGCAGATCCGAGAGAGCCAAGGAGCCGCGTGTTAGAGCGAGTACGCTCTGAGCACACTCTTGTGCACGTAGGTCAGGCCCGAGGTCCGGCCAGTCATTGACAAGCCCTGCGATCATCATGTCGTCGCGTCCCTCAGCACCTTCAGCAAACGACAGGTAATGGCCAAAAACACCGCTGTCAACGGCCTTGAAGTCACGCCAAATGTCTCTATCAGCGAAGACCCACCCACTCCGCCCATCAGTTTCGCGACTCTTCATACCAGCCTCGTGACGGCGCTTAAGATCAAAGAAAGCCATGTCACACGACATGTGCAGTCTGCGTGCCTGAACTTCAAGAGGGAGATCCGGCATATCCCACAGAGCAACAATTTCTCGCACCAAGGACTCACCTCCCCCTTCGATAATATCAACATTGTATTCAAGATAAAAAGAATACGCTAGCCAAATAAGGTAGTCTTGCCACCCGGGGCAGTCATCGGAAAGTAGCGACTCCCACCACGAACCAACGGCAAAGTTAGGGTAGGACGCCACACCTGATAGGCCATGCCTCTCCATTACCGTGACCCATGAAGGAGAAGTGCAGGTATCAATTTTCGATTTCGTTGACCGTCCGGCATTCTCACCCGCTCGAGCCCGAGCGTAGATCTCCCCGATCCGATCCTGGGCAACCGATACCGGGCGAAGGGCCACTTTATCACCAACTACACCGCTGACGCGGGTGGCCTGAATGAGCTCTAGCAGTTCACGGCTTGTGAAGACCATCTCCGCACAAGCCCGCGTCCACCGAGCGAACTCTTCCCCGAGAGCAGCTGGATTATCCAAGGCCTGGTTAAGCTGGGTCTCAGGAGCGTAGCGCCAGCCAGATCCGCTACTCCAGTCCTGACCAGAATCCAGCGCTTGGCGCACACGCTGTACATGATGGTCCAAAGGAGTGCCAGCTACCGCCTTACGTGTCCACAGGACCGACATAGGCGGAGCGGTCGGAGTCACGTCGCGCTGGTACTGGTGCACTCGGAAATTCAGCGGCACCAAATCTACCGGATTGCCGGTCATACCTAACCTCCAAGGTGACAACGGTGTGATTCCCATGCTTCTGCACTTCACACTTTTCTGGTGATCCTTTTACATTCGCGTAGGGGATCCATCCTCCAGTTCAGTAGCCTTGGCCCACACTCTGTAGCCGATGGGGCGTAGTGATAGCTCTACGCTCTGAGTCAGGATCACAGTCACGCGGGCGTGCGGACCACAGGCGCGGCCATGGTGGTCTCCCCTTTCATGGGATGAGGGTACGGATGCGGGGGTGTCCAAATCCCGCCTGCTTCCTTCTTCCGAGCCCGCGAGAGTGGGCACAACTCCAGCAAGCGCCGCGCCCGCTGGAAAGGGAAGCCGCTTTGGGCTGCCGGGGCGTCAAACGCGTCAAACGCTTGTGCGCTTGCGAATTCGAGAGAGCGGAGGAAAGGCTGTCATGGCCCGTCGTGATCCCAATGCCCAGCTGGCCGCGCTCCTGGCGGAGGCCGGCTGGAGCGCGGGTGCTCTGGCCCGGGCAATCAACGCCCTGGGCACCACACGGGGAATGGTTCTACGCTACAGCCGCGCCTCGGTCGCTTCCTGGCTCGCCGGCTCCCGCCCCTCCGCTCCGGTTCCCGCTCTCGCCGCGCAGGCACTGACCCGACGCACCGGTCGTCGGGTCATAGTCGAGGACACCGGTCTTGCCCAGCTCCCCGCACCAGCGCAGGCCGCTGCCGTCCACCCGTTGAAGGATCGCGATTCGTGTGCTATCTGCAACGTAGCTCAGGGCCCGGTTCTGTTAATTTGCCGGTCCTCTTACGTTTCATTCCGGACCTATACATGTTTGCTCCATGGTTCACTGTCAGGCCTCAGCACCTCATACCCCCGTGTCGCCGAGCAGGCATCAATGAGGTAAAATCCTCGACCCTGATTCAGGCGTACCGCCCGAAACAGGAGTCCTCTTTCTTGGCGGAAGGCGATGCCTGCAATCCACCACTACAAGAGGCAAACGATTCCTAGCCGGTCCCACCACACTAGGAGCCCGCAGCCGCAAAGCTCTGCAGTCATAGTCTCCAGCCATGGTTTTCACAGTCAACCCGGTTGCTATAGCCACTCCTCAGTTTGCACGGTAGGTCATAATTGAAACGATAACTGGGCTGCCTTTTTTGAACAGAAGGTAGCGATACTAAGTTACCGCATTCTTGATATCCCTACTTGTATTGCACGACGTGCCGGTTAGGTACGGGCCTCGGGGATTTTTATACTTGCATCTTCTGAGGCTAGCGGGTCAATGGCGCCTGGGCCGGAATTCCGGAGAGATTGCGTAAAGGCCGACGCCGCTGGGAATATCGAGTAAGAGGTCTCTGTCGACTTCACCATCTGCCGGGCCCCACCAGCACGCCGCCGAGCCCGGAAAAAGGGGACCAGCGCGGCGGGCAGGGCAGCCAGGTACTCGCGTCCGAGCCGGACGCCCCGACATCGGGCACTCGCGGCGGCCTGACCACGAGACTCGCCTCGCCGTAGAATCCTCGTTCCATGTCTTGGTCATGATCGTTACCGTCGACAGGGGCGGCAATGCCCCGCTGTTCACCGAAGTGATAAACCACATCCGTGTGCCCCGGCTCAGCGGAGCAGCGAGACACCGTAGCTGTCGTCGTGTGCCCGCAGGATTAACCGGGACAGCCTTTAGGCAGGACACTGCCATCGGCGTGGCAGCACGGGTGGCAGACCACCAGGCTTCAGTCGCGAGAAATGCGTAGGCCAGAAAACCACAAGCTCGCCGTCCGCCACGAAGCCACCATCCAACTCACCTTGTGTTGCGACAGGCACTATAACCACATCTCATACGCCCTAGCGACGTTTACGACAGTTAAATTCTTCTAGATAGGGCACCGATGAGGCCCTCCTCGCTATTTGACTGTACAACGAGTCCAGCAAAAGTCCGCTTCCAAATGTGGCGCACTCTCTAGATCTAATACTTAGATCATAATATCCGCACCTGCCTAGGGGAAGTTGTAAATGTGACGTATTTACTCAACTTTACGCCATGGCCTTCCCGGGCTCGTGCATGCAGCAAAGAGCTCACGCAGATGGCAAAATACTGCTGGATGTCCGACGCAGTGAGGCGAACGTGGAATCCCGTATGGGGCGGGGTACTTGGAGCTGGATCAATTCGGATTGGCTGTGGGAGATCGCGGAGCCGCTGGCCCCTCACTGAGCGTGTGGTCCTGTGAGGTGTGTTTGGTCCCGCCTCAGGTTCCGCGCCAGTTGAGGGTGGCTTCGCCGGTGAGGCGGCGGGTCATGAGGTTGATCATCGCGAGGTGGATCATGGCTTCGGAGCGGTGTGGGTGGGTTTCGTAGTCGCGGGCGAGTCTGCGGTGGTGCATGAGCCAGCCGATGCTGCGTTCGATGGTCCAGCGGCGCGGAATGATCGTGAACCCCTTGACGCCTGGCGGGCGTTGGACGGGGTGGACGTCGATGCCCAGGCGGGCGCCGTGCTCGATGGCGGTGGTGCGGTAGCCGGCGTCCACCCAGGCCTTGCGTATCTGCGGATGGACCGCGGCGATGCGGGACAGCAGCGTCACTCCGGCCGCGGTGTCCGAGACGCTGGCGGCGGTGACCAGCACGGTCAGCAGCAGGCCCAGGGTGTCGCAGCCGAGGTGGCGCTTGCGGCCGATGATCCGTTTCCCGGCGTCGGTGCCCTGGTCGGCCAGGGGCACGTTGGCGGAGGTCTTGATGGTCTGGGAGTCCAGCACGCAGGCGGACGGCTCACCGTTGCGGCCCTCGCGCTCGCGGACCAGGCGCCGCAGCAGCCCGTTGAGCTGCTCGAACACGCCATCCTGCTGCCAGGCGGCGAAGTAGCCGTAGGAGGTGCGCCAGTGCGGGAAGTCGTGCGGCAGATAGCGCCAGGGGATGCCGGTGCGGTCCATGTAGATCACGGCGTTCATCAGGGCGCGCAGGTCGTGCTCGGGCGGGCGGCCGATGTCCAGGCCGCGGCCGCGGCGCTCGGCCCGCCAGGCGCTCAGTACTGGTTCGATCAGCGCCCAGCGGGCATCGGACAGATCGCTGGGGTAGCCGCGGTGCGGAGCCATGTTTCCGATGTACAGCGGCGCGTTCGGCTCGGCAAGCAGGCAAACACCCGCGGGCGGGGACGCCTTGGGATGACACAGGATGAGCCCGGACGAAACGATCCTCTCGGACCGCTTCGCAGATGTGTCGGCTCGTCGGCCCCATCAGTCTCGGAATCCTGACCCCGAAAAACCGCAACACATTGCCACGAAACAGGACCACACGCTCAGTCAGAGGTCGTTTTCATCTGAGTCATTGCGGTATAGCCATGTTTATGCCGTCCGATGATCTGGTGGTGGTGGGGCTGTCGGGCTGGTGGTGGATGCCGAGACGAATGGTGTGACAGCTGGGGTGGAGGACTGCTTGCGCCTGTCTCATTCCAGGACGCCCGGGTCCGTCCCGTGCTTCGATACGGCCGCACGCACGCCTGGGCGCACGCCCCGATACGGCGGTATCTCCAGGTCATGGCCGACCGTCGCCCGTATCCGAGTGATCTGTCCGATGCGCGCTGGGAGTTGATCGAGCCGGTCCTGGCCGCCTGGCGCTACGAGCGCCACGGCCGGGCACTGGGCTTCGGCCGACCCGCCGAGCTCGACCTGCGCGAGATCATGAACGCGATCTTGTACGTGGACCGCACCGGAGTGCAGTGGCGCTACCTGCCGCACGACTTCCCCCACTGGAACTCCGTCTACGGCTACTTCGCCAAGTGGCAGGCGGACGGCATCTTCGCCCAGCTCAACGGCCTGCTAAGGGAGTTAGTCCGCGAACAGGAGGGCCGAAGCACCGAGCCCTCGGCCTGCGTGATCGACGCGCAGAGCGTGAAGACCTCCACCAGCGTCCCCGCCGCGAGCCAGGGCACGGACAACGCCAAGAAGATCGTGGGCCGCAAGCGGAGCATCGTGACCGACACCCTTGGCCTGCTGCTCGCGGTCCTGGTCACCGCGGCCAGCGTTCAGGACTCCAACACCGGCACCCGCCTGCTCGACCAGGTCGCCGCCAACCACCCCACGATCCACAAGACCTGGGTGGACGGCGGCTACCGCAAGCACTTCGTCGAGCACGCCGCCACCCTCGGCATTGACATGGAGATCAGCGCCCGCACCTCCGGGAACAGGGGATTCATCCCCATCCCGAAACGCTGGGCCGTGGAGCGGACCTACGGCTGGCTCATGCTGCACCGCCGCCTGGCCCGCGACTACGAAACCCACCCGCACCGCTCCGAAGCCATGATCCATCTCGAGATGACCGACTTGATGTCCCGTCGCCTCACCGGCGAGACAACCATCTCCTGGCGCGACCCGACATCAGCGGATCAAAGGCTCATCTCGGGATGAAACAACAGGAGAAAACGACCTCTGACCTGGTCTGGGACTGACCTTCGTGTCCAGAGAGTTGATCTGTCGGCCGGGGTCGGACGGGACGCCGGATACCGGCCCGCGGGCGTGTCCCGATAGGGGCTTTCGCAGTGGCACTCTCACAGTCTTGACCTCCTGTCCGGCCGGAACTGGGGCCTTGGCCCGCGCTGAACGGAGGTCCATCGTGCACCCTCCCCACGTCCGACCGCATGCCGATCTGATCCTGGGCATCGATACACACAAAGACCTGAATGTGGTCGCCGTTCTGACGCCCCTGGGTGCCCTGCTGGAGACGAAGGCCTTCCCGGCCACCACGCGGATATCGCGCACTGCTGCTCTGGAGCCGCTCATTCGGCGCTGTCCGCCAGGCGGGCGTGGAGGGCACCGGTTCCTACGGTGCCGCCATGGTCCGCTACTTGATCGCCGAGGGAGTGCGGGTCATCGAGGTCAACCGGCCGGACCGGGCAACACGGCGCCAGCGCTGCAAGACCGACACGGTGGACGCCGAAGCAGCAGCACGGGCCGTGCTGACAGGCCGGGCCTCCATCCGCCCCAAGCACACCGCCGGAGCCGTGGAAGAACTCCGCGTGGCCAAGATGGTCAAAGCTTCGGCCACCGCCACCCGCTCAAGGCAATCCTCGTCAGCGCCGACGCCCAACTGCGGGAAACCCTTGAGCCACTACGCAATCCCGCCTTGTTCGCTGCGTGCCCGCGTCTCGATCCACGGCACGGCTCCGTTCAGCACGCCCTGCAGCTGCTGGCCATCCGCATCCAGCAACTCTCGAAGGAGATAGCCGCACTCAAGCAATGGATCACCAAAATTGTCCAGGGCCTCAGCCCCGCCCTCCTGAAGGTCTATGGAGTAGGGCCGGACAGTGCGGCGTCCCTGCTCATCGCGGCCGGGGGAAACCACGACCGCCTCACCGGCGAGGCATCCTTCGCCGCGCTTTGCAGTGTCAGCCCCGTGGAGCACTCGTCAGGCAAAGTCGGCACCGCCGCCTGAACCGGGGCGGCGACCGGCAGGCCAATGCAGCGCGCGCTCTACCGCATCGTCCTCACGCGGCTCCGACTCGAAGAGCGCACCCAGAACTACCTGGAGCGGCGCACCAAAGACGGCAAAACCAAACGCGAAACCATCAGATGCCTCAAACGCTTCGTCGCACGAGAGGTCTACTACCTTCATATGCTCCCGACTTTAATCCCGTGGAAGGTGCCTGGTCGCTGGTTCGGCGCTTGGCGCAGTGCAACACCACGTTCAACGACTCGGACCATCTGATCCGGACCCTCCGCCGCAGCCTCCGCGAAATTCAGTGAGCCTTTTCCAACCTCATGCTGGTGCGTGGTGAAGTACGAGGACGGCTTTCATGACGTCGGTGATTTGGTTGGTGCTGCAGCGGAGCTTCCTCAAGAGGCCCTGGCATTTCAGGGTGGCATGGCCTGCTCGCCGACGCACCGGATATAGGCATGGGTGGTGTTGTGGCTGCGCTTCCACCTCTTGAAGCGGCGGCCCCGGAACGGCACTTGGACAAGGCCGCCAGCGCCTCGATATGCCTTATCGGCACAACATCCGGGCCCCCGTCGGCGAGGGTTTCGATGATGCGATGCTGCCTGGCAGCGGTCAGGTCGTGGGTTGAGCCGGGCAGCCCCGGCGAGGCCTGGAGCAGGCGTCCAAACGGGTCGGTGAGAACCTCCATGTTCATGCCATGGCGCTTGTGTTTTAGGAGTAGTACGGGGTGTCCGCAGCGATGCGGTCGATGGGCAGCAGGGTGCCGCCGAGGATGACGAACGCCTTCTCGCGAATCGTCTCCATCGCCGCGACCAGGAGCGGGGCGAGGGTGGCCAGGACGTCGACGGCCTCTCGTATGTAGCGGAAGACGGTCGCAATCTCGATGCCGGACCCGGCCGCCAGCTGGGCGTAGGTGTCGCCGCATCGTAGATGGACCAGGGCGAGCAGAGCCTGTCGCGCGGCAGGAAGGCGCCGCCAGCGTGTCCCGATCTTTTGTGGCCTGGCTGTGCGTTGTTCGGCCAGGAACCGCAGAGTGCGGCAGGACAGATTAATCGACGATGGGTAGACAAGCACGCGAAACTCCTGGCAGACACGATGGTCTTGGCCGAAAACCCGTCTACCAGAAGCTTCGTCGTCGCACAGGACGACCCAACCCGCGGTCAACGCCGCCAGCTTGGAAACAGCTGACTGGCGTCGTTACCAAGCCATCCACCATCAGGGAAAAGCCACCCTGACATGAAGATTGTGATCTACAGACGGAGTTATCAGTGGCCGTTGTCGTACGCACGCCGAGCAGCGACGATGGCATGCCTGTTGCGCTCGGCCCAGGTCGCGAGGGCGTGCAGCGGATCGCGGATTTCGTCGAGGAGAGGGGTAGTAGAGTACTCTACCCGCAGTGGCACATCGAGATAGACAGCCCGAGTCACAAGGCCATGGCGTTCGAGATTGCGCAAGCAATGAGTCAGCATACGTCGACTTATACCGTCGATGGCGCGCTCTATTTCGGTGAAACGACGCGGGCCGTTGCCGAGATCAATCAGAATTAGAGCGGTCCATTTGTCACCGATGAGCGTCAAAGCCTCCCTGAGTGGGCAGTCCCGGTTTTTCGGCAAGGGGGATTCTTCTCGTGCCACAGAGGGCTTTATCTCGCTATTCTTTTGGGGCATAAAATCGCCTCTTTCTGGCAAGTGCTGAACGCGCCCCAGTATAGACAACCAGCATTTTTGCAATCTATTGATGTTAAATTTACCACTATTTTCACACCTCATGACCAACCCGGCGGTCTTTTCCGCGCCGATGAACGCGTACGTCTCGTTCACCGATCGCTCTCCTTCGCGAAGAAGACCCACGGGTTTTCGCAGGACCTCGATCGTCTTGGTCTGCTCGGAGTTCTTCCGAGGCAGCCACTTGAGCTCCTCGCGCTCAGTGCTCGTGAACTCCGCCGGGGCGCCGTCGCCACGATCGGCCCTGGCCTGGCGATACCAGCCGCCTAGGTCGTGTCCGCAAAGTCGTTGGCGCGTTGGTCTGTTCGTGGTGTGTCGTCATGAACTGACCGATGAGTCCTGGGCGGTGATCGAACCGTTGCTGGCCCCGCCCCGGATGGGACGTCCGGTACGGGACCGGCGTCAGGTTGTCAATGGGATCTTGTGGAAACTGTCGACCGGAGCGGCCTGGCGGGACCTGCCCGAACGCTTTGGGCCGTGGAAGACGGTCTACGAACGCTTTCGCCGCTGGTCGGCCAATGGCACCTGGGACTGCCTGCTGGCCCACGTCCAGCAGCACAGTGATGCCGTCGGCTCCATCGACTGGTCCATCGTGTGCATCGATTCCACCACCGTGCGGGCCCATCAGCATGCAACCGGAGCCCGAAAGAGGGGCAGCACTGGCCGGGCGAGGCGATCGGCCGCGCCCGCGGCGGACTGACCACCAAGATCCATCTCACCTGTGACGGGCACGGCCGCCCGCTGGCCTTCACCCTGACCGCCGGGAACGTGAACGACTACACCCAGTTCGAGGCGGTCATGGCCCGCATCCGGATCGCGCGATGCGGGCCGGGCCGTCCACGCACCCGACCGGAACGGGTGGCTGCGGACAAGGGCTACTCGTCCCTCAAGATCCGCGCCTACCTGCGCCGGCACGGCTTCAAGGACGCCATGCCGGAACGAATCGACCAGGTCAACGGCCGCATTCGGCGCGGCGAGCGACGCTGCCACCTCAACCGCGCCACCTACCGGCGCCGCAACCCCGTCGAACGCTGCTTCAACAAGCTCAAGCACCACAAGGCCCTGGCCACCCGCTACGACAAACGCGCCCGTCACTACCAAGCCATGGTCACCCTCGCCTGCCTACAACTCTGGCTCCCATGACTTTGCGGACACGACCTAGGGACTCGGAACTGATGCCGAGTTCCCGGGCGACGGCGGTGACCGTCTTGCCCATGGAATCGACAAGCGCAATGGCGTCCCGCTTGAACTCTTCGGGGCCTTGACCCCGGATTTTGAACACGTTTATGCGGCTTGGGCCAGGGTAGTTGTTGCTGGCTAGAGGGCGTTCTCGTAGGTGATCGGGGCTCGCTGGCCGAGGCGGGAGTGCCGGCGGAAGGTGTTGTATCGGGTCAGCCAACGGAAGGCGTCGAGCCTGGCTTCACGATCGCTCGACCAGGCTTTGTGGCCTTTGAGGGTCTCCCTCTTGAAGGCGGCGTTTAAGCTTTCCGCGGCGGCGTTGTCCGCGCTGGAGCCGACCGCGCCCATGCTCTGTCGGACTCCCGCTGACCTGCAGGTTTCCGCGAAAGCCCTGCTCGAGTATTGGGATCCGTGGTCCGTATGCACGATCGCTCCGGCAAGTGTCAGGGCTTCGATGACGAGTTCTGTCCGCATGTGGTCGGCGATCGCCCATCCGGCCAGACGGCGTGAGGCGAGGTCGATGACGGTCGCGAGATAGAGCGGCTTCACACCGCTGACCGGTAGATACGTAATGTCGCCGACGTACTTCATGTTCACCTTGGATGCGGTGAAGTCATGTCCGATCAGATCCGGTGCCTTCGCCGCGGCCTGGTCCGCGATGGTGGTTCGGTGCCGGCGGCGCAGACGGACTCCCTCGAGCCCGATGGTCCGCATGATCCTGGCGACGCGTTTGTGGTTGACGCGTTCGCCCCCGTCGCGGAGCTCGGCGGTGATTCTGGGGGCGCCGTAGGTGCCGTCGGAGTCCTGGTGGACCTTTCGTATCCGGGCCGCGGGCCCGTCCTCGACGGCCTGCCGCGCCGCCCGTGCCGCGGCGGTGCGGGTCAGTAGTAGAAGCTCGAACGCGAGAGCCCGAGGATGTCGCAGAGCCGCCTCACGCCGTGACGACGCTGGTGATCCTCAACGAACTGGCAGCGGTTCACCATCGCGTCTCCGTCACGAAATACCGGGCCGCCTTGCGGAGGATGTCACGTTCCTCCTCCAACTCGTGGATCCTCTTGCGGGCCGCGGTCAGCTCCGCCTGAACGTCGTCTCCGTTGGCCTGCGAAGTGGCCGGCCGTGTCGAGTGGCAGCCGGAGCAGCGGCCGTCGGCGGCCCGGATCCAATTCCGCAGCGTCTCGGTGTTCACCCCGAGATCACCGGCGACCGACGTGATCGTCGCTGCTGGCCTCGACCGGTACAACGCGACCGCGTCTGCCTTGAACTCGGCGGGGTAAAGCTTCATCCCCACGGGGACTCCGTTCTCCTGGACCATCAAGATCCAAGTCTCTCCGGTGTCCAAAACCCGGGGTCAAGGTCCCTCGGCACCATCACCCTCGCAGCCCTCACAATCTGGCTCCGCACATGATCCGAGAAACAGCGCCTAGCGGGTGTTGATCGTGGCCGTGTACTACCGCACGAATCTGACCATGCGGCAGCTCGGGCCGCTCTTCCGTGTCTCGTCCTCGACGGTGTGTCGGGTGGTACAGAAGCTGGGCCCGCTTCTCGCGCTCGAACCGGTGGCCCGCCCTGCCGATGCGGCGGACCGGTTGTGGATCGTGGACGGCACCCTGGTCCCGGTGCGGGACCGGCGCGTCGGTTCCTCCAGCCGGAACTACCGGCTCTCGGCGAATGTGCAGGTCATCGTGGACGCCGATACCCGTCTGGTGATCGCGGCGGCCCGGCCGGTGCCGGGTACCACCGCGGACGCGCATGCCTGGCGGGTGTCCGGCCTGGCCGCGTACTGCCGGGGTGTGACCGTCCTGGCCGATGGCACCTACCTCAACTGCGGCATGGTCACCCCGCACCGGAAACGTCCCCGACGTGCGCTGCTGCCGGGCGAGGAGGCCGACAACGCGGCCCACCGCACGGTGCGGGCCCGGGTGGAGCATGTGATCGGCCGCATGAAGAACTACAAGGTCCTCCGCGACTGTCGGCAGCACGGCGACGGCCTCCACCACGCAGTCCAGGCCGTCGCCCAGATGCACAACCTGGCGCTCGCATCATGACCAGAGAACTATCTTTAGGTGCGTCGGGCGGGGTGTCATGATCAGATGTCGGGTGTGAGGGCCGCGAATGCGGTGGGGTCGGTGTCGTACTCCCAGTGCTCGATCAGTCGCCCTTGGCCGTCGAACCGCCACACCCCGCAGAACGGCACCTGAACGGGGATGGATTCTTCCGCGTGCATCAGGCCGATGGCCACACCGTAGTAGTCATTGGCGGCGACATACTCCAGTTCCATCACCACGGTGTTGTTGGTCAGGTTGAACAGAGCTTGCTCGTGTGCGGTCGCGGCATCGAGCCCCAGGAGGGTTCCGGTGTCGCACCGGGTGTGATGTGCCGGGTGGACAACGATGGTCGGGGCACAGTAGCGGCCGATGGTGCGCAGATCGGCATAGACGGCGCGCAGAGTGGCAGCGTTGCGATTTTGTGATGCCATGACACTATTGGTCGCATTCCTTTTCGGCAGCTTGTTGGTTCCAGCCGTTGGGACTGCTTGGCTCGTGTGTATGCAGGCACTCCTCGTTTGTGGGCGCAAGTCGGCCTGGTGAATTCGGGTTGTGCTGGTTCCGGTGGTTGTCTTTTGGCCAGTTTGCCGCTGTAGGCGCATAGGGTTCTTGTTGTGCTGTTCCGCACCAGCCTGGCTGGTGCTCGGGTGATCTGCGGGCTGTTGTCAGACGGTGGGTGTCAGGCGGCGGTGTGTGCCCTTGGAGCACGCGATGTCTGCGGAAACGTGAACCGCCTCGTAGATGCGTTGGTGATCCTCCATTCCGGAGAGACGGAATGATCCCTGAGTCTGGTGGGGCAGACGATGCTGGGAACCGTCGTCTGGCAGGGGCTGTGTGTGTACGCGGCGGTAGGCGTTGTAGTCGATGTCGCGGCGTCGCGATATCGCTTCGAGGTGTGCGGTGGTGCGGAGCTGGGCGCGGTAGCCGGGGACGACTCGTCCGGTAAAGAATTCGGCGACGCTTCCGGAGCCGTAGCTGAAGAAGCCGAGCGTTTCTGCGTCGAGTTCGTCTTCTGCGTCCAGCAGGGACGCGAGGGCGAGATAGAGGGATGCGGTGTAGCTGTTGCCGATGATTTCGTTGTAGTGGGTCGTGGGTGCGATGGCGTGATCGGTTGCTGTGGCGTCGGCTTCGACGCCTGCAGTGTCGAGGAGGTGTCGGTGGGCTTTGAACGCCATGCGCGTGAAGGGCTGGTGGTAGCAGACGGTGCGGATCTTCTCGATCGAAAGGCCCTCGCGTGCCTGGTAGTCGTGCCATGCCCCTTCGACTGCTGCCAGGTAGGCGGCCATGGACTTCTTCCCGTTGACGAGAGCGGTGGCGCGGTAGTTGGGGCGCCAGAAGTCCATGACGTCGTGTGTGTACAGACCGGAGGGGGTGTTGATCTCGACGAGGGAGGGGTCGACTGAGACCAGCATGGCTACCGCGGCAGCCCCTTGGGTGGCCTCTCCCGGGCTGTCGAGGTCGTAGCAGGCGATGTCACTGGCGAGAACCAGGACCTGCTGCTCGGGCTCGCGCTGGACCAACGCGGCCGCGAACTGGAGGGCCGCAGTCGCTCCGTAGCAAGCTTGCTTGAGCTCGACGACCCGGATGTTCGAGGGGAGGTTGAGCAGCGAGTGAACGTACACGCCCGCCGCTTTGGACTGGTCGATGGATGTCTCGGTGGCAAAGAGGAGCGTGCAGATCCGGTCGGTGCCGTGGCGTTCGATGATCGGTGCCGCTGCGTCGGCAGCCATAGTGACGATGTCTTCGTCGGCGGCGGGTAGGCTCATCGCCTGCTGGCCGAGGCCTTTGTGGTATTTCGCCACGCTGGCGCCGGTGTGCTTGCTGAGTTCGGCGTGGGTGAGGACGAGGCTGCCTGTGCGAAAGGAGAGGTCGTGGATGCCTACGGCGCGATCATTGGTCATGGTGGCCTCCGTTGAGGCGTTCGAGACGGGTGTGGGCCTTCATGAGTTCGCCAGGATTGGTCTGGGCGGCGAGCAGCGACAGTTCGCCGCAGAGCACGGTGGCCGCGGCAAGGACGGCGAGACGGCGTGCGTTGTCACCGGCGGGGCGCTCCTCGCGGCAGCCGAGGGTGGTGAGTGTTTCCTCGATGAAGTCGAGGCCTTTACCGTTGCCGACGGTGCCAACGATCAGGTTGGGCAGGGTGCAGGAGAAGTAGAGTTCACCGCCGCGGTCTTCGGCGAGGGTGACGCCTTGGGAGCCTTCCACGATGTTGGCGGCGTCTTGGCCGGTGGCGAGGTAGAAGGCTAGAAGCATGTTCGCGTAGTGGGCGTTGGCGGAACGGATGCCGCCGGCCAGAAGCGTGCCCACCAGGTTCTTGTTGGTATTGAGTTTGGAAATTTGAGCAGCCGTGGTGTGCAGACGGCCTGTCACCACCTGCTCGGGGATGAGTATCTCCGTGGTCACCTTCTTGCCTCGGCCCAGGAGGCCGTTGATGGCGGTGGCTTTCTTGTCAGTGCAGTAGTTGGCGGAGATCGATCCGTAACGGATGCCGGGCACACACTCGAGAAGATGGCTCAGCAGGGCGTCTGCAGCAAGGGTGGTCATGTTGTGACCGGAGGCGTCCCCCGTGCTGAACTCGAAGCGCAGAAACAGTAAGCAGCCGACAATCTCGTCCCGCATGCTCAGCAGTTCGGCGAACCGGCTGGTGGCGCGTGTGAGGGCACGCAGTTCATCGATGCGCCCGTGTACGGCACGGGCAGCGGTGTGAGCGATTTCGGCGGTGTCCGCTTCGACGAGGACGGAGCGGGTCATGCGCTCGTCCATGAGGGTGGCAGTGATGCCGCTCTCGACCATCCTGGAAATCTGCGCGCCGCGACCGACGGCCGGCCATAGTGGCGACTCGTAGGTTGCCAGGGGCACCTCGGTCTCGGTGGTGGCCACGTTTCCCGACACGCGCAGCGGGCCGACCCAGCGCGTGGGAATATGCGCTTTGGTCCGCTTGTTCCGGTCGGAGGGCTTGGGCCGGGTGGGGTGTTCGTTCATCAGTGGTCTCCGTGGTGGTTTGGGGCTGTCGATATGGGGTCGATCGCAGAACAGGCGAAGGGAGCCGGATACGAGTAGGTCCCGGTCGGTGAGAGCGGCTGTGCTGTGGGTTCCCAGGAGTGTCATGAGCGCCCGAGCTGTTCCAGACAGTTGGTGATCTGCTGGATGAGAGCAGTTACCCCACCGGTGAGGAGGGTGGTGAGGAGGTTCCGGGGGCGTCCACCGCATGGGCTCCCAGGGCCAGTGCGCGGGCGGTATCCAGCGGGTGGCGGATGTCGCCCGATGCGAACAGGGGCAGGCCGTGGCCGCACGCGTCGAGCAGGGCGGCCGGAGCGGTCTCCTTCGGGCATGAAGGTCCCATCGGCGGCGATTGCCAAGTCGCCGTTGATCTCCCGGTTCTTATGCTGCCGCCGGCCATGGCGTTGATGTAAAGAGGGACTGGCCGGTCCAGTCCGCCGAACCGAGTGCGCAGTGAGATGCGGTCTCGGATGGTTCCAGCCAGAACGTGGTGGATGAAGTGCACTTCGTCGAACCGGCTGGGTGGGTGTGTTGGGTCGGCTAGGTCCTCATCGGCTATTTCGTGCTGCGCGACTGCCAGCCGCGCACAGTCGTCTTTGCGTGATCCGCTCACGGAGACAGTCCTCAGTCGAAGATGACGGAAGGGCGCAGGACCAGCCCCTGCCTGACGTACGGGCCCCTCGCGAGCGACCCGACATCGGCATCGGCATCGGCATCGGCATCGGCATCGGCATCGGCATCGGCCAGAGCGTCAGTGATCCGCAGCGGCAGCGCAGTGATCCCTGCTGCCGCCCATCGCGTTCGTAGAGCGAGGGCGTCGGTTGTTTCCGGCAGCAGTGCGATGCCGCAGTCTCCGCCGCCGGCACCGGAGGGCTTGCCTGCACCGCCGCAGGCCTCGGCGATGGTGCACAGCTCAGTCAGTTTCGGTGTGAAGATGCCGAGGGCTGTCTCATGGTCCAGGCCGGCCAGGAGGCGCCGCGCGTTGCGGATGGCGGCGAGAAGTGTCGCTGGATCCTGCTGTTCGAGCGCGTGCAACGCTGCTGTCACACAGTGCGCGCTACGCGCCAGGAACCGGCTGCGGCTCGTGCTGTGCCACCACTGGGTGCGGGACAGGTGGCTGACATGGGTGGAGGTGGAGGCCGGGCTGCCGCTCCAGCCAACGTGCAGGTGCGGTGTGTCCAGTGGTGACAGGGTGCGTGCTGTCAGCCCGGGCCACGTGGCCTGCAGCGTCTCTGCGACACCGGTCCGCCTCATGAGGTGCAGCAGACGGGCACGGTCCGGTGCGCGGTAGTGAATCCAGCCGCCCCATGTGCTGGCGGCCAAATCCGCACCGGAAGGGCCGGGGTCCACACGGATGCTCGCCAGCAGAGCCAGACGAAAGCGCAGTTCCGGCGACACTGGCATACCAAAGAAGTCCGTCAGGGCGTTGACAGCCGCGGCCGTCACCGCGCCGCTCGAGCCCAGTCCGATTTTGGTGCCCTGTTCGTGCAGCGTGCTGTGGACCGACAGTTGCACCGACACCGGCCGCAGCCCGAGCTGGGATCGCAGCTGGTCGACGACCTCGACTGTGGAGACCAGATGTGCGAGGGCCCCGCCGAGGTGACAGGCTTCCGCCGGGTCGGTGGGGCGCAATCCTGTCCGTGCACGGCACATTTCCACTTCGTGCGGTAGCAGATCAGTGGCAAGCACCACCTCGCCGCTGTCAGGCGGTGAGGCCTCCACGCTGATGAAACGGTCCACGGCCGCCACGATCGACGGCTGCCCCGGCTCCAGGACGGCGTACTCCCCAGCGATGAGGAGCTTGCCCGGCGCGCTGTGCGTGACCGTCGACGGCATCAGCGCACCGTCTTGTCGAGTGTCGCGCCGGGCCCGCTGCGGGCCACCACCGCCACGCAGCCCGACAGCTGACGCAGTACGCAGGCCACACGCTCCGCGTCGTCGCTGGCGCACAGAACTTTGACGTTGGGCCCGGCATCCATCGTCGCCCATGCCTGTAAGCCATGGGCGCGCATACGGTGCACCTCCTCAAGTACTCGGTGCGAAGCGGGGGTGCGGTAGTGCACGGGCGGCACCGCACTCTCCATGGTCTGATGCATGCCGAGGGCGTTACGCTCGGCAATTGCGCCCACGGTGGCGATATCGCCCCGGGCCAACGCCTCGCGCATGACCGTGCAGTCGCCACGGGCCATGCCGAGCCAGTCGGAGAAGAGTGGCGAAGTTTTCACCGTGCGCCGCATGGCCTCGCGGCTGGAGACCGGCTTGGGTCCGGTCTCCAGCAGGGCCGCGACCAAGGCGAGGTCCAGTGTCGTTTTCGCGAGTGGCTCGGCATAGGAGGCAAGGTCGGGATCTGGGGCGTCAGGTGCGCCGGCATGCCAGATGGCAAAACCGCCGAAGATGGACCGGGCAGCGGATCCGGACCCGCGGCGGGCCAGTCGTGACAACTCCACCGGTTCGACCGGCAGGCCGTAAGCGGAGGCTGCAGCGAGCGCGAGGGCGGCGAACCCGCTGGCCGATGAGGCCAGACCGGCGCCGACTGGAACGGTGTTGCGGGTTGCCACCACGGCAGCCTCGGACCTTCCGGCCCGCTCGCGGACGAGATCCAGAAAGCCGGTGATACGCCGGGCCGTCGCGCCCCGGTCCACGGCACCGTCCACGATCACCACATCTTGCGCCTGGCAGTCGACGAGTCGGATCTCTGTAGTAGTGGGAAAGACATCAAGTGTCATCGACAGGCTGTCGGCGCACGGCAGGACGAGGTCTTCATCGCGCTTTCCCCAGTACTTGACCAGCGCAATGTTGGGATGGGCCACTGCGACACAGCCGTCAGATCCCGGCATGGCTCTCTCCCTTCGTCACCGGAGCCGTCCAGCAGCGCACGCCGGGCTCTCGCGCGAGCACGGCAGCCAGCGCGTCGGCCGTGCGCTCAGTGGCCGTCAGGGCGATCACACATCCGCCTAGTCCTCCTCCGCTCATCTTCGCGCCCAGTGCACCGGCGTTGAGTGCGGCTTCCACCAGGTGATTGGTCCGGTCGGTGGTCAGCTCAAGCCCGTCGAGAAGTTGGTGACAGCTCGTCAGGCACTTGCCCAGCGCTACCAGATGGCCCCGTTTCAGGTCCCGCAGTCCGGCACGGGTCAATGCCACCGAGCGGCTGAGGAACGTCTCACGGCTGCCGGGGTGCTTGGTGAAGCTCTCCCGCAGCATCGTTACGGCCTCCTTCGTAGAGGCGCCGCTGCCGCTGTCCGCCACCACGATCCAACCGTCAGTACCCACCGTTGGGTTACTGATCCGCCCTCCGGCCAGCAATACCGGCCTGTGGCTGCCGGTGGCCAGGGCATCGATGCCGCTTGCCTTGCCATGTACCGTATTCTCGGACATCTGCACAAAGTGGAAGACAGCCTCGGCGTTCAAACGCAGGCCAAGAAGGTTGTTCAGCGCCTGGGCCACAGCGCGGGCGCACGCCGCACTGGCGCCAAGGCCACGTGCAGACGGCACCCCGCTCTCCACCAGCACGTCCACACCCGGTGCCCCCCGCAGGTCCGCCTGGCGCAGCATGGCCCCCGTAAGTTCCCACAATCCTTCCGGCACGCGACTCTTCGGAGCGTGGGACGACACTGACATGGGGCCGCACGGCACGCCTGGTGGCGTCTGAACCAACCGGAACGACAACATCCCGCCCCCAGCCCGGTCACTGCGCACCACGCGAGCGCGGCAGCCCACTCCGGGCACCGGCAGCGCCACGGTAGGGGCCCCGTAGACCGCGGCATGCTCACCCAGCAGGATGACCTTCCCGTGTGCTACCCCGGTGCCCGTGCGGGGCAGCTCGGCCTCCCAACCCACCTGGGACGGTGCTGGCGAGCCCCTCTTCTGCTCGGCGTCACTCACGTTCCGCGCCATGGCTGCTCACCGCCTCCCGCACGGGCGTCGGCACGCTGGGCAGCAACTGTTGTGTCAGTGCTGGAGCCCAACGGCAAACGGGCCTCGTGGTCAAGAGGATCTTCAGAGCGATCTCGGAGCAGGTAAGGATGTTGCCGATACCACTGACCTGTGCGCGGGCGATTGGTGCTGCGCTCATACCCATCGTCCTTTCTGTTGTGCGCCCAGTGCTGTGCCCGGGCTATTTCTCGCCCCGGCAATGCTGGGCCGACTGCGGCACCTCGCCGCATGCAGGAACGAGCTCGAATCCAGTAGGAGTTGAACCGCTCGTTGCCTCGTCCGGCGGGGGCCGTGCGGAGCCAATACCTGCTCCTGCGTCGCCTCTAAGCGCATTCGGCGATCTCGGCGCAGCGGGCGACGGTCGTGCCATCCGCGTTGAGCAAGTCGTCGTCGATGGGCTTGCCCAACGCGTTCTCGAGCTTCTGCGCCAGCTCCGTAATTTTGAGGGAGTCGAGATCAAGATCCTCCAGCAGCCTGTGGTCCGGCCTGACGTCATCGACCGGCCGCTCGCTGAGGAAGGCAACAATGTTCTGCACTTGCACCAGAATTTCTTGATCGACGGACACGGTTTACTCCTTGATTGAGAAGATCGGATCGTTGCAATGAAATCGGACTTCACGGGCACAGAACGACTTGCGCCGCATAGCAGAGTCCCGCGCCGAACCCGAAGAGGAGGACGGGATCGCCTCGACTGACATCGCCCCTCTGGCGCAGCGCGTGTAGCGCGAGCGGTACGGAAGCGGCCGAGGTGTTGCCCGCATTGGTCACGTCAGTGGCGGTCACCAGGTCAGGCGCCCCTAGGCCCTGACGCAACGCTTCGATGATGCGCAGATTCGCCTGATGCGGCACGAACGCTCGCAGGTCGGCGGGTTCCAGGCCCGCCCGCTCGCAGGCGACCTGCATGACAGCGGCCAGTTCGGATGTGGTCCAGCGAAAGACTTTGCGCCCCGCCATTTCCATCCGGCTCGTCTCGCTCGGGATCCTGATCAGGTCCGAGTGCGTCCCGTCGCTGCCCCACGCGACAGGGAAGATGGCGGGCTCAGCCGACGGCACAACAAGAGCTGCGGCAGCCCCATCCGCAAAAATCGGACCGGTATCGCGGTCCTCGGGAGCTACCCAGTCCGTCATCCGCTCCGAGCCGATCACCAGCACGCTACGCGCGGTTCCGGCGCGCACCAGAGCGTCGGCGACCGCCAACCCGTGGCAAAACCCGGAACACGCAGCATTGAGGTCGAAACCGGCTGCCGCCGTGCAGCCGATAGCGGCAGCGGTTGACGCAGCCCCATTGGGCATGGGAGACGGCATCGAACAGGTGGAAAGGAGCACGACATCGACGTCATCGGCGGTGGCATCGCAGTCGGCCAGCGCTTCCTTGCCCGCCGCGACGGCCATCGTCACCACCGTCTCGGCTTCCCTGGCGTGAGAGCGTTCCTCGACCCCGACCCGATTCGAGATCCATTCCGGGCTCACACCGGCTGCCGTGGCCGCCTCCTCATTGGTCACCACGGCCACAGGCCGGTACGCGCCGAGTCCATCGATGCGGGAACCGGCGCTCGGCGACAGACTCGAAGCGGCAACCGCTGCTCCTTGAAGTTTTAGCTTTTCGTCCACTTGGCACTCCGATACGTTGCGGCAAGAGGCACCTGCGACATGCGACGCGGGTGGCGGCTGGTTGCCCTCGGCAGTCAACCGCGCCGCATGGAGCGGCATCTGGTGCGATCGGCGCCATATGGCCGCCCGGGCGCCTGCCCCTGTTGCAAACCAACCCGCCCAGAGGTGTCCGTCGTGAACAGCGCTGCCGATACCACGGAAACCACCAGCCGAAATCACAAGATGGGGTTGAGGACACGTCGATTCGCCACACCTGACCAGCCAATCCGCCAAGAGGTACGTATCCGTCAAGTACCCCCAGGTTCTGTCTAACCCCGTCAGTACCGTGATCCAGACGTGAACGCGTTGAACGCCCAGACTCGTCGGCTCACTACGTCAGGGAAATAGCTGGTCAGGTGCCACACGCCACCGATGTGCCAGACAGGCACCGGTGCTGCGGGCTTCCTCGGCCCGCAGTGCGGCGCCCTCGCATCCCCGTCAGTAAGGAAACGCCCGCCAGGTGAGACCTGTTCGACGCCTCGGGGTGGGGCACCTGGGCTCCAAGGCTGTGCGGGCCGGATGCGGTATTGGGGGCATGTAGGTTGTCAGACAGTCCAGTTGACGAGCTGACCGGCCTATACGCAGGTGATCTGGGCCGCATGACGGGCACTCGCCGGAGGAGCTCGTGGACCGCGTCGCCTTTCGCAGGCTGGAAACCAACGACTATGGTGTCGGGCCAGCGTTGCCTGGTCGGGTGGATCCGACGGGGGGCGCGCGTCAGCGTTCAGAGGGCGCACGGGTATCTGGCGCGTGCGACCACCCGCTCCCATAGCTGTCCGAGGTGCGGGTACTCGACTCCATACACACCGTTTCCGCGCAGAGACGTAAGCGACACAGCCGTTGATGTGCGCAGAGCAGAACCACCTGCGCCGCCACAGTCTCCGGAAGCGCGATCGAACGACTGATAGGAGTCACGCTGTGTCACGCCACGCGCCAAACCGTCAATTGTCCGACTTGCTCGCTGAGGCCAACTGGAGTGCCGGGGACCTGGCCAGAGCGATTAACATCTTAGGTCAGGCTGCGAGGTTGTCATTGAGCTACGACCGTACATCGGTGGCACATTGGCTCGCTGGGTCGCGCCCGCGGGCTCCCATACCGGACCTCGCCGCCAGAGCGCTGAGCCGCCGCAGCGGGCGCGTCATCACTCCCGAAGACACCGGGCTGTCCCAGTCACCGTCCAGCCGCGCGGCCCGCAACCCCAATCCACTGGAGGAGGGCGACCCACTACGCCGGCTCACCGCGCTGTGCCGACAGGACGCAGACCCCGCCCGCCGGTCCCCACTGACCGCCAGCCCCTACACGTTGGCCGCTCTCACCCTGCCCGACTGGACTCCCCGGCCGACATCCACCTCACCGAACGCAAGTGAGCGGGCGGTCTCCTGCTCATCGGCGGATGTGCGCATCCTGCAGGAGATGGCAGAGGTGTTCGCCTCTCTGTGCTCGGCCCACGGCGGAGGGCATGCCCGTTCCGCGCTTGCCGCGTACATCACTGACGATGCCGAACGCATGCTGGTCGCTCCGGCCACCTCCGAGGTGCACCAGCACCTGTGCACAGCAGCCGCCCAGCTGACCCACCTGCTGGGAGTGATGACCGAAGATGCGGGATACGCGGGCCTCGCCCAGTGCTATTACCGCACGGCCCTGGACTTGGCCCGCCAGGCTGATGACCGCGCCACCTACGCCATCACACTGCGGACCATGAGCCTGCAGGCCCTGAGCCTGGGGCACCCATCCCAGGCACACACGCTGGCCCAGACCGCCCTGGACACGGCAGGCGCCGGCACTACTACCGCGGCAACCCGTTCCTTCCTGCTTGCTCAGCGTGCTCTCACCTACGCCGCAGTGCGCCAGCCACGCCGATCCCGTGCGGACCTGCGAGCCGCCGACCGACAGCACGAACGGGCCTCCAGTCCCCCCGGTCCCTTCACCTCCTATCCCCGGGCCGGGCTCGAATATCACACCGCCCGCACTCTCAACGCACTCGGCGAGCCTGGCCCTGCCCTGGCCTCTCTGACCCACGCTGCACGCCATCGTGCCCCGGCCCAGGGCAAGGCATGGGCTCTCACCCATGCCCGCCTCGCCGAAGCCCGGGTGAACCTGGGTCAGCTGGAAGCTGCCTGCGACCACTGGCACACTTTCCTCGACCACTACCCCTACCTGCACTCCGCCCAGGTCGACCAGGCCCTGACACGACTGCGCCAGAGGGCTGGCGCCTTCCCGCGGCAGAACCGCGCGGTCTCCCTGCTCCACCGGGCCCGCGGCCTCGAGCGCCCGATCCGGCCCTGCGGCTAAACCGAGACGCCACCGGCGGCTGCACACGGCTACCCCTGATCTGTTGCACCCTCACTCGCCTCAAGTTGCACCAGTCTGCGGCAAGGATCTGCCGTCGCATCCATGAGTTGGCTCACGGCAGCGGTTGTGCAGCACAGCCTCTCCGCTGCTTCGCTCTCTTCGGTGACGTCTACGGCCAGCGGCTCAAGGGCAAAGGGATCGTCCATGGCCCCTACCTATGCCATGGGCCTTGCAGGACGCAGCATCCCCCCGGAACTTCCCGGCTGTCTTGCACCCGCAGAAAGGTTTCAGCTTCCGCCGTCTGGCCGCAGGCGCCCAGCAGCTCCGAGCCCGGACTCCACAAGAGCACGGCCGTGCAAGGCCTTGCTGGGCTCCAGCTTCTGCATGGTCGCCTCAGACTCAGGATTGCACATGGGTGCTTGCGTCGCCCTCGGCGGGCAGCGCGATCGTGAACGCCGCAGCTACGCGGGCGTCCGGGCCTTGGGCTCAGCTGACGGAACCGGAAGCAGCCCCGCTTCGACGATCGGCACCTGCGCGCTGAACGGGCAAACGATCACACGTCTGTGATCAACCCCGCAGATGCTCCCATGTCACAGGAGGGTGTCTACCGCATGTGCCATGCAATACCGCGGAGCCCACTCGCCAGCACCACAGACCGGCCACCAAAATCCGGACCGGGTGCGGACCAACTCGGCTTCGCACCGGACGTTTCCGCCCTTTGCCGCTGGTCAGAAGCGACGTCGCGCATGTACCACCAGCAGACCAAGAACCTTCTGGTGTCGTACTCGGCGAAGAAGCTCGGCTTCTTCTAGAGGCACGAGAAAAGGCGCCTGACCTGGGCTTTTACCCGTCAGGCGCCTTCCGCTCGACCCGCTCAGCCCAGGGCCCGGTTTACGTTGTAACTCCCAGTTCCTCCCACCGCTACCCCCCTTCTGACCAGCTGTTCCGGACCAGTGGCGGACCAAACCCCGACTCACCCCGCAGGTACCCCGCCCTGGCTGACGCGGTCCCACTCCTTCATCGACTGCTCGATGAGGCGGTTGGCCTGCTCCCGGACGCCGTCCAGGAACTTGGCGTAGTGCCGGAAGAGGACCTCGATGCTCTGGCCCGCGCGGCGGGCACACTCGGCCGGGTCCACACCGGAGTACAGCCAGAACGAGATCCCGGCGTGCCGAAGGTCGTAGGGCCGCTTGGCCAGCCCGGAGGCGAGTTCCGTGCGCGTCAGGACGCACTTCCGCGCCCGCGCCCAGGTGGTGCCGTACGCGGCCGCGTCCACGTAGCTGCTGGCCTGGTTCCGGAACAGCCGCCCGTCCGGCGCCACGCCGAACCGTTCGATGTGCGCACGGAGGATGCGTACGAACTGCGGCGGGATGCCGAAGTACCGGTAGCGGACCAGGTCGATCGAGTGCCGGTGCTCGCGTGCGTCGCGGGCGTCGTAGCGGGTGAAGTCGCAGGCCACGCAGATCAACCGGGGGTGTGCTCCACAGGATCTGGGACGCGGCCGTCGCCCCGAGCCGGTCGCGGACCAGGTTCTGGAAGGCGTGCTTGTGGGCCGTCAGCCAGGCCATGTAGTACAGCCCCTGGTTGATCACGCCCGCGTCGGTGCCACGCTTGTACTCGACGATCACGGGCGCCCCGTTCTCGTCGAGGCCCAGCGAGTCGATCCGCCCGCCATCGGTGCAGTCGATCACGCACTCACTCGCGAGGAACGTGACGCCCAGCATCGTCTCCATGTGCGCCTCGATGAGGTCCTGCACATCCGCCTCGACATCAGCAAACCGCGGCATGACTTCAGTAACGCCACGCTTGGTAGGGAACAGCTTCAGACTCGCCACCACCCCTCCTCAACTAGGAGATGGACAGCGTCGAGCAGGTGCGCTCTATTTCCCGATGCGGCTTCAGCACCGTGGAGATGATGTGAGGGCTGACCTCTCAACCCGCTCCTGGCGGCTCGCGCCGGGCAGGCCTCCGCGTCAGCTCAGGTGAAAGGAGCAGAGAGGTCGGTCCCCCTGATTGGACACGCGTGACCAACGCGTGGCCAGCAGCGGCCACATTCTCGCTCCTTCCGGCCGAGGGTGGCGGCCCCGGCCGTTCCAGGGAGACACTCCATGGCACCCGAGTGCCGCGCTGACGTCCACTCATCGTGCTCTTCCACATCACTGCTCTTCTTGGGCACCCGGTTCGCGTCCCCGGCACCCTCCTGAATCCCGGCCCTGAATCGGCAAGTGGAGGGTGAAGACCACCTTCTTCGGAAAGCTGCGGCCGGCCTCTCCGTCACCGAACTCGTCGGCACGGTCCAGAAGTCCGACGCGACGGACGCCAACTCCATAGCGCGCGGCGGGGGCTCGGCAGCAAGAGGCCGACATGAAGAGCGCCCTGGAGGCGCCTCCCCCCCCCGCCGCAACCAGAAGCACGACGGGGATCATGACTGAATAGCAAGCATCCGCCTGTACCCAATCACCTGCCTAACCCAAATCGAGCAGCCCCGATCCACACACCGGTCACATACGTATGCCTCAGAGCACGGTCGACGGGACCGCGGCGAGCGGCTCGGCGGCGTAGGTGAGCCGGACCACGCCGTCGGCATCCCGTCGCGACGACGCGGCCACGCCGAAGACACCGGCCAGGATCTCCGGCGTAAGGACGTCCAGAACGGGACCGGCCGCGACGGCAACCCCTCGGTCGAGTACGACGAGGTGGTCGCAGAAACGGGCCGCGAGGTCGAGGTCGTGCAGGACCGCGAGCGTCGTGGTGCCGGTGGAGCGGATCAGGTGCAGCAGCTCGAACCGGGCGCGGATGTCGAGGTGGTTGGTCAGCTCGTCCAGGACGAGGAGGCGGGGGCGTTGGGCCAAGGCCCGTGCCAGGAGTACGCGTTGACGTTCCCCGCCGGACAGCGACCCGTGGTCACGGTGGGCCAGGTGCCGTATGCCGCACAGGTCGACGGCTTCCTCGACCGCACGTTGGTCCTTCGGTCCGTCGCGCCCCAGAAGTCCGTGGTGCGGTGCGCGTCCCAGGGAGACGGTCTCGATGACGGTGAAGCCGCCGGTACCGTCGCCGCCGTCCTGGAGGACCGCGGCGGTGCGCAGGGCGGCGGCGCGGGGGCCGAGTTCCCAGATGTCGTCGTCGCCGACCCGGACCGTGCCGTCGGCGGGCCGCAGGGAGCGGTAGACGGCGCGCAGCAGGGTCGACTTGCCGCTGCCGTTCGGCCCGACCAGCCCGACGAATTCGCCGGAACGGGCCTTGATGTCCACGCCGTTCAGGATCGCGTGGCGGTCGAGCGTGATGTGGAGCCGGTCCACGGAGAGTCGCATCGTGTTCAGTCCAGACCCTTGTTGCGGCGCAGCAACCACAGGAAGAAAGGGGCGCCGAGGAGCGCGGTGAGGATGCCGAGCGGGAGTTCGCTCGGGCGGTTGAGCGTGCGGGAGAGCAGGTCGACCAGGACGAGGTATACCGCTCCGAGCAGTGCCGACAGGGGCAGCAGTCTCCGGTGGTCGGCGCCGACCGTCAGCCGCACCAGATGCGGGATCATCAGGCCGACGAAGCCGATGCTGCCCGCCACGGCGATCACCGCGCCGGTGAGCAGGGCGCTGAGCAGGAGCAGGATCGTGCGCAGCCGGTTCACGTCGGTGCCCAGGGAGGTGGCGGTCTCGTCACCGGCGAGCAGCACGTTCAGCCTGCGGCCGAAGAGGGTCAGCAGGACCGTGCAGCCGACGACGACCGAGGCGACGGCGGGCAGTTGGTGCCACTGGGCACCGGCCACGCTGCCGAGCATCCAGAACATCACCGTACGCAGTTCGGTGGGGGTGGCCTGGAGCTGTACGTAGCTGGTGGCCGACAGGAACACGTAACCGACCGCCACCCCGGCCAGGATGAGCCGCGTGGGCGCCATCCTGCCCCGCCTGCGCCCCAGCCAGAAGACCAGCGCGCCCGCGACCACCGAGCCGACGAAGGCGGCGGCCGACACGCCGAGGCCGAGCAGGGCCGTGCCGCCGCCCAGGGTGATGACGAGGACGGCACCGAGCGTGGCGCCGTAGGAGAACCCGAGCACGATCGGGTCGGCCAGCGGGTTGGCGACCACCGTCTGCAACACCGCACCGGACAGGGCGAGCCCCGCTCCGGCGAGGGCGGCGAGGACGACGCGCGGTGTCCGGAACTTCCATACGATCTGGTCGAGCGCGATGTCGTCGGGCGCCCGCCCGATCCCGGTCACGTGGTGCAGGACGATCCGCCACACGTCGCCAAGCGGCACGTTGACCGCGCCGATGCTGACGGCGACCAGCATCACGGCGACGAGGACGAACGGCAGGACACCGAGGGCGAGCGCCGCGCGCCGGTGGCCCGGTGGGGTCAGAACGCTTCCGGGTGCAGCTTCTTCGCGAGCCGCTCCACGGCCCGGTCGTTGTCGGGGCTCAGGTAGATCGAGTCGGACAGGGTCACGTACGTGTGGTTCTTCGCGGCGGGCCACTGGGGGAACTCCTTGAGCAGTTTCTCGGCGTAGGCCGCGGGGTTCGGGTCCTGGTAGGCGATGACCACGAGCGCGTCGACGTCCGTGGCCGCCACCTTCTCCTTGCTCAGATCGGCGAACGACGTCTTCGACGCGTCGGCGAAGGCGTTGACCGCACCGGCCTTTCCGAGAATGTCGTTGTAGATTCCCTTGGCGACCACGGAGCTGAAGTCGTTGCTGCCCATCGACATGTTGGTGAACAGCATCATGACTTTCGGCTTCTTCTTGCCCTTCACCTTCGACGCGATGGCGGCGATGCGCTTGCGCGAAGCGGCGATTATCTTCTCCGCGCGATCGGACACGTGGAAAATCCGGCCCATGTCGCGCAGCAGCCGGTAACTGTCCTCGATGGTGAGCTTCGAATTCTCGTCGTGGCAGCCCTGCGGCGATATGTAGGATCGCGCGCCGACGTCCCGCAACTCGTCGCGGTTCGCGAATCCGTTCTTGGGATCGAAACCGTACGAGGTGGTGGAGAGGACGAGGTCGGGGCGCAGCCCGATCATCGACTCCCGGGGGACGCCGAAGGCGTCGTTCCGCTTGACCCCGCCGGTGGGGAGCTCCTTGATCGCCTCCACCCGGCCGGGTACCTCCGACGCCCCGTACGACTGCTGGTTCGCGACGATCTTGTCTCCGAGCCCGAGCGCGAGCAGCGTGGAGACCTCGGCCACGGAGGCGCCGTCCGTGACGACGACCCTGCTCGGCGCCTCGTTGAAGACCTGGGTGGTACCGCAGTTCTCGATCTTCACGGGGTAGCCGGAGCGGGCGGCGGCATCCGTCCGGCCGCCGAGTCCGTCGCCGTCGGATCCGGCGCCGCCCGCCTCACCACCGCACGCGGCGGTGAGGCTCAGGGCGATGACGGCCGCGACGGCGGCACTCGGTCTCTTGACGGGCATACGCGCTCCTCGACACACGGGCGACGGGGGATCTTCGGTCACCCCGAAGCAGTAGTCGGACCGAGCCGCGGAAAGGTTCCCGATGCGTACCGAGGAAAGAAGAAACCTGTCGGCTGCTCCCCGCACCGGGACGGGATGTGGCGATCAACGCAGCCGACAGGAGTGCGGAGCGCGCTCGGGAAGGCGAATTCCATCGCGCTCCGCAGCGAAGATGCTGGCACAGAAAGGGCGGCTTCAGAGGGCACGCACGGCCACGTCCACCCGTGAGGATTCTCCTTTCCCGTCATGGGAACCGAAGGGCTCGTTTCGCCGACTAACTCGTGGGCGGCCTTCCGGCGGGGTGACCGGATCAGCCGGGAGTTCCGGGCCGCACGACCTCCGCCCGTACCCGCACCGTGCCGCTGTGCTCGAAGTGCAGGTCGAACGGAATCCGGTCGCCCATACGCCAGTCGCGGTCGCTCGGCACGGTCACGTCGCTGGACATGGGCGTCATGTCCAGCGTGCCGTGGGCGGGCACCCGGAGCCGGTCCGCGGCGGCGCGGTAGGCCGCGCCGTCCGGAGTCATGCGGTGTCGGCTCAAGGCGATCCCGCTGAGTATCGAGGGCGAGGTCACCCTGGTCAACTCGTCCGCCGATCCACCCCTGTTGGTGATGCGGAAGAAGGCCGCCGTGTTGGGGGTGCCGCCCGTCGGCTGGAACACCCGGGCCCGGGTGACGCTCACGTCGGGCGGTGTGCCCGCGTTCCCGAGGGCGGTCCACGCGGTCAGCCCGCCCAGCGCCACCAGGGACGCCACCAGGGACGCCACCACGGGGGCGACGGCAGCGAGCACGGACTGCTTGAGTCGCCGCGCCGACCGGGAGGGTCCGGCGTTCGGTCCGGATGTCGTCACCAGTTACTCCTCGCCCGTCGCCGGGATTCGTGCGTACGGACGGGGGCGGGCTGCCAGGTGCGCAGGCGAAGGCTGTTGACCACGACCAGAACCGAGCTGAGCGACATGGCCGCGGCGGCGAGCATCGGATTGAGCAGGCCGACCATGGCCAGCGGCACGGTCACGACGTTGTAGCCGAACGCCCACACCAAGTTGGTGCGGATGGTGGCGAGGGTGGTGCGGGACAGGAGTACGGCGTCGGCCAGTGCCTCGATGTCGCCGCGCACCAGCGTCACGTCGGCGGCGCCGATCGCCACGTCCGTGCCCGAGCCCATGGCGATCCCGAGGTCGGCCGAGGCGAGGGCCGCCGCGTCGTTGACGCCGTCGCCGACGACCGCGACCCGGCGCCCCTCGGCCCTGAGCGCGGCGACCAGCGCGGCCTTGTCCTCGGGCGAACAGGCGGCGTGCACCGCGTCGATGGCAAGGCGCGAGGCGACGGCACGAGCCGGGGCCTCCCGGTCGCCGGTGGCCAGGATCGGACGTATGCCTAGGCGCCGCAGCCGGTCCACGGCCCGGTAACTGCCCGGCCGGAGCACGTCCCCCACCGCGATCAGCGCGACGACCGTCCTGTCGACGCTGACCTGCACGGCGGTGTGCGCGGCTTCCTCGGCGGCCCGCAACGCCTCACCGAGCGCTTCGGGAAGACCGTCGGTGACGGCGGACACCTCGACGAGCTCGTCCCCGACCCGGCCGCGTACCCCGAACCCGGGCAGAGCCACGAACTCGCCTACAGGAGGCAGGACTTCATCGGCGAGCAGGCGAACGGAGTGCGCGGTGATCGCCCGGCCCAGCGGATGCTCGGAGCCGTCCTCGACCGCCGCCGCCAGCCGCAGCACCTCCCTCTCGGCAAGACCGTCCGGCACGACGGTCACCCGGGCCACGCTCATGTGCCCCGAGGTCAACGTGCCCGTCTTGTCCAGCACCACGGTGTCGATGTGCCGCAGTCCCTCCAACGCCTGCGGCCCGGTCACCAATACGCCGAGCTGGGCGCCCCTCCCGGTCGCGGCCATCAACGCCGTCGGCGTGGCTAGCCCCAGCGCACACGGGCAGGCCACCACCAGCACGGCCACGCACACGGTGATCGCGGCCTGCGCCTCGGCACCTGCACCGAGCCAGAAGCCCAGCGCCGTCACCGCGAGCGCGAGGATCACCGGCACGAACACCCCGGCAACCGCGTCCGCGAGCCGCTGCGCACGCGCCTTGCCCGCCTGCGCCTCGGTCACAAGGCGGGCGATACGGGCCAGTTGCGTGTCCGCGCCGACCGCCGCGGCCCGTACCACCAGCAGGCCACCGGCATTGACCGCGCCCACGACGACCGTGTCCCCGGGGCCCGCCTCCACCGGCTCGCTCTCACCGGTCACCAGCGCCTGGTCGACGGCCGAGTTGCCCTCCACCACGACGCCGTCGGTCGCGACGCGCTCACCAGGACGTACGAGGAAGGTGTCTCCGACGGCGAGTTGCTCGATGGGGACCAGCCGCTCGACGCGGCCTTGGCGGATCGCGACGTCCTTCACCCCGAGCCGGGCGAGCGACCGCAGCGCGGCCCCCGTCCCCCGCCGCGCCCGCGCCTCCAGGAACCTGCCGACCAGCACGAACAGCGGCACGCCGACCGCCGCCTCCAGATACAGATGCGCGACCCCGTCCGCGGCGGACGGCACCAGCGTGAACGGCATCCGCATCCCCGCCCGGCCCGCGCCGCCGAAGAACAGCGCGTACGCCGACCAGGAGAACGACGCCACCACGACGAGCGACACCAGCGAGTCCATCGTCGC
Source organism: Streptomyces formicae (assembly GCF_002556545.1). Taxonomy (NCBI): domain Bacteria; kingdom Bacillati; phylum Actinomycetota; class Actinomycetes; order Kitasatosporales; family Streptomycetaceae; genus Streptomyces; species Streptomyces formicae. The sequence goes on from NZ_CP022685.1 coordinate 732,563, forward strand.
CGCACCGTGCCGTATCCCGCGCAACGCCCGCTGGTGGAACGGCCAGGCGCCCCACACCGCGACCGGCGCGGCCAGCATGAAGCACAGCCACTGCCAGTTGCGGAACTGCAGCGCGGGAACCATCGACAGCACGAGCACCGGCAGCGACAACAGCGCCACCACGACGAGCCGCTGCCGCTCGGCGCGGTCCGCCGCCGACTCCTCGTCACCCTCGGTGCTCGCCTCCCGCTCCGGCCGCGGAAGCCGGGCCGTGTACCCCGCCTGTTCCACGGCGGCCACAAGTGCCAGGGGGCTGACATCAGAGGGGTGGCTCACCCGGGCGTTGCCCGTGGCGAGGTTAACGTTCGCCGCGACCCCGTCCAGCTTCGCGAGCTTCTTCTCCACCCTCCGCACGCAGGCGGCACAGGTCATACCGCCGACCTCGATGTCGGTGACGGTCAGGGACGGCACGGCTCCGGTCGTCATCAGCCACCGCTCCCGTGTCCCATGTGCATGCCGTCCATGCCACCCGTGTTGCCGCCGTGCGACCCACCGTCGTGGCCACCGGCCCCGTCACCGCTGCTTGTTCCGTGCATGCCCGGGGCGACGGGGCCCGCCGCGTCACCGACGGCATAGGAGAGGCCGAACAGCACGGCGAGCAGCAGAACGAACCCGAAGAACGCGGGTGGCGGAACCCAACGCGGCTTCCGGCGTTCGAAGGGCGACGCGGAGGCTCGTCCGCCTCCGGAGGCTTCATCCACTGCATCTCCCGCTCGTGCCGCCACCGCTCCCCGGTGTCCCGGAAGGACCCACGGTGTCCTGCCAGTAGTCGGACCCGTACGCCAAGACGTTCCCGACTCGCCGCGTTACGCACGTCACACACCGGCGCCGACCGACGGAAACAGGTCAGGGCCCTGATCCAATTCACTGGATCAGGCCCCTGACCTGTTTGCGTAGACCCTTGCCAAGGCCAACACCGGATCGAACACGTGGAAGGCCGGCGTCGACGGCTCATCCTTCGCCACAGCGGCGCGGAACAAGGTCATATCCGTAGGAGACACGATCGCGCTCCGCTGGGGCGCCTGACCTTCCGACGGCGACCCGCCTACCGGCTGGACGCTGACCGTCACCCGTCTGTAGCCCTCCGCCGATCCCAGACAGAGGGCTACAGGTCACGATGCTCCCAGCGCTCCGACACACGACGACGACACTGCCGACATGACTGACAAGATCGTGATCAGTGACTACGACCCCCAATGGCCCGAGCGGTTCGAGGATCTGCGGCAGCGACCGGCACCCTGTGTCGCGCATCTGGCTGTGTCCATCGAGCACGTCGGCAGTACGGCCGTGCCCGGGTGTGCCGCCAAGCCGATCATCGACCTCGACATCGTGGTGTCCGAGGAGGCCGTGATGCCCGAGTTGATCTCCCTGCTCGCCGGGCAGGGATACCAGTACGAAGGCGATCTGGGAATCGACGGGCGGGCGGCCTTCCAGGCCCCTCCTGCGACTCCCGGTCATCATCTGTACGGCGTAGTGGCGGGCTCAAAGCCCCACCTTGATCACGTCCTACTCCGTGATTGCCTGCGTCAGCGGCCCGATGAAGTCCGGTGCTACAGCGCCTTGAAGGTGGCCCTGGCACAGAGGTGCCCCGCTGGCAGGGAGGGCAGGGCGGCCTACTCTGCGGCGAAGAGCACTCTGGTGGAGGAACTGGTCGCGAAGTCCTACGCCGCTCAGGCCGCCGATGCATCGTGAGACGAATCCACCGGTCGAGCAGGTGCCGCTCTGTGGACACTGGCGCGTATCCCACGAGGTCGCAGGCCGTTGCGCCGGGGCAGGGGCGAGCAGTCAGCAGGGCTCCGACCTTGTGCTCGTGCGCTGCTCTGCGGGGATCGAACCGCTGTCCTCCGGGCAAGGCCCTCGGTTGCTGGGCCAGGACTCGGGGCGGACAAGGCACGTGACGCTCGACGGCACGACGTGACGTCGGCCCCTCTGATCAGTCGAGTTTCGCCTTGGCTTCGGGGACGATCGGCGCGACATCCGGGTAGGGGCGGGGGTAGCGGGCACCGATTCCGAACCGCGAGGCCATGGCGTCGGCGAAGGCGGCGGCGATGCGGAGTTCACCGTTGGGGTTGGGGTGGGTGCCATCCCATGTGTGATCGCCGGCGAGGAACTCTGCCGCCGTCTCGGCGACGGTCACGGGTGAGGTGGTGCTGTCGAGGTCCTTGGCCACCGCGCGGATCCGTTCGTTGGTGGCGTCGACCCGGGCCCCGAACTCCGGTTCGTCGACTGCTTTCTGGCACTGCAGGACGGTGCCGAGCACGATGCTGAGGCCCGTGCTGCCGTTACGGGCGCGGGCGATGAACTCCCGCAGGTTCTCCTCGAACTGCGGAGGCTCGACTCCGTACCAGAAGAGGTCGTTGATCCCGAGCAGCACGAGCAGGTGGTCAGGCTGGTGCGCACTGACCTTGGCCTCGATCTCTTCCTTCTCGGTGACATAGGGACGACCCCACTGCGCGTCGTGGTCCGGGTCGAACTCCGGGTCGGCGTAGGTGCTGTCGTCGTCTCCGGTCTCCTCGGTGCGGATGTTGTCGAGGGTGTTCTTCGGGCCGACCAGGTCGACACTGACGTCGTGCTCGCGCAGGTGTTTCCAGAACCGGTAGCGCCAGGTCCAGTCGCCGCTGCTGCCATGGCTGATCGAATCGCCGACGATCATGATGTTGATCATGTCGGGAGTCCTGGTGGGGTTGGCGATGGACACTGATGCCTCCTTGGCCGTGTGGCGGGACGCGGAACGGGACCAGCCCGTCCCAGGGGTGTAGCGGCGCAGGATCCGGGCGGGCACGCCGCCGATGAGGCAGTGGTCGGGGAAGTCGCCCCGGACGACGGATCCGGCGGCCACGGCGACATTGCGGCCCAGTTGCGCACCGGGGAGCACGACGGCCGCGGCGCCAATCCAGCAGCCGTCGCCGATCCGCACCGGACGGTTGTGCGGTGGCTGGCAGCCGATGGCGTGGTCGGGATCGGTGTAGGTGTGGTTCTGGTCGGTGATGTACGCGTGGGGGGCGATGAATACCTGATCGCCGATGGTCACGGACTCGTGGGCGACGATGTGGCTTCCACGGCCGACGAGGCAGCCCTTACCGATCCTCAGTACCGGATCCGGGCCGAGGTCCGTGTTCGGCAGCATGCCCGCGGTGAGCGTCACCTGGCATCCGATCAAGGTGCCGTCGCCGATCTCCATCCACGGTTCTCCATAGAGGGAGCCCACCGGGAAACCGATGGACACCCCCTCACCCAGATGCCCGAAACGACGGTCCCCCGGGTCTTCGGACGTGATGCGCCCGTGCTGTTCGATCCACGACCAGGCGCCTCGGGCCACCGCGGCGCTGAGCCTTCGGGCCCGCAGCGCGACACGACCCCTCAGTGGATCAGTCGTACGAGGCATAGGGCCACGCTACAAAGATCGTCGGCGCCCCACCCTCGGGCGGCGCCGATCGGGTGACCTCCCCGAGCCGGGCTCAGGCACCTGCTCGGGGTCGTCGTCGAGCATCGAGAATCAGTCGCTGACGGGCGCGGGGAGCTGGTAGGCGTCGAGGTCGACGGGGCCCGGGAGACGGTGCGCGGGGCGGGCGGGCGAGTTCGCCGATACGGGCATGTGGGGCTGCGAGGTCGGGGCAGGGACCTTCTTGAAGGAGATGCCCGGCGGCACCTCGACGGGACGGGTCCTGCCCGGTTCGGCCAAGGGCCTGTCTTGGCCCGGACAGGCCGATGCCGAGCGCGGGAGGGGTGCGGGACTGGTCAGCGGCATTCCGTTGGCCTCGAAGCAGTTGCCGCCGGTCCGACGTGCGTTGAGGACCAGGGCGCTTCATCCGGATCATGGTTCGGGCGGACTCGAACCTGCTGCCCGCACATATATGGGCGAGATGGACGAAGCCGAGGCGAGCGGTCAGGTGTGGAGGGACGAGGTCCGAGCGCGTCCGACAGCTGAGCAGGATCGGGATGCCCTGGCCCGGCTTGTCGAGGTGGACGCAGACTCCTTCGAGGTTGAGCTGTACGAGCACGCTGCAGATCCCCAGGTGCTTTCGATTGATCGCACCCAGAGGTCTCATGCTGGGCAATACGCCAGGCATGTGAGGAGACTTCGAGACAGCCAGCAGCGCCAAGGAAGTTGAGCAGTAGCCTTCGGACCATCTGATCGTTTGCCTGGCGTGTCGTTGGCTGACGCCCAGTGGGCGAAGATCAAGCCGCTGCTGCCAGATCGGACGCCTCGGCGGAGAGGGCGGTGGCGGGATCACCGGCATGTGATCGACGCGATCGCGTTCAAGTACCGCACTGGCACGCCGTGGATGGACCTGCCGGAGCACTTCGGTTCCTGGAAGGGCCCCCACAATCGCCTGCGGAAGTGGGCCGCCGACGGCACATGGGAGACGGTGTTCACCGCCCTGCTCGCCCAGGCGGATGCCGACGGAGACCTGGACTGGGTGGTCGCGGTTGACTCCACCATCGTCCGCGCTCACCAGCACGCTGCCGGGGCCCCTCAAAAGGGGCCCCGGCCGGCGAGCCGAAGCATCATGCTCTCGGACGGTCCCGCGGCGGCCTGACCACGAAGGTCCACCTCGCCGCGGACAGTCGCCGCCGACCGCTTGCCTTCGTCCTCACGCCGGGCCAGGCAGGTGACGCACCCGCATTTCCTGAGGTCATGGCCCGTTTGAGGGTGCCCCGACCGTGCGGCAGGCCCAGGACCACGCCGGAAGCGGTCCTGGCCGACAAGGCGTACTCGTCCCGCGCGATCCGGGCCCGCCTTCGCCGTCGCGGGATCCGGACGGTGATCCCACAGCCCTCCGACCAGATCGCCCAACCGCAAGGATCGAGGCAGATCCGGCGGCCGCCCACCAGGCTTCGACCGAGACGTCTACAAGCAGCGCAACACCGTCGAGCGGTGCGTCAACAAGCTCAAGCAGTGGCGCGGCCTGGCCACCCGCTACGACAAGACCGCCACCATCTACCTCGCCGGACTACACATCGCCGCCATCTTCATCTGGTCGGACAGATGATCCGAAAGAAACGGCCTGGCGCTGCCCCCGCCAGGAAGGCGGGGGCAGGCGTGGAGGCGTCAGGCAGCGACCCACCCAGTCTTGAGCGAGGAGGAGTTGGGGAAGTCGAGGTAGAAGTAGACGCCGTCGTTGAAGTCCGTCCCAAGGACGGTCCACTTGGCGGCCCTTGCCGTGACCCAGCCCTTGCAGACCTTGTCGCGGGGGTTCCGGTTCTTCAGGTAGCAGAGCCTCATCTTCGTGTCCCGGTCCGGCTTGACCTGGATGTCATCGCACCGATTGGTGGTCACGTAGTAGCCGTCACCCTGGGGCGCCTAGTTGTATCCGTCGTACGACCAATCCCCGTCGAGGCAGGAGGAGGCCGACGCGGATCGCGCCGACGGGGAGGCCGGGGGCTCGGACGGCGCGGCGATCGCGGTGGCCCCGCCGAGTACTCCGGCGGTGAGGACGCTTGCCGCCAGCGCGGTGGTGAACTTCGTACGAGTAAGCACGGTTCTCCTTCTGGTGCTCGATCACAGATGCCCGTCTAGACATCCGTGGACGACTTCACCGGCTCGCGGATTGTTCGTCAGCCCTGGTCCGAGCCACCGAACAATCCCGTGGATGGAGCGCCTGGGGTGGGTGGCTGCGGCAGTCGCCCGCAGGCCGGTTGGCCGGGGCCTGCCTTCTCGCCTTTGGCGGCATTCCGTAGGTTGATGCGGTAGATCATGGGGGGCGTGAGGGGGGATGGACCGGTGGGGCGCAAGGAGAAGCCGGTGGATCCGGCGGCGGGGCCGGTCCAGCGCTTCGCGTTCGAGCTGCGCAAACTGCGGCAGGAGGCCGGAGGGCTGTCGTATCGGGCGATGTCCCAGCGCGCCGGGTAGTCGGTCACCGTGCTTTCCCAGGCGGCGGTCGGCGAGAAGCTGCCCTCGCTGCCGGTTCTTCTGGCATACGTGACCGCGTGCGGTGCCGACACGACGTCGTGGGAACGGCGCTGGGCGGAAGCCGCCCGCGCGGATGCCGAGCGGCTCCCGCCGGATTCGGATGAGGAGGGACAGGCTCCCTACCAGGGCCTGACGCGCTTCGAGACTGCCGACCACGAGCGCTTCTTCGGGCGGGATCGACTCGTGGAAGATCTGCGTGACGTGCTGCGCACGCGCCGGTGCGTCGCCCTCGTGGGCCCCTCCGGAAGTGGCAAGTCCTCCCTGTTGCGTGCGGGGTTGATCCCCCTCCTCCAGCGAACCGCGGACCCTCTCCTGCGCCCGGCCGCACTGCGTGTCCTCACTCCCGGGGAACAGCCCCTACGCACCCATGGCGATGTGCTCGCGCCCGCTCCGGGGAACGGCGACACGTGGTTGGTCGTCGACCAGTTCGAGGAAGTGTTCACCCTCTGCCGAGACAGCGGTGAGCGCGCCGCCTTTATCGACCTCCTGGTGAGCGCAGACACCGCGGACAGTCGCCTGCGCGTGGTCCTGGGCACCCGCGCCGACTTCTACGGCCGTTGCCTCCAGCATCCCGAACTCGTCCCGGTGCTGCGCAGGGCGAGCGTGCCGATCGGTCCGATGAGTCCGCAGGAGCTGCGGGAAACTGTCGTCAAGCCTGCCGCCGCGCGGGGACTGATCGTAGAACGAGCGTTGACAGCCCGGCTCGTCGAGGAGGCGATCGACGAGCCCGGAGGCCTGCCGCTGCTTTCCCACGTCTTGGTGGAGACCTGGCGTCGACGCCGCGGCCGCACCCTGACGATGGGTGCCTACGAGGCCGCAGGAGGGCTGCACGGGGCGATCGCCCAGACCGCAGAGCAGCTGTATGCCACGCTCTCGTCGGACCAGCGCGTCGCTGCCCGCAGGATCTTGCTGCGGCTGATCACGCCCGGCCAGGGTGCACCGGACACCCGCTGCCCGGTGAACCGCTCCGCTCTGGAGGGGCCGACCGCCAACGGGGACGAGATGAACACGGTCCTGGACCGGCTGGCGCGCGCCCGATTGATCACGCTCGATCAGGACACCGTCGATCTCGCCCACGAGGCATTGATCACTGCCTGGCCCCGGCTGCGCGGCTGGCTCGACGAGGACCGGGAGCGACTGCTCCTGCACGGTCGCCTCCGACAGGACGCGCAATTGTGGCAGGAACTGGGCAACGACTCAGGATCCTTGTACCGAGGGGCCCGTCTGACAGAGGCAGAGGAGGCGTTCGGTTCCGAAACGGCGCGAGGCGAGCTCACATCTGTCGAAGCAGAGTTCATGGCGGCCGGGCGGGCCGCGCATGCGCGTGACCGCCGACGCCGACGGAGCTCGGCGGCCGTCGTGTCCGTGCTCGTGGTGCTGTCCTTGATGGTGGGAGTGGTGGCCTGGCAGCAGAACCGCGAGGGTGACCAGCGCCGCGCGGAGGCCGCCTCCCGCCGCCTTGCATCGCTCGCGGAGAACATGCGCGCCACCGATCCCAGGACGGCGATGCGGCTGAGTGCGGCGGCATGGCGGGTCAGACCCACGGACGAGGCAAGAGCAGCGTTGCTGGGGGCGACAGCGCAGCGCGAGCAGGACGCGTTCGCTGTTCCGGGCGGGCGGGATGACAACCAGGTTGAGCTCAGCCAAGACGGGCGGACGATGATCGCAGCCTCGGAGGCCGATCGCCGGGTGGAGAGCTGGGACGTGGCCAGCCACCGGCGCACCGGCGGGTTCCGCCTGTCCGAGGGGGAGATGCTGGGGGGTCTCACCCCAGACGGGCGTCGGCTGTTGATGCAGGGGGAGTACGGATTGCGGATGCGTGATCGCGTCTCCGGCGAGCTGATTGGTGCGGCCGTGAATCCGCGCTCCGTGGGAGGAGTCTTCTCCCTCACTCCCGGTGGGCACCTGGTGCTGGGAGAGAGCAGCACCTCGGCGGAGCAGTGGGACCTGCGGCGGGGGCGCATGGCGTTTCGGCACGAGAGTGACGACATCCGGAGCGTGGCTGTCAGCGGGGACGACCACTACCTGGCCCTGTGCGACGGGCGTTCCCTGCAGGTGTGGGACGTCGGCCCGCGGCGCCGACTGCACACACTCCAGGCGGCGGCACTGTCACGTGCTGTCTGCAGAGCTGGCTCGCAACTCCGCTTCGTCCCGGGGAGCGACAGGCTGCTGCTGGTGGGAGAAGACATACGCGGCTACGACGTCGTCACGGGGGACAAGGTGTTCGAAGTCGAGTACGAGGGAACGCTGAACGGTATCGAGTTCAGCTCCGACGGACGATTTGTCGTCGCTGCCGACAGCGAGGCCATCACCCTGTGGCGGGCCCAGGCCAACGGATACGAGATCGTGTATCGGTATCGTCTCTCGGGCGAGACTGTCGATGTTCTGCGAATAGACCTCGAACAGCGAGTAGTCCGGTACCTCGAGGGGGACCACGGCGCGAACGTAGCCGTGCGAACACTGTTCCTGGGCGATGCCGTCGCTTCTCAGAAGCGCGCCCCCGCCCTGGGGGCAGCCTTCAGCCCAGACGGCAGGCGACTCGTCACGGCTCGCGAGAACGGCGGGCGGGTGCGATTCGAGGTACGGCCCACAGCCGGTGGCGGTCGGAGGGTGACGCTGCCATCGGTCGACTGCAAGTCGGGCAAGACCTCCTCGTGTTGGGCCTCGTTGGCGTTCAGTGGCAACGGCCGGAAGCTTGCTTACGGTGCCGCCGCGCTGGACACGGAGAATGAGCACCACCTTCTCTACCCACAGCGAATCAAGGTGTGGGATGTGCGGGAGAACCACGAGAGCGCGGAATTCGAGCTCGGCGCGAAGGGACGCAGTGCTCCGTCGGTCGCTCTGAATCCCGACGGCACCTCCCTTCTCGCCCTGCACCAGGAACCCACGCCCGCCCTGGTGAGGTGGGACATCCGGAAGGGCACCAAGACGGTTCGGCCGGTGTGGGACACCGACACCCAGGTGTGGGGAGGTACCTTCACGAGGCCCGGGAGCGGGGCCATGGCGGTGCGGCCGGACGGACGACGCCTCGCGACCACTTTCGGGACAATCTTCACTCTGCCCTCCGGCCGCTTGGCCGAGGACGCCACCGCGTCGCTCACCAACGGCACAGCCCTCGCCTACTCGCCCGACGGAGAGCGGCTGACCGTGGGCGAGGACACTGGCCGGGTGGCTTTGTATGACGGCGACGCACGGCGCGTGGCCTCCCTCGCCGGGACGTTTTCAGGGCTGGACAGCGGGTCGGAATCCGCGGACGCCCTCACCTACTCCCACGACGGGAAGACCCTCGCCGTCGGAGGCGACGAGGGCACCGTGCGCCTCTGGGACACCGCATCCGGCCGTCCCCTAGGAGGGCCGCTGCCCACCGCCAACAACGCAGTCACAGCGGTCGCATTCAGCGAGGACGACCGGAACGTACTGGTGGCCGGTGAGCACGTGCCCCTGAGCTCGTACGCCATCGACCCTGACCGCGCCGCCGACACCGTCTGCGAGCGCGCCCGCGGCGGCTTGTCCCGCAGCCGCTGGGAGACATACATACCGGACCTGCCGTACCGCGACATCTGCCGAAACACTCAGTGAGCTTTTCAATTAACGACCGGGTGAATCAGCACGAAGGCCACGGGCCGCCCGCGCCGACATGCTCCCCGGGGGTCCCCGATGTACTCCCGAGCGGGATGGTGGCAAGCCGTTCCCAGGTGATCACCTTAGCCGGGCTATTGGCCGTGCCGTCGACGAGCTGCACTTCGGTGACGTGCAGCGAGGCGTGACTGGGGCGGACCCGACGCAGGAGCCGCTGGGCATCGTCCGAGGACACAGCCCCGGACGCGTAGGCGACCGTGAGGTGCTGGACTCCCCACGGATAGCAGACCGCTTCATCGCCGCGGACCGCTCGAATCGCCTCACGGACGGCGCAGTGAAGGGCTGTGATGCCGTCGTCCGGATGGAGGTCCGCGATCACACCGCTGTGGTAGCTGAGCAGCGAGCCGACCTGTACCTCGAAGGACGTCACCAGAATCAAGCTTCAACCGTTTGGCGCGGGCGATCACAGGTTGGCGCCGCCCGTGACGTCGACCTTGGCGCCGGTGATCCAGCGCGCGTCGTCCGACGCGAGGAAGGCGACCCTCACCCGGTTCATCGTGGAAGCTGCGGCCGGTGAGCGGATCCCGTTCCAGCGGGGTGGCCACCACGGTTGGCTCCCCGCACAGCAGTGGCAGCAGCGCCTCGAGGCGAACGGGCCCGCCCTGGACGACAAGAAGCGCCAGCCATCCGTACGGCAGGGGGATCGGCGCGACAGGTGCACCGAGGGCCGTCCGGCTTCAGAGGTTCGGGCTGAACCGAAGCCGAGGCGTGGCAGCCGCGCGATCGTCCTTGAGTCCCGCCCCCGGGAGATCGAGGCCAGCAGGGTTCCGGTCGACGCGGCGGGTCAACCGATCCCGCTCTGCCGATTCGGCTGCGGTCAGCCCGCAAGCCTTCCAGGATCCGAGGGGCTGCCCGAGCACTACTCGTGCCGCAGGAAGCACGAAGCGTGATTGTCGGCCATCGCTGCCCCCGACCGACGCTCTGGGGCGGTCGCAACTACGTTGTCAGCACCGGATGGCAGGCTGATCGCTACCCGCCGCGAACCACTCTCAGGAGAACAGCATGAACACCGCTGGCCTTGGCCCGCTGGCCGTCACGCGTCACAGCGGCAATGAGCCTATCCGGGCCAGCGGGGAAACGGTGGGCAGACTCGGCGACTTCTGGAGCTGGGCGTGCTCCGACCTGGCCAACAACACCATGCGCGGCATCTTGGCCGAGTACCTCGTTGCCACAGCGCTCGGCGCCGCCGACGGCACCCGAGCGGAATGGGACACCGTCGACATCCGCACGCCCGAGAAGTGGCGCGTGGAGGTGAAGTCGTCGGCGTACCTGCAGTCCTGGGCACAGAACCAGTTGTCGGAGATCTCGTTCACCATCGCGCCGGCCTCTGGCTGGGACGCCCAGACCAACTCCACCTCGCCCGACATGCTGCGCCGCTCCGACATATACGTCTTCTGCCTGCTGCACCACCAGGACAAGCAGACCCTCGATCCTCTGGTTCTCGACCAATGGACCTTCTACGTCCTGCCCACCGCAGTCCTCAACGATCGGTGCCCGAACCAGAAAACGATCAGACTGTCCAGCCTGGAGCGCCTCACCCCGCTGAAGACCGACTTCACCGGCCTGCCGAGGGCCGTCGCTGCGTGTGCCGAAGGCACGCGACAGCCGCCGGACGACAGGGATCAGCCCGCACGGTGAGCTTTGCCCCCTCCACCCATGTCCGCGGGGCCCTCGAATCAGCGCTCCACCACTCCCCCGCCGACCTTCGCTGGGGAGAATCTGGGGAGAACGAAGCCCCCCGCTGGGGAGCGCCTGGGGAGAATCGACCGCGCAAACGGACAGCGCGGCGGAAGAGCCGGAAACACCCATCGCCCCAGGCCAGAGCGGGGTTTCGGTCAATCTCCGCAGGTCAGCGGCCTGAGGGCGACGTCTTCAAGAAGATCTGTTCGCCTGGCAGGGGCGCGCCGTCTGCCCATACCTCCGTTGCGAGCGCAGTCGGGCTTCGGCCGCGCGGACGCATGAGGTAAGAAGACGTACGTGACCGAACCGCCCCAGCCCGCCACACAGCACGCGTTCATCGCCCTCGCCCCGCCCGACCATGCGAAGAACGAGCTGGCGCACGCGCTGAGTCCGGCCTACGCCGCCTATCCCGATCTGCGCTGGAACCGCGTCGAGGACTGGCACATCACGCTGGCGTTCCTGGGCGAGCTGCCGGTGCGGGCCGTCCAGCGGCTTCGTTCGCCCCTGGCCGATCTGGCAGCTGCCCGCCCCTCTCTCGAACTGTCGCTGCTCGGTGGCGGGCACTTCGACGAGCGACTGCTGTGGAGCGGCGTCGGGGGCGATCTCGAAGGACTGCACGAGCTGGCCGAAGCGGTGCGGGCGCGGGTCAGAGACTGCGACGTCGCGTTCGCCGAACGTCCGCTGCGTCCCCACCTCACGCTGGCCCGCGCTCGCCTCTACGACAACGCGTCCGTAACCGCGGCGGCCGCCTGCCTCGATGGCTTCACCGGAAGCCCTTGGCAGGCCCGACGCCTCCACCTGGTCGGCAGCACGGTACGAGGCCACTCAGGCCCGCGGCGCTATCGGGACATCGCCGCATGGACCCTGGTGACTGGGCAAAAGCATTCCGATCCAAAACCGCCTCCGAAACCGCCGCAGACTGCTGTGCATGAGCACCAGGGCTACTCGGGCCCCAAGTTGATGCCGACTCGGCCCGACGCGCCCTGAGCCCGCTCAGACGGTCAGCCCGCCAGTCAAGGAGTCCGGCCATCGCATACTCCTCTGGGTGCAGATGAGGATGCCGCGACCATACCGTCGCCGGACGACCACGACGGCGGCCCGGGTCCGTCCTGGGCGACGAGGCGTACGACTCGACGGCCAGCCGGCATGAGCTACGGCGCCGCCGGACCTTGCCGGTGATCCCCGCAAGGGCGCCCCGAACATCAAGAACCTGGGCAGGCTCCGCTACGCCGTCGAGCAGACCTTCGCCCTGCTCCAACCGTTCAAACGCCGGGCCGTGCGACGGGAACGACGCCTCGAACTCCACGACGCCATCGCCTCGTCGGCCCGCAGCCTGATCTGTCGGCGGCGGCTCCAGCGCCGCGCGCAGCCGCGTCACCGAGCCAGCCCAGCGCCGAGCGGCATTGCCAGCAACATGGGGAGTTGCCTACAGGCGGATTCGGTACTCCCGGTAGCGTGTCCATCTGCCGCATGGGGTGTCCATGTGTCCGGCCGGCCCGGGCGGAGGGCATTCGGCGGAGAGCGATGAGGGTGCAATGAGCGAACTGACGAAGCCCGAGGTCGACGTTCCGGAAGGTGACGCTCCTACCGAGTTGACCATCCGGGACTTGAGCGTCGGGGACGGAGTCGAGGTGAAGCCGGGCATGGTGGTCAGGGTCCACTACGTCGGGGTTACCTTCGAGTCCGGAAAGGAGTTCGACACCTCCTGGGACCGGGGCCAGCCGTTCAAGTTCGCCCTGGGCAGTGGCAGGGTCATCAAGGGCTGGGACCGGGGGGTGCGGGGGATGAAGGTCGGCGGCCGACGCGAGATCATCATTCCCCCGCGCCTCGGCTACGGCAATCAGTCGCCATCACCATTGATCCCGGCGGGCTCGACCCTCGTCTTCGTGGTGGACCTGCTTGACTCGTATTCCAGCACAGCCGGGTGGAGCAACGCCTAAAGCCTGTTGCAGAAGGCTGCGTTCGGGCAGGTCGGGGCCTGGTCTTGGGGTGCTCTGAGGCGTTGCCTGCTTCCTCGCCCCGCAGAAGCGGTCGGCGCTGGCGCTTGCGGGGATCAGCGTGCCGTCCACCATCCACAAGCCCGAAGCCTGCCCCCCCCCAGCGCCACACGCGCCAAGATCCGGACCATCCCGGACCAGCAACCTCCCGAGTGCCGCAGCTACCGCCGTTGTCACCGGTCAGGCTGGGTGCAATGCAGCCGCTGTACCACCAGCGGACCAAGAACATGCTGACCTCGTACAGCCCGAAGAGACTCGGGTTCTTCTAGAGCCTGATGTCAGTTGCCTGGAGGGGCCGCACCGGTCCCGCACGCGGGGCTCGGCCCATGGCTGATGCGGTGAACGCGGCAGGGGCGGCGTCCGTTGCGGACGCCGCCCCTTACGTGACCGACCGGGGGTTACTTGACGTTGACGCCGGTCCAGGCAGCGGCGACGCGCTTGTACTCGGTGGAGTTCGCGCCGTACAGGTCCTTCGCGGCGCTCAGCGTGCCCTTACGGGCCGCCTTGTAGTTGGTGGTCGACGTGAAGTACGTCGTCAGGGCCTTGTACCAGATCTTCTCGGCCTTGGCGCGTCCGATGCCAAGGACCTTGGAGCCGTCGGCGGTCGGCGAGTTGTAGTCGACGCCGTTGATCCGCTTCTTGCCGCTGCCCTCGGACAGCAGGTAGAAGAAGTGGTTGGCGATGCCCGAGGAGTAGTGGACGTCGACGTTCCCGGCGTTGGAGCTCCAGTTGTCCAGGGAGGCGCCGTCCTTGGAGGGCTTGTCCATGTAGCGCAGCGGGGAGCCGTCACCGTTGATGTCGATCTTCTCGCCGATGAGGTAGTCGCCGACGTCCTTGGCGTTCTTGGCCTTGAACTCCACGGCAGTGGCGAAGATGTCGGAGGTGGCCTCGTTCAGGCCGCCGGACTCGCCGGAGTACTCCATGTTGCCGGTGGCCGAGGTGACGCCGTGCGACATCTCGTGGGCCGCGACGTCGATCGAGGTGAGGGGCTTCTTGTTGCCCTCGCCGTCGCCGTACGTCATGCAGAAGCAGCTGTCGTCCCAGAAGGCGTTGACGTACGAGTCGCCGTAGTGGACGCGGGAGGTCGCGCCCTTGCCGTCGCCGTTGATGCCCTTACGGCCGTGGACGGACTTGTAGTAGTCCCAGGTGACCTGGGCGCCGTAGGCGGCGTCGACACCGGCGGTCTGCGCGTTCGACGGCTTGCCGTTGCCCCAGACGTCGTTGGCGTCCTTGAACAGCTTGCCGTTGCCGCTCTCCGCGTGCTTCAGGTCGAAGGTGCGGTGGCCGCCGCGGGCCTTGTCGGTCAGCTCGTAGCCGCTGGCCACCTTCTTGGAGCCGACCGTGACCTTGCCGCTGTACTGGCTGTTGCCGGTGCCGTTCTCGATGGCCTGGTACTCGTACAGCTTCTTGCCCGTCGCGGCGTCCGTGATGACATGGAGCCTGCTGGGCGTACCGTCCTTCTGCACACCGGTGACCACGGTCTCGTACGCGAGGACGGGCTTGCCCTCGGCGGCCCAGATCACCTTGCGCGGCGACTGCGCGTCGGCCTTGGCGGTCTTCGCCTTCGCGGCGGTCGACTCGGCGGACTTGGCGACCGAGGACTTGGCGAGCTTCGCGTCCGTGGAGGCGACCTTCACGGTGGCCTCGGTGGCCTTGGTGACGCTCTTCACCTTGCCGCTGTCGGCAGCGTGGACGACGAGGTCGCCACCGAGGACGGGCAGCCCGTCGTAGGTGCGCTCGTAACGGGTGTGGGTCGTGCCGTCGGCGTCCTTGATGACGTCACGGACGACCAGCTTCTCCTTGGCGCCAAGGCCGATCTTGTCGGCGGTCGCCGATCTGTCGGCGGTCGCGTCCTGAAGGAGGTCCGCGCGAGCCGACGCCGAGAGGGCGACGGGCGAGCCGGACGGCTGGGTGTCGTTGTCCGGCTGTGCGGAGGCGCCGGTGGACAGTCCGGCAGTGAGCAGTGCTCCGGCCGCGACGGCGGTGGCGATCGCGAGCGTCGAACGCTTACGGGATATGTGAGAGGTCACGCGGGCTCCATCTGTGGGGGCCCGGGAGGCATGGAGCGCCGCCCGGAGCAGAAAAAGACGCGATGCGGGCGTGCAGCTCGTTGCTGTACGTGCAGCGTGTTGCGGGGGAGCGTGTCATTTCAACCAGGTACATGTCAGCATTTTGACTGGATGTTGGCCGGAAATAGTCCGTTGAACGATGGTCTACATACGCAATGCGAACAGTTCAAGAACGCGGTCGGAGTCGGCAACGGGGAGGTCGTGCCGGAGAGTTGATGACGGCTGCGGCGATGCGTCTCGGTGCGGCGGGGCCTCTTGGCGGCTCGGACCAGGCGTTGACCGTGCGGGTCGGGTGCCCGAGGCCGGAGGCCGGAGGCCTGACGTCCGGTGCCGGAAGCGGACCGCGCGCTTTCAGACACCCGACCGGCCCTCTCCGCTCTCCGTGACCTCACGACGCGCGACTCACGACCCGCGGATCACAACGCACGGCTCACGGCTCACGGCCCGCGGATCACAACGCACGGCGCACGCCGCCTAGGGCCCCCGTCGCCCCTCCCCCACCAGCAGTACCAACAGATAGGCCCCGCCGACGCAGACGGTGACCGCTCCGGTCGGCAGGAGTACGCCGGGGATCGCGTGCTGGGCTGCGATGTCCGCGCCGAGCAGCAGGACCGCGCCGACGAGTGCCGAACCCGCGAGGTCGACGGAGCCGCCCTGCCCGGTGAGACGGCGGGCGATCTGCGGCGCCGCCAGCGCGACGAAGGCGATGGGGCCCACCGCGGCGGTCACCGCGGCCGTCGCGGTCACGCCGAGGACGACCAGCATCACCTTCGTACGCTCGACGGGTACGCCCAGCATCGCCGCGGTGTCGTCGCCGAGTTCGAGTCGCCGCATCCTGCGCTGCGCCACCGGGGCCGCGACCGCGACCCCCGCGAGCACCACGGCGGCCATCGTGACGGCGGGCCGGCCGACCGCGCTCAGCGAGCCCGCGCCCCACACCGCGGCCCGCAGCGCGGTGTCGACGTCGGCCTTCACCGAGAACCACCTGTTGGCTGAGGACAGCAGCGCGCCGAGCGCGATTCCCACGACGATGAGCCGGAAGCCCTTCACCCCTCGCCGGAACGCCAGCAGATACACGGCGAAGGCCATGATGAGACCTACGGCGAGCGCGCCCGCCGCGAGCGCCGTGTAGCTGCTCGCGCCTGCCAGCAGGGTGAGGACAACACCGGTGTAGGAGCCGATGATGTCGGGGCTGCCGAGCGGGTTGCGGGTCAGGGACTGGAAGATCGCGTCGCCCGCAGGCTCACGGGCCCTGCTCTGAGGACGAAGTACCCGCTCACAGTTCCCTCGCCCGGCTTCCGCGCCGCAGCACGATCAGTACGGGCGCGCCGATGAGCGGCATGATCACGCCGACCGGCAGCTCGGTCGGCATGACGATCAGGCGGCCCACGACATCGGCGACCAGCACGATCACCGGTGCGAGGACGGCCGAGTAGGCGAGGATCCAGCGCCAGTCGGGTCCGGTCAGCCATCGCACGGCGTGCGGCACCATGAGGCCGACGAACATCAGGAGGCGAAGAAGGACGGCACGACGTTCCTGCCCTGGAGCGTCGACGGCTTCGACCTGGAGGCGATCCTCGCCCTCGACCCCGACCTCATCGTCGGCGGCGGCATCGGCTTCCCGCTGTTCCAGGCGGAGAAGGTGTACGACAAACTCTCCGACATCGCTCCCACCGTGCTCGTGGGCAAGAAACTCGGCGACTGGCGCGGCCAGTTCTCCTTCCTCGCGGACGACGTGTTCGCCAAGGGCGGCTTCAAGGTGTACGGGCAGGGCGGCGACATGTTCGAGCTGTCGACCGAGAAGGTGGGGCAGACGATCACCCAGCCGTCCGTGTTCGTGATGGGCTTCAACGCCGATACGACCGACGTCGCCACGCTCAAGAAGAACCCCGTCTACGGCGCGCTGCCCGCCTTCAAGTCCGACCACGCCTACGACCTGCCGTACTGGGTGCTGCGCGGCGACTACGACGAGTCGATGGCCCTGCTCGACATCATCGAGCAGAAGTTCTCCTGATGGCCGCCCAGCGTGCGTACACGACGCACCCGCTCGTCCTGCGCCGGGTCACGGTGCGCCGCGTGCACGAGGTAAGCCCCTGGATGCGGCGGGTCGTCCTCGGCGGTGCGGAACTCGGGCCGTTCACCCGTGACGGAATCAACCATCCCGCCTTCGCCGCGCCGGGGTTCGACGACCACGTCAAGCTGATCCTGGCGGCGGACGGGAACGTCCAAGCGGCGCTCCCCGCCCAGTTGCCGCACGGCGTCGAGTGGACTCCGGCCGAGCACCGGCTGACCCGCGACTACACGCCCCGACGGGTGGACCTGCAGGCGCGCGAGTTCGACCTCGACTTCGTGGTGCACGGCGACGGGCCCGCGGAGACCTGGGCCGCGTCCGCTCGCGAAGGCGACGACCTGTGGTTCGTCGGGCCGAAGTCGTTTCTGCGGCTGCCGGAGCGCGTGGACTGGATCCACCTCATCGGGGACGAGACCGCGCTGCCCGCGATCGGCCGCTTCCTCGACGAACGTCCCGTCGCCGCCCCGGCACATGTCCTGGTGGTCGTCTCCGACGACTCGGCACGCCAGGAACTGGCCCTGCGGGACGGCGACGCGATCACCTGGGTGGTCGCGGAGCCCGGCGACGCGGTGGCTCTCGACGCCGCCGTCCGCGCGCTGCCGGTGCCGACGGGCGAGGGGTACGCCTGGGCGGCGGCGGAGAGCCGGGCGCTGTTGCCGGTACGCCGGTATCTGCGGCGCGAGCGGAAACTCCCCAAGGACCGCCTGACCATCACGGGTTACTGGCACCGCGAGGAAGCCGCCGAAGCCGAGGCGAAGGGCACGAACGGCGTCGGCCCGGTCGCGGAGGGCCCTGCTGGCGGCCGGATCGCTTCTCCGTTGCCGTGGCTGGTCGCGCGGGCCGCGTTGCAGCTCGGCGTCGTCGACGCGGTCGCCGACGAGCCGGGCCTCTCGCCCGACGTGCTCGCGAGCCGCGTGGGTGTGCCCGGACCGGGGATCGGCGTGCTGCTCCCGCTGCTCGCCGCGCACCACGTGGTGGTCGGCCCGGACGGCGAGGACAGTCTCCGCCTCGGCCCGGCGGGCGAGGAACTCCTGGACGACCACGAGCGCGAGGAGTACGTCGGCCACGATGCCGAGCTGCTGCTCGCCCTCGCACACCTCGCTCCCGCGCTCCGCGACGGGACGTCCCCCTGGCAGCTCGCCTCGGGCGCTCCCCTGCACGACACGGTGACGCGCGACGCGGATCGCTTCGGCGAACTGGTCGAGGAGTGCGAGCAGTTGGTCTTCCTGCTGAACGGTCTGACGGCCGATCCGCTCTGGGAGGGCGTCGACACGTGTCTCCTGACCGGGCCGGGCAGCGCCTCGGTCGTCGCCGCTCTCGACGACGCCGGACGACGGCCGCGGCTGCGGGTCGCGGAGGACGACACACCTGCCTCGGTCCTGCGCGGGTCCGTGCCCTCCCGGAGCGGATCGACTGGACGGCAGGTCCCGCCGATGTCGCCGTCGCGGCGAAGGCCCTCGCGTACCGCACCGACGACGAGGCCACCCGGCTCCTCACCCGGCTCGGCGCCTGGACCCGGACGGCGGTCCTCGTCGAGGCATCCCGTCCCGACGGCCTGAGCCCGCGCGCGGCCGAGGCGGCCCTGCGCGCGTACGCCTCGACCGGGAGCCCCCTGCGCGACTCCGCCGCCCTCGCCGCCCTCGCGACGCGTTCGGGCTGGCGCGTCGAGCGGACCGTCGCGCTCGTCTGGGGCACGGAGGCCACGGTCCTGCGCCGGACCTGACGTCCCGGCTCAGGGGTGCAACCGGCACCTCAGGGGTACAACCGGCGCCCCAGCTTCGCCGACCGCCGGTTGTACCCCTTGGTGTCCCACCACTCCTCCAAGAGGCCCCGCACCAACTGGACCAGTTGGCGGAGTCGCTCGGGGTCAGGGACGGCCGAAGTGAGCACGTCCATGAAGGACTTGTCGCTCCACGGCAGTGTGAAAGCCCAGCGCTCGTCGGCGTGTCCCTTGCGCTCGACGACGAGACGGTACGTCAATGTGGCGCTGCGGTCCGGGTAGTGATCGACCGTCAGGTCCGTGACGTGGAACCTGATCGCCCCGTCGTCGGAGGTGAACGAGCGGGCCAGCGCGTGCTCTGCCGGAGTGTGAGCCGTCATCTGGACCTCCGCCTGTGCTGCAGGAACGGTCAGTACATCACTTCTTCTCCACCGGCGGGCACGTGCCCGTCTCCTCGCCGATCGAGTTGATCTCGGCGTTCGGGCGCGGGTCGCCCGCGTAGTCGATCTGGTCCGTGCACTTCTTGTCGGGGTCCTTCGGCGTGCCCGTGGGCTTCTCGGACTTCTGGACCGGCGGGCACGTGCCCGTCTCCTCACCGATCGAGTTGATCTCGGCGTTGGAGCGCGGGTCGCCCGTGTAGTCGATCTGGTCCGTGCACTTCTTGTCGGACTTGGCGGGCGTGCCCGACGGCCTCGTGCCCGACGGCTTCTCCTTCCCGGTGTCGGAGCCCGGGGTGCTCGTGGCCGACGATGAGCTGCTCGCGGAACTCGTGGAAGAGGAAACGCCGTCGGAGTCGTCGGAGTTGCACGCCGTCAGCGCGAGGCCGAGGGCCACCGCGGTCATGGTCAGTGCCGAGATCTTCCGAGTACGCATGCTGATGTCCTTGCGTGGGGCTGTCGCTCCTGTGGAGCGCGTGGACCGGTCGAGCGAGCTGAGCGGCTGTTCGTCCGTGTGGCTTTCTGTCCTCACAGATGGAGGCCGCGGTTCCCCGAGTTGCTTCATGATCGCACTCAGGACACGTTCGTGACGTGACAGTGATCGCGTCGTGAAGTCCCCGCCAGGCGTCGTGCCGCCGTGTGGCGCGACGAGGCGCGCGAACCCCGCGACGGTGGGTCTAGACACACCCCGGGCCGGAGGTCTGCACCAGTGTGCTGTGCGTGCCCCTGCGGAAGTGTGTCCTGCGTTCCCGGACCACACACAGGACACACCGGACCCGCGACCGAACGGGCCCGCCGAGCCAGGGAGAACACCATGAGCAGCCAGCGCACCCGCGTCACCGCCGCACTCCTGACCGCCGCCGCGCTCGTCGGCGCCGCCGCACCGATGGCCGCCGCCGAGGGCGGACGCGGCGGCGGTCGTCACGGCGGTCCTTCCGCCGTCCAGAAGCAACTGGATCTGCTCGTCGGCAAGGACGGCGTGCCGGGCGCGCTGGCGTACGAGAAGGGGCACCGTGCCCTCCGGGCCGGAACGGCGGAGCTGGGCAGCGGGAAGCCGATGGTGGGGCCCGAGGGACGGTTCCGGATGGCCAGCGACACCAAGTCGTTCACGGCCGCCGCCGTGATGCGTCTGGTCGCCGACGGGAAACTGCGGGTGGACGACCGGGCGGGGCGGTACGTGCCACAGCTCGCGGACAGCCCCATGACCATTCGGCAGCTCCTCAAGCAGCGCAGCGGTCTTACCGAGTACGCGCGGCTGATCGACTGGACCAAGCCGAACACCGCCGAGGGCTACCTCGATCTGGCGCTCAAGGCAGGTCCCGAGTTCGAACCCGGCACCCAGTGGGGCTACTCCAACACCAACTACCTGGTGCTCGGCATGGTGATCGACCGCGTGTCCGGCACCGACTACCGCACGTACATCGAGCGGACGATCCTGGAGCCGCTGGGGCTCAAGTCGACGTACTGGCCCGCCCGTGACGAGCTGACGCTGCGCGGCCCGCACGCCCGTAACTACGGCATCCACCCGGCGCATCCGGAGCAGGGCCAGGTGGATGTGACGGAGCTGCCGGGCTACGAGTTCGGCGCGTCCGGTGGTCTGGTGACGACTCCGGGGGACCTCAACACGTTCTGGGACGCGCTCTTCGGCGGCACACTGCTGCCCGGCTGGGCGGTCCGGCAGATGACGCACGACACGACGGACGTCAGCGGGCGCGACGTGTATCCGAAGGGCAGCCGGTACGGCTACGGCGTGGCGAGCATCCCGCTCAGCTGCGGCGGCGAGTACTGGGGTCACGGCGGCGACCTGCCCGGCGACTCGGTGGGCGGCGGCCGTGCGTCGGGCGGCCGGGGCACCGTCACCGTCTACACCACCACCGGGGCGGCGGAGGGTTCCAAACTCGCGCACCTCCAGGGCGCGGTGGACGCCGCGCTGTGTGACGGGCGCTGACGCGACGGGCGCGGGGCCGCCGGACGGGGCGTAGGCGGCTCCGCGCCCGGGCAGGTCCAGGGGACCGGAGGGCGGCGGGCACGGGAGGGGCGGCGCATGGTGGCGATCGAGGAACAGCCGGGGGTCGAGCTCTCGGCTCGGGGTGTCGAACTCGTCCTGCCGGGCGGCGGTGTCGCGCTCTCCGGCATCGACGTGCCGACGATCGCTCCCGGGCAGGTCCTCGGCATCGCGGGTGGCAGCGGGGCGGGGAAGACGCTGCTGCTCGAAGTGCTTGCCGGGCTGCGGGCGCCCCGGCACGGGCAGGTGTCGGTGCGGGCGGCGACCGGGGGCGCCGGGCAGGCGCCACGCTACGGCTTCGTGCCGCAGGACGACATCGTGCACCGCGCGCTGCCGCTGCGCGTCGCCTTGGAGTACGCGGCGCGGCTGCGCGGCACCGACCCCGGTGACGTACCGCGCGTGTTGGACGAGTTGGGGCTCGGCGACGTCGCCGGGCAGTCGGTGCGGACGCTCAGTGGTGGGCAGCGCAAGAGGGCCAGCATCGCGATCGAGCTGCTCTCCCGTCCCCGGCTGCTGTTCCTCGACGAGCCGACGTCCGGACTCGACCCGCTGGCGGGGGCCCAGCTGACCCAGCACCTGGTCCGCCTCGCGGCGAGCGGCGTCACCGTGGTGTTCACCACGCACACACCCGCCGACCTGCACCACTGCGACCAGGTCATGTTCATCGCGCCGAACGGCCGCCCCGGCCCGGCGGGCGCCCCTTCCGAACTGCTCGACCTGTCCTGCGACGGCACGTTCGAGGCGCTGTACTCCATGGAAGTGCCGCGGGACGGCGGAGCCGCGTGCGGCGGAGACGCGTGCGGCGGAGACGCGTGCGGCGGAGCACCACGGCCGTCGCTCAAGTCGCCGCCGCCATCAACTCCTTCCCGATTCACCCGTTCCCGCTTCACCCCGGCGACGGGTCGGCTGCGTCAGTGGGCGGTCCTGACCGGCCGTGATCTGCGGCTCCTGCGGCACGACCGCCTGACCGCCGCGATCACCATCGGCTCGCCGCTGGTCATCATCGCGATGTTCGCGCTGCTGTTCCGTCCGGGTGTCTTCGATCCCGGGCACCCCTCCCCCGCCGCCTCCGCGATGGTGCTGTTCTGGATCGCGTTCGGCGCGTTCTTCTTCGGGCTCGCCTACGGACTCCCTCAGATCTGCGGCGAGTTGGCGGTGGTGCGCAGGGAGCGCAGGACCGTCCTTCGCCTGTGGCCCTATCTGCTGGCCAAGCTCACCGTCCTCGGCCCGGTCCTGCTGCTCGCGGACGCGCTGCTGCTCGTGGTGCTGCGGGCCCTGGACCGGCTTCCCGCTGCCGAGTTGTCCGTCCACGCCTCGCTGTTCGTGACGACGGCGCTCGCCTCGTTCGCCGCGCTCGCGCTCGGCCTGTGTTGCTCGGCGCTCGTCTCCGAACCGAGTCAGGCCGCCCTGGTGCTCCCGCTGCTCTGCTTCCCCCAAGTGCTCTTCTCCGGTGCCTTCGTGCCGGTGCCCGACATGGCGGCGGGCGGCCGCTGGATCAGCGTCGCGATGACCAATCGGTGGGCGTTCGAGGCCCTCGGTTCCGGTGCCGACCTGGAAACGCTGTGGCGGGGCGGCGGCGCGGAGGGGCGGACGCTGCTCGACTCGTACGGGAGCAGCTTCGGCCACCCGGCGTGGGTGGGGTGGGTGATCCTCGCCGGGTGCGCCGCGGCGCTGCTCACCGCCTCCTGGCTGGTGCTGCGGTGGCGCTGTCCGACGTCGGCGCACCGGCTCAGCACGTCAGACGCGGGGCCAGCGCGCCCCTGACGGGCGTGGCGGCGGCGAAGGTCGCGTGCAGGAAGTCCACGAACCGGTCGATGTCCTCGGCCACGTTCGCGATGCCCGGCGAGACGCGCACCGCGCCGCCGGAGGGCAGCCCGAGCCGCTGGATGTACCCGTCGATGGTCTCGGCGCGCCACCGCCCGGTGCCCGTGCGCCGCAACAGGCGCGGCGCGATGGCGAAGGCCTCCTCGCCCGCGCCCGGGTTGCAGAAGCATCCCGTACGGACCGAGATGCCCGCAGCGGCGCATTCGCGGGCCACGATCCGCTCGTCGACGACCTCGCCCCGGCCGTCCAGGACGTTCAGGGCGACCGTGCCGCCGCGCCCCCGCGTGCCGCGCGGGCCGTAGACGCGGACCAGCGGCCTGCCGTCCGGATGCCGGAGCCCGGCCAGTGCCCCCAGGAGACGTCCGGTAAGACCGGTGACGTGCTCGGCCACCGCGTCGGCGCCCACCTCCTCGTACCAGTCGAGGCCCGTGGTGATCTGGGGGACGGCGTGGAAGTCGGGGGTGCCGTCCTCGAAGGCGGCGGGCGCCTGCGCCATGCGGTGCCAGTGCGCCTGCGCGCTGACCACTTGTATCGTGCCGCCCGCGAACCAGGGCCTGCGCAGCCGGGCGAGCGCCTCCCGCCTGGCCACCAGGCTGCCCACGCCGGACGGGTAGCCGAAGACCTTGTACCAGCTGGCGACCACGAAGTCCGCGGGCACCCGGCGCAGCGACAGCGTGCCGGTCGGCAGGTACGCCGCCGCGTCCAGGAGCGTGTGCCAGCCCGCCGATCGCGCCCTCGTCACCCACTCCAACGGGTGCCGTACGCCGGTGAAGTTGCTCTGCGCCGGATAGCAGAAGAGACCCCGGTGCCGACCAGCGAGTGCCCTGCCCAATGCCTCGCCGGACAGGCGCAGTTCGTCCCCCTGGAACCGGACGAGGCCCACCTTCGCCCGCGCGGCCCGCGCGAACTCCCGTACGCCGTTGACGGAGTTGTGGTTGTCCTGCGTGAGCAGCAGCGCTCCCGAGCGCCGGTGGAAGGGATAGGACTCCGCGACCAGTTTGACGGCCTGGGAGGCGTTGGCCGTGAACACCACCGTGTACTCGGCGGGATCGGCGTCCAGGAACCGTAGGACCCGGAGCCTCGCCTCCTCCACCAGGTCGGTCGACGCGGTGGACGCGGGGCTCTCGGTGTGCGGATTGCCGAACACCTGCCCCGTGAGGCGCGCGGCCTGAGCCCGGGCCAGGCTCCGCGGCACCGGCGCGGTGCCGGTGTGGTCGAGGTAGATCTGCCCCGTCTCATCGAGGTACCCGAACTCCTCGGTACGCAGCCGCTCGAAGAACGCCGCGCCCTTCCCTATCTCCCCCATGCCACCCCCGTCCCGGCGGTCGGGACCTCGGCCCCGGGGACACCGCCAGTCGCCCCACCCGCACGACGCGACACGGAACGAGCGCGCCTGCCCGCAGGGTCTGGCATCCGCGCGCGGCTGTCCAGACCGCCTGGGGCGGGCGCTGGTTGCCGGGGCAGGCCAAGCAGCCCGGCGCGTCATGGACCGAGATCGGCGAGCCCCTCGGAGTGTCCGAGCAGGCCGCCCAGCAGCGCCACGCACCCGGCCCGGCCCGGCCCCTTCGAGCGGTACACCGACCTGAACCGGCACAGCATCGTGCTGGCGCAGGAGGCCGCCCGCGCGCACAAGCACGACTCCATCGGCACCGAGCACCTCGCCCGTCGGTCCGCCGAGCGCGACAAGGAGCAGCGCGACCCCCGGCACTCACCGAAGCACCCCACCGCCCGACAGATCCCGCTCCGCCGCGTCCACCGACCCGCGCCGCGCGATCCGCCACGCGCTTTCGAGCAGCGCACCGGCCACGACGGCGATGCCGACCGCCGCACACGGGGCCGCGGTTCCCACCAGCTCCAGTTGGAAGAAGGTCCGTAGGGACGGCACCAGTTGGACCACCGCGAAGCACAGCGTCATCGCGAGAACGAGCAGCACGCGCCACCAGGTGCGGGGGCGCGCGACGATGGACAGCACGCACAGCCCGACGAGGAACAGCGTGAGCGCCGCGGCCGACGCCGCCGCCTCCCGGTCCCCGTCGTAGACGGCGTGGGCGACGGCGTACGAGCCCATGGTGGCCAGGGCCGTCACCACCCCGCACGGCACGGCGAACCGGAGCACCCGCCGTACGAAGTGGCCTTGTGGGCGCACGGTGTTGGGAGCCAGCGCAAGGACGAAGGCCGGGATGCCGATGGTGAGCGCGCCGATCAGGGTGAGCTGCCGGGGCAGGAAGGGGTAGGGGACGTCGACGAGGACCACCAGCACGGCCAGGAGCGCGGAGTACGTCGTCTTGGTGAGGAACAGGTGGGCGACGCCTTCGATGTTGCCGATGACGCGCCTGCCCTCGGCCACGACGGACGGCAGGGACGAGAAGTCGTCGTCGAGGAGCACGATCTGGGCTTCCGCGCGAGCGGCCGGGCTTCCCGTACCCATGCACACGGCGACGTCCGCCGCTTTGAGCGCGAGCACGTCGTTCACCCCGTCCCCCATCATCGCCACCGTGCGGCCGCGGGACCGCAGCGCGGTGACGATGTCGAGCTTGCGGTGAGGACTCACCCGGCCGAAGACGGCGTGGTCCGCCACGACATCGCTCAACTGGCTTGGTTCGTCGGGGAGTTGGCGTGCATCGAGGTGGCGGTCGCCGCCCGGCAGGTCCAGTCCGCGGGCCACCGCGCCCACCGAGAGCGCGTTGTCGCCCGAGATCACCTTGGTCTCCACGCCCTGCTCCGCGAAGTACCGCAGGGCCGCGGGCGCCTCCTCGCGGACGCGCTGCGCGATGACCACCAGGGCCACCGGGGCCGTCGCGTAAGGGCCCCGCTCCGGTGCGGCGAGCACCTCGCTCAACGGGAGTGAGCAGCGCGCCAGGAGCAGTACCCGCAGACCGCGTTCGCCGTAGGCGTCCACAGCGACCAGCACGGAGTGGCCCGGAGCGAGCAGCGCGTCGGCCGCGCCGAGCAGCCACGTCACGGTGGTGCCCGCGGCGTCGGTCAGGGTCGCGCCGCCCCACCGGCGGGCGGCGGAGAACGGGACGCTCTCCTTCTCGGTCCAGCCCTTCGGCGCCGGATAGGCGTCGATGACGGCCCGCATGCCCGCCTCGGGGCGATCGTCCAGTGCGCCGAGCGCGCCGAGCACGTCCCCCACTCGTACGCCTTGTTCGATCTCGTGGACCACGGAGACGTCCATGGACGTCTCCGTCAGGGTCCCGGTCTTGTCCAGGCACACGGTGTCCACGCGCGCGAGTCCTTCGATGGCCGGCAGCTCCTGCACCAGGCAGTCCCGCTTGCCGAGCCGCACGGCACCGGCGGCGAAGACGACGGCGGTGAGCAGCACGAGGCCCTCGGGAACCATGGGGACGATCCCGGCGATCGTCCGCCGAGCCGCCTCGGACACCCCGCCGTCCCCGGCGCCCAACTGGCCGAGGAACAGCACGATCCCGACCGGGACCAGGGCGTAGGTGACGTACGTGATGAGCGTGTTGATGCCGTCGCGCAGTTCGGAGGTGACGAGCGTACGGCGGTGGGCCTCCTCGGCGAGACGCGCGGCACGGGTGGCCCGGCCGACCCTCCTGGCGACGAAGGCGCCCGAGCCGGACACGACGAAGCTCCCGGACATCACGTCGTCCCCCGGGCGCTTGAGCACGGGTTCGGCCTCACCGGTGAGGAGCGACGCGTCGACCTCCAGGCCCTTCGCCTCCAGTACGGTCCCGTCGACGACGATCCGGTCCCCGGGGCCGAGTTCGACGACGTCGCCGAGGACGATGTGGGCCGGGGCGAGGGTGAGGGCTCGGCCGTCGCGGCGCACCGTGGGCCGGGCCTCGCCCACGGCGGCGAGCCGGTCGAGGGTCCGTTTGGCGCGCATCTCCAGGACGACGCCGATCAGCGTGTTGGCGAGGATGACCACGCCGAAGAGCGCGTCGTGGAGGGGGCCGACGATCAGGGCGACCACGAGGAGGACGCCGATGATCGCGTTGATGCGGGTGCAGAAATTGGCGCGCACGACGTCACCGACGGTGCGTCCGGACCGCGAAGGCATGTCGTTGACCTCGCCCCGCCCGGTCCTCCGCGCCACCTCCGCGGAGGTCAGGCCACCGGCCGCGCCCCTGGGTAAAGGGAGGAGGCCGGCGGTGTCGTGTCCGCCGACTCTCCCGGTGCCGTTCGCCCCCTTCGACCGCTTATACATGTCTGGGTCTCCTCCACGCCGGTCGCGACCAATGAACTGATCGAGACCGTAATGACCGCTGCTGTCCCCCACTACGGACGAACGATGGTGCCCACCCCTACTTTGGTGGGGGCTCTACCCGGACGAACGGTCGGACGAACGGAATCCCGGCTTCAGTTCATGCCCGCGTCACGGGCGAGCAGCGCCACCTGGACGCGATTGGAGAGGCCGAGCTTCGCCAGGGCCCTGCTGACGTGGGACTTCACCGTGCCCTCGCTCATGGACAGTTCACGGCCGATCTCGGCGTTCGAAAGACCCCTTGACACGCCGCGCACCACGTCCTCCTCCCGCTCGGTCAGCACCGTCAGGCGTTGCCGCGCGTTCGCGGACTCCCCCGATTCCAGTCCGGCGAACGTGTCGATCAGCCGCTTGGTGATCCGGGGGGTGAGCATCGCGCTGCCCTCCGAGACCGTGCGCACGGCCGCGGCGAGGTCGCGCGGCGAGGTGTCCTTGAGGAGGAACCCGGCCGCGCCGTTGCGCAGCGCGGTGTGCACGTAGTCGTCGAGGTCGAAGGTGGTCAGCATGATGACGCTGGGCGCCCTGGGCGAACGGCGCAGCTCCTTGAGCGCGGTCAGTCCGTCCATGCCGGGCATGCGTACGTCCATGAGGACGACGTCCGGGCGGTGCTTGGCGACGGCGGTGACCGCCTCGCTGCCGTCGCCCGCCTCGCCGACCACCTCGATGTCGTCGGCCGGTTGCAGGATCATGCGCAATCCGGCCCGTACGAGCGCTTCGTCGTCGACGACCAGGACCCGGATCACTTGTGTTCCTCCATGTCATGCGTGGCGGTGTCATGTGTGGCGCTGTCAGGTGTGGCGCTGTCGTGTGCCGCGGCGTCGTCCGTGGACGTGTCCGGCGCGGGAATGGGGAGTCGTGCGCGGACGGAGAAGCCGCCGCCCGGCCTCGGCTCCGCGGTGAACTCACCGTCGAGCAGCTCGACGCGTTCGCGCAGCCCGAGCAGGCCCATGCCGCTGCCCGGCAGCAACTCGACGGGTCCCGTGGGGGCTTCGTTGTGCACGGCGATCTCCAGATCGTGCTCGTGGTAACGGACGACCACCTCGGTGTCGGCCGCCCCCGCGTGCTTGTGCACATTGGTGAGGGACTCCTGGACCAAGCGGTAGGCGGCGTGTTCCAGGAGGGTGGGCAGGCGCTGCGGGGTCCCGCCGTCGACCCTGCGGACGGACATGCCCGCCGCGCGCGACTGGTTGAGGAGCCGTTCGAGGTCCACCAGCGTGGGCTGGGGGCCGAGGGCGATCCCCTCGCCGTCCGATGCCTTCAACACGCCGATGACGTCCCTGAGCTGGGCGAGGGCCTCGCGGCCCGTGGTCCGGATGAGCTCCGCCCCCAGCGCCGTCTCCTCGTCCTTCGCGTTGATCTCCAGGGCGCCCGCGTGCAGGACCATCAGGGACACCCGGTGGGCCACCACGTCGTGCATGTCCCTGGCGATGCGGGCGCGTTCTTGCAGGCGTGCCTGTTCCGCGCGGGTCGCCTGTTCGCGCTCCAGCTGCTCCGCCCGCTCGTGCAGGCTCTCGACCACGTCCCTGCGGGCCTTGTTCCACAGCCCGAGGGCGAAGGGCAGCCAGACGAAGAGCCCGGCGCCGCCCATCGAGGAGAACACGTCGCCCCAGAAGACGCCCGGCAGCCCGATGGCCAGGCCCATGGCCGTGGGCAGCACCGTGATGACGCTGGCCCCCGCCACGTAGGACATCTGCTGGAGCGGCCTGCGCACGGTCGAGCCGACGACGTACGAGGACACGCAGAGCGTGGCCCACACGGAGGTCAGTACCCAGGAGGCGCAGCCGACCGCGATGACCGGCCAGCGCTTGCCCGGCAGGACGCGGACCGCGATCACGGAGGAGACAGCGATGAGCCCGGCCAGGATCAGGGCGGGCCAGGGGGTGAGCCCCAACTCGCCCTGGACGTGCGGGACGGGGCGTCCGTCGATGGGGAAGAAGGCGCCGACGGCGAGCAGGAACGACAGCAGGGGCAGCCCCCACCGGTCCAGCCATCGTCTTATACATGCGCGGATTGCCGGTTCGGTAGCCGTCGGCGTACGTCGTGTCACACGCCGAGCGTAGTAGTTCGACGGAGCGTCGGCCTCCGCCGTGTGTCCGCACCTGCCCCCACGAAGGTTGGGTGGCACCGTGACCTAAGTGGGGCATGATCGTGGACTTTCCGGCGAAGTGGAGAGTGCCCCCGTTCGCGCAGACTCACCGCCATGACAGAAACAACAGCCGCTGTCCGAGCTTCCGGGCTCGGCAAGCACTACGGATCCGGCGACGCACGGGTGACCGCCCTCGCGGGCGTCGATGTGCGCTTCATGCGCCAGGAGTTCACCGCCATCATGGGGCCTTCCGGCTCCGGCAAGTCGACGCTGATGCACTGCGTCGCCGGTCTCGACAAGGCCGACGAGGGCTCGGTGTGGATCGGCGACACCGAGGTGACCGGGCTGAGCGACAACGCCCTCACCGATCTGCGCAGGGACCGCGTCGGCTTCGTGTTCCAGGCGTTCAACCTGCTGCCCACCCTCACGGCGCTGGAGAACATCCTGCTGCCGTTCGACCTCGCCGGACGCAAGCCGGACAAGGAGGTGCTGGACCGGATCATCACCACGGTGAACCTCAAGGACCGCCTGAGCCACCGGCCCAGCCAGCTCTCCGGCGGCCAGCAGCAGCGGGTCGCCTGTGCCCGGGCGCTTGTGACCCAGCCGGACGTGGTGTTCGCCGACGAGCCGACCGGCGCACTGGACTCCACCGCGTCCGCGGAGCTGCTCCAGTTCCTGCGGCAGAGCGTGGACGACCTCGGCCAGACCGTGGTGATGGTGACCCACGAGCCCAGCGCCGCCGCCTTCGCCGACCGGGTGCTCTTCCTCAAGGACGGGGCGCTCGTCGACGAGATCCTCGCGCCGACCGCGGACAGCGTCCTCGAGCGCATGAAGTCCTTCGAAGGGTCAGTGGCCTGATGCTGAGGACCATGTTGCGCGATCTCCTCGCGCACAAGGGCCGCGTGTTCATGACCCTCGTGGCCATCGCCCTCGGCGTGACCGCGACGGTCGGCAGCTGGGTGGTGAGCGACTCCATCGCGGCGACGCTCACCCTGCGCGAGACGCGGGACGACGTCAGCGTCGCGGTGCAGAGTCCCGGCAAGGACCCGGTGCTCGACACGGCCGAGCGCGACCGGCTCGCGAAGCTGCCGGGCGTCGCCGAGGCCCAGGGAGTGGTGGTCGGACGGGCCGGCGTCGTCGGGCGCGACGGCAAGCTGACCAAGGCGACCACGGTCCTCGACCGGGCGGGCACCAACTGGAGCACCGACAAGCGCTTCACCGTGGACGAGGGCAAGGCGCCCCGGAGCAAGGGCCAGGTCGCGCTCAACAAGACCGACGCCGACAAGGCCGGGTACGCGGTGGGCGACACCGTGCGCATCCTGCTGTCCGGCGGCCGCTCGGACCACGCCAAGGTGACCGCGCTCTTCACGTACCACCGTCTCGGCCCCGAGGCGGACGCGGACTCGGACGAGGCGTCCGACGCCGTTCCCGTGGTGGCCTACGACAACGCCACCGCCGCGAAGCTCCTCGGAACCCGCTACCACCGCGTCGAGTTGACGGCCGCGGCCGGTACCAGCGCCACCGCGCTCGCGGACACCGCGCGGGGCGCGGTGCCCGACAACTACCCCGTGGAGACGGGCAAGGCGCTCGCCGACGCGGCGACCAAGCAGTCCGACACCGAGGCGGCGGACCTGCGTCTGACGATGCTGCCGTTCGCGGCGGTCGCGCTGATGGTCGGGATGTTCGTCATCGCCAACACCTTCACCATGCTGGTCAGCCAGCGCACCCGACAGTTCGCGCTGCTGCGTGCCGTGGGCGCGCGCAGGCGGCAGGTGCGCACCGCGATCATCGTGGAGGCGGCGGTCCTCGGCGTCGCGGGCGGCGCGATCGGCTCCCTGGCCGGTGTCGCGATCGGCCCGTTGCTGATCAATGTGATGCGGCCCGACGACAACGTCGAGTTCACCGTCAGTCCGGTCGCGATCCTGCTGGGCTTCGGCGTCGCCGTGCTGGTCACGGTCCTCGCCGCGTACAACTCGGCACGCCGCGCCGCCTCCGTGCCTCCGGTGGCCGCCCTGCGCACCGACGCGGTGGTCCCGCGGGAGACCAAGCGGCGCAGGAACCTGATGGGCGTGGGCTTCCTGGCGGTCTCCCTCGCCATGGTCATCGCCACGGCCGACCCGAGCTCGTCCAACCTGCTGCGCGTCGTCGCGCTGGTCGGTGCCGTGCTCGGTGTCGTCGGCGTGATCCTGCTCGCCCCCTTCTTCGCCGAGAACGTCCTGCGCCCCGCCACCAAGATCATCGGTGGTCGCAGCGGCCCCGCCGTGCGCCTCGGGCTGCGCAGCGCGGCCGGTGACCCCCGGCGCACCGCGGGCACCGCGACCGCCATCACCGTCGGCCTCGGCCTGGTGTGTGCCTTCGCCACGCTCAGCGCGTCCTTCTCCGATCTGATCGCCTCGACGACGCGGAGCAACGTGCCGGTCACCACGACCGTCTTGCAGTCGGCGGCGGGGGGCGGCTCGACCCTCACCCCTGCAGAGATGGACCGGGTCCGCAAGCTGCCGGGCGTCGACCACGTCGCGGGAAGTCGCGACGTGTTGGTCAAGCTGGACTACCCGGGCGGCAAGACGGAGCGGCGGATCTCCGCGATCGAGCCCGCGGCGCTGAAGACGGTGCTCACGCCCAACATCACGGAGGGCACCGCCGATCTGACCAAGGGTCTGGTCGTCTCGAAGAACCAGGCCGACATGCTGAAGCTGGGCATGGGCGACAAGATCACGCTGAAGCTGGACGCCAAGACGTCCGTCACGCAACCCGTGGTGGGCATCTACGACGCCACGGAGCTGCAGGCGAGCATCTTCGTCGACGCGGCGAAGGCACCGCAGTCGCTGCGCAATCAGATCTCCCTCCTGTACGCCTCGGGGTCCGACGCCGACAAGGCGCGGGCGAGCATCAAGGCGGCGTTCCGCGACCGCCCCGACGTGACCATCACGGACCGCGAGGGCCTGGTCGACCAGGGCGTGGAGGAGCAGCAGTTCGCCTTCACCCTGATGTACGCCATGTTCGGCGTGGCGATCGTCATCGCGGTGTTCGGTGTCATCAACACGCTGGTGCTGTCCGTCATGGAACGCACCCGTGAGATCGGCGTGATCCGCGCGGTGGGCGCCAAGCGGATGCTCGTACGCCGGATGATCAGGTCGGAGTCCATCGCGATCTCCCTGTTCGGCGCGCTCCTCGGCGTGGTGGTGGGGGTTCCCGCGGGCGCCGTGATGCAGCACGCCATGTTCGGACAGCGGCTGTGGGACTTCACGATGCCGTACGCCACGATCGGGATCGCGCTGGTCGGGATGGCCGTCGCGGCCGTGCTCGCGGCGATGTGGCCGGCCCGCCGCGCCGCGAACACCAACGTGCTGGCGGCGATCGCCAGCGACTAGCCGGGGCGGAAGGGCTCGGCACAGCGGAGCACGAGGAGCGGGGCCGGTGGATGTCCACCGGCCCCGCTCCGTCGTGTCGTCGTGCCTCGCGGGTCAGCCGAGGCCGCCCCAGCGACGGCCGCCGTCCGAGGCGGGCACGTCGTACACGTCGAAGTCCGGGTCCACGCCACGGCGTACGACGGTCAGCGTCCTGCCCTCGACGGGCCGGAACGAAGCCGTGCCCGGTCCGGTGCGGCGCAGCTCGGCGCGGCGGCCGGGGCCCGTGTCGCCGGGACCGCTCACCCATGCCTCGACGTCGCCCTCGATGCCGTGCCGCAGCGTCAGCGGCCGATCGGACTCGCCGCGCACCCGCACCCCTTGTGTGCGGCCGTCCCGGCGTGCCGCCTCGACGACGAAGCCGCCAGGGGCGCGCAGCCCGGCGACCCGGACGTCCCGCCAGTCGTCGGGCACGGCGGGAAACACCTCGACGGGGCCGCTCCCCGCGCCGACGAGCAGTTCGAGGAGGGCCTGCCCCGCCTCGAAGGGAGCGGCGGTGAAGGGTGAGTCCACGTGTGTGTACAGGGCGTTGGACGCCAGTGCGCCCTCGGTCGCCGTCCCGCTGCCCGTGAGGTGGCGCAGCATCTCCAGCGTCCGCCGCGCGTCGCCCAGGGCCGCGGCCAGGGACGCCGCCACGGCGTACGATCCGCCGTGCCATGCCTCCCGCCTGCTCGACCACTGCGCGAAGCTGCGCCGCGCCAGCCCTTGGTCGCCCTCCCCCGCCCTCTCGCGCAGGGGCAGCATCCACAGGAGGTGCGAGGGGAGCGGGTAGGAGCCGCTCGCCCGGACGCCCGCTCCGACCATGACGCCGGTGTCGTCCCTGTGGTACGGGGTGAGCCGCGCGGCGATGTCCTGCCAGTCCGCCATCCGGGGATCGTCGTCGCCGACCTTGCGGACCGTGTCGATCAGCGTGGTCACCGCCCACCGCACGAGCGCGAGATCGTGGGTGCAGTCGGTGACGTCGGCCTGGCCCGGCGAGTACGTGACGGGCAGGTGCAGCAGTCCGTCCACGCCCGCGTAGAGGAAACCCGCGTAGTAGTCCACCGCGCGTCGCAGCGCGGGCCGCAGCAGCTCCGCGAGGAGGCGCCGGTCCGGGGAGTAGCGGTACGCCTCCCACAGGGCGAGCGCACCCGACGCGCGCACCGGGTTCTCCGTACGCCCGGCCTTCGATCCCACTCCGGGCAGGGCGCTGGTCAGATGGCCGTGGCCGGGGTGCGGTCCCCGCTCGACGGCGCGGGCGAAGGGGCCGATGTCGAGGTGGCCGGACGGGCCGAGCAGGGCCGGGGCGTGGCCGATCCGCTCGGGGTCGGTGTCGACGACGACGGCCAGGCCGTACATCTGGATCCAGTGGAACCGCTGGAGGGTCCGGTCCGGCAGGGCGACGTAGGCACGCCGGTAGTACGTCCGCCACCAGTCGCGGTGCCGCTCGACGACGGCGTCGGGGTCGGCCCTCAGGAGCGCGCGCAGCGAGCCTTCGTCCGTCCCCCGCCCCGTCTCGGACGTGGCGGCGAGCAACTGGTGGGCGCCGCCGCCTTGGTGGACCCAGGTCAGCTGCCGGGTCCGGCCGTCCGCGGGCGGGGCGTCGAAGGAGACCCGCTCGCCCCCTTCCGCACTCGCGCGCAGCAGGACGGCCGGGCCGTGCCGGTCGACGAGGACGCTGAAGGTGATGCTGCCCCTGGTGGTGGTGAGCCGTCCGGTCAGCTCGGCGTGCCACAGGTCCAGTGCGCAGGAGATCGCGGTCGGGGTACCGAGCGGAACCAGGTCGAGTCGGCCGGGCTGCGGGTCGTCGGGGCGCGTGCCGCGGCCGCCGACGAGGAGGCGCACGGCGCGTCCGCCCCGCGCCGTGACGAGCCGCGCGACCGTGCGGCCGTTGCCCAGGTACGGCGCGGCCCCCGGGTCCTCCGGCAGCCGCGCCCATTCCATGCGGGCGTCCCGCACGGCGCGTTCATAGGGGTCGGTGGAATTCTCCGGGCCACCGGCCGCCGGGGCACCTGGCTTTTCCGCCGCCCAGGCGCTGCCGGACGCGGCGGCAAGGCCGGTGCCCGCGGTCGTACGGATGAAGGTCCGTCTGCCGAATCCGGCGTTCACTGTCGGGGCCTCCGGCCTCAAGTCGCTGTCGATGTCGAGAGGGCGTAGAGGGCCTTCATGGAACGCCCCTCTTTCCACCGGCCGGTAATTCCAAAGGCCCGATTCTGTTTTTTCGCCACCCCTTTACCGCACCGAAAATCCACCCTACAACTGGGGCATGCGACAGTCACCGCCATTAAGCGACCGATGAAAGACGCTCCACCGGGAGGCCCCCGGAGGCCCAACCGGAAGCTGCGGCCGCCCCCTACGAAAGTGGCAAGCAGCTGATTTCCATCGTCAGATGTGCCGGGCTGCCCCGATTTATACGGTGAAGGCACCGGCGCACCAACAGGGAGCATGCATGATTAGCCTCAGCGGGCTTACGAAGCGTTACGGGACGGTCACCGCCGTGGACGATCTGAGTCTTGAGATCAAGTCCGGCCGTGTGACCGGCTTCCTCGGCCCCAACGGCGCGGGGAAGTCCACGACGATGCGTATGATCCTCGGCCTCGACCACCCCACATCCGGCAAGGCCCTGGTCAACGGCAAGACGTACGAGGAGCTGAAGCACCCCCTGCGGGAGGTCGGCGCCCTCCTCG
This sequence comes from Streptomyces formicae, assembly GCF_002556545.1. Classification (NCBI taxonomy): domain Bacteria; kingdom Bacillati; phylum Actinomycetota; class Actinomycetes; order Kitasatosporales; family Streptomycetaceae; genus Streptomyces; species Streptomyces formicae. The sequence goes on from NZ_CP022685.1 coordinate 768,348, forward strand.
ACGCCAAGGCGCTGCACCCCGGCAGGACAGCGCGCAGCCATCTCCTTTCGATGGCCCGCAGCAACGGCATCGCGGGGCGGCGCGTCGAGGAGGTCCTCGAGGTCGTCGGCCTGACCTCGGTCGCGAAGCGGCGGGTCGGGCTCTTCTCGCTCGGCATGGGCCAGCGCCTGGGCATCGCGGGAGCGCTGCTCGGCGACCCGGGGGTGCTGATCTTCGACGAGCCGGTGAACGGCCTCGACCCCGACGGAGTGCGCTGGGTGCGCGGGATCGCCCGCTCGTTGGCCGACGAGGGGCGCACGGTCTTCCTCTCCAGCCACCTGATGAGCGAGATGCAGCAGACCGCCGACCAGGTCGTCGTCATCGGCAAGGGCAAGCTCATCGCCGACATGCCGATCCTGGAGCTGATCGAGCGCAGCGCCCTCGGCACGGTCCGCGTGCGGGTCCCCGACCCTCGGGGCCGCGAGGAGCTGGCGTCGCGCATCGCGTCGGCGGGCTTCACGGCGGACCGCTCGGACGACGAGGTGCTCGTCGTGCGCGGCGCCACCTCCGAGCAGGTGGGCGACCTCGCGCACGAGGCCGCGATCCGGCTGCACGAACTGCGCATGCAGGAGCCCTCGCTGGAAGAGGCGTACATGGAACTGACCTCCGGGAGCCTGGAGTACGGCACCGCCCGGATGACGAACCGAACGGACGGGTTGGACGCATGAACGACAAGACGACGACCGCTCCCGCGGCGGTGGCCCACGGCCGCGGCGGTCTGCCGGGCGCCGCGGCCGCCGAGTGGACCAAGCTGTGGTCCGTACGCTCCACCTGGGTCTCCCTGGTCGCGACGGCGGCACTCCTCATCGCCTACACCGTCATCTCGGGCGTCTCCGCGCGGTCCACGGACGAGTCGGTCTCCAGCGGCGGGCTGCCGACCGCGCCGCTGGACAACATCGGCACCGGCGTCATCTTCATGGGCCAGTTCGCCGTCCTCGCCATGGCGACGATGGTCATCGCCTCCGAGTACGCGACCGGCAGCATCCGCGCCACCCTGCAATGGGTGCCCGTACGACACCGGATGCTGCTGGCCAAGAGCCTGGTGCTGTTCCCCGTGCTGTTCGTGGCGGGCCTGGTGCTCACGCCCATCGCGCTCGGCACCGCGATCGCGGCCCTCGGTGACGTCGCGGACCCGGTGAGCGCGGGAGACACCTTCCGCCAGGCGCTGGCCGTCGGCGGCTACCTCGGCTCGGTCGGCGTGATCATCACCGGCGTCGGTGCGGCGGTGCGCAGCGTCGCGGGCACCCTCACCGTCGGTTTCCTGGTGCTCCTCGTGCTCCCCATGACCCTCCAGTCCGTGTCGGTGGAGTTCCTCGCGAAGGCCGCCGACTACCTGCCGGGCCCCGCAGGCATGAGCTTGATGGGCGTCTCCGAGAACGACCCCTACGGCGCCCCCGTGGCCATCGTGCTGCTCGCCTTCTGGGCCGTGGTCGCCAACGTGGCCGGCTACTGGGTACTGCGCACCCGCGACGCCTGACGGCTACCGCCCGTCGCGGGCGCCACCTGATCGTCCCGGGCCCTCACATCCCCCGCGGGGCCCGGGACTTCCCGTTCGAGGGGGCCGCTAATTAAGCGGTGAACAAAAGAAACTGGCAGGGGCCCTTTCCCCGCCAGGAATACCTGCCCACTCCACCCGGCAGCGGAACGATCGACCCTGACAGGGCTACAGAGCTGAGTTAGTCTCCACTAGCCCGTCAGCCGTCACATTCCTCCGGTGGAGTCTCATGCTGCCTTCTGGGCCAGAAATCGACAACAATGCGGCCCGCCTTCCCGACAAGGAGGTGGACGCATTGAATTCATGGTTGACACATATGCGGCACACCGCCCCTGTCGGCTATGACGAGTCCATCCGCGCCTGGCAGGTATTCGGTTACGACGAGGCGCAGCGGATCCTGTCCGATCCCTCCTTCTCTGCCGACATGCGGGCGGCGAGCCAGGCCGCGGGCATCGACACCCACGTGCCGCCGGTCATCGAGCGGCTGACGTCGGCCAGCTTCTTCACGATGGACCCGACCACCCACCGCTCGTTCCGCGGCCTGGTCAGCCAGGCGTTCTCGCGGCGCCTGGTGAACCGCCTCGCTCCCCGCGTCGCCGAGACGGCCACCGGCATCCTGGACGAACTCGACGGCGTGGAGCAGTTCGACCTGCTCGACCGGTTCGCCTACCCCCTGCCGATGATCGTGCTGTGCGAGCTCCTGGGAGTGCCGCACGACGACCGGCGCGCCTTCCAGAGCTGGGCGGCCTCGCTGATCGACCCGGCGGGGCAGGGCACCGCCGAGGGCGGCGAACTCGGCAGCGAACTGGAGCAGTTGGAGCAGTACCTGCACGAGCTGGTCGGCAGGCGCCGCAAGGAACCCGGCACGGACCTGCTCAGCCGCCTGGCCACCGCCGAGGTGGACGGCGAACAGCTGACGGTCCAGGACGTCGTGAGCCTGGCCGCCGTCATGCTGCTCGCCGGGCACAACACCACCACGATGCTGCTGGCGAACCTCGTCGTGTGCCTGGACGAGAACCCGGCCTCCGCCGCCGCGATACGCGAGGACCGCGGCCTGATCCCCTCGGCGATCGAGGAGGTCTTCCGCTACCGGGGGCCGCTGCCGCGCGCCCTGCGCCTGGCGACCGAGGACTGCCGGATCGGTGAGCACGCCGTGTCCGCCGGTGCTCCCGTCGTCGTCTGGACGGCGTCGGCCAACTGGGACGAGAGCCAGTTCGCGGATCCGGACCGGTTCGACATCCGCCGCACGTCCAACCGCCACCTGGGCTTCGGGCACGGCATGCACTTCTGCCTCGGTGCTCCGCTGGCCCGGGTCGTGGCCGAGACCGCGATGTCCCTGCTCCTGGACCGCTGTTCGAGCATCACGGTCTCCCCGGGCGTTCCGCTGGAGTACTCCGCGCCCCGGGTGAACCTCGCACCGGCCAAGCTCCCCGTCCAGATCCGCTGGGCCGGCTCCACGAGCCGCTAGCCCCGCAGGAGGGGAACGCACACCGTGTCCTATCTCGGCTACCCGAGGCTGAACTTCGCCGGCACCATCCAGACCGACGTGGCCACGGCCAACAACGTGCCGCAGTACTTCGACAACGACCTCTTCGAACCGCGCTACCAGTGGCGGATGAACCTGCCCGACGTCAACGGCCTGTGGAATCCGCGCGGTCCGGGCACCCTGCGCCTCGCCGACGTCTCCGTGACCAGCGTCTGCCTTCCCAACGGCCGTCGGATCACCGACGGCCGCAAGGACCCCGTCGTGGGCGGCCGCCTGGTCGACGACGACCTGCGGACCAACGGCAAGATGGTCGACCTCGACCCGCACAACCAGATGGTGCCGGAGATCTACGGCTGGCGCCCCCGCCTCCTGGACAAGGACGGCGGTGAACTGCTGCGCGGCGACTACCTCCCGTCCGCCGTCGAGGACATGTGGCCGCGCGCCATGCTCCCCTCGGGGCGGCCCGACATCTCCGGGACGTATCACTCCGTCCTGACCGGTCTCGACTGGGCGTCCGACCTCGACTCCCCCTTCCTGCGCGCCCTGCGGGCCCTGACCGAGGACGACATGCTCTCGATCAAGGTCACCATGGACGCCGTCGAGGACGGCGTGGAGAAGTGGCCCGACAACATCACCTTCGGGCGGATCGTCGGCTCCATCGGCCCCTACTTCTCGGGCGAGCCCCGGCGCTTCGTCGCCGGTCGCAGGCTCCGCAAGCCCGACGACAAGAGCCCGTTGTTCCACGCGCCGTGCCGGGTCGACGAGCGGTCGTCCACCATCTTCCTCGATCTCGGCAACAGCATTCCCGCCACCAAGCGCGGCGGTCCCCTCAAGGACGTCGGCCCCCTCTCCCTGGCCGTGCTCGGCGACGACGGAAGACCGCAGACGCTCGCCCCCGTCGAGGGCATCGACGGCGACTTCTACGAACGCGACGCGGGGATCGCCGCCGTACGGCTGACGAAGAAGCAGCTCTCGCTGATCTCCCGGCGCCGTCTCGCCGTGGTCAGCTCGGCGGACCCGCCCGTCGTCCTCCTCGCGGAGAACGACGACGCGACCTGGATCCACGCCGACGGTGCCGTCTTCCGGCTGCATCCCGGGAGCCCGGCCAAGACCGCCTCCACGACGCTGTACGCGACGCGCTTCGGCCAACCGGCCAAGGCGATGCGGCTGTTCCTCGACGCGGGCAAGGGCGCCCACCCCCTGTCCGTCCCCGACGAGGCCGTCACCGACGCCAAGGGACGCGCCGTGGTGACGATCACGGGCACCGACCCCGGCAATCCCCGCAAGAAGATCGACGGCGCGCTGGCCGAGGTGTCCTACGGGTCCCTGCGCCGCCCCGGCGAACCGGACGGCAAGCTCTCCTTCCGCGTCTTCGACCCCTACCGGGCCCCCCGGCGCCCGACGTGGCTCCGCGACGTCCGGCCCCTCTTCCAGCAGTACGCGAACCTCTACCCCGTGATGCGGGACGTGCTGGACCTGGCCAACTACAACCACGTCCTGCAGCACCGCACCTACATCCGGCGGACCCTGCTCGCGTCGTCCGACTCCCCCAACCACATGCCGGTCACCCGGGACCTCTCCCCAGGAAAGCGAGACATGATCGTGAGCTGGCTGGACAGCGGGCCCCTGCCGCCGCTGCTCGACATCACCACCGTCGAGGAACTCAGGGACGTGCTCCAGCAGGCGATGGTCGTCGAACTGGCGACCGTGCCGCCCTATCTGGCCGCGCTGATGTCCATCAAGCCCGGCCGCAACGTGAAGATCGCCGGGCTCATCCGGGCCGTCGTGCTGGAGGAGATGCAGCACATGGCCCAGGTGTGCAACCTCCTGAACGCCGTCGGCGGGCAACCGCGCATCGGCCGCCCCGGGCTCGTGCCGGTCTATCCGGGCGCGCTGCCCGCGGGCGTCCTGCCCGACCTCGAAGTCAGGCTGCGCAAGCTGTCGATCGAGCACGTGCGGGACGTCTTCATGACGATCGAGCAGCCGCAGCACCCGACCGTGGACGGCAAGCCCTTCAAGGGCCACGTCATCTCGCCCAAGAGCGTGCGGGTCAGCCCCGAGGGCGACCTGCGGCACGTGGACGACGACGCCGTCGACAAGCTCAGGTCCTGGTTCTCCAAGGCGGAGTACGAGCCGCAGACCATCGCGTGGCTCTACAACCACATCGCCCGCGCGATCATCCGCCTCGACGACGGCGGCAAGCTGTTCAGCGGCGACCCGGACCGGCAGGTCGGCTGGCCCGACGCGCCGGGCACACTCTACAAGGTCACCGACAGCCGCTCGGCCCTCCTGGCCATCCACCAGATCGTGGAGCAGGGCGAGGGTTCTCCGCACGACCTGGACGGCGACGGCCTGGGCGACCCCGGGGAGCTCGGCCACTACTACATGTTCAAGGAGATCGTCGAGGGGCGGCAGCTCGCGCTCGACAGCAGCGGCAAGTGGACCTATTCGGGGCCCACGATCCCCTTCGACCCCGACGGGGTCCACCCGGTGGTCGACGACCCCGACACCTACCGGCTGCCCGCGGACTCCGTCGGACGGCGCGAGTCACTGCGCTGCGACGCGTCGTACACCAACCTCCTCAAGGGCCTGAACCGAGTGTTCAACGGCCACCCCAAAGAACTGGACGACGCCGTGGGGCTGATGTTCCAGGTGCAGGTCGAGGCCAAGAAGCTGCTGGCCATCCCCTCGGCGGAGGGGGCGAAGACGGTCCTCGGGCCCGCCTTCCAGTCGCCCGGCGTCGACCTCGGCCAGTAGACGCGCCCGGCGGATCAAGGAGCCGGGAGCGCGCACGCCACACACAGGCACTTCCCCGTCAAAGGAGACACCGTGAGCAGCCCATCGACACTGCACGCACTCCACCACGAGCACGAGAGGGGCGACGGGATGCTGAGACTCCACTGCAACGAGAACCCGTACGGCCCGCCGCCCGGGGTGATCGCCTCGGTCACCAAGGAGCTCGAGGGCCGGTGCGCCACCTACCCGGACAGCGAAGCGACCGTGCTGCGGACGCGGCTCGCCGAACACCTGGGCGTGCCCACGGACATGGTGGCCGTGGGCAACGGGGCCGACGAGCTCGTGCTGCTCGTCACGCTCGCGTCGGCGGGCCCCGGCCAGACCGTCGTCGTCACGGAGTCGACGTTCCCCGGGTACGCCGCGTCGGCGGCCGTGGCCGGGGCGACGGTCCGCAAGGTGCCGCTCCTGGACAACCACGTACCGGCCGCGGGCCTGGTGGCGGAGCTCGACGGAGCCCGCCTGGTCTTCGTCTGCAATCCGCACAACCCCACGGGCACCGCGCTCGCCCCCGCCGCCGTCGAGGAGATCATCACGGCCGCCGAACGGGCCGGGGCCGTACCGGTCTTCGACGAGGCGTACATGGAGTTCGCCGGGTCCGGTTACGAGCACGCCCTGGACGCGGTGCGCGCGGGCCGGCGCCTCCTGGTGCTGCGGACCTTCTCCAAGGCATGGGGCCTCGCCGCCCTGCGCGCCGGTTACGCGGTCGGTCCCGCCGACCTCGTCGCGGGCATCCAGGAGGTGCGCAGGGCGCTGCCGTTCAACGTGAACAGGCTGGCGCAGCAGGCGGCCGTGGCCGCCCTCGAGAGCCCGGACCACATAGACGAGGTCCGTGAGCGCAACGCGCTGGAGCGCGAGCGGCTCTGCGCGGGCCTTGACCGCCTCGGCGTGGCCTACGTGCCCTCGGTCACCAACTTCGTGATGGTCAAGACGCCCGGTGACAGCGCCCGATTCACCGCGCGGCTCGCCGACGAGCACGGGATCCTGGTGCGGGACCTGACGTTCTTCGGACGGCCCGGCCAGGTGCGGGTCACGGTGGGGACGTCCGAGGAGACCGACCGGTTCTGCGAGGCGGTCGGCAAGCTGCTCGCCTCCCCGAACTCGCACGCCGCGCGCGGCCACGGGCTGGGCGGCGCACGGGACGTGATCTCCGTGCCGACCCTGGAAGCGGTCACGCCCGAGAGCCTCTTCAACGGCTACATCGGCGCCAACGTGGTGTTCGCGCTGACCAGGCTGGGCGTGTGGGAACCGCTCTCGGCGCAGCCCGCGTGCACGCTCGACTCGCTCGTCACCGCGACGGGCACCGACTCCACGGGCCTGACGGCGATGCTGCGGGTGGCTGCCCTGCTGGGCTACGTCGAGTTGCGTCAGGGGGACACCCAGACCGTCTCCCTGACGGAGACGGGCCGCGAACTCGTCCGGATGAAGGGCTTCTTCACCTGGGGCGTCGGCGGCTACAACGACGTCCTGCGCGGGCTCTCCGATCTCGCCCTCGGCACCTCGGTCTTCGAGGGGGACATCGACCGCGACGGCGCGATGGTCGCGGTGGGCTCCGGCGAGGTGGGTCGCGCGATGATGCTGCCGCTGGAGAAGGAGGTGCTCGCCTCGGTCGACTTCGGCTCGGTCGCCGACCTCGGCTGCGGCGACGCCACCCGGCTGCTGCGGCTGTGCGGCGGTGACACGGCCCGGCGCGGCACCGGCATCGAGATCAACGCGGGCGCCTGCGAGCAGGCGGTCGGGCGGGTCGCGGACGCGGGGCTCTCCGACCGCATCGAGATCGTGCACGGCGACGTCCTGGCCTTCTCCGAGCGTACGTTCCCCGGGGTCGACCTGGTCTCCAGCTTCTTGATGATGCACGACCTGTTCGACGCGACGGGAGACCCGGTCGGGGTCATGAAGACGCTGCGCCGGGTGTTCCCGGACGCCAAGCGGTTCCTGATCGGCGACACCGTGGCCCAGGACTGGGAGAAGCGTGAGGGGCCGCTGCCGGTGTTCTCGGCGGGCTTCGAGCTGGTGCACGCGTTCATGGACACGCCGATCATGAACCAGACGACCTACGAGAACGCCTTCGCCGGTGCGGGTCTCCGGGTCGAGCGGCGCGAGCCGCTGGGTGCTCCCTCGACCTGGCTGTGGCTGCTGACCACCGAGTGAGGTGAGCGCGGACCGATCCGCGCACACGAAAGGAGGGGCGGTCGCCGTGGCGACCGCCCCTCCTTCGTGCCGTGGTCAGTCCGCGCTGCCGACCGGGGCGGCGGAGCGGAAGAACTCCAGGATGCTCTTGTTGACCGGTTCGGGGTTCTCCAGATAGCCGTAGTGCCCGGCGTCGGGGATGACCTCGATCCCGGCGCCCGGGATCAGGGCCGCCAGCTCCTCCCCCGCCCACGGCGGGGTGATCAGGTCGTCGGCGAAGGAGATGACGTGACAGGGGACGCGGATGCCCGCGTAGGCGTCGCGGCGGTCGGGCATCGGCTCAAGGCCGAGCTGGGCGCCCCGGCCCGCGGTGTCCTGGGTGGACATCTCCAGCACGTCCAGCCAGTCGACCACGCCCCGTTCGTCGTCGAGCGTCCGGGGGGCGAGGCTCTGCATCGCCTGGACGACCGCGCGGTAGCGCGTGGGGAGCACCACCCCCGACTCGTGCAGTTCCCGTTCGGCGCCTGCCAGGGCGAGGCGCAGTGCGTCGCTGCGGGCCCGGCTCGCCATCAGGACGGCCTGGCGCACCAGGTCGGGCCGGGCCAGGGCGAGTTCCTGCGCCACGTAGGCGCCCATGGAGGTGCCCACCAACCGCACCGGGCCGAGGCCCAGTCGGCCGATCAGCGCGACGACGTCCGCCACCATGTCCTGGACGGTGAACCCCTGGGCGCACACGTCGGTGGGCGGGATGCCGCGGTTGTCGAAGGTGATCACCCGGTAACCGGCCGCCTTCAGCGCCGGTACCTGGTGCATGTGCCAGGCGCGCCCCCCGCTTCCCGAACCCATGATCATGACGATGGGTTCGCCGGAGCCGCTGTCCTCGTAGTTGAGACGGATGCCGTTGACGGTGGCAAGGGGCATGGTTCTCCTATTTCCCGGTCAGGATGTGCGTCCGCAGCTGGGGCGAGTCGAGGATCTCCCGCTGGGTGAACCGCTCGCGGACCCAGCGGCCCTTCGCGTAGAGCCGTGTCTGATCCGCGTGGTGCGGGGAGGTGGGATCAGCGGACTGCCCGTAGGTGAGCAGCGAGGAGGTGCGGGGAGCGCCCTTGGCGGGGAACTCCGTCACCTGGAGGAAGCTGGACCCGGTGGCCACGTCGGGAGTGCCTGCCCCGAGGGCCCGGGGCGTGATCACGTTGAGCACACCTGCTTCGTGCGGCCCGCCGTGGATGGGGAGGCGCTTGCCGTCGCGTACGACGTACTGATGGTCGCCGAGCCGGGCGTCCAGGGGGATGTCCGCGGCGCGCAGCTCAGCGGCCGCGTCGCCGAACGCCTGTTGCACCTCGGGCTTGTCCGCCGCCAGGGTGCGCGGGGTGCGCAGGGGGTCGGACGGGTCGAAGGGCACCTTCCACGGGCCGTCCTTCACCCCGGCGGCCTTCGCGACGAAACGGGCGAAGAGCAGTGAGCCGCGGCTGTCGCTGCTGTAGCGGCCGTCCCAGTCGGCCAGCGCGCGGCAGGCGCTCGACACGTCGACGGGGCCGTGGGTGGAGGGTGCCGTTCCGCCGGGGAAGGACCGGCACATCGTCGCGGTGTCGGCGCCGGCCAGTTCGGCGGCCCTGCTGTGGTCCCGGAAGAGCATCCGTTCCATCGTGGCGCGCGAGAAGCCCTTGCCCGGCAGCCCGTCCGTACCGGCGATGCGGCGCTGTACGGAGAGGAGGCCCTCCTGGGTGCGCAGGGAGCGCGGCGTGCCGATGTCCCCGACGACGCGGGGGTAACCGGTCAGCGGGGAACGGGGGTTGGCGAGCCAGGGGCTGTTGTTGGAGTTGGTGACGTAGTCGTCGCGGATCAGCCGTGGCAGTCGGCCCGGGCCGAGCAGGCCCGGCTCCACCGCATCCTTGTCGGTGCCCCAGGCGCAGGCGCCGCGTCCGCCGTCCAGGACGGGCACTCCGCTGGTGGCGAGCAGCCGCTCGCCCAGCGGGGTGGAGCACCGCTTGGCCAGCTCGTCGGTGACGTGCGGCACGACCTGCATGTCGGCGTAGTAGGCACTGCCCTTGCGGTCCACCGCGAGGGTGTTGATCCACGGCAGGCCCTGGGTGCGTGCCTGCGACCGGCGTACGTCCTCGGTGCTCGTGGTCCTGCCGAGGCCCAGCCAACTGTTCAGTGCCCGCAGGTTGGTGCTGTTGGCGTCGCGCAGCGTGTAGGCGGTGTCCTTGCCCCAGGGCAGCGGGAAGCCGCCGGGTCCCGCGCCGAGCACGGGTCCGTAGCGGGTGTCCCACAGCGTCCGTTCGACCGTGCCGGTCGTCCCGTCCTTCTCCTTGACCCGGACGCGCACGCGGTGGCTCTTCATCTGCTCGGGCGTGCCGTCGACGAGATAGCGCGTCGGATCGCCGGGGACGAGCGGCACTTCGTACAGCCCGTAGGTGCTCGCGGTGGCGACCGTGTGGGTCCAGGCGACGTCGCGGTTGTGGCCGATGAGGACGGCGGGGAAGCCGAGCAGCGAGGCGCCCGAGACGTCGAGGCGGCCGGGGATGGTCAGCTGGCTCTGCCACATGCGGCGCATCCCCTGCCAGGGGAAGTGCGGGTTGGCGAGGAGTACGCCTCGGCTGCCGCGGGTGCCCTCGGCACCGATCGCGAGCGCGTTGCTGCCCAGTTCGCCGTCGCCGCGGGCGGCGCGTACCGCCGCGGCGAGACCGGCGGCGGGGTCGGCGGAGCGCCGGGGTGCCGCCGCGGCCCGTGCGGGCGGGCGGGCCCCTGCGATGCCGTCCATGAAGGTGCCGGAGCCGGACATCGTGGTAACGGCGTGGATCTGCCGGTACACGTCCATGGCGGCGATGGGTTTGACCCACTCCTTGCCTCGGCAGGCGGGGTCGGTGATGCCGCCCCGCGCGTCCGCCTCGGCGACGTAGCGGTTGTAGCCCTGGACGTAGCCCCGCACCAGCTGCGCGACCTCCGGTTCCGGGCCCAGCGGCGGCGGTTTGTCGACGAGTCGCTCGACGGTGCCGGAGTCCTTGAGCCGCTGGAAGTAGAGATCGCTGGTGAGGCTGTCGGCCGCCACGCCCACGCCCGCGTTGGCGGGCGCGTCGGCGCCGAAGTAGCGGGAGCGTTCGGCGTTGACCGTGACGTACGCGTCGGCGAGGACACAGACGTTGTCCTTGGCCGACGCGTAGCCGTAGCCGTAGCCGAGACCGGGGTAGTCATCGGCCGTGATGTGCGGAACGCCGTACTCGGTGTACTGGATCACGGCGCGCCGGTCGGAACCGGCGGCCGTGTGGGTGGGGGTGGTGGAGGCGGGCAGGGCGGTGAGCCCCACCAGCGTGATCCCGGCCACCAGCGAACTCACCGCCCCGCGGATTCGTGCGGGCAGCCGGGTCACGCGCGGCATGCGTGAGGCCCCCCTTTCTGTGTCGGGTCCTGTCGGGCACGCCCGTCATCGAGGACGGGCTACGGGGGGCCTGGTACGCCGGATCAGGCGTCGGCCTTCTCCATGGCGTCGATCAGGCTCTTGGGCCGCATGTCGGTCCAGTTCTCGTTGACGTAGTCGAGCGCCGCCTGGCGGTTCGTCTCCTTCAGGGCGACCAGCCATCCGGCCGGTACCTCGACGAACGACGGCCAAAGGGAGTGCTGGCCCTCGTCGTTGACCAGGACCAGGTAGGTGCCTTCGGCGTCCTCGAACGGGTTGGTGCTCATCTGTGTCCTCCTCGGCTGGTGACGGGGTCAGCTGACCGCGTCACGTGTCTCGTTGTAGTGGGCGAGTCCCGCCGGATCCGGCTCGAAGCGCACGGGCAGTTCGCTGAATCCGGTCAGGAAGTTGGAGTGGATGCGCTGGGTCGGGCCCGCGATCTCGAAGCCCTGGCTGAAGGTCCGCAGCGCGGAGAGCAGTTCGGAGAGCTCGACGCGGGCGAGGTAGGCGCCGAGGCAGAAGTGCGGTCCGTACCCGAAGGTGATGTGTTTGTTGGGGGTGCGGTCCAGGGCGAAGGTGCCGGGGTCCGTGAAGACGGCCTCGTCGCGGTTTCCCGAGGAGTGCCACAGCGTGACGATGTCCCCCGCCGCGATCCGCACTCCGCCCACCTCGGTGTCCTTGAGGCAGGTCCGTCCGAAGTGCATGGCGGGCGAGGCCCAGCGCAGCACCTCCTCGACGGCGGTGCCGAGGCCCACCTCGCCGCTCCGCAGCAACTGCCACTGGCGCGGGTGGTGTGAGAGCGTGAACACCGAGTCGATCATCGAGAGGCGGCTCGTCTCGTCGCCGCCGATGATGAGGCTGTAGCAGTTGAGGACCATCTCGTCCTCGGTGAGGGCCTGGCCGTCGATCTCGCCGCCCGCCAGCACGCTGATGACGTCGTCGCCCGGGGAGCGGCGCCGCTCCTCGACCAACTCGCCGAAGTACAGGAGGATTTCGTTGCGCGCCATGAGCGCGTCCATCTCCTGGGTGTCGGCGGCGTCGGAACTGAGGGCCGACTTCGTCAGGGTGAGGAGGAATTCACGGTCGGCGGCGGGAACGCCCAGCAGGTCCGCGATGGTGCCCATGGGGATGTGACTCGCGATGTCCTCCGCGAAGTCGCAGGTGCCCCGCTCGACCGCTTCGGCCACCAGTTTCCTGGTGTTGACCCGCACCCGCTCGGATATCCGCTCCAGGGCGCGCGGGGAGAATGCCTTCAGCATGATCTTCCGCAGTTCGCGGTGCCGGTGGCCGTCGGTGACGGCGAGCATCTGACCGGCCGCCGAGTCCCCGCCCGCGAGCAGGGTGACCAGGAGGTTCCCCCGCTCCGACGTGAAGTTCACGTTGTCGCGGTAGACAGCCATGATGTCGGCGTATCGGCTGACGACCCAGAAGCCCGGATTCTTGCCGAGTGGCGGGTGCCAGTGCACCGGACTCTCGGATCTGAGTCGCTGCCAGTAGTCCGTCAGATCGTGACCGTTGAAGGTCTGCGGGTCGGCCAGGTCTACGTCCTGGATCAATTCCGTCATGCCGCGGATTACCTCTTCGTTCTGGTGTCGGATCCTTGCGTCGACGGCCGGCACCGAAGCTAGCACCGGCCGTCGAAACGGGCACCGTCATTAAGCGGCAGCCAAATGACCCACCGTCATTCCGTCTTTCTCACAGCTCCTGGGCGAGCGCCCTGCCGATGGCGGCGACGGCCTCCGCCTCGGAGAGCATCCCGCCGTGCGTGGTGTCCACCACGTGGTCGGCGATGGTGCCCTTGACGTAGGGCCGCCACGACTCGGGCACCAGCCTCTCCTGCACCTCCTCGGGGTGCTCGATCCCCGGGGTGGGGCGGGCCGCGGTGAAGAACAGCACGTCCCCGCCGAAGACGCCCGGATCGAAGGTCTTCATGAGGCGGTTGTTGTGGACGTAGGCGTTCATGCTCTTCACGAGGCCCTCCTCGCCGAGCGCGGCCAACCGGCTGTTCTCCTCGTCGAGATAGGCCGCGTAGCGGCCGAGGACGGCGTCACGGTCCTCGGCGAGCTGGGTCAGGTCGAAGTCGAACCCGGACGCCAGCAGGGGCGCGATGATCTCCGCGTCGGACCAGTTGGGGGCCTCGGCCTCCAGGTCCGGCGGGTAGGTGTCCATGATGCCGAGCACGCTCACCTCCTCGCCCTGCTCCTCCAGTTGGACGGCGATCGCGTGGGCGACCAGGCCGCCGAACGACCAGCCGAGGACCGCGTAGGGGCCGGTCGGCTGTACCGTGCGCATCCGCTCGATGTAGTCGGCGGCCATCTCCTTGATCGTGCCGGGCATCTCGTCCGGCTCGGTGAGGCCCCTGGACTGCAGCCCGTAGACGGGCTGGTCGGTGTCCAGGTGGGTGAGGAGTCCGGCGAACGACCAGCTGGTGCCCGAGCCGGGGTGGACGCAGAACAGCGCGGGACGATCCCCCCTGGGGCGCAGCGGCAGCAGCGGGGCGAGCGGGTCGCTCGATGTGTCGGAGCCCAGTTCGCGGGCGAGTCCGGCCGGGGTGGACGCCTCGAAGACCGTGCGTACGGAGATCTCCACCCCGAGGTCCGACTGCACCCGGCGCACCAGCCTGGTCGCCAGGAAGGAGTGGCCGCCGAGCCGGAAGAAGTCGTCGTGGACGCTGACCGCCGGCAGGCCGAGCAGCTCGGCGAAGAGGTCGGCCAGTACCTTCTCCTCCGGTGTGCGGGGGTGCACGAAGGAGGCGGGCCGCAGACCCGGGTCGGGCAGCGCGCGGCGATCCAGCTTTCCGTTGCGGGTCAGCGGGAAGGCGTCCATGGTCACGAAGGCCGAGGGGACCATGTAGTCCGGCAGGCTCTGCCTGACGTGCGCGGCGAGTTCCTCGTCGTCGACCGCTCCCCCGGACTCTCCTGCCGACGCGTCCGGCACCACGTAGGCGACGAGGCGCTTCTCGCCCCGGCCTTCGTCACGGGCCAGGACGACCGCCTTGGCCACGGCCGGGTGCCGGGTCAACACCCCTTCCACCTCGCCCGGTTCGATGCGGAAGCCGCGGATCTTCACCTGGAAGTCGGCGCGGCCGACGTAGCGGATCTGACCCTCCTGGGTCCAGCGGACCACGTCCCCCGTCCGGTACATGCGTCCGCCCGGCGTGCCGAACGGATCGGCGACGAAGCGCTCGGCCGTCATGCCGGGGCGGTTGAGGTAGCCGCGGCCCACGCCGGTGCCCGCGAGGTACAGCTCGCCGGAGCGGCCCGCCGCGACCGGGCGGAGCGCCTCGTCGAGGACGTACAGCCTGACGCCCGTGATGGGCCCGCCCATCGCGGGGGCGGCGGGCCACCCCGCCGCGTCCTCCGGCAGGACGCAGCCCGTCACCACGTGGGTCTCGGCCGGGCCGTACTGGTTGTGCAGGCGGCGGCCCGGCACGCGCGCGTGGAAGGCCCGGATGGACTCGCTGGGCACGAGCGCCTCCCCGGCCTGCACGATGTCGCGCAGGGCCGGCAGGTCCATGCCGCGTTCGCAGGCCGCGTCGCTGATCGCCTCCACGACGAGGTTGGGCGCGAAGAGCTCCTGCACCTGGTGCCGGTCGAGCCAGGCCACCAGGCGTTCGGCGTCGCGTCGTACGTCCTCCGGGCACTGCACCAGGGTCTTGCCGTAGACCAGCGCGGAGAGGATCTCCTGGACGGACACGTCGAAGCCGACGGGGGCGAACTGGGCGGTGATCCTGCTCTGCGGCAGCAGGACGTCCTGCCAGGCGATCAGGTTCGCGGGGCCTCCTGCCCGCATCACGACGGGCTTGGGGAGGCCGGTCGAACCCGATGTGTAGATGACGTACAGCGGATGGTCGGGCAGCAGCGGCGGGCGCTCGGCGTCGGTGACGTCGGTGTCCGCGAACGCGCCGAGCGTCTCGCGGACCGCCGGGTCGTCGAGCACCAGGTGGTCGGCGCGCTCGCCGGGCAGCAGGTCCACGACCGCCGAGCTGGTGAGCACCACGGTGGGTTCGGCGTCGGAGAGCATGTAGGCGACGCGCTCGGCCGGGTGGGTGGGGTCGATCGGCACGTACGCGGCGCCGGTCTTCAGGATCCCCCACACGGCGGTGACCTGGAGCGGCGAGCGCGGCATGGCGACGGCCACGTAGGTCTCGGGACCGACGCCCAGGTCGATGAGGAGCCGGGCGATCTGGTTGGCCCGCGCGTTCAGCTGGGCGTAGGTCAGCCGCTCGACACCGCGGGGCGTGCCGTCGTCGGCCACGTCCTCGTGCACCACGGCGAAGGTGTCGGGGACCAGGGCGACCCGCTCCTGGAACAGCTCGGGCAGGCTGCGCCACGGCCGCTCTTCACCGGTGTCGTTCCATGCGGTGAGGACCTGCTCGCGCTCCTCGGCGGAGAGCACGTCGATGCGCCGCACCCGCGCCGCGGGGTTCTCCACGGCCATGTCGAGCAGCCTGAGCAGGCTGTCCACGAGGGACTGCGCGGTGCGGTCGCCGAACAGGTCGCGGCTGTACTCCAACGACGCCTGCATTCCGGCAGGTGTGCCGTCCGCGCCCCGCCGCTCCGCGAACGAGAACAGCAGGTCGAACTTGGCCGTGTTGACGGTGACCGGCTCGTTGGAGACGGTCAGCCCCGGCAGGCGCCCCTGCACGCTCGCGGCGGCCTGCTGGTCGTTGTTGTTGAACGACAGCTGGACCTGGAAGAGCGGGTGGCGGGAGAGCGACCTTTCGGGGTTGAGCACCTCGACCAGGCGCTCGAAGGGGACGTCCTGGTGGGCGTAGGCGGCCAGGTCGGTGTCGCGGACCCGGGCGATGAGTTCCTTGAACGTGGGGTCGCCCGACACGTCGGTGCGCAGCACCAGGGTGTTGACGAAGAAGCCGACGAGTTCCCCGATGGCGTCGTCGGTGCGTCCCGCGATGGGGGTGCCGATGGGGATGTCGGTGCCCGCGCCGAGCCGGGAGAGCAGCCCGGCGAGTCCGGCCTGGACGACCATGAACAGCGTGGAGCGGGTGTCGCGGGCGAGCCGGGCGAGGCCCGCGTGCGTCCCCTCGGGCACGTCGAAGATCAGCATGCCGCCGTCGCCGCTCGCGACGCGCGGGCGCTCGTGGTCGGCGGGGAGTTCGAGCTCCTCCGGCAGCCCGGCGAGCTCCTCCTTCCAGTGGGCGAGCTGGCGGGACATGGCCGAGTCGGCGACGTCCTCGGAGCCCAGCATCTCCCGCTGCCAGAGGGCGTAGTCGCCGTAGTTCACCGGCAGCGGCTGCCACTCAGGGGCGCGGTCCGCGACGCGCGCCGCGTAGGCCACGGTCAGATCGCGCCGCAGCAGCGGCATCGACCAGCCGTCGGCCGCGATGTGGTGCATGAGCAGCAGCAGGACGTGTTCGGTCTCGGAGAGCCGGAACAGCCAGACCTTCAGGGGCTGTTCACCGCTCAGCTCGAACCGGTGCTCCACGGCCTCGTCGAGCAGGCCGCGCAGCCGCTCCTCGGTGGTCGGCACGGTCTCCACGTCGACGGGCGCGCTGGGCAGCACCTTCTGGTACGGGCCCGTGGCGTCCTCGGCGAACACGGTGCGCAGCGGCTCGTGGCGGGCCACCACGTCGGCGAGCGCGGCACGCAGGGCGGCGTCGTCGAGCCGGCCGCTCAGCCGCAGCGGCACGGGGAGGTTGTAGGTGGGGCTCGCCCCCTCCACCTTGTGCAGGAACCAGAGGCGCTGCTGGGCGAAGGAGAGCGGGACGCGCGTCGGGCGCGGCGAGGCGGCGCGGATGCCGGTGCGGCCGCCGCCGGTGCGGTCGAGGACGCCGGAGAGCGCGGCCACCGTCGGCGCCTCGAACAGTTCGCGGATGGCCAGTTCGGTCTTGAGGGTGGACCGGATGCGGCTCACCAGACGGGTGGCCATGAGCGAGTTGCCGCCCAGTTCGAAGAGGTCCTCGTCGATGCCGACCCTGGCGACTCCGAGCACCTCGGCGAAGAGGCCGCAGAGGATCTCCTCACGGGGATTGCGCGGGCCTCGGCCGAGGACCGCGGTGTCCCAGTCGGGTTCGGGGAGGGCCTTGCGGTTCACCTTGCCGTTGGGCAGGACAGGCAGCGAGACGAGCGGCACGTACGCGGTGGGCACCATGTAGCCCGGCAGGGTCTGCGCGGTGTGCGCGCGCAGCTCCTCGATGTCGAGGGTGTCCTCGCCGCCCGCCGCGGGCACCACGTAGGCCACCAGGCGCTTCTCGTCGGCGTTGTCCAGGCGCGGCAGGACCACCGTCTGGCCGACCGAGGGGTGCCTGGCGATGGTGTCCTCGACCTCGCCGGGTTCGATCCGGAACCCGCGGATCTTGACCTGGTGGTCGGCGCGCCCCGCGAACTCCAGGACGCCGTCCGCGGTGCGGCGGACCAGGTCGCCGGTGCGGTACATGCGCGTGCCCGGCGGCCCGAACGGATCGGCGACGAACCGCTCCGCGGTCAGGGCCGTGCGGCCCGCGTAGCCGCGCGCCAGGCCCGCGCCCGCGACGTGCAGCTCTCCCGGCACGCCGTCGGGCACGGGCAGCAGGTTCGCGTCGAGCACGTAGAGCCGGGTGTTGTCCATGGGACCGCCGATGGGCACCACGGACCCGAGCGCGCCGGCGTCGGTGACGGCGTGGTGGGTGGCGTTCATGGTGATCTCGGTCGGGCCGTACAGGTTCGACACGGTGACGCCCGGGCAGTGTTCGAGGACCCTGCGGAACGCCTCGGCCGACGCCGCGTCGCCGCCCGTGGTGATGTCCCGCATCCCGGCGAAGACTCCGGGGCGCTCCTCCGCGAGGAGGTTGAACAGCGCGGTGGTCAGCAGCGCGCCGGTGACCCGGTGCCGGGTGACGGTCCGTTCCACGGCGTCCACGTCCACCTCGCCCGGCGGCACGACGACGATCTGGTGTCCGGCGAGCAGCGGCACCCACAGTTCGTAGGTGGAGGCGTCGAAGGCGAGCGTGGCGTTCATCAGGACCCGCTCGTGGGCGCCGGTGTGCCAGCGGGCGTCGAAGGCGAGTTCGGCCACGCCCCGCTGGGTCACCACCACGCCCTTGGGCCTGCCGGTGGAGCCGGACGTGAACATCGTGTACGCCGCCTGGTCCGGGCTCACGGTCACGCCGGGGTCGGTGGACGGCCACGACCCGCCGTCCCGCGCGTCCACGACGACCGTGCGCAGGCCGAGTTCCTCGGCGCGCTCGGCCGTGGCGAGGTCGGTGACGACCACCTCCGCGCCGACGTCGGCGACGGCCTGCCGCATCCGCTCCAGCGGGTAGCTGTGGTGCAGGGGGACGTAGTGGCCGCCCGCCTTGAGGGCGCCAAGGACCGCGACGGGTACCTCGGGAGAGCGCTCGAGAAGCAGCACGACCGGGGAGTCGGGGCGCACGCCCTCGTCGATGAGCCGGTGCGCGAGCCGGTTGGCGCGCTCGTCGAGTTCGGCGTAGGTGACCACGCCGCCGTCGTGGACCAGGGCGGGGGCGTCGGGCACCCGCAGGACCTGGTCGCGGAAAAGCTGCGCGAGCGGGGCGTCGGGAACGGCCCGCTCGGCTCCCGTGAGGTCCCGCGCCAGCGTGTCGGCGCCACCCGGCTCGGCCGCCGCAGTGATCCGGGCGACCGGGCTCTCCGGGGCGGCCGCGACCGCTTCCAGGGCTCGTACGGCCCGGTCCATGATCTGCCGTGCCGCGGCCTCGTCGTACAGGTCGGGGCGGTGGTCCAGGCGCAGCCAGATGCGCTCGCCCGGCGCGCCGATGAGCGACAACGGGTAGTGGTTGGCGTCCTGGCTGTCGACCCGGGTCACCTTCAGGGCGGCCGACGACGCTCCACCGCCGCCGCCCGAGGGGTAGTTCTCGAAGACGGTGAGGGTGTCGAAGAGTCCGCCGCGGCCCTCGGCACCGACGGCCTTGCTGATGTCGGCGAGGCCGATGTGCTGATGGGGCAGCAGACGGGTCTGCGTCTCCTGGAGCCGTCGCAGGAACGCGGCCATCGGTTCGGAGGGGCGCAGCCTGGCCCGCATGGGAACCGTGTTGATGAACAGGCCGAGCATGCCCTCGACGCCGTCGATCTCGGAGGGCCGTCCGGAGACGGTGACTCCGGCGACCACGTCGTCGCGTCCGGTGAGGCGCGAGAGCACCACCGCCCAGACGCCCTGGAGGACGGTGCCCATGGTGAGGCCCTCGTCGCGGGCCCAGTCGGTGAGCCGGTCCGTGACCTCCTTGGACAGCCTGACGTTGACCTGCCCGGGCACCATCGACACCGTGCCCGCGTCGGGCGCGACCAGCGTCGGCCCCTCCAGGTCGGCGAGCGCCTCCCGCCAGGCGTTCTCGGCGGCGACCCGGTCCTGGCCCTGGAGCCAGGCGAGGTAGTCGCGGTAGGGGCGCACGTGCGGCAGCTTCGACGCGTCGCCCCTGCTGTTGTAGAGGGCGAAGAGCTCCCGCCACAGGACGGGCAACGACCAGCCGTCGAGCAGTATGTGATGGAACGTCAGCAGGAAGCGGTGACGGTCGTCGTCGATCCTGACGAGCGTGAAGCGCATCAGGGGCGGCTTGGACAGGTCGAGGCGGCGGCCCCGGTCCTCGGTGACGACGCGGTCGGCCTCGGCGGCGCGGTCCTCCTCCTTCAGCGGGGTGAGGTCCACGTCGTTCCAGGGCACCGGCACCTCGCGGTGCACGAGCTGGAGCGGGCGGTTGACCCCTTCGTAGCGGAAGCTCGACCGCAGGTTCGCGTGGCGACGCAGCAGCCCCTCCGCCGCGGCCCTGAGGGCCGCACGGTCCAGTGGACCTTCGAGATCGACGACGAGCTGCACCGCGTACAGGTCAGGTGCGCTCTCGTCGTACACGCTGTGGAAGAACATCCCTTCCTGCAGCGGGGACAGCGGCAGGATTTCCTCCAGCCCGGGCTGACTCATTCCGACATCCTCCAGTCGCCTTCCAGCAGATCTATTTCGCTCTGGCTCAGCTCCACCAGAGGCATGTCCGAGGGGGTGTATCCGCCGGTGGCCGGCCGGCGGGCGTGCTCCACCAGTGCCTCGAGGGCTCTGAACCACGCGTCCGCGAGACGGCGGACCTCCTCCTGGGAGAGCACGTGCTTCGCGTAGAGCCAATGGGCCGTCAGTTCCGGCCCGTTCGCGCCGTCTCGGGTCACGGCCGCGAGGTCGACGGCGTGCGGCAGCCGCATGCCGGGTGCCTGTCCGCCGACTCCGCTGAGGTCCGCGAGGACCGACCAGTCGGTCGCGGCCTCGGTGGTCTCCGACTCGGTGAACCGGCCCAGGTAGTTGAAGCCGATCTGGGCCCCGGGCCGTGCGGCGAGGGCGCGTGCCGTGCGGGGGTTGAGGTGGCGCAGAGCGCCGTAGCCGATCCCGTTGTCCGGGACGGCCCGCAGCTGCTCCTTGATCCGCTTGAGCACCTGGCCCGCGGCGGGCCCGGCGGCCAGCGCCTCGGCGTGGTCGTAGACACCGGGATCGAGGCGCACCGGGTACATGTTGGTGAACCACCCGACGGTCCGGGACAGTTCGGTGCCCGGCAGGATCTCCTCCTCACGGCCGTGGCCCTCCAGGTCCACCAGGACTCCCGTGGTGCCGTCGCCCCGCAGATCGGCGACGGCCATGGCCAGCGCGGTCAGCAGGACTTCGTCGACACCCGTGCGGAAGGTCTCGGGAACGGTCGTCAGTACGGCCTGGGTGAGATCGGGCGAGAGCGTACGGGCGAGTGTCGCGCCGCGCTCGTTCACGTCCTGCTCCGGGTCCATCGGCCGCTTCCCGATGAGCGGCTCGTCGTGGGCGAGGACCTCCTGCCAGTGGGCGAGTTCGGTCTCCCTTGCCGGGTGCTGCGCCCAGTCGGCGAGCCGCAGGGACCAGCCGCGCAGGGACGTGCCGACCGGCTGCAGCGCGGGCTGCTCGCCCTTGACCACCGCCTGCCACACCTCTTCGAGGTCCGGGAGCAGGATGCGCCAGGACACTCCGTCGACGGCGATGTGGTGGACGCTCAGGAAGATCCGTCCCGGCTCGTCCGCTCCCCGGTCGAACCACACGGCCTGTACGAGGCTGCCCTCCTGGAGCGAGAGCCGTTCCCGCGCGGCGTGCGCGTGCTCGACCATCAGCTTGAGGTAGGCGTCCTCCTCGAGACCCGCGCACTCGACGCGCCGCACCATGGGGTCGGCGGGGACGGCGCCGGGGGCCCTGACCTCGAGCTGCCAGCCGTCACCCGCGCCGGTCCCTTCCCTGGGCGCGCCGGGGTCGACGGTGAGGCGCAGCCGCAGCGCGTCGTGGTGGTCGAGCAGGGCCTGCACGGTGGCCACCAGGCGTTCCTGGTCGCAGCCGGCAGGGGCCTGGAGCACCCGCCACTGGTGGAGTTCGTCGACGGGGCCGCCCAGTTCGGCGAACCAGTGCACGATCGGGGTCAGCGGGACGGGTCCGACGCCCGCGCCCTCCTCCTCGACGCTCCCGCCGTCGGTCTCGGTGGCCACGCGGGCGAGCGCGGCGGCCGTCTTGTGCTCGAAGACGTCCTTCGCCGAGATCACCAGGCCGCGCCTGCGGGCCCGGCTGGCCAGTTGGATGGACATGATGCTGTCGCCGCCGAGGGCGAAGAACTCCTGGTCCACACCGACCTGTTCGAGGCCGAGGACGTCGGCGATCAGCTCGCAGAGCAGCCGTTCGCGCTCGGTGCCCGGCTCTCCCCCGCCCAGCGGTCCCGCACCGAAGTCCGGTGCGGGCAGGGCCGAGCGGTCGAGCTTGCCGTTGGGCGTCAGCGGGAACTCGTCGAGGCCGATCAGCGCGGCCGGGATCATGTAGTCGGGCAGGCTGCGGGTGAGGTGGTCGCGGATCTCGCCGGTGTCGACGTCTCCCGACGCGCCCACGAGGTAGGCCACCAGGCGCCGGTCGCCCGACCGGTCCTCGCGCACCGTCACCATGCCCTGGGCGACCGAGGCGTGCTGGGCCAGTACGGCCTCGATCTCGCTGAGTTCGACGCGGAAGCCGCGGATCTTGACCTGCTCGTCGGCGCGGCCGACGAACACCACCGAGCCCGCGGAGGTCCAGCGCACCAGGTCGCCCGTCCGGTACATGCGGGCGCCCGCGAGGCCGAACGGATCGGCGACGAACCGGTCGGCGCTGAGGTCGGGCCGGTTCAGGTAGCCCCGGGCCACTCCCTCGCCCGCGAGGTACGCCTCGCCCGTGACGCCCGGCGGCACCGGGTTGAGCGCGCTGTCGAGGACGTAGAGGCGGTCGTTGGGAATGGGGCCTCCGGCGTCCGGCACGGTGTCGCCGCGCAGCGGGTCGCTCATGGTCGTCAGGACGGTGGACTCCGTGGCGCCGTAGACGTTGATGACCCGGACCCCCGCCTGCGACCAGCGCTGGGCCAGTTCGGCGGAGAAGGACTCGCCGCCCATGAGCACTCCGCGCAGGGAGGGTGCCCGTTCAGGGTCGAGGGTGGCCAGGAGGGTCGGCGGGAGCGCGGTGTGCGTGACTCGCTCGCGGGTCACCAGGTCGGCCAGTTCGTCTCCGCCGACGAGTCCCGACACCGGGCCGAGGACCATGGTGGCGCCGGTGAGCAGCGTCATCACGTAGTCGCCGATGGCGGCGTCGAAGTTGGGCGACACGAGCTGGAGCACCCGGCTGGCCTCGTCGAGGGCCAGCTTCTCGGCGTGGGCGGCCGCGAGCGAGGCCAGGCCCGTGTGGGGCACGACCACCCCCTTGGGACGGCCGGTCGAGCCGGAGGTGTAGATCGTGTACGCGGCGCCTTCGAGCCGCAGCGGTGCGACCCGGTCCCGGTCCGTCGGATCGTGCGCGGGACGGTCGGCGACCGCGGTGCGCGTCGCCGGGTCGTCGAGCAGGAGCCGGGGCGCGTCGCCGACGGGCAGCGTCGCGGCCGTCTCGGAGGTGGTCACGAACAGCGTCGGACGGGCCTGTCCGAGCATGTAGGCGATGCGGTCGGCGGGGTAGTTGGGGTCGATGGGCAGATAGCCCGCGCCCGCCTTGAGCAGGGCCACCAGCGCGACGACGAGTTCGTCGGTGCGGGGCAGCGCCACGGCCACGAACTGCTCGGGGCCCACGCCCAGGTCGATGAGGTGGTGCGCGAGCCGGTTGGCGCGTGCGTTGAGTTCCGCGTACGACACGGCCGTGCCCTGGCACTCGACGGCGATGCCGTGCGGGGTGCGGGCAGCCTGCGCCTCGAACAGGCTGGGCCAGGTCTCGCGCGGCAGCTCCCGCGCGGTGTCGTTCCACGTGCCGAGGACGAGTTCGCGTTCGGCGGGTTCCAGGACGTCGACGCGGTCGACCGAGAGGCCCGGGTCCCTCGTCACGGCGTCGAGGAGCCGCAGGTAGCGGTCGGCGATGCCCCGTACGGTGCTCTCGTCGAAGAGGTCGGTGCTGTACTCCACCGAGCAGTACATGCCGCCATCGGCGCCGTCCCTCGCGGGCACCTCGCCGAATCCGAAGAGCAGGTCGAAGCCGGAGGTGCCGGTTCCCACGGGGTGGGGCGTGACGCTCAGGCCGTGGCTGCCCGCCTCGGTGCCGGGCGGCACCGGGTCGGTGTTGTTGAGCGAGAGCACCACCTGGAAGAGCGGGTGCCTGGCCAGGGTGCGTTCGGGGCTGAGGGCGTCCACCAGCCGTTCGAAGGGCACGTCCTGGTGGGCGTAGGCGTCCAGCACGGTCTCCCTGACCCGTCCGATGAGCTCGGCGAAGGTGGGGCCGCCGGAGACGTCCGTGCGCAGCACCAGGGTGTTGACGAAGAAGCCCACCAGGTCGTCGAGCGCCTCGTCGGTCCGCCCGGCGACCGGGGAGCCGACCGGGATGTCGCTGCCGCCCCCCACCCGGTACAGCAGGGTGGCCAGGGCCGCCTGGAGGACGATGAAGACGCTGGCGTCGTGCGCCTGGGCGACCTCACGCAGCCGGGCGTGCAGCGCGTCGGGGACGGTGATGTCGAAGCGGTCGCCCCGGTAGGAGGGAGAGGCGGGCCGGGGGCGGTCGGTGGGCAGTGCGAGCTCCTCCGGCAGCCCGCTCAGGGTCTTCGTCCAGTAGGCGAGCTGGGACCCGATCTCGCTGTCCGGGTCGTCCTGGGAGCCGAGCAGCTCCCGCTGCCAGAGCGTGTAGTCGGTGTACGTCACCGGGAGTTCGGCCGACGTGGGCTCCTCGCCCTCGAGCCGCGCGGTGTAGGCGCGGGTCAGGTCGCGGGCGAGCAGCGGTATCGACCAGCCGTCCGCGGCGATGTGGTGCATCAGCAGCAGCAGGACGTGCTCGTCGTCGGACAGTGCGAACAGCCGTGCCCGCAGCGGGAGTTCGGTGCTCAGGTCGAACGGGTGCCGGGCCTCCGCCGCCAGCCTGTCGTCCAGTTCCTCCGCGGTGACGGGCAGCACGACCAGGCCGATGTCCGCCTCCTCCGGGGTGAGCACCCGCTGGAAGGCGCCCTCGTCGTCCTCGCCGAAGGCGGTGCGCAGCGGTGCGTGCCTGGCCACGACGGAGCGCAGCGCGGCGGCCAGGGCCGCGCGGTCCAGCGGGCCCGAGAGCCGCAGGGACAGCGGCATGTTGTAACCGGCGCTCGGCCCTTCGAAGCGGTTGAGGAACCACAGCCGCTGCTGTCCGTAGGAGAGCGGGACGCGGTCCGGCCTCGGCCCCGCCGTGAGGGCGGCGCGGCCACCGGGGCCGCCGTCGAGCGCGGCGGCGAGCCCGGCGACGGTCGGCGCGTCGAAGAGGGTGCGGATGCCGACCTCGGTGCGCAGGACGGTCCGGATGCGGCTGGCGAGGCGCGTGGCCAGCAGCGAGTGCCCGCCGAGGTCGAAGAAGGAGTCGTCGATGAACACCTGCTCCACGCCGAGCACTTCGGCGAAGAGCCCGCAGAGGATCTCCTCGCGCGGTGAGCGCGGCTCCCGCCGGGGGCCCTCCGCGGTGCGCTCGGGCGCCGGGAGTGCCGCACGGTCGAGCTTGCCGTTGGGCGTCAGCGGCATGGCGTCCAGGAGCACGAACGCCGAGGGCAGCAGATGGTCGGGGAGCGTCAGAGCCAGGTCGGCGCGGAGCGCCGAAGGGGTCGGTGACGCGCCGTCGGCGGGGACCACGTAGGCGACGAGGCTCCGGTCGCCCGGCCGGTCCTCGCGCACCACGACCTCGGCCCGCGCGACGCCGGGCAGGTCCGCGACGGCGGCCCTGATCTCGCCGGGCTCGACACGGACACCGCGGATCTTGACCTGGTCGTCGGCCCGGCCGAGGAACTCCAGGGTGCCGTCGCGGCGCCAGCGCACGAGGTCTCCGGTGCGGTACATCCGCTCGCCGGGCCCGCCGAACGGGCAGGCCACGAACCGCTCGGCGGTCAGCGCCGCGCGCCGCACGTACCCGCGGGCGAGACCGGCGCCGCTGATGTACAGCTCGCCGCCGACGCCCGGGGGCACCGGGTTCAGCCCTTCGTCGAGTACGTACACCCGGGTGCCCGCCACCGGCCTGCCGATGTGCGGCGTCTCGCCCTCGGCCAGGGGCGCGCTCATGGTCGCGGTGACCGTGGCCTCGGTCGGACCGTAGGCGTCGATGATCCTGCGCCCGCCGCGGGTCCAGCGCCGGGCCAGTTCGGGCCCGAAGGCGTCGCCGCCCGTCATGACGGCCCGCAGGGTGGTGACGCGCTCCTCGGGCACGGTGGCAAGGAGGGGCGGCGGCAGCAGGATGTGCGTGGCGGCCCGTTCGGTCATCAGGTCCGCCAGTTCGTCACCGGTGAGCCTGGCGTCGGCGGGGCCGAGCACCAGGGTCGCGCCGGAGACCAGCGCCTGGGTGACGTCGGCGACGGCGGCGTCGAAGCTGAGCGACATCAGTTGCAGCACCCGGCTCGACGTGTCCATGGCCAGGTTCTCGATGTGGCTGGTGAGCAGCGAGTTGAGCCCTCGGTGGGTGACCGCCACGCCCTTGGGGCGGCCGGTGGAGCCCGAGGTGTAGATGACGTACGCGGTGTTGTCCGGGCACGCGGCGGCCACGTCGCCGCCCTCCTCCGGGTCGGTGTCCCGCGCCGCCGCGAGCCGCGCGCGCACCGCCGGCGCGTCGAGGTCGACGAGCCGCTCGGTCCCGGCGGCGCCGAGGGCCTCGGCCGCCGCGCCCCGGGTGTCGGCGTCGGCGAGCACCAGGACCGGTGCGGCGTCATCGATCATGTACGCGATGCGGTCGGCCGGGTAGTTGGGGTCGACGGGCACCCACGCGGCCCCGGCCTTGACGGCGGCGAGCATCGCCACCATCCAGGACTCGCCGCGCGGCAGGACCAGCGCCACCAGGCTCTCGGGTCCCGCGCCTTCGGCGGCCAGCACGCGGGCGAGGCGATTGGCCCGCGCGTTCAGCTCCGCGTACGAGAGGCGCCGCTCCCCGCTCTCCACGGCGATGTGTTCCGGGGTGCGTGCCACCTGCTCCTCGACCATGGCGCGCAGGGTGCGCGGCGGCAGGGCGTCGCCCGTCGCGCTCCAGCTCTCCAGGACACGGCGGCGTTCACCGGCGTCGAGGACGTCGGCCTCGCCGATGCGACGGCCGGGTTCGGCGGACGCCGAGTCCAGCAGGCGTACGAAGCGCTCGGCAAGGTCGGCCACCGTCTCCCGGTCGAACAGGTCGGTGCTGTACTCCAGGACGCCGTGCAGTCCGTCCTGGTGCGCCTCGGGCCGCTCGTGCAGGGCGAAGGCGAGGTCGACCTTGGCCGTGGCCGTGCTCACCTCGTAC
Organism: Streptomyces formicae; assembly: GCF_002556545.1. Classification (NCBI taxonomy): domain Bacteria; kingdom Bacillati; phylum Actinomycetota; class Actinomycetes; order Kitasatosporales; family Streptomycetaceae; genus Streptomyces; species Streptomyces formicae. The sequence continues at coordinate 795,339 of NZ_CP022685.1, forward strand.
GGAGCGATGTCGGTGCCGGTCAGCGTCAGCGCCTCCGAAACCCCGGACCGCGCGGTGTTGTTGAGTGCGAGCGCGACCTGGAAGAGCGGGTTGCGGGACAGGGACCGTTCGGGGGCGAGCACCTCCACGAGGCGCTCGAAGGGGACGTCCTGGTGGGCGTAGGCGGCCAGGTCCGTCCCGCGCACCCGCTCGATCAGCTCGGCGAACGTGGGGTCGCCCGAGGTGTCGGTGCGCAGGACGAGGGTGGTGACGAAGACGCCGACGACCTCGCCCACCGCGTCGTCGCCGCGGCCCGCGGCCGGGGCGCCGAGCGGGATGTCCGTTCCCGCGCCGAGCCGGGTCAGGAGGGCGGCGAGACCGGCCTGCAAGACCATGAAGAGGCTGGAGCGGGTCTCCTGGGCCAGGAGCCGCAGCCGCCCGTACAGCTCGGCGGGTATCTCGAAGCCGACCAGGTCGCCCTGGTGGCTGGCGGTCGCGGGGCGGGCCCGGTCCGTGGGCAGCACCAGTTCCTGCGGGCTGCCGCTCAGCGTCTTCCGCCAGTGGTCGAGCTGACGTGCCTGCACGCTGTCGGCGTCGCCCTCGTCGCCGAGCACCGCGCGCTCCCACAGCGCGTAGTCCGCGTACTGCACCGGCAGCGGCGGCCGGCCCGGCCGCTCTCCCGCGCACCGCGCCGCGTAGGCGGCGCCGATGTCCCGGCCGATGAGCGGCATCGACCAGCCGTCGCCCGCGATGTGGTGCATCAGCATCAGCAGGACGTGCTCGTCCTCCGCCAGGCTGAACAGGTGCCAGCGCACCGGCAGTTCGGTGCGGATGTCGAAGGGCCGCCGCGCGGCGTCGGCCACGCGCTCGGCCAGCTCCTCCTCGGTGGTCGCCACCGTGTGCAGTTCGGGCGCCGTTCCCGGGTCGAGCACCACCTGGTGCGGCCCTTCGGCGTCCTCGGCGTAGACGGTGCGCAGCGCCTCGTGCCTGGCCACCGTGTCGGCGAGCGCCTGCCGCAGCGCGTCGATGTCGATCCGGCCGGTGATCCGTACCGCCGCGGGCATGGTGTACGTGGGGCTCGGCCCCTGGAGCCGTTCGAGGAACCAGAGCCGCTGCTGGGCGAACGAGAGCGGCAGCCGGTCCGGGCGCGGCGTGACGGCGGTGACCGGGGTGCGGCCCCGCTCCGCGCCGTCGAGGGCGGTGCTCAGGGCTGCGACCGTGGGCGACTCGAACACCTGGCGGACCGAGAGTTCGGCCGACAGGGTCGCGCGGATGCGGTTGACGAGCCGGGTGACGAGCAGGGAGTGGCCGCCCAGGGCGAAGAAGTCGTCGTCGATGGAGACCTCGGCCACGCCGAGCACCTCGGCGAACAGGCCGCACAGGAGTTCCTCGCGCGGGGAGCGCGGGGCCCGCCCGCCGTGGTCGGTTCCGTACTGCGGTACGGGCAGTGCCCTGCGGTCCAGTTTGCCGTTGGTCGTCAGGGGCAGCGCGGGCAGGACGAGGACCGCGGACGGCACCATGTACTCGGGCAGGGTGCCCGCCGTGTGCGTCCGCAGGGCCTCGGTGTCCAAGGCCGCGCCGTCCACCGGTACGACGTAGGCGACGATCCGCTTGTCCCCGGGGGTGTCCTCGCGCACGACCACGGCGGCGCGGGCCACGTCCGGGTGGCCGCCCAGGCACGCCTCGACCTCGCCTGGCTCGATGCGGAAGCCGCGGATCTTCACCTGGTCGTCCACGCGGCCCAGGTACTCCAGCTCCCCTTCGCGGTTCCACCGCGCCAGGTCGCCGGTGCGGTACATCCGCTCGCCCGGGTTGCCGAAGGGGCAGGCGACGAACCGCTCGGCGGTCAGGTCCTGGCGGTCCCAGTAGCCGCGGGCCAGACCGGCGCCCGCGATGTGGAGTTCGCCCGGGGTGCCGACCGGGACCGGGCGCAGCCCGCTGTCGAGGACGTAGGCGCGGGTGTTGCCGACCGGGCGCCCGATCGGGGCGGATCCGGGCCAGCGCGCGGGGTCGTCCGCCAGGGTGTGCGCGGTGACGACGTGGGTCTCGGTCGGGCCGTAGTGGTTGTGCAGCCGGTGGCCCGGCCTGCGCGCGTGGAAGTGCTGGATGGCGCCGCCCGGTGTGAGGGCCTCGCCCGCCTGGGCGATGTGCCGCAGCGCGGACAGTTCCAGCCCCTGCTCGTCGGCGGCCCGGCACACGGCGTCCACCACCAGGTTCGGCGCGTACAGCTCCGCCACCCGGTACTCGTCGAGCCAGGCGGCCAGTGCGTCGGGGTCGCGGCGCACGTCCTCGGGGCAGAGCGCGAGCGTCTTGCCGTACAGGAGCGTGGAGAGGATCTCCTGCGCGGACACGTCGAAGCTGATCGCGGTGAACTGCGCGGTGACGGTGCCCCCTTCACCGGGGAGGGTGCTGCTGTGCCAGTCGAGCAGGTTCACCATCGCGCCCGAGGGCATGACGACGGCCTTGGGCCGACCGGTGGAGCCCGAGGTGTACATGATGTACGCCGGGTGGTCCGGCAGCAGCGGCGCCGATCGCTCGGCGTCGGTGACGTCGTCGTCCGCGGGGCGCGGGGCCCGGCCGAAGTCATCGGCCAGCTCCGGCTCGTCGCCCCGCAGCACCAGCACGGGGCGGCTGTCGGCGAGCATGAACTCGGCGCGCTCCAGCGGCAGTTCAGGGGCGATCGGCAGCCATGCGGCACCGGACTTCAGGACCGCGAGCAGGGCGACGACCCAGCGCTCGGACCGGGGCATCGCGAGGGCCACGCGCGTCTCCGGGCCCGCGCCCCGGCCGATCAGGTGACGGGCGAGGCGGTTGGCGCGGGCGTTGAGCTCCCGGTACGTCAGCGTCGCGTCGGATCCCACGACGGCCCGGGTCTCGGGCGTGCGGGCGGCCTGCCGCTCGAAGAGGGCGGGCAGGGTGGTGGCGGGCACCTCGCGGGCGGTGTCGTTCCACCGCTCGACGACCAGTGCGCGCTCCTCGGGGCCGAGCACGTCGATGGCGCCCACGGTCTGGTCCGGGGCCGTGCTGACGGCGTCCATCAGGCGCAGCAGGCGGCCGGTCAGTTCGTCGGCGGTGGCCCGGTCGAACAGGTCGGTGCTGAACTCGAGGGCCGCGTCCATGCCCGCGGGGGCGCCGTCCTGGCCGCGCCGCTCGGAGAAGGACACCAGCAGATCGAAGCGGGCCACGCCGGTGCTCACCTGCTGGACTCCGGCGGTGACACCGGGCAGCGGCTGGACGGCGCCGTCGCGTACGGCGTTGTTGAGGACGAGCAGCACCTGGAACAGCGGCTGGCGTGCGGCCGAGCGCTCCGGGTTGAGTTCCTCGACCAGGCGCTCGAAGGGCACGTCCTGGTTGGCGTAGGCGGCGAGGTCGGTCTCCCGTACGCGCTCGAGGAGTTGACCGAACGTCGGGTCGCCGGAGAGGTCGGTCCGCAGGACGAGCGTGTTGACGAAGCAGCCCACCAGGTCCTCGACGGCCTCGTCGGCGCGGCCCGCGACGGGGCTGCCCAGCGGGATGTCGGTGCCCGCGCCGAGGCGGGAGAGCAGGGTGGCGACGGCGGCCTGGACCACCATGAACAGGCTGCAGTGGTTCTCGCGGGCCAGTCGTGCCAGTTCGCCGTGGAGTGCGGCGGGGACCGTGAAGTCGATCCGGTCGCCGCGATGGGTGGGCACGGCGGGCCTCGGCCTGTCCGCGGGGAGGGAGATCTCCTCGGGGAGGCCGTCGAGGGCGGTCCGCCAGTGGTCGAGCTGCCTGCCGATGAGCGTGTCGGCGGGGTCGATGGCGCCGGTGGTCCCGGCGTCATCGCCGGCACCGTCGGCGCCTCCGTCGCCGATGACCCTCCGCTGCCAGAGCGCGTAGTCGGCGTACCCGACGGGCAGCGGCTGCCAGTCGGGCTTCCGTCCCGCGCACCGTGCGGTGTAGGCGGCATTCAGGTCACGGGAGAGGACGGGCAGGGACCAGCCGTCCGCCGCGATGTGGTGCACCAGGAGCAGGAGCACCTGCTCGCGGTCGGCCGGATCGGCGGGCTCCGGAAGCCTCAGCAGCCAGGCGCGCGCGGGGAGTTCGGCGGCCAGGTCGAAGCCGTACCGCGCGGCCTCGGCGAGCCGCTCGTCCAGCTCGCCGGGCAGCACGGACACGGTCTCGGGGACGAGGGGGACGGTGTCCCTGACGATCTGGTACGGGCCGTGGTCGTCCTCGGCGAAGACGGTGCGCAGCGGCTCGTGCCGCTCGACGAGGTCGGTCAGCGCGGCCCGCAGGGCCTCCTCGTCGAGGCGGCCCGTCAGGCGCAGCGCGAGCGGCATGTTGTAGGTCGCGGACGGGCCCTCGTAGCGGTTGAGGAACCACAGCCGCTCCTGTGCGTACGACAGGGGCAGCCTGGCGGGCCTCGGCGCGGCCGTCACGGCCTGGCGCGCGCGGTCGGCGTCGTCGAGCCTCGGTGCGAGCCGGGCGACCGTGGGCGCCTCGAACAGGGCGCGCAGCGGAAGTTCGACGCCGAGGGTGGCGCGGATGCGGCTGATGAGACGGGTGGCGAGCAGCGAGTGCCCGCCGAGGTCGAAGAGGTCGTCGTCGATGGTGATGTCCGGCAGGCCGAGCACCTCGGCGAACAGGGCGCACAGGATCTCCTCACGCGGCGAGCGCGGGGCCCTTCCCGCGGCGCCCGTGCCGTCCGCGCCCCGGGCGGGGGCGGGCAGCGCCTTGCGGTCGAGCTTGCCGTTCGGGGTGAGCGGCAGCGCCTCCAGCGTCACGAACGCCGAGGGCACCATGTAGTCGGGCAGGGAGGCGGCGGCGTGCTCGCGCAGCCGTGCGGCCACCGGGACCCGGCCGTCCGCCGGGACGACGTAGACCACGAGGCGCTTGTCCCCCGGGCGGTCCTCGCGGACGGCCGCGGCGGCCCTGCGCACGTCCGGGTGACTGCCGACGGCGGTCTCGATCTCGCCCAGTTCGATCCGGAATCCGCGCAGCTTGACCTGGTCGTCGGCGCGTCCGACGAAGCGGAGCCGTCCGTCGGCGCTCCAGCGCGCGAGGTCGCCGGTGCGGTACATCCGGGACCCGGTGTCGCCGTGCAGGGCGCCGTAGGGGTCGGCCACGAACCGCTCGGAGGTGAGGTCGTGGCGGGCGAGGTAGCCGCGGACGACGCCCGCTCCCGCGATGTACAGCTCGCCGGGTACGCCCGGGGGCACGGGCCGCAGGGCGCGGTCGAGCACGTAGGTGCGGGTGTTGGCGATGGGCGTGCCGATGTCAGGGGACGAGGCGACGCGTTCGTCGACATGGGCGGCCGCGGACCAGACGGTGGTCTCCGTGGGTCCGTACAGGTTGACCACGGAGTCGGCGTGCCGGTGCAGCGTACGCGCCAGGTCCGCGGGCAGCGGCTCGCCACCGGTCAGGACGCGCACGCCGCGGAGCTCGGCGCCGCCGCCGTCGCTGGTGATCGCGTGCCACAGGCTGGGGGTGGCCTGCATGACGGTGATGTCCCCGCCGCCGAGCAGCGCGCGCAGGGCGACCGCGTCTCGTGCGGTCTCGGAGCCGGCGAGCACGACGGTGGCGCCGTTCAGGAGCGGGCCGAAGATCTCCAGGGCGGCGATGTCGAAGCCGACGGTGGTCACGGCGAGGAGCCGGTCACCGGGGACCAGGGCGACCCGGTCGCCCATGTCCCGCAGGAAGTTGAGCAGTCCGCCGCGCGGGACGACGACGCCCTTGGGGCGGCCGGTGGAGCCCGAGGTGTAGATGGCGTACGCCGGGTGGTCGGGGTGCGCGGGCGCCGTGCGGTCGGCGTCCGTCGGGGCGTGGTCCGGCCGCGCGGCGACGGCCGTGCGGGTCGCCTCCGCGTCCAGTCGTACGACGCGGTCGGCGTATCCCTGCGGCAGGGCGTCGGCCGCTTCGGTCGTGGTGAGCAGCAGGGCGGGCGCCGCCTCCTCGACCATCATGGCGATGCGGTCGGCAGGGAAGTCGGGGTCGACCGGCAGGTAGGCCGCGCCGGTCTTGAGGACCGCGAGCATGGCCACGAGCAGTTGCTCGGTGCGGGGCAGCGCGAGGGCCACGTACCGCTCGGGGCCGCAGCCCCTTTCGATGAGGTGGTGGGCGAGCCGGTTGGCCGCCGTGTCGAGTTCGCGGTAGGTGAGGGTGCGGCCCTCGTACTCGACCGCGGCCGCGTCGGGGGTGCGCGCGGCCTGCTCCGCGAAGAGCTCGCTCGGCGACGCGACGGCTCGGGCCGCCGCGGGCAGCGCGGTCGCGGTGTCGTTCCAGGCGGCCAGGACCTGATCGCGCTCGGCCGGGTCCAGCAGGTCGAGGTCCGCGATCGCGGTCTCGGGGGCCTCCGTGGCCGCGCCCAGGAGCCGCACCAGACGGTCGGCCAGGGACTGCGCGGTCGCCCTGTCGTACAGGTCGGTGCCGAACTCCAGGGAGCAGCCGATGCCCTCGGCGCTCGCGTCCGCGTGGGCGCGCCGCTCCTGGATGGTGAGGTAGAGGTCGAACTGGGCGGTGCTGGTGCCGACTTGGCGCGGCCGCGAGGTCAGTCCGGGCAGCCCGTTCAGGTCCCGGGCCCGGCCCTCGGCGGAGGCCAGCATGATCTGGAAGAGGGGGTGGCGGGCGAGGGAGCGCTCGGGGTTGAGCTCCTCCACCAGCCGCTCGAAGGGCAGGTCCTGATGGGCGTAGGCCGCCAGGTCCGTCTCGCGCACCCGCTCCAGGAGCTCGGCGAACGTCGGCTCACCCGACAGGTCGTTGCGCAGCACCAGCGTGTTGACGAAGCAGCCCACCAGCCGCTCCACCGCCTCATCCGTACGCCCCGCCACCGGCGTACCGATCGGCACATCCGTCCCCGCACCAAGCCGGGACAACAGCACCGCGAGCGCGGCCTGCACCACCATGAACACACTCACCCGATGCTGGAGCGCCACCTCCACCACCCGGGCATGCAGCTCCGCCGGAACCTCGAACTCCAGCCGCTCACCCTCATACGAGGCCACAGCCGGACGCGGCCGGTCCACCGGCAACGCCAACTCCTCCGGCAACCCGGCCAACGCCGCACGCCAGTAAGCCAGTTGACCACCGAGCAGCGAATCCGGATCATCACCGGACCCCAGCACATCCCGCTGCCACACCGCGTAATCCGCGTAGCTCAGGGGCAGTTCGGCCCATTGGGGGGCGGCCGCCGAGCAGCGGGCGGTGTAGGCGGTGGCCAGGTCGGCGCCGAGCACGCGTACGGACCAGCCGTCGGCCGCGATGTGGTGCACCAGGAAGAGCAGGACGTACCGGTCGTCGCCGAGGTCGAACAGCCAGGTGCGGGAAGGGGTTTCCGCGGTCAGGTCGAAGGGGTGCCGTGCGGCGCGGGCGAGTTCCTCGTCGAGCCGGTCGGCGTCGACGCGGAGCGTCGTGAACTCGGGCGCGATGTCGTCGCGGACGATCTGGTGGGCGCCTTCGGCGTCCTCGGCGAAGAGGGTGCGCAGCGGCGCGTGACGTGCCACCACGTCGGCCAGCGCGGCTCGCAGGGCCTCCTGATCGAGGCGGCCCGACAGTTCGAGCACCAGCGGCAGGTTGTACGTGGCGGCGGGCCCCTCGAAGCGGTGCAGGAACCACAGCCGCTCCTGGGCGAGGGACAGCGGCAGCCGGTCGGGGCTCGTCTGCGGCCGTGTGACCTTGGTCCGCGCCGAGGCGGCGCTGTCGAGCAGGGCGGCCAGCTGCGCGACGGTGGAGTTCTCGAACACCTGCCGGATGGGGAGTTCGGCGTCGAAGACGGTACGGACCCGGCTCACCAGCCGCGTCACCAGGAGTGAATGCCCACCCAGATCGAAGAACGAGTCATCCACACCCACCCGCGGAACACCCAACACCTCCGCGAACAGACCACACAGAATCTCCTCCCGCGGACCCCGCGGCAACCGCCCCGCACCCACCTGATACTCCGGAGCAGGCAACGCACGACGATCCAACTTGCCATTCACCGTCACCGGCAACGCATCAAGCACCACCACCGCCGAAGGAACCATCCCCTCCGGCAACCGCTCCGCCACCCACTCACGCACCACACCCGCATCCACCACCACATCAGGCGACGACACCACATACGCCACCAGACGCCAGTCCCCCACACCCTCCTCACGCGCCACCACCACCGACTGCCCCACACCCGGAACAGCCGCCACCACCGCCTGAACCTCACCCAACTCGACCCGCTGACCACGGATCTTCACCTGATCATCCACACGCCCCACAAAAACCAGATCACCCGACGCGGTCCACCGCACCAAGTCACCCGTCCGATACATCCGCGACCCCGACGACCCAAACGGGCACGCCACAAACCGCTCCGCACTCAACCCCGCACGACCCCAATAGCCATACGCCAACTGCACACCCGCCAAATACAACTCACCCACCACACCCGGCGCCACCGGACGCAAACCACCATCCAGCACGAACACCGACGTATTCCACACCGGACGGCCCATGGGCACCGACACGTCGCCGCCCGTACCGCCGGTGCACTCGAAGTGCGTCACCTCGATGGAGGCTTCGGTGGGGCCGTAGAGGTTGTGCAGCCTGGCGTCGAGTACGGCGGTGAAGCGGTCGCGCAGTTCGGCGGGGAACGCCTCGCCGCTGCAGAAGACGCGCGCGAGGGAGGTGCACTCCGCCGCGGTCGGTTCGGAGAGGAACGCGCCCAGCATGGAGGGCACGAAGTGCACGGAGGTGATCTTCTCCTGACGGATCACCTCGGCCAGGTAGGCCGGGTCACGGTGCCCGTCGGGCCGCGCGAGGACCAGGGTCGCGCCGGTGATCAGCGGCCAGAAGAACTCGGGGACGGAGACGTCGAAGCCCGCGGGGGTCTTCTGCAGGAGACGGTCGTCGGCGGTGAGGGGTTCCTGGGACTGGAGCCACAGGAGGCGGTTGACGATGCCCTGGTGCGGCACCACCACACCCTTGGGGCGACCGGTCGAGCCCGACGTGTACATCACGTATGCGGGGCTCTCCGGCAAGGCGCGCGGCGCGAACCCGCCCGACTTACCCGGCCCCACCTCATCCACACACACCACCGGAACGCCCGGCACGTCCACCGACACACCCGACACGGTCAACACCAACGACGGCGCCGCATCATCCAGCACATACCGGACGCGATCCACCGGATAGTCCACATCCACCGGGACATACGCCGCTCCGGCCTTGTGCACCGCCAGCAGAGCCACCATCAGCTCCACCGACCGAGGCACCATCACACCAACCCGGTCCCCTGTCTCCACACCCCGCGCGGCAAGCAGCTCGGCCACACCGCACGCACGCGCATCCAACTCCGCATACGTCAAAGACTCATCACCCGAGACCAGCGCCACCGCATCCGGCGTCCGCCCCACCTGCTCCACGAACAGATCAGCCAACGACGCCGACGGCACCACACTCTCCGTCGCGTTCCACTCCACCACCACACGCCGCAACTCCTCACCCGACAACACGTCGAGATCGGACACACGGCCATCGGGGTCGCGGATCAGCGCGTCGAGCACCTTCGCGAGCCTGTCGAGCACCGCTTCGGCGCCGGCGCGGTCGACGGTGTCGGGGCGGTAGTCGAGACGGAAGCCGAGCCGGTCGCCCGGCGCGGTGATCAGGGCCAGCGGGTAGTGCGTGGCGTCCCGGTTGTCCACGCGGTTGACGTGCAGGGATCCGGTGGACCTGCGGCGGCCCGCCCCGCTGGAGGGGTAGTTCTGGAAGACGCAGAGCGTGTCGAAGAGTTCACCGGCTCCGGCCTGCCGCTGGATCTCGGAGAGGCCGATGTGCTGGTGCGCGAGGAGGAGGGCCTGCTCGCCCTGGAGGCGTCGCAGCATCGCCGCGAGGGACTCGTCGTAGCGGATGCGGTGCCGCAGGGGCACGGTGTTGATGAACAGGCCGACCATCGACTCGACGCCCGCGACCTCGGGCGGGCGCCCGTTGACGGTGACGCCGGTGACGACGTCGTCCCGTCCGGTCATGGCGTTCAGGACCAGGGCCCAGGCACCCTGCACGACGGTGCTGAGGGTGAGGCCGCTCTCCCGTGCCCAGTTGAGCAGGGTGGTGGTGTCGGCCTCGGACAGTTCGAGGCGTACCTCTTCGGGCACGACGGGGTCGCGGTCGGCGCCGGGTGCGACGAGGGTGGCGTCGTCGATGCCGTCGAGCGCCTCGCTCCAGGCGCGGACGGCCTCGTCGCGGTCCTGCCGGGCCAGCCAGGCCAGGTAGTCGCGGTAGGGGCGTACGGGGGGCAGCTCGTCGACGGCCCCACGGCTCTCGTACAGGGCGAACAGCTCGCGGGCGAGGACGGGCTGCGACCAGCCGTCGAACAGCAGGTGGTGGCTGGTCAGCAGGAAGCGGTAGATGCCGCCGCCGAGCCTGAGCAGGGTGCAGCGCATCAGCGGCGGCTTGGCGAGGTCGAAGCGGCGTATCCGGTCCTCGGCGACGATGCGGTCCGCCTCGGCGACGCGCTCGGCCTCGGGCAGGTCGCTCAGGTCGATCTCCTGCCACACCGGCTCGACGTCGCGCAGCACCAGCTGCGCCCACTCGCCGGACTTGCGCTCGCGGAAGCAGGCGCGCAGGGCGGCGTGCCTGCGCAGGAGGCCGCCCACGGCCGCCCGCAGGGCATCGGTGTCCAGCGGGTCCGCCAGCTCGAACACCGACTGCGCGGTGTACACGTCGTTGCCGGAACGGTCGTACACGCTGTGGAAGAGGAGACCCTCCTGCAGCGGCGAGAGCGGCAGAATGTCCTCGATGGTCCGCGGCTGTCGGCTCATTTGTGCGTCTCCCACTCCTGGGTCAACTCTTCTTCGAACTCGTCGATCTCGTTCTGGTCGATCGTGGAAAGGCCCACGTCGGACGGGGTGAGTCCACCCGCGTCCGGCCGTTCGGCATGTGTGGCAAGGCACTCCAGTGCCCGGAACCACAGGCGGGCCAGTTCCTCGACCCGGTCCTCGCTGAGCAGGTCACCCGCCCAGGTCCATACGGCTGCCAGTTCGGGCCCCTGCGGGGTGTCCCGGGTGGCGGCGTTCAGTTCGAGCACATGCGGCAGCGGCATGCGCGGATCGTGGTCGGTGCCGGTGTCGACACCCGCCTCGATGGTCCAGTCGGCGGGGTCGTCGTCGGTGCCCACGGCGTACCGGCCCAGGTAGTTGAAGCCGATCTCCGGCTGCGGGCGGGCGGCGAGCTGACCCGCGGTCCGCGGGTCCAGGTAGCGGGCGAGGCCGTAGGCCATGCCACGGTCGGGGATGGCGCGCAGCTGTTCCTTGACCCGTTTGACGAGGTCACCCGCGGCCGGGCCCGCCGCCCACGCGTCGGCCAGGTCCAGGTCCCCGGCCCGCAGGCGTACGGGGTAGATGCTGGTGAACCAGCCGACGGTGCGCGACAGGTCGGCGCCGCCCGCGAACTCCTCTTCCCTGCCGTGTCCTTCGAGGTCGAGCAGCACCTCGGCACCCGCCCGCGCCGGACGGCCCGCGCCCGTGCGGCCCGACCGGCCCTGCCATTCCGCCGTGGCGAGGGCGAACGCGGCCAGGAGCACCTGGTCGGGTCCCGCGCGGAAGGCGGCGGTGACGGAGCTGAGCACGGCTTCGGTGACGTCCGGCGGCAAGGTCACCGACAGATGCCGGGCCGTGGCGTAGGTGTCGCGCGCCGGGTCCAGGGAACGTGCACCGAGCCGCGGTCCCTCATCGGCCAGGACGTCCTGCCACAGGGCGAGTTCGGTGGCGTCCGGGCGTTCGGCGGCGAGCTCCGCGAGGCGGTGGGCCCAGCCGCGCAGCGAGGTGCCCACCGGCTGGAGCTGCGGGACTCCCCCGGAGGCGCAGCCGTGCCAGGCCTCCGCGAGGTCCGGCAGGAGGATGCGCCAGGACACGCCGTCGACGGCGAGGTGGTGCACCACCAACAGGAGCCTGCCCTGCCGCCTCGGTCCCGCGTCGAACCACACGGCCCGCACCATCACGCCCTCGCGGGGCGCGAGCCGGGCCCTGGCCGCGGCTCCCTCCTCCAGGAGCAGGGTCCGCAGTCCTTCGTCGTCCGCGCCGGAGACGTCGACCCGGTGCAGCACGTCGGCCGCGCGGGGACCGGGGCCTTCGGGAACCTCAAGTCGCCAGCCCGCGGCGCTCCCGCCTTCGCCGCCGTCGTCGTCGGTGACGTGGAGGGTCATGCGCAGGGCGTCGTGGTGGTCGAGGACCGCCTGGAGCGCCCGCGCGAGACGGTCGGGGTCGGCGCCCGCGGGTACCCGGACGACCTGCGACTGGCTGAAGTGGTCGGTGGGACCGCCCAGTTCGGCGAGCCAGTGGGTGATGGGCATGAGGGGTACGTCACCGGCTCCCTTCGCGTACTCCTCGGTGACCGCCACTCCGGGGTCGGAGTCCTGTGCGGCATGGGCGAGGGCCATGACCGTCTGGTACTCGAAAACGTCCCGCACGGAGAGTTCGAGTCCGGCGCGCCGGGCCTTGCTGACGAGCTGGATGGCCATGATGCTGTCGCCGCCGAGCACGAAGAATCCTTCGTCGACGCCGACCTCGTCCTGGCCGAGCACCTCGGCGAACACGGCGCACAGCACTTCCTCGCGCGCGGTGGAGGGCGCGCGTCGCTGGGTGTCGCCGCCGTACTCGGGGCGGGGCAGCGCCTTTTGGTTGACCTTCCCGTTGGGTGTGAGCGGCAGGGCGTCCAGCGGCACAATCGCCGTGGGCACCATGTGGGCGGGCAGCTCCCGCGCGAGGTGTTCCCGCCAGGCCGCCGGGTCCTGACCGGTCCCGGCACCGGTGGCCGGAACGGCGTAGGCGACGAGGCGCTTGTCGCCGGGACGGTCCTCGCGCACCACGACGGTGCACTCGCCGACCCCCGGGTGGCGGGCGAGGGCCGCCTCGATCTCGCCGAGTTCGATGCGGAACCCGCGGATCTTCACCTGGTGGTCGGAGCGGCCGAGGTACTCAAGACCTCCGTCACGGTTTCGGCGCGCGAGGTCGCCCGTGCGATACATGCGGGAACCGTCGGCCGCGAAGGGGTCGGCGACAAAGCGCTCCGAGGTGAGACCGCGACGGTGCAGATAACCGTCCGCCGGGGCCCGGCCACCCACATACAACTCGCCCACCACACCGAACGGAACCGGCCGCAACCGCTCGTCCAGCACATGCACCCGCAGGTCCGGGATACCCACGCCGATCACACTGCGGGCACTGCCGTCGGTCAGCGACTCGTCCAACGGCAGGTAGGTCACATGCACCGTCGTCTCGGTGATGCCATACATGTTCACCAACAGTGGCGAACGGTCCCCGTGCCGGGCATACCAGTCCGCCAACCGCGACGGCTCCAACGCCTCACCACCGAACACCAGATACCGCAGAGCCAACTCCCGCCCCACCTCCGGGCGATCAGCATCAGCCTGACTCAACTGGTAGAACGCCGACGGCGTCTGATTCAACACAGTGACCCGCTCACGCACCAGCAGATCCAAAAAGTCCGCAGGCGACCGGCTCACCTCATGCGAGACCACCACCAAACGCCCACCGTGCAGCAGCGCACCCCACAACTCCCACACCGAGAAATCGAACGCGAACGAGTGGAACAACGTCCACACATCATCCGCCCCGAACCCGAACCACTCATCCGTCGCAGAGAACAACCGCACCACATTCTGATGCGCCACCACCACACCCTTAGGGCGCCCCGTCGAACCCGACGTATAAATCACATACGCCGGATGCTCCGGCAACACCCCACCACGCCGACCCGCCACACCAGCGGCAGGCCCAGACGCCAACTCCCCTACCACCGAAGGGGAATCCAGCACCACCACCTCGCAGCCCACATCCTCCGGCAGACTCGCGAGAACACTCGCACTCGTCACCACCAACGCCGGACCACAGTCCACCAACGTGTTCCTGATCCGATCCGCCGGATACGCCGGATCCACCGGCACATACGCCGCCCCAGCCTTCAACACACCCAAAATCGCAACAACCAACTCCTCCGACCGAGGAAGAGCCAACGCCACGAAATCACCCGCACACACCCCCCGATCCAACAGAAGATGCGCCACACGCTCCGCACGCCCATCCAACTCCGCATACGACAACGACACATCACCAAAGACCACCGCCGCGCGGTCCGGTGTACGGGCGGCCTGCGCCTCGAACAGCAGCGGCAAGGTCGTGCGCTCACCCTCCGGCGGCAGCTCACGAGCCACCACACGCTCCGCCTCGGTCAGTACGTCCACGGCGCCGATGCGCTGAGCGGGCTGCTCGGCGGCGGCGGTCAGGACGTGGACGAGCCGTTCGCCGATCGACCGGACGGTGGCCTCGTCGAAGAGGTCGGTGCGGTACTCCAGGACGCCCCGCAGACCGTCGGGGCCGCCCTCCGCGGTGTGACGCTCCTCCAGGGCGAAGGCGAGGTCGAACTTGGCCGCGTGCGTGGTCACCGGGTGCCGGGTGACGTCGAGGCCGGGCAGTCGGCCGATCGTGTCGAGCGCGGACTGCCGGTCGGAGGTGTCGACGCGCAGGGACACCTGGAACAGCGGGTGACGGCCGAGCGACCGCTCCGGGTTGAGCGCGTCGACCAGCCTCTCGAAGGGCACGTCCTGGTGGTCGTACGCCGTGAGGTCGGTGGCACGGACCCGGTCGAGCAGTTCGGTGAACGTGGGGTCGCCCGTCGTGTCGGTGCGCAGCACCAGCGTGTTGACGAAGAAGCCGATGAGGTCCTCGACGGCCTCGTCGTCACGTCCGGCGACCGGCGTCCCGATCGGTACGTCCGTGCCCGCGCCCAGCCGGGTAAGGAGCGCGGCCAGTGCCGTCTGCACCACCATGAACAGGCTCGCGCCACTCTCCCTGGCCAGCCGCAGCAGGCTCTGGTGCACCTCGGCCGGCACGTCGAAGCCGATCTCGTCACCGTCCTCGGAGGCGACGAGCGGGCGGGGGCGGTCGGTGGGCAGGGTCAGTTCGGACGGCAGGTCAGCGAGTTCGCCGGTCCAGTGGGCCAGTTGGCGGGAGACCGGGGACTCGGGGTCGTCCTCCGAGCCGAGCCGCGCACGCTGCCACAGGCTGTAGTCGGCGTACTGGACGGGCAGTGGCGCCCAGTCGGGCGTCCGGCCCTCGCTGCGCGCCGCGTAGGCGGTGACGATGTCGCGAGCGAGCGGCAGCAGCGACCAGCCGTCCGTGGCGGCATGGTGGATCACCAGGAGCAGTACGTGCTCCTGGGGGGCGAGAGCGAACAGCCGGGCCCGCAGCGGTGCGTCGGAGGTCAGGTCAAGGCCGGTGCGTGCCGCATCCGCGAGCCGCTCGGCCAGCTGCTCCTCGGTGATGTGCTCGACGGGCAGTCCCGGCCGGGCCTCGGCCGGGGAGAGGACCTTCTGGTACGGGCCCTGCTCGTCCTCGGCGAAGACCGTGCGCAGCGATTCGTGGCGCTCGGCGAGGTCGGCCAGTGCCGCCTCCAGCGCATCGCGGTCCACGTCGCCCGAGAGACGCAGCGCCGCCGGAATGTTGTAGGCGGGGCTGGGGCCCTGGAGGTGCTGGAGGAACCACAGCCGCTGCTGTGCGTACGACAGGGGGACGCGCCCCGGCCTCGGCTCGGCGCGGGTCAGGGCGGTGCGTGCGTCGTCCGCCGACGTGAGCAGCGTGGCCAGTTCGGCGACGGTGGGCGACTCGAAGAGGGCGCGTACCGACAGCTCGGCGCTGAGGGCGCCGCGGATGCGGCCGACCAGGCGGGTCGCGAGCAGGGAGTGGCCGCCGAGGGCGAAGAAGTCGTCGTCCACGGAGACCTCGGGCACGTCGAGGACCTCGGCGAACAGGGCACAGAGGATCTCTTCACGCGGGTTGCGCGGTGCTCGGCCCTCGGGGGCCGCGCCCGTCTCGGGCTCGGGCAGTGCCTTCTGGTCGAGCTTGCCGTTCGGCGTGAGGGGCAGGGCGTCCAGCGCGACGAACGCGGAGGGAACCATGTAGTCGGGGAGGGAGCCCGCCGCGTGCTCACGGAGGGCGGCGTGCCGCACGGGCCCGGCAGCGGACACGGTGTAGGCGACGAGGCGCTTGTCGCCAGGCCGGTCCTCGCGCACCACGACGGCGCACTGGCCGACGTCGGGGTGCCGCGCCAACACGGCCTCGATCTCGCCGAGTTCGATGCGGAACCCGCGGATCTTCACCTGGTGGTCGGAGCGGCCGAGGTACTCAAGACCTCCATCGCGCAGGCGCCGCGCCAGGTCCCCCGTGCGATACATGCGGGAACCGTCGGCCGCGAAGGGGTCGGCGACAAAGCGCTCCGAGGTCAGAGCCCGACGGTGCAGATAACCGTCCGCCGGAGCCCGGCCACCCACATACAACTCGCCCACCACACCGAACGGAACCGGCCGCAACCGCTCGTCCAGCACATGCACCCGCAGATCCGGGATACCCACACCGATCACACTGCGGGCACTGCCGTCGGTCAGCGACTCATCCAACGGCAGATACGTCACATGCACCGTCGTCTCGGTGATGCCATACATGTTCACCAACAGTGGCGAACGGTCCCCGTGCCGGGCATACCAGTCCGCCAACCGCGACGGCTCCAACGCCTCACCACCGAACACCAGATACCGCAGAGCCAACTCCCGCCCCACCTCCGGGCGATCAGCATCAGCCTGACTCAACTGGTAGAACGCCGACGGCGTCTGATTCAACACAGTGACCCGCTCACGCACCAGCAGATCCAAAAAGTCCGCAGGCGACCGGCTCACCTCATGCGAGACCACCACCAAACGCCCACCGTGCAGCAGCGCACCCCACAACTCCCACACCGAGAAATCGAACGCGAACGAGTGGAACAACGTCCACACATCATCCGCCCCGAACCCGAACCACTCATCCGTCGCAGAGAACAACCGCACCACATTCTGATGCGCCACCACCACACCCTTAGGGCGCCCCGTCGAACCCGACGTATAAATCACATACGCCGGATGCTCCGGCAACACCCCACCACGCCGACCCGCCACACCAGCGGCAGGCCCAGACGCCAACTCCCCTACCACCGAAGGGGAATCCAGCACCACCACCTCGCAGCCCACATCCTCCGGCAGACTCGCGACAACACTCGCACTCGTCACCACCAACGCCGGACCACAGTCCACCAACGTGTTCCTGATCCGATCCGCCGGATACGCCGGATCCACCGGCACATACGCCGCCCCAGCCTTCAACACACCCAAAATCGCAACAACCAACTCCTCCGACCGAGGAAGAGCCAACGCCACGAAATCACCCGCACACACCCCCCGATCCAACAGAAGATGCGCCACACGCTCCGCACGCCCATCCAACTCCGCATACGACAACGACACATCACCAAAGACCACCGCCGCGCGGTCCGGTGTACGGGCAGCCTGCGCCTCGAACAACTCGGGCAGAGTCGAGCGCTCACCCTCCGGCGGCAGCTCACGAGCCACCACACGCTCCGCCTCGGTGAGAACGTCCACGGCGTCGATGTGCAGGGAGGGCCGGGCCGTGACGGAGTCGAGCAGGCGCGTCAGGCGGTCGGTCAGGGACCGCGCGGTCTCGGGGTCGTAGAGGTCGGTGCTGTACACCAGCGCGGCGCGCATCCCGTCGGGGTCGCCGGACGTGGTGTGGCGCTCGGCGAAGCCGAAGACCAGGTCGAACTTGGCGGAGCCGCTCCACGCCTTGCCGTCGGTGACGGACAGGCCCTTCATGGCCTGGTCGACCCGCTCGAGCGCCGAGCCTTCGGTGTCGAACGTGAGAGTGACCTGGAAGAGGGGGTGGCGGGCGAGGGAGCGCTCGGGGTTGAGCTCCTCCACCAGCCGTTCGAAGGGCAGGTCCTGATGCGCGTAGGCCGCCAGGTCCGTCTCGCGCACCCGCTCCAGGAGCTCGGCGAACGTCGGCTCGCCCGACAGGTCGTTGCGCAGCACCAGCGTGTTGACGAAGCAGCCCACCAGCCGCTCCACCGCCTCATCCGTACGCCCCGCCACCGGCGTACCGATCGGCACATCCGTCCCCGCACCGAGCCGTGACAACAGCACCGCGAGCGCGGCCTGCACCACCATGAACACACTCACCCGATGCTGGAGAGCCACCTCCACCACCCGGGCATGCAACTCCGCCGGAACCTCGAACTCCAGCCGCTCACCCTCATACGAAGCCACAGCCGGACGCGGCCGGTCCACCGGCAACGCCAACTCCTCCGGCAACCCGGCCAACGCCTCACGCCAGTACGCCAGTTGACCACCGAGCAGCGAATCCGGATCATCACCGGACCCCAGCACATCCCGCTGCCACACCGCGTAATCCGCGTACTCCACGGTGAGCGGGGACCAGCCGGGTGCCGCGCCGTCCAGCCGGGACGTGTAGGCCGTCGCCAGGTCCTCGGCGAGTACGGGCAGGGTCCAGCCGTCACCGGCGATGTGGTGGAGCAGGAGCAGCAACGTGTGCTCGTCCGGCGCCGTCTCGAAGAGGGTGACGCGCAGCGGCGGTTCGGCGGCGATGTCGAATCCGACGCGCGTCGCCGCGTCGATGTGTCGACGTACCTGGCCCGCGTCGGCGCCGGTGAGGCTGACGACGGTCAGCTCGGGGCGGCCGGGGTCGAGTACGCGCTGATAGGGCCCTTCGGCGTCCTCGGCGAAGAGGGTGCGCAGCGGCGCGTGACGTGCCACCACGTCGGCAAGGGCCGCACGAAGCGCCTCCTGGTCCAAGCGGCCCGAAAGCTCCAGCACCAGAGGCAGGTTGTACGTGGCCGCCGCGCCCTCGAAGCGGTGCAGGAACCACAACCGCTCCTGAGCGAACGAGAGCGGCAGCCGGTCCGGGCGCGGCCCCGCGGTCACGGGGACGCGGGCGGCGTCCACGGTCTCCAGGACCTCGGCGAGTCCAGCGACGGTGGGCGTGCGGAAGACCCGCTGGATGGGGAGTTCGGCGTCGAAGACGGTACGGACCCGGCTCACCAGCCGCGTCACCAACAGCGAATGCCCACCCAAGTCGAAGAACGAGTCATCCACACCCACCCGCGGAACACCCAACACCTCCGCGAACAGACCACACAGAATCTCCTCGCGCGGACCCCGCGGCAACCGCCCCGCACCCACCTGATACTCCGGAGCAGGCAACGCACGACGATCCAACTTGCCATTCACCGTCACCGGCAACGCATCAAGCACCACCACCGCCGAAGGAACCATCCCCTCCGGCAACCGCTCCGCCACCCACTCACGCACCACACCCGCATCCACCACCACATCAGGCGACGACACCACATACGCCACCAGACGCCAGTCCCCCACACCCTCCTCACGCGCCACCACCACCGACTGCCCCACACCCGGAACAGCCGCCACCACCGCCTGAACCTCACCCAACTCGACCCGCTGACCACGGATCTTCACCTGATCATCCACACGCCCCACAAAAACCAGATCACCCGACGCGGTCCACCGCACCAAGTCACCCGTCCGATACATCCGCGACCCCGACGACCCAAACGGGCACGCCACAAACCGCTCCGCACTCAACCCCGCACGACCCCAATAGCCATACGCCAACTGCACACCCGCCAAATACAACTCACCCACCACACCCGGCGCCACCGGACGCAAACCACCATCCAGCACGAACACCGACGTATTCCACACCGGACGGCCGATCGGGACCGACACACCACTCCCCTGTGCGCAGGGGTAGTAGGTGACGTCCACCGAGGCTTCGGTCGGTCCGTAGAGGTTGTGGAGCTGAGCGTCCATCACCTCGTGGAAGCGGTCGGACAGCTCGCCGGGGAGTGCTTCGCCGCTGCAGAACACCCTTTGCAGGGAGGGGCATTCGGCGGCGGTGGGCTCCGCCAGGTAGACCCGCAGCATGGAGGGGACGAAGTGCAGCGTGGTGATCCTCTCCTGGCGGATCACGTCCGCCAGGTAGGCCGGGTCACGGTGCCCGTCGGGCCGCGCGAGGACCAGGGTCGCGCCGGTGATCAGCGGCCAGAAGAACTCCCACACCGATACGTCGAAGCCGGCCGGTGTCTTCTGCAGGACCCGGTCGTCCGGGGTGAGTCCGTATGCGTGCTGCATCCACAGGAGGCGGTTGACGACGCCTTGGTGCGGCACGACGACGCCCTTGGGGCGGCCTGTGGAGCCCGACGTGTAGATGACATATGCGGGGCTCTCCGGCAAGGCGCGCGGCGCGAAGCCGCCCGACGTACCCGACCCCACCTCATCCACACACACCACCGGAACGCCCGGCACGTCCACCGACACACCCGACACCGTCAACACCAACGACGGCGCCGCATCATCCAGCACATACCGGACGCGATCCACCGGATAGTCCACATCCACCGGCACATACGCCGCTCCGGCCTTGTGCACCGCCAGCAGAGCCACCATCAGCTCCACCGACCGAGGCACCATCACACCAACCCGGTCCCCCACCCTCACACCCCGCGCGGCAAGCAGCCCGGCCACACCACACGCACGCGCATCCAACTCCGCATACGACAACGACTCATCGCCCGAGACCAGCGCCACCGCGTCCGGCGTCCGCCCCACCTGCTCCACGAACAGATCAGCCAACGACGCCGAGGGCACCACACTCTCCGTCGCGTTCCACTCCACCACCACACGCCGCAACTCCTCACCCGACAACACGTCGAGATCGGACACACGACCATCGGGGTCGGCGCACGCCTGGTCCAGGACGCGCAGGAGGCGGTCCGCGACAGCGTGAGCCGTCGCGGGGTCGAAGAGTTCGGTGCTGTACTCGAGGCCGCCGTACATACCTGCCGGTGCGCCGTCGGTGGTGAAGCGCTCGCCGAGGTCGAAGGAGAGGTCGAACTCGGCCGTGCCGGTGTGGCTGGGCAGCAGTTCCGCGTCGAGCCCCGAGAGCTCGCTGAGCGCGTTGATCCCGTCGTGGCGGTAGGTGTTCTGGAAGGCGAGCATCACCTGGAACAGCGGGCTGCGGGAGAGCGACCTGGCAGGGTTGAGCTCCTCCACGAGGCGCTCGAAGGGCACGTCCTGGTGGACGTACGCGGAGAGGTCACTCTCGCGCACGCGGGCCAGGAGTTCACGGAACGTGGGGGCGCCCGACACGTCGGTGCGCAGCACCAAGGTGTTGACGAAGACGCCGACCAGTTCCTCGACCGCCTCGTCGGTGCGCCCGGCGATCGGCGACCCGATCGGGATGTCCTCGCCGCCGCCGAGCCTGGACAGGAGTGCCGCGAGGGCGGCCTGCACGACCATGAAGACGCTGGCGTTGTGGGTGCGCGCGAGGGCGACCATCCGGGTGTGCAGTTCGGCGGGCACGTCGAACTCGAAGTGGGCTCCGGCGCCGGTGGCGACGGCGGGGCGGGGGCGGTCGACCGGGAGCGGCACCTCGTCGGGCAGGCCGTCGAGCGTCTGCTTCCAGTAGGCGAGCTGCCGGTCGGCGAGGCTGTCGGGGTCGCCGGGCGTGCCGAGGGCGTCGCGCTGCCACAGCGCGTAGTCGGCGTACTGGAGGGGCAGCGGCGACCAGTCGGGTGCCTTGCCCTGCTGACGGGCGGCGTACGCGGTGGCGATGTCGCGGACGAGCCGCTCCATGGACCAGCCGTCCGCCGCGACGTGGTGGACGACGAGCAGCAGGACGTGCTCGGTGTCGGACATCTCGAAGAGCCGTACGCGCAGGGGCGGTTCGGCCGAGAGGTCGAAGCGCTCGCGGGCCACGCGGTCGAGTCCGGCGTCGAGGTCCGCGGGGTCGACGGGTGCCACCAGGAGGGACGGTTCGGCGTCCTCGGGGGCGAGTACGGTCTGGCACAGTCCTTCGGCGTCCTCGGTGAGGAGGGTGCGCAAGGGCTCGTGACGGCGGACGACGTCGCCCAGGGCGGCGTGCAGGGCCGCGCGGTCCAGGGTGCCGGAGAGCCTGAGGGCGGCCGGGATGTTGTGGGTGGCGTTGGCGTCCTGGTCCTCCATGCGGTCCAGGAACCACCAGCGGCGCTGACCGTACGAGGCGGGTATGCGTGCGGGGCGCGGCCCCGCGGGGCTCAGCGGTTCGCCGACGGCGCCCGCGGAGGCCAGGGCGCGGGCCAGGGCCGCCGGGGTGGGGGCGTCGAACAGCTGCCGGACGGTGATCTCCGCCCGGAAGCTGGCGCGGACGCGGGAGACGAGCCGGGTGGCCAGCAGGGAGTGCCCGCCCAGGGTGAAGAAGTCGCTGTCGGGCCCGACCTGCGGCAGGCCGAGGACGCGCGCGAAGAGCTCGCAGAGCAGCTCCTCGTGGGGCGTGCGAGGAGCACGGGCGGGGGTGTCGTCGGCGTACTCGGGCGCGGGGAGGGCCTTGCGGTCGAGTTTGCCGTTCGGGGTGAGCGGCAGTTCGTCCAGGAGGACGACGGCGGCCGGGACCATGTACTCGGGCAGCGCGTCGGCGAGTTGCTCGCGCAGCGAGTCGGGGTGGGCGCCGCCCGCGGGGACGGCGTACCCGACGAGGCTGACGTCCCCTGGCCGGTCGCTGCGGGCGATGACGACGGCCTGGGCGACTTCCGGCAGCCGGGCGAGCCTGGCCTGGATCTCGCCGAGCTCGATGCGGTGGCCGCGGATCTTGACCTGCCCGTCGGCCCGTCCCACGAACTCGATGCTGCCGTCGTGCCGTTGGCGCACGAGATCGCCGGTGCGGTACATGCGCGCGCCGGGAGCGTCGTGCAGGGGGGCGAAGGGGTCGGCGACGAAGCGTTCCGCGGTGAGGTCCTGGCGCCGCCAGTAGCCACGGGCCAGTCCCGTACCGGCGATGTACAGCTCGCCCACGACCGTCGGCGGGACGGGGCGCAGGGCGCTGTCGAGCACGTAGGCGCGGGTGTTCCAGAAGGGGCGGCCGACCGGTACGGGTCCGTCCGGTGTGGGCTCGCCGGGCTCAAGGCGGTGGTCCAGGCAGTTCACCGTGGCTTCGGTGGGTCCGTACGCGTTGTAGACCACGGCGTCCGGGTGCCGTCGACGCCAGGCGTCGAGGGCGCTGCCGTGCAGTGCCTCGCCTCCGATGATGAGCGTGTCGCTGGGCGACGCGGCGTCGGGGAGGGTGTCGAGGAGTTCCAGGTGGCTCGGTGTGACCTTCATGAAGGTAGGCCGTGCGCCGCTGCCCGCGGTGTCCTCGTCCAGGTCGCCGACGCGGACGCGGCCGCCGCTGACGAGGGGGGTGTACAGCGCGGTGACCGTGAGGTCGAAGGCGACCGGCGAGTGCAACAGGGAGGCTCCCGCCGCGGCCGGATACGTCGCGCGGGCCCGCTGGAGGTAGGCGGTCAGGGAGCGGTGCTCGACCACGACTCCCTTGGGGCGACCGGTCGAACCCGAGGTGTAGATGACGTAGGCGGGGTGGTTCGGCAGGAGGCGTGTGGCGTGCGCGGTGTCGTCGGCCTCGGCAGCGCCCTCTTCGTGCGGTGCGGCCGCGGTGTCGGGCACGTCGACGAGTACGCGCCGGGACGCCGGGCCGGGAACGCGGTCGGCGAACCGGGTGTCGGTGACGATCAGCGCCGGTTCGCAGTCCTCGATCATGTACTGGATGCGGTCGGCCGGGTAGTCGGGGTCCACCGGTACGTACGCGGCACCCGCCTTGACCACGGCGAGCAGCGCGACGACCAGCTCCACGGAGCGGGGCAGCACCAGCGCGACGAACTTCTCGGGGCCCGCCCCCGCGCGGCTCAGCCGGCGCGCGAGGCGGTCCGCGCGCTCGTCGAGCTCGGCGTAGCTGAGGACCTGGTCGCGCGACTCGACCGCCGGGGCCTCGGGGGTGCGTCGCACCTGCTCTGCCCAGAGCGCGGGCAGCGTGGTCGAGGGCACGTCCCTGCCGGTGTCGTTCCACTCCACGACGGCGCGGTGGTGCTCGTCGGCGTCCAGCAGGTCGGCGCGTCCGATGGGCTCGGAGGTGTCGGCGAGGAGCCTGGAGAGGTAGGTGAGGAACCGGTCGCGGTGGGCGTGGAGTTCGGCGTCGCTGTACAGGCCGGCGTGGGCGTCGAAGTCGACGCGGATGCCGCCGGTGCCGTCGGGGGTTCCGCTGATGTGTACGGACAGGTCCCTGACGCGCCCGGTGGAGAGCTGGCGTGCCGTGGCGGTGCGGCCGCCGAAGTCCAGGGACTGCTCGTGTCCGACGAGGTTGACGACGGGGCCCACCAGCGGGTTCCCGGCGTTGCGTGCCAGGTCGCGGTGGAGGTCCTCGCCCCGGTACCGCTGGTGCTTGACGGCCCCGAGGACCTGCCGCGCCACCTGCGCGGTCAGCTCGGCCATGGTCTCCGAGGGACGGACCCGGACGCGCAGCGGGACCTCGTTGGCGAGCATGCCGGGGGTGGTGAGGGCGGCGCGGCCGGTGCGCGCGGCGATCGGGAATCCGATGAGGACGTCGGAGAGGGACGTCAGGCGCTGGAGGTAGGCGGCGAAGGCGGCGGTGAGCACCACGGTCCAGCGGGTGCCCGCCTCCCTGGCCGCCGCGGTGAGGCCGCTGACCTGCGCGTCGGAGAGCCAGGTGGCGGCGCGGAGTTCACTGTGGGCGGGGGGTGCGGAGCCCGGCGCGAGGCGCGGCGCCTCGGGGGCGTCGGCGAGGGCCTCGCGCCAGTAGTCGCCGTCCCGCTCGTGGGCTGCGGAACGGCGGTACTCGCTGTCCTCGTCGAGGAGTCGGGACAGGGCGCCGAAGGTGGCTTCGGCCGGTTCGGCGCCCTGGGTGTACGCCGTGTACAGCTCGGCGATCCGTCGGCAGTGCAGGGTCTGGCCCCAGCCGTCGAGCGCGATGTGGTGGTAGCGGAAGGCGAGCAGGTGGCGGTCCGGTGCGAGGCGCAGCAACGTGTGACCGTAGAGCGGCCCCTGTGTCAGGTCGACCGGGACGGCCAGGTCGGCCTTCATCCGGGCCAGGGCCGCGGCGTAGGGGTCGGCCTCGTCGCTCAGGTCGACGTGCGACAGCGGTGCGGTGCCGGGGACGGTCTCCAGCCACAGGCCCTCGTCGTCCTCGGTGAAGCGCACCCGCAGCGCCTCGGTCTCCCGTACGGCACGGGTGACGGCACGGTCCAGGAGGTCTTGGTCCAGGGGTGCGTCAATGTCGAAGAACACGCCGCAGTTGTAGAGCGGGCTGCCCGGCTCCAACTGCTGCGCGACCCAGACACCCAGTTGTGCGGCCGACGCACGGTGACGCAGGGATCCGCCCTCGGACATACTCAACCCGCCCTTTCTGCCAATTCATCGATGAGTGCGCGGCCCTCTCCGGGGTGCCGTCTCCCCGGTGGCCGTACGGAGGTGCGGTGCGGGTCAGCCGACCGCGTCGACGGCGATCTCGGTCGCCAGGAACGCGGCGAGGAGCGCGATGGTGGGGTACTCCCAGGTCAGTGCCGCGTCCAGGCTCAGTCCCCAGCGGTCCTCGATCTCGCCGATCAGGGAGAACGCCTGGAGGGAGTCCACGCCGTACTCGGCGAGCAGCACGTCCGGGAGGACCTCCTGGGCGTTGTCGCCGATGAGGTCACCGATCCGCTCGGTCAGCCACTGACGTATCTCGGTCTCGGAAGCGCCGTGTGTGCTCATCCCGCCGCCCCCTGCGTCGTGACACTGGTGTGCATGCTGTCCAGACGTCCTTCGACGTAGAGCTCGCGCATGGCGGAGCGCTCGATCTTTCCGCTGGTGGTGCGGCGGATGCCGCCCCGGCGCACCAGGACCACCGCGGCCGGTACGACCCCGAAGTCCCGTGAGACGGACAGCTTCATGCGGGCGGCGAGCCCGGCGAGCTGCTGCTCGTCCAGACCGGTCTGGACCTCGTGGGTGACGACGAGGGACTCCTCGGTGTCACCGTCGGCGTGCGGGCTCGCCGTGGTGGCGAACACGGCCCCCACGTTGCCCAGTTCGGGGTGGTGGACCCTGAGCTCGTACTCGATGTCCTGGGGGTACAGGTTGCGGCCGCGGAAGATCATCATGTCCTTGATGCGGCCGGTCACGTAGAGCTCGCCGTCGTGCACGGCACCCAGGTCACCGGTGCGCAGGAAGCCCGCTTCGCCGTCGGCGGTCACCGCGCGGAACGTCGCTTCGGTGGCCTGCTCGTCGCGCCAGTACCCCTGGGCGACGCTGGGGCCGCGCAGCCAGATCTCCCCGATGTTCCCGGCGGCCAGGCGCTCTTGGGACTCGGGGTCGACGATGGCCACCTCGTAGTCGTGCGCGGTGCCGTTGCTCGGCAGGTCCCGCCCCCGGTCGGCGAACGTGGTCGCGCGGAACTCGCGGCGGGCGAGGGAATCGCTGTCCACCTTGGTGACGACCGGGACGCGCGGGGGCGCGCCGGAGACGAACACCGTGGATTCCGCGAGGCCGTAGCAGGGGGAAGCGGCCTCGGCACGGAACCCGGCGGACGCGAACCGCTTGGCGAACTCGGTCATGGATCCGGCCTGCACCGGCTCGGAGCCGTTGACCGCGTAGCGCCAGCGTGAGAGGTCGAGCCCGGTGATCTGTTCGTCCGTCACCTTGCGGGAGCAGTAGTCGTAGCCGAAGTTGGGGGCGGCGGACCAGCTGATGTCGTAGGTGTCGATCATCCGCAGCCAGTAGTGCGGCCGCTTGAGGAAGGTGGTCGGGTCCATGAGCACGCAGGTGCTGCCCCGGAAGAGCGCGGGCAGCGTCTGCGCCATCAGGCCCATGTCGTGGTACTGCGGGGCCCATCCGCCGAACCGCGCGTCCCGTGGCACCTCGAGGGTGGAGCAGAGGGTGGCCGCGTTGGTGAGCAGGTTCCCGTGGCTGATCATCACGCCCTTGGGCGTGCCGGTCGAGCCGGAGGTGTACTGGAGCAGGGCCAGCGTCCCGTGGTCGGCCGAGGGGGCCGACCACCCCGAGCCGTCGGGGAGTTCGCCGCCGTCGGTGACGAGGACGGGGAGCTGGTCGAGCCCTTCCTCCGCCGCCCAGTGCTCGACCGTACCCAGGTTCGCGGTGTCGGTGAGTACGGCGCCGGCCTGCGAGTCGGCGGCGATGGCCCGGACCCGCCTGCGCTCATGGGCGAAGCGTCCGGGCAGCGGGGCGGGCACCGCGACCATTCCGGCATAAAGGCACGCGATGAAAGGCACGATGAACTCGGCCGGCGGGTAGAGAAGCAGCATGCGGGAGCCGGCCGGGTGGCGATCGGCGAGCAGAACGGCCAGTTGTCGGGCCCGCGCGTCGAGTTCGGCGTACGAAAGATGCGTCGCGACGCCCTGCTCGGGGTCGCGCACCCAGATCAGGGAATCCTGTTCCGGACGGTCTGCCGCCCAATTCCGGAGGAGCTGCGTCGCGCTGGGATTGTTCAAGACATCGGACATGGCCCGTCGATTCCTCAATTCTCAGGTGGGAATTTCCTGTGCTCAGTCGCCAGCGCATTGCGACGCTATCCGCCGTCAGAACGCGTCGTCAAGGACGTGATTCCGAGGGTTCAATGAGGTGAATCGGGCGCCAGCTGCATCTTTTACTGTCGCCTAAATAACGGCAGGACCCGGGTGTGGGACTTGTCTCACGCGGCGGGCAGCTGGGATTCGACACTGCCCCAGGGCCCGGGGGCAACGGCTTCCTTGATCTGCACGCCGAGCAATGCCATTCCCAGGGGAGTGACCGTGTGCAGCACGGTGTTTCGGTTCCGGTGCGTCGTAATGAGTCCGGATTCCCGCAGAATTGACGTGTGCTGGCTTGCCCCCGCCGAGGAAATGCCCAGCCTTTCGGCCAGTTCGGAGGTGGTGCACGCGACGGTGAGCGCCTGCAGCGCGGCGGCGCGGGTCCGGCCGACCAGTGCGCGCAGCGCCTGGAGGGTGTGGTCGGGTTCGTCCCACAGGCCGGCGGCCTGGGGGAAGTCGGGCGAGACGGCGAAGACCAGGGCCGCGTTGCCCGACTCGGGCTCGGAGCGGATCAGGATGCCCGGCTGGTGCGTCAAGAAGAGGGAGGGCACCAGGACCAGGCCCTGGCCGTTCAGGTGCACGTCCCGGTCGGGGCCCGGGACCTCGAGCACGGGACTGCGCCACAGGATCTTGGAGTGCAGGGTTTCGAGCAGCCGGTCGACCCCGCCCGACATGGTGATCCTGCCGCGGGCGTTGCACTCGCACTCGAGCTGGTTGAGCACCCGGTTCCAGTACGGCGCCACGGCCCGGTGCCAGACGTCCCAGACAGCCGCCAGCGCCTCCTTGCGTGAAAGCCCCAGGGCGCGCAGGGCCTTGTCGTCCGCCTCCGGCGCCCGGTCCACCAGGCAGAGCAGGTCGCCGGGGGCGCGCACCCTGCTCTGCGGTGAGGTGAGGAGCCCGGAGAGTGCGGTGTGCTGCCGCAGGTGCTTGGCGAGACGGCTGCGCCACCGCAGATGCGGGGCGGTGCCCGCCCTGCCCAGCATGCCCAGGGCGAACACGGTCTCGGCGACCGGGCCGAGCGTGGGGCTCAGCCTGGTGCGCGCCAGATCCTCGACCGTGAAGTGAATCCTCTGCACTTTCCATCCCTCCACCGGGACGCCGACGACGGACACTGTCTGGACGGGGAGGGGCGTCACGCCGCCTGTGCGTGCTCCTGCTGCTTCACCCCGAGGATGCGCACCGCTTCGTAATAGACCTTCGCCAGGCTTTCGCACTCGGTGCGACTGTCGCCGCTGTAGCCCGCGCAGACACGCTTCAGATCGGCGTAGAAGGCGCTGTCGATGCGGTCCTTGTTCGCGGCGAACTGACCGGCCGCCTTGTAGTTGCGGTAGCCGAAGTCATGCCGCGCACAGGACATCTTGAAGGGGTAGCCGTACGGATTGTCCGGTGACGTGGTGCAGTAGTCGGTGGACCAGTCGAAACCATAGGCGGCCCAATTGCCCTGGTTCTGCCGCGCACTGTTCCACGCCGCATAGCTGGAGGCGCTTGTCTGTGTCCAGCTCGACAGTACCTGGGGCTTGTCGGCCGGAGCCGCCTGGGCCGGAATGGCGGAGCCGAGGGACGCCGCGAGCGCGGCACCTGCGGCAACCGCCGACATAAGTATGCGAGAACGCATCCTGGAACCTCCGAAATCGGGCGCAACTCAGCCGAGCCACGCAAGCACGTGGAAACACGCGGATTCGATTGTGCGTGCTACACAGTCTGCGTAACCCGGCTATGGCGGCTTTATCGCGGGGCTATGTCGAGCATGCGCCGGAGGTCAGACGGGTCGGCCCGGCCCGTCGCGTCAGACGCAGCGTCGTGTGTTCCAGGGATTCTTCGTGGAGCAATTGCTCGGCGTGGAGCCGAAGGAGGTGCGGATAGCGATAACAGAGTCCTCCGCCGCGGCGCATCCGCCGCCTGCCCTCCAAGGGGTTCAGTTCGAGCAGGTTGAGGTCGACGAGCCGTTCCAGGGTGTCCTCGGCGTCCGCGGCGCTCGTGCACAGGACCTCGGCCGCGGTGCGCACGTCGAAGTCGGCGGCGGGCGTGGCGCTCAGGGCGCGGTACGCGGCGGCCGTGTCCAGCGGTACGTGGCGCAGCGCGCGGTCGAAGCACGCGCGCGGGGAGCTCTCGCCATGGCTGAGCGTGTCCAGCAGACGCTGCGGGTCGGAGAGCCGCGCCACCAGGTCCTCGACGCTCCAGTGCGGCTTGCTGTCGAGTCTGAGCCCGGCGGCCCGTATCGCCAGCGGCAGTCGCCCGCACAGTTCGAGGAGCCGGTCCACGGCCTCGGTCTCGACCAGCTCCCGCCCCGTGATGGCGGCGAGGAGCGCGACGGCGTCATCGTGTTCGATCGGGCCCAGGCGCACGCCCCTGGTGCCGCGGCCGTGCATGAACTGCTCGAGGCCGGTGACCAGGACGCAGCACTGCCCACCGCCCGGCAGCAGCGGCTCCACCTCCCGGAAGGTGGTGGCGTTGTCGATGATGACGAACGCGCGCCGGTCCGCGAGCAGGCTGCGGTAGGCGGCCGAGCACTCGCCGAGCCCCTTCGGTACCAGGTCGGGGTGCATGCCGAGGGAGCGCAGGAACCGCTGAAGGACGGCGAGGGCGGTACGCTCGGGGGATCCCGCCGCCGCGTCCCTGATGTCCACGTAGAGCTGGCCGTCGGGGAAGTGCCCGGCCTTGGAGCGGCCCCAGTGGACCGCCAGCGCGGTCTTGCCGCTGCCGGGGCTGCCGCTGATGAAGCAGACGGCGGTGCGCCGACGTCCGGGATCCACGGCCAACAGGTAGTCGAGTTCCTGGAGTTCCGCCTTGCGGCCGACGAAGTCTCCCACGTCCAGGGGAAGTTCCAGGGGGATGGTGCCGGTTTCGGCCACCATGCCGGGCCCTTCGCCGACCGACGGCTCCCCGGACGTGTCGTTGAGTATCGCGTCGTGGAGCACCTGGAGTTCGGCGCCCGGCTCCAGGCCCAGTTCGTCGATTGACAACGTTCGCCCTTCGCGGAACGTGTGCAACGCTTCCGCCCGCTGACCCGCGCGGTACTGGGCTCTCATCAGGGTGGCTCTTAGCTGCTCGCGCAGGGGATGCGCGTGCAGCAAGGCTCTCAACTCACTGATGATGGAGCGGTGTTCACCCAGCTTCAACCGGAGCGTCATCAACTGTTCCGCCGCCAGGAGCCGCTGCTCCGACAGGCGCGTCGCCGCCATCTCGGCGAACTGTGCGGGTACGTCGCTCAAGGCCGGTCCGCGCCACAGCGCGAGCGCCTGTTTGAGGGACTCGGCCGCTTCGGCCAGGTTGCCCTCCCGTCCCAGCCCGTAGCCCCGCTCGGCGCCGAGGGAGAACTCCATGGCGTCCAGGCGGCGCCCGGCGAGGGAGAGGCGATAGCCGGGCTGGACGGTGGCGATCACCTCGTCCGTGGCTCCGGCGTTCCGGAACAGCTTGCGCAGCGCGGCCACGCAGATCGACACCTGAGTACGTGCGGTGTTCGGCGGTCTTCCGTCCCAGACGTTCGAGATCAGGGATTCGACCGAAACCACACCCCCCTGGGCCAGGAGGAGGTGGGCGAGTACGGCTCGTTGCCGCACACCCCGGATCTGCAGCGGTTTCCCATCAACGGTGGCCTCGAGCGGCCCCAGAATCTTGAACTCCAGGCCGGATCGTGACATCTCCGCCGTTTCCTCCCCCTCCGTCAGTCCATGTCTCAGTACCGAACGCCGAACCTGGCCTTGCTGCGCCATCTCGCGAACCCCCCGTCGTGTGAGCGACGATCCCCCGGAGCACTGCCTTCCCCTGGACCTCAACGATGACGAGATCTTTGCATGCTGGAGGAACGTACACCCATTGAATCCCGCCAGGTAGGGCGTCCTGCGTAGAGCACTCGGACGCCTCGGAAGACCCCAACCCAGGGCCGAGCAGCGTCGGTTGTCCACTCAATAACCGCGCGATGGGCCGGGCATAGTCGGAGCCCGCATGATCCGTTCAGCAGCAGAGGATGTCCGATCGAAGCTGGAGGAGCTCATGCCCCGCTCGCCCTTCCCGGAGACCGGCACCACCCAGGCCGCCGCCTCGCTCACGGAGCGCTGACGCGGGTCCGCCGTCCGCCTCTCGGCCCTCTGCGGCCGCACACGCTGTGACCAATACGGAGCGAGCGACTCCACACACAACGGGGCCGTTCCCACGGCCACTTGGCCCACGCCAGCTCGAAACATACACACGGGCGAGCCGATGGGCATCGGCGACGCGCCGGAGTCGGCGTGCCAGCGATGCCCATCGGCTCGATCGCCGACCGACCGCCGCGTGCGGTCCTGAACTCACCCGGTGGAGGCGGTTGTGACAGAGCTCAGTTTGGTGGCCGCGGTGATCCAGTCGTCCAGAACCTGCGCCGCCGCACCGGAGTCGACGGCCCGTGCGGCACGCTCCACCCCCGCGCCGATCCGCTCGGTCACCGACCGCTCGTCGGGGTCCAGCGCGGCGAGACCGGCCGCCGCCGACAGCAGCACGGCGTCCCTGACGGGCCCGCGCTCACCTGCCAACACCTCCCTGACGACCCGGGCGTTGTGGGTCCGGTCGCCGCCCCGCAGCGCCTCGACCGGGGCGCGTCCGATGCCGATGTCGCGCGGATCGAGGCGGCCGCGGTGAACCTCGCCGTCCTGCACCGACCAGATGGTGGACGTGGTGCTGACGCTCAGCTCGTCGAGCCCGTCGTCGCCCCGGAAGACGAGGGCCCGGGTGCCGCGGCGCGCGAGGACCCCCGCGATCAGCGGAGCCATCCGCCGGTCCGCGACGCCGACCGCGTTCGCGGCGGGTGCCGCGGGATTGGACAGCGGGCCCAGGATGTTGAAGACGGTGGGCACGCCCAACTCTCGCCTGACGGCGGCGGCATGACGCATCGAGGGGTGGAAGCCGGGTGCGAAGCAGAAGGTGATCCCGGCCTGGGCCACCGTCTCCGCCACCTGGTCCGGCGACAGGTCGAGCGGAACGCCGAGTTCCTCCAGCACGTCGGCGGATCCGCAGGCCGAGGAAGCGGAACGGTTCCCGTGCTTGACCACCCGCGCCCCCGCGCCCGCCGCGACGATCGCCGCCATGGTGGACACGTTGACCGTCTTGGCGCCGTCACCGCCGGTGCCGACGATGTCCAGGACCGGGCCCGGCACGTGGAGGGGACGGGCGTGCGCCGTCAGCGAGCGCACCAGGCCGTTGATCTCCTCCACCGTCTCGCCCTTGGCGCGCAGCGCGATCAGGAACCCCGCCGTCCGGGCGGGGCTCGCCGACCCGCTCATCACTTGGTCCATCGCCCATTCGGTGTCCTCGGACGTCACGTCACGGTGGGCCAGCAGAGCGCTGAGAATGGCGGGCCAGTCCCCCGCGTACGTGCTTCCGGTCACGTCGAATTCTCCCTGAGTTCGCGGGCATCGCCCGCTGCGGTCGGCTCGGTTCACCGGCGTTCATTCTGCGAGTCGTGGTTGTCGTTTCACCAGACCATTTGAGGAAATCAGTGCGGTCCAATTGGGCACGGGAGGGAGTCGGTAAATGAGCTGGCGCACTTCGTTCGACATCTCGCGCAATTCCGGGGAATCCCTCACCACGCAGATCCAGCGCGTGCTCAAGCGCGAAATCACTGAGGGGGTGCTGCACCCGGGGACCAGCCTGCCGCCGAGCCGCCGCCTCGCCGACGATCTCGACGTGTCGCGGAGCGTCGTCGTGGAGGCGTACGGCCAGCTGATCGCCGAGGGCTACCTGGAGGCGGTGCAGGGCTCCGGCACGCGGGTGGCCCGCCACCTGTCGACCACGCCCGAGACGGTCGTACCCACGCTGTTGAACGAGGGCCGGGTGCCGTCCGTGCGCTGGGACCTGCGCACCGGCAGGGCCAACCTGTCGCACTTCCCCTACCGGGAGTGGCTCGCGGGCTACCAACGGGTCCTCCAGACGGCGCGGCAGAGCGACCTCGACTATCCACCGCTGTCCGGCACTCCGGCGCTGCGGGAGGAACTGGCCCGGCACCTGGGGCGCGTGCGGGGCGTGCGCACCACGCCGGGACAGGTGATGGTCGTGTCCGGGTTCGCGCACGGCCTGGGCCTGCTCTGCGCGGCGCTGCCCGAGTTGCGGATCGACGTGCTCGCCATGGAAGAGCCGGGGCTGCTGCGGCAGCGGGAGTTCGTAAGGGAGGCCGGCCTGCGCACCCGCGCCGTCCCGGTGGACGACGAGGGGATCGACGTGGAGGCCCTGGCGCGCAGCGGAGCACGCGCCGTCCTGGTCACGCCGTTCCACCAGTTCCCCACCGGCGTCACGATGTCGGACGAGCGGCGCGCGGCACTGGCGCGATGGGCCAGAGACGTCGACGGCTACGTCATCGAGGACGACTACGACGGCGACTTCTGGTTCGACCGGCGTGCCCGGCCGCTCGCGCTGCAACGGCACGCCCCCGAGCGGGTGGTGTACGCGGGCACCACCTCCAAGTCCCTGGTCCCCGGGCTGCGACTGGGCTGGCTCGCCGTGCCCGGGGACCTCCTCTCACCGCTCGAACGGGCCCGCTCCCGGCGTGACCTCGGCTCGGACAGCCTGACCCAGCTCGCCTTCGCCGAACTGCTCGGATCCGGCTCGTACGACCGCCACATGCGCAGGCTGCGGGCCCGCTACCGGTTACGCAGGGAGACCCTCGCCGATGCCGTGCAGCACTCCCTGCCGCAGGCGCGCATCAGCGGCGCGGCCGCCGGCCTGCACGCCTACCTGCGCCTGCCGCACGGCACCGACGAGGCCGAACTGGTGGCCGCCGCGCTGGACCGTTCGGTGCTCGTGCGCAGCGGCCGGGAGTTCTCCAGCAGGCCGACGGGGGCGCGCCCCGCGCTGGTCGTCGGCTACACGTCGCTGCCCCGGTCCGGACTGGCCGAGGCCCTGCGGCAGTTGGGCGCCGCCTACACGGACGTCTCCGGACGCGCGCCGACGGCGGCGCGCATCGCCTGACCTCCGGCGTACAGGGAGAGAAAGTTGTCCAGCATGGCGAGCCCGTCACCGGTGGCGATGGACTCCGGGTGGAACTGCACCCCTTCGACGGGGAGGGTGCGGTGCCGCATCCCCATGACGTATCCGTCGTCCGTCGACCTGGCCGTGACCACCAGTTCGTCCGGCAGCGGCTCGGACACGACCAGCGAGTGGTAGCGGGTGACTTCCGCCTCGGCCGCGGCGCCCGTGAAGAGCCCTTCCCCGTCGTGCTTCACCATGCTGGTGCGGCCGTGCATGATGTGCTCCGCGACCCGCACCTGTCCGCCGAAGGCCAGGGCGATCGCCTCGTGCCCGAGGCAGACCCCGAGCAGCGGCACCTTGTCGGCGAAGGTCCTGACGAGTTCGACGTGGCCGCTGTCCGCCGGGTGTCCCGGCCCCGGGCCGAGCACCACCGCGTCCGGGGCGAGGCCGATCAGCTGCTCCTGGGTACGGGTGCCGGAGCGCACCACCTGGGTGGTGGCACCGAGCGTCCGCAGATAGCGGTCGATGATGTGGACGAAGCTGTCGTACGCGTCCACGAGCAGCACCCTCATGCCGACACCTCCAGCTCCGTACCGGTGAGCGCCCAGTAGGTCGCGCCCATCTTCGCCAGCGTCTCCGCCCACTCCGCTTCCGGGGCGGACTCGGCGACGATGCCCGCCGAGCTCTGCGTCGAGTAGGTCCGCCCGTCGTACACCACGGAGCGGATGCACAGCGCCAGTTCGCTCCAGCCCCGCGCGTCGATCAGGCCCACCGCCCCCGCGTAGGCGCCCCGGGGCTCGTGCTCCAGCGAGTCGATGATCTCCATGGCGCGGATCTTGGGGGCGCCGCTCATGGTCCCCGCCGGGAAGGTCGCGCGGAGCACCGCCCACGTGTCGGCGTCGGACCTGAGCCGCCCGGTCACCGTGGAGACCAGGTGGAAGACGTGGGAGAAGCTCTCCACCGACAGCAGCGGGTCCACCGGCAGGGTGCTCGGCTCGCTGACCCGCCCGATGTCGTTGCGGCAGAGGTCGACGAGCATGATGTGCTCGGCCCGCTCCTTGCGGCTGGCGAGCATCTCGGCCACGCCCCGCTCGTTGGCCGCCGCGTCAGGGCCGCGACGGGTGGTCCCCGCGATCGGCCGCATGACGATCCGGTCGCCCTCGGTCCTGACGAACAGCTCGGGACTGGCACCGATCAAGGTGCTGCCCGCGCGCGGTACCAGGTACATGTAGGGAGAGGGGTTGCGGCCGCGCAGCCGCCGGTACACGTCGACCGGCGTCAACGCGCTCTCCACGTCGATCCGGTGACCGATCTGGATCTGGTAGATGTCCCCGACCCTGATGTGCTCGAGGCACCGCTCGGCCCAGCCGAGGAACGTCTCCCGGTCCACGGTGTCGCGCACGGAGCGCGGCGCGGGGGCGTCGGGGTGGCCGATGGACGGTGAGCCGAGCGCCCGCTCGGCCAGCTCCGTCAGGTCGGGAACGGGCACGCGCCCGAAGCCGGGACCGTCCGCCCTGCGCAGCTCCACCGCGCCGGAGTCCCGGTCGTACCAGACGGTGTCGCGGAAGAGGGTGAGCGTGATGTCGGGGACGGCGGACGCCGCGGCGCGCGGCGGGAACTGCTCCATGTGCCAGGCGGCCTCGTACGACAGGGTGCTCAGGAAGCCGAAGGCGTAGCGGTCCTCGGGGACCTGGGTGTCCAGCTCGAAGAGCGTCTGCGCCCGGCGCAGCAGGTCCCACATCTGTGCCGCGGAGCGGAAGGTGCGGCGAGCCGGGCCCTCGTCGGCCCGTCCGTCCCCGGGCGCGGCGCCCGCCGCGTCGCCCGCCATTCCGACGCGCTCCGCGACGCCCACGAGCGCGGAGCGCAGCTCCGGCACCCCGTCCATCTCGACGTGCGTCGCGTACACCCGGATCTCGGCCAGGCGTCCGCAGCCGACGACGGCCGGCCTGCGATCCTGCTCGGGTCCTACGGGGCTCTCGGTGAGGAAGACGTCCTGCTCGCCCCGTTCACGGCGCAGGAGTGCGTAAAGGTCGAAGGGAGCGTGCGGGGGCAGTTCGGTGGTGGTGACGCGCACGCCGACGCGTTCCGCCGATACCCCCCGGCTGATTGTCCGCGTACCTGTGCTGACGCGCATGCGGGCCTCATTTGAATTGATCCGCTGGATTGGTCCGGTCAGCCAAGCAGGCGCCGCGAGATGCGAACCAGACCAATTCACGGGCACGGCTACGGACCATTCGCCGCATTGCTTGACCCTTTTGTGACCGCGCGGATTGTATTGCGTACTCACCCCACTCACCGGAATGGGATCAGAATGAATCCGATGGAGAAGTCGACCGCGGCGCAGACCTGGCGCGGCCTGCCCGCCGCTCAGCAGCCGGACTGGCCCGACCGCGACGTGCTGCGCCGCGTCACCGACGACCTGGCCACCGCTCCCCCGCTCGTGCAGGCCGCCGAATGCGACCGGCTGCGCTCGCGGCTGTCCGAGGCCGCCCGCGGGGAGGCGTTCGTCCTGCAGGGCGGTGACTGCGCGGAGGTCCTGGGCGGCGCCACCGCCGATTCCATCCAGGGCAAGCTGAAGACGCTGCTGCAGATGGCGGCGATCCTCACCCACGGGGCCTCGGTTCCCGTGGTCAAGATCGGCCGGATGGCCGGTCAGTACGCCAAGCCCCGTTCCAGCCCCACCGAGACGCGGGAGGGCGTGACCCTGCCCTCCTACTTCGGTGACGCCGTCAACGACCGCGCCTTCACCGCCGCCGCGCGCCGACCCGACCCCGCGCGGCTGCGCGCCGTGTACGACGCCTCGGCCGCGACCCTCAACCTGGTCCGCGCCTTCGCGGGCGGGGGCTTCGCCGACCTGCACCGCGTACACGCCTGGAACCAGGGCTTCCTGACGGACTCGCCCGCCGCGGGCCGCTACGAGCGCCTCGCCACCGAGATCGACCGGACGATGGCCTTCATGCGTGCCTGCGGGGTGGATCCGCGCCAACTGCACATCACCGAGTTCTTCACCAGCCACGAAGGGCTGCTCCTGGACTACGAGTCGGCGCTCACGCGCGAGGACGAGGCCACCGGCAGGTCGTACGCCACCAGTGCCCACCTCCTCTGGATCGGTGAGCGCACCCGTGACCCGGACGGCGCGCACGTGGAGTACTTCTCGCGCGTCGCCAACCCGGTCGCGATCAAGCTGGGCCCCTCCACCACCGCGGACGACCTGCTCGCCTACGTCGACCGGATCGATCCCCAACGCCTGCCGGGACGCCTGTCCTTCGTGACGCGGATGGGGCGTGACCGCGTCAGGGACGTGCTGCCCGTGCTGATGGAGAAGGCCGCGGCCAACGGCATCCGGGCCTGCTGGATCACCGACCCCATGCACGGCAACACGTTCACCGCGGACGGGGGTTACAAGACCCGCCGCTTCGACGACGTCATCGACGAGGTCAAGGGCTTCTTCGAGGTGCACAAGGCACTGGGTGTCCAGCCTGGTGGCATACATGTCGAACTTACGGGCGAGGACGTCACCGAGTGCCTGGGCGGCGGGCACGACATCGGCGTCGGCGACCTCGCACGCAGCTACGACTCGGCCTGCGACCCGCGCCTCAACCACAGCCAGTCCCTGGACCTGGCGTTCCTGGTCGCCGAGATGCTCCAGGACGGCCGAAGGGCCCTCCACGACCCGGCGCTCACCCGGACACGCCCGTAGGCGCGCGGGGCGGAGTGGCGCCTGGACGCGGAAGGCCCGAACCGGGGCTCGGCGCACCGGGGAGGCTCAGCGCACCGGGAAGCCGAAGGTGTGGCCCTGCTCCTTGAGCCGGGGCAGCAGGCGGCGCAGGGCCTCGACGGTCTGGGTGCGGTCGCCGCCCGCGTCGTGGAAGAGGAGCGTCGGGCCGTTGGGCAGTTCCCGCTCGACGGTGGCGACGATGGCGTCCGCCCCCGGGCGCTCGAAGTCCTTGGTGTCCACGTTCCAGCCCAGCGGGCGCATGCCCCGGGAGGCGGCGAGCTTGCGGCTGTAAGGGGTGAAGGCGCCACCGGGCGCGCGGTAGTACATCGGCCGCACGCCTCCGGACGCCTTCGTGATCATGCGCTCGGCGTCGAGTATCTGCTGCGACTGGTAGGCATCGGAGTCCTTGTCCATGCCGGTGTTGTGCGACACGGTGTGGTCGCAGAGCCGGTGCCCTGCCGCGACGACCTTCTTCACCATGTCCGGGTGCGCCTGCGCCTGCGTCCCCACCATGCAGAACGTGGCCTTCACGTCGTACTCGCGCAGCAGGTCGAGTATCTGAGGGGTCCACTTGGGGTCGGGGCCGTCGTCGATGGTGATGTTGACGGCGCGCTTGCCCCCTTCCGAAGCGTGCGCGATGGTCGGCGAGACGGGCTTGACGTCACCGCCGGGCGCGGCGGGCGCGGTGGCCTCGGGTGACGCGTCGTCAGCGTCACCGGCCTGCGCGGTCCATACCGACGCACCGGTGGCGAGCATGGTCACTCCGACCGCCGCCCCGATCACTTTGCCGTACCAGCCCCGCCCACCGCTGTGCCGTGCCATGCCCGCCCCTTTTCGCGCAGTTCCTCGCCGATCCCCGGTCGCCTTGCGACCAACTGGCAGGACGAGGAACCGGGGCCGGGGGATCCCTCCGTTACAGATCACGGACAATTCCGGGAAAGATCGCGGACAACTCCGCCGCGAGCGCGTCCCGGGGGACGTGATGGTGACGCTGGGTCAGGAGGTGCCTGGCGCCGGTCGGAGAGCGCGCGGCTCCTCGGTGAGCCAGGATCCGATGCCCGGGAGCGTGTCGGGACCGCTGTCGCTCTCCACGGACGCGACGAGGTCGGCGATGGTGACCGCGGCGAGCGATGCCCGCCACGCGGCCTCCGCGGCCCCCATCGCACGGGCGATGGGGCACTGTTTCGCGCACTGCTCCGGAGGCGTCGCGAACGGGCCGCGCTGACGAATCTCCGTGCAGACAAAGGCTGGATTCTTTCCGTCGACGGCCTGCACCACGTCGAGCAGCGTGATGTCCTCGGCCTTCTTCGTCAGGACATACCCGCCCGTCTTGCCCTGAACGGAGCGCACCAGGCCCGCCCGGGACAGGGCCTGCATCTGCTTGGCCAGATAGCTCGGCGACACCTCGTGCAGCTGCGCGAGCCGGGCGGCGGGCACCGGTTCGCTCGCCGCGGTCAGGACCACGCAGCAGTGCAGCGCCCATTCCACGCCACCCGACAGCTTCATACGTCCTCCCCACCGCGACGCCCTGTCCGAAAGTCGCTTTGACTCGGACACAGCGTATCCGAGTATTATCTCGGATATCGAATGTCCGAGTTTCCTTCACGAAGGAAGGCACACCATGAAGACCACCGTCATCGGCGGCACCGGACTCATCGGCTCCCAGCTCGTCGCCAAGCTCAGGGACGCGGGCCACGAGGTCGTCGCCGCGTCGCTGTCGTCGGGCCTCGACCTGCTCACCGGCACCGGCCTCGACGAGGCACTCGACGGCGCCCACACGGTCGTCAACGTGAGCAACTCCCCCACCTTCGACGAGCGGTCCCTCGCGTTCTTCCGCACCACCGTCGACAACCTGCTCGCCGCGGGCGAGCGGGCAGGGGTACGCCACCAGGTCGCCCTGTCGATCGTCGGCGTCGACCAGGTGCCCGGCCTGGACTACTACCGCGCGAAGGTGCTCCAGGAAGACCTGCTGCGCGGCGGCCCCACGCCGTACTCGATCGTGCGCGCCACCCAGTTCTTCGAGTTCATGGACTCCGTCATCTCCATGACCGCCGACGACGAGGCCGTCCGCCTGCCCGCGACGCCCGTCCAGCCGATCGCGAGCGCCGAGGTCGTCGCCGCCCTCGCCGACGTCGCCGCCGCGCCTCCCCTGAACGGGATCCTCGACGTCGCGGGCCCGGACACCTTCACCCTCGACGAGCTCGGCCGCCTGACCCTGGCCGCCCGCAAGGACGAAAGGCCCGTCATCACGGACGCCGGGGCCGGGATGTTCGCCGCCGTCCCCGGCTCCGTCCTGACCGCGGGCCCCGACGCCCGGATCGCCCCCACCCACTACGAGGACTGGCTCGCCACCTCCCTCAACAGCTGAGCCCTCAGGGGCACATGACGATCCATCGACCGATCCCGCCGACTCCACCGAACCCGGTCACGCCGCCGCGAGCGGCGTGGCCCGCTGGCCCCAGGCGCACACCTGCTACCGTGGGTGTGACCTGACCCATTTGATCGAGGAGTCACAGACGTGGTGGGTGACGACGACATCTCCGGATGAGATCCGGATCTGACGGCCGTCGGCCGGTGCCGCAAGGGCGCCGCTGCCGTGGCCGCCTTTGTCGTACCCCCCTCTCACACGTCGCCCAGGGCAGTGCTCTGCCTGCCCGTACTCCCTCGAGGTCACCTCCATGTCCGACGCCGCCATCGTGTGCTCGAACCTCTCCTTCGCCTGGCCCGACGACACGCCGGTCTTCCA
Organism: Streptomyces formicae; assembly: GCF_002556545.1. Lineage (NCBI taxonomy): Bacteria > Bacillati > Actinomycetota > Actinomycetes > Kitasatosporales > Streptomycetaceae > Streptomyces > Streptomyces formicae. Next base: position 835,973 of record NZ_CP022685.1, read on the forward strand.
CGACCTGTCGTTCACCGTGCCCACCGGCCGTACCGGCCTCGTCGCTCCCAACGGCTCCGGCAAGAGCACCCTGCTCAAGCTGATCGCCGGTGAACTGACGCCCGCCACCGGCTCGTTGTCGGTCGGCGGCACGCTCGCCCATCTCCCGCAGAGCCTCCCCCTGACCGGCGGCCTCACGGTCGCCGAGGTGCTCGGCATCGCCGAGGTGATCCGCGCGCTCGACGCCGTCGAGTCCGGTGACGTGGGCGAGGAGCACTTCGCCACCATCGGCGACGACTGGGACATCGAGGAGCGCACCCGCGCCCAGCTCGACCGGCTCGGCCTGGCCGGACTCGCCCTCGACCGGGGCCTGAGCACGCTCAGCGGCGGTCAGGTCGTCTCCCTCGGCCTCGCCGCCCAGTTGCTCAAGCGCCCCGACGTACTGCTGCTCGACGAGCCGACCAACAACCTCGACCTGGCGGCCAGGCACCAGCTCTACGACGTCCTCGCGGACTTCACCGGCTGTCTGCTCCTGGTCAGCCACGACCGCGCGCTGCTCGACCGCATGGAACGCATCGCCGAACTCGGCAGCGACGAACTGCGCCTGTACGGGGGCGACTTCACCGCGTACGAGGAAGCCGTGCGGGCCGAGCAGGAGGTCGCCGAGAAGAATATCCGCAACGCCGAGCAGGAGCTGAAGCGCGAGAAGCGCGAGATGCAGCAGGCCCGCGAACGCGCCGAGCGTCGGCAGAGCAACGCCGCCCGCAACCTCAAGAGCGCCGGTCTGCCCCGCATCTTCGCGGGCAACATGAAGCGCGGCGCGCAGGAGTCGGCGGGCCGGTCGGGGCAGTTGCACGCGAGCCGGGTGAGCGAGGCCAAGGCCCGGCTCGACGAGGCAGGACGCGCGCTGCGCGAGGAGCAGCGCATCACCCTCGACCTGCCCGACACGCTCGTGCCCGCGGGACGCAATCTGTTCATCGGCTCGGGGTTGCAGGTCCACCACGCGGGACGTGCCGTGTTCGCCGACGGCGGCGTGGACCTCAGCGTACGCGGCCCCGAGCGCATCGCACTGACCGGACCCAACGGCGCAGGAAAGACGACCCTGTTGCGCCTGGTCACCGGCGAACTCACCCCGGACGGCGGGGAGATCAAGCGGAGCGAGGGCCGGATCGCATATCTCTCGCAGCGCCTCGACCTGCTCGACCTGGAGCGCACCGTGGCGGAGAACTTCGCCGCGTTCGCCCCCGAGCGGCCCGAGGCGGAGCGGATGAACCTGCTGGCGCGCTTCCTCTTCCGGGGCGCGCGAGCACACCTTCCCGTACGTGTGCTCTCCGGCGGCGAGCGGCTGCGCGCCACCCTGGCCTGCGTCCTGTGTGCCGAACCCGCCCCGCAGCTGCTCCTGCTCGACGAGCCGACCAACAACCTCGATCTGGTCAGCGCGGGCCAGTTGGAGAGTGCCCTCGACTCCTACCGGGGCGCCTTCATGGTGATCAGCCACGACGAGAAGTTCCTCGCCGAGATCGGCGTGAACCGGTGGCTGCGCCTCACCGACGGAGCACTCGAGGAGACCGGGGCCCCGGAGGTGTGAGCCCCGACGTGTGACGTGGCCCGCGTCCGAGGCCGTGCGCCCGGCGGGCCGACCACCGATCACGTAGGAGCGACTTTCCCATGCCCCGACCCGCCCTGCTCGCCCACGACATCGTCCACGGCTTCGGCGGCCGACGCGTACTCGACGGTGTTTCCCTGACCGCGTCCCCCGGCCACCGCATCGGCCTGATCGGCGAGAACGGCGTCGGCAAGTCCACCCTCCTCAGGGTGATCGCGGGCGCCGACGAACCCGACGCGGGCAGCGTCACCCGCCCGGGCGACCTCGGCTTCCTCCATCAGGAGATGCCGTTCGACGCCGCGTCGACCATCTCCGTCGTACTGGACGAGGCGCTGCGCGAGGCCCGTGAGGACCTCGCCGAGTTGGAGCGGCTCGGCACGGAGCTCGCGCGGGTCCCCGAGGACGACCCCGGCCACCGGGCGCTCCTCGACGCCTACGGCAAGCGCCTGGAGCAGGCACAGGACCGCGAGTCCTGGGACGCCGACCGGCGCGCGGCCCTCGTCCTCGACGGCCTCGGTATCGGCTCGCTCGGGCACGACCGCACGCTCGGCTCGCTCTCCGGCGGGCAGCGCGGCAGGCTCGCCCTGGCCGCGCTGCTTGTCCGACGCCCCTCGGCGCTGGTCCTCGACGAGCCGACCAACCACCTCGACGACAGCGCCGCCGCCTTCCTGGAGGAGCAGCTCCGCGGCCTGCCGGGCACCGTGGTGGCCGCCAGCCACGACCGGGCGTTCCTCGACGCCGTCTGCACCGACCTCATCGACCTCGACCCGGCCGTGGCAGGACCGGTCCGCCACGGCGGCGACTACAGCTCCTACCTCGCCGAGAAACATGCCGAGCGGGAGCGCTGGGAGCGGCGGTACGCCGATGAGCAGCAGGAGCTCGACGAGCTGCGCCGCTCGGCAGGTGTGACCGCGCGCCGGGTCGCGCCTGACCGGGGGCCGCGCGACAGCGAGAAGATGGGGTACGGCCATCGGGCGGGCCGGGTGCAGAGCCAGATCTCCCGCCGGGTCCGCAACGCCACGCGCCGCCTCGACGAGCTGGAGCGCGCCCAAGTCGCCGAGCCCCCGCGCCCGTTGCGGTTCGCGGCCGCGGCGCTCACCGCGGCGGCGGAGGTGGACCAGGAGAAGGCGGAAGGTACGCGGCCCCTGGCATCGCTGCGGAACGTGCGCGTGCCGGGTCGGCTCTCGATGGCCGCCCTGGAGGTGTCGGCGACCGACCGGCTGCTGGTCACCGGCGGCAACGGCGCGGGCAAGTCGACGCTGCTCGCCGTGCTCGCCGGACACCTCGCGGCCGAGGGCGAGGTGCGTCGGCGGCGCCACCTCACGGTGGGGTTGCTCACCCAGGACACCGTGTTCGAGAGGGCCGAGCGCACGGCCCGAGACACCTATGAGCTGTCCCTGGGAGCGGGACCGGCCGATGAGGTGCCGCTCGCCTCGCTCGGTCTGCTGCACGCGGCGGACCTGGACAAACCCGTCGGTCAACTCTCCGTCGGGCAGCGCCGACGGCTCGCGCTGGCCCTGCTCATGGCCCGTCCGCCGCAGTTGCTGCTGCTCGACGAGCCCACGAACCATCTCTCTCCACGCCTGTGTGACGAACTGGAGGACGCCCTGGGGACAGGACCCGGCGCCATCGTCCTCGCGAGCCACGACCGTTGGCTCCGGCAACGGTGGCAGGGGCGCGAAGTCCGGCTCCGGGCCTCCCGCATGAGTACCATGCGCAACACATTCGTAGAGAGGGAGTGAACGATGGTGGACAGCCAGTCAGTCGCCAACCTCAGGTCGCGATACGTGGAACAGGTCGCGTCGGATCTGGAAGAGAACCGCAGGCGTCAGGAGGAGCTGGCGCAGCGGATCGAACTCCTCAAGCAGGAGGAAACACTGCTGGCGGACATCCTCAACCTCACCGAGCGGTACGAGGGTTTGACGGATGCCGCGCTTCTGCCGAAGCAGGCGCAGGAAGAGCCTTCGGTCGCGAAGGCGAAGCGGCGCAACGACACGGGAGGCGACGCGCGGTCCTCGGCGTCGAACGGGGCAGCGCCGCCCACGGGTGCCAAGGCGAACAAGAGTCCCAAGACGAAGGCCGGAGCGAGCGCAGCGAAGGGCAAGGGGAAGCCCGACACGAAGAGCGACACGAAGAGCGAGGCGGCGCCCGGCGCGAAGTCCAGCCCGAAGCCCGCCCCGAAGTCCCGCGCGAAGGCGGCGCCGCGTCAACCCCTCCTCGGAGACGTGCTGTTGGAGCTGCTCTCCGGCTACACCGAACCCCGGCTCGCCCAGGAACTCCGCAACGAGCTCCTGGAGAAGCACCCGAGCCGCAACCCCACCCCGCAGGTGGTGCGCAACACGCTCGAATCCCTGGTCGCCAAGGGCCGCGTCCAGCGTCACAAGCAGCAGCGCTCGGTGATGTACACCGTCGTGAAACCGGCCGACGCGGGCTGAGGTCCGCCCGAGGGAGCGTGTCCGGGCCGCTGCCACCTGGTGCACTCGGCGGGAGTGTGCTGAGGTGCAGCAAGCCCGGAACACCCGCCCCGCGCCCTCGGAGAGTGACCTTGCGCAGCCTGACCTTCGTCATCGGCACGGGCCGCAGCGGCTCCACCGCGCTGTCCCGCATCCTCAGCACCCACCCCGACGTGCTGAGCCTCAACGAGTACATGGCCTCGGTCGGCGACGCGGCCTTCCCCGAAGGCCGGTTGTCGGGCGCGGAGTTCTGGTGGACCCTCTTCCGGCCGACCCCGTACTTCGCGAACATGATCCGCAGCGGGCTGCTGATGCCGGAGTTCCTCTACACCCGGCGCCCGGGACGGTACACGGCGCGGACCACGGGCATTCCCGCGCTCTCCCTCATGGTGCTCCCCCACCTCACCGACGACCCCGACGGGCTGCTCGACGAACTCCGCGCCTCGGTCACCGACTGGCCCGACCGCTCCGCCGCCGAGCATCACGAAGCGCTCTTCGCCTGGCTCGGCGCGCGGTTCGGCCGCACCGCCGTCGTGGAGCGCTCCGGGTACTCGACGGGCTGGGCTCCGGGGCTGCGGGAGACCTTCCCGTACGCGAAGTTCGTGCATCTGCACCGGGACGGCCCCGACTGCGCGCTCTCCATGAGCCGCCACGTCGGGTACCGCACGATCACACTGATCCGGGAGATCAGGGAGCGGACGGGTGTCGCGGACTTCGCCGAGCTGACGGCCGAACACGTGCGCGCCCTGCCGCCGGAGCTGGCTCCGCTGCTCGCCGGGAGCTTCGACCCCGCGCTCGTACGGGACCGGGAGTTCCCGCTGCACAGGTTCGGTGCCCTGTGGTCCGAACTCGTCGCCGACGGCGTCCGGTTCATCGACGCCCTGCCTGTCGGTCAGGGCGCCACACTCGCCTACGAGGAACTGCTCGACGCACCCCGCGAGGAACTCACCCGACTCGCCGCCTTCATCGGGGTCGAGCCCCTCCCCCGGTGGCTGGACGACGCCTGCGCCCAGCTCGACGGCAGCCGCAGGGGCTCCGCCGCGAAGGAGCTGACGGCCGCCGAGTTCGACGGGCTCAAGGAGAGCTGCGCACCGGGCACACGTGCGTTGTCGGCGCGGTAGGGACCGTGTCGCGCCGGGACACGTGGCGGCCGCGTAAACCACGGCGGTAGCCAATGTCCACCTGTCGCTGTACGCGGCCGCGCGGCGACGGGGATAGCGTCGGGGCCCCACTTGCGCGCGCCCTGTCGGCCCCCACACGACGGCGCGGCACACCCATGAGCGTCGAACCGATCGGGGAACCCATGCGTCGATCCGTTTCCACCGTCAAATCCTGGCTGGCAGCAGCCGCGTTGGGCGTCGGCCTCGCCTTCGTCGGACTGCCCGCCCCCGCCGCGTCCGCGGCCGCCGTCAGTTGCCCGGACCTCGGCACGGGCGACTCCAACGGCCTGGACATGCGGTACTGGCGCCCGTCGCCCGACGGGCTCGTCTGCGAGGCGGAGTTCACCTCGGACGCCCTCTTCACCGCGCGCGGGCCGGGGGCGCCCCAGATCGATCCCGTGCGCAGACCCGTGCGCGTGCGCGTCCACCTGCCCGCGGACTACGACCCGTCCGCCCGCTACCCCGTGCTCTATCTCCTGCACGGCGGGGCCGCCGACTACGAGCAGTGGTCAAGTGGCGGCGGTGACATCACCCGGAGCGTCAAAGAGGCCGGGTTCAAGGGCATCGTGGTGATGCCCGAGGGCGGCAAGGTCGGCTTCTACTCCGACTGGCCCGGCTACACGTACGGCAACTTCACACCCCAGTGGGAGACCTTCCACATCAAGCAGTTGGTGCCCTGGATCGACGCGCACTTCGCCACGTCCGGCGAGCGCGCCGTCGCCGGTATGTCGATGGGCGGCTTCGGCGCCCTGAAGTACGCGGCCCAACACCCGGACATCTTCAGTGCCGTGGGTGCCTTCTCCGGCGGCACGGACCTCCGTCGCCCCGACCACCAGGAGATCATCAACAACGGCACCACCCTCTACGGGGCACGTTTCTGGTGGCACGGCGCGGGCGCCGACCTCGGGAACTTCTGGAAATACCTCTTCCCCGGCAACCCCGACGCGCTGCGGCGCACGGAGCTGGTCTTCGGACCGCAGTCCGGCTGGCCCTCGTTCAACCCCGCCCAGGTCGCCGAGACGCGCCCCGCCGCCTACCGCTCGTACGGCGGCAAGATGGCGCTCTACAGCGGTCGCGCCGAGGACCCGTACGTCTGGAACACCGAACTCCACAAGACCCTGAAGCGGCAGAACGTCTCCCACCTGTACTGCTCGGGCCCCGACGGACACGACTTCACGACCTGGACCCCGGCGCTGAAGCACTTCCTCCGGTTCGCGTACGGGACCGCGTCCACAGCGTGCCCGGACAGCGGCGGCTGGCGGCAGGAGCAGTGAGGCACGCGCACGGACCGGGTATCGTCGTCGGCCACTCACCGCGATGATCAGGCCAATGCCATAATCGCCGAGGTCCCTGCCGCGCACACGCTGGAGTCACCCATGACGTCACCGTCCTCCGGAAGCCGTATCGACACGAGCAGGGCGCATCCGGCGCGCGTCTACGACTGGCTGCTGGGCGGCAAGGACAACTATCCGGTCGACCAGGAGGTGGCGGAGAAGCTGCCGAAGGAGGCCCGGCTCAACGCCATGCGCAACCGGGCCTTCATGCACCGGGCGGCGGCCTGGCTCGCGGGCAACGGGATCGACCAGTTCCTCGACATCGGCACGGGCATCCCGACCGAGCCGAACCTGCACCAGATCGTGCAGGGCATCGTGCCGTCGGCGCGGATCGCCTACGCCGACAACGACCCCATCGTGCTGCGGCACGCGGAGGCGCTGCTCGTCAGCAGCCGCGAGGGCGCCACCGACTACATCGAGGCGGATGTGCGCCGGCCCGACGCCATCCTCGAACACGCCCGTACGTTCCTGGACTTCTCGCGGCCCGTCGCGCTCTCGATGATCGCGCTGATGCACTTCATCACCGACGAGGAGGACCCCTACGGGCTCACGCGGACGCTGGTCGACGCGCTGCCCTCCGGGAGTTACCTGATGTTCTCGCACGGCACCACCGATGAGCACCCGCACCTCGTGAAGTCGGTGACGACCACCTACCGCAAGGGCGAGATTCCGTTGCGGATGCGGACGCGTGCCGAGGTCGAGCCGTTCTTCGAGGGGCTCGACCTGCTGGACCCGGGGCTCGTCACCGCGACCAAGTGGTACAAGGACTCCCCGGCGCCCACCGAGGAGCTGAGCGGCTTCTACGTGGGCGTCGCCCGGGTGCCGTAGGCGCCGTACGCAACCCAAGACCTGGCCGACACACCTCAGTTCTTCCTTTCTGAGGACAAAGTATGGACGCGCTCCGGGGGCATCCCTACGCTGAGCGTCGCTTTGCCACAGAGATCTGCGTAACCCATGCCGGAATACCGGAACCACGCAGGAGGAAGAGTGAAGCCACGTCCCAGGCCGCTGTCGGGGCCGCCCCGCCGCAGAGCCCGAAGAGCCCGAAGAGCCCGAAGAGCCGCCGCCGGGTCCACCGGTGTGCTGCTGACCGCTCTCCTCTGCGGCGGGCTCCTCGCCCCCAGCACCGCCGCGTCCGCCGAGGACCGGCCGCGGCCGTTCGCGGATCTTCCGCCGCAGGAACCCGGCGTCACCTTACGGGTGTTCGACGTCCGGACCCCGCTCAAGAAGCTCTGCGACCTCAAGCCCGCGCAGACCCCCAACGTCGACAAGCTGATCCCGGCCGCCGACTGGAAGTCCACCGAGGGGTTCGGGTTCAGCGACAACTTCGTGTCGCAGATCATCGGCAACCTGAACGTGCCCACAGCGGGCTCGTACGACTTCCGGCTGATCAGCGACGACGGCTCCCGGCTCTTCCTCGGCGACCGGCGGGTCATCGACCACGACGGACTGCACGGCGCCGAACCCAAGGACGGCTCGGTCACGCTCAACGCCGGACACCAGCCGCTGCGCATCGACCACTTCGACGCGGGCGGCGACCAGCAGGTCACCCTCCAGTGGAAACCGCCGGGGGCCGACGCCTTCACCACCGTGCCGAACTCCGTGCTGAGCACGGACGCCGATGTCGTACGGGTTACCGCGCCGGGCCGCAAGGAGTGCGAGGGCACGCTCGACACCCCCGGCGACGGCTTGCCGCTCACCGAGGTCAACCCCGGATACACGCTGACCGACCTGCGCCCCAAGGGCTTCGAGCCGCAGGTGACCGCGATGGACTGGCTGCCCGACGGGCGGCTCGCGATCTCCACCTGGGGCGGCAGCACCGAGACGAAGGGCGAGGTGTACCTCCTCGACAACGTCACCGGGGACACCGGGCCCGACAAGGTCACGTACAAGAAGATCGCCGACGGGCTCAAGGAGCCGATGGGCATCACGTACGCGGACGGGAAGCTGTACGTGTCGGAGAAGCACCAGCTGACCGAGTTGAACGACACGAACGGCGACGACGTCGCCGACGAGAAGCGGAAGATCGCCGCATGGCCGTACGGCGGGAACTTCCACGAGTTCGCCTTCGGACTGCTCTACGACAAGGGCGACTTCTATCTGAACCTCTCCGTCGCCATCAACTACGGCGGAGCCACCACCGATCCGCAGCCCGCACCGAACCGCGGCACGACCATCAAGGTCAACAAGGCGACGGGCAAGGTGAGTTACCTCGCCGGTGGGCTGCGCACCCCGAACGGCATCGGGCGCGGCCCCGGCGGTGACCTGTTCGTCACGGACAACCAGGGCGGCTGGCTGCCCGCGTCCAAGCTCGTGCACATCAAGCAGGACCGCTTCTTCAACCACTACATGAATCCGGACGGGCCGTACGACGACAAGGCCGTCACCAAGCCGGTGCTGTGGCTGCCGCAGAACGAGATCGCCAACTCGCCCAGTACGCCGCTGCGGTTGAGGAAGGGGCCGTTCGCCGGGCAGATGGTCTTCGGCGACGTGACGTACGGCGGACTCCAGAGGGCCGATCTGGAGAAGGTCGGCGGCGAGTACCAAGGCGCGGTGTTCCGGCACACCCAGGGCCTGGAGTCGGGGATCACCCGGATCAGCGAGGGCCCCGACGGCGCGATCTACACCGGTGGCCTGGGCGCCGACGGCAACTGGGGCCAGGCGGGCAAGCTCCGCTTCGGCCTGCAGAAGCTGACGCCGAACGGCAGGACGGCCTTCGACGTCAAGACGATGCGCGCCACCCGCGACGGCTTCGAACTCACCTACACCAATCCCCTGTCGGAGGAGACCGCGGCCAAGCTGACCAAGGGCGCGTACGCGGTCGAGCAGTGGCGCTACGTGCCGACGCCCGCGTACGGCGGCCCGAAGGTCGACGAGGAGTCGCTGCCGGTGGCGTCGGCGCGGCTCTCCGAGGACCGCCGCAAGGTGACGCTGACCATCCCGGGCCTGAAGTCGGACCGTGTGGTGCACGTCCGTTCACCCCGCCCGTTCTCGTCGTCCGAGGGCGAGCAACTGTGGTCCACCGAGGCCTGGTACACCCTGAACGCCAAGCCGGGGCCGCCGGAGCCCGTCACCACCTACGACGCCGAGTCCGCCAAGCTGTCGGGGGGCGCGGCCATCGACACGGAGCACGCCGGATACACCGGTGGCGGTTTCGTGGACGGCTTCGGCGACAAGGGCGCGCGGGCCGCCTTCGACGTCGTGGTCGACAAGAAGGGTTCGTACGACGTGGGCCTGCGCTACGCGAACGGCCCGCATCCCGCCCCCGGCACCAAGACGATCGGGGTCAGCGTCAACGGCGGCCCGGCGCGTCGGACGAGTCTGCCGTCCACCGGCGAGTGGAAACGCTGGTCCACCAAGACCGAGCGGCTCGACCTGCGCAAGGGCCACAACACGCTCACCTACGTCGTGGGGCCCGAGGACACCGGCCACGTGAACCTCGACGCGCTGGACGTGCGCAGGCCCGGCAGCAGGATCGACCTCTTCTCGGGCGGCAGCGCCGCCACCGCCTGGCAGCACTCCGACGGGCGCGCCCCCGAGTGGCCGCACACCGCGGAGAAATCGATGGAGGTCTGCTGCGGCGATCTGCGCACCAAGCAGCACTTCGAGGACTTCACGCTGCACGTCGAGTTCCGGGTGCCGAAGCTGCCGGACGACGTCACCGGGCAGGACCGGGGCAACAGCGGGGTCTACCTCCAGGAACGGTACGAGGTGCAGATCCTGGACTCGTACGGCGTGGCGAAGCTCGCGAACAACGAGGCGGGGGCGATCTATCTGAAGAAGGCCGCCGACCTCAACGCGTCCACGGCGCCGGAGACCTGGCAGACGTACGACATCACCTTCCGCGCCGCCCGCTTCGACGCGGCGGGGAAGAAGACGTCGGACGCCCGGATCACGGTGGTGTGGAACGGGAAGAAGGTCCACGACGACGTCGCCGTCGACGGTCCGACGGGCGCGGGTGACCCGGAGTCGGCGGCGGCCGGTGCCATCCGCCTTCAGGACCACGGCAACAAGGTTCGCTTCCGCGACGTGTGGGTGGAGCCGCTGGAGCCGCTCACTTGATCGCGGCCGAGGGACCGCTCCCCTGCCGACGGTCCGGTCGTCGGCAGGGGTTCCCTCGGTGGGGATTCCCTCGGTGGGGGTTCCCTCGGTGGGGGTTCGACCGTCATCCCCCGGCGAAGAGGGTGGTGCCGTCGGGGCCCAGCGCCTCGACGCGCGCGCCGTGTTCGACGGTGCGGCTGACGGTGCAGTACTTCTCGTGGGTCAGCCGGATGGCACGCTCCAGTTTCTCGGCGGCCTGGTCCTCGCCCTCGGCCAGGTCGATCTCGTAGGAGACCCTGAGGACGCCGACGCGGCCGTCGTCCTCGGGCCGGGAGACCGAGTCCACGACGATGCGCAGCCCGTCGTGTTCGACGGTGCGGGCGGTGCGGTCCACGACGAGTCCGCCGCAGCCGCCGAGCGCGGCGAGGAGGAGTTCGACGGGGGTGAAGGAGGGCTGGGCCTCCGGGTTGTCGGCGGCGGCGATCCGGACTTCGGCACCCCGGTCGTTGCGGGCTGTCCAGTCGCGTTCGCCATTGCGTACGGTCTCGATGCGGTAGTCGGCCATGGCGGAACGGTAACCAGGGGCGGGCCCGCCACCCCGTAGGCCGGTCCTGTGTGTGTCGGCCAGGTGGCCGGACGCCGGGCCGCGGGGGCTACGACGCGAGCGCCGCCACCGGCTCCAGCCGTGCGGCCTTGAGCGCCGGGTAGAGCCCCGCGGCCAGGCCGACGCCCAGACCGAGCAGCGGGCCCGCGACGAGCAGCCAGGGCGAGAGCGCGGCGGTCCAGCCCTTCGCCAGGGCGATGGAGATGGTCAGATCGAGGCCGCCGACGGTGCCGACCAGACCGCCGAGAGCACCCAGCAAGCCGCTCTCGAAGAGGAATTGGGAGAGGATCGAGCGGCGCGACGCGCCGATGGCCCTGCGCAGGCCGATCTCGTGGCGCCGTTCGAGGACCGCGACCAGCGTGGTGTTGCCGATGCCGATCGCCCCGATCAGCAGCGACACCCCGGCGAGTGCGAGGAACAGGGTCCTGGTGTCGTTCTCCACATGGGCCCGCAACTGCTTGGGGTCGGGCGGTACTTGGGCGAGCAGCTCGTCGGGGCGGCCCGGTGACAGCGGCCTGGGCGCACGCGCCCGCCACCTGGAGCGACGAGCAGGCCACCGGTGCGGGGCTGGCCTCCGTGACCGCGCTGGGCGGGCTCAAGGCGCTCGGCCCGCTGCGGGGGCGCACCTGCTCGTCGAGGGCGCCGCCGGAGGCGTGGGCAGGGCCGTGGCCGAGATCGCGGTGGCCCGGGGGGGGGCGATCGTGGGCGGCCCCGCGCGGATGGCGACGGTTGCAGACCACGCCAACGCGCGGCGTCTGGGTGTGCGCGTGGCCAACGCGGAGAACGACTCCACGCTCCTCGCCGAATCGGCCGAACTTGATCAGCAGGGCCCGCTCGAACGGATCGCGGACGCACACACGTATGTCGAGCGCGGGCACACGCGGGGGAAGGTCGTGGTGTGCGCCTGCGCCTGCCCCGCAGCGCGGTCCGCCCGTGGCCTCGGCCGCGGACGGGCCTCAGCCCGAGCGACGTGTGAAGGCGTGGCGGAGCACACCGCCGAGCACCCTCGGCCGGAACAGCAGCGTGGGCGGGGCCGTCATGTTCAGGACGCGGACGAACCGCGCCCACACGTCCTGGTCCCGCACGGCCAGCGCGAAGACGTGCCGGTTGTACCAGTGGGCGAAGCGCGCGGAGAGCGGCTGGCCTTCGGGCGACCACATCAGGTCGGAGCTGGTGGCCATGGTCCAGGGGACCTGGATGACCTTGGCCGCCGCGCGCAGGTAGGCCCGGCTGAGGCCGTCGAGCCCCGACGCCTGCGCCCTGCGGCGCCGCAACAGCCCGTCGAGCAGCTCGGCTTCGAGCGCGGCGACCGTCAGCCCTTGTCCGTACACCGGGTTGAAGACGCAGAGAGCGTCGCCGATCGCGATCAGGCGTTCGGGCCAGCGGGCGTTCTTGTGGTGCAGGCGCCACTCGTCGCCGGGGTTGGTGTAGCGGCTGATCTCCCCCTGCCGGGTGCCGCGCTTGATCTGTTCGGCGAGGCGGGGGTTGCCGAGGCTGTGGGCGAAGTCGAGGTACCCGTCGTCGTCGGTGGGCGGCACGTGGTCGCTCACGCCGAACAGCGAGCACATCCAGCGGTGATGCTCCACGGCGAGGATCACTCCCCCGCGCGGCACGCCGGGTGCGAAGGCCATCTGGTAGGCGACGTCGAAGTCCAGCTCGTCCTGCGGCGGGCGTTCGTAGCACGCAGAGGTGTAGGTGATCTTCGCTTTGATCACGGACTTGGCGGACATTGGGATCCGCGCTTCGCCGAGCCAGGCGTCGATCTTCGTGGTGCGCCCCGAGGCGTCGACGACCAGGTCGGCGGTGACGTCGTCCGACGTCGCTGCGCCGTCCGTGCGGTAGCGGACCCGGTCGAGTCGGCCGGGAACGCTCGACGTCACCGTCTCGCAGCGGGTCGCGGCGAGCAGGCGCACGGCGGGCAGGGCCAACACCCACTGGCGCAGCCGCCGTTCGAGCTCGTCGCGGGTGAAGGTCTGCACGGGGACGCCGACCGTGGTGGTCGGCGCGTAGCCGGTCGGCAGCAGGAAGCTGATGCGCTCGCCGTAGTCGAACACGGGCGCGCCGAGCTCCGCGAGCTCGGCCCGCAGCCCAGGGAACAGGCGCTCAAGGGCGTCACCGCCGCGGGCGAGCAGCGCGTGCGCGTGGTAGCCCTGCGGCACGTGCGGGTGGACCCCGGTGTCCGCGTCCATCGGGTCGCGCTCCAGGACGAGCACCTCGGTGAAGTGGTCGGCGAGGACTCTCGCGGTGACGAGCCCCGCGTACCCGCCGCCGATGACGACGGCCCGGTCCCAGCGGGTGCCGGGCGACGAACTCTGCTGGATCTTGGCCATGACCGGTCCCGCTCCTCCGCGTTCGGCTCCCCGCCGCTTCGACGTGCGCCACGGAGTATCGCGCCCACCGCACCGCGGCTCGACCGGTTTCTGTCGCGATTGCGCCGTCGCGGAGCACGGGCTGTCGCACCTCGCACACAAGGGGTGACTACGTCATGGCGCCCGGGACCGCCCCACAGGCCACGGCACCCACCGGCCATCAACGGCTGAATCCCGTGGGTACCCCGGCAAACATCCCCACGGCGCGATCATCGTATCGAGTTAATGTCCGCCGGTTTCCTTGGTGTGCGGGGTCGTGCGGCCACTAGTGTCCCTCTGGATCTGGACGGATTCCCGATGGGATACCCCTTTTCTTTCCATTGCCCCATAACGCACATGTACGCGCATGCCTTGAGCAAGGAGAGCTCACCCGATGACTGTTGACTCGAGCCCGGAAGCGCGACTGGAACCTCCCCGGCAATCCAGCCTGGGTACGGCGGCCGCCCGCAACCTCGCCACCACCACCAAGTCCGCCCCGCAGATGCAGGAGATCACCTCCCGCTGGCTGCTGCGGATGCTCCCCTGGGCGGAGACCAAGGGCGGCGCGTACCGGGTGAACCGCCGCCTCTCCTACACCGTCGGCGACGGGACCGTGGAGTTCGTCCAGGACGGCGCCACGGTCCGGGTGATCCCCCGTGAACTGGGCGAACTGGCCCTGCTGCGCGGCTATGACGACGTGGACGTCCTCACCGCCATCGCGGGACGGTGCGTCCAGCGCGACTTCCGTGCGGGTGAGACCCTGGTCGAGCGCGGCGCGCCCGCGGACCAGCTCCATCTGATCGCGCACGGCCGCATCAGCCAGACCTCGGAGGGCGGTTACGGCGACGAGGTCGACCTGGACGTACTCGCCGACGGCGACCAGTTCGGCGAGCACGCGCTCCTGGACGAGGACGCCCGCTGGGAGGTGACCGCCACCGCGGAGACCTCGGGCACCCTGCTCACCCTGTCGCGCGCGGACTTCGCCGCCGTCCGGTCCACGGCGCCTGGTCTGAACGAGCACCTCGAAGCGTTCACGTCACGCTCCCAGCGCCGACAGAACCACCGCGGCGAGGCCGAGATCGCGATGTCGGCGGGCCACACCGGCGAGCACGCGCTGCCCGGCGCGTTCGTCGACTACGAACTCAAGCCGCGCGAGTACGAGCTCTCGGTCGCGCAGACCATCCTGCGGATCCACACCAGGGTCGCCGATCTCTACAACGGCCCGATGAACCAGACCAAGGAGCAACTCCGCCTCACCATCGAGGCGTTGCGCGAGCGCCAGGAGCACGAGCTCGTCAACAACCGGGAGTTCGGCCTGCTGCACAACGCCGACTTCAAGCAGCGGCTCCAGCCGCACTCGGGACCGCCGACCCCGGACGACCTGGACGAGCTGCTCTGCAGGCGCCGCGGCTCCAAGTTCTTCCTCGCACACCCCAAGACCATCGCGGCGATCGGGCGTGAGTTCAACGCGCGCGGGATCTATCCGGACCACGTCGACCTCGGCGGCCAGCAGGTGCCCGCCTGGCGCGGGGTGCCGATCCTGCCGTGCGGCAAGATCCCGATCACGGAGGAGAAGACCAGCTCCATCCTCTGCATGCGTACGGGCGAGGAGAACCAGGGCGTCATCGGCCTGCACCAGACAGGGCTGCCCGACGAGTACGAGCCGGGTCTCTCCGTGCGGTTCATGGGCCTCAACGAGCAGGCGATCACCTCCTACCTCGTCAGCACCTACTACTCCGCCGCCATCCTCGTGCCGGACGCGGTCGGTGTCCTCGAGAACGTGCAGATCGCCCGCTGGCCCAGGTAGCGGATGGCCGCCGACCATCTCCCCGAGGAGCCAAGGAGCCATCGATGTCCGCGCCTGAGCTGACACCTCCGCAGCCGAGCCTGCCCGAGGCCGCCGCCCGCTTCGGGGCGCACGTCCTCGCCGACGCCGCGGCTCGCGCCTGCGACATCAAGGCCGTGACCGGCACGGCGCCCTGTGCGCCGGTCGCGACCGATCCGCCCACGCCGTCCGTGCCCTCGCCGTCCGTGCCCGCCCAGCCAGAGCCGCCCGCCGTCTCCGTGCCGGCAGGGTCCGACGTCGACCTGGAGCGGGTCCTGCGGGGCCCCAACGGCCTGGGCACCACGGGGCTGCGGCTGACCCCGCGCGACGAACCGGCCACGGCGGCGGAACCGTCGGCGGCCGAGGGCAAGCCCATCCCCGGCCTCTACCACCACCCGGTGCCCGAGCCCGACCCCGTGCGGGTCGAGGAGGTCAGCCGGAGGATCAAGTCCTGGGCGCTGGACGAGGTCTCCCTCTACCCCGACGACTGGGAGGAGCAGTTCGACGGCTTCTCCGTGGGCCGCTACATGGTCGGCTGCCATCCGGACGCGCCCACGATCGACCACCTGATGATCGCCACCCGCCTGATGGTCGCCGAGAACGCGGTGGACGACTGCTACTGCGAGGACCACGGCGGCTCGCCCATCGGCCTCGGCGGGCGCCTGCTCCTGGCGCACACCGCCCTCGATCCGCTCTACACGACGGCGGAGTACCAGCCGCAGTGGGCCGAGTCGTTGCACGCGGACGCGCCGCGGCGCGCCTACCGCTCCGCCATGGAGTACTTCACCGGGACGGCGAGCCCCGCCCAGTCCGACCGGTTCCGGCACGA
The DNA here is from genome assembly GCF_002556545.1 of Streptomyces formicae. Lineage (NCBI taxonomy): Bacteria > Bacillati > Actinomycetota > Actinomycetes > Kitasatosporales > Streptomycetaceae > Streptomyces > Streptomyces formicae. The sequence goes on from NZ_CP022685.1 coordinate 852,152, forward strand.
CATGGCCCGGCTGCACCTGGGCTACCTCGCCGAGGCCGCCTGGTCCCAGGAGGACCACGTACCCCAGGTGTGGGAGTACCTGGCGATGCGCCAGTTCAACAACTTCCGCCCCTGCCCGACCATCACCGACACCGTCGGCGGCTACGAGCTGCCCGCGGATCTGCACGCCAGGCCCGACATGCAGAAGGTCATCGGACTCGCGGGAAACGCGACGACCATCGTGAACGACCTCTACTCCTACACCAAGGAGCTCGACGCTCCCGGCCGGCACCTGAACCTGCCCGTCGTGATCGCCGAACGAGAGGGCCTCTCCGACCGGGACGCCTATCTGAAGTCGGTCGAGGTCCACAACGACCTCATGCACGACTTCGAGACCGAAGCCGCTGCCCTGGCCGCCGCCTGTCCCGTACCGACCGTGCAGCGCTTCCTGCGGGGCGTCGCCGCGTGGGTCGACGGCAACCACCACTGGCACCGGACCAACACCTATCGCTACAGCCTGCCCGACTTCTGGTAGGAAGAATGGAATCATCTGTGACCAGCACCGAACTCACCGCCACCGACGCCCTCGTACGCATCCCCGGCCCGGCGACGCCCTATCAGGGGGACATCGCCCGCTACTGGGACGGGGAAGCCAGGCCCGTGAACCTGCGTCTCGGCGATGTCGACGGTCTCTACCACCACCACTACGGCATCGGTGAGGTCGACCGCACCGCGCTCGGCGAGCCCGAGGACAGCGAGAGCGAGAAGAAGCTGATCGCCGAGCTGCACAGGCTGGAATCGGCACAGGCCGACTACCTGCTCGGGCACCTCGGCGACATCGGGCGCGACGACACCCTGGTGGACGCGGGCTGCGGGCGCGGTGGCTCGATGGTGATGGCGCACCAGCGCTTCGGATGCAAGGTCGAAGGCGTCACGCTCTCGGCCAAGCAGGCCGAGTTCGCCAACCGGCGCGCCCAGGAACTGCGCATCCAGGACCACGTCCGCGCCCGCGTCTGCAACATGCTCGCCACGCCCTTCGAGACCGGGCAGGCCGCGGCCTCGTGGAACAACGAGTCGAGCATGTACGTCGACCTCCAGGATCTGTTCGCCGAGCACTCGCGCGTCCTCAAGGTCGGCGGGCGCTACGTGACCATCACGGGCTGCTGGAACCCGCGTTACGGCCAGCCCTCGAAGTGGGTCTCCCAGATCAACGCGCACTTCGAGTGCAACATCCACTCGCGCAGGGAGTATCTGCGCGCCATGGCCGACAACCGGCTCGTGCCGCAGGCCGTCGTGGACCTCACCCCCGACACGCTGCCCTACTGGGAGCTGCGGGCCACGTCCTCGCTGGTCACGGGGATCGAGGAGGCGTTCATCAACTCCTACAAGGACGGTTCGTTCCAGTACCTGCTGATCGCGGCCGACCGGGTCTGACGTCCGCTCGTGCTGCCGGGGACGGCCCGTTGGTCAGGCAACGGGCCGTCCCCTCACGGCTGCGGATCCGCCGCCGCCCGGGCATCGTCGACTACGCGGGGTCGGGCGCAAGCTGTGGGCAGGGACCGATCCACGCACCGACAGGAAGGCCGTGTCATGAGCGTTCTCGACTCTCCGATACCCCGGTTCCACCTGGCGGTACCGGTCGACGACCTGGCGGCCGCGCGCCGCTTCTACGGCGAGGTGCTCGGCCTGGAGCAGGGCCGCAGCGCGGACACCTGGATCGACTGGAACCTCCACGGCCACCAGTTCGTCACGCACCTCGCACCCGGGCGGGCACGCCCCGTCCACAATCCGGTCGACGGGCACGACGTCCCCGTGCCGCACTTCGGGCTGATCCTGACCGTCCCCGTCTTCGAGGAACTCGCCGGGCGACTGCGCGCGGCGGGCACCGACTTCGTCATCGAGCCCTACGTCCGCTTCGCGGGGCAGACCGGCGAGCAACGGACGATGTTCCTGCTCGATCCGGCGGGCAACGCGCTCGAGTTCAAGGCCTTCGCGGACGACTCCCAGGTCTTCGCCTCCTGAGCGAAGGACCGTGCCGGGGGTGGCGTCAGCGACACCCCCCGTCCGGGCCCCAGACCTCCTGTGCCGCGCCGCGTGCCGGAGCAGGCTTGCTCCTGTCACCAGCGAACACTCCGGCGTTCCCGCGCCGGACACCGACGGCGAACAGGAGACGTGATGACCAGCCACACGCGACGCAGGGTCCTTCAGGGGGCGGCGCTGGCCGCCGCGGGCAGCGTGGTCGGGGGCTACGGGCTCGGCCCGGGCGCCACCACCGCGCGGGCCGCGGCGGGCGGCGGTGGGACCCCGGCGGGCGGCGCGACGTCGACGCCGTTCCTGGAAGGGGCGTTCGCGCCGGTCACCGAGGAGCTGACCGCGTTCGACCTGCCGGTGACCGGCCGCGTGCCGCGCGACCTGGACGGCCGCTACCTGCGCACGGGACCGAACCCGCTCGGCCTCGAGGACCCGCGGGCGCACCACTGGATGCTGGGCGACGGCATGGTGCACGGGGTGCGGCTGCGCGACGGACGCGCCGAGTGGTACCGCAACCGGTGGGTGCGCTCCTCGCAGGTGGCCGAGAAACTGGGCGAGCCGTACCCGGGCCCGGTGCCGCCGGACGACTTCCCGTGCAACACGCACGTGATCCCGTACAAGGGACGGATCCTGGCGGTCCAGGAGAGCGGGCCGCTGCCGTACGAACTGGACGGCGAGCTCGGCACGGTGCGCCCGTACGACTTCCGCGGCACGCTGAAGGGCGCGTTCACCGCGCACACCAAGTACGACGCGGCCGCGGACGAGCTGCACGCGGTGGCGTACTACCCGACCTGGGACCACGTGCGGCACATCATGATCGACCGGACCGGGCGGGTGGCCCGCACCCACAAGATCCCGGTGACGGACGCGCCGATGATGCACGACTTCGCCCTCACCGAGAAGTACGTGGTGATCGTGGACGTCCCCATCACGTTCGACCCGGCGGCCGCCGAGGCGGGGGCGATCGTGCCGTACATCTGGAACAAGCGGCACCCGATGCGCCTCGGGGTCATGCCGCGCACCGGCGGCACCACCCGGTGGTTCGAGATCGATCCGGTGTACTTCTCGCACACGCTCAACGCCTACGACCAGGGTGACGAGTTGGTCCTTGAGCACATCTCCATGCCCGCGCCCTTCTACGCGGCGGGGCGGGGCAACGGCGGGCCCTCGTCGACGGGCAAGCCGACGCTGAACCGCTGGACGGTCGACCTGCGCGCGGGCCGGGTGCGCACCACCCGCATCGACGACATGGCGCAGGAGTTCCCCCGTGTCAACGAGTCGCTCGTCTCCCGCAGGCACCGCTTCGCGTACACGGCGAGCGCGGCGGAGATGTGGCGCGCCTACGAGACGGTGGACGGGGTGCCGCCGGACGAGAAGTTCACCAACTGCCTGGTCAAGCAGGACATGTTGCGCGGCAGCAAGCAGGTGCACCGCTTCCCCAAGGGGGCGGGGGCCAGCGAGCCGGTGTTCGTGCCACGCCGCGGCGCACGGGACGAGGACGACGGCTACATCCTCTCCTACGTGCACGACCCCGACCGCGGCGCGAGCGACCTGGTGATCCTCTCCGCGCAGGACTTCAAGGGGCACCCGCTGGCCCGCGTCCACCTGCCGGGACGCGTGCCGCTCGGCTTCCACGGGAGCTGGGTGGCGGACCAGTAGCCGACCCTCGGGCAGTGACCTCGGAGCGAGCGGCGAAGTAGGTTCGGTCCGTGCTGATCAAACTCGCGTTACACCGCCTGGCGCCCCACCGCTCGGCGGTGTCGCTGACCGTCCTGCTCCAAGTCGCCCAGACCGGCGCCCTGTTGTGGCTGCCCGCCCTCAACGCCGTGATCATCGACGAGGGAGTGGTGCGCGGCGACACGGGAGTGATCGTTCGGGTCGGCGGTCAGATGCTGGCCCTCACGCTGGTCCAGGTCCTGTGCGCGCTCGGCGCCCTGCACTTCGGCGCGCGCACGGCGCTGGCCGTGGGGCGCGATCTGCGGGAGGACGTCTTCGCCCACGTGCAGCGCCTGTCCGTGCACCAGGTGGCCAGGTTCGGCACGCCGTCGCTGGTCAACAGGACCACCAACGACGTACTCAACGTCCAGACGCTCCTGCTCACCGTTCTCACCCTGCTGGTCACCGCGCCGCTGATGTGCGCGGGCGGCGTGATCATGGCGTTCGGCCAGGACGTGCCGCTCTCCTCGGTCCTGCTGCTCCTGGTCCCCGTCCTCGCGGTGCAGGCCGCGCTGGTCCTGCGGCGGCTGCGTCCTCTGGTCCGGTCCCTCCAGGAACTCGTCGACGACGTCACGCGCACGCTCCGGGAGCAGATCACCGGAGTGCGCGTCGTGCGGGCCTTCGTGCGGGACGCCTACGAGCAGCGGCGCTTCGCACGGTCCAACGACAACCTCACCGACATCGCGACCCGGGTGGGCAGGATGACCACGCTGCTCCTTCCGCTGGGAGCGACGACGGTGAATCTGTTCGGCGTCGCGGTGGTGTGGCTGAGCGCGCCCCGGATCGAGGACGGCAGCATGCGGATCGGGGCGCTGACCGCGCTGATCACCTATCTCACGCTGATCCTCACGTCGGTGATGACCGTGACCGGCCTGTTCATGGTGCTGCCGCGCGGCGAGGTGAGTGCGGAGCGCATCGCCGACGTGCTGGGCACGGAACCGGAGATCGGGCCGCCGGCCCGGGCGGCGGCCCGGCCGTCCCGGCCCTGCCGGGTGGAGTGGCGCGGGGTGGAGCTCAGATATCCGGGCGCGGAGGTACCGGTGCTGAGCGCTCTCGCCCTGACGGCGGAGCCGGGCGCGGTCACCGCGGTCATCGGCCCGACGGGCAGCGGCAAGACCACCCTGCTCGGCCTGGTCCCGCGCCTGTTCGACGTCACGGCGGGGACGGTGCGCGTCGGCGGCCAGGACGTGCGCGACCTGGATCCGGCGGTCCTCACCCGCACGGTGGGGATGGTCCCGCAGAAGGCGTACCTCTTCTCCGGGACGGTCGCCTCCAACCTCCGGTACGGCAGGCCGGACGCGTCCGACGACGACCTGTGGCGGGCCCTCGAGGTCGCGCAGGCCCGTGACTTCGTGGCACGGATGCCGGGTCGGCTGCGGGCGCCGATCACCCAGGGCGGCGGCAACGTCTCCGGTGGGCAGCGCCAGCGCCTCGCGATCGCCAGAACGCTGGTCGCCGCTCCCGACGTCTACCTCTTCGACGACGCGTTCTCGGCGCTCGACCAGAGCACCGAGGCCGCGCTGCGGGCGGCGCTCGCCGAGGAGACGGCCGACGCCACCGTCGTCATGGTGGCGCAGCGCGTGAGCAGCGTGCGCGGCGCGGACCGCATCGTCGTCCTCGACGACGGCCGGGTCGTCGGCACCGGCTCCCACGAGGAGCTGTGCGAGAGCAGCCCGACCTACCGGGCGATTGTGCGCTCCCAGTCGCCGAGCGGAGTCGTCGCATGAGGTGGCCGCGGCGCACGGCGGCCGCCGAGCAGCAGGAGGCGCCGGCGCGGGCGGCCGACTTCCAGGGCGCGGCTCGCCGCCTGCTGCGCCGCGTACGACGCCAACGCGCCCTCTTCTACGGCATGTTGGCGCTCGGCACGACCAGCGTGACGCTCAATGTGGCCGGGCCCAAGGTCCTCGCGCACGCCACCGACCTGGTCGTGGCGGGTCTCGTCGGGCGGCGGCTGCCGGAGGGGACGAGCAGGGCGGACGCCGTCGGGCGGCTGCGCGAGCAGGGCGACGACGGGCTCGCCGACATGCTGGGCGCGGTGGACGTCGTGCCGGGGCACGGCATCGACCAGGGCGCTCTCGCGGCGACCCTGAGCCTCGCCGTCGCCGTGTACGCCCTCTCCGGTCTGTGCTGGATCGCGCAGGGGCGGGTGACGACCCGGGTGGTCCAGCGCACGGTCCGCGCCCTGCGCCAGGACGTGGCGGAGAAGCTGTCCCGGCTGCCGCTCTCCCACTTCGACCGCCAGCCGCGCGGCGAGATCCTGAGCCGCGCGACGAACGACATCGACAACATCGCGCAGACGCTCCAGCAGACGATCAGCCAGCTCACCAACTCGCTGCTCCTGGTGGTCGGCGTGCTCGGCATGATGTTCTGGATCTCGCCGCCGCTGGCCCTGGTCGCGCTGGTCACGGTGCCGCTCACCTTCGCGGTGACCGCGCTGATCGCCCGGCGCGCCAAGCCGCACTTCGTGCGCCAGTGGAGCCGTACGGGCCGGCTCACCTCGCAGGTCGAGGAGGAGTACACGGCGCACGACCTGGTGCTGCTGCACGGGCGTCAGCAGGCGTCCGCCGATGAGTTCGCCCGGCACAACGAGGAGCTGTTCCAGGCCGGTTACCGGGCGCAGTTCCTGAGCGGCGCCATCCAGCCCGCCCTCACCTTCATGGGCAACCTCGGCTATGTGCTGGTGGCGGTGGCCAGCGGCATCCGGGTCGCGTCGGGTGCCCTGTCGATCGGTGACGCCCAGGCGTTCGTGCAGTACTCGCGGCAGTTCGGCGGCCCGCTGACCAACGCGGCCAGCGTCGCCAACCTGGCGCAGTCCTGCGCGGTCTCGGCGGAGCGCGTCTTCGCCCTCCTCGACGCCCCGGAAGTGCGCCGGACCCCCACGACCTCCCGGCCGAACGGGGCCCAGGAGGCGCAACCGCCGGTCGGGCGGCTGGACTTCGAGGACGTGTCCTTCCGGTACACGCCCGAGGAGCCGCTCATCGAGGGCCTGTCCTTGTCGGTCGAACCGGGACAGCAGGTGGCCGTCGTCGGCCCGACGGGAGCGGGGAAGACGACTCTGGTCAACCTCCTGCCGCGGTTCTACGACGTCACCAAGGGCCGCATCCTGCTCGACGGCGTGGACATCGCCGAGCTGCCGCACGAGGAACTCCGGCGCGCGATCGGCATGGTGCCCCAGGACGCGTGGCTGTTCGCGGGCACCATCGCCGACAACATCGCGTACGGCAGGGAGGGCGCGACACGCACCGAGGTGGCGGAGGCGGCGCGGGCGGCCCACGCCGACCACTTCGTCCGCACGCTGCCGGACGGCTACGACACCCTGCTCGGTGACGGCGGTGCGGGGGTCAGCGCCGGTGAGCGGCAGCTCATCACCATCGCCCGCGCCTTCCTCGCCGACCCGCTGCTCCTCGTGCTCGACGAGGCGACCAGCTCCGTGGACACGCACACCGAGGCCCTGGTGCAGCAGGCGATGGCGCGGCTGAGCGAGGGCCGCACGAGCATCGTCATCGCCCACCGCCTCGCGACGGTGCGCGACGCCGACGTGATCGTGGTCCTCGACCGGGGCAGCGTCGTGGAACAGGGCACGCACGCCCAACTGCTGGCCGCGGAAGGGGCGTACGCGCGGTTGTGCGCGGCGCAGCTGCGGTGAGGGCCGCGATCTCACCCCCCGGCGAGCGCGTCGCCCGGGGAACGGTCCCGCTCCGCGGCGAGCACCGTCTCCACCACATCGGCCGCCGCGGGTGCCCCGCCCGCGGCGGCACAGGCGCGGCGCATGCGGTCGATCCCGGCCCTGACCGCCGTGTCCGAGGCCACCGACGCCACGGCGGCCCGGAGCACGTCCGCGGTGAGGTCCGCGCCCACCAGCCACCGCCCCAGGGCGAGTTCCTCGACCCGCCGGGCGTTCGCCTCCTGTTCGGGACGCTCGGGCACCACGACGAGGGGCACTCCCGCGTGCACCGATTCCATGACGGAGTTCATGCCGCCGTGCGAGACGAAGGCGGTGGCGCGGCGCAGGACCGCACGCTGGGGGAAGTACGGTCGCACGTCGAACTCCGGGGGCAATGGGCCCAGTTCGGCGGGGTCGATGTGTTCGCCGGTGGCCATGGCGACGCGCTGTCCGGTGTCGGCGAACGCGTCCCTGCACAGGGCGAAGAAACCGGGGCGTCGGGAGGCGGTGCCGAGCGAGACGTAGACCAGCGGCTCGTCATCGGCCGCGGCGCACACGTCGGCATCGGGGGCCACCTCTCCTTCCGCGTCGAGTGAAGGGCCGACGAAGTGGTAGCCGTCGTCGAACGTCTCGGCCGCGAACTGGAACTCACGGGGGACGAACACCACGTTCACCTCGGCGGGCGGGCCCGACATCAGGACGGAGGCCATGCTCACGCCGTAGGTGGTGGCACGTCGGCGCAGCCTCGCGAGCACCGGCCGCAGGGTGGCCCTGTCGGGGCCCTGCGCGCCGGGCACCAGACCCGCGCGCTGGGTGTGGCTGTTGCCCGCGCCTCCCGCGCACGCCCGGTGGCTCGCCGGGACCCTGCCCGGCGCCCGGCTCGCTCACATACCCGGAATGGGGCATCTGTTGCATCCGGCGGTCACCGCCCGGCTGGCCGGGGAGATCCTGGCGCACACGGCCGCCGCCTCTGGCGCGGCCCGGTGAGCCTCCCCCCGGCGAGTCATATCGTCGAACGGGGGCCCGGTACCTGGCTGCGGCCCCCATGGGCAAGGATGTCGGCTATCGGCCGCCACGGCTGCGCACCAGCAGGTACAGGAAGTACGGCGTGCCGATCACGGCCGTCATGAGGCCCGCGCCGAGCTGGGCCGGGGCGATCACCGTGCGGCCCACCAGGTCGGCGGTGCACACCAGGATCGCGCCCAGGAGGACGGCGACCGGGACCACCCGGGTGTGCTGACGGCCGACGAGGGCGCGGGCCGCGTGCGGTGCGACCAGGCCGACGAAGCCGATCGTGCCCGCGGCGGCGACGGCGGTGGCGCTCAGCAGGACGCTGAGGACGAGGAAGCCGAGGCGGCCCCGGCTCAGGTTCAGGCCGAGCAGTCTCGGGGTGTCCTCGTCCAGGGAGACCAGGTCGAGTTCGGTGCGCCGGGTGAACGCGACGGCCACGCCCACGGCGAGGACGATCGCGAGGGGCACCACGTCGGGCAGGGTGCGCCCGTAGGTCGAGCCCGCGAGCCAGGTGATCGCCTTCGTCGCGTTGAACGGGTCGGTGAGGATGATCAGCATGCTGATGACCGCGGCCGATCCGGTGGCGAGGCCGAAGCCGACCAGGACGAGCCGGTTCTGCTGGAAGCCGCCCCGTGCCGCGAGCCCGAAGACGATGACCGAGCCGATCGCGGCACCGGCGAACGCGCCTCCCGCGAGGGTCCACGACCCGGCCGTGGGCACGGTCGTCACGAGCAGGACGGCCCCCGCAGCGGCGGCGTTGGTGACGCCGAGAACGCCCGGTTCGGCCAGGGGGTTGCGCGTCACGGCCTGGATGAGGGTGCCCGCGAGGGCGAGGGCCCCGCCCGCGAGGAGGGCCGCGGTGACGCGCGGCACGCGGGTGTCGAGGACGAAGGAGACGGTCTGCCCCGCCCTGCCCTGCGCCCAGTTGACGACGTCGCCGAGGAGCAGCTTGCTGTCGCCGATGAGTACGGCGGCGATCATCAGGCCGATCAGGACGGCCACCAGGGCGACGGTCGTGACGACGAAGGCGCCGCGGCTGCGGATGCGCAGCCGGTCGGCGGGTGCGGCGCCCGCCGTGTCCTTGGCGCGCGCGGCCATGGTGACCAGGAAGACGGCGCCGACCAGGCTGGTGACGACGCCGGTCGGCACCGCGACCGCCGTGTCCGAGGGGACGACGGCACGCAACAGCACGTCGGAGCCGAGCACCAGGGCCGCGCCGGTCAGGCCCGCGAACGGCAGCCGGGCACGCGAGCGCGTGAAGGCGCGGAACCTGCGGGCGAGCGGGCGTACGAGGGCGGGGGCGCACAGGCCGACGAAGCCGACGGGCCCGGCGAGGGTGACGGCGGCGGCGGAGAGCAGCGCGGCGAGCACGACGGCGATGACGCGGGTGGAGCGCACGGGCACGCCGACGCCGTGCGCGGCGTCGTCGCCGAGGGCCAGCGCGTCGACCCTGCGGGCGAGCAGGATCAGGCCGACGAGGCCGATGACGGCGATCGGCAGCATCTGCAGGACGCCGTCGAAGCCGTTCTGCGCGATGCTGCCCTGGTTCCACTTGTAGAGGCCCTCGGTCTCCTGCGGGAACAGCAGGAGCAGCCCTTCGGTGACGGCGAGCAGTCCGAGGGTCAGGGCGCTGCCCGCCAGCACGAGGCGGACGGTGCCCGCGCCGAGGCCGGACAGGCCGAGGACCACGGCCGCCGCAGCGAGGCCGCCGACGAAGGCGATGCCGGAGGAGGCGAGGAAGGGCAGCGAGACGCCGGTGGCGGCGGCCACGCCGAGCGCGAGGTAGGAGCCCGCGTTGACAGCGAGGGTGTCGGGCGATGCCAGGACGTTGCGGCTGACCGCCTGGAGGGCGGCGCCCGCGATGCCGAGCACGGCGCCGACGAGCAGTCCTGCGGTCATCCTCGGCAGCCGGGAGGCGACGACGACGGACGCGTCGGACGTGTCGGCGCTGCCGGTGAACGCCTTCCATATCTCTGCGGGGCCGACGGCGGCGGTGCCCTGGGTGATGTCGACGACCGCGAGCGCGGCGACGAGAAGGAGCAGTGCGGCCGTCACCGCGGCCGCGCCCGTACGGGATGCGGCTGTCGCGGGACGGGTGGCGGGGGTGGTTGCGGTGACGGCCATGGTGCTACTTCTTCAGCGCCTCTACGACGGAGTCGACGTACTGGTTCATCGACGCGGTGCCACCGAACATCCAGATGCCGTCGGGCAGCCGGTGCACGTTGTCCTTCTTGACGAAGGGCAGCGACGTCCACACCTTGTCCTTCTTGAGGACTCCGGTGAACGGGTTGCTGCCCTTGTCGCCGTCGTTGCCGATGTAGGCGAAGTGCACGTCCTCGTCGAGCTTGGTGAGGCCCTCGACGTCGGTGGCACCGAGGCCGTACGCCTTGTCGCCCTTGACCGACCAGTCGTTCTCGAGCCCGAGCTTCTCGTTGACCGCGCCGATCAGGGAGCCGCTGGTGTACGGCCGGATCGAGGTCTGGTTGCCCGTGACGTAGCCGTCGGCGAAGGCGTACTTCGCGCCGCCGCGACCGGCGTCCGCGAGCTTCTTCCTGCCCTCGGCGAGCTTCGCCTCGAAGTCCTTCTTGAGCTTCGTGGCCTGCTCGGTGGTGCCGGTGGCCTCGGCGAGGAGGTCGAGGTTCTTCGTCATCTGGCCGATCGGGTCACCGGCGTCGGAGGGACGCAGGTTGAGGACCGGGGCGATGTCGCGCAGCTGCTTCACGGCGGCCGCGGGCAGGTCGGTGGTCGCGATGATGAGGTCGGGCTTCAGGGACGCGATGGTGTCCATGCTCGGCTCGCCGCGCGTGCCGATGTCCTTGGCGTCGTTCTTCAGCGGGGCGGCGGTGTCCCACGTCTTGTAGCCCTTGACGTCGGCGACGCCGGTCGGGGCGACACCCAGCGATATCAGGCTCTCGACGGCGTTCCACTCGGTGCCGACGACCTTCTTGGCCGGGCCGTTCTTCAGCGTCACCTTCGCGCCGGTGCCGTCGGTGAGCGTGATCGCATCGGCGTTCTTCTTGGCGTTGTCGTCGGCGGCCGGCTCGGTGGTGCCGCAGGACGTCAGGGCGAGGGCCGCCGCGGTGGCGGTCGCCGCGGTGATCAGGAGGCGTCTCATGAGGTGGTGCTGAGCCTTTCGCTTCGCGAGTGGTGACGGCCGATGGCGCGGGTGCGCAGGCGGCCGGTGAGGGGGTCGGAGTCGACTTCGATGTGGATGCCGTACGTGCCGGTCAGTCGCTCCGGTGTCAGCACGTCTTCCGGGTCGCCGTCCGCGATGACCCGTCCCTCGTCGAGGAGGAGGATCCGGTCGGCGATGGCCGCGGCCTGGTCGAGGTCGTGCAGGACGGCCCCGACGGCGATGCCGTGGTCGTCGGCCAAGTCCCGTATCAGGTCGAGGAGTTCGACCTGGTAGCGCAGGTCGAGGTGGTTGGTCGGCTCGTCGAGCAGGAGCACGCCCGTCTCCTGGGCGAGGCAGCCCGCGAGCCAGACGCGCTGGAGCTGTCCGCCGGACAGGTGCTCGGCGCCGCGTTCGGCGAGGTCCTCGACGCCGGTCATGGCGAGCGCGCGGTCCACCGCGGCCCGGCCGCCCGGGTCGGCCTTGCCCCAGCGGCCGCGGTGCGGGTAGCGGCCGAACTCGACGACGTCGCGTACGGTCAGGCCGCTCGGCGTGGGACGGCCCTGGGTGAGCAGGGCGACGTGCCGGGAGAACTCACGGGGACTGAGGGCGAGGCCGTCGGTGTCGCCGTCGATGACGAGGGTGGCGGTCCTCGGGCGCTGGAGCCGCGCGAGCGTGCGCAGCAGCGTCGATTTCCCGCTGCCGTTCGGACCGACGAGAACGGTCACCTCGCCCGGCTTCAGGGTCATCGAGGCGTCGTGGACGACGTCGACGCCTTCGTACGCCACGGTGACGCCCGTGGCCGACAGTTCATGACCCCGGGGGCGTCCGGCCTCGCTGGTCTCTTCGCCTTCATGCACGTCGCAGAGGTTAGCCTAACCTTACAACCGAGCGAAACAGACCCCCACGTACTTGCCGCAAGCCACAATTCGGCCAGGCCGCGCCTCCGTCAGACGACGTCGTCGAACTCGCAGTAGACGACGGTGCAGTCGTCGCCCGCCTTGTACCTCGGCCAGCGCACCCCCTCCGGGTCGCCCGCCTCCGCCTCGCGCACCCGCCTGACCAGTTCGCCCGTGCCCTTGTCCGCCAGGAGGTCGAGGGTCTCGCCCCAGCCGGTGACGCCGTAGTCCTCGACGAGACAGGACGCGCCGTCGCTCATGACCGCGGCGCGGGTGACCCCTTCGCGCGGGACCGAACCCGTCAGCGCGTGGTACGCCGCCTCCGGCGCGGAGCCCGCCACCCAGTAGCCGTCGGCCACGTTGCGGTGCGGACGCTGGGCGGCCACCAGGGCGCTCACCGCGCGGCGGTGTTCCTCGGTGCCGATGCGCTGGTCGAGCGTCGCCTTGTGCTCCTCCTGCGCGAAGTCGTCGGCACGGTGATCGGAGAGGACCCGAAGACCCGCCGGACCTTCGAGGAGCATGACGGAGTCGAAGAGGGAGAGGTGGTCGACGGTGTCCGGGCCCTCGCGCAGGAGCGCTATCGAGGACGAAGGGGTGCCCGGGTGGGCGAGGTCGCAGGTGTCGCGGTGGAGCCCGGCGACCCTGCTGATGGCCTCGGCCGCGCAGTCGGCGAGCGGATGGTGGGGGCGCGAGGTCGCCGCGTGCAGCAGATACGTGCTGAGGCGGGCCACGTACCAGGGGGTGCCGTGCACACACCCGCTGCCCAGTTCGGGCGGTGACGAGAGCCCGTCCACCACGAGGGCCACGTGCGGATTGACGGCCAGGAAGTCCTCGTTGGGCTTCAGCGCCGATCCCGCGGTGGACAGGAATGAGGTACGCATGCCCCTCCTTGTGCGTATGTCCTTGTGCGTATGGACAGGTGGTCAGCCGTGCTCGACGTCGAAGGTCACGGTGAGCGAGTACCGCTCGCCCGCGTACCGGGACTCGGTGGATTCCAGTGGATCGCCGTGCTGGTCGAGGATGAGCCGACGCTCCACCAGGAGCGCCGTTCCCCGTGCCAGGCCCAGGAGTTCGGCGTCCTCGTTCGTCGCACTGTCCGCGCTGAGGACGGCGTGCCCGAAGGACGGGGTGTGTCCCAGGTCCACGAGCGCCTCGTGCAGGGACCCGGTGGCGAGATCGCGTTCCAGGAGCGCGGCGACGGCCACGGGGAAGGCCGACCGCTCGCGCGCCACCGGCGTGCCGTCCGCGAGCCTGACCCGTTCGACGGCGACCACCTCCGTGCCCGTCGCCAGGCGCAGTTGTTCGGCCTCGGCCGCGGTGGCCACGCGCCGTTCGCGGGCGACGACCTCGGAGGACGGCAGCCTGCCCTGGCGCCGCATCTCCTCACTGAACCGGACCAGGCTGTCGGCCCTGCGGCCGCTGGGCGGCGGCGCCACGAACGTCCCCCGGCCGCTCTCGCGGTACACGAGTCCGTCGGCGACCAGGCGCAGGACCGCGGAGCGCGCGGTCATCCTGCTGACCTCGAACTCCCGCGCCAGTTCGGTCTCCGAGGGCAGCGGCGCGTGCGGCTGGAGGCCCGCGATGCGTCGTCGCAGGGCCTGTTCGATGGTGTGGTAGCGGGGGGCGAAGTCGGGCTGCGTTCCGCGGGTGGGCATGCGCGCATCCTAGTGAGCGGTCGACGGGATGTCCGTTGCCTCCCTCAGCCGACCGCATGGGCGTCCTCGGGGACGTCGACCCGCTCCCGCAGCCAACTGCGCAGGGCGGGGCCGCGCGCCGGATCGCGCAGGGCCTCGTCGAGCGTCGCGCGGAGCATGCCGCCTGGGGTGCCGATGTCGTGCCGGACCCCGGTGTGCAGGACCACGTGCACCGGGTGCCCCCGCTCGATGAGGACGGAGATCGCGTCGGTCAGGTCGATCTCGCCGCGCGGTCCCGGGCCGATCTCCCGCAGCGGGCCGAAGACTTCACGGTCGAGCAGATAGCGGCCCGCGCAGGCGAGCGTGGAGGGGGCTTCGTGCGGCGCGGGCTTCTCCACCATCGCGCGGACGCGTTTGACGCCCGGGTCCGCCGTGTCGCGCACGTCGAACACGCCGTAGGCGGAGAGGTCCGCGCGAGCCGCCTCGAAGGCGCACAGGACCGTCCCGCCGTAGCGGCGGCGCACCTCGGCCATCCGCGTCAGGACGCCCGCGGGCAGGACGAGGTCGTCGGGGAGCAGGACGGCGACCGCGGTGTCCTCCTCGGTCAGGAGGGGTTCGGCGCAGGCCACCGCGTGGCCGAGGCCCAGCGGCTCGGGCTGTACGGCGTTCTCGACGCGCAGCAGCCCCGGGGCGCGCCTGACGGCCTCGGCCGCGTCGTCCTTGCCCCGGGATTCGAGGAGCTTCTCCAGGTCGTGGTCGCGGGAGAAGTGCGCGGCCACGGCTTCCTTCTCGGGGGACGTGACGGTGATGAGGCGCTCGGCACCCGCGGCGGCGGCCTCGGCGGCGACGATTTCGATGGCCGGTGTCGCCATGACGGGAAGGAGTTCCTTGGGAACCGATTTGGTGACGGGCAGAAAGCGCGTTCCCAGTCCTGCCGCCGGCACGACGGCGGTGCGGAATTCCCCGTGCGTGTTCATAGACGCCCTTCTCCTGTGGTCGTGTTCAAGATGCGGTGACCGGTAATTCAGGCCCGCTGGACGAGCGCCCAGGCATCGGCCACCATGTCGTGCAGATCTCGTGCGGGTTTCCAGCCGAGCTGGTCGGTGATTTTCTGCGAAGAGGCCACGAGCACCGAAGGGTCACCGGCCCGGGGCTCGGCGAAGGAAACGGGAATGGAATGACCGGTGACATCACGGCACGCCTTCACCACGTCCCATACCGAGTGGCCGGATCCACGCCCGAGATTGAATACTTCGTGGCGCCCCGGCGTACAGGCTCCCAGGGCCAGGAGATGCGCCTGTGCCAGGTCCGCGACATGGATGTAGTCACGGACACACGTGCCGTCCGCGGTGGGATAGTCGGTGCCGAAGATCTTCACTTCCGGGGCGTGTCCGGCGGCCACCGCCAGGACGTTGGCGATCAGGTGCGTCTCGGGTTCGTGGCGCTCACCGAGCCCGTCATAGGCACCGGCCACGTTGAAGTAGCGGAGGCTGACGGCGCCGAATCCGTGCAGATCGGCGTACGAGGCGAGGGCGGTGTCGATCGCCAGCTTGGTGGCGCCGTAGGGGCTCACCGGGCGGGTGGGATCGGTCTCGGTGATCGGGGTGCGCTCGGGGTCGCCGTAGGTCGCCGCCGTCGAGGAGAAGACGATCCTGCGTACGTCCGCGCGGCGCATCGCGTCGAACAGCGCGAGCGACTGACCGAGGTTCTGCTGCCAGTAGAAGCCCGGCTTCCGCACCGATTCGCCGGTCACCGACTTGGCCGCGAAGTGCAGGACCGCGTCGAAGGAGTCGCTGGCCAGGACGGTTTCGGCCGCGTCGCGCAGGGTGTCGACGATCAGCCGCGCGCCGTCGGGCACGGCGTCCGCGTGGCCGGTGGAACAGTCGTCGAGGACCACCACCGAGTGGCCGTTCTCCAGGAGTTGCGCCGTGACGACGCTGCCCACGTAGCCGGCGCCTCCGGTGACGAGTAACTTCATCGCCCTTTTCCTTTCCCGCGTCCGCAGGACGTCCGTGTGCGCCGACCGGCAGGGACCGGCGGCGGAGGGTGGGGGGTCGGTGGATGGGTGCGAGGGGGCGGCACGGGACCGTCCCGCGCGGCGGGTGCGGGCCCGCCTCGCGTGACAGGTGCTCACCCGCCGCGTACGGCAGCCGAATCGGTGGCCCGGGGCGGTGTGGTGGGCGGCCTCCGCGGTCTCGCGGAGGCCGCCCGCCGCCACCTCGCCCATCCTGTCTAGCTGTATAGACCGCTTAGTGTCAAGAGCGCCCGACCCCTATCAACAACGCACCGTCAATTGAATGCTGAACGGTTTACCGGAGCGCCTTCGAACCGTAAGAAATCGGCTCCCTCGTCACGAACAAGCCAAGATCATCAGCGTGGTTGACACAGACTCGTGTACCCAACAACATTGCGAGTGCTACCGATTCGCTTGCGAGGGAAGAAACCAGCTTTCCGCGCACAGGACGACCGTCCCGCACCGCGAAGTGCGCCGCCACGATGAAGTGGCCCACTATTCAACCAAATCCCTTTCCCGTTACGGCCGATGGCTCCGCACGCCGTTTTCCTGACGTTTCCCTGACGTCCCCTAATCCCGTAAACCCTTTCTCCAACTCACCTGATCCCTGCCGTCAAGCGGAGAAGAGGAAATCGCATGCTGCCTGAATCCCCGCACGTTCCCTCGGCGTTCACCGGTGCGACGCCCGCCTTCCGGCGCGTCGGCGTCACCGGGGGCCTCGGGTTCGTCGGCCGCAACCTCGTGCGCGCGCTGCACCGCCAGGGCGCCTCCGTGACGGTCTTCGACCTCGCGGCGCCGGGCGGCGCGAACCTGCCGGAGGGCGTGCGCCACGTGCCCCTCGACCTCCGCGATCCCGCGACCGTGACGAGCGCGCTCGGCGATCTCGACCTGCTGTTCCACCTGGGCGGCAACTCCAGCGGCACGGTGGCGGTCACGGACCCGAGGCTCGACTTCGAGACCAACGCGCTCGGCACGTTCAACGTCTGCGAGGCGGCGCGGCTCACCTCGCTCCCCCGTCTCGTCTACCTGTCGTCCGCGATGGTCTACGGCACCCCGCAGGCGGTGCCGCAGCACGAGGACCACCCCACCCTGCCGTACTACCCCTACGGCGCCTCCAAGTTGTCCGGCGAGCACGTCGTCCGCGCCTACGCCCGCACCTACGGCCTGTCCGCCGTCATGGGCCGGGCCTTCGTCATCTACGGGCCGGGCGAGGACCCCCGCAGGGCGGGCGCCGAGGTCGGTCAGTACCTGCGCTGGCACCTCAACGACCGGCCCATCCACGTCACCGGCGACCCCGACCGCAAGACCCGCGACTTCGTGCACGTCCACGACATCGTCACGGCGCTCCTGCTGCTCGCGGCGCGGGGCGACGACGGCGAGGTCTACAACCTCGGCTCCGGGCGCGAGGTCTCGCTGCGCCAGCTGGTCGAGCACATCGGCGACGTCACGGGGCACCGCCCCCGGATGCTGACCGACGACACCGTCACCGACGACACCTACCGTCTCGTCGCCGACGTCTCCCGCCTGCGCGGCCTCGGGTACCGGCCCGCCGTCGACCTGGCCGCGGGCCTCGCGGGGCTGGTCGACGCGCTCGGCCCCACGCCCGAACTGCCGCAGCTCGACACCATCTTCCACCCGACATCGGGAGCCCCGGCATGACCACCGATGACACCGCTCCCTGGTGGCAGGGGGCCGTCGTCTACCAGATCTACCCGCGCAGCTTCGCCGACCACGACGGCGACGGCGTCGGGGACCTGCAAGGCGTCATCGACCGCCTGGACCACGTGGCGGGGCTCGGCGTCGACGCGATCTGGCTCTCGCCCTTCTACCGTTCGCCGATGCGGGACTTCGGCTACGACGTCAGCGACCACACGGACGTCGACCCGCTCTTCGGGGACCTGGACACCTTCGACCGGCTCCTGACGGCCGCCCACGAGCGGGGCCTGCGCCTGCTCGTGGACTACATCCCCAACCACACGTCCTCGGACCACCCCTGGTTCACCGCCGCCCGCTCGGGACGCGACGACCCCCACCGCGACCGGTACGTCTGGCGGCCCCCCGCGCCGGGCGGCGGCCCGCCCAACAACTGGCTCAGCGTCTTCGGCGGCGGCCCCGCCTGGACGTACGACGAGGCGACCGGCGAGTACTACCTGCACTCCTTCCTGCCCACGATGCCGGACCTGAACTGGCGCGAGCCCGCCGTGCGCGAGGCCATGTTCGACGTCGCCAGGTTCTGGCTCGACCGGGGCGTGGACGGCTTCCGCATCGACTGCGCGCACTTTCCGATGAAGGACCCGCACCTGCGCGACAACCCGCCCGCCGCCGACGGCGCCCTCGCCATGCACCGGCCCTACGGCGACTACGACACGCAGCAGCACGTCCACGACAAGGGCCACCCCGACAACCACGGCCTCTACCGCGAGCTGCGAAAGCTCCTGGAGAGCTACGCCCCCGGCGGCAGCCGCATCGCGGTGGGCGAGGTGCACGTCTTCGACTGGGCCGAGTGGGCCACGTACTACGGCGAACAGCTCGACGAGCTGCACATGCCCTTCAACTTCGGTCTGTTACAGACGCCTTGGCGGGCCGACGACGTGCGCGACCTCATCGCGCGCATCGACTCCGTACTGCCCGAAGGCGCCTGGCCCAGCTGGGTCGTGGGCAACCACGACGAGCCCCGCGTGGCCTCCAGGATCGGTGAGGCCCAGGCGAGGGTCGCCATGCTGCTCCTGCTCACCCTGCGCGGTACGCCCACGCTGTACGCCGGGGACGAACTCGCCCTGCCCGACGCCGATGTGCCGCCCCATCTCGTCCAGGACCCCTGGGGCAGGACGGGGCAGGCGCTGGGTCTCGGCCGCGATCCGCAGCGCTCCCCCATGCTGTGGTCGGCGGCCCCCGGCGCCGGATTCACCCGCGACGACGTCACCCCCTGGCTGCCGTTCGCCGACGACCCCGCCGTGCGCGGCGTCGAGGCGCAGGACGGGCGTCCCGGCTCCATGCTCACGCTCACCCGCGCGCTGCTGCGGCTGCGCGCGGAGCGGCCCGAACTGCGAGGCGGCGCGCAGACGTTGCTCTCCGAGCTGCCCGAAGGCGTCGTCGGCTACCTGCGCCACACCGAGGGATCGGCGCTCCTCGTGCTCCTGAACCTCACCTCGACGCCCCGGCACGTCACCAGCACCGATCTCTCCCCCGAGGGCCCGCCCGGTCCCTTCGAGCTCCTCGCCGCCACGTCGGACCGCGCCGCGCCCGCCCCCGTCTGCCTCCCCCTGCTGCTCGACGCGGACGAGGCCGTGGTGCTGCGGGTCATCTGAGCCCGCGCGCCCGCCCCGTGGCCCACCCACCGGAACCGTCCGTGCCCCCACCCTCGTACGGCCAGAAAAGAGGCCCCAGTTGAGCGTCTCCCTCGTCGACCTGCCGCCCGCGCCACGGACGCGGGAGTCCGCCGCGCCGCCGCACGGGCGCACGGTCTGGCACATCAACACGACCGCGCACGGCGGCGGTGTCGCCGAACTGCTGCGCAGGTCCGTGCCCGCCCACAACGCGGCGGGAGTGCCCGCCAAGTGGCTCGCGCTCGGCGGCGACGCGGAGTTCTTCGCGGTCACCAAGCGCCTGCACCACCGGCTGCACGGCTTCCACGACCCGCACGGCGCGCTCGGCGCCGACGAGCGGCGGACCTACGCGGACGCCACCGGGCAACTGGGCGAGGAAGTCCTCGCACACGTGGCGCCCGGCGACCTCTGCGTCCTGCACGATCCGCAGTCCATCGGCCTGGCCCCCGCACTGTCCGCCGCCGGGATCAAGGTGGTCTGGCGCTGCCACATCGGCAGCACCGACCACGGATCGCCCGAGGTCCGCGAGACCTGGGAGTTCCTGCGCCCCTACCTGGACGCGCCGCTGCGCTGCGTCTTCTCCGTCGACGGGTACGCGCCCCCGGGCCTGCGGCCGGGACAGTGCGTGACGATCCCGCCGTCCATCGATCCGGCCGCCGCCAAGAACCGCTCCCTGACACCGGACGAGGTAACGGCCGCGCTGCGTGCGATCGGTCTTGAGGAGGGTGCACCGGGGACGACCGGTTCCGCGCGGAGCGGTACGGCGACGGTCCTCCAGGACGCGCCGCTGCCGCCCGGCGCCGAGGTCGTCGTGCAGGTGTCGCGCTGGGACCCGCTCAAGGACATGGCGGGCGTGCTCGCCGCGTTCGCCGAGCGGATCGCGCCCCGGCGCCCGGCCGCCCACCTCGTCCTCGCCGGGCCCGAGCCCCTCGACATTCCCGACGACCCGGAGGGCGCGGAGATCTTCGCGGGCGTGCACGACGCCTGGGCCGCGCTGCCCGCACCGGTCAGGGCCCGCGTGCACCTGGTGAAGCTGACGCTCAAGGACACCGAGGGCAACGCGCTGCTCGTCAACGCGTTGCAGCGGCGGGCCGACGTCATCGCGCAGAAGAGCCTGCGCGAGGGGTTCGGCCTGACGGTGAACGAGGCCATGTGGAAGGGCGCCGCGATCGTCGCGAGCCGGGTGGGCGGCATCCCCTCCCAACTGCGCCACGAACGCGAGGGTCTCCTGCTCGCCGACGCGCACGACGGCGAGGAGTTCGCCGCCCACGTCCTGCGGCTGCTCGCGAACGAAGGGCTGCGCAAGCGGCTCGGGGACGCGGCCCGCCAGCGGTGCGCCGAACTGTTCCTGGCCGAGCGCGAACTCGCCGACCACTACCGCCTCTACCAGGAGCTGTGGGCCTGACGGGCCCCGCCACGGAACGAACGGAAGAGGACCACATGTCACAGGAACCCGTCGTCGTCATCGGGGCGAGCAGCGGTTTCGGCGCCGCCCTCGCCCAGGAGCTCACCCGGCGCGGCCACACCGTCCTGGCCGGGGCGCGCTCGCCCGAAGGCCCCGGCGACGTGCCCTACCAGCCGGTCGACGTGACCTCCGACGAGTCGGTCGCGGCGTTCTTCGCCGAGGTGGACGCCCGCTTCGGCGCGCCGTACGGATTCGTCTACTGTCCCGCGGACTCCTCCGCCGTCGGGCCCGGCTGGGAGGTCCCCGTCGAGGAGGTCTCCCGGGTCGTCGACGTGACGTTCGTCGGCTTCGTGCGCTGTCTGCGGCACGTCGTCCCGCCGATGAAGGAGCGGGGCCGGGGCAGCGTCCTGGCCATCGGCTCGCGCGGCGCCCGCGTCCCCGTGCCCGCCCTCGCCGCGTACTGCGCGGGCAAGGCCGCCCTCGAACAGCACGTGCGCTGCCTCGCCGAGGAGCTGGCCGACACCCCGGTGCGGGTCAACGCCCTCGGCATCTCCGGCGAGACCCCGCTCGCCCGTGACCACCTGAACCGCAAGGAGAAGGCCCTCGGCCTGACCACGCCCTACCCCGCCCTGCCCGACGTCCGCGACAACCTCCCTGCCGCGTGCTTCCTGCTGTCCGAGGACGCCGCCCATGTGTCGGGGCAGGTGCTCGACGCCCGTCCCCCTGCCTGGACCTGACATTTCTTCACCTCCCGAACCAACCTGAGGAAGTGCCATGACGTACCACACCCTCGACTCCCTCGATCCCGCCCCGCTCCCCACCGGCCTGCACACCGACCGCGCCCAGGAGACCCGCTGGGTCGTCCAGGCGGTCAAGCCCGTCCAGTACGAGGTACGGATGGTCGCGGGGCTGCTCGACCCCGCCTCCGACGAGCTGGCCACCGCCGGTACCACCGAACGCACCGGGAATCGCCGCTTCGTGGTCGTGGACGCCCACGTCCACGAGCTCTACGGCGACCGCATCCGCGCCTACCTCGACCGGCACGGCCTCACCGGACGGCTCTGCGTGCTGCCCGCCGGCGAGGAGGCCAAGACCATGGAGAGCGTGCTGCGCGTGGTGCGCGGCATCGACGAGTTCGGCATCTCGCGCCGCCACGACCCGGTGATCGCCATCGGCGGCGGCGTACTCCTGGACATCGTCGGCTTCGCGGCCAGCATGTACCGCCGCAGCACTCCCTACGTCCGGGTGCCCACCACCCTCATCGGCCTGGTCGACGCGGGGGTCGGGGTGAAGACCGGCATCAACTTCGACGCGGGCAAGAACCGCCTGGGCACCTATGCGGCGCCCGCCGTCTCGCTCCTGGACAGGACCTTCCTCACCACCCTCGACCGGCGCCACCTCAGCAACGGCCTCGCGGAGATCCTGAAGATCGCCCTGGTCAAGGACGCCCGGCTCTTCGCCCTCCTGGAGTCCCACGCGGAGGAACTGATCGAGACCGCGTTCCAGGGCCGGTTCGACCAGGACCCGGTCGCCGCCGAGGTGTTGGAGCGCGCCATCCACGGCATGCTCGAAGAGCTCCAGCCCAACCTGTGGGAGAGCCGCCTGGAACGCCTGGTGGACTACGGGCACACCTTCAGCCCGACCCTGGAGATGGACGCGCTGCCCGCCCTCCTGCACGGTGAGGCGGTCAACCTCGACATGGCCCTGACCACCGTGATCGGCCGCCGTCGCGGCCTGGTCACCGATGCCGAGCAGGAGCGCGCGCTGCGCGTGATGCGGCGCCTGGAGCTGCCGCTCAGCCACCCGGTGTGCACCGGCGACCGCCTGGAGCGGGCGCTCGCGGACACGGTGCGCCACCGCGACGGCCTCCAGCGCCTGCCGCTGCCGGTGGGCATCGGCGACGCCTGCTTCGCCAATGACGTGACGGCCCGTGAACTGCACGACGCGGCCGAGGAGTTGGCACAGCTGGAGACGACCCGTGCACGGTGACCTCCAGGTGTCGCATCTCGGCACGCCCTCGGACGTGTACGGCGTGCACGGCGCAGCGGGGCGGACCCAGTGGCGCTCGCTGGCGGCGGGCCGGGCCCTGCGCGGTCCCTACGAGGCGGTGGAGTGGGCCTGCGTGCCGCCGGGCGGCATCAGCGGCGAGCACCGGCACACCAGGACCGAGGAGATGTACATCCTCCTCACCGGCGAGGGCGAGGCCCTGCTCAACGGCGCACCTCATCCGGTGCGCGCCGGTGAGCTGATCCTCACCGGCCTGGGCGCCACCCACGCGCTGCGCAACACCGGTTCGGTGGACCTGAGTTGGCTCACCCTCGAAGTTCCCGCGCACCGCACGATCAGCACGGCACACGCGGCCCCCGGGGGCCGGGAAGGCGAGGAGAACATGCCGGTACCACCGCCGGGCAGGACGGCCGTGGTCAGCCTGGACGAGCGGAAGGACGTCGATCCGCGGCCCGTCCTCCAGGGCCCGCTGCGCCGGGTCCGCCACCTGGTCGTGGCGCCCGGTGCCGAGGAGAAGTTCTCCGGCGCGGGCCAGGAGCACAGCGTGTTCGTCCGCTCCGGCACGGGCGTGGCACTGAGCGGCGCCTCCCGGGTTCCCGTGCGGGCGGACACGGCGGTGACCACCTCACTCGGCGAGGACCTGGTCGTGACGGCCGGCGCGGAGGGCCTCGATCTGATCTGCGCGACGTTCGTCGTCGACGCCGCCAGTGGTGACGCGCCGGGAGCGGAGGGCGAACGATGATCGTCACCGACAGCCGGTCCGCCTCCGTCACCCACCGCGCGGACGGCGACGTGGTCTGGCGGACCCTGGCCAGGCGCGGCATGGTGTTCAGCGAGTGCGAGGCGGTCGACCACCTCGTACTCGACGCGGGCGGCACGCTGGCCTCCCGCCCCGACGACGGCACGGATCTCGTCTGGTACGTCCTCGCGGGCGGTGGCACGTTCGAGGCGGCGGGCGAGCCGCCGCGCGCGCTCGCCGCGGACGGCATGGCGCTGGTCCCCGCCGGTGCGGCCGCGCGGCTCACCTGCGCGGAGCCGACCGCCCTCCTGGCCCTCACGACGGTCCCGGAGCGCGTCTCGCGCCGCCTGCCGCGCCGGGCGCCCTGCATGTAGACCCGGCACCCGCCCCGCCCCACAGCCCCCTACGCCCCACCCTGCTCTTGCCCCACGGGAGTCACCTTGCCCCCACACCCGAACGCCCCCGCCGATCGCGGGGTCCGTACCCGAGGGATCCCTTCGGCCACGCACGTCGACCACGTCGCGTACACCGTCCCGGATCTCGACGAGGCGATCCGCTTCTTCACCGAGGTGCTCGGCGCCGACCTCGTCTACCGCGAGGAGCCCGTGCGTGCCGACGACGATGCGATGCGCGAGACCCTCAACGTGCATCCGCGCGCGGTGGCCGAGATCGCCATGCTCCGCCTGGGGCCCGTCACCAACGTCGAGCTGTTCGCCTACCACGCTCCCGACCAGCGCCGTCTCATGCCGCGCAACAGCGACTACGGCGGCCATCACCTGTCCTTCCACGTCACCGACATCGACGCGGCGGCGGACCATCTGCGCGCCCAGCCCGGCGTACGCGTCCTCGGCGAGCCGCGGACCGTCACGTCGGGGCCCATCGCGGGCATGCGGTGGGTCTACTTCCTCACCCCGTGGGGCATGCAGATGGAACTGAGCTGCCCGCCCGCGCGCCTGCCTTACGAGGAGTCGACCGTGCACCGCAGGTTCTCGCTCGCCGACCGGGGGGTGTGAGCCATGGACGTGGGCATCTCGCTGCCGACGACATCGCGGCGCGCCTGGGACCCGGGGCTCGCCCACGTGGCGCGCGCCGCCGAGCAGGAGGGCGCCGCGTCGCTGTGGGTCAACGACCATCTGGCGATGGTGGCCGACCCCGCTTCGCCCTATCCCTACCGGGCCGACGGAGCCATCGCCTGGGACCCCTCGGCCCCGCAGCTGGAGGCGCTCGTCGCGCTCGCCCAGGCCGCGGCGGTCACCGAGCGGGTCAGGATCGGCACCGCCGTCCTGGTGCTCCCGCAACGCAATCCGGTGGAGCTCGCCAAGGCCACCGCGAGCCTTGACGTGCTGTCAGGAGGGCGGCTGCGCCTGGGGGTCGGGGCGGGGTGGCTCGCCGAGGAGATGCATGCGCTCGGGCACTCCTTCGCGGGCCGCGGCAGGCGCATGGAGGAGTGCGTACGGGTGTTGCGCGCCTGCTGGTGCGGCAGGCCCGACCGCTTCGAAGGCGAGCAGGTCTCCCTCCCGGACGGCCTGTTGATGTTCCCCAGGCCCGTCAGGGAGGCGGGCGTGCCGATCCTCGTCGGCGGGATGAGCAAACCGGCCCTGCGCCGCGCCGCCCTGCTCGGCGACGGCTGGCTCGCCGTGGCGGACGCCGACGCGGTGGACAGCGCCGAACTGGGCGCCGCCGTGGGCCTCTTGGAGGCGGAGCGGTCGGCCCACGGACGCAGCGGCCGTGCCGAGCGCGTCCTGAAGATCAACTGCCCGGCCGGGGCGGACGCCACGCGCTGCGCCGAGGCCACGGTCGCGGCGGCCGCCGCCGGGTTCGACGAAGTGATCCTCGACGTGTCGTGGGAACGCCTCGACGACGCGTCGGACCTGCTGCGCGCCGCCCTGGACGCGGCGTCCGGCGTGCGCACGGCCTCGGGAGGCACGCGATGACCGGGCGCTTCACCGGCCGCACCTGCCTGGTCACCGGCGGCACCAGGGGCATCGGCCGCGACATCGCGCGCCGCCTCGTCGAGGAGGGCGCCGACGTCACGATCACCGGCCGCTCGGCCGGGCCGCTCGACGACGCCGTACGGGAGTTGAAGGGCGCGGGCCCCGGTACCGCGCACGGCGTCCGGTGCGACCTGGCCGACTCCGGCGCGGTGCGCGCCCTCGGCGCCGAGGTGCTCGCACGGTCGGGCCGCGTGGACGTCCTCGTCAACAACGCGGGCACGGCGACGCTGCACCGCTTCACCGACGTGCCCGAGCGGGATCTGGACGAGGTGTGGGCCGTCAACGTGCGCGGTGCCTTCCTGCTGACCCAGCTGCTCGTGCCCGCGATGACGGCGGCGGGCGACGGCAGCGTGGTCAACGTGTCGAGCCAGGCCGCCGTCCAGGGCCAGGCCCTGATCTCCCACTACGCGGCGACCAAGGCGGCGCTGCTCGGCCTGACCCGGTGCCTGGCCGTCGAACTGGCGCCCGCCGTGCGGGTCAACGCGGTCTGCCCGGGCATCGTCGAGACCGACATGATCGCCGAGGACTTCCGCCGCCAGGGCGGCCTGCTCGGCACGGACGCCGACGCCGTGCGCGACGCGACGCTCGCGGGCATTCCGCTCGGCCGCTTCCAGCGCGGCGCGTCGGTGGCCTCGACCGTGGCGTTCCTCGCCTCGCGGGACGCCGCCGACATCACGGGCCAGACCTGGCACGTCGACGGCGGCATGACGATCGGCCGACGCGGCCCGCGCCACGACGCCACCGACCACCTACAGGAGACCTGACCCCATGCCGGTTCCCCCCTTCCTCGCGGATCTGCGCTCCCACGTGGGCACCCAGCTCCTCTGGCTCTCCGGGGTCAGTGCCGTGGTCGTCGACGACGACGAGCGCATCCTGCTCGTACGGCGCGCGGACAACGGTCTGTGGGCGATCGTGGGCGGCGTGCTCGAACCCGGCGAGCAGCCCGCTCCCGCCATCGTGCGCGAGGTGCACGAGGAGACGGGCGTCCACGTGGTGCCCGAGCGCGTCTGCACCGTCTACACCGAGCCGCCCATGACCTACCCCAACGGAGACCGGGCCCAGTACCTGGACATCGCCTTCCGCTGCCGCCCGGTCGGCGGCCGGGCGCGGGTCAACGACGACGAGTCGCTCGAAGTGGCCTGGTTCCCCGCCGACGCGCTGCCCGCCATGGAGGAGAAGAACCTCCTCAAGATCACACAGGCGCTCAAGGGCGGCGCCGAGTCGTGGTTCGTGGAGCCGTCATGAGCGGCGACGGCGGCACGGGCGTGCCGCGCGCCCTCGTCTGGGACATGGACGGCACGCTCCTCGACTCCGGTGAGGTGGTGCCCGACGCCTTCGTCGAGACCGTCCGCAGGCTCGGCGGCGCGACGCCGAGCAGAGCCGAGGTCGTCGAGCTCTACGCCCTGGGCCCACCGCGCATCATGCTGTCCCACCTCCTCCAACGGCCGTGCACCGAGGAGGAGTTGGACCTCTATCACCATGCCCTCGCCGACACCGCGGTCGGCGCCGTCGTCTATCCGGGGATCCGGGCGGCGCTCGACGCGCTGCACGGGAGCGTCCCGCTCGCGGTGTTCACCGGCGCCAGCCGTCGCGCCGCGCGGATCCTGCTCTCGGCCACCGGCCTCGCCGACCACTTCGACGCCGTCGTCGGCGGCGACGAGGTGGCCCGTCAGAAACCCGACCCCGAGGGCGTGTTGAGCGCCTGTCGGCACCTGGGCGTCAGCGCGCGCGACGCGGTCTACGCCGGTGACGCGCCGCGCGACCTGCTCGCCGCGCGCGCCGCCGGTGCCCGCGCGGCCGCGGCCGGGTGGGGCCACCAGTACGACCCCGGTGCGCCCGCCGACCTCACGCTGCTGACGCCCGATGACCTGCTGCCGCTCTTCGGCCGCCCGGCGGGCCCCGCACCCCTGTGACCACCCCTCTCGCACACCCACCCTCGACGGGCACCGTGCGGTGCCCGGCTGCACCCTGCTTGGGAGACCCATGTACGTCCACATGATGACCGCCCCCGGCGAACTCGCCCTGTCCACCGTGCCGGACCCGGTGTGCGGGCCCGACGAGATCGTGATGCGGACCGAGGCGGTCTCCATCTGCTCGACGGACGTCTCGTACTTCCGCGGCCATCTGTCCCCCGGCGCCTGGCCGATCATCCCGGGGCACGAGTACGTCGGCCGCGTCCTGGAGGTGGGGCGCGCCCTCGGCGGCTCCGTGGAGCCCGGTGACCGCATCTGCTACTGGGGGCAGACCGACTTCGGCGGCATGGCCGAGTACCGCGCGCTGCGCCCCCTGTTCCCCGGCCAGGAGGCCGCGGAGACCACCTGGTACACGGACCGCAACTTCTACGACGCCGACCAGGCGGCCTCGGTGGTGCTTCCCGCCACCGTGCCCTCCTCGCTCGCCACCGTCGTCGAGCCGCTCACCTCGGTCCTGCGCTCGCTGCTGTGGAACCCGCCGCGGCCCGGTGACACCTGCGTCGTCCTCGGCTGCGGCCCCAGCGCCCTGCTCGCGGTGCAGGTCCTGCGCCGCTACTTCGGCGTCGGTCACGTCACCGTCCTGGACCGCAACGACGAGCGTCTGCGCCTGGCCCGCGAGCACGGCGCGGCCCTGTCCTTCCACACCGAGACGGGCGCCGAGGCCCTCGGCGACTTCGTGCGCGAGCACCACGACACCTACGCCGACTACGTCTTCGACGCGCTGCCCCACGTCGAGGCCGCCGCCGAAGGCTCCGCGCCCGCGCCGAAGGACGTCCGCGAGCAGGCCATGGGGCTGCTGCGACCCGGTGGCGCCTACGTCGTCTACGGCGCGACCGCCGTGCCGCAGCTCATCAACACCTGGATGATCCTGGCCAAGGGCCTGAGCCTGCGGGCCGCCCCCTTCGACGTGCGCCAGTTCCCGATGGCCCGCTCGGCCGAGGTCGCCGGGGTGGCGCTGCGGCTCATCGAGACCGGGCTCGTCGACGCCCGGCCGCTCATAACGTCGTACGTCTCGCTCGACGACGAGGACGGCGTGCGGCGGGCGTTCACCGAGTACGGGCAGGGCGCGTCGATGAAGACCTCGCTGCTCGCGCCGGACGTCTTCGCGCGGACCCGGACCGCCGACGACCTCGGGGAGCCGCTGCGGGTGGGGCACGCGGTCCAGGAGACCGGGGCCGCCGTGTGACCGGGCCACCAGGGACGTTCACCCGCGACTCGGTGACCGGCATGGCGTACGGCGGTCTCGCCCTGTACGCGTACGTCCTGTACGTCCAGGGCCCGTTGCTGCCGCTGCTTCGCGAGGAGACGCACCTCTCGTACGCAGCGATGAGCGCGCACTCCACGCTCTTCGCCGCGGGCGGCATCGTCACCAATCTGCTCTACGCCCGCGTCAGCGCGCGGCTCGGCGGCCGCCGGTTGTTCTGGGCGGCCGCCGGCGCCCTGGCCGCCAGCGCGCTGCTGCTCGCCCTCGGCGCGTGGGCGGGCGTGGCGTACACCCTGGCCGCCTCGCTCGCCATGGGCGTCACCGGGGCGACGCTCCAGACCGCGACCGCGTCGGCGCTCTCGGATCACCACGGGCCGCACCGCGAGCGGGCGCTGGTGGAGGCGAACGCGGGCGCGAGCGCCACGGCGCTGATCGCCCCGCTCGCCGTCGGCGCGTTCCAGGCGGGCGGTCCCGGCTGGCGTGCCGCCCTGGTGGTGCCGCTGCTCGCGGGCGTCGTCCTGTACGTCGCGTGCCGAAAGGTGCCGTTCGGCACGGTGCCCGCTGCCGGAAGCACCGACCGCAGGAAGGACGGCCGGGGGAATCCCGGCCCTCTCCCGGCACGCTTCCGGCTGCTGTGCACCCTGTTGGGCATCGTGGTCGGCCTGGAGTTCTGCGTGGTGTTCTACGGTGCGCCCCACCTGTCCAGCGGGGTGGGCCTGAGCGCCGACGGCGCGGCCACGGCGATGAGTCTGTTCGCCGCGGGGGCGCTCGCCGGGCGCCTGGTCGGCAGCTCGGTGGCCCGCCCCGGGCGGGCCCGTCGTCTCGTCGTCGCCGCGCTCGCGGTGACGGGCGCGGGGTTCCTGCCGCTGTGGGCGGCGACCGCCGCCCCGGTCGCGCTCGTCGCCCTCTTCGTCACGGGCTTCGGCGTGGCGAACCTCTTCCCGCTGGTGCTCTCGCTCGCCATCGAGGTCGCCCCCGACCAGAGCGACCGGATCACCGCCCGCGTCTACCTCACGGCGTCCACGGCCATCATGTGCGCCCCGCTGCTGCTCGGCGCGCTCTCCGACCGGATCGGTGTCCGCCCGGCGTTCGGGGTGACGGCGCTGCTCATCGCCGTGGCCGCGCTGCTCGTCCTCCTGGACCGCGCGCCACGCACTCCCCCATCCACCACCCCCCGTCCCGCCGCGGAGCGGTCGGACCCCACGGAGGTCACGAGTTGACCAGTCACGCGACGGCGGCGCACAAGGCCGCCGATGTGCTGCGCGAGAACCGCCGCACCGGCTTCTCCGCCGGTGCGGGCCTCGCCTACGACTACACCTGCCCCTCGCCCGAGACGTACCCGTTCCAGTGGGCGTGGGACAGCTGCTTCCACGCGATCGCCCTGCTGCACGTCGACTCCGAACGGGCGCGCACCGAGCTGTCCTCGCTGCTCTCGGCGGTCACCGGGACCGGGTTCCTGCCGCACATGGTGCTCTGGCAGGACGACCTGCGGCCGCGCGCCACCGCCGAGTTCAGGATCGACCTGTGGGAGGGCTGGCGCTCGGTGACCATCGCGCCGCCGGTGATCGCACGGGCCGTCGAGCACGTCTACGAGGCGACGCTCGACCTGGCCTGGCTGAAGCGGACGCTCCCCGCCGTCCAGGGCTTCTTCGACTGGCTGCACCGCCACCGGCGCAGCCCGCGCACCGGGCTCATCGAGATCTACCAGCCGGACGAGTCGGGCCTGGACATGAGCCCCAAGTACGACGCGGCGCTCGGGCTCGACACCTCGTCGCCGGACACCGTGCGCGACGACTGGCACGCCGCGATGCGGCGCCTCATCGACGGCTACTCCCACGACCGCCGCCCCGAGAGCCCGCTGCGCGCCACCGGGGCGTTCGTCCGGAACGACGTGCTCGTCAACTCCATCTACGCCGACGGCCTGATGTCCCTCGCACGGCTGCAGGCGGAGACGGGCGCACCGGAGCCGGTGTCGCGCGCCACCGAGGCCGCGGCACGGGACATCTGGTCGGCGCTCGTCGAGCACTGCTGGGACCCCGGGCGCGGGGCCTTCTTCGACCTGGACCTGGTGTCGGGGCAACGCTCCACGGTCCTGACGGCGAGCTCCCTCTTCCCGCTCGTCGGCGACGGCGTCCCGGAGCCGATCGCGGAACGTCTCATCCACGAACACCTCCTGAACGAGCGGGAGTTCTGGCTCCCGTACCCGGTGCCGAGCGTGGCGGCGACCGAGCCCTCCTTCGACCCCTCGTTCACCACCGGCGCGATCTTCCGCGGGTCGAGCTGGGTGAACCTCAACTGGTACCTGTACGGGGGCCTGCGCCGCAGGGGGTACGACAAGGAGGCCCGGCGACTGGCGCTGCGCACGGCCGAGTGCGTGGCGGCGCGGGGCCCGCGCGAGTGCTACGGACCGTACGACGCGGCGGGCCACGGGGCACGGTCCTTCGGCTGGAGCACGCTCGTCCTCGACCTGCTGCACACGGAGGGCCTGCTCGCGCCGGGGGCTCTTGCCGGTGCGTACGCACACGACGAGGCTCGCGTGCCCGCGACGCACCCGCTGCCGACGGAGGTCTGAGATGGCCAACTGGGGATTCCTCGGTGCCGGTTCCATCGCCGCGTCGAGCCTGGCTCCCGCCGTGCACGCCGCTCCGGGCGCCCGCCTCCACGCGGTCGCCGCGCGCGACGAGGCCCGGGCCGCCGCGCTCGCGCCCCACCGCACCTACGCCGCCTATCCCGACCTCCTGGCCGACCCCGAGGTCGACATCGTGTACGTCGCGCTGCACAACTCCGCGCACCGCGCCTGGGTCGAGGCGGCGCTCGCCGCGGGCAAGCACGTGCTGTGCGAGAAACCGCTCGGCCTCACCGAGGCGGAGACCGCGTCGATGGAGCAGGCGGCGCGCCGCGCGGAGCGGACCCTCGTGGAGGCCGCGTGGAACCGCTGGCACCCGCGCACCCGGGACGCGGAGGCGGCCGTCGCCGCTGCGACGATCGGCCGCCCACTGCACGTCACGGCCGACTTCCACGGCCTCGCACCGGCCCCCGACAACTACCGCCGCGTCCCCGCGCTCGGCGGCGGAGCCCTGTACGACGTGGGCTACTACGCCCTTTCGGCCACGCTGGCGGCGTTCTCCTGGCAGCCGCCGCACGTCGCGCACGCGCGGTGGGAGAACTGGGACGCCGCCTCCGCCGACCGCTCGGCCACCGCGGAACTCGTCTTCCCGTGCGGCGGGACCGCCGAGGTCCGGTGCTCCCTGGACGGCGAGCTCGCCGAGGAGTTCACCGTCCACGGCACCGAGGGAGCGCTGCGCCTGTCGGCGCCCGCCTTCACCGCGGGCGCGGCCCCGTGCACGCTCGCCTCGACGTCCGAGCACCCACGGCGGACCGTGGACGTACGGGAGTACGCCCCGACCGATCCGTACCGGCTGATGGTCACCGACGTGGACCGCGCGCTCTCGGGCGGCACGGGATACCTGGTGCCGCCGGAGCAGAGCCGCCTGATCGCGCGCGTGATCGACGCGGTGCGGGCAGCGGCGGCGGGCGCCGACGGCGGGACGGGGCGTGAGCCGGCCGCGCACGCCGCTCGCGCGGGTGATCGGGACCTGCCCCGATGACGGGTCGGGGGTCGACAATCGAAGGGTGACTGACACCAGCGCCCCCTCCCCCGCGACGCCCGCCGCGTTCCCCGGCGGCGCCGAGCTCTTCCGGCTCGGCCCGCACGTCGCCCACCTCAACCACGGCTCCTTCGGCGCCGTCCCGCTCCCCGTCTCCCGCGTCCAGCGGGAGCTCGCGGAGGAGGCCGACCACGACCCGGACGTGTTCTTCCTCGGCGTCGCCGACCGGCTCGCCAAGGCCCGTACCCGCATAGCGGCCCACATCGGCGCGGACCCCGAGGGGACCGCCCTCGTCAGCAACGCCACCGAGGCCGCCAACCTGGCACTCGACGCGCTGCGCCTGGCCCCCGACGACGAGGTCCTGGTCACCGACCACGGCTACGGCACGGTCGTCGCGGCCGCCGCCCGCAGGGCCCGGGTCAGGACCGTCGCCCTGGACCCCGCCCTGCCGGACGAGGACGCGGTGCGCGCCGCCGTGCTCGCCGGGCTCACCCCTCGGACACGCGTCGCGGTGCTCGACCACATCAGCTCGCCCACCGCCCGGTTCATCGCCACCCCCGCGCTCCTGGCCGACCTCGCCGAGCGCGGCGTGACCACCGTGGTCGACGGCGCCCACGCGCCGGGCATGCTCGCCGAACCCCTCGCGGGCGGGCCCGACTTCTGGTTCGGCAACCTGCACAAGTGGGGGTACGCCCCGCCGGGCAGCGCCCTGCTCGTGACCGCCCCCGCCCACCGCGACCGGGTGCCCGCGCCCGTCCCCTCCTGGGAGGACCACCGGGGCTACCCCCGCGCCCTCGAATACCGGGCCACCGTCGACTACACCGGCTGGCTGGCCGCCCCCGAGGGCCTCGACCTGCTCACCGGCCTCGGCCCCGACCGCGTGCGCGCCCACAACAGCGCCCTCGCCGCCTACGGCGCCGAACTCCTCGCGCGCCTGCCGGGGTTGACCCCGCTGCCCTCCGACGACCGCATCGCCATGCGGGCGCTGCGCCTTCCGTCGCATCTCGGCCGTACCCAGGACGAGGCCGTCGCCCTGCGCGAGGAGATCGCGTCACGGCTCGGCTGCCGGGTGCTGATCTGGGCCTGGCCGGGCGGCGGCGGCATCCGCATCTGCGGACAGGTCTACAACGAGCCCGCCGAGTACGAACGCCTGGCCACGGGCCTCAGGTCGCTGCTCGACGGGCGGTGAGGCCCAGCTCCGACGGCGGCGGACGAGCAGGGGAACCGGGCAGGAACACGCCAGACACCACGTCGGCCGACACGGGTCTCGCCGGGTCGACGACTCAGGGTGTATGCCCGGTTCGCCCGATTCACTCATTCGGGTGGCAACAGGCCCCAACAGGCAAGCGACCGGGGCGAGTTCGGGAGGCTGGAGGGGCCGCTTGACGGGAGAGTCACATGACCGCTTCGTCACCCCCTCCGCCGCCTCCTCCCTACCGCCTCCTGCGGGCCACCGACCTGCTGGACCTCACCTTCGGCTTTCTGGGTCTGAGTCTCGTCCGACCCTTGCTCGGCCCCCGCCGTCTCGTCCGCAAGGACCCCGCCCAACCCGCCTTCCTGGTCGTCACCTTCGGCCCGCAGCACGTCGCCGAGCAGGCGTTCTTCGAGGTGAGCCCCGGCCTGCCCGCATCGGCCGACCCGCCGTCGACCGCCGCGGACGCCCCGGCGACCGGCGAGCCGCACAAGCCGGCGCCCGTCGCCTCGCGCATCGGCGGCCGCAGCGTCCTGGTCTTCTCCGTGGGCGTCGACGACGCCATCGACTACACCGAGTCCGGCCTGCTCACGGCCATGCGGACGCTGCCGCTGCGGGTGGTGGACGCCGCCCGCGAACCCGCCGCGGCGACCGGCCCCGCACCGGCCTTCGGCGGTGAGCGCCCCGACGTGTTCCAGGCCCTTCGGCTGGCTCGTACGGTGGCCGAACTGACCGCGCGGCACGGGCCCGACGGGCCCGTCACCGCCGGGCTCCTCGCCGCCCCCGCCACGGAGACGCCCGCCGCCGCGGGCCCCCGCCCCGAGAACCCCCTCGCCAACCCCGACGACCCGCGCACCGGGCTCGAACTGCCCTACCGCCTGCTCCTGTCACCGCCCCAGACCGCCGCCTGGACGCACACCACCGAGCTGCCCGACCCCGGCGCCCGGGTCGAGCTCTGGCACACCCGGCTGCCCGCCGGCCGCGCCCGCGCCGTATGGACCCGCGACCCGGGCTTCGACCCCGCGGACCCGCGCCCGCTGGATCGCGGCGGCAGCGAATTCCTCATGGCCCTGGACCGCAAGGACCGGTCGTCGGTGGTCCATCTCAGCTCCAACCGCGAGCTGCCCGGCGGCTTCGTGCCCGAGCCGCTCGCGGTCGACCACCTGATCCTGTCCACGCTGGGCGGCTGGCTCGACTCGCTCGGCCGCTGGGACCGCCCTCCCACCGGCTTCGACGTCACCCAGTGGCGCCACCGCGCGGCGCTCGGCCGCGACCACTACGTACGCGTGATGTACCGGGGCCGCCTCTTCCCGTTCGGGCACCTGGCGGACCTGGTCAAGGTCACCGAGCGCAAGTTCGACCACGCGCGCCCCGACCGTGCCGCCTACCTCAACCAGCGCTTCTTCATCATGGTGCGCGAACCGGTGCGCGCCTACGGCACCCCGGAGGAGAACGCCGACCAGCGGCGCCTGCACCGTCTCTTCCCCTTCACCAGCGTCCGGCTGCTCACCCTGGTCACGCCGGACCTCCTCGCGCCGCAGCCGATCCCAGGACTGTCCTCGATCGGCGGCGACCCGAACGAGAAGCTCGCCTTCTTCCCGGTGACCGCCACCGACGATCCGTTCGCCTTCCAGGTCGCCATGGTCGATCTCGACGGGCGCCGCCTGGAGTTCCGTACGCCGATGGCGTTCGTCGGCAAGCTCGTGCACGAGAACACGGCCGACGTGCGGGCCGTCGTCGCGCACTACCAGGGGCTCGTCACGGGCCCGACGCCCGAGCCGCCGGACCTGGCCGATCCCGGGGTGCGGCGGACCGTCGCCGACGTGCGCGGCCAGTCCCTGGCGTACGCCCCGAGCCGCAAGCCCGACGACACGACGCTCTCCACCGGCCAGTTGGTCTGGGGCGCGGAGACCACCGACGCCCTCCTCGGCCTCGATCCCACCGACCATCCCCGGTTCGTGCCGACCGTGCGCTGGGCGCGGGCCGTCGTCCCCGCGCTGAGCCGCTTCGGCACCGGCTTCGGCGGGGATCAGCCGCAGTCGGTGTTCTACCCCGAGCCGTACGTGAAGGACGCCTTCACCGAGGCGAACAAGGGGCAGGTCTTCGTCGAGCTGGCGCAGCCCGTGGACCTCACCTTCCGCGACGGCGGCCAGAACGCGGGAGCGCTCGCCCAGCCGAACTTCCCGGTGGCCGGGCTCTCCCGGCTCACAGGACCGGTCGCCGCCACCCCGCCGCCCCCGCCCACGGCGGACGCCCCGCCCTTCGACAAGTGGGCCAAGCTCGCCCAGGGCAGGTTCAACCCCGCCGACTACTTCGGGAGTTCGATCGGGGCCGCCAAGCTGTTCGGAATGTTCCCGCTCAAGGAGATCATGAGCGAGATCGGCCTGGACAACCTCAAGGCGCCGAACTTCTTCACGGCGACCGTCAACGCGGTGACCGGATTCCTCGGCGACCTGCGGGGGCTGCGCGACCTGCTCGCCAACGTCGAGGAGCAGTTCCCGGAGATCGCGGATCAGGTCATCCGCGTGACCGACGCGGCGGTCGTCTTCGCGCAGCTTCTCGTGGACTACATCACCGACCAGCTGGAGGGCGCGCCGAACCCCACCACCATCGAAGAGGTGGAGAACGCCTTCAACGCGTTCTCCGAGGCGCTCGCCGCCCTGCGCGTCGCGCTGCCCGCCGCCGTGGACACCGGAGTGCGGCAACTGCTCAGCAGGATCGCCGAGCAGGTCGCCACCTGGGACAGCGCCGTCGGTCAGGTGCTCGCCCTGAAGAAGGCAATCGAACTGGCCGCGCTCGGGGCCAAGTTGCCCGACCTCGTCACCTCGCGCCTGGAGTGGCAGCCCGACATCAAGGCCTGGGCCCCGGACAAGCCGACGCCGACCAAGGCCGAGGACGCCGTGTTCTGGCCGGTGGGCAAGCTGACCCTGGTCACCGACCTGCGGGGCTCGCTGCGTCCCGACGTGTCCCAGGCCGCGGACGTCACCTGCACCCTCGGCAAGTTCGACCTGCGCATGGTCCCCGGCTTCGACGCGATCGTGCTGCACTTCGACCAGATCAAGTTCACCATGCGGGCCGGTCAGAAGCCCGATGTCGAGGTGAAGTTCGGCGGCGTCGACTTCATCGGGAACCTGGAGTTCGTACAGACCCTGCGCAACATCATCCCGCTGGACGGCTTCAGCGACCCGCCCGCGATCACCGTCGACGGCTCCGGGATCCACGCGAACTACTCGATGCAGCTGCCGAACGCGGCCGTCGGCGTCTTCAGCCTGGAGAACCTCTCGCTGAACGCCGCGCTCTCGGTCCCCTTCATCGGCAACACCCCGCTCCAGGCCGGATTCGCGTTCTGCCGCCGGGAGGCGCCCTTCCGGCTCACGGTGTCGATGCTGGGCGGCGGCGGCTACTTCGGGATCGTCCTCACCCCCAAAGAGATCGCCGTCCTGGACGCCGCGCTGGAGTTCGGTGCCGCCGTGTCGATGAACTTCGGCGTGGCCAGCGGCAGTCTGTCGGTGATGGCGGGGATCTACTTCCGCCTCGACCTCGCGCAGAAGAGCGTCACCCTCGTCGGCTATCTGCGCGCCCGCGGCGAGGTCGACGTCCTCGGCATCGTCTCCGCCTCCATCGAGCTGTACATGGAGCTCGGCTACAAGGACGGCTACGCGATCGGCCGCGCCAGCCTCACCATCAGCATCGAGATCGGCTTCTTCGAGACGTCGGTGACGATCCGCTGCGAGAAGAAGTTCGCGGGCAGCGGGAAGCGGACCGCCTTCGCCGCGGACGCCGACGCCCCCGCCCTGACCCCGCCCACGTTCACCGACCTCATGTCGCCCTACGACGATCCGGCGACCGGCGCCCGCATCGACCCGGTCCTCGACTACTGCACGGCGTTCGCGGAGGTGGACTGACCATGGACAGCATCCGATGGACCATCCTGCCGGACGGCGTCGTCGACGCGGACACCGTGCGGGTGTCCGTGCTCGTCAGCCCGAGCCTCACCGGCATCAGCACGCTCGGCCGGTCCGACGACTTCAAGAACTGGCCGGAGCGGCTCGCCGCGCTGCTGCCCTCGCTGTGGCTGCAGTTCGAGAGCGCGCAGGGCCCGCTCGTCAAGGAACACCAGCCCACCGGCCGCTATCCGGCCGCCGACCGCACCCTGTGGCGAACCCTGTTCACCGACGACACCTACGTGCGGGAACCCACGCGACCGGTCACGCTCGCTGCGCAGGAGCGCCGCACCCTGCGGTCCTACCCGGGCAAGCTCGTGCACGACGAGGTCACCGGGCTCTACGAGGCGGTCGCGGTGTACACCACGCAGAGCAGGCTGCGCACCGAATGGGCCCGCGAGGAGCGGCTGTTGTGCGAGGAGCCGCCCACGGACCACCGCGGCTGGGAGCTGCCCGCACTGTTCCGGCTGACCGACATGATCTCGGAACGGGTGCTGGACCTCGGCAGCGACCCCAAGGCCGGTTACGCGGTCCTGGAGAACGCCCTGCATCCGCGGGACGTCGCCGCGCCCGACGCGCACGAGCCCCGCTACATGGACCGCACGAGCGACGTGTACACCGGCGCCGACAGGCGCATGCTGCCGCTGGCCGAGGCCGCCCGGTTCTACGACAGGGGCAAGGAGCCCGCGACGCTCGCCGATGAACCCACGCACCGCGTGGACTTCCACGAGGCGTGCGGTCTCCTGGGCGACTATCCGGAGCTGCAGCGCAGGTTCGGGCTCGTGCTCGACCTGCGTTTCACGATGCCCGCCGGAGTCGGCGAGGTGTCGAAGGTCCGCGTGCACTTCGACGACCGCATCGCCGACGCGGGCCGGCTCAACGCGGCGGGCAACTGCCCCTGGACGAAGACCCGGTACGTCAGGGGCGGCGTCTTCGAGGCCGCCGCGGGGGACAGCACGGTGATCAGCGGCCGCATGCTGAACCTCGGCGCCCCCGACACCTGGCACCTCACCGAACTCGACGTGGACGGCGCGGCGCTCAAGCACGTCGACTACGCCCGTACGATCCACAGCCTGCGGAGCGGAAGCCTACCCTCGGGCACGACGTCGGTGGCCCACCAGGTGTCGGGTACCGGCACCCCCGCGGCCCGCGGCGTCGGGATCACCCTCCTGCACAGCGACCGCGACAAACATCTGGCCGGGCAGATCGGCGCCGACGTCGGCCGCCAAGTAGCCTCCGAAGAGGTCGAGTTGACCGCCCAGGACCTGGTGCGCGGCTACCGCGTCGACATCGGCTCCGTCGACCCGGCCACCGGCAGCGTCACCCGGTGGCGCTCGCTCCTGAGGCGCCGGGGGCGCTACACGATCCGCCGCCCGGGGCTGCCGCCCTTCGAGATCACGGTCGGCCCCGACGAGGGCCTGGTGCGCGCGAGCGCCGTCACCATCGACGCGGCGGACGACCGCCAACTGTACGGACACCAGGCCGTGTTCGGCTGGCACGGCTGGAGCCTCGCGGCCCCGCGTCCCGGCTTGACCATCGGCCTCGACGACAAGCCGAAGGTGCCCGATCCGCCGGTGTCGCCGGACGTGCCGCTGGACACCAAGTTCACCGCCGAGCCCGGTTCGCTGCCCGCCCTGCGCTTCGGCAGGACCTATCGGATGCGCGCCAGGCTCGTCGACCTGAGCGGCAACAGCCTCGACCACACGGCGAGCACCCCGGACGCCGTCCACTCCGACGCCCTCACGTACGGCCGCTGGGAGCCGGTCCCCCAACCCGTGATCATGCCGCTCCTGCCGTTCAACGAGGGCGAGTCCACGGAGCGCCTCGTCATCCGCAGCACCGTCACCGACGACGGCCGCGCCATCTCCACCGACGAGTACGCCGTGCGCCGCTCCGACGTCCCCGACCACGAGGCCCGCTCCGAGGTGGACGGTCTCGACCGGCGGTACAAGCCGGTCGCCGAGCGGCATGTGGCACCGCCGAAGACCGCGCTCCAGATGGCCGAGGAGCACGGCGTGTTCGACGCGGCCTTCGGCCCGGACAAGCCCGGCCGGGTGCGCGAGGAGTACGTCGCGGTCGCCTCGCGCGAGTCCGGTTCCTTCCTGGACACCAAGGTCCGGGACCCCGAGTGGCCGTACCGGGAGCACGACCTGCTGCGCGAGGGCGACGTCCACATCGCCAAGCACGACGTGCACGACCCGTTGCCGCTCACCACGCTCCCGCTGGTCCGGCGCGGCGCCGGGCTCAAGCAGGGCGAGTTCGTGGTGCACAGCGCCGACCAGCTGCTCCTGCCGTACCTGCCGGACGTCCTTGCCGAGGGGGTGATGCTGCGCGGTCTGCCGGGCGACACGGCGAACCGCAAGATCCCCTTCCCCGGGCCGTGGCCGCAGGCGAAGCCGTTCAAGCTGCGCGTCGAGGAGGGCACCGGCGAGCCGCGCTGGCGCGACGGCGCCTTCGAGCGGGTGCTCGAGGTGTTCCTGACCAAGGGCGAGATCGCCACGGTCCGGCTGAGTTGCTACCTCGACGCCGGGAAGCTGCCGCTGCTACGCCAGTGGGGGCTGCTGACCGGGTCCCCGTTCTGGGCGGACCTGCCCGCAGCCGACCGGGAGTTCGTGACGCGGGCGAGCGCGGACGGCGAGAACTGGATGCTCACCCCGTGGACCGAGCTGACCCTGGTGCACGCGGTGGAGAAGCCCGTGCTCCGCCCCGAGGTCGACGCGCTGGCGGCGGGGAGGGAGGCCGAGCAGACCGCGGCCCGCGTGAGCGGCCGTCTGACCAGCCACTCCGAGAGCAGCGGCCATGTCGAGCTGGACGCGCACTGGAGCGAGTGGCTCGACGACGTCACCCAGGACGCGCCGAGCCGGATCGACGGACACACCCATCTGGAGGACGTCACCGTCTTCTACGGGAGGGACGAGGAACACGTCGACCGCACCCACGAGTTCGGCGACACCCACCACCGCGACGTGCGCTACACCCCGACCGCCGTCACGCGCTTTCGCGAGTACTTCCACCCCAGCCTCACCGAGGACCGGGCCAAGGTCACCCGCGTAGGACCGGTCTCCGCTCCCCTGGTGGTGCCGAGCTCGCGCCGGCCCGAGCCGCCGGTGATCGCCTACGTCGTACCGACCTTCCGGTGGGAGCGGACCGTCGACGAGGAGCACGACACGATCACCCGGCACCGCCGCTCGGCAGGGCTGCGCGTCTATCTGAAGCGGCCCTGGTTCTCCTCGGGCGACGACGAGATGCTCGCCGTGGTCCTTGACCGGGGCACGGACCTGCCCGACACCCTCGCCACCCGCTGGGGCGTGGACCCCGTGTGGGCGGACACCACGGTCCTGCCGGGCCCTTCGGCCGCGCACTTCCCGAACGCCGCGCAGCGCCCGACGGGGCTGCGTCTGGCCGAATCTCCGGATACGGCACCGCTGGTGGTGGACGCGGCCGCCTTCACTCCCGTGTACCACCAGGAGCGGCGTCTGTGGTACGTCGACATCGATGTGGACTTCGGCGCGGTGGCCACGACGCGGTCGGCCTACTTCCCGTACGTGCGCCTCGCCCTGGCCCGCTACCAGCCGCACTCGGTCGACCCGCTGCACCTGTCGAAGGTGGAGCGCGCCGAGTTCGCGCAGCTCGCCCCGCCCCGCTCGGTCAGCGGCCACCGCGAGGGCGACCGGCTCACCGTCCGGCTGGCCGGGCCCGCGGCGTTCAACGAGCTCGGTGAGCTCGCCGGGTCGGGGGTGCCCGGCGCGGCCGCGAGCAGGCGGGTCGTCGTGAGCCTCCAGAGCAGGGCGAGCCTCAACCAGGACGAGATGGACTGGCAGCCGCTCGGCGTGCCGGTGGAGCTGACGTGCGGGGCGGAGGCGGGCGGCTTCGTCTGGAGCGGTGGGATCGCCGCGCCGGTCGGGCAGTTGCTGACCTCGTACCGCCTGCTCGTCCAGGAGTACGAGCTCTACCGCAGCGACCGGGACACGGCGACCGACACCGTGACCGTGGGGGGCACCGCGCTGCCCGCCGCCCGGCGTCTGGTGCACGCGGACTTCTTCGGCCTGACCGTCGGCCTGCTCGGCAGGATCGACTTCGACCTCCAGGAGGACAGCGAATGAAACGACGACCGTTCGCCTACTGCCTGCTGACCCTCGCGCTGGCCCTGGTGTGGTCCTCGCCCGCTTCCGGCGCCCCGGCGAGCAGGTTCAACGACCCGCAGCCGCACCGCGGCGGCGCCGAGATCCGGATGACCGTGCTCGGCGAGACGTACAACTGTTCGTCGGGGTTCGCGGTGCGCAGGGTCGAGGACGGCAAGCGCGCCATGACCACCGCGGGGCACTGCCCCAACGGCCTGATCAACGTGGACACGACGTCGGGCCAGTACCCCTTCGGCAGGTTCGTCAGGACCTTCTACGACAACGTGGTGGACGCCGCGCTGGTCGCCGGAACCCCGCAGAGTCCGCAGGTGTACGCGCCGACGCTGTGGACCGACGGCGGTCCGCAGGGCACCCCGGTCGCCCGTCGGGTGCTCGGCAAGGCCGACGGCCCCGTGGTCGACCAGAAGGTGTGCGTCAGCGGCAAGGTGACCAAGCTGGTCTGCGACATCGAGGTCTACAACCTCACCAGCGGCCAGTCGTGCGGCGAGGAACCGCCGCACATCTGCACGAACGGTCTCGTCCTCGCGGGCAAGGAGGGCAAGAACATCGTGAAGGCGGGCGACTCGGGCGCGCCCGTGTTCGTCCCCATCGACACGGAGATCGACGGGCACAAGGTGTACGGCGCCATGCTCGTCGGCATGCTGGTCGGCGGCGGTCCCCGGATCGAGCACGGGCCCGAGGACCTGGTGACGTTCCACCCCATCAAGCAGATCGAGTGCTCGCTGAACGTCAAGGTGCTGACCACCGCGGACGCGGAGTCGGGCGACACGACACCGCCGCCCCCGCGCGACGACTGCGCCGGTTCGGGCTGACCCCGGGGCCCGGGGACGGGGATCAGAAGATGGAGAGACCCGTGTGCGTCGTGAACCGGTCGAGCGCGGCGACGCCCGCGACCGAGTTGCCGCGCTCGTCCAGGCCGGGGCTCCAGACGCACACGGTGCAGCGTCCCGGCACGACGGCGATGATGCCGCCGCCCACGCCGCTCTTTCCCGGCAGGCCCACCCGGAGCGCGAAGTCACCGGCCGCGTCGTAGGTGCCGCAGGTCAGCATCACCGCGTTGACCTGCTTGGCCCGGCTCCTGGAGAGCAGGGTGGAGCCGTCGGCCCTTATCCCGTGCCGGGCCAGGAATCCCGCGGCGAGGGCGAGATCGCCGCAGGACGCCTCGATGGAGCACTGCCGGATGTACTGGTCGAGCAGTTCGGGCACCGAGCACGTGATGTTGCCGTACGACGCCATGAAGTGCGCGAGGGCCGCGTTGCGGTCACCGTGCGCGGCCTCCGAGTCGGCGACGTCCAGATCGAAGGTGAGGTCGGGGTTCCCGGACTCGGCACGCAGGAAGTCGCGCAGCGTTCCGCTGGCGTCGCCCGTCAGGAACTGCAGGCGGTCGGTGACGACGAGCGCGCCGGCGTTGATGAACGGATTGCGGGGGATGCCGTTCTCGTACTCCAGCTGCACCAGTGAGTTGAAGGGGTTGCCCGACGGCTCGCGGCCGACGTGCTCCCACAACTCGTCGTCCTCCTGGGCCAGCACCAGGGCCAGGGTGAACACCTTGGTGATGGACTGCGCGGAGAAGGGCTGCTGCCAGTCGCCGACTCCGTGGACCGTGCCGTCGAGTTCGGCGACGGCCATGCCGAAGCGGTTCGGGTCGGCCGCGGCCAGCGCCGGAATGTAATCGGCGGGACGGCCGCGGCCCGGGGTGGCCGCGATCTCACTGGCGATGCGGTCGAGGACGGACGGGAAAGAGTCGGACACGCAGGCTCACTTCGACTTCGTACGGTAGTGCTTGAGCCACACCTTATCCGGCGCAGTCGGGACGAAAGGGAACACCTCCCCGTCGTCCCCCACACGCCTCCCGTCACCTCCCCCGCGCCGCCGCGGACCGCCCGTCAGGCGCCGACGTACTCCGCCAGATGCTCCCCTGTGAGGGTGGAGCGGGCGGCGACGAGTTCGGCGGGGGTGCCCTCGAAGACGATCCCGCCGCCGTCGTGGCCCGCGCCGGGTCCCAGGTCGATGATCCAGTCGGCGTGCGCCATGACCGCCTGGTGGTGCTCGACGACGATCACCGACTTACCGGAGTCGACGAGCCGGTCGAGCAGCGCGAGGAGCTGCTCGACATCGGCGAGGTGCAGCCCCGTGGTCGGCTCGTCGAGGACGTAGACGCCGCCCTTGTCGCCCATGTGCGTGGCCAGCTTGAGCCGCTGGCGTTCGCCGCCGGAGAGCGT
Organism: Streptomyces formicae; assembly: GCF_002556545.1. Lineage (NCBI taxonomy): Bacteria > Bacillati > Actinomycetota > Actinomycetes > Kitasatosporales > Streptomycetaceae > Streptomyces > Streptomyces formicae. The sequence goes on from NZ_CP022685.1 coordinate 895,968, forward strand.
GGTGAGCGGCTGGCCGAGGCTGAGGTAGCCGAGCCCGACGTCGACGAGCCGGTCGAGGATCTTGTGCGCGGCCGGGGTGTGCGCGTCGCCGGAGCCGAAGAACTCCTCGGCCTCGGTCACCGACATCGCGAGCACCTCGCTGATGTCGCGGCCGCCGAGGTGGTACTCGAGCACCGACGCCTGGAACCGCTTGCCCTCGCAGTCCTCGCAGGGGCTGGCGACACCGGCCATCATCGCCAGGTCGGTGTAGATGACGCCCGCGCCGTTGCACGTGGGGCAGGCGCCTTCGGAGTTGGCGCTGAACAGGGCGGGCTTGACGCCGTTGGCCTTGGCGAAGGCCTTGCGGATCGGGTCGAGCAGTCCGGTGTACGTCGCGGGGTTGCTGCGCCGCGAGCCCTTGATCGGACTCTGGTCGACGGAGACCACGTCCGCGTCGCCCGGGATCGAACCGTGCACCAGCGAACTCTTGCCGGAACCGGCGACACCGGTGATGACGGTGAGGACGCCGAGCGGAATGTCGACGTCGACGTTCCGCAGGTTGTTCGCCGACGCGCCCCGGATCTCCAGCGCGTCCTTGGGCGTGCGCACCGTCTCCTTGAGCGAGGACCGGTCGTCGAAGTGGCGTCCCGTGATGGTCCCGCTGGCCCGCAGCCCCTCGACGGTGCCCTCGAAACAGACGGAACCGCCCGCCGTGCCCGCGCCGGGACCGAGGTCGACGACGTGGTCGGCGATCGCGATGGTCTCCGGCTTGTGCTCGACGACGAGGACCGTGTTGCCCTTGTCCCGCAGCCGGAGCAGCAGGTCGTTCATGCGCTGGATGTCGTGGGGGTGCAGGCCGATGGTCGGCTCGTCGAAGACGTAGGTGACGTCGGTGAGCGAGGAGCCGAGGTGGCGGATCATCTTGACGCGCTGTGCCTCGCCGCCGGACAGCGTGCCCGCGGGGCGGTCGAGCGCGAGATAGCCGAGGCCGATCTCCACGAACGAGTCGAGGGTCTGTTGCAGCGCCGCGAGCAGCGGGGCCACCGAGGGCTCGGACAGACCGCGGACCCATTCGGCCAGGTCCCTGATCTCCATCGCGCAGGCGTCGGCGATGGAGATCCGCTCGATCTTCGAGGACCTGGCGCCCTCGCTGAGCCGGGTGCCCTCGCACTCGGGACAGGTGGTGAAGGTGACCGCCCGCTCCACGAAGGCACGGATGTGCGGCTGCATCGCCTCCTTGTCCTTGGACAGGAAGGACTTCTGGATCTTGGGGATCAGGCCCTCGTACGTCAGGTTGACGCCGTTGACCTTGACCTTGACCGGCTCTCCGTAGAGGAAGTCCCGCAGTTCCTTCTTGGTGTACTCGCGGATCGGCTTGTCCGGGTCGACGAAGCCGGACTGGGCGTAGACCTGCACGGTCCACTGGCTGTCCGACTTCCAGCCGGGGATGGTGAACGCGCCCTCGGCGAGCGACTTGGAGTCGTCGTACAGCTGGGTGAGGTCGATGTCGGAGACGTTGCCCCGGCCCTCGCAGCGCAGGCACATGCCGCCGGTGCGCTGGAAGGTCGCCTTCTGTGCCTTGGTCTTGTTGCCGCGCTCGACGGTGATCGCGCCGCTGGCCTTCACCGACGCGGTGTTGAAGGAGTACGCGCTGGGCGGGCCGATGTGCGGCTTGCCGAGGCGGCTGAAGAGGATGCGGAGCATCGCGTTGGCGTCGGTGGCGGTGCCCACCGTGGAGCGCGGGTCGGAGCCCATCCGCTGCTGGTCGACGGTGATCGCGGTGGTCAGACCGTCCAGGACGTCGACCTCGGGGCGGGCGAGGGTGGGCATGAAGCCCTGCACGAAGGCGCTGTAGGTCTCGTTGATCATCCGCTGGGACTCCGCGGCGATCGTGTTGAACACCAGCGAGCTCTTGCCGGAGCCCGAGACCCCGGTGAACACCGTCAGACGGCGCTTGGGGATCTCTATGCTGACGTCTTTGAGGTTGTTCTCACGCGCCCCGTGCACGCGGATCAGATCGTGGCTGTCGGCGGTGTGCGGCACGGGCGACCGGTCTTCCGTCCTCTTGGGCATGCTCGTTCTGTCTCCCTCTGTCGCGCGGGCCGCCTTCGCGGTCTCCGTGGGCCTCGTCCGGCTCGATCCAATCAGCTTCGAGCGTGGTCTGCGGGGTGATCGGGGCAGGCGCCGCACGGGCCGTGTCCGCGCGGCGCCCGGCGCCCGACCCGGGTCACTGCTTGCGCGGCTGGCTGAAACGCAGCATGTTGCCCGCGGGGTCGCGGAAGGCACAGTCCCGGACGCCGTACGGCTGGTCGATCGGCTCCTGGAGCACCTCGCCGCCCGCGGAGCGGATGCGTTCGAAGGTGGCGTCGCAGTCGTCGGTCCGGAAGATGACGCCGCGCAGCAGGCCCTTGGCGAGCAACTCGGACACGGCCTTGCGGTCGGCGGGGGCCGCGTTGGGGTCCGCGAGCGGGGGCTCGAGGACGATGTCGACGTCGGGCTGCGTGGGCGAGCCCACGGTCACCCAGCGCATGTCCTCGAAGCCGACGTCGTTGCGCACCTCGAGGCCGAGAACGTCCCGGTAGAAGGCGATCGCCTTGTCGTGGTCGTCGACGGCGATGAAGGTCTGAGAGAGGTTGATGTCCATGTGCTTCACGCTACGAGCGCGGGCGCGCGGGCGCTTCTCCATTCCTGATCGGTTGCCCGCGTCCTGATCGGTCGCCCGCGCGCCGCCCCTGTCCTCCTGCTCGCGCGCGTTCAGCGACGTCCGCCGCACTCCCAGTCGTGCACCTCGATGCTCGCGTAGCGGTCCTCGGTCAGCACGGCCCGCGCCGCCTCCGGTCCCGGGGCCCTGACCACGGCCGCCGTGCCGAGCCACTTGTCGCCGTCGTCGGAGAGCAGCGGCCCGTAGGCGATGAGCTCGTCCTTCTCTGCCGGTACGGCGAGGTCGACGGCCTCCCCGGAACCGAAGCCCAGCACCAGGTACCGGTCACCGCCGGTGAGTCCGCCGGGGAACTCCCACATGGTCCGGCCCAGCAGGTTGCGCCAGCGGCGCAGCACTATGTCGCGGTAGACCCCGGCCTGGTGGCCGGGCTCGTCGAAGGCGAACGCGCGGGCGGCCGCGGGATCGGGAAGATCGACGATGTGCAGGCTCCCGGTGGGCGTCTCGCCGTCGGCGCCGAAGGTGGGGCCGCGGGCGATCATCCGTGCCTGGTACTGGTCCATGTAGGACCAGTGGTCCTCCAGCAGCTCTTCGCGCAGGGCGAGGGATCCCGGCCGGTCTCGGTGGTAACAGAGGAACTCCATGCCGACAGACTGTCCCCGACGGGCGGCGGCGGCTCAAGGGGGTTCGGGCGGACCGGCCCACCGGTGGCCCGGCCTGCGGCCGGTGACCGGTGGGCCGGTCCGCCCTTTCGCGCGTGCGCGTCAGCCCTTCTCGCCCGCCGCCTGTCCCGTGTCGTACCAGTACGCGCCCTGCACGGACCCCGGTCCCTTGGGTGCGCCCTCGCCGCCGATCCACCAGGTCTCCAGGCTGCCCGAGATCCGGGAGACCGCGGCCACCCCGCCGTAGGCGGCGCCGCTGCCGAACGCGCTGTGCTGGTAGGCGGTCCACTTGCCGCCCTCGTACCAGTACGCGCCCTTCACCCCGCGCTGCGGGCCCACCCACCAGATCTCCATGCTGCCGGGGATCCGGGAGACCGCGGCGATGCCGGTGCTCGGCGAAGCCCCGGCGTCCGGCGCGATGCGGTAGCGGGTCCACTGCCCGCCCTCGTACCAGTAGGCGCCGTCCAGGGCGGCGATGGCGCCCCCGGTCTCCCCCACCCACCAGATCTCCAGGCTGCCGGGGATCCGGGAGACCGCGGCCATGCCGCCGTTGACGGACGCGCTGCGGTCAGGGGCGATCCGGTAGCGCGACCACTGACCGCCCTCGTACCAATAGGCGCCCTCCACCGAGCCGTTGGCACCGACCCACCACAACTCCATGCTGCCCGGGATGCGGGACACGGCGGCCACGCCCCCGCGCACCGCGGCGCTGCCGCCCGGCGCGATCTGGTAGCGGGTCCACTGGCCTCCCTCGTACCAATGGGCCCCTTCCACCGAGCCGTTGGCGCCGATCCACCAGATCTCCAGGCTGCCCGGGATGCGGGAGACCGCGGCGATGTTGCCCTCGTTGTTCACGCTGCCGTTCGGGGCGATCTGGTAGCGCGACCACTGGCCGCCCTCGTACCAATAGGCGCCCTCCACCGAGCCGTTGGCGCCGATCCACCACAGCTCCATGCTGCCCGGGATGCGGGAGACCGCGGCCATGCCGCCGCTCACCGAGGTGCTGCCGCTCGGGGCGATCTGCTGGCGCGTCCACTGGCCGCCTTCGTACCAGAAGGCGCCTTCGACCGACTGGTTGATGCCGGTCCACCAGACTTCCATGCTGGTGGAGATCCGTGAGAGCGCGGCGATGCCACGGGTGTCAGTGGCGCTGCGTTCCGGCGCAAGGTTGTATTCGTGCCATGAAGCGCACATCGGGATTCCCCTTCCACTTCCGCACCGGAAAGTAGCAAGGGGGGAAGAACGCGGCACCGGCGTGCAATCGTGCGCTGGAGGCACGGTCGCACGCCCGGCGCGCATCGTTTTCCCGGTGGTCTCCCGCCGGCGGTCTCCTAGTCGATGACGGCCGTGGCCTCGATCTCGACCAGGTGGTCGGGGACGGACAGGGCCGCCACGCCGATCAGTGAGGCCGGGGGCGCCGGGGTGACGCCCAGTGTCGCGGCCGCGCGGGAGATGCCGTCCAGGAGCAGGGGCATCTTGTCGGGGGTCCAGTCGACGACGTACACGGTCAGCTTCGCCACGTCGGCGAAGGAGCCGCCGACCTCGGCCAGGGCGGTGCCGACGTTGAGGTAGCACCGCTCGACCTGGGCGGCGAGGTCGCCCGCGCCGACGGTCTTGCCGTCGGCGTCCCAGGAGACCTGTCCCGCGATGAAGACCTGCTTCGACCCGCTCGCGATCGACACCTGCCGATAGACGTCGATCTCCGGCAGTCCGCTCGGATTCACCAGGGTGATGGCCATGCCGTACGCCTCCTCTTCAGTCACTTCCGGTTACTTGAGAACCGTAGGAGAGCGGCCTCTGACAAGGAAGAACGCACTTTTTCGAAACCTGGGCACCTTCCGGTGACCGAGGAGCTCAGCGGCCCGTCCCCCGCAGGGGCGCCAGCACCGCGTCGTCCACCGGAGCCGTCCCGGTGAGCGTGCCGAGGAGGGCCCGCGCCAGGACGGTGGCCGAGTCGACCCGGGTGTCTTCCGGTTCGTCGCCGGTGGCCCTGCCGATGACGGCGTCGCGCACCCACTGGGAGCCGTCGAGCCCGCCGAACAGCTCGGGGAAGGAGAGCGCCATCAGGCACACCCCGACGTTCGCCGACATGATCGACTGCGCGGCGAGCTCGACGGACGTACGCAGCCTTCCGGCCTCCGCGCAACGCCGCACCGCGGAGCGCAGCAACTCCTGGGCGTCGTCGATGGCCCGGGGCCTGGGGTCGCCGAGGGGCGTGAACATCAGCCGGTACAGGTGGGGGTTCCCCAGCGCGTACGCGACGTGACTGTCCCAGGCCACCCGCAGATCGGCGACCGGGTCCTCGGTCAGCGGGTTCTTCCGCTTGTTGGCGAGGAAACGCTCGAACCCGAGGTCGGCGACGGCCGTGAGCAGGCCCTGCTTGTCGCCGAACTGCCGGTAGATCTCCGGCATGCCCACACCCGCGCGGTCGCAGATCGCCCGTGTGGAGATGGCCGACGCGTCCTTGGTGGCGAGGAGCTCCGAGGTGGCTTCGAGGATGCGGTCCCGTGCGGCAGACATGCGCACAACGATAACGCCGCTAACACTCCGGGGTCCGGTACGGCCCCGCCCTCGGCCTGGTCAGCACGGACTCCCGCACACCCATTGAAAACATCGCTAACTTGTCGTGTTAGCGTTACTAACACCTGAGGGGCTCCTCCCCCGGGTGCGTTTTCCACCGCTCGTAGCGAAAGTGCTGGTGCCCTGATGCAACGCAGACGCCCGAAGCTCCTCCGCCTCACGACCGCGGCCGTCGCCGCCACCGCCGGGATGTCCCTGCTCGCCGCGTGCGGCTCCGGGGACGGGGGCGGCGGGAACGAGAAGGCGGGCAGGACCGCCGAGGGCGCCAAGTCGCCCGCCGCACGGCCCGGACCCGCCGGAGGCCGGGACTTCTCCGTGACGCACATCGGAGGGCCGACCACGATCGTGGAGATCGCCGGGGCCCGGATCCTGCTCGACCCGACCTTCGACGAACCGAAGAAGTACAAGAGCGGCCTGGAGAAGACGGCGGGCCCGGCCCTCGGCGTCGACCGGATCGGGAAGATCGACGCGGTGCTGCTCTCGCACGACCAGCACGACGACAACCTCGACGACGCGGGGCGCGAACTGCTCGAGGAGGTCCCCGTCGTGCTCTCGACGCCCGGCGCCCACCAGCGGCTCGGCGACCACGTGAAGGGCATGAAGAGCTGGACCTCGCACGACCTCAAGGTCTCCGGCAGGACCATCAAGGTCACCGCCGTGCCCGCCCTGCACGGCCCGGACGGCGTGGACCGCGGCGCGGACGGTGAGGTCACGGGATTCGCGCTGAGCGGCAGGGGCGTGCCGACCACCTACGTCTCCGGGGACAACGCCGCGGTCAAGGTGGCCAAGAGGACCGGCGCCGGGATCGAGAAGCGGTTCGGCGCGCTCGACACGGCGATCCTCTTCGCGGGCGCCGCCCGCACCCCGGCCATCCTCGACAACGCGCCGCTGACGCTGACGTCGAAGAACGCCGCGGCCGTCGCCGAGGCGCTCGCCCCGCGCAAGGTCGTCCCGGTCCACACGGACAGCTGGAACATCTACTCCCAGGACATGAAGAGCCTCGTCAGGGCCTTCGAGAAGCGCGGTGTCGAGGACGCACTCGTCGTCCCCGCCCCGGCGGGCAAGCCCACGTCGCTGCGCTGACAGGCGCGTTCACGCCGCACCGCACGTTTCACACCTCAGACCTCACACCCCGCCATCCCCCGTACGGAAGGACCCCGTCATGACCGTCTCCCGCACCCTGCGTGACGTCGTCGGACTCGACAACACCCTGCCCCGGCTCAGCGAGTCGGCGCTCGTCATGATCGACTTCCAGAACACCTACCGGACCGGCGTCATGCGGCTCGAAGGCGCCGAGGAGGCGCTGGCGGCCGGTGCCCGGCTGCTGACCGCCGCCCGCGCCGCGGGCACCCCCGTCGTGCACATCGTCAACGACGGCGGTGAGGGCACGCCGTACGACATCCGGGCCGAGATCGGCGCCATCAGCCCCGAGGTCGCCCCGGTCGACGGCGAGTACGTCGTCGTCAAGCAGGTCCCGAACGCCTTCCACGGGACCGACCTGGAGAAGGTGCTGCGCGAGCACGGCGTCGGCACCGAGCTGATCCTCGCCGGATTCATGACGCACATGTGTGTGCAGTTCACCGCCCAGGGCGCGTTCAACCTCGGCTACCGGCCCACGGTCGTCGCCGAGGCCACCGCCACGCGCTCGCTGCCCGCCGCCGACGGCACGGCCCTGTCCGCCGACGCCCTCCAGACGGCGGCGCTCACCACCGTCGCCGACCTGTTCGGCACGGTGGCCCCGACGGTCGACGACCTCACCGTCTAGGACCACCGCCTCCCCCGGCCATCGGGTGCGCCAACTCGCCAGGATTCGCACCTGAGTTGGCGCGCTTCGGTCATCATGTGGTCCATGGCGAGCGCGCGGGGGCGGACGTACGGGTTCGGAGCGGCCACGCTCGTGGCTTGCTGTGTCACCGTGGCGATGCTGATGCGTGCGCTCGGATCATCCGCCGGGGACGTCGATCCTCTCAGCGCGGCGATCGCTCTGGTCTCGTTCCCGCTGACGGTGTGGAGCGGGTACCTCACGTTCCAGTCGGTGCGTTGGCAGGAGACGGACCTGATCGACGCGTCGGCGCGGCTCGCGGCCCAGGTCGTGGCGGTCGAGCGGGAGGCGCGGCGCCAGCTGCTCGGGGGGCACGACCGCACCGTCGACCTGCGCTTCGTCTTCCGTCCTTCGCCCGCGCACTCCGCGCACGGCGCCGACGTGGGCGGGACCCTGGCGGAGGTGGCCGACTACTTCCAGCGGCTGCGCCCGCGGCGCATGGTCGTCACCGGTGCGCCGGGGGCCGGAAAGACCGTGCTCGCCATGCAGTTGATGCTGCGCCTCCTGGAGCAGCGCGGCCCGGACGAGCCGGTCCCCGTGCGGCTCTCGCTGGCCTCTTCGCAGGCTCATCTGGACGTGGAGGCGTGGCTCGCGCGCCACCTCGTCGGCGTCTACCACCTGTCACGACCGGCCGCGCACGCGCTGGTCGTGGCGCGGCGCGTGCTGCCGGTGCTCGATGGCCTCGACGAGCTGGACTCCGCGCCCGCCCCGGGCTACGGGTCCCGGTCGGCGCGGGTGCTCCGCGCCCTGAACGCCTACCAACAGGGCGTGGAGAAGGCCGAGTTGATCCTCACCTGCCGCAGCGACACGCACGACGCGCTGGAGGAGGCGAAGGTGTGGGCGCACGACGCGGCGCGGATCGAGATCCTGCCGGTCGTCCCCACCGAGGCCCGCCGCTTCCTCAACTCCCGCGTCGACGACCCGTCGCGCTGGGCCGAGGTCCTCGACTCCCTCGACCGCGCACCCACCGGACCGCTCGCCGTCGGCCTGGCCACGCCCTGGCGCCTCACCCTGGCCGTGACCGTCTACGAGCAGCGGGACCCCGACACCGGGACCTACGCGCACGACCCCAACCACCTCCTCTCGGCACACCTCAACAGCGCCGAGGCGGTCGGCACCCACCTCCTCGACCTCTTCATCCCGGCCATCACCGGCCTCTATCCGCGTACGCGCGCCGCCCACTTCGACCCCGTCCTCGTCCGCACGTGGCTCACCACGCTCGCCCGCCACTTGGACCACAACGCGACCACCGGCCGCGCCATCGCGGGCCGACAGCTGTCCGGCACCGACATCGTCCTGTCCCGCCTCTGGCCGCTGGCCGATAGCCGCCGTCCCCGTACCGCCCTCGTCCTGCCCGCCGTCGCGCTGTCGGCGACCGGCGCCCTCGCGCTCCTGGGGCTGCTCTCCACCCAAGGCCCCCTCGTCGCGCCCTGGCCCTACCTCGCCGCCCTCACCATGATGGGCCTGATCGCGAGCGTCATCTGGCTGGTGGCGTGGGACGACCTCAAGGAGGACCACGAGTACCACCCCACCCGGACGCGGCCCCGCAGCTTCACCCAGCGGCTCAGCGGCGGGCTCCGCATCGGGGGACTGGCCACGGGCGCACTCGCCGTGATCGCCGTGCGGCAGGACACTCCGATACCACCGGCCGTGGCCGTCCCGGCCCTCCTTGCGTGCGGCGGCGCCCTCGCCCTGCTCTTCTCCGTCCCTTCCCCCGGCGCGCCGGAGAGCTCCCATCCCGCGCTGAACATCAGGAGCCATCTGATCTGGAGCCTCCTGGCACCGGCCCTGCTCTTCGCCGAGCTGATGTTCGCCGCGGCGCTGGCCAGCGGCAAGGACGCCGCCACCGCCCTCGCCCTCACCGGCGCGGGAGGCTGTGCGGGCGGGCTCCTGTTCACTCCCCCGCTGGCCCCGACGGGCCTGTGGTACGTCATCCTCCTTGTCCGCACCCGGCGTTGGAGCCCCCGACCGCTGCCCTGGCGCCTCGGACACTTCCTGACGTGGTGTTACGACGCGGGCCTCGTGCGCGTCGCGGGAACCGCGTACCAGTTCCGCCACCGCGAGTTGCAGGACCACCTCGCCCGCGACGCGGCCGCGCACCGCTGACCGAGCCCCGGCGACCCCGCGAGCGGGACATCGCGATCACGTGACGGTCGTCGCATTCGCAAGGAACTGCGAACGAAATCCCCTTCCGTGCTCCACATGATCTCCACGAGATCCATGACCAACGGTTGAGGCTTGGACTAACTCCCAGCTCAGCAGCGTTTATTACTCAATCTTTGGCAGAATTTTGCTCTGTCATCGAAGGTTAATGCGATGGCAAAGTGAGAGTCACGACAGCGGTTCACGCTGTCTCCGGGGCACCCCGAGCGTCCGCCGCCACGGCGGGCCGCCGCCCCACCGTCACCATCGACCCGACCACACCGCGTCACGGCTTCCGCCGCACCGACGCAGGAGGCAGGCCACCTTGCAATCACTGATCGAGAACGCCCGTACCTTCGCCACCACGCACGTGGCGGACCCCCGGAACGCCGCGGCCTTCGAGGCCCTCGGAGCCGGACAGTCACCCGAAGCCCTGTTCGTCACCTGCTCCGACTCGCGCGTCGTCCCGACCCTCATCACCGGAGCGAGCCCCGGCGAACTCTTCGAACTCCGCACGGCGGGCAACGTCGTGCCGCCCTATCCGTCCTGCGGCCCGATAGCCGCCGACGGCCGCCCCATGAGCGAGGCGGCCACCATCGAGTACGCGGTGTGCGTGCTCGGGGTACGCGACATCGTGGTCTGCGGACATTCGCACTGCGGAGCGGTCGGCGCGCTCGTGCGCCAGGAAGACCTCTCCGCCGTACCGGCCGTGCGCGACTGGCTCGAACTCTCCGTCGCGCCCGACGCGGCGCTGCGCTCACAGCCCACCACCTCGGTGGACGTGGCCGAAGCGGTGCAGGCGCACGTCCTGGACCAGGTGGAGATACTGCGCTCCTACCCCTGTGTCAGCGAGCGGACCGCCGACGGTTCGCTGACCCTGCACGCCTGGTACTACGAGGTGCACACGGGCACCGTCGCCGCCCACCGTCCTTCGTCGGACGGCCGGCCGGCCTTCGGTCCGCTGTGAGTGCCGCCGCGCCCCACCGCCCGGCCCACTCCCACGACAGGACCCCCTCCCCTCATGTCCTCCTTCAGCTCCCCCCTGCTCTCCCCCTACCGCGCGTTGCGTGAACCCGGCGCCCTGCGCCGGGACTTCCTCGCCTCGCTCGTCGTCTTCCTCGTCGCCCTGCCGCTCTGCGTCGGGGTGGCCGTCGCCTCCGGCGTCCCCGCCGAACTGGGCCTGGTCACCGGCATCGTCGGCGGTCTGGTCGTCGGTTTCCTGCCGGGCAGCGCCCTCCAGGTCAGCGGGCCCGCCGCCGGACTCACCGTCCTCGTCTTCGAGGCGGTGAAGGAGTTCGGGCTCGGCATGCTCGGCGCGATCGTGCTGCTCACCGGCGCGCTCCAGATAGCCCTCGGACTGCTGCGCTGCGGCCGGTGGTTCCGTGCCATCTCCGTCTCCGTCGTCCAGGGCATGCTGGCGGGCATCGGACTCGTCCTGATCCTCGGACAGCTGTACACCATGGCGGGCGCCGAGCAGCCGCGTTCCGGGATCGAGAAGATCACCGGGCTGCCCGGACTGCTCGTCGACACCCTGGGCGACACCACGGCGCTGACCGCCGCCGCCGTCGGCTTCGGGACCATCGCCGTGCTCGTGCTGTGGCCCAAACTGCCGCCGTCCGCGCGCCTGGTGCCCGCGCCGCTGGCCGCCGTCGCCCTCGCCACCGCCGTGACCGCCGGGCTCCGCCTGGACGTCGCGAACGTGACGGTGCGCGGCCTGGTCGACGCGATCCAGCCACCGGGACTCGGTGACCTCGCGGAGCTCGGCAGCGTGGCCGTGCTCGGCACCGTCCTGGCGTTCACGCTGATCGCGTCCGCCGAATCCCTGTTCAGCGCGGCCGCCGTGGACCGCATGCACGACGGACCCCGTACGCACTACGACAAGGAGCTCGTCGCCCAGGGCGTCGGCAACACCGTGTGCGGCGTGCTCGGGGCCCTGCCGATGACCGCGGTCATCGTCCGCAGCTCGGCCAACGTGCAGGCGGGCGCCCGCACCCCGCTCTCGCGCATCCTGCACGGCGCGTGGCTGCTGCTCTTCGCCGTGCTGCTGCCCGCCGCGCTCGGCATCATCCCGCTGGCCGCGCTCGCCGGTGTCCTGGTGCACGCGGGCTGCAAGCTGATCCCCGTCAAGGAGATCGTCCCGCTGGCCCGTGCCCACCGCGGCGAGGCCGTCGTCCTCGCCACGACCGCGATCGCCATCCTCGTCACCAACATGTTCGAGGGCGTGGTCATCGGCCTGGTCCTCGCGGTGGTCAAGTCCGCGTGGGACACCTCGCATGTACAGGTGGACGTACGGGAGTTGACCGGTGGACGCCTCGTCGTGACCCTCACGGGGAACGCGACCTTCCTGCGGCTTCCGAAGATCCTGGAGACGCTGGAGGCCATGCCCAAGGACCGGCCGATAGAGCTGGACCTGACGGTCGTGCGCCACTTGGACCACGCGTGCCGCACGACCCTGGAGAACTGGGCGCTGCGGCACAACGACAGCGGCACGGAGGCGGTGCGCATGAAGACGCGGCCCGTGGCCGGTTCCGTGGCCGACCCGCCTGCCGATCCCATGACCGACCCCCTGGCCGGTCCCAGGGTCGAGGAGTCCGCGAAGGCGCGGACTCGACGCTGACGCCTGCCCGTACGACCGGGAGCCGACCCGCCGCGCGCCGACGTGCCCGCGCGCGGCGGGTTCGGCGTGCCCGCATGCCCCGACTGGCCGTATCCGGACGCGGCCATGCGATTTACGCCATCCAGTCCGCCCCCATTGACACTCCCTTGACCATCTCTTTACGTTTGATGGCGAGGGGACAAACGCCCTCAAAAGCTAATCAGCTAGGAGATTTCACTATGGAGCAGCTCATCAAGCGCATGACCGAAGAGACCGTCTGGCAGAAGTGGGTCGCCGCCAACTCGGCCCAGGGCGCGAAGGACGGCTGTATCAGCGCCACCCCGAAGAGCGGCTGCATCAGCGCCACCGGCAAGGCCGGCTGCATCTCCTGACCCGCTGATGTCTCACGGGGCCGCCGTCGCCGTCACGGCGGCGGCCCCGCCCCCTCCTCCACCACCCCGGAGCCCCCTTGAACCGCCTGCCGAGCGCCGACGTCCTTGACCAGGTCCGTGACATCCCCCTCTACCGCGACTCCGTGGAGCGCGGGGAGTTCCCGATCCTCGAGAAGCCGGAGATCGCCCGGGGCTTCCCCGACAACTGGATGACCCCCGATCTCGCCCGCGCGCTGGAGGCGGGCGACGCCGAGTACGTGCTGTCCACCGGGACCAACCACGCGCGGATGCGCCTGATCCGGCCGCCCTACTTCCTGCTCCGCTCCTACTACCGCCTGTGGAGCGAGCACCCGGACCTCGCGGCGAGCTGGCACGAGGGCGCCCGGCGGATCTCCCTGACCACCGTGCTCGCCACCGAGCACGTCGCCCGTGTGAACGCCGCCAAGCCCGGCGCGACCCCCGGCGAGCGCTGGCTCGACGACCGCACGCTGTACCTCAACCGCCGCCTGGATCCGGCTGATTGGGACCGCGCCGAGGTCGAGCGGATGCTCGCCGAGATCCGTACGGTGAGCGCCGCGCACCCCGGCGGCTCGTACCTCCTGGACTGCTCCGGGAACCATCTGGCGCAGCTGGTCCGCAAGGTCGACGCGTGGGACCTGTGGGACGACTTCCCCCGCCCCGTCGGCATCGTCCACGCCTACGAGTACGCGCCGTTGAACGTCCGCGCGTATCTGCGGTCCCGCTTCGAGTGCCCCGTCGTCGACCTCTTCGGCAGTACGGAACTGGGCTACCTCTTCTACAGCGACGCGGACGGCGGCTACCGCCCCTATCTGCACGACATGAGCGTGGAGTTGATCCCGGTGGAGCCGGGCAGCGGCATCCACAGCCTCATCGTCACCAGCGTCCGCAACCCGTACATGCCCCTGGTCCGCTACCGGTCGGGCGACTGCGTGCGCACCAGCGACGGCGGCACCGACCCCGAGCGGATCGTCTCCTTCTGCGGCCGCGAGAAGGAACTCCTCGCCGCACCGGAAGGGCCGGTCGCGCAGGCCGATCTCGACGCCCGCGTCGCCGCGGTCTCGCCCCGCGTCTTCCTGCAACAGCTGCACCTGACCGGGGAGGGCACCTGCCGTCTGCGGTACACGACCTTCGACGGCAAGCCGCTCACACCCGGCGACGAGCACGACCTCGCCCTGTCCGTCCACGCGTTGACAGGGCGCGCCTGCACCGTGGAACACCTCGACCACGTGCCCATCGGGCTCTCCGGCAAATACGCCTGGCTGACCACGCAGGACCCGGCGTGACCTCGCGCCCCTACGCACAGGACCCCACCATGCACACGGACACCCGCACGCCTCACGGCCCCGCCCCCACCGCCGAGGAGCTGCTCGGCACCGCCCTGCACGACGAGGTGGTCCGGTACTTCGCGGAGCAGCCCGACGCCCCGGACGCCGACTTCGTCACGTACCAAGTGCGCGAATGTCTGCGCTACCTCTACCTCGTCTCCCGCCACCCCGACCGGCTCGGCGGCCTCTTCCTCCCCGTCGAGCAGGACATCGACGAGATCTGGCACTACCTCATCCTGCAGACCCGCGAGTACCGGGAGCTGTGCGAACAGCGGCTCCCCGGCGGCCACTTCATCCACCATCGCAGCATCTCGTACGACGCCTACCAGGCCGATCCGGGACGCGAGACGGCCGCCGAGGAAGCGCTGCGGTGGATCCCCCTGTACACCGCCGCGTTCGGTCCCTTCGACGCGGACGCTCTGCCGCACTGGACGGTCGTGCGCTTCCTGCACGACCAACTGGGGCTTTCCCTGGCCGAGATCGCGGACGTCGACGCCGTCGCGGGGACACCGGCATGACCGTCACGGCGCCGCGCGCCGGGGGCGCGGCGCCGCCTGACGTGCTCCGCCGCGTCATGTCCGTGCTCGTCGTCTCGCAGACGCTCGGCGGCGCGGGCATGGCGGCGGGCATCACGGTCGGCGCGCTCCTCGCCGAGGACCTGCTCGGCTCCACCGGCCTTGCCGGACTGCCGACCGCGCTGTTCACCGGCGGCGCGGCCGTCGGTGCCGCCGCCATCGGCCGCCTCTCGCAGCGCCACGGGCGCCGTCCGGGGCTCGCGCTCGGCCACGGCGCCGCCGCGCTCGGCAGCGCGGGAGTCGTCGCGGGCGCCGCCTGGCAGTGGGCGTGGCTGCTCCTGACGTCGCTCTTCGTGTACGGCGCCGGTACCGCGACCGGGCTCCTCGCCCGGTACGCGGGCGCCGACATCGCCCCGCCCGAGCGGCGCGGCCGTGCCACCGGCACGGTGCTGCTCGCCACGACGCTCGGCGCGGTCGTCGGGCCGAACCTCGTCGGCCCCACGGGCGCGCTCGCACACGCGTGGGGCATTCCGCGGCTCGCGGGGCCCTTCCTGCTCGCCGCGGTCGCCTATGCCGCGGCGGGTCTCGTGCTGTGGGTGTGGCTGCGGCCGGATCCGCTGCTGCTCGCGCGCGCGACGCCCGAGCCAGGGCCGGAGCCGGAGCCGGGTGCGGAGCCCGAGTCCGTCCCCGTTCCCGCGCCCCGGTCGTCGGCGGTGGCGCGCACGGCGCGGTCCGACCGGCCCGCCCCTTTGCCCGGTCTCGTCACCGGCGCGACCGTGATGATCACCGCTCAGCTGGTGATGATCGCCGTGATGACCATGACGCCCGTCCACATGACCGGGCACGGCCACGGCACCCAGGCCGCCGGGTTCGTCATCGCGCTGCACGTGGGCGCGATGTTCCTGCCGTCGCCGCTGAGCGGACTGCTCGTGGACCGGATCGGTCGGCTGCCCGTGGCGGCCTCGTCCGGCGCCGTGCTGCTCGCCGCCTGCCTGGTCGCCGCGCTCGCCCCGCCGACCGGCATGGTGGGTCTTTCCTGCGCGCTCGTCCTGCTCGGCGTGGGCTGGAACCTGGCCCTTGTCAGCGGCACGGCGCTGATCACCGATGCCGTGCCGGGGGAACGCCGCGCCTCCGTGCAGGGCCTGGTCGACGTCGGCGTGGCCCTGGCGGGCGCGACCGGCGGCATGGCGTCCGGCCTGGTGGTGGCGGGCGGCGGTTATCCGCTGCTCGCGGTCGCGGCGGGCACGCTCGCCCTCGCGGTGATCCCGCTGGTGGCGCTGCGGGGCGCGGCCCGGTCCTGACCTCCGGCGGGTCAGGCGGGCGGGCCGCGCCCGTGCGCAGGTCAGCGGTGGGTGTCGAGCACCTTGCGGAGCACCCCGGCGAACTCTTCCGGGGCCCCCTGCTGGCCGAACTCACCGCCGAGGAATCCCCCGTGGTGACTGGGGAAGATCACCGGCGCGGAGCCGATACGGGCGGCGAGCTCCGCCGCGGCGCGGGCGGCGAGTTCGCCCTCGGACTCCTTCCCCGCCGCGAGCACGATGTGCGTCGACGCGGCGCCGAGTGCGGCGAAGTCGGGCCGGTAGCCCGTGCACGTACGGAGGTTCTGGCCGAGCAGCGGATCGTCGCGCGAGCCGTCGTCCTCCGTCGGCAGCCCGAAGTCGGCGGGCGAGGGGGCCGGTTCGTCCCGCCAGTTCTCCTGGAACGGCCCCTTCCGGCTCGTCACCGCGATGAACTTCGCCATCGCGGGTCCCATCCCTTCGCGCTGATACGTCTCGTGCAGATCCGCGCAGACCGCGAGGGCCGCTTCGCGGTCCGGCAGCACCTGCACCGTCGGCGGTTCATGCGCGACCAGTGTGTGCACGAGCTCCGAATGCCGGGCGACCAGGGCCAGCGCGTTGACGGCGCCGCCGCTGCTGGCGAACAGGTCCACGGGGCCGACCCCGAGCGCCTCGATCACCCGGCGCACGTCGTCGGCGTGCTCCTCGGGCGTCGACTCCACCGCGCCGTCCGTTCGGACACTGCGGCCCACCCCGCGCGGGTCGTAGGTGACGACGGTCCGGTCGGTGAAGTACGAGGACAGCGAGGCGAAGCCGTCGGCGGACATCGGCGATCCGATCAGTACGAGCACCCGCTCGCCGTCCGCCGCGGCGGTCGAAGGGCCCCGGACGTCGTACTGGATCTCGGCGCCTTTCGTGGCCAGCTTGTGGGTCACCGGATCAGCCATGGCTGTCTCCTTCATCGTTCTCGGTTCCATCGTTCTCGGTCGTCATGACGTTCACTGGTGCAGACCGGTGCCGACGCCGGAACTCATCGCGTCTGCCGCGCCTTTCGCGCCCCCGTGTCCGAGCAGTGTTCGAGCGGGTTCACGAAGAACTGCACCGCTCCGGACGCGACGACCTCCGCCATGACCCGCCGCCAGCGGGGCGAGCAGTCCTCCAGGGTCTTGGCGGTCTCGAAGTAGCAGAGCCCGGACTCGAAGCGGTCCGTGATGGCGGCGCAGGGTTCCGGGGCATCGGCCCTCGGCACGGCGGGGGCGACGGCGCCCGCGGAGCCTGTCGTGAGGACGGCGGCCAGCATGACGCCGCAGGCCAGGGACGCGGCGAGGCGACGGGGACCGGGGGTGATCAGAGGGCGCGGCGTGGTCAGGGGGCGGTGCATGGCGTGGCTCCTTCTCGGGTGACCGGTCAACGGGGCAACCGGAACGCGTAACTCGGTATCCGGGGTAACGGGTGACCCGCCGCCCGGGTCACCTGCTCGCGGGATCCTGGTGTCACGCCCCTGCCGCTCGCGCTCGCCGTCATCTACCGTCGTGATCATGACTGATGCCCGTGCAGTGCCCGAGGACCCCTCGCTGTTCAGCACCATGTCCACGATGCGCGCCATGCGCAGGATCAAGCCGGATCCGGTGCCGGAGGCCGTGCTCGACCAACTGGTCCAGGCCGCCGTGTGGGGTCCCAGCGGCGGCAACATGCAGTGCTACGAGTACGTCGTCGTCACCGACCGCGAGGTGATGGCGCGGCTCGCCCCGCTCTGGGAACGCTGTGTGGACGCCTACTTGGCGACCACGGGGAAGCACGCGCCCGAGGGGATGGACAGCGCGGCGTACGGGCGCATGGTCGACGCGATCACGTACCAGCGCGATCACTTCGCGCAGACCCCCGCGCTCGTCATTCCCTGCTACAGCTTCCCGCCCCCGCGCATCGACGCGGAGGGGGTGCGGGCCTCGACCGAGGCGCTCGGGCCCGTCGCCGCGGCGCGGCAGGCCGAGCCCTCGACGCAGATACGTTTCCATGCGCTGGCCGAGGGTTCGTGCGTGTATCCCGGAGTGCAGAACCTCCTCCTCGCCGCCCGGGGACTCGGCCTCGCCGCCAACATCACCATCTGGCACCTGATGCTGGAGCAGGAGTGGAAGAGCGAACTCGGCATCCCGGAGGGGATCAACACGTTCGCCGTGATCCCGGTCGGCTATCCCGTGGGCAACTTCGGCCCTGTCAGGCGCCGTTCCGTACGCGAGGTGGTCCACCGCGACGCGTGGTGACGCGGCGGCGTCCCGTACGCGCTGTCGTACGGCCGTAGGCGTCCCCGGAGTACGCGTCACCGGCGCACCTCGGCCGCCCTGCGGTCCAGCGTCCCGTAGTCGACCTTGCCGTTGGGCAGGCGCGGCAGCGCGGGCACAGCGATGACGCGGGCGGGCAGCGCGGTCGTGGGCAGGCTGCGCAGCAACTGCGCCCTGACCCGCTGCTCGTCGAGTGCCGTGCCGCCGGTGACGACGAAGCCGACCGGCCGGGGGCGGGGCGCCCCGCTCACGCCGATGCCCGCATCGGTGATGCCGTCGCACGAGGTGAGGGCGCGTTCGATCTCGGCGCGTTCGACTCGCACGCCGCCGAGCTTGAGCTGGTGGTCGGCCCGTCCGTGGAAGAGGAGTTCGCCGTCCTCGCGGACCGTCACGAGGTCGCCCGTGCGGTAGTGGCGGGTGCCGTGCAGGTCGACGAAGCGCTCCGCGTCGGTCCCGGGGACGGCAAGGCCCAGTCCCGCTATGTACAGCTCCCCCGTTCCCGGGGTGTCCGGTGCCGCCGCGATGTGCAGGGTCACCCCGGCGATCGGCCGTCCGATGGGAACCGCGCGGGCGCGGGCGTCGGCGGGCGCGCAGGCGTGGACCGTGGCCCACACCGTGCACTCGGTCGGTCCGTACTCGTTGTACAGCTCGGCCTGCGGCAGTTCGGCCAGGTGCCGTGCGACCAGGGCGGGCGAGCAGCTCTCACCGGCCACGATCACCGTGGTGAGCGTACGCAGCCGGGGCGCGAGGCCCCCGCGCAGTGCCACTCCGTAGAGCGAGGGGACCATCAGCAGATGGGTGGCGTGGTGGCGTTCGGCGGCGCGGGCGACGGCCAGCAGGTCGCCGGGTCTGCCGCCGGGGACGACGAGCAGCCCGCCGCTCGCCAGGGTCCACCAGATGCCCGCCATGGAACTGTCGAAGGAGAGCGAGGAACAGAGCAGGAACGCGCCGACCCGCTCGGCGTAGTGGCGCAGGCGCGCGGCGGTGGACCAGCCGAGGGACGTGGCCGCGATCGTCACGGGCTTGGGGAGTCCGGTCGAGCCGCTGGTGAAGCAGGTGTAGGCGTGGGTGCCGCGGCGTGTGTGGGTGCCGCCGCTCGCGTCCGCAGGTCCTGACGGCTGCCCGGTGCGCTGCCGTGTCGCGAGAGCGACGTGCTCGAGACCCGCCACGGCGCCCGCTTCGTTCTCCTCCGGCACGAGCACGAAGCGGGCGCCGCAGCCTTGCGCCATGAGCCGTCGCCGCTCCTCGGGGAACTCCGCGTCGACGGGGACGTAGCAACAGCCCGCCCGCAGGACGCCGAGCAGCGCGGCGATCGTGTGGCGCGAGGCGGTGCCGTGCACCACGACCGGCTCGTCCGGGCGGGCGCCGCGGGCGAGCAGGGCGTGGGCCACCGCGCGCGAGACCTCGTCGAGTTCGCGGTAGCTGAAGGTGCCCGTGCCGTCGGCGACGGCGGACGCGCGGCCGCCGAGGCGGGGCTCGACGAGGTCGAGGATGTGCGGCGGCTCACCGGTCCAGCGGGGCCCGGCGAGCCGGACGTCGCCGGTGGCGCGGGCCGCTGCCATGTCAGCGGACCAGTCCGGTCAGGGCGTCCAGGTAGGTGGCGACGGCGCGTTCCATCCACACGGTGCTGAACAGATGGGTGTCGTAGGTGATGTAGCCGCCCGGCTCGTCGTCCCAGCGCATCGTCCAGAAGAACGGCAGCGGCATCGGCAGCGCCGACTGGGAGTCCAGCGTGAGCCGGTCCAGGGCGA
Organism: Streptomyces formicae; assembly: GCF_002556545.1. Taxonomy (NCBI): domain Bacteria; kingdom Bacillati; phylum Actinomycetota; class Actinomycetes; order Kitasatosporales; family Streptomycetaceae; genus Streptomyces; species Streptomyces formicae. The sequence continues at coordinate 915,968 of NZ_CP022685.1, forward strand.
GCGCGGGCGTCCGTGTCGCCGGGCGCACCGGTGAGCGCACGATCACCTGGAAGACGGGGGCGACCAGATCGCGTGCGGTCATCAGCTCCAGGAGCTGCGGGGACTGCTCGAGGACACGGATCAGCGGGATGTCGTTGGCGTACGCCTCTCGGCAGCGCCGGTCGACGCGCGGGCACAGCTCCCGCAGGGCCTCCGGGTCGTGCGCGCCGGAGTGCTCGATCTGGATCTGCAGGACGTTGAGCAGGAAGCCGACGGTGTCCCATTCGGACGGGATGCGGCCCGCCGTGATGACCGGGACCAGGGCGTCGCCCGGTGGCAGCAGCGCGCCGACGAAGGCGGTGAGGAGCAGGGTGAACGGGGTGGTGCGGCCGTGCCGTGCCGTCAGGCGCACGGCGTCGCGCAGTTCAGAATCGATGCGGAAGGAGTGCACGGCGGTCGGCCCCGGCGCGGCGTCGGGCGTCTCGGCCGGCAGCCCGAGACCCTCCACCGCGGTGAGCCGGTCCCGCCAGTACGGCAGTGCCTGGCCGATGCGGGCCTGCCACTTGTCGCCGTGGTCCTCCGCCGCGATGTCGGCGTACTGCATGACGTCCGCCGAGAGCGGCGGATCGCCGCGGAGCCTGGCGCTGTAGGCGGTGACGACATCGCGGGCGAGCACGTCCTGCGACCAGGCGTCGGCCGCGATGTGGTGGGCGACGAGGACGAGGACCGCCTCGTCGCCCTTGCGGCCCAGGTCCGCCCAGAGCAGCGGGGGTTCGTCGCACGGGTGGGGCCGCAGGGCGACCTCCGCGATCCACTCGTCGAACGAACGGCCGGGGCCGAGGCGGGTCACGGCGAGCCGGGACGGCATCGGGGGCAGCACCCGCTGCCGCAGGGCACCGCCGTCGCGCAGCAGCAGGGTGCGCAGTGCGCCGTGGCGGGCGACGACGTCGTCCAGGGCCCGGCGCAGCACCCGTTCGTCCACCGTGCCCGACACCCGGTAGGCCGCGCGCACCAGGAACCCGGGTTGCAGGACGGTGCCCGGCAGGAGCGACTCCACGAGGCCCAGGAGTTCTTGCGCGTACGTGGCTCGGTGCGTGGCGTGGGTGTCCTGGGCGGCTCGGTGCGTGGCGTGGGTCGCGCCGGGCGTGTCGTGCGTCGCGCGGGGCGTGGCTTCCGTCACCGCGCCACCTCCTTCTGCCTCGGCCGTACGCGTACGGGCAGGTGTGTGATGCCGGAGAGGAACGTCGATCGCGCCCGCCGGGGCTCGCCGGTCACCTCGATCCCGGCGTACCGGGCGAACAGTTCCGCGAAGAACAGCCGGAGCGTGACCCTGGCGATGCCCGCGCCCGCGCAGTAATGGGGGCCCGCGCCGAACGCGAGGTGCCGGTTGCGGCGCCGACCCGGGTCGAACACGTCGGGGCGGTGGAACACGGCCTCGTCGTGGTTGGCGGAGCCGAGCCAGGCCACGACCGGGTCGCCCTCGGCGAGGGGCACACCGGCCAGGACGACGGGCCGTCGCGCGTGGCGCATGAAGTGACGCGCGGGCGATGCCCGGCGCAGCGCCTCCTCCACCCCGCTGTCGAGCAGGTCGGGCCGGTCGGCCCAGTCCGCGTAGCGGCCGGTGCGGGAGAGTTCGAACACGGCGGCCGAAGGCACGTGGGCCAGCGTCACGCTCGCGCCGAGCAGCAGGCTGTAACAGTTCGAGAGGACCTCGCCGGGCGTGAGGCGCGCGCCGTCGACCTCCATGGCCAGCAGCACGTCGACCAGGTCGCCGGGTTCCTCGTGCGGCCGCTCCGGGTGGTCGTGGTGCGTCCCACGCCGCCGCTCGCGCACCAAGTCGGCGAAGTACGCGAAGAGTTCGCGGTGACCGCGCTCCAGGGTCGCCTCGGATCCGCCGGGCAGCCGGTGTTCGGGGTCGTCCTCGGCCGCGCACATCATCGCGAGCCGCACGAGGCGGGGGCGGTCCCGCGCGGGAAGGCCGAGCAGCGGGCCGAGCACCACCAGCGGGAGCTGCGCGCAGGCCGCGGCGAAGTCGAACGTCCGCTCCTCGCCCGGTGGCACGTCGGGCAGCAGTTCACGGATGCCCGCCCGGATCTGCTCGGTGTGCGCCTCGGCGGAGCGCAGCCGCAGGGCCCGGTGCAGCGGCGCGCGCATCCGGTCGTGACGGGGTGGGTCGGTGACCGCCATCTGCCGCCCCGCCGCGGGGTCGGACCTGCCGAGCAGGCTGAGCAGCGTGCCGCGTTCGGAGGTGAAGGACGCGTGGTCAGCGAGGACGCGCTCGACGTCCGCGTACCGGGTCACGGACCAGAAGCCGAGTGCGTCGGATACCTGCTGCCAGGACACGGGCGCGTGGGCGCGCAGCGCGCGCCAGGCCGCGTACGGGTCGCCCTCCGTGTACAGCGCCGGATCCGCGAGGTTCACTTCGGCGGGCGGGACGGTCACTGTCCTGGCTCCGACGGCGACTTAGGCTCCGACTGCGGCTCCGGCTCCCGCCCTCGCTCTCGCTCCGGACGAGGAGTTCCGGGACCTGTCGTCGCGCCGTTCTTCGCCGCCGACTCCACCGCCTCGGCGAGGGCCGCGATGGTGGGCGTCAGGAACAGCGCCGCCGCGGGCACCTCCACGCCGAACTCCGTGTCGATGGCCAGCTGCAGTTCGGCGGCGAGCAGGGAGTCGCCGCCGAGTTCGAAGAAGTCGTCCTCGACGCCGATCGGCTCGACCCCGGCACCGATGCCGCCGAGGCCGGTGCCCCACAGGGCGACCAGTCTGTGCTCGACGGTGGTCCGCGGCTCGATGTAGTCGGAACTCATGCCGAAGGCTTCGCGCGCGCTCGCGCCGTCGACTGCGGGACGGTCGTCCACCGGCATCGGCCTCCCCCAAGGCGTGACAAGGCGGTGTCCGTCGACCCTGTCAGCCCCCGGAGGGGGCGGGGACCTCGCTTTCCCGCCAAAGCCTCTTCAAAAGATTTTCCAAAGGAACGCAAAAAGAGAGTCAAGAACCGGACCCGACTTCCGGGACGCCTGGGGGAGAGATAAAACTCCCGCACACACGGGATCACCACCAACGCCCCCCGGCCCCACCCGCCACCAGCACCCCAATCACACCCGGCCGAGTACGGGGGACGAGAAAGCACGTTCCCGCCCGAGCCCATTCGGACCGCCTTTTCGAGCAGCGCACCGACAGAGCGAACACGGCTCGCGTGATAGCAATAACCGCAGGCCAAAGAGCCACAGGGGGCGCAACTCGGCAATTCCGCGACACCCTCGCCAAGGCTTCCAGATGTGGCGTGAATCACATCGAACAAAGCTTCGCCATGTGGTTCAGTGTATTTTCCGCACTGTAATTGAAAAAGAACAAGCAATGGGGGAATTAAGCGTAATGCGGTCCGACGCTCAAGGCTACTCCCTGCCTATATCACGCGAATATCAGCAGCCCATTCCTGTCGATATCTTCGAGGCCCGGGCGCGGCGCACGCCGAATGCGACGGCCGTGCTCGACGGGGACGAACAGCTCACGTACGCGGAGCTGGAGCGGCGGGCCAATCGCCTCGCCCACCTGCTGATCGAGCGCGGCGTCGGACCGGAGCGCCTGGTCGCCCTCGCACTGCCCCGCTCGGCCGGGATGATCGTGGCGCTGCTCGCCGTCCTGAAGGCGGGCGGCGCGTACCTGCCGGTCGACGCGACCTACCCCCGTCAGCGCATCGACTTCATGCTCGACGACGCGGCACCGGTCCTGCTCGTGACCACGGCCGACATCGGCAGGCAGTTCGACGCCGCGAGCGACAACGCGACTGACACCGCGCCGGGCACCGGCGCGCGCACCGCGATCCCTCGCCTCGTCGTGGACGACGACGGCACCCTCGCCACACTCGAAGCCCTCCCCGACACCCCGCCGTCCGCGCCGCGGGCCGTCGCGTCGAACCCCTGCTACGTGATCTACACCTCCGGTTCCACCGGCACCCCCAAGGGCGTCGTCGTGACGCACCGGAACGTCGTCCGCCTCTTCGACTCCATAGGCCGACGCCTGCCGCTCACCGCGGACGACACCTGGACCCTGTTCCACTCCACCTCGTTCGACTTCTCCGTGTGGGAGATCTGGGGCGCCCTGCTGCACGGCGGCCGCCTCGTCGTGGTCCCGTACGAGACGAGCCGATCGCCGGTGGACTTCCTGCGGCTGCTCGTCGACGAGCGTGTGACGATGCTCAGCCAGACGCCCTCGGCCTTCCAGGGCCTGATGCGCGCCGACCGCGAGAACCCCGGGCTCGGCGACGCGCTGCGGCTTCGCGCCGTCGTCTTCGGCGGCGAGGCACTCGACCTCGGCAGCCTCGCGCCCTGGTACGAGCGTCACGACGACCGCGCTCCCCTGCTGGTCAACATGTACGGCATCACCGAGACCACGGTGCACGTCACCTACCGCGCCCTCGACCGCGCGCAGGCGGTCGCCGGTGCGGGCAGCGCCATCGGCGAGCCGCTCGCCGACCTCGACGCCCATGTGCTCGACGAGTACCTGCGGCCCACCGCCGACGGGGTGACGGGCGAGTTGTACGTGGCGGGCGCGGGCCTGGCACGCGGGTACCTGGACCGCCCCGGCCTGACCGCGGGACGGTTCGTGGCCTGTCCGTCCGGGTCCGGGCAGCGGATGTACCGCACCGGCGACCTCGTACGCAGGCACGCCGACGGTCAGCTCGAGTTCGTCGGGCGCGCCGACGACCAGGTGAAGGTCCGCGGCTTCCGCATCGAACTGGGTGAGGTCGAATCGGTCGTCGCCGAACACCCGGGCGTCGCACAGGCCGCGGTGATCGCACGCCCGGATCGGGACGGTGAGCAGCGTCTGATCGGGTACGTCGTGGGCGCGTCGGGAAGCGGGACGGACGACCCTGCCGCCGCCGAGGGCTCAACTCCCCCGGACAGTACCGCCGAAGGTGTCGCGGACGCGCAGGTCGGTGAGTGGCAGGAGATCTACGACGACCTCTACACCGACGCCGCCACCGCCACCTGGGGACAGAACTTCATCGGCTGGAACAGCAGCTACGACCAACAACCCATCCCCCTCGAAGAAATGCGGGAATGGCGCGACGCCACCGTCGACGCCATCCGCTCCCTCAACCCCCACAACATCCTCGAAATCGGCGTCGGCACCGGACTCCTCCTCTCCCAACTCGCACCCCACTGCGACAGCTACTGGGGCATGGACCTGTCGAGCGCGGTGATCGACGGCCTCAAGGCCCAACTGGCAGGCCACCCTGACCTGTTGGAGCGCGTGGAGCTGCGGAACCAGCCCGCCCACGACATGCGCGGCCTGCCGACCGACCACTTCGACGTCATCATCATCAACTCCGTCATCCAGTACTTCCCCAACGCCGACTACCTCACCAACGTCATCACCAAAGCACTCCAACTCCTCACCCCCACCGGCACCCTCTACATCGGCGACATCCGCAACCTCCACACCGCCCGCACCCTCCACACCGCCATACACACCCAACAAACCACCCCCCACACCCACACCACCACCCTCCGCGCCACCATCGAACGCGCCCTCGTCCGCGACAAAGAACTCCTCATCGCCCCCCAATACTTCACCGCCCTCCACCACCACACCCCCACCCACACCACCCAAATCCACCTCAAACGCGGCCACCACCACAACGAACTCACCCGCCACCGCTACGACGCCACCCTCCACAAAACACCCCCCACCACCCACACACCCCACCCCACCGATCCCCTCCAACTCCTCTGGGGGCAAGACCTCACCGAGCACCTGAGGCCCGGTCAGAACCCCGTCGTGCGCGTCAACGACATCCCCAACAAGCGCCTCACCGCGGAGACGGCAGCGAAGAGGCGGCTCGCGGAGGGTGACGCGCCGGAGGAGATCAGGCGGGCGCTGTACGGGCCCGACGAGTCCGGCGCGGTCGATCCCGAGGAGCTGCACCGGCTGGGTGAGGAGCTCGGCTACCGGGTCAGCCTCACCTGGTCCGCGAACCGCGAGGACGGCATGGACGCGGTGTTCGTCGCGCGTGACCTCGACGACGCGGCGCAGGGCCGCCCGCCCATCGACCTCTGCCCTCCGATCGCCCCCGGCGCCACGAACCCCTCCGCGTTCGCCAGCAACCCCGCGACCGCCCGCGACATCGGCTCCTTCGTGGCATCGCTCAGGGAACACGTACGCGGCAAGGTCCCGGACTTCATGGTGCCGTCCGCCTTCGTGGTCCTCGACTCCTTCCCCCTGACCGCCAACGGGAAGCTGGACCGGGCCGCACTGCCCGAACCGCAGTTCCGGACGGCGACTTCGCGTCCGCCCCGTACGCCCGTCGAGGAGGTTCTGTGCGGGCTCTTCGCCGATGTGCTCGGCCTGCCGGAGACCGGCGCGGAGGAGGACTTCTTCGAGCTGGGCGGGCATTCGCTGCTGGCGACGCGGTTGCTGTCGCGGGTGCGGTCGGCGTTCGGCGTCGAGCTGGGTGTGCGGGTGCTGTTCGAGGCGCCGACGGTGGCGGCGCTCGCCCGTGTCCTGGGCGGCGCGGGCAAGGCGCGCCGGGCGTTGGAGGCGGCGGAGCGGCCCGAGCGGCTACCGCTGTCGTTCGCGCAGAACCGGCTCTGGTTCCTGCACCGCCTCGAAGGCCCGTCCGCCACGTACAACGTTCCTTTGGTCGTACGGCTGACGGGCACCCTGGACGAGCGTGCCCTGGAGGCCGCGCTCGCCGATGTGGTGGCCCGGCACGAGAGCCTGCGAACCGTCTTCCGTGAACACGACGGCGACGGTGAACACGAAGGCGTGCCCTATCAGTTGGTGCTCGACGCCGAATCCGCCCGGCCGGCACTGCCGGTTTCCGCGGTCACCGAGGAAGGTCTGGAAGAGGCGATCGCGTCGGCGGTCCAGAAGCCCTTCCACCTCGGTACGGAAATTCCCCTGCGCGGCAGGCTTTTCGCCCTGTCGCCGCGTGAGCACGTCCTCGTCCTCGTGGTCCATCACATCGCCGCCGACGGCTGGTCGCTCGAACCGCTGTGGCGCGATGTCGCCACCGCCTACAAGGCACGGTTGCGCGGCACGACGCCGGAGTGGCGGCCGTTGCCGGTGCAGTACGCCGACTACACGCTCTGGCAGCGCGAGATCCTCGGCGAGCCGACCGACCCGGACAGCGCCCTCGCCCGCCAACTCGACTTCTGGAAGGAGGCACTTGCGGGTCTCCCGGCACGGATCGAGCTGCCCGCGGACCGCCCGTACCCGGCGGCGGCCTCGTACCGGGGCGGGTCGTTCACCTTCCATTGGGACGCCGAACTGCACGCCGGTCTCGTCCGGCTCGCGCGGGGTTCGGGTGCCAGCGTCTTCATGCTCGTGCAGGCCGCGCTGGCCGCACTGCTCTCGCGCTCGGGCGCCGGTGACGACATCCCGATCGGCACACCCATCGCGGGACGCACGGACGAGGCACTCGACGACCTCGTCGGCTTCTTCGTCAACACACTCGTCCTGCGCACGGACGTGTCGGGCGACCCCACCTTCCGGGAACTCCTCTCCCGCGTCCGCGAAACCGACCTCGACGCCTACGCCCACCAGGACGTCCCCTTCGAACACCTGGTGGAGGCCGTCAACCCCGAACGAACCCTGGCCCACCACCCGTTGTTCCAGGTGATGCTGGCCTGGCAGCAGGCTTTCAACTCCGGTCTCGACCTGCCGGGTCTCTCGGCGGAAGGCTCTCTCGCGGCCACCGGCACGGCCAGGATGGACCTGGTCCTCAGCGTCACGGAGCTGCACGCGGCCGACGGCGCCCCGGCGGGCGTCGGCGGTGTCGTCGAGTACAGCACCGACATCTTCGACCACGACACGGTCCACGCCCTGACGGAACGGCTCGGCCGCCTGATGACAGCGGTGGTGGCCGACCCGGATCTGCCGGTACGCGAGGTCGTGCTGCTCAGCGAGGAGGAGCGCCGGCAGGCCGTCTCCCTGTGGAACGACACGGCCCACGAGGTCCCCCCGACCTCCCTCGCCGAGCTCTTCGAGGCGCAGGCGGCCCGTACCCCGGACGAGACCGCCGTCATCTTCCAGGACGCACGACTTACGTACGACGAGTTGAACTCCCGTGCTGACGCGCTGGCTTGTCACCTGGTCGGCCAGGGGGCAGGACCGGAGCAGGTCGTCGCGCTCAAGCTGCCACGCTCCGCCGAGATGGTCGTCGCGGTGCTTGCCGTACTCAAGAGCGGTGCCGCCTACCTGCCCATCGACCCCACGTACCCGGCGGAGCGCATCCAGTTCATGCTGGACGACGCCCGCCCGGTCCTCGTACTCGACGGAACGGACTCGGTCACGGGGGCAGCGGCAGGCTCCGGTGTGAGCGGCCGTTCGGTCGCGGACCTCACACGTGTGGTCCGGCATCCGCAGCATCCGGCGTACGTCATCTATACGTCGGGGTCCACGGGACGGCCGAAGGGTGTCGCTGTCCCCGACAGTGCCGTGGTCAACCTGGTCTCCTGGGCCGGTGCGGAATTCGGCGGCACACACGGCTTCGACCACACCATCGCCTCCACCTCCCTCGCCTTCGACGTCTCCGTCTTCGAAATCCTCGCCCCGCTCCTCAACGGCGGCAGCGTCGAACTCGTCGCTGACGGCCTGGCCCTGACGGACCGCCTAGGCAATGAGCCCGTCCCCGGGCTGGTCAGTGGCGTCCCTTCCGTCCTGGACCACGCCCTCACCGACACCCACGGAACCATCACCGGATCCATCGTGTTCGCGGGCGAAGCCCTGCCCGCCCACACCCTCGCCAACATCCGCTCCGCCCAGCCCGACACCCGCGTCGTCAACGCCTACGGCCCCACCGAAGCCACCGTCTACGCCACCACCTGGACCGACGACGACAGCCACACCACCACCGTGCCCATCGGCACACCTGTCTGGAACACCCACGCCTACGTCCTGGACGACCGACTTCAGCCCGTACCCCCGGGCGTCACGGGAGAGCTCTACCTGGCAGGCGCAGGACTCGCACGCGGCTACACCAACCGCCCCGCCCTCACCGCCGAACGCTTCATCGCCAACCCCTTCACCCCAGGCCAACGCATGTACCGCACCGGCGACCTCGCCCGCCGCCGCGCCGACGGACACCTGGAATTCGTCGGACGCTCCGACGACCAGGTGAAGGTACGCGGCTTCCGCATCGAACTCGGCGAGATCGACGCCGTCCTGACCGAGCATCCTGATGTGGCCCAGGCCCTCTCGGTGACGCACAACGACGAGCTGCTCGTCACCTACGTCGTGCCGTCCGACAACGCCACACTTCCCACAGGAGAAGCTGAACTTCAGGGATCCATAAGGGACTTCGTACGCGGCAGGCTGCCGCGCTTCATGGTCCCGGCCACGGTGATGGTCCTGCCCGCGTTCCCGCTCACCAGCAACGGCAAGCTCGACCGCGCCGCCCTGCCGACCCCCGACTTCACCACCCACCCCACCACCTCCCGCACCCCACGCACCCCCACCGAAGAACTCCTCCAGACCCTCTTCACCCAACTCCTCAACACCCCCCACATCGGCATCGACGACAACTTCTTCGACCACGGAGGACACTCACTCCTCGCCACGCGCCTGATGTCCCGTATCCGGTCGGTGCTCGGCGTGGAACTCGGCGTGCGTGTCCTGTTCGAAGCTCCGACCGTCGCCTCGCTGGCACAGGAGGTGGCGCGGGAGGCAGCGCGGGATGCGGGCAGCGACGAACATGTGCGGCCCCCGCTGGTGCCCGTCGCTCGGCCGCAGCACCCGCCGCTGTCGTACGCCCAGAACCGCCTCTGGTTCCTGCACCGCCTCGAAGGCCCGTCCGCCACGTACAACATCCCGCTGGCCGTACGACTGACCGGCACTCCGGACCGCCAGGCGCTGGCGGACGCGCTGGCCGACGTCGTGTCCCGGCACGAGAGCCTGCGCACGGTCTTCCCCGAGAAGAACGGCACCCCGTTCCAGCAGGTACTCCAGGGCGAGGCCGCCCGCCCCACACTCCATGTGACCGAGACGGTGGACGCGGCCGGGCTGGACGCGGCGATCGACCGCGCCGTCCGATATGCCTTCGACCTCAGCACCGAACTGCCCGTACACGCGGAGCTGTTGGCCCTCTCACCGGACGAGTGCGTCCTTGTGCTCGTCGTGCATCACATCGCTGCCGACGGCTGGTCCCTTGCGCCGCTGTGCCGTGACATCACCACCGCGTACGCGGCACGGGTCCGGGACGGACGGGCACCCGACTGGGCACCGCTGCCGGTCCAGTACACCGACTACGCCCTGTGGCAGCGCGACGTGCTCGGCGACGGCACGGACCAGAGCAGCGCCATGGCGGATCAGCTCGCGCACTGGAGCAGGACCCTTTCCGGTCTGCCGGAGCGCATCGAGCTGCCCGTCGACCGTCCGCATCCGGCGGTGGCCTCGTACCGGGGCGGGACGCACACCTTCCGGTGGGATGCCGAACTGCACGCGGGCCTCGCCGAGTTGGCACGTACGACCGGCGCCACCATGTTCATGGTCGTGCACGCCGCACTGGTGGCGCTCCTCTCCCGCTCCGGAGCCGGTGACGACATCGCCGTCGGCAGCCCCATCGCGGGCCGCACCGACGAAGCGCTCGACGACATGGTCGGCTTCTTCGTCAACACCCTCGTCCTGCGTACGGACGTGTCCGGCGCGCCCACCTTCCGAGAGCTGATCGCCCGCGTACGGGAAGCGGACCTGGACGCGTACGCCCACCAGGACGTGCCCTTCGAGCATCTCGTCGAGGTGCTCAACCCGAGCCGCGCCCTGTCCCACCACCCTCTGTTCCAGGTGCTCCTGGCCTGGCAGAACACTGCGGAATCCGAGCTGAACCTGCCTGGCCTCGCGACCGAGACCCTCGCGGTCAGCACGGAGGCCGCACGGCTCGACCTGGCCTTCAGCCTGACCGAGAGCCGGATCGACGGTGGCACCGGTACCGCCGTCGACGGGCTCGTCGAATTCAGCGCGGAGCTCTTCGATCGGGAGACGGTGGAGGGGATCGCGGCGCGGCTGGAACGGTTGCTGCGGGCCGTGATCGCCGATCCCGACCAGCCCGTGGCCGGACTCGATCTGCTCTCCCCGCGCGAGCGGGAACAAGCCCTTGTCGGATGGAACAACAGCGCGCGCGATCTTCCCGCGCTGACCATCACGGAGCTGTTCGAAACGCAGGTGGACCGCACACCGGACGGCATCGCACTCAGCCGCGGCGACGTCCAGCTGACGTATGCCGAGGTCAACGCACGCGCCAACCAACTCGCCCGCTGGATGAGCGAACACGGCGCGGGACCCGAGACGGTCGTCGCGCTGCGACTGCCCCGCTCGGTCGAGCTGGTCGTCTCCGCGCTCGCAGCCGCGAAGGCAGGAGCAGCGTTCCTGCCCCTCGACCCCGGTTATCCGGAGGAGCGGGTGCAATACATGCTCGACGACGCCCGCCCCGTGCTGGTCGTGGACGGGCCCATCGCCGTCGAGGGGTACGACGACACCAACCTGCACACCCCGCAGGACCCGGCCAACACCGCCTACGTCATCTACACCTCCGGCTCCACGGGCACACCCAAGGGCGTCGCCGTCACCCACACCGGGATTGCCGCACTGCACACCGCCCACGCCGAAGCACTCCACCTCGCACCCGGAGCACGCGTCTTCCAAGCCGTCTCCCCCAGCTTCGACGTCGCCGTCTGCGACCTCATCATGACCCTCGGAACCGGCGCCACCCTCCTCCTGGACAGCCCCGGACAACTCGCCGGAGACGAACTCACCACCGCCCTCAAATCAAGCGCGGCCACCCACGTAGCCCTGCCCGTCTCGCTCCTCGCCACCCTCGACCCCGACCAACTCCCCGACCTGCGCTACGTCCTGGTCGGCGGTGAAGTCTGCCCACCCGACCTCACCCAGCAATGGAATACCGGCAACCGCCACCTCATCACCGCCTACGGACCCACCGAAGCCACCGTCTGCACCACCCTCACCACAAGCACCACGCTGCCCTCGCTCGGCCAACCTATCCCCAACACCCACACCTACCTCCTCGACACCTGGCTCCGCCCCGTCCCCCCAGGCGTCACCGGAGAGCTCTACCTCGCAGGCCCCGGCCTCGCCCGCGGCTACACCCACCACCCCGCCCTCACCGCCGAACGCTTCATCGCCAACCCCTACACCCCAGGCCAACGCATGTACCGCACCGGCGACCTCGCCCGCCGCCACCACGACGGCACCCTCACCTTCGCCGGACGCACCGACCACCAAATCAAAATCCGCGGCTACCGCATCGAACCCGGCGAAATCGAGAACGCGCTGACCGGCCACCCCGATGTCGACCGGGCCGCCGTCGTCGCGCACGACGGTGAGCGCCTGGTGGGGTACGTCGTGCCCACTTCGGCCGACGCGACCGACGCGACCGACGGCGAGAGGCTCGCCGCGGAGCTCAAGACCTTCGTACGCAAGCAGCTTCCGGACTTCATGGTCCCGGCGGCGCTCGTGGTCCTGGACGAGCTTCCGCTGACCGGCACCGGAAAGCTCGACCGGAGCGCGCTCCCGGATCCCACTTTCGAGACCACCTCCTACCGCGCGCCCAGGACACCTGCCGAGGAGATCCTCTGCGGCGTGTTCGCCGATGTCCTCGGGCAGCACCAAGTCGGCATCGACGACAGCTTCTTCGACCTCGGCGGACACTCACTCCTCGCCACCCGCCTCACCTCCCGGATCCGGTCGGCCTTCGACGCCGAGATCGGCGTACGAGCCCTGTTCGAGGCGCCGACCGTCGCCGCGCTCTCCGAGATTCTCGGAAGCGCCGCGAAGGCGCGTCTCGCTCTGCGTCCGGTGACTCGGCCGGAGAAGCTCCCCCTGTCGTACGCGCAGAACCGGCTGTGGTTCCTGCACACCCTGGAGGGGCCATCGGCGACGTACAACATCCCGCTGGCACTCCGTCTCACCGGCACCCTCGACCAGCACGCCCTGGAGGCCGCGCTCGCCGACGTCGTGACCCGGCACGAGAGCCTGCGCACGGTCTTCCGCGAGGAGGACGGCACCCCGTTCCAGCACGTGCTCGACGTGGCGGACGCGCGGCCCGACTTCGTCGTCACCGACCTGCGTCACACCACCGACGCGGACGTCTCCGCCGCGACGGCCGCCGCGGTCCGCCGTCCGTTCGACCTGAGCCGTGACGTCCTGCTCCGCGCGGAGCTGCTCGCGCTGCCGAACGACGCGTACGTCCTCGTTCTGGTGGCCCATCACATCGCCGCCGACGGCTGGTCGTTGGAACCGCTCTGGCGCGATGTCTCCGAGGCATACCGGGCACGGCTGACGGGAGCCGCTCCCGACTGGGCCGCGCTCCCGGTGCAGTACGCCGACTACACCCTCTGGCAGCGAAACGTCCTCGGCGACGGCACCAACCCGCACAGCCTCATGGCCGACCAGCTCGCCCACTGGAAGGAGACCCTCTCCGACCTCCCCGACCGCATCGACCTACCCACCGACCACCCCTACCCCACCGCCACCACCAACCAAGGAGACACCCACACCTTCCACTGGGCAGCCCAACTCCACACAGACATAACCGAACTCGCACGCACCACCGGCACCACCCCCTTCATGATCACCCACGCCGCCCTCACCACCCTCCTCACCCGCCACGGCGCAGGCACCGACATCCCCATCGGCACCCCCATCGCCGGACGCACCGACAACAACCTCGACCACCTCATCGGCTTCCTCGTCAACACCCTCGTCCTCCGCACAGACGCATCCGGCAACCCCACCTTCCGCGAACTCCTCACCCGCACCCGCGAAACCGACCTCAACGCCTACGCCCACCAAGACATCCCCTTCGAACACCTCGTCGAAATCCTCAACCCCCAACGCACCCTCGCCCACCACCCCCTCTTCCAAACCATGCTCGCCTGGCAGAGCGGAGGGCTCGCCACGTCGGACCTCGGTGGTCTGACCGTCGAGACCGTCCCCGTGTGGACCGGGACCGCGCGGATGGACCTGACCTTCGGGATCACCGAGCGCCGTACCGCCGACGGCGAGGCCAACGGCCTCGACGGTCAAGTGGAGTTCAGTACCGACGTCTTCGACCGCAGCACCGTCGAAGCCCTCACCGCCCGACTCGGCCGCCTCCTCGCCGCTGCCGTCGCCGATCCCGACCGACGCATCGGGGACATCGACCTGCTCAGCGAGGAGGAGCGCGACCATGCCCTCGCCACCTGGAACGACACGGCGAACGAGGTCCCCCGGGCCTCCCTCGCCGAGCTCTTCCAGGCGCAGGTCGCCCGTACTCCGGACCAGACGGCCGTCATCCATCAGGACACCCGGCTCACGTATGCCGAACTCAACTGCCGCGCGAACAAGCTCGCGCACCACCTCATCGCCCAGGGCGCAGGGCCGGAGCGGGTGGTCGCCCTCAAGCTGCCCCGCTCCGCCGAGATGGTCGTCGCGGTGCTTGCCGTACTCAAGAGCGGTGCCGCCTACCTGCCCATCGACCCCACGTACCCGGCGGAGCGGATCCAGTTCATGCTGGACGACGCCCGCCCCCTCACCACCATCGAGCACCCCCTCGCCGCCGACGACCACCCCGACACCGACCCCGCGATACCCGATCACCGCCCTCTCCACCCCGCCTACGTCATCTATACGTCCGGGTCCACGGGACGGCCGAAGGGTGTCGCTGTCCCCAACAGTGCCGTGGTCAACCTGGTCTCCTGGGCCGGTGCGGTATTCGGCGGCACACACGGCTTCGACCACACCATCGCCTCCACCTCCCTCGCCTTCGACGTCTCCGTCTTCGAAATCCTCGCCCCACTCCTCAACGGCGGCAGCGTCGAACTCATCGCTGACGGACTGGCCCTGACGGACCGTCTGAGGAATGAGCCCGTCCCTGGACTCGTCAGTGGCGTCCCCTCCGTCCTGGACCACGCCCTCACCGACACCCACGGAACCATCACCGGATCCATCGTCCTCGCGGGCGAAGCCCTGCCCGCCCACGCTCTGACCCGCATCCGAGCCGCACACCCAGGCACTCGGCTCATCAACGCCTACGGCCCCACCGAAGCCACCGTCTACGCCACCACCTGGACCGACGACCACACCCACACCACCACCGTGCCCATCGGCACACCCCTCTGGAACACCCACACCTACGTCCTCGACGACCGACTCCAGCCCGTACCCCCCGGCGTCACAGGAGAGCTCTACCTCGCAGGCGCAGGACTCGCACGCGGCTACACCAACCGCCCCGCCCTCACCGCCGAACGCTTCATCGCCAACCCCTTCACCCCAGGCCAACGCATGTACCGCACCGGCGACCTCACCCGCCGACGCGCCGACGGACAACTGGAATTCATCGGACGCTCCGACGACCAAGTGAAGGTACGCGGCTTCCGCATCGAACTCGGCGAGATCGACGCCGTCCTGACCGAGCATCCTGATGTGGCCCAGGCCGTCGTCACGGCGTACGACGGCCACCGCCTCGTCGGATACGTGGTCCCGGCGGCCACTGGGGCAAACACCGGTGCCGCCGAACTCCCTTCACTCTTGCGCGACTTCGTCCGCGACCGTCTGCCCGAGTACATGGTCCCGGCAGCCGTCGTCGTACTCGACCGGTTCCCGCTCACCAGCAACGGCAAGCTCGACCGCGCCGCCCTGCCGACACCCGACTTCACCACCCACCCCACCACCTCCCGCACCCCACGCACCCCCACCGAAGAACTCCTCCAGACCCTCTTCGCCCAACTCCTCAACACCCCCCACATCGGCATCGACGACAACTTCTTCGATCACGGAGGACACTCACTCCTCGCCACACGGCTCGTCTCACGCGTGCGTTCGCTGTTCGGTGTGGAGCTCGGCGTGCGGGCCCTCTTCGAGGCGCCGACCGTCGCCTCGCTCGCTCGGGAGCTGGGCAGCGCCGATCAGGCACGTCCCGCGCTGGTGCCCGTCGCGCGGCCGCAGCACCCGCCGCTGTCGTACGCCCAGAACCGCCTCTGGTTCCTGCACCGCCTCGAAGGCCCGTCGCCGACCTACAACGTCCCCTTCGCGATCCGGCTCTTCGGCTCGCTGGACCGCGCGGCGTTCGCCGCCGCGCTCGGCGACGTCGTCGGCCGGCACGAGAGCCTGCGCACCGTCTTCCCCGAGAAGAACGGCACACCGTTCCAGCAGGTGCTCCAGGGCGAGGCCGCCCGCATCGTGCTCGACGTGAGCGAGGTCGAAGAGAGCGGCGATCTCGCCGCCGCCATCGACGAGGCCGTCGGGTACTCCTTCGACCTGAGCAGTGAACTGCCCGTCCACGCACGCCTTTTGGTGATCTCTCCGGAGGACTGCGTCTTCGTCCTGGTCGTGCACCACATCGCCGCCGACGGCTGGTCCCTTGCGCCGCTCTGGCAGGACATCGCCGCCGCGTACGAGGCGCGGTCGCGCGACGGGCGGGCCGCCGACCGCGTGCCGCTTCCCGTGCAGTACGCGGACTACACGCTGTGGCAAAGGGAGTTGCTCGGCAGCGCGGACGACCCGGACAGCACGATGGCGCGCCAGTTGGCGTACTGGCGGGAGACCCTGGACGGGCTGCCCGAGCGGACCGCGTTGCCGACCGATCGCCCCCACCCTTCGCCCGCCACCTACCGTGGCGGCACCTTCGCCCATCAGTGGGACGCGGAGCTGCACGCGGGCCTTGCCCAGCTGGCCCGTGACAGCGGGGCCACGGTGTTCATGGTCGTGCACGCCGCGCTGGTGGCGCTCCTCTCCCGCTCCGGAGCCGGTGACGACATCGCCGTCGGCAGTCCGATCGCGGGCCGCACCGACGACGCCCTGCACCAGCTCGTCGGCTTCTTCGTGAACACCCTGGTGCTGCGCACCGACGCGTCGGGGGATCCGACGTTCCGTGAACTGGTGGACCGCGTACGGGAGGTGGACCTCAACGCCTACGCGCACCAGGACGTGCCCTTCGAGCACTTGGTGGAGGTGCTCAACCCGACGCGGTCGCTGTCCCATCACCCGCTGATCCAGGTGATGTTGGCCTGGCAGGACAACGCCCCGCACGATGTCGAACTGCCCGGCCTCGCGTCGCGTCCTGAGTTCGTGAAGACGGGCACCGCCAAGTTCGACCTGTCCTTCTACCTCGACGAGGACGGCGGGATCGTCGAGTACAGCGCGGACCTCTTCGACGAGTCCACCGTGGCAGCCCTCATGTCCCGGCTCGGGCGGCTGCTCGCCTCGGTGATCGCCGACCCTGACCAGCCGGTCGGCGCCATCGACCTGCTGTCCGAGCGCGAGCGGGCCCGCGTCGTCACCGAGTGGAACGCCACCGCGCACGAGCTTCCCGCGGCGACGCTGCCGGAGCTGTTCGAGGAACGGGCCGCCCGCACGCCGGACGCCGTCGCGATCGTCGCAGGAAGCGTGGCCGGAGGTACGGCCGGGGACGTCGCCGGGGACACGGAGATCACCTACGCCGAGCTCGACGCGCGGGCGAACCGGCTCGCGCACTGGCTGATCGACCACGGCGCGGGCCCGGAGCAGACCGTGGGGCTCTGTCTTCGCCGGTCACCCGAGCTGATCGTGGCCATGCTCGCGGTGCTCAAGTCGGGTGCGGCCTATCTGCCGATCGACCCCGATTTCCCCGCCGAGCGCATCCGCTTCATGCTCGACGACGCCCGCCCCGTCCTCGTACTGGACGGCGATCTGCCCGTCGGCGGCACGCACGACGAACACGACGAACACGCGGATGCGGGCCGCTCCCCACGCCTCGCCCCGCATCCACAGCACCCGGCATACGTGATCTACACATCCGGGTCCACGGGGACGCCGAAGGGCGTCCACACCACGCACCACAACGTCGTCGCCCTCGCTCTCGACCCGTGTTTCGGGGCAGCCGCCCGCGAGCGGGTGCTCGTCCATTCGCCGCACACCTTCGACGCCTTCACCTACGAGGTGTGGGTGCCTCTCCTCAACGGCGGCCGACTGGTCCTCGCACCGACCGGTGGGCTCACACCCGGCGGACTCGGCGCGCTGGTGGAGCGGCACGGCATCACCGGCGCCTGGCTGAGTGCCGGGCTCTTCCACGCGTTCGTCGAGGAGGCGGCCGACTGCCTCGCCGGGCTGCGCAAGGTGTGGACCGGCGGCGACGTGGTGTCGCCCGGCGCGGTCCAGCGGGCGCTGCGGTCCTGCCCCGACCTCGTCGTGGTCGACGGCTACGGCCCCACGGAGACGACCACCTTCGCCACCTGCCACCCCGTGCGGTCCGCCGACGAGCTGGGCCACGTCATGCCGATCGGCGCTCCGGTCGCCAACACGTGCACGTATGTCCTCGACGAGAGACTCCGACCTGTCGGCGTGGGCATCGTGGGCGAGTTGTACGTGGCGGGCGCCGGTCTGGCACGCGGGTACCTGGAGCGCCCCGGCCTGACCGCCGGGCGTTTCGTGGCCTGCCCCTTCGAGGCCGGGCAGCGGATGTACCGCACCGGCGACCTCGTGCGCTGGCGTGCGGACGGGCGCCTGGAGTTCGTCGGCCGCGCCGACGGACAGGTCAAGGTCCGCGGCTTCCGCGTGGAGCTCGGCGAGATCGAGGCGTCTCTGGACGCGCACCCCGGGGTCGCCAGGTCCGTGGTCGTGACCCACGAGGACCAGGCGGGTGAGCAGCGTCTGATCGGGTACGTCGTGGGGGCGTCGGGCAGCGGGACGGACGACGCTGCCGCCACCGCTGAGGGCTCAGCTCCCCCGGACAGTACCGCCGAAGGTGTCGCGGACGCGCAGGTCGGTGAGTGGCAGGAGATCTACGACGACCTCTACACCGACGCCGCCACCGCCACCTGGGGACAGAACTTCATCGGCTGGAACAGCAGCTACGACCAACAACCCATCCCCCTCGACCAGATGAGGGAATGGCGCGACGCCACCGTCGACGCCATCCGCTCCCTCAACCCCCACAACATCCTCGAAATCGGCGTCGGCACCGGACTCCTCCTCTCCCAACTCGCACCCCACTGCGACAGCTACTGGGGTACCGACTTCTCCGCCGGGGTCGTCTCGGCGCTGCGGGCACAGATCCCTGCGGCGCTCGCGGACCGTGTGGAGCTGCGGCATCAGCCCGCCCACGACATGCGCGGCCTGCCGACCGACCACTTCGACGTCATCATCATCAACTCCGTCATCCAGTACTTCCCCAACGCCGACTACCTCACCAACGTCATCACCAAAGCACTCCAACTCCTCACCCCCACAGGCACCCTCTACATCGGCGACATCCGCAACCTCCACACCGCCCGCACCCTCCACACCGCCATACACACCCAACAAACCACCCCCCACACCCACACCACCACCCTCCGCGCCACCATCGAACGCGCCCTCGTCCGCGACAAAGAACTCCTCATCGCCCCCCAATACTTCACCGCCCTCCACCACCACACCCCCACCCACACCACCCAAATCCACCTCAAACGCGGCCACCACCACAACGAACTCACCCGCCACCGCTACGACGCCACCCTCCACAAAACACCCCCCACCACACTCGACCTCACCACCATCCCCCAACACCCTTGGGGGCAGGACCTCACCGAACTCCTGAGGTCCCACCAGAGCCCCGCCATACGTGTCACCGGCATCCCCAACAAACGCCTCACCGCCGAAGTCGCCACCGTGCGTCGACTCGCCGCCGGTGACACACCCGCCGAGCTGCTGCGCACCCTCGCCGAGGCGGACGGGCCCGGTGTCGATCCGGAGGAGCTGCACCGGCTCGGGGAGAGCCTGGGCTACCGGACCGTGCTCACCTGGTCGGCGGAGTCCGAGGACCTTCTCGACGCGGTGTTCCTCTCGGCCGACGTGCCCGAGGGCACCGTCCTCGAAGGGCTGTACCGGCCGGGACCGAGTGGCGCCGGGGAGAACCCGGCGGCGTGGGCCAACAATCCAGCCGTGTCGCGCGACATCGGCGCCTTCGCCGCCTCGGTGCGCGAGCACCTGCGCACGCGGCTGCCCGAGTTCATGGTCCCGGCCACTGTCCTCGTCGTGGACGAGTTCCCGCTGACGGCCAACGGCAAGCTGGACAGGGCCGCGCTCCCGGTGCCGGAGTTCCTGGCCGCATCGACGTCGCGGGTGCCGAGGACGCCGGTCGAGGAGTTGCTGTGCGGGCTCTTCGCCCAGATCCTCGGAGTGCGCACGGTCGGGGTCGACGACGGCTTCTTCGACCTGGGCGGGCACTCCCTGCTCGCGACCCGCCTCGTGTCACGAGTGCGGTCGGTCTTCGGTGTGGAGCTGGGTGTGCGGGCACTGTTCGAGGCGCCCACGGTGGCGGCGCTCGCCAGGCTGCTTTCGGGCGCCCAGCGGGCCCGTCTGGCGTTGGCGGCGACGGAGCGCCCCGAGCGGCTTCCGCTGTCGTTCGCGCAGAACCGGCTCTGGTTCCTGCACCGCCTCGAAGGCCCTTCGGCCACGTACAACATCCCCTTGGTCGTACGGCTGACAGGGATACTGGACCGGAACGCCCTCGCTGCGGCCCTCGGGGACGTGGTCGCCCGGCACGAGAGCCTGCGGACCGTGTTCCGTGAACACGACGGCACGCCCTACCAGTTGGTGCTCGATGCCGCCTCGGCGGTTCCCGTACTCGATGCCGCCGAGGTACCCGCCGATGAGGTCGACCGGGCCGTTGCGTCGGCCGTACGGCACGCTTTCGACCTCGGCGACGAACTGCCCCTGCACACCACGCTGTTCACGTCCGCGCCGGACGCGCACACGCTGGTCCTCGTCCTGCATCATGTGGCGGCCGACGGCTGGTCGCTCGAACCGCTCTGGCGCGACCTGGCCGCCGCGTACGAGGCGCGCTCGCGCGACGGCGCGGCTCCGGCATGGGAGCCGCTGCCCGTGCAGTACGCCGACTACACGGTGTGGCAGCACGAACTCCTGGGCGACGGCGGCGATCCCGACAGTGTGCTCGCCGAGCAGATCGGCTACTGGCGGACGCGGCTCGCGGGCCTGCCCGAGCGGCTCGAACTGCCCACGGACCGCCCGCATCCGGCGGTCGCCTCCTACCGGGGCCGCACGCTGACGTTCCGCTGGGACGCCGACGTGCACGCGGGACTCGCGGAGTTGGCGCGGAGCAGCGGTGCGACCGTGTTCATGGTCGTGCACGCGGCACTCGCCGCGCTCCTCGCCCGATCCGGCGGCGGTGACGACATCGCCGTCGGCTCCCCCATCGCGGGACGTACCGACGAGGCCCTGGACGACCTCGTCGGGTTCTTCGTCAACACGCTGGTCCTGCGTACGGACGTGTCGGGCGATCCCACCTTCCGTGATCTGCTCGCCCGGGTCCGGGAGACCGATCTGGACGCGTACGCGCACCAGGACGTGCCGTTCGAGTTCCTCGTCGAGGCGCTGAACCCGGCACGCGCCCTCTCCCACCATCCCTTGTTCCAGGTGATGCTGGCGTGGCAGAACACGCCCGATGTCGGGCTGGCGCTGCCGGGTCTCGCCGTCGAGGCCGCTCCCGTGGGGACGGGCACCGCCCGCATGGACCTCGTGATCAGCATCGCGGAGAGCCGGGCGGGTGACGGGGATCCCGCGGGCCTGGACGGGGTGGTCGAGTTCAGCACGGACGTCTTCGACGAGGCGACGGTCGTCGCACTGGTGGAGCGGCTCCACCGGGTGCTCGCCGCCGTGGTCGCCGATCCCGAACAGCCGGTCAGCGCCATCGAGTTGCTGAGCGGCTCGGAGCGCCGTGAACTGCTCACCACGTTCAACGACACGGCGCGCGAGCTGCCCGGCCACACCCTGCCCGAGCTGTTCGAGGCGCAGGTGGCACGCACCCCGGACGCGGTGGCCCTGGTGTTCCAGGACACCGAGCTGACGTATGCCGAGCTGAACTCCCGGGCCAATCGCCTCGCCCGCCACCTGGTGGCCGAGGGCGTGGGGCCCGAGTCGACCGTCGCCGTCCTGGTGGACCGGTCGCCCGAACTGGTCGTGGCGCTCCTCGCCACCCTCAAGGCCGGGGGCGCCTATCTGCCCGTCGATCCGGGATACCCGTCGGAACGGGTGGCGTTCATCCTGCGGGACGGGGCGCCGGTGTGCCTGCTGACCGGGGCCGACACGGTCCTGCCCGACGGTGTTGCCGCCGGGCCGCTGGGCATTCCCCTCGTCCGCGTCGACGACGTGTCGGTCAAGGCTTTCGCCGACACCGACCTCACCCAGCGCGAACGTGTGCGGCCGCTCCACCTCTCGCACCCGGCCTACCTCATTCACACGTCGGGGTCGACCGGCCGTCCGAAGGGCGTGGCCGTCACCCACGCGGGCATCGGCAGTCTGTCCGCGACGCAGATCGAACGGTTCGGGGTCTCGGGTGACAGCAGGGTCCTGCAGTTCGCCTCGGTGAGCTTCGACGCGGCGGCGTGGGAGCTGTGCATGGCGCTGCTCTCCGGGGCCGCGCTGGTCATGGCGCCGAAGGAGGAGCTGGCTCCCGATCGGCTCGGGGCCCTGTGCGTCCGACAGGGTGTGACCCACATGACGCTGCCTCCCGCACTGCTTCCCGTGGTGGCGCCGGAGGACTTCCCTTCGGGCGGTGTCCTGGTCGTCGCGGGTGAGGAGTGCCCGCGCGAGGTGGCCGCGCGCTGGTCGGCGGGCCGCACGATGATCAACGCGTACGGCCCCACGGAGTCCACGGTCTGCGTCACCATCAGCGCGCCGCTGCCCGCCGGGGGCCGACCGGGCCCTGTCCCGATCGGCGTCCCCGTCGACAACACCCGCGTCTATGTGCTCGACGGCGGGCTGCGGCCCGTGCCGACGGGTGTGGTGGGCGAGTTGTACGTGTCCGGTGCGGGACTCGCGCGCGGGTACGCGGGCCGGTCCGGGCTGACCGCCGAACGGTTCGTCGCCTGTCCCTTCGAGGACGGGCAGCGGATGTACCGCACGGGCGACCTGGTGCGCCGACGCGGCGACGGGCAGTTGGAGTTCGCCGGGCGCGCCGACGACCAGGTGAAGGTCCGGGGCTTCCGAGTCGAGCCCGGCGAGATCGAGGCCGTCATGGCGGAGCATCCGGCCGTCGCCCGGGCCGCCGTGGTGGCGCGGGCGGGCGATGTCCTGGTGGGTTACGTCGTCAGGGATACCTCGACGGACACACCTGAGGCCGAACTCGCGGGTGCGATAAGGGACTTCGTGCGTACGCGCCTCCCGGAGTACATGGTCCCCGCCGCCGTCGTGGCCCTCGACGAACTTCCGCTGACCTCCAACGGAAAGCTGGACAAAGCCGCCCTGCCCGTGCCCGAGTTCATCTCCGGGCCCTCGTTCCGCGCGCCGCGCACCCCGGCCGAGGAAGTCCTGTGCGCGCTCTTCGCCGACGTCCTCGGCACCTCCCAGGTCGGCGTGGAGGACAGCTTCTTCGACCTGGGCGGGCACTCCCTGCTCGCGACGAAGCTGGTGTCGCGCGTCCGCTCGGCGTTCGGCGCGGAGCTCGGCGTGAAGGCGCTGTTCGAGGCGCCCACGGTGGCGGCGCTCGCCCGGGTGCTCGGTGAACAGGAAGGCACGGAACGGGCCAGGATCGCACTGCGCCCCGCGACGCGTCCCGAGCGGCTCCCGCTGTCGTTCGCGCAGAAGCGCCTGTGGTTCCTGTACCGACTCGACGGCCCTTCGGCCACGTACAACATTCCGCTGGTCGTACGGCTGACAGGCACACTCGACCGCGCCGCCCTCGAAGCCGCGCTCGCGGACGTGGCGGCCCGGCACGAGAGCCTGCGGACCGTGTTCCGCGAACACGACGGCACGCCCTACCAGCACGTCCTTGCCCCGGACGCGGCACGGCCCAACCTGCACACGCGCCGGGTGGACGCCGCGTCGCTGGACGGGGCGGTCGCCGCCGCCGTGCGCCACGCCTTCGACCTGGGCACCGAAGCGCCCGTCCGCGCCGAGCTCCTGGAGCTCGCTCCGGACGAGCACGTCCTCGCCCTCGTGGTGCACCACATCGCGGCCGACGGCTCCTCGCTCGCACCCCTGTGGAGCGATGTCGCCACCGCGTACCGGGCGCGCTCGCACGACGGCGCGGCGCCGACGTGGGAGCCGCTGCCCGTGCAGTACGCCGACTACACGCTGTGGCAGCGTGAACTCCTGGGAGACAGCGCCGATCCGGACAGCCCGCTGGCCCGGCAGCTCGGCCACTGGAAGGAGCGGCTCGCCGGACTCCCCGAACGGATCGAACTCCCGACGGACCGCCCGCACCCGGCGATCGCCTCGTACCGGGGCGGCAGCCTGACGTACCACTGGGACGCCGAACTCGGCACGCGTGTCGCCGAGTTGGCACGGCACAGCGGGACGACCACGTTCATGGTCGTGCACGCGGCGCTGGCCGCACTGCTCTCGCGTTCGGGCGCCGGTGACGACATCCCGATCGGCACACCCATCGCGGGACGCACGGACGAGGCACTCGACGACCTCGTCGGCTTCTTCGTCAACACCCTCGTCCTGCGCACGGACGTGTCCGGCGACCCCACCTTCCGCGAACTCCTCACCCGCGTCCGCGAAACCGACCTCGACGCCTACGCCCACCAGGACGTCCCCTTCGAACACCTGGTGGACGTGCTCAACCCGTCCCGCACCCTGGCCCACCATCCGCTCTTCCAGGTGATGCTGGCCTGGCAGAGCACCGCGCGGTCGGCGCTGGGCCTGCCCGGCCTGACCGCGTCCCCCGTGGCGACGGACACCAGGACCGCCCGGATGGACCTGGTGTTCAACCTGACGGAGAACACGGCCGAGGGAACCATCGACGGGTTCGTCGAGTTCAGCTCCGACGTCTTCGACCGACCGACGGTCGAAGCGCTGGTCGGGCGACTCGGACGGCTCCTCTCCGCCGTCGCCGACGACCCCGACCTGCCGGTCGGCGCCATCGGCCTGCTCACGGCCGACGAACGCCACCAGGCGCTCACCGCAGGGAACGACACCGCGCTCGACCTGCCGTCGTCGTCCGTACCGGAACTGGTCGACGCTCAGGCGCGGCGCACCCCGGACGCCGTGGCGGTCGCCTTCGACGACGTCGAGCTGACGTACGCCGAACTCGCCGCGCGCTCCGACCGCATGGCGCGCTCGCTCGTCGCGCGCGGCGCGGGACCCGAGCGGCTCGTCGCGCTGCGGCTGCCGCGTTCGGCCGGGCTCGTGGTGGCGATGCTGGCCGTGCTCAAGACCGGTGCGGCCTATCTGCCCATCGATCCGGAGTATCCCGAGGAGCGCATCCGGTTCATGCTCGACGACGCGCGGCCGGTCGTCGTCCTGGACTCGCTCGACGCCGAGGCGGAGATCGAGGGCGGGACCGGGGGCGGGCCCGAGGCCGGGGACGTACGACGCCATGGGCTCCATCCCGCGTACGTCATCTACACATCGGGCTCTACCGGGCGGCCCAAGGGTGTGACCGTGCCCGGCGGCGCCCTGCTGAACCTGGTGGTGGCCATGCGCGACCGCCTCGGTCTCGGCGCGGGCGACACGTTCCTCGCGGTCACCACGACGGGGTTCGACATCGCGGGCCTCGAGCTGTTCGTCCCGCTGGTGAGCGGCGCCCGCGTCGTGGTCGCGCCGCGCGGGACCGTACGCGATCCGCAGGCGCTCGGCGCGCTGCTCACCCGGTCGGGCACGACCGTCATGCAGGCCACGCCCAGTCTCTGGCGTGCTCTGCTGGCGACGGACGTACGGCTCGACGGGGTCAGCGTGCTCGTCGGCGGCGAGGCCCTGCCGCAGGACCTGGCGGTGTCGCTGGCCAAGCGTGCCGGTTCCGTCCTGAACGTCTACGGTCCGACGGAGACGACCATCTGGTCCACGGCGGCACCCGTGGAGGACGAGACGCCGGGCATCGGCACGCCGATCGCCAACACGCGGGTGTACGTGCTCGACGGTCGGCTCTCACCGGTCCCGGCGGGCGTCGTCGGCGAGTTGTACATCGCGGGCGCCGGGCTCGCACGCGGGTACGCGGGGCGTGGGTCCCTGACCGCCGAACGGTTCGTCGCCTGTCCGTTCGGCGACCGTGGCGAGCGCATGTACAGGACCGGCGACCTGGTGCGCCGCCGCGCGGACGGCCGCGTCGACTTCGTGGGGCGCGCCGACGACCAGGTGAAGCTGCGCGGCTTCCGCATCGAGCTCGGCGAGATCGAGTCCGCGCTGGCCGGGCATCCGGCGGTACGTCAGGCGGTGGCGGTGGTCCGGGGCGGCGAGCGGCTCGTGGCGTATGTGACGTCCGAATCCGACACTGGCGCCGAAACCGGCGAACTCAGCCTCACCCTGCGGGAGTTCGTCCGCGCCCGGCTACCGGAGTTCATGGTCCCCGCCGCGATCGTGAGGCTCGACGCGTTCCCGCTGACCGCCAACGGAAAGCTCGACCGTGCCGCGCTCCCCGAGCCGGACTTCGCCCCCGCACCCGCGTCCCGCGCGCCGCGCACACCTGCGGAGGTCGCCCTCTGCCAGGTGTTCACCGAGGTGCTCGGGGTCGAGGTGGGCGTGGACGACGGGTTCTTCGATCTGGGCGGCGACAGCATCATGTCGATCCAGGTGGTCGGCCGGGCCCGTACGGCCGGGTACGTGATCACACCTCGGGACGTGTTCCTGCACAAGACCGTCGCCGCGCTCGCCGAACACGCGCAACCGACGGAACCGGCAGAACCGGCCGGGCCTGCTGAACCGGCACCTCAAACAGAGCCACAGGCACCCCTGGTGAAAATGGGCCGGGGTCAGTTGTCGAAGATCGAAGCAGCGTGGAGGAAACGCAAGTGACGCAGCCGGAACTGTCGGAACTGGTCGACGTATGGCCCCTCGCGCCCCTGCAAGAGGGCATGTTCTTCCACGCCCGCTATGACGAGGACCGCGCCGACGTCTACGTCCTCCAGGTCGTCTTCGACCTGGAGGGTCCGCTCGACGCCGAGGCGCTGCGCGGCGCCGCGGACGCCCTGCTCGCCCGGCACCCGAACCTGCGCGCGGGCTTCTGGGACGAGGACCTGGAGCAGCCCGTCCAGCTCATCCCCGCCGAGGTCACCGTCCCCTGGTACGAGACCGACCTCGGCGGCCTCGAAGACGACGCGCGACAGGAGGCGCTGGACCGGGTCCTGGCCGAGCAGCGGACGCTCCGCTTCGACCCGGCCGACCCGCCGCTGCTCCGCTTCGCACTCGTACGCCTGGGCGAGCGGCGGCACCGGCTCGCCCTGACGGCGCACCACATCCTGCTCGACGGCTGGTCGCTGCCTGTCCTGTACCGGGACTTCTTCCACCTCTACGAGCACCACGGCGACGGCTCCGGGCTGCCGCCCGCGACTCCCTACCGCGACTATCTGGCCTGGCTCGGCGAGCAGGACCCGGCGCGTTCGACGGAGGCGTGGCGTGCGGCACTGGCCGGTGTCGACGGGCCGACGCTGGTCGCGCCCGCGGACTCGGCGCGCACCGGTGCCGAGCCAACGGGCCCCGGGCAGGCCACCGCCCGCCCCGAACGGCTCGACCGCCCCCTCCCCGAGGCGCTGACGGCCGACCTCACCGCCTTCGCACGGCGCCGCGGGCTCACGCCGAACACCGTCGTGCAGGGCTGCTGGGCGCTGCTGCTCCAGCAGCTCACGGGCCGCGACGACGTGACCTTCGGCATGACCGTGTCCGGCAGGCCCCCTCAACTCCCCGGTGTGGAAGGCATGGTCGGGCTCTTCATCAACACCCTGCCGGTCCGGGTACGTCTCGATCCCATGGAGACCGTCGGGGACCTGCTCACCCGCGTCCAGACCGAACAGGCGGAGCTCGCCGAGCACCACCATCTCGGCCTCACCGACATCAACCGGCTCACGGGGCACAACGAGCTCTTCGACACCCTGATGGTGTTCGAGAGCTACCCCCTGGGCGAAACCGGCGAAGGAGAGGACACACCTACCTTCAACGGCCTGCGCGTCTCGGGCGCGAGCGGCCACGACGCCACGCACTATCCGCTCAGCCTCGCCGTCGTCCCCGGCCGGACGATGGTCCTGCGGCTGGACCACCGCCCGGACATGTTCGACCGGGAGACGGTGGAGGGGATCGCGGCGCGGCTGGAACGGTTGCTGCGGGCCGTGGTCGCCGATCCCGACCAGCCCGTCGCCGGACTCGACCTGCTCTCTCCGCGCGAGCGGGAACAAGCCCTCGTTGGATGGAACGACAGCGCGCGTGATCTTCCCGCGCTGACCATCGCCGAGCTGTTCGAAACGCAGGTGGCACGAACGCCGGACGGCATCGCGCTCAGCCGCGGTGACATCGAGCTGACGTATGCCGAGGTCAACGTGCGCGCCAACCGACTCGCCCGCTGGATGAGCGAACACGGCGCGGGACCCGAGACGGTCGTCGCGCTGCGACTGCCCCGGAGCGTGGACCTCATCGTCTCAACACTCGCGGCACTCAAAGCCGGTGCCGCCTTCCTGCCCGTCGACCCCGGCTATCCGGAGGAGCGGGTGCGATACATGCTCGACGACGCCCAGCCCGTGCTGGTCGTGGACGGGCCCGTCGCCGTCGAGGGGTACGACGACACCAACCTGTGCATCGAACAAGACCTGTCGAGCACGGCTTACGTCATCTACACCTCCGGCTCCACGGGCAAACCCAAGGGCGTCGCCGTCACCCACACCGGG
The DNA here is from genome assembly GCF_002556545.1 of Streptomyces formicae. Lineage (NCBI taxonomy): Bacteria > Bacillati > Actinomycetota > Actinomycetes > Kitasatosporales > Streptomycetaceae > Streptomyces > Streptomyces formicae. The sequence goes on from NZ_CP022685.1 coordinate 944,518, forward strand.
ATCACCGCACTGCTCACCGCTCACGCCGAAGCACTCGACCTCGCACCCGGATCACGCGTCTTCCAAGCTGTCTCCCCCAGCTTCGACGTCGCCGTCTGCGACCTCATCATGACCCTCGGAACCGGCGCCACCCTCCTCCTGGACAGCCCCGGACAACTCGCCGGAGACGAACTCACCACCGCCCTCAAATCAAGCGCAGCCACACACATAGCCCTGCCCGTCTCCCTCCTCGCCACCCTCAACCCCGACCAACTCCCCGACCTGCGCTACGTCCTGGCCGGCGGTGAAGTCTGCCCACCCGACCTCACCCAGCAATGGAATACCGGCAACCGCCACCTCATCACCGCCTACGGACCCACCGAAGCCACCATCTGCGCCACCCTCACCACCAACACCGATCGAGCACTCCCCTCCCTCGGCCGTCCCATCCCCAACACCCACACCTACCTCCTCGACACCTGGCTCCGCCCCGTCCCCCCAGGCGTCACCGGAGAGCTCTACCTCGCAGGCCCCGGCCTCGCCCGCGGCTACACCCACCACCCCGCCCTCACCGCCGAACGCTTCATCGCCAACCCCTACACCCCAGGCCAACGCATGTACCGCACCGGCGACCTCGCCCGCCGACGCACCGACGGCACCCTCACCTTCGCCGGACGCACCGACCACCAAATCAAAATCCGCGGCTACCGCATCGAACCCGGCGAAATCGAAGCCGTACTCGGCTCGTTCCCGGGAATCGCCCAGGCGGTCGTTTCCGTGCGCCAGGACGTGCTCGTGGGCTACGTCGTTCCGTCGGGCTCCACGGATCACGCTCAACTCAAAGCATCCATAGGTGACTTCACGCGCACTCGCCTGCCGGAGCACATGGTCCCCGCCACGCTGACGGTGCTCGACGAGCTTCCGCTGACCTCCACCGGAAAGCTCGACCGGAACGCGCTCCCGGACCCCGTCTTCGACACCACCGCCTCCCGCGCGCCCAGGACGCCCACCGAAGAAATCCTCTGCTCCCTCTTCGCCGACGTCCTCGCACGACCTCACGTCGGCATCGACGACAGCTTCTTCGACCTCGGCGGACACTCACTCCTCGCCACCCGCCTCACCTCCCGGATCCGGTCGGCGTTCGACGCCGAGATCGGCGTCCGGGCCCTGTTCGAGGCCCCGACCGTCGCCGCGCTGGCCCAGGTGCTCGGCGGGGCTCGTCCGGCGCGGGCCGCGTTGGGGACCGCGGTACGGCCCGAGCACGTCCCGTTGTCGTACGCGCAGAACCGGCTGTGGTTCCTGCACCGACTCGAAGGGCCCTCGGCGACGTACAACGTGCCGCTCGCCGTACGCCTCACCGGCACACTCGACCGGCAGGCCCTGGAAGACGCGCTCGCCGACGTCGTATCCCGGCACGAGAGCCTGCGCACGCTCTTCCGCGAACACGACGGCATGCCCTACCAGTTGATTCTTGACAGCGATGCCGCACGGCCGACGCTCACGGTGTCGACCATCGCCGCCTCCGCGCTGGAGGAGTCGGTCACCTCGGCCGTACGACACGGCTTCGACCTGAGCAACGAACTGCCCCTGCGCGCCGCGCTCTTGACGCCTGAGCCGGTGGACGGGCAGACCGGCGAGGCGAATGAGCACGTCCTCGTTCTGGTCCTGCACCACATCGCCGCCGACGGCTGGTCGCTGGAGCCGCTCTGGCGCGACATCGCCACCGCGTACCGGGCACGCCTTGCGGGTGCCGCTCCCGACTGGGCCGCGTTCCCGGTGCAGTACGCCGACTACACCCTCTGGCAGCGAGACGTCCTCGGCGACGGCACCAACCCGCACAGCCTCATGGCCGACCAGCTCGCCCACTGGAAGGAGACCCTCTCCGACCTCCCCGACCGTATCGACCTACCCACCGACCGCCCCTACCCCACCGCCACCACCAACCAAGGAGACACCCACACCTTCCACTGGCCAACCCAACTCCACACAGACATCGCAGAACTCGCACGCACCACCGGCACCACCCCCTTCATGATCACCCACGCCGCCCTCACCACCCTCCTCACCCGCCACGGCGCAGGCACCGACATCCCCATCGGCACCCCCATCGCCGGACGCACCGACAACAACCTCGACCACCTCATCGGCTTCTTCGTCAACACCCTCGTCCTCCGCACAGACGCATCCGGCAACCCCACCTTCCGCGAACTCCTCACCCGCACCCGCGAAACCGACCTCAACGCCTACGCCCACCAAGACATCCCCTTCGAACACCTCGTCGAAATCCTCAACCCCCAACGCACCCTCGCCCACCACCCCCTCTTCCAAACCATGCTCGCCTGGCAGAACACCGCCGACGCCGTTCTCGATCTGCCGGGACTCTCCGTCACACCCGTCTCCGCGGGAACGGGCACATCCCGGACCGATCTCACCTTCAGCATCGCCGAACACCGCACGGCCGACGGCAGCCCGAACGGTATCGACGGGCAGGTGGAATTCAGCACCGACATCTTCGACCGCGGCACGGTCGAGGCCCTCACCGACCGGCTCGGCCGGATCCTCACCGCGGCCGTCTCCGACCCGGACGAGCCCATCGGCGACATCGACCTGCTCAGCGCGGAGGAGCACCGCCAGGCCGTGTACGGCTGGAACGACACCGCCCGCGAGGTGCCCCGGGCCTCCCTGGCCGACCTCTTCCAGGACCAGGCCGCCCGCACACCCGGCCGCACGGCCGTCGTTCACCAAGGCACCGAACTCACCTACGGCCAGCTCAACTCCCGCGCCAACAGGCTCGCCCACCACCTCATCGCCCAGGGCGCAGGGCCGGAACAAGTCGTCGCGCTCAAGCTGCCCCGCTCCGCCGAGATGGTCGTCGCGGTACTTGCCGTACTCAAGACCGGCGCCGCCTACCTGCCCATCGACCCCCAATACCCCGACGACCGCGTCCAGTTCATGCTGGACGACGCCCGCCCCCTCCTCGTACTCGACGGCACGGACCTCGACACGTCCGCGCAGCCGGACACCGACCCCGTCGCCGTCACCCGCGATCCCCTGCACCCCGCCTACGTCATCTACACCTCGGGGTCCACCGGGCGGCCGAAGGGCGTCGCCGTGCCCGACGGCGCCATGGTCAATCTGCTCTCCTGGCACAGCGGTGAACTGCCGTGCGCGCGGCCGACCCGTACCGCTCAGTTCTCCTCGCTCAGTTTCGACGTGTCCGTGCAGGAGATCCTTTCGGCGGTGCTGTTCGGGAAGACGTTGGTGATCCCGCCGGACGATGTCCGGTACGGCCCGGACGAGTTGGTGGACTGGCTGGACGAACAGCGGGTCGACGAGTTGTTCGCGCCGAACCTGGTCATCGACGCGCTGGCGCACGCGGCGGTCACACGTGAGCGGGAGCTGCCCGCGCTGCGGGAGGTCGTGCAGGCCGGTGAGGCGCTGACCCTGAGCCCACACGTGCGCGCGTTCTTCCGGCAGGTGCCGGGGCGGCGGCTGCGCAACAACTACGGTCCGAGCGAGACACACGTGGTCACCTCGCACACGCTGCCCGCCGACGTCTCCGCCTGGCCCTCGTCCCCGGCGATCGGGACACCGGTGCCGAACGTCCGCGCCTATGTGCTCGACGAACGGCTGCGGCCCGTCGGCACGGGGGTGACCGGCGAGTTGTACATAGCGGGCGCGGGGCTCGCACGCGGCTACACCAACCGTCCCGCCCTCACCGCCGAACGCTTCATCGCCTGCCCCTTCGAGGACGGGCAGCGGATGTACCGCACCGGCGACCTCGTACGGCGGAGCGCTGACGGACAGGTGCACTACGTGCGCAGGGCCGACCAGCAGATCAAGGTCCGGGGTTTCCGCATCGAACCGGGTGAGATCGAGTCCGTCCTCGCCGAGCACCCCGGTGTCGCTCAGGCCGTCGTCACGGCACAGGACGGCCACCGCCTCGTCGGATACGTGGTCCCGTCGACCGCGGGGGCGAACACTCCGCCCGGGGAACTCGCCGCCGTGCTCCGTGAGTTCGTCCGTACCCGCCTGCCCGAGTTCATGGTTCCCGCCGCGTACGTCACCCTCGACGCGATCCCGCTGACCCCCAACGGGAAGCTGGACCGTGCCGCGCTGCCCAAGCCCGAGTTCGCCGCGTCGCCCTCTCTCGCCGCCCCGCGCTCGGCGCTGAGCCAGGAGGAGCAGCTCCTGTGCGGGCTGTTCTCCGAGGTGCTCGGGGTGCCCGTGGGCGCGGAGGACAGTTTCTTCGACCGGGGTGGGCATTCGCTGCTCGCCACCCGCCTCGTCTCCCGCGTCAAGGCGGTGTTCGGTGTGGAGCTCGGCGTGCGGGCCCTGTTCGAGGCGTCGACGCCCTCGGCGCTGGCCCGGCGCCTGGACAGCGACACCTCGGGGGACGCGCTGAACGTGCTCCTTCCGCTGCGGACCACCGGCTCCCTGCCTCCGCTCTTCTGCGTGCACCCCGCCGCGGGCATCAGCTGGCCGTACGCGGGACTACTCGCGCACGTCGCACCCGACCGGCCCGTCTACGGGCTCCAGGCGCGCGGCCTCACCGGCGCGGAGCCGCCCGCCCGCACCATCGACGAGATGGCCGACGACTATCTGGCGCACATCCGGGCCGTCCAGCCGTCGGGGCCGTACTCCCTGCTCGGCTGGTCCTTCGGCGGTCTTGTCGCGCACGCCGTCGCGACCCGTCTGGAGAAGGCCGGGGAGCGGGTGGAGCTGCTCGCGCTCCTCGACTCCTTCCCGCCCGACCGCAGGCCCGGCGAGGAGATACCGGAGCTGGACCTGCGCGATGTGCTCGCCCTGCTCTTCGAGGAGGTCGTCGGCATCGACCGCAAGCGGTTCGACGCGGACTTCGGCGGGCGGGAGCTGACGGCGGAGCAGGTGATCGACTTCATGCGGAAGGAGAGCGCGGGGCGGGTGGACCTGCTGCTCGATGAGGACGTGCTCGCCAGGGTCGTCGACCTCTTCATGCGGGTGCCGGATGCCCTGGACAAGTTCGTCCCCGAGCGGTTCGGCGGCGACGTACTCCTGTTCACCGCGGCGCAGTCGGCCGCGGAGTGGCCCGCGGACGATCCGCGCCGCTCGGCCGGGGCCTGGTCGCCGTACGTCGCGGGCGCGGTGACCGAGCGGAGCGTCGACGTACGGCACGAGCACATGCTGCGGCCCGACGCCCTCGCGCCGATCGGCGCCGACCTGGCGAGCGCCCTCGCGCGGACGGAGGGAGCAAGCGGCACCTAGGCCACCGTGACCGGGACGCTGCGCGGGCCGCGCACCAACAGACCCGGACGGTAGGGAAGTTCGTCCGGGCCCCCGGTCGGACGGAGTGTGGGGAAGGCGGCGAAGAGGCGCGGCAGGGCGATCGCCGCCTCCAGGCGGGCCAATCGCGAGCCGACGCAGAAGTGCGGTCCGTGGCCGAACGCGGCGTGGGGCGCTGCGCGCGGGCCGCGGCCCGTGGCGTCGTGCGCGTAGCGGTCCGGGCGGAAGGCGTCCGGTTCGGGGAAGTGCCGGGGGTCCCGGTTGGCCGCCGCCAGGACGGCGAGGACCGAGGCCCCTGCCGGTATGCGCGTGCCGTCGCCGAGGTCCACGTCCTGCGTGGTGTGCCGCCAGGTCGTGCCCTCCAGGGGGCTGGCGTGCCGCAGCGTCTCCTCGACGACGGCGGGCCAGCGCCCGGGGTCGCGGCGGGCGGCCGCCAGTTCACCGGGGTGGGTGAGCAGCAGCAGGGAGGCCGACGCCAGCAGGTTCATGGTCGTCTCGTAGCCCGCGAACAGCAGCAGGAACGCCATGGCGAGCAGCTCGCCGTCGTCGAGGCCGCCTTCCGTGGCGTCGTGCGTGAGCGCGCTGAACAGGTCGGATCCCGGGGAGCGGCGCTTGTGCGCGATGAGCTCGCCGAAGTAGGCGTACAGCGACGTCCACGCCTCGTCCACCGCGCCCGGCCGCAGCGCGTCGGCGGGCGAGCCGACCCGGTACGTCCAGTCGCGCAGGGCCGCCCTGTCCCCCTCGGGCACCCCGAGCACCTCCCCGATCACCAGCACGGGCAGCGGGAAGGCGAAGGCGTCGACGAGGTCCGCGCTCCCCTCGCGCGCGAGGCGTTCGGCGACGTCGCGCAGGAGCCCGTCGGTCAGCTCCTCGATCCGCACGCGCAGCGCGTCGACGCGGCGCGGCGCGAACGCGGCGGTGGTCAGCCTGCGCAGCCGGGTGTGGTCGGGCGCGTCGGTGTTGAGCATGTGCCGGGCCAGACAGGCGCGGGCGCGCTGTGCGGGCGAGTCGTTCTTGGGCCGGCCCGCGTCGCGCGGCGGCACGTTCGAGAAGCGGGGGTCGGCGAGGACGGCCCGGGTCTCCTCGTAGCCGGTGACGAACCAGGCGTGCGTGCCGTTGGCGAGAGATACGCGCGCCGCCGGGCCGAGCTCGCGCAGCCGTGCGTAGTACGGGTACGGGTCGCGTGCGAAGGCGGGGTCCGCCGGATCGAGGACGGTCGGCGGGTCCTCGGAGTGCGGCGGCGCGTCGGAGTACTGGGGTGCGGTCACCCGCTCATCCTTGCCGGGGCGGGTGGCCTGTTTCACGCGGTCCTGAGCCAGTGACCGCGGCCAGGTGTTGTAGGAACATCACAAGTGACGGGTGAGGTCACAGGGCCGCCGGGCGGTTCTGTGACAGGAATCCTGGCCGCAAACTTGTGAGATGCGTACGCACGCTCGGCACGCTGCCCGGCTCTCCGTGCCCCCGACGCCGACCTCTCCTCCCCTTCCGCACTCATGCGGTTTTCCTCGCACGCGTCCGCCCGCGCGTACGGATGCGTTGCCCGGAGCAACCACCTTTGCGGGAGGGCGACTTGAGGAAGCGTCATCGGGCGTGCTGGCGACCCGCGTTGTGGAGAGTGGCCATACGTCTTCGTATGTGGCGAGACGCCGGGGCTGACCCGCGGGTAACGTCTGCGCCGGTGCCAACGCCCTGGTACCACCGTCGATTCGGAGACCCGACATGCCCGAGCAGCCCCCGCCCTTCGTCATCGACCCCACCGGCGCCGATCCGGATACGGAGAACCGTGCGCTCCGGGCCGCGGGCCCCGCCACCCGTGTGGACGTCCTCGGCGTCACCGCGTGGTCCGTCAGCGATCCCGCGCTGTTGCAGAAGATGCTGACGAGCCCCGACGTCTCCAAGGACGCGCGCAAGCACTGGCCGCTGTTCGACGAGGCCATAGCGACCTGGCCGCTGGCCCTGTGGGTCGCGGTGCAGAACATGTTCACCGCGTACGGCGCCGATCACCGCAGGCTGCGCCGTCTGGTGGCCCCCGCGTTCAGTGCCCGGCGCGTCGCCGCGCTCGAGGCGAGCATCGAGCAGATCGTGACGCAGCTCCTCGACGATCTGGAGGAGGGGTTCGACCACGGCAGGAAGACGGAGAACGGGGTCATCGCGGCCGGTGAACCGGTCGACCTGCGCGAGCACTTCGCCTATCCGCTGCCGATCCGGGTCATCGGTGAGCTCATGGGCGTGCCGGAGGAGCAACGCGAGGGGTTCCGCAGGCTGGTCGACGGCGTCTTCTCCACCACCCTGACCGCCGAGGAGTCCGCGGCGAACACCGCGGAGCTGTACGCCTCCTTCGACCGCCTCGTCGCCACGAAGCGGGCCGAGCCCGGCGAGGACATGACCTCGCTCCTCATCGCCGCGCAGGACGAGGAGGGCGACGGCTCGGGCCTGAACGAGGCCGAGGTGCGCGACACGCTCCTGCTGATGGTCAGCGCCGGGTACGAGACCACGGTCAACCTGATCAGCAACGCCGTCGCCCAGTTGCTGACCCACCCCGAGCAGCTCGCGCACGTGCGCGAGGGCCGGGCGGGCTGGGGCGGCGTGGTGGAGGAGACGCTGCGGGTCGAGCCTGCCGTCAAGCATCTGCCGATGCGCTTCGCGGTGCGGGACATCCCGCTGCCCGACGGCCAGGTCATCGCCGCGGGCGACGCGATCCTCGCCTCGTACGCCGCCGCGAACCGGCACCCCGACTGGCACGGCGAGAGCGCGGACGCGTTCGACGTGACGCGCGGCAACCCGGAGCACCTCTCCTTCGGGCACGGTGTGCACTTCTGCCTGGGCGCTCCGCTGGCCCGCCTGGAGGGGAGCGTGGCGCTGAGCCGGTTCTTCGAGCGGTTCCCCGACGCCGAACTGGCCGTGCCCATCGACCAGTTGGCGCGGGTTCCCTCGCTGATCACGAACGGGCAGGCCCAGCTCCCCGTCCGTTTGAAGCCGACGCGCTGACCGTCGCCTCCCGCACCAGTTGTACGGGGTGCCACGCGTCGCGCTCCGTGCCGTGGAAGATCTGCTGGCGGCAGGAGGCGCCGGTCGCGACGACGACGGTGTTCTCGGAGGCGGCACGCACGGCGGGGAAGAGCCGGTCGTCGCCGACGGTCATCGACACGTCGTAGTGCTCGGACTCGAAGCCGAAGGATCCCGCCATCCCGCAGCAGCCCGCGTCGAGTTCGACGACCTCGACGCCGGGTATGCGGCGCAGCAGGGCCATGGTCGCTGCCGTGCCGACCTCGGCCTTCTGGTGGCAGTGGCCGTGGAAGAGCAGGGTGCGGCCGCTGAGCCAGGAGTCGGCGCGCAGTCGCAGCCTGCCGTCGTCGATGGCGTCGGTGAGCAGTTCCTCCAGTTGGCGCACCCGGTCCGTGATCGCGATGCGCGCCGAGTCCTTGGGCAGCAGCGCCCGGTGCTCGTCGCGCAGCGTCATCAGGCAGGACGGCTCGCATCCGGTGATCGGGGCGTCGACCGGGGTGGTCTCCGCGAGCCGGTGGACGAGCTGGAACGCCTTGTCGCTCGCGTCGTCCACGAGGCCCTTGGAGAGGCTGGAGCGTCCGCAGCAGCCGCCGCTCTCCAGGCGTACGTCCCAGCCCGCGCGTTCGAGGAGTTCGACGGCGGCCCGGCCGATCGCCGGTTCCGTGTAGGTGGTGAAGGAGTCGGCGAGGAGGACGACCGTGCCCTGGGTGGCGGCCGCAGCCGGTGCGGGGCGGCGGCGGAACCAGCGCACGAGGTTGCGGCGGGCGAAGCGCGGCAGCGGGCGGTGCGGGGTGATGCCGAGCGTGCGGTCGAGCAGGCGGCGCAGCAGGGGGACGCGGCCCGGCAGGTTGGAGAGCGGTGCCGTGGCCGAGCCGAGGCGGTTCAGGAGACGGATCGCGCCGAAGACGCGTGAGCGGGCGGGGACGCCGTGTTCGTCGTGGTGGTGGGCGAGCGCCTCCGTCTTGAGGGCGGCCATGTCGACGCCGAGGGGGCATTCGCTCTTGCACGCCTTGCACATGAGACAGAGGTCAAGGACCTCGTGCAGTGCCTCGTCGCCGAGGGCGGTGTGCGGGTCGGGGGCGGAGAGCGCCTTGACGAGGGCGCCGGCGCGGCCGCGGGTGGAGTCCTGTTCGTTCCTCGTGGCCATGTAGGAGGGGCACATGGTGCCGGTGTCGGTCTTGCGGCACAGGCCGATGTTCATGCAGCGGTCGGCCGTGGCGCGCATCCCGCCCGTGACGTCGAAGTCGAGGCGGGTGCGCAGTCCCGGCGCGGGGGGCAGGGCGGCGTCCCGCAGGTGGTCGGTCATGGCGGGGGCGTCGACGATCTTTCCGGGATTGAGCCGGTCGTGCGGGTCGAAGAGGCCCTTCACGCGGCGCATGGCCCCGTAGAGCTCGTCGCCGAAGAGCGCGCGGTTGAACTCGCTGCGGGCCAGGCCGTCCCCGTGTTCACTGGAGTTGACCCCGCCGTACTCGGTGACGAGGTCCTTGATCTCCTCGGCGACGGCGCGCATGGTCTGCCGCTGCGCGGCGTCGGTGACGTCCAGGAACGGGCGGATGTGCAGGCAGCCCACCGAGCAGTGGCCGTAGAACCCCGCGGTGAGCCCGTGCCGGTCGAGGACCTTCTTCAACCGTGCGGTGTAGGCGGGCAGGTGGACCGGGTCGACGGCGGTGTCCTCGATGAAGGCGAGGGGCCGCTTGGTTCCCTCGCTCGCGGCCATGAGCAGCCCGAGGCTGGACTTGCGGACCTTGAGCAGCGCGGCCCGGTGGGCGGGGTCGACGGCGCGCAGGGTGTGGTAGCCGTGGCCGTGGCGGCGCCAGAGCGAGGTCAGCGTGTCAAGCCTGCCCATGAGTTCGCGTGCGTCGTCGCCGGTGAAGGAGACGAAGAGGAGCGCTTCGGGGTCGCCTTCGAGCACGTCGGAGAGGGACGCGTACTCGATCTTCTGGCGGGACAGGTCGAGGATGGTGCGGTCCATCAGTTCCACGGCCGCCGGATCGCAGGTGAGCGCGTCCTGGGTCGCCTCGATCGCGGCGGTGACCGAGGTGAAGTGACCGACGGCGAAGACCGTGCGGGACGGTTTGGGGACCAGGTCGACGAGCGCCTGGGTGGTGACGGCCAGGGTTCCCTCGGATCCGACGACGAACTTCGCCAGGTCGAAGGGGGTGTCATCGCGGGCGAGCCGGTCCAGGCGGTAGCCGCCCGCGCGGCGCCAGTGGTGCGGGAACCCGGCCTCGATGGCCCCGGCGTGCGCCGCGACGAGGGCGGGCAGTTCGCGGTGGATGCGGCCGTCGAGGGTGGCGTGCCGGGCGCGGGCCGCGCGCTCCTCCTCGGTGAGCGGCGCCAGATGCGCGCTCGTCGCGTCGGAGAGCACCACGTCGAGCGCGCGGACGTGGTCGATGGTCATGCCGTGGCGCAGCGAGCCGCTGCCCGCGGAGTTGTTGCCGATCATCCCGCCGAGGGTGGCGCGGTTGCTGGTGGAGGTGTCGGGCCCGAACATCAGGCCGTACGGTGCCGCGGCGCGGTTCAGGTCGTCCTGGACGACGCCGGGTTCGACGAGCGCGGTGCGGGCGTCGGGGTCGAGGGCGACGATCCGCCGCATGTGCCGGGAGAGGTCGAGGACGATGCCGGGTCCAGTCGTCTGCCCGGCGAGGCTGGTGCCCGCGCCGCGCGGCACCACGGACACGCCGTGCGCGGCGGCCGCGGCGACCGCCGCCTGGACGTCGTCGGCGTGGCGCGGGAAGACGACGCCGAGCGGGGTGATGGCGTACATGCTGGCGTCGCGCGCAAACAGGTGGCGGCTGTAGTCGTCGAAGCGGACCTCGCCCTCCAGGTCGGCGGCGAGCCGCCGTGCGAGGTCTTCGGTCCGCGCGGGGTCGGGGGCGCTGGTGTCAGCGGTGTTCTCGGTGCTCTTGGTGCTCTTGGTGCTCTCCGTGCTCGACGTCATACGACATGCTCCGGGGGGCGAAGGGGCGTACGTACGGGTCAGGTGGTGCGCAAGTGGTCGAGTGCGTCGGCCAGTCCCTGGTGGCCCACCGGGACCCCGGCGAGTTCGAGGCCCATCTGGACCCCGGCGAGGGTGCCCGCGAGCGTGAGGTCGTTGAAGTGGCCCAGGTGGCCGATGCGGAAGACCTGGCCCGCGAGCCGCCCGAGGCCGGTGCCGAGCGACATGTCGAAGCGCTCCAGGACGACCTTCCGTACGGCGTCGGCGTCCTGGCCGTCGGGCAGGAGCACGGCTGTCAGTGATCCCGAGTGCTCGCGCTCGTCGGCGCAGAGCACATCGAGTCCCCAGCCGCGTACGGCACTTCGGGTGGCGGCGGCGTGCCGTGCGTGCCGGGCCCAGACCTGTTCGAGTCCCTCGTCGGCGAGCATGTCGAGCGCCTCTTCGAGGCCGTAGAGGAGGTTGGTGGCGGGGGTGTACGGGAAGTAGCCCGCCTCGTTGGCGTCGATGATCGGCGTCCAGTCCCAGAAGGACTTGGGCAGCCGCGCGGTGCGCGCCGCGGACAGGGCCTTCTCGCTGACGGCGTTGAAGCTCAGCCCCGGCGGCAGCATGAGCCCCTTCTGCGATCCGGTCACGGTCACGTCGACGCCCCACGCGTCGTGCCGGTACTCGAGGGAGCCCAGCGAGGAGACCGTGTCGACGAGGAGCAGCGCGGGGTGGTCCGCCGCGTCGATGGCGGCGCGGATCTCCGGGACGCGGCTGGTGACACCGGTGGACGTCTCGTTGTGGACGACGCAGACGGCCTTGACGCGGTGCTCGGTGTCGGCGCTCAGGCGTGCGAGGGCGGCTTCGGGGGACGCGCCGTGGCGCCAGTCGCCGGGCACGAACTCCACGTCGAGGCCCAGGGACCGGGCCATGGCGCGCCACAGCGAGGCGAAGTGGCCGGTCTCGAAGCAGAGCACGCGGTCACCGGGGCTGAGCGTGTTGACCAGGGCGGCCTCCCAGGCCCCGGTGCCCGACGCGGGATAGACGACGACGGGCCCCGTCGTGCCGAAGACGGGCCCCAGCGCGTCGAGCAACCGGCGGGTGAGGGCGGCGAATTCGGGGCCTCGGTGGTCGATGGTGGGCGCGGCCATGGCGCGCAGCACCCGGTCGGGAACATTGGTGGGGCCTGGGATCTGGAGAAAGTGGCGGCCCGTCCGGACGGTCATTGCGCGAATCTCCCCTCCACGCTTGTGCCGTGAGACGGCACGGCGTATCGTGATGCGGCACGAGGCAGCTTAGGGTCACCCTCGACGAGGGGTCAACGGCCTTGCCGCGTCGCGTCAACAGCCGTACGCAAGGGGGATTTCGGTGCAGAACGTCCTCAACGCCCTGCGCACGCTGGAGGAGTTGGCGGGGCGTCAGCCCATCGGCGTCGCCGAGCTCGCCCGGGCCATGGACCTGCCCAAGAGCACGGTGCAGCGGGCGCTCGGCACGCTGCACACGGCAGGCTGGATCAAGCAGACCGGGAGTACGCCCACGCGCTGGACGCTCACCACGAAGGCGCTGCTCATCGGGCGGCAGGCCACCGGTGAACTCGGCGTGCGGGACGTGGCGGTGCCCGTGATGGAGAAGCTGCGCCGCGCCGTCGACGAGACGGTGCACCTGGCGGTCCCCGAGGGCGATCGGATCGTGCTCGTCGAGCGCCTGGAGACGAGCCAGCCGGTGCGGATCGTGCTGCCGCTCGGCCAGCCGCTGTCCGGCCACGCGTCCGCCAACGGCAAGGCGATCCTCGCCGCGGGGCCCTCCGACGCGGTCGAGCGCTACCTCGCCCGCGGCCTGACACACTTCACCGACACCACGATCGACGACCCCGACGCGCTGCGCACCGAATTGGACGCGGTCCGGGCCCGCGGTTACGCCCTCAACCAGGGCGAATGGCGCGACGACGTGTCCGCGGTGGCCGCCGCGGTGCTCGGCCCCGACGGCGTCCCGGTGGCGAGCATGAGCATCAACCTGCCCAGCAGCCGGTGCGACCGCGAGCGCCTGCACGCCCTCGGATCGCACGTGCGCTCGGCGGCCCAGGAGATCAGTGCGGCGCTGGGGTACGAGACGCCGCACGCGAGCCGCGTCCGGTAACTCCCTTGCCGTCGCACCCCCTTGACGGTTCGTGACAGCCGTCACATACTCGCCAACGCCGCAGGAGAGTTCCGCATAGCGGAACCTTAAGTCCATGCTGCGGACAGTCCCGGCCGACTCTCTCGGCCGCAGCCCGAAGGCGAGGACGTGTCATGGCAGACCATCTCATCGCGATCGGCGCACTGGTGCTCGTGTTCACCGTCGCCACGTTCACCTCGGTCCACATGGGGGTGCTCGCTCTCGTCGCCGCCTTCGCCGTCGGCTCCGCCGTCGCGGGGCAGAGCGCGGACGACGTGTTCGGCGGCTTCCCCGGGGACCTCTTCGTCGTACTCGTAGGAGTCACTTTCCTCTTCGCCATCGCGAAGAACAACGGCACCATCGAATGGCTCGTGCATGCCGCGACCCAGGCCGTGGGCGGCCGGATCGCCCTCATCCCCTGGGTGATGTTCCTGATCACCGCGGCCCTCACCGCGGTCGGCGCCGTCGTGCCCGCCGCGGTGGGCGTCATCGCGCCCATCGGCATGAGCTTCTGCACGCGGTACAGGATCAACCCGATGCTCATGGGCCTGCTCGTCATCAACGGCGCGAGCGCGGGCGGCTTCTCGCCCGCCAGCGTCTTCGGCAGCATCACCAACGGCGTCGTCGAACGCAACGGCCTGCCGGGCAGCCCCGTGCTGCTGTTCGCGATGTCCTTCCTGTTCAACGCAGCGCTCAGCGTCGTGGCGTACTTCCTCTTCGGCGGCAGGCACCTCATCGGCCGCCGCAGCACGGACCTCGGGGCCGCCCCCGCCGAAGAACCGGCCGAAGAACCAGCCGAACCACTCCCCCACGAAAGCGGCGGTTCCGCGACCGCGACGATCGCACCCGCAACTCCCACCGTCGCCCTGCGTCTCGACAGGTCCCGCACCCTGACCCTGCTCGGACTGCTCGGCATGGTCGCGGGGGCGCTCTTCCTCGACTTCAACGTCGGGCTCATGGCGCTCACCGTGGTCGTCGTGCTCACCCTCGTCGACCCCGAGGCGGCCAAAGGGGCGGTGGACCGGTGCGCGTGGTCCACCGTGCTGCTCGTCTGCGGGGTCGTGACCTTCGTCGGCGTCATGGAGCGCATGGGCACGATCGACTGGCTCGGCGAGAGCGTCGCGAAGATCGACTCACCGCTCGCCGGTGCCCTGTTGATCTGCCTCATCGGCGCCCTGGTCTCGGCGTTCGCCTCCACCACCGGCATCCTGGGGGCCCTGATCCCGCTCGCCGTACCGTTCTTGATGGACGGTCAGGTCAGCGCGGTGGGGCTGATCATCGCCCTTGCCATCTCCTCGTCCGTCGTCGATTCCTCACCGCTGTCGACCTCCGGGGCGCTGGTCACCGCCAACGCCCCGGAGGAGATGCGCCCGCAGGTGTTCGGCGCGCTCATGAAGTGGGGGCTCTCCCTGGCGCTCATCGCGCCGCTCGCCACCTGGGCCCTGTTCGTGGTGCCCGGGCAGGGATGAGCGCCAGGCGGTCGGGGCCGTCGCTCAGCGCAGCAGACCAGGGCGCCCGCTCCGCGCGGTCGCCACCAGCTCCTCCACCGTGGCGAGCTTGACCCGGGGCCGTCCTTCGAGGTGGCCCCGGGTGGCCTCCGCCCGCTCGATCGCGGCGAGCCCCCGGGCGTCGACCACCTTCCGGTTGCGGCGCTTGGCCAGGCGCCGGAAGTTCTTGGCCGGGTGCTTCGGCGTGGGCAGGGCACCGGCGACCGCGTCGGCCAGGAGCGTGGAGACCGTCTCGGCGGCGCAGATGCGGTTGGCGCCGATGCCGCCGCTGGGGCCGCGCTTGATCCAGCCCACCACGTACGTGCCGGGCTCCCCCGCCACCCGACCGCCCTCGTGCGGCACGGTGCCGGTGGCCTGGTCGAAGGGCAGCCCGGCGACCGGCAGTCCGCGGTAGCCGATCGCGCGCAGCAGCGCGCCCGCGCGGATCGCCCCCTCGTCCGCGCCGCCGTCGGCCTCGCCGCCTCGACCGCTCTGTCCGGCCGCGACGCGCACGGCCTCGACCCGGTCGTCGCCGAGCACCTCGACGGGCGTGCAGTGGAAGCGCAGGACGATGCGCCGTCCCGGCTCGGGCGGTGCGTCCAAGGCGGGCCGTGCGCGGGTGACGCCTTGCAGCACGGCGGCCTTGTCGCGCGCGGCGGCCGCCTCGATCGCGGGGGCGATCCGCGGGTCGTGGTCGTCCACGACGAGGTCCACACCCGGCACCTGGCGCAGCGCCAGCAGTTCGGACCTGGTGTAGGCGGCGTCCTCGGGGCCGCGCCTGCCGAGCAGCACCACTTCGCGCACGTTGCTCGCGCGCAGCGCGGCCAGCGCGTGGTCGGCGATGTCGGTGCGGGCCAGGGTTTCTGGGTCGGCCAGCAGGATGCGTGCCACGTCGAGGGCGACGTTGCCGTTGCCGACCACGACTACGCGCTCGGCCGACAGGTCGACCGGGCCGCGCGCCGCGTCCGGGTGGGCGTTGTACCAGGCCACGAACGCGCTCGCGGAGACGCTGCCCGGCAGCTCCTCGCCCGGTATCGCGAGGTTCCGGTCGGCGGCGGCGCCCACGGCGTACACGACCGCGTCGTGGTGTGCCGCGATCTCCTGGTGGGTGACGTCGGTGCCCACGTCGAGCCCCAGGTGCATGCGCACCCTCGGGTGGGCGTGGAAGCGCGCGAAGGTGTCGCCGACCTTCTTGGTCGCGGGATGGTCGGGCGCCACTCCGTAGCGCACCAGACCACCGGCCACCGGGAGCCGGTCGATGAGGGTCACCTCGGCGCTGGTGTGCAGGAGCAGATCTTGCACGGCGTACATCCCCGCGGGCCCCGTGCCGACGACGGCGACCCTGAGCCGCGCGAAGTCGGCGGGCAGGACCCGCGGGAAGGACGGCTCGCCCCAGGCGTGGAAGTTGGGGCCCTCCGGCGCGGGTTCGCGCTCCGCGTCCTCGTAGTACGCCGCGTTGATGTCGGCGTACGCGCGCTGCGCGGCGGGCAGCCGGTCCACGGGGAAGATCGCGTCGACCGGGCAGGCGTCGGCGCAGGCGCCGCAGTCGATGCAGGTCTGCGGGTCGATGTGCAGCATCTCCGTGCTGCCGAAAGCGCGCTCTTCGGGCGTCGGATGGATGCAGTTGACCGGGCACACGGCGACGCACGTGGCGTCGCTGCAACAGGTCTGCGTGATGGCGTAGGTCATGTCGTCGGCTCTGCTCTGCTCGTTCGGAAGGGATCGGATCTCGGCACGGGTCGGATCGCGGAACGGGTCAGATCAGGTGCGCGCGCTTGTAGAACGCCAGCGCGGGCCTGGTGAGCAGGCGGGAGGAGGCGAGGAACTCCATGAGGCCCGAACAGCTGGAGCGCATCATGGACTTGTGGTGCTCGTTGGCCTTCGCCTCGGCGAGCGCCCGCTTCTCGTCGAGCCCGGCGTTCGCGTACACCTGGCGGTTCACCATGCTCGTGACGATGTAGTACGAAGCGACGGCGACGACGAAGGCGTTGATCTGGCGCCGCACCGGGCCCGCGCCCTCAAGGCGCTTGCGCGTCTGGTCGCGGGCGAACTTCATGTGCCGCGACTCCTCGACGACATGGATGTTGTTGATCGTACGGACGAACGGCGCGACCCGCTCGTCGCGCATCCAGTCGCGCTGCATCACGTCGAGCACCTCCTCCGCCACGAGGATCGCCGCGTACGCCGCCTCGCCGAAGGCCACCGTCTTGAAGACCCTGCCGAGTTCGGTGACGAACCGCTTGGGCCGGTAGGGCGGCGCGCCGAGCTTCTGGGCGCCTCGGGCGAACATGATCGAGTGCCTGCACTCCTCGGCTATCTCCGTCAGCGCCCACTGGACGTCGGCGCTCGTCGGGTCCTTGGCGTACACGTCGCGCAGCACCATCTGCTGGAGGATCATCTCGAACCAGATGCCCGTACTGGCCACCGACGCGGCTTCCTGCCGGGTCAGCTCCTTGCGCTGCGCCTCGGTCAGCTCCCGCCAGTACGCGGTGCCGTAGAGCGTGCTCCACTCCGGGCTCGCGCCGTGGTGGTCGGTGTCGAGGGGCGTGTCCCAGTCGACCTCGGTGGCGGGGTCGTAGGCGAGGACGGCGGCCGATTCGAGCAACCGCTGTGACACGTCACCCTCTTGAGAGGCGGCGGAGCCGTGCTGCGGGTGGTCCTGTGTGCTGGGGCGAACGGTGCTGCTTGCCATGCTGCGGCTCCTCGGCTCAGAAGTGTGCGCAGAACGGAGCGCGGCGCAGTGTCCCGTCGCCCGCCGCGACCCCCTTGTTAGACAGACCGTATAACAAGGGGGTCGGCGCGGCCTACCCCTGAGTAAGAACCCCTTCTTCCGCTGTTCCTGGCGCGGCAGCCGGGGACGTCCACCGGATCCGCGTACCGCACAGCGACACGACGAGTGCCGACGCGGCGACGGCCCCGAGGCCCCAGGCCAGGCTGCTGGCGTGCGCGATGAACCCGATGAGCGGCGGCCCGGCGAGCAGTCCCGTGGTGCCCATGGCGGCGACCAGGGTCAGCGTGTCCGAGCCCTGGTTCGCCGCGGCCACGTAGACGCACGGGGTGACGGCCGCGACGCCGAGACCCACACAGGCGAACCCGATGAGGGCGGGCACCAGACCACCGCTGAGCAGGGCGAGTGCCAGTCCGACACCGCCCACCGCGCTGCCCACCACGACGATGCGGCCGTCGCCCCAGCGGCTGCGCCAGCCGTCGGCGAACAGACGGGCGACCACCATCATTCCGGAGACCACGGCGATGCCCAGGGGGGCGAGCTCGGCCGATGCCTTGGCCACGTCCTTCAGGTAGAGCGCCGACCAGTCGTTCATGGCGCCCTCGGTCACGGTGCCGAAGGCCATGGCGCAGCACATCCACAGGGTCATGCGGGAAGGCAGGGCCCACTTGCCCTTCTTCTGCCCCTCCTTCCTCTGCCCCTCCTTCTCCTGCCTCTTCTCTCCCTTCGTCGTGCTTTCCCGCGCTTCCTCCTGCGCCTTCTCCTTCGTCCTGTCCTCGGTGAGCAGGCCCGTGCTGGCGTACGCGACGAGCAGGAAGAGGATCACGGCGGCCGCGGCGAAGTGCACGGCGACCGTCGAGGTCACCGCGTTCATGCCGGAGGCCACGAGCGCGGCGAGCAGCGAGCCGCCGCTGAACGTCGCGTGCAGGCGGGCCATGGCGTTGCGCTCGTGCCTGCTCTCCAGGGCGGCGCCCTGGGCGTTCATGGAGACGTTGAGGCAGCCCACCAGGAAGCCGTCGAAGCACATGACGGCCAGCGCCACCGGGAAGTTCGGCGCGGCGGCGAGTGCCGGGAGCATCAGGGCGAGGCCGATGGCCGACGAGATGGCGATGCGGCGCGAGTCGAAGCGCCGCATCAACATCGCGACCAGCGGGAACGAGACGGCCGCGCCCACCCCTGCGGCCATGAGCAGAACGCCGACCTCCGCCGCCGTGAGGCCGAGGTCCGCCTTGATCGCCGGGATCCGGGCCGCCCAGGTGGCGTACTGGAAGCCGAGGGAGCAGAACAGGGCGGCTATCGCCAACTGGCCCCGATGGAAAGGATCACGTACGCGGAGCATCCGCATCAGCCCACTTCTCTCAGCGAACGTCGAGTCCGCGGCGCCGCGCCGGCGAGCGCCACGTCGCCGGGCACCGCGCGGTGCATGTACACGGCGCCGGGGCCGTATCCGGCCGGGGCGGCCTCTCCCTCGCGGGCGGTGAATCCGCGTGCCGACCAGAAGGTGTCGCTGCCGCCGACGGCGATCAGGGAGATCCGCTCGTACCCGTGCGCACGGGCCGTCTCCATCAGATGGCCGACGAGGTGCCGGGCGAGCCCCTGGTGGCGGAGGTCCTCGGCGATGACGACGTCGTGCAGATGGAGGTTGCGCGACACGGCCGCGGCGCCTCCCGCCTCCGTGCGCCGCAGGTCGGGGTACTCGTGCTCCGCGTAGGGCAGCGCGAGGAGGTAGCCCGCGAGCCGGGGGCCGATGTCCAGGACGAAGCAGGTGTCGGGGGACGCCCGCATCCGCGACTCCAGGGCGGCCCGCCCCTCCGAGAGGCCGAGGCCGGTGTAGGCCCTGGCCTCCAGTTCCGTGATGCCGGTCCAGTCGGCGTCGACGATGTGTCTCACGCGCACTTCATGACGCATGCGCACCGCCGTCGATCCACGTGTACGGCAAGGGGCGGAACCCGTTGAAGCCCTGCGTCATGTAACTGGTCGCGTACGCCCCGCAGGAGAGCACCCAGACCGGGTCGCCCGAGGCCAGTGCCTTGGGCACCGGGACGAGCCCGTTCTCGTGGGAGTAGGCGTCGTCGCTGTCACAGGTGGGGCCCGCCACGACGGCGGGCACCGACTCGGCGCCGCGGTGCGAGGGGAAGACCAGGCGGTACTGCAACTGGTCCATCTCGTAGAGGCCGTTGAACTTGCCGCAGCTCAGGTAGAGCCAGTACTGCCGCTCGCCGTTGGCCTGGCTGCGCGCGGAGAGCCGCGCGACGTGGGCGCGGATCGCACCGTGGTCGGCGATGAGGTAGCGGCCCGGCTCCACGACGAAACCGAGGCGGTGGCCCTCGATCTCCCGCAGGCGTTCCATGCCCTCGCGGATCACGGCGAAGATCTTGTCCATCGGGGGGTCGAGCGGCCTGCCGTGCTTGTCGCGGTAGCCGAGCGCGGGCAGCCCGCCGCCGAGGTTGACGTGGTCGAGGGACATCCCGCGTTCCGCCAGGGCGGTCAGGACGTCCGCGATGCGGTCGAAGGCGCCGCGCCAGGCGTCGGCGGTCATCTGCTGGGATCCGACGTGCACGGACAGGCCCGCGGGGACGAGTCCGTTGTCCCGCGCGGTCGTCAGGACGTCCACGGCGTCGGCGGGCGAGCACCCGTACTTGTTGCTGAGACCCCACAGGGCCCCTTCGCCGGTGGTCGCGAGGCGGCAGAACACCCGTGCGCCCGGGGCGTGTTCGGCGAGGGCCGTCACGTCCTCCAGGCTGTCGGTCGCGAAGTCCCTGATGCCGAGCCGGAACACGTCGGCGATGTTCCGGTCGGACTTGACGGTGTTGCCGTAGTGCATCCGCTCGACGGGCACGCCCGCCCTGAGCGCCTGTGTCACCTCGTCGGGGCTCGCCGCGTCGACTCCTGAGCCGCGCAGCGCGAGCCGCCCGAGCACCTCGTCCACCGGGCACGCCTTCATGGCGAACCGGACGGCGACGCCCGGCAGTTCGCGGCGCAGCGTGTCGTAGCGCGCCTCGATGCCCGGCAGGTCGTAGACGATCTGGTCCTCGGCGGCGGCCGCGAGGGCGTCGAACAGGGGGGCGCTCTCGGTTTCGTACGTCATCGTGGCGCTCAACCGGTCCGCCCCGGGGTCAGCACGGCACCGGCGGCGACGCTCGCGCGCACCAGCGGCTCCCATGCCTCGGTGAGCAGCGCGAAGTCCTCGATGTCGCGCCGCGCCTCGTCGAGGAGGCGTTCTCGGCGTTCGACGAGGAGGTCGGCGAACTCCGCGTAGCGGCCGCCCAGTTTGCGGTAGGCGACGTCGATCCTGTCGAGCCGCTCGACGTTCTCCGACCGGTCCAGGAGAGCGCTCTCCCGAGCGAACGCGGCGATGGCGGACGCGTCGACCCGGCCCCGCTCGTCCAGGAGCTCCTCACCCGCCTCGGTCATCCTGTCGTAGATGACGTTGAAGTAGAGCATCGAGAGGAAGAACTTCACGAAGCGCGTCTGGTACGCCATGAAGCCCGCGTCGGTGCGGCGTTCCTCGGTGTAGTAGTTGACGATGTGGCGGTTGTGCAGGACGCCGGGCAGGGCGGCGTCGTGGACGAGGTGGATGAGGAAGTAGTCGCTGCCGATGGTGTCGGTGGCGGGCGGCAGCGGGACGCGCTCATGCACGTCGTGGAAGGCGATGTTGCACATGTCGACGCGCATCGGGTCGACCAGGGTGAGCGTCGCGCGGTCCTCCGTGAAGGTGTCGGAGCCCGCGCCGCGGAAGGATTCCTCGACGAGGTCCCGCTTCTCCTCGTCGGACCAGTGGACGGGCGCCCAGAGGCTGACCACGTCGTAGTAGACGTCGGGGTCGATCCGGCAGATCTCGCCGATGTCCACGGAGAGTTCGCCGACGAAGGAGCTGCCGACCATCGCGACGCGCTTGTCACGGTGCTCGTCGGCGAGTTCCGTCCCGGTGACGCCGTGGGCGGCGTCGGCGGCGCGCTTGCCGAGCGACATAAGTTCGTGGTGGACGGGGAAGACGGGCTCGCCGTCCAGGACCTGGTAGTGGCTGTCGGAGTCCCTGCGGTGCACGGACTCGCAGCCGAGCGCGGCGGCGATGAGGAACGCCCGGTTGGTGCAGGCACCGTAGGAGACGCCGTCCGGCAGCATCAGGTCGAGCATCAGCTCGGGCTTGGCGACGCCCGCGCCGCCGATGACCCGGCGCAGGAAGTCGCGCTGCGCCGCCTCGTCGAGGTGGTGCGTGACGACGCCGGGGACGTCGCCGAGCGCGCGCACGGCCGTCGCGTGCTCGGTGTAGGTGGCGGTGTCGGAGGAGTCGAGGATCAGCAGCCGCACCTCGACGTCGAAGGTCGCGGCCGCGTACGCCGCCTCGGCCCCGATCGCCGCGATGGTGTGGGAGCAGGCCCTGTTCGTGGGCAGTGTCAGGCAGATTCGGCGCATGCGTCTTCCCCGATCGGCTCGTCGAAGGGCTGCCCGTTCCAGGACTTCAGGCCGAGGAGCTTGGCACCGAGGTCGGTCAGCGCGGCGGTGCCGTACCGCTCGGACTCGTGCTTGAAGGGGTCGCCGACCAGCGTCGCGTTCCAGTCGGGCGTGCTGAGGTCGCGCCAGGACTCGACGCGGGAGCGGCGCAGCGTCTCGTGGGATTCGAGCGCGGGCATCATCGAGAGGTACTGGACCGCGCGCACGCCGCTGCCCGAGGTGTTGGGGGCGACGCCGTGGGCGAGGAGGCCGTTCCAGATGAGCAGGTCGCCCGCCTCCAGTTCGGGGCGGACGACGGGCAGTTCGGAGCGGTCGATCGCGGGACGGATCGGGTCGCGGTCGTCGGGCTGGAGGGCCTTCCACCGGTCGAACTGGCGGAACAGCTCCGGGCAGCACTGGAAGCCGCCGAGCTCCGCGCTCGTGTCGTCGAGGGCGATGATGCCCTGGACGCGCTGGGGCAGTACGCCGAGCGTGGTGTCGACGTCCCAGTGGAGGTTGATGTCGAAGCCGCGCTCGGTGGGCGCGATCAGGCCGCGGTCGCGGTTCTTGACGTTGGGCGGGTTGAGGTTGAGCCGGTCGAGGGTCACCCAGAGCTCTTCGCAGTCCCACACGTCGACGAAGGCGTCGTAGACCCGCTGGGTCTGGCGGCTGTCCCATATGAGCTGGTGGTGGTACGCCTCGACGAAGCCGTAGATGTGCAGCTCCCTGTCCAGGTCCGAGCGGTACTCGCGCTCCTCGTACCAGGTCTCGGGGCGCTCGCGGTCGAGGCCCTGGAACTCCCAGGTGAAGTCGAGCAGGTCCTTGGCCGCGGCGGCGGGGATGGCCTGCTTGACCACGACGTAGCCGTACGTCTGCCAGAAGGCGAAGTCCTCCTCGGAGAGCACCCTCAGCTCACGGGTCTTGTCCAGGTCCCGCAACTGGGTCTGCGCCAGATACGTCTCGCCGTCCGAGCTGAAGTAGGGGCGGTCCGAGGGGGCTCGATGGAGGTAGCGGTCAGCAGCTGGCATGTGGTGCTCCAAGGTTCGGTTCTCTCTGCCGCTCGCGGAGGGCGATCACACAGGCACCACCTGCAACATCCGCCCCACGTCGAACTCACGTAGCACCAAAATGGACTAGACCAACTCTCGCTGTCAATAAATGAGTTGGGTGCCCTTGTTGACAGAAAAGCTCATATTCGCCCCCGCTTCACGTGGTCTTCACGCAGGAATTCCGGCATGCGAACAGGGTCTTGACACCTCCGACCACCCGGGAAACCATCGCAGTGGTCTGTACCAAAGAAGGCGGGTGGTCGCGCACGACGGCACGGGATTGCTCACCTTCGTACATTGACGTCGTGAGGTGCCCGGTTCAGGGTGTTGCCCGCAGTTCCGATGCTCGGCGCAGCCCCGAACCCTCTCCTTCGAAGAAGGGCTCCTCTCATGCGAAGACGCGTCTTTGTCCGTGGACTTGCCGCGACCGGTGCGGCGCTTGCCGTCCCCGCTCCCCTGGCCCGGGCCGCCTCCGGATCCGCCGGTGCCGCCACGGCCGCCGGAAGCTGGCAGGTGGTGCCCGCACCCGCCGGGCGGCCCGCCGCCCATCTCGTCTCGGTGGCCGCCACCGGACCCGACCGGGCCTGGGCGGTGGGCGAACAGGGCCTCAACGGCGCCATCTCCGGCACCCCGATCTCGCTCACCTGGGACGGCTCCGCCTGGACGGCGAACGACGTCTCCCACCTCGCGTACCAGGGCGCGCTGCGCGGCGTCGCCGCGGCCCCCGACGGCGAGGCGCACGCCGTCGGCACCGACAGCGCGGGCCACGGCCAGCTCCTGACCTGGGACGGGACGACCTGGCGCGAGACGCCCTTCCCCGGCAGGGGCGAGACGGGGACCACGGTGACGGACGTGGCGGTCGGGCCCGACGGCCGGTTCTGGGTGTCGGGGCGGCACGGCGGCCGCGCGGGGCTGCTGCACGGCCGCGGCGCGAAGTGGCGCTGGTGCCCTCCGCTGCCCGACGCGGCCGCGCCCACGCCGACCGGCGTCCATGTGACGCCCGGCGGTGAGGTGTGGGTCTTCGGCGACGTCATCGCCCGCTGGGACGGCGCCTGGACGGTGATCCCGCGACTGCTCGGCGTGCGGGCCTCGGTGAGGGGGCTGCTGCCGGTCGCGCACGACGACATCTGGCTGGTCGGCTACGGCTACGGAGTGGGCGGACCGCCGGGAAAGCCGCCCGGCGTCATGCTGCAGCGCTACGACGGGACGCAGTGGAACTACGTCGCGGCCCCGTTCAGCGTGGGCATGTTGACCGACATCGTGGGTGACGCCGCGGGCCGACCCGACCTCATCTGCGGCTGGGACTTCTGGGACGACAAGCGCGCCCACTACCTGCGCTGGAACGGCACGACCTGGGTCAGCGAACGCGGTCCCGTCACGGCGTCCACCGTGCTGCCCGAGGCGATCACCGCCGTCCCCGGGCAGGCGGGCGGCTACTGGTCGGTGGGCACGACGTCCTCCTCGCCTCTCCCACCGGCACAGCTGCACATCGAGCGGTACCTCTAGCGCGCGGATCCGGCGCGCGGGGTGATGTCGAAGTCGAAGGCGAGGGTGCCGGGATCGAGCGCCGTCACCCCGCCGTCGACGGTGAGCGTGGCGCCGTTGACGAACGACGCGGCGGGCGAGAGCAGCCACGTGATCGCCTCGGCGACCTCGGCGGGTTCACCGGGGCGGCCCGTCGGCACCAGGCGGGTCGCCTCCTCGTACGCCGCGTCCGCGCCGCCGTCGCCCAGGTCGGCCTCCTGCGCGAAGCGGGTCATGCGCCGGTCGGCCATCTCGGTCCGCACCCAGCTGGGGCAGACGGTGTTGGCACGCACGCCCCGCTTGCCGTAGTCGACGGCGACGGACCGGCACAGCTGGAGGAGTGCCGCCTTAGACGTCGCGTACGCGGCGTTGGCGACGCCGTTGCGCAGCGCGGCGACCGAGGCGACGGCGACGACCGAGCCCCGCGTCTCGACGAGGTGCGGAATCGCGGCGCGCAGCAGCAGGAAGGGCCCGGTGAGGTTGGTGCGCAGCACCAGGTCCCAGTCCTCGTCGGGGATGTCACCGACCGCGCCGCCGCGCCCGATCCCCGCGTTGAGCACGACGCCGTCGATGCGGCCGTACGCCTCCACCGTCGCGTCGACGAGACCCTGGACGTCCGCGGGGTCGCCCGCGTCGGCGTGGTGGGCGAGCGCCCCGGTCTCCTCGGCGACGCGCTCCAGGGGCTCGGGGCGACGGCCCGAGATCACCACTCGGTGCCCGTCGGCACGCAACTGCCGAGCGGTGGCGGCGCCGATTCCGGTACCGCCACCGGTGACGATGACAACTCGACTCTCCGTCATGCCTGTTCAGCCTCCGAACGCGGTCGCGAATCCATTCCGTGATCATACGGAGCGGCGCACGACCGCGTTCGGACGCCCCGCTGTCGCGGGGCCCTGCCTACTCGTCGACGGCCGCGCCGAACGCCGCGCCCGTGCCCGGCGCGCCGAGCGCCTGCGCGTTGTACGTCCAGGACCCGGCGGCGGTGATGCCACCCGTCCCCGCGGAGAGCACCCACACCGTGCCGTCGCCCGCGTTCTCACCGGGCGCCGCGGCGAGCAGCCCGAAGCGGCCGTCGCGGTTGGGGTCGGTGAGACGGACCTGCGCGCCCCACTTGTCGCCCTTCTCGGCCACGCCGGGGACGTCCGCCGAGTTCTGGTCGAAGGACTTGGCGCCGGTCGCCGTCATCCCGTACTCCCCGCCGCGCAGCACCCAGACCGCGCCCGCGTCCGCGACCGTGCCGATGTCCTCGCCCGGCGCGCCGATCGCGACGTCCGCGTACCCGTCGCCGTTGGTGTCGGCGACGGACAGGTCCGCGCCCCAGCCGTCACCCCGCTCGGCGACTCCGGGGACCCCCTCGGTGTCCTGCGTCCACCACTTGGCCTCGTCCTTCAGGCCGTTCTCGTCGCCGTAGCGCACGCCGACCAGACCGCCGGTCATCGTCTCGCCGCCGTCGTCGGGCGAGGCGGGCTCACCGGTGACCAGGTCGTCGTAGCCGTCGTGGTTGATGTCGCCGGAGGCCGCCGCGGGCCCGCCGCGCAGCTCGCCCCGGTACGAGAGGCCGTCGGCGGCGCCCGCGTAGTGCAGGGACCAGCCGTGGCCCGGCTCGGACCCCTCGGTCACGCCGGACACGACGAGGTCGGCGTAGCCGTTGTTGTCGTAGTCGCCCGTGGTGAGCGACTTCGGCAGGATGTCGTGCTGCTCGGCCGCCGCGGAGAGCCGCTCGGTGGCCGTGCGGCGCAGCGGGGCCCGCTCGCCCGCCCGGGCCTGGGGTGCCGCTTCGTACCCGAAGAGCTCCAGGTCGTCGCGGTCGAGCACGGCGAGCAGGTCGCCCGGCGTGTCGTTGGTGAAGTGCGCGGCGGTCAGGCCCACGCCGAACTGCTCGCCCTTGGTGGGTTCCTGGGTCTGCAGCCAGTCGCTGGCCGCCCCGGTGAGGCCGTTCTTCGAGCCCCACAGGATCGCGACGCCACCGGCGTCGGCCGTGTCCCCGATGTCCTCGCCGGGGATGCCGACGATCGCGTCGTCGAAGCCGTCGCCGTCGAGGTCGCCGCTGGCGACGGCCTTGCCGAAGCCGTCGCCCGCCTCGGCGGCGCCCGCGACGCCCGCGGTCGACTGGCTGAATCTGGCGACGTTGCTGGTGCCGATGCCTCGGGTGGAGCCGTACTGGACGGTGACGAGTCCTGCGCCCTTCTGGCCGCTGACGGTGGCGCCGGGGGCGCCGACCAGGACGTCTTCGTATCCATCGCCGTTGAAGTCACTGTTGCGGTCGTCGGCGTGCGTCCCCCCAGGGGTACCGGCGAAGGCGGAGGGGGCGGCGGCGATACCGGCCCCGGTGAGCAGAAGGAACGATGCCGCGGCGAGGGCGGCCGAACGGTTCTTGCGCACGAGCGGCTCCTGTGAAGGAAGGTGGCCGGGCAGCGCGGGGGGTGTCCGGAAAGGGCCCGTTCCTTGTCCGGCGCCCTGTTCGACACGGGATGGGGCACAAGGGTTGTACGGGGTTCTCGATTCCGTTCGGAAGCGCGAACTCGCAGGTGCGGGGCGTCACTTCCAGCCGTACGCGTAGGCCGTGACCCAGGTGATCTCCAGCTGGGCGCTGCTGCCGGGCGCGGCGCCGGGGCCTTCGAGGGCGCTCTCGTTCTGGAGCACCCAGGACAGCGGCCGGTCGGGCACGCCCCGGGTGTCGCGGCCCCTCTCGCGTCCGTCGACGAAGAACCGCACCGTGCCGGGCGTCCACTCGGTCGACACGGTGTGCCACTCGGTCCAGTCGTCGGCGCCGTGGAAGGAGCCCTGCGCGCCGCCGCCGCAGGGGTGGTGGAAGGCGCTCAGCGATCCGGTCCACTCGCCCTCGGGGTGGTCCATCTCGCAGCCGCCGCCGTAATGCAGCCACGCCGACTTGTAACCGGCGGCCTGCTTGGTCACCTTGATGCGGGCGCTGTACTTGCCGTACTTCATCTGCATGACGGCACGTGGTACCACCGCCGCGGCGTGTACGGGTCCTCCGTCGGCGGGCCGCCACATGCGCACGCGCATGCGGCCGTCGCCGTTCGCCGCAGCGCCCACGCTCACGGTGTCCTCGGGGTGGTAGACGCCGACGACGTCGCGCGCGCGGTCGTTCGCCGTGTCGCGCCAACCCGTGGGGTACGCCCACCAGTTGTCGCGGTAGGTGCCGGTGAGTCCCGCGCAGTAGGCGCCGGAGGTGTCGGCGTGGTGGTCGCAGTCGCTGAACGCGCCGAGCGGCACCCGGTCGCCGTTGAAGTCCTCGGCGAGGACCTGCCAGAACGGCCCGCAGTCGCCGCGCGGCATCTCGGTGTCCCCGGTCCGGCAGGCGTCCGCCGACACCGGGGCTCCCCCGGCGCTCGGGACGCACAGGAGGGCCGCGAGCAGTGTCACGCCGAGCGCACCGGACACGATCGGCCTGCGCCGCTTCGCCGCCGCGTGTGATCCCATCACGCTGCCCTCCTCCGGCCCCCGGCCGTCGCGCGGGTGGCGGACGCCCCCGCGG
This sequence comes from Streptomyces formicae, assembly GCF_002556545.1. Lineage (NCBI taxonomy): Bacteria > Bacillati > Actinomycetota > Actinomycetes > Kitasatosporales > Streptomycetaceae > Streptomyces > Streptomyces formicae. The sequence goes on from NZ_CP022685.1 coordinate 972,560, forward strand.
TCAGGGGGTCGTCCTCGCCGAGGGGGCATCTTCGCCGAGGGCGCGGCCGCCCGCCATCCCTGTGACGCGCCCGGCGCGGACGAGCGTGCCGCTACAGACGCGCCGCCAACAGCTCCTTGGTGTACGCCTCTTGGGGCCGCTCGAAGACGTCGTCGCGGGTGCCCGTCTCGACGATCTCGCCGTGGTGCAGCACCGCGACGCGATCGCAGAGGTGGCGGACGACGGCGAGGTCGTGCGAGACGAAGAGGAGCGAGAGCCCGAGTTCGTCGCGCAGGTCCATCAGGAGGTTCAGGACCTGCGCCTGCACGGAGACGTCGAGCGCGGAGACCGGTTCGTCGGCGATGATCAGGCGCGGCCGTGGCGCGAGGGCCCTGGCGATGCCGATGCGCTGGCGCTGTCCGCCGGAGAACTCGTGCGGGTAGCGCGGCAGTTGGTCCGCGCTGAGGCCGACCTGCGTCAGGAGTTCGGCGGCCCGGTCGCGGCGCTCGCGGCGGCTCATGTCCGTGTGGACGCGCAGCGGCGTGGTGACGATCTCCTCGACGGTGCGGCGCGGGTTGAGCGAGGCGTACGGATCCTGGAAGACCAGTTGGACCTCGCGGCTGAGCTCCCTGCGCAGCGCGGTGTCGTCGGCGGCGCGCGCGATGTCCCTGCCGTCGAAGCGGACGGTGCCGCCGCTCGGCCGCTGAAGCCCCGCGAGCACCCGGGCCGTGGTGGACTTGCCGGAGCCCGACTCGCCGACCAGGCCGAGCGTCTCGCCCTCGGCCAGGCGCAGGCTGACGCCGCGCACCGCGCGCGTGGGCTCGCGGCGGCGGCCGAGCAGGGTGCGCCGGCCGCCGAACTCCACGCGCAGATCGGAGACTTCGGCGAGCGACGGTCCGGCCTCGTCCGGCCTGGCGCGCGCTGTCGTACGGCTCTTCGGCTCCGGTACGTCGACCGTGGGCAGGCGGCTGCCCGGCACCGTCTTCAGGGAGGGCGCCGCGCCGATGAGCGCCCGGGTGTAGGGGTGGTCCGGCGCGGTGAGCACCCGATGGGTGGGGCCCGTCTCGACCATGTGGCCCTCGCGCATGACCAGCATGCGGTCGGTGGCGGCGGCGACCATGTCCACGTCGTGCGTCACCAGGACCACGGCGGTGCCGAACTCGCGCTGCAACTCGGCCAGCAGATCGAGGACTTGGCGCTGGACACGGGCGTCGAGCGCGGTGGTCGGCTCGTCGGCGATCAGTACGTCGGGGTGGTTGATCAGCGCCATCGCGATCATCACGCGCTGGCGCATGCCACCGGAGAACTGGTGCGGATAGTCGCGGGCGCGGGCCCCCGCGATCCCGACGCGCTCCAGCATCTCCAGGGCCCTGGCCCGCACGCGGTCCCTGCTCGCGTCCTTGTGGTGGAGCCGGTAGGCCTCGCCGAGCTGGTCGGCCACGGTGTGGAAGGGCGAGAGCGAGGCGAGGGCGTCCTGGAACACCATCGCGATCCGGGCGCCGCGCAGCGCCTTCAGCTCGGCCTCGGCCGCGCCCACGACGTCGGTGCCGACGACCTCGACGGTGCCGCTGACGGTGGTGCGCGAGGGATCGTGCAGTCCCATCGCGGCGAGCCCGACGGTGGACTTTCCGGAGCCCGACTCCCCCACCAGACCGAGGACTTCACCCCGAGCCAGGTCGAAGGAGATGCCTTCGGCGGCGGTGACGGGGCCCCGCGCCCCGGTGAAGGAGACGGTCAGGTCGCGCACGGAGAGCACGGTGTCCTGCCGCTCGCGCACGGCGGGCACGGTGTCCTGCTGCGGCGTCATGCGAGCCTCACTCTCGGGTCGAGCCAGGCCACGACCAGGTCGGCGACGGCCACGAAGACCACCACGAAGAAGGCGGCGATCAGGACGGTGCCGACGACGGTCGGCAGGTCGTTCTGGGTGACGGCGTCGACGGCGAGCTTGCCGACGCCGCTGAGCCCGAAGACCGTCTCGGTGATGAACGCCCCGCCGAGCAGCGCCCCCACCTCCAGGCCGAGCAACTGCACCACGGGGCCCGCCGCGCCCCGTGCGGTGTACTTCAGGTGTGTGCGCAGGACACCGAGACCCTTGCCGCGCGCGGTCCTCACGTACCCCTCGTGCATCACTTCGAGGAGCTGGGCGCGGGAGAGCCTGGCGAACACGGCGGCGTTGACGAAGCCGAGCACCAGGCAGGGCAGCAGCAGCCCGGCCGCCCAGGCCGCCGGGTCCTCGCCCGGCGGGGTGTAGCCGGGCAGCGGCAGCCAGCCGGTGGAGTACACGAGCAGGTACTGGAGCGCGTAGCCGAGGAAATAGATCTGCACGCTCGCGCCGATCAGCGTGAAGCCGGAGAGCACCCGGTCGCTCGCGGAGCCGCGGCGCAGCGCGGAGACGAACCCCACCCCGATGCCCAACACCAGGATCACGGCGAGCGCGCCACCGGCCAGCGAGAGGGTGACGGGGAAGCGGCTGGTGATCGCGGAGAGCACCGGCTCGTGGAGCGTGTACGAGTAGCCGAGGCAGGGCGCGTGGCAGGCGATGGCGCTGCCGTCGACGTCGCTGATGGTGCGGCCCGCGAGGAGTCCGCGCAGGTAGTCGCCGTACTGGGTGAGGATCGGCTGGTCCAGGCCCATGCTGTGCCGGACCGCCGCGATCTGGGTGGCGTCGCACTTGGGGCCGCAGGCGATGGTCGCTGGGTCGGACGGCGCGGCGTAGAAGAGGGCGAAGGCGGTGGCGGAGATGGCGAGCAGCACCACCGCCGCCTGGAGCCCTCGTCTGATCAGGTAGGTGAGCATGGGTCAGGACTTCTTCAGGTACAGCCAGGCGGGGCTGATGGTGCCGTAGATGGGGTGGATGAAGGCGCCGCCGACGTTTGCGCCGCGCGCCTGCTGGACGCGCTGGTGCAGGAACGGCACGAGCGGCACATCCTTCATGATCTTGTCCTTCTCCAGGGTGATCAGCGCCTCGGCCTTCTTCTCGGCGTCGCCGATCTTCGCGATGCGGTCGAGCTCCTTGTCGACGGCCGGGTTCTTGTAGCGCGGGTCGTTGTCGAGGGAGTCGCGGCGGCTGTCGAAGCGGTAGGGCACGCCGGTCGCCGGGGTCGGCCAGTCGACCGAGCTGCCGGACATCCACAGGTCGTACTTCGGGTCGGCGTTGCGCGCGACCTCGTTGGTGAACGCGGGCAGCGGCATCGGCTTGGTGACCAGGGTGATGCCCGCCTTGGCGAACGCCTCGACGAGGACCTGTGCCATGCGGTCGTTGGCGGCGGTCGACTCGTAGGCGTAGCTCAGGCTCTTGACCGGCTTCTCGGCCTTGGCGAGGTGCTCCTTGGCCTTCTTGATGTCGCCGGTCGGCGCCACCGGGTAGAGGTCGTACTTCTCGTAGCCGACGATGGCGGGCGAGGAGTACGTCGTGGCGATGTCCCCGACGCGCGGGCCGCCGAGCGCCTGGCGGGCCTGCTGGCGCGGGAAGAGGTAGTGGATGGCCTTGCGGACCTCGGGGTCGGCGACCCGGTCGTTCCTGGCCACCAGGTGGTAGGTGAAGGCGCCGCGCCGCCCGTCGACGACGAGCTGCTTCTTCTTCGGGTCGCGGGTGGCCTCGCCGTACAGCTCGGGCGGCAGTTCGTTCTTGGTGGTGACGGTGTTCGCGCCTTCACCGCGCCCGTTGAGGATCTCCTGGGCGGTGTTGAGCTCCTTCTTCTCGAAGGTGAACTCGAACTTGTCGGCGTACTGGTGGCGGATCGGGTCGGTCGCGGCCTTCCAGTGCGGGTTGCGCTCCAGGGTCATGCTCTGGTTCTGCCGGTGCTCGACGATGCGGTACGGGCCGGTCGCGAAGGGCTTGAGGTCGTACTTGGTGCCGGTGTCCTTGTCGGGGCGTACGGGCGAGGAGGAGGACTGCGCGGCCATGAACGGCACGTCGGACTGCGGCTCAGCGAAGTGGAAGACGATCGTCTTGTCGTCGGGCGTCTCGATGCCCTTGAAGTCGCCGTCCTTCTTCGGGCCGCCGTACACCGTGCGGGCCTTGGCGAGGTCCTGCTTGCCGGTGAGCCACTGCGGCCAGTAGGGCGGGCCGAGTTCGAAGCCGGGCGCGAAGGTGCGCTCGATGCCGTACTTGACGTGCTTCGACGTGATCGGCTTGCCGTCCTCCCAGGCGATGCCGTCCTTCAGGCGGTACGTCCAGGTGCGGCTGCCGTCGGAGGGCTTGCCGGTGTCGGTGGCGAGGTCGCCGACCAGCTTCGGTTTGCCGTCGACGACCTGGTACTGGGTCAGCTGACGGCCCCACAGGAGGGAGGTGTTGTAGGTCTCGCCCGCGTAGATCTTCTGCGGGTCGAGGTGGGAGGAGTCCCTGAGGTTGGCGACGTGGACGGTGCCGCCGCGCCTTGCCCCCTCGACGGCGGGCGCGGGTCCCGCGCTGTCCTTCGCGGTGCCGATGCCCGCGGTGAGGTTCGCCTCATCGGCCACCGACGGCGCGCCGTCGCCCTTGGCACCGGCCCCCGACGAGCAGGAGCAGAGCACGAGCGCGGCGGAGACGGCGACGGCGGCCGGTACGACGGCGGCACGCGGACGGATTCTGGGCATGACGGACTCCCTTGCGGAGATGACGGGGTGAACTGGCGGTGAGGAGGAGGGCTCAGCGGCGCGTACGGGGGTCGAGCGCGTCCCGCACCGAGTCGCCGAGGAGGTTGAAGGCGACGACGAAGACGAGGATCGTCACGCCGGGGAAGAACATGTACGTCGGGTCGTCGTAGAAGACCTCGGCGCCTCGGGCGATCATCCGCCCCCAGTCGGGGATCGGCTCGCTGATGCCGACGCCGAGGAAGGAGAGCGCCGCCTCGGCGGTGACGATGCCGGGCAGGGCGATGGTGATGTGCACCAGGACCGGCGCCCACACGTTCGGCAGCAGCTCGCGCAGCACGATGTGGCGGCGGGACGCGCCCACGGCCCGGGCCGCGTCGATGAACTCCCGCTCCCGCAGGGAGCGCACGGTGGTCCGCAGCATCATCGCGAGCGGCACCCAGCCGAAGGCGGCGAAGACCAGGACGAGCACGGTGAACTGCATCCACGCGGGCTCGTTCTCGTCGGGCGAGACGAAGCGCGTCTGGATGACCGGGCTGAGCGCGAGGAGCAGCAACAGCGTCGGGAAGGCGAGCAGCACGTTGCAGACGAAGGTGAAGACGCGGTCGGCGAGCCCGCTGAGATAGCCCACGGTCACCCCGAGCACGACGCCGATGACGGCGATCAGCGCGATGGAGGCCACGGCGACGGTCAGCGAGGTGCGCACCCCGTACAGGAGCTGGGTGAACACGTCGCGGCCGAGCCCGGGTTCGATGCCGAACCAGAAGTCGCCGGAGATCCCGCCGTTGGGCAGCACGGGGAGGCCCTCGGCACTGAGCAGGCCCGGCTCGTTCTGGCCGTAGTGCTCGGTCGGATTCCTGCCGTAGAGACGGGCGACGAGGGGCGCGGCGACGGCGAGCACCGCGAAGAGCAGCACGACGCCGAGCGAGGCGAGGCCGACCCGGTCCTTGCGGAACGCCTTCAGGGCCACGGCGTACGGGCCTCGGGGCTTCTGCGTCTGTACGTCGGCCATGCGCTGCCGTGCTCCTGGTTCTCGCGCCCGCACCGGGTCGCGGATGCGGATCGTGGAATGCGGTCCGGCGGCTCGGAATGGGTGGTCCGCGCCGGGTTGCGGAGAATTACAACACCGTGGGAAGCGGCGCTGCCACATGCGCGGAAGACGTTCGCGACGAACGTGAGCGGTACGTTTCAGGAGCCTTTCCGAGTGCCTGGAATTGTTCATGCCGCGGCAACAAGTGCGGGAATTGTTCGCCACGAAACAGGACATACAGCCACGCGCGGCCACACCTGCGCGTTACCTTGTGAACTCGCCCACACTCCTTCACATGCAAGCTACTGCGATTTCACAACCTGTCATTCAAAGGCTTGAAGCGAGAGTGACCACTTAATCCCTCCGAAGCACCGCGCAGGCGTGCGAACGCTTCCCACATGGCCCAACACTCATCCTTTGCAGTGCTCTTCTTATGAAGCGCGGATCGGTTGAATGGCACGGGGCGCCCTTCGTGCGAGCCTCCTCCACGAGTCTTTGTCCATGTGAGGAGCTGATGTGCAAGTGACCCTCCCCTCCCTAGTCCATTCCGGATTGAGGTACCTCTGCCTCCTCGGTATCGCCGCCGGAACGGGCCTGTCCACCGCGCCCGCCGTCGCGCAGACCGCCTCGGTACCGGGCCACGCGCCCGCCGCGGTCGCCGCCGCGAAGCCGCTGCCCGGCGGGCTCGGTCCGTGCGTCCCCGGCAACTGCCCGAGCGGCCCCTATCCGCCCATCAACAACGGGTCGATCCAGTACCGCGACGATGCCATCAACGTCTACGTGGGCCAGGACTTCCTCGTCCGTGAGAAGGCCGCGGAGGCCGAGGGCCGCGTCGTGGTGCTCGGCGACTTCGACCAGGACAAGGCGACCGGGGTCAGCGGCATCTACAACGTCGGTGAGGCCGGTGTCGGCTCCCGGGTCACCCCTTCCGAGGGCTCCGACTGGCTCACCACCGGCGGCGACGTCAAGGTCGCCTCGGGCGAGCGGCTGCTCGCAGAGAAGGGCGTGGTGCGGCACGCGGGGGACGCCACCGGCACGATCGTCAGCACCGTGACCAAGGACCCCGACGCCGCCAAGCCCTACGTTCCGCTGCGCAACCAGCTCACCGAGGCCAGCCAGTGCTACGCGCACCCGACGGGCCCCGGCAGCACCCGCACGCCCACCGGCACGGCCACGCACGCGGGCGGCGAGACGCTGTTCAGAGGTGACAACACCTCCAAGATCCAGGTCTTCAACGTCGACTTCGACCTGATGGGCGGCTCGGGCGGCCAGGAGGGCATCCGCTTCGAGGGGATCCCCGACGACGCCACGGTCCTCGTCAACATCCTCGGCACCAACCGCACCATCAACACCTACAGCGGCACCATCGACGACAGCAGCCAGCTGAACCAGATGCGTAGCCGTCTGCTGTGGAACTTCCCCGACGCCACGTCCGTCGAGATCAAGGGCACCGGGCAGTTCCAGGGCAGCGTGCTGATCGGCGACCAGGGCTCGATGGCCACGGTCAGCGTGCCGGGCATGAACGGCCGCTTCTTCACCACCGGTTCGCTCACCCACACCAGCGCGCCGTCGGGCGGTGGCGGCCAGGAGTTCCACAACTACCCCTTCGAGGGAGACCTGCCCGACTGCGCCCTCGCGCCCACCGTGGGCGAGGTCAAGGTCGTCAAGACCGACGAGGACGGCGGCAAGCCGCTCGCGGGCGCCGAGTTCGAGCTCTGGCACGAGACCAACGGCGTGGACGGCCTGCAGACCGACGGCGCCGACCCCGACAAGCAGATCGGCAGCCCCTGCACCACCGACAAGCCCGGTGAGTGCGTGCAGACCGTGCCGCTCGGCACGTACTACTGGCGCGAGACCAAGGCTCCGAACGGTTACGAGCTGCCCTCGCCGAACGTGTTCGGCCCGCTGGAGCTGACCGAGGCCAACGCCGACAAGGGCGTGTCGGTCTCCGCGACCAACAAGAAGAAGCCGGTCGTGGTCAAGGGCGACGTCACCGTCGTCAAGAAGGACAAGGACACCGGCGACCCGCTGCCCGGCGCCGAATTCCAGCTCTGGCACGAGACCAACGGCGCCGACGGCCTCCAACAGGACGGCCCCGACCCCGACACCAAGGTCGGCACCCCCTGCACCACACCGGCCACGGGCACCTGCCACAAGAACGTCAAGACCGGCACCTACTACTGGGTCGAGACCAAAGCCCCCAACGGCTACGACCTCCCCGACCCCGCCGTCTTCGGCCCCCTGGAACTCACCAAGGCCAACGCCTCCAAGGGCGTCACCGTCACCGCGGACAACAAGAAGAAGCCCGCCGTGGTCAAGGGCGACGTCACCGTCATCAAGAAGGACAAGGACACCGGCAGCCCGCTGCCCGGCGCCGAATTCCAGCTCTGGCACGAGACCAACGGCGCCGACGGCCTCCAACAGGACGGCCCCGACCCCGACACCAAGGTCGGCACCCCCTGCACCACACCGGCCACGGGCACCTGCCACAAGAACGTCAAGACCGGCACCTACTACTGGGTCGAGACCAAAGCCCCCAACGGCTACGACCTCCCCGACCCCGCCGTCTTCGGCCCCCTGGAACTCACCAAGGCCAACGCCTCCAAGGGCGTCACCGTCACCGCGGTGAACGTGATGCACCGACGCCCCGGGGTCACGGGCAGGATCAGCGTCGTCAAGCAGGACAAGAAGACGGGCAAGCCGCTGGCGGGCGCCGTCTTCCAGCTCTGGGAGGACACCAACGGCAAGCCGGGTCTCCAGACGACCGGTGCCCGCCGTGACTCCCTGGTCGACAGCGGCTGCGCCACGGACAACCGGGGCCGCTGCGACTACCGCCACCTCGAACTCGGCACGTACTACCTCAAGGAGACCGCCGTCCCCGACGGCTACGTCCTGCCGAAGAACACGGTCAGCGGCCCGCACAGGGTCACCGCGGGCAACGCCGAGAAGGGCGTCACCGTGAAGCTCAGCAACCAGCGCGGTGGAGGCAAGAAGGGCAAGTGACCCACGAAGGGGCCGGGTGAACACCCGGCCCCGCTCCCCCGCACCGGGCACGGACGGCGTCAGCCGCCCGTGCCCGGCTTCGTTCCCCAGATGTAGAGGCGGTCACCCTTCTTGAGCAGGGCGTACAGCCGCGCGGCGTCACCCACCGCCATGTTGACGCAGCCCCCGGACCCGGACGAGAACAGATCCGCGCGGGTGCCGTGCAGGGCCTGCCCGCCGTTGAAGAACTGCGCGTACGGCATGGCCACGTGATAGATCGTCGAGAAGTGGTCGCGGTTCTTCCAGTAGATCCGCTGCCAGCCGCGCCGGGTCTCCAGGCCGTCGCGTCCCGTGCGGACCGGGACCGGCGCGAAGACCAGCTTCCGGCCCGTCTGCACCCACAGGATCTGTCGCGTCAGGTCCACACACGTGACCCGGTACGGCCTGACGGGACACCCGCGCCGGGCGGCCGGATCCCGCTTGACGTGGTCCGCGACGACGAGGCGGTACGTCCGCAGCGTCGCGCGTCCGTCCGCGGGGCGGATGCCGAGCCGCTGCTGCAGCCGCCTGATGGCCACGCAGTCCGCGGTGGACTGGCGGCCGTCGACGGGCAGCTTCAGCTCGCGCTCCAGCTCGCGTTGGTAGGGGGCAGGGCCCCCGCGGCACGGCGCGTCGGCCCCGGCGGGCGCCGCCGACGCGTGGACTGCGGGAACGGCCAGGGACAGGGCGGCGATCGAGGAGATGAGCCAGCGCATCGCCCCAGCTTCGCCGCCGCGCGGTCCACCGCCCCGCGACACGGCCCGACTAATCCCACAATTGAGCCGGTCGGGCGACGCCCGCCGCCCTGCCGGGCCGTCCCCGTCGCGTCAGTCGTCCAGGACCCCCAGGTCGAGGCGGTCGAGGGCCTCGCGGTCCGCGACGACATCGATCCCGGTGATCCGCTCCTGGTCCTCGCCGAACGTGAAGCGCAGGACCAGACGCAGCCGCCCGAGCGGGGCCATCACCAGGCCCACCGTCCCGTCGATGACCGCGAGCCCGGTGTACTGGGCTCGTGCCACGGCCGCCATCGCACCCTTCGCCACGGCGACGTCGCCGCGCACCACGACGGGTTCGGGCGTGGGGATGACCGACGGGTCGGCGTGCAGCACCACGTCCGGGTGGAGCAGCGTCACCAGCGCGTCGAAGTCCCCGCCGCGCGTGGCGGCGAGGAACGCCTCGGCCACCACGCGCTGACGGGACAGGTCGGCGGCGGGCAGCGGAGAGCCGCCCTTGACCCGGCGGCGTGCGCGGCTCGCCAACTGCCGGGTCGCGGCGGGGGTGCGCTCGATCATCGGGGCGATCTCGTCGAACGGCACGGCGAACGTGTCGTGCAGGACGAAGGCGAGCCGCTCGGCGGGCGCCAGGGTGTCGAGGACCACCAGGAGCGCCTGGCCGACCGAGTCGGCGAGCAGCGCCTCCTGTTCGGGGTCACCGCCCTCCTGGCGCACCGGGCCCACGTCCGGGGCCAGGGTCTGCAGCGGCTCCTCGCTCCGATGGGCCCGCGAGCGCAGCATGTTCAGGCAGATGCGGCCCGCGACCGTCGTCAGCCAGCCGCCGAGGTTCTCCACGTCGCTGATGTCGGTGCGGCTCAGCCGCAGCCAGGTCTCCTGGAGCGCGTCGTCGGCCTCGCTGAGCGAGCCGAGCATGCGGTAGGCCACCGACCGCAGATGAGGTCTGTGCTCCTCGAAGCGTGCCGCCAACCCCGTGATGTCGTCCACCGTGTCTCTTTCGCTCGTGCCATGGGCCGTCGCGACGGATCCGCGCGGCCCGCCCGAAGGTACCCGGCGCCGCGCGGCGCCCGCGCACCGCCCGTGCCCACGACCTGCCGTGCAACCTCGATGCAACGTCCCGCGCGCTGTCCTGGTGCCATGACCCACGACGAGAACGAGCCGCACGGCAGCCCCCGCGTGGAGTTGACCCCCGGCGCCGCCGACCTGGTGCGGCGTCTGACGCGGGACCACGGGCCGCTGATGTTCCACCAGTCCGGCGGGTGCTGCGACGGCAGCGCGCCGATGTGTTACCCCGAGGGCGAGTTCCGCACCGGTGCGTCGGACGTGCGGCTCGCCTCGCTGACGGTCGAGGGCGTCGCCGAGCCCGTGGCGTTCTGGATGTCGAAGAGCCAGTACGAGGTGTGGAGCCACACCCGGCTGATCGTGGACGTCGTGCCGGGGCGGGGCAGCGGCTTCTCCCTGGAGGCGCCCGAAGGCGTCCGTTTCCTGATCCGTTCCCGGCTGGTCGGCAGCTAGCGGCCGTCCCGGAAACAGCCCGTCACCGTCCTCTGGTGCACTCTCCGACAGCCCCTCACACTGGGGCCGTTGGCAGCCCGGAGACACCGGGGAACACCGGAGTGCACCAGGGGTGGGACAGTGACGAGAAGACGTGAGCGTCGGTTCAGAACGGTCAGCACGGCACTCGCCGCGCTGACCGCGCTCGGCACGCTGGCCGGTGTCGCTCTCACGGGAGCGGCACCGGCCAGCGGCGCTTCGCCGAAGGCGGCGGCCGGTCCCGGCACGGCGAGGACGTCCGCGATAGCGCCGGGCGTGACCTACGGCTACTTCGACATCCCGACCGCACGCGGCACGGCCCGCGCCCATGTGCTCGACGTGGACCTGCGCGATCCGCGCACCGGCGTCGGCCTGCTCTACCCGGGCGCGGTCGCCGCGCGGGCGCCCGTCTCCGCGCTCGCGGACGGCGTCGGCGCCGTCGGCGGGATCAACGGCGACTTCTTCAACATCAGCGAGACCCAGCATCCGGGCGTGGAGGCGACCGGCGCGTCGGTCGGCCCCGCCGTCGCGAACGGCCACGCGCTCAAAGGAGCGGTGCCGAACGGGCAGCGGTTCGGGCCCGCCATGCCGCCGGGAGTGACCACCGAGGCCGTACTCGGTGTGGGGTACGACCGGCGTGCGCGCATGGACGACCTGTCCCTGGACGGGACGATCCGCACGCCCGACGCGCGGCTGCCGCTCGGCGGCCTCAACCAGTACGCGCTGCCCGTCGGTTCCGTCGGCGCGTTCACCAGCGACTGGGGCGTCGTCTCACGGCTGCGCTCCACCTGCGGCACCGACACCAGCCGCGGCGCGCCGTGCAGCACGGACACCCACGAGGTGACGGTGCGCGGCGGGCGCGTCGTGGCGTCGGCCGACGCGCCGGGCACCGGTCCGATCGCGCGGGGCAGCACCGTGCTGGTCGGCCGGGAGGCGGGTGCGCAGCAGTTGCGGAAGCTCTCCCTGGGCGACCGGGTGCGGGTCAGCCACCGCCTCGTCGCGGCCGATTCGCGCGTTCCGTTCAGCTTCGCGCTCGGCGGCTACCCCGTGCTGCGGGACGGCGCGCCGCTGCCCGGCCTCGACCCGACGGCGTCGGCGGTGCGCACGGCGGCCGGGATATCCGACCACGGGCGACGGCTGCTGCTGCTCTCCCTCGACGGTTCACCGGAGTACCGGGGCGGCCTGACCGTCGCCGAAGTCGCGGACACGCTGCGGGGGTTGGGGGCGACGGACGGCTTCAGCCTGGACGGCGGCGGCTCCTCCACCCTGGTCGCCGCCACGTCGACCCTGGTGGCGCGGGCGCCGGGCGCCGATGCCGTGACCGTGCGCAACAACCCCAGCGGCGGGGCGGAGCGCCCGGTGCCGAACGGCATCGGCGTGTTCTCCCGCGAGTGACCGGGCGCGCCGGACTCAGGGCCGCAGCCCGCTGACGATGTCGGCCGTGGCCGTCAGGCCGTTGTGGATGGTCGGCGCCATGCTCGAACCCGCCAGGAAGAACCCGAGGAGCGCGCAGACCACGGCGTGCGAGATCTTCAGTGCTCCGCTGCGCAGGAAGACCACCGCCAGGATCACGAGCAACAGCACCACAGAGATCGAGACAGCCACCGGACGTACCTCCTCCGCCACGCGGGACCGCGGCTTTCGGCCGTCAGTGTGGCGTAGCGGAGGGGCCGTCCGGGCGTCTGACCTGTGCTCCGAACGGGTGTTATGTGCGCGGGTGTTGATCGGCCGAGGTCACAGGGCGTGCGCGTCCAGGAATGCCTCGAGCCCCGCGAGGTCGTCGGTGTTGAGGTGGTCGACACCGGCGGCGAGCAGTTCGCCCCAGACGGCGTCGCGCTGGGATCCCGGCAGGTCGGGCGTCGCCCAGAAGCGGACGCGCTGGCCGCGGGCGTGCGCCGCGGAGACGATGCCGCGCAGCTTGTCCCGTTCGGCGGCGGGCATCGGACCCGTGCCCTGCCAGCCGAAGTTGAGCGTCCAGTTGTCGCTGATCAGCGGGATGAGCGAGGCGGGCGCCGCGGTGCCGAGGTCGGCGAGGCGGCCGTCGTAGAAGGCGTGCCTGACCTTCTGCGCCTCCATCGGGGCGCGGGCGGCGCGATCGCCCGACACCACCGCGGTGATCGCGGAGCGGCGGACCTTGCCGTACGCGTACGTGGTGAAGAGGCGACGGTAGGGCCGCAGATGGCGGTGGAGCGCGGCGTACGTCGAGGCGCCCTCGGTCTTGATGTCGATGAGGAGCTGGAAGGGGGTGCGGTGGAAGCCCCGGTACACGGAGCCGTGCTGGGCGCGGACGCGGGCGGCCAGGGGGTCCAGGTAGAGGGATTCGAGGGTACGGGTGGGGTCGAGGTCCACCGGGTCGTGGGCGACGAGGAGTTGGCCTTCCACGAGGTAGATGTCGGCCTCGACGCTGTTGAAGCGGTGGTCGAGCGCGTCGTACAGGGGCCGGGGGTGCTCGTAGTCGTTGTGCGCGTGGGCGCGGAGGAGCGGGCGGGGCCTGGGGTGGTGGCCGCGCTCGCCCGCCTGGGCGTAGGCGGGTATCGCGACGCTGCCCGCCAGCGCCGCGCCGAGGGTGGTGAGGGCTCTGCGACGGGTGGTGGGTGCCATGTCTGCCTCCCGGGGTGAGTGGGTACGGCGTCGGGGTGCGACGCGCGGGTACGACGTGGGGCGGAGCCTCAGTGAGTATGCGGCCCCGCCCACGTCGACTGACCCCTCTCGTACGGGAGTTGGCGCTATCGATGCCGTGCGTTCACGCCCGGTCCGCGAAGACCTCGGGGTTCGCGCAGTGGGCGAGCGGCTCGCCGCGCAGGAAACGGCCGACCTCGCCCGCCACGATCCTGGCCGCCTTGTGCGCGACCTCCTGGCTGCCGCCCGCGATGTGCGGGGTCATGACGATTCCGGGGGTCGTGAGCAGGCGCGAGTCGGCGGGCACGGGCTCCTGCGGGTAGACGTCGAAGGCGGCGCCCGCGAGCTGTCCGGAGTCCAGGGCGTCGCAGACGGCGTCGTAGTCGAGCAGCGCGCCGCGCGCGCAGTTGACCAGGACGGAGCCGCGCGGCATCTTCGCGATCTGGACGGCGCCGATCATGCCGGTGGTCTCCTCGGTCACGCGCGCGTGCAGCGAGACGATGCGGGAGCGGGTGAGCAGCTCCTCCAGGGACACCTGCTCGGCGCCGTCCGCGAGCGATTCGGGCCGCACGTAGGGGTCGTGGACCAGGACCTGCGCGCCCATCGCCGCCAGGACCTTCGCGACCCGGCTGCCGATGGCTCCGTAGCCGATCAGGCCGACGGTGGCGCCCTCGATCTCGATGCCGCAGGCGGCGTAGTCGTAGTAGTCGCCGCGCCAGACGCCTCGGCGCAGGTCGCTGTGCGTGTCGCCGACGCCGCGCGCGGCGGCGAGGAGCAGGGTGAGGGTGTGTTCGGCGGTGGCGACGGCGTTGCGTCCCGGGGCGTAGCAGACGGCGACGCCGTGCCGGGTCGCCGCCGCCAGGTTCGCGTTGACCGGACCGCCCCTGCTGACGCACATCAGCTTCAGGTCGGGGCAGTTGGCGAGGACACGCTCCGTGAGCGGCGCCATCTGCGTGACGCAGACCTCAGCTCCTTGGAGGGCCTCGATGAGCTCGTCCTCGGTGCCGGACGCCTCGTCGACCTCGCCGACGCGGCCGAAGGGGGTGTGCGGCCAGGGCAGCGTGAGTTCGCGGACCTCTACCGCGCCGGTGCCTTCGGTGGCCCCGCGGACCTCTTCGGCGAGCAGGCGGGGCAGGACGAAGTGGTCGCCTGCGGCGAGGACGGTGGTGCTCATGAGGGGCTTCTCTCTGCGAGGTGGTGCGGGGGGGCGTTACGCGGGTACGGGGGCGACGGCGGCCGGCGCGTTGAAGCGGATCAGCGACATCTGGCCCTCGCTCAGCCGCAGTTCGGTGAGGGCGCCGTTGTGCAGCGCGGGGAAGACCCGCCGGTAGTCGGCGAGCGGGATGCCCAGCTCGCGGCAGAGCAGGAGGCGTACGAGGGTGGAGTGCGCGACCACGAGGATCCGCCCCTCGGGGAACGCCGACGCCAGGTCGGCGAGGCTCTCGGCGGCCCGCTCGGCCGCCGCGCGCGGGTCCTCGCCGCCGGGCAGGTGGTGGGTGACCGGGTCGCGCAGGAAGGCGGCGAGCTCGTCGGGGAACCGCTCGCGCATCTCGTCCCTGGTCAGCCCCTCGCCCCGGCCGAAGTCGACCTCGATGAGCCGCTCGTCGACGCGCGGCCGCAGACCGAGCGCGTCGGCGGCGGGCGCGGCGGTGAGCCGGGCGCGGCTCAGCGGCGAGCTGACCACGGCGTCCACGCGCTCCCCCGCGGCCCACGCGCCGAGCGCCGCGGCCTGGCGCAGGCCGCGCGACGTGAGCTCCACGTCGGTGCGTCCCGCGTAGCGGTTGCCGTCGTGCCAGACGGTCTCCCCATGGCGTACGAGGATGAAGTCGGTCACTGCCCTGCCCTTTTCTGTGCGTGTGCGGCGACGGCCGCGTCCAGCCAGCCGCGCTCGACGAGCGCGGCGACGAAGCCGAGGTAGACGGGCGCCCAGCGGGTGGTGCGCGCCGGGTCGGGGGAGAGCTCCTCGCCGACGCGGACCATCGCGGCCGCCGCGTCCTGGACGGAGACGCCGCTGGAGGTGGCGGCGAGCACCGCCATGCCGATGGCGCCCTCGGCCTGTGCGGGGATCCGGACGGGGCGGCCCAGGACGTCGGCACGCAGCCGGTTCCAGTAGCGGTTGCGGGCGCCGCCCCCGGTGAGGGTGAGCGGGCCGTCGACGGGGGCGCCGATCAGGTCGAGGTAGTCGAAGCAGAGCCGTTCGACGCAGGCGACGCCGAGGAGGTGGGCGTGGAAGCGCTCCGCCTCGTCGGCGGGTGCGCCGATGACGAAGGGGGCGGCGTCCGGGGCGCGGAAGGGGAAGCGTTCACCGCCGGTGGACACCAGCGGGTAGGCGACCGCGTCCGTGTCGGACTCGCCGGCCAGGACCGTGAGTTCGTCGAGGTCGGCGTCAGGGAACTCGCGGGCCACGACGCCCGCGCCGCTGCTGGAGGCGCCGCCGGGCAGCCAGCTGTCGCCGGGGCCTCGGTGGCAGTAGACGACGCCGCCCGGGTCGCGCACCAGATGGGGGCTCATGCCCTTGAAGACGAGGGTGGTGCCGAGTACGGAGTTCCAGGCGCCAGGGGTGAGGGCGCCCGCGCCGATCTGGGCCGCGCAGCCGTCGGTCATGCCCGCGACGATCGCGGTGCCTTCGGGGATGCCGGTCGCTTCGGCGGCCGCGGCGCAGACCGTGCCGAGGATTTCCCCGGGTCGTACGACGTCGGGCAACAGGCTCTCGGGGACGCCGAGTTCGGCGAGCTCGCGGTGCGGCCAGCGCTCATCGGCGAGGTGGTAGCCGGTCTTCAGGGCGTGACTCGCGTCGCTGGGCACCTGGTGTCCCGCGAGCCGCCAGGTGATCAGATCGGGCTGGTGGAGGAGGCGGACCCCCGTACCGGCCGCCGCGCTCCCGTGCTCCAGGAGCCAGAGCAGTTTGGGCAGGGCCCAGGACGGCTGCATGGAGCGGTAGCCGAGCTCTCGCCAGACGTCCTCGCCCGCCGCGTTGGCGCGTGCGGCCTGCTCGGCGGCGCGCCCGTCGTCGTACATCAGGCCCGGCGTGAGCGGGGTGCCCGACGCGTCGGCGAGGAGGATCGTGCCGGAGGTGCCGTCGATCGCGAGACCGCGGATCCGGTCGGCCTCGATGCCGGACAGGGCTTCGCGGCAGGCGTCGGTGAGCTCGCTCCACCACTGTTCGGGGTCCTGCTCGTGGCGGTTGCCCTCGCGGCTGCTGCTCAGCGGCCGGGACGCGGCGGCGAGCACCTCGCCGGTGGAGTCGACGGCGACGCAGCGGGCGCTCTGGGTGCCGAGGTCGAGGCCGAGCCAGACGGCGTCCGGGGGCGGTTGCTCAGACACGGTGCGCTCCTTGTTCGGGTGCGGGACGGGGTGCGGTGAAGGGGGCGGCGCCCGCGGTCCAGCCCGCGTCGCGGGCGAGCGTCCGCCAGGTCAGGAACGACTCGTAGAGGTCCGCGTAGGAGGCGGAGCGCTCGGGGTCAGGCTCCCAACTGCTCTGCATCCGCACGTACTTGGCGGCGGCGCTGTGCATGCTGGACTCGGCGCCGCTCAGGACGAGGCCGGTGAGGAAGGCGCCCTTGGCGCCGAGTTCGGTGTCCGCTGAGCGGGCGGTGGGCACGCCGGTCGCGTCCGCGATGAGCGCGCACCATTCGGCACTGTTGGCTCCCCCGCCGCACAGGCGCAGCTCGGTGACGGTCGTGCGCGAGGCGACGAGGGAGTCGCGCAGGACGAGGGAGAGCCCGTCGAAGACGGCACGGGCGATGTCGGCCCTGGTGTGTTCGAGGGAGAGGCCCCAGAAGGCGCCGCGGGCGCGCGGGTCGAGGAAGGGGGCGCGTTCGCCCGCCGGGGAGAGGTAGGGCAGGAACATCAGGCCGCGGGCGCCGGGTTCGGAGGTGAAGGCCAACTCCGCGAGCTCCGGGGGCCCTTCAACGTGCAGCGCGCGCGATGCCCAGGTGAGGACCTCGGCGCCGTTGAGGGTGGGGAAGGCGCGCAGGACGCGTTCGCGGCCCCGGTAGGCGATGTTGATGCCGGACGGTTCGCCGCTGGTGTCGACGTCCTTGCGGACGATCTCCGTGCACAGCGTGGTGCCGAGGATGCCGCACGCCTGGCCCGGGTTGACGACGCCCGCGCCACGGGCCGTGGAGGCGATGTCGTACGGCGCCATGACGACGGGAAGCCCCGCGGGCAGGCCGAGTTGGGCCGCCGCCTCGGAGGTGATCTCGGCGATGCGCTCGTGCTCACCGAGGACCGTGGGGAGCAGCCTGGCGTAGGAGCTCAGGCCGAACAGGGCGAGGATCTCGGGGTCGTAGTCACCGGTCGCGTGGTCGAGGAAGGGCGCCGACGCGTCGGACTCGTCCACGGCGGCCACCCCGGTCAGGCGCAGGAACAGCCAGCCCGCGGCCGTCAGGGAAGCGGCCGAGCGGGCGAGCCGCTGCGGGTCGTGCGAGCCGAGCCAGCTGAAGATCGCGTTGGGCATGCCACTACAGGTGAGGGAGCCGTTGCGGCGGAACGCCTCTTCGAGGACGCCCTCGCGCTGCCAGCGGGTGAGGATGTCGCCCGCGCGCCCGTCGGACCAGAGGATCGCGGGCCCGGTGGGCCTGCCCGCGGCGTCGACGAGCCAGGCGCCGTCGCCCTGCGCGGTGAACGTCACCAGCCAGACGGGGTCGGTGATGTCGGAGAGCGCGTTGCGGACGGTGTAGACGACGGCGTTCCACACCGTGTCCATGTCCTGCTCCGCCCAGCCGGGGTGGCGCCGGTGCACCTCGGTGGCCAGGCGCGAGACGGCGAGTTCGGTGCCCTGGTCGTCGAAGACGACCGACTTGATCATCGTGGTGCCGACGTCGATGGCGAGTACGGACATGGGGTCACAGTCCCTTCGTGGCGGGGGCGCCGACGGGTGCCCGGTCGTCGGCGGGAAGCGGCTGTGGCAGGCGTACCGCGGAGTCGGGGGCGGGGGTAGTGGTCCGCAGGGCCAGGGTGAGCACGGCGCTGACCGCGTGGAACCCGGCGAAGATCCACACGACGCCGCCGACCCCGAGCGGTCCGATGAAGAGGCTGACGACGAGGGGTCCGACGAAGGTCGAGGCGCCCGCGCCCAGGTTCAGTGCGGCCATGGCCTGCCCCTTGTGGGCGGGCGCGATGGCGGTCATCAGGGCGGAGAGCGGCACGTACCCGGAGAGCGTCGCGCCGTAGCCCACGGCGACCAGGACGCACAGGGTGTACTGCGCGCCGACGGCGGACGGCACGTAGTAGAGGACGAGGGTGGACAGGGTGCAGCCGACGCCGCCGAACCAGGCGACGGTGGTGCGCCAGCCGACCTTGTCGCCGACGACGCCGAAGAGCAGGTTCGTGACGATGTTGGTGGCGAACATCAGGGCGAGCAGTCGCAGCCACTGCGCGTTGCTGAGTCCGATCTCCGTGACGAACCAGGCGGGCAGCATCACCAGGAAGCCGAACTGGGACGCGGTGTTGAGCATCCGTACCGTCGCCCCCGCGCCCACCCTCGGCTCGCGGTACAGGATCGTCAGGCTGCCGACGAGCCCGGCCAGCGGGCTCTCCCCCGGCGGCGCGAGACGTACGGAGCCGGTGCGCTCGCGGACCAGGAGCAGCGCCGTGAGCCCGCCGCCGACGACGACGCCGAGCGCGGCCCACAGCGTGCCGAGTTCCCCGACGCGCGGGATCAGGAGGCTGGCGGTGAGCGAGCCGAGCGTGGGCAGCCCCGCGGAGAACGCCGACCAGAACCAGCCCATGGCGCTGCCCATCTGGCGCTGCGGGGCGACCGCCGCGATCCACACGAGGAAGGCGTACGCGAAGAGCGGGAAGGCGAGGCCGCGCAGTCCGTAGCCGAGGAGCAGCAGCGGGTACGCCTTGCTGGGGATCGCCACCGTCAGGAAGAAGACGTGGGTGACGACGAAGGCGACGAGGCCGAGCCACATGACGCGGCGCGGCCCCCAGAGGTCGGAGAGCGCCCCGGCGAACCAGGCCGCGACGGCGCCCGTGACGCCGTACACGGTGAAGACCATCGCGACGTCGGCGGCCGGGATCCCGAGGCCCTCCAGGTACGGCGAGAGGTAACCGGCCTCGACGCCGACGCCGGTCATGAAGATCAGGAGGCCCAGATATCCCCAGGAGAGGGCGGGCGGAATGCCGAGTCGTGTGAAGACGGAACTCGGGGTGTTCGTCATTGAAGCTCCCCTGCGGCAACGGCGGCGACGAGTGCTGGCAGGAACGAGCTAACAAGTGGCCGAAAACCCGCGTCAATCGTCTCCCGACATCTCCCGTGACTAGGGACTTTCGCCGTGTGAGAGGACTTGGGTCACCCTGCCCCGAGCAGTGCGGCGCCCCGGCGCTCCCCCGATTCCCCTGTGAAATCCATGAGATCATCACTTGGGGACTTCACATGGCACGGCAGGCGGAAGGGGAGGAGCGCCATGGGAACGAGCGACCGGGCGGACGTCCGTGAGGAGCGGCGCATCCGCATCCGCGAGTCGGTGGTCGCGAACGGCTTCGTGCGCGCCGCCGACCTCGCCGACGAGTTCGACGTCAGCCTGATGACGATCCACCGCGATCTGGACTTCCTGCAGTCGCAGGGCTGGTTGCGCAAGGTGCGCGGCGGGGCGACGGGGCTGCCGTCCGCGCAGTTCCACGGCAGCGTCGCCGAGCGCATGTCGACGATGGCGCGGACGAAGCAGCACCTCGCGCGGGCGGCCGCGCGGGAACTGGTGCCCGGGCAGACGGTCCTGCTCGACGACAGCACCACCTGTCTGCATCTGACCCGCCTGCTCACCGAGCGGACCCCGCTGACGGTGATCACCAATTCGCTGCCCGCGATCACGGCGCTCGCCAAGGAGCCCGGCGTCTCGTTGATCGCCCTGGGGGGCAGCTACTTCCCGGCGTACGACGCGTTCATGGGGCTGCACACCGCGGACAGCGTCGAGGCGTTCCGCGCGGACGTGCTCTTCATGTCGACGACCGCGGTGACACGCGGCCGCTGCTACCACACGTCTCCGGAGACGGTGCAGGTCAAGCGGGCGATGATGGCAGCGGCCACGCGCCGGGTCCTCCTGGCCGACCACACCAAGTTCACCCGCGACGGCCTGTACGCGCTGGCGCCGCTCTCGGACTTCGACCTGCTCGTGGTGGACGACGGGCTGGCGCGGGACGAGGTCCACTCGATCAGACGGGCCGGTACGGAGGTACGCGTGGTGCCGCGTGCCTGAGGGCATCCCGGCACGACGGCCTTGACCGGTCCCCCGTACCGGTCAAGGCCGTCGGTCACCCAGGATGCCCGCCGGGTCCTAGTGGGGCTCCCAGTTGCCCTGAGTGGTCACGTCACCCGTGGTGGGCGTGCCGGGCACCACCTGGGCGCAGCCACCCGGGCACCGCACGCTCGGTTCACCGGCCTGCGCGGTGGCGGAGGCTCCGAGAAGGAGCGCCCCGGTCATGCCGCAGGCCGCCAGCAGGCCCGCCGCGGGTCGGAGAAACGTCTGCTTGCTCATGTGGCACCTCACTCCAGCCAGGTTCCGACGACCCTGTCGCCGATATTGCACCATGCGGTGCTCTTCGCGG
The DNA here is from genome assembly GCF_002556545.1 of Streptomyces formicae. NCBI lineage: Bacteria > Bacillati > Actinomycetota > Actinomycetes > Kitasatosporales > Streptomycetaceae > Streptomyces > Streptomyces formicae. The sequence goes on from NZ_CP022685.1 coordinate 993,599, forward strand.
GCGCCCAGACCCAGGGACCGTAGTGGACGTAGCGGTAGCCCCCCAGGGTCTCGCACCGGATCGCCTGCCGGTAGCGGCCCGAGTCGCACCAGCCGCTGTTCCCGTGGTGCCCCTCGGAGCCGCGCTCCGGTTGGCCCCAACACGCTTGCAGCTGGGATGTGCTGGACGCGGGAACAGCGGTCGACGACGAGCCGCTCGCCGCCGCGGCGCTCGGTGCGAGGACCAGCGCTCCTCCCAGGACGAGCGTCATCGAGGCCAAGGCCCCCGCGATACGCGCTTTGGTCATGTAGCTCCCCCAGTTGTTGACGAGGTGGGTGTCCGTCGCGGCGCCGGGTCCCGTTCACCGCGATCGAGCGAGTGCCTCAAACTTAGGCTTCGGCCAGGAGCGGCCGCCAACGATTCGACGAGCGTCGAAACGTGCCCGGCCGTGCAGCCCTTGGACCCGCGCGGCCGTCCCGTCAGACGAGAGTGTCGTGCCCCAGCAGGGCGATGCCCAGGGACGTGGCCGTGTGAAGGACCGTCTTGCCCTCGCGTCGGGAGGTGACCAGGCGGGCATTGCGCAGCGCCGCGGCGTGGTGGCTCGCGGTCGCCGGGGAGATGTTCAAGCGTCGGGCCAGCTCCGTGGTGCCGCATCCGTCGACGGCCGCGCTCAGCACGGCGGCCCTGGTACGCCCCAGCAGATCCTCCAGTGACGGAGCGGTGAGCTCACCGTCGCCTTCCCACAGCGCGGTGTCGAGCGAGGCTCCGTCCAGCGTGGGGACGGCCAGGGTCGGTGCCTGGTCCGGGTCGAGTGGCGGGTACAGAAGTTCGACCTGCCGTGTGGAGAACACCGTCGGCGCGATGACGAGACCCCGCCCCCGCAAGTGGATGTCCGCATCGCGCGCGTGCATCACTTCGAGGACGGGCGGCCGCCAGCGGACCAACGGTTCGCAGAGCGTGGTCAGGAGCCGCTCGACCCCGCCGTCGGCCATCGTGCCCACGTACCCGGCCCGGACCTCGCTCAGGTGGGAGCGCACTCTGCTCCAGTAGGGGGCGACGGTGACGCCGTGGCAGGCCCTGAGCGCCGTGGCCATCTGGAGGCGCGCCTCCCGGTCGCCGTCCATCAGGGCTGCGGCCCAGGTACGCGCCCCGGGGTGAACGTCGATGTTCTCCAGTTCGACGCGCAGCAGGGCGCGGGGGGCCGCCATGAGGTGGTCCACCGCCTCGTCGACGGATGCCGTGTCCCCCATCAGGCTCATCGCGTCGAGCAGCGGACCGTGGTGGGGCGTCAACGCTGCGAGCGGGCCTGCCTGTTCGCCCACCCGCCCGCGTACCGACACGTACCAGCGGCGGAAGGCGGGGCTGGACCCGCGGCTCCTCAGCAGCCGCACGGTGTCGAAGGTCTCCGCCGCCACGCCGATCGTCGTGGCCACGCGGGTCCGCGCCAGGTCCTCCGCCGTGAAGTGAATGCGTTTCACCTAGCGCCCCGTCCCCCGCGTCACCGCCTCGCCCGAACAGTCTCGGCTCCCCGCGGACCTCACGCAATGATCAATCAGGCCCTCTGCCCGGCCAACTCGGCCCACTGCACGGTCCGCCCGCACCACCGCTCCAGCAACACCCGGTCATGGCCCACGGCGAGGAGCCCCGCCCCGGACTCCGCCCGGTACGCCTCCACCGCGTGCACCAGCGCAGCCGTCGTGGAAGCGTCGAGCATCGCCGTCATCTCGTCGCAGATCAGCCAGCGCGGGCGCAGCACCAGGGCGCGGGCCAGGCACGCCCGTTGCAACTGGCCGTCGCTCACCTCGTGGGGCCGCCTCCCCAGCAGATCCGCGCCGAGCCCGACGACGGGCGTCAACTCCGCGACGCGCGCGGCCGCTTCGGAGCCCCGGCCCACGGCCCGCAACGGCTCCGCGATGAGATCGGTCAGGGAAAGGCGGGGGTCGGCGGACAGCCTGGGCTGCTGGAAGACGACGCCGAAGGCGGTCCGCTGCGAGCGCGGCGCCCGGTGGCGCCAGCCCCCCGCGGCCTCGCCGTCGATGACGACCTGCCCCGCGTCGGGCCGGTGCAGCAACGCGGCGACCCGCGCGAGCGTCGACTTACCGCAACCGCTCGGGCCGAGCAGGCCCACGGACTCACCGGGGGCGATGGTGAGGTCCACCCCCCTGACGACGGGGTCCCCGCGGTCGTATCCGGCCGTGATGGCACGCAGTTCAAGCACGGGGCGCCTCCAGCACGTCCACGTGGGGATGGTGGCAGGCGGCGCCCCCGGTGAGCGCGGGCACCACGGCGCACGCCTCGTCCGCACGTCCGCAGCGGGCGGCGAACGCGCAGCCTTCGGGGAGCGCGGACAGCTCGGGCGGCATGCCGGGAATGGGCGTGAACTCCCGCTCCGGCAGGGCGTTCAGGAGACCTCGGGCGTAGGGGTGCGCGGGGCCCGGCGTGCCGAAGAACGCCTCGGCGTCGGTGAGTTCGACGACGCGGCCCGCGTACATCACCGCGACCCGGTCGGCGATCCGTTCGGCGGCGGCCAGGTCGTGGGTGATCAGGAGCATCGACCGGTCGTCGCCGACGTGCCGCTTCAGCTCGTCGACGGTGCGCTCCACGAGGTCCCTGTCGAGTCCGGTGGTGGGCTCGTCGGCGAGCAGCAGCGGCGCGTCGCCGATCAGCGCGAGCGCGGTGGCGGCGCGCTGGGCGAGGCCGCCGGACAGTTCGTGCGGGTAGCGGTCGAGGTGCCCTGCGGGGAACGCCGCGCGCTCGGCGGCCGCCTCGGCGGCGGTCCTCAACCGCGGCCTGCGCACGCCCATGAGCTCCCGCAGCGTCTCCTCCAGTTGGGAGCGCACGGTCCGTACGGGCGTCAGGTGCGCGGCGGGACTCTGCGGTACGAGGCCGACGCGCCGCCCCCGTACGGTGCGGGCGAGGGTCCGCTCGTCGGCGGTGAGCAGATCGGTGTCGCCGAGGAGTGCGGACCCGGCGGTCTCCGCGTTCTGCGGGAGCAGCCCGAGCAGCGCGGAGGCGAGCACGGACTTGCCGCAGCCGCTCTCGCCGACCAGGGCGAGGCACTCCCCCGCCGCGAGGTCGAAGGTGGCGTCGGTGACGGCGGCGACGTGGCCCCCGCCGCGCATGCGGAAGCGTACGGAGAGGCCCTGTACGGACAGGACGGGGACCGTCACAGCATGAGCTCCGATCGGCGCCGGGGATTGATCCGTTCCCGCCAGGCGCCCGCCAGACCGGCGATCGCCAGGGTGGGCACGATGATGAACAGGCCGGGGAAGAGCGTCGGCCACCAGTCGCCCGCGAGCAGCGAGCCGCGCGCGCTCTGCACCAGGGTGCCGAGGCTGGCCTGGTGGGTGGGGAGTCCGAGGCCGAGGAAGGACAGCGCGGACTCGTGCCAGATGGCGTGCGGCACCATCAGGACGGCGGCGAGGCCGGCCTGCGGCAGCACGCCGGGCAGCAGGTGCCGCAGGGTGACGCGCAGCCGCGACGCGCCGCCGGAGATCGCCGCGTCGATGTAGGGGCGCGAGCGCAGGGAGAGCACCTCGGCGCGCACGATGCGGGCGGTGGAGAGCCAGTGCGTGAGCGCCACGGAGACGACGACGGGCCAGACGCCCGGCCGGAACATCGCGACGATGAAGATGCCGAGCAGCAGGTGCGGCACGGACGAGAAGACGTCCACGAGCCGCATCACGACCCGGTCCACCCAGCCCCCGGAGGCGGCGGCGAGGGCGCCCACCGCGGTGCCGATGACGGTGGCGACCACGGCCGCGACGACGCCCACGAGGAGCGAGACCCGCAGCCCGTACACGCAGCGCAGCAGCAGGTCACGGCCGACGTCGTCGGTCCCGAAGGGGTGCTCCCACGACGGCGGCCTGAGCTTCGACGCCAGGTCGACGGCCTGTTCGTCGAGGTGGACGAGGGGCGGTACGACCAGGACGGCGAGGACGAAGGCGGCGACGAGCACCGCGGAGGAACGCACCCGCCACGCGCGCGTGGAGCGGCGCACGCCGCCGTGCCGGCGCCAGACGATGTCAGCCATCGAAACCCACCCTCGGATCGGCGAGGCCGTACAGGAGGTCGGCCACGAGGTTGCCGAGCAGGACCGCGGCGGTGGCCAGCGCGGTCAGCGCGGCGAGCAGCGGGAAGTCCACGGCGGTCGCGGCCTGCACGGTGGCCGCGGCGATGCCCGGCCAGCTGAAGACGGTCTCCACCAGGAGCGCCCCGGTGATGAGTTCGGGCACGCGCGAGCCGATGAGGGTGAGCACCGGCAGCATGCCGGAGCGCAGCGCGTGCCCGAGCAGGACGGTGCGCTCGGCGAGGCCACGCGCGCGTGCCCCGCGCACGGGGTCGTCGCCCAGCGCGTCGCCGACCCCTTGGCGTACGTACAGGACGAACCAGGGAAGCTGCGAGACGGCGAGCACGCCCGCGGGCAGCACCAGATGGCTGGCGACCTGTCCCGCGGTCACGGTCGAGCTTGCCGTGTCGGTCAGACCGCCGGAGGGCAGCACGCCCAGCTTGAGCGAGAACAGCCAGACGGCGAGCAGCCCGAGCCAGAACGGCGGCGCGGCTTCGAGGGTGTAGGCGAGCGAAGTGACGAGGCGGTCGAGCCAGCCGCCGGGGCGGCGCGCGGCGAGCACGCCGAGGGCGGTGCCGACCAGGATCGCCACGAGGAACGCGGTGGCGGCGAGCAGCACGGACCAGCCGACGCGTTCGCCGATGACGTCGGCGACGGGCTGGCGCAGGGTGCTGGAGTCGCCGAAGTCGCCGGTGAGGGCGGCGGTGAGCCAGTCCCACCACTGGGCGGCGAGCGGCTTGTCGACGCCGAGGTTGGCGCGCAGCTGGTCGAGGTTCTCCTGCGACGCGGTGAGTCCCGCCGTGCCCGCGTACGCCTTGACGGGGTCGAAGGGCGAAGCGGCGGCGATGGCGAAGACGCCGAAGGTGACGATGAGCAGCACGGGCACGGCGAACAGGGCCCGCCGTGCCGTGAGCCGTGCCATCGGCCCCCAGGGAAGGCGGCGGCCCGCCGCCTTCTCCGGGGCCTTCGTTATCGCTGAGGTCACTTCTCCGGCTGCCAGTCCTCGACGTTCCACCAGGGCCCGGAGGCCAGGCCGTGGTCGTGCGGCTCGACCTGGGTGCTCAGGTCGCCGAAGCGCTTGTCGACGACGTAGAGGTGGTCGATGTGGGTGAGGAAGGTGTAGCCGGGGTTCTTCACCAGTTCGCGCTGGATGGTGTCGTAGGCGGCCTGGCGCTTGTCGCGGTCGCCGCTCTTGCGGGCGTCCTCCAGAGCCTTGTCGACCTTGGCGTTGTCGTAGTGCGCCATGTTGTTGAAGCCGTCACCCGCGAGGGAGGACTTCAGGAGGGTGTACTGGTCGAAGTCCGGGTCGGCCGGGGAGCCGCCGCCGCCGAGGACCGCGTCCTCGGGCATGAGGGGCTCGATGACCTCCCAGGTGCCGGACTGCACCTGGACCTTGATGCCGAGCTTCTTGGCGTCGGAGGCGTAGGCGAGTGCGTGGTCCTGGCGGAGCTTGTCGCCCGCGAGGTACCAGAGGTTGAACTTCGCCCGGGCGCCGTCCTTCTCGCGGATGCCGTCCTTGCCCGGCTTCCACCCGGCGTCGTCGAGGAGCTTCTTGGCCTTGGCGGCGTCGAACTTCCGCTCGGTGCCCTTGGTGAACCAGGGGCTGTCGGTCGGGACGGGCCCGTAGGCCTCCTTGCCCGCGCCGTCCAGGATCGAGTCGACCATGGCCTTGCGGTTCACGCCGATGTCGAGGGCGCGGCGGATGTCGGTGTCGCCCGTGATCTTGTTGCCGGTGGGCAGCGTCACCACGCGGTAGTCGAAGGTCTTGGCGGCGTACGTCTTCTTGCTGTCGTTGCCCGCGTACTTCTTGGCGAGGTTGGGCGGCAGGATGGCGCCGTCGAGCTCACCGGCGTCGAGGCGGGTCGCGCGGACGTCGTCGTCCTTGATGATCGCCATCGTGAAGTTCTTGATCTTCGGCGCGCCGCCCCAGTAGTCGGGGTTGGCCTTGAAGGTGAGCTTGTCGTTCTTGGTCCACTTGACGAGCTCGTAGGGGCCGGTGCCGATCGGCTTGGTGGTGAAGTCGCCGGTGTTCACGTCCTGCTTGCCCGCGATGTGCTCGGGCGCGATGGGCAGCACGGTGCGCTCGGCGAACGGCGCGTAGGGGTACTTGAGGTGGAAGACGACGCCGTCGTCCCCCTTCGCCTCGACGCTCTTGACCGCGTCCAGCTCGGTCTTGGAGGCGTTGTTGGTCTTCTTGTCGAGGATCGTCTCGTACGTGAAGACGACGTCCTTGGCCGAGAAGGGCTTGCCGTCGCTGAACGTGACGCCCTTGCGCAGCTTGTACGTGTAGGTCTTGCCGTCGTCGGTGACCTTGGGCAGCTCGGCGGCGAGCGCGGGCTTGAGCTTCATGTCAGCGTCGTGCGTGAGCAGCCCGTCGAAGATCTTCGAGTTGCCGTCCTTGCCGTAGCCGAGGAGCGGGCTGAGGGTCTCCGGCTCGTAGGCGATGCCGACGACCGCCGAGTCCTTGGCGCCGTTCCCGCCCGCGCCGTCGCCCGGCGACGAGCACGCGGAGGCCGCGACCGCTATCGAGACGGCCGCCGCCAGTCCACCCGTGCCCCGTATCGATCGGGCCCTCATGCCCCACACCCTTACTGAAGATCAACCGTTATTGCGAACAGCTCGCAATTATGCCTTATGTAATGCGGGCGTAAAACGCGCAGCCCGCACCCGGTACGTGCATAACCCATTAAAACTGGCCACCCCCTGGTCCTGACGGGTCCGCCTCGGCCACGTCCCCTCTCCGGTGCCCGTTCGGTCACCCCTCCCTGCCCTCGGGCCCCTGGTTCACAGGCCCCGCACCACGTATGCATGAAGGGACGTCATGGGCAGCGTGGGAAGAGGGACCTTGCACCAGCACGACAACGCACGGCAGCGCGGATCCGGGCGGGGGAACACGCCCGCGCGCAAGGCCGGGGACGCGACAGGAACCCCCCGCGAGCGGCTGCTCGCCCTCCAGGCCGACGCGGGCAACGCCGCCGTCGTGCAGATGCTGCGCGCGACGGGCCACGCCCCGGAGCAGGAGGAGCACCGGCACGGCGCCGGGTGCGGACACCAGCAGGCCGAACAGCCCGCCGTGCAGCGCTCCGCCGTGCACGACGTGCTGCGCGGCAGCGGCCGCCCCCTCGACGAGGCCACCCGCACCGACATGGAGGCCAGGCTCGGCGCGGACTTCTCCGATGTCCGCATCCACGACGACAGCGCCGCCAAGTCCTCGGCCGCCGAGGTCGGCGCCCGCGCGTACACCTCCGGCAGCCACGTCGTCATCGGTGACGGCGGCAACGACCGGCACACCCTCGCCCACGAGCTGACCCACGTCATCCAGCAGCGCAGCGGGCCCGTCGCGGGCACCGACAACGGCAACGGTCTGCGCGTCTCCGACCCGTCGGACCGGTTCGAGCGCGAGGCGGAGAGCAACGCGCACCGGGTGCTCTCGGGTCCGGCACCGGAGGCCCCGGTGGCCGGAGCGGACGTGCAGCGCGCCCCCGCCACGGCGGGCGGCCACGCCGTCCAGCGCGTCGCCGACGCCCCCTGGCGGGCTTCGAGCGGCACCCGGATCCTGGACATCATCGTCGGCGGCGGCAACGACTCCGACAGCCCCCGACGGGTGCTCGGCGGCTTCGAGTTCGGCCCCGAGTGCCGCAACAACGGCGGCAACAACCTCATCTCGCGCCCCAAGGCCGTGACCGTCAGCCACGAGGGCAGGAGCGCCCGGCTCGCCGTGCATCTCAACGTGATGCTCGTCCTCGGCAACGAGACGGGGAACAGCGGCGCGTCGGCGGTGAAGATCAAGGGCACGCACTTCCACCTGACCGCGCGCCCGCTGGACGGCCAGAACCTCATCGAGGACGCGGGGGCATCCGTCCTCACCGCCCAGGACTCCATCCACGTCGGCCCCGGCAACGCCGAGGCGGGCTGGAACAACCGGCCGGGGAACACGGCCAACCTCGCCGCCGCCGTCGGCGTGCCCGCGGACCAGATCGTCGCCGGGCTCCAGGACCGCTACCCCGCCGCCGACACCGTCTCGATCGCGCAGCAGTTCGCACGGGACGCGGGCCGCGCCGTCATCCACGGCCTGAAGCCGGAGAAGGTCACCGTGACCTGGGAGGGCGACAACTCCTTCCCCGTGTGACGCCTCGTGGCCGTCCCGCTGCCGGGCCGTCTTCGGACGGCCCGGCAGCGGGACCGGGGCCTCAGGGAGCCCGCAGGTCCACCAGCTCCGCGAGCGCCTCGCGGTGGCGTCCCGCCGTGCCGAAGGCGATCGAGTCGGCCTTGGCCCGCTTGAGGCACAGGTGCACGGGGTGCTCCCACGTCATGCCGATGCCGCCGTGCAACTGGAGCGCCTCCTCGGCGGCGCGCACCGCGACGGGCGCCGCGTACGACTGCGCGAGGGCCGCCGCGACGTCCGCGTCCGCGCTCCCCGTGGCGAGCGCGTCGGCCGCGTTCCTGGCCGCCGCGCGGACGCCCACGACCTCGAGCCAGAGCTGGGCGAGCCGGTGCTTGAGCGCCTGGAAGGAGCCGACGGGCCGGTTGAACTGGTGCCGTTCCTTCGTGTAGCGGACGGTCTCGGTCAAACACCATTCGGCGATGCCGAGTTGTTCGGAGGCGAGCAGCGCGGCCCCGGCCCGCAGCCCCGCGCGGACCGCCGCCGCCGCGTCCGGCGTCAGCAGGCGCGCGCGTGCCGCGTCGAAGCTCACGGTGGCGAGCGGCCGCGTCAGGTCGAGCGAGACCTGCGGGGTGACGGTGACGCCGTCCTGCGCGGTGTCGACCGCGTAGAGGGCGCCGTCGGCGGGGACGAGCAGCACATCGGCGCCGGTGGCGTCCGCGATGCCGGTCAACTCGCCGTGCAGCGCGCCGTCTTCGTGCCGTACGCCGGTCAGTGGCGCGCCGGGCGCGACGGCGAGGCCGACGGCGAGCACCCCGATCACCCGCCCCGTGGCGAGCGCGCCGAGCAGCTCGGCGGCCTCGCCCCCGCCCGCGCCCGCGCTCTCGCAGGCCAGCAGCGTCTGCGTGGCGACGACGGCGCTGGTGAGATAGGGCACGGGTGCCACCGCGCGGCCCAACTCCTCCAGCACGACGGCCGCTTCGCGGTGCGATGCGCCCTGGCCGCCGAGGCGTTCGGGCACCAGGAGTCCGGCGAGGCCCATCTCGCCCGCGAGGGTCTTCCACAGCTCCAGGTCGTGCGGCCGGTCGCTCTCGGCGCGCGCGAGCACGGCGGCGGCGTCGCAGCGGTCGTCGAGGAGGCCGCGCACGGCGGCGCGCAGCGCGTCCTCCTCCTGCGTGTAGAGAAGATCGCTCATCGGGCCAGGTCCTTCCAGGCGACGTCCTTGTCGGTGCGCGGCTCGGAGGGCAGGCCAAGGACGCGCTCCGCGACGATGTTCAGGAGGACCTCGCTGGTCCCGCCCTCGATGCTGTTGCCCTTGGCGCGCAGATAGCGGTAGCCCGGGTCGCGGCCCACGAAGTCGACGAGTTCGGGCCGCCGCATCGTCCAGTCCTCGTACAACAGACCTTCCTCGCCCATGAGTTCCACTTCCAGGCCGCTGATCTCCTGGTTGAGGCGGGCGAAGCCGAGCTTCATGCCGGAGCCCTCGGGCCCGGGGTGGCCGGCCACGAGCTGCTGGCGCAGCCGCTCGCCGGTGAGCCTGGCCACCTCGGCCTCGACCCAGAGCTTCATCAGGCGCTGGTGGAGGTCGTGGGTGCGCAGCTCGGGGCGTTCGCGCCAGGTCTTGGCGACGATGCCGATCATGCCGCCCTCGCGCGGGATCCGCGCGCCGCCGATGGAGACGCGCTCGTTCATCAGCGTGGTCTGGGCGACCTTCCAGCCGTCACCGACCTCGCCGAGCCGGTGCGCGTCGGGGATGCGCACATCCGTCAGGAAGACCTCGTTGAACTCGGCCTCGCCGGTGATCTGGCGCAGCGGACGCACGTCCACGCCCGGGTCGGTCATGTCGCACACGAAGTACGTGATGCCGCGGTGCTTGGGCGCGTCCGGGTCGGTGCGGGCGATGAGGATGGCCCAGCGGGCGAGGTGGGCGCTGGACGTCCACACCTTCTGCCCGTTGACCACCCAGTCGTCGCCGTCCCGCACCGCGCGGGTGCCGAGCGCGGCCAGGTCGGATCCGGCGCCCGGCTCGCTGAAGAGCTGGCACCACACCTCCTCGCCGACCCAGAGCGGCCTGAGGAAACGGCGCTTCTGCTCCTCGGTGCCGTAGCCGAGGATCGTCGGCGCCGCCATGCCGAGGCCGATGCCGATGCGGCGCGGGTCGTTGTCGGGGGCGCCCGCGGCCTCCAGTTCGGCGTCCACGACGGCCTGCGCCGAGCGGGCGGCGCCGAGCCCGCCCAGGCCCTCGGGGTAGTGCACCCAGGCGAGTCCGGCGTCGAAGCGGGCCTTGAGGAAGTCCGTGCGCTCTGTCGTGGCGGGCGGGTGCGCGGCGAGCAACTCCTGCGTGCGGATGACCAGTTCGGCGGCGTCGGTCATGCGGCACCTCCGTGCGGCAGGACGGCGACCCGTCCGGTGGTCACTCCGTCGGCGACGCGCTGGACCGCGGCGGCGGCCCCGTCCATCGGGACGCGCTCGCTGACCAGCGGCTTGATCGCGCCCTTGGCGGCCAGTGCGGTCAGCTCCTCGTGACAGCGCAGGATCAACCGAGGGTCCTTGCTCGCGTACAGGCCCCAGTGCAGGCCGAGGATCGAGTAGTTCTTCACCAGGGCGTGGTTGAGCGCGGGCGTCGGGATGGCGCCGCTGGCGAAGCCGACCACGACGATGCGGCCCTCGAAGGCCACGCACTTGGCCGATTTGGCGTAGGCGTCGCCGCCCACGGGGTCGTAGACGACGTCGGCGCCACGACCGCCCGTGGCCTCCTTCACCGCGCCGACGACGTCGTCCGCCCGCCGGTCGAGGACGAGGTCACAGCCGAGCTCGCGCGCGACCGCGGCCTTCTCCGCCCCGCCGACGACGCCGATGACCTTGGCGCCGGCCGCCTTGCCGAGCTGTACGGCGGCGCTGCCGACGCCGCCCGCGGCCGCGTGCACCAGGAGCGTCTCGCCCTCCTGGAGGTGCGCGCGGCGGTGCAGCCCGAACCAGCCCGTCTGGTAGCCGATGTGCAGCGCGGCCGCCTCGGCGTCGTCGAGCGCGTCGGGCGCGGGAAGGAGTGCCGCGGCGTCCGCGACGGCGTACTCGGCGAAGCCGCCGTGGGGCAGCGCGGGGTTGGCGATCACCCGGCGGCCGTCCTCGGTCTCGCCGCAGATCTCCACGCCGGGCGTGAACGGCAGCGGCGGCCTGATCTGGTACTGGCCGCGGCAGAGCAGCGCGTCCGGGAAGTTGATGTTCGCGGCACGGACCTTGAGCAGCAGCTGCCCCTCGCCCGGCACCGGCCTCGCCACCTCCGCGAGGCGCATCACCTCGCCGGGCTCGCCGTTCTCGTGCACTTGCCATGCCTGCATGCGGGGCCTCCACGGGGCTGTCGTAGACCGGGCTCCACCGCATACTAAGCGGTCGCTTGCCCCTAGGGGAACAGTACGGGGAACAGCCCGGGACAGAGTCCGGAAACCGTCAGTCCCCCTTCTCCTTGCGGGTGGGCCGCGCCCGCACATGCATCCGCTCGCCCTGGGGCCCGAACAAGCTGATGAACTCCGCTCCCCCGTCCCCCGTGGCCCCGAACCAGTGCGGCACCCGGGTGTCGAACTCCGCCGCCTCGCCGGGCCCGAGCACCACGTCGTGGTCGCCGAGGATCAGCCGCAGCTTCCCGGAGAGGACGTACAGCCACTCGTACCCCTCGTGCGTCCTCGGGTCGGGGGCGGGCGTCGTCCGAGGGGGTTCCACCACCTTGTACGCCTGCAGTCCGCCCGGCTGCCGGGTCAGCGGCAGCATGGTGCGCCCGTGCCGGACGATCGGCTTGGCCCGTACGCGCGGGTCGCCGACCGGTGGCGCGCCGACCAGCTCGTCGAGGGGGACCTGGTGCGCGCGGGCGATGGGCAGGAGCAGTTCGAGGCTGGGCTTGCGGTGGCCCGACTCCAGGCGGGAGAGGGTGCTCACGGAGATGCCGGTGGCCGCGGAGAGCGCGGCCAGGGTGGCGCCGCGCTCCTTGCGGATACGGCGCAGCCGGGGGCCAACCTCGGTGAGGACCTGGTCCATCTCCTCCGGGGCCTCGGCCGTTTCCGTCCCGTCCGGCTCCGCCGGTTCCTGGTGCGCTCTTCTCATGCCGTCATCATGACGCAGTTCTTGCGGTATCGGCAATCCAACTTGTCGATATCGCACTACCGGAGTGAGGGTGTCCGTGGAGGTGGTCACCGTGACCCGAAAGAACAGCAGCCAGGACGACGCGTACGAGGTCGTCGTCGTGGGAGGCGGCGCGGCGGGCCTGAGCGCGGCGCTCGTGCTCGGCCGCTCGCGGCGCCGGGTCCTCGTCGTCGACGCGGGCGAACCGCGCAACGCGCCCGCCGCACACATGCAGGGCTACCTCTCCCGGGACGGCATGCCGCCCGCCGAGTTCCTCGCCGAGGGGCGCGGTGAGCTGGCGCGGTACGGCGTGGACGTCGTGCGGGACCGGGTGACCGAGGTGGCCCGGGACGGCGCGGGCGCGTTCACGCTCTCCCTCGCGGACGGCGCCCCGGTGCACGCCCGCCGGGTGATCGTCGCCACCGGGCTCGTGGACGAACTCCCCGATGAGCTGCCGGGACTCGCGGAGCGCTGGGGACACGACGTGCTGCACTGCCCGTACTGCCACGGCTGGGAGGTACGGGACGAGGCGTTCGGGGTACTCGCCTCGGAGCCCTTCAACAGCCACCAGGCGCTGCTGGTCACCCAGTGGTCCAAGGACGTCACGCTCTTCCTGCACACCGTGCGGGAGTTGCCGGACGCCGAGTGGGAGCGCCTCGCCGCCGCGGGCGTCTCCGTGGTGGAGGGCGAGGTCGCGAGCCTGGAGGTCGAGGACGACCGGCTGACCGGTGTGCGGCTCGCCGACGGGCGCGTCGTCCCGCGCTCCGTCCTGTTCGTCGCCGCGAGGCCGGCGCCCCGGTCCGGTCTGCTCACGGCTCTCGGCGCCGACACCACGGACACGCCGTACGGCCCGTACCCGGCGATCGACGAGACGGGCCGCACCAGCGTCCCCGGCGTCTGGGCGGTCGGCAACGCCGCGAGCGCCATGGAGCAGGTCGTCAACGCGGCAAGCATGGGCTACCGGGCAGGCGTGATGATCAACGCGGAGCTGGTGATGGCGGACATCGACGCGTCGGTGGAGCGGCGGCGTGCCGGGGAGTTCACGGCGGAGGCCGAGGCCGCGGTGGCGCGCACGGTGAGCGGCGAGCGGGCGCACGGTCTGCCGGTGTAAGTGATGGAGCTTTGGAGCCGTACGCGATAGGCCATGGAGCTTTGGAGCCGTACGCGATATCGATGCGACCACAGGCGGGGCGGGCTCGCGTGCGGGGCCCGCGTACGACGACGGAGGGATGCGCGAATGACGGACCACGCGGCGGGCGCGGCACGTACGGGCGAGCTTCCGGATGCCGGTCTGCCCGGCCTGCCCGCCCCTCCCCCGCCCGGCGCGAGCGCGCTGCCGCCCGGCACGTTCGCCGGGACCGTCGTCCTGGTCACCGGCGGCGGGACCGGTCTCGGCAAGGCCGTCGCCGCGGAGTTCGCGCGACTCGGCGCCGACCTGGTGATCGCGAGCCGCAAAGAGAACCGCCTCGCGGCGGCGCGGGACGAACTGGCGGCGCTGGGCGGGCGGGTGACGGCCGCCGGGTGCGACATCCGCGACCCGCGGCGCGTCGCCGACGTCTTCGACGCGGCCGAGGCGGCGCACGGTCTGCCGGGCGTCCTGGTCAACAACGCGGCCGCCAACTTCCCCGTCCCCTCGGAGGACATGTCCCCCAACGCGTGGCGCTCGGTGGTGGACGCCACGCTCAACGGCACGTTCTACATGACGCGGGAGTTCGGCCGCCGCCACCTGGCCGCGGGCACCCCCGGCTCGGTCATCAACGTCGGTGCCTCGTACGCCTGGACGGGCGGCCCCGGCTTCGCGCACAGCGCCGCGGCCAAGGCGGGCGTGAAGAGCCTGGTGGAGAGCCTCGCGGTGGAGTGGGGACCGTACGGGATCCAGGTCAACGGGCTGGTGCCGGGCCTGATGCCGCACGACGACATGACCGAGGACATCCGCGGCAATCTCGACCGGGCCCACGACAAGGACGCCCGGCAACCCGCCCTGCGCGTCGGCCGTCCGCGCGAACTGGGCTGGGCCGCCACCTTCCTGGCCTCGCCCTACGCCCGCTTCATCACCGGCCACACGCTGGTCGTCGACGGCGCCAACTGGCAGCGCCGCGCCCTGGTGAGCCCGCCCGTGGTGACGGTGCGCGAGCAGCTGGGACGGGGCCCGTTCGCGGAGTGAGCGGACCAGCCCTCACGCAGCCCACCGCCCCGACGCCCGATCCGCCGCCGCTATTTCCCCTCGAACGCGGGCGCTCGCCCCGCCGCCTTCGCCCCGTACCCCTCACGGGAGTCCTCCGACGTGAGCGTGATCGCCGCGTTCATCGCGACCCGGTCGAGCGCGCCCGCCATCCCCGTGTCCGCGTACGCGTCGATGCCGCGCTTGATGCCCTGCACGGCGAGCGGCGCGTTCGCGGCGATCTCGGCCGACACCGCGCGGGCGCTCTTCGCCAACTCAGCGACGGGTACGACCTGTTGGAGCAGGCGCAGCCGCTCGGCCGTCGGCGCGTCCACGCGGCGGCCGGTGAGCGCGAGCAGCTTGGCCCAGCCCGCGCCCGCCTCGCGCGCGATGCGCAGATCGCCGCCCGCGTCCACGGCGACGCCGAGCCGCGCCTCGGGCAGGGCGAACACCGCGTCGTCGGCGGCGATCCGTACGTCCGCCATGAGCGCGAGCTCGAAGCCGAAGCCGAGGCAGTACCCCTGCACGGCCGCGACGACCGGCTGCGGCAGTTCGGCGAAGGCGCGGAAGCGCTCGTGGACCCAGCGCATGGCCTCGTAGTAGTTGCGGGCGCGCTCGGCACCGGAGCGGCCCGTGATCGCGCCGCCCGGTGCCGTGATGTCGATGCCCGCGCAGAACGCCCTGCCCTCGGCGCGCAGCAGCACCGCCCTGATCGAGTCGTCGAAGCGGATCCGGTCGGCGAACAGGCCGAGCTGCCGGGTGGACTCCCAGCTCCACGCGTTGAGCTTGCGCGGGCGGCAGAGCGTGAGGATGCCGAGGCCGTCCTCGACGTCGAGGCGCAGCCGCTCCTCGCCGTCCGGGATGTCCGTGCCGATCGTGTCGATCATCGGGCCCCAACTCCTCTGCGGTCATACGTTTCTGATGACCCGTCAGAGTAGGGGTGGCGGCCTACCGGCTGAAGACCTCGAACGGCACCGCGGGCCGTCCGCCGAAGCGCGGCGCCGCTGCCTGCGCGTTGCCCAGGAGGAACGTCCTGCAGTACTTCTCCGGGTCCTCGTCCGTCAACGCCTCGATGTAGGCGCGGTGTTCGAGCAGGGAGAGCACGGAGCGCTCGAGACCGGCCGTGGCGTCCGCCGCGTGGGTGGGCGACGCGGACCCGGCGACGGCGACCCACCGCACGCCGTTCCACGGTTCGAGGCCCTGCTCCTCGATCAGCTCGGGGAAGATCCAGCGGTTGCCCGCGTCGCCCGCCGCGTCCAGCGTGGCGCGGCCGACCGCGACGTGGTCGGGGGTGTTCCAGGCGACGCCGCCCCAGGTGTCACGGTGGTTGAGCGTGATGACGAGCTCGGGGCGGTGCCTGCGGATCGCGGCGGCGATGTCCCGGCGCAGCGCCGTGCCGTACTCGATCACGCCGTCCTTGTGGTCGAGGAACTCCACGGTGTCGACGCCGACGACGGCCGCGCTCGCCCGCTGCTCGCGCTCGCGCAGCGGCCCGCAGGTGGCCGGGTCGATCGTGTCGATCCCCGCCTCGCCGCGGGTCGCCAGGAGGTAGGCGACCTCGCGCCCGCCGTCGGTCCATCCGGCGATCGCGGCCGAGCAGCCGTACTCCAGGTCGTCCGGGTGGGCGACGACGGCGAGGGCGCGCTGCCAGTCCTCGGGCATGGGCGTCAGTTGCGCGGGCGTTGCGGAAGGCTGCGGCTCGGTCATGATCCTCAGCCTAGCGCCGAGGTCCGACGACGGGCAGAGCCGGGGAGACGGACGGAGTGCGCGGCGCCGGGCGCGTCACGCCTCCCCGCGGGCGAGCTTGAGCAGCCGGTCGAGCACCCGGGGCCCCTCGGCCCTGAGCCCGTCGTGCTCGAACTCGTCGGTGACCCAGGTGCGCAGCCCCCGGATCGCGCGGGCCGTGGCCAGGGAGTGGTTCCTGTCGACGTACACGTCGTCGTGGTAGATCGCCGCGGCCGCGGGCACCTCGTTGGCCGCGAGCCGCTCCGGGTCGTACAGGCGCGGCCAGTCGGTGCGCGCGGCGAACAGGTCGGCCGTCTCGCGCAGGGGACGCAGGGCGGGGTCGCTGTCGAACATCCAGCGCTGCACGGCCTCGCCGGTGAACAGCAGCGGCGCGTCGTCCGCCAGGCTCTTCGCCGCGTCGAACTGCGGGAACTCGCCGCGCACGCGCTCCGCCGACCAGTCGGTGGGCCGTTCTCCCTGACCGTAGATCGCCTCGTGCAGGAGGGCATAGAGCGGGGCCGCCGCGTAACTGAGGACCGAAAGGACGTTCTCCTGGAAGGCGTCGGAGAGCGCGGGCCCCGACGGCGTCCGCACGAACGCGTCCTCGATGAGGTAGTGCAGCCGGTGGCTGCCGTTGCCCGTGCCGAGCAGGATGCCGAGCGACTGGAAGGCCGGGACCGTCAGCTTGTAGCCGCCGGGCAGGACCGGCTCGTGCTCGGCGATGTGCTCGGCGATGACCCTGGCGCGCTCGACGTCCTGCGGGTAACGGGCGTAGTGCGCGGCGCTCTTGCGCTCCATCCGCGGGTAGGCGGCGCGGTACACGTCGTCCGCGTGGCCTTCGAGCGTGGGCAGACCGCCGGTGATGAGCGCGGTGTGCAGCCCTTCGGGTGCGTACGAGAGGTAGTGCGTCACGCAGAATCCGCCGAAGCTCTGCCCGAGGACGGTCCAGGGGGCGCCGCCGGTCACCTCGGGGCGGATCGCCTCACAGTCGCGCACGATGGAGTCGGCGCGGAAGTGCGCCAGGTAGTCGGCCTGTTCGCGGGGTCCGCCGCGCAGCGGGAGCGTCTGGCGGTTGGCGGGCGTGGAGCTGCCGGTGCCGCGCTGGTCGATCAGGAGGACTCGGAACTCCTCCAGGGCGCGGTCGAGCCAGGACTCCCTGCCGTGGAAGCGGGTCGCGCCGAAGCCGGGGCCGCCCGTGAGGTACACCAGCCACGGCAGCTGAGCGCCGCCCCTTGCGGTGGACACCACCTCGCGGGCGTAGACCTCGATCCGCTCCCCCGCCGGTGCGTCGTGATCCAGCGGCACGCTGAAACGGCGGTCGGTGAGGACGACTCCGGGCTGGCGGTACGTGGCGGTCAATGCGGCTCCTGGGCCAGGTCGCGCGGGGCGACGTCGCGGACGCGGGACGGTCTCCCCAGTTCAGCACACGCGCCGCGGCGCCGGACCGGAGGGCGCCCGGTCAGCGGCCCGGCAGGCTCGAGCGTCGTACGACGAGTTCGGGCATGAGCACCACGCGGCGGTGCTCGTGCGCCGCGGGGTCGCCCGACTCGGTCTCCTCCATGAGCAGTTCCGCCGCCATCGCGCCCATGGTGACGGCGGGCTGGCGCACGGAGGTCAGCGGCACGACGGCGGCCGCCGCGAACTCGATGTCGTCGTAGCCGACGATCGCGATGTCCTCGGGCACGCTCACCTCGGCCGCGTACATGGCCTGGAGCACGCCGAGGGCGAGCAGGTCGTTGGCGCAGAAGACGGCGGTGGGCCGCACGGCGAGGCCCAGGATGCGGGCGCCCGCGTCCCGCCCGGCGGCCACGTCGAGCCGCTCGGTGGGCAGCTCGCGCAGCAGCGAGGCGTCCAGACCCGCCTCGGCGAGCGCGCGCAGCGCTCCCACGCGCCGGTCCCTGACCTGCTTGAGCGAGGGCGGGCCGCTCACGTACGCGATGCTGCGGTGCCCGGTGTCGACGAGGTGGCGCACGGCGAGCCCGCCGCCCAGCACGTCGTCCACGGACACGGAGCACTCGGTGGCGCCGTCGGCGACGCGGTCGACGAGGACGAAGGGGATGCCGTGCCTGCGGAAGGCCGCGATGTTCCGCCCGGTCGCGTCGGCGGGCGTGAGGAGCACGCCCCGTACCCGCTGCTCGGCGAAGAGCGCCAGGTACTCGGCCTCTTCGGCGGGACTCTGGCCGCTGTTGCACACCGTGACGCAGAGGCCGGCCTCGCGCGCGGCACGCTCGGCGCCCCGCGCGACGTCCACGAAGAACGGGTTGCCCATGTCCAGGACGAGGAGCGCCATGATGCGGCTGCGCCCCGCGCGCAGTTGGCGTGCGGACTCGCTGCGGACGTAGCCGAGCCGGTCGATGACCGCCTGCACCTTGTGCCGGGTCCCTTCGGAGACCGTGTCCGGGCGGTTGATCACGTTCGACACGGTGCCGACGGACACGCCCGCGTGCTTCGCCACGTCTTTGATCCCGACCATGCGTTCCCGGAGCTCCATCCCCTGTGCGGCCGTCACCAGCCGTGAGGACAAGCCTACTTAACGCTCGGAAGCCGTACGGGTACCCTGCACCCATCCGATGATCGACGAGGAGGAACCCGCGATGCGCGTCGCCCTGTTCCTGACCTGTGTCAACGACACGCTCTATCCGGACACGGGCCGCGCGGTGGTGAAACTGCTGACCAGGCTGGGAGTTGAGGTCGACTTCCCGATGGCACAGACCTGCTGCGGGCAGGCCCACTACAACACGGGCTATCGCCATCAGGCGGAGCCGCTGGCCCGTCATTTCTCCGATGTCTTCGGTTCGGACGCGTACGACGCGATCGTGACGCCTTCCGGATCGTGCGGGGCGATGGTGCGCGAGCTCTACCCCCGCATGGGCGAGCGGGCCCGCGCGGAGGGCCGCGGCGAAGGGCTGGCCCGCACCCTCGCGCCCGTGGTGCCCAAGACGTACGAACTCACCGAGTTCCTGGTGGACGTCCTCGGCGTCACGGACGTCGGCGCGTACTACCCGCACAAGGTCACCTACCACCCGACCTGCCACGGCCTGCGCTCCCTCGGTCTCGGCGAGCGGCCGACGCGGCTTCTCCGGGCGGTCGAGGGACTCGAACTCGTGGAGCTGCCGGGCGCCGAGGAGTGCTGCGGCTTCGGCGGCACGTTCGCCGTGAAGAACTCCGATGTCTCCGCGGCGATGGGCACGGACAAGGTGCGCAACGCCGAGTCGACGGGCGCCGATGTGCTGTGCGCCGCCGACAACTCCTGTCTGATGCACATCGCGGGCACGGCGACCCGGCTGCGCACGGCGGTGCGACCCGTCCACATCGCGGAGATCCTGGCCAGTACGGAAGAGGAGCCCCTGTCATGAGCGGCGGCACATTCGTCGGCATGCCCGCCTTCCCCGAGGCCGCGCACGAGGCCGTCGGCAACACCACGCTGCGCGCCAATCTCCGGCACGCCACCCACACCATCCGCGACAAGCGGGCCCGCGCCGTCGCCGAGCTCGACGACTGGGCCGAGCTGCGCGAGGCGGGACGGCGCATCAAGGACCACACGCTGCGCCATCTCGACCACTACCTCATGCGGTTGGAGGAGTCCGTGGTGCGCGCCGGGGGCACCGTCCACTGGGCGGCCGACGCGGACGAGGCCAACCGCATCGTGACGGCCCTGGTCAAGGCGACGGGCGAGAGCGAGGTCGTCAAGGTCAAGTCGATGGCGACGCAGGAGATCGGCCTCAACGAGGCCCTCGAAGCGGAGGGCATCCACGCCTACGAGACCGATCTCGCCGAGCTGATCGTGCAGTTGGGCCACGACAGGCCCTCGCACATCCTGGTGCCCGCGATCCACCGCAACCGCGGCGAGATCCGCGACATCTTCGCCAAGGAGATGGCCGACTGGGGCCGCCCCGCCCCGGAGGGACTCACCGACAGCCCCGCCGAGCTGGCCGAGGCGGCCCGCCTCCACCTGCGCGAGAAGTTCCTGCGCGCCAAGGTCGGCATCTCGGGCGCGAACTTCATGGTCGCCGAGACCGGCACCCTGGTCGTCGTGGAGTCGGAGGGCAACGGCCGGATGTGCCTCACGCTGCCCGAGACCCTGATCTCCGTGGTCGGCATCGAGAAGACCATCCCGACCTGGCGCGACCTGGAGGTCTTCCTCCAGACCCTGCCGCGCTCCTCGACGGCCGAACGCATGAACCCCTACACGTCGATGTGGACGGGCACCACCGACGCGGCCACGGCCGACGGACCGAGCACCTTCCACCTGGTCCTCCTCGACAACGGCCGCACCGACACCCTCGCCGACGAGGTCGGCCGCCAGGCGCTGCGCTGCATCCGCTGTTCGGCGTGTCTCAACGTGTGCCCGGTGTACGAACGGGCGGGCGGCCATGCGTACGGCTCGGTGTATCCGGGCCCGATCGGCGCCATCCTCAGTCCTCAGCTGCGCGGCACCCGGAGCGAGATCGACGCCTCGCTCCCCTACGCCTCGTCGCTCTGCGGGGCCTGTTACGAGGTGTGCCCGGTCGCCATCGACATCCCCGAGGTCCTGGTCCACCTGCGGGAGCGGGTCGTCCAGGGCGGCGAGGCCACCCGGCAGGGTGTGAAGGTGACGCTGAAGCCCGCGAAGGGGCACGCGGCGGAGCGGGCGGCGATGCGCGCGGCGGGCCTCGCGTTCGCCCGCCCCGGTGCCCTGCGCGCGGGCCAGCGCATCGCGTCGCGCACGCGGCGGTTCCATCCGCGCATGCTGCCCGGCCCCGGCCGGGCCTGGAGCGCGACACGGGACCTGCCGAAGGTGCCCGCCGAGCCGTTCCGCGACTGGTGGCAGCGCACGCGGGGCGACAGGAGCGGCGGCACGACCGAGGGGAACGACGCATGAGCAGCAGGGACCGGATCCTGGGCCGGGTGCGGCGGGCACTGGCCGACGTACCGGACGGCGAGCTTCCGTACGAGGAGTCGGTGGCCCGCGCGTACGCGCGCGAGCACGGCGAGCGCACCACCGAGCAGACCGTCGACCTGCTCGCGGAGAACCTCGCGGACTACCGGGCGATCGTGCACCGCTGTGCCGCCGCGGATCTTCCGGAACTGCTGACGCGGCTGCTCGCGCGGCGCGGGGCGCGGACCGTGCTGGTGCCGCCGGGCCTGCCGCCGCACTGGCTGGCCGCCGCCGACCCGGTGCGCGTCCACGACCGCGCCGCGAGCACCCCGCACGAGCTCGACGAGGTCGACAGCGTCGTCACGGGCTGCGCGGTGGCCGTCGCCGAGACCGGCACGATCGTTCTGGACGGCTCCCCCGATCAGGGCCGCCGCCGCATCACCCTGGTGCCGGACCATCACGTCTGTGTCGTCCGCGTGCCCGACCAGGTCGTCTCCTGCGTCCCCGGGGCCCTCGAACGGCTGGACCCCGCCCGGCCGCTCACCTGGATCTCGGGCCCTTCCGCGACCAGCGACATCGAGCTGGACCGCGTCGAGGGAGTGCACGGCCCGCGCACCTTGGAGGTCGTCCTGGTGAGCGGGGAGTGAGCGGCGCGGCTAGCGTGAACGCATGATCCGGTTCGAGCAGGTGACCAAGCGCTACCCGGACGGCACGACGGCCGTGGACGACCTCTCCTTCGAGGTCGCCGAGGGCGAACTGGTCACGCTCGTCGGCCCCTCGGGCTGCGGCAAGACCACGACGATGATGATGGTGAACCGCCTCATCGAACCGACATCGGGCCGCATCTTCGTGAACGGCGAGAACATCGCCGACGTCGACCCGGTGCGCCTGCGCCGCCGCATCGGCTACGTCATCCAGCAGGTCGGCCTGTTCCCGCACCGGACCATCCTGGACAACACGGCGACCGTGCCCGCGCTCGTCGGCTGGAAGAAGGCGAAGGCGCGGGCCCGCGCCGCCGAACTCCTCGATCTGGTGGGCCTGGACCCGAAGACGTACGGATCCCGCTACCCCGAACAGCTCTCGGGCGGCCAGCGCCAGCGCGTCGGCGTGGCCCGCGCGCTCGCGGCCGACCCGCCCGTCCTCCTGATGGACGAGCCGTTCGGCGCGGTCGACCCGGTGGTGCGCGAGCAGTTGCAGGACGAGTTCCTGCGGATGCAGGCGGCCGTGCGCAAGACGGTGCTCCTGGTCACGCACGACATCGAGGAGGCGGTCCGGCTCGGCGACCGCATCGCGGTGTACGGGCAGGGGCGCATCGAGCAGTTCGACACGCCGGGAGCGGTGCTCGGGGCGCCCCAGACGCCCTACGTCGCCGAGTTCGTGGGCGCCGACCGCGGCCTGAAGCGGCTCTCGGTCACCGAGATCCAGTCCGACGACCTGGAGCAGCCGCCGCTCGCCCGCCTCGACGAGCCCGCCGCGCAGGCCGCGGCCCGGCTGCGTGCGGAGGAGGCCCGTTGGGCGGTCGTCCTGGACGAGGACGGCGATCTGCACGGCTGGGTGGGCGTCGACGAGGTGGCCCTGGCGGGCGCGGGCGGCACGGTCGGCGATCTGGCGCACCGCATGAACTCCTGGGTCCCGATCGGCGCCCCGCTCAAGCAGGCGTTCGGCGTGATGCTCCAGCACGACGCGGGCTGGGTCGCCGTCCTGGACGGCGCCCGCTTCCTCGGCGTCCTGACCCCGGCGAAGCTGCACGAGGCGCTGCGGCGCTCGGTGGACGCGGATGCGCAGGGCGTCGCGCGGGACCAGGTGGAATTTGACTCCGTCGCAGACGCGTAGGCGCCTTGCGGGGCGCCCCGTAAGGGGCGCGGGGAACTGCGCGCTCAGCCCGGAGAGACCCGCGGGCAAAGTTCCCCCCTGCGGAAGCTAAAGCAGCCCCTTGTCCTCCAGATAAGCCCGCGCAACGTCCTGCGGCAGCCTCCGCCAGCTGTCCACCTGCTCGTTCATGGACGCCAGATCCTCCGTCGTCAGTACAGGATTGAGCCGCCCGAGCGCAGCCGCGACGCGTCCGCTGCCCGCGCGGGAGCGGTTGACCACGGGGACGATGTAGTCGGCGTTCTGCAGATGCTTGTCGTCCTTGAGGAGCACGAGCCCGAAGTCGTCGAGGGTGGCGTCCGTCGACGTGGTCAGGACCATCTGGTCCTGACCGTCCTGCACGGCCTTCTTGGCCTGGGTGGTACCGACGCCCTTGGGATCGACCCCGGTGACGTCGATGCCGTACACCTTCTTCAACCCCGGGGCACAGTAAGGACGTTGCACGCACTCGTCGCCTGCGGCGAGCCGCACCTTCAGGCCCGATTTTCCGAGGTCGCTCAGCGTCTTGAGCTGGTGCTGCTCGGCGTACGACGCGGCGACCGCGAACGCGTTCTGGTCGACGGCCTTGCCGGGGTCGAGGACGGTCAGGCCGCGCGGGGTGGCGAGTGAGCGCAGCGCCTTCATGGTGGTGGCGAGGTCGGGCGAGCCGACCGGCGGCGCGTCGGCGCCGTTCTTCTTGGCATTGAGCCAGTCCGCGAAGGTCGCCGCGTACTCGGGGACGACATCGATCTGACCGGACTCCAGGGCGGGTTCGTAGAGCTCGCGGTTGGCCACGGACAGGATCTCCGCGCCGTATCCGGCCTTCTTCAGGAGCAGCAGGTACATCTGGGCGAGCAGGTCGCTCTCGGTGAATCCCGCCGAGCCGACGACGAGGTGCTTGCTGTCGCCCGGCGGCGCGGTGACCTCGCCCTGGTTCTCCAGGGAGGGACCGCCGGCGCAGCCCGTGAGCAGGGCGAGGAGAGCCACCGTCGCCGATCCCGCGCGGCGCCTCATCCCGCCCTCCCCCGCGCCCGGGCCCACCCGGGCGCGAGCCGCTCGGCGGCCTCGAAGACCCCCTCGACCAGCAGCGCGAAGACGGCGACGAGCACCGCGCCCGCGACCACCTGCGCGGTGCTCGCCAGGTTGAAGCCCGCCGTGATGATCCGGCCGAGCCCGCCGCCGCCCGCGAGCGCGGCGATGGTGGCGGTGGCGACGAGCTGCACGGCGGCGATGCGGATACCGCTGAGCACCAGGGGCAGCGCGAGCGGCAGTTCGACCCGCCACAGCATCTGCCGCCCGGTCATCCCCATGCCGCGCGCCGCCTGCACGATGCTGCGGTCGACGCCGCGCATCCCGACGTAGGCGTTGGTGAGCAACGGGGGCACCGCGAAGAGGACCAGGGCGACGACGGTCGGGCCCTCGCCCCACTTGCCGAGCGGGGTGAGGAGCAGCAGGACGAGGACCGCGAAGGTCGGCACCGCGCGCCCGACGTTGGAGATGTTCACCGCAAGCGCGCCGCCCCTGCCGAGGTGGCCGAGGACGAGGGCGACGGGCAGGGCGATCAGACAGCTGAGCAGCAGACAGACCACGGTGAGGACGAGGTGCTGGGTGAGCCGGTGCCAGATGCCGTCGTCACCCGCCCAGTGCGCGGAGTCGGTGAGCCACGCCCAGGCGTCGCCGAGTGTCTTCATGAGCGGACCGCCCTGGTCCAGGGGGTGAGCAGGCGCTGTACGCCGAGCAGCAGCAGGTCGGCGGCGACGGCGATGACGACGCAGAGCACCGAGGCGGTGAGCACCTGCGCCTTGAAATAGGTGTTCATGCCCGCGTAGATCAGATTGCCCAGGCCGCCGAAGCCGACGATCGCGCCGACGGTGGCGAGGGAGACGGCGGAGACCGTGGCGATCCGCAGCCCCGCCATGGCGGCGGGCAGGGCGAGCGGGAGTTCCACGGTGAGCAGGAGGCGGATCGGGCCGTAGCCCATGCCGCGGGCGGCCTGCCGGGTGTCCTCGGGAACGGCACGCAGCCCGGCGAGGATGTTCCGCACGAGCAGGGTGAGCGAGTACAGGACGAGCCCCGCGACGACGAGCGCGGCCGAGAGCCCGTACACGGGGAGCAGCAGCGAGAACATCGCGAGCGAGGGGATCGTGTACAGGATCGTGGTGAGCGCGAGCACGGGTCCCGCGGCCCACTCCCAGCGGCGGGCGAGGACGGCGAGCGGCACGGCGACGACGAGCGCGATGAGTACGGAGACGGCGGTCAGCTGGAGGTGCTGGACGACCGCGTCGATCAGGATCTGGCGGCGGGTGCTCAGATACTCACCGCAGATCCACTCGTTGCGCGCGAGGCAGTCGTCGGGAATCGCGGTCACCCGTCCATTCAAGGCTCAGATGCCGGACGGCGGCGCGTTGTGGTCACCCGTACGGGGCCGACTGCTGCGCTCGCCGGTCGCGCCGGCGCTTCTCCGTCTTCAACCTGGGCCGCCGGTTCTGGTGGCCGGGGCGGCTCTCCTACGTGGTCGCCGTGTCGGGGATCCACGAACCGTGGATCCCCGCCGGTACGCGCCGGGGCAGTTCCACCGCGGCCATCGGGGCCGCGGTGATGTCCTTGGCGTCCAGGACGAGCAACTCGGAGGAGTCGCGGGCGAGGTCGCTGACGAGGGTGAGGAGGTATCCGTCGTCCTCCGCCACTCCCCCGGCCGCCGGGACGAAGAAGGGCTCGCCGTACATCCGCCCGGGACCCGCGTCGGCCATCTGCCGTTCGCCGGTCCGCGCGTCGTACTTGACCAGCGCGTACCGCTCCAGGCCCGCGCCGGGGAAGGCGACGGTGTACGTGTAGCGGTGGGCCGCGCCGATCAACGCCTCGTTGATGGTGGCGAATTCGGTGACCAGGGAGTCGAGCGGCTCCTCGCGCACGGTGCCGGATGCCGGGTCGAGTATCCAGCGGTGCCGCATCGAGCCGATCGCGGGCACGGCGGGGTGTCCTGGCGCGCCGCTCCACCATTTCCAGCTGCTCTCCCAGGACGACCGGTCGTAGCGAGGCCCCTCGACGACGACGCGCCCCCGGGCGTCCTCGTAGGCGTTGGTCACGTGGATCATCGCGCCCGCGTCGACCTCGAACCACATCGGTTCCACCCCTCCCCCGCGCGGCAGCACGCCGATGCGCGGACGGTGGGTGTCGCTCCAGCGGTACGGGATGCCGGAGCGCTCGGCGGGGTCGAAGACGACCGGCAGGTCGAGCCAGACCGTGTACCGGGGGGTCAGGCCGAAGTCATGCATGAGCGTGGGTCCCGCACCCGGCACGATCTGACTGCGCGTCAACTCGCCCTTGGCATCCGCTACGTAGTACGTCAGGTAGGGCGGGATCGCCGCGTAGCCGAAGAAGTGCAGCTCGCCCGTGGCCGGGTCCTCCTTGGGGTGTGCGGTCATGGCGGTGGTGAGCCTGCCTCGGAAGTCGTACGCCCCGATCGTGTCCAGGTCCGGGGTCATCTCGAAGGGCAGATTGGCCTCCTGGAGGGCGAGGATGCGGCCCGCGTGCTCGATGACGTGGGTGCCCGCGATGCTGGCCGTGAGGTCGACGCTCCCGTCGTCGCGGATCAGCGGCGCGCCGTCCAGGGCGGGGGTGCGCACCCAGCGGTTGCGGTACCACTCGGCGCGGCCGCCGTCGACGCGTATGCCGTGCAGCATGCCCGCGCCGCGGAACCAGTGGGTGGGGACGTCGCCCGGCTTGGGGTTGTGTCCGTTGCGGAAGTAGCGCCCCGACAGCTCCGGCGGGATCGTGCCCCTGACGGTCAGGTCACGGGCGGTGAGCTCGTCGGGAACGGGTGTGAAGTGGCCGGTCAGATAGGGGGCTTGGCGGGGTGTGTCGCTCATGACGGGGTTCCCTCTGGGGTGTCGGAGTGTGTTTCGTGACCGGCTCAGGGCGTGAGCACGACCTTGCCGCTGACCGTGCCGGACTCGGCGAGCCGCAGGGCGTCGGCGATGCGCGCGAGCGGCAGCTCGGCGGCGATGCCCGCCGTGATCTCACCGCGCTCGAGCGCCGCGAAGACCTGACCCAGGTCGGCGCGGAGGCGGGCCCGGAAGCGGTCCTTGCCGAACGCGCGCCCGGCCCAGACGTTGAAGAAGTACGCGCGGCGCCGGTTGGGCAGCGCGTTCCACACCCAGACCCGGCCGAGGATCTTGAGGACGGGCCACTGTTTGGAGCCCGTGTCGTCCCGGGTGGCGGCGCTGCCGTACGAGACGAGGGTCCCGCCGGGCGCGAGCAGCCGCCACGAGTCGGTGACACTGCGGCCGCCTATGTGGTCGAACACCGCGTCCACACCACCGGGCACGAGCTCGCGCACCCGCCTCGGAACGTCCTCGGTCCGGTAGTCGACCGGGGTGACACCCAGCTCCAGGAGGGCGTCGTGATGGCGGGCGGACGCCGTGCCGATCACCCGCACTCCCGCGCCGAGTGCCAGTTGGACGAGGAGTGAGCCGACGCCTCCGTTGGCTCCGTGCACCAGGATCGTCTGGCCCGCCCGCACCCGGGCCTTGCGGTGCAGCATCTGCCACGCGGTGATGCCGTTGACCACGGCGGTCTCCGCCGCCGCGGCGCCGACGCCCTCGGGCACCTCGACGACGTCCGCCGCGTCGAGCACCACGTGGCTGGCCCAGCCGCCGGTCTTGGTGAGCGCCGCGACACGCTTGCCGACCAGGGTCGGAACCACGCCGGGGCCGGCCGTGATGACGGTGCCCACGAGGTCGTACCCGGGGACGAAGGGGAAGGGCGGCTGGTCGAAATAGCGGCCGCGGCGCATCTGCTGCTCGGCGAAGGAGACGCCGGTGGCCTCCATCGCGACGACCACCTGCCCCGCTTCCGCGACGGGGAGGGGCCCGCGCCGGAACTGGAGCCCTTCCGGCTCGACCCGCCCCGGCAGGACGACCTCGACGCACTCGATGGATGCGGCACCGCTCATGACAACCTCCGTTGGCCCGGCCCGCCCGACCGTCTGCCCGGTCGAGCTAGCGCCCCTTACGACAGTTAGAAGCTATAACTCTCGCGAAGCCCCGTCAAGAGGTTGAGTGATACCTTCTCACGCAAGCACCAAGACATAAGCGTCACGACGAGCGGAGACCGGACATGGCCAAGGCCACCGGCACGGCATCCCCCCGCGAGCGGTACCGCAGCCAGGTCCGCGCGGAGATCAAGGAACGGGCGTGGGAGCAGATCGCCGACGCGGGCGCCTCCGCGCTGTCGCTCAACGCGATCGCCAAGCGGATGGGCATGAGCGGCCCCGCGCTCTACCGGTACTTCGGCAGCCGTGACGAGCTGATCACCGAGCTCATCAGGGACGCTTACCGGGGGCTCGCCGACACCGTCGACGCGGCCGCCAAGGACGGCGCGGGCCTCCCTGAGCTCGGGCACACGCTCCGCCGCTGGGCACTCGACGACCCGCATCGGTACCTGCTGATCTTCGGCACCCCGGTGCCCGGCTACCACGCCCCGGACGACGTCACCACGATCTCCTCCGAGATCATGTCCGCGCTGCTCGACGCCAGCGCGAAGCTGCCCGACGACTCCCCGGGCCCCCCGGGCTCCCCGGAATCCCCCGACCCCTCCAGCTCCCCCGAACAGGACTTCGAGCAGCACATCGACGCCCACCGCCAATGGGCGGGCGACCACCCGGCCACCCCCGCCGAACTGCACCGCGCCCTGTCCTTCTGGACCCGCGTGCACGGCGTGCTCTCACTGGAACTCGCGGGCCACTTCACCGGGATGGGCTTCGACCCCGCCACCCTCTTCGAAGCGGAACTGGCCGCCCTGCTCAGGCGCTAGAAGTCGCGCGAGAAGACGCGCTAGTAGTCCGCGGGCCCGCCCCGGCCGATCTGCGGCGTCACCCGGCGATAGGCCGCGCGGGCGCTCACGATGCGGCTCGCCACCGCGCCCGTGAGCCCCGCGACGAGCAGGTAGACGAGCCACTCGGGGTCGCGGTGCCCGGCCCAGCTGACCTCCCCCGTGGGGTGGGTCGCGAAGACGTTGAGAACCAGCCAGCACAGCACGGCCGTGCCCGGCGCGGCCGCGAACCTGCCGCGCGTGCCGAGCACCGCGGCGAGCGAGCAGAGCACGGCGAGCGCCAGACCCGTGCGGTCGAGCACCCCCAGCGCGTTGAGCACGCCGACGAGCAGCAGCGCGCCCGCTCCCGCACCCGCCCAGACGACGAGGTTCGCGATCGGCTGCGGGACCGCCTTGGCCCCGCTCCTCATCTGCCGCCACTCCACAGCCACATTGGCCCCCACCCACCAGGGACGTGCCCGAAGGTGCACGTCTCCGTCTCTGCCGACCGGATTCTTTCATCGGCCGTGGGCCCCATCCACCCCGGCCGGGCCTCGGCGTTTTACGGTTCCTTTACAGTAGGTGTAGAAGCATTCGTGCTTCAGCCCCGCCGTTTCGCACGAGGACGCCCTCGTGCGAGGAGAAGAAGGAGCCCCGGCCCACAATGGGTGAGCCTCCCAGTACCGACCGTGCCGTCCCCTCACCGCCTCGCATGCGTACGGGATCGGGGGTGGCACGGTGACCGAGGTCCTGCTGCTGTTCCTGGCCCTGCTCCTCACGCTGGCCTGCGCCCTCTTCGTCGCCGCCGAGTTCTCGCTCACCACGGTCGAGCGTGCCGACCTGGAACGGGCCGCGGCTGCGGGTGAGCGGGGCGCGGAAGGCGCGCTGAAGGCCGTGCGCCGCCTGACGTTCCAGCTCTCCGGAGCCCAACTGGGCATCACCGTCACCTCCCTGGTGATCGGCATGCTCGCCGAGCCGTCGCTCGCCGCGCTGTTGCGCGGCCCGCTCGAAGCGGCCGGTCTCGGCGGCGCCGCCTCGGCCACCGCCACGCTCCTCGGCGTCGTCCTGTCCACGGTCGTCCTGATGGTCGTCGGCGAACTGGTGCCGAAGAACTGGGCGATCTCGCGCCCGCTCGCGGTGGCGAAGGTGGTGGCGGCCCCGCAGCGCGGCTTCACCGCCGCGTTCGGCCCGTTCATCCGGCACCTGAACAACACCGCGAACCGGTTCGTACGCCGTTTCGGCCTGGAGCCCGCGGAGGAGCTGGCGTCCGCGCGCGGCCCCGAGGAACTGGTCGCGCTGGCCAGGCACTCGGCCGCCGAGGGCGCCCTCGAGGCGGACTCCGCCGAGCTGTTCGTCCGCACGCTGCACCTGAGCGAACTCAGCGCGGAGAACGTGATGACGCCCCGGGTCGACGTGCAGGCCCTGGAGGCGCACGCCACCGCCGCCGACGCCGCCAACCTCACGTACGCGACGGGCCTCTCCCGCTTCCCCGTGTACCGGGACTCCCTGGACGAGGTCATCGGCACCGTCCACATCCGCGACGTCCTCGCCCTCGACCCGGACGAGCGCGCCGCGACCCCGGTCACCGCGCTCGCCACCCGGCCGCTGCTCGTGCCCGACAGCCTGACCGCCGACCGGCTCCTGGAGCGGCTGCGCACCACCCGCACCATGGCCGTCGTCATCGACGAGTACGGCGGCACGGCCGGGGTCGCGACCATGGAGGACATCGTCGAGGAGGTCGTCGGCGAGGTCCGCGACGAGCACGACCCGATGCAGGTCCCCGACCTGCTGCCCGCCGCCCCGACCGACGACGGCCGCAGGGCCTGGCGGGCCGAGGGCAGCGTACGGATAGACCAGCTGGCCGGGATGGGCCTGGCCGTCGAGGACGGTCCCTACGAGACGGTCGCGGGACTTGTCGCCACCCGGCTCGCCCGCATCCCCGTCCAGGGCGACAGCGTCGACGTCGGCGGCTGGCGCATCGACGTCCTGGACGTCGACCACCACCGCGCGGACCGCGTGCACATCACCGCGCCCGCACACCACAACCAGCTGGAGGACGCACGATGACCGCCCTCCAGCTCACCATCGGCGCCCTGACGCTGCTCACCAACGCGTTCTTCGTGGGCGCCGAGTTCGCGCTGATCTCCGTGCGCCGCAGCCAGATCGAGCCGGGGGCCCGCGCGGGCGACAAGCGCGCCCGGATCACCCTCTGGGGCATCGAGCACATCTCCGCGATGATGGCCACCGCCCAACTGGGCATCACGGTCTCCTCGCTGGTGCTCGGCGCCGTCGCCGAACCCGCCATCGCGCACCTCATGGAGCCCGCCTTCGAGGCGGCCCGGGTCCCGCACGCGCTGGTGCACCCGATCGCGTTCGTGATCGCGCTCGCGATCGCCACGTATCTGCACATGCTGATCGGCGAGATGGTCCCCAAGAACATCGCCCTGGCCGCGCCCGCCCGTACCGCCCTGCTGCTCGGCCCGCCGCTGGTCGCGCTCACCCGGGCGCTCAGGCCCGTCATCTTCGGCGTCAACGCCTTCGCCAACGCGCTGCTGCGGCTGCTGAAGGTCGACCCGAAGGACGAGGTGGAGGCCGCCTTCACCGACGACCAGCTGGCCCGTATGGTCGCCGACTCCAGCGAGGCGGGGCTGCTCTCCGCCGCCGACAGCGAGCGGCTGCGGGACGCCCTTGAGCTGGGCACCCGGCCGGTCGGCGAGATCCTCGTCCCCATCGTGCACATGCACACCGTCCACCACGCCGTCACCCCGGCCCGCCTCGAACGCGTGGCCGCCGCGGCGGGCTACTCCCGCTTCCCCGTCACAGGGCCGGACGACGCACTGCTCGGCTATCTGCACATCAAGGACACCCTGGGCGTCGCCGACCGCGACGCGCCCTTCCCCGCCGAGGCCCTGCACCCCGTCACGCGCGTGCGCATCGACACCCCGCTCGACGACACCCTCACCGCGCTGCGCGCCGAGGGCAGTCATCTGGCGGCGGTCCTCGGCGAGGGCGGCGCGGTGCTCGGCTTCGTGACCATGGAGGACGTCCTGTCCGAGCTGGTGGGACCGGCCCCGGCTGTCGCCTCCGCCACCGTCCCCGCCTGATCCGCCTGATCCGCGCGGCCCGGTGCGGTCCCCCTCGTCCGCTGTGGCGGGGGAACCGCGCCGGGCCGAGAATCGTTCACTGAGTCCTCATACGAGAACGGAGCCACCCTGTGTCCGCCAGACCGACGGACCCTCCGGGGCACAGTCCCCGACCATCCCGCCCGAAGAGGCATGATCGCGGCACGCGACGGGGTGGTGTTCGATGAGTGCCGTACTCGGCCTGCTGGCCGTCCTGGTCCTGACCGCGGGCACGGGCTACTTCGTCGCCCAGGAATTCGCCTACGTCGCCGCCGACCGGCTCGCCCTCGCGCGTGAGGCGGCCGCGGGCGACAAGCGGGCCGCCCGCGCCCTCCAGGTCCTGGAGAAGCTCTCCTTCATGCTGTCCGGCGCGCAGCTGGGCATCACCGTCACCGGGCTGGTCGTCGGCTTCCTCGCGGAGCCGTCGGTGTCCGCGCTGCTCAGGCCCGCGCTGGAGGGCACGGGGCTGTCGGACGGCACTGTCTCCGCCATCTCCGTAGTGGTCGGTTTCGTGGTCGCCACCGTGGTCCAGATGGTCCTGGGCGAGCTGGCGCCGAAGAACCTCGCGCTGGCCGTCCCCGAACGCCTCGCCAAGTCGCTCGCCGCCTCCACGCTCGCGTACCTGAAGGTCGTCGGGCCGCTGGTGCGCGTCTTCGACGGCGCGGCCAACCGCATCCTGCGCAGGATCGGCATCGAGCCGGTCGAGGAGCTGCACCACGGCGCGACCCTGGAGGAGCTCAGCCACCTGATCGGCGAGTCCCACAAGGAGGGCGAGCTGCCCCGGGAGACCGCCGAGCTGCTCGACCACGTCCTGGAGTTCTCCGAGCGCACCCTCGACGAGGTGATGGTGCCGCGCGCGGACGCCGTCTTCGTCCGCAAGGACGCCAGCGCCACCGAGGCCGTGGAGCTGATCGCCAAGCACGGGCACTCCAACTACCCGGTCCTCGGCGACCACCCCGACGACGTGGCGGGCGTCCTCGGCGTACGCGAACTGATGCGGCTGCCCGCCGCCCGCTTCGAGCGGATCACGGCGGGCGACGCGGCCCGCCGACCGCTCTTCCTGCCCGACACGCTGCCGCTGCCGGAGGCGGTGGCGCAGATGCGTGAGCGCGACGACGAGTTCGCGGTGGTCCTCGACGAGCACGGCGGCGTCGCCGGGGTCGTCACGTACGAGGACATCGCCGAGGAACTCGTCGGTGACATCGCCGACGAGTCCGACACGGTCGTCGCCCCCGCCGTCGCCGACGGCGCGGGGTGGCTGGTGGCCGCGGGCCGCCGTCTGGACGAGATCGCCGACGCCACCGGCATCGACCTGCCCGAGGAAGAGGACTACGACACCGTGGCCGGACTGATCGTCGACCGGCTCGGGCGCTTCCCGACCGTCGGGGACCGACTCACCGTCGACCTGCCGGACGGCGGCACGGCGGCCATCGCCGTACTCGCCCTGGACCGGCACGTGCCGGAGCGGGTGCGGGTGGAGCGCCTGCCGGATGCCGGTGGCGGGACGGACGCGGGCAGCACTGACGCCGACGGAACCGGTTCCGCGGGCAAGGGGGCCACCGCATGAGCTTCCCCATGGCTCTCTTCGTCACGCTGCTGCTCCTCATCGGCAGCGGGTTCTTCGTCGCCGCCGAGTTCGCCCTGGTCGCCGCCAAGCGGCACCGCGTGGAGCAGGCCGCCGCCCAGGGGCAGCGCGGCGCGAAATCGGCCCTTGCGGGCATGCGGGAGCTCTCCCTGATGCTGGCCGGTGCCCAACTGGGCATCACCGTCTGCACCCTGGGCCTCGGTTCCCTGTCCAAGCCCGCGATCTCGCACGAACTCGATCCCCTCCTGGCGAAGCTCGGCCTGCCCGCCGGGCTGAGCTACGGCATCGCCTTCGCCCTCGCGATGATCGTCGTGGTGTTCCTGCACATGGTGGTCGGCGAGATGGCCCCCAAGTCCTGGGCCATCGCGCACCCCGAGCGCTCCGCGATGCTGCTCACGCCGCCGTTCCGGGCCGTGGTCAAGGTCGTACGGCCGCTGATCTGGGTCCTCAACAAGGTGAGCAACGCCCTGGTGCGGATGTGCCGGGTCACCCCGCGCGACGAGCTCGCCTCGGTCCACAACCGCGAGCAACTCACCCACCTCGTCACGGAGTCGGAGCGGCTCGGGCTGATCAGCGCGATCGACTCGGAGCTGATCACCAGCTCCCTGACCGCGCCGCAGAGTCCGGTGGGCGATCTCCAGACGCCTACCGACCGGATCACCTCGGTGCCCGCGACGGCGGGTCTCGACGAGGTCCTCCAGGTGGCGTCGGGCAGCGACCGCACCCGTCTCCTGGTCCGTGACGGCGCCACGGTCGTCGGCTCCGTGCACGCCCGGGACGTCCTCGTCGCCCGCGCGCGGGGCCGGGCGGGCACCGCCCGCGAGCTGGCCAGACCGGTGCCCGAACTGTCCGCGCACGACTCGGTGGCCCACGCCGTCGAGACGCTCCGCCAGCGCCGCGCGACGCTGGCCGTGGTCGGCGACGAATCGGGCAGGCTCACCGGCCTCGTCAGCCTGGACGATCTGCTCGCCCGTCTGATGGAGCCGGGCCGGGCGGCATGACGCGAGAGAGCGGCGCTTCCCCCGCGACACTTGTCGGGCGATGCTCGATCCTGGGCACGGGCCGGTCATCGCCCTGACCGGCCCGCCGCACCCGGCTCTTTCGGATATCTCGGAGGTACGCATGAAGATGCTGATCAACGTGGCGGAGACCGTCGTCGCCGATGCCCTGCGCGGCATGGCGGCCGCGCATCCCGAGCTGGCGATCGACGTCGAGAACCGGGTGATCGTCCGCAGGGACGCTCCTGTCGCGGGGAAGGTCGCTCTCGTCTCGGGCGGCGGGTCGGGGCACGAACCGCTGCACGGCGGGTTCGTGGGCCCCGGGATGCTCTCGGCGGCCTGCCCCGGAGAAGTGTTCACCTCGCCCGTGCCCGACCAGATGGTGCGGGCCGCCGCCGCCGTGGACAGCGGGGCCGGTGTGCTGTTCATCGTGAAGAACTACACGGGCGACGTGCTCAACTTCGACATGGCCGCCGAGCTCGCCGAGGACGAGGGCGTCCAGGTCGCCAAGGTCCTCGTCAACGACGACGTCGCGGTCACCGACAGCCTGTTCACGGCGGGGCGGCGCGGCACCGGCGCGACCCTCTTCGTGGAGAAGATCGCGGGAGCCGCCGCGGAGGCGGGCATGCCCTTGGAGCGGGTCGAGGCGATCGCCCGGCGGGTGAACGAGAACGCGCGCAGCTTCGGCGTCGCGCTGAGCGCGTGCACCACCCCGGCGAAGGGCAGCCCCACCTTCGACCTGCCCGGCGGGGAACTGGAGTTGGGCATCGGCATCCACGGCGAGCCGGGGCGTGAACGGCGCCCCATGATGACCTCGCGGGAGATCGCCGACTTCGCCGTGCACGCCGTCCTGGAGGACCTCGACCCGCGCAGCCCGGTGCTCGTCCTCGTCAACGGCATGGGCGCCACTCCCCTGCTGGAGCTGTACGGCTTCAACGCAGAGGTCCAGCGCGTGCTCCTGGAACGCGGCGTACCGGTGGCCCGCACGCTCGTCGGCAACTACGTGACCTCGCTGGACATGGCGGGCGCCTCCGTGACGCTGTGCCAGGTCGACGAGGAGCTGCTGCGGCTGTGGGACGCGCCGGTGCGTACGGCCGGGCTGCGCTGGGGTAGGTGACCCGTCGGCACCCACCTGCACGCGAACATGCCCGAACACGGACAACGCAAGGAGATTCTGTGCTCGACGCCGACTTCTTCCGCCGCTGGATGACGGCCGCCGCGGCCGCCGTCGACCGTGAGGCGGACCGGCTCACTGAGCTGGACTCGCCCATCGGCGACGCCGACCACGGCAGCAATCTGCAACGCGGCTTCACCGCCGTCGCCGCCGTCATCGAGAAGGACGCCCCCGCTACGCCGGGCGCCGTCCTGACGCTGGCCGGGCGACAGCTGATCTCCACGGTGGGCGGCGCGTCGGGGCCGCTCTACGGCACGCTGCTGCGCCGCACCGGCAAGGCGCTCGGCGACGCCGCCGAGGTCGAGGAGGCCGCGTTCGCCGACGCGTTGCTCACCGGAGTGGACGCGGTGGCCGCGCTCGGCGGCGCCGCGCCCGGCGACAAGACGATGCTGGACGCGCTCGTCCCCGCCGTCGACGCGCTCGGCACGTCCTTCGCCGCCGCTCGGGACGCCGCGCGCGAGGGCGCCCTCGCGACCACTCCGCTCCAGGCGCGCAAGGGCCGCGCCAGCTATCTGGGCGAGCGCAGCGTCGGGCACCAGGACCCCGGCGCCACCTCGTCCGCCCTGCTCTTCGAGGCGCTCGCCGAGACGGCGGACGCCAACAACACCTCGGAGGCCGACCGTGGCTGACGACAAGCTGGTCGGCATCGTCCTCGTCTCGCACAGCGGTCCCGTCGCCGAAGCGGTCGTCGACCTCGCGCGGGGACTCGCGGGCGGCGGCGGCACCGCGCCGGTGGCCGCGGCGGGCGGTACGGAGGACGGCGGGCTCGGCACCAGCTCCGACCTCATCGCGGCGGCCGCCGCCGAGGTGGACCGCGGCGCGGGCGTCGCGATCCTCACCGACCTCGGCAGCGCGGTCCTCACGGTGAAGGCGCTGCTCGCGGAGGGCGACGAACTCCCGGAGGGCGCACGCCTGGTGGACGCGCCCTTCGTGGAGGGCGCGGTCGCCGCCGTGGTCACCGCGTCGGCCGGTGCCGACATCGCCGCGGTCGAGGCGGCGGCCGCGGAGGCGTACTCCTACCGGAAGGTGTGAGCCGACCGCCGGTTCCGCTAGTTCTGTCGCACGAACCGCCGGGCCAGCGCCTCGCCCCTGGCGACCGCTGCCCGGTGGCTCTCGATGGGCGTCGCCTTCGGGCCCTTGAAGACGACGTACGTGACGCCGGAGTCCACGCCGCCCCTCTTCGGATCGGCCCTGATGCCGAGCGCCTTGGCGGTCGCGTACGACGCCTCGCCGATGAGGTCCGTGGGCCCGGTGTCGCCGACGACGGCGTACTGCACCTTGTCACGGTGGATCACGGCGGCGACCGTGCCGCCGGTGATGCCGTGCGCGGCGTGCTTCCAGCGGCGGCTCGCACCCGGCACCACGACGTAGGGCAGGTGTTCCGCGTCGAGTTGGCGGCCGTCGGACTGCTGGAAGGCCGTGGCGTGGAAGAAGAGCGGGTCGGTGCGCCGGTTGCAGGCCTTGGTCGGCCGCCCGTCGCAGTCGATGTCCATGTCGGCCTTCCAGAAGACCGCGCCGCGCTTCGCGCACACGGGTACGGTCGCGCGGGCGCCGTCGTCCGTACGGAACTTCCCGTGCGAGATCTGTCGGCAGGACCCGGTCCTCGCGAGCAGGTCGGCGGCCCGCACGGAGCCTTCCTCGGCCGGAGCGGCTGGGGCGCCTTGGGCACCCGAGGTGACGGGCGCGGCCGCGGCTTCCGGGACTGCCGAAGCGAGCACTCGCGGTGCTCCCCTGTACCCCCGGACCTCGTACCCCCGGCCCTCGGACCTCCCGCCCTCGCTCTCGCCCGGCCCGGACCCTCGGCCCGAACTCGCCACGTCGTCAGGGGACTTGACGACCGGTTCGGCCAACGGCTGCTGGGCCGCCGCGGGGAACGACGCGGGGGCAAGGAGCGCGGCCCCGGCAGCGGCGGCCAGGGCCGCCGTTCTGGTACGCACGAGAAGGAACCCTTCGTAGGGGACATGTGACGGGTTGTGAGCCGGTAGCGGCTTCAGGGCCAGATATCCCAATCTGCACCCCGTCGTATGCCCCATCCGGCATTCGGGGCCCGGACGGCGGACGCCCCGCCTCTTGATGTGCCCCCGTCACCTGTGTCAAATAGGTCCGGACCAATGCCGTCGAGTGGAAGGCAGCACCGTGCGACGGACCCCGCACCTGTCCACCCCCCTGACCCTGCTGACCGCCCTGGCCGTCACCGCTCTCGGCGGCTGCGCGTGGGGCGGCGGCGACGGCCAGGACACCAGTCCGCCCGCCGCGCCCCGCGGCCTCACCGTGCAGGCGGGCAGCGCCACCACGGCCCACGTCATGTGGAACCAGGCCACCGACGACACCGCGGTGACCGGGTACGAGGTGTACCGCGACGCCAAGAAGGTCAAGCGCGTGCCGGGCGGGCAGCACATGGTGGACATCGTCGGCCTGGAGCCCTCCACCACGTACTCCTTCACCGTCCGCGCCCGCGACGCCGAGGGCAACGTCAGCGAGGACAGCAGAAAGCTCTCCGTCACGACGCCCAAGGCGACCGCGGCCGACCACGAGGCGCCGTCGCGGCCCGGGCGGCTCCGGGGCGAGGCGGCGGGCAGCAGGGCGGCCTCGCTCTCCTGGGGCAAGTCGTCGGACAACCAGAAGGTGGCCTCGTACGAGATCTACCAGGGCACCTCGAAGATCCACAGCGTCGGCGGGGCGCAGACCGCGACGCTGGTGACCGGCCTGCGTCCGAACACGACGTACGTCTTCACGGTCAAGGCGCGCGACGCGGCCGACAACTTCTCGCCCGCGAGTCGGCAGGTGCGCCTCACCACCGCGGCGGGCAAGGACGGCGGCCGCGCCACCGCGCCGTCCGACTTCCGCGCGACGACGCACCGCGCCGACGGGGCGTACTACATCGACCTGGCCTGGACCCCGCCGGACACCGGCGGCGCGGTGGCGGAGTATCAGATCCAGCTGGACGGCCGCACCGTCACCTCGCTCGTCTTCGGCGGCACGGCGCCGAGCGACAAGGCCGAGCACAGCTTCTACATCGGCGAGAAGGCCGGGGAGCGGCATCGGGTCCGGATCCGCCCGAAGCTGCCCGACGGGACGTGGGGCGGCTACTCGCCCGAGCGGACGGTCACCACGGGACGCCCCTGAAGCACGGCGGCGGCGCGTCGGCACCAGTCGCGGGACTCCCGCTCGAAGGCCAGGCCGCGCAGACAGGTCAGATAGGGGCCGACGCGCTCGCCGGCGCGCAGGAAGTCGTCCTCGTCGGCGCCGCCGCGCAGCCGCACCAGGAGCTTCTCCAGGACCTCGATCTTCGCGTCGGCGATCGCGGCCCGCTCCTGGAGCTGCTCGATCACCGGCGCGGCGGCGACGCCGTCCACGGCCTGCACCTTCACCAGGAGGTCGTCGCGGATGAACGACGGCTTCGCGGCGCGGGCGGCGAACCGCTCCATCTCGGCGAGTCCTTCGCCGGTCACCCGGAAGAGCCGCTTGTTCGGGCGCCCTTCCTGGACGACCTCACGCCCGGCGACAAGACCTTCCGCCTCCAGCTTGGCCAGCTCGGCGTAGAGCTGCTGCGGCAGCGCGTGCCAGAAGTTGGCCACGCCGATGTCGAAGCCCTTGGCCAGCTGGTAGCCGCTGTACTCGCCGTCGAGGAGTGCCGCGAGCACCGCGTGTCGCAGAGCCATCGCCCGGTTCCCCTTCCCTTGCGCCGTCTCGTACCCCCATCATAGTCATCGATCTGACTAGTCAGATTGATGACTATGGCTCTAGGGCCAGTGAACGATGGAGGACCCATGACGCACCCCACCGCCGCACGCTTCCGTGCCGTCGTCGAGAAGGGCGACCTCGACGCGCTGGAGGAGCTGTTCACCCCGGACGTCCGCTTGTACAGCCCCGTGAAGTTCACGCCCTTCGAGGGGCGGCCGATGGTGCTCGGCCTCTTCGGCGTGCTCCTGCGCACCTTCGAGGACTTCCGGTACGTCGGGTCGTTCGCCGGGGAGTCGCGGACGAGCTCCGACGGCGCCGAGGCGGAATCGGCCGTCCTGCTCTTCCGTACGACCGTGAACGGCAAGGAGATCCACGGCATCGACCTGCTGCACTTCGACGAGCAGGGTCTGATCAAGGAGTTCACCGTGATGGTGCGGCCGCAGTCCGCCGTCCAGGCGCTCGGCCAGGCGGTGTACGCGGGACTCGTCGCCGAGGGCCTGGCCCCGGCGCCGGGGGCGGACGCCGTGTAGTCGCGTCCCGTCACCCGAGCGGGCCGTGACGCCGGGTCAGCTCTCCGCCGTACGAAGGATTCCGTCACCTGCCCGGAGGCCGTCCGCATGCGGACCCCGGCGACGGCACGTTGGCTCTTCGTCAGGTAGCACGGGCGTTCCCCCCAATCCTCGGCGGCGCATGGGTTGTACCGCCTCCCGTGTCACCGGAGGGCAGACTCATGCGTACCACTCAGATACTCGTCCGCTCCGGCCTGATCGTCGCCGCCGCCGCGCTGCCGCTGGCCCTGGCCGCTCCCGCGTCCGCGGGAGGCGGCATCACCGTGACGGCCACCGGCTCGACCGTGCAGGTCACGGGGGCCTGCGCCGGTGGCACGGCCTCCCTGATGGGCGGCAACAACGCCAGCTTCGCCGGTGGCCAACAGGTGGGGATCAGCAACGGCGGCGGTACCTGGCAGAACGTCAGTCCAGGGAGCTACACCGTGCTGGTCAGCTGCCCGGACGGCAGCAACGCCGGGCCTCGGACCGTCACCGTCGGCACCGCGCCGACGACCTCCTCGACCTCCGCGCCCTCGCGCGGCGTCCGGGGCGGGCTCGGGGGCGGTACGGAGGACCGGGGCACGCTGACGCTCGTCGCCGGCGGGGCCCTGGTGGCCGCGGCGGCGACCGGCGGCGTCTGGTACCTGCGGCGCCGGAGCGCCAACAACCGGGCCTGACGGCGGGCCACGGAGAGAACACCGCACCACCGGCTGCCGCCCGCCCGTTTCGCTCCGGGTGGGCGGCGGTCGCATGTCCCGGTCACCCGCGCCGGGGCACTCTTGCCCGCCCCGGTGAACCGACTTACCGTCCTCCCAGCCGACAGGGAGGGCGCGCTCATGCCACGACCGCTCAGCGTTCAGCTCTACAGCGTGCGCGATCAGCTCGCCGACGACTGGCAGGGGACGGTGCGCCGCCTGGCCGGACTCGGGTACGGCGCGGTCG
Organism: Streptomyces formicae; assembly: GCF_002556545.1. NCBI lineage: Bacteria > Bacillati > Actinomycetota > Actinomycetes > Kitasatosporales > Streptomycetaceae > Streptomyces > Streptomyces formicae. The sequence goes on from NZ_CP022685.1 coordinate 1,034,318, forward strand.
AGCCGTACGACGTGCTCGTGGACCCCAAGGGCCACCGTCTGGTCCTCGACGACCTCGGGCTCACCGTGTCCGGCGCGCACGCCCTGCACCTGCTCGCCCCTGATCCGGGTCCCGCCCTCGACGCGGTGGCGACGCTCGGCACCGACCTCGCGATCGTCCCCGCCGGTCTGCCGCCCGAGGACTTCACCACGCGCGACGGCCTGGCACGGGCCGCCGACCGCCTCAACTCCCTGGTGGAACCGGCCCGTCGGCACGGCGTCCGCGTCGGCTACCACAACCACTGGTGGGAGATCGAGCCCCGCTTCGACGACGGGGAAGGCACACGGTCCCTGCACGCCGTCGAGCTCCTCGCCGATCTCCTCGACCCCGCCGTGTTCCTGGAGATCGATACCTACTGGGCGGCGGTCGGCGGCGCCGACGTGCCCGCGCTGCTGCGCCGCATCGGCGACCGCGTGGCCGCGCTGCACCTCAAGGACGGTCCCGGCACCAAGGAGGACCCGAACGTCGCGGTCGGCCAGGGCACCATGCCGGTGCGGGAGATCATCACCGCCGCTCCGCACGCCCGGCGCGTCGTCGAGTTCGACGCCTGCGTGGGCGGCCCTGACGCCCTCTTCGACGCGCTCGCCGCGAGCCACGCCCACATAACCTCCCTGGAGGCCGCGTGAGTTCGGGTCCTGTCGGCACGGCCGTCATCGGCGCCGGTGTCATCAGCAGCGAGTACCTGCGGACGCTCGGTGGCTTCCCCGACGTCCGGGTCGTGGCCGTCGCCGATCTCGACGAGGCGCGCGCGGAGGCGGCGGCCCGCACCCACGGCATCCCGGTGTGGGGCGGCCCCGAGACGGTGCTCGCGATCCCCGAGGTCGAGCTCGTCGTCAACCTCACGGTGCCCGCGGCGCACGCGCAGGTGGCGACGGAGGCGCTGCGCGCGGGCAAGCACGTCTACGGCGAGAAGCCGATCACGCCCGCCCCCGCCGATGCGGAGAAGCTCATCGCCCAGGCGTCGGAACGGGGGCTGCGCGTGGGCAACGCGCCGGACACGTTCCTCGGCGCGGGCCTCCAGTCGGCGCTGCGGGCCGTGGCGGCGGGGCACATCGGCACGCCCATGGCGGCTGCCACCGTGACGCAGAGCCTGGGGCCCGAGCACTGGCATCCCGACCCGGCGTTCTTCTACCAGCCGGGCGCGGGCCCGCTCTTCGACCTCGGCCCCTACTATCTGACCTCGCTCATCGCCCTGTTCGGCAGCGTGGCGCGGGTGGCCGCGGTCTCGTCCCGCGCCCGCGCGGTGCGCTCCGTGGGGTCGGGCCCCAAGGCCGGCCAGGTGTTCCCGGTGGACGTGCCGACCCACGTCACCTCGCTCGTCGAGTTCGCCTCGGGCGTGCGGGCCAACTCGACGTTCAGCTTCGACTCGGCGCTCCCCCGCATCGGCTTCGAGATCACCGGCACCGAGGGCACCCTCGCCGTACCCGACCCGAACACCTTCGGCGGCCCGCTGAAGCTGCTGCCCAACGGCTCCGGCGACTGGCGCGAACTGCCCGTGCACGGACCGCTCGACGGGCGCGGCATCGGGGTGGTCGACATGGCGCGGGCCCTGCGCGGCGGCACCCCCCACCGGGCCTCGGGCGCGCTCGCCCTGCACGTCCTGCAGACGATGACGGCGATCACACACTCCGCGGACCACGCCGAGTTCACCCCGCTCACCACACAGGTCGTGCCCCCGGAGCCGCTGCCCGAGGACTGGGACCCGCTGGAGGCGACCCTCGGCTAGCGGTTCCCCGGGCGCTTGCGGTGGCCACGGCCTGCTAATGGTTCATGGCCAGCACGACGCCGAGGCAAGCGAGAATGCCGACCAGGGTGGCGACGGCAACGGCGATCACGGCGCAGCCGAGCAATCCCGTGATGCCCGCGATCGCCGCCCACCCGACGCGTGTCGACCGTTCCGCCCGCTCGACCGCGTCGCTCTCGGCACCGTCGTCGTACCACCCCGAGTCAGCCATGGATCACGACGCCTCCAGCTCCTCGATCGTCCGTTCAAGCCACTGTGTCCAGAACGTCTCCAGGTCGATGCCCGCGCGCAGGACCACGTGCCGCAGGCGGTCCTCGACGGCGTCCCTGCCGGGCGGGAAGTCGCGCCGCTCGATCTCCTCGTACTCGGCCAACTGGCGGCGGTGCAGGTCGAGATGGCGGTGCAGATCGTCCTGGATGCCGTCCGTGCCGACGACCGCCGCGGCGCGCAGGCGCAGCAGGAGCGTGTCGCGCAGCGGCTTGGGGTCCTGGCTCGCCGCGGTCCAGCGGGCCAGTTCGGCGCGGCCCGCCGGCAGGACCTCGTACTCCTTCTTCTGTCCGCGCGTCGCGCCCTGCCGGGGCAGGGCGCGAATGGCCCCCTCGCGCTCCAGCCTGCCCAGCTCGCGGTAGATCTGCTGGTGCGTGGCCGACCAGAAGTAGCCGATGGACTTGTCGAACCTGCGGGTCAGTTCGAGCCCGGACGACGGCTTCTCGAGGAGCGCGGTGAGGATCGCGTGCGGGAGTGACATGGCGCCAATCCTAGGGACGGGGCGCCTCACAGGGCGGCGGCGAGCTCCGTGCCCTGCTTGATGGCACGCTTGGCGTCCAGCTCGGCCGCCACGTCCGCGCCCCCGATGAGGTGCACGCTGCGGCCCGCGGCGAGCAGCTCCTCGTACAGGCCGCGGCGCGGTTCCTGTCCGGTGCACAGGACGACGGTGTCGACGGGGATGACGGAGGAGTGTCCGTCGACGGTGATGTGCAGGCCCGCGTCGTCGATCAGGTCGTAGGTCGCGCCCGCCACCATCGCGACGCCGCGGTGGCGCAGCTCGGTGCGGTGGATCCAGCCCGTCGTCTTGCCGAGGCCCTGGCCGACCTTGGAGGTCTTGCGCTGGAGGAGGTGCACGGTGCGCGGCGGGGCGGGCCGCTCCGGCCTGGTCAGGCCGCCGCGCTCGCGGAAGTCCATGTCGACGCCCCACTGCCGGAAGTACGTCGCCGGGTCGAGGCTGGCCTTCTCGCCGCCGTCGGTGAGGTACTCGGCGACGTCGAAGCCGATGCCGCCCGCGCCGAGGATCGCGACCCGTTCCCCGACCGGCGCCTCGTCGCGCAGCACGTCGAGGTAGCCGACGACGCTGGGGTGGTCGATGCCGGGGATCTCCGGAACGCGCGGCGAGACTCCGGTGGCGACGACCACCTCGTCGTACGCGGCCTCGGCGAGCTCTTCGGCGGTGACGACGGTGTTCAACCGGACGTCCACGCCGCGCAGTTCGAGCTGCGTGCGGAAGTAGCGCAGGGTCTCGTCGAACTCCTGCTTGCCGGGGACCTTGCGGGCCACGTTGAGCTGCCCGCCGATCTCGGCGGCGGCGTCGAAGAGGGTGACGTCGTGGCCGCGCTCGGCCGCCGAGACGGCGAACGCCAGTCCCGCGGGGCCCGCGCCGACGACGGCGACGCTCTTCTTGGTACGCGTCGGGGAGAGGATCAGCTCGGTCTCGTGGCAGGCGCGCGGGTTCACCAGGCAGGAGGTGATCTGCAGGTTGAACGTGTGGTCGAGGCAGGCCTGGTTGCAGCCGATGCAGGTGTTGATGGCCTCGGCCTGCTCGGCCCGCGCCTTGGCGACGAAGTCGGGGTCGGCGAGCAGCGGGCGGGCGAGCGACACCATGTCGGCGGCGCCGTCGGCGAGCAGCTCCTCGGCGATCTCGGGGGTGTTGATGCGGTTGACGGCGACGAGCGGCACGGCGACCTCGCCCATCAGCTTCTTGGTCACGAAGCTGTAGGCGGCGCGCGGCACCGACGTGGCGATGGTGGGGATGCGCGCCTCGTGCCAGCCGATGCCTGTGTTGATGATGGTGGCGCCCGCGGCCTCGATCTCCTTGGCGAGGTGGACGACCTCGTCGAGGGTGGAGCCGCCGGGGATCAGGTCCAGCATCGAGAGCCGGTAGATGATGATGAAGTCCGCGCCGACGCGCTCGCGGACGCGGCGGACGATCTCGACGGGGAAGCGGATGCGGTTCTCGTACGAGCCGCCCCAGCGGTCGGTGCGCCGGTTGGTGGGCGCCGCGATGAACTCGTTGATCAAGTAGCCCTCGGAGCCCATGACTTCGACGCCGTCGTAGCCCGCGAGCTTCGCCAGCTCGGCGGCGCGCACGAAGTCCTCGACGGTCTGCTCGACCTCGTCGTCCTCCAGGGCGCGCGGCACGAAGGGGCTGATCGGCGCCTGGAGCGCGCTCGGCGCGACGAGCTTGTCGTGGTAGGCGTACCGCCCGAAGTGCAGGATCTGCATCGCGATCCTGCCGCCCTCGGCGTGCACGGCGGCGGTGATGGCGCGGTGCTCTTCGGCCTCCGCCTCCGTGGTCAGCTTGGCGCCGCCGTCCCAGGGGCGTCCGAGCTCGTTCGGGGCGATGCCGCCGGTGACGATGAGGCCGACGCCGCCGCGCGCGCGGGTCGCGTAGAACTCCGCCATCCGCGCGAAGCCGTTCGGCGCCTCTTCGAGGCCGACGTGCATGGAGCCCATCAGGACCCGGTTGGGCAGGGTCGTGAAGCCCAGGTCGAGCGGGTTCAGCAGGTTCGGGTAACGGCTCATGCGGCCCCTCCGTACGCGGTGTCTACGGAACAGTTCTAGACGACGCGCACGCCGTTGTGCAACTAGTTGCATAAAGATGGCGGCCCGAGCGCCATGAAAGACGGCGCCGTGAGTGCCATGTCCGAATCCCGCCAGCCGCGCCCTCGCGCGAGACGCAGACTGGAGCCAGCAACCGAACGTGTGAGGAGAGTCCGATGACCGTCTACACGACGATCGACAGCCCGCTGGGCGAGCTGCTCCTGGTGGGCGAGACATCGGCCACCGCCAAGGGCGGCACCGCGCTGGCCTCGCTGTCCATGCCGGGCCAGAAGGGCGCGGCGGTCGTCCGGGACGGCTGGTCCCGTGACGACGAGGCGTTCGACGTGATCGCCGCCCAGCTGCGCTCGTACTTCGCGGGGAGCCTGACCCACTTCGAGATCGAGTACGCCACCGGGGCGGGCACCGACTTCCAGCGCAAGGTCTGGGCGGCCGTCGACACCGTGCCCTACGGCACCACGACCACCTACGGGCGCCTCGCCGAACAGCTCGGCCTCTCCCGCGCCGCCGTCCGTGCCCTCGGCACCGCCATCGGCCGCAACCCGCTGCTCGTCGTGCGCCCCTGCCACCGGGTGATCGGCGCCGACGGCTCCCTCACCGGCTACGCGGCGGGCCTGGAGCGCAAGCGGCACCTCCTCGACCTGGAGACGGCATGACGATCGGCTCCGCGGTCGGCACGGCCGTCGACTCGGCGGACTGGACGGCGCTCGCCACCGAGCTCGACGCGCACGGCTGCGCGCTCACGCCACAGCTCATCGCACCGGAACAGTGCCGCGCCATCGCCGCCCTCTACGACGACCTCACGCTGTTCCGGTCCACGGTCGACATGGCCAGGCACCGCTTCGGCTCCGGGCAGTACCGCTACTTCGCCGAGGAACTCCCGCCCGTCGTCGCCGCGTTGCGGGCAGCGCTCTATCCGCGGCTGCTGACCGTCGCGCGCGACTGGGCGACCCGCCTCGGCCGCCCCGCGCCCTGGCCCGACTCCCTGGAGGAGTGGCTCGACCGGTGCCGCGCGGCGGGCCAGACCAAGTCCTCGCAGATCCTCCTGCGCTACGGGGCGGGCGACTGGAACGCCCTGCACCGCGATCTCTTCGGTGACATGGTCTTCCCGCTCCAGGTCGTCATCGGCCTCGACGAACAGGGCGTGGACTACACGGGCGGCGAGTTCCTGCTCGTCGAACAGCGGCCTCGGGCCCAGTCGCGTGGCACCTCGACGGTCCTGCCCCAGGGCCACGGCCTGGTCTTCACCACCCGCGACCGCCCGGTCCGCTCGGCGCGCGGCTGGTCGGCGGGCCCGGTGCGGCACGGCGTCAGCACCGTACGCTCGGGGCTTCGCAGGTCACTGGGGCTCGTCTTCCACAACGCCTGAGGCGCCGGGAGCACCGTCATCGGTGAACCCGCTCACGCGCAGGGTGATGTTGAGGCGCCCGGTGAGCCCGAGGTCCCGCGGCGCGGTGCCCGGGTGCACCCTCGGCACCCCGTGGTACGCCAGGCGCGAGGCCCCGCCGAACACCACCAGGTCCCCGCTGCGCAGCTCGACGTCCGTGTACGGCTTCGTCCGCGTGTGCGGATTGCCGAAGCGGAACACACAGGTGTCGCCGAGGCTCAGGGACACCACGGGGGCGCCGGACTTCTCGTCGCTGTCCCGGTGCATGCCCATGCGGGCGTCGCCGTCGTAGAAATTGATGAGCGCGATGTCGTAGTCGTACGCGTGCTCGTCGCCGTACGCGTCCCCGTTCCCGGCCACGGCCGACCGCGCGGCCCCCACCGCGCGACGGCCGAGCTCGGCGAGCCACGGCGGCATCGGTTTGACCGGCGCCCCGTCACCGTCGACCACGCTGCGCGCGTAGCCGTACGGGAACCAGTGCCAGCCGAGCCCGACCTGCCGGGCCGTCATCGTCCCTCCGCCGGGCGTGCGCACCACGCGCAGCCCCGCGGGCGGCCTGGCCCACCCTCGGCATGCCTCGACCAGCTCGCGCTGCTCCGCGATCCCCAGCCAGTCCGGCACGTGCACCGCCCCCGGGCCGAGCGCGGCGGCCTCGCGGGGGAACAGCTCGTCACCCATCGACGTGGGCCTCCTCACGGGTCCGCTGCCAGTAGGTGACCTCGGCGTCGAGCTCCTCGTACGGCGTCCTGCCCGGCAGCGCGACGGTCACCGGCTCCCCCGCCGTGCCGTGCCCCTCGCCGTCGGCGGCGAAGGTGAGGGACCCCTTGTCGACGGTGACGAAGTCGTCGGGCTCCCAGGCCATGAGGATGCCCGCGTAGGCGGAACCGCCGGGGCCGATGGTCACGGGAGCCTTCGGCGCGGTGTCACGGGAGGGGGCGACGGCCGACGTGGAGCCCCCGAAGGTCAGACGGGGCGCTCCGTAGGCGGTGCAGGGCGCTCCGCTCGTATTGGTAACCGTCAGCATCAGGTCGCCTTCGGGGTCGTCGGCGACGCTCGCCCTGGTGAGGGCTGCGGTGCAGGGGCGGACGCCGGTGGGTGGATCGGTGCTCTCCGGTGTCGGTTTCGGCGTCGGTGTCGGCGTCCGCGTCGGCGAACCGCTCGCGGTAGGGGGAGCCTCGGACGAGGTACGCGCGTCGTCCGACGCGCCGCAGGCCGTCGCGGTGAGCAGGGCCGCCGTCATGGCCAGCACCCGCCCCGCCCCACACTTCGCACGCATCACTCGCTTCCCCCTTCGCACCGCACCCGGCACGTGATCGACGTCTACCGTCCGCCGCCCTTCACCGCCCGCAGCACCACGAACTTCGGGTCGCTCGCCATGACCTGCGCGTTCCCGAAGAGCTTGCGCAGCTTCACGTGATAGCCGAGATGGCGATTGCCCACGACCCACAGTTCGCCGCCGGGGCGCAGGGCCGCACGGGCGCCGCTGAACATCCGCCACGCGGTCGCGCCGGTCGTCGCCTGGTGGCTGTGGAAGGGCGGGTTGTTCAGGACCAGGTCCACGGTGCCCGGCGGCACCGCGGCGAGCGCGTCCCCGGCCAGGAACTCCGCTTCGGCGCCCTCGGCGGCGTTGGCCCGGAAGGTGGCCTCGGCGGACGCGACGGCCTGGAAGGACTCGTCGATGAAGGTGACCGTGGCATCGGGAGCGGCGACGGACGCGGCGGTGCCGAGCACGCCGTTGCCGCAGCCGAGGTCCACGACGTGCGCACCGGCGCGGGCACGGGGCAGGTGCCCCAGGAAGAAGCGGGTGCCGATGTCGAGGCGATCGGCGCAGAAGATCCCGGCGTGGTTGACGACGGTCAGGCCCGCGCCCGCCCCGGAGTCGGCGGGCAGCGTGTACGTGCGCGGCCAGGGGCTCGGCCCCGCCGCCCTCGCCGGATCCGGCGTGCTGAAGACGAGCCGCGCCTTCTGCCGGGCCAGCGAGGTCTTCGTCGGCCCGACGATCCGCTCGAACAGTTCCAGCGTCGAGGTGTGGATCTCGGTGACCATGCCGGTGCCGATGACGACCGTGCCCGCGTGCAGGGCGGGCGCGATCCGGTGCAGCTGGTCCTCCAGGAGCGCGAGGCTCTTCGGTACGCGGATCAGCAGCACGTCGACGCCGCCGCCCTCCGCGCCGGGTGCGGGCGGGGCGTCCCTGGTGGTCAGGAGCCGCGTCTCGTCCGGCGTCCGACCGGCCCTCGCCAGATTGGCCCGGGTCGCCTCGCGGGCCAGGAAGGAGTCGGTGATCTGCACGGGCTCGTGCGCGGCGAGCGCGGTGGTCAGCGCTCCCCACCGGTCGCCGACGACGACCACCGTCCCGGAGAGGTCGACGGCGGGCGCACCCTCCTCGCCCGCGAGGTGCCGCAGCAGATAGGCGTCGGCGGCGGACCAGGCGCGCAGTTGGTCCTTGGGGTCCGCGGGAAAGCGGGTGAGGTCGTACGCGCCCCATGACGTGCTCAAACGGTCGTTCATCGTGCCCCAAAGGCTAACGGAGCCCTCGGCTCAGCCCGCAAGGCGCACGAGCCCCACGACAAGCGCCGCGAGGATCGAGCCCGTCACCAGCAGGTGGGCGCCCGGCGGCAAGCCTTGGGCGGGCCGCTGTGCGCCGTGCGCGGCCGCGTCGTCGAGCCGCTGCGCGCGGGCCAGCAGGGGACGCGGCGGATCGTCCGGCAGGACCACCCGCCAGGGCTGCTCGGGGTCGTACGCGACGACGGCCCTGGTCCGGTGCAGCAGGCCCTGTACGTCGAGGGGGTGACGCACCGCGACGCGGAAGGCCGGGCCCTCGTCGGGGACGACCGTCAGGTCGAACACGAAGACGCTGCTGTGCCGCTGCCCGTCCACGACGGCCGCCCCGGTCCGCCGGTGCACCGCGCGCACCCCGTGCACGACGGCGGGCGCGTGGGCGCGCGGCCCGCCGGACCGCAGCCCGGACGCGACGCCGGGCCCGTGCCCGCTGTCGGCGAGGCTGCCCAGGAGGGTGAGGACGACGGCGGTGGCGGTGAGGCCGACCAGGAGCATCCAGGTGGTGCCGCCGATGATCCCCTGGGCCAGCGTGGCGAGCGCGGCCGCCACGACGAGGGCGCCCGCGAGGACGGGCGGCGCGACGAACCTGCGGACGGAGGACGCCAAGGAAGGATGCGCAGGAGTTGAAGGAGACACAGGAGCCGAAGGAGTCGAAGGAGTCGAAGCGTTCATGAGATGCGCAGCAGCCTCTTGCGGGGAACGGCGACCCTGGTGCGGTCGGGGTCGGCGGGGCGGTCGGCGTCGTACACGGCGAGCACGGGCCGGTCCAGGGCGATCCGCTCGACGACGGCGGGCACCTGGTGCTCAAGGCCCCCGGCGTCGGTGAAGACGACGACGGCCTCGCCGTACGAGCGGCTGACGGTGCGCCAGCCCTCCAGCGTCGCCTCCGCGGTGGTGTAGCGGCGCGAAAGCCTGCGCAGCACGGCGGTGCGCCGGACGCTCACGGCGGCGCCCCAGCACGCGGCGAGGCACCCGGCCCCCGCGACCGCCCACAGGAAGGTCAGCCAGCCCGATACGGAGAGGTCCGCGACCGGCAGGACGAGGGGGAAGTCGGTCACCGTCGCGTACTCCACGCGGCCCGCGCGCACCGCGTCGTACCAGCCGACGGCCGAGGCGACCGCGCAGAACATGACCACCGCACCCGCCGTGGCGCGCTGCAGGAACCGCGACGAAAGGAAGCCGAGCAGGACCGCGGAAGCGATCCCGAAGAGCGGCGCCACGCTCGCGAACTGGTCGCTGGCACAGCTGCCCGTGCCGTCGCAGGACCACCGGACCGTCGACGCGTCATAGGTGCTGATGTGCCACACCAACCAGACCTGCCAGGCCATCAGGGCGCAGGCGAGCACCCGCAGTCCCTGGGCGTAGGCCCTGTGCCCCACCGTCCGACCTCCGCCTTCCCCGGTCACTCCGCGGCGGCGGGCTCGAACCAGGTGGGCCCGTCCGACAGGGCCTGCTTGATCCGGTACTCCGAGAACTCGTGGAGCCGCGGCAGCGCGTCCACGGCGAACCACGCCACTTCGAGCGACTCGTCGTCGTTGACCCGCGCCTCGCCGCCGACGGCACGGCAGCGCAGGGTGATGTCCATGTACTGGCAGGTGTCGCCGTTGGGGTAGGTGACGGGCTTCAGCGCCTGCACCAGGACCACCCGCTCCACGACGCAGCGCACCGCGGTCTCTTCGAACACCTCGCGCACGGCGCATTCGGCGGGCTGCTCCCCCGGGTCGGGGATCCCGCCGATCACCGACCACCTGCCGTTGTCGGAACGCCGTCCGAGCAGCACTCTTCCCTCGTCGTCGAAGACGATGGCGGTGATTCCGGGCAGCCAGAGCAACTGCTGCCCCGCGTCGGCCCGGAGCGTCGTGATGAAGTCGGGAGTAGCCATGGACCCGACCCTAACGGTGTCCCGCCACCGCTCCCGCCGAGAGCCTCGATTACGCCTGCCGGGACCTCTTGGCGCGCGCCGCCGACGTCACCGCCCAGCCGAGCCCACCGGCCGCGATCAGCACGAGGATGCCCTCGGGCAGGACGCCGAGCTCGGTGGCGGGGGTCTGCGAGGAGCGCAGCGGAACGTCCTCGACGAGCGTGTCCGCCGTGAACCACTTCGTCTTCGCGACCACGTCGCCGTCCGGCATGATCACGGCGCTGACGCCGCTGGTCACCGGCACCGCCACGGCGCGGCTGTGCTCGACCGCGCGGATCCGGGACATCGCGAGCTGCTGGTAGGTCATCTCGCTGCGGTCGAACGTGGCGTTGTTGCTCGGCACCGAGATCAGCTGCGCGCCGTGCGTGACGGTGTCGCGCACGGCCCAGTCGAAGGCCGCCTCGTAGCAGGTGGCGATGCCCACCTTGGTGCCCGCCATGGTGAAGACGCCGGGCTCGCTGCCCCGGCTGAAGTCCTGCCGCACCTTGCCGATGTCGCTGCTGAGCAGTCCGATGAAGGAGCGGAGCGGGATGTACTCGCCGAACGGCTGGATCTGGCGCTTGTCGTACGTCGAGGTGGGCCCCTTCTCGGGGTCCCACAGGATCTGCTCGTTGAAGAGCTTGCCGTCCTCGGTCTCGACGACGCCGCCCACCGAGAGGGGCACGCCGACGGCCTTGACCGCGCGGTCGATCTCCGCGCGGGCGTCGGGGTTGGTGAACGGGTCGATGTCGGAGGAGTTCTCCGGCCACAGGACGAAGTCGGGGCGCTTGACCTTGCCCGCCCTCACCTCGGCCGCGAGGCGCTCGGTCTCGCGCACGTGGTGGTCGAGGACCGCGCGGCGCTGCGCGTTGAAGTTGAGTCCCGCGCGCGGGACGTTGCCCTGGACGGCGGCGACGGTCGCCGTGCCGTCCTCGGCCTCGTCGCTGACGAGCGGGCGGGCCGCGAAGGCACCGGCGAGCGGGACGAGCACGCTGAGCACGGCGGCGGCCGTGGCACCGCGTCGAACGCGGCGTACGTCGAGGACGCCGTCGGCGTCGCGTGCGTCGAGGACCCGGCGCACGATCTCGTAGAGCCCGAAGCCGCAGAGCACCACCGCGAAGCCGAGCACGGGGGTGCCGCCGAGCGCCGCGAGTGGCAGGAAGACGCCGTCGGCCTGGCCGAAGGCGACCTTGCCCCAGGGGAATCCGTTGAAGGGCACGCGCGCGCGTGCCGCCTCGCCCGCGATCCACAGCGCCGCGGCCCACAGCGGGAAGCCGGGCAGCCGGGAGACGACCGCGATGCCCGCGCCCACCAGGGCGACGAAGAGGGCCTCGATGGCGGCGAGCGCCAGCCACGGTGCCGGGCCGACCTCGACGCCGGTCCAGACGAGCAGCGGCAGCAGGAAGCCGAGACCGAAGAGGTAGCCGAGGCCGAGTCCGGCCTTCCAGGTGCGGCCGCGCAGGGACCACGCGAACACGGCGAAGGCGGGCAGGGAGAGCCACCACAGGGTGCGGGGCGGGAAGCTTGCGTAGAGCAGCACTCCGGAGAGGGCCGCCGCGGCGGCGGGCACGAGACGACGCAGAACGCGCGCGGCACGGGAGGTTTGTGCGGGCTCCGGGTCGAGCCTGCCCGGCTCGTCCACGGGAGTGGTGGTGGCGGTCACTCGGGGAGTGTACGGCGCCTCACCTGGGCGCCGACAGCGTGGTCGGCGGGGCCCGGACGAGCCGTCCGCCGTATCGTTCCTGCGCAAGTGACTCCCGCACCGCGGCATCAGCCGTTAGCGTGTGGCCGAGTCCCGGACGAACGGCAGGTCCGCCGCGGCGGACCCGTCCGCGCCGACCGCGCCGTCCTGGGCCCGTCAGACACCGGGGGGCGACGGGTGGGGTCAATGGGGACGGCCGCTGCGGCCGGTCCGGCAGAGGCGTACGAGCGGCGGAGCGCGTCCGACGCGACGGGCGTGGCGCTGTTGGGGGCGTGCGCCGCCTGGGCGCTGATCACTGCGGGGGTGCGCGGCGGAAGTCCCGAGGGCGTTCTCCTCGCGGTGCTCGCGGTGGCCGCGGGGTACGCGGGCGGCCGGATCTGCGGGGCGCTGCTCCCGGTCGCCGCCCCGTGCGCGGGCGCCCTGGTGGGGCTCGGCCTCGCCGCGGCCGCTCCGCACCTCCCGCTCGGGCTCACGTCCCCGCTCGGCCGGGCCGGCGCCGTCGCCGCGCTCCTCATCCTGGCCGTGGGCGCGGCCTGCTGTGCGGCGTGGGCGGCCCGGACTCCCCCGGCGCGCCTGGCACTGCGGCTGCTCGCCCTGGGCATCACCTGCGCGGCGGCCGCGCTCGGCTCGCTCTTCGGCTTCGCGGGCTGCGCCGCCGTCCTGCTCTGCTCGCTCGCCACGGCTCTGACCCGGCGCAGGGCGCCCGCCCTCGTGGTCCTCGCGGTGAGCACGCTCCTGGTGACCGGGGTGTCCCTGGCGGTGGCCGACGAGACGCTGCCGGACGGGCTCACGGCTCCCCTGGAGGGGCAGCTGGGCCACCACCGCGTGCTGCTGTGGCGGGACGCGCTCGGCCTCGCGACGCGCGAGCCCGCCATGGGGGTGGGCCCCGGCCGGTTCGGCGAGGTGAGCCCGGCGCTCGCCGACGACGTCCTGACCGACGGCAAGCCCCACTCGGCACCGCTGCAGCTGGCCTCGGAACAGGGGATGGTGGGGGCGGCGCTACTGGCCGCGGTGTTCTGCTGGCTGCTCTACGCCCTGTGGCGCTCGCCGCGCTCCACCCAGGTCGTCCTGTCGGCGGGCGCGGCCCTGACCGCACTGACGGCCGTGGCCGCGGTGGGCAACGCGCTCAGCGTGACGGCGGTGACGACGGGCGCGGGCCTGCTCGCGGGGATCGCCACGGCACGCCCGCTCACGGACGAACGGGTCTGAGACGCTGTGTAGACCCTTACGCCGCGTTGCCCGCGAGGCCCAGGCGGTGCCTGATGGCGCGCACGGCCGATTCCGCGTTGTCGACGGTGACCGTGAACTTGTGGCCGTCGCCGAGGCTGAGCACCAGGCCCTCGCCGCGACGGACCACGACGGCGGTGCCCTTCTCTGGACGCCAGCGATATCCCCAGCCGCCCCACTGGCGGGGCGTGACCGCGGGCGCGAACTCGGCGCCGACGACGTGCGAGAGCGGGATGCTGCGGCGCGGCAGGCCCAGATGGCCGCAGCGCACTTCGAGCGAGTCCTTGTCGACCTTGACGGCCACATGGACGAAGGCGAGCGTCCCGAAGAGCATCAGGAGGCCGACGGCGATGCACCCGACGACGGACATGGCCAGCGGCGCCACGCCCGATGTCCACATGGAGTCGACCGCGAGCTCGATGCCGAGCGCGAGGCAGGCGGCGCCCGCGCAGGCCAGTAGCCACTGCACGCGGTTGGTCGCGCGGCCGGTCCAGACGTCGGGCGGGCTGTCGGTGGTGGCCCGCTCCTCGGGGGCGTGGTCCCTCATGCCTTCGAGACTACTCACGTTCCGCTGTGAAGGCACCGCGTCGCGGAGGGTTACCTCGTCCGGACCACGGCCACGGGGCGTCGGTAGCAGCGTGGAGTCAGAGCGCCGGGCTGACCGCCGCGAGCATGCGCCCCTCCGCGTACGTGAGCGCCGCCTGCGGCAGCTGCTCCTCGCGCCCGCTGAGCAGGACCGTGAGGCCCGGGGACAGGGCGCCCGGCGCCGCTCCGGCGCGCTCGCCCGCCCTGCGCAGCGCCTGGGCGGCGACCGCGCCAGCGGAGCCGTACAGGGCCAGCGGCGGCAGGCCCGGCTGCTGGACGGCGGCGCGAATACGCTCCGCGACCAGCTCGTAATGGGTGCAGCCAAGGACGACGGCCCTGACATCGGACGGGGTGAGGGCGGCCGCGGCGGCGATCGTCTCGTCGATCGCCCGCTCGTCGGCGTACTGCACGGCGTCGGCGAGGCCGGGGCAGGGCACCTCGGTGACGGCGACGCCGCCCGCGAACTGCTCGATCAGGCCGCGCTGGTAGGGGCTCCCCGTGGTGCCGGGGGTGGCCCAGATGGCCACGGGGCCGCCGTCCGCGACCGCGGGCTTGATCGCGGGAACGGTCCCGATGACCGGGAGGCCGGGCTCCAGGCGGGCCCGCAGCGCGGGCAGCGCGTGAACGGAGGCGGTGTTGCAGGCGACGATCAGCGCGTCGGGCCGGTGCGCGGCGGCGGCCTCGGCGACGGTCAGGGAACGCCTGGTGATGTCCTCCGGGGTGCGTGGCCCCCAGGGCAGTCCGTCCGGGTCGGAGGAGAGAACGAGCTCGGCGTCGGGCCGCAGGCGGCGCACCTCCGCGGCCGCGGCGAGCAGTCCGATACCGGAGTCCATGAGCGCGATCTTCACCCGGTCACCATAGTCGATGGGCCCCACGAGCCCCGTGGTGTGGGGCAGACTTCGGCGGATGAGCGCCGTTGCGTGGATCGCCGCCGGATCGCTTGCCGTGTGGCTGTGGCTGCTGTTGGGGCAGGGCTTCTTCTGGCGTACGGACGTGCGTCTGCCGCCGCGCGGGGAACCCTCCCGCTGGCCGTCGGTCGGTGTCGTCGTGCCCGCGCGCGACGAGGCGGCCGTCCTCCCCGAGAGCCTGCCCTCGCTCCTCGCGCAGGACTATCCGGGGCGGGCCGAGATCTTCCTTGTCGACGACGGCAGTTCGGACGGCACGGGCGACCTGGCCCGCGCCCTGGCCGAGCGGCACGGCGGTCTGCCGCTGACCGTCTCCTCGCCCGGTGAGCCGCCGCCCGGCTGGACGGGCAAGCTCTGGGCGGTACGTCACGGCATCGGCCTGGCACGCGCGCGTGAGCCCGACTACCTGCTCCTGACGGACGCGGACATCGCCCACGCGCCGGACAGCCTGCGGGAGTTGGTGGCCGCGGCGGGCACGGGCGGCTTCGACCTCGTCTCGCAGATGGCCCGGCTGCGGGTGGCCAGCGTCTGGGAGCGCCTGGTGGTCCCGGCGTTCGTCTACTTCTTCGCGCAGCTCTATCCCTTCCGGTGGATCGCGCGGCAGGGGTCGCGGACGGCGGCGGCCGCGGGCGGCTGCGTGCTGCTGCGCGCGGAGGCCGCCGAGCGGGCCCGGATCCCGGACGCCATCCGGCACGCGGTGATCGACGACGTGGCGCTCGCGCGGGCGGTGCAACGCTCCGGCGGCCGCGTCTGGCTCGGTCTGGCCGAGGGCGTCGACAGCGTGCGCCCCTATCCGCGCCTCGGCGACCTGTGGCGGATGGTGTCGCGCAGCGCGTACGCGCAGCTGCGGCACAACCCGCTGCTGCTCATCGGCACGGTCGCGGGCCTCGCCCTGGTGTATCTCGTCCCGCCGGTGGCCCTGTTCGCGGGCCTCGCCACGGGGAACGCGGTGGCGGCGACGGCCGGTGGTCTCGCCTGGCTGGTGATGACCGGGACGTACCTGCCGATGCTGCGCTACTACCGCCTGCCGCTCCTGCTCGCCCCGCTGCTGCCCGGCACCGCGTTCCTGTACCTCCTGATGACGGTGGACTCGGCGGTGCAGCACTACAGGGGGCGCGGGGCGCAGTGGAAGGGGCGTACGTACGCACGCCCGGACACCACCGCTCCCGCGCCCTCCCCCGAGCAGAACTGACCGGGGTCACTTCCTGCCGGGCGTCCAGTTCATGCCCCACCCGTAGGCGTGGTCGATAGTGCGCTGCGGGCTGACGCCGCGGTCGGGCACCAGGTAGCGGGCCTCGCGCTGGACGACGAGGTCGCCGCCGTCGTTCGTGAGCAGGGCGAGCGCGCACACGGTCGAGGGGACCGTGCACTCGTCCAGGGAGAACTCGACCGGTGCGCCGTGCTGCGGCTGGAGGGTGACCGTGGCGTTGAGGTCGGCGAAGCTGCGCGCGCCTTCGTAGATGGTCACGAAGATGACGATGCGGCGGAAGTCCTTGATGTGGTCGAGGTTGATGGTGAGGTTCTCGCCACTGCTGACCGCACCGGTGCGGTCGTCGCCGTCGAGCAGCATGTACGGCGGCTGGTGCAGCGCTCCGAAGGCGTTGCCGAGCGCCTGGACGACTCCCTTGCGGCCGTCGGCCAGTTCGTAGAGCGCGCAGAGGTCGAGATCGAGGTCGGCGTGCATGGCGACGGCCCTGCCGAGCTTCGCGCCCCAGCCCTTGAACTGCTTGCGCACCTGCCAGTTGAGGTTCACGCGCATGCCGCCCGACGTGCCGCCCTGCTTCTTGAGCGAGACGGACGGGGCGTCCTTCGTCAAGGTGACCTTGGTGAGGCGCACGGGCTCGGGCGCGGGGGCCGCTGGGGGCCGCGGGGCGGCGGGAGCCGCTGCCGTGACGGGCGGGGCGGGAGGGGCCGCAGGGGCTGCGGGAGCCGCGGGCACGCTGGCGGGTACGGGCGGCGCGGCGGGCGCGGCCTGCTGCGGTTCGTCCACCGCGATGCCGTAGTCCGTCGCGAGCCCTTCGAGGCCGCTGCCGTACCCCTGGCCCACGGCGCGGAACTTCCAGGCGCCCTGGCGCCGGTAGAGCTCGCCGAGGACGAAGGCCGTCTCCACGGTCGCGTCCGCGCTGTCGTAGCGCGCGAGTTCGGCGCCGCTCGCCGCGTCGAGCACCCGGACGTACAGCCCGGGGACCTGTCCGAAAGTGCCCCCGTCGGCCGACGCGGCGAGCACCACGGTCTCGATCTCCGGCTCCACGCGCGCGAGGTCGACGGCGAGCACGTCGGTCACGCCGGTCGCGGTGCGCTGTTTGCCCTCGTGCCGCACCGCGCCCGAGGCGTGCGCGGGCTGGTTGTAGAAGACGAAGTCCGCGTCCGAGCGGACCTTTCCGGAAGGGCCCAACAAGAGTGCGGACGCATCGGCGTCGGGCGCGCCGGGACCGGTGCCCCACCCCAATTCGACCCGCACCGCAGGCGCGGGTACCGGAACATTCGATCCTTTAGGCATTGTCATGTCCGCCCCCATCACAAGTAGCCGCGTCCGGCGGGGCCGCCGATTCGTTCATGACCAACCTATTACCCGGACCCCGAAGATCCCCACGGCCGCCATCCGCGGCTTTTCGATACGGCGTTCGACAGCCCGCTCGCCACCCCGCCGCCGACCGCGGGTAACCCGCCCGGAACTCGGCCTTTACACGATCCCTACGCGGTTCGGCGACCGATTTTTCCCAAGTTCGCTCGCATTGGGGATCCGCAGTCACTGCCGACACGTAAAACAACCCTCTTATCGGTCTCCCCAACCAGCACATCAAGGGCTTAACTTATGGAGCATGACCTCCCCCCGCTCCACCTATGGCGGCGGTTACTACTCCGCGCCGTCCTTCCCGGACACTCCGATCTACGACTCTCTCGTCGCAGAGCGGGGCACTCCTCAGATCGCCCCGATTCGGGTTCCGTCCGCGTACGACACCGGCAGTCACCTGCCCGCCCTCCCGGCCGCGTTGCCCGCGCTCCCGGCCGCGCCTTCCCACCACAACCCGGCGTACGGCTACCCGTCGGCCCCGCAGCCCGCACCGCTGCAACAGGCCCCCGCGCCGTACATCCCGCAGCAGGCCGCCGCGCCCCGCGGCTACCCGGGCGCCCAGCAGCAACGTCCCGCCACCGGCACGGGCTACGAGGCGATGCGCCCAGCGGCGCCTCGTCCCGCGCCCGCGCCGTACGAGGATCCGTACAACCGCCCCTACCGCGGCTACTGATCGCCCGCGGCCCTTCCTGTCAGTGGCTGCTGGCAGGATGGCCGCATGTCGAACCCAGCACTTCGCTCGATCCACGTCCACCCGCTCAAGGCGGCCCGGGGGCACGCACCGCGTGAGGCCGTCGTGGAGCCCTGGGGGCTCGCGGGGGACCGTCGATGGCTGCTGGTCGACGGCGAAGGGCGGTTCGTCTCGCAGCGACCGCATCCGCGGATGGCGCTGACCGCCGTCGAGCAACTGCCCGACGGCGGCGTTCGCGTGTCCGCGCCCGGCCTGGAACCGCTGACGATCGCGGTGCCCGAGCCGGTCGAGACCGTCACGGTGGAGATCTGGCGGGACAAGGTCGAGGCTGTGCCCGCCGACGCGGCGGCGGACGCCTGGTTCAGCGCTCACCTCGGCGCGGAGGTGCGCCTCGTCCACCTCGACGACCCCGCCGAGCGCCGCCCCATCGATCCCGCGTACGCCAAGGACGGCGAGACGGTCAGCTTCGCCGACGGGTATCCGCTGCTGCTCACCACGCTCTCCTCGCTCGACGCCCTGAACTCACTGATCGCCCAGGGTGATCACGCCGACGAGGGCCCGCTGCCGATGAACCGCTTCCGGCCGAACGTGGTGGTGGACGGCACCCCGCCGTGGGCCGAGGACGACTGGTCGCGCGTCGCCATCGGGGACGTCACCTTCCGCGTCGCCAAGATGTGCGGGCGCTGTGTGGTGACCACCACCGACCAGGACACCGCGGAGCGCGGCAAGGAGCCCCTGCGCACGCTCGCGCGCCACCGCCGCTTCGGCGACCAGCTCGTCTTCGGGCAGAACCTCGTACCCGAATCGACCGGTGTCCTTCACGTCGGCGATCCGGTCACCATCCTTGAATGATCGCCGCCCGGGTGGGGAACTCGAAGGCGGAGCACGGACGTTGAGCGACAGGGAATCGTGGAATCATAGAGAAGGGCGACCAGGAGCGACGTCGAAGGTGATGCCGCTCTCTTCCCCCACCTGAGCGTGGGCCGTGCCGTTACCGGTCGAGACGGACGCGGAAGGGGGTGCAGGACTGTGCGAGCGATCGCCGGACTCTGGCGCTGGCGGCACAATCCGCTGCGCCGCAGGACCGATCTGGTCGAGGCATGGGTGGCTTTCGCCGCCCTGGTACTGATCGTGGTGGCCGTCCCGGTGGCCGCCGTCGTCACCACGGACCTGACGCGCGATGCCCTGCTGACCTCCATCCGACACCAGCGCGAGAGCCGCCACGAGACCGTCGCCACGGTCACCAGGAGGGTCGCGTCTCCCCCGATCGACCCGGACCCCGAGACCTCGTCGGCGCGGGACTCGC
The DNA here is from genome assembly GCF_002556545.1 of Streptomyces formicae. Lineage (NCBI taxonomy): Bacteria > Bacillati > Actinomycetota > Actinomycetes > Kitasatosporales > Streptomycetaceae > Streptomyces > Streptomyces formicae. Next base: position 1,053,770 of record NZ_CP022685.1, read on the forward strand.
ACAGCCGCGTGCTCGCCCACTGGATCGCGCCGGACGGCATCGAGCGCGCGGGAGTGGTCATGTCCGACCTCAAGACCCCTGACCCGGGCGACCGTTTCACGATCTGGACCGACGCGAGCGGCCGCGTGGTCGGCAGGCCGCTGGACGGCGCGACGGCGACGACCCACGCCGTCCTCGCCGGATTCGGCGCGGCCACGGCGGCGGCGGGCCTTGTCGAGGGGACGAGGAAGCTGATCCTGTGGCGCATCGCACGCGGGCGTTATGCCCGTTGGGACCAGGCATGGGACAAGGCGGGCCCCGACTGGGGCAGGACCGGCACCGGCTCCTGAGCGACCCGCCGTCGCGGTCACGCAGGTGAGAGCCTGGGCATCGGGTCAACTCGCCCTGCCCGCGCGCGCTACGGTGGACCGGCCGAAGTCTTCGGCTCCTCGCGCATCGACACCGCACGACGCGGCCATCGACGCGAGATCCCGCGTACGACGAGGTGGGGGCAGAGCAACTCCATGGCACAGGGCACGGTCCAGGTGACGCACACCGGCACGTCGCGGTGGCGGCGCCGCACCGGCGAATACGCATCGCTCGCCGCTGCCTTGGAGGCCGCGAGCGACGGAGACGTACTGACCGTCAACGCGGGCACCTACCGCGAGAACCTCGTCATCCAGCGTGCGGTGACCCTGCGCGGCCCGGAGGGCTCCCCCGGCTCCGTGCGCATCGCGCCCTCCGAGGGAGTACCGCTCACCGTCCGTGCCTCCGCGCTCGTCCAGGACCTGCACATCGAGGGCCAGGACTCCTCCGCGCCCGCGCTGCTCGTCGAGGACGGCGCCCCCGAGCTCACCGACATCCGTGTCGTGACGCGCTCCGCGGCCGGGATCGAGGTCCGCGGCGGCGCGCGCCCGACCGTGCGCCGCTGCACCGTCGACAACCCCGGCGGCATCGGCATCGCCGTGCTCGACGGGGGCGGCGGCGTCTACGAGGAGTGCGAGATCGTCGCGGCGGGCCAGTCCGGTGTCGCGGTGCGCGGCGGCGCGCACCCCCGTCTGGAGCGCTGCCGCGTGCACCACGCGTCGGGCGCGGGGCTCTCGGCGACCGGTGAGCACACCGGCCTGGAGGCCATCGGCTGCGAGGTGTACGAGGTCAAGGGCACCGGGGTGCAGATCACCGGGCGCGCGACGGCGCACCTGACCGACTGCGACGTGCACCGCACCACGTCCGACGGCGTCACGCTCGACACGGACGCCGTGCTGACCCTCGCCGACTGCCGCATCCACGACATCCCGGAGAACGCGATCGACCTGCGCTCGCGCTCGGTGCTCACGCTGACCCGGTCCACGGTCCGGCAGTTCGGGCGCAACGGCCTCTCCGTGTGGGACCCCGGCACGCGCGTGGACGCCAACCAGTGCGAGATCCACGACAGTACGGGCGACTATCCGGCGGTGTGGGTCAGCGACGGCGCGACCGCCGTCCTGGAGTCCTGCCGGGTGCACGACGTGCCCGACGCCCTGTTCGTCCTCGACCGGGGCTCGCGCGCCGACGTCGTCGACAGCGACCTGTCCCAGGTGCGCAACACGGCGGTGTCGGTGAGCGACGGCGCGACGGCGCAGCTCGACGACTGCCGCATCCGCGAGGCCGCCACGGGCGCGTGGTTCCGCGACCACGGCAGCGGCGGCACGCTGGCGAACTGCACGGTCGACAGCGTGCAGACCGGCGTGATCGTCACCAAGGGCGCGGACCCCACCCTGGAGCGCTGCACCGTCGACTCGCCCGCCGAGGCGGGCTTCTACGTCTCCGCGGGCGGCCGGGGCACCTTCCACGGCTGCCGGGTCTCCGGCAGCGGCGGGTACGGCTTCCACGTCATCGACGGATGCCGTACGACGCTGCGCAAGTGCCGTACGGAACGGTGCGCGCGCGGCGGCTTCGAGTTCTCGGAGGAGGGGCCGCTGGTCGAGGACTGCACGAGCGACGAGAGCGGTGGCCTGCGGACGCCGACGACCGCCGCGCAGGAGACGCCCGCCGTGCAGACGGCCACGCAGACCGTCGGGCTGCTCGGCTCCGTGCCCGCCCAGCAGGCCCCGCAGCCACCGGCGCCCGAGCCTGCCGCCCGTGCTTCCAAGGAGGTGCTCGGCGAACTCGACGCCCTGGTCGGTCTGGACAGCGTCAAGCGCGAGGTGCGCGCCCTCACCGACATGATCGAGGTGGGCAGGCGCAGGCAGCAGGCCGGGCTCAAGGCCGCGTCGGTCCGGCGCCATCTGGTCTTCACCGGCTCCCCCGGCACGGGCAAGACCACCGTCGCGCGGCTCTACGGCGAGATCCTGGCCTCGCTCGGCGTCCTGGAGAGCGGCCACCTGGTCGAGGTGTCCCGTGTCGACCTGGTCGGCGAGCACATCGGCTCGACGGCGATCCGTACGCAGGAGGCCTTCGACCGGGCGCGCGGCGGTGTCCTGTTCATCGACGAGGCGTACGCGCTCTCGCCCGAGGACTCCGGGCGCGACTTCGGCCGCGAGGCCATCGACACGCTGGTGAAGCTGATGGAGGACCACCGCGAGGCCGTGGTGGTGATCGTCGCGGGGTACACCGAGGAGATGCGGCGCTTCCTCTCGGTCAACCCCGGTGTGGCGTCCCGTTTCTCGCGGACCATCACCTTCAGCGACTACCTGCCCGAGGAACTCCTCCGGATCGTGGAGCAGCAGGCCGACGAGCACGAGTACCGCCTGGGCACGGGTACGTCCGAGGCGCTCCTGAAGTACTTCACCGCGCTCCCGAAGGGGCCCGCTTTCGGCAACGGCCGCACCGCGCGGCAGACCTTCGAGGCGATGGTGGAGCGGCACGCGGGACGGGTCGCCCAGGTGGGCGAGCCGAGCACGGACGATCTCACCCTGCTGTATCCGGAGGATCTGCCGGAGCTGGTGTGACGGTTTCCTGAGCCCGCGGGGCGCCCGCGCCCGGCGGCCGGGGCGGCGGAACGCTGTGCTTCAGGCGGGCGAGCAGCTTGGCGCGTTCCTCCGCGAAGGCCGGGTCGGCCTGGTACTCGCCGTGGCCGAGGATCGGCGCGGGCAGCGGGTGCGCCTCCGTACGGCCGTAGGCGAGCGGGTCCTTGAGGGCGTCGCGGTCGACCTGCGGGCCGCATTCGCCGGGCAGGCGTACGGGGCCGCCGATCGGGTCCGTGGCGCGGTACAGATTGCGCCAGCAGTCGACCTCGCGGTGCAGTGAGGTGAGGGCCGCGGGACCGAAGTGGGCGGGGAACCAGCGGCCGTAGAGCCGCTCCAGGGGCGAGCCGTAGGTGAGCAGGGCGACGCGTCTGCGGACCGAGGGGCGCAGCTGCCAGGCGGCGGCCGCGGCCAGGACGCTGCCCTGGGAGTGCCCGGAGAGGACGAGCCTGCCGCCCGTGGAGCGTGTCCAGGCGGCCATGCGCCAGGTCAGGTCGGGCACCGCGCGCTCGGCGTAGCAGGGCGGGGCGAAGGGGTGGGCCGCGCGCGGCCAGAAGGTGCCGACGTCCCAGAGGATGCCGATGGTGCGGCGGGCCGACGGGTCGCGGTAGGCGCGGCGTCCCCAGGTGACGAAGAGTATGAAGCCGAGACCGATCAGCCAGGAGCCGAGTGCCTGCGCGGTCTGCGCGGCCGCCGCCACCACGTCGGGCTGGCCCTGCGCGGCCTTGCCCGGCACCTTCTCCGTCAGCAACGCGCCGGTGAGGGCGCCCGCGCCGAGCAGCAGCGTCACCGCGGAGATGATGCCGACGAGCACGGGGGCGCGGTCGGTGAGGGTGGCACGCGCGCGTTTGCTCGCGATGCGGCGGGTGCGCTCGGAGTCCTCGCGCTCCGCCTCGTCCGGGTAGTCGAGGCCCACCCTCTCCATCTCGCGGCGCTTGAGCCGCAGCGTACGGATGCCGAACCAGGCGCAGAGCAGCGCGACGACGATCAGGAGCGGCGGGATCACGGAAGCCTGCCAAGTGAGCAGGACCGGCGGTCCGTCGATGGTGCCGCCCGCGCCCGGCGAGCCCCCGCCGTCCAGCCAGTCGGCGACGCGCTGGGCGCCGCCGCCGGACATCACGCCGCCGAGCGCGCAGGCCAGCATGGCGACGGCGGGGCCGCCGAAGCCGCGGATGGCGGTGCGGGAGTCGGGCGACGTGCGGAACAGGAAGTACGCCGCCCCCGCGAGGGCGAGGACCAGGATGCCCTGCACGAGCGCGATGCCACCGAACGTCGCGTCGCCCGGCAGCCTTCCCACGGAGCGCCAGCCGGGGCGCGACCACCCGGCGTAGAGCAGGACGAGTACGAGCTGTGTGAGCGCGCTCACCGGGAGCCAGCGCACGAGCGACGTGTCGAGACGGCGGTCGAGCTTGTTCTCGCTGCGCCCCCTGCGGCACACCACCCACACCACAACGACGCCGCCGAGCATCATGGTGAAGTTCAGGAGCCAGCCGAGGGAGTCGAGCAGGCCGGGGCCGCCGGGGCGCCGGTCGTGGCGGGCGGCCGGGGCGCCGACCGCCGCGGCGACGGTGAGGAACCCGGCGGCCGTGTGGGCCGCGCGCAGCCGGGCCACCAGCCTGCGGCCGTACCAGAAGCCGGGCCTGCCGAGCGCGGTGCGGCTGGTCTCCTCCTCCGGGTCGGCCTGGTGGGGCAGCGGCTGCTGGGACTCGTACGCGCTCCAGGTGCGGTGCGAGAGGTACCAGAGCAGGCCGGTGAGCGCGGCGGGCACGAGCGCGGCGAGGGCGAGGCGGCGCCCTGGCTGGGACCACCAGCCGCCGTGCCCGGAGGCGTCGGCCGACAGGAAGCCGAGCCAGGAGCGGCCTTCGGTGCACCGCGGCGTGCCCGCGCACTGCCAGGCCGTCAGATCGAGCGCGACCTCGCAGGCCGCGGCGACGAGCAGCACGGTGAGGGTGAGGCCCGTGAGGCGGACCAGGAGGCCGTAGGTGCGCACGAGGCGCTTGCGGTGGCGGGATGTGGGGCGCATCCAGTGCGCGAGGTTGACCACCATGAAGGGCAGCAGCAGGAGCCACAGGGCGCGCGAGCCGTTGCCCGAGGTGAGGTTGCACCAGACGTACGCCTCGGGCACGGGTTTGCCCCGGTAGTCGTCGGGGCGCCGCTCGGCGTCGGCGTCCTCCGTGCGGCGGAAGACGGCCGCCGTCTCGTCGCCGGAGACCCGCACGGTCCGCGGGTCGCCGAGCATCTCTTCCGGTGTCGTTCCCCCGACTCCATGGACCAGGAGTTCCAGGGCGGTCTCGTCCTGCGTCGCACGCTCCACTGTTCGGCTTCCCCCGAGATGCGTGGTGTCAGGGGACCAGGATCCCGGCTCGCGGGCCCCGGCGCATCGGCCGTCACGGAATCTCCCCGTTCCGGCCGTGCGCGCCCTCCGGGCGGTGGCACGGGTGTCGGTGCCGCGTGCGAGGATGAGGCAGCGCGCCGGACGGGCGCGAGGGGCGTGACGAGGCGGAAGGGCCGGACCGGGATTGAGCGAGAATCAGAACCTCCTCGCCGAGCAGCGCCGTGCCCTCATCCTCGACGAGGTGCGCCGTCGCGGCGGTGTCCGTGTCAACGAACTCACCCGGAAGCTCGGCGTCTCGGACATGACGGTCCGCCGTGACCTCGACGCGCTCGCCCGCCAGGGGGTCCTGGAGAAGGTGCACGGCGGCGCGGTGCCCGTGGTCGAGGCGAGCACGCACGAGCCGGGCTTCGAGGCCAAGTCGGGCCTCGAACTCACCGCCAAGGAGGACATCGCGCGAACCGCGGCGTCCCTGGTGTCGCCGGGCACGGCGATCGCGCTCTCCGGCGGCACGACGACGTACGCACTCGCCCACCACCTCCTCGACGTGCCGGATCTGACGGTGGTCACCAACTCGGTGCGGGTCGCGGACGTGTTCCACTCCGCGCAGCGCAGCTCCGGCCAGCGCCAGGGCGCGGCGACGGTCGTCCTCACCGGTGGCGTGCGCACCCCTTCGGACTCGCTGGTGGGCCCGGTGGCCGACCAGGCCATCGGCGCGCTCCACTTCGACGTCCTGTTCCTCGGTGTGCACGGCATATCGCCGGAGGCCGGTCTCTCGACGCCGAACCTCGCGGAGGCGGAGACCAACCGGCGCCTCGTGCAGTCGGCGCGGCGCGTCATCGTGGTCGCCGACCACACCAAGTGGGGCACGGTGGGCCTGAGTTCGTTCGCCACGCTCACCCAGGTCGACACGCTGGTGACGGACGCGGGGCTGCCCGCGGACGCGCGGACGGAGATCTCCGAGCACCTGCACCGCCTCGTGGTCGCGGGCGAGCCGGAGGGCACGGTCGGCGCCTATGACGCCGAGGACGCGACGGGCGGGGCGAGCCCGGCCGGAGCGACCGAACCGGCCGAACCCACGGCGGACCTGTAAGGGCCGGGCCCCCGTCCGGTAAGGGCCGGGCCCCCGCAGACATCTGATGGGCCGCCAGCTATGGTGACGATGCCGGGTCACCGCCCTATTCCGCTGGGGGTCAGCGTTCGATGGCACGCCAACTGAGCCCTGTGGGGCTGGAGTTCATAGAGTCCGCTCCGCTGCGTCTGGTCTTCGCACGCGAGGTACGGGCGTCCCCCGAGGTCGTCTACCGCGCGCTCGCCGACGAGGTGACCGACTGGCCGCGGTGGTTCACCGCGGTCACCCTGTGCAGGCCCACCGACGGCGGCAAGGGCCGGGAGGTGCACCTCAAGGGCGGCACCCGCTTCCAGGAGTCGATCCTCGTGGCCGAGGGCCCCGAGCGGTACGCCTACCGCATCGACGAGTCGAACGCGCCGGGGCTGCGCGCCCTCGTCGAGGAGTGGCGGCTCACCCCGGCAGGACCCGGCACCCGCGTGCAGTGGACGTTCGCCGCGGACGGGACGGCCGTGTTCCGGGGCACGCTCAAGCTCGGCCGCGCGGGTCTCGGCCGGGCGTTCCGCGACGCGGTCACGGCGCTCGACCGGCGGCTCGCGGCGGCCGGGGCGTAGGGACCCGCCGGGGGCACCTCCCTATGCGGGCTCGGGCCCGGGCCACGCCCCGGTCGCGAGCAGTGTCTCGATCGCTTGCCCGTACGGTGCGATGTCCAGGCCCTGTTCGGCCAGCCACGCGTCCGAGTAGTACTTGTCCAGATAGCGGTCCCCGCCGTCGCAGATCAGGGTGACGACGCTGCCGGTGCGGCCCGCCGCCACCATCTCGGCGACGATCTTCAGGGCGCTCCACAGGCCCGTGCCGGTGGAGCCGCCCGCCTTGCGGCCGATGGCCTGCTCCAGGGCGCGCACGGCGGCGACGGACGCCGCGTCCGGCACCTTCATCATGCGGTCGATCGCGCCGGGCACGAAGCTCGGCTCCATGCGGGGCCGCCCGATGCCCTCGATGCGCGATCCGCAGTCGCTCGTCGCGTCCGGGTCGTTCTTGGTCCAGCCGTCGAAGAAGCAGGAGTTCTCCGGGTCGGCGACGCAGATGCGGGTGTCGTGCTGGTTGTAGTGCACGTAGCGCGCGATGGTCGCCGAGGTGCCGCCGGTGCCCGCCGTGGCGACGATCCAGGCGGGATCGGGATAGCGCTCCAACGTCAGCTGCTGGAACATCGATTCGGCGATGTTGTTGTTGCCGCGCCAGTCGGTGGCCCGTTCCGCGTACGTGAACTGGTCCATGTAGTGGCCGCCGGTCTCGACGGCGAGGGCGGCCGACTCGGCGTACATCATGCGCGAGTCGTCCACGAAGTGGCACCGGCCGCCGTGGAATTCGATCAGTCGGCACTTCTCGGCGCTGGTCGTGCGCGGCATCACCGCGATGAAGGGCACGCCGATCAGCTTGGCGAAGTAGGCCTCGGAGACGGCCGTCGAGCCGCTGGACGCCTCGATGACGGGGCGCCCGGGCCGGATCCAGCCGTTGCACAGGCCGTAGAGGAAGAGCGAACGGGCGAGGCGGTGCTTGAGGCTGCCGGTGGGGTGGGTGGACTCGTCCTTGAGGTACAGGTCGATGCCCCACTGTTCGGGCAGCGGGAAGCGCAGCAGGTGGGTGTCGGCCGAGCGGTTGGCGTCGGCCTGGACCTTGCGGACGGCTTCTTTCAGCCAGGCACGGTACTCGGCGTCGGAGTGGTCCACGTCGAGCGTGGGCATCGGTTCGTCGGCTCGGACGGGTTGTGGGGTGCTTGGGGTGCTCACCGCGGGACTCCTTCGCGTCGTGCCGGACGCGATTCGACGCGGCCGTACACCTCGATCTTAAACACCCTCCGCACGCTCCTCACCTGCATAAACACACCTTTGAGCACCTCAAAGGCACTGCTGGCGCAGTGACGGGGCAAAGGTCAGGAGTAGCCTCGGCAAAGGTCTCTTCGACCTGGCGTGACGTCGTCATGCGTACTGGTGCTCGACGCCGGGTGCGTGCAGACTGCGACGCAGCGGGACGCCCGTCCCGATCGAAGCGATCGACGCGATTCACCGAAGCGCACAAGGGGGCGGAGCGTCATGGCGGAGCCGGAGTTCACGGCCACGGGCGTGCGGATCGGGCGGCGCTTGCGCTCCCTCACCCGGGCGGGACAGGTCCGGATCACGGACGGCAGGCTGGAGTTGCTCACCAGCTACGGCACGGAGATCGACAGCGCGCCGGTGCAGGCGGTGCGCACGGGCAAGCCGTGGTTCGCCGCGGACGACAGGGCCCTCGCCGATGTGAACGGCAGGCGTTATCTCCTCACCCTCGGCGAGCACGAACCGGCCCCGGGCGAGGGCGGACCGCCTACGGTCCGCGGTTTCCTCGACGCCGTACGCAAGGCCGCCGGTCACCGGCCGCGAGGCTGAGCGGGCCCGCGGCACCCTCGCGCGAGTTGCACGCCCGCACCCCCTGGGTCACTCTGGTCTCACAACATCACTCTGGGTTTACCGGCGATGACGCTGCGAACCAGCCCGCCGGCCGTACAGCAGGCGGCAGACCACGCGGCCCCCTGCTGGATCCGAACGTCGTCTTCTTCCGGACCTCAATTCGGGGAGTCGCAGCCGTGATCAGCCAGCCAAGCAGGCATTGCACGGTAGAGCTGCAAGCCCTGCCGTCGCGGATCGGCCAGGTCCGCAGAATCGTCTCTGCGCAGTTGCGCTACTGGCATCTCGATCCCTTGATAGACCAGGCAGCCCTCGGCGTGACCGAGCTGCTCACCAACGTCCACCGGCACGCCGAGCCGGACAAGGTGTGCACGGTGGAGATCGAGCTGCTGCTCGACCGCCTCACGGTGTCCGTGCACGACCACGATCCCCGGCTGCCCCAGCTGCGCGACGCGGAGCCCTTCGCCACCTGTGGCCGCGGGCTCGCGATGGTCGCGGCGGTGAGCGAGAGCTGGGGCGTGCGTCCGCAGGGCGAGGCGGGAAAGATCGTCTGGTTCACCCTGCCCGCCCCCTCCCCCGCGGTGGCGCTGCCCGCCTATCCCGGCTACGGCGCGGTGGAACGTGCTCCCGCCCGGCCGGCGGTGGAACATGCTCCCGCCCGGTCGGCCGTTGCCGGCTGACCGGGCGGTGACCGTCCACCACACGGATCCCTCCTCGTGCGTACGCCGCTCTCCGTACGCCGCTGGAGGCGCGGGCGTCACTCGGTGGCGATGGCCCGCAGCACGTCGAGGCGCGCGGCCCGCCGAGCGGGACGCAGGCCCGCCAAGGCTCCCGCGGCCAGGCCCACCAGGGCGACCACCGCGAGCCGCGTCGGCGGGAGCGCGAACGCGAAGGCGCTCTCGGTCGCGCCGTCGGACGCCTTGACGAGCACCCAGCCGAGGAAGCCGCCGAGCGCGATACCGCCCGCCGTGCCGAACGCGGCGACCAGCACCGACTCCCAGCGGACCATGGCCCGCAGCTGCGCCCTGGTCTGGCCGACGGCTCGCAACAGGCCCAGTTCGCGGGTGCGTTCGTGGACCGCGAGGGTCAGCGTGTTGGCGATGCCGAGCAGGGCGATGAGCACGGCGAGGGCGAGCAGCGCGTAGACGAGGGTGAGCATCATGTCGATGCCACCGGCCGCGGACCGCGCGTACTCGCTTCGGGTCTGCACGTCCGGATTGCCGTACGCCTGCGCGGTCTTGGCGATCGCCGCCTTCCCCTCGGCCGTGCTCACGCCGTCCTTGAACGTCACGGAGACGAGGCTGTCGGCGTCCTGTGCGCGGTGGGGGGCCCATGCCTGCCTGCTGATGACGTAGTCGCCCGCGAGTTCGGAGCGCCCGAAGACCGCGCGCACCGTGAAGGTGTCCTTCGTGCCGTCGGCGAACGCCAGTTGAGCCTGGGAGCCGACCTTCAGGTCCTGCTTGTCGGCCTCGGCGCGGGTGATCGCGATGCCGTGATCGCCGAGCGCGTCGAGAGATCCGTCGACCTTGCCGAGGTCGAAGGACTTCGCGAAGGGGACGGGGTCGGTGACGGTCAGGGCGCGGCCCTGTCCTTCGACCTCCGCGGCGCCCTTGCCGAGGCCGACGGCGGTCGCCACCTCGGGCCGTTCGGCGAGCGCGGGGGCCAGCTTGGGGCTCAGACCACTGCCTCCCGCGCCGAATCCCGGGGTGCTGATCGCGATGTCGCCCGCGAAGGAGCGGTTCACGGTCTGGTCCATGGTCGCCTTCAGCGAGGCGCCGAAGACCGTGAACAGGGAGACGACGGCGACGCCGATCATCAGGGCGCTCGCGGTGGCGGCGGTCCGCTTGGGGCTGCGCAGGGCGTTGCGCCTGGCGAGCCCGCCCGTGACACCGCGGAGCCGGTCGAGGGGCCCGCCGATGATCCGTACCGCCCGCGAGGACGCGACGGGGCCGAGCACCACGAACGCCACGAGGGCGAGGACGGCGCCCGCGCCCGCCAGCCACACCGAGGGGCTGACGAGGACACCGGTCAGGGCGAGGCCGACGGCCACCAGCGCGAGGACCGCGCCCACCAAGGCCCTCCCCCGCGAGGCCCCGGAGTGGTCCACCGCGGTCTCCCGCAGCGCGGCCAGGGGCGCGGTGCGCCCGGCCCGTACGGCGGGCAGCAGCGCGGAGCCGACGCAGACCACGACGCCGACGGCGAGCGGCAGCAGCATGGAGAGCGCGCTGATCACCAAGTCGCCCTCGGGAAAGGGGAATCCGATGGCGGGGAAGAGCGCCTGGAGAGCGGCCGCGATCCCGATGCCGCCCGCGAGACCCGCGGCCGACGCGACCACGGCGACCGCGCTCGCCTCGACGAGGGTCGACGCGGTGACCTGGCGGCGCGATGCGCCGAGCGCGCGGAGCAGCGCGTTCTCTCGGGTGCGCTGGGCGACGACGATGGCGAAGGTGTTGTGGATGCTGAAGGTCGCCACGAGCAGGGCGACTCCGGAGAACACCAGCAGGAAGCTGGTGAACAGGGAGAGGAACTGGCCGGAGACGTTCTCCGTGTTCTCCGCCGCCGATTCCTCGCCCGTGATGGCCTCGACTCCCTTGGGCAGTACGGGAGTCAGCGCGTCCACGAGTTCCCGCTCGCTCACGCCGGGGTCCGCCCGCACCTGGATGGTCGCGGCCTCGCCGGGCTTCGGCGTCAGGTACTTCTCCGCGTCGGCCCGTGTCATGCCGGTGAAGGTGGTCTGCGCCATGCCGTCCTCGCCGCCGAAGGTCGCGAGTCCCACGATCTTCACGCGGACGGGGTCGGGCGTGCGCAGGGTGGTCGTGTCGCCGATCTTCAGGTCCCCGGACTCGGCGGCACCGCGGTTGATCACGACCTCGCCGGGGGCGACGGGGGCGCGGCCCGAGGCGAGTTGATACGGGTTCAGCCGCGCGTCGCCGATCCAGTTGCCCGCCAGCGTGGGCGGGCCCTGACCGCCGATGGGCTCGCCGTCCTTGCCGAGCAGCTGGCCCGCGCCCTGGATGTTCGGTGCCGCGGCCGCGACGCCGTCGGTCCGCTCGATCTTGTCGACCAGGGAGGTGCTCACGGGCTTGCGGGTGCCCTGGCTGTCGTCGGGGGTGGTGATGGTGTCCGCGCCGCGCACGACCGCGTCGGTGCCGCTGGTCGCGTTACCGAACATCGTGTCGAAGCTGGCGCGCAGGGTGTCGCCCATGACGAGGGTGCCCGCCAGGAAGGCGACGCCGAGCATGACCGCCAGGAACGTACCGGCGAAGCGGCGCTTGTGGCCGCGCAGAGACGACAGGCTGATGCGCGCGGAGGCGCCGAGGGAGCTCATGGCCTGGTTCCTTCCGTGCTCCTGGCGGCGGGCATCGTGGCGGACGTGCCGCTCCTGGCGGCGGATTTCGTGTCGAACGCCTTGAGCCGGTCGAGGACCCGGTCCGCCGTCGGGGACTCCATCCGGTCCATGAGCCGCCCGTCGGCAAGGAAGACGACCTCGTCGGCGTGGGCGGCCGCCACCGGGTCGTGGGTGACCATGACGACGGTGCGGCCCATCCCGCGCACGGCGCGGCCGAGGAGTCCGAGGACCTCCTCGCCCGCGCGCGAGTCCAGGTTCCCGGTGGGTTCGTCGGCGAAGACGACGTCGGGCTGTCCGGCGAACGCCCGCGCCACGGCGACGCGTTGCTGCTGTCCGCCGGAGAGCTCGGCGGGCCTGTGGTGCAGGCGGTCGCGGAGGCCGACGACGTCGATCAGGGCCTCGGTCCACTCGCGGTCACCGCGGGTGCCCGCGAGGTCCATGGGCAGGGTGATGTTCTCGGCGACGGTCAGCGTCGGCACCAGGTTGAAGGCTTGGAAGACGAAGCCGATCCGGTCGCGGCGCAGAAGCGTGAGGCGCCGGTCGTCAAGCGCTCCGAGCTCCGTGTCGCCGATGAACGCGGCGCCCGAGGTGAGCGTGTCGAGCCCGGCCGCGCAGTGCATCAGGGTCGACTTGCCCGAGCCCGACGGGCCCATGATGGCGGTGAAACGTCCGGCGGGAAAGCCGACGTCCACTCCGTCCAGGGCCCGTACGGCGGTGTCGCCGCTGCCGTAGACCTTCACGGCGCCGCTCACGCGGGCGGCGTCGGTGCGCACGGCACCCGCGACCTGTCCGTTCGAGGCGCTCATGCCGCGCCACCCTTGGAGGTGCGGCCGAACTCCTCGTTCAGGACGGTCAGTCGGCGCCAGTACTCGTCCTCGTCGATCTCACCGAAGGCGAAACGACGGCCGAGCACGGCGATGGGCGAGTGCTCCTCGACGCCCGTCGGACGCCCCATGGCCCGGAAGGGGCCACGGCGCCCGCGCCACACGGTGCGGCGGAGCAGGGTGACGGCGCCGACCACGACGGCCGCCCAGATCAGCGGGAAGAAGAGGATCCACGGGCCAGGCCCGCCGTCCCATTGCGCCAGGGTCTGCATCTGAAGTCATCTCCTCTAGAGCGGTTTCCGCGACGCCTCCAAGGTCGCTCCGCGGGTGCCCCCACGTCGTCGTACGGGCAGCGGCACCCCGCGTACCACCCCGGGAGTACGCAGGGATCTCGCGCCTGCTCCCCCGAGGGGCGACTTCTGTACCTACTAGTATGTACAGTGTCCTCATGAGCACTCCGGAGCGACTGATCGAAGCCACCCGCGAGCTCCTGTGGGAGCGCGGCTACGTGGGCACGAGCCCCAAGGCCATCCAGCAGCACGCGGGCGCGGGGCAGGGCAGCATGTACCACCACTTCGCGGGGAAGCCGGATCTGGCGCTCACCGCGATCCGGCGCACGGCCGAGGAGATGCGGGCCACCGCGGAGGCCGTGCTCGCCGGGCCCGGTTCGGCGTACGAGCGCGTGGCGGCGTACTTGCTGCGCGAGCGCGACGTGCTGCGGGGCTGCCCGGTCGGCAGGCTCACGATGGACCCCGACGTCATCGCGAGCGACGAACTGCGCGCGCCCGTCACGGAGACCCTCGACTGGCTGCGCGACCGGCTCGCCGGAATCGTCCAAGAGGGGTGCGCACAGGGCGAGTTCACGAACGCGCTCGACCCTCGGGAGACCGCTTCGGCGATCGTCGCGACGGTGCAGGGCGGCTACGTCCTGGCCCGCTCCTCGGGCTCACCCGCCGCGTTCGACACGGCGGTGCGCGGCCTGCTCGCGCTGCTCACGACCGCTCGCCGCACCACGACCTGACCCCTCCCGACGCCCCCCTGCCACTCAGTGAGGATCCGTACGTTGCACATCACCCGAACCCGCCCGGACAGCAAGCAGGGACCGGCCGAGCACTTCACCGGCACGGTCTGGCTCGACGAGATCGCCGCGCCCGAACCCCCTTCCCGGCTGCGGATGTTCAGCGTGCACTTCGCTCCGGGCGCCCGCACGGCCTGGCACACCCATCCGCACGGACAGGTCCTCCACGTCACCGAGGGCGAGGGGCTCGTGCAGCGTGCGGAGGGTCCCGTCGAGCTGATCAGGGCGGGCGACACCGTCTGGATCGAGCCCGGGGAACGGCACTGGCACGGGGCGGGACCTCGCACGTTCATGACACATCTGGCGGTGGTCGAGGCGGCCGAGGACGGCACGACCGCGACCTGGGGCGAACTGGTCGACGACGCCTGCCACGCCACCTACCCCTATCCGCCCGCCTCTTGAGGAGTACTTGCGCCATGCACGCCATGCAGTACGAGATCACCCTGCCCGCCGACTACGACATGGGCATCATCCGCGACCGGGTGGCGACGAAGGGACACCTGCTCGACGACTTCCCCGGACTCGGCTTCAAGGTCTACTTGATGCGCGAACGCGGCAGGGACGGCTCGCCCGTGAACCAGTACGCGCCGTTCTACCTCTGGAACAGCCCCGAGGGCATGAACTCCTTCCTCTGGGGGCCGGGGTTCAGGGGTCTCGTGGACGACTTCGGACGGCCGGACGTGCGGAACTGGACGGTCCTCGCCCACGAGGAGGGAGCCGCCGCGTCGACCGCACCCAAGGCGGCGATCCGCCGCGCGCAGCGGATACCGGACGGGACGCCCCTGCCGGAGTACGCCGTCCAACTTGCGCACGAGGCAGCGCAATTGGCTCGACAGGACGGGGTGGTGAGCGCGACGGTCGCCGTCGACCCGCACGCCTGGGAAGCGGTGCACTTCTCGCTCTGGGACCACGCTTCGCCGCACGGCGAGGGTGACGTCTTCGATGTGCTGCACCTGTCGGCGCCGGAGCGGCAGGAACTGACGGGGGGTCGGCAGTGGTGAGCGCGCCCTTCACCGTACGGACGGTGCTCGGCGACATCGCCCCCGAGGAGCTCGGCACGTGCGACGCGCATGACCACGTGTTCATCAGCAGCCCCCAACTACCCGGCCAGGAGCTGGACTCGGCCGACGCGGCGGCCCGCGAGCTGGCGGCGTTCGGTGCGGCGGGCGGGCGGAGCGTCATCCAGTGGACTCCGTACGGGATGGGGCGCCATGCCGGACTACTGCCCGATCTCGCCCGGGCGACGGGCGTGCGGATCGTCGCCGCGACGGGACTGCACCAAGCGGCCCACTACACCCAGGACACGCTGGACGAACTGCGCGGCGAGGGCCTGGCGGACGTCTTCCTCCGCGAACTCACCGAAGGCATCGGCGAATCGGGCGTACGGGCCGGTCTCATCAAGGTGGCGGGCGGATTCCACGGGCTCGACGCGCATGCCCGGTGGACCATGCGCTCGGCGGCCGAAGCCCACCACGCCACGGGCGCGCCGATCACCGTCCACCTGGAGCTCGGCACCGGCGCCCTGGACGTACTCGACCTGCTCTGCGGCGAACTGGACGTCCCGCCCCACCGCGTGATCCTCGGCCACCTGAACCGCTCCCCCGACCTCTTGACCCACCATCAAGCGGCCGCCTCCGGCGCCTATTTGGCCTTCGACGGCCCGTCCCGCGCCCACCACGCCACGGACTGGCGCATGCCGGACGCCATCAAGGCACTGGCCGACGCGGGCTTCGGCGACCGCCTGCTCCTGGGCGGCGACACGACCACGGCGGGGGCCCGCTCGGTGAACGGCGGCCCCGGGATGCCTCATCTCCTGCGCAGAGTGCGCCCTCGCCTCGAACTCGCCGTGGGCGAGGACCTGGTGGAGCGAACCCTGACGGTCAACGCGGGGCGGGCGTTCGGGGTGCGGTGGGCGTAGGCACGGCACCGAAGCCGGTCGCCAGGTGGGCCAGGAGCTCGGCCGGGGCGTCCTCCTGGATCGTGTGACCCGCGCCCTCGACCCTGATCAGTTCCGCGTGCGGGATCCGCTCGTGCAGGAACTCCCCGAACTCCTCGGGCAGCAGGCGGTCTTCGCGGCCCCAGATGACGCGCGTGGGGACCGCGACCGTGCCGAGCAGGGGTTCGAGTTCGTCGGTCTGGCGCTGGGCGAACTGGCGGTACTGCCGGTAGAACGCCGCCTGGCCTTCGGCGCCGCGCCACGGGGCCAGGTACGCGTCCAGGACGCCGGGGCGGTAACCCGTGTGGGTGGCGCGGCGGAGGTGGCTGGCGACCAGTGCCTCGTGGGCGTAGTCGGGGAGTTGCTCGAAGATGTGTGCGTTCTCCCTGATCAGCTTGAAGTAGCCGGTCCCCCAGGCGCCGCCGCCGACCGCGTCGACCAGCGTGAGGTCCCGGTACTGAGCCCCTTCGATCAGCAGCGCCCGCAGCGCCACCGCCCCGCCCACGTCGTGGGCCACGACGCCGGGGCGGGCCGTGCCCCAGCGGTCGGCCGTGCGCCAGTGCTCCAGGAGCCGGGCGAAGAGCCTCCCCTGGGCGGCCAGGCCGACGTCCTGCCCGTCGCGCTTGTCCGAAGCGCCGAAGCCCAGCAGGTCCCAGACGTAGACCCGGCGGGTCAGGGCCAGCGCGGGAGCGATCTCGCGCCAGATGTACGAGGAGAACGGGGATCCGTGCAGCAGGACGACCGGGTCGCCCGCTCCGAACGACGCCCACCGCACACAGCCGTCCGGCGTCTCGAACTTCTCCTTCAGGTGCCACCTCACGTGCCGTCTCCCTGCGTCGAAGCGAATCCTGCTTCTCTACTCCCATGAAGTTACCAGTTGAGCTCGTGTAGAGGTAACGAGGTTTGCGGAGCCGCCCCGACCAGGCGAGAAGCGCGTATTGCACCGCGCGTTCCAAAACATGTACGGTCTCTCCATGGCCCGACCGAGGACTTTCGACGAGGAGCGGGCCCTGGACGCGGCGATGCACGCCTTCTGGGTGAAGGGCTACGAGGCCACCTCGACCCAGGATCTGTGCGAGGCCACCGGACTGGGCCGCAGCAGCATCTACAACACGTTCAGCAGCAAGCACGATCTGTTCCGGCGCTCACTCGCCCGCTACATGGAGACGATGAACGCCGGCCAGGCCGAGATCCTCGACGACGTGGAGCGGCCCGCCATGGAGCGGCTGCGCGCCTTGCTCGACCGGGTCATCGACGGCGAGATCGAGACCCGGCAGGACGGCCACAGCATCGGCTGTCTGACCGTGAACACGACCGTCGGGCTCGCCTCCCGCGACGCGGAGGCGGCCGGGATGCTGGAGCGCGACCTGGAGTTCCGGCTCGCGGCTCTGCGCGCCACCCTCCGGTCGGGGCAACTCGCCGGGGACATCACGACCGGGCGGGACGCCGAATCGCTCGCCCGCTACATCAACGCCGTCATCGGCGGCATGCGCGTCTCCGCCCAGGGCGGCGCCGACCGCGCCACCCTTGAGGCGATCGCCGATACCGCGCTCGACGCGCTGGCGGTGCGCTAACCCCGGCACCCGCGACCTCCGCCCATCCCCTCACGGAACCTTTCACCCCGCGCGGCTCTCCCGCGCCTCGGCATGCCCTTTTTTTGTACTGATCTATCCAATACTCGTGCCCGACAGGAGCCCACCCATGCCCCGCGCCGTATACGTACTGGCCCTCGGCATCTTCGCCATGGTGACCAGCGAATTCGTGGTCGCAGGACTGATGCCCCAGATGGCCGAAGGACTTGACGCCACCATCCCCGAGATCGGCTATCTCATCACCGCCTTCGCGGCGGCGATGGCCTTCGGCGGCCCGTTCCTCACCGTGGCCGTACTGAAGATGCGTCAGAAGTCCGCCCTGATGGTGCTGTTCGGCATCTTCCTGGCGGGCAACGTGCTCGCCGCGCTCGCGCCCGACTACCGCACCATGCTGGTGGCCCGCGTGCTCACCGGCATCGCCTCGCAGGCGTTCTTCGGCGTCTCCATCTCCCTGGGCTCGCGCATCGCCCGACCCGAAGTGCGCGGCCGTGCCGTCGCCGTGGTGCTCAACGGGCTGATGCTCGGCACACTGCTCGGACTTCCGTTCGCCACCGTCGTCGGCGAACACCTGGGCTGGCGCGCCGCGTTCTGGGCCATCACCGCGCTGACCGTACTGGCCGCGCTCGCCACACTGGCCTTCGTTCCGCACACCGAAGGCGAGACCGAGGAGGCCGGTGGCGGCCTCCGTCAGGAACTGGTCGCCTTCCGCCGTCCGCGCCTGTGGCTGGTCATGATCACCAGCACCTTCACCATCGGCGCGACCTTCTCCGCCTTCAGCTACCTCAACCCGATCCTCACCAAGGTCACGGGCTTCTCCACCGGCACCGTCCCGCTGCTGCTCATCGCGTACGGCGCGGCCACCGTCATCGGCAACACCGTCGTCGGCCGACTCGCCGACCGCCGCGCCCTGCCCGTACTCGTCGTGGGTCTGGCGCTCAATCTGACCTTCCTCGTCGGGTTCGCGCTCTTCGCCCAACTGTCCGTTCCCGCAGTGCTGTTCATGCTGGGCATCGGCCTGGTCGGCGTCACGATGAACCCGGCCCTGATCACCCGGGTTCAGCGGGCGGGCAACGCGCGGCCGCTGGTCAACACCGTCCACTCGTCCTTCATCACGCTCGGCATCATCATCGCCACGTCCATCGGCGGACCCGCCATCGACGCACAGGGCCTGCGGGCGCCCCTGTGGATCGGCGCGGCCCTCGCGGTCCTCGGGCTCGGCACGCTGCTGCCCGACCTGCTGCGCCGCCGGACGGCGGACCGCGGCGGCGCCCACGACACGGCCGAGGCCGTCCGGCCGAACGACCAGGTCGACCGGCGCAGCACCCAGCCCGTCTAACCCAGGGCCGCCAAGGGGTCGTCGAGCACCGGCTGCCAGGCCAGCTCGGCGGCCCCCACCAGGCTGTTGTAGTCCAGCGTGCACGCCAGGATCGGCACGCCGCCGCTGCGCCCCCACAGACTCCGGTCGGCGACGACGGCGCGCAGCCGCTCCGGATCCGCCTCCAGGAGCGTGCGATGCAGACCGCCCAGGATGATCCGGTCGGGGTTGAGGATGTTGACCAGACCCGCGAGCCCGAGGCCGAGGCGGTCGATGAGGACCTCGGCCGCCGAGCGCACGGAGGGGTCGCCGTAGGAATCACGGATCAGTGCGCGGGCCTGCACGAGCAGACCCTCGGGGCCCGGCGCGCGCCCGGCCTCCGTCAGGAAGGCGAGGGGATCGGTCTCCACGTCGAGACAGCCCCGGCCCCCGCAGTAACAAGCCTGCCCCTCGGAGTTCACCGTGAGATGCCCGACCTCCAGGGCCAGGCCCGAACTGCCCGTGTGCAGACGGCCGTCGAGGACCAGGGCCCCGCCGACCCCCCGGTGCCCCGTCGCGACACAGAGCAGATCGCGGGCGCCGCGCCCGGCGCCGTGCCGGTGCTCGGCGAGCGCGGCGAGGTTCACGTCGTTGGCCGCGAACGCCGGTCCCTCGATGCCCGCTTCACGGACGCGATCGGCGAAGATCTCGCGGACGTGCGAGCCCGCGGGCCAGGCCAGGTGCAGCGGATTGAGCGCCGTGCCCTCGGGTTCGGCGACCGCCGACGGCACCGCGAGCCCCGCGCCGACACAGCGCCTGCCGGTCTCGCGCAGCAGCCGGGCACCCGCGTCGACCACTGATCCGAGGACCTGGGCGGGATCAGCGCCGACGGCCTCACAACCGGGCGCGGTCGCCACGATGCGGCCGCCGAGGCCGACCAGCGCCGCCCGGAAACCGTCCGCGTGCACCTGCGCGGCGAGCGCGACGGGCCCCGTCTCGACGACGGAGAGCCGGTGCGAGGGCCTGCCCTGCGAACCCGCGGCGGCGCTCGGCTTCGCGTCGATCCTGATCAGGCCGAGCGCCTCCAGCTCGGCGGCGACGGCACCTGCGGTGGCACGGGTGACACCGAGCTCGGCGGTGAGCACGGCGCGCGTGGGCGCCCGCCCCGTATGGACGAGTTCGAGCGCGGGACCCAGCGCGCCGCGCCCCCGCTCCAGCCGGGTGCGCGTGGACACTTCCCCCTCGCCGCGGGGGACAGCCTTGCCGTTCATGAGGGCGAGTCTCCCATGATCCGTACACCGCCTCGCCGTTCAGTCGTCATCCGCCGCTCCTCCGCCCTTCGGCGACCGCACGTCTTCGGCCACCGCGGAATCGTGTTGTGCGCGGCCGGGACACACCCCTACTCTGACTTTGTGCCGCTACTAAACAAACTCGGGACCGCAGCGCCGCGGCCCACCGCCCCCGACCTCCGCCGTCTGCGCGTCGCCCTGACGGTCTTCTTCGCACTCGACGGCTTCGTCTTCGCCGGTTGGGTCGTCCGGATCCCCGCCATCAAGGAGCAGACCGGAGCCTCGGCGAGCCAGCTGGGCCTCGCGCTGCTCGCGGTCTCGGCGGGCGCGGTGATCACGATGACGCTCACCGGACGGCTCTGCAGGCGCTACGGCAGTCTCCGGACGACCGTGGCCTGCGGGGTGCTGCTCCCGCTCAGCGTCGCACTGCCGCCGCTGACCGACTCGGTCCTCGTACTCGGCCTCGTGCTGCTGTTCTTCGGAGCGGCGTACGGCGGGATCAGCGTCGCGATGAACAGCGCCGCGGTCGATCTCGTGGCCGCGCTGCGCCGCCCCGTGATGCCCAGTTTCCACGCGGCGTTCAGCCTCGGCGGCATGATCGGCGCGGGCCTCGGCGGCCTGGTCGCGGGCCACCTCTCCCCCACGCCCCATCTGCTCGGCATCACGGTCCTCGGCCTGGCGATCACCGCCGTCACCGCGCCCGTGCTGCTCCGGGACGGCGCGGCGGACCTGCTGCGCGAGCACTCCTCGACCCCGGAGGCGCTCCCGTCCCCCGACGTACGGGCGTCACACCGCATGGACCGGCGCACCCGCGGCCTGGTCCTGGTCTTCGGGCTCATCGCACTGTGCACCGCGTACGGCGAGGGCGCGATCGCGGACTGGGGCCCGCTGCACCTGGAGCAGGACCTGCACGCGCACCCGGGCGTGGCCGCGGCGAGCTACTCCTGCTTCGCCTTCGCCATGACCATCGGCCGCCTCTCCGGCACCACGCTCCTCGAGCGCCTCGGCAGGACCCGCACGGTGGTCGGCGGCGGCGCGACGGCCTGCGTCGGCATGCTGCTCGGCGCGCTCGCCCCCTCCACGGGCCTCGCGCTCGCCGGTTTCGCCGTCACCGGGCTCGGGCTCGCCAACATCTTCCCCGTGGCCGTGGAACGCGCGGGCGCGCTCGCCGGTCCCGGCGGGGTCGCCGCCGCCTCGACGCTCGGCTACGGCGGCATGCTGGTGGGACCGCCGCTCATCGGCTTCATGGCGGACTGGTACTCGCTGCCCGCGGCGCTGACGAGCGTCGCGCTGCTCGCCGCCGCGGCCGCGCTCATCGGCTTCGCGACGCGGCACACCGAGCGTACGGAGCACGTGGAGCCCCTCGTGCCTACAGAGCGTACGGAAACGGTCTGACATCATCCGGAGCTTCCGGTTCGGTCCCGCTCCTTCCGACACAATCTCCCGCATGACGACGATGGAGATTTCCGCACACATCCAAGTGGTCGACGAAGAGGGCCAGTTGCTCGCGCGGGCCGCCGAGGAGGCGGGCACCGACGCGAAGGTGCCCACCTGCCCCGGCTGGCAGGTGCGGGACCTGCTGCGGCACACCGGCATGGTGCACCGCTGGGCCGCCGCGTTCATCACGGAGCGGCGCACCTCGTACCAGCTCGGCGGCGAGGCGCCCGACATCGAGGGGGACGCGCTCATCGGCTGGTTCCGGCAGGGGCACGCCGCGCTCGTCGAGACGCTCACCGGGGCGCCGTTGGACGTCGAGTGCTGGGCCTTCCTGCCCGCCCCCTCTCCGCTCGCCTTCTGGGCCCGGCGACAGGCGCACGAGACGACCGTCCACCGCCTCGACGCCGAGTCGGCGCGCGGCGGTGCGCCGTTCTCGCCGATCGGCACCGCGTTCGCGCTGGACGGGATCGAGGAGCTCCTGTGCGGCTTCCACGCGCGCTCCAGGAGCCAGGTGCGCAGCGACGTACCGAGGGTGCTCCGCGTGCGGGCGACGGACGCGGCCGAGGAGGAGAGCTGGACGGTGCGGCTCTCCGAAGGGCCGCCCGTCACCGAACGCGGTTCGACGGCTCCCGCCGACTGCGAGGTGTCCGGCCCCGCGGCGCGGCTCTATCCGGCGCTGTGGAACCGGCTGCCGTTCCCCGAGGTGACCGGGGACCGTTCGCTCGCGGCGCTGTGGCGGGAGAAGTCGGCCATCGTCATGGGGTGAGGGCGCCGGTCGCGGGCCGGTCGGCGGCCGGCTCCGCCGGGAACGTCAGCCCGCGTCCCCCGCGAGCATCTTCTGGAGCACGGCCCGCTGCAACGGCCGTACCTCCGCGTGCAGTTCGCGCCCCTTGTCCGTCAGGCAGACCCGCACGCCGCGCCGGTCCTCGCTGCACATGCCGCGCTCCACGAGACCGTCCTTCTCCAGGCGTCCGATCAGCCGGGAGAGCGCGCTCTGGCTCAAGTGGACCTGGGACGAGATCTCCTGGACGCGGAACGCCCCGCCGCCGTCGTCCGACGAGCCCTCCGCGAGGACGTCGAGCACCTCGAAGTCGCTCGCCCCCAGGCCGTGCGGATGGAGCTCACGGTCGAGCTCGCACAGGGTGCGCGCATGCACCGCGAGGATGTCGCGCCATTGATTCACGAGCCCCTGCTCGGCCGTTTTCGCCGCCATGACATCGCACGGTAGCAGAGAATCCGCGCTTTGTTGCATTGGAATTAAATGCGCTTGCATTCAATGCATGCGCATGTACCTTACTGCCCATGACTTCTCCGCTCACAGCTGTCTCCGCGTCCCCGGAGCGCTGGACCCCGCGCCTGTGGGGCACTCTGCTGGTGCTCTGCGCCGCGATGTTCCTCGACGCACTCGACGTATCGATGGTCGGCGTCGCCCTGCCCTCCATCGGCTCCGAACTCGACCTCTCCACCTCGACCCTCCAGTGGGTCGTCAGCGGCTACATCCTCGGTTACGGAGGGCTCCTCCTCCTCGGCGGACGGGCCGCCGACCTGCTCGGCCGCCGCCGGGTCTTCCTGATCGCGCTCGCCGTCTTCGCACTCGCCTCGCTGCTCGGCGGCTTCGTCGACTCCGGGCCGCTGCTCATCGCGAGCCGCTTCATCAAGGGCCTGAGCGCCGCGTTCACCGCGCCCGCGGGTCTTTCCATCATCACCACGACGTTCGCCGAGGGCCCGGTCCGCAACCGCGCGCTCACCATCTACACCACCTGCGCCGCCACCGGCTTCTCCATGGGCCTCGTCCTCTCCGGCCTGCTCACCGAGGCGAGCTGGCGCCTGACGATGCTCCTTCCCGCGCCGATCGCGCTCCTCGCCCTGGTCGCGGGCATCAAGCTGATCCCGCGCAGCGCCCGCGAGAAGAACAAGGGCGGCTACGACGTACCGGGCGCCGTCACCGGCACGGCGGCCATGCTGCTGCTCGTCTTCACCGTCGTGGAGGCCCCCGAAGCGGGCTGGGCCTCGGCCCGCACGCTGTTGTCGTTCCTCGTCGCGGCCGTCCTGCTCGCCGTCTTCGTACGCATCGAACTGCGCACCGCGAGCCCGCTGATCCGGCTCGGCGTCCTGCGCTCCGGACCCCAACTGCGGGCGCAGTTGGGCGCGATGACGTTCTTCGGCGGCTACGTCTCCTTCCAGTTCCTGGCCACGCAGTACTTCCAGTCGTTGCTCGGCTGGTCCGCCCTGGAGACCGCGCTCGCCTTCCTGCCCGCGGGCGCGCTCGTCGCCCTGTCGTCGACGAAGGTCGGCTCGGTCATCGACCGGTTCGGCACCCCGCGCGTCATCGTGGCCGGGTTCGTGCTGCTCGTCGCCTCCTACGTGCTCTTCCTGCGGATCAGCCTGACTCCGGCGTACGCGGCGGTGGTCCTGCCCTCGATGATCCTGCTCGGTTTCGCGTGCGCCCTGGTCTTCCCCTCGCTCAACATCCAGGCCACCAACGGTGTGGACGACGACGAGCAGGGCATGGTGTCCGGCCTGCTCAACACCTCGATCCAGGTCGGCGGCGCGATCTTCCTCGCGGTCGTGACCGCCGTGGTCACCGCGTCCTCACACGACGGCGACGCGTCCCCGCAGGCGGTACTCGACAGCTTCCGGCCCGGCCTGATCGTGGTCACCGCGATCGCGGTCGCGGGACTCCTCATCACGCTGACGGGGCTGCGGAGTTCGCGTACGCGGAAGAGCGTCGTCGTCGCCAAGTCGGTGCCCCAGGAGGCGGAGGCCCAGGGGTCCGCGCACCGGGGCCCGGTGGATCAGGAGCCGACGGAGCGGGAGACGGTGGCCGCTCGCGACTGACCCTCGGAAGCCCCGGCAGGCTGCCGACAGACCGTCAGCAGGCCGTCGGCAGGGCGCTCCCGGCGCATGATGGCCGTCCGCCGGGAGCGCCCACCGCACCTCAGCCCAGCCAGCCGGGGCGGACGAGGCCCGACTCGTAGGCCAGGACCACCAGTTGGGCCCGATCGCGGGCGCCCAGCTTCACCATCGTCCTGCTCACATGCGTCTTCGCGGTGAGCGGGCTGACGACCAGGCGGCGGGCGATCTCCTCGTTGGTGAGGCCGACGCCGACCAGCGCCATCACCTCCCGCTCCCGCTCGGTGAGTCCGCCGAGCGCGTCGGCGGCCGCGGGCTCCTTGGAACGGGCCGCGAACTCGGCGATGAGGCGGCGCGTCACCCCCGGCGAGAGCAGCGCGTCGCCCTCGACCACGGCTCTCACGGCACGCAGCAGTTCGTCCGGCTCGGTGTCCTTGACGAGGAAGCCGGACGCCCCCGCGCGGATCGCCTCGAAGACGTACTCGTCCAGTTCGAAGGTGGTCAGCATGACCACCTTCACCGCGTCGAGACCCGGCTCCTCGGTGATGCGCCGGGTCGCCGCGAGTCCGTCGAGCAGCGGCATGCGGATGTCCATCAGGACGACGTCGGGGCGCAGCTCGCGCACCAGCCGCACCGCCTCGTCGCCGTCCGCCGCCTCGCCCGCCACCGCGATGTCCGCCTGGGCGTCGAGCAGCGCCTTGAAGCCTGCCCTGACCAGGGACTGGTCGTCGGCGAGCAGTACGCGGATCACTGGTCCTCCCGGGGTGCGGTGCGGGTCGCGGTGTCCCGGTCGGCCGCCAGGGGCAGTACGGCGGTCACGCGGAAGCCGCCGTCCGGGCGCGGGCCCGCCTCGATCGTGCCATCCAGGGCCGCGGCGCGCTCCCGCATCCCGGCAAGTCCGTTGCCGCTGCCGCCCGCGTCGGTGCCGGTGGCGGGCCCGTCGTCGTCGATGCGGAGGGTGAGAGCGGCGCTCTCGCCGTTCTTCCCCTCCGCCGTCGCGCACGCCTCGTCGTACCGCACCAGCACGCGCGCGTGGCGTGAGACGGAGTGCCGTACGACGTTGGTCAGCGCCTCCTGGACGATGCGGAACGCGGCGAGGTCGAGGCCGGGCGGCAGCTTCGCGCGGGTGCCCTCGGTGGTGACGTCGACGGTGAGGCCCGTGCTCCGCGCCTGCTCGACGAGTTCGGGAAGCCGGTCGAGGCCCGGCGCGGGGGCGCGGGGCGCGTCGCCGGGGGCCCGCAGGGTGTCGAGGACCTGCCGCACCTCGCCGAGCGCCTCCTTGCTCGCCGCCTTGATGGTGGTCAGCGCGGTGCGGGCCTGCTCGGGGTCGGAGTCGAGCAGGGCGAGGCCCACGCCCGCCTGGACGTTGATGACGGAGATGCTGTGGGCGAGCACGTCGTGCAGCTCGCGCGCCATCCGCAGCCGCTCCTCGTCCGCACGCCGCCTGGCGGCCTGCGCGCGCTCGGCACGCTCCTTGACCCACTGTTCGCGGCGTACGCGGGCGAGCTCGGAGACCGCCACGATCGCGACGACCCAGACGGCGACCGCGATCTCCTCGTTCCAGGGCCTCGCGCCGTCGCCGCCGGGCGGCAGCCACCGGTAGAGCCAGTGCGCGATCAGCAGATGTCCGGCCCACAGCGCGCCCACGGCGCTCCAGGCCGCGCGCCGGTGGCCCGCCACGACCGCGGCGAAGCAGCCCACGGCGACGGCGAGGAAGACGGGTCCGTACGGATATCCGGCGCCGATGTAGACGAGTGTGAGCCCCGCGGTGGCCCATGCGACGGAGAGCGGGAAGCGGTGCCGGAACAGCAGCACCGCCGTGGCCAGGAACAGGAGCACCCGGGCGTAGGGGTCGAGCTGCTCGCGTCCGCTCTGGGAGTGCCCGGCGAAGCCGGAGCCGATCTGGACGAACACGGTGAGCGCGAGCGTCGTCAGCCAGGGCAGCCGACGGCCCGCGCTCGCGCCGTCGCCCTGGTTCCACCACGGCGGTCCGTGCCGCCACATCGACGGCCCGCCCGAGCCCGGGGACGGACCGTCGGCCCTGCGTTCGTGCTGCTCGTCCATGGCGGCCACGCTAGACCGGGCGGCGGTCCGCGGGCGTCCGACGGGCGTGGTGATCAGGCGTACTCCCTCGGGAGTACGCGAGGGCAGGTGACGCGGGGCGCGGCGGCGCGGGTGTCAGCTCTGCGGCAACAGCCCCACGCCCCGGGCGAGTTGCGTCACCGCGTGCGAGAAGAACGCCTCACGGTCCTCGACCACCCGGTTGAACTGCCCGAACACCTCGAAGCCCACGAGCCCGAACAACTGCGCCCACGCCGCGACCATCGCCGTGGCGGCCGCCGGAGGGAGATCGGGCGCCAGGTCCGCCGCGAGCCGCTCCCCCTCCGTACGCAAACCGCCGGGCAGCGGCTGCACGGCGATCCCCCGGCCCCGGTGGGCGTCCCGCACGATGTCGACGAGCAGCTGGCCCACCCGCGCGGCGGCCCGCACCGTGGACTCCGGCGCGCGGTAACCGGGCACGGGCGAGCCGTAGATGAGCGCGTACTCGTGCGGGTGCGCCAGCGCCCAGACGCGCACCGCCTCACACACCGTCGTCCACCGGCGTACGGGCTCCTGCCCCGAGACTCCCGCGTGCGCGGCCTCTGCGGCGGCGCCGATCGAGTCGTACGCGTCGATGATGAGCGCGGTGAGCAGGTCGTCACGGCTGGGGAAGTAGCGGTAGAGCGCGGACGAGACCATGCCGAGCTCGCGGGCGACGGCGCGCAGCGAGAGCTTGGCGGCGCCCTCGGCCGCGAGCTGTCTGCGGGCTTCGTCCTTGATCGCCGCGGTGACTTCCTCGCGGGCGCGGGCCCGGGCTCCCTTGGTGACGCTGGTGCTGCCGCTCATGCGGACCAGTCTGCCATGGCGACGGAGCGGTGCACACCTTTGTGATCGGCGCACTTTTTTCCTATCGGTGCACCATTTCGAGAGCACCGCTCTTGCTTTGGATCGCCAATCTCCTGCACACTACTCTCAAGCGAGAGCAGTGCTCTCGCAATCCTGGTCCGCGCCACCCCCTGGAGGTCCCCATGTCCGCGTCCTCGACTCCGCCCCCGTACTACCTCAAGGGCAGCCCGCTCACCGTCCGCCTCAACAGCGTCATCGGCTGGCTCGCGCGGCACGGAGTCAGCCTGATGGGCAGCGCCGAGCTCTCCGTGCGGGGCCGCAAGAGCGGCAAGATGCAGCGCGTCCCCGTGAACCCGTATGCGCACACGAGCGACGGGGGCGAGCAGGGCCAGTACCTCGTGTCGGCGCGCGGGCACTCCCAGTGGGTGCGGAACATGCGCGTCGCGGGTGGCGGGGAGTTGCGCGTGGGGCGCAAGGTGCGGGAGTTCACCGTCGTGGAGGTGCCCGACGCCGAGAAGCTTCCGCTGCTGCGCGGCTATCTGGAGCGGTGGGGCTGGGAGGTCAACCAGTACTTCAAGGGCGTGACCGCCAAGTCCTCCGACGCGGAGATCCTGGCGGCCGCGCCCGATCACCCCGTCTTCCGGATCACCGTGAAGGGTGCGAAGGAGCGGGGCCACTAAGGCAGGCGCCCCCGCGCCACGGCGGTCCTGGCGACGGGCGGCGAAGCAAGACCCGGCTAGCGGTCCAGCGCGCTCAACGCCCGCCCCGCCAGCGGATGCGTACGCACCAGCTCCGCCAGCGTCGTCGAACCACGGGTGATCCTCGCGAACGCGTTCCACGCGGGGCGGAAGCCGGTGATCGCCGCGTGCAGCACGCCCGGGCGGCGCTCGAAGACCTTGAGCATGCGGCGGCCCACGCTCATCTCGACGCCGAGCCCGGCCTTGATCGCGAAGGCGTAGTTCAGCGCCTGGCGCCGCGCGTCGACCGCGTCGTGCGCCTCGGCGATGCGGACCGCCCACTCCCCCGCGAGGCGGCCGGAGCGCAGGGCGAAGGAGATGCCCTCGCGGGTCCACGGCTCCAGGAGGCCCGCCGCGTCACCGCAGACCAGGACCCGGCCGCGGGAGAGCGGCGAGTCGTCGGCACGGCAGCGCGTCAGGTGCCCGGAGGAGATGCTGGGCTCGAAGCCCGCGAGGCCCAGCCGGGCGATGAAGTCCTCCAAGTACCGCTTGGTGGCGGCGCCTTCGCCGCGCGCGGAGATCACGCCGACGGTGAGCGTGTCACCCTTGGGGAACACCCAGCCGTAACTGCCCGGCATGGGGCCCCAGTCGATGAGGACGCGCCCCGCCCAGTCCTCGGCGACGGTCTTGGGCACCGGGATCTCGGCCTCCAGGCCGAGGTCGACCTGGTCGAGCTTCACACCGACGTGCGCCCCTATGCGGCTCGCGCTGCCGTCGGCGCCGACCACCGAGCGGGCGAGGACGGTCTCGCCGCCCTGCAGCATCACGGCGACGGTGCGCCGGTCGGGCACGTCGGGGCCGTGCTGCTCCACGCGCGCGACGGTGACGCCGGTGCGCAGCTCGGCGCCCGCCTTCTGGGCGTACTCGACGAGCTGCTGGTCGAACTCGGGGCGGTTGATCAGGCCGAAGAGCATCTGCCGCGAGCGGCGGGTGCGGCTGAACTTGCCGTCCAGGGAGAACGTCACCGCGTGCACCCGGTCCTGGAGGGGCAGGTCGAAGCCGGGCGGCAGCGAGTCGCGCGAGGGACCGATGATGCCGCCGCCACACGTCTTGTAGCGGGGCAGTTCGGCCTTCTCGAGGAGCAGGACGCTGCGCCCCGCGACGGCTGCCGCGTAGGCCGCCGAGGCCCCCGCGGGGCCCGCTCCGACCACCACGACATCCCACACGTGCCGGGCGTCGTCCGCTGTGTTCTCGCTGCTCACGTTGGTCTACCGCTCCTGATCCAGCTGTTGGCCGCGCTTTCCCCAGGCATCCTACGGCGACCCCTCGGGAGCCCCGCCTGTGGGAGGATCACATGTACCCACACGTACAACGTCGCACCTACGAGGAGCGTGCCCATGTCGCCGGATCCGATCGCCGAGACCGTCGCCTCACTCATGCCGCAGGCGAAGGCGGAGCTCACCGAACTGGTGGCCTTCAAGTCGGTGGCGGACTTCGAGCAGTTCCCCAAGAGCGAGAGCGAGGCCGCCGCGAACTGGGTGGCCGACGCGCTCCGCACCGAGGGCTTCGAGGACGTCGCACTGCTCGACACCCCCGACGGGACGCAGTCGGTGTACGGCTTCCTGCCGGGCCCCGCCGGCGCCCCGACGGTCCTGCTCTACGCGCACTACGACGTGCAGCCGCCCCTCGACGAGGCCGCCTGGGCCTCCCCGCCCTTCGAGCTCACCGAGCGCGACGGGCGCTGGTACGGCCGGGGCAGCGCCGACTGCAAGGGCGGCGTCATCATGCACCTGCTCGCGCTGCGCGCCCTCAAGGCGAACGGCGGCGTGCCGGTGAACGTCAAGGTGATCGCGGAGGGCTCGGAGGAGCAGGGCACGGGCGGCCTGGAGCGGTACGCGGAGGAGCACCCCGAGCTGCTCACCGCCGACACCATCGTGATCGGCGACGCGGGCAACTTCCGGGTCGGCACGCCGACGGTGACCTCGACGCTGCGCGGCATGACGCTCGTCCGCGTCAGCGTCGACACCCTCGAAGGCAACCTGCACTCGGGCCAGTTCGGCGGCGCGGCCCCGGACGCTCTCGCGGCGCTGGTGCGGGTCCTCGACTCGCTGCGCGCCGAGGACGGCTCGACGACGGTCGACGGTCTGACCGGCGACGCCGACTGGGACGGTCTTCAGTACGAAGAGGCCGCCTTCCGCAAGGACGCCAAGGTGCTCGACGGCGTCGAGCTCATCGGCGGGGGCACGGTCGCCGACCGCATCTGGGCTCGCCCCGCCGTCACCGTCCTGGGCATCGACTGCCCGCCGGTGGTCGGCGCGACCCCGTCCGTGCAGGCGGGCGCGCGGGCGCTGATCAGCCTGCGGGTGCCGCCGGGCGTGGACGCCGTCGAGGCGACGAAGCTGCTCCAGGCACACGTGGAGGCGCACACTCCGTGGGGCGCGCGGGTGCGCACGGAGCAGATCGGTCAGGGCCAGCCGTTCCGCGCGGACACGGCGAGCCCGGCGTACGCGGCCATGGCCGAGGCGATGGGTGAGGCCTACCCGGGCGAGGAGATGCAGTACGCGGGCCAGGGCGGCTCGATCCCGCTCTGCAACACCCTCGCCTCGCTCTACCCTCAGGCGGAGATCCTGCTGATCGGCCTGAGCGAGCCCGAGGCGCAGATCCACGCGGTCAACGAGAGCGTGTCGCCCGAGGAGTTGGAGCGGCTCTCCGTCGCCGAGGCGCTGTTCCTTCGGAAGTACGCGGCGCGCTGACCGCGCCGCCTCATCCGCACGCATGACGACCTCGCCCCTCGCGGGAACCCGGACGCGGTGACGTACGACTACTGAAACGTCAACTGCTGTCTGAGCGAGGGGCGTTGGTGTGTCATGAGGATGGCTGAGGCACGGCGGAAGCCGAGTCGCCGCGGACTGTTGCGGGGCGCGGCGGCCGGCGCCGTGGGGGCGGGGGTCGTCGCCGCCGGGGGCGCGACCGGGCCCGCGTGGGCGGCTTCCGGCAACGGCGCGACGCCCGATGACGGGCGCGTCCAGGTCGCGGTGCTGCTCTACGACGGGTTCACCGCGCTGGACGCGGTGGGCCCTTTCGAGGTGCTGTGCCGGGTGCCGGGCGTGCGGGTGACGATGGTCGGCCGCGCCGGGAAGGGTCCTGTCCTCACGGACACCGGCGAGTTGAGCCTGGTCGCCGAGCGGGCGATGCGGGACGTACACAGGGCCGACGTCCTGCTTGTCCCCGGCGGCGGGAACCGGGGCGTCCTGGCGATGATGGGTGACACCGAGGTCCACGACTGGATCCGCCGCATCCACCGCCGTTCGACGTGGACGACGTCGGTGTGCACGGGTTCGCTGATCCTCGGGGCGACCGGCCTCCTGCGCGGCCTGCCCGCCACGACGTACTGGGCCTCTCGCCCGTTCCTGAAGGACGCGGGCGCGACGTACACGCCGGGGCGCTTCGTGGAGACCGGAAAGATCATCACGGCCGCCGGGGTCTCCGCCGGTATCGACATGGGGCTCCATCTCGCCTCCCGGCTCTCCGACGAGAAGGTGGCACGGGCGATGCAGCTCGCGGTCGAGTACGACCCGGATCCGCCGTACGACACCGGGAGTCCGGAGAAGGCGGACGCGGCGACGCGGGAGCTGGCGCTGAAGCTGCTGGACGACGCGGCCACCTGAGGCCGGGGCTCAGCCGCCGACCGGAACACCCGCCTCCAAATAGAGGGCGGCGCCGCGCTCCCGTGCGCGCAGGGCCCAGCGCAGCCGTTCGTAGCGAACGGCGGGCAGCAGGACGGCGGCTTCCTCCTCGGTGACGAAGCGGCAGCCGCGCAGTTCCGGTCCGGGGAGCAGCATCCGGTGGGCCTGGTCGCTGTCGAGCCGCCCCCCGTCGAAGAGGAACCGCATCCCTCCGTAGCCGGGCGGCGCGGGCGGCTCCCAGTCGGCGACGAGCAGCCGGGGAACTCCGGTGAGCCGGATGCCGGTCTCCTCGGCGACCTCGCGCACGCCCGCGCGCGCGGGGGCCTCGCCCGCTTCGACGACGCCACCGGGAAACTCCCAGCCCGCCTTGTACGTCGGGTCGACGAGCAGCACCCGGTCCCGCTCGTCGAAGAGCAGCACGCCCGCGGCGACGGTCTCCGCGGTGGGTTCGGGCGTCTGCACGATGTCGCAGACGGCGGCGGCGCCGGAGCGGATCGCCTCGGCGACGCACTCGGCGCTCTCGTACGGGGTGAGGGAGCTGGTGTCGACGCGATGGGCGTCCGCACCGAGCCATCCGGCGAGCGCCGCGCGATAGGGCTCGATGTGGTCGAACGACCACTGCCGCACGCGCAGGTCGCCGTCGGGCGTGCCACCGCCGTCCGGCAGGTCGAGCGGCACGTCACGGCCGGTTATTCGGGCGCGCAGGATCGTTTCGTCCGGGGCGAGCAGGACGTGGCGTACGGAGATCCTGCGCGAGGCGAGCCCCCCGAAGATCTCGTCGCGGTACTCCTGGCGCAGCAGCGTCATCGGCACCACAAGGACGCCGCCCACCTCGGCGAGCAGCGCGGCCGCCGTGTCGACGACGAGCCGCCGCCAGATCGGCAGGTCCTGGTAGTCGCCCACTTCGGAGAGGCGCTTGGGCGGCAGCAGGTACGGCAGGGCGCCGCCGATGACCTCGGGGTCGAAGAGCGTGCTGTTCGGGATCAGCTCGATCAGTTCCCGTGCGGCGCTGGTCTTGCCCGCACCGAACGCGCCGTTGATCCAGACGATCACGGTTCCCCCTCTTCTGTTGGCCCCCTGTGGCTTGCCCGCAACAGCCTGCCATGGAAACCAGCCGCTGACGGGGTGGCTTGTCCCGGCCGGTCGGGCCCTTTCCTATGGCCACATGGGTCGCACCGGCCCCGGCTCCATCGCGGTGCCCACCAGCTCCGTGTACGTGCGGCGCAGCACGATCAGTGACTCCTGGGCCTCGCGGTAGGCGTCCGCGTCCGGGCCGCTGCGGTGGGCGAGGGTGCGCAGGGGGGCGCAGTCGCGCTCCAGGGTGGACAGGCGGCAGCGGTGGGGGGCGGGGAGGTGGCGGCGCAGTTGTGGGCGGCTCGTGTTGCCGGGGCGGCCACCGATGCCCAGGACGGTGTCCGCCGCCAGGAGGATCGGTGGCTCCAGCGCGCCCCGTCCGGCGAGGGAGTGCAGCACGGTCCGCTGTTGTGCGGTTGTCGGCGCCATCGCCAGCTTCACTCTCTCCGTGCGCAGTTGTGTGCGCAGTACGTGCTGGATGCGGGTGAACCTGCACAGCGCCGTGGCCACCGTCTCGTCGCCGGGACCCCGGCCCGCCAGACTCTCCGCGATGCGCAGCAGCCAGATCCCCTGGGCCTCCAGGCGTACCGAGGCCAGCATCAGCCGGTCGATGCGGGACAGCGGCTGGCCCGACCGCGACCAGCGGACGATGGGGACGAGCACCTCGCCGCGGGCCAGCTGGTCGGTGGTCCTGGCGCGCTGCGACTTGTGCAGTGGGGCCCAGTTGAGCAGGGCGAGAGTGGGCAGCGCCACGAATCTCTCGTGGTCGCCCCGGTGGGCCAGCGATGACCACAGGCCGAGGAAGTCCTCGCGCGCGGCCCGCCGGGACTCGGGCGCGAGGGGGTCGAGGTCCGTCCAGCCGCAGGCCGCCGCGATGACGGCCACCCGCATCGCCGCGGCCCTGGCCCTCGGCGGCGCGAGACGGTTGACGCGCTGCCGCAGGACCGCGAGTTCGCCCGCCCTGTCCGCCCGGTCGACCAGCGCCCTCGCCTCCTCGGGAGCGCGCGCCACGGCCGCCGCGTGGGCCAGTACGTCCAGGTCGGTCCATGCCCCCGCCAGGACCTGCGCGGGCAGGCGTGCGGGCAGGAAGCCCGGCGGGCGCGGTTCGTCCGACGCCATGGGGAGATACCTTTCTGCGGGAGCGGGCCCTTCGATGGTGGGGTGTCCTTCCTGAACGCCCGCTGAGTTGTCTGAAGCGCGGCCCGGTCAGGAGCGCAGCCCGGTCAGGACCGGGCGGTGGTCGCTGCCGAGGTCCGGCAGGACCCTGGTGCCGGTCGCCCGGAGACCGCGTGTCAGGACGTGGTCGATGCGGACGACGGGGAACGCCGCGGGCCAGGTGAACCCGGGCCCCCGGCCCGCCCCTTCCCGCACGTCCGTGAGGGCGCGGGCCAGCGGGGCGAGGCCCCGGTCGCGCAAGCTGCCGTTGAGGTCGCCGAGCAGCACCACCCGCCGTGCCGGGTCGGCCTCGACCCGCTCGGCGAGTTCGGCGGCGCTCGCGTCCCGGTCGCGTACGGCGAACCCGTTGCCCGGCGTCACCCGTACCGAGGGGAGACGCACCGCGTACACGGCCGTGTCACCGCCCGGCGTACGGGCGCTGGCGCGCAGCGCGTGCGGCCAGGCGCCGCCCAGGTGCAGCGCCTCGACGTCCCTGAGCGGGTAACGCGACCACAGGCCGAGGGTGTTGCGGGTGACGTGGTGGGGATAGGTGGCGTCGAGCTGCTTCTCGTACTCCTTCATCGCTGTTCTGGGGACCTTCTCCAGGGCCACGACATCGGCGTGCGTGTCGATCACCTCGCGGGCGACTTCGCGCGGGGTGGTCCTGTCGCCGCCGACGTTGAGGGTCAGGACCTGGAAGTCGGCCTGCGCCGCGGTCCGTTCGGGGAGGAAGGCCGGGCCGAAGACGGCCGCCCAGACCGTCGCGGGGACCAGCGCGGCGGCCAGGCCCGCGCGCGAGCGGCGCAGCGCCGCCCCCAGGACGAGGCACGGGACGCCCAGGCCGAACCAGGGCAGGACGGTCTCGACGAGGCTCCCGATGTGGCCGGGCGTGTCGGGCACGACGCCGGGGAAGGCGAGCAGCCCGGCGAGGAGGAACGCGGGAAGGACGATGCGCATGAGTGGTGGTGCCGCCCGCCGCCCTCAGGTCCGGCCACCGGCCGCGC
This sequence comes from Streptomyces formicae, assembly GCF_002556545.1. Classification (NCBI taxonomy): domain Bacteria; kingdom Bacillati; phylum Actinomycetota; class Actinomycetes; order Kitasatosporales; family Streptomycetaceae; genus Streptomyces; species Streptomyces formicae. The sequence goes on from NZ_CP022685.1 coordinate 1,088,670, forward strand.
GCCGCGAGCAGGCGCCCCAGCCGACGAGGGCGAACCCCACCGCGGTCGCCGAGGCCCCGAGCAGCGCGCCGCAGATGACGTACGCCGTGGCGGGCGGGACCACGGCGGCGATGGCGAGCAGGGCGGCCGAGAGCCCGGTCAGTGCGACGGCCACCGTCCCGGACCGTGTCCGGCCGACGTGGTGCGGATTCGGCGGGTTCAGTGGGTTCGGCGGGTTCAGCGAATTCAGCGGAGTCATGAGATGCGCCTCCCAAAGGCGGTACGGCGTGGATGCGGGCGGCGTACGTTCAGGCCGCGCGGTCGGAACGGCTCTCCGCGGGCAGCAGCAGGACGCGGTCCCGCGCGTCGTACTCGAAGAGTTCGGCGTACCTGCCCCAGGCGATCGCGGTGTCGAGCCCGCGCGCCCGCGCGTGCCGCGCGCCGCTCGCGCCCAGCCGGTCGAGGAGGTAGCGCTCGCGCAGCCGCCCGCTGTCGGAGGCCGTCAGGAGCGTGCGGACGGTGGCGATGAGCGGCACGTTCGCCAGCGCGGCCGCCGCGAAGAGGTGCTTGCGCGTGAGGATGTCGGCGCGGGCGAAACCGCGCCCGGTGGCCGTCAGGGTGAGCTTCCCGGTCGCGATCCCGGCGTAGGCGAGCAGCTCGGCCGCCTCGATGAGCGGCATCAGATCGTCCACCTCGTACGACAACGCGTCGGCCAGGACGGCGAGTTCGACGGCGCCGCCCCGGCCGTCCACCTCTTCGAGCAGACCGGCGAGGGTGTCCACCTCGGCGCGCGGCAGCGGCACCGAGCCCCACAGCGGATCGTGCCCCTCCACGCCCGCGGTCCCGGAGCGCTCGCCCGTCAGGGCCTCGTACGCGTCCTCGACGAGGGTGCCGAAGCCGGGGGTGTGGCGGTGGCGGGGCCGCGGCAGGTCCACCGGAAGGACGCGCTGGATGGTGCCGGGATCGGTGCCGAGGACGAGGATCCGGTCGGCGAGCTGGACGGCCTCCTCGATGGAGTGGGTGACCAGGAGGGCGGTGCGGGTGGGGCTTTCGGGGTGGGTGAGCAGTTCGAGGAGTTCGTTGCGGAGCGTCTGCGCGGTCAGGACGTCGAGCGCCGAGAACGGCTCGTCCATCAGGAGCACGTCCGGCTCCACGACCAGGGCGCGGGCGAACCCGACGCGCTGGCGCATGCCGCCGGAGAGCTCCTTGGGGTAGGCGTTCTCGAAGCCGTCGAGGCCGACCATGTCGATGGCGCCGAGCGCCCGCTCCCTGCGCTCGGCGGCCGCCACTCCCCTTGCCTGCAACCCGAGTTCGACGTTCTGCTGCACGGTCAGCCAGGGCATCAGGGCGAACGACTGGAAGAGCATGGCCGTGCCGGGATTGGGGCCGTTCACCTGACTGCCCCGGTAGTGCACGGTCCCGCCGGTGGGGGCGAGGAGCCCCGCGATGTGGCGCAGCAGCGTCGACTTGCCCGAGCCCGACTTGCCGAGGAGCGCGACGACTTCGCCCTCGTGCAGCGTGAGGTCGATGTCCTGGAGGACGGGAAGGCGCTCCCCGCCGGGTGCGGTGAAGTCCTTGGAGAGACCGGTCACGGTGATGACCGGGGTGCGGGCGGCGGGGTCCCGCTCGCTGACGATCGCCGAGGTGGTGGCGGACGCGTTCATGGGGGCGCTCCTCAGGGGTGCGGTGGGGTGACGGGGGTGGGTGGCGCCGGTGCCCGGGCCGAGCAAGCAGTGCCGGATCACGAGGCGGTGCCGGGTCACAGCGCGCACCGTTTCTGCGCGTAGCGGTACAGACGGCGCCAGAGCAGCCGGTTGATGACGACGACGTACACGCTCATCACGACCGCGCCGAGGAAGTTGCGGGCGAAGTCGCCCGAGTCCGTGGCCTGGGTGATGTAGGCGCCGATGCCGACGGCGGTCAGGGTGGTGGTGCCGTACGAGACCGACTCGCCCGGGATGGAGGCGTTCCAGGCGCCGCCGGACGCCGTCAGGGCGCCGGTCGTGTACGAGGGGAACACCGCGGGCAGGATCAGTCGCTTCCAGCGCAGCCAGCCCTTCAGCCCCAGGTCGTCGGCCGCCTCGCGCAGATCGCCGGGGATGGAGCTGGCGCCCGCGATGACGTTGAACAGGACGTACCACTGCGCGCCGAGCGCCATCAGGGCGATCGCGCCCCAGTTGAGGGAGATGCCGGAGGCGCCGAGCACCACGACGGCCAGCGGGAAGAGGAAGTTGGACGGGAAGGAGGCGAGGACCTGCACGACGGGCTGGGCGATCCGGTTGACCTTGGGGTTCATCCCGATCCAGGCGCCGATCGGCACCCACACCAGGGTGGAGAAGACCACCAGGGCCATGACCCGGCCGTAGGTGATGAGGGCGAGCCAGGCCGCGTGCCCGATCTCGCCGACCGGCACGTTGTCGAGGATGTACGCGAACGCCCGCCACACGATCAGGCCGACGGCCGCCGCGTAGAGCACGTGGAAGACCAGGTCGGCACGCCGGCGGCGGACCGGGTCGTGGCGCAGCCACCCGGGGCTCGTGCCGAGGACGCGCATGGCCCGGTCGAGCCGCTCCCCGGCCGGGCGCAGCACGCGGCCCAGCAGCGCGGGCAGGGTGGAGCGGCGCAGCAGGTTCAGGAACCAGCTGCGGGGCTGCTCGGCGATCTCGCAGTCCTCGGTGCGGAACCGCTCGGCCCACGCCGTGATGGGCCGCCAGAAGAAGAAGTTGACGGAGACGACCATCGTGATCATGACGAGGACGGCCAGGGCGACGCGGGTGCCCTGGCCGTTGTCCAGGGCCTGCGCCACGTAGGAGCCCACGCCCGGCAGGCCGTTGTCCTTGCCGTGGACGCTGATCGTCTCGGAGGCGGAGAGCGCGAACCAGGCGGCACCGAAGCTGATCATGCCGTTCCAGACCTGGGCGATCATGCCGCTGGGCACGTCCACCTTCCAGAACCGCTGCCAGCGGGTGAGCCGCATGAGCCGCGCGGCCTCGTCCAGTTCCCTGGACTGGGTGGTGAGCGACTGGTAGAAGGCCATCGCCATGTTCCACACGAGGGCGGTGAACACCGCGAAGACCGAGGCGAGTTCGAGCCCGAGCGTGGAGTGCGGGAACATCGCGATGAACCCGGTGACGGTGATGCTCAGGAAGGTGAGCACCGGCACCGACTGGAGGATGTCGACGGCGGGCACGATGACCTTGGCCGCGCGCCGCGAGCGGGCCGCCCAGGTGCCGAAGACGAGGGTGAACAGGACCGCGGGCACCAGGCCCGCGAACATCCGGAGCAGCGAACGGCCCGCGTAGTAGGGCAGTTGGCCGGGATCGGTGGAGACGACGGGCGGTGCGGCGGCGTCGTACGGCTGGTCGGCCGACGCGCCGATCCGGGCGGCGCAGAAGAAGACGGCCACGACGCCGAGCAGTACGAGGAGGTCGACGGGGCGCATGCGGGCGACGCGCACGGCGCCGCGGGAGGGGAACTGACGGAGCTTCGACATGAGGGGAACCCGGTGGGTAGTACGGACCCGGCTGCGGCGGTGACGCGGCGCGGTGTCATCGGGTGACGGCGCGGCGGCACGGCGGCGGGACGCCGCGCCCAGCGGAACGCGCTAGCGGACGCGGCGGCGGAGCGCGCGACTAGGAGGGTCGCCGTAGGGCACAACGACCACCTCCTCAGCTCTTCGGCGGGCCCGGACCACCCCGGGCCGCACGTACGGCACGCTCGTCGCACCGCCTCTCCACCATGCGGCGGGGAGGCTGAACACCGGCTGAGGCACCTGAAGCCCGCTTCAGGACGGACGGGCGCCGCCGCCCTTCCTGAGCGCGTCTTCAGGATCTTCAGAGAGGGCTCAGCAGGCCGGACCTATCCTGACGGTTCTCACCCCATTTACTAGATATGTGATATTTGAGCCGTGAAGATCCTGGTCATCGAGGACGAGCATGCGCTCGCCGACACCCTGCGCCGGGCCATCTCGTCGGACGGCCACTGGGTCGACGTCGCCCATGACGGACACTCCGGCCTCGAGCTGGCGCTGACCGGCGGCTACGACGTGATCGTGCTCGACCTGATGCTGCCCGGCCTCAGCGGTCTCGAAGTCTGTCGGCGGCTGCGCAGCCTCGACGACCACGCGCTCGTCCTCATCCTGACCGCCAAGGACGGCGAGTACGACGAGGCCGACGGGCTCGACGCGGGCGCGGACGACTATCTGACCAAGCCGTTCTCGCTCGTCGTGCTGCTCGCGCGGCTGCGCGCGCTCGGCCGTCGCGCCGGGCGCGAGCGGGCCTCGACGCTCCAGGTCGGCGATCTGACGCTGGACGTCGGCGCCCGCCTCTGCAAGCGCGGCGAGCGATCGGTCGAGCTGACCGCGCGGGAGGTCGACGTACTCGGCTGTCTGATGGCGGCGGGCGGCGGCACGGTCTCCAAGCAGGGCATCCTCGACGAGGTCTGGGCATCGCCCGCGGATCTCGATCCCAACATCGTCGAGGTGTACGTCAGCTCCCTGCGCAAGAAGATCGACGCGCCCTTCGACCGCCACACGATCCGCACCGTGCGCGGCGTCGGCTACCGGCTGGCACCCGATGGGCCCTGAACCGGCCGGTCCCGAGCCGACCCGCCGTTTCCGCCCCCGCTGGCCCTGGCCCCGCACCCTGCGGGCCAGAGCCACCGCCGCCGCCGTACTGACGATGGTGCTCGCCCTCGCCGTCGGCGGCGGCTGGCTCTACCTCACGCTGCGCGACAACGTCCTGGACAACGCGGCGGACCGCACCGAGCTCGCCGCACGGCAGACCGTCGCGGCCCTGATGACCGGGAAGGACGAGCTCCCCTCCGACCTGCCCGAGCCGGACGACGGGGTCGACGCGGTGCTCGTCCTGGACGCCCGCGGCCGCGCCCTGGCCAGCACCGCCCCCGACCCGGCGGCCCGCGCCGCGCGCCTCGCGGACTTCCGCCCCGCACGCGGCGAGGACTCCGCCGTGCGCGAGCTGTCCGAGAGCGAGGCGGCCGCCAGCCACCGCAGTGTGGTGGCCGTGGTGCGCGCGCCCTCACCGCAGGGCGACCGCTACGTCTACGCGCTGACCATGCTGAACGCCGAGTCCGACGCAAGTCACGCGCTCGCCGTCACCCTGCTGGTCGGCGGCCCGCTGGTGGTCGTCCTCACCGGCCTCATCTCCTGGAGCGTGACCGGGTCGGCCCTGCGGCCCGTCGAGGCCATCCGCAGGGAACTCGCCGCCGTCACGGCCGACCGGCTCAGCCGCCGGGTGCCCGCGCCGGGCGGCAAGGACGAGATCACCCGGCTCGCCCGTACGGTCAACGACACCCTGGAACGCCTGGAGCGCTCGGTCACCCTGCAACGCCAGTTCGTCGCCGACGCCTCGCACGAGCTGCGCAACCCCATCGCGGCCGTCCGCGCCGAACTCGAACTGGCCCTCCTGCGCCAGGACCCCGAGGAGACGGTGGCCTCGCTGCGGCAGGCCCTCGCGAGCACCGTACGACTGGAGCGGATCGCCGCCGACCTGCTGCTCCTGGCCCGCCTCGACGCACAGCAGGCGCCGAAGGCCCCGCAGACCGCGGCGACGCCCCTGGTGGACCTGTCGCTGCTCACCGCCGAGGAGATCGCGCGGCGCCGTTCGGCCCGGGTCCCGCTGCGCCTCACGGCCGACGAACCCGTGTCCGTGCGCGGGGACAGCGGTCAGTTGGAGCGGCTCCTCGCCAATCTGCTCGACAACGCCCAGCGCTTCGCGGTCTCCGAGGTCCGCGTCACCACGCGGACCGATCCGGCGAGCGGCACGGCCGTGCTCGAAGTGGCCGACGACGGGCCCGGCATCCCGCCCGAGGCCGCGGAGAAGGTCTTCGACCGGTTCGCGCGCCTGGAGGAGGACCGCAACCGGGACCGCGGGGGAACCGGGCTCGGCCTGGCCATCGCCCGCGAGATCGCGCAGGCGCACGGCGGGAGCCTGCGCGTGGCCCCCGGCCCGCACGGCGCCCTCCTCGTGCTGCGCCTCCCGGCCGCGGACGTGTGACGCCGCCCTTCCCGAAGATCCCTTCTCCCTTTCCTGAAGACCCCTTCCGGTTCCTCAGAATCCCCTCAGCAAAGCGCCCGCAGGATCGTCCCCATGTCCCTGCACCGAGCAACCGGCCCCCGGCACCGCGCGCGTGCCCACCCGGCGCGACGGCGTTCGCGCCGGGCCCGTCTGCTGCGCACGCTGCTCATCCTGACCGCCGTCCTGGTGCTCGGCGGCGGCGCGGCGGCCTGGTACCTGTACCGCGAGCTGGACAGCATCGGCTCGTCGGCCGCCCTCGGCCCCGACGCGCCCAAGTCCACGGACGGCTCAACGAACATCCTGCTCATGGGCCTGGACACCCGGAAGGACCAGAACGGCGACGAGCTCCCCCATGACGTCCTGAAGAAGCTCCACGCGGGCAGCTCGGAGATCGGCGGCTACAACGCCAACACGCTGATCCTCCTGCACGTCCCCGCGGGCGGCGGCAAGGCCAAGGGCTTCTCCATCCCGCGCGACGACCTCGTCGACATTCCGGGGCACGGCAAGGACAAGATCAAGAAGGCGTACGGCCTGGCCAAGGCGGACGAGGAGGAGCGGCTGCTCAAGCGCGGCGTGAAGGACCGGCACGAGCTGGAGCAGGCGGGACGTGAAGCGGGCAGGCGCTCCCAGATCGAGACGGTACGGACCTTCCTCGGCGTGCCCGTCGACCACTTCGCCGAGGTGAACCTCGCGGGCTTCTACCATCTGGCCGACGCCCTCGGCGGTGTCGAGGTCTGCCTCAACCACCCCGTCGAGGACCGCTATTCGGGCGCCGACTTCCCCGCGGGAAAGCAGAAGCTGAACGCCCAGGAGGCACTGGCCTTCGTACGCCAGCGGCACGGTCTGACCCGCGGCGATCTGGACCGCACCCGCCGCCAGCAGGCCTTCCTCGCCTCTGCGCTGCACCAGGCCAACAGCCTGGGCACGCTGACCAACCCCGGCCGCCTCCTGGACCTCAAGGACGTGGTCAAGGAGAACGTGGTGCTCGACAAGGGCTGGGGCGTCCTCTCCTTCGTCAAGGAGGCCAGGAGCCTGACGGGCGGCAACGTGGAGTTCACGACCCTGCCGGTGGAGTCCTTCGCCAAGCACAACGGCGAGGACGTCAACATCGTCGACCGCGACCTGGTGCGCCGACGCGTCCAGGAACAGACAGGACAGCTCAAACCCGCGCACGGCGCGCGGAAGGACGGCGGGGGCGAGGACTCCGGTCACGACGACCCCAAGGTCTCCGGTGGCGGTGTGCCGTGCGTGGACTGAACCTCCGGCGCACCGAAGCGGTGCTGCTCGCGCTCGCCGTCGCCGTCGTCGTCCTCGGACACGCGAGCGCGGGCCTCGCGCTCAGCGGCGAGCTACCCGGCCAACTGGCCGGCTTCGCCGCGTCCCAGGTCTGTCTGGCCGCCGCCGCGCACCTCGCCGTACGCCGCTATACGCCGTACGCGGATCCGCTCGTCCTCCCGCTCGCCTTCCTGCTCACCGGCCTCAGTCTGGTGCTGCTCGCCCGCCTGGACCCGGCGTACGCCGCGCGCTACGACTCGGCGCCCGCGAGCACCGGGCAGCTCGTGTGGACCGTCCTGGCGGTGGCCGCCGCCATCCTGCTCCTGAGGTTCCTGCGCAACTACCGTCGGCTGCAGCGCTATCTGTACGTCGCGATGGCGGTGTCGCTCGCCCTCCTGATGGCGCCCGCGTTCTTCCCCGGCGACACCTACGGCGCCAAGCGCTGGGTCTACCTCGGCCCGTTCTCCTTCCAGCCGGGCGAGTTCGCCAAGGTCACCATCGTGATCTTCTTCGCGGCCTTCCTGGTGCCGCGGCGCGACGCGCTGGCCCTCACCGGACGTCGCGTGCTCGGCCTGACCCTGCCGCACGGCAGGCACTTCGGTCCGATCGCCGCCGTGTGGCTGCTGAGCCTGCTCGTGCTGGTCTTCGAACGCGACCTGGGCACCTCGCTGCTCTTCTTCGGCGTCTTCATCGTGATGCTCTACATCGCCACGGAGCGCACCAGTTGGGTGGTGTGCGGGATCGCCATGGCGGCCGTCGGCGCCACCGCGGTCGGCGCGACGGAACCGCACGTACGCGGCCGGATCCTCGCCTGGCTGCACCCCTTCGACATCTACCTGCCGCCCGACCAGCGCCCGCCGGGCCTCGTCTCCGACCAGGCGGCACAGGCCCTCTTCGGCTTCGGCAGCGGCGGCGTCACCGGGACCGGGCTCGGGCAGGGGCACCCCGAACTCATCGGGTTCGCCGGGCGCAGCGACTTCATCCTCACCACCGTCGGCGAGGAGCTCGGGCTCGCCGGGATGATGGCCGTGCTGCTGCTCTACACCCTGCTCGTCCAGCGTGGCCTGCGTACGGCCATCGCCTGCGACAACCCGTTCGGGAAGCTGCTCGCCGCGGGGCTCTCCCTGGTGCTCGCGCTCCAGGTCTTCATCGTGACGGCGGGCGTGACCGGCCTCATGCCGTTCACCGGCAAGGCGTTGCCGTTCCTCGCGCAGGGCGGGTCGTCGATGGTCGCGAACTGGCTTCTCGTCTCGCTGCTCCTGGTCGTGAGCCATCAGGCGGGCGCGAAGCACCGGGCCCGGGAGGACCAGTTCCGTGACGACGTACAGGAAACCGCCAGCGCCTCACCCGAACTGTCAAGGATTTAGAGACCACTTCACCCCATCGTGTGGTGCGGCGCTTCCATGAATCGTTCCCGCACGCCAGAGTGCGCCAGTGCCCGCTAGCGTGATCCGACAGACGCCCCGGCCCCCGGCGATCTCAAGGAAACGACAGGCCCGCCGCGTCTCCCTCCCCAGGAGTGCGGCGCCGGCGCTGGGGGGATGGATGCTTCAAACAGAGCTGGGCACGTACGAACCAGAGGAATCCGATCGGCCGCCGAGCGTGTACGGGCTCGACGGGGCGATCGTGGTCGAACTGCGCGGAGACATGGACCTCGTGGCCTACCAGCGGACGGTGTCGCTGATGGATGCCGCCGCCTCGGGCTCCGAACCGCTGGTCGTCGTCGACCTGAGCCGGGTCACCTTCTTCGACTGCTCCGGCATCTCCCTGCTGATGCGGACCCGTCGGCGGGTGCGCGGCAGGGGCGGCCACCTGCGCGTGGTGTGCACGGATCCGCTGACCCTGCGCATGCTGCGCATCACCAGGCTCACCTCGGCCCTGTCCCCCGCGCCGTCACTGGGGGCGGCGCTGCGCGGGCCGTTCGACGAGACCTAGACGTCCGGCGCGGCCTCCTCGCGGACCCACTCGACGGTCCTAGTCGTGGTCCGACTCGTGGCGCCGCTGGTAGCGGCCGCGCCAACGCGGCGTCGCGGCACCGCCCATGACCGTCATCACCACGTCGTGGGCCAGTGAGTCCGTGACGGGCAGGTGCCCGAAGAGCACCCGGTGGTACGTGGTGGCGCCGAGCAGGTCGAGGAGCAGGTCGATGTCCGCGTCGGCGCGGATGTCGCCCCGCTCGATGCCGCGCCGCAGCGCGGCCTCGGTGGTCGCGCGGCGCGGACGGAAGATCGTCTCCGTGAACACCCGGTCCAGCGCAGGGTCGTCGGCCAGGTCGGCCATCAGCGCCGGGAGCGTACGCCGCCCGAGACGTCCGCCGAAGGCGCGGCTGAGGGTGTCGATCCCCTCGATCAGATCGCAGTGCGTGCAGCCGGTGTCGGGCGTGGGTGCCGTGCCCATCGTGTCGGCGAGCGCCGCGATGACCAGGTGCTGCCGGGAGGCCCAACGGCGCCTGATCGCGGGCTTGGTGGTCCCGGCGCGGCGCGCCACCGCCTCCATCGTCAGGCCGGGATAGCCGACGTCCTCCAGCAGCTCCTGCGTCGCCGAGAGGATCGCGTCGTCGAGCCGGGTGTCGCGCGGGCGTCCCGCGGGGCGGGTGGCGGCGCGGGACGCGGGATCGGGTGTTGCCATGCGAAGCAGTATAGGTAGCATGTGATTTCGTTCCGATCCGGATCGAAACGTAACTCACCATGCAAGGAGCTCGCCTTGTCCGAGCAGGAGTCGACCGCCGACCGCGTGCGCACGGAGCCCACGTCCTTGACCGAGACGCCCCAGGGGCCCCAGCGCGGGAAGGCCCACGAGAGCGTGCTGGGCGGCCGCTATGCCGCGCTGACCTGGGGAATCGTCCTGTCGGTCGGCCTGGTGGCCTTCGAGTCGATGGGCGTGGCCACCGTCCTCCCCGAGATCGCCGGGAACCTCGGCGGCCTGGGGGCCTACGGCTGGGGCCTGTCCGCCCTGATGCTGGCCAATCTGATCGGTACGGTCGCGGCGGGCCGGGCCGCCGACCTGCGCGGCCCCGCCCGCCCGCTGGCCATCGGCCTCACCGTCTTCGCCGTCGGCTGCGCGGTCGCCGGTGCCGCGCCCAACTGGCCGCTCTTCCTCGCCGGGCGCTTCCTCCAGGGCCTCGGCGTCGGCGCCGTCATGGCCCTCGCGTACACCGCGATCGCCCTGGCCTATCCGCAGCACCTGCGGGCGCGGATGTTCGCGCTCGTCTCGGGCGCCTGGACGCTGCCCTCGCTGATCGGTCCGACGATCGCGGCGATGATCGCCGACGGGGCCTCGTGGCGCGGCGTGTTCGTCCTCCTGCTCCCCCTCGTCGTCCTGGCGGCCGCGCTCGCCCTGACACCGCTGCGCCGCCTGGGCGGGCCCGATCCCGCCCCGGCCGGGGAGCCTGGACCGTGGTGGGCCACGCCGATCGCGCGCAGCGTGCTGCTCGCGCTGGGCACGGCCCTCTTCCTCGCCGGTCTCGAACTCCGCACCGTCGCCCTGCTGATTCCGCTGGCCGCGGTCGGCGCCGTCGTCGCGGTCGGCGCCCTGCGCTCGGTCACCCCGCCCGGCACGCTCACCGTGCGGCGCGGAGTGCCGACCGGGGTGGTACTGCGGTTCCTGCTGTGCGGCGCGTACTTCGGCAGCGAGGCGTTCCTGCCCCTGGGCCTGGTCGAACTGCGGGAGTTGAGCGCCACGGAGGCCGGGCTCGGGCTCTCGGCGGGCGCGATCACCTGGGTGGCGGGCGCGGCCTGGCAGGGCAGGGCGGACAGCCGCTGGAGCGGGCGGTCGCGCGCGGTGCCGATCGCTGCGGGGTTCGCGGTGCTGCTCGTCGGCATCGTGGTGATGGCCCTGGGCATCCTGGTGGACACGACACCGGCGCTGACGGCCGTCGCGGGCTGGGCGATCGGCGGCGCGGGCATGGGCGTCGCCTTCAACGCGGCGACGACCGACACCATGGAACAGGCCGCGGCCGACCGGCAGGGCGAGGCGAGCGGCTCGATGCAACTGGCGCAGACGCTCGCGGTGGCGGTCCTCAGCGGCCTGGGCGGCGCGGCGGTCGCCCTCTCCGATGCCCATGGCTCCTCGATCACGACCGCGTTGACGGCGACGTTCGCGCTGACCGGGGCGTTGGCGGCGGCAGGGGTCCTGGTGGCTCGCCGGATCAGGGGCGGGACGGTGTGAGGGGAGCACCGCCCCCGTGACGTACGACCGCTCGCGCACGCCGTCGCGGCGGACGGGTCGCATCCCGGGCCGTCGTCACGCAGTGCCACCTTCCAGCGCGCGCGAAGCGGGTCGGCGGCCTACGTTGATCGGGTAACCGAACGGCATCGTAAGGAGCGGTCATGGGTGACGACGGCAACATGGACAAGCTCAAGGGCAAGGCCAAGGAAATGCTCGGCAAGGCCAGCGGCGACGAGCGCAAGGAAGCCGAGGGCAAGACCGACCAGGCCAAGGGCGGCGTCAAGGACACGATGGACTCCCTGAAGGAGCGCGCGGAGGGCATGAAGGACTCCCTCAAGCGCGACGACTCCTGACGCTCCGCGCAGAGCCCCGCCGCTGGCCGGCGGGGCTCTGGCGTGTGCCGGGCGGCTCGTGGAGCAGGGCGGCGAAGAGGTGCCCGCGGTGCACGCCGCGTGGAGCAGAATGTCCGTCACCCGCACCGGCCAAGGAGCACCGCGTGACCATCCTCGCCCTGTACCTGCCCGGCTCCGGCGCCCTCCCCCGCTGGGCGCGGATCACGGTCGGCATCGTCGTCCTCGGGCTCATCGCCACGCGCCTGTGGCTGACGTTCCGCCGCCGGAAGTAATCGTCTTCGCGGTTTCCACGCACTCACCCTTTCCCCGACCCCAGCGTCAGGCCCGCGATGAAGTGCCGCTGGAGGAGCAGGAAGACCAGGACCGTGGGGAGGGCCACCAGGACCGAGCCCGCGGCCAACAGGTTGTAGTCGGTGAAGAATTGACCGCGCAGGTTGTTCAGGGACGAGGTGATCGGGAGCTTGTCCGGGTTGGAGATGAAGATGAGGGCCCAGAGGAAGTCGTTATAGATCCAGGTGAATTCGAGGGTCGCGAGGGCCGCGAGGGCCGGGCGGCACAGCGGCAGGGTGATCCGCCAGAACTGGGTCCACACGCCCGCGCCGTCCACGATCGCCGCCTCCAGGATCTCCTTGGGGAGCGTCCGCATGAAGTTGGAGAGGACGAAGACGCAGAAGCCGATCTGGAAGCCGACGTTGACGAGGACGAGCGCCCAGAGAGAGTCGTAGAGGGTGAGCGAGTCCGACATCCACCAGGGCAGCGGGATCTTCAGGAACAGGGCGTAGAGCGGCGTCACGAGGACCTGCGGAGGCAGCAGGTTTCCCGCGGTGAACAGCATCAGCAGGAGCATGCCGCCGCGGATCCGCACCCGTGAGACGGCGAAGGCGACGAACGACGCGAGGAACAGCGTCAGGAGCACCGCGGGAACGGCGATCAGCAGGGTGTTGGTGAAGTACTTGCCCATGCCGGATTCGGTGTACGCCTGGCGGTAGTAGTCGAAGGACATGTGCTCGGGCCAGGAGAAGTAGCCGTGTTCTGCCGTCTCCTCGTACGGGCGCAACGACGCGTAGACGGCGAGCAGGAGCGGCGCGAGGAAGGCGAGGGAGACGGCCGCGAGGAAGAGCGGGACCCCGAACCGGCCGCGGCGGCGCGGGCGTTCGGCGCGCGTCGGCTCGCGTGCGGGACGGTCGGACGCGCGGTCGGCGGAGGCGGCACGCAGGTCGGCGGTCATCGGTCGCGCGCACCTCGCAGCTCTTGGACCAGGAACGTCACGATGAATCCCAGGGAGACGGTGAGCAGGACGACCGCGATGGCGGACCCGAATCCGATGCGGCTCGCCTCGCCGATGATGTTGTCGGTGATGAGTACGGAGAGGAGTTCGAGGCCGTTGCGGCCCTTGTTCACCGCGTACACGATGTCGAAGGCCCGCAGCGCTTCGATGACCGTGATCACGCCAACGATGACGTTGACGGGGCGCAGCGTGGGAAAGACGACGCGGAAGAAGGTCTGGCGGGTGTTCGCGCCGTCGATCGCGGCCGCTTCCTTGAGCGCGGGATCGACCGATTTGAGCCCGGCCAGATAGAGGATCATCACGTATCCGGTGTGCCGCCAGCTCGCGGCGATCATCATCATCCAGATGTTGAGGTCGGAATTGCCGAGCCAGTCGATGGGGTCGCTCTCATTGCCGAGCGCCGTATTGATCACGCCTTGGTCCGTGCCGAGCAGGAGTTGGGCCATGAAGCCGACGACGGCGAGCGAGAGCACGACCGGCATGTACAGCACGGACTGGTAGAAGCGGCTGAACCGTACGCCCCGGTCGATGAGGACGGCGAGCAGGAGCCCGAAGGGCGTGGCCACGAGGCCGAGAAAGGCGATCCAGAGGAGGTTGTGGCGGACCGCGGGCCAGAAAGCCGGGTAGTTGTCGACGAGGCTCTCGTAATTCTTGCCGCCTACCCAGTGGATGTCGCCGATACCGTCCCACGAGGTGAAGGACAGACCGATGGAGGCCAGCGTCGGCCCCCACACGATGACGGCTTCGAGGAGGACGGGAATTCCCAGGAGTACGCCGAGGACGACGGTGTCACGGCGTGTGAAGCGCCGCGGGCCCCTTCGCCCGGCGCGTCCGGCGGATTTCGACGGTACGGAGCGCGATCCCCTCATGGTCAGCATGGTCAGCCGACGGCCTGCGCGAAGATGTCCTTCTTCTGCCGCTCGATGCGGTTGACGAGACCGTCGACGTCGCCCGGGTCGTCGATGAAGTCCTGCAGCGCCTTGATCATGACGGTCTGCGCGAAGTCGGGGCGGGTGTCCCGGTCGAGGAACTGCGAGATCTGCTTGGCCCCGGAGACCAGTTCGGCCGACTTCTTCTGCAACGCGGTGTACGTGGCGGTGTCCGCCTTGTCGTTGACCGCGACGTTGTTCGGGTCACCGGCCAGATAGACCTCTTCGGCCTCGGGCGTTCCCAGCCACGTCAGGAGGTCTTTCCCCGCATCGACGTTCTTGGCCTTCTTCGCGATCAGGAATCCGTCGATCGGCGCCTCCACGGCGTCCTGTCCGTGAGCGGGGTCGATCTCGGGGAAGGCGAAGAAGTCGATGTCGTCCCGCTCCTTGGCCGGGAACTGCTGCCCCGGATGCGGCATTCCGAAGACGGCCATGCCCGTCCTGCGTTTCTGCAGGCCCTGCCCCGCCTCCTCCCAGGTCCGGCCGAGCGCGCCCTTCTGGTAGTACGGCATGAGTTCGCGCCACAGGTCGAAGACCTTCTTGACCTTGGTGTCCGTCCAGGCTTCCTCGCCCGCCATCAGCCCCTTGTGGAAGTCGTATCCGTTCAGGCGCATGTTGATGTAGTCGAAGGTTCCCATGGCGGGCCAGCCGTCCTTGTCGCAGAAGGCGACCGGAATCCCGTCCCTGTACATCTTCTTGGCGAGCGCGATGAACTCGTCCCAGGTCTTGGCCTGTTCGTACCCCCGTTCCGCAAAGAGACTCTTGCGGTGGAAGACGGCCCACGGATAGTAGTAGTACGGCACGAAGTACTGCTTGCCGTCGTGCGTGGACTGATCCTTCAGCGCCTGGGAGAAGCCACTGAACCCCTTCCACACATCGCTGATGTCGACCAGCAGGCCCTTCTCCGCGAAGTACTGCATGCGATATCCGGCGAACCACATGAAGACGTCGTCCGGGGTGGCCCGCAGATAGCGCGTGATGTTCTGCTGGAATTCGTTGTGCTCTGTGGTGTGGACCTTGACGGTCTTGCCGGTCTTCTTCTTGTACGCGTCGAAGGCGTCCTGGAACGCCTTCTTCGGCACCGCGTCCGAGGAGTTGGAGCCCATCGTGACTTCGTTCTTCTTGCCGCCTGGTCCGTCCCCGCAGGCGCTGAGCAGTGCGGGGAGGGTGACCGCCCCGGCTCCGGCGGCCGCACCGCGCAGGACATTGCGCCGGGACATCCGATGTCCTGTCATGCTCCGTGGCGCGACGGGACCGCTGAACGATGACTGTGCCATGTCCCCCTCCTCGGGGTGCAACCAAACACAACCGAACGCGAGGGTTGGATCCCACTCCCAAGAGGCACCGCAGTCAAGGGTTTTGGCGCCAGGCGGCCGAACCGTTACCGCTCCCCTTCCAACAGACTCCAACACGCCCTACCGTAAGCGCGCACGCATGACACGTACACGCAAACCCCTCATCTTCCGCGAGTACGGAGGAACGTCACGATGCGTCATCTCCCATCCCGCACAACCCGCCGCAGAGTGGTCGGATCGCTCGCCACCGCACTGCTCTGTGCGGCCGGTCTCGCCGCGCCGGCGTCCGCCGCCGCGGCCCCCGCCCCTCCCGCGTCCTCCGCGGCCACGCGCGACACGGCGGGCAGCTCCTCCGCCGATCCCGGCGTGCGGCTCCCCGACGGCCTCGCCCTCACCCCGCCCATGGGCTTCAACAACTGGAACTCCACCCATTGCAGGGCCGAGTTCGACGAGGCGATGGTCAAGGGGATCGCCGACATCTTCGTCGAGAAGGGGCTCAAGGACGCCGGGTACCAGTACGTCAACCTCGACGACTGCTGGGCGCTGCCCGCGCGCGACGCGAACGGCAAGCTGGTGCCCGACCCCAAGCGATTCCCCAACGGCATCAAGGCAGTTGCCGACTACGTGCACGCCAAGGGCCTGAAGCTCGGCATCTACACCAGCGCGGGCACCAAGACCTGCAACCCGGCCGGTTTCCCCGGCGCGCTCGGCCATGAGCGCAGCGACGCCCAGCAGTTCGCCGAATGGGGCGTCGACTACCTCAAGTACGACAACTGCAACAACCAGGGCGTGGACGCCAAACAGCGCTACATCACGATGCGCGACGCGCTGAAGGCCGCCTCCGAGTCGGTCGGCAGGCCCATCGTCTACAGCATCTGCGAGTGGGGCGAGAACAAGCCCTGGGAGTGGGCCGCCGACGTCGGCCACCTGTGGCGCACCACCGGGGACATCAGCGACAGCTGGGGCTCGATGGTGTCGATCATGAAGCAGAACCTGCCGCTCGCCAAGTACGCGGGTCCCGGCCGCTGGAACGACCCCGACATGCTCGAGGTCGGCAACGGCGGCATGAGCGACACCGAGTACCGCACGCACTTCTCGATGTGGTCGATCATGGCCGCGCCGCTGCTCATCGGCTCCGATCTGCGCAAGGCGACGCCTGAGACCTACGAGATCCTCGGCAACAAGGAAGTCATCGCCGTCGACCAGGACCCCCTGGGCAAGCAGGGCGAGGTGCTCTCGACGCAGAACGGCCGCTGGGTCGTCGCCAAGGAGATGAAGGACGGCAGCCGCGCCGTCGCCCTCTTCAACGAGACCGGGACCGCCCAGTCCATCGCCACCACCGCGAAGGCCGTCGGCCTGCCCGCCGCAGACGGGTACACACTGCGCGACCTGTGGCAGCACAAGAGCTACAACACCGCGGGGGCGATCTCGGCGACCGTGCCCGCGCACGGCACCGTCCTGCTCCGCGTGTCGGCGGACGACAAGTGGGCCAAGAACCCGCCTGCCGTCGAACTCGGCGCGGACGGCGCCGCGTTGGTCGAGGCGGGCAAGCGGACCACGCTCACCTCCAAGGTGACCGACCTCGGCCGCACCGCCGCCAAGAACGTGTCGGTCGCGCTCACCGGGCCCTCCGGCTGGCGCCTGAAGGCCACCTCGCCGACCACCGCGAAGTCGCTGCGCACCGGCCAGTCGCTCACCACGTCCTGGTCCGTCACCGCACCGGCGGGCACGGCGCCCGGCAAGTACGACCTCACGCTCAAGAGCACCTACCGCTCGCCCCAGGGGGCCCGCGCCGAGAGCGTCCTGCCCCTGACGGCCGACGTGGTCGTCGCACCGCCCGCGGGCAGTTCGGCCCTGGGCGACCTGCCGTGGATCACCGCGACCAACGGCTGGGGCCCCGTCGAACGCAACACCAGCAACGGCGAGAACGTCGGCGGTGACGGCAACCCGATCACCATCGGCGGCACGGTGTACGCCAAGGGGCTCGGCGTCCACGCGGACAGCGCGGTCGAGTACTACACCGGCGGCACCTGCGAGAAGGTCACCGCGCAGGTCGGCGTCGACGACGAGAAGCTCCTCAAGGGCACGGTCGTCTTCGAGATCTGGGCGGACGGCAAGAAGGTCGCGTCCACCGGAGTCCTCACCAACGCCATGCCCGCACAGGAACTGTCGGCGGACGTGACCGGCGCCCGGCTGGTCCGCCTGGTCGTCACGGACGGCGGGGACGGCAACGACTCGGACCACGCGGACTGGGGGGATGCGACGTTGAGTTGCTGAGGTGAGGCGCTGAGGTGAGGTGCTGAGGGCTGGGGCGGGGCGTCAGGCACGGGGCGCGCCGGGGCATGTCCGGTGCGCTTGGCCCGCCCCGTGGCCTTCGGGCTCGCGGGGCATCGCAAGCTGGGGTACTGCGCCACGGACCGAGGTGCGGCGCCGTGAGCCGAGGCCCAACGCTCCTGACTGAGGCACAGCCCCGCGAGCCAAGGCCCGCCCGACGCCGCGGACCGAAGCCCGACATCCAGGCCCGCGGACGGGAACCGCAAGCCAACGCTTGAAGATCCCGGCCCGCAGGCCGACGGCAGGGGGCCGGGCCGCTCCGGGTCGGGCCGGGGCGGGCAGCACCGGGTCTGGCCGGGGCGGGGCGGAGCGGGCAGCACCGGGGATCAGGCGCCGTCGGGGATCAGGCCCCGTCGAGGCAGCGCCGCGCAGGCGCCACCCCGACGCGCCCAACCCCTCCGCACCCAACCCCGACCCAACCCCTCCTACGCAGGCCGCAATTCCACAGCCGCGCTCGACCCACTACTACCGAGCGCGGCCGCCGCCGCGCCGACCAGGCCCGCGTCCGTCCCCATCAGGGCCGGAGCCACGGTCAGTTGGCGTACGAACGAGAGCGTGGCGTAGTCGCGCAGGGCGCGGCGCAGTGGGGTGAAGAGCACGTCGCCCGCCTTGCCCACTCCCCCGCCGATCACCGCGATGTCGATCTCGACGAGCGTCGCCGTCGCGGCGATGCCCGCCGCCAGCGCCTGCGCCGCGCGCTCGAAGGAGGCGAGGGCCACCGGGTCGCCCGCGCGCGCGGCGGTCGCCACCGCGGCCGCCGACGTGTCGCCGTCCGGGCCCGGTACCCAGCCGCCCTCGAGCGCACGGCGCGCGATGTTCGGCCCGCTCGCTATCCGCTCGACGCAGCCGCGCGCCCCGCACGGGCACGGGTCGCCGTCGAGGTCCACGCTGATGTGGCCGATGTGCCCCGCGTTGCCCGTGGGGCCGGGATGCAGCGCGCCGCCAAGGACCAGACCGCCGCCGACGCCCGTGGAGACCACCATGCACAGCGCGTTGTCGTGGCCGCGGGCCGCGCCCTGCCAGTGTTCGGCCGCGGTCATCGCGACGCCGTCGCCGACCAGGGCGACGGGCAGCCCGCCGGTGACCGCACGGACCCGGTCGACCAGGGGGTAGCCGCGCCAGCCGGGGATGTTGACGGGGCTGACCGTCCCTGCCGACGCGTCCACGGGGCCCGCGCTGCCGATCCCCACCGTGCCGACCCCGCCCCACAGTTGACTGGACGTCAGCTCGCCGAGCACCTCCTCGACCGCCCGCATGACCGTGTCGCCCTCCTCCCGCGAGGGCGTCGGCCGCTGGGCGCGCAGCACGATCCGGCCGCGGCCGTCCACCAGGGCTCCGGCGATCTTGGTGCCGCCGATGTCGAGTGCGGCGACGAGGTCCATGTGCATCTGTGTCGGGTCTCCTGGTGTATGGGCAGGCCGGAGAGTGCGTTGGACAGTCTCTCTCGCATCTGACAACGTTGTCCAGGCTCTATGCTCGACGCCACATGCTCATGGACCACCTCATGGACGACAGGACAGGACAGCGCACCGTGGCCGAGACCGCCTCCCGCCGACCCGAGAACCGCTACGGCAACCGTCCGACCATGAAGGACGTCGCCGCGCGCGCGGGCGTGGGCCTCAAGACGGTCTCGCGTGTCGTCAACGGTGAACCCGGCGTCACCCCCGACACCGAACGCCGTGTGCAGGAGGCCATCGAGGCGTTGGGCTTCCGCCGCAACGACAGCGCCCGCGTGCTGCGCAAGGGCCGCACCGCCAGCATCGGCCTGGTGCTCGAAGACCTCGCGGACCCCTTCTACGGACCGCTGAGCCGCGCCGTTGAGGAGGTCGCGCGGGCGCACGGCGCGCTCCTCATCAACGGATCGAGCGCCGAAGACCCGGACCGCGAACAGGAGTTGGTGCTCGCGCTGTGCGCCCGCCGGGTCGACGGCCTCGTGGTCATCCCGGCCGGTGACGACCACCGCTATCTGGAGCCGGAGATCGCTGCCGGTGTCGCCACCGTCTTCGTCGACCGGCCCGCCGGGAAGATCGACGCCGACGTCGTGCTCTCCGACAGCTTCGGCGGCGCGCGGGACGGCGTCGCCCACCTCATCGCGCACGGCCACCGCCGCATCGGCTTCATCGGCGACCAGCCGCGCATCCACACCGCCATAGAGCGGCTGCGCGGCTACCGCGCGGCCATGGAGGACGCGAGCATCCCCGTCGACGAGGCCTGGGTCTCGCTCGGCCTCACCGACCCGGAGCGCGTCCGCACGGCGGCCGAGGCGATGCTGACGGGCCCCGATCCGGTCACCGCCGTCTTCGCGGGCAACAACCGCGTGACCGTGACCGTCATCCGGGTCCTCGCCGCGCTGGACCGCACCGTGGCCCTGGTCGGCTTCGACGACATCGAGCTCGCGGATCTGCTGGAGCCCGGAGTGACCGTCGTCGCGCAGGACGCCGCACAGTTGGGCAGGACCGCGGCCGAACGGCTCTTCCGCCAGCTCGACGGCGCCTCGGACGCGCCCGAGCGCATCGAACTGCCGACGCGGCTCATCCAGCGCGGGTCGGGGGAACTGCGGCCCGCGGACTGAGCGCGCTGGCGGGGTGGGCGGTCGTCGTCAGACGCCGAGTTCCTCGATGACCCCGCTGATGCTCCCGGCCGCCGTCACCCGAGTGACCGCTGCGTCCAGCCAGTGCGGATCACCCAGCCGGTGCGCCGCCTTGGCCTCGGCGGCCTGCGCGAACAACCCGCCCAGCAGGCCGATGTCGCCGTAGGCGTAGGAGTGTTTGTGGTGGGTGTACCGCGCCGACCAGTCCTCGTACGGATCGCGCACCAGTGCCCGCACGGAACAGGCCCTGCGGCCGAACTCCCCGGGACCGAAAGCAGTCATCCCCTCCATGACGGAGGAGGCCATCCACGCCCACTGGGTGGAACGCACGTCCAGGTCCACGATCCTGGACCACGGGAGCACCGCACGGCATCGCGGCGCCATCGGCCCGTGGTGTTCCATGCCGTCCTCCGTCAGGACGAGCCATGAGCAGCCCGCTCGCGTCGAGTCACCGATGACCCATCGGTCACCGACCCGCTGAAGCGGTCCGAGCTGCTCTGCCATGAAGTCTCCGGTCCGGTCCCTGATGCCCCCTGACGCCCATGGGCGCCACCTCGCACCAAAACCCTACCTACCGGTCATTTCTCCGTCCTGGCCGCCCCCGCTCGTCCCGGCTCAGGGCCAGAACACGACCGCAAGCGCGATCAACGTGCCCAGGGCGACGACCCCACCGACGATGCCGAAGACCTTGGCGGCCTTCTGGCCGGTGGGCTTGATCTCACGCCAGCCGAGCTCCGCCGCCACGCCCCTGATCAACCGGTGGCCCGCGGTGGAGGAGAAGCTCTGCCGGTCGGCACCGGCCAGGGAGCCGCTCGTGACCCAGTACCGGCTTCGGCCCGTCTCGACGGTCCGTCCGCGCAGCGGTCCTGGGCCGTGGGTCTCCGTGCGGACGATGTCCGTCATGACGAAGGTCAGCTCCCCCGGGTCCAACGCGACGCGGTAGGTGTGGACCTGAGTGGTGTGGCGGCTCGTCGTCGGGACGTCCGCGACCAGGTCGAACCCCCGTTCCCTGCGCTGGAACCGGTACGCGGTGGCCGCGTCCGTGAGGGACTCCTGGACACGGGCGGAGAACGCCTCCGTGCCGTCGGCGCGGTGGGCTTCGCTCATGGGCGCGCCCCTTTCCTGGTCCGTGGTGTCAGCAGGTCGGCAGGCCCGGCAGCGGCTTGTCGTTGTCGCCGCCGGTGATGTAGACGTCGCTGACGAAGACGTTCCTGTTGCCGCTGTCGTCGTCCGTCTTGGCCCACCAGACGTTCGTCCAGCGGCCGTACGTCTCGCGGCGGCCCAGGTTCTGCTGGCAGTAGAAGTAGTTGGTGCCCGAGTTCAGGCTGCCCGCCTCGGCGCCGGACGCGGTGTAGGACGTCGCGGTGCGCCACACCGAGCAGTTGTACTTGCCGCCGCCCGCCGGGTGGCAGACCGGGTCCGGCTCGGAGCCGCCGCCACCACCGCCCGAAGGGCCTCCGGTCGGCTTGGTGGTGGGGTCGGGCCGGGACGAGGACGCGTCGCCGTTCTTGTCCCCGCCGTCCCGCTCGCCCTTGTCCCGGTCCGACGACCCACCGTCGTCCCTGTCCTTGTCCTTGCCCTTGCTCTCGTTCTTGTCGCCGTCCGGCTTCGTGTCCGGCTCGCGGGATTTCTCGTCACCCTGCTTCGACGGCTCGGGCCGCTGGGACGCGCCACCGAGGGGGCCGTTGCTGTCGTCGTCGGCGCGGTCGACGTCGCTCCCCGCGGCCGCGCTCTCCTTGGCCCGGCTGTCGCTGTCGTCCTTGCCCTGGAGAAGGGCCACGGCCGTGCCTGTCGCCGCGAGCACGACGGCCACGGCAGCGGCGGCGAGCCAGGCCCGGCCCTTGCGCGGCCGTCGCGTGGTGCGGGTCGCGCCGAGGTCCACGGCGGGCGGGCTCTGCGGCTCGCCGAAGGGCGCCTGCGCGGCGGGCGACGGCGGCGGTCCGAAGCCGGGCGGCGGCGTGTTCGGAATGCTGCGTACCGTCTGCTGACGCGGCTCCGGGGCCTCCCGCAGCGCGGCCGTGGCCACGTCCCCGGCGGCCGACGCGGCCACCCCGGCGAGCAGCCCGCACGCGGCGGCCGCGTCGGGCCGCGCCTGCGGGTCCTTGTGCATCAGCTGCCGCAGTACGGGAGTCAGGGGGCCGGAGCGGCGCGGCTCGGGCAGCGGGTCGACGACGATCGCGGTGAGCGTCGACCACGTCGACGTACGGCGGAAGGGGGAGTCGCCCTCGACCGCGGCGTACAGGGTGGCGCCGAGCGCCCAGACGTCGGACGCCGGTCCCGGGTCGTGGCCCTGGGCGCGCTCGGGCGCCAAGTAGTCCAGAGAGCCGATCAGTTCGCCGCTGCGGGTCAGGTGCGTCGCCGATCCGTCGCCGGGGTCCTCCATCGTCGCGATGCCGAAGTCCGTGAGGACGACGCGTCCCCCGGTCTCCAGGAGGATGTTGCCCGGCTTCACGTCGCGGTGCAGGACGCCCACGCGGTGCGCGGCGGCCAGGGCCTCCATGACCTTGGCGCCGACGGCCGCCGCCTCGCGCGGTTCGAGGGTGCCGCGCTCGCGCAGCACGTCGTCGAGGGAAGGGCCTTCGACGAGCTCCATGACGATGAGGGGGCGGCCGTCCTCCTCCGCCACGTCGTGCACGGCGACCACTCCGGGGTGGCGCACCCGGGCGGCGGCTCTCGCCTCGCGCTGCATCCGCAGGCGCAGGTCGGCCAGTTCGCCACCGGCCGCGTCCGTGAACGTGCGCAGTTCCTTGACCGCCACCTCGCGGTGCAGCACCTCGTCGACCGCGCGCCACACGACGCCCATGCCGCCGCGCCCGAGCTGGGCCACGACGCGATAGCGCCCGGCGAGCAGCCGTCCGGCCCCGCCCGTCTGTTCCTGATCCCCCGAAGACACCGCTGCCCCGTTCCCCGCGTCACCACGTTCCGTGGCGTACAGAGTACGGGGCAGCTGTGACAGGCCGTGTCCGGTGTTACTTGCCCGATGCCGTGAGGTCGCCGCGGCGCGGTCCCGAGAAGCCCTGGAGACGGGCCAGGGTCAGGCCGGTGAGCCGGGTGACCTCGCCCGCGTCGAGCGCGCCGCAGTCCAGGCCGCGCAGCAGGTATCCGGCGAGCGCCTTGGCGGTGGCGGGCTCGTCGGCCACGCCGCCGCCCTCGTGGTGGCCCGCGTAGGCGGCGAGGCGGGCGGCGGCCGCCTCGAAGCCCTCGCGGTAGAACGCGAACACGGCGGCGTAGCGCGTGGGGATGTGGCCGGGGTGCATGTCCCAGCCCTGGTAGTAGGCGCGGGCCAGGGCGCGCCGGGTGAGGCCGTAGTGCAGCCGCCAGGCGTCGTGGACCTGCTCGGTGGTGCCGACGGGCAGGACGTTGGTGGAGCCGTCGGAGACGCGCACTCCGGTGCCCGCGGCGGCGACCTGCATGACGGCCTTGGCGTGGTCGGCCGCCGGGTGGTCGCTGGCCTGGTAGGCGGCGCTGACGTGCAGGCAGGCGCTGTAGTCGAAGGTGCCGTAGTGCAGTCCGGTGGCGCGGCCCTCGGCGGCCTGGATCATGCGGGCCACGGCGGCGGTGCCGTCGGTGGCGAGGATGGACTGGCTGGTCTCGATCTGGATCTCGAAGCCGATGCGGCCCCGCTCCAGGCCGCGCGCCTTCTCGAACTCCTCCAGGAGGCGCACCATCGCGGTGACCTGCTCCGGGTAGGTCACCTTCGGCAGCGTGAGGACGAGCCCGTCGGGCAGGCCGCCCGCCTCCATGAGTCCGGACAGGAAGATGTCGAGGGTGCGGATGCCTCGGTCACGCACCGCCTCCTCCATGCACTTCATGCGGATGCCCATGTACGGGGCCGCGGTGCCGTTCTGGTACGCCTCCGCGACCAGGCGGGCCGCGCGGGCGGCGTCCTGGTCCTCGTCGGCGCCCTTGTAGCCGTCCTCGAAGTCGATGCGCAGGTCTTCGACGGGCTCGCGCTCCAGCTTGGCGCGCACGCGCGTGTAGACGGCGTCGGCGAGGTCGTCGCCCAGGCCGAGGACGGCGGCGAAGGAGGCGGCGTCCGGGGCGTGCTCGTCGAGCATCGCCAGGGCCTGGTCGCCCCAGGTCCTGATGGAGGCCGCGTCGAACTGCTCACCGGGGACGTACACGGTGTGGACCGGCTGACGGGTGCCGGGGTCTCCGGGATAGCGGCGCTCGAGCTCCGCGTCCACCGGGGCGAGGGAAGCGCTGATGCCCTCGCTGACCGCGCCCGCGAGGCTCGTTGCCACCTTCTCTTGCTGACCCATTCCTGCACCCTCCACACACTCAGCGTTGCCTGGTGTTTCCGCTCACGTTTCCGCTTCACGGAATCAAGAATCCGTATGGCGAAGTTATCTGGCGACCTTCCCGCCGGTCAACACCCGACCAATTCTTGACTGGTCCCCGACAACCAGCGTTCACGTCTGTCTCAGATCCAGCTTCCACACTTCGGTCCGCCCGCTCCATCCTGGCGCCACCTACCGAAGGAGACCGCGTGCCGACCGACACAGGAGTCGTGAGCTCCGCCACCCGGGCGAGCGCGGTGGAGCGCCCGGGGCGGCGCCTGGAGGTCATGTCCTTCAACCTCCGCTACGCGAGCACCACCCCGCCGAACACCTGGGCGGAGCGCCGCCCGGTCACCCGTGAATTGCTCCGCAGGGCCCGGCCCCACGTCATCGGCAGCCAGGAAGGGCTCTACGACCAGGTGCGGGACGTCGCGGCCGACCTCGGCCCGCACTACGACTGGATCGGCACGGGCCGCGCGGGCGGCAGCCGCGACGAGTTCGAGACCGTCTACTACGACACCCGCAGGCTGTGGCCCGTCGCGTACGACCACTACTGGCTCTCGGACGCCCCGGAGCTCATCGGCTCCAACACCTGGGGCGGCGGTTCGATCCGCATGGTCACCTGGGTGCGCTTCCGGGATCTGCGCACGGACGGCGAGCTGTACGTCCTCAACACCCATCTCGACAGCGTGAGCCAGTACGCGCGCACGCGCGGCGCCGCCCTGATCGTCGAGCGCCTCGGCCGCCTCGACCGGTCCCTGCCCCTGGTGGTGACGGGCGACTTCAACGTCGCCGCGCACAAGAATCCCGTCCACGGCACGATGCTCGGCGCGGGCCTCGTCGACACCTGGGACGCCGCCGACCGGCGGAGCAGGGCGTACGCCACCTTCCACGGCTACCGGCCGCTGGTGCCGGACGGCGACCGCATCGACTGGATCCTGGTGACCCCCGAGGTCCACGTCCACGAGGCGTCGATCAACACGTTCTCGCTGGAGGGACAGTTCCCGAGCGACCATCTGCCCGTGCAGGCGAGCCTGACGCTGTGACGCGCCGAGGCCCTCGTCCCGCGGTGCGGAACGAGGGCCTCGGGCGATCAACCTGCTCAGCCCTTGCGGGACTTGACCTCTTCGGTCAGCTGCGGGACGACCTCGAAGAGGTCGCCGACCACGCCGTAGTCGACCAGGTCGAAGATCGGGGCCTCGGCGTCCTTGTTGATGGCGACGATCGTCTTCGAGGTCTGCATGCCGGCCCGGTGCTGGATCGCGCCGGAGATGCCGGAGGCGATGTACAGCTGCGGGGAGACCGACTTGCCGGTCTGGCCGACCTGGTTGGAGTGCGGGTACCAGCCGGCGTCGACCGCGGCACGCGAGGCGCCGACGGCGGCACCGAGCGAGTCGGCGAGGTTCTCGATGATCGAGAAGTTCTCGGCGCCGTTCACGCCGCGGCCGCCGGAGACCACGATCGCGGCCTCGGTCAGCTCCGGGCGTCCGGTCGACTCGCGCGGGGTGCGCGCGACGACCTTGGTGCCGGTGGCCTTCTCCGAGAAGGTGACGGCGAGCGCCTCGACGGCACCGGCGGCCGGGGCGGCCTCCACGGCGGCCGAGTTCGGCTTGACCGTGATGACCGGGGTGCCGCTGGAGACGCGGGACTTGGTGGTGTACGAGGCGGCGAACACGGCCTGCGTGGCCACCGGACCCTCGTCGCCGGCCTCCAGGTCGACGGCGTCCGTGATGATGCCGGACTTGATGCGGACCGCGAGACGGGCCGCGATCTCCTTGCCCTCGGCGGAGGACGGGACGAGCACGGCGGCCGGGGAGACGGCCTCGTACGCGGCCTGGAGCGCGTCCACCTTCGGTACGACGAGGTAGTCGGCGAACTCGGGGGCGTCGGCGGTGAGGACCTTGACCGCGCCGTGCTCGGCGAGCGTGGCGGCGGTGGCCTCGGCACCGGAGCCGAGGGCGACGGCGACGGGCTCGCCGACGCGGCGGGCCAGGGTCAGCAGCTCAAGGGTGGGCTTGCGGACGGCGCCGTCCACGTGGTCGACGTAGACGAGAACTTCAGCCATGGGACTTCAATCTCCTGCTTGATGCGAAGGTCTTGGGAGCGGCAACGGGGCGACTGAAGCTCAGATGAACTTCTGGCCCGCAAGGCTGTGCCTAAACGAACTTCTGCTCCGCAAGGAAGGCGGCGAGCTGCTTGCCGCCCTCGCCCTCGTCCTTGACGATCGTCCCTGCCGTGCGTGCCGGACGCTCGGTGGCGGAGTCGACCTTGGTCCAGGAGCCCTCGAGGCCGACCTCTTCGGCGTCGATGTCCAGGTCGTCCAGGTCGAGGGACTGAACCGGCTTCTTCTTGGCGGCCATGATGCCCTTGAACGACGGGTAGCGGGCCTCGCCCGACTGGTCCGTCACGGACACGACGGCCGGCAGGGAAGCCTCGAGCTGCTCGCTCGCGGTGTCGCCGTCACGGCGGCCCTTGACGACGCCGCCGTCGACGGAGACCTCGGAGAGCAGCGTGACCTGCGGGACGCCGAGGCGCTCGGCCAGGATCGCCGGGAGGACACCCATGGTGCCGTCGGTGGACGCCATGCCGGCGATGACCAGGTCGTAGCCGGTCTTCTCGATGGCCTTGGCGAGCACCAGCGAGGTGCCCATCACATCGGTGCCGTGCAGGTCGTCGTCCTCGACGTGGACGGCCTTGTCGGCACCCATGGAGAGCGCCTTGCGCAGCGCGTCCTTGGCGTCCTCGGGACCGACGGTCAGCACGGTGATCTCCGCGTCGTCCGCCTCGTCCGCGATCTGCAGTGCCTGCTCGACCGCGTACTCGTCGAGTTCCGAAAGGAGGCCGTCGACGTCGTCGCGGTCGACGGTCAGGTCATCGGCGAAGTGCCGGTCGCCGGTGGCGTCGGGCACGTACTTCACACAGACAACGATCCTCAAGCTCACGCCGGCTCTCCTACTGCATCGTCTTTACTGGGCTGCTGCCTAGGCTTATGGCTACTGCCTTCTGCAGGCAGCATAGGCGCCTGAAGCGGCGCATCCCGGTCGGGGCGGCCCCCGCTCCGACCGAAATATTACTCATGAGTACACCCAGTTCATTCCCCCTGAGCAAGCGCTTTGAACTGTGACCTTCCCAACGCTCCGTAATCGGGCGCGCCGGCGGTCGAACGGGAACGCTCAGTCGCGCAGGGCGTTGAAGCGCCCCTGGTGGTACACGAGCGGTCGGCCCTCGCCCGCGGGGTCGCCCTCGACGGCCTCGGCGAGCACGATCCGGTGGTCGCCCGCGGGCACCCGGGCCACGATCCGGCAGACCAGCCAGGCGAGCGCGCCGTCCAGGACGGGGACGCCCTCGGGCCCCTCGTGCCAGCGCGTCGGCGCGCCGAAGCGGTCGGCACCGCTGCGCGCGAAGGTGGCGGCGAGGTCCTGCTGGTGCTCGCCGAGTATGTGCACGCCGACGTGCTCGGCCTCGGAGATCGCGGGCCAGCTGGAGGCGCCCGTACCGATGCCGAAGGAGATCATCGGGGGCTCGGCGGAGACCGAGGTGAGCGAGGTGGCGGTGAAGCCGACGGGGCGCGAGTCCCGCGCCGCGGTGATCACGGCGACCCCCGCCGCGTGCCGCCGGAAGACCGAGCGGAGCAGATCGGGGTGCGCGATCCGGGAAGTGCCGAGAGTGGGCGATGCCGTCATGGAGTTGTCCTTCTGCCGGAGGTACGAGCGGATTCGTCGGTACTCAGCAGTGCGGACAGCGCGCGCTGGCATGGCGCGCTAGGTCCACATGGACGCGCTCGTACAGCAGAAGGTCCCGAGGCATGGAAGCAGGCTCGCGACAGGTGGCCCACACAGTCAAGTCCTTTCCGGGATATGAAAGATGGATCACTGACGCAGCGGCGCGCGGGGCGCTCCGGAGGGTGGAACAGCAGGTCACACGGCCTCCCCGAGGGCGGCGATCACATCGGCCCTGCGCGGCTGCCCGGCCGCGCGGCGCACCTCGCGCCCGGCCGCGTCGAGGACGAGCACGGTCGGCGTCTTGACGACGCGCAGTTCGCGTACGAGACCGAGGGCGGCCTCGGCGTCGATCTCCACGTGGGCGACGCCCGGGACCATGGCGGTCACCTCGGCGAGGACCCTGCGGGTCGCGCGGCAGGGCTGACAGAAGGCGCTGGAGAACTGCACGAGCGTCGCGCGCTCGCCCAGCGGCTCCCCGATGTCCGCCGCGCCGAGCCGCCGCCCGGTGTCGTGTTCTGGCACTCCAGCCTCCCGCCCCGGCATGTCGATCCACGCCCCGTTCCGTTCGCTCCCCAGTTCAGCGCACACGCACCCGCAAAGATTCCGACGTGACGAGAATCTCCCGCAATGGCGGCACCAAGGGTGGCCACCCGTCCGTTCTTCGGGCACGATCTGCGCAACGCCGAAAAACCTACGGCTGCGTAACTTCCCGCCGGGAGCCCCCTCCCCAGGCAGAGAAACGAAGGGCCCTCCCCACCCATGGCAGAGCTTGTCTACCCTCCGGTCATCGGTGCCGCGAAAACACTTTTCAAGGCATGGGACCTGAAGATCGACTGCAAGGGGTCGGAGAACATCCCACGCTCCGGCGGCGCGGTCCTCGTCAGCAACCACATCAGCTACCTCGACTTCATCTTCGACGGTCTCGCCGCCCTGCCGCAGAAGCGTCTGGTGCGCTTCATGGCCAAGGAGTCGGTGTTCCGGCACAAGATCTCCGGGCCGCTGATGCGCGGGATGAAGCACATCCCCGTCGACCGCAAGCAGGGTGAGGCCGCCTACGCGCACGCCCTCGCCTCGCTGCGCTCCGGGGAGATCATCGGGGTCTTCCCCGAGGCGACGATCTCGCAGTCCTTCACGCTCAAGACGTTCAAGTCGGGCGCCGCACGCCTCGCCCAGGAGGCCGGGGTGCCGCTCATCCCGATGGCCCTGTGGGGCACGCAGCGGCTGTGGACGAAGGGGCACCCGCGCAACTTCAAGCGCAGCCACCTGCCGATCACGATCCGCGTGGGCGAGCCGGTCGAGGCGCCCAAGGACCAGTACGCGGGTGCGATCACGCGACGCCTGCGCGAGCGCTGCCAGGAGCTCCTCGAAGCCGCCCAGCGCGCCTACCCGGTGCGCCCCAAGGGTCCCGACGACACGTGGTGGATGCCCGCGCACCTGGGCGGGACGGCACCGACGCCCGCCGAGGTGAAGGCGGCGGAGGCGGGCTGAGCCCCTCCCCCGCGCCCTGCCCTGCCCCCGTGCTACTCCGGCGCGCGGACGGTGATCCGCGCGCCGGGACTGAACTTCTCCAGGAGCTCGGCCAGTTCGGCGCCCGCGGCCTCGATGCCCGCGTCGGGCCCCATCCCCTCCAGCAGGAAGATCGCGTTCCTGGACTCCTCGGTGAGGCGGGTGCGCGGGCCCTGGCGCCAGTTCCAGCGGCGACAGGTGACGCCCTCCTCGTCGCACCACACGACCTCGCCCGCGTCGGGGTGCTCGACGACCCGCTCGCCCGCCGCCGCGGTGACGAAGTCCTCCTCGCCGGTGGCCCGCACCAGGCGCATGCCGCCCTGGATGTGGTCCAGGTCCTCGCCGCCGACCGGGATCAGATGGGCCACGCTGATCGCGTTGTAGAGGTCGACCAGGACGTTGATCCTCGGCAGGCCGCCGTCGGCGAGTGCCCGCTTGGCGAGCGCCTCCGCCGAGTTCCTGGTCCGTGAGGGCTTCGCGCCGAACGCCGTGTAGGCGGCGCGCCAGGCGGCCATGTGCGGGTCCTCGTGCGGGGCGCGCCCGTCCAGGCGTACGGCGAGGCGGCGCGCCGCGTCGTCGAGGAGTTCCGACGTGGCGTCGGTGCTCTCCCCGTTGACCAGGCCGTACGCCTCGATGGCGACGTGCCGGAAGCCGGGCGCGAGGCCGCGCACCTCGTCGGACACGGTGAGCGTGAGGGGTGTGCGGGTCATCGAGCCACCTTGCTGCGTCGAGACCGTGCGGAGCGCGGTCGGGACTGTTCAGAGCGCGTCGGGAAGGTTCTCCCACAGGTACGGCCGGTCAGGGGCGTCCTTCATGACGCGCAGGACCGCCGGGTGCGGTGCAGCATAGAGTACTGGATAGTCCAACTCGCTGGACCGGGCGTCGGGCACCCAGGCCAGCCGCTCCCCCGCCAGTGAGAACCGCGCGTCGACGCCCGGCTTGTTGCCGCGGCAGTCCTGCCGGTGCCAGCCGCCGCGGAAGCGCACGGCGACGAGCCCGTGCACGCAGTGGCCGGTCCCCGCGTCGTGGGTCAGCCGCTGGTAGCAGAGCGCGGTCGGGATGTCCTCGGCGCGCAGCAGCGCGGCCAGCGCGTGGGCCTTGGCGTGGCAGATGCCGGTGCCCTGCGCCAGGACGTCCGAGGCCCGCCAGGTGACGCGCGGGTCACCGCTGTCGGCGGAGTGCGGAATGGTGTCGCGGACGTATTCGTAGGCAGCCTGCGCGTATACGTATGAGTCGGCGGACTCCTCGGCGAGGCGGGCGGCGACCTCACGTACGACGTGGTGATGGTGG
This sequence comes from Streptomyces formicae, assembly GCF_002556545.1. Taxonomy (NCBI): domain Bacteria; kingdom Bacillati; phylum Actinomycetota; class Actinomycetes; order Kitasatosporales; family Streptomycetaceae; genus Streptomyces; species Streptomyces formicae. Next base: position 1,119,713 of record NZ_CP022685.1, read on the forward strand.
TCGATGACCTCGTCGGCGGCCAAGTACGCGGAGAGGACGGGGTTGTCCTGGATCAGCTGCATGCCACGGGAGCATAGAAATACGACCGACCGCACGTCAATGCAATTGCGGTCAGCCGTATATCTATGCAGCCGAAAGAGTGGCGGCGGAGGTCAGCGCGCCATCTCCTCCTTGAGCGCCGCGAGGAACCCGTCGACGTCCTCCTCGCGGGTGTCGAAGGCACACATCCAGCGGACGTCGCCCGCCGCCTCGTCCCAGAAGTAGAAGCGGTAGCGCTTCTGCAGACGCTCGCTCACGTCGTGCGGCAGCCGCGCGAAGACGGCGTTGGCCTGCACCGGGTAGAGGATCTCCACGCCGTGCACGGAGCGGACGCCCTCCGCCAGGCGCTGCGCCATCTCGTTGGCGTGCCGGGCGTTGCGCAGCCACAGGTCCTTGGCGAGCAGCGCCTCCAACTGCACGGAGACGAAGCGCATCTTGGAGGCGAGCTGCATGGACATCTTGCGCAGGTGCTTCATGTGGCGCACGGCGTCCTGGTTGATGACCACGACGGCCTCGCCGAACAGCGCGCCGTTCTTGGTGCCGCCGAGCGAGAGGATGTCGACGCCGGCCGCGTTCGTGAACGTCCGCATGGGGACGTCGAGCGCGGCCGCCGCGTTGGCTATCCGGGAGCCGTCGAGGTGCACCCTCATGCCGAGCTGGTGCGCGTGGTCGCAGATCGCGCGGATCTCGTCGGGCGTGTAGAGCGTGCCCAGTTCGGTGTTCTGCGCGAGCGAGACGACCTGCGGCATCGCACGGTGCTCGTCGTCCCAGCCGAACGCCTGCTTGTCGATCAGCTCGGGGGTCAACTTGCCGTCCGGCGTGGGCACCGTGAGCAGCTTGAGACCGGCCATCCGCTCCGGGGCGCCGCCCTCGTCGACGTTGATGTGCGCGGACTCGGCGCAGATCACCGCGCCCCAGCGGTCGGCGACCGCCTGGAGCGCGACGACGTTGGCGCCGGTTCCGTTGAACACCGGGAACGCCTCGGCACTGGCGCCGAAGTGGCCGCGGATGACCTGCTGGAGGTTGGCCGTGTAGTCGTCCTCGCCGTACGCGATCTGGTGACCGCCGTTGGCCAGGGCCAGGGCGGCCATCACCTCCGGATGCGCCCCCGCGTAGTTGTCGCTCGCGAAGCCGCGGACGTCCGGGTCGTGGTGGCGCCGGGCATCGGTCCTCGGCGGGTTGACCGCTTCTCCGTCGCGAGCGGTCACGGCTTCTCGGTCAGCCACAGGCGGTTTCCGTTCACTTCCGCGGCGGGCCGCTCCCAGACGCCCGCGATGGCCTCGGCCAGCTCGTTGACGTCGGTGAAGCCCGCGAACTTCGCGTTGGGCCGCTCCGCGCGCATCGCGTCGTGCACCAACGCCTTGACCACCAGGATCGCAGCCGCCGCGCGCGGGCCATCGTCGCCCCCCGCCTTGCGGAAGGCGTCCGCGAGGGCGAGCGTCCAGGCCTCGGCCGCCGCCTTGGACGCGGCGTACGCGGCGTTGCCCGCGGTGGGCTTGGAGGCGCCCGCGGCGCTGATCAGGAGGTAGCGGCCGCGGTCGCTGCGGCGCAGGCCGTCCTCGAAGGCGAGGGAGGTGTGCTGCACGGTGCGGATCAGGAGCTTCTCCAGGAAGTCCCAGTCGGCGAGGTCGGTCTCGGTGAAGTTCTTGCTGCCGCGCCAGCCGCCGACGAGGTGCACCAGACCGTCGATCCGGCCGAACTCCTTCTCCGTGCGCGTCGCCCACTCACGGGCCGCGTCCAGGTCGAGGAGGTCGACCGTGTCACCGACGACGGTGGCCCCGCCGTGCGCGTACCGCGCGGCGTCCACGGCCTCGGCAAGGCGCGCGGCGTCGGCGTCGGACGCCACGACCGTCGCCCCGGCCTCCGCCAGCCTCAGCAGCGTCGCCCGGCCCGCGGGTCCCGCCGCTCCCGCGACCGCGACCACAGCTCCATCGAGTACGGACATCGTCCTCGCCTCCTTGTGGCGGCCGCTCACGCGGCGGCCTTCTCGGCACCCGTGGAAGCGGTGATCCCCTTGGTGGAGGCGATCACGTGCTTCAGCTTCTTGGAGAGCGCCTCATAGAACATGCTGAGCGGAAACTCGTCGGGAAGCACCTCGTCCACCAGTTTGCGGGGCGGCAGCGAGGTGTCCAGGGCGTCAGGACCCTTGGCCCAGCGCGAGCCCGGGTGCGGCGAGAGGTACTGGGACACCAGGTCGTACGCGGCGAACCAGTGGACCAGCTTCGGGCGGTCGATGCCCGCCCGGTAGAGGTCCTCGATCTCGGCACACAGCTGGTTGGTGACCTGCGGGGCGCGCTCCCAGTCGATGTGGAGCGTGTTGTCGGTCCAGCGGACCACGTCGTGCTTGTGGAGGTAGGCGAAGAGGAGCTGGCCGCCGAGCCCGTCGTAGTTCTTGACGCGGTCGCCGGTGACCGGGAAGCGGAACATCCGGTCGAAGAGGACCGCGTACTGCACGTCGCGCGCCTGCGGGACGCCCTCGTCCGCGAGCTTCACCGCCTCCTTGAAGGCGGTGAGGTCGCAGCGCAGCTCTTCGAGGCCGTACATCCAGAACGGCTGGCGCTGCTTGATCATGAAGGGGTCGAAGGGCAGGTCGCCGTGGCTGTGGGTGCGGTCGTGGACCATGTCCCACAGCACGAACGCCTGCTGGCAGCGGTCCTGGTCGCCGACCATCTCGCGGATGTCGTCGGGCAGTTCGAGCCCGAGCAGGTCCACGGCGGCCTCGGTGACGCGGCGGAAGCGGGCCGCCTCGCGGTCGCAGAAGATGCCGCCCCAGGAGAAGCGCTCGGGCGCCTCGCGCACGGCGATGGTCTCGGGGAACAGGACGGCCGAGTTCGTGTCGTACCCGGCGGTGAAGTCCTCGAAGGTGATGCCGCAGAACAGCGGGTTGTCGTAGCGCGTGCGCTCGAGATCGGCCAGCCAGTCGGGCCAGACCATGCGCAGCACGACCGCTTCGAGATTGCGGTCGGGGTTGCCGTTCTGCGTGTACATGGGGAAGACGACCAGGTGCTGCAGGCCGTCCGCGCGGTGCGCCGCGGGCTGGAAGGCGAGCAGCGAGTCCAGGAAGTCGGGCACCTGGAAGCCGTCGTCGGACCAGCGGCGCAGGTCGGCGGCGAGGGCCTGGTGGTAGGCGGCGTCGTGCGGGAGCAGCGGGGCGAGCTGCTCGACCGCCGATATGACGCGGTCCACGGCGAGTTCCGCCACGGCCTTGGCCGGGGCGCCCTCCGCCTCGAAGTCGATCGACCCGTCCGGCGACTGCCAGGGCCTGATCTCCTCCACGGCGTCCTTGAGCACCGGCCACGCCGGGTGGTCCACCACCCGCCCATCAGCGGAAGGAACCGCACCCTCCGTACCCGAACGCACAAGAATTTCCGTCATGACCCACCTTCCACGGGAGAACCTCGCGTATGGACACCGTATGCATGCGAGGTTCTCCGCGACAAGGGGGGCCTCGGGAAATTATCCTGCGCACCCCCCTTCTTCACCGCTGTTTTTCCTGCCTTTCACCGTCGATGCGATCGCTTCTGCCACGGCGGTCACGGCGGTCTCCGCTTCGCTAAGGAGCCCCGGGAAGCCCAGGAAGCCGTGGAACATCCGCGGGTGGTGGCCGTGGGTGACCGGGACGCCCGCGGCGCGCAGGCGGCGCGCGTAGGCGACGCCCTCGTCGCACAGCGGGTCGCAGCCCGCGGTGACCAGGTGTGCGGGCGGCAGTCCGGTCAGCTCCGCGCCGAGCGGCGAGGCGTGCGGGTGGGCGCCGTCGCCGTCCGGGCCCAGGTACTGCTGCCAGAACCACCGCATGTGCGCGGCGGTCAGGAAGTAGCCCTCGGCGTTCTCCCGGTACGAGGGGGTGTCCTCGCCCGCGTCGAGGACGGGGTAGATCAGCACCTGGAGCGCGACCTCGGGCCCGCCGCGGTCCCGCGCCCTCAGCGCCGCGACCGTGGCGAGACCACCACCGCTGCTGTCCCCCGCGGTGACCAGCGCGCCGGGATCGCCACCGAGCGAGGCCACCTCACGCGCGCACCAGCACAGCGCCGCGTAGGCGTCGTCGGCGGCCGCGGGGAAGCGGTGCTCGGGAGCGAGCCGGTACGCGACGGAGACCACGGCGGCACCGGCCCGCGCGCAGAGTCCCCGGGCCGTGGCGTCGTGGGATTCGATGCCGCACAGGGTGTAGCCGCCGCCGTGGAAGAAGACGACGGTGGGGCGGGGGCCGGTGCAGGTCTCCGGATCCGGCAGATAGACGCGTACGGGGAGTTCGGGGGCGCCGACGGGCCCCGGAATGGTGCGATCCACGACCGGTCCGACCGCGCGGGACCGCTTGGGCGGGCGCGGCGGGCGACCCCCGTCAGCCAGGATCCGCCGGGCCTGCGCGGCATCGGTGACGGAGCCGCCGAGGTCGGGGAAGGCGGCGGAGAGCGCGTCGACGAGGGGGCGGGCTTCGGCGGCCAGGCGGTCGGGGCTGGGGGCGGGGTCGGGGCCGGTCGGGAGCCGGGTGGGCCGGTCCGTGCCCGTCACGCCCCGGTCGCTTCCTGGGACCGGAAGTGGGGGATGACCTTCTCGCCCCACTGGCGCAGGGTCTCCAGACAGGCCCCCTGCGGGACCGTGCCCATCTGGATGAGACACATGATCTCGTCCGCGCCCGCGTCACGGAGGCGTTCCACGTAGGCGATGGCGTCGTCGGCCGTGCCGTAGGCGTGGTCCGCGTTGAACGTGGCGGTCGACGTCGGGCGCACCGGGATGTGGTGCTCGTGGAGCCGCGCGACGACCTGTTCGGCGGCCTTGCGCATCTCGGCCGCCTCGTCGCTGCCCTCCACGACCGCCTCGTCGGGGATGCCCGCGCCGCCGTACCAGTGCCCGATGGACTGGGCGAAGAACCGCTGCCCCCGGATGCCGACGCGCCGCGCCGTCTCCCGGTCGTCGAGGACGATCGTCGGGCAGAGCACGGAGAAGTGGTCGTTGACGACGCTGGACACGAGGCGCGCGTCGGTACGGGCCGCGATCGCGTCGTCGTAGGCGCGGCGCATCTCGGCGATCGACTCGGGCCCCGCGAACCCCATCACCAGGGCGCCGATGCCCAGTTCGGCGGCCTGGGTGAGGGTCTCCGTCCTGCTGCAGGCGAGGAAGAGCGGCGGGTGCGGCAGCTGCGCGGGGCGTGGCAGGATCGGGTGCGGGTCGATGTCGATGAGCTCGCCGTGGTGCTCCAACTCCTCCTTCTCCCACGCCTTTCCGATGATCCGGAGGGCTTCTTCGACCTCCTGGGTCGTACGGTCCTTGTCGACTCCGCACAGCGAGGTCTCCTGCGCCGTGCCGCCCCGTCCCGCGCCGAGGTCGAGCCGCCCGCCGGAGAGCAGATCGAGCATCGCGGCGCGCTCGGCGACGCGCGCCGGGTGGTTGAAGTTGAACGGCATGCAGACGACGCCGTGCCCGATCCTGATGGTGCTCGTGCGCGCGGCGACCCAGGTCAGGAAGATCTCCGGGGCGCTCATGTGCGCGTACCACTTGAGGGAGTGGTGCTCGACCGCCCAGATCCGGTCGAACCCCATCTCCTCGGCCACTACGGCCTGTTCGACGCTGTCGCGGATGACCTGATGCTCACGCTCGACCGTCGGGTCGGCGAGCTGTGCCTCGAAGATGACGGAGAACTTCACGTGCCCTCCCGGGGGTTGTGGCTCTGCCGCGCCTCTGGTGCGCCTCAACGGCGCGTGGCGCGCGCATGCTTCTCTTAGCCATATGACTAGTCGTCATATGCTGAAGAGGCAAGGGCCATCACGGGGTGCGCTTCAGCGGTGCGACGCCTCGGGGAAGTCACGGAGCGTACGGACAGGGGCTCCGAGCAGGAGGCCGTTCGCCGCGACGAGGGCGACGGTCACGATCCACATCGTCGGGCGGGCGCCGAGGAGCGAGCCGAGGGCGCCGCCGAGCAGCGCGCCGAGCGGAATGGTGCCGTAGTTGAGGAACAGCGTGGTCGCCGTGACGCGGCCCAGCATCTCGGGCGGGCAGTACGACTGCCGGAAACTGACGATGATGACGTTGCAGATCACCACACCGGCGAGGACGACGACGGAGCCCACGGCGAACAGGACGAGGCGCGGGCCGGGCCGGGTCAGCGGAATGAGCAGTCCGAAGGGCGACGCGGTGAGCTGGACGACCAGCAGCCCCCTGGCGGTGCCGAGCCACCGGGTCAGGCGGCCCGCGACGAGTCCGCCCACGATGCCGCCGCATCCCCCGCAGGCGACCAGCACGCCGAGTACGCCGGAGTCGACCCCCACGGTGCGGACGAGGAAGACGACGAGGACCGCCTGGTACCCGGCCAGGGCCAGGTTCACCGCCGCGCCGTACGCGGTGAGGATCCGCACGTGCGGGTCGCGCAGCACGAAGCGCAGGCCGTCGGAGATCTCACCGCGCAGCCGCCGCCCCGCCTTGGCCGCCGGCCTCGGTTCGGCGCCGCGCACGGCGAGCAGGCACACCGAGGAGACGACGAAGGAGAAGGCGTCGAGCAGCAGGCCGCTCGCGCTTCCCACGGTCTGCGCGACGAGGCCCCCGATCCCGGGCCCCGCCACCTTGGCGGCCTGCTCGCCGCCCTGCAACTTCGCGTTGCCCTCCATGAGTTCGGACCTGTCGACCAGGGACGGCAGATACGCGGAGTAGGCGGTGGAGAAGAAGACGGTGGCCGCGCCCGAGAGCAGTGCGACGGCGACCAGGTGCCAGATGCCGAGGACGTCGAGCCAGGCCGCGACCGGCACGCTCGCGAACAGGGCGGCGGAGACCGCGTTGGCGCACAGCATCACCGGGCGGCGGGGCAGTTGGTCGACCCAGGCACCCGCGGGCAGGCCGACGATCAGCCAGGGCAGCCAGGTCGCCGCTGTCAGGAGGCCGAGCATGAACGTCGAGGCGTCGAGCGTGGTGACCGCGACGACGGGCAGCAGGACGGAGGTGACGCTCGTGCCGAGTTTGCTGGTGGTCTCGCCGATCAGCAGCAGCCGGAAGTTCCGGTGGAATAGCAGACTCCGGCCACCGTCGTAGCTCATGGCGGGGCGAACCCTTCGCAGAAGTCGGTTCCGACCGGATTCGCGCGATCATACAAGATCAAATTCTTCGAGGCCAGTGTGGGAATTCGCCCACCGGCGCCCTAGGATATTCGCGCTCATCACCGCAGCAACACGCCTTGGGTGAAAGCGAGTCGATTTCGGATGGCGCATCCGTTTGGCACGTTTGGGAATGAGTTCGGCCGGGCCCCGGCCCCGATGAATGGCGGAGATCCGCGCGCTGTCCGGGCGCGGGAATTGGGCGTTCCTCTTTACTCGCGGGTCACTCTCGGGCCGGTGCCCCGATAGTCGAGGGGCGCAGGCGCCCCGCAACTCGCAGCGAGAACGGCCGTGATCCCACCCCTCGAAGCCCGAGCGCCGATGAGCCCAAGGAGCCCTCCGTGGCAGGCAGCGCGACCGATCTCCTGAGCCGATTCCACCGGGGAGCCGCCCGGCACCCCGGGCGCACCGCCGTCGTCACGCCTTCCGAGCACCTCACCCATGCCCAACTGGCCGCACGGGTCCATGAGTTGGCGACCGTCCTGGACGGGGCGGGCGTGCGCCCCGGTTCCGCCGTCGCGGTCTGTCTCCCCCGCCGCACCGACCTCGTCGCCTCGCTCCTCGCCGTCTGGCAGGTCGGCGCCGCCCAGGTGCCGCTCGACCCCGCCCATCCCGCCGAGCGCCTGCGGCCGCTCGTCGAGGACGCGGGCGCGCGCACGGTGCTCGTGGCGGGCGAGGAGCCGTCACCCGGTGCCTGGCCGCCCGGGGCCCGCGTCATCGACGTCGACGCCTTGCCCGCCCCCGACACGGGACATGAAGGTGGCGCCGCCGCACCGACGGCACACGCCGTGTCCGTGCCCTCCACGGCCCCCGCGTACGTCATCCCCACCTCCGGCACCACCGGCCGCCCCCAGGGCGTGATCGTCACCCGGGGCAACGTCGCCCACCTGGTCCGGTCCCTGGAGGAGAGCGGGGTCTATCCGCCGGAGCCCGCCCGCGTGGCGTGGAACGCCGGGCCGGGGTTCGACGCCTCGGTCCAGCAGTGGGTCCGGGTCTGCCGAGGCGACACGCTGATCCTCCCGACGGACGAACTACGCGCGGATCCCCGCCTGTTCACCGACTTCCTGCGCGCCCAGGGCGCCACCGATCTGGACGCCACCCCGTCGCACTGGGAGGTCCTCCGCCCCTGCCTCCAGACGAGCGAGGCGGCCGCGCCCGCGCTGCGCCTCTTCCTCGGCGGCGAGCCCGTGCCGCCCGCCATGTGGGCGGACCTGGCCGAACTGTCCCGGCAGGGCAGGGTGAGCGCCGTCAACCTCTACGGACCCGCCGAGTGCACCGTCGACTCCACGGCGGCCCGCGTCACGGGGCGAGGCCCGCACATCGGGGCGGCCCTGCCCGGCGTGCGGGCCCTGGCGCTCGACGAGGCGCTGCGGCCGGTCGGCGAGGGCGAGCCGGGCGAGCTCTATCTGGCCGGTGACGGCGTCGCCACGGGGTACGCGGGCCGACCCGGCGCGACGGCGACGCGCTTCGTCGCCGACCCGCTGGGCCCAGTGGGCGGCCGGATGTACCGGACCGGTGATCGCGTACGCCCGCTGCCCGGTGGGGTGTTCGCCTATCTGGGCCGCGCCGACGACCAGGTCAAGGTGCGCGGCCACCGGATCGAACCGGCCGAGATCGAGGCGGTCGTCGGCCGTCATCCGGCCGTCACCGGAGCGCTGGTCACCACTCGCAGGGACCGGCACGGGGACCATCACCTCCTCGCGTACGTCACCTCACCGCCGCCCGCACCGCGCGGCCTCGCCGAGACGCTGCGCGCGCACTGTGCCGCGCGGCTGCCCGACGCGATGGTGCCGTCGGCCTTCGTCGTCCTCGACGCCTTCCCGCTGACCGCGAACGGCAAGAAGGACCGCTCGGCGCTGCCCGCCCCCGCCCCTGTCGGCACCACCATCCCCGACGGGTCGCCGCGCGCGCCCCGCTCGGCGACGGAGCGGACGCTGCGCGGGCTCTACGCCGAACTGCTCGCCCCCGCACGGATCGGCGCCGACACCGGGTTCTTCGACGCGGGCGGCCACTCCCTGCTCGCCATGCGGCTCGTGGGCAGGATCCGTGCCGACCTGGGCGCGGAGCTGACGGTGCGCGACGTCTTCGAGGCGCCGACACCGGTGACGCTGGCCCGCCGCGTGGACGCCGTGGTCGCCGGAGCAGCCGACACGACGGACGGCCGCGGGCGGCCTCCGCTGCGCCGCGCACCGCGCCCCGCCCGGCTCCCCCTGTCCCCGGCGCAGCACCGGCTCTGGTTCCTCGACCGGCTGGCAGGCCCCAACTCCACGTACAACGAACCCATGGCCTTCCGCCTGACCGGCGCCCTGGACGTGCCCGCGCTGCGGTCTGCCCTGCGGGACGTCGTGAAGCGTCACGAGTCGCTGCGCACGGTCTTCCGCGAGGACGCGGGGGAACCCTCGCAGCACGTCCTCGCCCCAGACGCGGTGGACTTCCCCCTGCCGGTGCGCGAGGTGCGCGCCACGGAACTGGCCGAGGTGCTGCGCGACGCCGCCCGCGTCCCCTTCGACCTCACGGCCGAACCCCCGCTGCGCGCCGCGCTGTTCGCGACGGGAGCCGACACCCATGTGCTGCTGCTCGTCACCCATCACATCGCCAGCGACGGCTGGTCGCTGCGGCCGCTCGCCCGCGACCTGGCCACGGCCTACCGGGCGCGCCGCGCGGGCACCGCGCCCGACTGGCCCGAACTCCCTCTGCAGTACGCGGACTTCGCCCTGTGGCAGCGCGCGCTACTGGACCGTGACGGCGCGCCGGACGGTGCCGGAGAGCCACCGGGCCGACAGCTGGCGTACTGGACCGACACGCTCAAGGGACTGCCCGAGGCCCTGTCGCTGCCCACGGACGGGCCCCGGCCCGCGACCGCGACCCACCGGGGCGGGTCCGTCCCGCTGGTCTGCGACGCCGATCTGCACCGCGCGCTCGTGGCCCTCGCGCGGGACAACGGGTGCACGCTCTTCATGGTGGTGCAGGCCGCCATCGCCACCGTCCTGACCGGCATCGGCGCGGGGCACGACATCCCGATCGGCGCCGTGGTGGCGGGCCGCGACGAGCCCGCGCTCGACGAGCTGGTCGGCTTCTTCGTCCATACGCTGGTGCTCAGGACGGACACCTCGGGCGACCCGTCCTTCGAGGAGCTCCTCGCGCGGGTGCGCGAGACCGACCTCGCCGCGTTCGAGCACCAGGACCTGCCCTTCGACCAGCTCGTCGAGACGCTCCGCCCGGAGCGCGTCACGGGCCGCCAGCCGCTCTTCCAGGTCCTTCTGGCCTTCCAGAACAACGCGGTCGCCGCATGGGACCTCGCGGGCACGGACATGCGGACGGAGCCCGTCGAGCCACGGACCGCCAAGTTCGACCTGTCGTTCTCGGTCGGCGAACTGCGCGCCGACGACGGTGCGCCGGGCGGCCTCGACGGCTTCCTTCAGTACTCCGCCGATCTGTTCCGCCCCGCCACGGCCGAGGCGATCGCGGCCCGGTTGCTCGCCGTGCTGCGCAGCGCGGTGCGCGAACCCGGCCTGCCCGTGGGGGAGTTCGCGCCGCGGACCGACGCGGAGAACAGCGTCACCGAGTCCGAACCTCCTCCCACCCGCCCCTTCCTCACCCTCTTCGAGGAAGCGGCCGCGCGGAACCCGGACGCCACCGCCGTCGTCTTCGAGCAGGACCGTCTCTCGTACGCCGCACTCGACGCCCGCGCCGAGAGCCTTGCCCACCTGCTGCTCTCCCGGGGTGTCGGGCCCGAGACCGTCGTCGCCTCGGCCATCCCCCGCTCCCCCGAGCTGATCGTCGCGGTGCTCGCCGTCCTGAAGTCGGGAGCCGCCCAGCTGCCGGTGGACCCCACGCACCCGCCCGACCGCATCGCGTACGTCCTCGGCGACGCCGCTCCGGCGCTGGTGCTCGCGACCCGCGCGACCGAAGGCTCCTGCGACGCGGCCCCGGGGGTGCCCAGGATCGTCCTGGACGCGGCAGAGACCGAGGCGGCGCTGCGGGAGAGCGCGACGACGGGACGCCGCGACGGTCCGGGGCGCGCCCCCGCGCACCCTGAACATCCCGCCTACGTGATCTACACGTCCGGTTCCACCGGGCGCCCCAAGGGAGTCGTGGTGACGCGCTCCGGCCTGGACAACCTCGTCGCCCACGAGCTGCGGACGATGGCGGTGGAACCGGCGAGCCGGGTCCTTCAGTTCGCCTCTGCGGGCTTCGACTCGTTCTTCTGGGAGGTGACCATGGCGCTCTCCGCGGGGGCCGCGCTCGTCATGGCGCCCGCCCGTCGGCTCCTCCCTGGACCGGACCTGTCACGCGTGGTCGACGGGCACGGCGTCACCCATGCCACGCTCACCCCCTCCGTGCTGAGGGCGCTGCCGTCCGGCGCCCTGTCCGGCGTCGGCTCCCTGGTCGCCGCCGGTGAGGCGCTCGGCGCCGAGGAGGCCGGGCGGTGGTCGCGGGGGCGGATCCTGATCAACGCGTACGGGCCGACCGAGACGACCGTCTGCGCCACCATGAGCCGCCCCCTCACGGACCCCTCGAAGGCGGAGGGGCCACCGCCGATCGGCGGACCGATACGCCGCACGCGCCTGTACGTGCTCGACGAACGGCTGCGACCGGCGCCGGACGGCGTGGTGGGCGAGCTGTACGTCGCGGGGGCCGGGCTCGCCCGGGGGTACGCGGGCCGCGCGCCCCTGACCGCGGGGCGGTTCGTCGCGGACCCGTTCGGTCCTGCCGGGTCCCGGATGTACCGCACCGGCGACCTCGCGCGCCGGAGGTCCGACGGGGAACTGGAGTTCGCCGGGCGCGCCGACGACCAGGTCAAGGTGCGGGGCTTCCGCGTCGAGCCCGGCGAGATCGAGGCGCTCCTCGCCGGTCATCCGCACGTCTCGGGCTCCGCGGTCGCCGTGCGCGAGGACCGGGAGGGGGAGCGCAGGATCGTCGGCTACGTCGTACGGGACGGCGGCGCGGCCCGGCCGGGCGCGCCGACGGACAGCGAGCGCGTCGCCGACTGGCGGCGCATCCACGACGCGGTGCCCGCCGACGCGGCGCCCGCGCCCTTCGGCGAGGACTTCGCCGGGTGGCTCAGCGGGTACGACGGGAGCCCCATTCCGCTGGACCAACTGCGGCAGTGGCGGGACGAGACGCTGCGCGGGATCCGGACGCTGCGGCCCCGGAGCGTACTCGAACTGGGTGTGGGCAGCGGCCTGTTGCTGGCGCACCTGGCTCCCGAGGTGGATTCCTACTGGGGGCTCGACCTCTCGCCCCGTGCCGTCGAGCGCCTCGGACGGCACGTCGCGGAACGGCCCGCGCTCGCCGACCGCGTCGTCCTGCGCTGCCAGGGAGCCGACGACGACACCGGTGTGCCGCCGGGCCGATTCGACGTGGTGGTGCTCAACTCCGTCGCGCAGTACTTCCCCGGCGGGGCGTATCTCCTCCGGGTCCTGGAGTGTGCGGCGCGGGCGCTGGCTCCCGGCGGTTCGGTGTTCCTCGGGGACGTACGTCATCTGGGGCTCATGGAGTGCTTCCACGCCGCGGCGGCGGCGCGCAGGAGCGGCGCGGTGCCGGGCGGCCCTGCCCATCGGCAGGCCACGGAGCGGAGCCTGGCCGGGGAACAGGAACTCCTTGTCGACCCGGAGTTCTTCCACGCGCTCACCGCCGCCCCTGGTCCCTTCACCTCATGCGACGTACGGCTGAAGCGCGGCGCCCACCACAACGAGCTGACCCGCTACCGGTACGACGTCGTGCTGCGCACCGGTCCGGCGCCCGCCGCGGTTCCCGTGCCGGAGCGGGCCTGGGGTGCGGGCGTCCGGTCGCTCGACGACGTACGGAGGCTGGCGGGCGCACGGGAATCCGGGCCACCGGAGCCCGGCCGGCTGCGGATCACGGGGATTCCCAACGCGCGGCTCACCGTGGACCTGGCGGCCGCGGGGCAGGCGCGGGCCGACGGCGTCGACCCCGATGAGCTCGCGCGGCTCGGCGAAGAACTCGGTCACGAGGTGGTGCTGCGCTGGTCCGCGACGGCGGGCCCCGCTTGCTTCGACGCGGAGTTCGGGGCGGGCCGCTTCGGGACCGGGGAAATCGGCGCCGGGGAGTGCCGTGCCGGGCAGGGCGGCGAGGAGCACGAGTTCGATGTCGCGCGGTACGTCAACGTCCCGTCGGCCGCGTCCGCCGACGCGCGGCTCAAGGAGTCCCTGACGCGCCGCGCCCGCGCCTTCCTGCCCTCCTACATGGTGCCCTCGGCGATCGTCGTCCTTGACCGCCTTCCGCTGACACCGCACGGCAAGCTCGACCGGGCCGCGCTGCCCGACCCACGGCCCGGCGGGGACGTCACGCGCCGTCCGCCACGGACACCGCAGGAGGAGTCCTTGTGCCGGATGTACGCGGAGGTGCTCGGGCTCGACGCGGTGGGCATCGACGACAGCTTCTTCGACCTCGGCGGCCATTCGCTCCTCGTCACGCGCCTGGTCAGCCGCATCCGTGCCGAGTTCGGCGTCGAAGTGCCGGTCGGCGCGGTCTTCGACACACCGCGCGTGGCGGACCTGGTGACGCGTCTCGCCGGTGCGCGCAAGGCGCGGCCCGCGCTGCGCCGGATGCGCCGACGGGACTGACCGGACGTGCCGTCACCCACCGCTCGCCCCCGGACCACTGCGGCCGCCCACCCGGCGGCCCCCGAACGACAAGGGTGCTCCATGGACTTCAGCCTCTTCTACTTCGCGGACGACAGCGGCCCGGCCGGGGACGCGGGAGACACAGGAGACAGAGGACGGTACGAGCTGCTCCTCGAAGGCGCGCGCTTCGCGGACCGGAACGGGTTTCGCGCGGTGTGGACGCCTGAGCGGCATTTCCACGCCTTCGGCGGGCTCTACCCCAACCCGGCCGTGGTCGGCGCGGCACTGGCCGTCGCCACCGAGAACATCGCCATCAGGGCGGGCAGCGTGGTGTCGCCCCTGCACCATCCGGTCCGGATCGCCGAGGAGTGGTCGGTGGTCGACAACCTCTCCGGCGGTCGGGTCGGCATCTCGTTCGCCTCCGGATGGCATCCCGTCGACTTCGCGCTCGGGCAGGCGTCCTACGGCGAACGCAAGCGCGTGATGCTCGACAGCATCGGGCAGGTGCGCAGCCTGTGGCGCGGCGAGAGCCACGAGGTGACGGACGGCAACGGTCTTCCCGCCGCCGTGCGAGTCTTTCCCCCGCCGGTCCAGCGCGAACTGCCGGTGTGGGTGACGAGCGCCGGTGAGGCGGCGACGTTCCGCGCGGCGGCGGAGGCCCGGGCGGGTGTGCTGACGCATCTGCTGCATCAGGACGTCGACGAACTCGCCGCCAAGATCGCCGAGTACCGGGCGGTGGCGCGCGCGGCGCACGGGGGCTGGGACGGGCATGTCGTCCTGATGCTGCACACGTTCGTCGGGGACAGCCGCGACGAGGTGCGCGCGACCGTGCGCGGGCCGCTGATGGAGTATCTGAAGAGCTCGATCCATCTCGTCGCCCGGTCATTCGCCGAGAGCGATCCCGATGTCGATCCCGACGACCTCGACGAGGACGACGTCGATTTCATCATCTCCCGGTCGTTCGACACCTACTTCGACGAACGGGGTCTCTTCGGCACGGTGGACGAGGCGGCGCGGACGGTGGAAAGGCTCCGCGCCGTCGACGTGGACGAGATCGCCTGCCTGATTGATTTCGGTGTGGACACCAAGACCGTACTGAACGGGTTGCGGTATGTGAACGCGCTTCGCGCAGCGTGCGCATAGGGCTGGGAGGCCGAGAAATTCATGATCCCACTGTCATTTTCACAGCTGCGATTCTGGTTTCAGGGGGAGTTTCAGGGTGCGCCCCGAGGTGAATCCCGAGGCCGCTCCCCGCAGGGCAGGAACAGCGGGCATGAATCGCCCGTCGCCTCGGTACCGCTGCACATGTCCGGGCCCTTGGACACGGAGGCCCTGCGGACGGCCCTGCGGGACGTGGTGACGCGCCACGAGATCCTGCGCACGGTCTATCCCGTGACGGACGGGGTGCCCCGTCAGGAGATCCTGGACGCGACCGCCGTCCGCCTCGACCTTCCGGTGCGGGAGGTCCGGCCGGAGGAACTGCCGCGGCTCGTGACCGAGGCGCAGGAGAAGGACTTCGACCTCGCGAAGGAACTTCCTTTGCGGGCGGACTTGTTCAGCACGGGACCCCAGGAACACGTACTCGTCGCCACGTTCCACCACATCGCGTTCGACGGCTGGTCGGCGGCCCCGTTCGTCCGCGATCTGGCGCTCGCCTATCGGGCCAGGACGGAAGGCGTGGCACCCGACTTCCCCGAACTTCCCGTCCAGTACGCGGATTTCACCCTGTGGCAGCAGGAGGTGCTCGGTGATCCGGCGGACCCGGACAGCCACTTCTCCCAGCAACTCGCCTACTGGGCCAAGACCTTGGCCGGGGCTCCCGCCGAACTCGACCTGCCCAGCGACCGGCCGCGTCCGGCCGCCGCGTCCCACCGCGCGGGTGCGGTCCCCTTCCGGCTCGGTGCCGAGGTGCGGCAGCGGATCGCCTCGGTCGCCCGCGCGCATGACGCGAGCGTGTTCATGGTGCTGCACGCGGGGCTCGCGGGCCTGCTGCACCGGCTCGGCGCCGGCACGGACATCCCCATCGGCAGTCCGGTAGCGGGGCGCACCGACACCGGCCTCGAGGACCTGGTCGGCTGCTTCGTGAACACCGTGGTGATCCGCACGGACACCGCGTCCGACCCGGCGTTCGGCGAGCTGGTGCGCCGGGTGCGGTCGGCCGTCCTGACCGCCCTCGACCACCAGGACGTGCCCTTCGAGCAGGTGGTGGAGGCGGTCAACCCGCAGCGCTCCGCGGCCCGGCATCCGCTCTTCCAGGTCATGCTCAGCCTCCAGAACAGCACGTCGGAGCCGCCCCGCATGCCGGGCCTCGGCGTGCGGACGCTGGCGCAGGGCAGGGACCGCTCGATCGCCTTCGACCTGCTGCTCGACGTGACCGAGGGGACAGGCATGGAGGGGCGGCTCGTCTACGCCGAGGACCTCTTCGACCGCGCCACCGCCGAGCGCCTGGCACACCGCCTGGAGGACTTCCTGACGCGGGCGACCGCCGACCCCGCACTCCCCATCGGCCGCATCGACGTCGTGCCGCCCGCCGAGCGCCGCACGATCCTGGAAGAGTGGCAGGGCCTGGACCTTCCGATACCCGCCGGTTCGGTGCCGGAGCGCTTCCGGCACCGCACGGGCACGACGCCCGACGCCACCGCCGTGCTCTGCGGCACCACCCGCATGACCTACGCCGAACTGGACGAACGCTCCGACCGCACCGCCCGATGGCTGGCGCGCCACGGGGCCGGGCCCGAGCGGCTCGTCGCCGTCGCCATGGAGCGCTCCGCCGATCTCGTCGTGGCCCTGCTCGCCGTCCTCAAGGCAGGCGCCGCCTACCTCCCCCTCGATCCCCGCAGTCCGGACGCACGGCTGCACACGATCCTGGACGGCGCACGCGCCGCTCTTCTCCTGGCCGACGCGACATCCCGCGAACGCGCGCTGGGCCTGGCGGCTCCGCACACGGATGTGCCGGTGCTCGTCATCGACGACGCCGCCCAACAGGACGCTGGAGACACGGATTTGCCGTACGTCGCCGCACACCAGGCGGCGTACGCGATGTTCACGTCCGGTTCCACCGGCACCCCCAAGGGCGTGGTGGTGACGCACCGGAACATCGTCGCCCTCGCCGCCGACCCCTCCTTCGCGGACGGCGCTCACGCCCGGGTTCTCGCGCATTCCCCGCACTCCTTCGACGCCTCGACGTACGAGCTGTGGGTACCGCTGCTCGGCGGCGGCACCGTCGTGGTGGCACCGGCCAGGGACTCGGTCGCCCGGACGCTGGAGGAGGCCGTGACAGAGCACGGCGCGACCGGTGCGTTCCTGACCGCCGCGCTCTTCGACTCCCTCGTGGCGGAGGGGAGTTCGGTGCCGCGGTCACTGCGTGAGGTGTGGGTGGGCGGTGAGGAGCCGTCGACTGCCGCCGTGCGCCGCTTCCTCGAGGAGTACCCGGGCACGGCGCTCACCCATGTCTACGGGCCGACCGAGAACACCACCTTCTCGACCACCCAGCCGCTGCGACCGCTCGGCCACTGCGGCGGTCGGCCGCCCATCGGCCGTCCCATGGCCGACACGCGGGTGTACGTCCTCGACGGCGCTCTCCGCCCGGTGCCCCCCGGTGTCGTCGGCGAGCTCCACCTGTCGGGCGCGGGGCTGGCACGCGGCTATCTGGGCCGACCCGATCTGACCGCCGAACGCTTCGTCGCCGACCCCTTCGGCGCGCCGGGTGCCCGGATGTACCGCAGCGGGGACCTGGTCCGGTGGAACGCGGACGGCACACTCGCCTTCGTCGGGCGCGCCGACGAGCAGGTGAAGGTGCGGGGCTTCCGCATCGAGCCCGGCGAGATCGAGGCGGCCCTTGCCGGTGTCCCCTCGGTCGGGCAGGTGGCCGTGGTGGTCCGTGACGTAGCGCCGGGCGAGCGCCAGTTGGTGGCCTATGTGGTGCCGACCGACACAGCGGACGCCGAGGGCCTCGGCCCGGAACTCGCCTCCCGGGCGGCCGAGCTGCTGCCCGACTACATGATTCCCACCGTCGTCGTCCTGCCCGACGGGCTGCCCCTCACCGCCAACGGCAAGCTCGACCGGGCGGCCCTGCCCGCTCCGGACAACACCCCTCCCGCCCCCGCGCGCGCACCGCGCACCCCGGTCGAGAAGGCACTCTGCGAGCTGTACGCCGACGTCCTGAGCCTCCCGCACGTCGGTGTCGACGACAGCTTCTTCGACCTCGGCGGTCACTCCCTCCTCGCCATCCGCCTCGTGGGACGGCTCCGGTCGGTGCTCGGTGCGGAGGTAGGCATGCGCACGATCTTCGAGGCGCCCACGCCCGGTGCCCTCGCCGAACGGTTCGCCCCAGCACCGAGCGGCCCGGCCCGCCTCACCGCGCGGCGACCCCGACCCGACCGTCTCCCGCTCTCCTTCTCCCAGTTGAGGTTCTGGTTCCAGGGCGAGCTGGCCGAAGGGGCCGAAGCGCACGCCATCACCATGGGGCTCCGTCTGACGGGGCGGCTCGATCCGGTGGCGCTGCGGACGGCGCTGCGGGACGTGGCCGGGCGGCACGAGAGCCTGCGGTCCGTGTTCCCCGCGCGGGACGGCGTTCCGTACCAGCGGATCCTCGACGAGGAGGCCGCACGCCTCGAACTGCCCGTGCGGGACGTCGCCCCCGATGCCGTGCGGGCGGCGCTCGCCGCCGCGTCCGGGCACGTCTTCGACCTGGCGCACGAGACCCCGCTGCGGGCCGAGCTGCTCGCCACGGGCCCGACCGAGCACGTCCTCGTACTCACGGTGCATCACATCGCCTTCGACGGCTGGTCGGCCGCACCTTTCCTGCGCGATCTGTCGACGGCCTACACCGCGCGTCTGGCGGGACAGGCGCCGCACTGGGACGAACTGCCGGTGCAGTACGCCGATTTCACCCTCTGGCAGCGCGAGGCACTGGGGGAAGCGACGGACCCCGACAGCGCTCTCGCAGAGCAACTCCGCCACTGGACGTCGGTGTTGGAAGGGCTGCCCGAGGAGATCGCGCTGCCTGCCGACCGCCCGCGTCCGGCCACCGCGACGCACCGGACGGGGTCCGTCGCGCTGCGCGTCGGACCGCGCGAACACCGCCTGCTCCGCGCGCTCGCCAAGGAGCGGGGGGCCAGCGTGTTCATGGTCCTGCACGCGGGGCTCGCGGGCCTGTTGCACCGGCTCGGCGCGGGCACGGACATCCCCATCGGCAGCCCGATCGCCGGACGTACCGATGCCGCCCTGGAGAACCTGGTCGGCTGCTTCCTGAACACCGTGGTGATCCGCGCGGACACCTCGGGCAGCCCCTCCCTCAGCGAACTCACCGACCGGGCGCGTACCGCCCTGCTCACCGCTCTCGATCACCAGGAAGTGCCCTTCGAGCGCCTCGTGGAAGCGATCGCCCCGACCCGCTCGGCGGCCCGGCACCCACTCTTCCAGGTCATGCTCAGCCTGCAGAACAACGCGGCCGCCTCAGCCGAGCTGCCCGGCCTCGATGTGGCGGCGCTCGACAACGGGCGGGATCCGGCGGTCCCGTTCGACCTCCTCTTCGACATCGCCGAGTCCGGGCCCGGGCTCGGGGCCGATTCCGATTCCGATTCCGGTGAGGGGCTCACGGGCCGACTGAGCTACGCCGAGGATCTCTTCGACCGCGCCACGGGCGAGCGTCTCGCCCGCTGCTTCGAGCGCTTCCTCGCCGGGGCCCTGGCCGCTCCCACGCGGCCGGTCGCGCAGATCGACGTCATTTCCCCGGCCGAGCGGGACGCCGTGCTCGGCGAGTGGAACGGCCCTGTGCGCGAGCGGACACCAGGGACGATGCCCCGGTGGTTCCGCGAGCAGGCGGCACGGACGCCCGACGCCATCGCGGTGATCCACGGCTCCACCCGGCTCACCTACGCCGAACTCGACGCCCGCGCCGGGCGCCTCGCGCGGCAGTTGCTCGCGCGCGGCGCGGGACCCGAGCGCCTGGTGGGCGTGGTCATGGACCGCTCCCCTGACCTCCTCGTCGCCCTGCTCGCCGCGCACAGGACCGGCGCGGCCCAACTGCCCCTGGATCCCCGGCATCCCAAGGACCGGATCGACGCCATCCTCGCGGACGCGGCGCCCGCGCTGGTGCTGTGCGACACCGCCGCGCGCGAGGCGCTGGGCGGGCCGGACTGGATCGCGGTCGACGACCCACAACTCCCCAGCAGCCGTGTCCACTTGGACAGCGGCGACCTCGCCGAGGGAGCCGACAGGACGCCCGCCCCCGACAGCGCCGCCTACGTCCTCTACACCTCGGGGACGACGGGCAGGCCCAAGGGCGTCACCGTCACCCACGGCAATCTCGCCCAGCTCCTCGACGCGATGCGCCACCGCACGGCGGCCACCGGCACGGACCGGCTGCTCGCCGTCACCACGGTCGCCTTCGACATCGCGCAGCTGGAACTCATGCTGCCGCTGCTCGTCGGCGCCGCCGTCGTCATCGCGTCCGACGAGGACGTACGGGATCCGCAGGCGCTCGGCCGGTTGATCGAGCAGCACTCGGTGACCGTGCTCCAAGCCACCCCGTCGCTCTGGTCGGGCCTGGTCGACAGCGTCCCGGAGGCGGTGCGCGGGCTGCGCGTCCTGGTGGGCGGCGAGCGACTGCCCGCACCGCTCGCCGCCGAACTGCGCGCCCTGGCGGCCGACGTCACCAATGTGTACGGGCCCACCGAGACGACCATCTGGTCACTCGCCGCCCCCATCGACCGGGACAACGAGCAACGGCCGCCGATCGGGAGGCCGTTGCCCAACACGTGGGTGCGCGTGCTCGATCCGGGCCTGTGTCTCGCCCCGGTGGGCGTGGTCGGCGAGCTCTACCTCGCCGGTGCGGGAGTCGCCCGTGGCTATCGCGGGCGTCCCGGCCGCACCGCCGAGCGCTTCGTCGCCGATCCCTTCGGCGCGCCGGGCACCCGGATGTACCGCACGGGGGACCTGGTGCGGTGGACGGCGGACGGCGACCTCGACTTCGTCGGGCGTGCCGACGACCAGATCAAGATCCGTGGTTTCCGCGTCGAGCCGGGCGAGGTCGAGGCCGTCCTGACCGGCCATCCCGCCGTCTCCCGGGCGGCCGCACTGGTCCGCGAGGACGCGAACGGCACGGCCCGGCTGACCGCGTACGCCGCTCCGGCCGGCGGCGCGTCGACCGAGGACCTCGCCGGGGAACTCACCCGGCGGGCGGCGCACCTGCTGCCGGACTACATGGTGCCCACGGTCGTCGTCCTGCCGGAAGGTCTGCCCCTGACCCCCAACGGAAAGCTGGACCGGGCCGCTCTGCCCGCCCCCGACTTCACCGCCGTCGTCACCGCGCGCGCACCGCGCACCCCGGCCGAGACCCTGCTCTGCGAACTCTTTGCCACCATCCTCGGTCTGCCCCGCGTCGGCGTGGACGACAGCTTCTTCGACCTCGGCGGCGACAGCATCGTCGCGATCCGCCTGGTCGCACGGGCCCGCGCCCGTGGCCTCGGCATCTCCGCGCGGGACGTGTTCCGCCACAAGACGGTCGCCGAACTCGCCGTGCACGCGCGGGAACGGGCGCCCCGCACGAAAACGAAGGCGACAGCGACAGCTAAGGCGACAACGGCGTCACCGACGGCGGGCCGGGCTGTGCCGCTCACTCCGATCCTCCAGTGGCAGCGGGACCGGGGCGGCCCGGTCGACGGCTTCCACCAGCGCGTGCTTCTGCTGACACCCGCCGATCTGCGGATGCCGCAGCTCATCGCGGTGCTCCAGTCCCTGCTCGACCGGCACGACGCCCTGCGGACGCGTCTGGACCGCAGCGAGGGGTGGCGGCTCGACGTGCTGCCGCGCGGGTCCGTCGACGCGTCCGGGCGCGTCGTGCGCGTCGACGCCACCGGCCTGACCGGCGACGAGCTGGCCGAACTCGTGCGCGCCCAGGGCGATTCGGCGCCTCGGCGGCTCGCGCCCGGCGAGGGGAACATGGTCCAGGCGGTGTGGTTCGACGCGGGAGCCGGACAGGCCGGACGGCTCTTGCTCGTCGTCAACCACCTGGTCGTGGACGGCATTTCGTGGCGCGTTCTGCTCCAGGACCTGCGTACGGCATGGGAGTCGGCGGAATCCGTCGGCTCCGACCGCGTCATCGGGCCGCCCGGCAAGGCCCCCGGCATCACCCCTGGAGTCTCCTCCGGTATCTCCTTCGCCGAGTGGGGCGACCTGCTCGTACGCGCCGCGCCCGGCCGCCGCCCCGAACTCCCCTTCTGGACACGCCTGATGGAGGGTGTGGAGAACTTCGTCCCGGGACCCGGGCTCGACCCCGCGCGCGATGTCCTGCGCTCGCAGGCCACCGTCACCAGGACCCTGCCACCCGATTTGACCGACGCCCTGCTGACGCGGGCACCCGCCGCGGTCGGCACCGGCGTCAACGCCGTACTGCTGTCCGCCCTGGGTCTGGCCGTACGCCGCTGGCGGTCGGCGCACTTCCCCGGGAGCGCCGCGCCCTTCCTCGTGGACGTGGAGGGGCACGGCCGGGAGGAGATCGCCGAAGACCTCGATCTGTCCTCGACCGTCGGCTGGTTCACCAGCATGTTCCCCGTGCGCCTCGGGCGGCAGGAGTCCGCGCCCGACGGTGGGGCCCGGATCCTCCAGGAGCAGTTGAGCGCCATGCCGGACAAGGGCATCGGCTACGGGCTGCTCCGGCACCTCGACCCGGACACCGCCCCCGAGCTGGCGAGGCTGCCCCGGGCGCAGGTGCTCTTCAACTACCTCGGCAGGTTCGAGCGGTCCGCCGACGCCGCGTGGGGTCTTGCCCCGGAGGCGGGAGCGGTCGGCGGTGGCGGCGATCCCGAGATGCCGCTCAGTCATCTGCTCGAAATTTCCGCGGTCTCCATCGACACACCGAACGGGCTGGAATTTCAGGCCACTTGGGCGTACGCGAAGGCTCTGATCGAGGAGCGTCTCGTGGCGGAGCTCGCCGACGGCTGGTTCACCGCCCTCGCGGCCATGACGGTACGCACCGAAGGAACGGGAAGGACGGCATGAGCGCCGCACACCACGAAGGCTCCGCGCGGCCCGCGCCGCTCCAGCAAGGGTTGTTCTTCCACACCGCGTACGACCCGGAGGGCCAGGCCGTCTACACCACCCAGCTGACCCTCGACTTCGAGGGCCTCCTGCGTCCGGACACGCTCCGCGCCGCGTGCCGGATCCTGCTCGACCGGCACGACAGCCTGCGTTCCGGCTTCCGCACGGACGCAGCAGGGGCTCCCGTCCGCTTCCTCGTGCCCGACGTCGCCCTGGAATGGCGGGAGATGGACGTGCGGACGTCCGATCCCGCCGCCCGTGACGCCGAGACCGTCCGGGCCGTGGAGGAGGAGCGCGCCCGCCCCTTCGACCTGGCGCGGCCCCCGCTGGTCCGCTTCCTTCTGGTGCGGGCCGACGAGGGCCGCTGGCGCTTCGCGCTGACGAACCATCACATCATCCTGGACGGCTGGTCGACGTCCGTCCTGCTCGATGAACTCTTCGACCTCTACGCCCAGTTGCGTGAAGGACACGAACCCGAGCTGTTCCCCGCGCCCGCCTACGGCACCTACCTGGACTGGCTCGAAGACACCGGAACCGACGCGGCACGGGCCGCCTGGGCGGATGCTCTGGAGGGGATCCAGGGGCCCACGCTGGTCGCGCCCCACGCCGTCGGCACCGTCATGCCCGAGCGGATCCTGTGCACCCTGCCCACCGGCCTCGGTGCCGCGCTGAGGGAGCGGGCGCGGGAGTGCGGAGTCACCCTCAACACCGTGGTGCAGGTGGCCTGGGGGCTCGTGCTGCACCACGTGACCGGCGGGGACGACGTGCTCTTCGGCATGACCGTCTCGGGCAGGACCGCCGACGTCGAGGACATCGACACCATGGTGGGCCTGCTCATCAACACCCTCCCGGCGCGTGTCCGGCTCGCCCCGGGGGACACCGTCGCCGAGGTGCTCCAACGGACGCAGGACGCGCAGCTCGACCTGTTCGACCACCATCACCTGGGGCTCACGGAGATCCAGCGCGATGCCGGATTCGGGGCCCTGTTCGACACGACGACCGCCTTCGAGAACTATCCGGTGAGCGGCGGCGCCCCGGCGCTGGGCGACGCGGTCCTGGTCGGCACCGGCGGGTTCGATGCGACGCACTACCCCCTCTCGCTCATCTGTACGCCCGGCGAGGAGCTCGGCGTCCGCCTCGACTACCGGCCCGATCTGTTCGAGCGGGCGGAGGCGGCGCGGATCCGCGACTGGTTCGTACGCGTCCTGGAGACGATCGCCGACGACCCGCGGCGCACGGTCGCCTCGGTCTCCGTCCTGACGCCGGAGGAGCGCCGCCGGATCCTCCTGGAGTGGAACGACACGGCCCGCCCGGTCTCCCCCACCACCTTGCCCGCCCTGATCGAGGCGCGGGCGGCGCGGCACCCCGACTCGCCCGCCGTCGCGCACGCGGGGCGGGAGCTGACCTACGGGGAGCTCAACCGGCGGGCCAACCGGTTCGCCCGGCTGCTCCTCGCACACGGAGCAGGGCCCGAGACGCTGGTGGCCCTCGCCCTGCCCCGGACGCCCGACATGGTCGTCGCCGTCCTGGCGGCCCTCAAGGCGGGCGCCGCCTACGTGCCGGTCGACGTGCGCTATCCGGCCGGGCGGATCGCACAGATGCTCGGGGGCGCGCGCCCGCTCGTCGTGGTCGTCGACAGCGGCACGGGCACCGGCACCGGCACGGACACACGTAGCCGCACCGGCATCGTCCCCCCGGACGGCGCCACCCTCGTCGTCATGGACGCCGAGCCGGTCGTACGGCACACCGCCGCCCAGCCCTCCGGCGATGTCACGGACGCCGAACGGCCCCGGCCGCTGCTGCCCAGGCACCCCGCGTACGTCATCCACACCTCTGGCTCCACCGGCACCCCCAAGGGCGTGGTCATCGAGCACGCCAACGCGGTCCAGCTCGTCGCCACGGTCGAGGACCAGTTCGGCCGGGCCGGGATGGCGCGGGTCCTGGCATCGACGTCCCTCAGCTTCGACGTGTCGATCCTGGAGATCATCACGACACTCGCGACCGGCGGCTCCATCGAACTCGTCGACGACCTGTTCGCCCTCCTCGAACGCGACAGCTGGCAGGGCAGCATGCTCAGTGGCGTGCCGTCCGCGGTGGCGAGCGTCCTGGCGGGCGGCGACACCCGGCTCGCCGCCCGCGAGGTGGTGCTCGGCGGCGAGCCGATCCCGCGCGGGCTGCTGCGCGAGATCCGGGAACGGGTCCCCGGCAGCACGGTCACCAACATCTACGGCCCCACCGAGGCGACCACCTACGCCACGACGTGGCGCGACGGAGGAGAGCCCGCCGACACCGAGCCGCCCATCGGCCGCCCGGTCCCCAACTGCCAGGCGTACGTGCTCGATCCGTGGCTCCAGCCGGTTCCCGTGGGGCTGCCCGGTGAGCTCTACCTCGCGGGGGCGGGCGTCGCGCGCGGCTATCTGGACCGGCCCGCGCTGACCGCCGAGCGGTTCGTGGCCTGCCCGTTCGGCGCACCCGGCCGCCGGATGTACCGCACGGGCGACCAGGTGCGTCTGCGCCCCGACGGCCAACTCGACTTCCTCGGCAGGCTCGACGGCCAGGTGAAGATCAACGGCTTTCGCGTCGAACCGGGCGAGGTGGAGTCCGCCCTGCTACGGCACGAGTGGATCGCGCAGGCCGTCGTCGTCGCGCGCGGCGAGCGGGCGGACGATCGCAGACTCGTCGCCTACGTCGTGGCCGCGCCGCCCGGGACGGCGCTCGACGTCGCCGAGCTGCGCCGCTTCGTCGGCGACCGTCTGCCCAGGCACATGGTCCCCTCGACGGTGGTCCAGCTGCCCCGCTTCCCCTTGATGCCCAACGGCAAGCTCGACCGGGCCGCGCTGCCCGCCCCCTCGTACGCCCGCTCGACGACCCGCGCACCGGCCGACGACCGCGAACGGACCCTGTGCGCGCTCTTCGCCGAGGTCCTCGGCGCGGACCGTGTCGGACCCGACGACGGGTTCTTCGACCTGGGCGGCCACTCGCTGCTCGCCACCCGCCTGGTCAGCAGGGTCCGGGCGGTGCTCGGCGCGGAGATCTCCGTCAGGACGCTCTACGAGGCGCCGACGCCCGCCGCACTCGCCGGGCGGATCGACGCCACGGCCCCGGCCACCGGACTCGATGTACTGCTGCCGCTGCGGCTCGCGGGCGGAGGGCCGCCGCTGTTCTGCGTGCACGCGGCGAGCGGGCTCGCCTGGCCGTACGCGCGACTGCTCCCCCACCTCCCCGCCGACCTGCCGGTGTACGGCCTCCAGTCGCCCGCCGTCGAGGCCCCGGGCACCGGTCCGCTCACCCCCGAGAGCATGGCACGCGACTACGCCGCGCGGATCCGTGCCGTACAGCCGCACGGTCCGTACCACCTCATCGGCTGGTCGGTCGGCGGCAACATCGCCTACGCGGTCGCCGCCGAGCTGACGGCGGCGGGCCAACAGGTGGCGTTCCTGGGCCTGTTGGACTCCTATCCGCCCGATCCGGGGCTCCTCCCCGACCGGGACACGATGGTGCGCGCCATCCTCGACGGCATCGGTTTCGCCGCCGACGGGACACCGCCCGAGCAGCTCGCGGCGCTCGGCGAGCGGACGGTGGCGGGGGTGCGGGCGACCGCGCGAGGCGCCCTCGACGTACTGCGGGCCGCCCCGCCGCTCGCCCCCGGCCTCGACATCACGCACTTCAGGGCGACCGCCGACGGGCCGGGCCCGGAGCCGAAGTCCTGGCAGGCGTTCACCGGCGGCCGTCTGACGACGTACGACATCGGCTGCGGCCACCACCGGATGC
The DNA here is from genome assembly GCF_002556545.1 of Streptomyces formicae. Classification (NCBI taxonomy): domain Bacteria; kingdom Bacillati; phylum Actinomycetota; class Actinomycetes; order Kitasatosporales; family Streptomycetaceae; genus Streptomyces; species Streptomyces formicae. The sequence continues at coordinate 1,146,234 of NZ_CP022685.1, forward strand.
TGGACCCCGCGCCGCTCACCGAGATCTGCGCGGTGCTCACCGACTCGTGGAAGGGACGGGCCTCTTCATGACCGACGACTTCGCGACGGACCCCGCGCGGCCGCTCACCGAGATCGATCTCGCCGATCCCGCCCTGCACGCGGAGCGTGATCTTTCCGGTCTGTGGCGGCGGCTGCGCGCCGACGAGCCGGTCCACCGGCAGCCGGCGCGCGGCGCGCGCCCCGGCTTCTGGGTGCTGACGCGCCACGCGGACGTCGCCGCCGCCTACCGGGACTCCGAGCGCTTCCGCTCGGACCGGGGCAACGTCCTCGACACCCTGCTCGGCGGCGGCGACTCGGCGGCCGGGCTGATGCTGCCGGTCATGGACGGCGCCCGACACGCCTCGCTGCGCGGCCAGTTGATGAAGGCGTTCTCGCCGCGCGTGCTCGCCTCCGTGGTCGACAGCATCCGACGGGCGTCGCGCCAGGTCGTCGAGGACGCCCTGGACAAGGGGCGGTTCGACGTCGCGCGGGACGTCGCGGGGCAGTTGCCGCTCCGCGCGATCTGCGACCTCCTCGACGTGCCCGCGACCGACCGGCAGCGGCTGCTCGACATGACGTCGTCGGCGCTCGGGGCACAGAGCGAGGCCGAACTGCGGGACGGCTCCTGGGTGTCCAAGGGCGAGATCCTGCTGTACTTCTCCCGGTTGGCCGCGGAGCGCCGCGAGGACCCGCGCGACGACGTCATCAGCCTGCTCACGCAGTGCCGGGTCGACGGCGTGCCGCTCACCGACGAGGAGGTGATCCTCAACTGCTACAGCCTGATCCTGGGCGGCGACGAGACCACCCGCCTCGCGCTCGTCGGGATGGTCGCGGCCTTCCTGGACCATCCCGCGCAGTGGCACGCGTACCGGGAGGGGAGGGTCGCCACGGAGACGGCCGTCGAGGAGGTGCTGCGCTGGACCACGCCGACGCTGCACGCCGGACGTACGGCGGCCGTGGACATCGAACTGCACGGGCACACGATCAGGGCGGGCGATGTCGTCACGCTGTGGAACGCGTCGGCCAACCGGGACGGGACGGCCTTCCACGAGCCGGACCACTTCCTCGTCGCGCGGACGCCGAACCAGCATCTGGCCTTCGCGCACGGCGCCCACTTCTGTCTGGGAGCGTTCCTCGCGCGGGCGGAGATCGGCGCGGTCCTGCGGGACCTGCGGGAGCTCGTCGGATCCATGGAGGCGGCGGGTCCGGCGCGGCGCATCTACTCGAACTTCCTCACCGGAATCGGCTCCTTGCCAGTGACGTGGGAGCCCGCGACACCTCTCAACAGGCCCTTCTCCAGGCGCTCTTGACGCGAACACGACGACCTGTATGGTCTAGGCCAACTAGGAATTCCCGTTCCGGTTGCCTGGCGTTCCGCCGCGCTTCCCCCACGGGAACTCCGCCTCCCTTCGCGCCTCTTGGCCCCACCCTCGAGAGGACGCCCTGTCGCATTCGGGGTCCCCACACCTCGTACGCACGGGAAGACCTGATGTGAAGGAGAACTCATGCGTTCCCGTAGAAAGATCGCCGCTGTCATAGGCGCCGCACTCGCTCCGGTCATCGCGGTGAGTCTGCCCGCGAGTTCGGCGAGCGCCCACGGATACATCTCCGATCCGCCGAGCCGACAGGCCCAATGCGCGGCAGGAACCGTCAGTTGCGGTGAGATCAAGTACGAACCGCAGAGCGTGGAAGGGCCCAAGGGGCTCAGCAGTTGCAGCGGCGGAAACAGCAGGTTCGCCGAACTCGACGACGACTCGAAGGGCTGGGCCGTCACCAACGTCAGCAGTACGACCCAGTTCCAGTGGACGCTGACGGCCCGGCACTCCACGAGCACCTGGCAGTACTACGCGGGCGGCAGGAAAATCGCCGAATTCGACGACGGCGGCGCACAGCCCGGCGCCACGGTCACGCATGACGTGAACTTCGGCGGTCTCAGCGGAAAGCAGAAGGTTCTCGCGGTGTGGAACATCGCGGACACCGCCAATGCCTTCTACGCCTGCATCGACGTGAACGTCGGCGGCTGAGGCTTCTCCCCCCTCCCTCCCCCTTCGTCTAGGAGTGAGCCCATGCGCTCCCGCATCATCGGGCTGCTGACCGCCGTCGCGGCGGTCGCCTCCCTCGCCCTGCTCACGCTCGCCTCCCCGGCCTCGGCCGAGCGGGCGCCCAAGAGCGCGGCGGACGCATTCGTCGTCAGCGAATCCCAGTTCAACGAGATGTTCCCGAACAGGAACAGCTTCTATACGTACAACGGCCTGACGGCCGCGCTCAGCGCCTATCCGGGATTCGCCCAGACGGGCAGCGACACCGTGCGCAAACAGGAGGCCGCGGCCTTCCTCGCCAACGTGAGTCACGAGACCGGCGGCCTCGTGTACGTCGTCGAGCAGAACACGTCCAACTATCCGCATTACTGCGACGCGACCCAGCCCTACGGCTGTCCCGCGGGGAACGACAAGTACTACGGCCGCGGGCCCATCCAGCTCAGCTGGAACTTCAACTACAAGGCGGCGGGTGACGCGTTGGGCATCGATCTGCTCAACAATCCCGATCTCGTCCAGAACGACGCGGCCGTCGCCTGGAAGACCGGACTCTGGTACTGGAACACGCAGACGGGGCCCGGCACCATGACGCCGCACGACGCCATGGTGAACGGCGCGGGATTCGGCGAGACCATTCGCAGCATCAACGGAACCCTCGAATGCGACGGAGGAAATCCCTCCCAGGTGCAGAGCCGCATCGACAGCTACCAGCGGTACGCCCAGATCCTCGGCGTGGATCCGGGCGGCAACCTCAGCTGCTGAGCCGCCAGGGCGTCAGCCGTTCGGCAGGATGACCGCGCGGCCGTTGACACGCCCCGCGTGCAGGTTCTCGTACGCCTTGGGCGCCTCGTCCAGGGCGTACGTCTCCACGTGCACGTCGATCGCGCCCGCCCTGGCGAGGTCGAGCACCTCGACCAGCTCCGCGCGGCTGCCCCAGTACGGGGAGCGGACCGCGACGTCGTACGCCGTCGTGCCGAAGCCGACGGAAGCGGCGCCGCCGCCGATGCCGACGATGGCCACGTCCGCCTCCACGGCCGCGCAGGCCGCCGCCGTGGTGGCGGTGGGCGGGGCGCCGACGAAGTCGAACACCGCCTGGGCGCCGAGCCCGCCGGTCAGTTCGCGGACCTTCGCCGTCGCCGACTCGTCCGAGAGGACCGCGTCGTGGGCGCCGACCTCGCGGGCCAGGGCCAGCTTCTCCTCGGTGACGTCCAGGGCGATCACCCGCGCCGGGGTCAGCGCCCGCAGGAGCTGGATGGCGACGTGTCCGAGACCGCCGGTGCCGATGACCACCGCGGTGCTGCCGGGCGTCAGCTTGGGCAGCGAGGTCTTGATCGCGTGGTACGGGGTCAGGCCCGCGTCGGTGAGCGGCACCGCGGTGACCGGGTCGAGGTCGCCGAGCGGGACCAGGTGGCGCGGGTCGTCCACGAGCAGGTACTCGGCGATGGCGCCGGGCGCGCCGAGTCCCGGCGGCCTGATGCCGAGCTCGGCGGCGCGGGTGCAGTAGTTCTCCTTGCCCTGCGCGCACATCAGGCAGGTGCCGCAGCCCCACGGCCCGTACACGGCCACGGAGTCGCCGGGCGCGAACCCGGTGACGCCGTCACCGAGCGCGGCGACGGTGCCCGCGGCCTCGTGCCCGAGGGTGAGCGGCAGCGGGAAGCCGAGCGCCTCTGCGGGCATGCTCATCACGGCGATGTCCGAGTGGCACACACCGGCCGCGGTGACCTCGATCAGCACCTGGCCGGGCCCTGGCTCGGGGCGCGGCACGGTGACGACCTCGGGGTGGGCGCCGACGCTGCGGTACTGGACGGCCTTCATCTCGGCGGGCAGATCCGACATCAGGGATGCCTTCTTTCTCTCGTCTCGTGCTCAGCGGGCCGCGTATCCGCCGTCGACCAGGTGGTAGCTGCCGTTGATGAACGAGGCGCGGTCGGAGAGCAGGAACAGGGTGAGCTCGGCGACCTCCTCCGCGGTGCCGAGGCGGCCCTGCGGGTGCAGCGAGATCAGGTGGGCGCGCTGGGATTCGGCGCCCTGGAGCAGCGGGGTGTCGATGAAGCCGGGGCCGACGGCGTTCACGCGGACGCCCTGGGCGGCGTACTCCACGGCGGCGGTCTTGGTCAGGCCGACGACCGCGTGCTTGGCGGCGGAGTAGGCGGGTGAGCCCGCGAAGCCGTTGGTGCCGAGGATCGACGACATGTTGACGACCGCGCCGCCGCCGGAGGCGAGGATGTGCGGCAGCTCGTGGCGCAGGGAGTAGAAGACGCCGTTGAGGTTGGTGTCGATCACCCGCTGCCAGTCCTCGATGCCGTACTCGCCGGTCGGGGCGGAGGCACCGGCGATCCCCGCGTTGTTGACCGCGAGGTGCAGGCCGCCGAACGTCTCGACGGCGGACTCGACGGCGCGGCGCACGGACTCCGGGTCCGTGACGTCGACGCGCACGGCGGCTGCGCGGCCGCCCGCCTCGGTGAGGGCCGCGGCGACGTCCTTCGCGCCCTGTTCGTTGTAGTCCGCGACGACGACGGACGCACCGGCCGCGGCGAGGCGGCGGGCCACTTCGAGGCCGATGCCGGATGCGGCCCCGGTGACCAGGGCGGTCTTCCCGGCGAACCCGGCCGCGGGGTCGGTGCCCGGGGCGGCGGCGGTGGCGGTGGTGGTCGTGTCGGTGCTGGTCCCTGTGGACATGGTGGTACCTGGTTTCACTTGCCGGTGGTGCGGGGTGCGGGTTCGTCGGCGAGCGCCGCGAACGCGGCGTCGATGAGCTGCGGGAGGGGGGTGGTCGCGCCGGGCGCGATCCAGAACCGCACGGCGGTGCCGAAGGCCCCGACCGCGAGCGAGACGGCGAGCGCGGGACGCAGCTCGCGCTCGGCGTCCAGGCCGAGGCGGCGCGCGACGATCGCCACGGACTCGCCCTCGGCCTCGTCCCGCACCCGCAGATAGGCGGGCAGCAGCGAGGGCTCCTGGTGGAGCAGTCGCAGCAGGTCGCAGGAGCGGGGCTCGCGGTGCCAGGCGGCGGGGTCGTCGTCCAGCCAGCTCCGCAGGGCGCGGTAGTAGGCCGTGAGGGGGGCCTCGTCGGCGGGGCGGACGGCGAGCGCCGCGTTGATCCTGGCGTAGTCGGCGCGGAGCGCGTCGACCACGGCGTCCTCCTTGCCCGCGAAGTACCGCGAGAAGGTGCGACGGGAGACGTCGGCGCGTTCGCTGATCGTCTCGACGGTGACCCGGTCGAGGCCGTGGGCGAGGACGAGGTCCACGGCGGCGCTCGCCATGGCCTCCCGGCTCTCCTGGACCTTGCGGGTCCTGCGGCTCTCCTTGGTGCTCATGTTCTCGACTGTACTCCTCGAAGTGTCCCAATGGGACACTTGGCCCGCCGGGACACCTCCGGGGCCCGTCGCGGGCCCTCGCTCAGCCCTCCGCGACCTCGACCTGGTCGGACACCGCCACGACGAGGACCCGCGCCCCCTCCTCCGTGGCGCGCCAGCGGTGCCGCACGCCACCGGACAGGAGGACGCTGTCGCCGCGCCCGAGGCGGTGGACGCGCCCCTCCGCCTCCACCTCGACGGCACCGTCGGCGACGTACATCAACTCGTCGTTGCGGTGCAGGAATTCACGGCCCGCGTCCGACTCGCCGGTGAACTCCAGGGCGTGGAGCTGGTGTTGGCCGCGCGTCAGCGGGCGTACGCCGGTGCCCGGGGTGAGCCCGCCCGCGTCGTCCGCCCGTACGACGTCGACCACGCGACGCTCGTCGGAGGCCGCGAGGAGCTGCACGGCCGTGGTGTCCAGGGCGTCGGCGATGCGCTGGAGCGAGCGCATGCTCGGGCGGGCGCGGTCGTTCTCGATCTGGCTGAGGAACGGCACGGAGAGGCCGCTGCGCCCGGCCACCGCGGCGAGCGTGAGGTCGAGCGTCCTGCGCCGCCGCCGCACGGCGCCGCCCACGCGTGGCGTTCCGTCGCCGTCACCGCGGCCGCCGCCTCCCTCGTCCGCACCCGCACTCACGCCCACGTCCGCCCCCATGTCAGCACCCATGCCCCGCACCCTAATTCGCCCCGCGACCCGCCCCGCGCACGCCTTCGTACGGCTGTCACACGCAGGACACACTCCCCCTCTAGTTTCAAAGTCGTTCGCTGTCATCAAAGAAATTTTGATGAATGCCGCTCCGATGCCGTAGGGGGACCCGCCATGCCCGCCGTAGACCAGAACTCGCGCCGCCGACACGCCACCGGGCTCATCGCGCACGATCCGGACACCGCCTTCGCGGGCTACACGCTCTTCGCGCCGCTGACCGGTCCCGGCGAGGTCCATCTCGTCGACATGGCGGGGCGCACCGCGCACCGGTGGACCTTCCCGTACCGGCCGGGGCGGCACGCGCGCGTGCTGCCGGGCGGCACCCTCGCGTACAACGGCGTGCTGCCCGGCGAGGACGCGCTGTTCCCCATGTGGCACAAGTACCGGGGCGGCGTGATGCTCCAGGCGGCGCCCGACGGGACCGTGCTGCGCGAGCACCGCGATCCGCTCCAGCACCACGACGCCCACCACCTGGACGACGGCCACATCCTGTACACCGGGCTCGAACCCCTGCGGGGCGCGGACGCGGCCTCGGTCGCCGGGGGCGTGCCCGGTTCCGAGGCGGCGGACGGCGTCGTCTGGGCGGACACGATCCGCGAGGTCGACGCCGAGGGGCGGACGGTGTGGTCGTGGCGCGCCGCCGAACACCTCGACCGGGACGCCTACGCGCTGCACCCCGCGTACGCCCGTGAGCACTGGCCGCTGATCAACAGCGTCACACCCCTCGCCGACGGGAACGTCCTCGCGAGCCTGCGCAGCGTCTCCGCCGTGATCGTCATCAGCCGGGCCACCGGTGAGGTCCTGTGGCGCACCGAGCCCGGCACGGTCTCGCAGCAGCACGCGCCGACGGAGCTGGCCGACGGGAACTTCCTCGTCTTCGACAACGGCGTGTTCCGGCCCCACCACGACGTCCCGTACTCGCGGGTGATCGAGATCGAGCGGGCGAGCGGCGCGGTGGTGTGGGAGTACCACGACCCGGCGCGGGAGTTCTTCTTCGCGCCGTTCATGGGCAGCGCGCAGCGCCTCCCCAACGGGAACACGCTCATCACCGACTCGCCGTCGGGCCGGCTCTTCGAGGTGACCGCCGAGGGACAGCTGTGTTGGGAGTACGTCGTGCCGTACTTCGCCGGGTACCGCGAGTCCGAGGTGCGCGGCCTGTTCCCCGCCGAGCCGAACGCCGTCTTCCGCTCCTATCGGTACGCGGCGTCCGAACTGCCCTGGCTGGACCGTGCCGGTGGTCTCTCATGAGCGCGCCGACGCAGGCCGACGGGGTGGCCCCGGTGGACGAACGCGTCCCGCTGCGGCGCCTGTTGCCGCTCTCCGCGCAGCACGTCCTCGCGATGGTAGCGGCGCCCGTGTCGACCGTCTTCCTCACGGCGGGCGCCCTGCGCCTCTCGCCCGGCGACACCGCTTCGCTGCTCAGCGCCGTGCTTGTGCTGTGCGGTGCGGGCTCGCTCGTCCAGTCGCTCGGGGTGTGGCGGATCGGCGCGAGACTGCCGTTCGTGATGCTGCCAGGCGGCGCGGCCACCGCGCTGTTCCTGGGGATCGCCGAGGACCACGGGGCGGCCACGGCGACCGGTTCGGTGCTGCTCGCCGCGGTGCTCCTGCTCGCCGTGCTGCCGCTGTACGCGCGGGTCGTGCGGTTCTTCCCGCCGCTCGTGATGGGGGTGACGGTGCTGCTCATCGGCATCGCGATGATCCGCGTGGCCGCCCAGCTCATCGCGGGGAACGGCGGACAGCCCGCGCCGCCGCGCGCCGTGGTCCTCGCCGGGCTCACGGTGGCCGCGACCGTGACGGCGTACGTGCTGCTGCGGGGCGTGTGGCGGCAGACCGCCGTGCTCATCGGCATGGCCACGGGGACGCTGCTCGCGGTGCTCACGGGTCTCGGCGAGTTCCGCCCCGCGGCGGGTTCCGGGTTCTCCCTGCCGACGCTTCTCCCCTACGGCGCCCCGCACTTCGATCCGCTCGCCGCGCTGCCGCTGCTGCTCTTCAGCCTCACCACGCTCGCGGAGATCACCGGTCAGACCGTCCTCAACAGCGAGTCGGCGGGCCGCGCCCCCGATCCGGGCCGCGACGTGCCGCGCGTGGCCAGGGCCGACGCGCTGGTCTCGCTCGTCGGCGGCGCCTTCGGCACCTCGCTGATGGTGACCAGCGCGGAGAACATCGGCATCGGGCGCCTCACCGGGGTGCGCAGCCGGTTCGTGACGGCGGGCGCGGGCGCGCTGCTCGTCCTGACCGGGCTCCTGGCCCCCGTGTCGCGGGCGGTCGCCGGCATCCCCGCGGCGGTCGTCGGCGGCTCCTCGCTCGTCGTGTACGCGGTGATCGCGGTGCTCGGCGTGGAGATGCTGCGCCGCGCGGACCTGGGCGGCGGCCCCGGACAGGGCACCGGTTCCATGGTGGCGGCGCTCGCCCTTGCGGCGGGTCTCCTGCCGCTGCTCTCCCCCGGTCTGTACGACGGTTTCCCCGACTGGGTGGGGACGGTGCTCGGCAGCGGGGTGGTCGCCGGGACGCTGACGGCGGTGCTGCTCTCCGCGCTGCTCCGCGGCCGCTCGCCCGACGACTCCTCCTGAGGGACTCGCGCTTTCGCGTCGCGGGCGGCGCTCAGTCGCCGTGCAGGGCGTCGCGCACCTCGTCCTCGACGTTCCGCGGGGCCGCGCGGGCCGCCGTCGTGTCGATGACCGCCTCGTGCACCGTGCCGCGCCACGGATACGGCGGCCGGTAGGCGGCGGTGTCGACCGCGAGACCGCTGTCGTGCCCCACCCGCAGGCCCGCGCCACCATGCTGGAAGGTGTACGGGAACGCCCCGCCGAGGGGCACCGAGGCGATGTCCGCGCCGCCCAGCACGAGGGTGAACACACCGCACCGCGCGCCCTGTTCGGCAGCGGGCGCGTCGAACCGCACGCCCATCCGGTGCCTGCCCGCGGGCAGCGGCTCGTCGGCCACGACCCGGTCCAGGTCCCCGGCCCGCGAGCAGCTGAAGGCGAGGCGGCCCTCGTGGGCGTACAGGACGAAGCCGCCGTTGAGGTCCCCGAGCGCGCACAGCACCCCGGTCGCGGGACCGTCCTCGGGGACCTCCGCGTCGGCGGTGAGCGTGAATCCGGCGAAGAGCAGCGGCAGTGCCTCGTCGTGCACGGGTGAGGTGCCGGGGAGGTAACGGGCGCGGCCCCGCGGCGGCCAGGCGGGCGGGATCATCGCGCTGAGCCGCTCCTGCATGCGGTCGTCCAGCGGCAGCACGTCGTTGCGCACGGCCTCCGCGTCCCACAGCTCGGCCAGCTTCCGTACGACGTCCGGGTGCCGGTCCGCGACGTCATGGGCCTCCGCGAAGTCGTCCGAGAGGCGGAACAGGGACCAGCGGTCGGCGGTGAAGTCGCGGCTGCCGGGCAGCAGTCGCTCCTCGTCGGCGACGCCACGGGACACGTGGTCCGTGGTGGCCTTCCAGTCGCCGTGCACGATCGAGCGGGAGCCGAGCATCTCGAAGTATTGGGTGGGGAAGGGGCGTTGGACGTCCGCGTCGTCGACGAGGGGCAGCAGGCTACGGCCGTCGACCGGTTGCTGGGGCACGCCGTCCACCTCCTCCGGGGCCGGGACTCCGCACGCGTCGAGTACGGTCGGCATCAGGTCGACCACGTGCGTGAACGCGGTGCGGACGGCGCCCGCGTCGCGGATCCGGCGCGGCCAGTGGGCGATCAGCGGGGCGCGGGTGCCGCCGAGCCAGGTGTAGCGCTTCCACAGCCGCAGCGGGGTGTTGCCCGCCCAGGCCCAGCCCCAGGCGTAGTGCGGATAGGTCGCGGGGCCGCCCCAGTCGTCGAGCGCGGCGAGGTTGCGGGCCGCGCTGTCCCCCGAACGGGCCGTGAAGCGATGCTCGTTGAGGGTGCCGAGCGCGCCGCCCTCCGCGCTCGCGCCGTTGTCGGAGAGGACGAGGACGAGGGTGTCGTCGAGGCGGCCCGTGCGGCGCAGGAAGTCCAGGAGGCGCCCGATCTGGGCGTCGGTGTGGGTGAGGAACCCGGCGAACACCTCCTGCATGCGGGCGAAGACGCGCCGTTCGCCGCCGTCGAGGCCGCGCCAGTCCTGGATCCAGGGCGGGCGCGCGGTGAGGATGGTGTCGCCGGGGACGACGCCGAGTTCCCGCTGGCGGGCGAAGGTCTCCTCGCGCCAGCGCTCCCAGCCCTGGTCGAAGCGGCCCCGGTAGGCGTCGCTCCAGGCGCGGGGCACGTGGTGCGGGGCGTGTGTCGCGCCGAGCGGGAGGTAGAGGAAGTACGGCTTGCCGGGGGCGGCCTGCCGCTGGTCGCAGATCATGCGGATCGCGCGGTCGGCGAGGTCCTCGCTGAGGTGGTAGCCGTCCTCGGGGCGGGCGGGCGGCTCGGCGTAGTGGTTGTCGCTCACCAGGTGGGGCGCGTAGTGGTTGGTGTCGCCCTGGAGGAAGCCGTAGAAGCGCTCGAAGCCGTAGCCGAGCGGCCAGCGGTCGAAGGGGCCCGCCGCGGTGCGCTCCCAGCGGGGCGTGAGGTGCCATTTGCCGACGGCGAGCGTGCTGTGGCCCGCGTCGCGCAGCAGCCGGGGCAGCGGCACGGCGGACCTCGGCAGGCGCGCGGAGTAGCCGGGGTGGGCGATCGGCAGGTCGACGAGGAAGCCCATGCCGACCGCGTGGTGGTTGCGCCCCGTGAGCAGGGCGGCGCGGGTCGGCGAGCACATCGCGGTGACGTGGAAGCGGTTGAAGCGCAGTCCGTCGGCGGCGAGGCGGTCCAGGTGGGGCGTGGCCATGTCGGAGCCGTAGCAGCCGAGTTGGGCGAAGCCGAGGTCGTCGAGGACGATCACGACGACGTCGGGGGCGCCGGGCGCGGGGCGGGGCCCCGCGTAGGCGCGGGGGTCAGTCATCCGCGGTGCCTCCTGGATCCGGGGGACGGGGTTCGCGCACGGCGCCCGCGTCGCCCTGCCCCGCGAGCAGCGCGCCGGTCGCGGGCGAGAGGGGGGCGCCGAGCACGGCGACGGCCGCGTCGACGAGGTTGGCGACGAGGAGGTCCGTGCGGCGCCCCGGCGCGGCCGAGCCGGACTGCAGGGCCCGTTCGTGGTCGGCCAGGGTGTGCAGGGTCAGGCCGACGAAGACGCGCCACCGGTCGGCGCGGACCGGGGCGGGGAGTTCGGCGAGGCAGGCGTCGATGCGCGGGCGCAGCCGGTGCAGGGCGCGCGTCCAGGTCTCGGCGGCCAGGTCGTACGGGGCGATGCCCTCGACGTACAGGGCCTGCGCGACGAAGCGGAGGAAGTAGCTGGGCGGCGCGTCGGGGTCGGCCGCCGCGCGGGTGATCCGCTCGGCCATGGGGTGCACGAACACCTCGACCAGGGGCCGGAGTTCCTTGCCGACACCCTGCTCGTCGAGTGCGGCGATGCGGCGCAGCTGCCCCTCGTTGGTCGGCCCGAGCCGATGCGCGTACACGGCGGTGACCAGGCCGCGCTTGTCGCCGAAGTGGTAGGCGACGGCCGAGGTGTTGCGCTGACCGGCCGCCGCGGCGATCTCGCGCAGCGACACCGCGTGGACGCCGCGCTCGGCGAAGAGCCGCTCGGCGGTCTCGATCAGCCGGATCCGGGTGGCCGCGGGGGCGGTCCTTGCTTCGTCCACGTCGGTCAGTGTGCGGCCCTTGCCCCTTCAACGCAACTGCGTTAAACAGTGAACTTGCCCGAGCAGCAGGAGAGTTGAGACCACTGGCGACCGACCGAGCGGTGGTGCGACCCAGGCCATGCCCTCCGATCCCGCACGCTCCACCCCGCTGCCCGACGAGCGTTCCCCCGCCTCGTACGCCCTGCTGCTGGCCCCGCTCATCCTCCTCACCGAGGTCACCGCGCTCGAACTGACCCTGATCTACCCGGTGTTGCCGCTCCTGTCCGACGCCTTCGACACCGCGTCGATCGGCTGGACCCTGACCGTGGTGAGCCTGACGGGGGTGGTGGCGCAGCCGTTGCTCGGCAGGGTCGCCGATGTGATCGGGAAGAAGCGGATGATCCTGTACGCCGCGGGGGCCTTCGCCACCGGCTCGCTGATCTGCGCGCTCGCGCCCTCCTACCCCGTGTTCCTGACCGGCCGTGCCGTCCAGGGCACCTGCCTGGTGATGGCCCCCGCCGCGTACGGCCTGATCCGCGACGTCCTCCCGGCCCGTGTCGTGCCGGTCGCGCTCGGCGCCGTCACCACCGGGATCGGCCTGAGCGCCATCGTCGGCCCGCTGACCGGCGGCGCGCTCGGGCAGACCTTCGGGTACCGGGCGGTCTTCTGGTTCGCGCTCGGCTACGTCGCCGTGCTCACGCCCTGGTTCGCGCGCACGCTGCCCGAGTCGCCGGTGCGGCGGCCGCGCGAGGAGCGGCGCGGCATCGACGTACGCGGCGGTCTGCTGCTCGGCGCGGGCGCGGGCGGCCTGTTGCTCCTCGTCGGCCAGGGCGCCGCCTGGGGCTGGACCTCGGTGGCCACGCTCACCGCGCTCGGCTCTTCGCTGCTGCTGCTCGTGGGATTCGTACGACGTGAACTGCGCGCGCCCGCGCCGCTGATCGACCTCCGGCTCCTCGCCGGGCCCGCGCTGCGCTGGACGCTGCTCGCGGCGTTCTCCGGGGCGTTCGCGATCGGCGGTACGGCCTTCGCGATGCCGATGCTGGTACAGACGCCCACGTCACTCGGTTACGGATTCGGCATGAGCGTGCTCGGCGCCGCGGTGTTCCTCGTGCCGCAGGGGCTGCTCGGCGCGGCGTGCGGGCCGCTCGGCGGACTGCTCGCCCGGCGGCGCGGCCCCCGGTACACCCTCATGGCCGCCCTCGCGGGACTCACCGCCACCACCCTCACCCTGGCCCTGCTGCACACGGCCGTCTGGCAGCTCCTGCTCGCCGCGCTGTTCATGGGCGCGGGCTTCGGCTGCTTCTTCGTCGGCGTCTCCAACCTCGTCGTGGAGGCCGTCCCCGCCGACCGCACGGCGGTCGGCGCGGGCCTGATGGGCGTCGCCAACAACCTGGGCCAGGCGACGGGCGTGACCGTCCTCGGCGCGGTCCTCGCCCGGTACGTGGTGGACGACTCCGACGAGGACCACGTCCTGTACGCGGAGACGGGGTACGCCCTGGCCCTCGGCATCGCGTCGGCGGTGGCCTTCGCGGGCCTCCTGGTCGCCACCGCGATGCGGCACGGCCGCGAGCCCGCGACGGGCGGGGTGCTGCGGATCGTGGGCGCGGAAGCGGAGCGGGGGGCGAAGGGGCGGACGCCGTAGGAGGACCGGCACGGCACCCTCATCCGCACCCGCACCCGCACCCGCACCCGCACCCGCACCCGCACCCGCACCGAGCCTTGCCCGCGCCGAGCCTTGCCCGCGCCGACATCCTGCTCCCCGCCCCTGCCCCGCCTCCGGCCCCGCCCCCGGCCTCAGCGAGGGCCGCGCCGCGCCGCCCGCCACTCCGGTGCGAGGACCGACCAGATCTCCTCGTCGTGGCGCTCGCCCCGGTACAGGTAGGACTCGCGGAGCACGCCCTCCTTGGTCATGCCCAGCCTGCGGGCCACGGCGATGCTCGGCTCGTTGTCCGACGAGACCCACCAGTCCACGCGGTGCACGGCCCGTTCCTCGACGGCCCAGTCGATGACCGCGCGCACCGCGCGCGTCACCAGGCCCCTGCCCACCGCCGACGGCTCCAGCCAGCAGCCCGCCTCCGCGGTGCCCTGGGCGACGTCGAGCGTCCTCAGGAGCACCGCGCCGACCAGCGTGCCCTCGACCCTGATCCCGAACAGGCGGCCGGTGTCGGCCGCGGTTTTCTCCGCGTACGTCTGGAGGTAGGCGCGGCTGGACTCCAGGTCGGTGACGATGTCGGGCAGGCCGTTGTGCCGACCGATGAACTCCCTGCCCCGGTCCATGTGCGCCAGGAACTCCGCCGCCTGCCACGGTTCCAGGGGGCACAGCTCCGCGCCGTCGTCACCCAGCGATATGGCGTACATCGTCGTCCTCCCGTGTCGTCTTATCGCACCGCGGTCTGTCATCCGGTCGCGGCGCGAAAGGGATCCTCGCACGTCGGAAAGTGGTTGCGGGCGGCACGACTTCACAGCCCCTCCACGCCCGCGCTCCCGCTCCCACCGCTTCGGCGGTGTGCTGGCCGAAGCGAGTGGGCAGGCGTCCTCACGGAAAGTGGCCGTCCGGCACCGGCCGGACCGACGCGATCGAACCGACGCGAGCGTTCCGCCCGGCCGCGGCGGCCGTCGAACGACGGAGCTCACGTGAGGGAATCGGACATGCCTCTGCCCCCGCAGGACTCTTCGGCCGCCGCGGCCCTGCTCGCGCTGATCGACGGCTCGGGGGACGACGAGGAGGACGAACGCGTCCTGGAGCGCCTTGCCAGGAGCGCGGCCGCCGTCCCCGGCGTCGACGCGGCAAGCTGCACCATCGCGGCACCACCGGGCGGCGCCACCCGCACCGCGGCCTCCGACCTGGTGGCGGAGCAACTGGAGCGCGTTCAACAGGAGTTGGAGGAGGGTCCCTGCCGTGATGCCGCGCGCACCCGCACGGCGCTCAACGACATCCCCATGGTCCATCCGCAGAGCCGCGTGCGCTGGCCCGCGTTCACCCAGCACGCCCTGGACGCCGGAATCACCGCGGTCACGGCCCTGCCCATCACCCACCGCGGGCACCTCACCGGCTCCCTCGACCTCTACCACCAGCACCGCGCCCTGTGCCCGTCGGACGCCCGGTGGGGGCAGTTGCTCGCCGACGCCACGGCCATCGCCCTGGCGCACCGCACGGCGCTGCGCAGCGCGCGGACCCACCACGATCAGTTGCAGACCGCCCTGACCAGCCGCGTCGTGATCGAGCAGGCCAAGGGGATCCTCGCCGAACGCCTCGACTGCACCGTCGACGACGCCTTCGACCGGCTGCGCAAGCACGCCCGCGCGCACCGGATCAAGCTCAGCGACCTGTCGCGGGAGGTCATCACGCACCCGCACTGGGCCACGCCGTTCGTGCGCCCCTAGGCCCTGTCGTCACACTCCCGTCTGCCCCGCGACGCCTGGCACGCACGCTCGCGGCGTTGCCGGAATGCCCGAGTAGGCCCACTACGAGGACATCCCGGCGCCTTGCGATCGCACGCACCAGACGCCGCGGGGCCGCCCTTCGGGCGACGACGGGAGTGTGACGACAGGGCCTAGGCCAGCTCGGCGAGCCAGTCGGTCAGGATGCGGTTGACCTCGGCGGGCCGCTCCTGCTGGACCCAGTGCCCGCAGCCGTCGAGCACGTGCGAGGCGAGGAGCCCGGGCAGCGTGTCGGGGAACGCCTTGATCGCGTCGGCCAGCCAGATCGTGGAGGCGTCGAGACCGCCGCCGACGAACAGCGAGGGCTGGGTGAGGGGCGCGCCCGCGTGGTCGGCGAGGTCCGCCCAGTCCCTGTCCATGTTCCGGTAGCGGTTGAGCGCCCCGGTCAGCCCGGTCCGCTCGAACTCGCCCGCGTAGAAGTCGAGTTCGCGCTCGTCCAGCCAGCCGGGCAGTTTCCCCGCAGGGAAGCGGTCCCGCAGCAGGCCGCCGCGGCTCACGAAGTGCGGGTCGGGCGCGCCGGGGCCCGGCATGGTGTCGGCGGACAGCGCGGCGTAGAAACCGGCGAGCCAGCCCCGCACGTCGGGTTCGATCTCGGCCTCGGCGCGGCCCGGCTCCTGGAAGTACGAGACGTAGAACTCCTCGTCGCCGCCCATCCCCGCGAACACGTCGCTCGGCCGGGGGCCGCCCGGCGGCGTGTAGGGGACGCTCAGGAGTCCGGCCGCGCGGAACACGTCCGGCCTGAGCAGCGCGGCGTGCGCGGCGACGGTGGCGCCCCAGTCGTGCCCCACGATCACCGCGCTCTCCTCGCCGAGCGCGTGCACCACGGCGACGTGGTCGTCGACCAGGTCGAGCATCCGGTACGCGGCGCTCTCCTGCGGCCTCGACGACCGGCCGTAGCCACGCTGGTCGACGGCGACCGCGCGGTATCCGGCGGCGGCGATGACCGGCAGCTGGTGGCGCCAGGAGTACCAGGACTCGGGGAAGCCGTGCACCAGCAGGACGAGCGGCCCCGTCCCCTGCTCGACCAGATGGGTCCGGCCCGCGGGCGAGGGCACCATGCGGTGCGTACGGTCCTTGGCGGCGGACGGCGTCGGGGACATGGACCCTCCTGGGGTGTGCTGAGGCGGCCGGTGACGGGTGGTCGGCGACCGGTGGCCGGTGACCCCGAGCATGGGGCGATTCCCGCGAAGAGCACGCAGACCGTTGCCACTTCGGCAAATCAGGGCCCCGCGCGACCCTCCTACGGGGCGATCGAGTCCACGTACCCGCCGTCGACCCGCACCGCACCGCCCGTCGTGGCGGACGCCAGCGGCGAGCTGAGGTAGACGACCATGTGCGCGATCTCCTCGGGCTCGATGAGCCGCTGGATCAGCGACTGGGGGCGGTGCTCGGTCATGAACTGCCGCTGCGCCTGCTCCCACGGCAGCGCGCGGTCGACCAGTTCGTAGACGAAGTCCTCCACGCCGCCGGTGTGCGTCGGCCCCGCGATCACGGAGTTGACGGTGACGCCGGAGCCCGCCGCCTCCTTGGCGAAGCCGCGGGAGACCGCGAGCAGCGCGGTCTTCGACATACCGTAGTGGATCATCTCGGCGGGCGTGACGAACGCCGAGTCGCTGGCGATGTTCTGGATCCGCCCCCAGGAGCGGCCCTTCATGCCCGGCAGGTAGTGGCGGATCATCCGCACCGCGGTCAGGACGTTGACCTCGAAGTAGCGGCGCCACTCGGCGTCGGTGATGTCCAGGGCGGGCTCGGCGCCGAAGACGCCGAGGTTGTTGACGAGGACGTCCGCGTCCGGCAGGGCGTCGAAGACCTGCGCGGCGCCCTCGTCGGTGGAGATGTCGCCCGGCGCCGCGACGAAGTCGGCGCCCGCGCATGCGTCGGACAGCCGTTTGACGGCGGCGTCCACGGAGCCGACCGAGCGACCGTTGACCGCGACCCGGGCGCCCGCCTTCGCCAGGCCCTCGGCGATCGCGGCGCCGATTCCCTGGGTCGATCCGGTGACGAGCGCGGTCCTGCCTGAGAGATCGATCTGCACGGTGCGTACCTCCAAGAGTTGCTGCGGATGTGTCCGGCGTGTCCGGTGCGGCCTCACGGGACCTCGTACGCCTCTGCTCTGCGTACCCTCGCCCCTGGCCCTACCCCCGCTCCAGCGCCGCCACGAGTACCCGCACGTGCCCGTGCGGCAGGTCCTTCGTGGCCGTGAGGAGGGTGAGGCGGCCCGCGCGGGCGACGGCGCGCAGCCGGTCGAGCGCGGTGGTCCGCTCCGGGTCGGTGAGCTCGTGCCGGTAGCGCTCGGCGAACTCCTCGTAGCGGTCGGGATCGTGGTCGTACCAGTGCCGCAGCTCGGCCGAAGGGGCCAGCTCCTTCTCCCACGCGTCGAGCCCCGCCCGCTCCTTGGAGACGCCGCGCGGCCAGAGCCTGTCGATCAGGACGCGCGTCCCGTCGTCGGGCGACGCGGGGTCGTAGACCCGCTTGACCTGTACGTCCAGGGGGTGGCTCGGCGTCATGGCGGCGTGCTCCGTCCGGTCGGGGGTGCCACCCCAAGGCTGCCGGTGGCTCCGGGCCCCCGCCAATGGGGGGACGTGACCCGTTCGGGCGAGCATTCCGGGCCGCCGCCCCGCGGTCCTGTTCGAGTGAGGCCATGACGGGACGGATCGGCAGCATCGACCGGCGGTGGTTCGAACGGGTGGCGGCGGCGCGGCTGCCCGGCGCGGAGCAGGTGCTGCCGCCGCTCAGCGCGGCGGCGAACCACGGGCGCCTCTGGTTCGGCGCGGCGGCGGCCCTCGCCGTCACGGGCGGTCCGGCGGCCCGCCGTGCCGCGCGGCGCGGCGTCGGCGCGCTCGCGCTGGCGTCCCTGACGACGAACGCCGTGGCCAAGTACGCCGTACGCCGCCGTCGCCCCGTCCTGGACGCGGTTCCCGCGATCCGGCGCCTGGCGAGGGCGCCGTGGACGTCGTCGTTCCCCTCGGGCCACGCGGCCTCCGCCGCCGCGTTCGCCACGGGGGTGGCCCTGGAGGCGCCCCGGTACGGCGCGGTGCTCGCGCCGGTCGCCGCGGCCGTGGCCTTCTCCCGCGTGTACGTGGGGGTCCACTACCCCGGCGACGTCCTCGCGGGATGCGCGCTCGGCGCGGCGGCCGCCGCGGTCACCTGCTACTGGTGGCCGCCGCGCCCCTCGCCCGCGCGGATCCGGCGGACCCGGGTGACGGCTCCCGCGCTCGACGACGGCGAGGGTCTGGTCGTGGTCGTCAACTCCGGTTCCGGCAAGGGCGTGCCGGGGCGCCTGCCCGCGCGTGAGCACCTGGAGCTGCTGCTTCCGCGTGCCGAGATCCTGGAGCACGGGCCCGGGGACGACCTCGGCGACGTCCTGGACAAGGCGGTGGCGCGGGCCGCCGACGCGGCCGGTGTCCTCGGCGTCTGCGGCGGCGACGGCACGGTGAACGCCGCCGCGCTGCGGGCCTCTGCCGCCGGGCTGCCCCTCGCGGTGTTCCCCGGCGGCACCTTGAACCACTTCGCCCTGGACGCGGGCACGCCGACCTTCGAGGACACGGCGTACGCGGTCCGGCGCGGCGAGGCCGTCCGCGTCGACCTGGCCCGGGTGCGCGACGGCGACGGCGCCGATGTCACCGGGTTCGTCAACACCTTCAGCATCGGGCTCTATCCGGAACTGGTGCGCAAGCGCGAGAAGTTGGAGGGCCGCATCGGCAAGTGGCCGGCGGCCGCCGTGTCGTTCGTGGAGGTGCTGCGCACGGCCGAGCCGCTGCGGATCCGGCTCGACGGCCACGACCGCGTCCTGTGGCTGCTCTTCGCGGGCAACGGCCAGTACCTGCCCGACGGCCTCGCGCCCACGCACCGACCCCGCCTGGACGACGGGCTGCTCGACGTCCGCACGGTCGACGCGCAGGCGCCGCTCGCCCGCACCCGGGTCGCGCTCTCCGCTCTCGGCGGCGCGCTGCGGCGCTCCCACGTCTTCCGCGCCGAGCGCGTCGAACAGCTCAGGCTCAGCGGGCTCGACCAGGTGGCCGCCCTCGCGTACGACGGCGAGACCGCACCGGCACCGGACGCCCTGCTGCTCGACAAACGGCAGGCGGCGCTGACGGTCTACAGCCCCGCCGCGCCGCTCGACGAGATCGCCCAGCGGGCCCGGACCGCGACGCTCGCGGCGAACCGGGAACGCCGTCGGCGCCGGCTCTGACACCACCCGTCCGGCACGGCGAGGTATCGTGAGGGGCAGCGATGATCGATCATCACTCATTTTGGCCCCCGGAGAGTACAGATGACCGCCGACGTACCGCCCCGCATCCCCTCCGTGCCCGCCCCCGTGGCGCGCGTCCCGCTCAGCGACCAGGTCAGGAACTTCGTCCTGGAAGGGCTGCTCGAAGGGCGCTGGCAGCCGGGTGACCGGATCGTGGAGCGGCGCATCGGCCTGGAGCTGGGCGTCAGCCAGACCCCGATCCGCGAGGCGCTGCGGGATCTGCAGGCCATGCAGCTGGTCGAGTCGATCCCCAACAAGGGCATGCGGGTCAAGGAGCTGACGCCGGGGCAGCTCAGCGAGGTCTACCCCGTGCGGGCCGCCCTGGAGAGGCTCGCGGCCGAGCTCGCGGTGCACCGGATGGGCGGCGACGTGACCGTGCTCGCGCACCATCTGGGCAGGCTGCGGGAGTTGGCCGAGGCGAACGACGTCGAGGGGCAGATCCACCACGGCGTGGAGTTCCACCGCGAGATCGTCCGGGCCGCGGGCAACCAGGTGCTGCTGCGCAACTGGGAGTCCCTGGCCATCGAGTTGTGGACCCGCCTCTCCCTGAAGTGGCTGCGCACCGAGCCGCACGAGAACGCCTGCGACCACGAGGCGATCGTCGACGCGTTCCGTCGACAGGATCCGTACGTGGGTCGACTCGTGCAGTTGCACGTCCTGAACTACGCGAACCCGGCGGCTTCGACGACCTCGGCGGCTCCGCACGGTCAGAAATGATCGATCATCACTCATCTACTGCCGAGTAAGTGTTGACCACCCACACATCTGACTCCTAGATTCGCCATACGGAACCGAGATTCCATATCACGGAACTCGCGTGTACGCGAAAGGGGATCACCCGTGTCCCAGCTCGACCAACTGCCCGACCAGGACCCGACCGAGGTCGCCGAATGGCGCGCGTCCCTGGACGGTGCCGCCCGGTTCGGGGGCGCCGACCGCGCGGCGCACCTGCTGCGCCGTCTCACCGAGCACGCCCTGCAGACCGGGATCGACCTCCCGCCCCTGCTCGAGACGCCCTACATCAACACGATCCCCACCGCCGCCGAACCGGCCTTCCCCGGTGACGAGGCGATGGAGGCCCGCATCACCGCCTGGAACCGCTGGAACGCGGCCGCGATGGTGACGCGCGGCAACCAACGCGGGGGCCTGGGCGGCCACATGGCCACCTTCGCCTCGGCCGCCTGGCTCTACGAAGTGGGCTTCCAGCACTTCTATCGCGGCAAGGAGGCCGACCACTCGGGCGACCAGCTCTACGTCCAGGGCCACGCGTCGCCCGGCATCTACGCCCGGGCCTTCCTCGAAGGGCGCCTGACCGAGGGCCAGTTGGACCGCTTCCGACAGGAGACGGGCGGTGCGGGACTGCCCTCCTACCCGCACCCGAGGCGGCTGCCCTGGCTGTGGGAGTTCCCCACGGTGTCGATGGGCCTCGGCCCGCTCTCCGCCATCTACCAGGCGCGGTTCAACCGCTATCTGGAGCACCGCGGCATCAAGGACACGTCCGCCTCGCACGTCTGGGCGTTCCTCGGCGACGGCGAGATGGACGAACCGGAGGCGACCGCGGCCCTGGCCCTCGCTTCCCGCGAGAAGCTCGACAACCTCACCTTCGTCGTCAACTGCAACCTCCAGCGCCTCGACGGCCCGGTGCGCGGCAACTTCAAGATCGTGCAGGAGCTGGAGCGGCAGTTCCGCGCCGCGGGCTGGCACGTGGTCAAGTCCCTGTGGGGCTCGGCCTGGGACGACCTGCTCGCCCAGGACACCGACGGGGCACTCGTACGGCAGTTGGGGCGCATCCCTGACGGCCAGTTCCAGACCTTCGCCGCCCGTGACGGCGCGTACATCCGCGAGCGCTTCCTCGGCGCGGACCCCGCGCTGCGCCCGCTGGCCGAGCGGCTCACCGACGCGCGCCTCGAGGAGATCGTCGGCACCTCGCGCGGCGGCCATGAGCCCCGCAAGGTGTACGCCGCCTACCGTGCCGCCGTCGAGCACGAGGGCGCGCCCACGGTCGTCCTGGTCCAGACGGTCAAGGGCTGGACGCTCGGCCCGGGATTCGAGTCGCGCAACGCCAACCACCAGATGAAGAAGCTCTCGGGCAAGGAGTTCCGCGCGATGCGCGACCTGCTCGAACTCCCCATCCCCGACAGCGCCTTGACCGACGACCTGGTGCCCTACGCGCATCCCGGCGAGGACTCCCCCGAGCTGGCCTACCTGCGCGAGCGGCGCGCGGCGCTCGGCGGTCCCGCCCCGGCCCGCAAGGTCGTCGCCAAGCCGCTGCCCGCCACCGGGTCCGCCGTCGCCGACAAGGCGTTCGCGGCGCTCAAGAAGGGCTCGGGGAACCAGGAGATCGCCACCACCATGGCGTTCGTACGCCTGGTCAAGGATCTGATGCGGGACAAGGAGACCGGCCGGCGCTGGGTGCCCATCGTGCCCGACGAGGCCCGCACGTTCGGCATGGAGTCGCTGTTCCCCTCCGCGGGCATCTACTCGCCGCTCGGCCAGACCTACGACCCCGTCGACCGCGACCAGCTCCTCTACTACAAGGAGGCGCGCGACGGCCAGATCCTCAACGAGGGCATCACGGAGGCCGGTTCACTGGCCTCGCTGACCGCGGCGGCGACGTCGTACGCGACGCACGCCGAGCCGATGATCCCGTTCTACATCTTCTATTCGATGTTCGGCTGGCAGCGGACGGCCGATCAGTTCTGGGCGCTGGGCGACCAGTTGGGCCGGGGCTTCGTCATCGGGGCCACGGCGGGACGCACGACGATGACGGGCGAGGGCCTCCAGCACGCCGACGGGCACTCGCACCTGATCGCCTCGACCAACCCGGCCGCGATCAGCTACGACCCGGCGTTCGCCTACGAGGTCGCGGTGATCGTCGAGGACGGCCTGCGCAGGATGTTCGGGCCCGACGCCGAGGACGTCTTCTACTACCTCACCGTCTACAACGAGACGAAGGTCCAGCCGCCGATGCCGCCCGGCGACGACGTCGCGGAGGGCATCCGGCGCGGCCTGTACCGCTACCGGGCGGCCGAGGCCCCGCCCGCCGACGCCCCGCGCCTGCAACTCCTCGCCTCCGGCACGGCCGTCCACTGGGCCCTCGAAGCACAGCGGCTGCTCACCGAGGACTGGGGCGTCGCGGCCGACGTGTGGTCGGCACCGTCCTGGACCGAGCTCCGCCGCGACGCGCTGGCCTGCGACGCCGCGAACCTCGCCGCCGCCTCCCACGACACGGGCGCGAGCGACCGGGTCCCCTACGTCACCCGGGCCCTCGCGGGCGCGCCGGGGCCCGTGGTCGCGGTGAGCGACTGGATGCGTGCCGTGCCCGACCAGATCAGGCCGTGGGTCGAGCAGGACTGGACCTCGATCGGCACGGACGGCTACGGCCTCTCCGACAGCCGCGAGAACGCCCGCCGCCACTTCGGCGTCGACGCGCCTTCGGTCGTGGTCGCCGCCCTCGCGGTCCTCGCCCGCCGCGGCGAGGTCAAGCCGGAGACGGTGCGGGAGGCCGCCGCGCGCTACGACCTGTAGTCCGGCGCCCCTTGCGTACCGAGTGGGCCGTTCACTTCAATGCGGCGTATGACAGCCCGTCGAACGACAGCACAGCGGCATGAAGTCCCCCCGGGCGACGGGCTGCCGCCGACCGCCTGGGCCGTACTCGGTCTGCTCTCCTTCCCCGGGGAGCGGACCGGCTACGAGCTCAAGAAGTGGGCGGACGCCTCCCTCCGCTTCTTCTACTGGTCGCCCGCCATCAGCCAGATCTACGCCGAGCTGCGCCGCCTCGAAGCACGCGGCTACGCCACATCGCGCCGCTCGGGCCCCGAGGAGCCGCGCGCGAAGCGCTCGTACGCGATCACGGAGCAGGGCCGCGCGGCCCTCGCCAACTGGGCGGGCGGCACGCAGGACGCGGGGCCGCCAGTCCTCAAGCACCCGCTGTTGCTGCGGGTCTGGCTCGGGCACCTCACGGCCCCCGACCAGTTGCGCGCGCTCGTCGACGAACACATCGCGCAGACGGAGAGCGACCTCGAGGAGGCGCGGGACGCGCTGGCCCGCGCGGCGGACACCGAGGCGTGGTCCCATCCGCACGTCGCGCTGCGCTGGAGCGTGCGCCGCCTGGAGTCGGAGGTCGATCTCGCGCGGGCGATGCTGGCCGATCTGGCGGAGGCGGGCCCACCGGCCGCCGAAACCACCCCTTCGAGCGAGCTCGGCCCGGCGGAGGCCGGTCAACCCGTGGAGGACTCGCCCACCCCCGGGTGAAGCGGCTCGCCCCGGTGGTGCCGCCGGAGGTAGGACGGACCGGGTCAGCCGTCCCCGCCGTTGGGAGCAACGCCCCCGTGAGCACCCGCGCCGTTCTTGTCGCCGCCCTGATCACCGGACTCATCCTCGGCATCGTGGGAACCCGAGCGGACGACTCCGCTCACCCCCGTCCGGCAGGTTCCCGCACGGAGGCGGGCCGTTAGGCTGCGACAGCCGCGCGGTTCCTCCGTCCTCGCCGTGCGGCCGCCGAGCCGCCGTCGACGGAAGCGAGTGGACCTTGAACCTCCTCACCATCGGTCATCGCGGGGTCATGGGTGTCGAGCCCGAGAACACCCTCCGTTCCTTCATCGCCGCGCAAGCCGCGGGCCTGGACCTCATCGAGCTCGATCTGCATCTGAGCAAGGACGGCGCCCTGGTCGTCATGCACGACGCCGACGTGGCCAGGACGACCGACGGCAAGGGCCCCATCGCCGAGAAGACCCTCTCCGAGCTGCGGGAACTCGACGCGGGGCGCGGGGAACGCATCCCCGTCTTCGAAGAGGTGCTCGACGCCGTGTCGGCGCCGCTCCAGGCCGAGATCAAGGACGTGGCGGCCGCGCGCGCCCTCGCCGACGTCATGCACCGCCGTGATCTGGTCTCCCGGGTGGAGGTCATCTCCTTCCACGACGAGGCGATCGCCGAGATCGCCCGCCTGGTGCCCGGGGTGCGCACCGCGCTCGTCGCCAGCCGCTACGGCACCGACGTCGTGCAGCGCGCCACCGCCGTCGGCGCCACCACGCTGGTCCTGAACATCCGGCGGCTGACGCTCGAGATCGTCGAGCACGCGCGGAAGGCCGACCTGCGGATCATCGGCTGGGTCGTGAACACCCAGGACGACCTGCGTCTGGTGCGCGCGCTCCAGCTGGACGGGGCGACCACCGACTACCCGGAGATCAAGCGGACCGGCCGCTTCACGGCCTGACCCGCCCGGCGCGCCGCGTGACCTGCCTCAGTCCAGTTCCTTGACGAGGAGCTCGAACTCCAGGTCGTCGCGCTGCGGAAGGCCGAAGCGCTCGTTGCCGTACGGGAAGGGCGTCATCTTTCCCGTACGGCGATAGCCCCGCCGCACGTACCAGGCGATGAGGTCCTCGCGCGCGGTGAGCACGGTCATGTGCAGCGCGCGGGCGCCCCAGGTGGTCCGCGCGACGCGCTCCGCCTCCGCGATGATCGCCTTGCCGAGGCCCGCGCCCTGGAGGGCGGGGCTCACCGCGAACATGCCGAAGTAGGCGTGGTCGCCGCGGTCCTGGAGCTGGCAGCAGGCGGCGATGGCGCCCTCGTGCTCGACGACCATCAGCCGGCTCACCGGCGACTCGATGACCTCGGCGACCTCCTGCGGGTCGGTGCGCTGCCCCTCCAGGATGTCCGCCTCCGTGGTCCATCCCGTGCGGCTGGAGTCCCCTCGGTACGCCGACTCGACGAGCGCGACGAGTGCGTCGACGTCGGCGGTCGAGGCATCCCGGAAGGTGAGCTCGGCGGGGTGGGGACGCGGGGCGGTGTCCATGGCGCGGTTCTCCGATCTGGCGCACGGTGCGGCTCCG
Source organism: Streptomyces formicae (assembly GCF_002556545.1). Lineage (NCBI taxonomy): Bacteria > Bacillati > Actinomycetota > Actinomycetes > Kitasatosporales > Streptomycetaceae > Streptomyces > Streptomyces formicae. Next base: position 1,171,460 of record NZ_CP022685.1, read on the forward strand.
CCGAGCCTAACGCGCCACTAAGGTGCGGCCGCATGGTGCATGTACTGAGCAGCAGGACCCTTCTCCGCCCCACCGACCCCGAGCGCTCGCGCGCCTTCTACGGCGACGCCCTCGGCCTCTCGGTGTACCGCGAGTTCGGCACGGGCGCCGAACGCGGCACGGTCTACTTCCTCGGCGGCGGCTTCCTGGAGGTCTCGGGCCGCTCCGACACCCCGCCGTCCCCCGCCCTCCAGCTCTGGCTCCAGGTGGCGGACGTACGGGCGGCGCACGCGGAGCTCACCGAGCGGGGCGTCGAGGTGGTGCGGGAGCCGCTGCGGGAGCCGTGGGGCCTGATCGAGATGTGGATCGCCGATCCGGACGGCTGCCGGATCGTGCTCGTCGAGGTGCCCGATGACCATCCGATCCGCTACCGACCGGGGATCTGACCACCCGCGACCGCGGGCCCGCGCCCCGCGGACAGCACGGCCCACACGATGTGAACCACGTCACACGACCCATCCATCCGGAATGCGGGGGTACAAGGCCACAGGTACGGTCCACAGAAGATCTCCCACAGCCCTGAAGTCGATCTCCAACAGCCCAGGAGAGACATCACATGGCAGCCCCCCGGATCCTCATCGTCGGCGGCGGATTCGCCGGCATGGAGTGCGCCCACAAGCTGGAGAGGAAACTCTCGTCCCACGAGGCGGAGCTACGGCTCATCAGCCCCATGGACCACCAGCTCTACCTCCCACTGCTGCCCCACGTGGCCGCCGGGGTGCTCACCCCGCAGTCGGTCGCCGTGCCGTTGCGCCGGATGCTGCGCCGTACGGCGATCGTGCCCGGCGGTGCCGTAGGCGTCGACACCAAGGCCAAGGCCGTGGTCGTCCGCAAGATCAACGGCGAGGAGGTCGTCGAGCGCTACGACTATCTGGTCCTGACCCCCGGCAGCGTCACGCGGCAGTTCGACATCCCCGGGGTCGACCGCCACGCGGTGGGCGTCAAGACGCTCGCCGAGGCCGCCTGGATCCGCGACCACGTCATCTCCCAGCTCGACCTGGCCGCCGCGAGCTCGCACCAGGAGGAGCGGGAGCAGCGGCTGCAGTTCGTCGTGGTGGGCGGCGGGTACGCGGGCACCGAGACGGCCGCGTACCTGCAACGCCTGACGAGCGCCGCCGCGAAGCGCTACCCGGGCCTGGACCCGTCCCTGATCAAGTGGCATCTCGTGGACGTGGCCCCGAAGTTGATGCCCGAGCTCGGCCCCCGGCTCGGTGACAAGGCGATGGCCATCATGCAGCGCAGGGGCGTGCAGGTCTCCCTCGGCGTGTCCGTGGCGAAGGTGACCGAGGACACGGTGACCCTCACCGACGACCGCGTCCTGCCCTGCCGCACCCTCATCTGGACCGCCGGAGTCGCGCCGAGCCCGCTGATCGCGACGCTCGGCGCCGAGACGAACCGCGGACGGCTCGTGGTGCGGCCCGATCTGACGGTTCCCGGGCTCGACGGCGTGTTCGCGCTCGGCGACGCGGCGGCCGTGCCGGACGTCGTCAAGGGCGGCGACGCGATCTGCCCGCCCACCGCGCAGCACGCGATGCGCCAGGGGTGGGCCGCCGCCAAGAACGTCACGGCGGCGCTGCGCGGCTTCCCGCTCGCCGACTACCGGCACAAGGACCTGGGGCTCGTCGTCGACCTGGGCGGCATCCAGGCCGTGTCGAAGCCGCTGGGCGTGCAGTTGACCGGCCTTCCCGCGCAAGTGGTGGCGCGCGGCTACCACTTGGGGGCGCTGCGCACCCTGACCGCCCGCTTCCGCACGGCCGCCAACTGGGGGCTCAACGCGGTCGCGGGCGACGACTACGTACGCACCGGCTTCCAGGCCCACCGCCCCGCCACGCTCAAGGGGTTCGAGATGACGGACGCCTATCTGTCACCGGAGGAGATCAGCGAGCGGGTGGAGTCGGCGTGAGCCGCCGGACGGCCTGAGCGTGATGGTGGTGGCCCTCGCGCGCCGCTCGACCCGCTCCCGCGAGTAGAGCAGCGGGAAGGCGGCATCGGCGACGCGGCGGAAGGTGGCGCCGGCCGTCTGACGGAAGCCGCTGCCGTGGGCGGCAGCGCCCACCGTGTCGGCGCTGCCGCCGCGCGCGCCTCCGCGAGGAACTCCCGCACCCGGCGCGCGGGCAGGCTGCGTTGCTCAGGATCTCCACGGGCTCAGCGAGCCCCGGAACGACGTACTCCGTGGTGGTCACAGCGACGGGTCGTAGCGGCCGTCGACCGCCGTCCAGCCGCCGTCGACGGTCAGCACGCTGCCGGTGACGAAGGTCGCCGCGTCGGAGACGAGGTAGGCGACGGCTCCCGCGATCTCGTCGGGCCTCGCCCACCGCTTGAGCGCGGACGCCTGGGCGTACGCGTCGAACCAGGCGGGGTCGGCCGCGATCTGGTCGGTCAGCGGGGTCCGCACCACGCCGGGAGCGATCGCGTTGAACCGCACCCCGCGCGGCCCCCACTCGGCGGCCGCGGTCCGCAGGAACTGGACGAGCCCCGCCTTGGCCGCCGCGTAGGCGCCCTGCCCCGGTTCGACCTGGAAGGCCCGCATCGACGCGAAACCGACGACGCTGCCGCGCCCGCGCTCGGCCATGCCGGGGGCGACCGCCTGGACGAGGGTGAGGTAGGACCGCAGGTTGAGCGCGAGGACGCGGTCGAACTCGGCGAGGGTGTAATCGGCGATGCGCTTGCGGACGTTGACGCCGACGGTGACGACGAGCCCGTCGAGCGGCTCCCACCCGGCGGCCGCCGCCCGCACGGCGTCGGCGTCGAGGACGTCGAGCACCTGCGCGACGGCCCCGCCCCGGTCGGGCTCCCGGGCCTCGCCCGCTCCCCCGGTCGCCAGACGAACCGTCTGCGCCGCCCCCGCCTCGTCCCGGTCGGCGACGACCACCTCGGCGCCCTGGGCGACCAGCGCCCGCACGGCCTCGCGGCCGATGCCTCCTGCCCCGCCCACGACCGCGACGCGCCGCCCGTCCATCCGGAACAGGTCCCTGTACGTGGCGTGCTCCATGTCCCTGCCGCCTCCCTCACTCACGGGTCCGCCGCTCACGGCCGGACGACCGCCATCCGCGTCACCGTCAGTTCCTCGATCGCGAAGCGCGGTCCCTCCCGGCCGCTGCCCGAGTCCTTGACGCCGCCGTACGGCGCGATGTCGCTGCGGTAGCCGGGCACCTCATTGATCACGACGCCGCCCGCCTCCAGCTCTTCCACCGCGCGGAACGCGGTGTCCAGGGCGCGGGTGAACACGGCCGCGTGCAGGCCGTAGCGGCCGGCGTTCACCAGGTCGTACGCGGCGGTCAGATCAGGCACCGCGCGCAGGCAGACGACCGGGCCGAAGATCTCCTCGGCCCAGGCGGGTTCGTCCTCGGGCACCCCGGCGAGCAGGGTCGGCACCACGCACCGGCCCGTGCGGATGCCGCCGTGCACCAGGCGGGCACCGGCCGCCCTGGCCCGCGCGATCCAGTCGACGACCCGCTCGGTGGCCGCCTCGTCGATGAGCGCGGACACCCGGGTGGCCGCGTCCCTCGGGTCGCCCACGCTCACGTCGGGCAGCCGCTCCGCGATCCGTTTCTCCAGCTCGTCGGCGACCGCGTCGACGGCGACGACCCGCTGCACGGAGATGCACGCCTGACCCGACGCGTAGTAGCCGCCGCGCACGACGGCGTCGGCCGCCGCGGCCAGATCGGCGTCGGCCGCGACCACGAGCGCGGCGTTGGAGCCCAGTTCCAGGACGGTCCTGCGGGGCGCGGCGTCGCGCGCGATGCGGTGACCTACGGCCGCGGAGCCGGTGAAGGAGACGGCGGCGACGCGCGGGTGGGTGACGAGGGCGCGGCCGACTTCCGCGTCGCCGGTGACCAGTTGGACGGTTCCGGCGGGCACCCCCGCCGCGGCGAGCCGTTCGCGGACCAGGTGCACGAGCCGCAGCGTGGCGAGCGGGGTCGCGGGCGCCGGTTTGATGATCACGGGGCAGCCCGCGGCGACGGCGGGCGCGATCTTGTGGGAGGCCAGCAGGACGGGGTAGTTGAACCCGGCGATGCCGACGACAATGCCGATGGGCCGCCGCGTCCAGAACCCGAAGAGCCCCTCCCCGGAGGGCTGGATGTCCAACGGCACGGTCTCGCCGTGCAGATGGGCCACCTCGTCGGCCGCCGCCTGCCAGGTGGCCACGGCACGGCGCATCTCGACGTCGCAGTCCACGCGCGGCTTGCCGGTCTCCAGGACGAGCAGGTCGACGAGGCCGGGCAGCGCGTCAGCGAGGTCCTGCGCGACCCCGGCGAGCACCTGGCGCCGGGTGTGGGCGGGCAGCGCGCCGACCCGTTTGCGCAGCGCGTCCGCGTGCTCGACGGCCCGCCGCGCGAGCGCCGCGTCGCCGACCGGGGCCCGCCCGATCTCCGTGCCGTCGTACGGGAAGGTGACCGCGGCCGTGCCGGGCGCGGGGGCCCATCCGTCACCCACGGGGAGCCCTTCGGGATACGTCATCGGGCGCCTCCCATTCCGTCTCCGGCTCCCATTCCGTCTCCGGTTCCGGTTCCGGTTCCGGTTCCGGTGAGGAAAGCGCGGGCGGCCGCCGCGTACACGCGCGCGTACTCGCCGATCTCGCGCACCTCGACGTACTCGTCCTTCTGGTGGGCGATCCACTTGCCGCCGGGGCCGTAGACGACGGTGGGCAGCCCCGCGTCACGGGTGAGGATCGTGCCGTCCGTGGTGCCCGGGACGGCGCCGAACGGCGGTGCCTCGCCGTGCACGTGGCGGTGCGCCTCGACCAGGGCGGTCACCACGGGGTGGTCATCGGCGATCTCCACGGCGGGCCGGTCGTCGACGACGGTCAGGGCGACGTCCACGCCGATGTCCGCGGCCGCCCGCAGCGCCGATTCCCTTACCCGGTCGATGAGTTCGGCGTGGTCGGTGCCGGGGTTGGTGCGCACGTCGACGCCGACGACGCCGTGCGCGGGGATGACGTTGAGCTGGTCGGGGTCGCCGCCGAGCAGCACGGTCGGGGTGACCGTGACGCGGCCCGCGTGCGGATGCGCGCCGTAACGCTCCTGGGCCCACTCCTGGACGTCGGCGAGCGCGTCGACGACGCGGGCCCCTGCCACGATGGGGCTCCTGGCCTCCTGCGGCATCGCGCCGTGCGCCATGACGCCGTGCAGATCGATCCTGATCCTGATCCCGCCGCGCGCCGATGTGCACACCTCGTACCCCTCGGGCTCGCACACGATGACGCCGTCGACGGTCCGCGCCAGGGGCGATGCGGCGAACGCCTTCGCGCCGAGCATCAGGCCCTCCTCGTCGCAGAGCACGCCGACGACGACGCGGCCGGGGAAGGGCCCGGCGAGCTGCAGGGCGCGTACGGCGTAGATCATGGCGGCGACGCCGGACTTCATGTCGGCGGAGCCGCGCCCCCACAGCCTGCCGTCCCGGATCTCCGCGCCGTACGGGTCGACGCTCCAGTCGGCCGCGTCGCCCTCGGTGACGACGTCGATGTGCCCCGCGAACATGAGGGTGGGCCCGGCGCCACCGCCGCCCTCGACCACGGCGACGGTGTTGGGGCGGCCGGGGGCGACCTCCACGACGTCGTACGTCCAGCCGAAGGTGTCGAAGAGGCGCTGCACGAGGAGGGCCGCTGGCCGCTCGACCTCGGTGGCTCCTGCGGCGTTCACGGTGCGCAGGCGCACCAGGTCCTGGGTGAAGGCGATCGCGGCGTCGGTGTCTACGGCGGGGAGGGTCGGGGGTGCGGTGGCCATGGAGAACCTCCAAGTCGTCCGGCCGACCGCGCCGCCGACCGCCGGATCCGTCCGGGCCGGCCGACCGGTCAGCGGTCCTGACCGGTTGAACTCCCTTTGAACTCCCTGACTCTGCCGCCACGTCGAGCCCCGGGTCAACCATCAGATCTTGGTCGGCCCGCGCGCCCCGCGGGTGCCGCGGGACCCCGCCCGCTCAGATCCTGCGCACCCCGAGCCGCCCTTCGAGCTGCCCGAGCAACTCGCCGAGGAGCGCGCTCAGTTGCCCCTGCCCTGCCGCGTCGAGCACGGAGAGCACCACCGTCTCGTACGCGAGTTGCTCGGGAAGCAGCGCGTCGACGAGGTCGCGTCCCGCGTCGGTGAGTCCGACGTGCGCGACGCGACGGTCGCGGGCGTCGGTCCTGCGGTCGACCAGTTCGCGCTCCTGGAGCTGCTTGAGCCGTTTGGTGACCGCGGCGCCGGAGGAGAAGGTCTCGCGGGCCAGCTCGCCGGGGGTCAGTTCGTGGCCGGTGCGGCGCAGCGCGCCGAGCAGGTCGAACTCGGCGCGGGTCAGGCCCGCGCGGCGCAGCGGGGCGTCCTCGGCCTGTTGCAGGAGGGCCGCACAGCGGTTGATGCGGCCGATCACCTCCATCGGCCCGGTGTCGATGTCGGGGCGCACCGTGTGCCACTGCCGCACCACCGCGGCCACGGTGTCCCCACCGAAGCCCGCCACCGGCCCGTTCTCTTCTGTCATGCTCGTGCGCCCTCCCAGGCGTCCGCGATCCCCGCACGGGGCCGCGTCCCCTGACCGTTCTCACCGCTCTGTCGTCGGACCGTCGCCGCGAGCGTACGGTGTCCGGCGCGCTCGGCGTCGACCACCCGCTGTTCGGGCAGGGCCCGCTGCCACCATTCACCGGCCGCCGCGTCGGCCGCGGCGCGCAGGTCGACGAGGGCGGCGGTGAGGCGGCGGCGCGCGGGTTCGAGGGGCTCCGTTCCCGCGAGCAGGGCCTCGGCGCGCTCCGTGGCGAGCGTCGCCGCGGCGAGGGCCCGCTCGATCTGGTCGCCCGCGCGCCGGTTGGTGACGGCGACGGCGGCGAGGATGCCGAGCAGCGCGCCCACCAGGGTGTCCACGACCCGGTCGACGATCAGTTCGCCGGGCTGCTGGAACCGTGCGAACTCGGTGACGAGCAGCGCCATCGGCGTCACGCACACCGTGCCGAGCCAGTAGTTGCGGCCCATCAGCGCCTCCGCGCAGAAGGCGAGGACCAGGCAGCTGACGATCAGTTCGGCGTGGCCGAGATGCGCGAACGGAGCGACCGCGGCGAAGGCGAGGACACCCACGAGGTTGCCGACCACCCGCTGCACACCGCGGTTCCAGGTGAGCGTGACGTTCGCCTGATAGAGGGACGCCGCGGTGACGAGGGCCCAGTACGGACGCCCGATGCCGAGCGCGAGCGAGGCGTATCCGGCGAGCGCGCAGCCGACCGCGGTGCGCAGCGCGATGGGCAGCAGCGGGGAGCCGGGGGCGAGCCGTCGCCACAGCGGCGTCCTCGGCCCGGCGAGTTCGACGTCGACACCGAGCAGTTCGTCGCGCTCCCCCTGCCGTACGCCACGGGGGCGCGGGACGGCGCCGGTGCCGCGCAGCCCGGCTGCCCAGCCGCGCAGCTCGGCGGTGTCCGCGGCGGCGGGCACCGCGAGGGCCTCCTCGGCGCGGACGACGAGGCGCTCCAGGGCGCGCCGGGCCGCACCGCGCGCCCCGGCGGCCAGCAGCGACTGCCAGGCGGCGTGCACGGCGCCCGCCGCGGCGGCGCGGGCCCGCTCGGTCGCGGGTCCCGTGGCGTCGGCGCGCGCGGCGTCGGCGTAGGCGGCCGCGGCGCCGAGCGCGCGGGCAGTGGCCCTGCGCTCGGGGCCGTGCGGACGCAGCAGGGCGGGTGCCATGCAGACGAGCCAGGCCACCGCGCCACCGGCGAGGGTCAGGGCGAGATGCCCGGGGACCTGGCCCAGGCTCTGCGGCGCGAAGAGGCTCGCCGAGCTGATGAAGGTGAAGATCAGGTGCCCGGGCGGCCCGATGCGGGTGGCGTCGCAGAGCGTCTTCTGCGCGGCGGCGAGGACCGCGCCGACCGCGACGAGGACGACGGCCGCCCCGGTCAGCGAGGCGGTGACCAGCGCGACGCCGATGCTCGCGGTCATCCCCAGGACGACCCAGGCGAGCGCCCTCGCCCGGGCGGCGTACGGCAGGTTGTGGGCGTACAGCGCACAGAACCCTCCGGCCATCGCGTACATCACGAGATCGAGCCGCCCGACGGCGAGCAGCGTCAGGTTCGGTATCGCGGTGGCGACGACCACGCTGGAGGCGGGCTTGAACCAGATGTCGGAAGGGCTGCCCGGGCGGAGCACACCGGCGAGCGGGAGGCGGCGGACGCGTACGGGGCGGATCGGGGAGGGCGGTGCACTGCTCATACCCGAAAGCTTAGCAAGTGTTTTACCTGCAAATCATTTGAGGGGCGCGACGCCCCACCTCGCGCCCCGTCCCCCACGACTCGCACCACGACGCCCCTGCCCGCTCCCCCTGTGCTCCCGGTGCACCCCCGTGCGCTCGCGTACGGCGCGGCAGGCCCGGGCATCGACCCGACGACACCGTCGACTGGGGAGGTGCGCGGTGCACGGACCGGCGCAGGCCGGCTGGCTGCTCGTCACGCTGTGCGCGGCGACCGGGGCCTACTGTCTGCTGCGGATGCGCAGCCGCATCGAGGAACAGCGCCGCACCGCGGGCGGCGAGGCGCTCATGGGGTTCGCGATGGCCCTGATGGCCGTGCCCGCCGCGGTGGTGTCCCCGCCCCGCTGGGTCTGGCTCGCCTATGCGGCGGTGTTCGGCGCCGCGGCCCTGCGGTCCCTGTGGTCGGCCCGCACCGGCCGCCACCATCTGCACCATCTGATCGGCGCGTTCGCCATGGTCTACATGTCCCTCGCGATGACCATGACGCCCATGGCGCACGCGGGCCACGGCAGTTCGGGAGCGCCCGTCCTGACCGGCGTCTTCCTCGTCTACTTCGCCGTGTACGTGCTGCGCTCGGGCGCCCGCCTGGCCCCGGCCCGCACCGCCGCCGCCCCGGCGGGCCCCTCCGTACCGCTGGGCTGGGCCGACCGTCCCGAACTGGCCCTCGCCTGCCGGTTGTCGATGGGGATGGGGATGTTGGCGATGCTGCTGACGCTCTAGGGACGGGGCCGGTCCCGTCTCAGCGCGAGATCAGCGAGGCCAGCGTGGTGAGACTGTCGATCTGCCAGTCCGCGGCCTCCGCCACGGCCTCGTCCTGTGCCCACAGGTGACCCCACGGGCCCCTGCGGATGTGCGCCGTACGCAGACCGGCCTGGCGCGCGGGGAAGATGTCGTCGGCCGGGTGGTCGCCCACGTAGAGCGTCTCGCGCGGGCCCGCCTGGGACACCTCGAGCACCCGCGTGAAGAACGCGGGGTCCGGCTTCGCCACGCCCCAGTCACCCGATGTGACGACGAGGTCGGCGGGCAGGTCGAGGTCGCGGAGGAGTTCGGCGGCGCGCGAGGTCTGGTTGCCCGCGACGATGACGCGGAGGCCGAGCTTCTGGAGACCGCCCAGGGCCGGGCGCACGTCCGGGTAGAGGTCGGTCTCGTCGAGGTGCTCGCCGCGGCCCGCCGCCTCGCGTGCGTGATAGGCCGAGGCGATGTCCATGTCCGGGCTGATCAGGCGCAGGGCGTCGGCGCCGTTCCCGCCGCGCGCGACCACGGCACCGACGAGCGCGGAGACGGTGTGGCGCGGCACCTGGAGCCAGTCGGCCCAGGAGGCCCAGTGGCGGTCGTCTTTGGTGAGGGTCTCGCCCACGTCGAACACGATGGTCTCGATCATCACAGGGACATTACGGCGTCGGAGGGCCTCGGCGTCCCGCACGACTCGGCCGCACGGGTGAGGAGCCACCGAAGGAGCACCGCAGCTCGCGCAGGTGTTTGAAAGCAGGCGCGGTCGACCCCCGTGTACGTCTCACACCCGTTTCGTCCGTGGCGTCCGTCACTTGCGCGGACAGTCCATACCCCCGGGCCGCCCGGCCCTCATAGGCTGGCGGCATGATGGTCCCCGTCGCGCTGTTGCTGCTGGGCGCGCTGACCGCCCTCCTCGCCCCGCGGATGCTCGCACGGGCCGACTGGCCGGAGCGCGAACCGGTGGTCGCGCTGTGGGCGTGGCAGTGCGTGGTGGCGGGTGTCCTGCTCTGTTGCGCGCTCTCGATGACGCTGAGCGCCGCCGCCGCGTGGCAGGCCGTGCGCGGCCACGTCTTCGCCCCCGCGCCGCACGCCGTCGTCGAGGCGTACGCGTTGCAGGCCCCGGGGCCCTGGGCCGCGGCCACGGCCGTGGTGCTGGCCTGCGGCGGCATCTGGACCGCGGCGATGCTGACCCGCGAGATCGTGCTCGCGCGCAGCCGCCGTTCCACCCGACGGGCCGAACTCCTGGAGCGCGCACCGCTGTTGCCCGGCGAGGAGCCCGGCGCCGACCGTCTCGTCGTCCTGGAGGGCGGGCGTCCCGACGCCTGGTGGCTGCCCGGGCAGGCGCCCCAACTGGTCATCACCACCGCCGCGTTGCGCCGCCTCAAGGGCCGCCAACTGGACGCGGTGCTCGCGCACGAGCAGGGTCACGCGCAGGCCAGGCACGACTGGCTCCTGCACTGCTCCGGCGCGCTCGCCTCGGGATTTCCTCAGGTACGGGTGTTCGCGGCGTTCCGCGACCAGATGCACCGCCTGGTCGAACTGGCCGCGGACGACGTGGCGTCGCGCCGTTTCGGCCGCCTGACGATCGCCCTCGCCCTGGTCGAACTCAACGAGGACCGGGGCGTGTTCGGCCCCTGCCCGACCCCGCAGGCGCACGTCCCGCAGCGCGTGCACCGGCTCCTCACGGCCCGCCCGCGCCTCACCGCGGGCCGCAGGCTGCGTCTGACGGCGACCGCGGCCCTGGTGCCGGTGATCCCGCTCCTGGTGACGTTCGTCCCGGGCCTGCGGGCCCTGGGCTAGCCCAGGACGCACCCGGGTTTCCCGCGACCCCCCTCCCCGGCATGGCCCCGACCCCGCCCCTTCGGCGAGGATCACTTCATGTACCCCGCGCCGCTCGACTCCCCCACCCGTCCCCCCGGTTACCGGGCCGCCCTCGTCGCCGCGCTGCTCTGCGTCCCTTCGGTCCTGCTGCTGCTCCTCGTCTCGTTCAAGTGGCGTCCGCTGCTGACCCTCGACGGCGACATCGCCCGTACGACGCACCGCTGGGCGGTCGCGGACCCCGACACCACGCAGACCTTCCGGGTCCTCACCGACTGGGTGTGGGACCCGTGGACGATGCGGGCGGTGTGCGCGCTGGCCTTCGGGTGGCTCGCGCTCCGCGGGGCGTGGTGGCTCGCCCTGTGGATCGCCGGTGCCTGCGCGGTGGGCTCGGTCGTGCAGCAGTCCCTCAAGGCGGCGGTCGACCGGCCGCGCCCGGTGTGGCCCGATCCCGTGGACTCCGCGCACTACGCGGCCTTCCCCTCGGGGCACGCCATGACGGCGACGGTCGTCTGCGGCCTGCTCCTGTGGCTGCTGCGCCGCTACGACGCCCGGCCCGCCGTGTGGCGCGCGGCGCTGGTCCTCGCGACCGTCTCCGTCGTGGGCGTCGGCCTCACCCGCGTCTGGCTCGGGGTGCACTGGCCGTCGGACGTACTGGGCGGCTGGCTGCTCGGCGCGATGACGGTGGCGCTCGCCGTCTCTTCGTACGCGTACTGGCCCGACCGGCGCGGTGCCGACGGGACGGCGTCGGCGGCGCGGCGCTAGTGGGGGAGGTGGTGGCATCTTCCCCGCGTTCGGTGCGGTGGCACACGGGGGTTTTGCGCAGTTCCCCGCGCCCCTGAAGGGGTCCCCCCGGTGGTCCGGTGCGGCTCCGTAGGGGCTGGGGTCGCGCTTCTGGTTCGGTCGTGGGGCGGGGCCGCGGCGGTATGTCCGTCCTCGCCGTCCCAGATGGCCGCCACACTCCGGGCACCTCGGAACGTGGCCACATGTGCTCCGGGCGGACATACCGCCACGTCCCCTCCGGCCGAACGGCGACCGCGGCCCGGTGGGGGCCGGGAACCCCCGCCGGGGGGCGGTCGCGAGCGCGCGCGAGGGGACGTGGGGGTATGTGCGCACGGAGCACATAAGTGACTGGGGCAGGGAAGCAAGTCCGTTGGCGGTCATCTGGGGCGGCGAGTACGCACATACCCCCGCGGCCCCGCCCCCCGACGAACCCAAGGCGCAAGACCCGCACCCACCTCACAAGCTAAGCCCCACACACCCCCGCACGATCGCAATACGGCTCGTTCCCGCTCCGCCCGCACCCGCACAACGTCACCCGCGTCTCGCGCGTCGCCTCCCCGCCCCCGGCGCGGACCCGCAGGTCGCCCCGCAGCACGATCCGGCCGTCGGTGAGGCGTTCCACCGATGTCTCGGTGGGTGGGGTCTCCCTGGTCCCGTCGGCCAGTGCGTATTGGAGCGCGCCGGAAGGACAGCGCCTGACGACCTTGGCGACCTCGTCGGCGGGGGCCGCGTCGGGCGTGATCCAGGGGCGGCGGCCGGTGTCGAAGACCTGCGGAAGGCCCCGCACGCACTCCGCCGCGTGGATGCAGCGCGCCGCGTCGAAGGTGACGGTGACGGCGTCGCCTCGGTACGGCCGCGCGCTCATGACTGGTATCCCTCGACCTCCGCGACGGACCGCACCGTCACCTCGTCGGGGTCCTCGCCGAACTCGGTCTTCGCGCGCCGCCTGCGCAGAAGGTCCCAGCACTGGTCGAGCTCGCGCTCCAGGGCGGCGAGCCGCGCGTGTTCCGTGGGGACGTCGATCTCTCCCGCGGCGAGGGAGTCGCGGAGCTTCTTCTCGTCCTCGACCATCGCCGTGATCCGGGTCAGGATCTGCTCTTGGTCCATGTCGGTAACCCTCCTCGGCCCCCCGGCCCACTGTAAGGAGAGCGCACGGGATCGGCGAGGAGAGAGCAAGGGAGGGCCCGCGGCACCGCGCGTAGAACAGCCACAGAACGACCCGTGGGCAGGCAACACTCCCCCGCGGTGCTGCCTGCCCTCGAGCCGGCCCGACCCGCGCGGGAACCCGTGAAGAGTCCCCGTGGCGGGTGGTCTGAGTATATTGGCTCAGGGCCAGTCAACGTAGGAGTTACAGAATGTCCCCCCGTAGCCCATCGGTCAATGAAGAGTTGCGCAGGCGTTCCCGGGAGCGGCTGCTGCAGGCCACGGTGGAGCTCGTGAGCGAGCGGGGGTACGAGGCCACGAAGCTCGGCGACATCGCCGACCGGGCGGGTGCGGCCAGGGGCCTGGTGTCGTACTACTTCCCCGGCAAGCGCCAGCTCCTGCAGTCGGCGGTGCACCGTCTGATGCACCTCACCCTCGCGGCGGCCCTCGACCGGGAGCCGCACACGGAGGACGGGCGGGAACGCCTGGCCAGGGCCGTCGACGCGATCCTGGGCCTGGCCGTGGACCGACCGCGCCTCATGCGCACCCACATGGCCGGGATCCTCCAGGCGGAGGGCTTCGTCCAGTGCCCGGAACAGCAGCGCCTCGCCGAGCTGCTGCGCGACACCGTCGAGCGCTACGGCTCCGCCGACGTCGACCAGGAGTACCCGCTGCTGCGCGCGCTCCTGATGGGCGCGGTGTTCGCCCTGCTCATGCCCGGCGCGCCGATGCCTCTTCCGGCGCTGCGCGCCGAGCTCTTCCAGCGCTACGACCTCGACTGGGACCTGGGCGTCCCGCCGGACGGGGCACCGCCCGGCGGAACGCAGCCGCGGCAGCCGCCCCGGCTCGCGGCCGGGGAGCCCTACGCGGTCGAGACTCAGTCGAAGTAGTCCGGCTGCGTCTGGACGTTGAGCTCGTCGAGCCTGACCCGCTGGCCGGGGTCGGTGCGCTTGTCGTTGATCTTCAGGACGTCGAGGCCCTTGGCGATGTCGTTGGAGTAGATGCGGCCGTTGTAGTAGTAGGCCGACCACGAACCCGCGGTCGTGATCTTGTCGGTGGTGAGCGGACCGCGCTCGAAGTAGCCGATCTCCTTCGGCTTGTTCGAGTTGGTGAAGTCCCAGACGGAGACGCCGCCCTGGTACCACGCCTGGACCATCAGGTCCTTGCCCTTGACCGGGATCAGCGAGCCGTTGTGGGCCACGCAGTTCTCGGTGTCGGCCTGGTGGCGCGGGATCTTGAAGTAGCTCTTGAAGACCAGCTTGCGCTTGTCTCCCTTGCCCTTGATGTCATAGATGCCGTTGGCACCGCGCTCGGGGCCCGTGGCCTCGTTGCAGGTGGCGCCGGAGCCGCCGCCCAGCTCGTCGGTGAAGACGACCTTGTCGGCCTTCTGGTTGAAGGTGGCCGAGTGCCAGAACGCGAAGTTCTCGTTGTCCTGGACCTGGTCGATGACCCGCGGGTTCTCCGGATCCTTGATGGAGAAGAGGATGCCGTCGCCCATGCACGCGCCCGCCGCCAGGTCCTCCGACGGCAGCACCGTGATGTCGTGGCAGCCGGTGGTCTTGGAGACGCCCGGGTTGGTGGGCCCGCCCGGGTTGCCGCCGCCGTCGGGGCCCTCACCGGGGAAGAGCACGGGGAAGTTGACCACCGCGGCCTTCTGCGGGGCCTTGCGCGGCACCTTGATGACGGAGATCCCGTCGTGCGGCGGCTGGCAGTCGGGGAACGTCGCGCTCGGGGAGTACGAGGAGACGTAGATGTAGACGTTCCGCTTCTTGGGCACCAGCGTGTGCGTGTGGGAGCCGCAGGCGGTCTCGACGGCGGAGACGTACTTGGGGTTCGCCTTGTCGCTGATGTCGAAGACCTTCATGCCCTCCCAGGAGGACTTCTCCGTCGCGGGCTGCGTGGTGCTGTTGCACGAGTTGTCGCTGCGCGAGGAGTCGGTGGAGAGGAAGAGCAGGTTCCCCGAGACCGAGACGTCGTTCTGCGATCCCGGACACAGGACCTGTGAAACGGTCTTCGGCGCCTTCGGGTTGCTGATGTCGTAGATGCGGAAGCCGTCGTAGTTGCCCGCGAAGGCGTACTTCCCCTGGAAGGCGATGTCGGTGTTGAGACCGGGCAGCGCGTCCTTGGGGATGTTGGCCAGATGCTCGATGTTGGCCGAGTGCACGACCTCGTCGGGCGCGGGTATCTCACCGCGCTCGATGGCCTTCCTCGCCTCGGCCGCCTCGCTCTTGGACACGCTCTTGGGGGCGGCGGGCGAGTCGCCGGGGTCGGGCGTCGCCCCCGCCGGCGCGGCGGTCAGCAGCGCGGCGAGCAGTCCGGCCGCCGCCGCGCCGATGCCCAGGCGTCTGCGCCGGGTGCGGGATGTGTTCAACAGGGT
This sequence comes from Streptomyces formicae, assembly GCF_002556545.1. Lineage (NCBI taxonomy): Bacteria > Bacillati > Actinomycetota > Actinomycetes > Kitasatosporales > Streptomycetaceae > Streptomyces > Streptomyces formicae. The sequence continues at coordinate 1,186,551 of NZ_CP022685.1, forward strand.
CACTGCGTCCTCCCTTGTCGCCGTTCGCAAGCGAACGGTTCACGGACCCCCGCAGTATCGTTCCCATCATGCACAGATCAACAGAGGGCAACGCACCTGAAACGAAAGTTTCCGATCATTAACGCTCACCGACGTGCTAGTACGGACCCAAGCTCGCCTCAACTCCCCCGCGTGCCCCAGGAGGTTGCCGTGCCCTACCGCCGCTCGTCCGCCGTCACCGCGCTGGTGACGATCGCCGTCCTCACCCTCGGGGCCTGTGACTCCGAGGGGAGCGGCGCGCCGGAACCGAAGGCCGGGAGCAAGGCGGCACCGGGCCCCTCGGTGATCGCGCCGGGCAAGCCCGGCGAGAAGGCGTCCACCATGTCGGCCGAGGAGGCGGCCAAGCGGCGGACCGACGACGACACCCCGAACTCGGCCGACTTCACCTACACGCAGATGATGATCGTGCACCACGGCCAGGCGCTGACCATGACCGAACTCGCCCCGAAGCGGGCGGAGTCGGACAAGGTGAAGCGGCTCGCGTCCCGCATCGGCGCGGCGCAGAAGCCGGAGATCGGCGCGATGGAGCGCTGGCTCAAGAGCCACGGCGGGCCGCGCGAGCACGCGGGCCACGACCACGGCACGATGCCCGGCATGGCCACCGAGGCACAGTTGAAGCAGTTGCGCGCCGCCAAGGGCAAGGCGTTCGACGAGCTCTTCCTGAAGCTGATGATCACCCATCACCACGGCGCGATCACGATGGCCACGGACCTCCTCGCGGACGGCAACAACCTCCAGGTCGAGGAGATGGCGAACGACGTGGTGGCGCAGCAGACGAGCGAGATCGGCAGGATGCAGGACATGGAGTGAGGGCGCATCGGGCGGAGTTCACCTCCGCCGCTCCCCAACCGCGATGCGCTCAGCGGCGGTTGTGGCGCGGCGACAGGAAGCCCGCGTCCCTGGAGGCGGCGATGAGCTTGAGCGACTTGCGGCGGCTGCGACCCGTCGCGCTCATCACCGCGAGCACCGGGTCCCGCCCCTCGCGCTGGGCCGCGCGGTACTCCTCGGCGACGGTGCGCCGCCCCTCGGTGCCACGGGGCCAGGCCGGGCGGGCGCGGCTCGGCGCGGGCGGCTCCCGCGGGTGATGCGCGGCGTCCTCCGCCGGGGGCTCGACCACCTGGATCACTTCGACGGGTGCGGAAGGCACAGCGGGCGCGACAGGCACAGCGGGCGCGGCAGTCGCGACGGGTGCGGCCGTCGCGGCGAAGCCGTCCAGCACGGTCGGCGGCCTCGCGTACGGGTCCTGGCCGGGCAGTCGGCCGTCCGCCACCACCGCGAGCAGATCGACCTCGGCCCCGTCACCGAACATCAACCGCACCTGGAACCAGGGCGGCGGGAAGCTCTCGCCGTATCCGCCGCCGTCCCACCCGGTCGCCGCGCCCGGTCGATAGTGTTCAGAAAAGTCAATAGATGAGCTATTCAGCACAGAAGCATGCTAACTACGCGATCGCATTTGATCAGGAACGGCACGCACGGGGACGCGGGGCGGGACACCCCGACAGCGGACCCCCGAGGCCCCGCCCGTCGCGCCCCTCCCCCTGAGGGGGACGGAGTGCGATCCTGAGACCGTCCCGAGGTCACCTCGCGGAGGGAGCACCGCCGTGCTGCAGGTCGCCGTCGTCGGTTCGGGCCCCAGCGGGGTGTACGCCGCGCAGACCCTCGTCCAGCGGGACGGACCGCCCGAGGTGCGGGTCGACGTGCTCGACCGGCTGCCCTGCCCCTACGGCCTGGTCAGGTACGGCGTCGCGCCGGACCACGAGAAGATCAAGTCCCTGCAGAACAACCTCCGCACGGTTCTCGAACACGAGCGCGTGCGCTTCGTCGGCGGGGTCGAGATCGGCCCCGGCACCCTGCCTCCCGACCGGCTGCTCGACCTCTACCACGCGGTGGTCTACTGCGTGGGCGCCGCCGCGGACCGCAGGCTCGGGGTGCCCGGCGAGGACCTGCCGGGCAGCCACTCCGCCACCGAGTTCGTCTCCTGGTACAGCGCCCACCCCGACGTACTGACGGACGGCTTCCAGCAGGACGGTTTCGTACGCGGGGTGGAGTCCGCCGTCGTCATCGGGGTGGGCAACGTGGCGGTGGACGTCGCCCGGATACTGGCGCGCGGCGCCGCCGAACTGCGTCCCACGGACATGCCGGACGCGGCGCTCGGCGTGCTCGCGGACAGCCGGGTCCGCGAGGTCCACATGGTGGGCAGGCGCGGCCCCTCGCAGGCCCGGTTCACCACCAAGGAGCTGCGGGAGCTCGGCTCGCTGCCGGACACCGACATCGTGGTGGACCCGGCGGAGTTGGCGCTCGACCCGGCGTACACCGATCCCTCGGGACTGCCCGCGGCGACCCGGCGCAACGTCGAGGTCCTGCGCGGCTGGGCCCGGAACCCGGCTCCGGAACGCGCCCGGCGGATCCGGCTGCGCTTCTTCCTGCGCCCGGTGGCGCTGCACGCGGGAGCGGACGGCCGGGTGGCCTCGGTGCGCTGCGAACGCACGCTGCCCGACGGCAGGGGCGGCGTGACGGGGACCGGTCGGTTCGAGGACGTCGACGCCCAGTTGGTGCTGCGTTCGGTGGGCTATCGCGGGGTGCCGCTGGACGGGCTGCCGTTCGATCCGGCCCTCGGCACCGTGCCGCACGCGGCGGGCCGCGTGCTGCGCGACGGCGTCCCGTCACCCGGTGAGTACGTGGCGGGGTGGATCAAGCGCGGCCCCACCGGCGTCATCGGCACCAACCGGCCGTGCGCCAAGGAGACGGTCCTCTCCTTGCTGGCCGACGCCCCCGACCTCGTACGCAAGGCGGTGCCCGACGACCCGCTGGCGGCGCTCAGGGCCGCCGGTCTGCGTCCTGTCGAGTGGGCGGGATGGCAGGCCATCGAGCGCGCGGAGGCGGAGCTGGGCCGTTCGCTCGGCCGCGGCGTGGTGAAGATCCCGGACTGGGCGGGGCTGCGGGCGGCGGCCCGGGAGGCATCCGGCTGAGCGGCCTCGGGATGCGGTGCGGGTGCGCCCTGAAGGGGCGCGAGGAACTGCGCGACCAGCCCGGACGCACCCTTCGGGTGCTCAACCACCGCGCCCCGCAAAGTGGTTCGAGACCCCGCGAGTCAGCCCCGGTCCTCGTGCCGGTCCGCGTCCCTGGCGGCCGCGGCGAGCACGCTGTCGAGCAGGCCGGGAAAGAGTGAGTCCAGGGTGTCGCGGCGCAGCACGCTCAGCTTGGCCGTGCCGCGGTATATCTGCCGGATCACGCCGCTCTCGCGCAGCACGCGGAAGTGGTGGGTGCTGGTCGACTTGGTGACGGGCAGGTCGAAAGAGGAGCAGGAGAGCTCCGCGCCCTCCTCCTGTGCCAGATCGCGCACCACCCGCATGCGCATCGGGTCGGCGAGGGCGTGCAGCACGGCCTCGAGGCGGATGTCCTTGGCCGCGGGATGAACGAGCGTTCTGCTGCTGGTGGTGGCGGCGATGGTCATGGCTGCTCCTCGTCGTGCGCCCGGTGTCCGCGAGCGCTCCCGTCCGTACATCCGTGCATGCGCACCCCCGTGCTGGCGTACATCGAACAGCACCGGAGCGCGTCAGCCACCAGGTTTCCGGCACGCGGCGCGTCCGACACGACCGGGGGACCCCTTCCGGCCATCGTACGAGATCCATCATAGTTTGACATATGCCGTACTACGATGGTTACCGTACGAGCAGCACATCAGCCGTGACGAATGGAGTCCGCCGTGAGCGCGCTGTTCGAGCCGTACACCCTGCGATCGCTGACCATCCCCAACCGGGTCTGGATGCCCCCGATGTGCCAGTACTCGGCGCTGCCCGAGGGACCGGAGACCGGCGCCCCGCGGGACTGGCACCTCGCGCACTACGGGGCCCGCGCCACCGGCGGCACGGGCCTGATCATCGTCGAGGCCACCGCGGTCAGCCCGGAGGGCCGCATCAGCCCCTACGACCTGGGCATCTGGAACGACACACAGGTCGAGGCGTTCCGCCGCGTCACGGACTTCCTCAAGAGCCAGGGCGCCGTGCCGGGCGTGCAGATCGCCCACGCGGGCCGCAAGGCGTCGACCGAGCGGCCCTGGAAGGGCGGTGCCCCGCTAGGCGCCGAGGCGCACGGCTGGCAGCCCCTCGCACCGAGCCCGCTCGCCTTCGACGAGCGCCACCCGGTCCCGACGGAGCTGACCATCGCTCAGATCCAGGAGATCGTGGGGCAGTTCGCGGACGCCGCGCGGCGTTCGCTGGCCGCCGGGTTCGAGGTCGCCGAGATCCACGGCGCACACGGCTATCTGATCGGCGAGTTCCTCTCCCCGCACAGCAACGGGCGCACCGACGCCTACGGCGGCTCGTACGAGAACCGCACCCGCTTCGCCCTCGAAGTGGTCGACGCCGTACGGGCGGTGTGGCCCGAGGACAAGCCGCTGTTCTTCCGCGTCTCCGCCACCGACTGGCTGCCGGAGGACGGCTGGACGCCGGACGACACCGTCCGCCTCGCCGCCGACCTCAAGGAGCACGGCGTCGACCTGCTCGACGTCTCCACCGGGGGCAACGCGGCAGGTGTGCGCATTCCCGTCGGCCCCGGCTACCAAGTCCCCTTCGCCGCGCGGGTGAAGGCCGAGACGGAGCTGCCGGTGGCGGCCGTCGGTCTGATCACCGAGGTGGAGCAGGCCGAGAAGATCCTCGCCAACGGCGAGGCCGACGCGGTGCTCCTGGGCCGCGAACTGCTGCGCGACCCTTCGTGGGCGCGGCGCGCGGCACGCGAACTCGGCGCCGACGTCAGGGTTCCCGAGCAGTACCTGCGCTCCGTCTGATCTCCGCGGCCACCGGCCACCGGCTCACGTTCGCGGCGAGGTCACTCGGGGATCGCCGCGAGCGTGAAGGAGTGGCCCGCCGGGTCGGAGTAGGTCCGGGTGTCACGGGGGCCGCTGTTGTCCTTGGTGTCGATGGGGCGCGCGCCGAGCCCGACCACCTCGCGCTCCGCCTCGTCCATGTCCTCACGGGCGACCATGATGCGCAGGTGCGCCTGCTGGGAGTCCTCCGGCCTGGGCCAACTCGGCGGGATGTAATCGCGTTCCCTGTGCACGGCCAGACAGACGCCGTCCGCGTGCGCGACCTCCACGTAATCAGGGTCCTTGCTCAGCCGGACCTCCGCGCCGAGCACCCCGGCGTAGAACTCGGCGAGCCGCTCGGGCTCCGAGCAGTCGAGTACGAGCAAGGTGTTCTTGTGGACCGTCATGCCGCGACGGGTCCCCGCGAGCCGCCGCCCCAAACAGCGTCACGACCACCGGGTTTGCCCCTCACGATCACGGGCACTCGGGCGTTCATGGACTGGCTGAACCAGGCTGCCTGCGCCGACGCGGACCCCGACCTGTTCTTTCCCAGCGGCGGCGCGGGGCGCGCCCTGCACGACCGCACGGCGGCCAAGCGGATCTGTGCCCGCTGTCCGGTGCGCGGACTCTGCCTCGCCTGGGCCATGAGCACCCGGCAGGCCACCGGGGTGTGGGGCGGCACCTGCGAGGAGGAACGGGCGGTCCTGCGCAGGCAGTCACGGCGGTGAGCCTCACCCCGGGGGCGGACCCGACTCACTTCATCCACTCGTCCTCGTACCGCGCGTACGTTCCGTCGTGCGTGGCGAGGTGCACGAACTGATCGACGTACTCCTTGAACTCGTCGTCCCCGCGCGGCGTCGCGTACGCCTTCTCCGAGAAGGTGAAGGGCTCGTCGGGGTGGAGCGCGCACAGTTCGGGGTGGATCTTCGACTGATAGAGCGTCTCGCTGGCGTCCGTCATCATCACGTCCGCGCGGCCTTCGACGATCTCCTGGAAGATCGTGGTGTTCTCCGGGTGGAGCTTGATGGTCGCCTGCTTGATGTTCGCCCGGGCGAACTGCTCGTTCGTGCCACCGGGGTTTACGACGACCGTCGTGCCCGGCTTGTCGATGTCCGCGAGGGCGCCCTCGCCGAACTTCTCCTTGTCGGCGCAGCGCACGATCGGCGTCTTGCCGTCCTCGCGCGTGGGCTCGCTGAAGTACACCTGGCGAGCGCGCGGCAGCGTGATCGAGACGCCGCCGACACCGATGTCGCAGCGGCCCGCCGCCACGTCCTTGGTCAGATTCGCCCACGTGGTGGCGGTGAACCTCGGCTTCGCTTCGAGGCTCTTGGCCAGGTCGCGCGCCATCTTGATGTCCACGCCGCTGTACGTGCCGTCGGCGGGGTCGAGCTTGGTGAAGGGGGCGTAGTCACCGGTCGTGCAGACCCTCAGGACGCCCTTCTTCGGGACGGTGTCGAGGAGGCTCCCGTGGTGCCGGTCGGGACGTCCTTCCGGCCGCCGGGCCGCGTCGGGCGACGCGGGCGCGGCGGCCGTGACGGCCAGGAGACAGACCAGGGCGGACAGGGTGGCGGCACGCTTCACGGGGGCTCCTCTGCGCGGTGGGCGGCTCGAAGGGATCACCTTCCCAGACCCGTTCGCGCCGGTGAACCCCCTTCTCACCTGGCGAGCGGCGACAGCTGGACGGGCGTCAGGTCCGGCGCGGATTCCGCGTACGCGTCCTCGTCGAACGGGTAGAGCGGCCGCTCGACGCGGTGGTGTCCCAGGCGCAGCAGGTCCTGGTCGACGCCGCCGGGTGTGAGGGCGAGCAGCCAGTCGGCGGCCATGTCGTGGAGTTCCGGCTCCAGGTAGCCGATCTTCACGACCACCAGGTCGTACGTGCGGGGGTCGATGCCGAGGCCGCCGTCCTCGGGGCCCATGAAGTCGGCGAGGGTGTGGAACGGCTTGCGGCGCTCGACGAGGACGACCGTCAGGCCGCCGCTGCGCACGGCCGCCATGTCGACGCCTCGGTCGTACGCGCCGCCCTCCGCCCGGTCCTTCTGCTCGGTGGCGCGCTGCAACGCCACGACGGTGCCGGTGAGTTCGTACGGTCCCCCGTGGTTCGCGTCGACCTTACCGCCGACGCTCAGGGTGACCTCGGCGCCCACGCCCGCCGCGAAGCAGTGGGCGACGGCGACCGGGTCGGTGATGCCGGGGTGGACGGCGGTGACCCGGCCCGTGCGCACGGCGTCGTTCTCCAGGAGCTTGCCGAGCATGTACGCCAGGTCGCCCGCGCCGCCCGCGGTCGGGTTGTCGCCCGAGTCGCTGATCAGGAAGGGGCGCTTGTCGGACGCGACGGCCTGCTCGACGCATTCCTCGGCGCTGCCGGTGGGGCCGACGAAGACGAAGTCACGGCGCGCGTCCCAGTAGCGCCGTGCGAGCTTCTCGGCCTCGGCCCCGGCGAGTTCGGCGTTCTCGCCGGTGACGACGATCGCGGCCTTGCAGCGCGGCTCGTCGGCCCAGGCGTAGCCGACCCACATCGCGGCGTCGAGGATGCCGGGCAGCCGCTCGATGTCGGCGAGCGAGGCGTAGAGGGAGGTGGCGGGCTCCAGGCGCGTGCTGGTCTTCTCGCCGGGGAGCAGGACGGGGACCTGGACCCAGGCGCGGTGCGGCCGGATGCCGTCGAGGAGGCAGCGCACGAGGTTGCGGGCGGCGCGCTCGCGGGTCTCCCAGGCGTCCTCGTGCGGGGCGAGGCGGTGGGCGGTGAGCAGGTCGATCGGCTCGGCGAAGCGGCGCGAGACGTTGCCGTGCAGGTCCATCGCGGTGGAGATCATGGGGCGGCCCGTGTCGTCCGGCGTGCCCACGAAGTCCAGGGCGGCGCGCACCGCTTCGGTGAGGTCGGCCTCCGCGTCGGTCAGGCCGATGACGCTCATCGCGCCGTGGATGTCGTAGACGAGGCCGTCGAGGGGGCCCGCTTCCCGCAGGCGCGTGACGAGTTCGTCCTTGAGGGTGAGGTACGACTCCGCTTCCACCGGGCCGCCGGGCAGCGCGGTCGCGTGCAGCAGCGGCACCCACTCCACGGTCTCCGCGAGGTCGGAGTCCGGCCGCGTCCAGGTGTAGCGGTCGAGGAGGTCCTGGCCCCGGGTCTGCCGGAAGTCGTCGGTGGTGGAGCGGTGCGGACAGAACGTGGACGACTCGATGCCGATGCCGCCGATGCCGATGCGCAGGCGGCGGTGGTTCGCGGAGGGGGTCATGCGGGTGCGCTCTCTTCCTGGGACGCGGCGGGTGCGGGGGCCGTCGGGGAGGTGGGCAGGTGGTGGCGCAGCGCGGTGAGGCCCGCGCCGAGCAGGCCCGCGTCGACACCGGTCACGGTGGTGGTGATGTCGAGGTCGGCGGTGGCGAGCGGCAGGCAGCGCTCGTAGAGGACCCCGCGCACGGCGGCGACCAGCGGCTCCGCGGTGGCGAGGACCCCGCCGAGCGCCACGGCCTGCGGGTTGAAGAAGTTGACGACGACGGACAGGACGGTGCCGATGTGCCGTCCCGCCGTGCGCACCAGCGTGGTGGCCTGCGGGTCGCCGTCCGCGACAAGGCGCAGCAGGTCCGTGGTGTCGGCCACCTCGACGCCCTGTCCGGCCAGTTCGCGGATCAGCGCGGCACCGCTGGCGACGGTCTCCAGGCAGCCGATGTTGCCGCAGCTGCACGGCCGGTCGCCCGCCGCGTCGACGCGTACGTGGCTGATGTCGCCCGCGCTGCCGTTGGCGCCGTCGTGCGGGCGGCCCGCGGAGATGACGCCGCTGCCGATGCCCCGGCCCGCCTTGACGACGACGAGGTGGTCGAGTTCGGGGCGCCCGACACGGTGTTCGCCGACGGCCATCATCGTGGCGTCGTTGTCGACGGTGACGGGGATGCCGAGCCGCTCGGCGAGGACGTCGCGGAGGGGGTAGCGGTGCCAGCCCGGCATGCGGGACGGGCTCAGGACCCGTCCCGTCCCCGGCTGGACGGGGCCGGGGAAGGCGACGCCGAACGCGCGCACCGCGCGCCCCTCGGCGCGGTGGCGGGCCACGAGCGCGTCGGCCTGGCCGCAGAGCCAGTCGACGGCGGACTCGGGACCCGCGGTGATGTCGTGCGGCAGGTCGACGGCGTCCGTGACGGTGCCGCCCGCGTCGACCGCGCCGAGCCGCGCGTGATGGCTGCCGAGGTCGGCGGCGAGGGCGACGCCGCCGTGCGCGGCCACCCGAAGGAGGCGTGGTCGGCGGCCGCCGCGCGACGCGCCCTCGCCGGACTCGGTGAGCAGCCCGGCGTCGACCAGCTCCTGGACCCGCAGGGAGACCGTCGAGGGGGCGAGGCCCAGCTCGCGCACGAGGTCGGCCCGGGAGGTGGCCGCCCCCGAGGAGACCAGGTGCACGATGTGCTGCGCCGAACCTGGCTCGCCGAGTGGTGTTCCGGCCATACCGCCCCCATTTACTTCGAAGCTTTCGTTCGAGAACGATACGAACTCTAGGTTCGCTCGAAGCAAGTTGGCTAGCCCTATCGGATTTTCCTCTTCTTGCCGAACGAAGCTATTGACTTGTTTTTCGCCTCCGGCCTAGCGTTCGGGCGCCGCCCCGTCGTTCTCCGGCACGGGGCCGCCACGTATCCCTTGGAGGCCCATCGCCATGCGCTCATTCAGGTCCACGGCGGCAGCCCTGCTCGTCCTCGCGGCGGCGCTGACGGGCTGCACCCGCGAGGGCGGCCGCATCGACATGGGCCCCACCGGCGGCACCCCGGTCGAGGGCGGCACCGCGACGATGGCGCTGCCACCGGCCTCGACGCCCAACTGGATCTTCCCGATCGGCGCGCCCGGCTACGGCGGCTCGTACAACTACGGGATCCAGTCGCTGCTCTTCCTGCCGGTCTACAGCCCCGTGCAGGACAAGGCGAAGGGCGAGCTGACCACGCACGACACCAGCACGCTCGGCCTGAAGCCGAAGTACAGCGACGGCAACAGGACGGTGACCGTGCCGCTGCGCGAGGGCGTGCGGTGGTCCGACGGGAAGCCCGTCACCGCCCGCGACCTGGAATTCTGGTTCCACCTGGTCAAGGCCAACAAGGCGGACTGGGGCAGCTATTCGGTCGGCACGATGCCCGACAACGTCAAGCGGTTCGAGACGCTCGACGACCACACCGTGCGGCTGCACCTGACCCGCGCGTACAACCCCGACTGGTTCACCGCCAATCAGCTGACCCTGATGCGGGCGCTGCCCCAGCACGCCTGGGACGCGAAGACCGACGGGGGGAAGATCGGCGACTGGGACCGCACCCCCGCGGGCGCCAAGGCGGTCTTCGCCCGGCTCACCCAGCACGCCAAGAGCCTCGGCTCGTACGGTTCCGACCCGCTCTGGAAGACCGTCAACGGGCCCTGGAAGCTGGCCGGATGGCGTGACAGCGGTCAGGTCACCCTCGTGCCGAACGAGAAGTTCACCGGCCCGAAGGCGGAGCGCCCGCACCTCGACAAGGTCGTCTTCAAGCCCTTCACGACCGCCGACTCCGAGTACAACGTGCTGCGTTCGGGCGGTGTCGACTACGGCTACATCCCGCCGTCGGTGATGGCGCAGAAGGAGAAGTTCGAGGAGAAGGGGTACCGCGTCGATCCGTGGGAGGGCTGGGCGGCGACGTACATCGTCTACAACTTCAACTCCACCCACGCGGGCCCCCTGATGCGCCAGCTCTACATCCGCAGGGCCATGCAGCACCTCGTCGACCAGAAGGCGATGAGCGACGTCATCTGGCAGGGCAGCGCGACGCCGACGCTCGGTCCCGTGCCGGTCACGCCGAAGAGCCAGTACCTCTCCGAGGCGATGGAGCGGAACCGGTACCCCTTCGACGTGGCGAAGGCACAGCGGCTGCTCGCCGACCACGGCTGGCGCACCGAGGACGGCACGGCGCGCTGCGTACGGCCGGGTACGGGCGACGACCGGTGCGGCGCGGGCATCGAGGAGAACGACCCGCTCGAACTCACTCTGCTCTCCCAGTCGGGTTCGACCGAGACGACGAACATGATGCAGGAGCTGAAGTCGTCACTCTCCAAGGCCGGTATCCAACTGACCGTCCGCCAGCAGCCGTTGAACTCCGTCCTCGGCAACTCCGTGCCGTGCGAGGCCAAGGACCCCGGCTGTGACTGGGACATGTCCTTCTTCGGCACCGCGGGCAGCTGGTACTACCCGCTCAATCCCAGTGGCGAACTGCTCTTCTCCACAGGCGCCTCCGCCAACTTCGGCAACTACAGCGACAAGAAGGCCGACCGCATCATCCGGGGCGTGCAGTACTCCCCCGACATGAAGTCCGTGCACAAGTACGGCGAGTACCTCGCCGACCAGCTGCCCGTCATGTGGATGCCCAACCCGGCGTACCAGGTCTCCGTGATCCGCAACGACCTGCGCGGCATCGGCCAGAACCCGACGATCACCTTCGCACCCCAGTACTGGTACTACGTCAAGAAGAAGGGGGCCGAGAAGTGACCGGCTTCACCGGCTTTCTGGTCAAGCGTTTCCTCCAGGCGATCGTCGTCCTCTTCCTGGTGTCGGTCATCGTCTTCGTGCTCCTGCACCTGCTGCCGGGCGGCCCCGCGCGCGCCATCCTCGGCCCCAAGGGAACACCGCAGCAGATCGAGCACTTCAACCACCAGCAGGGGTACGACCGTTCGCTGCCGACGCAGTACGCGATGTATCTGAAGCGGCTGCTCACGGGCGACCTCGGCGAGTCCTTCAAGCTCAACTCGCCGGTCTTCGAACTGCTCAAGCAGCGGCTGCCCAAGACACTGCTCCTGACCGTCCTCTCCACCGCGCTCGCCGTGCTCATCGCCGTCCCGCTGGGCCTGGTGCAGGCCGTGCGGCGCGGCAAGGCGACGGACTACGCCCTCACCGGGCTCGCCTTCCTGCTGTACGCGACGCCGGTGTTCTTCCTCGGTCTCATCATGATCATCCTGTTCGCGCAGGTCATGCCGGTCTTCCCGGCGGAGGCACCGCAGGGCGAGACGATCGGTGAACTCCTGCGCGACGCCAGCGGGTTGGTGCTCCCCGTGGTCACCATGGCGTTCGGCATCATCGCGATGTTCAGCCGCTACATGCGCTCAGCCGTCCTCGACAACCTCACCGAGGAATACGTCCGCACCGCGATGGCGAAGGGCCAGTCGAGCCGCCGGATCATGGTCAGGCACGTCCTGCGCAACGCGCTGATCCCGCTCGCCACCCTGCTCGGCCTCTATCTGCCGACCCTGTTCAGCGGCGCCCTCGTCGTCGAGTCGATGTTCAACTACCCCGGCATGGGGCTGCTGTTCTGGAACGCGGCGCAGGGCTCCGACTTCCCCGTACTGCTCGGCGTGACGCTCGTCGTCGGTGTCGCCACCGTCGTCGGCTCGCTGCTCACCGACGTCCTGTACGCCGTCCTCGACCCCCGGATACGGAGCGTGGCATGAGTACCACGGTCGCCCCCGACATCGCTCCCGGCCAGGAAGAGGCCGCACAGGCCACCCCTTCCCTCGCCCGCCGCACGCTCCAGGTCTTCACCGGCAACAAGCTCGCCCTGACCGGCGTGGTCGTCCTGGGCCTGCTGCTCGTGTTCAGCTACCTCGGGCCGCTGGTGTACGACACCGAGCAGGTCCACACCGACCTCGCGCAGGCGAACCTGCCGCCGGGCAGCCCGGGCCACCTCCTGGGCACCACCGACCTCGGCTACGACATGATCGGCCGGCTGATGGTCGCCGGGCAGACCTCGCTCGAAATCGGCCTGGCCGCAGGTCTGTTGGCCACTCTCTTCGGCACCGTGTACGGCGCCGTCGCAGGCTACTTCGGCGGCTGGGTCGACGCCACGATGATGCGGATCACCGATGCGGCGCTCGCCATTCCCGCGATGTTCCTGCTCGTCGTGGTCGCCGCGATCATCACGCCGAGCAAGGGCGTCCTGATCGTCATCATCGCGTCGGTGGCCTGGCTCTCCCCCGCCCGTCTGGTGCGCGGCGAGGCCCTCTCGCTGCGCGACCGCGAGTACGTCCAGGCCATGCGGATGATGGGCGGCGGTGGCGCGCGGGCCGTCTTCAAGCACATCGTGCCGAACGCGATCGGCACGGTCATCGTCAACTGCACGTTCCAGATCGCCGACGCGATCCTCTACGTCAGCTACCTCGCCTTCCTGGGGCTCAGCATTCCGCCGCCGTCAGCCGACTGGGGCTCGATGCTGTCGGCAGGCATCACCTACACCCAGAACGGCTACTGGTGGCTGATCTTCCCGCCGGGCATCGCGATCGTCCTGGTCGTCGCCGCGTTCAACTTCATCGGTGACGGGCTGCGGGACGCCTTCGAAGTACGGCTGCGGAAGTAAAGGGAGCCCCAGAGAAATGACCGTGATGACCGAGCCCCTGCTCACGATCGACGACCTGCGCGTCGACATCGCCTCGCGCGAACGCACCGTGCACGCCCTCGACGGCGTCAGCCTGCGCCTGGCCCCCGGCGAGGCCCTCGGCATCGTCGGGGAGTCCGGCTGCGGCAAGACCATGACCGCGCTCAGCGTCCTCGGCCTGCTGCCGCCGGGCGGCCGCGTCACCGGCGGCCGCGTGCTGTTCGAGGGGCAGGACCTGGCCGCCGCCCCCGCGCCCGTCCTCCAGGACGTCCGGGGCAACACCATCGGCATGGTCTTCCAGGACCCGCTGACCTCGCTCAACCCGACGATGACGATCGGCGCGCAGGTGGCGGAGCCGCTGCTCCTGCACCGCGAGGGCATCACGAAGAAGGAGGCCTGGGCGCGCGCCCAGGAGATGCTGCGCCTGGTCGGCATGCCACAGCCCGCCGAGCGCATGAAGGCCTACCCGCACCAGCTGTCCGGCGGCATGCGCCAGCGCGTGGCCATCGCGATGGCCCTGGTCTGCGAGCCGAAGCTGCTCATCGCCGACGAACCGACCACGGCGCTCGACGTGACGACGCAGCACCAGATCCTGGAGCTCGTCGACGATCTGCGCGAGCGCCTGGGCATGGCGATGATCCTGGTCACCCACGACCTCGGGGTGATCGCCAACCGCGTGGACCGGGTCGCGGTGATGTACGCGGGCAAGGTCGCCGAACAGTCCGACGTGCAGGACCTGTTCGCGCGCCCCCGGCACCGCTACACCGAGGCGCTCTTCGCGGCGCTGCCCGAGCGCGCGGCGGGGCGCGGCACGGAACTGCACACCATCCCCGGCCTGCCGCCGAACCTCTCGGTACGGCCCACCGGTTGCCGCTTCGCGCCGCGCTGCACCTTCGCCACGGACACGTGCCGCACCGAGGAACCGCTGCTCGCGGACGACGAAGTGCGGGGCGCGGGACACCGGTTCGCCTGTTTCCATCCGGTGCCGGACGAGGTCGTATCGGAGGACGAGGTGGTGATGCCGCCGCCCGCCCCGCCGTTGACGGCACCCGGCGACGTCCTCCTCGAACTCGACGGCCTTGTGAAGGAGTTCCCCCTCAAGGGCGGCCCCTTCTCGCGCCGTCGCGGCACGGTCAGCGCGGTCGGCGGGGTGTCCCTGGAGATCCGCAGGGGCGAGACGTTCGGCATGGTCGGCGAGTCCGGCTGCGGCAAGACGACGCTGGGGCGCGTCGTGGCGGGCCTGGAGGAGCCGACCGGTGGCGCCGTGCGCTTCGAGGGACGCGACCCCTCGGGCCTTTCGCGCTCGGAGCGCCGCGCGCACCGGCGCCGCGTCCAGCTGATGTTCCAGGACTCCACGGCCGCGATGGATCCGCGCATGCGGGTCGGCGAGATCCTGCGCGAGCCGCTCGTCATCCAGGGCGTCGGCGACCGCGCCCACCAGGAGGAGCTGGTCGGCGAACTCCTCGACGCCGTCGGCCTGCCGCGCGGCGCCGTGCACCGCTACCCGCACGAGTTCTCCGGCGGCCAGCGCCAACGCCTGGGGCTGGCTCGCGTGTTGACGCTCTCCCCCGATCTGGTGGTGGCCGACGAGCCGGTCTCCGCGCTCGACGTGTCCGTGCAGGCGCAGATCCTCAACCTGATGCGCGACCTGCAACGCGAGCGCGGCCTGACCTATCTGTTCATCTCGCACGACCTGGCGGTGGTGCGTCACCTGGCGGACACCGTCGGCGTGATGTACCTGGGCAAGCTGGTCGAGTCGGGACCCGCCGAGCAGGTGTACGCCCAGCCGCTGCACCCCTATACCCGGGGACTGCTCGACACGGTGAACCTGCCCGACCCCGAGGCAGCGTCCGGCACGGAGCGCACCCCGCTGGAGGGTGAGACGCCGTCGGCGGCCGGCCCGCCCTCGGGCTGCCGCTTCCGCACCCGCTGCCCCGTCGCTCAGGACGTGTGCGCCACCACCGAGCCGCCGGTCAGCACCCCGCTCGGCGCGGGACACCAGGTCGCCTGCCACTTCCCGCTGGCCGCGCCTCGGCTAGCGTCGACGGCGTGAAAGCCGACAAGGTGACCCTCACGGACGCCCTCGCGCGCCGCCCCGTCGTGCTCGACGGCGGCCTCTCCCACCAGCTGGAGGCCGCCGGGCACGACCTGGGCGACGCGCTGTGGTCCGCGCGGCTGCTCGCCGACGCCCCCGAGACCATCGAGACGGCGCACCGCACGTACTACGCGGCAGGCGCCGACGTCGCGATCACCGCGAGCTACCAGGCGACGTACGAGGGGTTCGCGCGGCGCGGCATCGACGCGGCCCGCACCACGGAACTCCTGCGCCTGAGCGTGGAGCTGGCGCGCCGCGCCGGTGCCGACGCCGGACGGGACGTCTGGGTGGCCGCGTCGGCGGGCCCGTACGGCGCGATGCTCGCGGACGGCTCCGAGTACCGGGGGCGGTACGGCCTCGGCGTGGACGAGCTCGAACGTTTCCACCGGCCGCGCCTGGAGACCCTCGCCGGGGCGGCGCCCGACGTCCTCGCCCTGGAGACGGTCCCCGACACCGACGAGGCGCGGGCTCTGCTGCGGGCGGTGCGCGGGCTCGGGGTGCCCGCCTGGCTGTCGTACAGCGTCGCGGGCGGGTTCACGCGCGCGGGGCAACCGCTCACGGAGGCCTTCGCGCTCGCCGCCGACGCCGACGAGGTCATCGCCGTCGGTGTGAACTGCTGCGATCCGCGTGACGCGGACACGGCGGTGGCGCTCGCCGCGCGGATCACCGGCAAGCCCGTGGTCGTCTACCCCAACAGCGGGGAGCACTGGGACGCGGCGGCCCGCGCGTGGCGGGGCCCCGTGAGCTTCACGGCGGGCCGGGTCGCGGGGTGGCGGGCGTCGGGGGCGCGGCTGGTCGGCGGCTGCTGCCGGGTGGGGCCCGCGACGGTCTCGCAGGTGGCTGACGAGCTGTCGCGGGAGTAGCCGCCGGACCCGGGACACGGCTCTGACCTGCGCGGACACCCGCTCCAGGGGTGACTGTCAGTGCCGGGGTGCAGACTGGCCGGTACCTGAGACAACGACGTCCCGGAGGTGGTCGGCATGTCCGACGTCATCCTGACCGTAGGTACTCGCAAGGGCCTCTTCATCGGCCGCAGGCGCGGTGGCGCCTGGGAGTTCGACGACAGCCCCTACTTCAACGCGCAAGCCGTCTATTCCGTGGCGATCGACACCCGCGGCTCGACCCCGCGCCTGCTCGTCGGCGGTGACAGCGCGCACTGGGGCCCGTCGGTCTTCCACTCCGACGACCTCGGCGCCACCTGGACCGAGCCGTCCAAGCCCGCGGTCAAGTTCCCCAAGGACACCGGGGCCTCGCTGGAGCGCGTCTGGCAGCTGCACCCCGCGGCCGCCGAACCGGACGTGGTGTACGCGGGCACGGAACCGGCCGCGCTGTACCGCTCGGAGGACCGGGGCGAGAGTTTCAGCCTCGTACGACCACTCTGGGAGCATCCCACCCGCTCCAAATGGGTGCCAGGAGGCGGCGGCGAGGGGCTGCACACGGTGCTCACGGACGCCCGCGACGCCCGCGCGGTGACGGTCGCGGTGTCCACCGCCGGATTGTTCCGCACCGTGGACGGCGGCGAGAGCTGGGCCCCGTCGAACCACGGCGTCTCCGCGGTGTTCCTGCCCGAGACCGACCCCGAGTTCGGCCAGTGCGTGCACAAGGTCGCGCGGGACGCGGCCGACCCCGACCGGCTGTACCTGCAGAACCACTGGGGCGTCTACCGAAGCGACGACGCGGGCGCCAACTGGACGGACATCGGGGAGGGACTGCCCTCCGACTTCGGCTTCGCCGCGGTCGCCCACCCGCACCGCGGTGGCACGGCGTACGTCTTCCCGATCACCGCGGACAGCGACCGGGTCCCCGCCGACCACCGGTGCCGGGTCTACCGCACGGCCGACGCGGGCAAGACCTGGGAGCCGCTGAGCGCGGGCCTGCCCCAGGAGGACCACTACGGCACCGTGCTGCGCGACGCCATGTGCAGCGACGACAGCGACCCGGCGGGCATCTACTTCGGCAATCGCAACGGCGAGGTGTACGCGTCGGCGGACGACGGCGACAGCTGGCGGCAACTGGCCTCGCACCTGCCGGACGTGCTCTGCGTGCGGGCCGCGGCCATCGGTTGATCGGCGGGGGCGTTACGGCAGTAGGGTGACGCCGTGGCACCACGACCCTTGCATGAAATCGTCGAACCCGGCTGGGCCAAGGCCCTGGAACCGGTGGCCGATCGGATCGCCGCGATGGGCGACTTCCTGCGCGCGGAGATCGCCGCCGGACGCACCTATCTCCCGGCGGGACCGAACGTCCTGCGCGCCTTCCAGCAGCCCTTCGACGACGTCCGCGTCCTGATCGTCGGCCAGGACCCCTATCCCACGCCCGGTCACGCGGTGGGGCTGTCGTTCTCGGTCGCGCCCGAAGTGCGGCCGCTGCCCGGCAGCCTCATCAACATCTACCGCGAGATGAACACCGACCTGGGCCTGCCCCAGCCGTCGAACGGCGACCTCACGCCCTGGACGCGGCAGGGCGTGCTGCTGCTCAACAGGGCGCTGACCACGGCGCCGCGCAAGCCCGCCGCGCACCGCGGCAAGGGCTGGGAGGAGGTCACCGAGCAGGCGATCCGGGCACTCGCCGCGCGCGGCAAGCCACTGGTGTCGATCCTGTGGGGCCGCGACGCCCGCAATCTGCGGCCGCTGCTCGGGCAGTTGCCGTCCGTCGAGTCCTCGCACCCCTCGCCGATGTCGGCTGACCGGGGCTTCTTCGGCTCGCGCCCCTTCAGCCGGGCCAACGATCTGCTGGTCCAGCAGGGCGCGCAGCCGGTGGACTGGCGCGTGCCGTGAGGCCCGCGGCGGAGGTACCGGCCGACGCCCTGGTCCTGGGCGTCGACTCGGGCGGCTCCGGGCTGCGGGCCGCGCTCGGCCCCCCGGAAGGGATGCGCGCTCCCGCGCCCGTGCGCTCGGCGGAGCCGGTGCGCACGGGCGAGCGGGGCATCGACGCCGAGCACTTCATTGCGCAACTCCTGCCGATGGCACGGGAGTTGCTCGCGAGGGTGGGCGGCGGGCGGATCACGGCCGTCGCGATCGGCGCGGCAGGGCTCGCGACCCTGGGCGACGACCTGCGGGCCCAGCTGCCGTCCGCACTCGAAGAGGCCCTGGGCGTACGCCGGGTGGCACTCGCCGCGGACGCCGTGACCGCGTACGCGGGAGCAGTCGGCGACCGTCCGGGCGCGGTCGTCGCCGCGGGCACGGGCCTGATCGCGATCGGCACGGACCTCACGGCCTGGCGCCGGGCCGACGGCTGGGGACATCTGCTCGGGGACTGCGGCGGCGGCGCCTGGATCGGCCGCGCGGGCCTGGAGGCGGTGATGCGCGCGCACGACGGCAGGGACGGCGGCTCGAAGGCACTGCTCGTCCGCGCCGAGGACCTGTTCGGCCCGGTGACCGGGCTGCCGGGACAGCTCTATCCGCGCACCGACCGGCCCGCCGTGCTCGCCTCGTTCGCGCCGCACGTGGCCGCCTGCGCGGCCGACGACCCGGTGGCCGAGGGCATCCTGCGGGACGCCGCGCGGCACATCGCGCAGGCCGCGGCCGCCGTCTGCCCGGCGGGCGACACCTGCGAAGTGGCCCTGACGGGCGGCCTGTTCAAGCTGGGTGAGCCGCTCACCGGGCCGCTGCGCGAGGAACTGACGGAGCGACTGCCGCGCGCCGTCCAGGTGACGGCGGCGGGCGACCCGCTGGACGGCGCGCTGCGCATTGCCGCTGATATCGGCGCGGACCGGCTGCGACTTCCGCGCGATCCGCGCATGCTCACCGTCCACGGTGAAGCCGACAGTTGACCTCTACGTAATTCATCAGACAAAAACGGACTTATACCGCCCACCTGCACCCTCCCCGAACAGCGAGGACCCGCAAACCAGTAGCATGCGGCCGCATGAGCTCCCCCACTGGGCCCGCATCAGGCCTGCCCGTACGAATGCCGCGCCCCCGCCAGCCGGGCCGGCACCGCCGTCCGGAGCCCGTCGCGGCTCCTGAGGGCGCGCCCGCACTGGTCCTGGCCGTGCCGGGCGCCCCCAGCACCACCACGCGCGGCCTCGCCGAGGAAGTCGTGAGCATCGCCCGCTCCGAGCTGCCCGGCCTCGACGCCCGCATCGGTTACGTCGACGGTGAGGAGGACGCCACCGTCACCTCCTTCCCCGAGTTCCCCTCGCTCACGTCCGTGCTCGCGCACGCGGCCACCGAGCGCACCGCCCGCGTCGAGCGGGCGCGCGCCGCCGGCGCCGAGGTGGCCGAGCCCGAAGGCCCCGTCGCCGTCGTCGTGCCGCTGCTCGCGGGCCCCGACAGCGCGCTGATGCGGCGCATCCGGCAGGCCGTCATGGAGAGCCGCGTCGCCGCCGAGCTGACCGACGTCCTCGGCCCGCACCCGCTGCTCGCCGAGGCGCTGCACGTGCGCCTCTCGGAGGCCGGTCTGGCCCGCGCCGACCGTGCCCGGCTGTTCACGGTGGCGACCGCCGCGGACGGCATCGTGCTCGCCACCGTGGGCGGCGACGAGGCCGTGCAGGCCGCCGGGATCACCGGCATGCTGCTCGCCGCGCGCCTCGCGGTGCCGGTGATGGCCGCCGCGCTCGACGAGGAGGGCGCCATCGCGGCGACCGCCGAGCAGCTGCGCGGCTCAGGCTCGGCGCAGCTGGCGCTCGCCCCGTACCTGATCGGCCCCGAGCTGGACTCCGCTCTGCTCGACGCCGCCGCGAAGGAGGCGGGCTGCTCCGTCGCCGAGCCGCTCGGCTCCTACCCGGCGATCGGCAAGCTGGCGCTCGCCAAGTACACGACGACGCTCGGCATCACCCCGCAGCAGCCCTCGGGCGCGCCGGTGCACTGAGCTTCCGCGCGGAGCAGGTACGACGACGGGCCCGCCCCGATGTGGGGGCGGGCCCGTCGTCGTACTTGCCGCGGCTCAGCCGAAGACCACGCAGGAGGCGGCGGGCGCGGCGACGGACCCGGTCCTGACCGGCACGCCGGTCGTCCCGTCGACCGCGAACCAGGTGACGTCGCCGGAGCGCTCGTTGGCGGCGTAGAGGAACCGGCCCGTGGGGTCGACGGCCAGGTCACGCGGCCAGTGGCCGCCGCACGGCACGGTCGTCGTGAGCCGCGGCGCACCGCCGGGGCCGTCGAGCGCGAACACGGAGATGACGTCCGTACCGCGCGTGGCGGTCCACAGGAAGCGCCCGTCGGGGGCGACGACGATCGCCGAGGGGAAGGCGTCGCCGTCCGGGACCTCCGTCAGGACGGCGGCCTCGCCGAGCGGCTCGATCGTGCCGCCGACGGCGTCCCAGGCGCAGACGGTGACGGTCGGCGTGAGCTCGTTCAGGACGTACGCACGGTCGCCGTCCGGGTGGAAGGCGAGGTGCCGGGGGCCCGACCCCGGACGCAGCGCGACCTCCCGGTGCAGGGTGAGCTCCCCCTTCTCCGCGTCGAGCGCGCAGACCCGCACCGAGTCGGTGCCGAGGTCGACGCTGAGCGCCCAGCGGCCGCTGGGGTCCACGCGCACCTGGTGGGCGTGCGGCGCCTGCTGGCGCTGGGGGTGCGGCCCCGAGCCGGTGTGCGCGAGGACGCTCGACGGGGCGGCGCCGAGGGTTCCGTCCGCGCGCAGGGGGACGGCGGCGACGCTGCCCGAGCCGTAGTTGGCGGCGAGCAGGTGGCCCGCGTGCAGCGTGAGATGGGTGGGCGCGGAGCCGACGGGGACGGGCGCTCCGGTGAGCCGCGGGTCCGCGCCGTCGAGCCGGTAGGCGGCGACCGCGCCGTCGGCCGTCTCACTGACCGCGTACAAGGTGTCCCCGGTGGGCGAGAGCACGAGGTACGACGGGTCGGCGACCTCGTCCGTGCTGCTCAGGACGGTCAGCGCGCCGGTGTCCGCGTCGAGGGCCGCGGTGCTGACGCCGCGCCCTCCCGCCGCGGTGAAGGATCCGATGTACGCGCGCGCGGCGTGCTTGCCGACGACCACTGATGTCCCCTCTCGACCGGAGCGGCACATCCGTTGGCGCCGCTCGTGCGGCCGACGCTAGCAGCCGGTCTAGACCAAGTCGGCGGCGGTGGCGGGGACTCGAAGGTGGCGGCCCGGGTCGGCCGGGCGCGCCGGTCACACCGGGCCAGGCACGACGCCCACGCCGACACGGGCACGGCACGCCGCTCACCCCGGGCCAGGCACAACGCTCACGCCGGAACGGACACCGCACACCGCCCACACCGGGCCAGGCACAACGGCCACGCCGGAACGGACACCGCACACCGCCCACACCGGGCCAGGCCAGGCCAGGCACGACGGTTACCTCGCCGACGACTACCTGGCACCGCCCAGATACGCCGCTTCCTCCGGTTTCGTGTGCCCGGCCATCGCTTCGAGCGCCCGCTCCAAGCCGTTCAGGTGCGCGAGGGCCGGGTGGCCGACGGCGTGCGGAACCGATGCCTGGGGCTCACGCTCCTGCCGGGCGCCGCGCGGGGTCGTCAGCGCTTCCACCGCCGCTTCCACCCGCCAGCAGGCGGCCGCGAGCCGGGCGTCGTGCGAGGCGTCCGGATCCGCCGCGATCTCGGCGAGGGAACGCACTTCCCTCGCGCAGTCGTCGAGCAGCGCGAGCACCCCGTGCGCCCGCGCCTTGCGCTCGCGGCCCCGGTGCAGCGGGTGCACCAGCGGTGAGACGGCCAGGCGCACGCGGGCCAGCAGCGTCTCCAGTTCGGCGACGTGGGGCTCGGGATCCGCGCCCGGGGTACCGGCGAGACGTGCGGCGGCCTCGGCCGTGCAGGCGTGCACGCACCGCAGGGCGCGGCGGATCCACTCGTCGGTGACCGCGTGCGTGGTGACCGGCAGGACGATCAGCACCGCGAGCGCCGCTCCGAGCGCGCCGACCGCGGTCTCCGCGACGCGCAGGCCCAGGAGCGAGGCGTCCAGGACTCCGAGCAGCCCGTAGAGCATGGAGGCCATCGCGGTCACGAAGAACATCATCCAGCTGTACGAGACGGCCGCGGTGTAGAAGATCCCGAAGACGCTCACCGCCACGACCAGGGCGGTCGGCACCGCCGCGCCCTGCACGGGGAGCGCGACGGCGAAGCCCACCACGATGCCGAGGACGGTGCCGAGCACCCGGCGGAAGCCCCGCACCAGCGTCTCGCCGCGCGACACGGTGTTCACGAACACCCACCACGTCGCGCCCACCGCCCAGTACCACCGCTGGTCGGACAGCAGCTGCCCCACCCCGAGCGCGAACGCCGCCCCCGCCGCGGCCTGCACGGCCTGCCGCGTGGTGACCCGGCCGAGACCTCGTCCCTGCGGCAACGCGGGCGCGGCGGCCACGGGGCGGCCGCGCTCGTAGCACCACAGGCCGAACCGCACGGTCGACGAGACGCAGAGTGAGAGCAGCACGGCCATGGCCAGCTCGGGCAGCTGGCCCGGCACGGTGTGCAGGAACTGGGCGGCGAAGAAGGTCATGAAGGCGAACACCCCGAGGGAGTGCCCGCGGGGCCCCCAGCGCCGTGCGTAGACACCGGCCCCGACCACGGCGAGGAACGTCAGGTCCCTGGTCAGGGGGTAGTCGTGCAGCGCCGCGGCCACGGCGAGGACGGGCAGCCCGACGACCGGAAGCAGCGCGGTCGTCACCGCCTGGCCGCGCACGGTCGGGTCGAGCACGGTGAAGAGCGCGAGCAGCGCCGCGAGTCCGCCGACGACGGCCGCGCTGAGGGAGTGCCCCACCAGACCGCACACGGCCACGGCGGACGAAATGCCGATGACCGCCCGGGTGGCGCTGCGCAGCCGCAGCCGCCCCGGATCCGGAGCCACGAACACCCTCTTCAGCACTGCTTCCCGCCCCTCTCGGCAACCCGGACACAAAGAAGGCGCCACGGAGTCCGGGGCGCCATCGACAGACCCATCAGACCATCAAGAAGCCATGCGGCTCAAGCCAGGCACCTCTGGGTGGGCCAATGGCACAGTGCGGCCGCTTCGCACGACGCCAGAGGCGGACCAACTGATCACGAATCCGGCACGAGCTGCGGCTCCGTCCCCTCCCCCCTTAAAGCAGGGGACGGAGCCATCACGCCCAAATGGTCTGGACCATTGGCGTGGACGTCGGTGACGCTATCAGGACGGCAGCCCCTCCCTCATCCCGGACGTCCCGGGCGGGCAGGGCGGGCGCCGAATTGACCCATGATTCCGACCGATAAATGCACCTCATGCGAGGTCTTTCTGCGCCGTAGAGTCATTCTCACAAGGCAACGGAGAAGCCCGAAGCCGCAGCTCAGAGGCAGGAAGCAGCATGAACGCGCAGACCGCACCGAAGGCCGTCCTCACCCGCGCCGCCACCGCGGAGACCACCGCGGACCCCAGCAGCGTGATGACCCTGCTGGCCGACTACGGCACCGACGGCAGCGCGCTCACCAGCTACCGCTCGACCTTCGCCAAGGGCGCGGTCGGCGCCCCCGCACACTTCCACACCAAGGCGTCCGAGCTGTTCTTCGTGGTGGACGGCGCGCTCCAGGTCCTGGTCGGCGAGGAGGTGAAGGTCCTCGAGAAGGGCGACTTCCTGCTGGTGCCGCCGCACACCCCGCACGCCTTCGCCGCGGCCCCGGACCGGGAGGCCGACGTGCTCTTCGTCTTCGGTCCGGGCATGCCCCGCTTCGACTACCTGCGCCTGCTGGGCCGCGTGATGCGCGGCGAGGCGGGCTTCGAGGAGATCAAGAACTCCTCCGAGCGGTACGACAACCACTACGTGACCAGCCCCGCGTGGCAGGCCGCGCTCGACGCCGCCAAGTAGCCCTTGTCAGCCGTGTGCCGCCTTGGCGTAGAGGGCGGCCACCTCCCTGTCGAGGATCACGCTGTACGACACGTCGGGGGTGTCGCCGCCGTCGTGGTAGCCACCGAGGACGCCGATCAGGTGGCCGTCGGCGGTGACCCACGGACTGCCGCTGGTGCCGCTGGTGAAGCCGGGGCAGCCGATGCGCTGCTGCTCCGCGCGGAAGCGGTTCGCGGTGCTGGTGCAGGTGCGCGGGGCGTCCTCCTCGTCGGGGTAGCCGGTGACCGTGACGCGGCGCTCGGTGCCCGCCGTGGTGTCCAGGGTGTTGGCCCCGGTCACGTCCTCGACGTGCCGGCCGTTCCTGGGTTCGAGGACGGCGAAGGCGAGGTCGTGGTCCTCGTCCCCGTCGTGCGTCCAGTGGTCGTCGGCGTAGACGCGGTCGATCGTCCACAGGCCGTAGGGGGCCTTGCCGTCGTGGTAGCCGGGGGCGAAGGTGACGCCCTTGCCGTCGCCGAGGCAGTGGCCCGCGGTGACGATGAGGTCGCGGCCCTTGCTGTGCACCACGGACGCGGTGCAGAAATGGCGCCCTTCAAGACCGCCCCGGAAGAGGGCGCCGACCCGTGCCGACTCGGCGGGCGGCCCTGACCGCACGGTCGGCGTGACGGCGTGGGGCAGTTCGTTCCTGTCCGCGAGCGCGAGGCACGAGAACAGGGCGCCCACGGCGAGCAGTGCCCGCAGATGTGTGCGGCCCAGCCGTACGCGCTTCGCCATCCTTCGCTCCCCTCGCTCGGTTGCCGGGAAGCATGCCCGAGTAATCTGAGGATTCTCTGTGACGCCACACACAATCGCCCCCGACGGACGATGAATACCCGCAGGCCAGCGCGTGAACGACCGGAGGTGTGCGCGCCGGACCCGCGGGAGCGGACGCCACAACTCGCGTTTCGCGCGCGCCGGATGGTGCGCCTGCGCCGACACCCCGCGCGCCGCGGGCCCCTCCGCGCCGCCCCGTCGGCCACCACCGGAACACGGGCCGCAGTGCGCTCAACTCGCGCCCACCACAAGCGAGTTGGGACCGCGCTCGCCTTGACGTCGAGTCAAGGCGAAGCAAAATCTCGCCGAGCTGGTCCAGTCCTTTACGGGGACGGAAGCCCGGCAGGGGGTTCGACGCCGTGAATTGGTACGGTCCAGCACCCTCCCGCTCTCGTTGACATGCCCACGGAGGGTGGTTCTCTAAGAGGTCTGTACCAGGAAGCGCGTCCGACCCCCGCCCCATCGGACCCCGCAGGCACGGACGGACGCCTCACCTCGTCAAGGAGAGCCGTGTCCCCACGCAGATCCACCGCCAGACCCCGCGCGGTCCCGGCCGCACACCGACGCATCCTCGCCGTTCTCGCCGTGCTCGCACTGGCGCTGACGGGACTCACCTCACTCGCGGCCCCCGCCATCGCCGCCGCCAAGCTCACCGCCACCTTCAGCAGCGAGGGCAGCGGCACGTCCTGGACCGGCAAGTTCGTCGTGAAGAACAGCGGCGACACCGCCGTCGACACCTGGTCCCTGGAGTTCGACCTGCCCGAGGGCGTCACCATCAGCGACCACACCCACGGCACCGCCGAGGTCAAGGGCAGGCACGTGGTCGTGACGCCCGCGTACTACAACGCCCGCGTCCCCGCGGGCCGCGACACCGAGCCGTACAGCTACACCTTCCGCGGCAGCGGCCAGCTCAAGCCGCCCACCGGCTGCCTCATCAACGGCGACAAGTGCGACGGCACCGCGGCCGTGCCCCCGAAGGCCCCCACCGGGCTCAGCGTCGCCGACGCCACCGCCCGCACGGTCAGCCTGAAGTGGACGGCTGCCGCACAGGGCGACTTCCCCGTCGCCTCGTACGAGGTGCTTCGCGGCACCACCGTCGTGGCGGCCAGCGCCTCCACCCAGGCCACGGTGCGCGACCTGCAACCGGCGACCGCCTACCAGTTCAGCGTCCGGGCCAAGGACACGCGCGGCAACACCGGGGAGGCCGGCGCCCCGGTCACGGCGACCACCGTGGACCCGGCGACCGACACCGTGCCGCCCACCGCGCCCCGCAACCTCCGTTCCACCGAGGTCACGTCGAGCACCGTCAAGCTCGCCTGGGACGCGGCCACGGACAACCAGCGCGTCGCCGCGTACGACGTCTACCGGGGCACGACCCTCGTGGAGAGCCTGCCCGCCGACACGCTCACCAGCACCGTGACCGGCCTCTCCCCCGCCACGGAGTACTCCTTCACCGTCAAGGCACGGGACGCCGCCGACAACGCGTCGCCCGCGAGCAACGCCCTGTCCCTCACCACCAAGGACCCCGTCGGCCAGGACGGCTACGCCAAGGTCGGCTACTTCGTGCAGTGGGGCATCTACGGCCGCCAGTACTTCGTGCGGGACCTGGAGACGTCCGGCGCCGCGGCCAAGCTCGACGTCATCAACTACGCCTTCGCCAACATCGACCCCAAGAACCTCACCTGCCTCAACGGCGTCACCAAGGGCACCACGCAGAACCCCCAGGACCCCAACCAGGGCGACGGGGCCGGGGACGCCGAGGCCGACTACGGCAGGGCCTTCCCCGCCGGGCAGTCCGTGGACGGCGTCGCCGACGACGGCTGGGGCAAGCTGCGCGGCAACTTCAACCAGCTCAAGAAGCTCAAGGCCAAGCACCCGAACCTCAAGGTCGTCGTCTCGCTCGGCGGCTGGACCTACTCCAAGTACTTCTCCGACGTCGCCAAGACGGACGAATCGCGGAAGAAGTTCGTCAAGTCCTGCATCGACATGTACATCAAGGGCAACCTGCCCGCGTACAACGGCGCGGGCGGTGACGGCGTCGCCGCCGGGATCTTCGACGGCTTCGACCTGGACTGGGAGTGGCCCGGATCGCCGGACGGGCACCCCGGCAACCACTGGAGCACGGACGACAAGGCCAACAACACCGCGCTGATCGCCGAGTTCCGCAAGCAGCTCGACGCCCTCGGCGGCAGCCACCGGCTGCTCACCGCCTTCACCCCGGCCGACGCCAAGAAGATCAACGACGGCTGGGACCTCAAGGAGGTCTTCAAGCACCTGGACTTCGGCAACGTCCAGGGCTACGACTTCCACGGCGCGGGCAGCGACAACTCCTGGGAGCCGAACCGCACGGGGCACCAGGCCAACCTGTACAAGGACGCGCAGAGTCCGTACCCCACCGACTTCAGCATCGACGACGCGGTGAAGGTGTACACCGACCAGGGCATCAAGCCGCGCAAGCTGACCATCGGCTTCCCGTTCTACGGGCGCGGCTGGCAGCAGGTCGCCGACGGCGGCGCGCACGGCGAGTGGCAGAGCGCCAACGGCGCGGCGCCCGGCCAGTTCCAGGAGGAGGCGGGCACCCGCGGCTACGACAACCTCGTCGCGGCCTTCCCGAACCTGACCGTCTACCACGACGAGCAGTCCATCTCCACGTACGGCTACACCGGGGCGAACGGCCAGTGGTGGTCCTTCGATGACGCCTGGTCCATCGAGAAGAAGACCCAGTACATCAAGTCCAAGGGTCTGCTCGGCGGCATGATCTGGGAGATGTCGGGTGACACCTCGAACAACGTCCTGTTCAACGCGCTGGACCGCGGTCTGAGGTAACGACCGCGCTCCCCTCCGGTCGGGGCCGCTTCGGCATCCTCAGCCGAGGCGGCCCCCGCTCGGGCGCCGCGGCCCGCCGATTACCACCACCGCCCCCGCCTTCGGCAGGATGAGGGCCATGACCGAGATCCGCACCCCCCGCCTCCTCCTGCGCCGCTGGCGCGACGACGACCTCGTGCCCATGACGGACATCAACGCGGACCCCCAGGTCATGCGCTGGAGCGAGGAAGGCCCCAGCAACGACCCGGACGCCACGGCCGAGGCCATCGAGCGCTGGGAGGAGGAGTGGGACGACGAGGGCTTCGGCCTCTTCGCCGTCGAGCTCCTCGCCTCCGGCGAGCTCGCGGGCTTCACCGGCCTGTCCATCCCCGAGTTCCTCCCCGAGGCGCTGCCCGACGCGGCGATCAGCTGGCGGCTCGGCGCCCAGTTCTGGGGCCAGGGCTACGCGTCCGAGGCCGCGCAGGCCACCCTCGAATTCGCCCTCCAGGACCGCGGCCTCGACCGCGTCATCAGCATCGACCGCCCGGGGAACCACGCCTCCGCCAACGTCATCCGCAAGCTCGGCATGACCCTGGAGCGCGAGACGGCCCACCCGGTCTCCGGCCACCCGCTGCACGTGTACGCCATCGACCTCACCGAGTACCAGGCGTAGCCCCACGGTGTTCGGCGGGGTGGTTCGGCGCCGACGGCTGCTCGGGAACGCGCGGAGGCGGCGGGTCCGCGTCCCCGCGTTCCGCGGAGTGGTCGCGGGGCGGCGCGGTGGAGCCGTTGGCACGTAAGGCGTCCAGTTCCCGCTGGAGTGCGCGCGTGCGCACGTACGACTCGTAGAGGTAGCGCACCTTGGTGCGCAGCGTCCACGGGTCGACGGGTTTCAGGATCACGTCGGCCACGCCGAACATGAAGGCCGCGGCAGCCAGGTCACGGCTCATGCCGAACCCGGTGAGCAGCAGGATGGGGATGTGCTGGGTCTGTTCGAGGCGGCGCATGTAGCGCACCACGTCGAGGCCGCCGGAGCCGGGCATGCGCACGTCGAGCAGCACGAGGCCGATGTCGCCCCGGAGTATCTGCTTGAGCGCGTCGTCACCGTTGGTGACACAGGTCAGTTCGTAGTGCAGAGGTGCCAACGCGCTTTCGAGCGCGAACAAGGTGTCCGCGTGGTCATCGACGATGAGGATCTTCGAATCCGGCGCCATGAGTTGAGCCCCCTCACTCCACCAACCAGACTATGCCCAAGGCGAGTTGAAGAGCGTTCCCGTGCGTCATGCTCCGTGTCGAAATCGAACACTCCGTTCCGGAGCCGCGCGGAACCGCTCACAACACCTCCCCCGCCAAAGGTAGTTCGGTAACCGACTACCGTGCTGATGCGCGATCAAACGCGCGGTAATCACACCATGCCGTCAGCTCCGCCGCACCCCCCGTGAGGACTCACCATGGCCGCAGCGCTCCCCGTCACCTTCGACGACGTACGGCAGGCCGCCGCGCGTCTCCACGGCATCGCCCTTCGCACCCCGGTGCTCACGTCGCGGACCCTGAACGCCCTGGTCGGCGCCGACGTGTTCATCAAGTGCGAGAACTTCCAGCGCGTCGGGGCCTTCAAGTTCCGCGGCGCCTACAACGCGGCGGCCCAGCTGCCCGCCGAGCGCCTCGCCAAGGGCATCGCCGCGTACTCCTCCGGCAACCACGCCCAGGCCACCGCCCTGGCCGCCCGCGAACTCGGCACCAGCGCGGTCATCCTGATGCCCGAGGACGCCCCGCGCTCCAAGCGGGCGGCCACCGCGGGCTACGGGGCGGAGATCGTCACCTACGACCGCTACACCGAGGAGCGCGGCGCCCTCGGCGAGGCGCTCGCCGCCGACCGGGGGCTCGCCCTCATCCCGCCCTACGACCACCCCCACGTCATCGCGGGGCAGGGCACCGCCGCGCTCGAACTCGTCGAGGAGACGGGGCCGCTCGACGCCCTCGTCGCGCCCGTCGGAGGCGGCGGTCTGATCGCCGGATCCGCCGTCGCCGTCAAGGAACTCCACCCCGCCACCACGGTCAGCGGCGTCGAGCCCGAGGCGGGCGACGACACCAAGCGCTCCCTGGAGAGCGGCGAACGCGTCACCATCCCCGTGCCCCGGACCATCGCCGACGGCCAGGCGCTGCCCACGCCGGGCGAGATCACCTTCGCCATCAACCGGCGTCTGGTCGACGGGGTCTCGCTCGTCGGCGACGCGGAGATCATCGCCGCCATGCGGTTCGCCTTCGAACGCCTGAAGATCGTCCTCGAACCCAGCGGGGCGACCGCGCTCGCCGCGCTCATGGCCGGGCGCGTCGACACGGCGCCGCGCGGGTCCGCGCCCCGCAGGATCGGCGTGATCGCCTCCGGTGGGAACATCGACACACAGCGGTTCACGGAACTCCTCGCCGGCTGACGCCGCCCGCACCCGGGCGCGCGGCCTGTGACCGGAGGCGGCAGCGGGGCGTGAGGAGCACGTACGGATGGACGTCAGACACCTGGAGTACTTCCTCGCGATCGTGGATCACGGGGGGTTCCACCGCGCCGCCTCCGCCCTGTACGTCTCCCAGCCGTCCCTGTCGCAGGCCGTCCGGGCGCTGGAGCGGGATCTGGGCACGGACCTCTTCCACCGCATCGGGCGGCGCGCGGTCCTCACCGAGGCCGGGCACGCGCTGATCGGCCCGGCCCGCGAGGCCGCGCGCAGCCTCCGGACCGCCCGCTCCAGCGTCGAGGCCGTGCACGAGCTGCGTACGGGACGGCTCGACGTGGCCTGCATGCCGTCCCAGGCGGTCGAGCCGCTCACCACTCTGATCCGCGCCTTCAGCGCGCGGTACCCGGGCGTGTCCGTCGCCATCAGGGCGGCCTTCACCTCCCGTGAGGTGATCGACATGGTGCGCACGGGAGCGGTCGAGCTGGGACTGCTCGCGTCGGCGGGACCGGTCCCCGAGAAGGAGGTCGCGAGCCACTCCCTCGGCCGTCAGCGGTTCGTCCTGCTGGTCCCGCCGGAGAGCCCGCTGGCCGGGCGCTCCACGGTGAACAGCGCGGAACTCGCGGGCCTGCGGCTGATCGTCGGACAGCTCGGCACCGGCATGCGCGCCTATGTCGACGCGCTGCGCGAGGAGGGCGTCGACTTCACGGTCGCGGCCGAGACCGAGCACCGGGTCGCCCTGCTGCCGCTGGTGCTCGGCGGGGTCGGCGTCGCCGTCGTCACCGATTCCTGGCGGGACATCGCCCGGCAGGCGGGCGCGCGCGTCCTGGACATCGAGCCGGAGACCACCCTGGACATCGCGCTGGTGAGCAGGCGCGGCAGCGTGTCGCCCGCGGCCACGGCGTTCGTCCGGATCGCCGCGGACGCGGACGCGCAGGCGAAGGACGTCGTCGCGAAGGGCTCAACGCCCCGCTGATAACCCCTGCCTATAAGGCAGATCCGGTTTCCGTCTTGGACGCCCCACCAGGCGCGTTGCTGCAATCGACGCATGACGAACCACCGCATTGCCCTGATCCCCGGCGACGGCATCGGCGCCGAGGTGCTGCCGCCCGCCCGGCAGGTCCTCGACGTCCTCGGCAGGCGCCACGGCTTCGGCCTCACCTACACGTCGTACGACTGGTCGTGCGAGCGCTATCTGCGGGACGGCGCGATGATGCCGGAGGACGGCCTCGACCTGCTCCGCGACGAGGACGCCATCCTGCTCGGCGCCGTCGGCTACCCCGGAGTGCCCGACCACGTCTCGCTGTGGGGGCTCCTGATCCCGATCCGGCGCGCTTTCCGCCAGTACGTCAATCTGCGCCCCGTCCGCGTCTTCGAGGGCGTCGAGAGTCCGGTGCGCGGCGCCCGCCCCGGCGCGGTCGACTTCGTGGTGGTCCGCGAGAACGTCGAGGGCGAGTACAGCGAGGTCGGCGGCCGCCTGAACAGGGGCTTCCCTGACGAAATGGCCGTGCAGGAAGCGGTGTTCACACGGGCGGGCGTCACCCGCGTCCTCGACCACGCCTTCGAGCTCGCCGCGCGCCGCGGCGGCCGGCTCACCTCGGCCACGAAGTCGAACGGCATCGTGCACACCATGCCGTTCTGGGACGAACTGGTCGCCGAGCGCGCCGCCCGCTTCCCCCGGGTCGACTGGGAACAAGAGCACATCGACGCGCTCGCCGCGAAGTTCGTCCTCGCGCCGGAGAGCTTCGACGTGGTCGTCGCCTCCAACCTCTTCGGCGACATCCTCAGCGATCTGGCGGCGGCCGTCGCCGGGTCCATCGGCATCGCACCGGCAGCCAACCTCAACCCGGAACGCGACTTCCCCTCCATGTTCGAGCCCGTGCACGGCTCCGCCCCCGACATCGCGGGCAAGGGCATCGCCAATCCGCTGGGCGCCATCTGGTCGGCGGCCCTGATGCTCGACCACCTGGGCCACCCCGAGGCCGCCAAGGAGGTCACCGACGCGATCGCCGCGCTGCTCGCCAAGACGGAGGTGCGCACCCGCGATCTCGGCGGCACCGCGACCACCGCGGAGTTCACCGAGAAGCTCATCGAACTGCTCTAGGCCACCCGCTCCCGTCCAGGCCCCGCTCCCGCCCTCTCCGACGAGGAGAAACGCCATGGCCCCACCCGATCCACCCACCCCTTCCCCGGCCGGGACCGGCAGACGGCCCTGGTACCGGCAGTTGTACTTCTGGGTCCTGACCGCCATCGTCACCGGCGTCCTGACCGGCTGGCTGTGGCCCTCGGTCGGCACCGGACTCGAACCGGTCGGCACCACCTTCGTCGCCGCCATCAAGATGCTGATCACCCCGATCGTCTTCCTGACCGTCGTGGGCGGCATCGGCAGTGTCGACAGCCTCGGCCGCGTGGGCCGGGTGGGGCTCAAGTCCCTGCTCTACTTCCAGGCCGGGACGCTGGCCGCGCTGCTCGTCGGTCTCGTCGCCGTCAACGTCTTCCAGCCGGGCGCGGGCGTCCACGCCCACCCCGGCGACCTCACACTCCAGGGCGACGCACGCGATTACGTCAAGAGCGGCGAGGACCAGGGCTGGTGGCACTTCCTGACCGACCTGGTGCCGGACAGCGCGGTCGGCGCCTTCGCCGAGGGCAACATCCTCCAGGTCATCTTCTTCTCGGTGCTCTTCGGCGTCGCGCTCAAAGCCGTCGGTCCGGTGGGCGAGCCGATCGTCGACGGCGTCCACCGCCTCAGCGCCGTCGTCTTCAAGATCCTGCACTACGTCATGCTGGCCGCACCCGTGGGCGCCTTCGGTGCCATGGCGTTCACCATCGGCAAGTACGGCATCTCGACCCTCACCAGCCTCGGCCGCCTCATCGGCCTCTTCTACGGCACGTCCGCCTTCTTCGTCGTCGTGGTGCTCGGCGCGGTCACCGCCGCCCTGCGGATCAACATCTTCCGGCTGCTGCGCTATCTGCGCGAGGAGTTCGTCCTCGTCCTCGGCACCTCCTCGTCCGAGAGCGCCCTGCCGCGCCTGATGATGAAGCTCGAAGGGCTCGGCATCCGGCGTGACATCGTCGGCCTCACCGTCCCGACCGGCTACTCCTTCAACCTCGACGGCAGCTCCCTCTACCTCTCCCTGGCCGCGGTCTACATCGCCCAGGCCACGGACACCCCGCTCGGCATCGGGCAGCAGCTCGGGCTGCTCGCCGTCATGATCCTGACGTCCAAGGGCTCCGGCGGCATCACAGGCGCGGGCTTCATCGCCCTGGCCGCGACCCTCTCCACCGTCGGCACGGTGCCCGCGGCGGGGATCATGCTCGTCTTCGGCATCGACAAGTTCATGTCCGAGTGCCGCGCGCTGACCAACCTCGCGGGCAACAGCGTCGCCACGCTCGTCGTCGCCCGCTGGGAGAAGGCCCTGGACATCGCGTACGTCAACGGCGTCCTGCACACCGGAGAGCCACGGCCCCGGCCCCCGGCGGAACAGGCGGCGGAACAGGAACAGGAGTCACCGCCCGTTCCGCAGCTCCGCGACGTCTAGCGGCGGCAGTGCGGACAGCTCGGCCGCCGCCGCGCGCACCGCGGCGGGTCCGGACGCGTCGTCGAGGAGGGCCGTGACGGATGCGGCGATCTCCTCGCGCGTCGCCGTGAGGTCCAGCGCGCGGCCGAGACCGAGCCGCGCGAACGCGGCGGTGTTGTCGGGCTGGTCGCCGAGAACACCGAGGCCCAGGACGGGCGTCGCGCCCTGCACCGCGTCGAGCAGGGACGCCCGGCCGCCGTGCGTCACGAACACGTCGGCATGGCGCAGCAGCGCGTGCTGCGGGACATGGCGTACGACGCGGATGCGCGGGTCCGGGCTCCGCAGCCCCTCGGCGAGGCCGCCCGCGGAGACGATCGCGTCGCAGTCGACCGTGGCGAGGGCCGCCATGATCTTCCGGTACAGGTCCCCCACGACGGCGCGGAGCCCCGGCATCGCGGTGGTCAGCGTGCCGAGGCTGGCGTAGACGAGGGGCCGGTCGGAGAGCGGGCGGAGCCACGGGACCGGCCGCTCGGGGGCGGGGCTCCGGTCCCCCGCCACGGTGCGCGCAACCGCTCGTGCGGCAGCCGGTGCGTCCTCGTAGAACCACGGGACCGGTGCGGGCGTCAGCAGCGGCGGCGGTACCGGAGCGTCGTCCTGCCCGTACCGCTTGTGGAGCAGGGTCAGCGCGGGCGCGATGTCGGTGTCCCAGAGGTCGAGGAGCACCGGGCCGAGTCCGTTGTCCGCGGCGACCACGGGCAGATCGAGGACCTTCGCCGCGAGGTGCGCGCCGGGATCGCTGCATTCGGCGATCACCAGATCGGGGCGGGTCCGCGTCCACGCCGTGATCAGGTCGCGGGCCTTCGCCTCGGCCGTGTCCGGCCAGAGCCTGCCGAAGACGTACCGGTTGAACGCGGCGTTCCCCGACGCCGTCCAGATCTCGCTCGCCCTTCGCTGCACGGCGGGATCGCAGGTCCAGTCCGTTCCCGCCCGGTGGAACTCCACGCCGCGCCGCCGGGCTTCGCGGCGGAACATCGGCGGGGCGTGCAGCGCGACGTCGTGGCCCTGTTCGAGGGCGGGTCCGATGACGAAGTCGAGCGCGGAGACGTGTGAGGGGATCGGTTCGGCGGTGATCGCTATCCGTAAGGTCACGGGGGCTCCCAGGGGTTCGTGGACACCACGACCCTGCGGGGTGATCCGGCACGGGTGCCACGAAAGCCGGGCAATTCGGCATGCGGGAACGCGGAAACGGGCTCTGACCAGCCGATATCGAAGCCGCCTGGAACGCGGGAACGGGACACAACCGCGCTAGTCGGACATGTCCCCGGCAGCCGGACGCCAGAACGAGGCGGGCAGCCTACCGACCTCGCGTGCGGCCTGCTCCAGTTCGGCGGCGACCGGTTCGAGCGCCGTGTAGACCGGATCGCCGTCGGCGGCCATGCGCCGGATGACCTCCGCGTTGGTCCTTGCCCGGGTGGCGACCACCGTCCCGAACGCGGCGCGGTCGCCTTCGTACCCGTACGCGTCGAGCAGCAGACGCAGCCGCCGGGAGCGGTCGTCGAAGGCGGTGAAGCCGGTCCGCTCGGCGAACGAGCGCGCGTGCAGGGGCACCCAGGTCAGCGCCATGAAGGCCAGGTCGAACTCGCGGGACGAGGGGCCCGCGGTGTCCCAGTCGAAGAAGCCGGCGAGGTGCCCGTCGCGCCAGACCGCGTTCCACGGGGCGGCGTCGTGGTGGCCGATGACCAGTCCCGGCCGCCAGGTCTGCCCAGCCAGCCACCGCGCGTCCCCCGGCGGGACGAAGTCCAGGGTCGCGTCGTGCAGCCGCCTGGCCCACCGGCCCACGCCGACCAGCGCGTC
The DNA here is from genome assembly GCF_002556545.1 of Streptomyces formicae. Taxonomy (NCBI): domain Bacteria; kingdom Bacillati; phylum Actinomycetota; class Actinomycetes; order Kitasatosporales; family Streptomycetaceae; genus Streptomyces; species Streptomyces formicae. Next base: position 1,221,985 of record NZ_CP022685.1, read on the forward strand.
GTCCGAGTACACCCAGACGGGCCAGGGCAGTTCCTCGCCCGCCGTCTCGCCTTCGAGGTGGGTCAGGACCTCGCGCCCCTGGTCGTCCAGGCCGAGGACCCGTGGCGCGCCCGCCACCCCGGCCGCCTCCAGGTGGCGCAGCACCGCGTGCACCGCGGGTGTCCACGGCTGTACGGGGCGGTGCACCGCGTCACCGCGGCGCACCGCTCCGACCGTCCTGCCCCCGGGCAACCGCCGCTCGTCCGCCATGCCACGGTTCTAGCGCAGCGGGACCGCTCGCGCAGCCGCATTTCCCGGGCGGGCCCCTGGGTCAGTCACCGCGGCCCCACAACCGGTGCCTCGCACCACGGCCCTGACCAGCGATCGCGCGGCGCGTGACGCCGCGTGGACCCGCCGCACCCCTCGGATTGGTCTAGTCCATATATGGTTCAAGATTTGGTTCAGACCATTGACATGCCTATGACCACAGGGCTACTCCGTAGGGCAACGCCAGTGCGTCACACCACAGTTGACGCCTCCTCACCTCTTGGATGGCCATGAGACGTATGCGTTCCCTCCGTGCCGCTCTCACCGCGGCGGCCACCGCAGTGGCCGCTCTGGGCCTGACCGCGATCTCGGGCGCCCCCGCCCAGGCCGCGACCCCGCTCCCCGCCCGTGTCTTCGCCCCCTACTTCGAGTCCTGGACGGGCGAGAGCCCCGCCGCGCTCAGCGCCCAGTCCGGCGCCAAGCACCTGACGATGGCGTTCCTCCAGACGGCGACCAAGGGCTCCTGCACCGCGTACTGGAACGGCGACACCTCCCTGCCCGTCGCCCAGCAGTCCTTCGGCGCCGACATCAAGACGATCCAGGGGCGCGGCGGCGACGTCATCCCCTCCTTCGGCGGCTACACGGCGGACACCACAGGAACCGAGATCGCCGACAGTTGCAGCGACGTCGACCAGATCGCCGCCGTCTACGAGAAGGTCATCACGACCTACGACATCCCGCGGCTCGACATGGACATCGAGGTCGACGCGCTGGACAACAGCGCGGGCGTCGACCGGCGCAACAAGGCGATCAAGAAGGTCCAGGACTGGGCCACCGCGAACGGCCGCAAGCTGGAGATCTCCTACACCCTGCCGACGACGACCACGGGCCTGGCGCCCAGCGGTCTCGCCGTACTGAAGAACGCCGTCACCAACGGCGCGCGGATCGACGTCGTCAACCTCATGACGTTCGACTACTACGACAACGCGACGCACGATATGGCGCAGGACACCAAGACCGCCGCCCAGGGCCTCTACGACCAGCTCGCCAAGCTCTACCCGAGCAAGAGCCCGGCCCAGCTCTGGGGCATGATCGGCGTCACCGAGATGCCCGGCGTCGACGACTTCGGCCCCGCCGAGACCTTCACCCTCGCCAACGCCAGGCAGGTGTACGACTGGGCGGTCGCCAAGGGGATCAACATGATCTCCTTCTGGGCACTCCAGCGTGACAACGGAGGCTGCCCCGGCGGCGGCGCCAGGGACAACTGCTCCGGCATCGAGCAGAACACCTGGGACTTCACCCACGTCTTCGCGCCCTTCACCAGTGGCGGCACCGTGCCGAGCGACGACTTCTCGCTCGCCGTGTCCCCGGCATCCGCGACCGTCAAGGCCGGCGCCTCCGCCACCAGCACCGTGAAGACCTCGGTGACCGCGGGCAGCGCCCAGACCGTGAAGCTGACCGCGAGCGGCGCACCCGCAGGCGTCACCGCCTCGCTCAGCCCCGCGTCGGTGACGGCGGGCGGGAGTTCGACGCTCACGCTCGCCACGACGGCGGCGGCGGTCAACGGCACGTACGAGATCACCGTCAGCGGCGCGAGCCCGTCGGCCGCGCACTCGGCGACGTTCTCCCTGACCATCACCGGCGGCAGCGGCAACCAGTGCACGGCCGCGCCCTGGTCCTCCGGCACGATCTACACCGGTGGCCAGCAGGTCTCCCACAAGGGCCACACCTGGAAGGCCAAGTGGTGGACGACCGGCGAGGAGCCCGGCACCACCGGAGAGTGGGGCGTGTGGCAGGACCTCGGGGCCTGCTGATTCCCGCACCGCACCGCACCACTCCGCGCACCGCACCACTCCGTGCCGGGACCGCTCGACGGTCCCGGCACGGGTCACGCCCGGCGGATCAACTCCCAGGTGTCCACCGCGTAGTCCACGCCCATCCCGTGCCGCGCGTACAGACCGGGCGCGCCGCTGCTGTTGTCCGTGTCCACGCCGAGGCCGATCCGGTCGCGGCCGAGCGCCGCGTAGTGCCCGAAGGCGTGGCGCAGCAGATGACCGCCGAGGCCCCTGCGGCGGGCCTTGCTCAGTACGGCGATGTTGCTGATCCAGCCCATCGAAGGGCGATCGTCGTGGGTGCGCAGGACCGCGGCATCGCCGATGCCCTCGACGTGCGCGACCCAGACGAGGGACCAGTCGGCCCGGGCGCCGTCGGTGTCGTCGAGCCACTGCTCGTACGTGCGCGCCGTGAAGTCGAAGTGGTCGGTCATGGACTCCTGGAGCAGCGCGTGGGCGATGCGGCGGTCCTCTTCGGCGAGGCAGGGGCGCAGCGTGACGCCGGGCGGCGGTTCCGGCAGCGGGTCGGCGGCGGTGGAGAGCGCGCGGGCCAGCACGTGGTAGCGGCGCACCGTGCGCCAGCCTCGCTCGCGCAGCGCGTCCAGGTCGATGGTGGGGGCGGTGTTCAGGTGCAGGTGCACCACCGCTCGCCGCGCCCCGTTGGCCGCCGCGCGCCGCGCCGCCTGGGCCTCCAGGAGGTCGAACAGGTGCAGGGCGCCGGGGAGTTCGCCGGGCAGCACGTAGTGGTCGGCGTCGATGCGCTCGCCGCCCGACTCGTCCCACAGCAGGGCGTACCCGACGAGGCGTTCCCCGTCGAAGAGCAGCCAGGAGTTGCGCTCCAGGTCCGCGTCCGGATGCTTCAAGTCCGCGCGGACTTCGGCCAGTTCGGTGTCTGCGCGGCCTATTTCCAGGAGGTCGACCTCGTTGAGCAGGGCGCAGATCGCCGCCGCGTCGTCGAGCGTCGCCGGGCGCACGGTGCGGTCGGGCGGATTCATGGGCCCACTCTCCGCCGCCGCGCACCCGGCCCGCAACGGACTTTTCCCGCGCCCCCGGTGCGGTCCCGTCCGCTCAGACCGCGATCACCTTGACCCCCGCGTCGGCCAGCGCGGCCGAGGTCTCTGCGGAGACGTTGACGTCGGTCACCAGGATGTCGACCCGCTCCAGGCCGCAGATCCTGGCGAAGGCGCGCCTGCCGAGCTTGCTGGAGTCGGTCGCCACGATGACGCGGTTCGCCCGCTCGGCGAGGCGCCTGCTCACCCCGGCCTCGTCCTCGTGGTGGGCCATGACGCCGAGCTGCGCGTCCACGCCGTCCACCCCGAGGACGGCGGCGTCGAGCACGACTTCGTTGAGTACGCCGCTGGTCAGCGGGCCGACGAGCTCGTACGTCGTCGGGCGTGCCACACCCCCGGTGGACACGGTCTTGATCTGCGGGCGGACGGCGAGCTCGGCCGCGATGTTCAGGGCGTTGGTCACGACGGTGAGCGCGGGTGCCGACGCGGCCGCCTCGCCGTCCTCGCGGGGCCCGCCGCCGAAGCGCAGCGCGAGGACCCGGGCGACCTCGGTGGTCGTCGTGCCGCCGTTCAGGCCCACCACCTCGCGGTCGCCGACCAGATCGGCGACGGCGGCGGCGATGCGCTGCTTCTCGGGGGCGCGCCGGGACGACTTGTAGCGCAGGGGCAGTTCGTAGGAGACGCCGTGGGCGATCGCGCCGCCGCGCGTGCGGACCAGCATCTGCTGTTCGGCGAGCTCGTCGAGGTCCCTGCGGATGGTGGCGCTGGAGACCTCCAGCGTGCCCGCGGCCTCCTCCACGTCGAGGCGGCCCTCGGCGGCCAGCAGTTCGAGGAGCGCGTTCCAGCGCTCGCGTTTGGACATCGTCGGGTTTCTCCTTGCCTCCGGCCGTACCCCTCCGGGCACTCACTGATCGTAATCGGCCCGATCCACGTGCATGCCGAGTGCGCGATTCTGCACTTTTGATCTCTGTTACAAGCACATCTTGACATCTTGAGTGTTCGTACGACAGCGTTCTCCGCGCATGAGAGGCCCCATCCGACCCGTATCGAGGAGCTCAGCCATGTCCGCCCCTGACGCCTGCCGTACGACGCTGGAGATCGATTCCCAACCGGAGACCTGGCGCCGGGTCACCGATTCGGTCGGCGGATTCGCCGCCGCACTGCCCCGGCGCGGCGAGCGCGTGGCCGTCGTCGGCTGCGGCACCTCCTGGTTCATGGCCCTCGCCTACGCCCAGCTGCGCGAGAGCGGCGGACACGGCGAGACGGACGCCTTCGCCGCCTCCGAGTTCCCCACCGGGCGTACGTACGACCGCGTCCTGGCGATCACCAGGTCCGGGACCACCACCGAGGTGCTCGACCTGCTCGCCTCGGTGAAGGGCACCGTGCCCACCGCGGCGATCACCGCGGACCCGAAGACCGAGGTCATGGAACTCGCCGACGCGGTGGCCGTCCTGGACTTCGCCGACGAGGAGTCGGTGGTCCAGACGCGCTTCGCCACCACCGTCATCGCGCTGCTGCGCGCCCACCTGGAGGCGGAGGGCGCACTGCCGGACGGAGTGCTTCCGATGGACCGGGCGATCGCGGACGCCGAGCGCGCCGTCGCCACGCCGCTGGCCCCCGAGGTATGCGCCGCCGAGCAGTTCACCTTCCTCGGCACCGGCTGGACCTACGGGCTCGCCCTGGAGGCCGGGCTCAAGATGCGCGAGGCCGCGGGCGCCTGGACCGAGTCGTACCCGGCGATGGAGTACCGGCACGGGCCCATCAGCATCACCGGACCCGGCCGGGTGGCCTGGCTGTTCGGCGCGGCGCCGCAGGGCCTCGCCGACGACGTCGACCGGGTCGGAGGCACCTTCGTCGCGGCGTCCGGTGACGCCGCCGACGCCCTGGACCCGCTGGCCGACCTGATCCTCGCCCAGCGCCTCGCCGTGGTGATCGCGCAGGGCCGCGGCTACGACCCGGACCGCCCGCGCAACCTCACCCGGTCCGTGGTCCTCGACCACGGCCAGGACTGAGAGCAGCCATGCCCCTGTCCCCCACCGGCGACATCACCGGCGCCGCCCACGCGCGGCGATCCGGTGTCGGCGCCTTCAACGTCGTACAGATCGAGCACGCCGAAGCGATCGTGGCGGGCGCCGAGCGCGCCGGGCTGCCCGTCGTGCTCCAGATCAGCGAGAACACCGCCCGCTACCACGGCGGGCTCGCGCCCGTCGGACTCGCCTCGCTCTCGCTCGCCCGTGCCGCGCGCGTCCCCGTGGCCGTCCACCTCGATCACGCCGAGTCGGCCGAGCTGGTCCGCGAGGCCGTCGAACTCGGCTTCACCTCGGTGATGTTCGACGCGTCCAAGCTGCCGTACGAGGAGAACGTGGCGGCCACCCGGGCGATCACCGAGTTCTGCCACCGCTCCGACGTCTGGGTGGAGGCGGAGCTCGGCGAGGTCGGCGGCAAGGACGGGGCGCACGCCCCCGGGGTGCGCACGGACCCCGCCGAGGCCCGCGCGTTCACCGGGGCGACCGGCGTGGACGCACTCGCCGTCGCCGTGGGCAGCTCGCACGCCATGCTCACCCGGGACGCCGTGCTCGACTTCGCGCTCATCGAGCGGCTGCGGGCGGCGATCGGCGTGCCGCTGGTGCTGCACGGCTCGTCGGGCGTCGGCGACAGCGACCTGGCCAAGGCGGTCGCGGCCGGGATGACCAAGGTGAACATATCCACGCACCTCAACAAGCTGTTCACGCGGACGGTGCGCGAACAGCTGGCCGCGCAACCGGAGGTGGCGGACCCGCGCAAGTACCTGGGCCCGGCCCGTACCGCCGTGGAGTTCGAGGTGGCACGACTCATCGGCGTACTGCACCGGGACTGACCGCGTACGACACAGGGGTTGGCGCCGACCGTCATGACGGTCGGCGCCAACCCCTGCGTCCTGTCCCTTACTTGACCGCCCCCGCGGTCATCCCCGCCCGCCAGAAGCGCTGGAGCACGACGAAGGCGATGATCAGCGGAATGACGGAGATCAGCGAGCCGATGACCACCAGCGGCGCGGGGACGGCGACGCCGTGGCTGGCGTTCCAGCCGACCAGGCCGACGGTGACCGGCTGGAGTTCGTCGTCGCCGAGCACCATGGCGGGCAGCAGGTAGTTGTTCCAGATGTCGACGAACTGGAAGAGGAAGATCGTCACGAGCGCGGGCAGCATCATCGGCACGCCGATGGTCCGGAAGATCCTGAACTCCCCCGCCCCGTCGAGCCTGCCCGCCTCGATCACCTCGTCCGGCACCGACTGGGCCGCGAAGATGCGCGCCAGATAGACGCCGAACGGGCTGACGACGCTGGGCAGCAGCACGGCGAGCGGATTGTTGATCAGGCCGACCCCGGAGAACATCAGGTACAGCGGGAGCGTGAAGAGGATCTTCGGTACGAGTACGGCGGCGAGCACCGTGCCGAACAGCAGCCCCTTGCCCCGGAATTCGTACTTCGCGAGGAGGTAGCCCGCCATCGCGGAGAGCAGGGTGCCGACCAGCGCGCCGACACCGCAGTACAGCACGCTGTTGAGCATCCAGCGCCAGAAGATGCCGTCGTTCTGCGCGGTCAGCCTGCTGAGGTTGTCGAAGAGCCCGAACCCGTCGAACCACAGGCCGCTCCCGCTGAACTGCCGTCCGAACGGCTTGGTGACCGAGACCAGGAGCCACCACAGCGGGAAGAGGAAGTAGGCGGTGGAGATCAGCAGGACGGCCAGGACGACGCCACGGCTCGCGGCGGTCGTGTCGCGTCTCGCCCCGGCCTTCACCCCTGCCGTGGAGTTCGCTCGCGTCACGGCGGCACTCATGCGTTCTCACTCCGGTTGGTCAGCTTGAAGAAGACGAAGGACAGCACGCCGACGGCGACGGCGAGGATCACCGACTGGGCCGCCGCGTAGTGGTAGTTGCCCGCCGCGACCGCGGCCTGCGCGGACATGATCGGCGTGAACGTCGAGGAGATGGATCCGCTGGAGATGGGTTGCAGCACCGCCGGCTCGTTGAACAGCTGCGCGGAGCCGATGATGGAGAACACCGCGGTGAGCACCAGTGAGCTGCGCACGGCCGGGATCTTGATGCTCCAGGCGATCCGCAGGGCGGACGCGCCGTCCATCCGCGCGGCCTCCAGGACCTCGCCGGGGATCGTCTGGAGCGCACTGTAGATGATGATCATGTTGTAGCCGGTCCAGCTCCACGTGACGATGTTCGCCACGGACCACAGGACCGAGCCGCTGGAGAAGAACGGGATCTGGATGCCGAGCGGTTCGAGCAGGTGGTTGATGGGGCTGGAGTCGGCGGAGTACATGAACGACCACACGAGCGCCGCGCTGACGCCGGGGATCGCGTAGGGCAGGAACGCGCCGAGGCGGAACAGGCCCTTGCCGCGCGCGGACTTGGAGTCGATGAGCAGCGCGAGCCCGAGGGCGACGCCCAGCATCAGGGGCACCTGGACGACGGCGAAGAGCCCGACCCGGCCGAGCCCGGCGAGGAAGTCGTGGTCGCCGAAGGCCTGCGCGAAGTTGTGCAGCGGGTCGAACTCCTCGGTGGGCGCGGCGAGTCCGAGCCCGGAGCGCTTGACGACGTAGAAGCTGCTCACCGTCGCGTACACGATGGGCGCGATGTACATCGCCGCGAAGAGGACCACGAAAGGGCCGCCGAAGAGCAGCAGCGTGCGCCTGCTGAGCGCCGTCTGACGCCGTCCGCGCCGCGCGGGCCCGGGGTTCTGGCACGGTGGCGCGGCGGGCTCCGCCGCGCTGAGTGTTGTCGTCACGAGCTCGCTTCCGGTTCGACGCCTGACGGACGGGCGGTCGGTCCTCAGGACCGACCGCCTCGGATGGCCGCGGGGTGCGGCCGCCGCAGGGTGCGCGGGCGGCCGCCGGACATGCGCCCTAGTCGGCCACCGTCAGGCCCTGGTTCTTGAGTTCACTCACCGTCTTGTCCTGGGTGCCGCGCAGCGCGTCCGCGATGGTTCCCTTTCCGGCCCATGCCTTGCTCAGCGCGTCGTCCAGGTCCGCGGACGTCTTGGTCATGACGGGGCCCCAGGTCCAGTCGGAGCTGACCTTCGGCGCCGCGGCGGCGAAGACGTCGTAGATCTTCTGGCCGCCGAAGTAGGGGTCCTTGGCCTTCAGTTGGGGCAGGTCGAGCAGGGCGGGCGCGGCCGGGTAGAGCGACGCCTTGTCGACCAGGCCGCCGTACGCCTTGCGGTCGGTGCTCAGCCAGTGGGCGAAGGTCCAGGCGGCCTCGGTGGACTCGCAGCCCTTGAGTACGGCGGTGGCAGAACCGCCCGCGTTGCCGACCGAGGTGTCACCGTCGGCCCACTGCGGCATGGGCGCCACGGCCCAGTCGCCCGAGCCGTCCTTCGCCCCGCCCTTGATGACTCCGGCCTGCCAGACGGCGCCGACGACGGTGGCGATGTTACCGCTGCCAAGACCGCTGTACCACGCCTGGTCGTACATGGGCGCCTTGCTGATCAGGCCGTCGTCGGCGAGGCCCTGCCAGTAGTCGGCGACCTTCTTGCCCTTGGCGGACGCGAGGTCGACCTGCCAGGCGTCGCCCTTGATCCCGAACCAGCTGGCGCCCGCCTGCCAGGACAGGCCCGCGTAGTCGTAGTTCAGATAGGGCGAGGAGATGTAGCGCTTGGGGTCGGACGCGTGGATCTTCTTGGCCTGCTTCGCGTACTCGTCCCAGGTCTTCGGGGCCTTCAGGTCCAGCTCGTCGTAGACCTTCTTGTTGTAGAAGAGGGCCATCGGTCCGGTGTCGACGGGGGCTCCGTAGACGGCGCCGCCCAGCGAGACCGAGTTCCATGCCGCCTTCTGGAAGTCGCCCTTGTCCCCTTCGGCGTACTTGGCGACGTCCTGGAGGGCTCCTTGCGCGGCGAAGCTCGGCAGCGTCTCGTAGCCGACCTGGGCCAGGCACGGCGCGTTGTCGGCCTGCACCGCGTTGAGCATCTTCTGGTAGCCGCCCTTGGCGCCGGGCTGCACCTCCTGGTACTCGACCTTGATGTCGGGGTGCGCCTTGTTGAACGCCTTGACCGCGTCCGCGTACCCCGGCGACCAGCCCCAGAACTTCATGGTGGCGGACCCGCCGCCACCGCCCGCCGAGTCCGCATCGGACGACGAGCATCCGCTGAGCACCAACGTCAGTGCGAGCGCTCCGACGACTCCCGCCGTACGCAGACGCGTCTTCTGCACGGCCCCTCCTTGTGTACGTGGGCAGGGATCAGACCCGGACACACAAGGCGGGGCCTGCTGTGAGATCGGTGTGCCGCGAGCCGCACGAGGCGTCGTTCCCGGCACCGATGGCCGGAACTATGGCAGAGAATGTTATCGATGCCAATACCTTCATCGCATGCCTCTCTCACCCCACTGGGAGGGGCATGGGGCCGGTATCATCCGCCGCACGGACCGGCGACACGGACCGGCGACACGGACCGGCGACACGGACCGGAGAGAAGGGACCGAGAGAGGGCGCATGCGGACAGCGAACGGTGAAGAGGACAACGGACGACCGCCCGGCATGGCCGATGTGGCCCGGGTCGCGGGCGTCTCCGCGCAGACGGTCTCGCGCGCCCTCTCCGACCATCCCAACGTCCGCGAGGAGACCCGCGCCAAGGTGCTCGCCGCCGTGGAGCGGCTCGGCTACCGCAAGAACAGCGCGGCCCGGATCCTGTCGTCGGGCCGCAGCAGGACGATCGGCGTGGTCACGCTGCAGACGACGTTCTACTCCCGCCTGACCTTCACCTTCGGCGTGGAGAGCGCGGCGTACGAGGCGGGCTACTCGGTCTCCACGGCGTCGACGGCGTCGCTCGACACCTCGGCCGTCGAGGCGGCCCTGTCCCGGCTCGCCGATCAGCGCGTCGAGGGCATCATCCTCGCCATCCCGCTCATCCATGTGAGCCCCCGCATCGAGCAGTTGACGGACTCCCTGCCCACGGTGACCGTCGACGGCTCGCGCACGGCGGCCTCCGAGGTCGTCGCGGTGGACCAGGTGCGGGCCGCCGAGCTGGCGACCCGCCACCTCCTCGACCTCGGACACGAGACCGTCTGGCACGTCTCGGGCCCCGGCGAGTGGCTCGACGCGGCGAGCAGGATGCGGGGCTGGCGGCAGACCCTGGAGGCCGAGGGCCGGATGGTCCCGCCCGTCCTGGAGGGCGACTGGTCCCCCTCGTCCGGCTACCGCAACGGCCTGCTCCTCGGCCGCATCCCCGAGGTGACCGCCGTGTTCGCCGCGAGCGACGAGATGGCGTTCGGCGTGATCCGCGCGCTGCACGAACTGGGCCGACGTGTGCCCCAGGACATCTCCGTGGTGGGCGTCGACGACATCGAGCTCGCCGAGTACTGCTCCCCGTCGCTGACGACCGTGGCGCAGCCCTTCACGGAGATGGGCGCGCTGGCCTTCGGCCATCTCCTGCGGCTCATCGACAACCCGCGGGCGGAACCCGAACCGGCCTCCGTCCAGCCGAAGTTGATCGTCCGCACGAGCACGGCGGCGGCCGCGGGGGCGGCGGACCCGGGTCCGGGCTGACCCACGGGCCGGGCCCTACCGCCCGCCGATCACCCCCAACGCGCGAGAGCATCGGCTCCGTCGGCTCCGCGGGGGGGGGGGGGGCAGCCAGGCCATCTCGGGGCCCCGGCTCGAACACCGGTGAGGCGTCCGACAGGCGGGGCAGCGGCAGTTCGTGCCCGTCCCCTCCTGGCCTCGCGTCCGCGGCTCCTCCGGGCCGCGCCGACAGACACCAATGTTATGGGTACATGACAGCTAGGCGTGGGGCGTGCGGGGTCGTACGTTGCTTGGCGGGCGACGGACGACGCGGCTCCTCCCGTCACTTGGCGGACGAGCGGCGCGCAGGTCCGCCCGTCGCTCGCCGTACCCCCCACGCGATCGCTTCGAGAAGGAGTTTCTCGTGAGCCGTAGACTCTCCGCCCGCTTACTGACCGCATGCCTGGTCCTGGCCCTCGGGTCGGGCACCGCGGTCGCCGCCGGTCCGGCACCGGGTTCCCCTTCCGGGGTCACCGGTCAGAGCCGCGTCCCCGATCCGTACTGCTACGACGAGCCGTCCCGGCCGGACGCCGATCTGACCGACCTCAAGGCCGGGTTCACCTCCTCGAACTGGATGCGGACCCTCCAGGCCATGTACAAGCGGCGCTGGCCCAGCGGGGAGGCACTGGCGATCGCCCAGGCCAACGACAGGTACTGGGACCAGTTCGTGGACAAGCGGAGCTTCGACGGGTTCGCCGAGTCGATGATGGTGGCGATCCACGAGGAGACCCACATGTGGGACCTCGATCCGTCCCGCACCGACTGGGACGTCCACATCGCCGCCTGGATCAACGGCGGTCAGCAGGCGCTCGCGGTGCCGCTGCACGGCGGCTTCCCCCGCAAGGAGATCCTGCCGCTGATCAAGGACAGGCTGAGCTCCTCGATGGACGACATCTATCTGCGGGACAGCACCCAGGGGTCGTACCGACTGCAGGGAGTGCTGGCCGAGCAGAACGCCGGGCTGACCGGACTGCCCTCGGTCACCGTGCTCCAGGAGTTCATCAAGGGAGTCGGCGCGAGCAACGCCCGCGACATCGCCGCCACCAACCTGCGGTACCTGCTGCTCTACCTGCGCGTCGCCAAGGACAAGCACCCCGCCTACTGGGCCCAGATCAAGGCCGAGCCCAAACTGCGCGACCTGGTGCTCACCCAATTCCTGCGTACGGCCTACTGGTTGGAGAAGTCCGCGCCCTACACCGGCAAACTGGGCAGCAAGGACGCCGACAAGATCACCGCGACCAACTACGCCCCGGAGAACATCGCCGTCCTGGAGGAGTTCACCGGCCGTAAGGTCCGCCTGGACGCACAGAAGAACTGCACCGCCTGAGCACCCGACCGGCGCCCGCCCCCTCGCCCCGGGACGGGCGCCGGTCTCACCCCGCCAGAACCGCTCTCACCGTCTTGCCGCCGCGGGGCGTGCCCACGACCTCCAGGCGCTGGGCGAGCTGGCGCACCATCGCGAGGCCGCGGCCGCTCTCCCGCGTGACGTTGGGACGACGGACCTTGGGGTGGACGGGGCTCGCGTCGTACACCTCGACGGTCACCCGGTCACCCGCCACCTCCACGCGCAGACGGCAGCCGCCCCGGGCGTGCTGGACGGCGTTGGCGACGAGTTCGGACACGATGAGCGTGACGTCGTCCATCCGCTCCGCGGTCACCTCGCACGTGCGCCGATGGGACCTGGCGAGGAACGCCGAGGTCAACTTGCGCGCCCGGCCCGCCGATGCGGGCTCCTGGGGCAGCGCGTACTCCACACATGCGGTAAGCCGATGGGCGCGCCCGTGCGCACGCATGACAGCTCACATCCCCTCCCTGGGACAACCGGCGAACATGCGGTTCGTGCTCCGCCGCCGGGGCCGCGATCTGTCTTGCGCGGCCGTTCCTGTCCCACGGTGATTCCCCCCTCGGGTGATCGCCAACCGACCCGTCGGCGTACGTGTACGGGCTCACCGTTCCCTGGCAGCATGCGGGTCCATGACAAAGACACCGCGTCCGTACAAGGACTATCAGGACGAGATCTACCTCGACGGGCTGCGTGGGGTCGTGCCGCCGTTCCCCATGACATATGCGGGGCTTGAGGACCGCGCCAGGGCCGCGCTGCCTCCCTCGGTGGTGTCGTACGTGGCGGGCGGCGCGGGGGACGAGCGGACGCAGGAGGCCAACGTCACCGCGTTCGAGCGCTGGGGCCTGATGCCGCGCATGTTCGTGGGTGCGAACCGCCGCGACCTGTCCGTCGACCTGTTCGGACTGACGCTGCCCTCGCCGCTGTTCATGGCTCCCATCGGTGTCCTCGGCATCTGCGCGCAGGACGGCCACGGCGATCTCGCGACCGCGCGCGCCGCCGCGCGGACCGGGGTGCCGATGATCGCCTCGACGCTGTCCGCCGACCCCCTGGAGGCGGTGGCGGCAGAGTTCGGCGAGACGCCCGGCTTCTTCCAGCTGTACACGCCGACGGACCGGGAGCTCGCCGAGAGCCTGGTGCGGCGCGCGGAGAAGTCCGGGTTCAAGGCGATCGTCGTCACCATGGACACCTGGGTCACCGGGTGGCGGCCGCGCGACCTGAGCACCGCCAACTTTCCCCAGCTGCGCGGGCACTGCCTGGCCAACTACTTCAGCGACCCGGTCTTCCGCTCCCGGCTCGCGACCGCCCCCGAGCAGGATCCGCAGTCCGCGATCCTCACGTGGGTGCGGCTCTTCGGCAACCCGCTCACCTGGGACGACCTGCCGTGGCTGCGCTCGCTCACCTCGCTGCCGCTGATCGTGAAGGGCCTGTGCCACCCCGAGGACGTGCGCCGCGCCAGGGACGGCGGGGTGGACGGCGTCTACTGCTCCAACCACGGAGGGCGCCAGGCCAACGGCGGTCTGCCCGCGCTCGACGTACTGCCCGATGTCGTGGCGGCCGCCGACGGTCTGCCCGTCCTGTTCGACTCGGGGGTGCGCAGCGGCGCGGACGTGGTCAAGGCCGTCGCGCTCGGCGCCACCGCCGTCGGCGTGGGCCGCCCTTACGCGTACGGACTCGGCATCGGCGGGGTCGACGGCGTCACGCACGTCCTGCGCTCGCTGCTCGCCGAGGCCGATCTGCTCATGGCCGTCGACGGCTACCCGACCCTCGCGGATCTCACGCCCGACGCGCTGCGGCGGGTGCTCTGACGCGATCCCCCGACCCACTCGACTAGACACCTTCAAGTTTCATGTGAGACATTTATGTCTCATTCGAACTTGGAGTGTTACGCCATGACCCCGCAGCGTGATCCACGGCGCTGGGCCGTCCTCGCGATCCTGTCCGGCAGCCTGCTGCTGATCGCCATGGACACCACGATCCTGAACGTCGCCTTCCCCTCCCTGGTCGCCGATCTGCGGCCCAGCTCCGTGCAGCAGCTGTGGATCATCGACATCTACGCCCTGGTCCTCTCGGGACTGCTCGTCACCGCGGGCGCCCTCGGTGACCGGTGGGGCCGCAAGCGGCTGCTCCTGATCGGCTTCGGGATCTTCGCGTTCGCCTCCCTGCTCGCCGTCTTCGCGACGGCCGCCTGGCAGGTCATCGCCGCCCGCGCGCTGCTCGGCGCCGGTGGCGCCGCGATCATGCCCGCCACCCTGTCGATCCTGCGGAAGGTCTTCACCGACGCCCGCGAGCGCGCCTTCGCGTACGCCGTGTGGTCCGCCGTCATCGGTGGCGGCATGGCGCTCGGCCCGGTCGTGGGCGGGTTGCTGGTCCAGCACGACGGCTGGCACTCCGCGTTCCTGATCAACATCCCGGTCGCGCTGCTGGTCATCGCGCTCGGCCTGTGGATCCTGCCCGAGTCCCACCAGCCGCGCGAGGGCCGCTGGGACTGGTGGGGCGTCGGTCAGTCCGTGGTCGGCATGCTCGCCCTCGCGGGCGGCATCAAGCAGCTCGGCAAGGGCGGTCCCGCCGACCCGACGGCCTGGGTGCTGCTCGTCGTGGCCGCGGTGACGCTCACCGTCTTCGTCCGCCGTCAGCTGCGCCTGGAACATCCGCTCCTCCAGGTCCGTCTCTTCGCCTCGCGGCCGTTCTCCATCGCCGCCGCCTCGATCTTCCTCGGCATGATCGCGCTGGGGTCCGCGCTGTTCCTCATCACGCAGTGGTTCCAGTACGGACAGGGCTACACCCCGCTGGAGGCGGGCATCAGGCTGCTGCCCGCGCCGCTCGGCCTGGTCATCACCTCGCTGATCACGCCCGCCCTCATGCACCGGCTGCCGATCCGCCACGTGATGGGCGGCGGTCTGCTCCTGATGACGGGGGGGCTCGCCCTGCCGTGGCTGCTCCAGCTGTCGGGGCCGCTCGGCTACGGCGAGGTCGCCGTCGCGCTCGCCGTGCTCGGCTTCGGCGTCGGCATCGCGACGACCGCCGCGTCGGTGACGCTGATGGCGTCCACCCCGGCACACCACGTCAGCGGCGCCGCGGCCGTCGAGGAGACCTGCTACGAACTCGGCGCCGCCATGGGCGTGGCCGTCCTCGGCTCCATCGCCACCGCGCTGTACCGCGTGAACCTGCCCGACCTGGGCCTCACGTCCGACACCGCGGCGGCCGTGAGCGACTCGGTCGGCGAGGCCGCGCGGGTGGCGGGCGAGCTCACAGGACCGGCGGGCGCCGCCCTCCTCGCCCGGGCCGGTGAGGCGTTCACCTCCGGGATGACGCCGACGTTCCTGATGGCGGCCGCGCTGCCGCTGGCGGCCGCGGCGCTGACCTGGGCGAGGATTCCGAAGAACCTCCGCCCGACGGAGAACGCCCACTGACGGGCGTTCGACAACGGCACTCCCAACTGGCAACATCCGCCCCGCACTTCACGCCTATCATCTGTTCGACCCCGGGCCACCAGTGGTGGCCCGGGGTCAGCACGTGTTCCACAGCGAGAGGACAACGGGGAATTGAGTTCCATACGTAAGCGCGGCACCCGCAAGCGCCGGGCGGCCATGGCCGCGGTGGGTGCCGCGGCGGCCGTCGTGGCGGGCCTGCAACTGTCGCCCAGCGCGTTCGGCACCGACGACACGGAGCCGCAGGGCGCACGCCCAGCCGCCGGGCCCGCCGAACTCGCGGCACGCCAGACCGAGACCGCGGACTTCGGCGTCTCCGGCACCGACGGGACGGCCTTCGAGGACGGAGTGCTGTCCCTGAAGCAGCCCCCCGCCCGGCGTTCGGCCGCCGCGGCGGCCGCCCCGCACGGCGACGGCTGGAAGTCGGGCGGCGCGTCCAAGTACCTCGCCACCGGCTACACGATCAAGTTCTACGACAAGAAGGCCGCGGACTGGCTCGCGCCCTACGTGAAGCGCTCGGCGACCGAGCTCCAGCGCGTCACCGGCCTGCCGGTCACCGTCGACACGAACCCGGTCGGCTGGGACTACGAGAGGCCCAAGGGCGAGATCGTCGTCGGTCTGCTGCACCATCCCTGCGTGCCGCCCGCCGACGGGGGCTCCACCGGCTGGAAGGTCGTCCGCGACGGCTCCGGCACCAAGAACCTGAGCTGCGGCTTCTACTCCTCGTCCGTCGCCGACACGGTGACCAGCGGGCACGCCTACATCGACGACGAGTTCTTCACCGCGGACGGCAAGGCGAAGCCCTCCTGGGGCGAGCCCTACCTGCGCAACCACGTCAGCCACGAGCTCGGGCACACGATGGGCCTCGCGCACGCCAACCGCAGCGCGGAGCGCGGGGACTGCGTCAAGGGCACCGACTCCGGCGAGAACCCGGTGATGTGCACGCCCACCATGGCGTACCAGGACAAGCGGGCGGGCACCTACGTCCAGCAGTACGACGTCCAGGGCCTGCGCCATCTGGCCCGGGGCGGCGGCGCCAAGCTCGCGCCGCAGGGCAAGGTGACCGGCATCGGCGCCAAGTGCCTCGACACCAAGGGCGGCAAGCCCGCCAACGGCACGCAGATCCAGCTGTACACGTGCAACGGCGGCCCCGGGCAGTCGTGGATCCTGGGCAAGGACGGCACATTCCGGGCTCTCGGCAAGTGCCTGGACAACTACCGCAACGCCGGCACCAACGGCAACAAGATCAGCCTCTACGACTGCAACGGCGGGGCGTCGCAGCGCTGGTCGGTCAACGCGAAGGGCCAGATCGTGCACGCCGCGTCCGGCAAGGTCCTGGACGTGACGGGCGGCTCCACCGCCAACAGCACGAAGGTCCAGCTGTACACGGCGAACACGAACAAGCGGCAGGTCTGGGTGACCCCCAAGTAGCCACCTGGGCAGCCGCCCCGGCAGCCGTCTCGGCAGCCACCTCGGCAATCGCCCGGAACAGTCGTCGCCACCCTCGGGGGCGGGGCCGCTCACGACCGCGGGACAACAGCTACAGTCACCTGCGATCAGCCCCGCCCACCTGGGAGAACCTCCGACCATGGCCGTCGACGAACTGGACACCCGCATCCTGCGGCTGCTCCTCGAACAGCCCCGCACGAGCCTGCGCGAGTACGCGCGGCTGCTCGGCATCGCCCGGGGCACCCTCCAGGCCAGGCTCGACCGCCTCGAGCGGGACGGCGTGATCACCGGCACGGGCCCTTCCCTCTCCCCCGCGGCGCTCGGGCACCCGGTCATCGCCTTCGTGCACATCGAGGTCACCCAGGGCCACCTGGACGAGGTGGGTGACGCGCTCGCCGCCGTGCCCGAGATCATCGAGGCGTACTCGATCACGGGCGACGGCGATCTCCTCACCCGGGTCGCGGCGCGGGACAACGGCCACCTGGAGGACGTGATCCAGCAGCTGATCCAACTGCCCGGCGTGGTGCGCACCCGGACCGAGATGGCACTGCGCGAGCGCGTGCCGCACCGGCTCCTGCCGCTCGTCGAGTCGATCGGCAGGGCGGCCGCGGCACGCCCGTGATCTGCGCCTTTGGCATGCTTGGTGCCATGAGCACTTCCAGCGGCACCTCGGTCATCTTCGATCTCGACGGCACCCTCGTGGACAGCGAGCCCAACTACTACGAAGCGTCACGGGCCCTGCTCGCGCAGTACACCGAACGCGCGTTCACCTGGGCCGACAACGAGCAGTACGTCGGCATCAGCTCGCACGAGACGCTCGCGCTCTGGAAGAGGGAGTACGGCATAGCGGCGACGGTGACCGAGCTGCTCGCCGACCTCGACCGCCGCTACCTCGCCCTGGCCCGCGCCAGCACGCCCGTCTACCCGGAGATGCGCAAGCTCGTCGAGCGACTGCACGACGCGGGCGTGCCGATGGCCGTGGCGTCCGGTTCCTCGCGGGCGGCCATCGAGGCCATCCTGTCCGGCACGGGCCTGGACGCCCAGCTGACGACGCTCGTCTCCGCCGAGGAGGTCCCGCACGGCAAGCCCGCCCCCGACGTGTTCCTCGCCGCGGCCGACCTGCTCGGCGCGTCCCCGGCCGACTGCGTGGTCTTCGAGGACGCGGCGCCGGGCGCGGCGGCGGCCCACGCGGCGGGCATGCGGTGCGTCGCGATCCCCTACGTCGCCGCCCACGCGGACGACCCGGCGTTCGCGAGGTCGGAACTCCTGTTCCGCGGCGGACAGCAGGAGTTCACGGCTCAGGCGGCGCTGGAGACACTCGCACTCGGCTGAGCGAGCCCGCGCCCCTTCAGGGGCGCGGGCTCGCCAACCCGGCCACCACAGTCCCGGAAGCGCCTACCCAGTGATGACGCGCAATAGAGGTGAGAGGCGGGTTCGCGCCTCTATGCCCATGGACTGCAGGCCACCACCACGTTGCTGTTGTTGACGGTGCATGCCCGGATCTTGACCCCCTTGACGTTCACTCCGGCCTTGGAATGTGCGCTACTGGACTTGGAGTCACCCTTTCCCCCTTCGGCCTTGCCGAGGATGCGGGTGGTCCACTCCCAGGCGGCACCGTTCTGCCAGTTGTAGCCCACCTCCATCCGCACGCCGTAGGTGTCGGCGGCACGGTCCCACACCGTGCCCGAGAGGCTCACTTTGTAGCCTTCCCATTCCACGGCTACGGAGGCGTAGGCGCCGAGGGTGGCATCTGTTTCGGCGTAACGGCCGTTGGCGTACGGGATGTATCCGTTGTCCCAGTGGTCAGGACGTTCCTCCGCCGAGGCCGGGGAAGCGGCCAAGGTGAGGCAGAGGGCGGCACCGAGGGCGGCGCCGAGGATCGTCTTGGCTGAGCGAGGTGCCACGAGGTATTCCTTTCCCGGGGATCAGCATGAGGACTTCGCGTCGGCGACGCTCAAATGTCGAGGAGCCGGGCCTTATAGATCACTTTCGGCTTCGTCGTCTCCCCGGATACAGCCGGGACCGTGACGGGGCCCGTCATGTCCGGATACCACATGAACCGGACCTTGTCGTCGCCGTATTTGTTCCCAAGGGTGTCCGCTGTCCAAGCGGCACTACCCGACCTGTCACGGGCGAAGGATTTCACCGATTTCGCCGGAATCGACCACTGAATGAACGCGTACCCTCCGGCCTTGTTGATCTGGAGGATTTCAGTTGAGCTTGTCGCCCAGAGGTACTCGGGCTCCAAGGGGTCGGGCTGAAGATCGTGCCCATTCTTGAAAAGGTCGCTGACTATTTCGATGTTTGCCCTCTCGAGGCGGGCACCCTCTCCCTTTCCGATCACCTTGTACGACCGGAGCTTGTTTCCGCCGTAGATCCACACCAGTTTCTTGTCGCGGTCCCACACGACTCCGTGTGCCTTCCAGAAGGCGCGATCCTTATCCGCGATGGGGATCTTCTTGAGTGGCCCTACGCTCCCTCCGGTGGGGGCCGCGTACATCTCGTAGCACCCGCCCGGTTCGCTTTCGCCCCTCGGAGGCGGGTCATATTGGCCCAGCCCCCGCGGTCCAACGACGATGATCACCTCATGCTCGGGAACATACTCCAGGGAATGCGGGAAGTTCGTCAGTCCACTCACCCAACCGAGAGGAGCACCGTCGCTGTTGCGGTGGATTGTCACGTGCCCCTCAGTAGAATCTCCTCCGCAGATGAGAAAGGCTTTCTCACCTTTCCCGTTATCGAGCGTACGAACCTTGAGTTCCAGCGGGTCCCAGCCGACCGCCCCGTCCTTGCCTGTGCGGAACGTCGCCCACGGATTGCCGAATTCCTTCTCACCTTTTGTGTTGGTGTGGATGTCCCCGGTGTGATGGTTCGTGATGATCCCGTTCGCCACGTCCAGCAGAGCCAGGTTGAAACCCGCCCGCCGAGCCTGTGCGCGCGGCTTGTGCACGACTCCGTACGCAGGAGCGGCCAGCGCCCCGACGGGGAGAGCCGCGGCACCGACCGCAAGCGATCCGCGCAACAACTGCCTTCGATTCAAACCCATATAGTCCTCTCCTACCTTGGTTTTGAGCTTGCCGAGAAGGGCTGGAAGCACTGAGCCGCTGAGTCCGCCGCATCGGGGCCCACCTGAAACCCGTCAGGTTGAGCACGGCGCCCCGCCCGCACACCGATGAGGCCGCGATGGGTGCCATGCTCACTGCACCGGCCACAGCGCCGCCATGGTTTCGGTTCTGGCCGAACCGTGGACGGGAGCGATCGCTGCACAGGAGGAACCGATGCTGCGCATACGTTTCACCGCTGAGGATCTGCTGCAGGTCACCATCGCCCCCCGGCCCGCACCACTGATGGAAATGGTGCTGGCCCTGGCGACTTCGCGGCGCAAGGACCTGCCGGCCTTCTACGGCCGATGGCAGCGCCATGCCCGGCAGTCCCTCCCCCGTGGCGCGTACCCCCTGGGCGAGCTGGTGGCCGCTACCGGCCGGGGGCCGATGTTCCTCGACCCCGTCACTCACGTACTGGAGGAAGGCGTCGACCTCGTGCGAGGGGCGTCGGCTGAATTCGTACGCACTGAACTGCAGCGCGTGTGCACCCGCAGGGCCCCGTCGTTGTGGGCCCGCGGCCTGGCCGACCAGGACCACGACGCCTGGAGTGTCCTGAACGAGTCCATCGGCGCCGCCTACGGCAGCCTCCTGGAACCACACTGGAACCGCATTCGGTCCGGTTTCGATGCCGAACGCGCCTGGCGGGTACGGCAGATGGCCGACCACGGCATCCGCCAAGCCCTGTCGAGCCTGGGGCCCGGAGCGCACTGGCAGGGCACCACCGTCAGCTTCCCCGCCCCCTACGACTGGGAGGTCACGCTCAACGGCCAGGGCCTGCTTCTCTTACCCTCCTTGTTCTGGCACGGCTGGCCCTTGATCGCGGAACCCCCCGACGCCCCCAGAGTCCTGGTGTACCCGGCCACCACGCCGCTGCCCCTCCTGGACAAACACCTCACAACAGATCCACTCGCCGCCCTGCTGGGCCGCACGCGCGCGGCGACCCTGGCGGCCCTCGCCCAGCCACGCACCACCAGCGAGCTGGCCCAAGAACTGCACATCAGCCAATCCTCGGCATCGGAACACGCCAAGGCCCTGCGCAACGCGCAACTCGTCACCACAGCGCGCGACGGCAAAGCCGTCCGGCACTCCTGCACGCCCCTCGGTCTGGACCTCCTCACCCCCGCACGCGCGTTGGGGTGAGCTGGCCCGACTCCACCGCGCGGCACTCGTCCTCCGGCTCTACCAGGTGCGGAGGTCGCCCCAGGCGGGCGTGGTGCCGCGCTTGAACCAGGCCCAGCCGGAGCCTGTGTACGTCTTATTCTTGTACTTGCCCGTGTAGTGGATGGTGATCGGTCCATCCATGCGCCACCACCAGTTGGGCAGGCGCGTCCATGCGTTGGGGGTCGCTATCCACGGGGACCAGACGCGCTTGCCGTGCTGGTTGAAGCCGTAGAGCCGCACGTAATCGGAATGGTTGGTGTGAATGGAGGCCTGGACGTACTTGTGTGCCGCGACCCGCGGCCCCACCGGTGCCGCCGTCTCCCCGCCCGCCATAGCCGAGGACGAGGCCGAGTCCACGTACGAGGATGAGCACGAGGCCGCCTGGTGAGGGGCAGCCTGAGCCGTGGAACCGAGTGAGCCGAGCAGTCCCACTGCGAGCACACCGCCGATGACCGCGCTCAGCAACTTCCTTCGATCTGTCATGTCTTGTCTCCGTTCCTGTTGAGTCGCCGCATGATGCCGGCGAAACGAACCGACACCAGTGATTTCAATGGCCGTCGCGTTGTTCAGCACCCCGCTGACCTGCCGCTGAACAAAATGGCGCAGGGCGGTTCGGGTGGGGATTGGCCTGCGCGCGGGTTCCGTCCTCGAGGTCCGGCATGTTGAGGTGAGCGCTGCGATCAACGGGGAGGCAGTAGTGGGGCGTCGTGAGAATCCGGTGGATCCCAGCGCGGGGCCGGTGGCGCGGTTCGCGTACGCGTTGCGCAAGTTGCGCCAAGAGGCGGGCGCTCCGACCTACCGGGCGATGGCGCGGCAGGTCCCGTACTCGGTGACCGCGCTGGCGACGGCCGCGTCCGGGGAGAAACTGCCGTCTCTGCCCGTGGCGTTGGCGTATGTGGCCGCCTGTGGCGGAGACGCGGCGGAGTGGGAGGAACGGTGGCGGGACGCCCGGCGCGACGAGGAGGAACAAGCTTTCGCAGCACAGGAGGAGACGGCCGCCGCGCCTTATCGCGGGCTGACTCGCTTCGAGGCGGACGACCAGGACGTGTTCTTCGGCCGCGCCCGGCTGACGGACGACCTTCTGCAACTGGTCCACGCCCACCGCGTCACGGCCGTGTTCGGTCCCTCCGGCAGCGGCAAGTCCTCGCTCCTGCGGGCCGGACTCCTGCCCCGCCTGCGGGATACCCAGGACACCGCACTGCGCCCGGCGGCGATCCGCATCCTGACCCCGGGCACCAGAGCCGTGCGCGATCACGAGCGACTGTTCACCCCCGCCCAGGCGCCGGGAGAGACATGGCTGGTCGTGGACCAGTTCGAGGAACTGTTCACCCTCCACTCCGACGCGGCTGAACAAGCCGCCTTCATCGACCTGTTGCTGACCGCCCTCGAACCCGGAAGCCGACTGCGGGTGGTACTGGGAGTGCGGGCCGACTTCTACAGCCGCTGCCTGGAGCACGAAGGACTCGCGGCGGTCATCCGGGAGGCGAGCCTGCCCGTCGGCCCGATGTCACCGTCCGAACTGCGGGAAGCGATCGTCCGGCCCGCTGCCGCGGCAGGGTTGATCGTGGAGCGTGTGCTGACCGACCGGCTCATCGAGGAAGTGAGCGAGGAACCCGGCGGGTTGCCCCTCCTGTCCCACGCACTCCTGGAAACCTGGCGAAGGCGCCGCGGTCGCACTCTGTCCCTGCAGGCCTACATGGCAGCCGGCGGCATCCACGGCGCCATCGCTCAGACCGCCGAGGACCTCTACACCCGACTCACCCCGGCACAGGCGGAAGCGGCCCGCCACATTCTGCTGCGCCTGATCACCCCGGGCGACGGCACCCCGGACACCCGCCGCCCTGTCGACCAGAACGAACTGGCTGACCTTGACACCACAGGCGCCACCGGGCGTGACCCGCACACCGCGCTCTACACCCTGGCCCGTGCCCGTCTGATCACCCTGGACGACGACACCGTCGACCTCGCCCACGAAGCGCTGATCACCGCCTGGCCCCGGCTGCACCGATGGATCGAGGACGACCGTGACCAGCTGCGACGCCACCGGCGTCTCACACAGGCCGCGCGTCACTGGCACGACCGCGGGCGTGACAGCGGGGCGCTGCTGCGGGGCACCGAGCTCAACGAAATCGAGCATGCCTTTGAATCTCCCGAGCTCCGGAGGGACTTGACGTCCCTTGAGCGGGAGTTCCTCCGCACCTGCACTGCGGCACACGCGCGCGGGCGGCGCTTGCGACACGGCGTCACCGGTGCCGTCGCGCTCCTCGTGACGCTCGCCCTGGTGGCGGGAGCAGCGGCCTGGCAGCAGAGCCGGACGAGCGAACAACGGCGCACGGAAGTAGCGGCCCGGCGAGTGGCCGCCATCGCCGAGAGCATGCGCTCCTCCGACCCGGTCACGGCCATGCGGCTGAGCGCAGCGGCCTGGACCCTGAGTGGGACGACCGAGACCCGCTCGGCCCTGCTCGGCGCCCTGTCTCAGCAGGAGCAGGACGTCTTCGAGGTCCCCGGCACGGGGCTCGCGCCCACGTCGTATCTGAGCAGGGACGGTCGCACGGTCGTGAGGGAGGAGGAGAGCAGCGTACGGGCATGGAACGCCGCTGAGCACCGCCCTGCGGGGCCGCGGCATCCGCTTGAGAACGGTTCGGTGGAAGCCGTCAGTCCCGACGGGCGCCGGATGATCGTGGATTCGGACGATCAGCTGCAGCTGTGGAACCTGCGAACCGGAAGAGCCGTCGGTGAACCGTTCGGGGACGTCGGATCGCTCCACGACTTTGGGCCCAGCGGTCGAACCGTGCTCAGTGCCCACCCTGAGGGTGGAGTCGAACTCTGGGACCTCAAGCGTCGTCGAGTCCTCTTCGAGCAACCGGACTCCACTGCTTCCCAGCTGGCCATCAGCCCCGACGACCGGCTCCTGGCGCTGTGTGCGAAGGACGGGAGCCCCCTGCAAGTACGGGATGTGGCCCGGCACCGCGAACTGCCCGCGCCTTGGTCCGGCGTTCGCGGCCTGGAAGTGTGCGGCG
The DNA here is from genome assembly GCF_002556545.1 of Streptomyces formicae. Classification (NCBI taxonomy): domain Bacteria; kingdom Bacillati; phylum Actinomycetota; class Actinomycetes; order Kitasatosporales; family Streptomycetaceae; genus Streptomyces; species Streptomyces formicae. The sequence continues at coordinate 1,246,125 of NZ_CP022685.1, forward strand.
AAGGCTCGTCCCTGGAGTTCACTCCGGACAACCGCGGGCTGGTGGTCCAGCCCCGGAGCGAGATCCGGGTGTGGGACCTGGCCAAAGGCAGGGAGCGGGCCCGTATCCAGCACAAAGGACTGACGGAGGCGGCACTCAGCCCTGATGGGGCGTTCGTCGTGGCGACCGACGGCCGGGAAATCCTGCTGTGGCGGTGGGCCGCTCCCAAGACGCCGGTCCTCCGGGTCCCGCTCACCAATGAGTCGGCCACGGACCTGCGGTTCGACGTACGGGCGGGAGCAATCCGTTACGTCAGCGACGCCGGAAACACCGAAATGTCGGTACGCACACTCGCCTACGGTGCCGCGATGACCGGCGCATGGAGCGAAGAACCGGCGGCTCAGGGCATGTTCAGCCAGGACGGCAGTGCCCTGGCTCGCGAGCAACGTCACGGCGACGTCTCACGCTTTGAGGTACTGCGCGGCACGGACGGGAAGCGGATCGCCCGCACCCCCGAACTGCACTGCGCCGAAACAGACCCCCTCTCCGGCGACGACAGCTGCTACACCGCGCTCGCGCTCAGCCCGGACGGTCACACCCTCGCCTACGGCACTGCTGTGATCAACGACTCCGGCATGCCCGCCGAACCAGGGCAGATGACCCTGTGGAACGTACGAAAGGACGCCCGGTCCCACTCGCTCACCCGGCCCGGCTCCGCCGACTCGGAGATCGCCGGCATGGCAGGCCTCGCCTTCACCCCCGACAGCCGATCCCTGCTGGTCCCGGGATGGGACGTAGACCCGACCGAAACCTGGGACGTGTCCCGGGGCACGCGCAGGAAACAGCACCCCACCCGCCCCCGCTCCGACGACTCGGGAGCCCCGCAGGGCATGTGGGACAAGAACACGCTGGGGTCCCTCTCGGGCCGAACTCCACTCGCCGTACGACCCGACGGGCACCTCCTCGCGTCCGCCTCGGGCCAGACCGTGGCTCTCCCATCCGGCCGGGCCACCATCAACGACCTCGTCCTCCCCGAAATCGGTGCGATGGCGTTCAGCCCGGACGGAAAGCAGCTGGCGGTGGGCAAGGACACCGGCCGGATCGCACTCTGGGACGGCGACATCGAGCAGCGCCTCGGCACCTTCGACGGAACGTACGACGCCGCCCGGCCAGGAGCCGCCAACACCGAGGCGGTGACGGCACTGGCCTACTCGCCCGACGGCAGCACCCTGGCCGTCGCAGGCGACCACGGCACCGTACGACTGTGGGACATCGCATCCCGCCGACCGTTGGGCGCCTCGCTACCGACACCGGGCGACAGCGTGATCGCGCTGGCTTTCTCCGCGGACGGTCGCACGCTCCACTCCGCCGGCGAACACAGCGCGCCACGGTCCTACGCGGTGGACCCCAAGCACATCATCACATCGATCTGCGCCCGCACCAACGGCGGACCGTCCCGAACCACTTGGCGCAAGTACATCCCGGAAGTCCCGTACCGCGACATCTGCTGATGACCCTGTTCTCCGCACTGACGAATTGGGCCGGGCCCGCCGAACGAGGGCCCGGCCCACCGGCTTTCCTCCGGCGCAGACGATCCAGGATCGCCGCACATAGCCGAGGAAACGTTTGTGCGCGGCGATCCCAGGGCAAGCCCTAGGCCGCCCGCCCCTCGGCGGCTACGGCGGCCGCGTCCGTGCCGAGGACGCGGCGCAGCTCCTTGGTGCGCGCCTCCTGTCCGCTCTCGCCGAGCAGGACCGCGAGGAGCGCCGAGCGGGCCTGGCCCGCGCGCAGGGTTCCGGTGAGGATCGCTCCGGCGGCCGAGAGGTCGACCGCCCCGCCGTGCGTGTAGATCTCGGTGACGGGGCCCGCGGCGACGCGCGTGGTGAGGGCGATCAGTACGCCCCGGTCGATGGCGGCGGCGACCGCCGCGACGAACTCGGGCGTCGCGTTGCCCGCGCCCGTGGCGACCAGGACGATGCCCTGGGCTCCGGCCTCGACGGCGGCCTCCAGGAACAGCGGGTCGGCGTCGACGTGGTGCATGACCATGTCGATGCGCGGCAGCGATCCGCTGTTGACCACGGCGGGCAGCGGCAGCGGCTCGGGGCGCTCCGGGCGGTGCAGTACGGAGACCTTGCCGAAGCCGACGTTGGCGACGCGCGTCCCCGAGGGGTCGGCGAAGGCGTCGGCGGCCACGGTCTGCGTCTTCACGGTGCCGCGTGCGGCGTGCACCTTGCCGTCGAAGACAACCAGGACGCCGAGGCCGCGCACGGTGGCGGCGGTGAGCAGCGCGTCGTACAGGTTGCCCGGACCGTCGCCGCCCTCGGCGCCGAGCGGCTTCTGGGCCCCGGTGAAGACCACCGGGCGGGGGTCGTGGTGGTGCAGGTCGAGCAGGAAGGCGGACTCTTCCAGCGTGTCCGTGCCGTGGGTGACGACGATGCCGTCGACGCCGGGGTCGGCGAGCACCTCGTGCACCGTGTGCAGCAGGGTGAGCTGCTGTGCGGAGGTGAGGCGCGGGCTGTTCACGTTGAAGAGGTCGATGACCTCGGAGGTGATGCCGCCGGGTATCGACGCCGTGGCGAGCACCTCACGGCCCGGGGCGTCGGCGGCGAAGCCGGTGCCCTGCCACCGGCTGGCTATCGTCCCGCCCGTGCTGATGACGACGATCCTGCGTGCCTGCGCGTCCCCTGCTGCCACGGCTTCCACCTCTGCGTACCTCCCATGAGTGCGTGAATCCCCAGAACCACCGGCCCCCGTGGTGACGGTCGGACCCCGCGCAAGGATAGTTCGAACACTGCGCAATGTGTTTGCCAACATCGGTCGCTCGCGCAACACCCGAGGTGGATAATTGCGCCGTGGACGACATCGATCGCAGTATCTTGCGCGAGCTTCAGAACGACGGCCGCCTGACCAACCAGGAGCTCGCCCAGCGGGTGGGCCTGAGCGCTTCGCCCTGTATGCGACGAGTGCGACAGCTGGAGCAGGACGGCGTGATCCGGGGATACCGCGCCGTCATCGACCCGGAGGCGGTCGGCCGCGGCTTCGAGGTCCTGGTCTCCGTCGAGGTGCGCAGGGACCGCGAGACGGTCGAGGCGTTCGAGGAGGCGCTGCAGGACGTGCCGGACGTCATCGAGGCGTACCGCCTGTTCGGCAGCCCCGGCTGCCTGATCCGCATCGCGGTCGCCGACCTCACCGCGTACGAACGCCTCTGGATCGAGCGGCTCACCGCGCTGCCCGGGGTCACGGAGGTCAACTCGCAGATCATCATGAAGCGCGTCAAGGAGTCCCGCGGCCTGCCGGTCGGCGACTGAGGCGAGGAGAACGCCAGGGTCCAGGACCGCGCCCCGGAACCCGGCCCTCCCGCTTTGGTACAGACCTATTGACGCTTGGTCTGTACCTGCCTACCGTGACGCATCGCACCACGCACGTCTCCAGGTCTCCCCCCTCTCCGCACCCGAGGAGCACAGCGTGATCGGTCGGACGTTACGCCTGCTGGGATCCGCCCTGGCACTGGCCTGTGCCGCACAACTCCCGGCCGCCGCCGCGGCACCCGAGGCCCCCCGGGCCGACACCTGCGAGGTGAAGTCGAAGCCCGCGGGCAAGGTGCTCCAGGGGTACTGGGAGAACTGGGACGGCGCGTCGAACGGCGTGCACCCGCCGTTCGGCTGGACCCCCATCACCGACAGCCGCATCAAGCAGCACGGCTACAACGTCATCAACGCCGCCTTCCCCGTCATCCGCTCCGACGGGACCGTCCTGTGGGAGGACGGCATGGACGCGACGGTGAAGGTCGCGACGCCCGCCGAGATGTGTCAGGCCAAGGCGGACGGCGCCACCATCCTGATGTCCATCGGCGGCGCGGCGGCCGGCATCGACCTCAACTCCCCCGCCGTCGCCGACCGGTTCGTCGAGACGATCGTGCCGATCCTGAAGAAGTACAACTTCGACGGCATCGACATCGACATCGAGACCGGCCTCGTGGGCAGCGGCAACATCAACCAGCCGTCGGCCTCCCAGTCCAACCTCATGCGCATCATCGACGGCGTGCTCGCGAAGATGCCCTCGAACTTCGGCCTGACGATGGCTCCCGAGACGGCGTACGTCACCGGCGGCAGCGTCGTGTACGGCTCGATCTGGGGCGCGTACCTGCCCATCATCAAGAAGTACGCGGACAACGGCCGCCTGTGGTGGCTCAACATGCAGTACTACAACGGCAGCATGTACGGCTGCTCCGGCGACTCCTACTCCGCGGGCACCGTCCAGGGCTTCACCAAGCAGACCGACTGCCTCAACAAGGGCCTGGTCATCCAGGGCACCACGATCAAGGTGCCCTACGACAAGCAGGTGCCGGGCCTGCCCGCCCAACCGGGCGCGGGCGGCGGCTACATGGCGCCGAGCCTGGTCTCCCAGGCGTGGAACACCTACGGCGGCGCCCTCAAGGGCCTGATGACCTGGTCCATCAACTGGGACGGGTCGAAGGGCTGGACGTTCGGGGACAACGCCTCGCGGCTCTTCCGGCCGACCGCCTAGCGCTTCCCGCGGCTGCCGGAACCCTGGCCCGCCGCCTCGGCCGCACGGCCGATGTTGCGGGCCATCCCGCCGAACACGACGGCGTGGAAGGGCGATACGCCCCACCAGTAGGCCTGCCCGAGCAGGCCGTGCGGATGGAACAGCGCGCGCTGCCGGTACCGGGCCCCGCCCTCCTCGTCCTCCTCCACCCGGAGTTCGAGCCACGCGAGGCCCGGCAGGCGCATCTCCGCGCGCAGCCGCAGGAGCCGCCCCTGCTCGATCGCCTCCACCCGCCAGAAGTCCAACGAGTCGCCCACGCGCAGCCGTTCGGCGTCCCGGCGGCCGCGGCGCAGTCCGACGCCGCCCACCAGGCGGTCGAGCCAGCCGCGCACGGCCCAGGCCAACGGGAAGGAGTACCAGCCGTGTTCGCCGCCGATGCTCTCGACCACCCGCCACAGGTGCTCGGGCGAGGCGTCGACGCGCTGCTCGCGGCAGTCGGTGTAGAGGCTGCCGCCCGCCCAGTCCGGGTCGGTGGGCAGCGGATCGCTGGGGGCGCCGGGCAACGACGCCGATGACCAGCGCGTGGCGACATCGGCCTCCTGGATGCGCCGCAGCGCGAGCGACACCGCCTCGTCGAAGCCGATCGGCGTGCCCGGCGGATCGGGCACGTGGCGGGCGATGTCGTGCTCCCCGCAGACCACCTCGTGGCTCAGCGACTGCGCCAGCGGCCTGGCGATGGACCGGGGCACGGGGGTGATCAGACCGATCCAGTGGCTGGAGAGGCCGGGGGTCAGGATCGGGACCGGCACGATCAGACGGCGCGGAAGACCCGCCACCGCGGCGTACCGGCGCATCATGTCGCGGTAGGTGAGGACGTCGGGCCCGCCGATGTCGAACGCGCGGTTCACGTCGTCGGGCATCCGCGCACTGCCCACCAGATAGCGCAGGACGTCCCGTACGGCGATGGGCTGGATCCGGGTCCGCACCCAGCTCGGGGTGACCATCACGGGCAGCCGCTCGGTGAGGTAGCGCAGGATCTCGAACGACGCGGAGCCGGAGCCGATGATGACGGCGGCCCGCAGCACGGTGGCGGGCACCGGGGAGTCCAGGAAGATCTCGCCGACCTCGGCGCGCGAGCGCAGGTGCGGCGAGAGGTCGCGGGCCGGGACACCGTCCGGAGTCAGACCGCCCAGATAGACGATGCGCCGCACGCCCGCGGCGCGGGCCTGCTCCGCGAAGATCCTGGCGGCCTCGCGGTCCGTCCGCTCGAAGCCGCGTCCGGTGCCGAGCGCGTGGACGAGGTAGTAGGCCACGTCGATGTCCCGCAGGGCCGCGCCGACGGACTCCGCGTCGGTGACGTCGCCCCGCACCGTCTCCACCCGGTCGGACCAGGGCTGGTCCCGCAGCTTTTCGGGAGAGCGCGCGAGGCAGCGCACCTGGTGTCCCGCGTCGAGCAGCTCGGGCACCAGGCGGCCGCCGATGTAGCCGGTCGCGCCCGTCACCAGGCAGCGGGGGCGCGGGGCGCTCCCGCCCTCGCCGCTCCTGTCGCCGCTTCCCCCGCCGTTCGGGTCGCCGCCCGCCTCGCCGCCGTCGTCGCTCATCGGTGGTGCCTCCAGCCGTCGTCGCCCTGCGCCGCCTCGTCCCGCGCCGCCGTCCACGTCCCGCGCGGCCTTTCCGGGGCCGCGCGACCTTTCCGGGGCCGGTACCACGCAACCGGTCCCTCGAACACCGTCTCCCTCTCACGGCCGTTCCGCTCAGCGAGACGGACGGCTCGACGGGCGTGAACCCCTTGCCCACCGACGCGTGGGCGCCACACGCACGGATGGCTGTGACCATCCCACGATTCACTCGTTTGACCGACCAAGTGCAGTGACAGTGACACGGCGTCGCCCACCCCGGAAGGCCATCGCCCCATGCCCACCCGCTCCGGAAACGAAGCGGCCCAGACCGGCCGCATAGCACTCGACCGAGCCGAGACCGCTCTGCTCGAGCACTACACCGATCTGGTCCGTCTCGCCTACCTCACCCTGCCGCCCTCGCTCTCGCGGCACCGCAGGGTCCTTGCCGCGCACACGGCGGTGCAGCGGGCGCTGCCCGGGATACGGCCGCCGCGCCGGGGCACGCACGTGCCGGGTCAGCGTCGCGGCGACCGCACGGACCACTCCGAGCGCGACTGGGCCCGCGCCCAGGTGCTGCGTTCGGCCCTCCGGTACGACCGGCGGCCCAAAGGCTGGCCCCGCGTCCTGCCGCCGCCGCGCACCCTGCTGCCCGCGCTGCCCTTGGTCTGGGGACTCCAGCTGTTCCCCCGGTCCGGCGGAGCCGACGAACTGGCCCTGGCACAGGCCCTGTCGGGGTCTCCCGCCCCGGCCCGCGCCGCGTTCGTCCTGTGCCGGGTCGACCACCTCCCCGAGGAGAGCGTCACGCGGCTCCTCACCGCCGCGGGGGTCGAGCGGCCCGCGGTCGCGCTCCGCGGCGCCCGGCAGCTCCAGTCGTCCGCGGGCGCGTTCGCCGAAGCACTGCTGCGGTCCAGGGAGTTCGACGCCTGCTCGGTGCAGACCCGGCCGACCGATCTGCTGCGGCGCAGACGGCGCAGGATCCTCGCGTGCACCGCCGCCGGTGCCGCCGCGATCACGCTCGCCACCGTGGCCGTCGTCGGCCCCCGGGCCTCCGGCCCCTCGTCGACGCCGACCGCGCGCACGTCGCGCACGCTCGCCACCGGAGCCCTCGACCCCGACAGGCTCGTACGGGCGCCCCGCGACGAGTGGGCCGACACCGCCCGCGTCGACTTCACCGCGTGGCCCGCGCGCGGCGACAGGACCGACGACCACGACCTGCTGGCCCGCGCCCTCGGCAGTTGGGCCGATCCTTCGCCGGAGACCCGCACGTCGGCCACGTCCACGACGCCGACGCAACCGCCGTCGAGCTCGCCGCGACTGCTGTACGCGGGAGACGTCGACGACCGCACGGTGGTCCTGTTCGGCGACGGGGACCGCATCGCCCGCTACACGGAGCCGTCATCGGACGCCGCTTCCGCTCCCGACACCTCCGGATCCGCCCCGACCTGGGACGTGGCCCGTGCGGACGACGCCGATGTGACGACGGCGGCCGCCGTCGCCGTCGCCCGGAGCGGCGGCACGGTCCGTTATCTCACCGCGCCGTGGATCGACGAGGCCGAGACCCGTGACCTGCTGCGCCCCGACACACCCGCCAAGACCCTGCGCGTCCGCCCCGACGGGGTCACCGCGCCGGTCGACAGCGCGGACGTGAAGAGCTGCGACAACAGGCCGGTCCTGCAGCTGAGGTCGTCCTCGCGCATCGTCGAGAAGCACAGCTTCCTGCTGGCCGACCTCGGCGACCTCTCACCCGTCCACCTCACGCACACCCCGCTGCCCGGCGGCGGCACCCCACCGGCGCGCCAGCCCCGCGAGGCCACGAGCTCCACCGCGCTGCTCGCCTGGGCCCACTCGGCCTGCGCCCTCGACGGGCTGCGCGGCACCGGGGTGCGCGCGGTGAACGCGTGGGACTTCGCCCAGCAGGAGCTGCCGGAGAACGGCGGCCGCGCGGTGTGGACCTGTGCGCGGGCCTCCACCTGGCGCGGCCCCGGTTCCGTGCAGGTCCAGCTCCGCACCCCCGGCGGACCGGCGTCCGCGCCCGCCCGGGTGGTGGCACACGAGGGGTCCACCGCCGCCTGCGGTCGCTTCGGACAGCACGTGGTCGCCGCGGCCCACTGGAAGTCGGGGGCGGGGCACTGGTACGCGCTGGCGGCGGGCAGCCGGGCCGTCACCGACGTCACCCTGTCCGGCCAGGTCCAGGAGAAGCGCGCCGGACGAACCCTCGCGGTGCGCGCGCCGCGGGACGCCCGCCTGCGGGTCGGCGCGCGCCTGGACAACGGAGAGACCCTCGTCGGCCTCGGCGAGCAGGGCGGCGCCCGTGGCGACTGAACGCCGTACGCCCGAGGAGGCCACTCGCCGCGCGAGCGCGGATGTTCGGGACCTTGGCCCCTGGCCCATCGGCCGTCCCCCTGCCTACCTTGGGGGCACTTCCGCCACGTTCGGCGCCGAGCCGAACCGGCGCGCGGACGGAGCAGGACCAGAGACGAGGAAGAAGGGAGGCGGGACATCATGGACCACAGTCCGAGTCCGATGTCGTTTCCGACAACGAGTCCGATCCCGGTTCCCGGTCCGGGCCGCACCGCGCGCTCGCGCGCGGGTCTGCGACGACCCGCGCTCCCCCCGTCTCCTCGCGGTACGCGCTGACGCCCCTGGCCCCCGCGCCGCGACCGGTGCCGCCGCCCCGCCTTCGGGGAGGCCGCCGCGGCTCTCGTACCCGCCGGGCCCGGTTCACGACGCGTGCGTACGCCTCGCCCCTCTGCTCGCGCCGCGCGGCCACCGCGCGGGGGCGGGACGGGCGTGCGGCATCACCTACTGACCACTGCCCCGCTCTCCTTCCCGGAGGTGACCCCATGACGTACCTCGTCTTCGCCCACAAGCCCACCGTCCGCCTCGCCCGTCAACTGGCCTTCGTATGGCGGCGGTTGGCCGACGCGCCGCTCGGCAGCACGGTCTGCGCCACGCGCGTGTCCCCTCCCGTCCGGTGCGCCGCCCGCCCGGTGCGCCGCGACAGGCCGAGGGCCAGGAACCGCCGCTGACCTGGTGGCCCGTTGGGCCGCGGCGGCGAGGGCCCGCCGGTCGGTGCCGCCGAGCAGGGCGTGCGCCGTGATCCGCACCGTCAGATCGCGGGCCCCCGCCACCCGGCGCAGCGACGCGGTGAAGTCCTCGTCGCCGAGGAAGGCCGCCGCCGTACTGGGCAGGCCGCCCTGCCGGTACTCGACAGTCACCGGACGCACCGGCGCGCCCGCGTCGGCCGCCGCCTGGAACGCCGCGCGCCGGAACCGGCCGCCCGCCGCCGTGCACCACGTCGTCGCCTGCGGGAAGACGAGGACGGAGGTGCCGTCGCGCAGCAGTTCCGCCAACGCGGCCACGGTGTACGGGAGTTCGCGCGGCCTTGCGTCACGGTCGATGAACCGCGTGCCGACGCGCCGGGCCAGGGTGCCGATGAGCGGCCACCGGCCCACCTCGCGCTTGGCGAGCACGGTCGCCGGTTCCACGGCGAGCAGCGCGACGACATCGAGCCAGGAGATGTGGTTCGCCACGATCAGCGTGCCGGGCCCCCTGCCCGCGCCGCGCGGAGCGCTCAGCGGATCCCGGCCCGCGGCAAGGCGCACCCCGAGCGCGTCGAGTACGGCACGCGCCTCGGAGCGCAGCACGCGCGGCTCGGCGAGCCCGTCGCCGCGCGCCGCAGCCCGGGTCAGGGCGTACGTCAACGCGGCGTACCTGCGCAGCAGTTCGGGCCTCGGCACGCGATGCTCCGGCGGCGCGGCACAGCTCGACGGACAGCCCGGCTCGACCGTCCACGGGTTCACCGGGCCGTCTCCCCGAGGAAGAAGCGGCGGTGGCGGTCGCTGAGCCGTTCCATGTCGAGCAGGACGAAGAAGTCCGCGACGTCGAAGTCCGGGTCGTGGGCGGGGGCGCCGCACATCCACGCGCCGAGTCGGAGGTAACCGCGCAGGAGCGGCGGCAGATCGGCGTAGGAGGGGCGGTCAGGGGCTGCGGCGGCCGGGGTCCAGGGCCGGTGCGGGTGGACCCTGAGCTCCGGCGGCGACGCATGCTTGGAGGTGCCGATGAGCCAGGCCGCGGAGGCCGAGCGGCCGCCGTCCGCGAGCGGCACGGAGGCGCAGCCCGCCAGGTGGCGGTAGCCGGAGAGCAGCACGTAGCGGGCGAGCGCCGACCACATGAGGTTGATGACGGCGCCCGAGCGGTGGTCGGGGTGGACGCAGGACCGGCCCGCCTCGACGGTGGAGGACCGCAGGGCGCTCAGTGCCCGCATGTCGAACTCGCCCTCGGAGTAGGAGCGTTCGGAGCGGCCCGGGGGAAAGAGCCGGTAGGTGCCGACGACCTCGCCGGTCGAGGTGTCGGTGACGATCAGGTGGTCGGCGAGGTCGTCCCAGGCGTCGATCTCGTGACCGGGCAGGGGCGTGTCGAAGGTCGCGCCCATCTCCTCGCCGAAGACCCGGTGGCGCAGCCGTTGGGCCGCCCGGATCTGTTCGGTGGTGTCCGCGATGGAGGTGACGTACGAGCTGGTGGCCGTCGAAACGAGCGATGTCGAGGACATGACAGTTCCGTTCTCGGTTCGTGGGGAGTCTCCGGGTGCGGACGCGAGGTCCGGCGCCGCGGCGGCGCAGCACTCCCAGCACGGTGGCCGCACCGGCTGAACTGCGCGCTTCGGGCGCACGTCGCCCGTACGTCCGGGGCACGTCGGGTCCCCTACGGACCTCCCCCGCGGATCCCCTTCGGCTCCCCTGTGGCGTCGGGCGTCCTGCCCCGTCTCAGGCGAACGTCACCCGCGCGCTCGCGTGCCGCTCCTCGCGGCGGCTCGCGACCCACAACTCCGCGCCACCCGCCCCCTCCTCACCCGTCCCTTCCTCACCCGCCGCCACCAACTGCTCCCCCGCGAACAGCGGCGCGCGCAGGCGGTACGACAGCGCCCGCACCGTCCGCCCCTGAGCGTTCTCACGGACCAGTTCGAGCATGAGCAGGACGAGCAGCGGGCCGTGCACCACGAGCCCGGGGTAGCCCTCGACGTCCTTGCAGTACGGAGTGTCGTAGTGGATGCGGTGCGCGTTGGCGGTCAGGGCGCTGAACCGGAAGAGCAGCGAAGGGGTGGGCCGCAGGAGCAGTTTCCAGGGTGCCCGCACGGGCGGGGCGTCCGCCGTGTCGAGCGCGGAGCGGGTGCGGCGGCGCGCGTCGTCGCCGCTACGGTAGACGACGTCCTGCTCCTCGACGACGCGGACCGTGCCCTCCTGGCTGATCTCGTGCCGGACGGTCACGAACAGCATCTCGCCGGTGCGGCCGTGCTTGACCTCGGCGCCGACGACGCGGCTCGCGCGGTGGGCCGCGGCACCGAGAAGGAGCGGCGCGGTGAACTCGGCCCTGCCGCCCGCGATCATCCGCCGCCGGTCGGGGACGGGCGGCAGGAAGGGCCCTTCGGCCGGGTGCCCGTCCGCGCCGAGCCGCCGCTGCTCGGGCCAGTCGAGGAAGTACGGCCAGTGCCACAGGGGCGGCAGCGGTTCACCGGGACCGGGGGCCGTGTCCTGCCGGTCGAGGAGCGCGCCGAGGGCGGCGGCGGGCGCGGCGGACAGCGGGTCCGTGGCGGTGACCGGTGCCGGGTGCCACTCGGTCACGTACGACGCGAGCCCCGTGGGGCGCCCGGACGGTGTGTGCTCCATCGTCACCTCTTGTGCCGTACGAAACCGGCTCAAGCCTCTGTCCCCGCGCGGAGCCCGTCAAGCCCGGACGCCGAAGGGCCGGTGAGCAGGGGGGGCATTGACGCTCCTCGATTTGACCGGACAAACTCGGCCCGGGGCGCCCTGCTCCACCCCCGACGACTGCTCACGCACCCACCCGAGGGAGACACCCCGTGCCCCACCCGCTCCCCCTCGCAGGCATCACCGTCGTCAGCCTGGAGCAGGCCGTCGCCGCCCCCTTCGCCACCCGGCAGCTCGCCGACCTCGGCGCCCGCGTCATCAAGGTGGAGCGTCCCGGGGGCGACTTCGCGCGGCGGTACGACACCACGGTGCACGGCCAGGCCAGTTACTTCGTCTGGCTGAACCGCTCCAAGGAGTCGCTCACCCTCGACCTCAAGTCGGAGCGCGGCAGGGAGATCCTCGAGGAACTCCTGACGGGCGCGGACGTCTTCGTGCAGAACCTCGCGCCCGGCGCCGCCGACCGGCTCGGCCTGGGCCAGGAGGCGCTGCGGGCCCGCCATCCGTCCCTGATCCCCTGCACCGTCAGCGGCTACGGCACGGACGGGCCGTGGGCCGACCGCAAGGCGTACGACCTGCTCGTGCAGTGCCAGACGGGGCTCCTCCAGCTCACCGGGACCCCCGAGGAGGCGGTGCGGGCGGGGATCTCGGTGGCCGACATCGCGGGCGGGATGTACGCGTACAGCGGCATCCTGTCGGCCCTGTTCACCCGGGCGACGACCGGGCGCGCGACGACCGTCGAGGTCTCGCTCTTCGACGCGCTCGCCGAATGGGTGAGCCAGCCCGCCTACTACACGCGCTACGGCGGCACCCAGCCACCGCGCGTGGGAGCCCGGCACGCGACGGTCGCCCCGTACGGCCCGTTCACCGCGGCGGACGGCAAGGACGTCCTGCTCTCCGTGCAGAACGAACGCGAATGGGCTTCCCTGTGCGCGGAGTTCCTCGGCAGGCCCGAGCTGGCGGACGATCCGCGGTTCGCCACGGGGGCCGATCGCGTGGCGCACCGCGACGAGCTCGACGCGATCATCTCCGCACGCTGCGCAGGACTCGGCAGCGACGAGATGATGACGCTGCTCGACCGCGCCAACATCGCCAACGCGGGCGTCAATTCGGTCCACGAGTTCCTCGACCACCCCGTCCTGACCGAGCGCGGACGCTGGCAGGACATCCAGGTGCCGGGCACGGACGCACCGGTGCAGGCACTGCTGCCGCCCGCCGCCCTAGGCGGAGTGACACCGCGCATGGACCCGGTGCCCGCGGCGGGCGAGCACACCGAGGCGATCCTGCGCGAGCTGGGCCGAGACCCGGACGAGATCGCACGGCTGCGCGCGGAAGGAGTCTGCCGGTGAGCGCCCTGGACACCCTGCCCGCCGAGGAGCGGCTGGTCGTGACGACCGTACGGGACTTCGTCGACGAGCAAGTCAAGCCGGTCGTGCGGGAGTTGGAGCACTCCGACACCTACCCCGATGCCCTCATCGAGGGCATGAAGGAGCTCGGCGTCTTCGGACTCGCCGTCCCCGAGGAGTTCGGCGGCACCCCCGTCTCCACCTCCTGCTACGTCCTGGTCACCGAGGAACTGGCGCGCGGCTGGATGAGCCTGGCGGGCGCGATGGGCGGCCACACGGTCGTCGCGAAGCTCCTCGTGCACTACGGCACCGCGGCCCAGCGGAGCCACTGGCTGCCCCGCATGGCCACCGGCGAGGTGCGCGCGACCATGGCGCTGACCGAGCCGGAGGGCGGCTCCGACCTCCAGGCGCTGCGCACGGTGGCCCGCCGCGACGGGGACGCGTACGTCGTCGACGGAGCGAAGACGTGGATCACCAACTCCCGCCGCTCACAACTGATCGCGCTGCTCTGCAAGACCGATCCGGCCGCCGAGCCCCGCCACCGCGGCATCTCCGTGCTGCTCGCCGAGCACGGCCCCGGCCTCACCGTCTCGCGCGACCTGCCGAAGCTCGGCTACAAGGGAGTGGAGAGCTGCGAGCTGTCCTTCGACGGCCTGCGCGTGCCCGCCGACGCGCTCCTCGGCGGCATCGAGGGCCGGGGCTTCGGGCAGATGATGAAGGGTCTTGAGACGGGCCGCCTCCAGGTCGCCGCCCGCGCGCTCGGGGTGGGCCGCGCCGCGTTCGAGGACGCGCTGCGCTACGCCCAGGAGCGCGAGTCCTTCGGCGTGCCGATCTGGCAGCACCAGTCCATCGGCAACTACCTCGCCGACATGGCGACTTCGCTCTCCGCGGCCCGCCAGCTCACCCTGCACGCGGCCCGCGAGGCCGACGCGGGGCGGCGCGTGGACATGGAGGCGGGCATGGCCAAGCTCTTCGCGTCCGAGACGGCCATGCGGATCACCCTGGACGCGGTGCGCATCCACGGCGGGCACGGCTACTCCACGGAGTTCGACGTCGAACGCTACTTCCGCGACGCTCCGTTGATGATCGTCGGCGAGGGCACCAACGAGATCCAGCGCAATGTGATCGCGCGTCAGCTCGTCGCGCGCGGCGGCCTTGACGCCTGAGCGGCGCGTCGCGTCAGACGACGCCGAGCCCTTCGACGACGACCGCGTTCGGCAGCCCGGCGAGCACCTTGCCGGGCACGATCAGCTTGCCGCGTCGGCTGCCGCTGCCCACCAGGACGTACGACAGATCGGCGACGGCCGGGTCGACGAGCACCGGCCACGCGGCGGGCAGCCCGATCGGCGTGATGCCGCCGTACTCCATGCCGGTCTCGCCCGTGGCCGTCTCCATCGGGGCGAACGACGCCTTGCGGGCGCCGAGTTGGCGGCGGACCGCGCCGTTCACGTCCACCCGCGTCCCGGACAGCACGACGCACGCGGCGAGCGTGGTCTCGCCGCCGCGCTTGCCCGCGACGACGACGCAGTTGGCGGACCGACCGAGCAGCTCGGGCCCGTAGTGCTCGAGGAAGGTGGCGGTGTCGGCCCACCGCGGGTCGGTGTCGACGTGCACCAGCTCCTCGGCCCCCACGGCACCGGCCAGGGTTCGTACGGCGTCGGCGACGGGTGCGACGAGCAGGTCGAGGGCTTCGGGAGCGGGGTGGACGACGTCGAAGTCACCGAGGGGAGCGCGCATGGCGGCACGGTAACAGCCGTCAGTAGGAGGCGGCGTGGGCGGGCGGCACCGAGACCGACATCGTCATCGTGACCGGCTCCGCGCCCTTGTTGTGGTAGCCGTGCGGCACGTCGGCCTCGAACGTGGCGGCGCTGCCCGCGGGGACCTGGTGCTCGGCGCCGTCGACGAGCAGCGTCAGTTCGCCCGCCGAAACGTGCAACAGCTCGACGGTGCCCGGCGGATGGGCGTCGGAGTCCGTGCCCTCGCCCGGCATCAGCCGCCAGGACCACAGCTCGAAGGGGCCCCGCGCGTCGGTGCCGACCAGGAGCGTGGTGCTGCTCCCCGCGTCCGTGGACCACATGCGCACCGCCTGCTCCGGCGGCACCAGCCGGACGTGCGAGCCCTGTTCGTAGTCGAGGAGCGTGGTGATGCTGACGCCGAGCGCGTCGGCGAGCTTGACCGTGATGCCGACGCTGGGGTTGGTCCTGGCCTGCTCGATCTGGATGATCATGCCGCGGCTGACGCCCGCGCGGGCCGCGAGGGTGTCGAGGGTGAAGCCCCTCTCGCCGCGCCAGCGCTTGAGGTTGCGCGCGAGCGACTGGGTCAGCTGGTCGAGGTCCGACACATTCCGTCCAATTTCCTGGGTGACGGGGTTCAGGGCACTGAACGTCAGGTCACTGAACTACGGCGTGGTGCACCTGATGGTTCCCGGTGGTTCAACACACTGTACTGCGAGGACCCTCGCACCACCCCGACGGAGAGAGGACGCTCGCACCACGCCGACGGAGAAGGGCCTACGCCTTCTCCGACTCCCCCAGCGCCACCAACTGTTCCGGCGTGACCCCGTCGGGTATCGGCACGGGCGCGGGCGTGCGCAACGGCGGCTCCCACCCGCGCTCGGCGTCCCACGTCCGCACCACCTTGGCCGGGGCGCCCGCCACGACCGCGTGGTCGGGCACCGCGCCACGGACGACCGCGCCCGCCGCGACGACGACGTTGCGTCCGATCCGCGCCCCGGGCAGAATCACCGCCCCTGTGCCGATCCAGCAGCCGGAACCGATCTCCACCGGCTCCATCCTCGGCCACTGCTTCCCGATCGGCGTGTGCGGATCGTCGTACGAGTGGTTGGTGGACGTCACGTACACATAGGGCCCGAAGTAGCAGTCGTCGCCGATGGAGACCGTGGTGTCGGCGATGACGTGGCTGCCCCGTCCGAGCACGACGCCGTTGCCGATGCGCAGGATCGGGTCGGGTCCGAGGTCGAGGTCCGGCATCATCCCGGCGGTGAGCGTGACGTGCTCCCCGACGATGCAGTGGTCGCCGAGCCTGATCCAGGGCTCCCCGAAGACCGTGCCCTGCGGGAACGCGAGCTTGGTGCCCTCGCCGATCGCCCCGAACCGCAGCCGCCCGGGGTGCGCCGACGTCACCGCGCCCGTGCGCTGCACCCAGGACCAGCCCGCGTGGACGGCGCGCTGCGCGATGCGGCGCCGCGCGGCGGCAAGGGATGAGAACGTGTTCCTGTTCTTCGGCACGCGCTCACGTTACTCAGTGGCCCGGAGCCGCGCAGGCCCCCGCCCTGTGATCTTCACCCCACGCGGCGGCCCGCGCCCCGGCGTCCCGTACGGTGCCGTCAGGCGCGACGTCACACAGACGCACGGAAGCAGGGAGCGAGTCGATGGGCCACGAGGCACTCATCACCGGCATCGGCGGCAAGGACCCGAAGATCGACCAGGACGCCTTCACCGCGCCCACGTCCGTCGTGCTAGGCGAGGTGACGCTGCACGCGGGCGCGAGCACCTGGTACGGCGCGGTGCTGCGCGCCGACTGCGGGCCCATCGTCATCGGCGCCGAGAGCAACATCCAGGACAACTGCACCCTGCACGTCGACCCGGGCTTCCCCATCACGGTCGGCGAGCGCGTCTCGGTCGGTCACAACGCCGTCCTGCACGGCTGCACCGTCGAGGACGACTGCCTGATCGGCATGGGCGCCACCGTCCTCAACGGCGCGGTGATCGGGGCCGGTTCCCTGGTCGCGGCGCAGGCGCTCGTGCCCCAGGGCATGGAGGTGCCCCCGGGCTCGCTCGTCGCGGGCGTGCCCGCGAAGGTACGCAGGCAGCTCACGGACGAGGAGCGCGAGGGCATCTCCCTGAACGGCACGATGTACGTCGAGCTGGCCAAGGCCCACCGCGACGCGCACGCCACCGGGTGACCCCGACCGGGTGAAGCGGGCCGGGTGGCTCAGTCGGTGGCCGGGACGGACTGCCGCTCGGCCACCGTGGCCTCGGCACCGGTGCCGGTACCTGCGGTACCGGCACGCTCCGCCTCGGCCGCCGCCTTCTTCGCCCGGCGCTTGACCAGCAGCATCGAGGCGAGCCCGATCAGCACGGCGGCGGCGAGCCCCAGGTACGAGAAGCGCTTGAGCCAGTCCTCGGCGACCACGCCGATGTAGTAGATGACGGCGGTGGTGCCGCCCGCCCAGACGATGCCGCCGAGGACGTTGGCGATCAGGAACTTCCAGTACGGCATGCGCAGTACGCCCGCGAGCGGTCCCGCGAAGATCCGCAGCAGGGCGACGAAGCGGCCGAAGAAGACCGCCCACATGCCCCACTTCTGGAAGGACCGCTCGGCGCTCGCCACGTTCGCCGCATTGAAGTGCTTGGGGAACTTCCGCTCCAGCCAGGCAAGGAGCGGCCGTCCGCCCTTGCGCCCGATGGCGTACCCGATCGAGTCACCGATGATGGCGCCCGCGCTCGCGCACGCACCGAGCACGACGGGGTCGATGTCGCCGTGCTGGGACGACAGGAGCGCCGCGGAGATCAGGACGATCTCGCCGGGCAGCGGAATGCCCAGGCTCTCCAGGCCGATGACGAGGGCCACCAGCGCGTAGATGCTGACGGCTGGTACGTGCTCCAGCCACTCCTGGACGTGCAACGCCGGTTCCTCCGTAATGCTGTGCGTACGAGACGGGCAGCCTACCGGGAGGTGTTCACTCCGAAGGAACGGCGTCCCAGAGATCGCAGCGGTGCTCGCCGTGCGCGGTCGCGCTGATCACGGTCCCGCCGGCCGACGCGGTGCGCAGGGACAGCACCCGCCCCGGCCGGGTGCGCTGGTCGGGCGCGGTGGGCGCGCCGTGCGCGCGCGGCACGCCGTCGCGGACGAACGAACCCCAGTACCGCACCATCTGCCGTGAAAGGGCCCTCTGTTCGGCGTTGAGCGGTGAGACGAGACCGAAGTGCTTGAAGAGGTACTGCACCTCGTTGACGTGCGTCGCGCCGAAGTCGAAGTCCGTGTCGAGCTTGCGCAGCGAGGCGAACGGCGGCGAGGTACGGTCGGCGAACTCGTAGGCGTAGACGGGCCCGCGCCCCGCGAGCGCCTTGTTCATCCGCAGGGCGGTGCAGGCGAACATGCGGTCCCCGACCGCCGCCGCGTAGGCGAGGGTCGGCGAGGCGTGGGCACGGAGCGGGTACTCCTTCAGGACGCGGCCGCCCAGCTCGGGCCCGTACGCCTCGGTGAGCGCGGGTCCGTACCGCTCGGCGGTCAGCGGGGTGCCCCGCCCGTCGAACTGGGAGAAGGCGAAGAGGCGTCCCTCGTCGCTGTTGGCGCCGTTCAGGACCGGGACACGGGCCGCGCTCCCGTTCTCGTACGCCCGTTTGGGCTGGACCGGCAGGAAGGCGCCGCCGACGACCGGGCCCCAGTCGAAGCCGGCCTGTGCGGCGAGGATCTCCTCGGCGGGCCTGGCCCGCAGGCAGGCGAGTGCGGTCGCCGGGTCGGGGCAGCCCGCCTTCTTCGCGAACGCCGTGCCGTCGCCGACGGCCCGCCGGTGCTCGCGGCCCGCGCAGTCGCCGTACGCGCCGCTCTCCACGATGGCCGCGCGGTACAGGCCGCGCGCGGTGGGCGAGGCGAGCAGGGTGCAGACGGAGCGGCCGCCCGCGGACTCGCCCGCGATGGTGACGCGGCCCGGATCACCGCCGAAACGGGCGACGTTGGCGCGCACCCAGCGCAGCGCGGCCTGCTGGTCGAGCAGTCCGTAGTTGCCGGAGACGCGGTCGGACGCCTCGCCGTCGAGCCCTTCGGCGGCGAGGAACCCCATGGCTCCCAGGCGGTAGTTGACGGTGACGACCACGGTGCCGGTCTCGCGGGCGAAGGTGTCGGGCACGATGTCCTCGCCCGCGCCCGCGGTGAGCCCGCCGCCGTGCAGCCAGACCATCACGGGGCGGTGGCGCGCGTCTTTGGGGGTGTACACATTGAGGTCGAGGCAGTCCTCGGTGTGGCTGGGCTTCTCGTAACCCGGGTCCCAACTCGCTGTCTGTACGCAGCGGTTGCCGAATGCGGTGGCCCCGCGCACGCCGCCCCAGGGTTCGGCGGGCCGGGGCTCCTTCCAGCGCAGGGCGCCGACGGGCTGCTCCGCGTACGGAATCCCGAGGAACTGCCGCCCCTGCGACGTGGCTGACCCGCGCACCCACCCGGCGTCGGTGCGCACGAGCGCCCGGTCGGCTGCCGCGCCACTCCCGCTCCTCTCCTGCGCCTGTGCCTGCTGCGGCACGAGCGTGGCCGCGGCGGCCGCCGCCAGGGCGGCGACGACCGACGCGGCGCGTCGTATCCGGCTTCTCCTCATGATCTGGCTCCCTTGACGACGACGGTTCCCGAAAGGATCAACTCACGTGCGCTGGTGCCCACTTGCACGGTTCTGCGTCCCGTGCCGAGCACCCAGTCGTGCCGTTCGACGTCCCACGTGGAGAGGGTCCGCCCGGCCACCCGTACGGTCAGGCGCCGCCGCTCCCCCGCACGCAGCAGGACCCGCCGGTAGCCGCCGAGCACCCGCGGGGCCCGGGGCGCCCGCACGTCGGGTGACGGGCCGACGTACACCTGCGCCACGGTGACGCCGTCACGGGCCCCGGTGTTGCGTACGGTGAACTCCGCCTCGACGCCGTCGCGTCCCGACCGACGGACCGTCAGATCCGAGTAGGCGAAGGTGGTGTACGACATCCCGTGCCCGAACGGGAAGAGCGGCCGCACCCCTTCGGCGTCGTACCAGCGGTAGCCGACGCGGATGCCCTCCGTGTACTCCTCGACGCCGTCCACGCCCGGGTATCGACGCCGGTCACCGGCCGTCGGGTGGTGGTCGTCGTCCACGGGGAACGTCTGGGTGAGCCGCCCGCCGGGGTCGCGGTCCCCGAACAGGACGGCGGCGGTGGCGGCCGCGCCCTCCTGCCCGGGGTAGTACATCTGCAGGACGGCGGCGGTCCGCTCCAGCCACGGCATGGCGGTCGCCGACGAGGTGTTGAGGACCACCGCCGTCCGCGGGTTGGCCGCCGTCACCGCTCTGATCAGCGCCTCCTGGTGCCCCGGCAGGGCGAGCGCCGTGCGGTCCTGGCCCTCCGTGGCGTCCTCGTACGCGAAGAGGACGACGGCGTGCGCGCCGCGCGCCGCCCGTACGGCCTCGGCGACGTCGGCCGCCCGGGTGGCTGCCGTGACGCGCCTCAGCCGGAACGTCTGCCCCTGGTCGCCGCCCTTCGCCCGGATCCTCAGGCGGTGCCCGCCCCGCGTGAGGGGCCGCGTGGCGCGGCGCACGCTCAGCCCGTCGGGCGCCGTCGACGTCAGGCCGCCGGTGAAGAACTCGCCGACGCCGGGCCGCGGGGGAAACAGCTCCGCGCCGTCCAGCTCCACCGCGGGCCGCTCCCCGGAGTAGTGCACGACGAACATCCACTCGTCCCTGTCCCGCACGGTGAGCGTCCCCTCGTACGACCAGTCCCTGCCCGCGGCGACCTCCTGGCCCTCCGGGTCGAAGCCGGGCGTGAGCGCGGACTCGGGCAGCGGCTTGCCGTAGAGGTCCTCACCGAGGGAGTAGGTGACGCGGGCGCCCTTCCCCGCGCGGGACTTGAGGGCGTCCAGCGGTGCCTGCGCGTGGTCGGGCACGACGTGGGCGCTGCCGCCGCCGCTGACGAACGGGTACATGCCGGTGGGGCCGATGACGGCGATGTCGCGGGCCGCGCGGCCGGTCAGGGGCAGCATGCCGGACGCGTTGCGCAACAGCGTGGCACCCGCCTCGGCCACCTCCCTGGCGACGGCGGCACCGGCCTTCGGATCGCGCTCCGGCCGCCTCGGGGCGCTCCCGTCGAGCAGCCCGAACCGGTCCATGACGCCGAGGATCCTGCGCACGGAGCGGTCCACCTGGGCCTCGGGGACACTGCCGTCCTGGACCGCCCGCTTCAGGGCGGCCCCGAAGTAGCCGTCGTCCGGCATCTCCATGTCCAGGCCCGCGGCGATCGCGGCGACGGTGCTGTGCTGCGCGAACCAGTCGGTCATCACCCAGCCCTCGAAGCCCCAGAGCTCGCGCAGGACGTCACTGAGCAGCGTCTTGTTCTCGCAGGCGAAGGCGCCGTTGACCTTGTTGTACGCCCCCATGACCGACCCGGCACCGGCCGCGACGGCCGCCTCGAAGCCGCGCAGCTCCGTCTCGTGCAGGGTCCGCTCGTCCACCCGCACGTCGACGGACATGCGGTCCTTCTCCTGGTTGTTCAGGGCGAAGTGCTTGACGGTGGCGATGAGGCCCTCGCCCTGGATCCCCTTGATCTCCTCGGCGACCAGTTCGGCGGCGAGCAGCGGATCCTCGCCGAAGGTCTCGAAGTTGCGGCCCGCGTACGGCGTACGGATGAGGTTGACCATCGGCGAGAGCAGCACGTCCTGCCCCAGGGCACGTCCCTCGCGGCCGATCACCCGGCCGTAGCGGCGGGCGAGTTCGGGGTCGAAGGCCGAGGCGAGCAGGACGGGCGCGGGCAGTGCGGTGGCGCGGGCGGCGACGCGGACACCGGCGGGGCCGTCGGCGAGGCGCAGGGGCGGGATGCCGAGGCGCGGCACCCCCGGGACGTAGCCCGCCTGGCCGCGGCCCTCGGGGTCGTCGGCGCCGTGCAGCAGCGAGATCTTCTCGTCGAGCGTGAGCCTGCCGATGAGGGACTCGACGCGGGGACCGGCGCCGGGGTCCCGTCTCGCGCGGACCGCGGCGTACGACGGGGGCGCCGCACCGGCGGTGATCGCGGCGGCCACGGTGATCGCACCGCCGAGCAGCCCGAGGGCTGACCGCCGGGACACGGAGTCGGACATGAGCCGTCACTTCCTTCTGTGCCTTCGAGCATTCGACCTTTGAACGCACTATGCGACAAAACAGACTTGACGCTTCGTTAGACACCGCGAGGGACGGCGGGAAAACTATGACTGCCACTGACTCGTGTCAACGAGTTGAACAAATTAAGTGAGGAAGCAGCGGACAGCACGGCGCCCGGGACGCGTACTGCCGCGTCCCGGGCGCCGGGTTCGAGAACGGGGTCCCGCGAGGGACCGGTGGATCAGCTGGGGTCGTTCGGCCGCAGGGTCCAGACGACCGTCATCTCGCCGGTGACGGCACCGTCCTCGCGCTGGATCGCGATGGCCACGGGGAACTCGGGTCGCTTGCCCTCGTCGAGCTCGGCGATCACGTCGGCGGCCGGACGGCCGAGGGTCGCCGTGGCCGTCACGGGCCCCATGGCCAGCTTCTTGTACGCGATCTCGGCGCTGACGGCGAGCGGCACGGCCCGCGAGAGCTCCGCGCCGAACGCGGCGAGCACGATGGCCCCGCTCGCGGACTCGCCCAGCGTGAACATGGCACCGGCGTGCGGCCCGCCGACGTGGTTGTGGTACTCGCTCTGGTCGGGCAGGGCCACCACGGCCTTGTCCGGCGCGGTCTCGCGGAACTCGAGGTTCAGCGTCCTGGCCATCGGCACCGTGGCGGCGAGCATCTCGCCGATCGACATCTGGTCTGCGCTCATGGTCGGTGATGTTACCCATGAGTAGCGCCGCTGGCCAGGACTCCGGCACCGGGGAGATCACCGTCACCTAGGGTTGCTCCCCATGTGGCAAGGACAGCAGCCGCCCGGGGGCGAGCAGAACCAGCGTGACCAGCGTCAGAACCCGTACCAGCAGCCGGGGTACCAGCAGCCGAGCCCCTACGGGCAGCAGGCTCCGTGGAACGCGCCGACGGTGCCCGCGGGTCCCGGGGCCGCGCCGCCCGAGCCGCCGCGCGGCGGCGGCAACGGCGGGAGGACCAAACTGATCGCCCTCGTCGCGGCCGGTGCCGTCGTGGTCGCCGCGGGCGTGACGGGCTTCCTGGTGCTCGGCGGCGACGAGGACGACAGCGCGAAGCCGGACCCGACGAAGTCCGCGACGGGCTCGCCTTCGGCGGACGCCTCCGACGACGCCAACCCCCGGACCGGGGACGACGGCGAGCCCGAGCCGACCGTGCCCGGCTGGAAGGTCGTCGTCAATCCGCGGCGCGGCCTCGCCTTCGACGTGCCTCCGGGGTGGGCCCTGGAGTCGAGGGACTGGGCGGGCGGCGTCGTGAAGGAGGGCGACGAGAAGGAGACGTACCTCGCCGCCTTCGCCGCCCCCGCGTACTACCAGCAGAAGTGGTGCGCGACCGACGAGGACAAGGACGGCAGGGCCGACTACACGTCGCTCGCCGCCGCGGGCACCAGGGGCAACAGGGGCGTCAAGAGCACCGAGCAGGCCGCGCGGAACGATGCGACCATGTGGGTCTACGGGGCGTACACCCAGCCCGACAAGAAGAAGGTCACGACCGGCGCCGTCGAGTCGTACACCACCGAGTCGGGCCTCAAGGGCAGCCTGGTGAGCGCCAGTTCGGCCGGGGTCGACAAGCAGGGCAAGTGCGCGTCGGACGGCAAGGCCACCGTGTTCGCCTTCAAGGACTCGGGCGGCGAGTTCGCCTCCTGGTCCTTCCACGGCGCCAAGGGCGTCAAGGACGAGGTGCCCGACGCCACCGTGAAGAAGATCCTCGCGACGGTGCGCGAGTACGACGTCCCCGAGGACTGAGCGGGGGGGGGGACGCCGAGGGTTCGGCGCGGCCCAAGTGCCTTACGGAGTACCTTACGGACCCGGAAAACCGTCGCCCGGGGTGGCTGTGATCTTGCTCGTGGCGCACCCGTATCGTTGCCCGCCATGTGGCCAGGACAGCAGCCGCCCGGGGGCGAGCAGAACCCGCGGGACCAGAGTCAGAACCCGTACCAGCAGCCGGGGTACCAGCAGCCGAACCCCTATCAGCAGCCGGGCTACCAGGCGCCGAATCCGTACCAGCAGCCCGCGCCCGGCCAGGGCGCGGCAGGGGACGGTCGCGGGAGCACGGTCCAGGGCACGGGCATGGGACACGGCGCGGGAGACGGCGGCCGTGGCGGCCGCAACAGGTCCAAGGTCATCGCCGTCGTCGCCGCGGCCGCCGTGGTCGTGGCCGCTGGCGTGACCGGATTCCTGGTGCTCGGCGGCGACAAGGACGACAAGGACACCAAGGCCGACTCCCCCTCGGGATCCGCGGCCGAGAAGCCGGGCGCGGCGCCGGGCACCGACGGCAGCGGCGACGGCGATGACGACGAGCGCGGTACGGACAACGAGCTCAAGCCGACCGTCAAGGGCTGGCGCGTCGTGGTGAACCCCAAGTGGGGCACCGCCTTCGACGTACCGCCGGAGTGGGACGTGCAGAATCCCGGCTCGGCGATCGCCCTGGAGGACCACAAGACCGGCAAGCCGCTCATGACCATGTCGGCTCCCGCGTACCTGAAGCCCAAGTGGTGCGTCGCCGACGACAACAAGGACGGCAGGACCGAGGACCACGAGCTCGCCGCCGTGGGCACCAAGGGCGCCAACGGCGCGAAGAACACCGACGAGGTCGCGGTCAACCAGGTCTCGTGGTGGATCTACGGCGTCTACACGCAGCCCGACAAGAAGAGCCTCGGCCCCGAGGAGAAGGCGGTGCCGTACACCACGAAGTCCGGCATCAAGGGCAGCATCTCGCGCGCCAAGTCCGTCAACACCCCCATGAAGGGCAAGTGCGCGACGGACGGCAAGGCGATCTCCTTCGGCTTCAAGAACGCCGCCGGTGAGTACGTCGTGTGGAGCCTCTACGGCGCCACCGGGGTGAAGGACGAGATTCCCGAGGAGACGGTGATGAAGATCCTCAGCACCGTGCGCACCCAGGGCGACCCGACGGAATCCTGAGGGGAATCCGTCGGGGAATCCGTCGGGGAAACCTGAGGGGAATCCGTACGGGAATCCTCACGGTTTCCCCCTCTTCTCCCCCCTCTTCTTCCCCCTCTTCCTCCCGTCTCCAGGGCCCGTCCCGGGGCCCCGTGCCCGCCCCACCGGGGGCGCCCATGGCACAGGGGCCCCACCCCCCTCTATGGTTACTGGCCATGTGGCCAGAACAGCAGCCGCCCGGGGGCGAGCAGAACCCGCAGGACCAGAGTCAGAACCCGTACCAGCAGCCGGGGTACCAGCAGCCGAACCCGTATCAGCAGCCGGGTTACCAGCAGCAACCGCCGCAGCCGCAGCAGCCGGGCGGCTATCCGCCGCCTCCCGCGCAGCCGCAGCAGCCGACGCAGCCGGGCGCCTTCTCGCAGCCCGAGCAGTCGCACTGGGCGGCTCCGACGCCGCCCCCGATGCCGACGGTGCAGCAGGGCGGCGCCGGGGGCGGCAACGGCGGCGGTGACAAGAAGACGAAGGTCACCGCGATCGTCGCCTCGCTCGCCGTGCTCGCCGCGGCCGGCATCACGGCGTTCTTCGTCCTCGGTGACGACAAGGACGACAAGGTCGACAGCGCGGGGCCCGCGAAGCCCTCGAAGTCCGCGAAGAAGGATCCGAGCCCGGAGCCGAGCGGCGAGAACGAGCGCAACGCGGAGGGCGACAAGCCGACCGTCGACGGCTGGCAGGTCGTGGTGAACCCCAAGTGGGGCACCGCCTACGACGTCCCCGCCGACTGGAAGGTGCAGACGCCCGACACCCTCATCGGCTTCGAGGACGAGAAGAAGGGCGACGGCAGCGCCCTGATCATCATGTCCGCGCCCGCCGTCCTCAAGGAGAAGTGGTGCTCCTCGGACAGCAACAAGGACGGCAAGGAGGACGACACGTCCCTCGCCGTCGTCGGCACCAAGGGCCAGAACGGCGCGAAGGACACCAAGGACGTCGCGCGCAACGACTCGGCCTGGTGGGTCTTCGCCGGGTACACCGACCAGAAGAAGGCCGACAAGAAGAAGATCAAGATCGGCAAGATCGAGGACTACACCACCAAGGCCGGCATCAAGGGCAGCCTCGTCACCACCGTCACCGAGGGCGCCGCCGGATCCGGCAAGTGCGACACGGAGGGCAAGGCCACCACCTTCTCCTTCAAGAACGAGTCCGGTGAGTACGTGGCGTGGACCCTCTACGGCGCCAAGGGCGTCAAGGAAGAGGTCCCCGACGCCACGGTGAAGAAGATCCTCAACACCGTCCGGTGGAGCTCGGGCAGCGACGAGTCCTGAGCCCCGGGGCACGCGGGGCCCGGTTCCGAGCCACGCCGGGCCACGAGGAGAAACCGTTTGGCAAGTCGGCCGCCCGCCGGGGATAGTCCCGGGGTGACGACACCTGCCCCCAGCCTGCGCCGCCCCTCCTGGGCGGGCCGCAACTACACGCTGCTGACCGCCGCCGCGATCGTGACGAACCTCGGAAGCCACGGGGCGTTGATCGCGGCGGCGTTCGCCGTCCTCGACGCCGGCGGCGACGGCGGGGACGTCGGGCTCGTGGCGGCCGCGCGGACCCTGCCGCTCGTGCTGTTCCTGCTCATCGGCGGCGCGGTCGCCGACCGGCTGCCGCGCCACCACGTGATGGTCGCCGCCAACGCCCTCAACTGCTTCTCGCAGGCGGCCTTCGCGGTGCTCGTCCTCGCGGGCGAGCCGCAGCTGTGGCAGATGATGCTGCTCACCGGGCTCGGCGGCATCGGACAGGCGTTCTTCGGCCCGGCGGCCGAGGGCATGCTGATGTCGTCCGTCAGCGGCGAGCAGGCGAGCCGGGCGTTCGCGCTGTACCGGATGGCGATGCAGGGCGCGGGGCTCGGCGGCGCCGCGCTCGGCGGTCTGCTGGTGGCGGCGATGGGCCCCGGCTGGGTGCTCGCCGTGGACGCCGTGGCCTTCGCGGGCGCGGCGGCGCTGCGCTCGCTCCTCGACGTCAGCCACATTCCGCCGCGCGAGCCCGGCGGCGGTCTCCTCGCCGATCTGCGGGACGGCTGGCGGGAGTTCACAGGACGCCCCTGGCTGTGGTCGATCGTGGCGCAGTTCTCCGTCGTGGTCGCGGTGGTGGGCGCCGCGGAGGCGGTCTTCGGCCCACTGGTCGCGCGCGACGAACTGGGCGGCGCCGGGCCCTGGGGCCTCGCGCTCGGCGCGTTCGGTGCGGGCACGGTCGGCGGCGCGCTCCTGATGATGCGGTGGAAGCCGCGACGGCTGCTGTTCGCGGGCACCCTGTGCGTCTTCCCGCTGGCCGCCCCCTCGGCGGCCCTCGCGGTGCCGCTGCCGGTGGCGGGGCTCGCCGCGGTGATGTTCGTCAGCGGTGTGGCGATCGAGGTGTTCGGCGTCTCGTGGATGACGGCGATGCACCAGGAGATCCCCGAGGAGAAGCTGTCGCGGGTCGCGGCCTACGACTGGTTCGGCTCGGTGGCGATGGTGCCGCTGGCCACCGCGCTCGCCGGGCCCGCGGAGTCCGCGTTCGGCAGGTCCGCCTCGCTGTGGGGCTGCGCGGCGCTGGTGATCGTGGTGACGGCGGCGGTCCTCCTCGTCCCCGACGTACGCCATCTGACGCGGCGTACGAAGGAGGTGGCGGCCGGTGCCGGGACCTCCACGGAGGCCGCCCCCGGCTCCGGCCTCGCCTCAGCCGACGCTGAAAGCGCCGCCGGGCGGCTCGGGTGAGGCGACCGCGTCCTCGTCGTGGACGGGCTTCGCGTCGCCGATGAGGCGCCGCAGCCCGTCCCCGTGCTCGACCCGGGCGGGGAAGGCGTCGGACGCCGCGCGCCGGGCCAGGGCCGCGGTGTCGAGCGGTTCCTGCGAGGCGACGAGCACCGCGTTCCCGAAGCGGCGGCCGCGCAGCACGGACGGCTCGGCGATCAGCGCGAGCTCCTGGAAGACCTCGGCGAAGGTGGCCAGTTGGGAGCGGAGGAAGGTGAACGGCGCGCCGTCGGCGAGGTTCGCCGCGTAGCGCCCGCCCGGCCGCAGGACGCGGGCTGCCTCCCTGGCGTAGGCGACGGTGGTCAGGTGCGCGGGCACCCGTGAACCGCCGAAGACGTCGGCGACGACGACGTCCGCGCTGTCGTCCGGCGCCCGGTCGAGCCACGCCCTGGCGTCCGCGCCGTGCACGGTGACCCCCGCGCCCTCGGCCAACGGCAGGTGCTCGGCCACCAGGCGCAGCAGCGCGCGGTCCGCCTCGACCACGTCCTGCCGGGATCCCGGCCGGGTGGCCGCGACGTAGCGGGGCAGGGTGAGCGCTCCCCCGCCGAGGTGGAGGACGTCGAGCGGCAGGCCGGGTTCGCCGGTGGTGTCCAGGACGTGTGCGAGGCGCCGCGCGTACTCGAACTCCAGGTGCGTGGGCGCGTCCAGATCGACGTACGACTGCGGGGCCCCGTCCACCGTGAGCAGCCAGGCCCTGGCACGGTCGACGTCGGGCATCAGCTTGGCGGTGCCGTGATCGACGTCCCGGGTCACCGGAATCGCCTCGTCACCGCCTTCGCCCTCGAACTCGTGCTCGTCCACCTGCCCATTGTGCCTGTCGGCCGTCAGCCCTTGCCATCGTCCGTCGGCGGGCCCTGCGGGATCGCGGCCTCGATCTGGGCGAGTTGAGCGGCGACGAGTGCTTCGAACGCGGCGCTGCGGTCGGCCCCGAGGGGGCGGAGTTCCCGGGCGAAGTGGGCCACGGCGGGGAAGCGTTCGGGGTCGGCGCCGAGCACCGAGACGCGGAACAGCTCCATCCCCTGCTCGTACTCCTCGGGCGTGATGGTGCTGACTCCGGCCTCGGAGGCGATCAGCGCGACGATCAGGACCACGAGGCGGTGGTAGCGCGCCGGAATCTCCTCGTCGGGCAGTCCGGACGCGCGCAGCGCCTGTAGCACCTCCTCCATGACCAGCCGGGAGCCCGCGCCGCTCGACGCGTAGCGCCCCCAGACCGAGGCGAGTTGGGGCTGCTGCCCGAAGGCGTCCCGCGCCCGCAGGGCCAGGGCGGTGACGCGCTGCTTCCAGTCGCCCTCGGGCCGGTAGTCGGCCATGGCGGCCAGCAGGATCCGGTCGGCGACCGCGCGCAGCAGCTCGGTCTTGCTGCGGAAGTGCCGGTAGAGGCTGGAGGAGTCGGTCCCGAGGGCCGCGGCCAGCTTGCGCACGCTGAACGAATCCGCGTCGCTCGTGCGCAGCAGCTCCGCCGCCGCGTCCAGGATTTCTTCGGTCGACCAACGCCTGCGGCCTGCCATGTTGCTCCTCTCGCCGGGCCTCAGCGTACCTATGCACTCACTGTTGCACGCACCGCGTGCATAATGAGGACATGGATAGGGGAGACGAAAGGACGCATGACGTGAAGAACGCGCTGAACTCCACGGAGCTCGACTCGGCCATCGAGAACGTCCACCGCGCCGGCATGCCGGGCCTGTTCGCCGAGGTGCGGGACGGCGACGAGGTCTGGCGCGGCGCCGCGGGCGTCGCCGATGTCGCCACCGGACGCCCCGTCACCGCCGACATGCGCCACCGCGTCGGCAGCGTCACCAAGACCTTCACCGCCGCCGCGGTCCTGCAACAGGTCGAGGCCGGTCGGGTCGGCCTCGACACACCGATCAGCCACTACCTTCCGAAGCTCGTGCCCGGAGGGCGCGGCGACGCGATCACGGTCCGGATGCTGATCAACCACACCAGCGGCCTCGCCGAGTACCTGCCGTACGCCTACCCGTCCTTCAGGGCGTTCCCCGACCTCGCGGGCACCGGGCCCCGGAGCATGGACGACCATCGCTTCACGCGGTTCGACCCCCTCGCGCTGATCGAGATGGGGGTCGCCGCCCCCGCCACCGGCGCCCCTGGCAGCGCTCCCGGGCTCTACTCCAACACCAACTACCTGCTCCTCGCCCAGCTCCTGGAACACGTGACGGGCACCGTGGCCGAGGAGTGCGTCACCCGGAACGTCATCGAGCCCGCAGGGCTTCGGGACACCGGATTCCCCACCGGACCCCACGTCGAAGGACCGCACTCGCGGCTCTACGAGATGTGGCTCGGCAAGCTCGACCCGCCGCACGAGTACAGCGTCTACGACATGTCGTTCGCGGGCCCCTCGGCCTCGCTGATATCGACCGTCGCGGACCTCAACCGCTTCTTCGGCCTGCTCCTGTCCGGCGAGATCGTCAGCTCCTCGTCGCTGACGGAGATGCAGCGCACCGTCCGGATCGTCTCCCAGGAACAGAAGACGATCGACTACGGCCTCGGCCTGTACCCGACCGAAGGCCCGGACCGGAGCGTCTTCTGGGGCCACGGCGGCACCGTCTGGGGCGGTGGGACGCTGGCCGTGGTCCGCGCCGACGGCAAGCGGCAGCTGGCGGTCGCGGTCAACATGCAGCGGTGGAACAGGCTCGATGCCTCGGGCAGGCCGGAGCCCCATCCCATCGACGAGGCGCTCGCGACGCTGTACCGCGTGGCGATGACGTAGGCCCTGCTCCTCGTCGCTCCCGCCCGGGAGACCGGGGCGCGCACTCCTGCGCACCCCCGGTCCCCCGGGCGGGCCGGGCCACGGCCCGTCAGGCGACCTCGGTCACCGTGCCCGCGCCGACGGTCCTGCCGCCCTCGCGGATCGCGAATCCGAGGCCCGTCTCCAACGGCACGTCACGGCCGAGCTCGACCGTCATCGTGACCGTGTCGCCCGGCCTGGCGACCGCCGCGTCGCCGAGGTCGACGTCGCCGACCACGTCCGCGGTGCGGATGTAGAACTGCGGCCGGTAACCCGTGGCCACCGGGGTCCTGCGGCCGCCCTCGCGGGCCGAGAGGACGTACACCTGCGCGGTGAAGCGCCTGCTCGGCGTGATGCTGCCGGGCGCCGCCACGACATGACCGCGTCGTACGGCGTCGCGCGGCAGACCGCGCAGCAGCAGCGCCACGTTGTCCCCCGCCTGCGCCTCCTCCATCGGCTTGCCGAAGGTCTCCAGGCCGGTGACCACCGTCTCGGTGTCGGCGCCGAGCACCTCCACGCGGTCGCCGACGCGCACCGTGCCGCGCTCGACGGCGCCGGTGACGACGGTGCCGCGCCCCGTGATGGTGAGGACGTTCTCGACCGGCAGCAGAAAGGGCGCGTCGAGATACCGCTCGGGCATCGGCACATAGGTGTCGACGGCGTCGAGCAGCGCCTCGACGGCGGCCGTCCACCGCGGGTCGCCCTCCAGGGCCTTGAGCCCGGACACGCGGACGACAGGGACGGAGTCCCCGCCGTACCCGTGCGCGGAGAGCAGGTCGCGGACCTCGAGCTCGACGAGGTCGGTGAGCTCCTCGTCGCCCGCGTCGGCCTTGTTGAGGGCGACGACGATGTGGTCGACGCCGACCTGCCGGGCGAGCAGGACGTGCTCCGCGGTCTGCGGCATGATCCCGTCGAGCGCGGAGACGACGAGGATCGCCCCGTCGAGCTGCGCGGCGCCGGTCACCATGTTCTTGACGTAGTCGGCGTGTCCCGGCATGTCGACGTGCGCGTAGTGACGGGTGTCGGTCTCGTACTCGACGTGCGCGATGTTGATGGTGATGCCGCGCTGCGCCTCCTCCGGGGCCCGGTCGATGCGCTCGAAGGGCACGAAGGTGCCGGTGCCGCGGTCGCTGAGGACCTTGGTGATGGCGGCGGTCAGGGTGGTCTTGCCGTGGTCGACGTGGCCCATGGTGCCGATGTTGAGGTGCGGCTTGGTGCGCACGTATGCCGTCTTGGACATGGCTGTTCCTTCTCCGGAACTCGAAGCTGTTGTCCCTGACCGGCGCTCGGCGCGCGGTCGGGACGGGGACCCCGGGGCCTGACCGACCCTCCCCCTAGGGGGTCCGCCGGAGTGTCCGGGGAGGGTCAGCTTCGGGCGCCGTCGAAGACGTCGGGTGCGAAGGCGTCGGGTGCGAGGACGGCAGCCTTCACAGCGCCCGCGACCGCGGGCGTTGCTGTGAGGAAGGCGTACCGGAACATGGCACTGATCCTCACCGAAGGAAGCGCCCACGTCGAATGGTTTTATCCCGAACGACAGGTTCCGTCCGGCGAGTTGCGCGTGCCGGGCCCACGGGCCGGGCCACGCGCCAGGCTCAGAGGTTCTTCAGCGCCTCACGCACCGACAGCGGCGCGAGCCGGTCCCGCTCCCGCTCGACGAAGGCGCGTACCGCATCCGGATCGGTCTTGGCGTACTCCCGCAGGCACCAGCCGATCGCCTTGCGGATGAAGAAGTCGGGGTGTCCCGCCTGCCGCACGCAGTAGGCGAAGAGGCGCTCGGTGTCCGTCGCCGACTTGTACCGGAGCTGGTGGAGCAGGGCGGTGCGGGCCACCCACAGGTCCTCGTCCTCGATCCACTCGTCCATGGCCGCGCGCAGTGCGGGATCGGCCGCGACCAGCGCGCCGACGACATGTGCGGCGAGCGCGTCGACCGTGTCCCACCAGGAGCGCGTCGTCACGAGGTGCCTGGCCACGGGCAGGAAGCCGGACGAGCAGCGCCGCACATGACGGCGCAGGTAGTCCGCCGCGAAGTAGGCGTACTCGCGCTCGGGCAGCTCCCAGCAGCGTAGGGCGAGCGCCGCGCAGTCCGTCTCGTCGGGGCGCGGCGTCCCCGCGAGTACCGCGCGGGAAAGCTCGCGGCGCACCGGAGAGGCCAGTCCGAGGAAGGGCGCGATGTCCTTCATGTACGCGCGCATCCGCGCGGCCCGCGCCGGATCGGCCGCCGCCGGGTAGGCCACCACGAGCCGTTCGACGACGGTGTCGGCGAGCTCGCTGCGCGGTACGGGCATCGGCACTGTGACGCTCATGAGACGCACCATACGGCGAGCAGACACATGAGCCGGTTACTCTTCCCGGATGCTCGAGACCGTCACCACCCGGCCGCAGGGCCTCGCCGTGCGCTGCACCAGGGCGCTGCTCTCGCCGTGGTCGCGGCTCTCCCTGCTGGTGGTGCTGCTCGCGGCGGCCGGTACGTGCGTGCTGCTCTTCGAACCGCAGCGGCTGCTCTCCGACGGCTGGCCCGCCCAGCTCGGCGGCGCGGCGGCGGTGGCCCTGTTCGCCGTCGCGTACGGAGCCTGCACCGCCGCGTTCGTGCCGCGGCCGCTCCTGAACCTCGCGGCGGGTGCCCTCTTCGGTACGGCGGCCGGGCTGGGCGCGGCGATCGCCGGCACCGTGTTCGGCGCCGGGATCGCCTTCGGCCTCGGCCGGATGCTCGGTCAGGACGCGCTGCGGCCGTTGCTGCGGGGCAAGTGGCTGAAGGCCGCGGACGGCCAGCTCAGCAGCCACGGCTTCCGTTCCATGCTGGCGGTGCGGCTCTTCCCCGGCGTGCCGTTCGCGGCGGCCAACTACTGCGCGGCGGTCTCCCGGATGGGCTGGCTGCCGTTCCTCCTCGCCACGGGCATCGGGTCCGTTCCCAACACGGCGGCGTACGTCGTGGCGGGCGCCCGCGCGTCGACGCCGACGTCGCCCGTCTTCCTGATCGCGATGGGGTTCATCGCGGTGACCGGGCTCGGCGGGGCGGCGGTGGCGTGGTTCAAGCGGCACCATCTGCGCGGCCACTGATCCCGCGCCTGATCCCGCACCTGATCCCGCGCCGCCTTCGCCGGAGCACTCAGAGCGCTTCGAGGACCGTCGCGTTGGCGAGGCCGCCCGCCTCACACATGGTCTGGAGCGCGTAGCGGGCGCCACGGGCGCGCATCGCGTGGACGAGCGTGGTCATCAGACGGGTGCCGCTGGCCCCCAGGGGGTGGCCGAGCGCGATGGCGCCGCCGTGCACGTTGACCTTCTCCGGGTCCGCGCCGGTCTCCCGCAGCCAGGCGAGCACGACGCTGGCGAAGGCTTCGTTGACCTCGAAGAGGTCGATGTCGTCGAGGGTCAGTGAGGCGTTGCGCAGGACCTTCTCGGTGGCGGGCAGGACGCCGGTCAGCATGAGGAGCGGGTCGGATCCGGTGACGGCGAAGCTGTGCAGCCTGGCGAGCGGGCGCAGACCGAGGCGGGCGGCGTTCTCGCTGGTGGTGATGAGGACGGCGGACGCCCCGTCATTGACGGGGCTGCTGTTGCCCGCCGTGACGTTCCATGTGATCTGCGGGAAGCGCTCGCCGAAGGCCGGGTCGTAGTAGGCGGGCTTGAGGCCCGCGAGGACCTCGGGGGTGGTGGCGGGGCGGACGGACTCGTCGCGGGTCAGACCGGCGATCGGCTCGGTCTCGGCGTCGAGGAGACCGGCGTCCCAGGCGCGCGCGGCGCGCTGGTGCGAGGCCGTGGCGAAGGCGTCCATGTGCTCGCGCCCGATGGCCCACTTGGCGGCGATGAGCTCGGCGCTGATGCCCTGCGGGACGAGACCTTCCGGATAGCGCTCGGCGACACCGGGCCCGAACGGATCGGCGCCCGGGGGCACGTTCGACCACATCGGTACGCGGCTCATCGACTCCACCCCGCAGGCCACCACCATGTCGTACGCACCCGATATGACGCCCTGCGCCGCGAAGTGCACGGCCTGCTGCGAGGAGCCGCACTGCCGGTCGACGGTGGTCGCGGGCACGGACTCGGGGAACCCGGCCGAGAGGACGGCGTAGCGGGTGGTGTTCATGGCCTGCTCGGCGACCTGGTCGACGGTGCCGCCGATCACGTCGTCGACGAGGGCGGGGTCGATGCCGCTGCGGCGGACGAGGGCGCGCAGCGTGTGGGCGAGGAGTTCGACGGGGTGCACACCGGCGAGGGCGCCGTTGGGCTTGCCCTTGCCGACGGGTGTGCGTACGGCTTCGACGATGACGGCGTCACGCATGAGCGGTCCTCTTTCGACGACAGGTCCTGCTACCAGTGAGTAGGAAATCCAAACTCACGATAGCCGGGTGAGTTGGAAAATCAAACCCTCTCTCGTCGGCCCCCTAGACTGCCCGCATGAAGGATCCGCGCCCCTGCTCCATCGCCGACGCGCTCGCCCTGGTCGGCGAGAAGTACTCCCTGCTCGTCCTTCGCGAGGTGTGCCTCGGCAACGAACGCTTCGACCAGCTGGCGCGCAACATCGGTGCCCCCCGCGACGTCCTCACGACCCGACTGCGCCGCCTGGTGGAGGCGGGCGTCCTGGAGAAGGTCGCCTACAGCGAGCGCCCGCGGCGCTTCCTGTACCGGCCCACCCCGGCCGGGCTCGAACTGGAGCCGGTCCTGATGACCCTCATGGCCTGGGGCGACCGCCATCTGCGCGGCGACGAGGGACGCCCGATGGTCCTGGAGCACTCCTGCGGCCACGAGCTGGTCCCGGTCGTGACGTGCTCCGCCTGCGGCGACGCGGTCCACCACGACGATCTCGCGGCGCATCCGCAGACGCCCGGCTGGTCGACGACGGGCCCGACGACGCCCTGAACCAGGGCGCCCACACGCCGCGCGGCGGCCCTCCGAGCACCCCGTTCACCCAAGGCGGTTACGCTGCCCCCGACGAGGGGGAGTGATCGCCCCTCGCGCCCCGGCGTTCCCGCCGCAGCACCGCCTCTCGTTGACCGCTATCACCGCACCCGCATCCACTCGCGGCCTGATGATCAGTACTTGGACGGCGCAGTTTTCATGTCTTGGCTTGAATCCTTCATCCTCGGGCTCGTCCAGGGGCTGACCGAGTTCCTCCCGATCTCCTCCAGCGCGCACCTGCGTCTCACCGCGGCGTTCGCGGGCTGGCACGATCCCGGGGCCGCGTTCACGGCGATCACCCAGATCGGCACGGAGGCCGCCGTGCTCATCTACTTCCGCAAGGACATCGCCCGGATCCTGTCGGCGTGGTTCGGCTCGCTCTTCGGCAAGGTGCCGCGCTCCGACCACGACGCGCAGATGGGCTGGCTGGTCATCGTCGGCTCGATCCCGATCGGCGTCCTCGGCGTGACGTTCAAGGACCAGATCGAGGGCCCCTTCCGCGACCTCCGCCTGATCGCCACGACGCTCATCGTGATGGGCATCGTCCTCGGGGTCGCCGACCGCCTCGCGGCCCGCGACGAAACGGGCGGCAAACACCGCGCCGTACGCAGCCGCAAGGACCTCAAGGAACTCGGCGTCAAGGACGGCCTGATCTTCGGCTTCTGCCAGGCGATGGCCCTGATCCCCGGCGTCTCCCGCTCGGGCGCGACGATCAGCGGCGGCCTCCTGATGGGCTACACCCGAGAGTCCGCGGCCCGCTACTCCTTCCTCCTCGCCATCCCGGCCGTCCTGGCCTCCGGCGTCTTCGAGCTCAAGGACGCGGGCGAGGGCCACGTCTCCTGGGGCCCCACGATCTTCGCCACGCTCGTGGCCTTCGCGGTCGGCTACGCGGTCATCGCCTGGTTCATGAAGTTCATTACGACGAAGTCCTTCATGCCGTTCGTCTACTACCGGGTGCTGCTGGGCATTGTGCTGATCGTGCTGGTGGGGATGGGGGTTCTTAGCCCGCACGCGGGCGAGTCGGCGGGGTAGTTCGGGGCCTCACAGGTGGCTACCACTCTGCCCGGCTGGAAAAAGGACGCGCTTGTCGTGCGCCCCGGAGCGTGATTCCGGGTTCTGGTTCGGTGAGGTCGCACATCATGTGACACCGCCATGAACACGCAAAAAGACCCAGCGGCCGGCCGGGGGAGTCCGGCCGCTGGGAGATATCGGCGACGGTGGCCGGGGCGGGCGTCGCCCCGGCCGTTCTCAGCGTCGCGGCAGCAGCGCCCCCGCGCCAAGGGCCATGATCACCAGCAGGCAGGCGGCGGCGAGGAGGCTCTCCCGCATCCCCGTGGTGAAGTCCCCCGCCAGGAGTGCGCCGAAGGCGGCGATGCTCACCGCTCCGCCCGTCTGGCGACTGGTGTTGAGCAGGGCCGCCGCC
Source organism: Streptomyces formicae (assembly GCF_002556545.1). Classification (NCBI taxonomy): domain Bacteria; kingdom Bacillati; phylum Actinomycetota; class Actinomycetes; order Kitasatosporales; family Streptomycetaceae; genus Streptomyces; species Streptomyces formicae. The sequence continues at coordinate 1,282,840 of NZ_CP022685.1, forward strand.
GTGCCCGCCCGCTCGGCGGCGACGCTGTCGAGCATCAGGGAGGTCAGCGCGGGCATGGCGAGGGAGCCGCCGATGCCCAGCGGGATCATCAGCAAGGCGGTCACCCACGGGGGCGTACCGGGGTCGACGGGGAGCAGTACGGCGCAGCCCAGCGCGACGATCAGCAGTCCTGCGATGACCACAGGACGCCGTCCGAAGCGGGTGACCGCCCGCGGCGAAAGGTAGTTGACGTTGGCGGTGATCAGCGCCATCGGCACGAACATCAGCCCGGCCGAGAGCGCCGACTGGCCCCGCTGCTCCTGGAAGAAGAGGCTCAGCACGAACACCCCTCCGTAAAAGGCCGCGTTGAGGGCGAAGCCCGAGATGACCGGCACGGTGACGCCGCGCAGCCGGAACAGCTCAAGCGGCAGCATCGGGTTGCGCCGCCGTGCCTCGACGGCCACGAATCCGGCCGCGGACAACACCGCGAGCACGGTCGCGGCGAGGACGGTGCCGGTGAACCCGTCGTGCCCGCCCTCGATCACGGCGAAGGTCAGCGCGGCCAATGTCAGTACGGCCGTCAGCTGCCCCGGCAGGTCGAACGCGACGGCATGGCGCGGGGAGCGCTTCGCCCGCATCAGGGCCACGAACCCGACGACCCCGGTGGGCAGGTTGAGGCAGAACACGGCGCGCCAACTCCACTCCGTGGTGAGCAGCCCGCCAAGGACGGGCCCCGCGGCAATGGCCACCGCGCCGCCGACCGTCCACAGGGCGATGCCGCGCGCCCGCTCCTCCGGGTCGGAGAACGCCTGCCTGATCAGCGCGAGCGATGAGGGCACCATCACCGCCGCCGCGGCCCCCTGCACCACGCGGGCCGCGATCAACACCCCGAGCGTCGGCGCCGCCCCGCAGGCCAGCGAGGCGAGAGTGAAGACTCCGAGCCCCCAGCCGTACGCGCGCCGCGCGCCCACGCCGTCCGAGAACGCACCCGCGGAGAGCATCAGCGCCGCGAACATCAGCGTATAGCTGTCAACGACCCATTGGAGACCGGACATTGAGCCGCCGAGGTCGTCCCGCATGGCGGGCAGCGCGACGTTGACGCCGGAGACATCGATCGTGATCACGAAGAAGCCGAGAACGGAGGCAACCAGAGCCGCGCGGGCGGAACCCGGCTGTCCCGGCTGTCCCGGATCGTCCCCGGTGGGGGCGCCCGCCCCGGCCGCCGTGCCTGCGCCGGACTGTGTCGTACTCATGGTGCACTGCTCCTCACCGCGCTGTCGCTGTGGATACGGCAAGCAGCGTGCCCTGCGCGTGCGCCCTTCTGGCAGGCCGAGATATGAGGGGGAGCACGGTGCCTGGCCCTGATACGGCCCCCCTGTGCGCGACATTCTTTGCGAGAATGAACGGATGACCGAAGGTACGGAACTGGGTCGCTTCCTCCGCGCCCGCCGCGGGCAGCTCCGCCCGCAGGACGTGGGCCTGCGGGCAGGCACGGGCGTCCGCCGCACTCCGGGGCTGCGCCGCGAGGAGCTGGCGACCCTCGCGGGGGTCAGCGTCGACTACTACACCCGCCTTGAGCGCGGCCGCGAGACGCGTCCTTCCCCCGCCGTCGTCGCCGCGCTCGGCGAGTCACTCCAGCTCTCCGACGACGCGCTGCACCGGCTGCACGAGCTGGTGGCGCTCGCCGCGGGCCAGCCACCGGCGCCGTCCCCAGGACCGGCGCGCCAGGTGCGCGATTCGGTGCGCGTCCTGCTGGAGACGGTGCGCCCCGCACCCGCCTACGTCGTCAGCCGCACCAACGACCTGCTGGCCGCCAACCGGCCGGGGCTGCGGCTCTTCTCCGGCATCACGGACTGGCCGTGGGAGCGCCGCAACATCACGCGCTACATGTTCCTGCACCCGATGGGCCGCAAGCTGTACAGGGACTGGGAGGAGATGGCGGCGCACAGCGCGGGCCATCTGCGCGCGGTGGCGGGCGCCGACCCGGACATGCCGGAGCTGGCCCAGCTCGTCGGTGAACTCGTGGTGAAGAGCCCGGAGTTCGCCCGGCTGTGGGAGCGGTACGACGTACAGGAGCGCGGCGGCGGCGAGAAGCACTTCCAGCACCCGGAGGTCGGCTCCATCCGCCTCTCCTTCGAGGTGATGATGATCTCCCGTACGGACGGCCAGCGCCTGGTCACCTACCAGGCTCCGCCCGGCACCCCGGACCACGACGCGATGCTGCTCCTCGACATGGCGAGCCCCTCTGAGGCGACGCTCCCCGAGGAGGCCGAACGGTAGGAAGCGCGACCGCCCGTACGCCCATAAGCCCGTACGCTCAGGAGGATTTCCTCCTGAGCGTACGGGCCATTTCTTTTGCGCGACAGATGTGACGGAGTCCAGGGCCCCTCCTTCCCCCGCCTGAATATCGAATACCCGTGTGCAGCTATGTGCACAACAGCTTGCTGCACGCGGCTCGGGTAGCGGGCCAACTCGCCGATGGGGCACGGTAATCAGCGTGCTTGCCGGACGATTATGCCGGGGCATCCCGAATGATTCGCTGCCGACGCACAAATGTTGCGCTGAGTAGAACGAATTGAGGAATGATGCAGAGTCTTGACATGCTGGCCGAGGACAGGCCCGATTCCGTGGTCGCGCTTTCACCGGGTGACATCGGTGGCCAATACCGTACGCACTCGGCACCCACCCCCCACGGGCTCATGAGCGAGCTGCCGCTGACCGAGGCCGCGGCCCGTTCGGTGGGCGAAGGACGACTGATGACCCGCCGCGTCCTGAGCGGTACCGACGACCGCCTGCTTGCCGTGGTCGGGCCGTGCTCGATCCACGACGTGAACGCCGGTCTGGCGTACGCGAAATCGCTGGGTGAACTGGCCGCCGACCTCGCCGACGACCTGGCGGTCGTCATGCGGGTGTACGTCGAGAAGCCCCGTACCACAGTCGGTTGGACCGGGCTGCTCACCGACCCGGCCCTCGACGGCAGCCTGGATGTCAACCACGGGCTGCGCACGGCACGGACGTTGATGCTGGAGATCGCCGAACTGGGGCTGCCCATCGCGACGGAGTGGCTGAGCCCGTCGGCTCCGGTGTACCTGGCCGACCTGATCTCCTGGGGAGCCATCGGCGCGCGGACCGTGGAGAGCCAGGTGCACCGGCAACTGGCGAGCGGCCTCCCCATGCCCGTGGGCATGAAGAACGGCAGCACCGGCTCCGTGAGCGTGGCCGTCGACGCCATCCGGTCCGCGGCCGCGCCGCACGCCTACCTCGGCGTCGACCGGGACGGCAGGGCGGTCACGCTGCGCACGAGCGGGAACCCCGACTGCCACGTGGTGCTCCGGGGCGGTTCCGGGCGGCCCAACTACCACCCCGAGAACGTGCGCGAGGCGGCCCGGCTCCTGGCGGCGGCCGCGCTGCCGACCGGCGTGGTCATCGACGCGAGCCACGGCAACAGCGGCAAGGACCACGAGCGACAGGCCGTGGTGGCGCGGGAGATCGGGGCACAGGTCGCGGCCGGGAACACGGACATCCGCGGCGTCATGCTGGAGGGCTTCCTGATCCCGGGGCGCCAGGACCTCGGCCCCGAAGAGCCCGTGTTCGGCCAGAGCGTCACCGATGCCTGCATGGGCTGGGACGCCACCGCGGACGTGCTGCGCGACCTCGCGGCCGCGACCCGTCAGCGCCGCGCCGTGACGGCATCGGCACGCTGACCCCGTCATCACCCTTCGCCCCGCGACTCGCCGCAAGGAACAGGAGAGCGAGCATGCTGGACATTCCCGCGCTGGGCCCGACCGGGCCCTATCGGACGCGGAACCGCACCACCGTGCCGGACGCTTCGGGCAGCCCGGCCCTCGAACTGGCATCAGTGCCCGGCCTGGTCGTCTCCCACTGGATCGCTCAACTGCGCGGCAGCTCGCCCCTGCCCGTCGCCGACACGGCGGAGGTGCTCAAGAAGGCGGCCGACGTCTTCGAGACCCAGCAGATCCTGGGAGACGATCTGGCAGCCCACGAGCGGCGCACGGCCGCGCTGACGGGGACTCCTGTCGCGGTCGTGCGCGAGTGCGACCGGCTCATCACGGCGACCCTGCGCGACGTGGGACGGGCGCCGTCGGCGGCACGGCCCACGGGCTGCGCCCCGATCGGCACCCCCGTGCCCGGCGCGCCGTCGGCGGGCGCCGCGTGGCGCCGCACCGGAGACGTCTTCGCCGTACACACGGCGGGCAATAGCCCGGGGGTGCACGCCATGTGGCTGGAGGCCCTCGCGCTCGGCTACCGGGTCGTCGTCCGCCCCTCCACCCGGGACCCGCTCACCCCCTTCCGCCTGGTCACCGCGCTGCACGAGGCGGGAGTTCCCTCGACGCAGCTGGTCGTGGCGCCCTGCGACCATGCGACGGCGGACCTGATCATCGAGCGCTCGGACCGTGCCCTGGTGTACGGCGGCCAGGACGTCGTGGACAAGTACCGCAACCGCGCCGACGTCCGGCTGCAGGGCCCCGGCCGCTCGAAACTGGTCGTGGCCGCCGACGCGGACCGGGACGCCGGGCTCGGCCTTGCACGGATGGGCGCGCTCTATCACGCGGGGACCGCGTGCACCGCGACCACCGGCGTCCTCGTCGAACACGACCCGACAGGATTCGCCGGTGAACTGGCCGCCGCGCTGCACCAGGTGGAGGCACCGGCCGGGCCGCTGGACGACACGGCCCTCCTGCCGTGCCTGCCCGAGGCCGCCGCGGAACGTCTCGCGGCTGCGGTCCTGAACGGGACGAAGGACGCGGTCGTGCACCTGGCCCCGCGGGTCGAACGCCTCGGTGGTGCGGGTTCCCTGGCGACCGTGACGCCCGCGGTCGTGGAGCTGGAGTCCCCGAAGAACCCGTTGCTTTCGTACGAGGTGCCCTTCCCGTGCGTATGGGTCGCCCCCTTCGACCGGGGTGCCATGGACGTCCTCGACGACTCCTTGGTCCTCTCGCTGCACACCGATGACACGGCCCTCGTCTCCGAGGCCACGGAGCTCACGGCGGTCTCCAACGTGTACCGGAGCAGGCCGACCTCCTGGGTCCATCCGGACGTGCCGCACGACGGGTTCCTCGGCGAGTTCCTGATGCGGGCCAAGGGTCTTGCCCACGGCGCCCTGTGAGTAGCGGGACCGTACTCAACGCAAGGAGTGGCAAGTGAAGATCAACTCCAAGAGTGACCTCGAGTTCATGGAACGGATACAGCGGGAAGTGACCGCTCACCGCGGCGCGGCCTGTTCCGACGAGACCTCTTACACCGTGGACGACGCGTGGAACGACACGTCGAAGCTGGCCGAGGTGTGGCACCGCGCGGGGCAGACGTCGGCCTACGCCTCGCTCGGCACGTTCTCGACGCAGGCGTTCCAGGACCTGCCCGCGACGTCCAAGGACGACCTCAAGGCCCGGCCCCTCGACTTCCTGCGGGTGCCGGTCGACGCGGGTCTGAAGTACTACCAGACGACAGGGACGACGGGGGCCCCCACGCCCACGCCGCGCACGGCCCAGGACATGATCGCCAACACCGTGTCCGTCGCCGAGGCATGGCGCCCGATGCTCGCTGACGGCGGACACCGCGCGCTGATCCTGCTGCCATCGGACATCGTGCCGGTGGCCGACCTGATGGTCGGCGTCTGCGAGTTCCTGGGAGTACCGCACGCCAAGGCATACCCGTACACCACCGGGATCTCCGACTGGGACCGCATCATCGGCCTGTGGGAGGTGTTCCGGCCGACCGTCCTCTTCGTCGCGCCCGGTGTGCTCCTCGAATTCTCCCAGGTCATGAAGAGGCGCGGCCTCCTCGACCGGCTGAGCCAGTCCGTCGAACTCCTCATGCTGCTCGGCGAGGTGAGCACCCCCGAACTGCGCGCCATGGCCGGGCAGTGGTGGAACGCGCGCGCCTACGACGCGAGTTACGGCAGTACGGAGAGCGGCACCCTGGCCGCGTGCTGCGCGCAGGACAGGCTGCACCTGCTGCGCGGAGCCAACTACTTCGAGATCGCGAACGACGACGGCATCGTGCCCGCGGAGCCGGGGCGCGACGGCAGGCTCGTCGTCACCCCGCTCAACAACGACGCCCGCCCTCTGCTCCGTCTCGACATGGGCGACGAGGTGTCCCTGACGGACGGCTGTCCCTGCGGCGACAAAGCCCCGGTGGTGACGGTCCACGGCCGGGGAAGCGACGGAACCGAGATCAAGGGCAGCCGTGTGCGCACCCGCGACCTCGAAGGCGTCGTCTACGCGAACAGTGACGTCATGGGCTACCTGATCGAGGTCGACCAGGGCGGCACCTGGGCCAGGCTGCTCCTCGAACGGGACCCGAGCACCGACCGGGAGGCCGAGCCCGCGAAGAACGACCTCGTCCAGCGGCGCACGGGCGAACGGCTCGGCTTCCGCTGGGACGAGGTCCGTTTCGTCAACCGGCTGCCGGTGACGACGAAGAGCGGCGGCTCCCAGAAGAGCTGGAAGCGCTCCAACTTCCGCGTCGTCGACGAGGTGGTGCCCGCATGACGTACGACATGCGGCAGGGCTCGTCCGGTGTCGTATCCGGCGATTCCGACCTGTGGTGCACCTACGCGGCCGTGCGGACCCTCAGCTGGCTCGAGCGCACCGGTGACCTGCCATCCCCCGAGACCGTCGGCGGCTTCCTCGCCTCCCGCCAGAACTCCGACGGCGGTTACGCGTGGTCGGCGGGCATGAGCTCCGACGCCTGGGCCACGTACTACTGCACGCAGGCGATGGCCGATCTGCCGGACGGCAGCCGCGGCGCGGTCGGCAGTCCGAGTTCCGCCTGGGTGTGGGGAACCGCGCACGAGGACGGCGGGTTCGCGATGATGCCCGGTCAGTCGTCGGACGTGTGGGCCACCTACTACGCCGTACGCACCCTGGTGGAGATCTGTGGTGAGCGGCCCCCTGAGGCGCTGTTCGACTGGCTGGCGGCGCTGCAGGCCGAGGACGGCGGTCTGGCCTGGAGCCCGGCCCACGCGAAGGACGGCGCCTCCGACGCTCGGGCCTGCTACTACGCCATCACCGCCTGGAGCACGGCCACCGGTGGGCAGGGTCCGCTGCCGTGGGACCGCGAGCGGCTCACGGGCTGGCTCAGGGACCGGCAGAGCGCGGCCGGTGGTTTCACCTTCCAGGCGGGCGACGGGACGGACTGCCTGTGGGCGACGTTCCGGGCCGTCAGCGCGTTGCGGCGCCTGGACGAGAACCCGCGGGACGCCGAGGGCTGCGTCGCCTGGATCCGGGACCGGCTCCTTCCCGGCGGGTCGTTCACCCGGTGGCCCGGCTACCCCGTGCCGGACGTGTGGGCCGCGTTCTGCGGGGTGGGCGCACTGCGGGAGTTGGGCGCGGGCCTGGCGGACATCGCCGACCCGGTGGTCGAAGCGGTGTTGTCCTTCCGCACCGGCCAGGGCGGATTCACCTACCGCACGCCCGGCCTCGCGTCGGACGTGCTCACCACCTCCGCCCACCTGCTGGCCGGGCACTTCTCGGGCGGCGGGGAACGCGACGCCCTGCGGTGGGTGGAGGGGTGCGTGATGCCGAACGAGCACGGCGTCATGTATATGCCCGGTCGGGGCAGTGAGGTGCGGTGCACGCTCTGGGCCCTGTCGGCGGGGGCGTTCCAGGACGACGCACAGGGCCGCGCCAGGATCGCGGACTGGCTCGCCTCCTCCATCCAGAACCCCGACGGCGGCTTCGGCTACTGGGAGGGCCGCGCGTCGGACATGGTGTCGACGAGCGCGGCCGCTGAGATCCTCCACCGGACCGGCGGGAGCCCCGCCGCCGCCTCCCTGCGGGGCATCGCCGCGTACGTGGCCACCTGCGAGACGGCGCCAGGGCAGTACGCCAACGTGCCCGGCGGCAGGCCCACGCTGCGCGCCACCCTGCAGGCGCTCAGGGCGCTGCACCGGTCCGACGGGTCCGACGGGTCCGACGGCGCCCGCGTCGGCGACGTGCTCGCCCGGCACCGGGTCCGCGGCGGGGGATTCGCGAACGAGGGCAACCGCGTCCCCGACCTCCTGAGCACCTACGAAGCCGTGGTGGCGGCGGACACCTTCGGCCTCGAATGGGACACCGGCCACCTCACGAAGTTCCTGGACAGCGTGCGCACCGCGGACGCCGGGTTCGCCTGGACCCCCCTCATGGCCACGAGCGGCGGGCCGCTCGCCGACTGTCTGGGGCGGCGCCTTGAGCTGCGCCTCTCGCCCGCTCAGCACGCGCTGCCGCCGCTGGCCCTCTCCTGAAAGACACGCACGAAAGGCACGGAGTCTTGCCGACCGTCGAAGTGACCAGCACCCCGCTGACCCCCTCAACGCGGCTCAAGGCCGCCATCCGCCTCACCCGTTGGCTGGCCGCGCACGGTTCGGACCCCGCACACGCCGTGGTCTCCTTCCGTGCCGCGGAGCCCATGACGTACTTCGCGGGCGGGATGCCGCTGACGAAGTTCGAGGACGGCACGGGTGAGGACAGGCGCGCCCGATGGGCGTCCGTCGTGTGCCACATCCATCCCGAACGCGACCACACCTACCGGGCGGAACTCGCCGAGGAGATCAAAGAGGCCCTCGGCCTCGCCGCGGACACCGCCCACTTGATGGTCCGGTTCGAAGCCACCCAACCCGACCGGGTGCTCTACCTGGAATCGGGGTCGATGACGAACGGCCGCCCGCTACCGGCCGGCCACAGCCAAGAGACCGGCCACAGCCAAGAGAAAGGTTCCCGCCATGCACACAGCTGACCAGACCGAGATCAGCACCCGCGTCCTTGCCCTCCTCGAGAAGCGCTTCGGCGACACCGTCCTCTCGCTGGCCCCGGACGCCGACCTGTCCGACGCCCTGCCGGGGTTCGACAGCCTGGCGGCCCTCGAATACGTCACCGCCGTCGAGAGCGAGTTCGACTTCGAGGTCGACTTCGTCGGCGACGACGTGCGCTACTGGTTCAGCACGCTCGTGCGGACATCCGAGTACGTGCGCGAACGCGTCGAGGACCAGGCGGCATGACGGCGACGGAGGCTCGCACGGCGCAGGCCCTGGCCGATGGCCGCGAGGAGATCCCCCTGGACACCTCCGGCAGCACGGGTGCCGCGCGTCGCTGGTTCCGGCTCCCGCACCAGATGGAGCGCGAGGTGGAGCTGATCGGCACGCACCTCGTCGGCCCGGTCGACCGCGTCGTCAGCTACGCGCCGCCGCACCACCTGTTCGGCGCCCTGTTCGGACAGTGGCTGCCGCGCATGGCGCGGGTGCCCGTCCAACAGGCGTGGGCCGATCCGTACGAGCCCCCGTCGGTCTCCCCCGGTGAACGGGTCCTCGTCGTCTGCGTCCCGATGGCCTGGGAGCTGCTGCGCCGCGCCTGGCCCGCGCTGGAGCGCGCGCGCTCGATCGTCGCCCTGCACAGCTCCGCGGCCCCGCCGCGCGCCGCCCAGGACCTCGTCCGCCGAGCCGCCCCGCTGCTCCGGGCCCACGAGATCCTGGGGTCGACCGAGACCGGGGGCATCGGCCACAGGCCCCTGACTCCCGGGGGCAGGGCCGCCGACCCGTGGCGGGCCTTCCCCGACGTGGACTTCGTCCGTCCCGCCGACGCACCGGCGGGACGGGCGGAGGACCTCGTGGTCCGTGGCCCGCGCCTGGCCCGCCCGGAGCACGGGACGCGGCCGCCCGACCAGTGGGCCACCGGCGACCTGGTGGAATTCACCGGACCCCGTGCTTTCCGCCTCATCGGGCGCGACAGCTCCCTGATCAAGGTGAACGGAATCAGGGTGCATCTCGCCAGGGTCGACGAGCGGTTGAACGCCCTCCTGCCGCAGGCGGAATGCGTCGCGGTGCCCCTGCCCGACGATTCGATCGCCGGAGAGGGATACGCGGTCTTCTGGTCCTGCCCCGGCAAGGAAGTGGGCGTCGCGGACATCAGAGCGGCTCTCCGGGATTTCCCGAGCCCGTCGAGGGTCGTGGAATTGGCGGACGTACCGAGGACGTCCGCCGGAAAGCCGGATCGAAAGGCGCTTTTGGCGGCGCTCTGATCCGCCGCCCCGTCAGCTCGTTAGCTCGTTAGCTCGTCAAAGGAAATTCGACTGTGCCCAGGTTGATCGTGGTGACCGGTGCGAGCGCCGGTATCGGCAAGGCCTCGGCGAAGCGGTTCGCCGAGAACACCGACAAGGTGCTGTTGATCGCCAGGGGGCGGGACCGCCTCACGCGAGCGGCCGAGGAGATCGCGTCGAGCGTCCCCGGCGCGGACCTCGAACCGCTCGCCCTCGACATGTCCGACGCCGAGTCGGCTCAGACCCTCCAGAACCACATCAGGTCGATCGGACTGCCCGTCAACAGCGTGGTGTGCTGCGCCGGTTCGGTCCCGAGGTCCGAGGACGAGGCCGAAGGAAAGGACGTACGAACGGTCCTGACGGAATGGCAGGAGGCATACGAGGCGAACGTCCTGACCTCCGTCATCGCCGTGGAGGGCCTGCTCCCCCACATGGCCGACGGCGGCAGCATCGTGCTCTACAGCTCCATCGCCGCCTACCGGGGCTCCCGGGGAACGGGCGGATACGGCGCCGCGAAGGCCGCCCTCCACTCGTACGTCCACTCCCTCGCGACGCGCCTGGGCCCGCGCGGCATCAGCGCGAACGTCATCGCGCCGGGATACATCGCGGGCACCGACCTCTTCGGCGACGGCCTCTCCGCCGCGCGGGAGACCATGCTCGTCCGGCAGACCGCTCTTCGCCGCGCCGGGGATCCGGCCGAGGTCGCCGAACTCGGCTTCTACCTCTGCTCACCGGCCGGTGGCTATGTCACCTCGCAGATCCTCCAGATCAACGGCGGCTCGTACCACGGCGTTTGAGAACACCGTCGGCTCCGCCCACCCCCTCCTCGCCCTCACTCCCCCGAACAAGAAAGCACGGTGACACGCGATGAACGCCCGCGAACAGGCCGACGCGCACGTCCGCGCCATGATGCGCTGGCACTTCGAACCGGCCACGGGCTCCCGGTACTGGCTGGACCGCCGCCACCAGCTGGGCTTCGACCCCGTCGAGGACGTGCGGTGCGTCGACGACCTGCTGAAGTTCCCCAACCTGGTGGACGAACTCCGGGACGTGCCGGTCGAGGACCTGATCCCCCGCGGCCTCGACGCCACGGAGAAGGTCTTCGCCGTGTACGAGAGCGGTGGCACCACCGGGGCGCCCAAGCGCTTCGTGATGTTCGAGAACTGGTTCGACCAGTACATGGCGTGGGAGAACTCCCAGTACCCCGACGACGGTACGGGGCACGCCCTCGCCGTCGCGCCCAGCGGCCCCCACATGCTCGGCGAGTACTCGAAGCGGATCGCGGAGGCCAGGGGCGGCATCCGGTTCTCCATCGATCTGGATCCGCGCTGGGTGAAGCGGCTGCTCGCCGCCGGTGACACCGCGGGCGCCGGCGCCTACGTCGACCACCTCGTCGACCAGACCGAACTGGTCCTGCAGTCCCAGGACATCGCCTTCCTGATCACGACGCCCCCGCTCCTCGCCCGGCTCGCCGAACGGGCCTCGTCCCGCGCCCTGATCCAGGAGAAGGTGCGCCTGGTGATCTGGACGGGAGCGCACATGGACCCCGACACCCTCGACTACCTGTCCACGGAGCTCTTCCCCAAGACGCGGTTCCGGGGGTCGTACGGCAGCACCTCCGTCCTCAGCGGCACGGTGCAGCGCACCGCCCCGGAAAGCACGGGCGACACGGGCGACACGGGAGACACGGTCTTCGACTCGTACGCCCCCTTCGTCATCTACCGCGTGGTCGACCCCGCCTCCGGCCTGCCGGTCGAGTTCGGGTCGGAGGGAACCGTCGTCATGAACTACCTCACCAAGTACGGCCTCGTGCCCAACAGCCTCGAACGCGACCTGGCCACGCGGGTCCCCAGCCCCACGGGCGCCGGGGACTCCCTGCGCAACATCCATCCGGTCGCCGAGGTCGACGGCCAGAAGATGATCGAAGGCGTCTACTAACCATGTCCGCGGCCCCACACCTCGAACTCGACGGGACCGGCCTCTCGCCGCGCGCGGTCGCCGCGGCCGCGCGCCGACCCGGCCGCGACACCCGGGTGACACTCACTCCCGCGGCCGTCAAGCAGATGCACGCCTCCGTGGAACTCAAGGAGACGCTGCTGGCTCAGGAAGTCCCCATCTATGCCGTGACGACGGGCTTCGGAGACAGCTGCGTACGGCAGATCTCGCCGGACAAGGCACACGAACTCCAGCGCAACCTGGTGCTCTACCACCTCAACGGGGTGGGGCCGAAGGCCGTGCCCGAGGTCGCCAGGGCCACGATGCTCATCAGGGCCAACTCGCTGGCCAAGGGCGTCTCGGCGATCCGGCCGCAGGCGGTGACGACCCTCCTGCACTGCCTGAGCCGGGACATCCTGCCGTTGATCCCCGAACGCGGGTCGGTCGGCGCGAGCGGTGATCTGGTGCCGCTGTGCTACCTGGCCGCGGAGCTGATCGGTGAAGGCCAGGTCCTGCACCGCGGCACCGTGCGCCCGGCGCTCGCGGCCCTGCACGACGAGGGCATCGAGCCGCTGCGGCTCGCACCCAAGGAGGGCATCGCGCTGATCAACGGAACCTCCTTCGCGGCCGGGTACGCGGTCCTCGCCGCCGCGGACGCGAGGGAACTCGTCTTCGTCGCCGAACTCGCGACGGCCATGACGCTGGAGGCGCTGCACGGCAACGCGTCCGCACTGCATCCCTTCGTCCACGAGAACAAGCCGCACCAGGGCCAGGTCCAGTCCGCCAGGGCCGTCAGGGCACTGCTCGCGGGGTCGCGCCTCGCCACGTCCTTCGACGACATCCTGGTGCGCCGCGAAAGGCTGGCAGGCCGCGACTACCTCCAGCTGAACGAGCGGATCCAGGACAAGTACTCGGTGCGCTGCGCCCCGCAGATCATCGGCATCGCCCGTGACACGCTCGACTGGACGGAGCAATGGCTCGGCACCGAGATCAACTCCGCCACCGACAACCCCCTGTTCGACGTCGACGAGTCCGGGCTCCATCTCGGTGGGAACTTCTACGCGGGCCACGTCGGGCAGTCCATGGACAGTCTGAAGACCGCGGTGGCGGGCCTTGCCAACCTGCTCGACCGGCAGCTCGCACTCGTCGTGGACGAGAAGTTCAACGAGGGACTGCCACCCAACCTGATCGCCGCACGCAGCCCGGACGACCCCGAGGCGGGGCTGCACCACGGCTTCAAGGGCATGCAGATAGCGGCTTCGGCCGTCACCGCCGAGGCCCTCAAACAGACGGGTCCTGTCTCGGTGTTCTCGCGCTCCACGGAGGCGCACAACCAGGACATCGTCAGCATGGGCACCATCTCGGCCCGTGACGCGCGCACCGTCAACGGCCTGGTGCGCGAAGTAGCGGCCATCCATCTGCTCGCCCTCGCCCAGGCCGTCGAGCTGCGCGGCGCAGAGAAGGCGTCGCCCGTCGTCCGCGCGGTGCACGCGCTGATCAGGGAGCACAGCGACTTCGTCACGCGCGACCGCCGCCTCGACCAGGACATCGAGGCCGTGACCGCCCTGATCGAGACCGGCGCCCTGCGGCGCGCCGCAGGGCTCGGGGACGAGGACTTCACCGAGGGCCGGGAACTCGCCGACCAGCACCAGAAATAAGGACGAGAACGAGAAGACAGCAGCATCGCGGCGAGCGCGGTGGGTCAACTGAGGAGGTAGAAAGGCGTGTTGAAGAAGAAGACGTGCGCCGTATTCGGCATGGCCGCGAGCGGGGTGCTTGCCGTGGGCGTATCCGCCGCTCTCACCGTTCCCGCGCAGGCCTCGTCCCAGGAAGTCATCAACCTGGCCGTGGGCAACAACGGGGTCGTGCACACCGACGTCGGCGCCCCCGGTCTGAGCGTCGGGGACGAGTTCGTGTACGCCGACAAGCTGTCCCAGGGCGGCCACCAGATCGGCAAGGACGGCAGCTCCTGCCAGGTGACCGAGCTGGTGGGCTCGGACATCACCACCAACTGCGTGCTTTCGGTACAGCTACCGAAGGGGCAGATCACGGCGCAGTCCCTGTGGGTGAAGGGCAGCGACACGGTGCGGATGGCCATCACCGGTGGCACCGGCGCCTACCGCGGTGCAACTGGCGAGCTGACGTGCAACGACATCCAGACTCCGAAGGAGACGTACCGCATCACGTTGGACAAGTGAGCTGCGGACCACACGCGGCGAGCGGCCCGGTGCACTGTGCACCGGGCCGCTCGCCGCGTGTGGTCCGCCGTCAGACGGGCTGGCCGGTGCGCATGCCCTCGTCGCCGACCGAATCGCGCTGGTCTTGCTGGTCTAGTCGGTCTTGCTGGTCGCGGAGCTCGCGCGGTCCGTGCTGCGAGGCCGCTCGGCCGCAGTGCAGCAGGACACTCGTCATCGCCGTGGTGATGAGAGCGACCAGGGTGAGGATGCCGAGGAGGCGCTCGTCGATGATGCCCGCCTGGTAGCCGACCTGAAGGACGACGAGTTCGGTCAGGCCGCGGGCGTTCAGCAGGACCCCCAGCGTGTAGGCGGAGCGCCATGACATCCCGGTCAGGCGTGCTGTCACCGCGGGCCCGACGACCTTGGTGACCGTGGCCAGACAGGTCAGGCCGAGAAGGGTCAGGACCGTCCGCCCGTCCCAGCGCAGCGTGCTCAGGTCCGTGTGCAGGCCGAACTCGAAGAAGAAGAAGAACGGCAGCAGCGTCGACGCCGCCGAACGCGCAAGACGCCGGGCGACCTGGTCGGCAGGTCGACGGCGCACGGGCCAGACGAGCCCTGCCAGCATGGCGCCGATCAGCTGGTGCACCCCGAGCGCGGCGGTGAGCGCGGACGTCGCGGCGATCCCGGCGACGAGCCCGGTGGTCGTGCCGATGTCCGCGGTGCGCCCGTCGTTGAGGGCCGGAAGGCGCCTGAGCAGACGGCGTACAGGGCCCAGGAAGAGTGCTACGAGGGCCAGGGTGCCGAGTGCGTCGAAGAGGAGGCCGCCCGGCGTGGCACCGCCCCTGGCCCCGGCGAGTAGGGCGGCGAGCACCAGCCAGCCGACCCCGTCGCCGACCGCCGCAGCGAAGAGGCTGAGTCGGCCCGGCTCCGTCCGCATGCGGCCCAGGTCGGCGAGGATCCGGGCGAGCACGGGGAAGGCGGTGATGCTGAGTGCGCAGCCCACGAACAGGACGAAGACGACAGGGCGGACGCCGCCGGTGCCGGAGTCCGTCGCCAGGAGGGCCACGGCCGCAGCGGTGCCCCCGGCGAAGGGGATCAGCAACGACGCGTGGGTCACCAGGACGGCCCGGGTGAGTGTGCCCCGCATCCGAACGTGGGCGAGTTCCTGTCCCACCCCGAACATGAAGAGGACCAGGCCGAGTTGGGCGAGGCCGTCGAGGAGGGGCAGCGAGGAGGCGGGAAACAGCCAGTGCGCGGCCTCGGGAGAGACCTGCCCAAGGAGTGCGGGCCCCAGAGCCAGACCGGCGCAGATCTCCCCCATGACGGCGGGCTGCCGGAGTCGGCGCATGAGGCTCCCTCCAATGCGGCATGCCACCAGAACCGTGGCGGCCGCGAGCAGGAAGTGGCCCGTGGGGCTCTCCCGGTGGGGCGAACCGGCCTGCGAGAGGGGCTCCTTGGCCCCGTCGGACATGACGTGTACGGCGAGGAAGCCGATGAGAGCCAGGGGAACGACCACGGCCCAGGCGACGGCGGCCGCTCTGCGGTACCGCTGCCCCGGCGAGCGACCGGATGTGTCGAAAGCCACGATGGAGACTCCTACTCCCTTTGCTGGTTCCTCTACTGGCTCGTACTGGTTCGGACAGGAGCTGGTGGGCGGGGGCCCGCACGTGGTCGGGGGCCGGTGCGGACACCGGCCCCCGATCTCTGGCCCCTGACCCCTGACAGGGGGCGTCTCACCTTTCGGGTACGACCCTTTCGGGTACGACCCAGCGCGCTCCGTCGGCCGTGGGCACCAGGCCGCCCGGGAACATCGGGGCGGTGTCGCCGAGCGCTTCACCGAACAGCGCCTGCGCCTGGGTCCGGGAGCCTTCGCGCATCACTTCCGAGACGATCGACGACTGGAACAGCGGCGTCGCGTCGTCCTCGGAATCGGCCGCGCCGACCGCGGCCGCGGAGCGCGCGAGCTCCTCCGACGCGGCGGCCACCTTCCCCCGCACCGATCCGGCGCCGAGGACTGAGCTCTCGCCGGAGGCGACACCTCCGACGAGCCCGACGAACGACTCGAGTTCGGAGTCGGCGCACCGGGTCACCTTCTTGGCCTGCCAGTAGTACGACGCGTCGTCCGCGTTCATGTCGTAGAACGACATGAGGAACTCGTAGAAGAGCCCGTACTCGCGCCGGTAGCGGGCCTCGTACTCCTGGAAGGCGCGCTCTTCGTCGACGAGGCCGTCAAGGACGGTGTTGATCGACCGGGCTGCCAGCATCGCGCTGTACGTGGCGAGGTGGACGCCCGAGGAGAAGACCGGGTCGACGAAGCACGCGGCGTCGCCGACGAGCACCATGCCCTCGCGCCAGAAACGGGTGTTGAGGTACGAGTAGTCCTTGCGGACGCGCACCTGGTCGTACGGTCCCTCGGTCGCCGGAGTCGCGTTCTTCAGCAGGTCGCGGATCGGTTCGCACTTGTCGACGAGCCGGGTCAACGCCTGCCGGGGGTCGCCCTGGACCTCCGCGGCCGCGTCGCGGTTCACCACCGCTCCCACGCTGGTGAGTTGGTCGCTGAGCGGGATGTACCAGAACCAGCCCTCGTCGAACGCGGCACAGAAGATGTTGCCCGCGCTCGGTTCGGGCAGCCGGTCGCCACCGGTGAAGTAGCCGAAGAGGGCGATGTTCTGGAAGAAGTCCGAGTAGGTGCGCGAACCGCCGACACCCTGGTGGATGCGGCTCTTGTTGCCGGACGCGTCGACGACGAAGGCGGAGCGCACCACACGGCGCGTGCCGTCCCTCTCCGTGTACACCAGGCCCTCGACGCGCTGTCCCCCGTCGATGACCTCGACGGCCGAGCAGCCTTCCCGGACCTCGACGCCCTTCCTGCGGGCGTTGTTGAGGAGGATCTCGTCGAACTTCATCCGCTCGACCTGGTACGCGTGGGACGTGGGTCCCGCGATGCGCGGAGAGACGGCGAACGAGAAGGACCACGGCTCCGGGTTCGCGCCCCAGCGGAAGGTGCCGCCGTGCTTCCGCATGAACCCGGCGTCGGCTATCTCCTCGGAGACTCCAAGGAGCGCGCAGATCCCGTGGATCGTCGAGGGCAGCAGGGACTCGCCGATCTGATAGCGGGGGAACGTCTCCTTGTCGATGAGCAGGACGCGGTGTCCCTGGTTCGCGACCAGTGTGGCGACCGTGGATCCCGCGGGCCCACCGCCCACCACCACGACGTCGAAGGTCTCGTGCTCCGGTGAGGTCATCAGGATGCTCCAGACATGGATGGGGTGTGGGAGTCGGAGGGGTGCGCGGTGTGTTCCCGGATGACCTCCGCGATCCGCCGCAGCGGCAGCGGACGCAGCATGTCCTTGTGCAGACAGTCCACGCGGTGGTGGTCGATGCCTTGCCGCGCGTGCGGCAGCCAGGACCGGAACCGGGCCGCCGCGCCGTCGTCCGGCCAGCTCTGCGCGGCGGTGAAGAACAGCATCCGGCCGTCGAAGGCGCGGGGCGTGTGCTCGCGTACGAGCCGTTGGTTGTTGCCGAAGACCCGTAGCAGCGCCCCGGGGTCGTTCCCGCCCAGTACGCCGCCGCTGTCGGCTTCGCGCAGGAGCCCGGCGAAGGCCTCGGGCGAGACGTCCCCGTCCGGCAGGTCGCCGACGTCGACGCCCAGATCGGCCAACAGGCTCCGGACGATCTCCTGTTCGTCCCCCGCGTACGGCCCCCGGTCCTGCGGCGGGTAGCCGTCCAGCAGGGCGAGGAACTCGACCTCCGCGCCGAGCTCTTGCAGCTGGACGGCCATCTCCTGGGCCACGACGGCGCCGAAGGACCAGCCGAGCAGACGGTAGGGGCCGACGGGCCTCGCGGCGCGCAGCAGGCGCACGTAGTCGGCGGCCATGTCCCGGACGCTGGTCGGCAGCGCGACCGGGTCGGACGTCCCGCGCGCCTGGAATCCGTAGATCGGCTGGTCCACTCCCAGGTGGCGGGAGAGGGCGAAGTAGCACCAGCTGAGACCGAAGCCCGGATGCACGCAGAACAGCGGGGCACGCGTTCCGCCCGGACGGATGGGCAGGAGGGTGCCGGGGCTCTCGCGGCCTCCGTCGTCGGCGTGCGCGTCGACGCGCCGGGCGAGGCCGTCGGCCGTGGGCCCGGCGAACATCGCGGACAGTTCGAGGTCGAGGCCGAACACCGCACGGATGCGGGTGAGGAGTTGGATGGCGAGGAGGGACGTGCCGCCGAGATCGAAGAAGTCCTCGTGCGCACCCACGTTCTCCAGGCCGAGCACTTGGGCAACGAGTTCACTGATCAGACGGCCGGTGGGAGAGACGGAAGCGTCCGCGTCGGTGGACCGGGCGCGGGCCTCGGGCAGCCGCCCGCGATCGATCTTGCCATTGGGCGTCAGGGGCAGCCGGTCGATGGGGACGACGTCCGCGGGAATCATGTAGTCGGGCAGCGAAGTCGCCAGATGCGCACGTACGGCGCCCGGGGGCAGCGCGGCGCCGCCCGGGGTGACCACGTAGGCGACGAGGCGCTTGTCGCCGGATCCGTCGAGGGCCACGACGACGCAGTCCGTAACATCGGGGTGGGACGCCAGAGCGGCTTCGATCTCACCGAGTTCGACCCGGAAGCCGCGTACTTTCACCTGGTCGTCGGCGCGCCCGGCGAACACGATCCGGCCGTCCGCCTCCCGGCGCGCCAGGTCGCCCGTGCGGTACATCCGGGTGCCCGGCGGACCGAACGGGTCCTGCACGAACGCCGCGGCCGTTTCGACGGGGCGGCCCGCATAACCGCGTGCCACGCCCGCCCCGGAGACGCACAGCTCGCCCGTCCCGCCGTCGGGCACCGGCCGCAGACCGGCATCCAGTACGTGGACTTCCGTACCGTCCAAGGGCCGCCCCAGGGGTACGACTTCCCCGATGTCGGCGGGCGAGCGTATCTCGTGCTGCAGGGCGCACAGGGTGACCTCGGTGGGCCCGTAAAGGACCCGCACCGTGATGCCGGGACACGCTTCGAGTACGCGGCGGACGGCATCGGCGGCGACGACATCGCCCCCGGTCAGCACCTCCTTGACGCCCTTCAGACAGGAAGGCGCCTCCTCCGCGATCACGCGGAAGAGGCCCGCGGTCAGATGGACGGCGTCGGCACCGGACTCCGTGATCAGCTGAGGCAGGCGCCCGCCGTCCGCCTCTCCGCCGGGCGGCAGGACGATCTCGCCCCCCGACAGCAGGGGCACCCACACCTCGTAGGTGGAGATGTCGAAGGCGTAGGGCGCGTGGAACAGGACCTTGCGGTGGGCGTCACCGTGCCAGCACGTGTCGAGCGCCAGGTCGAGGACGTTCCGGTGGGTCGCCTCGATGCCCTTGGGCTCGCCGGTCGAGCCGCTCGTGTACATCACGTACGCCAACTGCTCCCCGGTGAGTGGCGTATCGGGAGTGCCTGCGGGTGCGGACCGCCAGTCGTCCGACTCCACGTCGAGGACGTACAGGCTGTCGGAGGCGAGGAACCCCCGGTAGCGGGAGTCCACGAGCAGACGGCCGGCCCCGCTCTCGGAGAGCACCTTGAGCATGCGGTCGACCGGGTAGCCGGGGTGCAACGGCACGTACGCGCAACCGGCCTTGAGGATCGCGAGGAGAGAGGCCACGAGGAGGGGCGTGTGCCCCTGGAGCACGGCGACCGGCGTCTCGTTGCCGACCCCGGTGCGCAGCAGCGTCCGCGCGAGACGGTCCGAAAGGTCGTCCAACTCCTGGTAGGTGAGGGTGACTTCGGGGGAGCGGACCGCGACGGCGTGCGGCGTGCGCGCGACCTGGGCGCGGAACGCCTCGGGGAGGGAATCGGGTAGGGAACCAGATAGGGACTCGGGCAGGGAGGGGACAGGGTCTGGGGGCAGCGTGGGCATGACGGCCCGACTCCGTTCTCTGCGATCTCTTCGTTCTCGTCGTGTGCGTCAGTGGCTCAGCTCGGCCAGTTCCTGAAGGTCCCGCGCCGTCGAGGCGCCGAGCTGGAGCGCGACGTCCTTGGCCTGGTGTGCGGCGATGTAGAGGAGCGTCGCGAAGAAAAGGACCCGGACGTGGGTGGCGGCGCCGACGACCCAGATGTTCTCGGGCGGCGCTTGCGCGGACGTGCGGATACGCAGGTCCGCGCCGAGCCGGTCGACCGGGAGGGCGTGGCGCGGGGCGTGCTCCAGGTGGATGCTGTCGTCCGTGGTGTCGTGCCAGAGCACGGGCGGTTCGTAACCGCACGCGCTGACGACACGGTCGACCGTGCTCACGTCTCCGTCGGGCCACTCCACCGACCACACAGGGCCGCGACGTCGCACGCGCACCGGGTAGTCCCGCGCCAGGCGCAGCGCTCCGCGATCGATGTGTCCGAGCAGCTTTCGGGCGTTGGGCAGGATCAAGGCCGTGGCGTATCTGCGGCCGACGGTGTGGAATGCCTTCAGGACCTTCGCCCGCGCCGGAGGCGGCAGGGTGGGTATCCATGCGGCGAGTTCCGCGCTCACGCCGACGGCGACGTCCTGCCACGCACAGGCCCCGCTCTCGGCAAGGGCTGTCTCCGCCCTGAGCCGCTGGACGGGATCAGTCGCGCCCGTCATCTGTTCGCGCAGCGGGCGGGCGTCGCACTGGCGGACCGACTCGACCATGATCCTGGTGAGCTTCCGCACCAGGCGGGGGTCCGCCGAATCGAGGGACGCGATGCCCTGGGACGCGGTGACCGATGCGGGCAGCAGCGGCGTCGCCGTACGGACCGCGGGCAGTTGGCCGGAGGGCGAGGCCATGGTGACGCGGCTGCCGTCCCCGCACAGCAGCAGGGCGGCGTCGACGGCGGACTGACGGGACCCGAGGACGAGGACCCGGGACCCCGGCGGCACACGGCGCGCGAGGCGGTCGGCGGGGAACGGGCTCGCCAGGAAGGTCGGATCGTCCTGATGAGCGCGCATGAGCTCGGGGATGCGCGGCTTCTCGAGTCCCGCGGCGACCACCACGTCAGAGGCCCGCACCTCGGTGCCGTCGCTCAACGCCACGCGGTATCCGCCCGTGCGCTTGCCGATGCTCCGCGCCCTGGCACGGATCCGTTCGACCCGGACGCCGCGGGCGGCGGCCAGGACGGAGTACTCCTCGAAGCGGTGGGCGACGTACTCGCCGAGGAGGCGACGCTCCACGACGTCGTGCGGGGCGCGGGACAGGCCGCGGTCGCACAGATAGTCCACGAAGTCGTACGGCTCGTCCGGCACGAGGGAGTTGGCCTCGCAGGAACTGTTGGTCAGCAGGTCGGGGTGGTACTCGCCGAACGCGATGCCCCGGCCGACGTCGCGGGGGTCGACGATCCGGATGGACCGGTGACGTGCCGTGCGCACCGCGTTGACAAAGACACTCACGCCCGTCGCCCCGGCTCCGATGATCAGCAGGTCTCCGTGCACGGTGCCGCCTCCCGGGATGCGGAACGGGTCGTGCGGTCGGATCCGTCCAGGACGGCCGCAAGGCCTCGGGCGGCCTCGGGGCCCGGGCAGCCCGAGAGCGCCAGGGCGTCCTCGATCTCCTGCTTGAGCAGGGAGAACACCTCACCCACTCCCTGCTCACCGCCGACGGCGAGGCCCCACAGGACGGGCCTGCCAAGCAGGACGCCCTTGGCGCCCAGAGCGAGCGCCCGCAGGACGTCGGTGCCGCTGCGGATACCGCTGTCGAGCAGGACGTCGCAGGCGCCCTCGACGGCCGCGCACACCGCGGGGAGGGCCGCGACGGCGGCGACGGCGCCGTCGAGCTGGCGGCCGCCGTGGTTCGACACCACGATCGCGTCGATGCCCGCCGACGCCGCCCTGGCCGCGTCGGCGGGGTCGAGGACGCCCTTGAGGAGCAGCGGCAACGCGGTCTGTTCACGGAGCCACTCCAGGTCCGGCCAGCTGAGGGACGCGTCGAAAACCGCGTCGGTGTGCTCCGCGACGGTCGGGGCGCGGCCGCCGGTTCCGATGCCCGTACCTGTACCGGTATCTGCGCCTGTGCCGGGCCGTAGGTCTTCGTCGAGATTGACCGGCCTGACGTGCGAAGGCAGCACGAACCGCCTGCGCAGGTCCCGCAACCGCCGTCCCATGCGCGGTGCGTCGACCGTCAGCATCAGCCCCGGGCAGCCGATCTCCTCGGCCCGGCGCACCAGACGCAGCAGTTGGGCGCGGTCACGGAGCCAGTACAGCTGGAGCAACGGCGGCCGTCCTTCCCGCGCGATCTGCTCCAGTGGGCGGCTGCTGAGCATGCCCGCCACCAGGGGCACCCCTGCCGCCGCGGCCGCCCGCGCCGTCGCCAGCTCCCCCTCCGGGTGGACGAGGGCGTGGTACGCCATGGGCGCCACTGCCACGGGCATGTCGGCATCGACGCCGAGCAGGCGCGTGGCCGTACGAGGACGGGACACGTCGGCAAGGACGCGCGGAACGAGGCGGACGCCGTCCAGGGCGGTGCGGTTGTGGGCGAGGGTCGTTTCCCTGCCACTGCCGCCTTCGATGAAGTCCCATACGTCACGGGGCAGTTGCGTGGCGGCCTGCTGTGCCAGGTCGTCCAGGCAGACCGCCTGAGTGACCTCCGCGACTTCCGAGGCGACGCGCTCGGACTCGACAGCCGCGTAGAGCGCGTGGATGTTGTTGCTCCCGAACGTCTCGGCTCCGCACCGCTCAAGCACTTCGAAGAAGAAGGTCCCACGCGGGTGGACGGACCGGGTGAAGACCTGGAACAACCGGCCGTTGTGGTCCTCGTCCACCAGGATCCGGGACTTCCGGAGGCTGCCGATGGCGTACTCGGTCACGGTGACGCGCTCGGGCAGCGCGTCGTAGTACATGTCCGGCACGTTGAGGGTCTCCACGCCCTGTGTGCTCAGCCGGTCAAGCGTCTCGACGATGTTTCGCGTACTCAGCGCGAGATGCTGGATCCCGGGGCCCTGGTGCGCCTCAAGGAACTCGTTGATCTGCCCCGGACGTGCCCGGAGATCGGGTTCGATGATGGTGAACGTGACATCTCCCCCGGCGTTCTGCACCACCTCGGAGTTCATGGCCTGGGACCCGACGGAAATGTGCTCCTGGAACACGGAGCGGAATCCGAACGCGCGCTGCCAGAACTCCACAAGACCGCCGAGCTCTCCCGCTTCGACGCAGACCGCGAAGTGGTCGAGATCCTCGAAGCCACCGGTGCGCGCTGCGGCGTCGGCGGAGTGGTCCGAGAACTCCGGAGCATCCGAGAACTCCGGCGGAAGGGACATCGCGCGGTCGAGCAGCGAATGGACGATGTCACCGAACACCGCGACCGCGGCGTCGCCACCGTCAGAATCTCCGGGCTCGCGGACGACCCTTGCGCCCGCCCGCACCGCCGCGGCGAAGGCCGCCCTGACGTCGTCCACCTGAAAGGCGATGTCCGCGACACCGTCACCATGCCGTTCCACGTAGGCGTGAGCCGCTTCTCCCTGGGTGACGACCAGGGTGATGTTGCCCTGCCGAAGGGCGAGTGAATAGTGGTCACTTCCTGAACGTGCGGAACCGGCTTTTGCGCATGTCTCGAACCCGTACTTGTGCCGCAACTCCGCTGCGGTGGCTGCGGCGTCACGCACATAGAACTCGACATAAGCAAGATTCGGGCCACTGTCTGCGGTATTGGAGCTAAATTCTTGCATGACTGGACCACCCTTCGGCAGAGCTGAGGAACTGTGGCGGTACATCGGCAGAGTTGATGAACCGCTGCGGTAAAGGGGGAGGTTCTCGTGCGCCTCAGGCCAAGCGCCTTCCATAACGCTGCCAGCTTTGCCAATTCGGCCGTCGGCCGCCACCGTTCGCCCGGTGCAGCAACGTGCGCCGCACGTTGCTGCAGCGGTTCGCACTCACCGGATCTGGAGGTTTTCGAGGTACGACGTCACGTTGCGCCGGGTCTCGGTCACGCTGTCGCCGCCGAACTTCTCGGCGACGGCGTCGGCCAGGGTCAGCGCGACCATCGCCTCGGCGACGATGCCCGCGGCCGGGACCGCGCACACGTCGGAGCGCTGGTGGTGCGCCTTGGTGGCCTCGCCGGTGGCCACGTCGACGGTGGCCAGCGCGCGCGGCACGGTCGCGATGGGCTTCATCGCGGCCCGCACACGCAGCAGTTCACCGGTGGTCAGACCGCCCTCGGTGCCGCCGGAGCGTCCCGAGGCGCGCCGGATACCGTCGTCGGTGGCAACGATCTCGTCGTGCGCCTGGGAGCCGGGCACACGCGCGAGGTCGAAGCCGTCACCGACCTCGACGCCCTTGATCGCCTGGATACCCATCAGCGCGGCCGCCAGCCGCGCGTCGAGCCGCCGGTCCCAGTGCACGTGCGAGCCGAGGCCGACGGGCACGCCGTACGCGAGCACCTCGACCACACCGCCCAGGGTGTCACCGTCCTTGTGGGCCTGGTCGATCTCGGCGACCATCGCCTTCGACGCGTCGGCATCGAGGCAGCGCACCGGGTCGGCGTCGAGCTTCTCGACATCGGCGGGGGTCGGGTACACGCCGTAGGGAGCCTTGGCGCTCGCCAGCTCGGTCACGTGGCTGACGATCTCGATCCCGGCCGTCTCCTTCAGGTAGGAGCGGGCCACCGCGCCGAGCGCGACGCGGGCCGCGGTCTCGCGCGCCGAGGCGCGCTCCAGGATCGGCCGGGCCTCGTCGAAGCCGTACTTCTGCATGCCGGCGAGGTCGGCGTGGCCGGGCCTCGGGCGGGTCAGCGGGGCGTTACGGGCCAGATCGGCGAGGACCGCCGGGTCGACCGGGTCGGCCGCCATGACCTGGTCCCACTTGGGCCACTCGGTGTTGCCCACCATGACCGCCACCGGCGAGCCCATGGTCAGGCCGTGCCGCACGCCACCGAGGAAGGTGACCTCGTCACGCTCGAACTTCATGCGCGCACCGCGTCCATAGCCCAGGCGGCGCCGTGCCAGATGGTCGGCCACCATCTCCGTGGTGATCGGCACGCCGGCGGGAAGTCCCTCCAGCGTCGCCACAAGTGCGGGTCCGTGGGACTCCCCAGCGGTCAGCCAGCGCAACCTGCCCATCGAGCTCAACGGTTCTCCTTCGCCATGCCGACCGTGTTCGTCACGTCGGCCGTGTTCGTCATGTCGGTCGTGCCGACGGGAAGTTCGTACCGGGAGAACAGCCGTCGCATCTCGTTGTGGAATCCGGGAAACGTCTTGGCGACACAGGCGGGGTCGTCCAGGGTGATCGTTCCGGGGGCCACGAGCCCGAGGACGGAGAACGCCATCGCGATCCGGTGGTCCCGGCGGCAGTTGACGCGGGCGGGACGGAGCGGGCCCGGGTGAATAGTGATCCTGTCGGCGCCTTCCCGGGTCTGGACTCCGATCGCCGCGAGGTTGGCCGCGACGGCCGCTATCCGATCGGATTCCTTCAGCCGCGCGTGGCCGATCCCCCGGATGGTGATGGGGGCGTCCACGAGTGGGGCGATGGCGGCGAGGGTCATGAAGGTGTCCGAGATCTCGCCCATGTCGACGGTGAATCCGCCGCGGAGCGTTCCGTTCCCCGTCACGGTGGTCGCGGTCTTCCCCACCTGCACGCGGGCACCGGCCTTCGCCAGGACCTCGACGAACCGCAGGTCACCCTGCGCGCTGTCGGTGCCGAGGCCCGGAACCGTCACGGTCTGCCCGGTCCCGGCCGCCGCTGCGAAGAAGTACGAGGCGGTGGACGCGTCCGGTTCGATCGCCACGTCGGCGGCGGCGTACGCACCGGGTTCCACGGCGAAGTCACCGTCGTCCCGCTCCTGGACCCGTGCGCCGAAGCGGCGCATGAGGGACAGCGTCATGTCGATGTAGGGGCGGCTGACCAGCCGCGCTCCCCGCAGCGTGAGTCCACGCCGCATCAGGGGCGCCGCCATCAGCAGACCGCTGAGGTACTGGCTACTCATGGACGAGTCCACGGTCACCTCGCCGCCGTCCAGGCCGTCGGCGTCGATCACCAGGGGCAGGCCGCCGCCCACACCCGCGGTTGCCCGCGCGCCGATCCTCAACAGCGCGTCGACCAGAGGCTTTTGCGGGCGCGCCCGCAGCTGTGCGGAGCCGTCGAAGAGGAAGGCGCCCTGCCCGGTGGCGGCGAAGGGAGGAAGGAACCGCCCCGCGGTCCCCGCATCGGCGCACCAGACCCTGGCAGGGCCGACCGGGCCCCTGCCGATTCCGGTCACGTCCCAGACCTCGTCCAGTGGGCTGCTCTCCCATCGGGCCCCCATGCCCGCCACCGCCGCCCGGAACGCGATGGTGTCGTCACTGACGAGCGGGGCCAGGAGGCGGCTGACACCGGTGGCGGCAGCGGCGAGCAGGAGTGTTCTGTTGGTCAGGCTCTTCGAACCAGGTATGCGGGGGACCAACTCTGAGGAACGTGCCGTATCAAAGGACGGCCGGTCTGCTTCGGTCCGCTCGGAGCGTAATTTGGCATCCATCAAGTAATCCTTCCCTAGGCGGATTTCCAAAGAAGGGGGCGTTCCCTGAACGCGCCGTCGCGACACTAGTCTGGACCGTCCTGGCGTGCGGAGATGTGCAGCAAGCTGCATCACAACTTGCTGCACGATGCGGTGATGGCGGGCCGCTCGACCGGAAGGGCAAGCTGATTTCCGTGGTTGCCATGTGACTGCTCGACTGGGTCGTTCCGGTGGAGGACGACACCGCCGCCTTTTCATCCGAACAATTCGCCGAGAACGCCGAGAACGCCGACCGACGCGTCGACTCGATTCGGCTTGACTTGACTCGATTCGACTTTGATTCGACTCGATTCGGTTCGACTCGATTCGGACGAATTGAGGAACGACGCAGCGGCGGTCCGCCCGTCCTCTC
The DNA here is from genome assembly GCF_002556545.1 of Streptomyces formicae. NCBI lineage: Bacteria > Bacillati > Actinomycetota > Actinomycetes > Kitasatosporales > Streptomycetaceae > Streptomyces > Streptomyces formicae. The sequence continues at coordinate 1,309,761 of NZ_CP022685.1, forward strand.
CGAGCCAAGGGAAACCGGATCACCATGCCCAGCACCCTCGCGTTGTCGCTGCCCGCCAAGGGAGCAGCGTTCACACCGACCACCATCGAGCGGCGCCCACTGCGCGACGACGACGTCCGCATCGACATCAGCTTCTGCGGAATCTGCCACACCGATCTGCACTTCGGCCACGACGACTGGGGCGGCACGCTCTTCCCCTTCGTGCCCGGACACGAGATCACCGGAGTGGTCTCGGAAGTCGGCGACGCCGTCACCGCGTTCGGGGTGGGTGACCGGGTCGGCGTGGGCTGCATGGTCAACTCCTGCGGGCGGTGCGCGCCTTGCACGGCAGGCGAGGAGCAGTACTGCACCGAGGGCTTCGTCAAGACGTACTCGGCCCGTGACCACGACGGGACGGTGACCCTCGGCGGTTACAGCCAGTCCATCGTCGTCGCCGAACGCTTCGTCCTGCGCATCCCCGATGAACTCGAACTTGCCGGTGCGGCCCCCCTGTTGTGCGCGGGCGTCACCGTCTACTCGCCGCTGCGCCGGTGGGGGGCGGGTCCCGGCAAGAAGGTCGGCGTGCTCGGCATGGGCGGTCTCGGGCATCTCGGTGTGAAGATCGCCGCGGCCATGGGTGCCGAGGTCACGCTCCTCGGCCGGTCGCCGGAGAAGAGGGACGACGCGCTGGGCTTCGGTGCCGCACGGTTCGTGGACACCCGCGACAGCGCGGAACTCGCCGCGCTCGCCGGCCACTTCGACCTGATCGTCAACACCGTGCCCGCCCTCCTCGACGTGGACACGTATCTGGGCCTGCTAGACCTCGGGGGCACCCTCGTCAATGTGGGCGCACCGGGCGACCCGGTCGCCTCGTACAACGTCTTCTCGCTCCTGAGCGCCCGCCGCAGCATCGCGGGGTCATCCATCGGCGGCATACGCGAGACCCAGGACATGCTCGACTTCTGCACGAAGCACAAGATCACATCGGAGATCGAGATGATCCCCGCCGACCGGGTCCCCGAGGCCTGGGAGAACCTGTCCGGCGTCCGATACCGCTATGTCATCGACATCGCCACGCTCGGCGCGCCCTGACGCCCCGTAACTGACGACGGCGGGGAGGCGTGAGCCCTGGGCGCACGCCTCTCGCGCCACGGCTGCCAGGCCCCGATCCACCGGACGGCCCCTAGTGCGTCGCCGTCGTGGTCATGCCCTTGAGGAGGAGCCGCAGGATCTGCTGCAGCTCGTCGGCCAGCGGTTCGATCTTGTCCGAAGGATCGTGGGCCCATCGGTACAGGGCTCCGAGGTAGACGTCGCGCAGCACGTTGCCGACACCGATCGGCGACATGCCCGGGCTCAGCTCGCCCTCGCGCACCCCGCTCTCGACGATCTTGGCGAACACCTCCGCGACGTGCGGCTCCTCAAGGATCGGCCGGCCCGCCTTCACCCATGCGGTGAGCATGGCGGCGGTGAGCCGCGGATCCTCCTGGTTGATGCGGACGAGGACCGCCATGCACTCCTCGAGTTGGGCGACCGAACCGGGGGTGAACACGTTGCTCGCGTCGAGGCCCGTCACGAGTGCGGCACGCCTCCTGTCTCCCCAGGCGCCGATGATGTCTTCCTTGCGCTGGAAGTAGTTGAAGAAAGTTCCACGCGCCACGTCGGCCCGCTCGGCGATCTCGTCGATGGAGGTGTGGTCGTACCCCTTCTCCACGATGAGCTTGACTGCCGCCGAGTACAGCCGTTCCCGGACTCGTTGCTTATTGCGTTCCCGGCGGCTGACCGGCGGCGTTGCCGCACTCGCGTCCATTGAGTGCCTCCTGTGTGTGGTGAGCTCGCGAGGCCTGAGTGATGTGAGCCGACGGCAAGGGGCCACCCGGATCCAGTCGACCTGTCGGGGGCAGTGGGGCGCGCTGGCCACTGTTAATCTATCGCACATTTTTATACTGGAGTGCAAGTTTCCTTACGACTCCTGCCCGCGCATCTGGCCGAAACGCGGTGAAGCGCCGTGCGGGGCAAGGCTCTTGGCCAGACTCGCGATACTCTCCGCACCCAGGAGCCGCCCGGCGGTGACCTCGAAGCCAAGGCTGCGGCGCAGACGCTGCCGGAGCTGGGAGGCCATGAGGGAGTCGAGCCCGAGCTCCCGCAGCGACCGCCGCTCGTCGATGTCCGAAGCCGCCATGCCCAGCAGGGCCGCGGAGTGCTCGAGAAGCGCCTCGGCGGCACTTCCAGGGCCGGGAGGCAAAGCCGCGACCTCCTTAACGGATGGCGCAGGGGCGGCAGTTCGCGCCGCCGCCGGCTCCCGCTCCAGGTCCCGCTCTCGGTCCCGGTCCCGGTCGGCAGGCGGTAAGACGACCGAGCGCAGGAGGCCGGTGAGCAAGCCGCCGCCGAAGGGGCCCGTGACCTTCTTGGCCAGGCCCGCGACCGACGCCGCGCACTGCCCGGTGAGGGCCGATACGAGCGCGGGCACGTGCGCCAGGGGCCTGCCCGCCCGGGACGACGGCCGTGCGAGGCGCCGCAGGTGGATTCCGGAGAACCGCGCGAGGACCCGACGGTCCGGTGCGATCAGGAGGACGTCGGCCCGCAGCGAGGCTCCACCGCCCTCGGTCCGCACGTCGATCAGGCTCCAGAATTCCGGTTCCAGTTCCGCGAAGAACCGGACCGAATCGATGGACACGGGGACGTACGCGAAGCCGTCGTCACCCGACACGGCTCCCGGCCTGGCCGCGAGGAGCGGCTGCAGGCCCGCCTCCCAGTCGGCGCGGGACAGGGGCCGCGGCAGCCGGACGCGGGCCACGGCCGCGCCGTCGCGCCGCCACAGGTGCTCCACGGCCCGGAACGGCTCTTGGGAGTCGCGGCCGTGGCGCTGCGCGAGTCCCTGGAGGTCCTGTGCCCCCAGGTACTCCCCGCAGCCTGCGAGCGCGGCGTCGAGAGCCTCCGAAGCCAGCGGCTCCGCGTCGTCGGCGTCCGCCCCGACGACCCGTCCCCAGGCGCAGAAGACGGGGTCGGGTACACCCTGAAGCGCGGCCTGCGCCGTGACGGTGCGGGCCGCTCCGGCTTCTGCTCCGTGCCCGTCCAGGGTCACCCGCAGGGTCGTACCGCCGGCCTCTTCGAGAGGCACGGGCGCGTCACCCAGCTTCACGTCCCGCAGCTCGAACGCCGCGGCGCGGTCGGCCTCTTGCGCGGTTTCGAGCATCGCTGCGAGATAGACGACGGGCGGCACGGGCGCGCCTGTGTGGTGGGCCGCGCCGTCGCGCCCTTCGGCGGTCCCGCTCCAGGACGCGAGGTCGAACTGCCGGACCCGGGGGACGGCCGTCCCGTGCGTGGCCACGGAGTCGGCCGACGCACGCCGGAACTGCGCCACGTCCCACGCGTAGGTGGGCAACGACGGCACGTGCCGCGGGTCTCCGCCGTACCACCGCCGCCAGTCCACCCGCCCGCCCAGGGCGAAGATCCGTCCGGCGGCCCTGGCCAATTCGGTGGGTTCGTCCTGCCCCGCGTGCAGTGAGGCCACCGCGACATCGCCATGGTCGCCTTGGTCGCCTTGGTCGCCGCCCAGCGTGTCGTTCATGGGGGCGACGAGGACCGGATGCGGGCTGATTTCGAGGAAGACGCTCTCTGCGGCGCAACCCACTTCTCGTACGGTGTCGGCGAACTGCACGGGGCGGCGCAGGTTGTCCACCCAGTAGGCGGCCGTCAGCTCCGGACCCTTGACCTCGCAGCCGTGCACGGTGGAGATCATGCCGCTCGCGCCGGGAACCGGGGAGAGCCCGGCCAGTTCCTGTAGCAGGTCGTCGCGCAGGGAGTCCATCTGCGGCGAGTGGGACGCCACGTTCACCTTCACCGAACGGCACAGGACGTCGCGCTCCTCCAGTTCCGCCCGCAGGCGCGCGAGGGCTACGGGATCACCCGCGAGCACGGTGGTGGTGGGTGAGTTCTCGGCCGCCACGCACACCGCCCCCTCGTAGGCCGCGGTGTACTGCCGGGCCCGGGCGGCCGGGAGTTCGACGACGAGCATGGCGCCGCGACCCGCCCCGCGCTGCATCAGCCGACTGCGTCGGCAGATCACCGCGGCCGCGTCGCCGAGTGACAAGGCGCCGAAGACATGGGCCGCCGCGACCTCACCCATGCTGTGTCCGATGCACAGATCCGGTGTCAGGCCGCGTTCGCGCCAGGCGGCGGCGAGCGCCACCTGCACCGCCCACAGGACGGGCTGAACGATGCTCACGTCCTCCGGGAAGCCCGCGTCGGAGGCCAGCCGTTCCAGAACCGACCAGCCGAGTTCCTTGGAGACGGCCCGGTCGCACGCGTCGAGTGCCGTACGGAAGGCGGGCGATGAGCGGTACAGGGACCGGGTCATGCCCGCCCACTGCGACCCCTGCCCGGAGAAGGTGAACACCAGGCGCTTGTCGCCCGACAGGCCCGCCTCCCCCGTTCCGCCGTCGGCGATCGTCTCGCCCGCGGCGAGGGCGTACAGCCGCCGCGACAGCGACGCGTGATCGTGGCCCACGACCCACAGCCGGTGCGGGTGGGCGTCGCGCCGGGTGACCGCGGCGGCGCAGATGCCGGCGATGCGGTGCTGGCGCCCTGGCCCGGAGGGGCCCAGGTAGTCCGCGTACTTCCGGGCCAGGCGACGGAGGGATCCGGAGGTGCGCGCGCTGAGCACCAGCAGACAGGGCCCGTCCTCGGTGGCGGGGTGGGGGATGCCGGGCGCGGGTTCGGGGACGTGGGCGCCGACGACCAGTTGGGCGTTCGTGCCGGAAAGACCGAAGGAGCTGACGCCGAGCAGGGCGCGGGCACCCGCCGGTTGCAAGGGCTGTTGGCGCGTCACCACGCGTACCGGGAAGTCGTCCTGGGCCAGCAGGGGGTGCGCCTCGTCGAGATGCAGCGACGCCGGTACGACTCCGTGGCGCAGCATGAGGACCGCCTTGATCAGCCCGGCCATGCCCGCTGTGGCCTCGGTGTGACCGATGTTGGTCTTGACCGATCCGGTGAGGAGCGGCCTGTCCGCCCCTCGGCCCGGGCCGACCGCCTCGGCGAGCGCCTGGAGCTCCACCCCGTCACCGACACGCGTTCCGGTGCCGTGCGCCTCGACGTAGTCGAGTTCCGATGGCTCGATACCGGCGCTGCGACATGCCTCGCGCACCATGGCGGCCTGGCCCTCTACCGAAGGGTGGAGCAGGAGTCCGCTCGCCGCGCCGTCGTTCGTGGTCGCGCTGCCGAGCAGTACCGCATGGACGGGGTCGCCGTCCCGGAGCGCGTCGTCAAGTCGCTTGAGCACCACCGCGCCCACGCCTTCGCTGCGCACGAACCCGTCCGCGCGGGCGTCACCGAACTTGATGCGGCCTCCGGGAGAGAGCATGTCCCCCTGGGAGTAGGCGACGGCGTCGTGCGGAGACAGGATCACGTTGACGCCCGCGGCGATGCACAGATCGCTCTCGCCGGTGAGCAGACTCTGGCGCGCGGCGTGCACGGCGACCAGCGACGAGGAGCAGGCGGTGTCCAGGACGACGCTCGGCCCGCGCAGGTCGAGTGCGTAGGAGACGCGTCCGGCCGTGACGGCGCGCAGTCGGCTGCCCACCAGGCCGCGGACATCGGGGTCTTGGGGGCGAGGGTCGGTCTCCGCGTACTCCGCCGTCGCCTGCCCGACAAACACGCCGCCGCGGCTGCCCGCGAGCCGGGAGGGGCGTATCCCCGCCGACTCCAGGGCTTCCCACACCACGTGCAGCAGCAGCCGCTGCTGCGGGTCCATGGCGCGTGCCTCCACGGGCGAGATGCCGAAGAACGCCGCGTCGAAGCCGAAGGGGTCGACGAGGAAGCCGCCGTGCCGGGACACGGTCCGGCCGCGGGTCATGGGGGTGGAGTCGTAGCGGTCGCCCACGTCGAAGCGGTCGGTGGGTACCGGCGTCACGGTGTCGGTCTGCGCCTCGAGCACGTCCCACAGCTCATCGACACTCTCGATCCCCGGCAACCGGCACCCCATGCCGACTATCGCGACGGGGGGTACGTCCGACGGTTCTGTACGCATGCACGACTCCAAGCTTCACGGCACGGGCAGCGCTACAGATGATCGCCAAAAACAGCGGTTCAAAAATACACTCGGGACCATTTTTCACCTATGTTTCGTCGGCTCTTGACGAAACCTTGGACCCAGGCGGAGAAAAGTGAACCCTTTGGCTACCTACGCCCCTTATGCACATTGACGGAAACTTGAACCGGCGTCAAAAAATTGTACTTGCGTCTATCTATAGCTCCGTGTTTATTCTTGGGACGTAGTCATGCCGGAGAGGTAGGGGGAAGATTGTGGATATCGCCCAGATCGTTCCGCTGATGGGTGATGAGGACCTGGCGGCCTATCAGTTCCTCGTCACGACCGGCGGATCCACCCTCGAGAGACTGGCGAGGAGTCTGGGCTGGGGCCCGGCACAGACGGAGCGCGTGCTGTTCAGGCTCAGAAGGATGAAGCTGGCGCGGTCCAGGGTGGAGGGCCGCGACGACTGGATCGCCGTCCATCCGGAAACCGTCAAGCGCCAGTACGCCAAGCCCCTCTCGGGCGTCATCGACGCGTGGCAGGCGCAGTTGGACGGACTCCGCGAACAGCTCAACACGCTCTCCGGACTGCGCGCCGACGGCATGGAGGGCGGCGGCCCCAGTCCCGTGGTCACCATCGAGGGCGCGTCCGACATCCGTGACGCGATCGAGGACCGCGCGGCACGCTGCGCCGAAGAGGTGTTCGCCGTACAGCCCCTGGGGCGGGGAACCTCGGCGCTCGCCCAGATCGTGCTCTCCCCGGACAGCGGGCCCCTCGCATCGGCGATCACCGTCCGGGTGCTGCTCCCGCACCAGTCCCGTTACGACGCGGAGGTACGCGACTGCGCCGAACGAATATCGGCGTCCGGAGGCGAGGTACGGACCACCGCAGCGTCCCTGCCCGCGCTGATCGCCTTCGACCGCTCGGTCGTGTTCCTCCTTGACGGCGATGAAGCGGGCAAGGCGCACATGGTGCGGCACGAAGCCTTAGTCGAGTTCATCCTGCACACGGTGGTGAGCGCCTGGGCGAGCAGCGCGGTCTTTCAGGGAACGGGCGGCAACAACAGGATCCCGGAGTGGCTGACGCAGGAGACGAAGACCGCGATCGTCCAACTGCTCGCCGCCGGTTACAAGGACGAAGTGGTGGCAAGGCGCCTGGGCATCGGCGTGCGGACGTGCCGGAAGTACATCGCCGAGATGTTCGGGGACCTGGGGGCGCAGAGCCGGTTCCAGGCCGGTTGGATCATTCGCGACCACATGGGCGTGTCCGGTCCCGAGAGGCCCGTGGCGAACACGGCGTGACCCGCGGCGTTGCCGCATCCGGAGGTGATCACGGGTGCGGCAACGCTCGGCTCAGCGGGTGAGGACCGCGGTGAGGGCCGTCGTGAGCTCACCCTCCGGGTCGACAGAGGACCGCTTGCCGCGCCACGCCACGACGGCGTCGGGGCGGATCAGCGTGGCGCCGGTCGGTTCGACCCCGTAGCGGCCGCACCAGGTGCCGTCGCCGTCGGTGAGGCGATCGCCGAGCCGGTACGCGGCCAGGGTGACGCCGAGTCGGCGGGCGACCTCTTCGGCGGCGGTGACCCACTCCGGGGCTTCGTACCCTGCCAGGAGCACGAAACCGCGGCCGAACAGGTCGTGGGTGGAGAACGTGCGCGGGCCGTCGGTGAGGACGACGTGCGGGGCCCGTCCCCCGGGTCGCCCTGTGGGGTGCCACGGATCCTCCTGGAGGCTGCCGTCGTCGTCGGCCTCGGTGCGGACCGCGGCGGAGTGGCACCGGAAGCCGAGGAACTCCTTGGCCATGGGGATGGGGGCGTTGGGGTCGGCCGGGTTGTAGCTGGCGGGCACCCGGCCCTCGGAGATCTTCGCCAGTTCGACCTCTCGCTTGAGGGTGATGTCGATGAGGGGGCGCCGCTCGGTCTCGTACGTGTCGAGCAGGCCGGCCCCGGCCTGCCCGGTGAGGACGAGGGCGAGCCGCCAGGACAGGTCGTAGGCGTCCTGGATGGCGAGGTTGCCGCCCTGGCCCCCGTTGGGCGGGCAGGCATGCGCGGAGTCACCGGCCAGGAAGACGCGGCCCTCGCGGAACCGTTCGGCCATTTTGTGGTTGATGGCGAAGAAGCGGGCGTTGACGAAGGTGACGTCGATCTCGGCGTCGCCGATGGCGTGGCGGATGCGCTCCAGGCAGCGGGCCTCGGTGAAGTCCTCCGGCGTCTCGCCCCGTTCGGGAAAGTAGTCGACCCACAGGGTGTGCCGCTCGGAGCCGTCCAGAATGAAGCTGGATCCGCTGCCCGGCATTCCGATGACCTCGACCGCGCCCTTCGCCACGTAGCGCGTCAGATCGGCCTCGAACGTGAGGATGTACATGTGGCCGATGACGCCGCTGCCCTCGACAGGGATGCCGAGCATCTCCCGGACCGGGCTCATGTTCCCGTCGGCCGCCACCATGTAGTCCGCCTCGACCACCCGTTCACGGCCGGTGGACACGTCGCGCAGCGTCGCGGTGACCTTCTCGTCGTCCTGGACGAAGGAGACCAGCTCGGTGCCGAGGCACACCTGGGCGCCGGCCTCTTCGGCGCTCGTACGGAGAATCTCTTCGACCTGGGCCTGCGACACCCACGCCAGCGGCGGCACCGACGAGAGTTCCTGCGGGTCGGGCTGCCCGTCCAGCGGGTCGAGGTAGCGCCGCCCAGGATCGGCTATGGACGTGCCGTGGCTGATCTGGGGCCACTGCGCTTCCCCGAGGGCGGTGCGGAGTCGCTGCGCCACGCCGGGCAGCGTGTTGAGCAGTTCCTGGGAACGTGTGTTGAGCCCCCATGCCTTCGGCAGCGTGGAAGCACTCGGCCGGCGTTCCACCAGCAGAGGGCGCACACCGCGTGCGGCAAGGCTCAAAGCGGTGGTGAGCCCGGTGTAGGCGCCTCCGACGATGAGTACGGGAACTCGCGGGACTGACATGACATCTGCCTCCGTTGCTGCTGTGTTCAGAGCTGGGCTCATTCGCCAGAATTCCGCTCTCCGCCCGAAGAGTTCGGATGGTTAATTCGCGCATCATTTGACTTTCACGCGGCGTGGCTACGCGACCAGCTTGACGATTCACCGGGCCCCCTGCCAGCTCCGGACAGTGCAGCTAGTTGTCAGGCACGTTCCTGCACGACGGTTCGATCCCGTCCGCCTCAGTGACTTGCCCACCACGCGGGATTTCGCGCCATTCGGTCATTCGAGCAGGTCTACAACTCCTTATCCCGCCAGAGAACTTCCGCTGAATCCAGTTCCATGCGATTCGGCGCAGCTCGTCACGCCTCACCCGCCCACGCGTCGGCTCCGAAAGTGCCTTTCACGTCTGAGGCGACGGAGGCGGCGTCGACGGTGACGTGGAGGGCGTAGACGGTTGTCTTGCGTGCGCCGCGCACGCTGAGGCGGACGGGGTTGTCGCCGGGGTGATCCGTGAGAATCGCTTCAGTTCTTTGACGGACTGTTCGGTGATGCGGTGGAAGGGGAGTTGAGCCGTACGGGAGGTTTCCCTCCGTGTTCGGCACGGGACACGTCGAGGACCGCGAGTTCCCTGCCGAAGAGGTTCACGGTTCCGTCCGGAGAGCTGGACGTCCCCGTGGGTCCTTCCCGAACCGAGCAGCTCGGCGATCAAACAGTCCCTGGCACCGGAGAGGACGTGCTCGGCTCCGTCGAGAGGCAGCCAGACATCATGCCGCCATGGAGCCGGAGATGAATCGCAAACTGTTCAGGATCAGAGCTCAGCAGCCGTGCGCAGTCAACTGTTCGCCGGAGTCCTAGGTAGAAGGCCCGCCGTGGGCGGCGCCCCAAGGCGGGGCGCCGCACTCGTGGTGGTCGGTGCGTGATCAGCGACGCGTCGCGGCGCCTACGAGGGCCGCAGACGCGGCGATCCAGTCGGGGCTCAATCCGGCGTGCGCGAGCACGATCACGGTGACGATCACCGCGATCACGACGACATGCCACTCCCGCGCGCCGTGTGCACGGCCGTCATCGGGGGCATTCACACACTGAGGTACGGTCACGTACTTCTCCTTCCAGGGTTGCCTGGTGGATGAGGCCCTCGGTGCAGGCTGGTTGGGAAGCCGGAAATCCTGCGCCGGGGGCTTCGGCTTTGTTGCCGTGGTGTGTTCATACCCCTGGGGTTGTCGAGTGGCACCCCTGCCAGCCATGACCTGACCCACGGCGCCGATGCACAGGGGGCGCACGGAACCACGGTGTCCACGTTGTGGACGCTCTCGTGTGCAGGGCATCGCTTCGCTCCTCACCCCTCGCTTCACGCGGGGCCACTCACCCGAAGCCACGCATCGAGCATCGCGAAGTCCCCGTCCCTGAGCCCGAGTCCGGGGTCGACGCGATGGAGCAGGCTCCGGCTCGGGTGATGCGCTGCCGTCCAAGCCCGGTCGGTGTCGGTGATCTCGTCGTCGACCCAGGCGAAGGGGCGTCCTGCCGCCCAGGCCAGGAGGGGGCGGGTCTTCCAGTGAAGGCCGCGGGGGTGCTCGTCCTCGGTGGAGGGGTCCGGCCAGGTCACTACGGGCAGCTGCGGCAGGCCCAGCCACGGCGCCACGCATTCGTTCGCCTCGGACATCCACGTCGTGGCCCACACGAGCGTGCACGGCAGCGCGAGCAGGCGGTCGCCGAGCGCCGGGTCCAGTCGCGTGATGAGCGGGTTGGCGTCGACCGCCCGGAGAGCGGCGCGGCCCGTCCCGTACGTCGGATATCCGTCGGGGAGTTGTTCCCGCGTCGCCCCGAAGGGGATCAAGGGGCCGTCGACGTCGAGGAACAGGAGAGGCAGCGCGTTTCCGGTCATGACGGCACGCTAGCGGGGTCTTGAGGGCTCGTACGTTGCGGGCACACATGGTGGGGATCCGGCCCAGCCCGCCGGATCCCCTCCGCCGAGCGCTACTTCAGCCTCCACTCCCCCGTCTTGTCCGAGAACCCCGAGTCCATCGCGAACTGGACCACGTCCGCCTTGGACGCCTTGGGGAGTTCGAAGGTGATCCAGCCGAGCGCCTTCGCGCCGGGGCGGAGCTTGACGTCGGACGACATCGACGGGCCCGCCGTGATGTCCGCGAACGTGGTCTGGAACTGCTGGCCCTGGGAGTCCGCGAGCTGCGCGCCGTTCTGCGGGCTGTCGGCGTACGCCTTCGTGCCGGTGTTGACGAGCTGGAACTGGACGGCCAGCCAGCGCTTGCCGGACTCGGGGGCGGTGAACTCGTCGCTGGACTTGGCGTTGTCGACCACCTTCACGGCCGTGACGTCGAGCTTGCTGCCCTTGTCCATCCCCGTGAGCTCGATGGTGTCGCCGACCTTCGCCACCTCGTCCTTCTTGGCGTCCTTGGCGTCCGCCTCCTGGGCGTCCGCGTCCGTCGCAGGCTGCTCGTCCGTCTTCTTCTCGTCGGCCGAGGCGTGCGCCTTCGGCTTGGTGCTCACTTCGTCGTCGCCGCCCACGCAGGCGGTGAGGCCGGTGAGCGCGCCGAGCGCGAGGACGGCGGCGGCGACATTTCTGACACGGATGGTACGAGCGGTGCGCATGTTCTCCCCCAGGGATGAATGAATACACGTGGAGGACTCGTGAAGGTCCCGTGGGGTTGTACGGGAGACGGCTGGAAATCTGCCCCTGGTTCACCCCTGAGTCACCCCTGGGTCACCCCTCGTTCCCGACCCGCACCGACTCGAACCGACCCGAACCGGCAAACCTCAGGCCCGAGCCCTGGCCTCCTCCCCGGCCCCGCGCCCCACCCCGTCACCCTCCCCAGCACCAGCCCGTACGGCCGGAATCATCGCGGCCACCGCCGCCGCGACCAGCGCGACGCCGCAGCCGATCAACAGGCCCACGCGGAAGCCGGTCTCGGAGGGCAGCACATGGCCGCCCATCGTGATGGTGAGCTGCGCGAGGACCACACCGGCCACCGCGGCGGAGAACGAGGTGCCCAGCGAGCGCATCAGGGTGTTGAAGCTGTTCGCCGCCGCGGTCTCGGACCGGGGCACCGCGCTCATGATGAGCGCGGGCATCGCCCCGTACGCCAGGCCCACCCCGCTGTTGGCGACCAGGGACACGACGAGCAGGCCCCAGGTGGAGCCCATCAGCGGCATCGCGAGCCCGTACCCGAGCGAGATCACCAGGGCGCCGGTGACCAGCGTGAACTTGGGGCCCCGCGCGACGGTCAGCTTTCCGCCGATCGGCGACACCACCATCATCGTCAGACCCGCGGGGGCCATCCACATGCCCATGGCGAACATCGACTGCCCGAGCCCATAACCAGTGGCCTCAGGCAACTGCAACAGCTGAGGAAGGATCAGCGCCTGCGCGTACATGCCGAATCCGACGAGGACCGAGGCGACGTTGGTCAGCAGGACCCGGGGGCGGGCCGTGGTGCGCAGGTCCACCAGCGGGTCGCGGGAGCGCAGTTCCCACCAGCCCCAGGCCAGCAGCACGAGCACCGAGGCGCCGAGCAGGCCGAGCGTGGTGCCCGAACTCCAGCCCCAGTCGGCACCCTTGGAGACGCCGAGGAGCAGACAGACGAGCCCGACGCCGAGACCGAAGGCGCCGACGAAGTCGAAGCGCTGCCCCTGGGCGCCCGCGGGGGTGGCGGGCACCAGGAACCAGATCATCGCGCCGATCAGCAGCGCGAGGGCGGCCGCGCCCCAGAAGAGCACCCGCCAGCTCGCGTACTCGGCGATGCCCGCCGATACCGGCAGACCGAGACCGCCGCCGATGCCCATCGACGCACTGACCAGCGCGATGGACGAGCTGAGCTTCTCCGGCGGGACCACGTCGCGCAGCAGGCTGATGCCGAGCGGCACCACCCCCATGCCCATGCCCTGGAGCCCGCGTCCCACGATCATCGGGCCGACGGAGGAGGTGAGGGCGCAGACGACCGAGCCGATCAGCAGCGGCACGCACGACACCAGGAGCATCCGGCGCTTGCCGTAGAGGTCGCCGAGCCGACCGCTGACCGGAGTGAAGACGGCCGCCGAGAGCAGCGTCGCGGTGATCACCCAGGACGCGTTGGACGCACTGGTGTCCAGGATCCTCGGCAGCTCGCCGATGAGCGGGGTCACCAGGGTCTGCATGACCGCGGCGACGGTGCCGGCCAGCGCGAGCGTGGCGACGACGCCGCGCGGGCTGCTGGACGTCGGCTTGGGGCCGTCCATGACGGGGCTCCTCTACGGGTTCGACTGCGCGCGCCTACGGGCGCAATGGATGTGCATCGTACACACTTCATGCATCAGGCATATTGAATGGCCCATGCACGCCGTGTGGTAGAGATGGCCGGGACCGACAACGGGGACGAACAGGACGGCGGAGGAAGAAGCACATGGGCAGGGCCACGCACCGGGTCGAGTACGAGCAGATGCTGCTCGGCCGCTACCTGCACCTGCACAAGTCGAAGGGGCGACGGGCCGACAGCACCCTGGACCGCAGCGCGTACATCCTGCTCAGCCGCATCCGCATGCAGGGCCCGATGACCATCGGCCAGCTCGGCGACGCCTTCGGCCTCGACACCTCCACGCTCAACCGGCAGACCGCCGCCGCCGTCAGGGGCGGACTCATCGAGCGCATCCCGGACCCGGACGGCGGCATGGCCCGCAAGTTCCGCATCACCGCCGAGGGCGAGCGGCGCCTGGACGCGGAACGCGAAGGGATCACCCGCAGCCTGGACCGCATCATGGCCGAGTGGGGCGACGAGGACATCGAGGCGTTCGCCGGTTACCTCAAGCGCTTCAACACGGACATCGAACGCATCGAAGGGCGGCCGTGGCCACGTCCGTGACCCCGACCGCCCTCACGCGCGTCCGCGCTCTCCTCACAACCTGAAGTTCACGACTCCGGACTCAGGACTGCGGGCGGCTGCCGTGATTGGCCGCGTGCTTGCGGCGGGCCTTCTTCTTCCTGCGTCGCTTCGAGGACATCGCGCCACCTTTTGCGTCGTTCGTTCCGACTTGGCCGCTTCCTACCGTTCCATAACGGTCTGCGGACGGCGACCCGACGTCGGCCATCGCGTCATCGACCGACACGACGATCACTTGGCGCAGGTGTGCGGTAGCTGACAGTTCCGATTGTCGTAGCCATCCCCTAGGGTTGACTCCATGCCCTTAACCCCACCACCCCATGGTTCCGCGCGGTCGTCCGGCGAACTGAACGAGCGGATCCGCGGCCTGTGGCTGCGCGCAGGCGGCCGCCTCTCCGCCGAACAGCGCCGGGAGTACGAGCAGTTGGTGACCGAATGGGCCACCGCTGTCCGCGAGGAGATCGTGAAAGCCGCCTAGATGAGGCCGTTCGGCATCGACCGCGACGTCGAGGTGCCCGTGCCCGCCGAGGGTGAGACCTGGGCCGTCGGCGCGGTGATCCTCAACGACCGGGGCGAGGCGTTCGCCCGGAAGCGCGGGCCCGACCGTCTCCTCTTCCCCGACTGCTGGGACGTCGTGGGCGGCCGTGTCGAACCGGGCGAGGGCCTCCTCGACGCCTTGGCGCGCGAGATCGAGGAGGAGACGGGGTGGCAGCTGCGGCGCGTGCGGCGGTTCCTGGGGATCGCCGTCCGCCAGGGCGACGACGGCGACGGCGTGCGGCACGAGGCCGACTACGTCGTCGAGGTCACCGGCGATCTGGCCCACCCGGCCATCGAGTGGTCCCGGCACAGTACGTACGCCTGGTTCGGCCCCGCGGAACTCCCCCTGCTCAAGGAGAACCGCGCACCCGGCGAGTGCCTGGTCCACGACCTGATCAGCCGTGCGCTCCCCCGCCACGGCACAGGACACGGCCCGTCGGCCTAGGCCGACGCGACTCCGGCACGTCTTGCCCCTTGCACACCCCTTGGCTCCCCACCTCCCGTACCCAACACTGAGCCGATGACGCAGCGCGTGGAACTCGCCGCAGTAATGGACCGGTTGGCCATCGACGCCCTCATCACCGAGTACGCCGTGACCGTCGACGACGGCGATTGGGACGCCTACCGTCGGCTCTTCTCCCCCGGCGGGCGCGCCGACTACCGCTCCGCGGGAGGGATCGAAGGCGCGGCCGACGACGTCGCCACCTGGATGACCGAGACGCTGCGGATGTTCTCGATGCGCCAGCATCTGATCGTGAACAGGAGGCTGGAGTTCGGGACGCTGGAACAGGACGTCGGGGACACGGCACGCGTGCGTGCCGACTATGTGAACCCCATGGCGTTCGTGACGGACGGGGCGGACGGGGCGGACGCGGACGGGAAGGACGGGAAGGAACGGGCGGCGAAGGGGACTCCCGAGCCGGACTTCGTCTGCGGCGGCCGCTACTCCTTCGGACTGCTCCGTACTCACAGCGGCTGGCGGCTCCGCGAGGTCGTCGTCGCGGAGAAGTGGCGCAGGATCACGCAGCATGCGGGCTAGGCCCGCGCGTCCGGCCTCCGAGCCAGGCCCGCACCTCCAGCCTCCGCCCCGGTCGGCACGCGTCCGCCGCGCCCCCGTCACACCCCTCGGACCACGGTGAACGCCCACTGTCGTAGATCGTCCGGGGCGCGCACACTGGAACGTACGACCGGGCGTCGGGGACCGAGGGAGGCGCTGCATGGATCTGATCGGCGACGGCCGATGGGGGCGGGCCGGGCGGCGCGCCCGGCAGATGCTCGCCTCGCGCTGGTGGCGCGGCGGCGCGGCCGTCCTCGCCGGGGCGCTGCCCGCGCTGGCGTTCCCCGCCCCTTCGCTGTGGTGGTTCGCGTACGTCGCCCTCGTGCCCTGGATCCTGCTGGCCCGGTCGGCTCCGACCGGGCGCCGCGCCGCGCTCGACGGCTGGCTCGGCGGCCTCGGTTTCATGGTCGCCGTCCACCACTGGCTGCTCCCCAGCCTGCATGTCTTCACGGTCGTCATCGCCGCGCTGCTCGGCCTGTTGTGGGCGCCGTGGGGCTGGCTGGTGCGGCGGCTGTTCGGCGAAGCGCCGCCGCCCGGACGTGCCGCGGTCGCGCTCCTGGCGCTGCCTTCGGCCTGGCTGATGGTCGAACTGGTCAGGTCCTGGGAGGGGTTGGGCGGCCCCTGGGGGCTGCTCGGGTCGAGCCAGTGGCAGGTCGCGCCCGCGCTGCGGCTCGCATCCGTGGGCGGGGTGTGGCTGGTCAGCGCCCTGGTCGTGGTGGTGAACACGGCGGTCGCGCTGCTCGTGCTCGCCCTGACCGCGCGGGGCCCTGCGCCCCGAGCCGCCGTCCCCGCCGTACGAAACCCCACCGCTCCGGCCGTCGCCGGCATCGTCGCCGTCGCCGCCGTGACCACCGCCGCCTGGGCCTGGGCGCCCCGTCCGGAACCGGCGGGCGGCGTCCGCGTCGCCGTCGTGCAGCCCGGTGTCATCGACGGCATCGCGGGCCCGGAGAAGCGTCTGGCCCGCGAGGAGGCGCTGACCCGCACCTTGGCGGGCCGGGACGTCGACCTCGTCGTATGGGGCGAGAGCAGCGTCGGATTCGACCTCGCCGACCGGCCCGACGTCGCACGCCGGATCGCCGCGCTCTCCCGCGAGGTCGGCGCGGACATCCTGGTGAACGTCGACGCGCGCCGCTCCGACAGGCCCGGCATCTTCAAGAGCTCGGTCCTGGTGGGACCGCAGGGCCCGACCGGCGACCGCTACGACAAGATGCGTCTGGTCCCCTTCGGCGAGTACATACCCGCCCGCGGCCTGCTCGGCTGGGCGACGTCGGTCGGCAAGGCCGCGGGGGAGGATCGCAGGCGCGGCGACCGGCAGGTGGTCATGGACGCGGGGCACGGCCTGTGGGTCGGCCCGCTGGTCTGCTTCGAGTCGGCGTTCCCCGACATGAGCCGCCAACTCACCCGCGACGGCGCGCGGCTGCTGCTCGCCCAGTCCGCGACCTCGTCGTTCCAGCACAGCTGGGCCCCGCAGCAGCACGCCTCGCTCGCCGCGGTGCGCGCGGCCGAGACGGGCCGCCCCATGGTGCACGCGACGCTCACCGGTGTCTCCGCGGTCTACGGCCCCGACGGTTCACGCGTCGGTGCGCCGCTCGGCACGTCGGCCAGCGCCACCGCGGTGTACGAGGTGCCGCTGGCCACGGGCGTGACGGCGTACGTGAGGTGGGGCGACTGGCCCGTACACGCCGCGCTGGTCCTCCTCGCGCTGCTGTGCGTCGCCGAGGGTGCGCGGACGCTCAGGCGGCCTGTTCCTGCGCCGCACGCACCACCCGCTCGCACAGCTCATGGGTCGCCAGTGCGTCACGGGCGCTGAGCACCTTGCCCGCCTGCACGGCGTCGAGGAAGGCGAGCACCACCTGCTCGATGCCGCGCTGGCGGGCGACCGGCACCCAGTCGCCGCGCCGCCGCACCGTCGGCTGGCCCTTGTGGTCGATGACCTCGGCGAGGTTGAGCACCTGTCGCTTGGTGTCCTGCCCGGAGACCTCGAGGACCTCCTCGGTCGAACCGCTCAGGCGGTTCATCACGCCGAGCGCCGTGAAGCCGTCGCCGGCGAGCTGCAGCACCACGTGCTCCATCAGCCCGTCCTGGATCCGGGCGCGCACCCCGACGTGGTCGATGGCGCCGGGCGCGAGGAAGCGCAGCGTGTCCACGACGTGGATGAAGTCGTCGAGGACGAGCGTGCGCGGGTCCTCGGGAAGGCCGACGCGGTTCTTCTGCATCACGATCAGCTCGCGCGGGTGCTCGGCGCACTGGGCGTAGCCGGGCGCGAAGCGGCGGTTGAAGCCGACGGCGAGGCTGACGTCGCGCTCCTCCGCGAGCCGGACGAGCCGCTCGGAGTCGGCGAGTTCGTACGCGATGGGCTTGTCCACGTACGTCGGCACGCCCGCTTCGAGCAGCCGCGTCACGATCTCCGGGTGCACGGCGGTCGGCGCGTGCACGAAGGCCGCGTCGAGGTCCTGGGCGAGCAGCGCGTCCAGGTCGGTGTGGAGCCGCTCCTCCGGGACGTGGTGCACGCCCGCGACCCGGGCGAGGGTGGCGGGCGTACGCGTCTGCAGGTGCAGTTCGACCCCCGGCTGGGTGGTGAGGACGGGCAGGTACGCCTTCTGCGCGATGTCACCAAGTCCGATGCAGCCGACCTTCACCACTGTCTCCCTACTACCGCCGTGCCACCGCGGGTTACCGCTGTGCTGACTCGCGCTCCGCCGCCCGCGCGGTGCGCGCGGGCCCTCCGGTCGCCGTTCCCGCAGCATACGGGGCCTGCGGAGGACGCCAGTCGGCGATGGAGGCGAAAGAGCGCAGGATGAGGTTCGGGCCGAGCCGCGACGCCGTCGCGACCAGGGTGTCGCGTACGGCGACGAGCGGGGCGCTCGTCGGGTGCGTGACCCGCGACGCGCGCGCCGCCCGCCGGACGATCTCGGTGGTGCGCGGGACGCGCGCCGCGCTGTGGGCGGCGAGGCCCGCGAAGAGGTCGGTGCCCGCCGCCGCGTGGTGGGCCAGGACGACCCCGTCCTCGATGGCCTGGTTGCCGCCCTGCCCGAGGCTCGGCGTCATGGCGTGCGCGGCGTCGCCGACCAGGACGGCGCGGCCGCGGTGGTGCTCGGCGAGCGGCGTGGCGAGATGGCGGACGTCGTTGCGCAGGATGTCCTCGGGCCGCGCGGCGGCGACGAGCTCGGGGATCGGGTCGTGCCAGTCGGCGAAGCGGCGCGCCAGTTCGGCCTGCTCGCCGTCGGGCGCCGCGCCGCCCTCGGGCACGCGGGCCGTGGCGTACACGTACACCCTGCCGTCCTTCAGCGGCTGCGTGCCCCAGACCCCGCCCCGCCCCCAGGTCTCGTGCGGGGCGACGGGATCACCCGGTGCGGGGATCACGAAGCGCCAGGCGGTGAACCCGGCGTAGACGGGCCGGGGGTGGCCGGGGAAGAGGACGTCGCGCACGGCCGAGTTGATGCCGTCCGCGCCGACGACGAGGTCCGCCTCGACGTCACCGTCCTCGGTGGCGACGACGGCCGGGCGGTCCGCGTCGCCGGGATCCGTGAGGCGGGCGCTCGTCCCGGTGCGCAGCGCGCCCTCGGGCAGCTCGGCGACGAGCAGGTCGACGAGGGTCGCGCGGTGCAGCATCACCAGGCTTCCGCCGTACGCCCCTTCGGCCTCGGCGGCACTCGTGCGCACCAGCCAACGGCCGTTCTGCGCGCGCATGCCGCCGACTCCCTGCCAGGCGGCGAGCGACCGGACCCGGTCGCCGAGGCCGAGGACATCGAGCGCGCGCTGGGCGTTGGGCGCGAGGCCGATGCCCGCGCCGACGGGTTCCAGGGAGGCGGCGCGCTCCAGGACGGTGACGCGCCACCCCGTGCGGTGCAGGCCGATGGCGGCCGTGAGTCCGCCGATGCCGCCGCCGATGACGACCGCGTGGGGCTGCTTCATGGCTACTCCTCCGTCGTGCTTCATGGTGCTCAGCAGCGCTCAGGCGTACTCAGCAGTGCTCGGGCCGCTTTTAACTACACCTGTAGTGAGCGACAGGAGGAACGTACTACAGATGTAGTCGAGGGCGATAGGGTTCCCCCATGTCCGTACGCAGCGCGGGGGCATCCCGCACCGAACTGATCGCCGACGCGGCGCTCGCCCTCCTCGCCGAGCGCGGCATGCGCGGCCTCACGCACCGGGCCGTCGACGAGGCGGCGGGGCTTCCGCAGGGCTCCACGTCCAATCACGCGCGCACCCGGCTCGCCCTCCTGGAGACGGCGGTGCGCCGCCAGGCGGAACGCGAGGCGGTGATCCTGACGCCGACCGAGATGCCGGACCCCGTCGAGGGTCGCGCCGCCCTGACCGGCGCCCTGGCCCTGGCCCTGCACCGCTACTTGACCGGGGACTCGCGCGAACTGCTCGTATCGCGCTACGAATTGGCCCTCGAGGCGACACGCAGGCCGGAGCTCCGCGCGTACTACGACGCGGCGGGCAGGCAGTTCAGAGAGCCCCTGGAAGCGCTGCTCCGCGCGGCGGGCTCATCGGCTCCCGAACGGCACACGCTCTCCTTGGTGGCCTGGTGCGACGGCCTGATGTTCTCGTGCGTGGCGGGTTCGTTCCACGCGGCGGTCCCGACGGAGGAGGAGCTGCGGGCGGGGCTCGACGAGTTGTTGCGGGGGATGCTGGAGAGGTGAGGGGGGCCAGCGCCCGGCCCCGGCACGCGCCCCGTCACCGTCACCGTCACCCGTGCGGGGCAACCTCCCCCCGTTCGCACCCCGACCGGCCGCGCGCATCGCAGAGTTGGCCGGGTGCATCGATCGACGACCACCGCCGCGCTCCTGCTCTCCGTGGCCGTTTCGGCCACTGTCACCGGATGCGTGAGCGTCGCGCGGCCCGCCCCCACCGAACCGGCAGGGGCGACGGCGATGCCCAGCGCGGCACGGACCGACGGCAGGAGCCGTCCGCAGATCGTGCAGGCCCCCGCCAGAGAGGCGCTGGAGCGCATGGACCCGTCACCGTCCACGGAGTCCCCGGGCCCCCACACGCGCCCGACGATGAAGGCACCCCGAGCCGACGCCCCCGCCGCCGCCCCGGCCCGCGCTCCCCGCCCCGCACGTCCGGCGCCGGTCCCGGTGCGCGGGCCCGCCTCGCCCCGGCCCGACGCGGGCGCCACCCGCCCCGCTCCCGCCACCGGAGACGCCGCGCCGGGAGCGAACGCGTGCACGCTCGGCGAGACCTACGGCGGCTGGGATCCCGCCAGCCCCCAGGCGGTCATCTGCCGTGAGACATACGGTCGCTGATGACCCGTCACCGACTCCGCGAAACTGCCGGTCACTCCTCCTCGCTCCCCTCCCCCACCTCCCGCTCGAGGCGCGCGATGGCCGTCTTGATGCCGTTCCCGTACTCGTCGTCCCCCAGCGAACCGACCGCCCCGCGCGCCCGGCGCAGATGGCTGCGCGCAGCACCCGGCCGCCCGAGCTTCACGTAGTCCGCGGCCAGATTGAGGTGCAGGGAGGGGTAGAACCCGCGCACGGCGAGGGATTGGTGGTGTTGGTTCAGCCGCGTGTCGGTCAGCTCGTCCGCCGCCGACAACGCCCGCAGGTCCCACGCCAGTTCGGCCGAGGGGTCCTCCTGCGTGTCCGCCATGTAGTGCGCGAGCGTGCAGCGGTGCAGCGGGTCGCCGTCCTCGCCGATCTCCCCCCACAGGACGAGGAAGCGGCCCTGCGCCTC
This sequence comes from Streptomyces formicae, assembly GCF_002556545.1. Lineage (NCBI taxonomy): Bacteria > Bacillati > Actinomycetota > Actinomycetes > Kitasatosporales > Streptomycetaceae > Streptomyces > Streptomyces formicae. The sequence goes on from NZ_CP022685.1 coordinate 1,330,845, forward strand.
CTCGCGGTCCCCGCCGTGATGCAGCATGACCGCCTGCCCGATGCGCGTCATCATGGCGTCCTCCGCCGTCTGCTCCCGTTGTTCCGTCACCGCGTCCTCCGCACTCGTCCGCCCGTCGCCCACGACGCTAGCGGCAGCCACTGACAATCGCGGTCAGGCACGTTCGCGGGCGGGGCGCTCACGCGTACCGCTGGGCCAGGCCGGTGACGCACCTCGTCATTTCCTCGCGGAGTTCCGGTGGCCCGAGCACCTCGGCCTCCAGACCCAGACGGAGGATGTCGGCCACCGCGACCCGCAGTTCCTCCACGTCGAGGTCCACCTCGGCCCAGCCGTCCGCGTCGGCCTCGCCCGCCCCGGCCACGGCCCTGTCCCCCGCCGCCCCGAACAGCGCGGGCAGCAGCCGAAGACCGGCGGGAGAGACCCTGAGCCGCGCCGTGCCGCGCAGCACCCGCGCCTCCAGGCCGCGCGACGCCTCCTCCCAGTACGCCGCGAGGTCGAAGCCTTCGGGGCGCCCGGCGGACTCCTCCTCCGTCACGGTCAGTTCGAGGAACCGCGACACCCGATACGTCCGTACGACGCCGTCGGCGGACGCCACCAGGTACCAGTTGCCCGCCTTGAGGACGAGGCCCAGCGGATGCAGCACGCGCTGCGTCTCGCCGCCCCAGCGCCGGTAGTGCGCCCGCAGCAGCCGCCTGCGCCACACGGCGTCGGCGACCTGGGCAAGGAGCGGCGCGGGTTCGGCGGTGCGGAACCACGCGGTCGCGTCGAGGTGGAAGCGCTCCTGGATGCGCCGGGAGCGCTCGCCGAGGCCCGCGGGCAGCGCGGCGGCCAACTTGAGCTCAGCGGTGGCCAGTTCCGCGCCGAGTCCAAGCTCGGCCGCGGCCGTCGGCATGCCCGCGAGGGCGAGGGAGTCGGCCTCGTCGTCCGTGAGCCCGGTCAGCCGTGTGCGGTAGCCGTCGAGGAGCCGGAAACCGCCCGCAGGGCCGCGCTCCGCGTACACGGGCACCCCGGAGGCGGCGAGCGCCTCGGCGTCCCGGTAGACGGTCCTGACCGAGACCTCCAGCTCCTCGGCGAGTTCGGGCGCGCTCATGCGCCCTCGGTTCTGGAGCAGCAGGAGGAGGGCGAGAAGCCGGTCGGCACGCATCCGCCAAGTCTGCACCGGTACCTGACAGAAGGTGTCAGGTACACCCGCGAGGATCTTCTCCGGAGCGGCCCACCAGGGGCCCTCCACACCGAGAGGACACCATGCCCACACAGATCACCGGCACGTTCACCTTCGCCCACTGGGACGAGAAGCCCGTGGCCGGAGCGGACGGGGGCGCCCGCATCGCGCACGCCGCCGTCACCAACGACTACGCGGGCGGCATCGAGGCGACCGGCACCTCGTGCGAGTACACCATCGCGTACACGAGCGAGACGGTCGGCTCCTTCGTCGGCTACGAGTTCATCGACGGCACGCTCGACGGCCGCACGGGGTCGTTCGTCATCGAGCAGCGCGGCGCCTTCCGTGCCGACGGCGGCATCGACTGCGCCCTCACCGTGCTGCCGGACTCGGCGACCGGCGAGCTGAAGGGGCTCACCGGCACCGGTTCGTTCACCGCGCAGGGCGGGCAGCCCACCTCCCCGTACTCCCTCGACTACGCCCTTGAGGGCTGAGCTCAGCCGATGTCGGGGATCCGCCAGTCGATCGGCTCGTGCCCCTGCGCGGCCACCGCCGCGTCGATCTGCGTGAAGGGGTGCGAGCCGAAGAACTTCTTCGCGGAGAGCGGCGAGGGGTGCGCGCCCTTCACGACCACGTGCTTCTCCTCGTCGATGAGGGGGAGCTTCTTCTGCGCGTAGTTCCCCCAGAGCACGAAGACGGCCGGGTCGGGCCGCTCGGCCACCGCGCGGATCACCGCGTCCGTGAACTTCTCCCAGCCCTTGCCCTTGTGGGAATTGGCCTCTCCGGAGCGGACCGTGAGCACCGCGTTCAGGAGCAGGACGCCTTGCTGGGCCCACGGCATCAGATAGCCGTTGTCCGGCACGGGGTGGCCGAGCTCCTCCTTCATCTCCTTGTAGATGTTCCGCAGGGAGGGCGGGGTCTTCACACCGGGGCGCACGGAGAAGCAGAGACCGTGCCCCTGGCCCTCGCCGTGGTACGGGTCCTGGCCGAGGACCAGGACCTTCACCCGGTCGTACGGCGTCGCGTCGAGAGCGGCGAAGACCTCGTCACGCGGAGGGAAGACGGGGCCCTTCGCCCGCTCCTCCTCGACGAACTCGGTGAGCTCCTTGAAGTAGGGCTTCTGCAGCTCCTCGCCGAGGACTCCGCGCCAGGACGCGGGCAGCATGGCGATGTCGGTCACGTCAACAACCTCCGGTGTGCGGTCACTTCTCACCACAGAACCTACCGGCGCCCACTGACAATCGACCCGCTGCCCCGAACGCCCGGGCCGGTCGCACGCCGCCCACCGATCCCGGCGCCTACCAGCTGGTCTTCCGCTGCAACTCCCACATCATCATGATCGCCGAGGGATCCAGGGCCCGCTCGCCGCCCGCGATCTCCTCGCTGGACATGATGTACTGCTTGCCCTGCCACAGCGGGAGCAGCCGCACGTCGTCGACGAGGATCTCCTGGGCCCGCTCGAAGTCGCCGATCACGGCGCCGCGGTCCTCCTCCCTGCGTTCGCGCGGCAGCAGCTGATCGGTGATCTCCCGGGACGGGTAGGGCGTGTTGAGCACGTTCTCGGGGCCGACGAAGGGCGCGATGTAGTTGTCCGCGTCGGGGAAGTCGGGGAACCAGCCCCGGCCAAATACGGGGTACTCGCCCTTGCTGTAGCCCTCCTGGAACTCGGTCCAGGGGCGGTTCTTGAGCGTGATCCTGAAGAGTCCCGACGCCTCCAGCTGTCGCTTGAGTTCGGCGAACTCCTTCGCGGTCGCGGAGCCGTAGCGGTCGGACGTGTACCAGAGGGTGAGCGGGACGGGTTCGTTGATGCCCGCCTGGGTGAGGATCCGCTTGGCCTTGGCGGCACTGGGGTTCCCGTATTCGTCGAAGAACCCGGTGGCGTGGCCGGTGAGCCCCCTGGGGACCATCGAGTACAGCGGCTCGACGGTGTCCTTGTAGATGTTGTGGGCGATCGCCCCTCGGTCGATGACCTGGGCGAAGGCGCGCCGCACGGGCAGCTTCCTGATCCACGGGTCCTTGGTGTTGAACACCAGGTAGCGGATCTCGGTGCCCGCGCCCTCCACCAGCTCGATGTCCTGCTCGCGCCGCCCCCTGCCCTGCATGGTGACGATGTCCTGCGAGTCGAGGCCGCGGAACGTCACGTCGATCTGCTTCGCCTTGAGGGCGTCGACCATCGCGGACGACTTCTTGAAGTAGCGGATGGTGACGGCGACGTTCTTGATGTCGGCCGCGCCCTTGTAGCGGTCGTTCTTGAGCAGCTCGGCCTTCTCGTTGCGCGCGTACGCCTGGAGCGTGTACGGACCGGAGCCGGTGATCTCGTTGCCCTCGCGAAGACGGTCCGCCGGATACTCCTGCGGATCGACGATCGACATGGCCGGGGTGGCGAGCACGAACGGGAAGGTGGCGTCCGGCTTCTTGAGCCGGAAGATGACGGTCCGCTTCCCCTTGGTCTCGACCTTGTCGAGCGAGCCGAGCAGTCCCATGGGACCGCCCTTGACGATCTTCTTCTCGTCGAGGGTGCGCATGCGGTCGAAGGAGTACTTCACAGCCGCCGCGTCCAGCTCGTCGCCGTCGGAGAACCGCAGTCCCTCGCGGAGTTCGCAGGTGAAGACCGTACTGGAGGAGTCCTTGAACCCACAGGACTCGGCCGCGTCCGGCTCGGGCTCGGTGGCCCCCGAGGGGAAACTGAGGAGGGTTTGAAAAACGTTTCTGTAGAGCTCCCAGGAGCTGTCCCACGCCTTCGCGGGGTCGAGCGTGCTGGGCGCGCTCATCGTGCCGACAGTGATCCGCTCCTCCTCGTCGGACCCCTCGGAGGACAGCACCCCGCAGCCCGCCAGCAGGGATATCGACACGAGCGCCGCCACCTGGCGCCGACCCCTCATCCTCTTCGCACGGGGAATTTCACTGAACACGCGCACGCTCCTCGGTCGGCCATGTCAGGGGGGGGTCGGGAGACAATATCGCAGTGCCCCGTCGGGCCAACTCCGGGCGCCGACGGGGCACTTGATGCGTGTGTACGCGCGCGTACGTCGCTTTTGGCGGCGTACTCCCCCCTTGTGCGGCCTTCGTCAGCCGACGCCCGCATTGAGGAAGATGCCGCCATCGACCACGAGCGTCTGGCCCGTGATCCAGTCGGACTGCGCGGAGGTGAGGAACGCGGCGGCGCCGCCGATGTCCTCGGGCACGCCGAGCCTGCCGAGCGGGTAGGCGGCCGCCGCCTCCTCCTCGCGGCCCTCGTAGAGCGCCTGGGCGAACTTGGTCTTGACGACCGCGGGCGCGATGGAGTTCACGCGCACCTTCGGCGCGAACTCGTGCGCAAGCTGAAGGGTGAGGTTGACCATGGCGGCCTTGCTCATCCCGTACGCCCCGATGAAGGGCGAGGGGGAGACACCGGCGACGGAGGCGATGTTCACGATCGCGCCGCCGTGCTCGCTCTGCCAGGCCCGCCAGGTCTGCTGCGCGAAGCCGAGCGCGGAGATCACATTGGTCTCGAAGACCTTGCGCGCCACGTTGAGGTCCATGTCGGCCATCGGCCCGAACACGGGATTCGTACCGGCGTTGTTGACCAGGAAGTCGACCCGGCCGAACGCCTCCATGGCGCGCTCGACGGCGACCGCCTGGTGCGCCTCGTCGTGGGCCTTGCCCGCGACGCCGATGACCCGGTCGGAGCCGAGCCTCTCGACGGCCTCCTTCAGGGCGTCCTCGTTGCGTCCGGTGATGCAGACCCGGTCGCCGCGGGCGACCAGGGCCTCGGCGATGCCGTATCCGATGCCTCGGCTCGCACCCGTGACGAGCGCGGCCTTCCCGCTGTCCCGCACTGTCGTTCCGTCCTGCACTGCCATGATCTCTGCCTTCCAGGTCAGTTGAGCGGGCCACCGGCGACGTACATGACCTGGCCCGAGACGAAGCCCGCCGCGTCGCCCGTGAAGAAGGCGATGGCGTTGGCGATGTCCTCGGGGCGGCCGACGCGCTGCACCGGGATCTGGGTGGCGGCCGCGGCCTGGAACTCCTCGAAGTCCATGCCGACGCGGTCGGCGGTGGCCTTGGTCATCTCGGTGACGATGAAGCCGGGGGCCACCGAGTTGGCGGTGACGCCGAACTTGCCGAGCTCCTTGGCGAGGGTCTTGGTGAAGCCCTGCAGACCGGCCTTGGCGGCCGCGTAGTTGACCTGGCCGCGGTTGCCGAGCGCCGAGGACGAGGAGAGGTTGACGATCCGGCCGAACGTGGCGTCCACCATGTGCTTCTGGACGGCACGGGACATCAGGAACGCGCCGCGCAGGTGCACGTTCATGACCGTGTCCCAGTCGCCCGCGCTCATCTTGAAGAGGAGGTTGTCGCGGAGGACACCGGCGTTGTTGACGAGGATCGTCGGCGCGCCGAGTTCCTGGGCGATGCGGGCCACGGCGGCCTCGACCTGGGCCTCGTCGGACACGTCGCAGCCGACGGCGAGCGCCTTGCCACCGGCCGCGGTGATCTGCGCGACGGCGTCCTTGCAGGCGGCCTCGTCGAGGTCGATGACGGCCACGGCACGGCCCTCGGCGGCGAGCCGTACGGCGGTCGCCGCGCCGATGCCTCGTGCGCCTCCGGTCACGATCGCGACGCGCTGCTCAGTGCTGGACATGCTGGTTCTCCTCGCCCTTGGGGTGCGGCTCCACGGTACGCCCCGATGGTGAGCGACCGCTTAGTACCTTCAGCTGGACGAGACGCTAGAAGCCCTGGCACCGGGTGTCAACGGCTCACAGGAGGCTGTGGTGCACGCTGTGGTTCTTTCCCTGCCGCGCGGGTCGGGGCTCACCTGACGAGCAGGCCGAGGAGACGGTCCGCCTCGGCCTCGGGATCCGCCGTGAGACCGGTGTGCACGGGGCCCGGCTGGACCACCGTGGAGCGCGGCGCGATCAGCCAGCGGAAGCGGCGGCCCGCCTCGTCGCGCTCGGCCTGTCCTGCCGCCTCGCCGCCCTCGCAGATCCGCTCGACGGCGCCGAGGGCGGCCCGGATGCCGTCCGCGTCGGCCTCGGGGTCAAGGGCCCGCAGCTTGGCCTCGTCCAGGTGCGTACGGACGCCGACGTAGGACTTGGCGCGGCAGTACACCACCACGCCCGCGTTGAACTGCTCGCCGCGCTCGACCCTCGGCACCACGCGCACCAGCGCGTACTCGAAGACGTGGCGCTCGGGCGCGCTCTGCTCGGTCACTTCGTGGCGCCCTTCAGGTCGGTCCCCGGCAGGGTGATCCGCTCGTGGATGGTCTTGGCGCGCGGCAGCAGCGTCGCCGCGTAGGCGCGCCGCACGTCGTCCGGCGTCGCGAAGCCGGGCTCGTCCACCAGCCACGCGTCGGGCACCTGAGCGGTGACCTCGGCGAGCAGCTCCTCGGTGACCAGCGGCGCGAGGCGCTCGGCGGCGGCCGCCACGTCGGGCCGGAAGGGGGCGAGGACGTGGTCGGACGCGTCGTACGGCTTGGCGGCCGCGGTCTCGGCCGTGCGCCAGTTGTGGTGCCAGATCATGCTCGCGCCGTGGTCGATGAGCCACAGGTCGCCCTGCCAGCGGAGCAGGTTGGGGTTGCGCCAGGACCGGTCCACGTTGTTGATCAGGGCATCGAACCAGAGGACACGGCCCGCCTCCACCGGATCCACCGCGAAGGCGAGCGGGTCGAAGCCGAGCGCGCCCGAGAGGAACTCCATGCCGAGGTTGAGTCCGCCGCTGGCCTTGAGCAGCTCCTGCACCTGCTGGTCGGGCTCCCCGAGGCCGATCACCGGGTCGAGTTCGATCTGGACGAGCCGCGGCATCCGCAGCCCGAGCCTGCGCGCCAGCTCCCCGCAGACCACCTCGGCCACCAGCGTCTTGCGCCCCTGTCCCGCGCCGGTGAACTTCATGACGTACGTCGCGTACGCGCCCTGGTCGTCAGCGGTCTCGACGACCCCGGGCAGCGATCCGCCCTCCCGCAGGGGGGTGACGTACCGGACCGCGGTGACTTCGGTGAGCATGGGCTCAGATTACTGCCGGAGACACGCTGTTCGATCACCCGCCCCGCTGCCTACAGTGCCCGGCATGGACTCCCCCGACCTTCCTCGCCAGTTCGCCCGCACCCGGCGCTTCTCGCTCGGCGTCCCACGGGGATTCACGGTCTCCCCGGACGGCGAGCGGGTCCTTTTCGTACGCTCCACGGCGGGCGACGATCCCGTCGGCAGGCTGTGGGTGTTCGAGGACGGGGCCGAGCGATTGCTCGTGGATCCGCTGGCTCTCGGCGGCGCGGGGCCGGTGCCCGAGGCGGAGCGGGTACGCAGGGAGCGCGCGCGGGAAGCGTCACAAGGAGTGGTGGGCTTCGCGACCGACCTCCACGCGCGCGTGGCCGCCTTCGCGCTGGGCGGTGCCCTGTGGGTGGTGGAAACGGCGGGCGGCGCACCGCGCAGGATCCGCACGGCGGGTCCCGTGGTCGACCCGCGCCCCTCGCCCGACGGGACGCTCGTCTCGTACGTCACCGGGGGCGCGCTGCGAGTGGTCGGCATCGACGGGACGGGGGACCGGGCGCTCGCCGAACCGGAGCACGAGGAGATCACGTACGGCCTCGCCGACCACGTCGCGGCCGAGTCCATGGGCAGGCAGCGGGGATTCTGGTGGTCTCCGGGGAGCGACGCGCTGCTCGTCGCCCGCGTGGACACCTCCCCCGTACAGCGCTGGTGGCTGTCGGACCCCGCTCACCCCGAACGGCCGCCGCGCGCGATCCGGTACCCGGCGGCGGGCACCGCCAACGCCGAGACGTCGCTGCATGTGCTGCGTCTGGACGGGACGCGGACCGAGGTGCGTACTCCGGAGCGGGTGTCGGAGCACCACGACGACGGCGAGTGGACGGACGACGCCTTCGAATACGTCCCGACGGCGTGCTGGGACGCCCACGGTCCGTTGGTCACCGTGCAGACCCGCGACCAGCGCTCCCTGTACGTCCTGGAGGTCGATCCGGAGACCGGCCGGGCGCGCATGGTGTCGCACCAGCGGGACCGCGTCTGGCTGGAGCTGATGCCGGGCACACCGCTGCGCCTGGCCGGCGGCCGTCTCGTGCGGCCCTGGCGCCTCCCCGGGCACACGCGCGGGCTGCGGGTGGGCAACACCTCGACGCCGCCCGGCCTCCACGTCCGTGAGGTCCTCGGCGGCACGGGCGAGCGGGTGTGGTTCACCGGCTCGTACGAGTCCACGGAGGTCCACGTCTGGTCGCTCGACCTCGCGGACGACGCGGGCGATTCCGAAGTCCGTACCGGGACCCCGCGCCGGATCACGGAAGGGCCCGGCGTGCACACGGCCGCCGTCGGGGGCGACGCCGTGGTCCTGGACAGCAGGACACCCGAGGGGCAGAGCGTGACCGTGCTGCGCGGGGGCGAGCAGGCGGGGCGGATCGCGGTGCTCGCGGAGGAGCCGGTCGTGATGCCCCGCCCCCGGCATCTCGCCCTCGGGAAGAGGGAACTGCGCAGCACGCTGTACCTGCCGTCCTGGCACGCGCCAGGTTCCGCGAAGCTGCCCGTGCTGCTCTGCCCCTACGCGGGTCCAGGAATCCAACTCGTGGTCCACGCGCGCGGGTGGTGGACGATCGTGGCGCAGTGGTTCGCGGAGCAGGGCTACGCGGTGCTGATCACGGACGGACGCGGCACACCGGGGCGCGGCGAAGCCTGGGAGAAGGCGGTGCACGGCGACCAGTTGACTCCGGTGCTCGACGACCAGGTGGACGCGCTGCACGCCGCAGCCGAGCACTTCCCCGACGATCTCGACCTGGCGCGGGTCGGCATCCGCGGCTGGTCCTTCGGCGGGTTCCTCGCGGCGGGCGCGGTGCTGCACCGCCCCGACGTCTTCCACACGGCGGTGGCGGGCGCGGCCCCCACGGATCTGCGCCTGTACGACACGCACTGGAAGGAGCGCTACCTCGGGCACCCCGACATCCAGGCGGCCGCGTACGAGACGTGCTCACTGGTCGCGCACGCGCACCGCCTGGAGCGGCCGCTGATGCTGGTGCACGGCCTGTCCGACGACAATGTGCTGCCGGTCCACACGCTGCGCTTCTCCGCGGCGCTGCTGGCCGCAGGACGGCCGCACACCGTGCTGCCGCTGCCCGGGGCGAGCCATCTGGTGACCCGGGAGGACGTGGCGGCGAACCTGCTGCGACTCGAACTGGACTTCCTGGGAAAGACCTTGAACGTGTGAACAAAGCGGCACGTGGATGCGTACCCCTGGGCATGACGACTCACGACATGCCCACCTCCGGTCACGCCACGTCCCCCTCGGGACCGTGCCGCCGCACCGTCGTGGCCACGCTCGGCGCCGCGGGGCTCGCCGCCGCACTCACCGCGTGCGGCGGCGGTGACGCCGATGACTCCGCCGAGTCCACGGGGTCGACCGCGCCCGCGAAGGGCGGTGCCGAGAAGGGCGGTGCCGGTGGGGCCGTGCTCGCCGACACCTCGGACATACCCGTGGGCGGCGGCAAGATCTTCAAGGACGAGGGCGTGGTGGTCACCCAGCCCACCAAGGGCGAGTTCAAGGCGTTCTCGAATCGCTGCACGCACAAAGGGTGCCCGGTGACGAGCGTCGAGGGCGGCACCATCAACTGCCCCTGCCACGGCAGCAAGTTCAGCATCGCCGACGGCAGTGTGAAGCACCCGCCGGCGCCGAGTCCGTTGCCGCCCGCGGACATCTCGGTGGACGGCAAATCGATCAAGCTGGCCTGACCCGCGTGCGCGTAGCCTGACCCGCCTGCGCGTACGGGGCTCAGCGCGGCCGCTTCCACGCGTCGAGCACGTCCTCCGTGGTGGTGACGGTGGCGACCAGGGCGAGGGTGTTGCGGACCATCACCGGCGTGTAGTCGGCGGGCACTCCCGCGATGGCGTCGGCGGGCACGACGGCGCTGTAGCCCAGGTTCACCGCGTCGAACACGGCGTTCGGGACGGCGACGTTGGCCGAGACTCCGGTGACGATGAGCGTGCGGCAGCCCAGGTTGCGCAGCAGCGGGTCGACGTCGGTGCCCGCGAGGGGCGAAAGCCCGTGCAGTCGGCGTACGACGAAGTCCTCGTCCGCCACCTCGATCGGCGGGACGATCCGGACGGCCTTCGTGCCGGAGAGCTGCTGCACGGGAAGGCGCGCGGCCGCGCGGAAGAGCCGGGCGTTGTGGCTGGCGCCGCGCCCGTCGGGCCGCCGCTCGGCGACGGCGTGCAGCACCTGTACGCCGCTCCGGTGCGCCCCGGCCACCAGCCGCGCGACGTTGCCGAGCGCCCCCGACGTCCGTGCCTGCTCGGCGAGTTCCGGCAGCGCGCTCTCCGTGCCCACGACGCCCTGCTGGCACTCGACGGTCAACAGGGCCGTGGTGGCCGGGTCGAGGAGTTCCCTGAGCTGTTCGTACGACGGCATGGCTTCCCCTGTCGCGGATCGCGGACGTCCGGGACATCCGGCGCCCGGAATCCGCGGAGGCTAACGGCCATTGCGCCACGAAGGAAGAGCCCGCATGATTCCCTGACGCACAGTCAGATGCCACTCGGTACGGGAGGACGACGCATGGCTGTCACACAGCGCAGGGGCCGCCGCATCATGATGACGCCGGACGAGCTCGACGAATTCCTCACCACGGAGCGCACCTGCCGGGTGGCGACGGTGTCCCCCGACGGCGCGCCGCACGTCAGCACGCTCTGGTTCGTCTGGGACGGCACGTCCCTGTGGCTGTACTCGGTCACCCGCAGCAAGCGCTGGTCCGATCTCCGCCACGACCAGCGGATCGCCGTGGTGGTCGACACGGGGGTGGCGTACGAGGAGCTGCGCGGCGTCGAGCTCTCGGGCACGGTGGAGTTCGTCGGCGAGTCACCGCGCGGCGGCGAGCCGTGCCCCGAACTCGACGCCCCTGAGCGGCTGTTCGCCCAGCGGGTGTTCGGCCTCGACGCGATGCCGCACGACGGCCGCCACGCCTGGATCCGCCTGACACCGGACGCGATCGCTTCCTGGGACTTCAGAAAACTGGCGGACCTGTAGCGGGGCACGCCCCGCAAGGGGCGCGGGGAACTGCGCGCCCATCCACAAAGCCCCCGCAGCCACCCGACAACACAACGCGGCACACCCAGACACGCAAACCCGCCCCACCCCGAAGGACTACCGAAGCCCCGCCCCCGCCCCCCGCAGCGCCTCCACCGCCGCCCTGATCGACGGGCGGCGGTCGGCGTCCGCGCGCCACACCACGTACACATGACGCCGCACCCGATGGCGCACCGGGACCGTCCGCACGCCCGCGGGCATCGGGTCGCGCCCCAACTGCGGCGCCACGCACACCCCGAGCCCCGCCGCGACCAGCGCGAGCTGGGTGTGGTGCTCCTCCGCGCGGTGCGCGATCCGGGGCTCCATGCCCTTGCCCCGCAGCGTGAACATGAGCCACTCGTGACAGAACTCGCCCTCTCCCCAGGTGATCCACTCGTCGTTCGCGAACTCCTCCAGGTCCACCTCCGCGCGGTCCGCGAGCGGGTGCGCCGCGGGCATCGCGACATCGGCGGGATCGTCCAGGAGCGGGGCCTTGACGAGGCCGTCCGGGATCGGCATCGGCTTGTTGTACCAGTCGAGGACGACGGCGAGATCGATGTCGCCGCGCACCACGGCGGCGACCGCGGGCAGCGGCTCCATCTCGTGACAGCCGACGCGCAGCCCTGGGTGGTCGGCGCGCAGGGCGGACAGCGTGGCGGGCATCAGGCCGCGCATGGCCGTCGGGAAGGCCGACATGCGCAGCTCGCCGACCGCCTTGCCGCGCTGCTCCTCCAGATCGGCCTGGGCCAGCTCGACCTGCGAGAGGATCCGCGCGGCATGCTCGGCGAGCAGGCGCCCGGCGTCGGTCAGGCGCACTCCCCTGCCGTTCTTGGCGAGGAGCTGCTGCCCCACCTCGCGCTCCAGCTTGGTCATCTGCTGGGAGACCGCCGACGTCGTGACGTGCAGGCCCGCGGCGGCTCCGCTCACCGAGCCGTGCCGGGCCAGGGCGTCGAGGGTGCGCAGCCGCTCCAGGTTCAACATGTAAGCGATGCTACGCGATACCGGGCATGAAATCTCGCTTGTGCTACGAAATCGTGGGACGCATCGTGTGACGCATGAGCACCGTCACCCCGCCGCCGCCCCGACCGATCGCCCCGGCTTCCCCGACTCCCCCGACGCCCTCGACCCTCGCAGCGACCGGCCATGAGGCCACCGACACCGCCACCGCGACGCCAGGGCGCCGCACGCTCGACTGGCGCATCCGCTTCGGCGTCCTGTCGCTGATCTGGGGCTTCAGCTTCCTGCTCATCAAGGTCGGCACGCAGGGGTACGCGCCCTTCCAAGTGACGCTGGGGCGGCTGGCGTTCGGCACGATCGTGATCGCCGCGGTGCTCGTCGCGAAGCGGCAACGGCTGCCCCGCGGCGCGCGGACCTGGGGACATCTGACCGTCGCCGCGTTCCTGCTCAATGCCCTGCCGTTCTCGCTCTTCGCGTACGCGGAGCTGACGATTCCGTCCACCCTCGCGGGCATCTGCAACGCCACGTCACCGCTCTGGGGCATGGCCCTCTCCCTGGTCGCACTCTCCGAAGACCGGCCCACGCGGCGCCGGGTGGCGGGGCTCGGCATCGGCTTCTTCGGGGTCCTCACCGTGCTCGGCGCCTGGCAGGGCTTCAGCGGACTCGATCCTCGCGGCACGGCGATGGCGCTCCTCGCCTCGCTCAGCTACCCGATCGGCTGGATCTACGTGCGCCGCACCCTGGCGAGGTCGGGGCACTCGACCCTCTCCTTGTCCGGCGCCCAGCTGCTCGTCGCGACGGTCGAACTGGCCGTGGTGACGCCGCTGTTCACCTCGATGCCGACGCACTTCCCCGTCGTCCCGCTGCTGGCGATCGTGGCACTCGGCGCCATCGGCACGGGGCTCGCCTTCCTGCTCCAGTACGCCCTGGTCGCCGAGATCGGCCCGACCACCGCCCAGATGGTCACGTACTTCATCCCGGTCATCGCGACCGCCGCGGGCGTCGCCGTGCTCGGCGAGTCCCTGAGCTGGTCGACGCCGGTGGGCGCGGTGATCGTCCTGGCGGGCGCGGCGCTCACCCAGTCCCGGCCGCGCCGCGCGCCGACCGCGCCCGCTCAGTCGTAACGCCGCGCAGGAGCGGGCCCCGTGGCGGCGGCGACGGCCTCCGCGACCACCGGAACGTCCTCGTCGGCGAGCGCCGCCACGGTGATCCGCACACCGGGCGGCGCACTCAGCCGGAAGCGCGCCCCCGGGGCGACCGCCCATCCGGAGTGCAGCAGTCGGGCCACCGCCCCGGTCTCGTCCGGCACCGGGATCCACACGTTCATGCCGCTGCGCCCGTACGCAGGGACACCCCGCTCGGCGAGCGCCGCGATCAGCGCGTCCCTGCGCCGCCCGTACGAGGCGGCCACCGCGCGCGCGTCCACCGCGCCACTGGTCCACAGCCGCACCACGGCGCGCTGCTGGATCAGGCTGACCCAGCCCGGCCCGAGCCGCTGGCGCCCCTGGAGCCGGTCGACCGTGACCCGGTCCCCGGTGAGGACCGCGAGCCGCAGGTCGGGCCCGTACGCCTTGGCGGTGGAGCGGACCAGGGCCCACCCGCGGGTGACGCCCGCCAGTGGATGCAGCGGCAGGTCGACGATGCCGTGGCCGTGGTCGTCCTCGATGAGCAGCACGTCCTTGTGCGCGGCGAACACCTCACGCAGGGCACGCGCGCGTGCGGCGCCGATCGCGGCCCCCGTGGGGTTCTGGGCGCGGTCCGTCACGATCGCCGCGCGGGCGCCGCCCGCAAGGGCTCGTTCCACGTCGACGGGGAGCGGCCCCTCGTCGTCCACGCCGACCGGGACCGCGCGAAGGCCGAGTGCCGACACGAGGTCGAGCAGACTGCCCCAGCCCGGATCCTCCACGGCCACCGCGTCGCCGGGCTTGAGATGGGCGGCGAGCACCCGCTCGATGGCGTCGAGCGATCCGGAGGTGACGGCGACGGGCCCGTCGGGGACACCGTCGGCGTCGAAGGCCACGCGCGCGTGACGGGCGAGGTCCGCGTCCACCGCGTCCTCTCCGTAGAGGACGGGTTCCTTGTCGCCCTGCGCCGCGGCCGCCGCGAACACGTCGGCGAGGGCGGGCAACAGCCGGGGGTCGGGGTTGCCCTGGGAGACGTTGCGCACGCCGGGCGGCGCGTCCACCCGGATCGCCTCACGGGCGGTCGTGGCGGGCTTGGGGCGGACGCGGCTGCCGCGCCGCCCCGATGTCTCGATCACCCCCCGTTCGCGCAGGGTGCGATAGGCGGCCGCCACGGTATTGGGATTGACCCCAAGGCGCTCCGCCAACTCCCGCATGGGAGGCAGCAGTTGCCCCGGTTCGAGGCCGCCGTCACCCACGGCCGTCTCCACGCTGGCGGCGATTTCGGCTGCGCGTCGCCCTCTGATCGGATACTCTCCTAGCACAAACCACATTATGCACTAGTGCAATCGAAGTGCCAAGTCGACGCACTGGAGCAGCGCACCACAGCGACCACGCACCACGGCGAACACGCGGCACAGCACGCGGAGCAAGCAGCATCAGGGAGAGGCCATGCAGACGACGCAGACCACCACGGACACCACTTCGCAGGGCAGCGCCGCCTACGCACCGACCGACCGCACCGTCCCCACCCGCTCGAAGGAACGCGCTTCGTACGACAAGGAGTCGGTCCACCGGATACTCGACGAGGCCTACGTGTGCCACCTCGGCTTCGTACGCGACGGGGCGCCCGTCGTCCTGCCGACGCTCTACGGACGCGTGGGCGACCGCCTCTATGTGCACGGTTCGACGGGATCGCGACCGCTGCGCATGGCGGGCGACGGGAAGGACCAGGCGGACCCGGGCCTCCAGGTCTGCCTGACGGTGACGCACGTCGACGGCCTGGTGCTGGCCCGCTCCGCCTTCCACCACTCGATCAACTACCGCTCCGTAGTGGTGCACGGAACCGCCCACCAGGTCACGGACCCCGAGGAGAAGCGGGCCGCGCTCGACGCGCTGGTCGACCACGTGGTGCCGGGCCGCACCGCCGACTCGCGCCCCGCCAACGCCAAGGAGCTCGCGGCGACCGCCGTGCTCCGGCTCGACCTCGACGAGGTCTCGGCCAAGGCGCGCACCGGCGGCCCCAACGACGAGCCGGAGGACATGGACCTTTCGCACTGGGCCGGTGTCGTCCCGTTGCGCAAGGGCTACGACGCCCTGATCCCCGCCGCCGACCTCGCCCCCGGCATCGAGGTGCCGGACTACCTGGCCTGACGGTGCTCCCGGTTCCAGGGGCACGTTCTCCGTAAGAAGAGAACGTGCCCCCGGAACCGCCCGCCACGCGCGCGTGCCCTGCGCGTGCCCCGCCGTGTCGACTACGCCGGTGCCACGACCCGCCGCGCGGCCACGGCCCCTCGCGCCTCCGCGACGGCGAGTCCCGTCACCGCGGCCAGCATCAGCACGGTGCCCGCCACGGTCGCCACCGTCAGTTCCTCGCCGAGCAGTACGACCGCGATGACCGCGGCGCTCACCGGTTCGAGGAGCATGATCACGGAGACGGTCGCGGAGCGCACGACGGCCGCACCCGCGAAGTACAGGGCGTACGCGACCGCTGTCGGGACGGCCGCGATGTACAGCAAGTAGACGCCCACGCGCGCCGGTTCCGCGGTGTGCGGCACGAGCCCCTCGGCCGCGGCGAGCGGCAGCAGGCAGAGCGAGACGACGGCGAACGCCCAGACCGTGGTGTCGGACGAGTCGGCGCCGCCGTCCCGCCCCCACCACCGGGTGACCAGCGTCATCGCCGCGTAGGCGGCCCCGGAGACGAGCCCCCACACCACGCCGACGGGCCGCACGGCCGCGTCACCTCCGCCGAGCACGAGCACCACCAGACCGGCGAGGGCGCCCACGACGGCGACCACTCCGCCGCCTCCGAGCCGCTCCCCCATGGCGAATCGGGCACCGAGCGCGATGAGCACGGGCCCCGATCCCATGGTGACGACGGTGCCGACCGCGAGGCCGGTCTCCTGCACGGCCGCGAAGTAGGCGGTCTGGAACACCGTGAGGGCCACGCCCGTCACGGCGATCCGCCGGATCCTGCGACCCAACGGCTCACCGGCGGCCGCTTTGTACGTCCTGGTCCGGCGCGAGCGCACCGTACGCGCGGCGAGCAGCAGCAGGAAGCCGCCCGCACAGCGCCAGAAGGAGAGGCTCACCGGCCCCATGTCGCTGTCCTGGAAGACCAGCGACGCGGCGGCACCTGCGGTGCCCCAGGCGATTCCGGCGACGATCAGAGAGAGGAGGCCACGCCCGACGGGCAGGCCGGGAGTGGCAATGGCGTTCGACACGAGAAGTTCTCCGCAGAAGAGATGGGCTCTGGGCTCCGTCTGCGGGCAGCACCGTTCCGCCCGGCCACCGGCCTGGGCGTGATCCTCGAGGTGCCCCGCGCTACGCGGCGGGAGGCGGAAGAACGAGCGCTCGTGCGTGCATGAGTCGCACCCTAGGAGGCGTTGCCACTGCGCGACAACTCCGTTTCGGGTGCCGGAACTCCGCCTGTCTCCGAAGAGTGCGAGCTGCTCGCGAGCTCCATGGACTCCGCGGATCGCACGGGCTTCGGCGGCGCGGAGACCTGGGCGATGAACGCTCCCACCAGCACGACCGCGCCCCCGACGATCTGCGGCGCGGACAGGTGTTCCCCGAGCACGATCCAGGCCAGGGCGGTCGCCACGACGGCTTCGAGGCAGGCCACCACGCCCGCGACCTGGGGCGAGAGCCTGCGCACCGACAGCACCCCGGTGACGTAGGCGACGACCGTCGCGACGAGCACGATCCAGCCGAGCAGCAGCCAGGCGGGGACGGTCGTGCCGTTCAGGTCGGCGTGCCCCGTGAGCACCGACCAGTCCATGCCCCACGGGCGCGCGACGACGGTCAGCACTGCGGTGCCGACGAGCAGTCCGTACGCGATGACACCCAGCGGATCGGGGGCGTCGTCACCCGCGTCGCTGCCCTGGTCGGAGAGGATGAAGTAGCCGACCTGACAGCAGGCCGCGCCGAGCGCGAGCAGCAGCCCCACGACGTCGAAGCTCAGCCCGGACCACACCTCCACGACGCAGGCGAGCCCGCCGACCGCGAGCACCACGCCGAGGGCGGCCGCGCGGGTCACGGGCCGCCGCTGCACGAAGCGCACCCAGCCGAGGACGAGCGCCGGGGCGAGGTATTCGATGAGCAGCGCGACACCGACGGGAATGCGCGAGAGAGCGGCGAAGTAGCAGGCCTGGACGCCCGCGACGGCGAGGAGGCCGAACCCGGCGAGCAGCGCGGGCCTGCTCCGCAGGAGACCGCGGTGGCGCCAGGCCACGGGCAGCATCACCAGGGCGGCGCCCGCCACCCGCAACCACACCACGTGGAGCGGGTCGAGACCCGCTTCGATCAGCGGCTTCGCCGCGACGCCGGAGCCACCGAAGGCGATCGCCGCCACCAGGGCGAGCCCCAGTCCGACGCCTCTCCCCCGGTTCTCCACTGTCCCCTGATTCCCCTGAGCCGCTTGCACCGGCACATCATGGCAGGAGGCGTCATGAGCGTCACCCCTGATGGCGCCTGTCTCAATCGGCGGACGCGCACGCCTGTGCCGGGACGGGCACCGCTCGTGGAGTGCGGGGAAGGCTCGTGGAGTGCAGGGAAGGGCGGGTCAGGAGCCCGTGCCGTACTCCTCGGCGTACTCCTGGCATCCGGCCTCGACCCGGGCCAGCAGGCGCGGCACGTCGACCCCCGCCCGTCCGAGGACCTCGACCGCACGGCACTCAGGGTCGGCGGCGAGACCCGCGAGCAGGTCGATGCCGAGGGCGCGCGGGTCGCCGCGCAGTTCGGCGCGGTCCAGGGCCATCTCCATCGCGGTGGCGGCGGCGGGCGACCAGCCCGCCTCCTTCACCGCCGTGACCATCGGCACCGCGCCGGAGTCCTCGACGGTGCCCTGCCACTGGAGGCCGTAGCCGATGCTGCGCTGCACAAGATAGCCGAGGAGCCGCACGACCTGTCCGCCGTCCTCGAAGACGGCGCGGACCGCCGGGTCGGATTCGAGCAGGGAATGCAGGAGGTGCGCGGTGTCGATCTGCCGGTCCCCGTCACGCACCGCGCGCCGGCGCGCGCCGGCCACCACCGACGTCAGCTCAGCACTGAGCCGGGAGTCGAGTTCTGCGCGGGGGGAGCCGGGCTCGGCGCCCGGCGGGGTACGGCTTTGCACTCTCCCACCACATCAACCCCCACGGGCATATGCATCGGCGGCGGGGAGCATCTTCGCGTCCGACACAAGTTGGGCACTCCTCCGTCGGTTGTCCTCCTTACGGATGAGATCCACCCGATCTTCATCCAGGGGCGCGCGCCGCCTTGCCTCACGCCCGGCGGGCAACCATCGCGCGGTGGCACTCGTCCCATAAGCATGGAGAGCAGGTCCTGGATGGTCGCCCTGCCGGCGATCGACGGCAGGCAGTACGTCTACCGGGTGTACGCACCCGAGGACGCACTGCCCGCCGACCTGTTCTGGGAAGCCTGGCACTGCCATGACGAGGGCCCGTTCCCGAGGGCGTCGGACCTCTTCGACGCTGCGGAGATACGACGGGTCGGCTGAGGCCCCGCCTCGCTAGGGCCGGGTGCCGACGACCACTGTCGCGTACAACTCCTCGTCCTCGACCACCCGCGCCACGAGCCCCGCGCGCTCGACGGCCCCGCGCGCCGCCGCGACCTGGCCCTCGCTCGTCTCGAACAGCAGATGGCCACCGGGCGCCAGCCACTCGGCCGCCTCCGCCGTCACCCTGCGCAGCACGTCGAGGCCGTCCCTGCCGCCGTCGAGCGCCACCCGCGCCTCGTGCACGCGCGCCTCGGCGGGCAGCAGGCCGACCTCTTCGGTGGGGACGTACGGGACGTTGGCCAGCAGGATGCCGACGCGGCCGCGGAGCGCGGCGGGCAACGGGTCGTAGAGGTCGCCCTCGTAGACCGTGCCCCCGGCGGCCGCGACGTTGCGGCGTGCGCAGCGCACCGCCGCGGGGTCGATGTCGGCGGCGTGCAGCTCGACGGGGCCGAGGGCGGCGGCGAGCGCGGCGCCGAGCGCGCCGGATCCGCAGCATAGATCGACGACGACGGGTCTGGGGCCGGTCCCGGCTCCCGTCCCGTCTCCGTCTCCGGCGAGCGCGATGGCCCGCTCGACGAGGAACTCGGTGCGGCGGCGCGGGACGAAGACCCCGGGGTCCACCGCGATCCGCAGTCCGCGGAACCCGGCCCAGCCAAGGACGTGTTCGAGGGGCAGTCCGCTCGCCCTGCGCTCCACCATGGCGGACAGTTCGGCCGGGGTGCGCGCCGCGGAGAGGAGCAATTCCGCCTCGTCCTCGGCGAAGACGCACCCGGCGGCACGCAACGCGGCGACGACGGCGGGGGACGACACGGACGGAGAAGCGGACGGAGAAGGGGACGAAGACGAACGAGAAACGGCCGAAGCCGGAGAAGACTCTGATACCGACATGCGAAGAAAACCTTCCGGGATCCCGATGGGGCTCCCTCGGTCACCTATGCCGGGTGAACCGCGCGGTCGCGAAAGGAGAGCACCCGACCAACTACTGCGGTAATGGGTCTCACCTCCCAGAGCCGTGGCCCGCGTCCGTCGCGGGGCAAGGGAACACTACCCCACCCCCGCACCGAATAGATCTGACGGTTCATCAGTATTGAATGTTCCAGGCCCTGCCGCTACGTTCCGCGACACCGTAGCTGCGGCCGTCGCAGCACCCGACGGGAAGAGGTGCCGCATGGCCGAAGTCAGCGCGGAAGCACGGATCGACGCCCCCGCCGAGAAGGTCTGGGCCCAACTCACCGACTTCTCCTCGTACGGCGAGTGGAACTCCACGCACACCAGCTTCCCCCAGGGCGGCCCGACCACCTTGGAAGTGGGCGGCACCTTCGCCGAGAACATGAAGCTGATGGGCTTCCCCGCCGAGGTGAACTGGACCATCGAAGAGCTGGAGACCGCTCGCACCCTGGGCATCAGGGGCAAGGGCCCGATGGGCGTCAACGTCGGCACCCGCTACACGCTCTCCCCCGAAGGAACGGCCACACTGGTCCGCATCGAAGGCGAGTTCACCGGCGCCGCCGTCTCCCTCATGGCGGGCAAGCTCAAGGACTCGGCGACCGCCGCGCTCGACGAGTCGCTGCGCAAACTGCGGGGCCTGGTCACCTGACGCGCAGCACGACGACGCACGGCACGACGAGGCACAGTACGACGACGCGCCGTACGACGAAGCGCCCCACACCATGCGTGCGGGGCGCCTCATCTGCGGTGGGGGCCGTCGGCCCCGACCACCTCAGTCCTCATCGGCGAGGATCAGGTACAGCTTCTTGCGGGCGTCGTTGATGACCGTGAGCGCCTTCTCGCGCTGCTCCTTGCTGCCGGTCTTCCAGACCTGGCCGAACGCCTCCATCAGACCGAAACCGGCCTGCCGGATCTCGTTCAGCGTGTCCCAGTCGACTCCGCGTCCGGCTTCCTCCCAGGGCGCGTCGGGGCCCTCTTCGGCCGCCTCGGTCCCGGCCTCGGTGAGCGAGAAGAGCTTCTTGCCGCCCTCGCTCGCGCTGCTGATGAGGCCCTCGTCCTCCAGGAGCTGGAGGGTCGGGTAGACGGAACCGGGGCTGGGCTTCCACGCCCCGCCGCTGCGCTCGGCGATCTCCTGGATCATTTCGTAGCCGTGCATGGGGCGGTCCTTCAGAAGCGCCAGGATCGACGCGCGTACGTCGCCGCGCCTCGCCCTGCCGCGCGGGCCGCCGCGACCGCCTCGACCGCCGCCGCCCCAAGGACCACCGGGGCCCCCGAAGCCGGGGCCGAACGGGCCGAACGCCCCGCGCCGCCCTTCGAATCCTTCTCGGCCGAAACCTTCGCGGCCCTGGGGGCCGCCGCGGCGGCCACGTCCGTGCTCGTGTTCAAAACCGTGGGAACGCATAGCGATCACTCCTTGATTCTCTGCTGGGTCCACCGTGATCCACTCACGGTGGAAGTTCGATCTTTGATCAGTCGCGAACCTGTCGCGATGTCTCAACGATATATCGGAAGAGTTCGACTGACAACCCCCCGCAGAGACGGAAGGGCTCACACGGCGAGGGCGCCACCCACGAAGGTGCGCTCCTGCGGTGACGCGACGAGTTCGACCATGGTCCCGGCGCGGAGGTCATCCCCGACGACGCGCGTGATCGCGTCGGTGAGCGCGGCGCCGAGCCGCGCGGTGATCCGGGCGGCGTCAGGGCGGTCGAAGACTCCGGCGCGGACCCCCAGGACCACCGAGACATTCGTGTCCACGGCCTTGCCGCCCTGCGCGAAACGGCCTGCGGGGACTCCGGCCAGGCGGACGCTCACGAGATCGCGAGCCCATTCGCCATAGACGCTGACGACGGCGTCGGTCAGCGCGGCGATGAGCGCGGGCTCATTCCCGGCCAGCCTGTCCTCTGCGAGGTGGGCGGTCAGATGCGGCATAGTAGACCTCGTTCCCTTTGTAGTTAAAGCCTTTGTTTTCAAAGGTATCTGGAAGAGGTCGTTGATGTCCACGGAACCGGACGGCCCAGCCGTCGACGAAGCCGTCCGTACGCTGCTGTTGCTCATGCCACGGCTCGTCGGCCGCGCCAAGCGCCTGCCCATCCCTCCGGCGCTCCAGGGCCTCGACCTGGCGCCGCGGCATCTCGCGCTGCTGGCCCACCTGGAGTACGACGGCCCCACCAGCGTCAACGACCTGGCCGCCCGGCTTGAGGTGGCTCCGACGACCGTCAGCCTCATGGTCAGCGAGCTGTCACGGCCGGGCGTCCTGCAACGCACCGCCGACCCCACCGACCGCCGCCGCCGCATCGTCGCCATCGCCCCGGCCTACGCCGCGCCCATCGGCGAATGGCTTTCCGGCAGCGCCTCCGCCTGGGAAGGCGTCATGCGCGGTCTCGACCCCGCGGAACGCGCCACGGTCATCTCCGCCCTGCACGCCTACGAAGCCGCCTTGGAGCAGGCGGGCGACCAGCACCATCGGAACGCTTAGCCGCTCCGGCGAAACACTCGGCCGCGTGAGCGAACCGGGACTGGCGCACCGCACGAGACGCACGCCACATCCGGCCATGTCACAACTGACCGCGCCCGCTCCGTCTATCAGGCGTACGCACCGAGAACCGCACGGCCGATACCCCAGGAGCGCAGCATGGAAGCCCGTCTGAACCCCCTCGCCAGCCCGCACATGGCCAAGGCCCTCAAGCACATCATCGCGGCCCACGGCGCACTCACGGAGTCGACGCTGCCCGGCGCCACACAGGAGCTGGTGAAGATCCGCGCCAGCCAGATCAACGGCTGCGCGGGCTGCATCGACATGCACACCAAGGAGGCCGCGCACGCCGGGGAGACCGCGCTGCGCCTCAACCTCGTCGCCGTCTGGCGCGAGGCCACCGTGTTCACCGAGGCCGAGCGCGCCGCCCTGGAACTGGCGGAGCAGGGCACCCGCATCGCGGACGCGGCCGGTGGCGTGACCGACGAGGCGTGGGCGAACGCCGCCAAGCACTACGACGAGGACGAACTCACCGCCCTGGTCGGCATCATCGCCTTGATCAACGCCTTCAACCGCATGAACGTCATGACCCAGCAGCCCGCGGGCGACTACAAGGTGGGCCAGCACGGATAGGCAAGGGGAAGGGAGCGGACGACACCCACGCCCTGGGCGCCGAGGAGCGGTGCCCAGGGCGTCGCCGTATCCCTCGCCCGCTCCCGGGCAGAGAGGGACGGCCGCTCCCAGACAAGAAGGAAGCCCCCAGAAACAAGTCCACTAACCCTGAATTGGCCTTGGCCGCCGCCCCATTGGCCTCCTACCGTCGACACATGCCGACAAACTCGCACCGCATCCGCATCGTCGACGCCTTCACCGACCGCCCCTTCGCGGGCAATCCGGCCGGAGTGCTTCTCCTCGACGCCTTCCCCGACGACGCCTGGCTGCAGCACGTGGCCAAGGAGGTCAACCACGCGGAGACCGCCTTCGCCCACCGCCTCCCCGAGGGCGGCGACGCCGACTGGGCGCTGCGCTGGTTCACGCCCGCCACCGAAGTGGACATGTGCGGCCATGCCACTTTGGCCACGGCCCACGTCCTGCACACCACGGGTGCCGCCCGTGCCGCCGGCGCGGACACCGGCCCCGGCCCGATCCGCTTCGCCACCCGCAGCGGCATCCTCACCGCGACCGCCCACGAGGACGGCTCCCTCACCCTCGACTTCCCGACCGCGGCCCTCGTGGCGACCGACGCGCCCGACGGCGTCGCGGAAGCGCTCGGCGCGGAGCCGCTCTCCGTGTACGACACCGGCCGCCTCATCGGCGACCTCCTCGTCGAGGTCGCCGACGAGAAGACGGTCCGCGCTCTCACCCCCGACCACAAGGCGCTCGTCCACCACTCCGAGCGCGGCGTCATCGCCACGGCCAGGACCGAAGACCCCTCGCGCGGCTACGACTTCGTCTCCCGCTGCTTCTTCCCGCGCGTCGGCATCGACGAGGACCCGGTGACGGGCAGCGCCCACACGGCCCTCGCCCCGTTCTGGTCAGAGCGCCTCGGCCGCACGGACCTGACGGGCCTGCAGGCCTCGCCCCGCACCGGCCTGGTCCGAACCCGGCTGCGCGGCGACCGCACCCTGCTGACCGGCCACGCGGTCACGGTCATCGAGGGCGATCTCCTCGCCTGAACGTGCCCTACGGAGCACCTGACACCGACGTACGCAGAACCGGGCGCTGCCTACGAAGGCGTAGGCAGCCACCCCACCTTCCCCGCGAGCAGCCCGTACCCGACGAACGCCCCGATGTCGAGCAGGGAGTGCGCGACCACCAGCGGCCCGACCCGCCCCCACCTGCGGTAGAGCAGCGCGAAGACCACGCCCATCGCCACGTTCCCGAGGAACCCGCCGATGCCCTGATACAGGTGGTACGAGCCGCGCAACACGGAACTGCCCACCAGGGCGGCCATCGGCGTCCACCCCAACTGCCCCAGCCTGCGCAGCAGGTAGCCGACCACGATGACCTCTTCGAGGACCGCGTTCTGCACCGCGGAGAGCACCAGGACGGGGTACTTCCACCACACGTCGGGCAGCGCCTCGGGCACCACCGTGAGGTTGAAGCCGAGGCCGCGCGCCGCCAGGTAGAAGGCGATCCCGATGCTGCCGATCACCGCGGCGATCGCGGTGCCGCGCCCCAGGTCCGGCCACGGCCGCGTCCTGTCGAACCCGATCGCCCGGAAGCCGCTCCCCTCGCGCAGCAGGAAGTGCGCGACGAGCGCGACCGGCACCAACGCACTGGTGATACCGAACAATTGCCACGCGAGATCGAGCCACGGGCGACCCGGCGCCGCCGAGGCGTTCATGGTGGCCGCCTGGTCCTTGAGACCGCCCGGTTTGGTGACCGATCCGACAAAGCTGATCAGCGCGGACACGCCGCTCGCGCCGAGTGAGAGCGCCAGGACGAGCAGCGTCTCGTCCCGGAGGGTCCGTCGCGAGGGCCCACCCGTGGGAAAAGAACCGGCCATCGGCCCCGGCTCCGCTTGCACTTACGCCTCCAGTTGAGTAATCCCGCCTCATCCCCATCCTCGTCCCGCTAGGGTCTCGAAAGAAGTTACGAAGATCGTGCGCGACAGGCCGAGGGGGATGGACGCCGATTTCGGGCGTACCGCCCCCTCTTTCCTTGCTTCATCGTTCAAGGAGGGGCACCACCGCCATGGGACGTCACAGCTTGCCCGATGAGGACGGGACGGGTGCGCCCGGCCCCCGACCGCGCGCTCGCGGCCGCACGGTCGCCATCGCCACGGCCCTCGTTCTCGTGGTGGCAGGCGGCACGGCGGTGGCGGCGCGCAGCGGCCTGCTCTCCTTCGGCGGCTCCTGCGACGACGACGCGGTCCGGCTGGACGTGGTCGCCGCGCCCGATGTGACCCCCGCCCTACGCGAGGCCGCCGACGAAGTGCGCGAGAACGAGATCACCTCCGACGGGCACTGCATCGACGTGCGGGTCAGCGCCCGCGACTCGTTCGAGGTCGCCGAGGAACTCCGGTCGGGCAAGGGCGATCCGGCGTACGACGTGTGGGTGCCCGACTCCGACGTGTGGGTGCAGCGCGTCGGGCTCGGCACCAAGCAGACCAAGGTCTCCCCCGCGGGCAACATCGCCTCCTCGCCCATCGGCGTCGGCATGGTGCCGACCGCCGCCGAATCCCTTGGGTGGCCCAAGAAGACGTACGCCTGGCCGGAGTTGACCGCCGCGGCCATGAAGAGCGACGAGCTGCGCCTGGGCGCCGCCGACCCCGCGCGCAGCGCGACCGGGCTCCTCGCCCTCTCCAAGATCGGCGCGTCGGCGAAGAAGCAGGGCGGCAAAGAGGGCGACACCCAGGCCGCCGCGCTGGCCAAGGCGCTCTCCACCCGCACCACCGACAGCGAGGGCAAGCTCCTCGACACCCTGGCCCGCGACGGCTCGGGGACCGGGAAGGGCAACCGCAATCAGGCGCTGATCGTCTCCGAACAGGCCGCGTTCGCGCACAACGCGTCGGCGGGCGAGGAGAACAGCCTCGACCTCTTCTATCCCAAGGACGGCTCGCCCCGCCTCGACTACCCCTACGCGCTGGTCGACGACGCCGGGATGTCCACGGACCTCAGCCGCGCCGCCCTGCGCTTCATGACCCTGTTCAGCGACGAGGACGGGGAACGGATCCTGGCCAAGCACGGCTTCAGGACCGATCCCGACCAGCCGTCGGACGAGCTGGTCACGGGCGCCGGCGGCCGCACCCCGCAGCCCTACGCCGACGAGGCGAGCGAGCCGCCGTCGGACAAGGAGATCCAGGAGACCCTGGGCATGTGGACGATCACGGTCCAGAGCGCACGGCTCAACACCGTCGTCGACGCGTCGGAGTCCATGAACCAGCTGGTGCCGGGGCGCGACCAGTCCCGTATGGAGGTCACCAAGTCCTCGCTGCTCCAGGCGCTCGCGGGCTTCACGGACGAGGACCAGATCGGTCTCTGGGAGTTCGCCACACGCCTGGACGGCAAGCGCGACTACCGCAAGCTGCAGCCCACCGAGCGGCTCGGCGACCGCGAGGGCGGCACCACCCACCGCGACAGGCTCTCGAACGCGTTCAGCGGCCTGCAGCCCGTCCCCGGCGGTGCCACCGGCCTGTACGACACCACGCTCGCCGCCTACAAGGACGCGCAGGCGGGCTACGCGCGCGGCAAGTTCAACGCCCTGGTGATCCTCACCGACGGCGCCAACCAGGACCCCGGCAGCATCTCCCGCGGCTCCCTCATCTCCCAGCTCGACGAGCTCTCCGACCCCGAGCGGCCGGTGCCGATCATCGCGATCGCCGTCGGCCCCGACGCGGACAAGGAGGAGGTCCAGCAAATCGCCGAGGCCAGCGGCGGCTCGGGCCACCAGGTCGACGACCCGGCGCAGATCCACGCGGTGATCCTCAAGGCCATCATGGAGGCGGGCAGCAAGCAGGGCTGAGGGGGTCAGCCGAGCGGTACGGCCGGTTCCCGGAAGCCCACGGGCCAGGTGTGCACGGGCTCGCCCGCGTGCATCAGTTCGCTGTAGCGCCGGGTGGTCGCGGCG
Source organism: Streptomyces formicae (assembly GCF_002556545.1). Taxonomy (NCBI): domain Bacteria; kingdom Bacillati; phylum Actinomycetota; class Actinomycetes; order Kitasatosporales; family Streptomycetaceae; genus Streptomyces; species Streptomyces formicae. Next base: position 1,357,607 of record NZ_CP022685.1, read on the forward strand.
AGCGCGGACTCCCTGTCGAGGCCGCGCTCCAGCGCCCGGTGGTACGTCGCCGTCTGCCAGGACGCCCCGTTCACACGGCGCCTGCACCGCTCCTCGATCATCCCGAGGTAGAGGTCGCGGTCGGCGGGCTCGACGCCCCACGCGTCCAGGCCCGCGGCGGCCAGCGGCAGCAGTTCGTCGCGTACGAGCTGCACGGCGGGCACTTCGGCGACGCCCCCGAGCCTGCCGCGGCGCGGCCACCGCAGCCGCGCCTCGATGCCGTGGCGGCACGCCGCGTCGAAGTTCTGCTCGGCGGCCTCGAACGGCAGCCGGGACCACACGGGCCGCGTCTCCTCGGCGAGGGCCCGCACGAGCCCGTAGTAGAAGGCGGCGTTGGCGATGACGTCGGGCACGGTGGGGCCCGCGGGCAGCACGCGGTTCTCCACGCGCAGGTGCGGGACGCCGTCGGCTATGCCGTACACCGGGCGGTTCCAGCGGTACACCGTGCCGTTGTGCAGGACGAGTTCACCGAGCTGCGGCACCCCGCCCGCGTCGATGACGCCCAGCGGGTCCTCCTGTTCCATCAGGGGCAGCAGCGCGGGGAAGTAGCGCAGGTTCTCCTCGAAGAGGTCGTAAGGACCGGTGATCCAGCGCTCCCCGAACCAGGTGCGCGGCCGCACCCCCTGGGCCCGCAGCTCGGGCGGGCGCGTGTCGGTGGACTGCAGGAACAGCGGCGGCCGCGACTCGCGCCACAGCTCGCGGCCGAACAGGAACGGCGCGTTGGCGCCGACGGCCACCTGCGCGGCGGCGACCGCCTGCGCCGCGTTCCACACGTCGGCGAACCGGCCCGGGGTGACCTGGAGGTGCAACTGCACGGACGTGCAGGCCGCTTCGGGCGCTATCGACGAGGACGTGCACGTGAGCCGCTCGACGCCCTCGATGTCGAGCGCGAAGTGCTCGCCGCGCGCCGCCACGATCTGATCGTTGAGCAGGGCGTAGCGGTCGACGTCGGAGAGGTTCGCGGAGACCAGGTCGGCACGGCCGAGCGTCGGCAGAATGCCGATCATCACGATGCCCGCGTTCAGTTCGTTCGCTTTCCTGTGGGCATAGTTGAGTCCGGTGCGAAGCTCCTCCGCGAGCTGATCGAGAACGCGCCCTCCCATACGGTGCGGGGCGATATTCACTTCCAGATTGAACATTCCGAGTTCCGTCTGGAAATCCCGACTCGCGATGCGCTCGAGAACCTGTGCGTTCAACATTCTCGGCAGCCCGTCGGGCCCTGCCAGATTCAGCTCGATCTCCATGCCCATCAGATTCTTGGGCCGGTCGAACCGCTGCTCCGCCAGAAGCCGCTCGAGTCCCTTCAGGCACGCCAGGAGCTTCTCCCTGTACACATGCCGATCGGACAGGTCGAACGTGCCCGCCACGACCTTCTCCCCCATCGAAGCGTCCCTCCCTCGGATGGGCAGCCAAGGATCCGGCCGCTGTGTACGGGGGATGATGCCCAGTCGATGTGATCCATAACGCCCCACGGAGGACCACTGACCGCTACGCTGGACGGAGTTGCCGTACGGCACATTCACCAGGCATGCGGCATCGTGAAGATTCGCTTCCGGAGCACCTGGTCAAATATACCGGCGAAATTCAGCCGACCGCACGGACGTGATATAGCGAGGCCAGGGAAGCGGGCCCCACGCGATATCGGGAGAAATACCGCACAAGGACGGCTCATTGCCGCCTTGCCGGGAATATCTGCCACGTCTAGATGAAACACCGTCCGAACACGTCTCGTATAAACTCCGCTCCGAGACAGAGAGTTGGCGCTCGCGGTCCACTGCCCCCGCCCCTCTGGCCCAGAGCTGACAGCGCCGTCCGCATCTGTCCCCCCGCTCCACCGTGCCTGTCGTATGAGAGAGGCGACCCACCATGCCGCTGCATGTTCCCCCTGCCCCCGCGCCCGCCCTGCGCAGCGTCCTCGCGGCACTCGGTTCCCCCACAGCCGTACGCGAGGCCCGCACCCCCTCGCTGCGCGCGGCCAAGACCCCGGCGAGCCCCGAGCTCCCCCTGCCCGTCCACGTGCTCGACCGCATCACGCCGGAAGGCACCTCGCCCACCCGGCTGGCCGGCTGGCGCTTCCTGATCCGCTGCGGCGACCGCGCGGTGGCCGCCGCCGACACGATGCTGACCCCGGACGGCTGGGCCTTCTCGCACTTCTTCGAGGGCCCCTACATCGCCGCCACCGAGCGCGCCCTGCGGCACGCGGAGGCCATGCCGATGCCCTGCCAGCCGCGGCTGCTCTCGGTGCCCGAGCTCTACATGCTCACCCTCTGGCTGCACCGCGACTGCACGGACGACGGCGCGGATGGCACACTGGCCGCCACCGACCTGCTGGTCCCCCTCGCACCCGCCCCGCCCGGCATCGCGGCCCACCGCCCGCACCGCGTCGCCGAACTCCTGCCGGTCCTCACCCACCGCCTGGCACCGGCACCGCTGCTCGGCTCGCCCGCCTGACCGACACGCCCGAGCCCGCTCGGGACCGACCCGCCGCACGTGCCCCGCCGCCACCGGCCGCGGGGCACCGCGCTGCCCACCCAAGTGGACTAGCCCGGCCGGGCCACCCCGAACCACCCGAAGAGACAGGGGAGTTGGGCTGAACCGTCCGGCCGGGTGATACGTCCTTAAGCAGTAGGAGCCGCTGCGGCAAAATCCCTGCGGATTGACGCTCGTAGGGCAACACTGGGATCGGACCGACTACAACGGGGGGCGGTTATGAACACCGCATCGAGTCACAGGACAGACGTCACAGCCATCTCATCGCAGCGAAAGAACCCTTCCATGTGCCAGCACCAACCACCGTGCCCGACAGCCGACTCCGCCGACCGGGAAGCCGCGCTCCTCATGGCGAGCCACCCGGAGCAGGGCTGGAGCCTGCTGTGCAACGGCGTCCTGCTCTTCGAGGACACCGGTGAGTTGCTGCCGGACGGCCAGATCATCGCCCCGCACCGACCGCTGGGCACCGACCAGATCATGACGGCCGCCTGAGCACCGCCGGCACATCCGCACGGCGCATCCGCACAGCGCATCCGCACAGCGCATCCGTACGACTCAACCGCACAGCGGAACGAAGAAGGGGCCGGCCCGGAGAGAAGTCTCCGAACCGGCCCCGACGCATGCCCGAACCGAGCGGGCCGTGCGCATCAGTCCTCGTACGCATCCAGCGGCGGGCAGGAGCAGACCAGGTTCCGGTCGCCGTACGCCTGGTCGATGCGGCGCACCGGCGGCCAGTACTTGTCCGACGCCACGACACCGGCGGGGAAGACGGCCTCTTCCCGGCTGTAACCGTGCTCCCACGCGCCACCCAGGGCGGCGGCGGTGTGCGGCGCGTTCCGCAGCGGGTTGTCGTCCGCGGCCCACTCGCCGGAGCCGACCTTCTCGATCTCCGCGCGGATCGCGATCATCGCCTCGCAGAACCGGTCGATCTCGACCAGGTCCTCGCTCTCCGTCGGCTCGATCATCAGCGTTCCCGCCACCGGGAACGACATGGTCGGCGCGTGGAAGCCGTAGTCGATGAGCCGCTTGGCGATGTCGTCGACGCTGACACCGGTCTCCTTGGAGAGCGGCCGCAGATCGATGATGCACTCGTGCGCGACGAGGTCGCCGGGACCGGTGTAGAGCACCGGGAAGTGCGGCTCGAGGCGCTTGGCGATGTAGTTGGCGGAGAGCACCGCGACCTGGGTCGCGCGCTTGAGCCCCTCGCCGCCCATCAGGCGTACGTACGACCAGGAGATCGGCAGGATCCCGGCCGAGCCCCACGGCGCCGCGGAGATCGGCCCGACCCCGGTCTCGGGACCGGCCGCGGGCTGCAGCGGGTGGTTGGGCAGGTACGGCGCGAGGTGCTCGCGCACACCGACGGGGCCGACGCCGGGACCGCCGCCGCCGTGCGGGATGCAGAAGGTCTTGTGCAGGTTCAGGTGCGAGACGTCGCCCCCGAAGTGACCCGGCTTGGCCAGACCCACCAGGGCGTTGAGGTTGGCGCCGTCGACGTACACCTGGCCACCGGCCTCGTGCACCTGGGCGCAGATGTCGGCGACGTGCTCCTCGAAGACGCCGTGCGTCGACGGGTAGGTGATCATCAGCACCGCCAGCTCGTCGCGGTGCTTCTCGATCTTGGCGCGCAGGTCCTCGACGTCGATCTCGCCGTCGTCGGCGGTCTTCACGACCACGACCTTCATCCCGGCCATCACGGCGCTCGCCGCGTTCGTGCCGTGCGCGGAGGACGGGATGAGGCAGACGGTGCGCTGCTCGTCGCCGTTGGCGCGGTGGTACCCGCGCACGGCGAGCAGCCCGGCGAGCTCACCCTGCGACCCGGCGTTGGGCTGGAGCGAGACCTTGTCGTACCCGGTGACCTCGGCGAGCCGCTCCTCCAGCTCACGGATGAGCGTGAGGTAGCCCTGCGCCTGCTGGGCGGGCGCGAAGGGGTGCAGCTGCCCGAACTCGGGCCAGGTGACCGGCTCCATCTCGGTGGTCGCGTTGAGCTTCATGGTGCAGGAGCCCAGCGGGATCATGCCGCGGTCGAGCGCGTAGTCACGGTCGGCCAGCTTGCGCAGGTAGCGCAGCATCGACGTCTCGGAACGGTGCTGGTGGAAGACCGGGTGCGCGAGGTAGTCGTCACCGCGCAGCAGCCCCTCGGGCAGCGTGTCCGCGACCTCGGCGTCGAGCGCGTCGACGTCGGCCTCGACACCGAAGGCACCCCACACGGCGGCCAGTTGCTTGCGCGTGGTCGTCTCGTCACAGGCGAGGGAGACGTGGTCGGCGTCGATCTGGTGGATGTTCACGCCACCCTCGCGGGCGGCGGCGACGAGCTCATCGGCCTTGCCCTCGACGCGCACGGTCAGCGTGTCGAAGTACGCGCCATGCACGACCTCGACGCCCCCGGCGGTGAGCCCGGCGGCGAGCAGCGTCGCGTACCGGTGGGTGCGCCGCGCGATCGACTTGAGGCCCTCGGGCCCGTGGTACACGGCGTACATTCCGGCCATGACCGCGAGCAGGACCTGCGCGGTACAGATGTTGCTGGTGGCCTTCTCACGGCGGATGTGCTGCTCACGGGTCTGCAGCGCGAGCCGGTAGGCCTTGTTGCCGTCCGCGTCGACGGAGACGCCGACGAGCCGCCCCGGCAGGCTGCGCGCGAACTTCTCGCGCACCGCCATGTAACCGGCGTGCGGCCCACCGAAGCCCATCGGCACACCGAAGCGCTGCGTCGTACCGACGGCGATGTCGGCACCGAGCTCACCGGGAGAGGTGAGCAGCGTGAGCGCGAGCAGGTCGGCGGCGACGGTGACGACCGCGCCGAGCTCGTGCGCCTGGTCGATCAGCGGCTTGATGTCCCGCACGACACCGGAGGCGCCCGGGTACTGGATCAGCACGCCCACCACACCGCGCTCGGCGACCTCGGCGGGCACGCCCTCGCTCAGGTCGGTGACGACGATCTCGACACCGGTCGGCTCGGCGCGGGTCTGGATGACGGCGATGGTCTGCGGCAGCGCGTCGGCGTCGACGACGAAGACGCCGTTCTTGACCTTGCCCATGCGCCGCGAGAGCGCCATGGCCTCGGCGGCCGCGGTGCCCTCGTCCAGGAGCGAGGCTCCCGAGGTGGGCAGCCCCGTCAGCTCGGCGACCATGGTCTGGAAGTTGAGCAGCGCCTCGAGGCGGCCCTGCGAGATCTCGGGCTGGTACGGCGTGTAGGCGGTGTACCAGGCCGGGTTCTCCATCACGTTCCGCAGGATGACCGGCGGGGTGAAGGTCCCGTAGTAGCCGAGCCCGATCATGGAATCGAGGACCTGGTTGCGGTCCGCGAGGGACCGCAGCTCGGCGAGCACCTCGGCCTCGGTGCGCGCACCGGGCAGGTTCAGCGCTTCGGCGTTCTTGATCACATCCGGCACCGCGGCGGCCGTCAGCTCGTCGAGCGAGCCGTACCCGACCTGGGCGAGCATCTTGGCCCGCGCTTCCGCATCGGGCCCGATGTGCCGCTGCTCGAAGGGGATGCCCGCTTCGAGCTCGGAGAGCGGGATGCGATTGGTGGCAGTCATTGCGGAGGCCTCCTGGTCTGCACGACCTGCGAGGGGTACCACGGCGCGGGTACCCGGACGGCCTCCCCCTCTGTCATCTCAACCTGAGAGCTTCACAGACCCGTCAAGTCCCGAGACAGATCTGCTTTCACCGTCGGTGAGGAAGGGTTCCGAACGTGCCCGCCCGACGCCCGCCCTGCTTTCCAGAGTGACCTCGTCCGTGCGGTACGGGTGCCTGAGAGATTCCGGGGAGGATTTGCTCCTTCGGCGCCTCCGGAATCACCATCCGGAGAGCTCTCCCGCACGGGGTCAGCAGCCAGCCGCCAGCCTACCAGCGAGGAAGACGGCCGTTCGTTCGAGTGGCCGCCTGCCCCGAAGTGCTCTTTCGTAGTGAGTACGAGCGATTAAAGATGAGTTACACCCATATTCGATACCCCTCGACCAGCTGGAGGGCCCGTGCAGACCGACATCGATCCGCGGAACCTGATCGGCCGCAAGGCGTTCGACCGGAACGGGGCGAAGATCGGCACGATCGACGAGGTCTACCTCGACGACGCGACCGGCGTCCCCGAGTGGGCGGCCATACGCACCGGACTCTTCAGCCGCGACGCCTTCGTCCCCCTGGAACCGAGCGAACTGATCGGCGACGGCACCCTGCGCATCCCCTTCGACCGCGCCCTGATCAAGGACGCCCCCGACTTCGGCGTGGGCCGCCACCTCTCCCCCGAACAGGAACTCCAGCTCTACCACCACTACGGCCTGGACACCACGCTGCCGACGTCACCACCCCCCGACCAGGACTTCGGCCAGATCGCAGGCTCGGAAACCTCCTGACCCGGCGCCCGCACGGCCCGCGCGGCTCTCAGCGCCTCATTCCTGGCCCCCGGACGCCGCACACCCCCGCTCCAGCTCGGCCCACCCGCTGGGCACACCCACTCCCACCAGGGGCAGCGGCTCCGCGGGCTCAAGATCCACGTCGTCGGTCCTGAACGTCCGCACCCGTCCGGGCTCCGACCCTGGCGTCTCGAAGCGCACCGTCACCCGCCCGAGGCCGCTCCCCTGCACCCACCCGTGCCCGTACTCGGCGTGCCGCACGTCGTGCCCGGCCGCCCACCGCCGCTCGGCCCGCGCCACCGGCTCCTCGACGACCTCCGGCTGCGGCTCGCCCGAGGCGGCCTCGTCCGCCCCCGGCTCCGCCTCCGCGCCTGCCGCCTCCTCCGCCTCGACCTCGGCGGCCAGGGCTTGCGCCTGCGCCTGTGCCTGCGCGAACAGGTCCTCCTGCGTGTAGTCGGCGAGGCCCGTGACCCCCACGCCCAGCAGCCGCACCCCACCCGTGGTGTCCACCGACTCGAGAAGTCGCGCCGCGGCCTCCCGCACCACTCCGGGATCGTCCGTGGGCCCCCGCAGCGTCTCGGACCGCGTCAGCGTCGAGAAGTCGAACCGCCGCACCTTCAGCACGATGGTCCGCCCCGAGTGCCCCGCCGCCCGCAGCCGCTGCACACACCGCTCGGCTAGCCGCGCGACCTCCGTGCGGACCCGCACCCGGTCGTGGATGTCCACGTCGTACGTGTCCTCGACGCTGACCGACTTGGTGTCACGCTCCGCCACCACGGGCCGCTCGTCCAGCGCCTGCGCCATCGCGTACAGCGAGCCGCCGTGCGCCTTGCCGAGAAGCCGTACGAGCTCGTCCTCCCCGGCCTCCGCGATCTCCTCGACCGTCGTGATCCCGGCCCGCCGCAGATGGTCCCCGGTGGCGGGCCCCACCCCGGGCAACGTCCGCACCGACATGGGGCCGAGCAGGGCCCGCTCCGTCCCCGGCGCTATCAGCCGGAGCCCGTCCGGCTTGGCCTCCTCCGAGGCGATCTTCGCGAGCATCTTGGACACCGCGAGCCCCACGGAGCCGGTCAGCCCGGTGACCGCCCTGATGTCCGACCGCAGCCGCTCCCCCACGGCCCTGGCCGACACCTCGTCATCGGCCACACCGCCCGCCTCCAGGTCCACGAACGCCTCGTCGAGGCTGAGCGGCTCCACCAGCGGCGACAGCTCCCGCAGGAGCCCCATCACCTGCTCGCTGACCTCCCGGTACAACCCGAAGCGCGGCACTAGATACGCCGCGTTCGGCGCGAGCCGCCGCGCCTGGCCCATCGGCATCGCCGAATGCACCCCGAACCGCCGCGCCTCGTACGACGCGGTGGCCACCACTCCACGCGGCCCGAGGCCGCCCACGACCACGGCCTTCCCGCGCAGGCTCGGCTTCGCGGCCTGCTCGGCGGACGCGTAGAAGGCATCCATGTCCAGATGCAGAATCGTCGGCGCGCTTCTCACCCACCCGATGCTGCCCTACGCCACTGACAACGCCGCCCCGCGCCATGCGAAGCGGCGTCGGGGCGAAGTCGGAGCGAGGTCGGGGCGAGGCCCTCAGACGGCCCTGTTGCGGCGCCTGGCGAGCTCGTCGGCGGGGTTGTGCCCGACGAGCGTCTCCCCGGTGTCGATGCGCTCACCGTGCAGCTGGGACAGCGCGGACTCGACGTCCCGCCAGACGACGCCCACGGCGATCCCGAAGACGCCCTGGCCGCCCTGGAGCAGGTCGTGGACCTCGCTGGGCGACGTGCACTCGTAGACCGTGGCCCCGTCGCTCATCAGCGTCATCCGCTCGAGATCGCGGAACCCGCGCTCCCGCAGGTGCTGGACCGTGGTGCGGATGTTCTGCAGCGACACCCCGGTGTCGAGGAACCGCTTCACGATCTTCAGGACGACGACGTCCCTGAAGCTGTAGAGCCGCTGGGTCCCCGACCCGCCCGCGGCCCGCACGCTGGGCTCGACCAGGCCCGTGCGGGCCCAGTAGTCGAGCTGTCGATACGTGATGCCGGCCGCCGCGCACGCGGTGGGACCGCGGTACCCGACCTGCTCGGAGTTCTCGGACGTCGCGTCCCCGCTCCCCTGGACCGCCATGGGCCGTTTCGGAGAGTGATCGGTCGCACCGCCGTGAAACGGGTACGGACCGCCCACCGCCGTACCGTCGCCGCTGCTTCTCACGCCGACCTCCCTCCTTGACCTGCCTTCTCGACGGTAGGCAGTCACCAGGGGCTCGTCAACGATCGCCACACTAGGCACGCCGAGTGATAATCACCCTGAGAGTGGTTTCCCGTGTCTCACCGCCGGGAAAGGCTAGCCGAATGGTCCGGCGCGGGCCGCCGGAGGCGGCTCACTGGCTGTTGGTACCGAAGTCCTCGGGCGAGATCTGGTCGAGGAACTCGCGGAACTTCTCCACCTCGTCCTCCTGCTCGTCCGGGATCGCGATGCCCGCGTCGTCGAGGACACCGTCGCTCCCGTAGATCGGGGTCCCGGTGCGCAGCGCGAGCGCTATGGCGTCGGAAGGACGCGCGCTCACCTCGACGCCGCTCGCGAAGACGAGCTCCGCGTAGAAGACCCCTTCACGGAGGTCCGTGATGCGTACTTCGGAGAGCTCCTGGCCCACCGCCTCCAGCACGTCCTTGAACAGGTCGTGGGTCAGCGGTCGTGCGGGTGCCATGCCCTGCTGTGCGAAGGCGATCGCGGTCGCCTCCCCCGGTCCGATCCAGATGGGGAGGTAGCGGTCGCCTCCCACTTCACGCAGGAGCACGATCGGTTGGTTGGAGGGCATTTCGACCCGGACACCTACGACGTCGAGCTCGTTCACACAGCAACCCTAGGACGTGGCTGGCAGGTTTGGGTAGTCGGGCACCCGCCGAGTAGTGGCTGAGCAGCCCCTGGATGAGGCGGATCAGGGCAGTCTGACCCCGAGCGCGGTCTGCACCAGCGCCGAGTGCAGCTTCCCCGTGAGCCCCACCAGCTCTTTGGTACGGGCCTCTGCGTGGGCCCTGGTCTGCGGATTACGGTGCCGCCGCAGCGGCGCGACGATCTGGTCGACGAGCCCGGCCTCCCGCTCCGCCGCGGCCTTCATGGCGCGAAGGTGGCGCGGCTCGATTCCGAACCGGCCGAGCTCGACGACGAGCGAGGCGACCGTGACCACCTCGGCGTCATAGCCGCCGTCGGGCAGCGGAGCGATGAGCCCGTACGTCTCCCACTCGTCGAGCTGCTCCTCATCGACCTCGGCGACGGCGAGCAGTTCGTCCCGCCCCACGCGGGCGGCGGTCGGCCCCTCGAGATCGTCCTGGCCCTCGGTGTCACCGGCGTCCCGCTGTCGCCCCAGAGAGGGCAGCGGAGCCCGCTCACCGCGCTCCAGGGCGTCCAGGTACTCACGGATGACCTTGAGCGGCAGATAGTGGTCCCGCTGTATCCGCAGCACGTGAGCGAGGCGCTCGAGGTCCTCCGGGCTGAACTTCCGGTAGCCCGAAGGCGTGCGCTCCGGCTCGATGAGGCCCTCGGACTCCAAGAACCTGATCTTGGAGATGGTGACCTCGGGAAACTCGTCCCGCAGCTCGTTCAGCACCGTACCGATGCTCATCAGCCGACGGTCCGCGGCGGCGGTGCCGTGGTCGGCACCGCCCCTCGGTGTTTGCAGCATGGACCTTCCCTGGGGGTCCCCCCGGACGGATCCGGGAGAGGGTCAGATGCCCCGCTGGCTCGCGTAGAAGACCAGTCGGTACTTACCGATCTGGACCTCATCGCCGTTGGACAGCGCGACGGAGTCGATCCGCTCCCGGTTGACGTACGTGCCGTTCAGACTGCCCACGTCGGCGACCGTGAAGGAGCCGTCCTGAACGCGACGGAACTCCACGTGGCGACGCGACACCGTCACGTCGTCGAGGAAGATGTCGCTCTGCGGGTGACGCCCCGCCGTGGTCAGATCACCGTCGAGCAGGAAACGACTGCCCGAGTTCGGACCGCGACGCACCACGAGGAGGGCCGAGCCCAGCGGCAGCGCGTCGACGGCGGCCTGCGCCTCCGGAGAGAGCGCGGGCGAGGGATTCTGCCCGGTCACCTCCGCGTCGTAGGCCTCCAGGCCCGAGATGGAGATCGTCGAGGTCGTCTCGGACGCCCGCTCGGGCGTCGCCCCTGCCCGCAGCGGCGCACCGCAGTTGGAGCAGAACCGGCTCGCCTCCGCGTTCCGGTTCCCGCACCTCGTACACACCAGGGCCATGGACGGATCCTCCTGCCGCGGCTGCCCCGCGGGGGCATTCGTCGCGTACGGGTCGGGAGTGAACCCTCCACCCGCACTTGAGGTTGACGGTTCTCCGAAACCTATGCGGCCGGGACCGGCAGGGTCAACAGACGACGCGCCCTGTCCGCCCGAAATGTCGCCGCCCGGGCCGGCGACCTGATCACGGAACATGGGGCGCTCGGCCCCCTGGTCCTCGCCATCTCCATGGCGCGGGGCACGGTGCCGGGCGGTGGCGGGATTGCCACTGTCCTCACGTGCGCTCTTGCCGAACAACTTCGCAAACAACTTCACGGGCGATTCCCCTTGACCGAAACAGACCCGCCCGTGGGGCAGGACGAACCCTGATTGCACACACCGACATTCATCGGTGAACCAGACATCCTCACAACGTCCGTATCCACCAAACAGTTTCCACCACGCACCACCCCTTCGGTGCGCCGACCCCCCGCAACCTCATGCCCTTGACCGGCGGCCCCCATGCGCCCCCGCCTCACGGGGAGGACGACCGAGCGTAGTCAGGCCGCTTCGCAGGTCGCAAGGCGTCCACGACGATCTTCTCCGAGCGGGTCACGCCGACCGTGGCCTGCTCCTTCTCCAGAGTCTGCACCACACCTCCCGGGATGTTCAGCGCAGGTTCCAGATCCTGCGGCTTCCCGATCACCTTGAAGAGGTACGGTGCGCCGACCTTGTGCCCGTCCACCCGCACGCCACCACCGCTCGCGTCCGAGAAATGGGTGTTGGCCACCACCCGTACGTCATTGATCTGGATGGCCTCGGCGCCCGCGGCGCGCAGCTCCTGAATCGCGTCGAGCAGCATGTCCGCCTCGATCGCCCCCTTCTCGTCCTTGATGGAGAGCGTGATGCCGGGCCCCTGTGCCGCCACCGTGCCGGCCAGGATGCCGAGTTGCCGTTCTCGCTCGACCGTCTGCTTGCGGGCCTCTTCTGCCTGGTCCGAGCTGTTCTCCAGCCCGGTCCGCTGCTCCTCGAGGCGCCGCTTCTCCTCTTCCAGACGCTGCGTACGGTCATCCAGTTCATCGAGGATGCGTACGAGATCTTCTTGACGTGCGCCGCGCAGCGCACTGCTGTCGTTGTTGGACCGCACCTGGATGGCCAGACCGAGGCCGAGGACGAACAGGAGCAGGGCCACGATGAGTTGAGGCCGCGTCACCCGAGGCGGCCACAGGCCCTGTGCCAGCCGCTGCCTGCCCGTGAGCCGCGGAGGCCGCTGCTCCGGCGGCGCGGGGGCCTCGGACTCGCTGGGGACCTCGGCGGGGAGCTCCCTGCGCCGGTTGTAGCCGGGCGTCTCGTCAGCGCTCATCGGCGTCACGCCCTGAAGACGTGGCGGCGGATCGCGGCCGCGTTCGAGAAGATCCGGATGCCGAGGACCACGACGACGCCCGTCGACAGCTGGGCGCCCACGCCCAACTTGTCGCCCAGGAACACGATCAGGGCGGCCACCACCACGTTCGACAGGAACGAGACCACGAAGACCTTGTCGTCGAAGATGCCGTCGAGCATCGCGCGCAGGCCTCCGAACACGGCATCGAGCGCCGCGACCACGGCGATCGGAAGGTACGGCTCGACCACCGCCGGAACCTCGGGCCGAACCAACAATCCGGCCACGACTCCCACGACGAGGCCCAGTACGGCGATCACGATGTGCCCTTTCCTGCTTTCGGCTCTGCTGTACGTACGGTCACACTCGGCGCGGCCGGCAACCGGAGCTCGTCCGACACGGAGATGCTGGTCCGGATGCCGAAGTTCTCCTGCAGAGCGTGCAGGTACTGACCGTCGCGGCTGTTCTGGAACCGGGTGCTCAAGCGTTTCCCGTCCCCCACCGCGAGCACCGTATACGGCGGCACCAGCGGCCTGTTGTCGACCAGTATCGCGTCACCCGCGGCCCTGATCGCCGACAGCGCGGTGAGCCGCTGGTCATTGATCGAGATCGCCTCCGCGCCCGACTCCCACAGACCGTTGACGACCCGCTGCATATCGCGGTCGCGCACCCGTCCCGTGTCGGAGAACCCCGCGCTCTCACGCGGCCCGCCACCGCCCTGGTCGGCTTGCTTCTTGTCGTCCACGACGAGCTTCACGCCGGGCCCCTCGACTTCCGTGGCACCGGAGAGGAGACCCACCAACTCGCCCTGGCTGCCGCCGTGCTTCTTCAGCGCGGCGCGTTGACGCTCGCCCACGTCGTCGCGGAGCTCGTCCACGTCGTCCTCGAGCTTGTCGGCACCGGCCGTCGCCTCTTCGACGCGGTCGATGAGCTCCTCACGCTCCTTGGCGATCACCGGCGCCGCTATCCGGGCCTGCGCGGCCCCCACCGTGACCACCAGGGCGGCGAGCACCAGACCGGCGGCGAGCCCGAGTTTGGCCCGCAGGGGACGCGGCACGCCGCTGTCCCCCCTGGCCTTCTTCCGGGCCGCCGCCTCCGCGTACCCCTCGTCGAGGCTGTGGTCCATGACGGTGGTGAGCAGCGACATGGAAGCGTCCGGGCGCCGGGGGCGCGAGGGGGTGCTCCGAACGGGGGGCTGCTGCGGCATGCCGCACATCGTCGCACGTCGCGGGCGCTACCTCCGAATGGCCCCACCGGCGCGCCGGGCGGCACCTGTTGCACGTGTCGCCCGGCGCCCCCGCACAGGTCAGCGACCGGCGCTGTCCACCACCGCGGACCACTCGTCGAGCAGCGCCTGGGCGGACGCGTCGTCGGGCCCTTCTGCCCACAAATGAGTGACGGCCTCAGCCGGATCGGGCAGCACGAGCACCCAACGCCCGTCGGTCTCCACGACCCGCACACCGTCCGTCGTGTCCACGGACCGCTCTCCCGCCGCCTCCACCACGCGGCGCATCACGAGCCCCTTGACGGCCCACGGAGTCGCGAGATCACGCCGCAGCACGTGTGCGCGCGGAATGCGCGCGTCGATCTGACTCAACGTGAGCTGCGTCCGTGCCACGAGACCGATCAGGCGTACGAAGGCGGCGGTGCCGTCGAACACACCGCTGAACTCCGGCACGATGAACCCGCCGCGCCCGTCCCCGCCGAAGATCGTCGAGTCGCCGCGCCCCACCCGCGTCAGATCGTCGGGCGACGTCGTCGTCCAGTCGACCTGCGTGCCGTGATAGGCCGCCACCTGCTCGGCGATGCGTGTCGTCGTCACCGGCAGCGCCACCCGCCCGCTGCGCCGCTCGGCGGCCACCAGGTCGAGCATGACGAGCAGCGCCCGGTCGTCCTCGACGATCCGCCCCTTCTCGTCGACGAGCGAGAGCCGCTCGCCGACCGGGTCGAAGCGCACCCCGAAGGCGGCCCGCGCCGACGCCACGATCTCGCCGAGCCGCACCAGGCCCGACCTGCGGGCATCGGCGGTCTCGGTGGGCCGCGACTCGTCGAGCCCCGGATTGATCGTCAGCGCGTCCACGCCGAGCTTCCCGAGGAGACTCGGCAGGACGAGCCCGGCGCTGCCGTTGGACGCGTCCACGACCACCTTCAGCTCGGACTCCGCCACGCCCGTCGTGTCGACGTTGCGCAGCAGCGACCCCGTGTACGAGTCGAAGACGCTCGAAGGGAAGTGCAGGTCACCGATCTCCCCGGGGAAGGCACGCCGGTACTCCTGGCGCGCGTAGACCCGGTCCAGCTTGCGCTGGCTCCCCTGTGAGAGGTCGGCTCCCTGCCCGTCGAAGAACATGATGTCGACGGAGTCGGGGACCCCCGTCGTGGTCCGGATCATGATGCCGCCCGCGCTGCCCCTGGCCGTCTGCTGCCGCGCGACCGGCAGCGGCACGTTCTCCAGATCGCGTACGTCGATGGCGCTCGCCTGCAGCGCCGAGATCACCGCCCGCTTGAGCGCCCGCGCACCACGTGAGTGATCACGCGCGGTGGTGACGGTCGAGCCCTTCTTGAGCGTCGTCGCGTACGCACCGGCAAGGCGCACCGCGAGCTCGGGCGTGATCTCCACGTTCAGGATCCCTGACACCCCACGAGCCCCGAACAGGTGCGCCTGCCCTCGGGACTCCCAGATGACGGAGGTGTTGACGAACGCGCCCGCCTCGATCGTCTTGAACGGATAGACGCGGACATTGCCCTGGACGATCGATTCCTCACCGACGAGACACTCGTCGCCGATCACCGCACCGTCTTCGATCCGGGCCGCCCGCATGACGTCGGTGTTCTTACCGACGACACAGCCGCGCAGATTGCTGTGCTGCCCGATGTAGACGTTGTCGTGCACGACCGCCTTGTGCAGGAAGGCGCCGCTCTTCACGACGACGTTCGACCCCACGACGGTGTGCTCACGAATCTCGGCGTTGGCCTCGACCTTGGCGTAGTCCCCGACATAGAGAGGCCCGCGCAGCACGGCATCAGGGTGCACCTCGGCCCCTTCGGCGACCCACACCCCGGGCGAGATCTCGAACCCATCGAGCTCGACGTCGACCTTGCGCTCCAGGACGTCGGCCTGCGCCTTCACGTAACTCTCGTGCGTGCCGACGTCCTCCCAGTAGCCCTCGGCGACATACCCGTAGACGGGCTTGCCCTCCTTCATGAGCTGCGGGAAGACATCACCGGACCAGTCGACCGACACATCGGCGTCGACGTAGTCGAAAACCTCGGGCTCCATCACGTAGATGCCCGTGTTCACCGTGTCGGAGAAGACCTGCCCCCAGGTCGGCTTCTCGAGGAAGCGCTCGACCTTTCCTTCTTCGTCGACGATCGTGATGCCGAATTCCAGCGGATTCGGAACGCGCGTCAGACAGACCGTGACCAGCGCGCCCTTTTCCTTGTGGAAATTAATCAGCTCGGTGAGGTCGAAGTCGGTCAGTGCGTCACCTGAGATCACGAGGAACGCATCGTCCTTGAGCGCTTCCTCGGCATTCTTCACGCTCCCGGCTGTGCCGAGTGGCTTCTCCTCATTGGCATAGGTGAGCTCCATACCGAGCTCTTCACCGTCGCCGAAGTAGTTCCTGACGAGCGAAGCCAGGAACTGCACGGTCACTACGGTCTCGGTGAGCCCATGCCTCTTCAGCAGGCGCAGCACATGCTCCATGATCGGGCGATTCGCCACGGGCAGGAGCGGCTTGGGCATGCTCGAGGTCATGGGGCGAAGGCGTGTGCCTTCGCCGCCGGCCATCACGACGGCCTTCATGTCGGAAACGTCCTCCTCTATAGACGACGATCTAGCCGACTTAGCCCGCCAAGCCGTGCCCACAGAGGGAGATGTGAGCCTTCGAGCCTCTACAGCCGCCGAATCGGCAAGCTCAATCGGCTGTTCTGTCCGCCTTGATGAGCCGACGGACCTGAACCATGTAGAGGATCCCTGCCCACCAGTACAGCGTTGTACCCCATCCGGCGAACGCCCATCCGAAAATAGCAGCGAGTGAAGCGATCCAGCCACTTCCATCGCTGAGGAGCAGTAGTGGAAAGGCGTACATCAGGTTGAAGGTGGCGGCCTTGCCCAGGAAGTTCACCTGCGGCGGCGGATAGCCGTGGCGCCTGAGGATCCCGACCATCACCAGCAGAACCAGCTCGCGCAGGAGGAGCACCGCGGTCAGCCAGAGCGGAAGAATCTCGCGCCACGTCAGGCCGACCAGCGTCGAGAGGATATAGAGCCGGTCGGCCGCGGGGTCGAGCAGTCGGCCGAGGTTGCTGATCTGGTTCCAGCGACGCGCGAGCTTGCCGTCGAGGTAGTCGCTGATGCCGCTGAACGCCAGAACCAGCAACGCCCATCCGTCACTGTTGGGCCCGCCGAACTCCGGCCTGAGGATCAACCACAGGAAGAGGGGCACGCCCGCGAGGCGCGCCATGCTGAGGATGTTCGGGATGGTGAGGACGCGGTCCGTCTGGACACGCGTCTCCTGGACCTCCACCCGGGGGCCTCCTGTGGGGAAAGAGCCAATGATGCCCCCTGACCTTACCCTCAGTTGCCGTACGACGGTGCAGAGGGGTGGCGCACGCCGTGACACCACCACAAAAACAAAAAAGCCGTGGCTCCTGGAAATTAATCCAGGAGCCACGGCTATAAAAGGAGTTCGGCGGCGTCCTACTCTCCCACAGGGTCCCCCCTGCAGTACCATCGGCGCTGTGAGGCTTAGCTTCCGGGTTCGGAATGTAACCGGGCGTTTCCCTCACGCTATGACCACCGAAACACTATGAAACTGTCAACCGGAGCCGTGGCACATGGCTACGACGGTTGTTCGTGGTTTCAGAACCAACACAGTGGACGCGAGCAACTGAGGACAAGCCCTCGGCCTATTAGTACCAGTCACCTCCACCCGTTACCGGGCTTCCAGATCTGGCCTATCAACCCAGTCGTCTACTGGGAGCCTTAACCCCTCAAAGGGGGTGGGAATACTCATCTCGAAGCAGGCTTCCCGCTTAGATGCTTTCAGCGGTTATCCTTTCCGAACGTAGCCAACCAGCCATGCCCTTGGCAGGACAACTGGCACACCAGAGGTTCGTCCGTCCCGGTCCTCTCGTACTAGGGACAGCCCTTCTCAATATTCCTACGCGCACAGAGGATAGGGACCGAACTGTCTCACGACGTTCTAAACCCAGCTCGCGTACCGCTTTAATGGGCGAACAGCCCAACCCTTGGGACCGACTCCAGCCCCAGGATGCGACGAGCCGACATCGAGGTGCCAAACCATCCCGTCGATATGGACTCTTGGGGAAGATCAGCCTGTTATCCCCGGGGTACCTTTTATCCGTTGAGCGACGGCGCTTCCACAAGCCACCGCCGGATCACTAGTCCCGACTTTCGTCCCTGCTCGACCCGTCGGTCTCACAGTCAAGCTCCCTTGTGCACTTACACTCAACACCTGATTACCAACCAGGCTGAGGGAACCTTTGGGCGCCTCCGTTACTCTTTGGGAGGCAACCGCCCCAGTTAAACTACCCATCAGACACTGTCCCTGATCCGGATCACGGACCGAGGTTAGACATCCAGCACGACCAGAGTGGTATTTCAACGTTGACTCCACGAACACTGGCGTGCCCGCTTCACAGTCTCCCACCTATCCTACACAAGCCGAACCGAACACCAATATCAAACTGTAGTAAAGGTCCCGGGGTCTTTCCGTCCTTCTGCGCGAAACGAGCATCTTTACTCGTAGTGCAATTTCACCGGGCCTATGGTTGAGACAGTCGAGAAGTCGTTACGCCATTCGTGCAGGTCGGAACTTACCCGACAAGGAATTTCGCTACCTTAGGATGGTTATAGTTACCACCGCCGTTTACTGGCGCTTAAGTTCTCAGCTTCGCACGCCCGAAAGCGCACTAACCGGTCCCCTTAACGTTCCAGCACCGGGCAGGCGTCAGTCCGTATACATCGCCTTACGGCTTCGCACGGACCTGTGTTTTTAGTAAACAGTCGCTTCTCGCTGGTCTCTGCGGCCACCCCCAGCTCAGACAGTAAATGTCATCACCGGTGATGGCCCCCCTTCTCCCGAAGTTACGGGGGCATTTTGCCGAGTTCCTTAACCATAGTTCACCCGAACGCCTCGGTATTCTCTACCTGACCACCTGAGTCGGTTTAGGGTACGGGCCGCCATGAAACTCGCTAGAGGCTTTTCTCGACAGCATAGGATCATCCACTTCACCACAATCGGCTCGGCATCAGGTCTCAGACTATGTGCAAGGCGGATTTGCCTACCTTGCGTCCTACACCCTTACCCCGGGACAACCATCGCCCGGGCTGGACTACCTTCCTGCGTCACCCCATCACTCACCTACTACAAGTCTGGTCCGTCGGCTCCACCACTTCCCTCAACTCCGAAGAGATCGGGACGGCTTCACGGACTTAGCATCGCCTGATTCGATGTTTGACGCTTCACAGCGGGTACCGGAATATCAACCGGTTATCCATCGACTACGCCTGTCGGCCTCGCCTTAGGTCCCGACTTACCCTGGGCAGATCAGCTTGACCCAGGAACCCTTAGTCAATCGGCGCACACGTTTCTCACGTATGTATCGCTACTCATGCCTGCATTCTCACTCGTGAACCGTCCACCACTGCCTTCCGGCGCGGCTTCACCCGGCACACGACGCTCCCCTACCCATCACGATCCCCGTTGGGGGTATATATCGCAATGACACGACTTCGGCGGTACGCTTGAGCCCCGCTACATTGTCGGCGCGGAATCACTAGACCAGTGAGCTATTACGCACTCTTTCAAGGGTGGCTGCTTCTAAGCCAACCTCCTGGTTGTCTGTGCGACTCCACATCCTTTCCCACTTAGCGTACGCTTAGGGGCCTTAGTCGATGCTCTGGGCTGTTTCCCTCTCGACCATGGAGCTTATCCCCCACAGTCTCACTGCCGCGCTCTCACTTACCGGCATTCGGAGTTTGGCTAAGGTCAGTAACCCGGTAGGGCCCATCGCCTATCCAGTGCTCTACCTCCGGCAAGAAACACACGACGCTGCACCTAAATGCATTTCGGGGAGAACCAGCTATCACGGAGTTTGATTGGCCTTTCACCCCTAACCACAGGTCATCCCCCAGGTTTTCAACCCTGGTGGGTTCGGTCCTCCACGACCTCTTACAGCCGCTTCAACCTGCCCATGGCTAGATCACTCCGCTTCGGGTCTTGAGCGCGCTACTACATCGCCCTATTCGGACTCGCTTTCGCTACGGCTTCCCCACACGGGTTAACCTCGCAACACACCGCAAACTCGCAGGCTCATTCTTCAAAAGGCACGCAGTCACGAGATGGAAGCAAGCTTCCATCCGACGCTCCCACGGCTTGTAGGCACACGGTTTCAGGTACTATTTCACTCCGCTCCCGCGGTACTTTTCACCATTCCCTCACGGTACTATCCGCTATCGGTCACCAGGGAATATTTAGGCTTAACGGGTGGTCCCGCCAGATTCACACGGGATTTCTCGGGCCCCGTGCTACTTGGGTGTCTCTCAAACGAGCCGCTGATGTTTCGACTACGGGGGTCTTACCCTCTACGCCGGACCTTTCGCATGTCCTTCGTCTACATCAACGGTTTCTGACTCGCCTCACAGCCGGCAGACTGTGAAAGAGAGATCCCACAACCCCGCATGCGCAACCCCTGCCGGGTCTCACACGCATACGGTTTGGCCTCATCCGGTTTCGCTCGCCACTACTCCCGGAATCACGGTTGTTTTCTCTTCCTGCGGGTACTGAGATGTTTCACTTCCCCGCGTTCCCTCCACACTGCCTATGTGTTCAGCAGCGGGTGACAGCCCATGACGACTGCCGGGTTTCCCCATTCGGAAACCCCCGGATCAAAGCCTGGTTGACGACTCCCCGGGGACTATCGTGGCCTCCCACGTCCTTCATCGGTTCCTGGTGCCAAGGCATCCACCGTGCGCCCTTAAAAACTTGGCCACAGATGCTCGCGTCCACTGTGCAGTTCTCAAACAACGACCAACCACCCGTCACAGCCCGCCGAAGCGAACCTTTACCGGGGCCGGCATTGAGGTCGGGATCAAATCCGTACCCTCAGATACCCAACAGCGTGCCCGACCCGATCACCCAACTCACACGTTCCACGCCGAAGCAGTACTAGTGAAGCCAAGTCATCGTGCCGAGTAGTCAACGTTCCACCCATGAGCAACCAGCATCGAACATTCGCCGATGTACTGGCCTCTGACCAACCGGAGTTGGTAAGAAGTGCTCCTTAGAAAGGAGGTGATCCAGCCGCACCTTCCGGTACGGCTACCTTGTTACGACTTCGTCCCAATCGCCAGTCCCACCTTCGACAGCTCCCTCCCACAAGGGGTTGGGCCACCGGCTTCGGGTGTTACCGACTTTCGTGACGTGACGGGCGGTGTGTACAAGGCCCGGGAACGTATTCACCGCAGCAATGCTGATCTGCGATTACTAGCAACTCCGACTTCATGGGGTCGAGTTGCAGACCCCAATCCGAACTGAGACAGGCTTTTTGAGATTCGCTCCGCCTCGCGGCTTCGCAGCTCATTGTACCTGCCATTGTAGCACGTGTGCAGCCCAAGACATAAGGGGCATGATGACTTGACGTCGTCCCCACCTTCCTCCGAGTTGACCCCGGCAGTCTCCTGTGAGTCCCCATCACCCCGAAGGGCATGCTGGCAACACAGAACAAGGGTTGCGCTCGTTGCGGGACTTAACCCAACATCTCACGACACGAGCTGACGACAGCCATGCACCACCTGTATACCGACCACAAGGGGGGCACCATCTCTGATGCTTTCCGGTATATGTCAAGCCTTGGTAAGGTTCTTCGCGTTGCGTCGAATTAAGCCACATGCTCCGCTGCTTGTGCGGGCCCCCGTCAATTCCTTTGAGTTTTAGCCTTGCGGCCGTACTCCCCAGGCGGGGAACTTAATGCGTTAGCTGCGGCACCGACGACGTGGAATGTCGCCAACACCTAGTTCCCACCGTTTACGGCGTGGACTACCAGGGTATCTAATCCTGTTCGCTCCCCACGCTTTCGCTCCTCAGCGTCAGTAATGGCCCAGAGATCCGCCTTCGCCACCGGTGTTCCTCCTGATATCTGCGCATTTCACCGCTACACCAGGAATTCCGATCTCCCCTACCACACTCTAGCCTGCCCGTATCGACTGCAGACCCGGGGTTAAGCCCCGGGCTTTCACAACCGACGTGACAAGCCGCCTACGAGCTCTTTACGCCCAATAATTCCGGACAACGCTTGCGCCCTACGTATTACCGCGGCTGCTGGCACGTAGTTAGCCGGCGCTTCTTCTGCAGGTACCGTCACTTTCGCTTCTTCCCTGCTGAAAGAGGTTTACAACCCGAAGGCCGTCATCCCTCACGCGGCGTCGCTGCATCAGGCTTTCGCCCATTGTGCAATATTCCCCACTGCTGCCTCCCGTAGGAGTCTGGGCCGTGTCTCAGTCCCAGTGTGGCCGGTCGCCCTCTCAGGCCGGCTACCCGTCGTCGCCTTGGTGAGCTTCTACCTCACCAACAAGCTGATAGGCCGCGGGCTCATCCTTCACCGCCGGAGCTTTCAACCCTCTCCCATGCGAGAGACGGTGTTATCCGGTATTAGACCCCGTTTCCAGGGCTTGTCCCAGAGTGAAGGGCAGATTGCCCACGTGTTACTCACCCGTTCGCCACTAATCCACCCCGAAGGGCTTCATCGTTCGACTTGCATGTGTTAAGCACGCCGCCAGCGTTCGTCCTGAGCCAGGATCAAACTCTCCGTGAATGTGTACCGGTAATCCGGTGCGACACCACGAGAGCGGAACCAAGGAGAGGAATAATCCCCCCGGTTCACAGCGTCCTCGCTGTGCTGCCTGCACGAACCTCAAGGGCCGTACAGGACTTTTTCAAAGGAACCTCAACTCACCGAAGTGAGTCGGGGTATCAACATATCTGGCGTTGACTTTTGGCACGCTGTTGAGTTCTCAAGGAACGGACGCTTCCTTTGTACTCACCCGCAGAACATTTTCTGGGGCTTTCCTCCGGGCGCTTCCCTTCGGTGTTTCTTTTTGTTCTTCGCTCTTGCGTTTCCGACTCTATCAGACTCTTTCGTGTCCGACTTCCTCGGTGCCTTTCCGGTTCCCGCTCCAGCCTTTCGGCTTTCGCGTTTCCCTTTCCGGCGGTTCCGACTTTATCAGGTCTTATTCGACTCTCTGACCACGGTCACCGCAGACATGCGGAACCGGACCCAGGGATAGGATCTGACGTGAAGGATGCCGCCGAGACCGGACGCTTGACTGCGTCCCACGGCCTCAGGCAGGAGTCCGACTGTACATCGGCTCCAGGGCGGGCGCAAATCGTTTGTGCAGTGCCTCTACGTCCGCCAACCGGGACCTCTCGTGCGGAACCGGGACTTCTTATGACTTACCCTTCTGAACAGTGCGTCGTCCAGGACAGGTAGTGACGGCGGCTACACATCTCCACCCCCTGGGAGGCTAGCCATGACCAGCGTTTCGTCCCCGCTTGCAGGACGCGCCATTGGGCTCTCTGCTGTACCCGATCCCGTGTTCTCAGGCGCGATGGTCGGGCCTGGCACGGCCATCGATCCCGTGCGTGAGCCTTCCGAGGCCGTCTCTCCCGTTGACGGCATCGTCGTCTCCCTTCACCCCCACGCCTTCGTGGTGGTCGACGACCAGGGCCACGGCGTCCTGACGCACCTCGGCATCGACACCGTTCAGCTCAATGGCGAGGGCTTCGAGCTGCTCGTCAACAAGGGCGACACCGTACAGCGCGGCCAGGCCGTCGTGCGCTGGGACCCCGCCGCCGTCGAGGCCGCGGGCAAGTCCCCGGTGTGCCCGATCGTGGCGCTCGAGGCCACGGCCGAGTCCCTCTCCGAGCTGGTCGAGGACGGCGAAGTGAAGTCCGGCGACGCGCTCTTCAGCTGGAAGTGACGTCACCGCCGTCGCTGACGGCAAGCACGACAACCACCGCGGCGGCAGGGCCCGTCGCACTATCGGAGACGGGTGAAATGGAGACAACGCTGCGAGGCGTCGGTGTGAGCCACGGTGTGGCGATCGGCGAGGTTCGGCACATGGGCACGGCGGTTCTCGAGCCGCCGGCCAAGCAGATTCCCGCGGACGAGGCCGAGCGCGAACAGGGGCGCGCTCGCCAGGCCGTGGAAGCTGTGGCCGCCGACCTGAATGCGCGCGGCAATCTGGCCGGTGGCGAGGCCCAGGCGGTGCTCGAGGCGCAGGCCATGATCGCCCAGGACCCGGAGCTGATGTCCGACGTCGACCGGCGCATCACCGTCGGCAGCACGGCCGAGCGCGCCGTCTACGACGCGTTCTCCCACTACCGCGAACTGCTCGCCGGTGCCGGTGAGTACATGGCCGGGCGCGTGGCGGACCTGGACGACGTGCGGAACCGCATCGTCGCGCGCCTGCTCGGCGTGCCGATGCCGGGTGTCCCGGACAGCGACCAGCCGTATGTACTGATCGCCCGTGACCTCGCCCCCGCGGACACCGCCCTGCTCGACCCGGCGCTGGTGCTCGGCTTCGTCACCGAGGAAGGCGGCCCGACCAGCCACAGCGCGATCCTCGCGCGGGCTCTCGGGGTGCCTGCCGTCGTCGCGCTGCCGGGTGCCGGTGAGCTCGCCGAGGGCACCGTCGTCGCCGTCGACGGCAGCACCGGTGAGATCTTCGTGGACCCGAGTGCGGAGAAGCGCGAGCAGCTCGAGGCCGCCGCCGCCGAGCGCAAGGCCGCGCTGGCCGCGTCGACCGGTCCCGGTGCCACGTCCGACGGTCACAAGGTGCCGCTGCTCGCCAACGTCGGCGGTCCGGCCGACGTGCCGGCCGCCGTCGAGGCTGGTGCCGAGGGTGTGGGCCTGTTCCGTACCGAGTTCCTCTTCCTCGACGACAGCACCAAGGCGCCGTCCGAGGAGAAGCAGGTCGAGGCGTACCGCAAGGTGCTCGAGGCCTTCCCCGAGGGCCGGGTCGTCGTGCGCGTCCTCGATGCCGGTGCGGACAAGCCGCTGGACTTCCTGACGCCGGGCGACGAGCCGAACCCGGCCCTTGGCGTGCGCGGGCTGCGGTCGCTGCTCGACCACCCCGAGGTGCTGCGGACGCAGCTGACCGCGCTGGCCAAGGCCGTCGAGGGGCTGCCGGTCTACCTCGAGGTCATGGCCCCGATGGTCGCGGACCGCATCGACGCCAAGGCCTTCGCCGACGCGTGCCGTGAGGCCGGGCTGCAGGCGAAGTTCGGCGCCATGGTGGAGATTCCGTCGGCGGCGCTGCGGGCGCGCTCGATCCTCCAGGAGGTCGAGTTCCTCTCGCTGGGCACCAACGACCTCGCGCAGTACGCCTTTGCCGCCGACCGGCAGGTGGGCGCGGTGTCCCGGCTGCAGGACCCGTGGCAGCCCGCGCTGCTCGACCTGGTCGCGCTGTCCGCCGAGGCGGCGAAGGCCGAGGGCAAGAGCTGTGGCGTGTGTGGCGAGGCCGCTTCCGACCCGCTGCTCGCGTGTGTGCTGACCGGTCTGGGTGTCACCTCTCTGTCGATGGGTGCGGCGTCCATTCCTTACGTGCGTGCGACGCTCGGGAAGTACACGTTGGCGCAGTGCGAGCGTGCGGCGTCCGCGGCCCGTGCCGCCGACACCGCCGAGGAGGCCCGCAAGGCCGCTCAGGCGGTGCTGTCCGGCGAGTAGTCGGGCCCGTCCGCTGTCCGAGGGGCGCTCCACCGGTTCCGGTGGGGCGCCCCTCGGGCGTTCAGTGCGTGTGTCCTCCCCCGGGTTCGTCGTCCTCCAGGTCTGGGGCCGCGCAGTAGTCGACGCCGGATTCCGGGGAGACGAGCTCTCCGGAGACGGCGTCGGTGCAGTACGCGTCGAAGACCTCTGCCGCGGTGAGGGGCTGGAGCCGTCCGCCGCTCATGCGCCAGCCGTGGACGCGGTCGCGGGTGCCTTCCGTGATGGTGCGCAGCACCATGCCGGCCGGGCGTCGGGTGGCGATGCCGACGGCGAGGACGGTGGTGAACTCCAGGGCCTCGGTCTCGTCGAGGTGGGTCTCGCCGTCGGTGTCGCCGTCGACGTGCAGGGCGGCGAGGAGGGTCTCGGTGTCGGTGGGCACGCTGCACACCAGGTGGCGGGTGCCGGGGCCGGATGACGCGAGGGCCCTGGCGATGAGTTCCGACGCGCGGATGAAGGCGGCGCGTCCGGTGTCCTCGCCGCAGGTCGCGCAGGTGCCGGCGCGGGCGAGCACCACCGTCGCGTACTCCCAGGTGGCCTGTCGGACCGCCTCGTCGACGAGGTCGGGGACCAGGTCGGTCAGGGGCTGCCCTTCATAGGGAAGGGTGGGGCCTTCCGATGCCAGTTCCGCGGTGAAGCGGGTGCGGCTGCCGGGGGCGTCGGGTTCGAGGCCGGTCGCCGCGCAGTACTCCGCGTACTCCTCGGGGTCGAAGAGCGCGACCGTGGTGTGGCCGCCTTGGGCCGCGAGGGCTCTGAGCAGTCCTTCGACCTGCTTGAGGTAGCTCTCGTGGTCGTCGAAGGTGAAGGTGCGGTAGCGACGCATCGCCGCGAAGTCCTCCTCATCGGCCAGCAGGCCGATGGTTCCGGCGACTTCGCGGCGCAGAGCGCGTCGCATCGTGTCGGGTCGGGTGTGCGCCATGATTCCCCCTGCGCTCGGTCGATCAATGCTCACTCACAGTAACGAGAGCCACTGACAACGGGCGCTGAGCTGCGGGGACGGGCGTTCAGGACCGGTTGCGGGCGATCTCCTCGTAGTGCCGCAGGAGGTCGAGGTCGTCGACCGAGCCGGGGTTGACGGCCTTGTCCAGCGGGGTTCCTTGCAGGAGGCGCTTGACGGGGACTTCGATGCGCTTGCCGGTGAGGGTGTGCGGGACCCCGGGCACCTCGATGACCTCGTCGGGGACGTGGCGTGGGGAGAGCTGCTCGCGGATGGTCCGCTTGATGCGGTCGCGCAGTCCGTCGTCGAGGGTGGCGCCGGGGGCGAGGTGGACGAAGAGCGGCATCCAGTAGCCGCCGTCGGGCTGTTCGACGCCGATGACGAGGGATTCGCGGATCTCCGGCAGGCGTTCGACGGCCTCGTAGATGTCGGCCGAGCCCATGCGGACGCCCTGGCGGTTGAGGGTGGAGTCCGAGCGGCCGTGGATGATCACCGAACCGCGTCCGGTGAGCGTGATCCAGTCCCCGTGGCGCCAGACGCCGGGGTAGGTGTCGAAGTAGCTGTCGTGGTAGCGGGTGCCGTCCGGGTCGTTCCAGAAGTGGATGGGCATGGACGGCATGGGGTTGACGACGACCAGTTCGCCGACCTCGTCGGTGAGCGGCTTGCCCTGGGGGTCCCAGGCCTGGAGGTCCGTGCCGAGGCAGGGGGCCTGGAGCTCACCGATGTGGACGGGGAGGGTGGGGACGGCTCCCGCGAAGCAGGAGCAGACGTCCGTGCCGCCGCTGACGGATGCCGTCCACAGGCCGCCGGGGGTGTCCGCGAACTCGTCGTGCAGCCAGCGGAAGCCGTCGGGGGGCAGCGGGGATCCCGTGGTGGCGACGCACTTGACGCGCGAGAGGTCGTGGTCGCGTGCGGGGTGGACGTCGGCCTTGCGGCAGGCCATGACGTAGGCGGCGGAGGTGCCGAAGAGGGTGGCCCCGGTGCGTTCGGCGATGCGCCACTGGGCGCCGGTGTCGGGGTAGCCGGGGCTGCCGTCGTACAGGACGATCGTGGTGCCCGTCAGGAGGCCGGAGACGAGGAAGTTCCACATCATCCAGCCGGTGGAGGTGTACCAGAAGAAGCGGTCGTCGGGGCCGAGGTCGCAGTGCAGGCCGAGTTGTTTGAGGTGCTCGACGAGGATGCCGCCCTGGGACTGGACGATGGCCTTGGGCAGGCCGGTGGTGCCCGAGGAGTAGAGCACCCACAAGGGGTGGTCGAACGGCACGGCTTCGAAGGTGGGGGTCGCGTCGGCCGAGGTGAGGGCCGACCATTCGAGGGCGCCTTCGGGTGCTTCGGTGCCGAGCAGCGGGATGTGGACGACCGCACGGAGGGTGGGCAGTTCGGCGCGGAGTTCGGCGACGGTGTCGCGGCGGTCGTGCTCCTTGCCGCCGTAGCGGTAGCCGTCGACGGTGAAGAGCACCACGGGTTCGACCTGCTGGAAGCGGTCGAGGACGCTGCGGGCGCCGAAGTCGGGTGCGCAGGAGGTCCACACGGCGCCGACCGCGGCGGTGGCCAGGAGAGCGACGACGGCTTGCGGGATGTTCGGCAGGTAGCCGCTGACGCGGTCCCCCGGGCGTACTCCCAGGGTGCGCAGTTCGTCGGCCAGGGAGCCTACTTGACGGCGCAGCTCGGCCCAGGTGACGGTGTGCGGGTCCTGGCTCTCGTCGACGTGGAGGAGGGCGGGGGCGTCCGCGCGCGCGGGATCCTCGGCCGCGCGCAGTGCGTGCTCGGCGTAGTTGAGGGTCGAGCCGGGGAACCACTGGGCGCCCGGCATGGCGCGGTCGGCGAGCACGCGCGTGTAGGGGGTCGAGAATCGGACGTCGAACCAGTCGGTGACGGCCTTCCAGAACGTCTCCAGGTCGGCGACGGACCATTGGTGCAACGCTGCGTAACCGCCGTCGGCGGGCGCTCCGTAGTGCTCTGCCGCCCATGCCTGGAACCGTGTGACCTGCGCTTCGGCGATCCTTTCCTGGCTCGGCTCCCAGAGCGGTGAGAGGTTCGACGAGGACGTCATGGGGCGGCTCCCGGACTGTTACGCGGCGTATGCGTGCGAGTGCGCACGTGCTGGGTGTGCGCGTGGCACGGCTGCCTCGGAGCCTGCCACGTGATCGACTTCCGCACCAGGGTGTGCCCCACACAGTCGTTGCCCCGGGAATGTGCCGTCACCCCAGGTGAACGGCAGTTGAACGCAGCACACGCGCGGCGAATTCGGTGGCAGGGTGAGCAGCATGAACGGTCGTGACCTGGTGCGTTCGGTGAAGGCGGTCGGCATGGTCGGCACGGCGCAAGGGTTGCGCACGGTGCGCTCCTCCTGGCGCAGGTGGCGGGCGGACGCGGCGGGGCTCGCCCCTCGGGGGCCCGAGCGTGCTCGGGTGCCGGGGCCTGTGACGGGTGTGGAGCCGGAGCCCGGTGGTGGGGTGGTGCGGTTCGCCCGGTCCGAGCTGCGGGTGCGGGTGGCAGCGGGCGGGGCGGTCTTCTGGGGCTGGGACGGTGCGGGGCCCGAGCCGTCGTACGCGCTAGCCTGCGGGAGTCCCGAGCCGGATCCCCGTGCCGTCCTGGAGCCCGACAAGGAGGGCGGTTGGCGGGTGGTGTCGGAGCGGGCGACGGTCGTCGTCTCGCGGCACGGGGCCGTAGAACTGCGCACGCCCGGCGGCGTGATGCTGCGGCGCGATCTGCCGCCGCGCTGGTGGGAGGCCGAGGGCGGCGCGGCGCGCTGGGTGCAGCGTTCGGAGGTGGCGGCGGACGCGCGGTTCTTCGGACTCGGCGGCCGGGCGGGCGGGCCGCGGCTGCGCAACGGGACGTACCGGCTGTGGAACACCGATCCCGGTGGTTCGTTCGGGCCCGGGGACGACCCGCTGTACATCACCATGCCGGTGCAGATGGTGGTGGCCGACGCCGGTACGCATCTGGTCTTCCACGACAACACGTGGGAGGGCGAGGTCCTGGTGCACGAGGGCGAGGAGGGCGCCGGGTCCGGGCACGACAGGACGGGGTCGTGCGAGGTGCGGATGGACGGCGGGCCGCTGCGGTGCTGGGCGATGGTCGGCACCCCCGCGCGCGTGCTGCACACCTGGGCGTCCCTGACGGGCCCTCCCGCGCTGCCGCCCTCCTGGGCGCTCGGACACCATCACGCGCGGTGGGGCTTCGGCAGCGAGCAGGAGGTGCGCCGGATCGTCGCCGGTTATCAGGAGCGCGGGCTTCCGTTGGACGCCGTGCATCTGGACATCGACCACTACGAAGCGCATCAGGTGTTCACCGTCGACAAGGAGCGGTTCCCCAAGCTGCCGCAGTTCGCCGACGAGTTGCGCAGGGACGGGATCCGGCTCGTCTCGATCGTGGACCCCGGGGTGAAGGCCGAGCCGGGGGTGGCGCTGTACGACAGTGGCGTGGCGGCCGATGTGTTCGTGCGGGACGCCGGGGGCCGTGCCGTGCGCGGTGTCGTGTGGCCCGGTGAGTCGGTGTATCCGGATTTCACCGACCCACGCGCGCGGGAGTGGTGGGGGCGGCTCTACGGGGAGCGTCTGAAGCAGGGGTTCTCGGGGTTCTGGCACGACATGAACGAGCCGGTGTCGTTCGCCGCGTTCGGTGAGGCGACGCTGCCCCGTTCGGCGCGGCACGCCCTGGAGGGGGCCGGTGGGGACCACCGGGAGGCGCACAACGTGTACGGCCTGGCGATGGCCCGTGCCGGGTACGAGGGGCTGCGCGAGCTGCATCCCGACGAGCGTCCCTTCCTGTTCTCGCGGTCCGGCTGGGCGGGCATGCAGCGCTACGGAGGGACCTGGTCGGGCGATGTGTCCACGGGCTGGCCGGGGCTGCGCGCTTCGCTGTCACTGGTGTTGGGGCTCGGGCTGTGCGGTGTGCCGTACTCGGGGCCCGATGTGGGCGGCTTCGACGGCAGCCCTTCTCCGGAGTTGTATCTGCGGTGGTTCCAGCTCGGCTCGTACCTGCCGCTGTTCCGTACGCATGCGGCGATGGGGGCGGGGCGGCGGGAGCCCTGGGAGTTCGGGGACGAGGTCCTCGAGCACGCGCGCGTGGCGCTCGCCGAGCGCAGGAGGCTGCTGCCGTACTTCGTGACGCTCGCCCATCTGGCGCGGCGCACCGGCACTCCGTACGTGCGGCCCTTGTGGTGGGGCGGCCCCGAGGACAGGGCGCTGCGGGACTGCGAGGACGCGTTCCTGCTCGGTGACTCCTTGTTGGTCGCGCCGGTCCTGGAGAGCGGGGTGCGGCAGCGTACGGTGCGGCTGCCCAGGGGGCGTTGGTACGACACGGCGACCGGGAAGGCGTACGAAGGGCCTGGCCAGGTCGTGGTCGAGGCTCCCCTGTCGCGCGTCCCGGTGCTCGCGCGCGCGGGCACCGTGCTGCCGGTGCGGGCGTCCGACGGCGGTGTCGAGCTGGAGGCGTGGGCACCGGCTCAGGGGCGTACGGGCGGGGGCCTGGTGATCGCCGACGCGGGTGACGGGTGGGCGGAGGCGGAGATCGAGCGGTACACGACGCGGTGGGACGAGGGCCGGGTGGTCGTCGAGCGGGATGGTGGCGAGAGCGAGGGTGCGCCGGGGCGTCCCGTGGGGATACGGGGGCTCGCGGGCTGAGTGTCGCGGGGCCGGGGGCTGTCTGCCGGGGCGTCGTCCACCGGGGGCCCGGACTGGAGACCCAGACGCCGGGGCCTTGAGCACCGGCGTCGGACACCGGCGACTCAGATGTAGCGGCCCTCGAACCACGCGCGTACCGCGAGCGTGTGCAGGGGGAAGGCCAGTTCGGTGGGGCGGCGCAGCAGGTCCCAGCCCTCGGTCTCGTCCGTCGGCGCGGGAGGCGCCAGTTCGGCGGCGGGGCGCTCGGGCAGGAGGCCGAAGAGCAGGAGGTAGCCGTCGGGTGCGCTCATCGCGTCGGCCAGGCGTACGTCGCGGGGCTCCGCGGTGATGCCCGTCTCCTCCTGGAGCTCGCGTACGAGGGCGTGCCGCCAGTCCTCCCTGTCGTCGATGAACCCTCCGGGCAGGGCGGTGCCCCCGCGCGCGGGGGCGATGGTGCGGGTGACGACGACCAGGGCGGTGCCCTGGGTGTCGTACACGGGCTGCAGGGCCACCACTACGGGAAGCGGGTTGCGGTAGGCCACCGCGCCGCAGCTCGCACAGGTGCGGGGCCAGCCGGAGAGGTCTTCTCCGTAGGGCGCTCCACAGCTCGAACAGTGGGAGCCGGGAAGGGAGTTGGCGGGGTGTGGGGATGCGGGCACGCGCGGACTGTACCGGATCTTTCGTCGCGGCGGTCTTTCGCGGTCGGCGGCGGTCCTGATAGACGCAGGGGGCATGACAGGACTTGCCCGCTCCCTGCGGAACATCGCCGTCTCCGCCACCGCCCTGCTGGCCGTGGCCGCCGCCCCCGCGCACGCCGAGCCGAAAGCGGAGCCCAAGGCTCCCGAGGAGTTCGTCGCGCTGCGCTCCGTAGACCCCACGATCATCCAGGAGATGCGTTACTTCACGCCGCACAACTTCGTGGGCGAGCCCATCGACGGCTACAAGAAGCCCATGTGCATCCTCACCGAACCGGCGGCGAAGGCGCTGCACAAGGCCCAGCGGGCGCTGCTGCGCAAGGGCTACTCCCTGAAGGTGTACGACTGCTACCGGCCGCAGCGTGCGGTCGACCACTTCGTGCGCTGGGCCGAGGACCTCGACGACGAGCGCATGAAGGCGGAGTTCTATCCCCGGGTCGACAAGTCGAGACTGTTCGAGGACGGCTACATCGCGGAGAAGTCCGGGCACAGCAGGGGCTCGACGCTGAACCTGACGGTCGTCCGTCTGCCCGCCAAACCGACCCGTCCGTACGTCCCCGGGGAGCCGCTCACCCCGTGCTACGGCCCCAAGGAACAGCGTTTCCCCGACAACTCCATCGACATGGGAACGGGTTTCGACTGCTTCGACACGCTGTCCCACACGGACGACCCGCGCATCACGGGCAAGCAGCGCGCGCACCGCGACCTGCTGAGGGACGCCCTGGTCAAGGTGGGCTTCACCAATCTCCCCGAGGAGTGGTGGCACTTCACGTACAAGCCCGAGCTCTTCCCCGACACCTACTTCGACTTCCCCGTCTCGCCGCGGTCGCTGCACGGCAAGCACGGCAAGCACGGCAAGCACGGCAAGTAGGACCGAGCGCGAAGGGAGGGTGACCGGGGCACCCCCGTCGGTCCCGGTCACCCCCTCCGGTACTCGGACGCGAAAGTCGCCCGTCCGGTTCTGTTTTCCTCCCCCTGACGGAATCCGGTTGCTCGTGGCACACTTCTGACGTTCCGTCAGATTCAGCCGTGGAGGAACCTTGTCGCGTACGAGCACACCCGTGGTGGCCCACTGGTTCGCCGGGGAGGGCGCGGACTTCCGTCTGCTGGGCACGCGCTGCTCGGCGTGCGCCGCCGTCTTCTTCCCCCGCGAGGACGCCTTCTGCCGCAATCCCGGCTGCGCCGGTGGTGAGCTGGTGGAGGCGCCGCTGTCCCGGCGCGGCCGGGTCTGGTCGTACACGGACGGCCGGTACCGCCCGCCCTCACCCTATGTCTCCGATCCGGAACTTCCGTGGGAGCCCTACACGTTGATCGCTGTGGAGCTCGCGGCAGAGCGCATGGTGGTGCTCGGCCAGGGGGTGCCGGGGCTCTCCGTCGCCGATCTGGAGGTCGGCATGGAGATGGAGGTCGTCCCCGGCGTGCTCAACGAGGACGACGAGACGACCTGGACGACGTGGCACTGGCGACCCGTGGGGGTGGGCGCGTGAGCGGCGAGGTGGCGGTGCTGGGTGCGGGCATGCACCCGTGGGGCAAGTGGGGGCGGTCCTTCGTCGAGTACGGCACGGTGGCGGCCAGGGCGGCGCTGGCCGACGCCGGGATCGACTGGCGCGACGTGGGCTCGATCGTCGGCGCGGACACGGTGCGGGGCGGCTATCCCGGGTACGTCGCCGGGGCCACGTTCGCCAAGGCGCTCGGCTGGCAGGGAGCGCGCGTCGCGAGCGTGTACGCGGCGTGCGCGTCCGGGGCCCAGGCCATCAACACGGCACGCGCGCAGATCCTTTCGGGTCTCGCCGACGTCGTCCTGGTGGTCGGGGCCGACGCGGCGCCCAAGGGGTTCTTCAAGCCCGCGGGCGGGGAGCGGGCCGACGACCCGGACTGGCTGCGGTTCCGCGTCCTGGGGGCGACCAACCCCGCGTACTTCGGGCTCTACGCGCGCCGCCGGATGGCCGTGCACGGCGACACGCTGGAGGACTTCGCCCTGGTCAAGGTGAAGAACGCGGCCCTGGGGGCGCTCAATCCGAACGCGCGCTACCGCAAGGAGGTCACCGCCGACGAGGTCGCCGCCTCCGCCGTGGTGGCCGACCCGCTGCGGCTGCTCGACATCTGCGCCACCTCGGACGGGGCCGCGGCCCTGGTGCTCTCCAGCATGGAGTTCGCGCGGCGGCACGGGACCACCGATCCGGTACGCGTGCGTGCCGTCTCCACGGTCACTCCGACGTATCCGCGCACCGTCCTCGACCTGCCGGACATCGCCACGGACTCCGCGGCCGTCGTGGAGCCGAGCGAGGAGACCTACCGCGCCTCCATCGCGCGTGCCGCGTACGAGGAGGCGGGCGTCGGCCCCGAGGACATATCCCTGGCGGAGGTGTACGACCTCTCCACCTCCCTCGAACTCCAGTGGTACGAGGACCTCGGGCTCTGCGGCGAGGGCGAGGGGGCCAAGCTGCTCCGGGAGGGCGCGACCTCGCCGGGCGGGCGGACCCCGGTGAACACCAGCGGCGGACTCGCGTCCTTCGGAGAGGCCGTGCCCGCCCAGGCGATCGCCCAAGTGTGCGAGCTGACCTGGCAGTTGAGGGGTTCGGCGGGGGCGCGTCAGGTCGAAGGGGCGCGCGTGGGGATCAGCGCGAACCAAGGGCTCTTCGGGCACGGGTCGGCCGTCATCGCCGTGCGCTGAGGGCTTCGGGGAGGTCGCGGACCGCTCATCGCGGGGTGCGTCGCAGGAAGGCGTCGCACCGGTTAACCGTTGCCGTCCGCGACCTTGACGCTCCATCACCATCGGTGAACACTTCCGGGTGTCAGTCGGCATCGCCGCACCTCGGCTCCACGGCGCACAGAGCCTCTGCGCGCGCGAAGGGTCTGCACGAAGGGCCTGCTCAACGGGTCATCCCCCCGAGGCGGTCCGACTGCGACGGCACGCTCGTCACGGACGCCGGGCGGGGCGCGGGAGACCTCCTGCCTTCGGCTGAATCAGCCGGGCGTATCCAGGCAGTAGTCGTCGGAAACGCACCCTGCACGGAGTACCGGGGCGCAGCGCCCCGGGCGAGGGCCTAGGAGCCGCCATGTACTCGAATGGGGACATCTTCGTCGGTGAGATCATCGGCACCGCGATCCTGATTCTGCTGGGCGCCGGTGTGTGCGCCGCCGTCACACTCAGCCACTCGAAGGCGAAGGCCTCCGGATGGGTCGTCATCGCCTTCGGATGGGGTTTCGGCGTGCTCGCCGGCGCGTACACCGCGGGCCCGCTCTCCGGCGGTCATCTCAATCCCGCCGTCACGCTCGGCATCGCGATCGACACCGGCAAGTGGGACAAGGTGTGGATCTATCTGCTCGGGCAGATGGTGGGCGCGATGCTCGGTGCCGTACTCGCCTACCTCGTCTATCTCGCGCAGTTCAACGCCAATGTCACGCGGGGCGCGAAGGGCGACTCCGAGGGCGTGCACGTGCCGACGCCGACGCTCGGCATCTTCTCCACCATCCCGGAGATCCGGAACCCCGTCGCCAACCTCATCACCGAGGTCATCGCGACCGTGGCCCTCGTGCTGCCCATCCTGGCCTTCGGGCTCACCAAGGGGCTCGGCGAATCCGGCACGCAGACGCTGATCGTGGCCTTCCTCGTGGTCGGCATCGGCCTCTCCCTCGGTGGCCCCACGGGGTACGCGATCAACCCGGCGCGCGACCTCGGTCCGCGCATCGTGCACACGTTCCTGCCGATCCCCAACAAGGGCACGTCCGACTGGAGCTACGCCTGGATTCCGGTGGCCGGACCGCTGATCGGCGGGGCCCTCGCGGGTGTCATCTACAACGCAGCCTTCTGAGTCTTCTCGTCAAGGGGTAGCCATGCCGGACAGCTCCGAGAAATTCGTCGCCGCGATCGACCAGGGCACCACGTCGAGCCGCTGCATCATCTTCGACCAGGACGGCGCGATCGTCGCCGTGGACCAGCGCGAGCACCGCCAGATCTTCCCCAAGCCCGGCTGGGTGGAGCACGACGCCACCGAGATCTGGTCCAAGGTGCAGGCGGTGGTCGCGGGGGCGATCGCCAAGGCGGGGCTCCGCGCCGACCAGCTGAGCGCGCTCGGCATCACCAATCAGCGCGAGACGACCGTCCTGTGGGACCGCGCCACGGGCAAACCCGTGCACAACGCGATCGTCTGGCAGGACACCCGTACGTCGGGGCTCTGCAACGAACTGGGCGGCGCGGACGGCCAGGACCGCTTCCGCGAACAGACGGGGCTGCCGCTGGCCAGCTACTTCTCCGGGCCCAAGGCCGCCTGGCTGCTCGACAACGTGCCGGGGCTGCGGGCCCGTGCCGAGCGCGGCGAGATAGCGTTCGGCACCATCGACTCCTGGCTGATCTGGAACCTCACGGGCGGCACCGAAGGCGGCAAGCACGTCACCGACGTCACCAACGCGGGCCGCACCATGCTGATGAACCTGGAGACCCTCCAGTGGGACGCGTCCATCCTGTCGGCGATGAACGTCCCCGAGGCGGTCCTGCCGGAGATCAGGTCCTCGGCCGAGGTGTACGGCACGGCGGTGGGCCAGCTCTCCGGAGTGCCCGTCGCCTCCGCGCTCGGCGACCAGCAGGCGGCCGTCTTCGGGCAGGCCTGCTACGACACGGGCACCGCCAAGAACACGTACGGCACGGGCAGCTTCCTGCTGCTCAACACCGGTAACCGGCCCGTCCCCTCGAAGAGCGGCCTGCTCACCACGATGGGCTACAAGATCGGTTCCGAGGCGCCCGTGTACTGCCTCGAAGGCTCCATCGCGATCACCGGTGCCCTGGTGCAGTGGTTCCGCGACCAGCTCGGCATCATCCGCAACGCGGACGAGATCGAGACCCTCGCGGCGAGCGTGGACGACAACGGAGGCGCGTACATCGTGCCCGCGTTCTCCGGTCTCTTCGCCCCCTACTGGCGCTCGGACGCGCGCGGTGTCGTCACCGGACTGACCCGGTACGTCACCAAGGCGCACCTGGCGCGTGCGGTCCTGGAGGCGACCAGCTGGCAGACGCGTGAGGTCGTCGACGCCATGTACCAGGACTCCGGGGTGCGGATCACCACCTTGAAGGTGGACGGCGGCATGACCAAGAACAACCTCCTGATGCAGCACCAGGCGGACGTCCTCGGGGTGCCGGTGATCCGGCCGAAGGTCTCCGAGACCACCTGTCTGGGCGCGGCGTACGCGGCCGGGCTCGCCACCGGGGTCTGGAACGACCTCGACGAACTCAAGGCGCACTGGCAGCAGGACGTCGAGTGGACACCGCAGATGGACGCCGGTGCGCGGGAGCGCGAGTACCACAACTGGCACAAGGCGGTGGAGCGGAGCTTCGGCTGGCTGGAGGACGGGGAAGGCTGAGCCGAGCACGACTGCGGCCCGTACCCCGGTCGGCGGGGGTACGGGCCGTAGCTCCGCGGGCGCGCGACGCCGGATTACGGGAGCGCGGGCTCCCGTGCCGCCGCTGCCGCGGTCATCGCGTGTTCGACGACGCCGATGAGGACGTCCTTGACCGACTCGCGGTCGCGGGCGTCGCACAGGACGACGGGGACCTCCGGGTCGAGGTCGAGGGCCTGGCGTACGGCGTCGGCGGGGTAGCGGGTGGCGTCGTCGAAGCAGTTGACGCCGATGACGAAGGGTATGGAGCGGCGTTCGAAGTAGTCGACGGCCGCGAAGCAGTCCTCCAGGCGGCGGGTGTCGGCGAGGACCACCGCGCCCAGGGCGCCGGTCGCCAGTTCGTCCCAGAGGAACCAGAAGCGGTCCTGCCCTGGGGTGCCGAAGAGGTACAGGACCAGGTCCTCGCGGAGCGTGATGCGGCCGAAGTCCATGGCGACCGTGGTGGTGTGCTTGCCCGCGACGCCGCGGGTGTCGTCGACGGGGCGGCCCGCCTCGCTGAGGGTCTCCTCGGTGCGCAGCGGCTTGATCTCGCTGACCGCACCGACCAGCGTCGTCTTGCCGACGCCGAAACCGCCCGCCACCAGGATCTTCAGGGTCACCGGCTCGACGGGGGCCTTGCCGCGCTCAGAACGCCTGAAAATCATCGCTCACTTCTCCTGGATCAGTGGTGTCGCGCGGGGCCGGTCCGTATCCGCCGCCGCCGGGGGTTTCGATCACGAGTACGTCGCCGGGGCCCAGGTCGGCCGAGTCGCTGCCGCCGAGTTCCAGGACGCCGCCGTCCGCGCGTTCCACGCGGTTGGCGCCGAGCGCGCCGGTGGCGCCGCCCGCCATGCCGTACGGCGCGACCCTGCGGTGCTGCGACAGGGTGGACACCGTCATCGGCTCGCGGAAGCGGATGCGGCGCACGGCCCCGTCCCCGCCCCGCCACCTCCCGCTGCCGCCGCTGCCCGCCCTGACCGCGAACTCCTCCAGGAGGACGGGCAGCCGCCACTCGAGGACTTCGGGGTCGGTGAGCCGCGAGTTGGTCATGTGGGTCTGTACGACGGACGCGCCGTCGAAGCCGTCGCCCGCGCCGGAGCCCGAGGCCACCGTCTCGTAGTACTGGTGGCGTTCGTTGCCGAAGGTGACGTTGTTCATCGTTCCTGAGCCCTCCGCCTGGACGCCCAGGGCCGCGTACAGGGCTCCGGTGATGGCCTGCGAGGTCTCGACGTTCCCCGCGACGACGGCCGCGGGCGGCTCGGGCGAGAGCAGGGAGCCGGGCGGCACGATGATGCGCAGCGGCCGCAGACAGCCGTCGTTGAGCGGGATGTCGTCGTCGACGAGCGTGCGGAAGACGTACAGCACGGCGGCGTTGACCACCGCGAAGGGTGCGTTGAAGTTCGTGGCGAGCTGGGCCGATGTGCCGGTGAAGTCGACGGTCGCGGTGCGCTCTTCGCGGTCCACGCTCACCCGGACGCGGATCGTGGCTCCCGAGTCCGTTTGATAGGCGAACTCGCCCTCTTCCAGGGTGTCGATGACCCGTCGTACCGCGTCCTCGGCGTTGTCCTGGACGTGCTTCATGTACGCCTGGACGACATCGAGCCCGAAGTTGTCGATCATGCGGGCGACTTCGTCGACGCCCTTCTGGTTGGCGGCGATCTGCGCGCGCAGGTCGGCGAGGTTGGTGTCCGGATTGCGCGAGGGATGGGCGGCGCCGGTGAGCAGGTCGCGGGTCTCGGGCTCGCGGAAACGGCCGCCTTCTACAAGAAGCCAGTTGTCGAAGAGGATGCCCTCCTCGTCGATGGTGCGGCTGTCGGCGGGCATGGAGCCCGGCGCGATGCCGCCGATCTCCGCGTGGTGGCCGCGCGATGCCACGTAGAAGAGGATCCGCCGCCGCGCGCTGCCGTGCTCCCCCGGCTGGTCGAAGACCGGGGTGATGACGGTGACGTCGGGGAGGTGGGTGCCCCCGTGGTACGGGTCGTTGACCGCGTAGCTGTCCCCGGGGCGCATGTCGCTCCCCCTGCGCGCGATGACCTCTTTGACGCTGGTGCCCATCGAGCCGAGGTGCACGGGGATGTGCGGGGCGTTGGCGACGAGGTTGCCGTCGGGGTCGAAGAGCGCGCAGGAGAAGTCGAGCCGCTCCTTGATGTTCACGGACTGGGCGGTGGACTCCAGGCGGGCGCCCATCTGTTCGGCGATGGACATGAAGAGGTTGTTGAAGACTTCGAGCAGGACGGGGTCGGCCGCGGTGCTCGCGGTGGAACTCGCGGGCTCCGCCACGCGTTCCATGACCAGGTGTCCCGCCTCGGTCGTGGCCGCCTGCCAGCCGTCGTCCACGACCGTCGTGGCGCTGGCCTCGGTGATGACGGCGGGCCCGGTGACCCTCTCGCCGGGCGGCAGTTCCTCGCGGCGGTGCAGGGGCACATCGCGCCGGGCGCCGCCCGTGTGCAGCTGGACGGTCCGCGCGGCGCCGTGCGAGGGGTCGCCCGCGAACGCGGCCAGGTCGGCCAGATCGGGGGGCTCGGTGATCCCGGTGGCCTCCACGGAGAGGGCTTCCACGACGACGGGCCGGTCCAGGGTGAAGGAGTAGGTGGCGCGGTGGCGGTCCTCGAAGGCGCGGAGCATGGTGTCCGGCTCCGTGAGTTCCACGGTGAGGGCGGTGTCCGTGCCGTCGTAGCGCAGTTGGGCGCGGCGGGTGACCCGGACGCGTTCCGCGGGCACGTCCTCGGCCAGGAGCTCGTCGCGGGCGGCGCTCTCCAAGTCGTCGGCGATCTCGCGGACATGGGGCATGGAGGACGCTTCCAAGGGCGCCTCGACCGACTGTTCGCGCATCGCGGTGGTGTCGGCGAGACCGATGCCGAGGGCGGAGAGCACACCGGCCATCGGGGGGACGAGGACGGTGCGGATGCCGAGCGAGTCGGCGACCATGCACGCGTGCTGGCCGCCCGCGCCGCCGAACGTGGTCAGGGCGTAGCGCGTGACGTCGTGGCCCTTCTGGACCGAGATGCGCTTGACGGCGCCCGCGATGTTGGCGACCGCGATGCGCAGATAGCCCTCGGCGACCTGCTCGGGCGTGCGGTCGTCGCCGGTGGCCTCGTGGATCTCGCGGGCGAGGTCGGCGAAGCGGTCACGGACGAGTGCGGCGTCCAGGGGCTGGTCCCCGTCCGGTCCGAACACCGCGGGAAAGTGGGCCGGTTGGATGCGCCCGAGGGCGACGTTGGCGTCGGTGACGGTGAGCGGGCCGCCGCCTCGGTAGCTCGCGGGGCCCGGGTCCGCGCCCGCCGAATCGGGGCCCACGCGGTAGCGGCTGCCGTCGAAGTGGAGGACGGAGCCGCCGCCCGCGGCGACGGTGTGGATGTCCAGCATCGGGGCGCGCAGGCGCACCCCCGCGATCTGCGTGGTGAAGACCCGTTCGTACTCGCCCGCGTAGTGCGACACGTCGGTCGAGGTGCCGCCCATGTCGAAGCCGATGACGCGGTCGAAGCCCGCCAGGTGCGACATGCGGGCCATGCCCACGATGCCGCCCGCGGGCCCGGACAGGATCGCGTCCTTGCCGCGGAACTGGCCCGCTTCGGCGAGGCCGCCGTTGGACTGCATGAACATCAGCCGTACGCCCTGGAGTTCATCGGCGACGTGCTGGACGTAGCGGCGCAGGACCGGCGAGAGATACGCGTCGACGACCGCGGTGTCGCCGCGCGGGACGAGCTTCATCAGCGGGCTGACCTCGCTGGAGAGCGAGACCTGCGGGAACCCGGTGCGATCGGCGAGCTCGCCGATCGCCTGTTCGTGGGCGGGATACAGATGGCTGTGCATGCAGACGACGGCCACGGAGCGGATCCCGTCGTCGAACGCCTTCCGTAAGGGACCGGTGAGTCCGTCGAGGTCGGGTTCGCGCAGCACGGTGCCGTCCGCCGCCACGCGCTCGTCGACCTCGATCACCCGCTCGTAGAGGAGTTCGGGCAGGACGATCTCGCGGGCGAAGATCTCCGGGCGGTTCTGGTACGCGATGCGCAGGGCGTCGCGGAAGCCGCGGGTGACGACAAGCGCGGTGGGCTCGCCCTTGCGCTCCAGGAGGGCGTTGGTGGCGACGGTGGTGCCCATGCGGACGGTGTCGACGGGAAGCGCGGCCGTCCGCCCGTCGGGGGCATCGGCGGCGTCCCGTACGCCGCCCGCCCGCGCCAGTAGTTCCCGGATCCCCGCGACGGCCGCGTCCCGGTAGCGCGCGGGGTTGTCCGAGAGGAGCTTGTGCGTGAGCAGGCGACCGTCCGGATGCCGCGCGACGATGTCGGTGAAGGTGCCGCCCCTGTCGACCCAGAACTGCCAGCCAGTCACGTTCTCACTCCTGCTTCCGCGCTGTTCAGAGCGCCCGGAGGCCGTTGATCACGTCGCGCAGAATACTCTCGTCCGGCAGCTCGGCGGGGGGTACGGGGCGGGTCACGTGCACCAGTTCGTCGTCGACGAGGTCTCCGATGAGGACGCGGACCACGCCGATGGGCAGATCGAGTTCGGCCGCGAGTTCGGCGACCGACTGGGGAGTGTCACGGCAGAGTTCGACGATGTCCACGTGCTCCGGAGAGAGCGTCTGGTCGGCCTCCGGGGCGCCGATCGCCCGTGCCTCGGCGATGACGACCGCGATGAGGTCGAGGCGATGCTGCCCCGGACTCGTGGTGCGGCCACGCGTCATGGCGTAGGGACGCACCACGGGACCCGCGTCGTCGTCGAACCAGCGGTGGGTCTCCTGTGACGCTTGTGGCCCCTGCGATCTCTGTGTTCTTTGCGTGCCCTGTATCCCTCGTCCGTCGTCGCTCATGACCTCCCACTACCCCCCGGCGGGCAGGTCCGTGCGCGGCGCCGTCCCCAGATGCACGCCCACCCTCTTGACCAGCAGCGTCATTTCGTACGCCACCAGGCCGACGTCGGAGTCCGCGTCGGCGAGGACGGCCAGACAGCTGCCGTCGCCCGCCGCCGTGACGAAGAGGAACGCGTCGTCGAGCTCGACGACGGTCTGCCGGACCCTGCCCGCCTCGAAGTGTCTGCCCACGCCCTTGGCGAGGCTGTGGAACCCGGAGGCGACGGCGGCGAGGTGCTCGCTGTCCTCCCTGGTCAGGTTCTTCGACACGCCGGTGGGCAGGCCGTCGCCCGAGAGGACGAGCGCCTTGCG
Source organism: Streptomyces formicae (assembly GCF_002556545.1). Lineage (NCBI taxonomy): Bacteria > Bacillati > Actinomycetota > Actinomycetes > Kitasatosporales > Streptomycetaceae > Streptomyces > Streptomyces formicae. Next base: position 1,399,647 of record NZ_CP022685.1, read on the forward strand.
GATGCTGGCGACGCGCTGCACCAGGTCGTCCAGGAGCCAGTTCAGCTCACCTGACCCCCCGGTCGTGGCGGTGCGTGCGTCGGCCTTCGGTGCGGTCATCGACCGTCCCCCTCTGTGGTTCCTGGTGCTGTGCCGTCCGTGGCGGTGTCGCCGGCGGCGTTCTCGTCCCGGCCGCGCTGCCAGCCCCGCTGGAGCGAGGCCATGCGGCTGCGTACCTCTTCCGCGTCGCGCTCCTCCGGCCGGGTCTCGGCGCGCTCGGAACGGCGGTCCGGACTGTCCTTCAACTGCGGGGCGAGGCTGGCCTGCCGGACACGGCGGGGCAGTCCCCCCAGAGTGGTCGTGGTGTTGCGGTCCTGGTCGGTGCTCCTGTGCTGGTCGGTGTCCTGGTGACGCTGATCGGTGGTCCTGCCCGGTGCCGCGTCGGGCACCGGGGCGACGGGCGGCCGCGTGTCGGTGCGGTCCTGGCTGCCGCGGCCCTGGAGGCCGGTGCGGCGGCGCCTGGGCAGCTCCGCGGGCCCCTCCGCGTCGTCGGTGGCCGTGACGTCCCGGTGCGGCGGGGACAGCTCGGGCCAGGCCGACTGCGGCTCGGGACGGCGCGGCAGGTCGAGGCCGCCGGGTGCGGTGGGGCGCGGCGGACGGGTGCCCGCCGGACCCTCCGTGGTCCCCGGGCGCCAGGGGCGCCCCTGCGTCCCGTCCTCGGCCGCGGGGTCCAGCGGCCGGTCGCCGAACGGCGCACCGCCGTCGGGCCGCTCTCCGAAGGGAGCGCCTTCCTGCGACCTGCCGTCCTGGGGCCTGCTGTCCGGCGGCCGGTTGTCCGCGGGGCGGCTGTCCCCGGGACGGGTGTGCGTCACGGGGCGGCCGTGCGAGCTGACCAGCTTGGGTGCCCTGCGGCGCGGCAGCTGTACGGGTCCCTCGGAACGGGCCTCTTCGGAGTGGGCGCTTTCGGCGCTCTCCTCCGTGGCGCGGCCCGCCGCCGCGTCGGGGCGGGCGGGTTCGGCGCGGCCCGGCTCCCGCTCGTCGCGGGCCTGCTGGTGCTGCTCCCCCGGCGTGCCCGCCACCCGGCGCCTCGGCCGGAAGAGCCCGCCGATCTCGCTGTCCTCGTCGCCGAGCGCGCCGGGGAAGGAGTCGAGGTCCGCCATGCCGACGGGGGCCTCCAGCTCGACGGGGCCGTCGAGGACGGAGGCGGGAAGGCCGGGCAGTTGCACGGGCACCTGGGCGAGCGCCGCCGTGCGATCGGCCGTCTTGTCGGTGCTGACGGCGGGCTCCTTGGGCTGCGGCCTGTCGAGCCGGAAGCCGACGCCACCGGTGTCGGGCACGTCGTCGGTGAGCAGGCCCTCGGGGATGAAGACCACGGCGGTCGTACCGCCGTACGGCGACGGCTGCAGCGAGACACGGACGCGCTGGCGCTGCGCGAGGCGGCTGACCACGAACAGACCGAGCCGGTCGGTGTCGGAGAGCTCGAACTCGGGGGTCTCCGCGAGCCGCAGGTTCGCGTCGAGCAGTGCGTCGGCGGCCATGCCCAGGCCCCGGTCGTGGATCTCCAAGGTGAAGCCGTTGGCGACGTGCTCGCCCAGGACCTGCACGGCGGTGTGCGGCGGCGAGAACACCGTGGCGTTCTCCAGGAGTTCGGCCATCAGGTGCGTGAGGTCGGCGACGGCGGGACCGGTGACCGCGATGCGGGGCAGGCGGCGCACCTCGATGCGCTCGTAGTCCTCGACCTCCGCCACGGCGGCGCGCACCACGTCCATGAGCTGGACGGGCTTGCGCCACTGTCGGGAAGGGGCCGCTCCGGAGAGGATCACGAGGCCCTCGGCGTGCCGTCGCATGCGGGTGGTCAGGTGGTCGAGGCGGAAGAGGTCGGCGAGCTCGTCGGTGTCCTCGGTGCGCCGCTCCATGGTGTCCAGGAGCGTGAGCTGCTTGTGCAGCAGGACCTGGCTGCGCCGGGCGAGGTTGACGAAGACCTCGGAGACGCCGCGGCGCAAGTCGGCCTGTTTGACGGTGGCTTCCACGGCGGCCCGCTGCAGGGTGTTGAGCGCCTGCCCGACCTGTCCGATCTCGTCCTTATCGTACGTCAGTCGCGGCGACTCGGTCTCCACGTCCACCTGTTCACCGGCCGCGAGGCGGCGCAGGACGCCGGGCAGTCGGACGCCGGACGCCTCGTGGGCCTCCAGCCGCAGGCGGCGTAGGTCGCGGATGAGGCTGCGTCCGATGCGTATGGACATGAAGAGCGAGACCAGGAGGGCGAGCAGGCCCACGACGCCTGCCACGACCGCGCGGACGATGACGCCGACGGAGGCCGGTTCGACACGGTCCTGGAAGCGGTCGGCCGCCTCGATGTTGCGCTGCGTGAGCTCCTTGAGGACCCGGCTCGCGGACGCGTCCCAGTGGGCCGTCGTCACCGCGCGCGGGGTGCCGGGCGTCGACGCGATGACGTCTTCCTCGGCCTTGCGCAGCTGGGTGGTCTCGGCGCCGTTCCAGAACCGCTCGTAGCGCTCACGGTCGCCCTCGGGCAGCTGTGCGAGGTTCACCTCGTAGAGCAGTTCGCGCTGCGCCCGCAGTTCGGCGATCTGCCGGATCTCCGGCTTGGTGACCCGTCGCGCGACGAGGGAGGAACTGAGCAACGCGTCCTCGCGGGACAGCAGTTCACGCGCGCGTGAGACACCGACGAGGGCGCGGCCCTGCTGGTCGAGGCCCACGTCGTCGAGTCCGGCGAAGCCGTTGAGCGTGGTCAGGAAGCCGAAGCAGGGATCGATCAGCTTCGAGTACATCTTCAGGGCGCCCGCCCTGGTGATCGTGCCCTCTTCGACGGTGCGGCGCAGCGAGTCGATGCCGCGGAACGCCTCGACGAGCGCGGTGAGCTGCTCCTCGGAGTCTCCGTAGACGTTGTCCCTGATGTCCGGGTCATCGGCCTTCGCCCGCGCCTTGCTGACCATGTCGTCGGTCGCGGTGCGACTGCGGCGCAGGGCGGCGAGGGCGTCGGAGGCGCGGGGGTCGGCGAGGTAGACGAGAGTCCGCCTGCGCTCCTCCTGGACCACGCGGATCGTGTCCTCGATGGGATAGCCGAGCTCGTCGACGACGTACGACGCCTCGAGCACTCGATTCGCCTCGCGACCGGTGATGACGGTGGCGAAGCCCCATATCGCGGTCAGGGAAACCAGCGGCACGAGCAGCAGTGCCACGATCTTCCGGCGGATGGACTTCCCGCGAAAGCGCATGGCCTCCCCCTGATCGGCCCCCTGCGGCCGGTGCATGGGCCAGGGGCACACATGTGCGTCAACAAACGGCGCGAGCCTACTACTGACCCACGGGCAACTCGAAGGCGCATCCGAACGCTTTTCAGCCGTGACGCGAAAGGGACGTCCCCAGTTGTCCCTCCATTACGGGAGATTGCGTCCCAGCATGTGCCGCATGCCACCTGGGCCCATCCCCCTTTGCCCGTACGCCAGTTGGCCGGATTTCTTCGCTGAACGGAAGGTGCGCGACCGGTTCATGTCCGGTTCGCGGAAGCATCGCGGGAATCTTTCGGATCTCCCGTTCGTCAGTCAGGGAGAGGGGCGTGAGGCCGGACCATGAGCGAGCGACATAAAGCGCAGTAAAACGGGCAGCCACTGGTGAGTTGGGCGGTGGCGTCCGGCGAGAGGCCGCGAGGCGCGGGGGGAGTGACGAATCGATGGGTACGACAGTGCGCGACAAGGCGTCCGGGAGCGGTGCGGCCGCGCAGGAGCGCGAAGAGCCGGGACAGCGCCCGCCGTTGTGGGTCGAGGAGCCCGCGCGCAAGAGACGGCTGCCCGATCCCGTGCGCACGTCCGCCGTGCGGGCCGTGATCATCGTGGCGCTCACCCTGGTGCAGGCGATGGTCGCCTTCCTGTCCGCGCTCGCCGGTTCCTGGCTGTCCTTCCCCATGGTGCTGAGCAGCGTGGCCAGTACGGTCGTCGCGACGTGGGGCGTCCTCGACGTGTGGGTGACCCGCCAGGTGTGGAACCAGCGCAACGGCGTGGTCTCGGCGCCGAGCAGCACGGCACGCCGTCTGCGGAGGGAGCGGCGCCGAGCGCGTCGGCAGGCTCGCGCTGAGGGGCGCGGCAAGGTGCGCATACGTAGGCGGGGTGGGGCGGGACAGCTGTCTCACCCTTGAGGGGGCCGCGTGGTGGGCCGCTCCCGGGTCAGACCACCGTCTCCTTTGCCCGGCTCTCCTGGGCGGCAAGCTCTCGGCGCACCTTCATGAAGGGACGCGCCCGGCCCACGGCGAAGGCGGCCGTGGTGCGACCCTCCCGCTCGTAGACGGCGAGGAAGCCGCCCTCGTCGAGGACTTCAGGGGAGCCTTCGAGGATGCGGACGGTGTCGCCGTCCTCCCGGCGGCCCGCGAACTGGATGCGGGAGCCGTACTGATCCGACCAGAAGTACGGGAGCGGGCGCGCCGCCTCGACCGTGCGTCCCGCCAGCAAGTTCCTTACGGCGACGCGGGGTTGCTCCGTGGCACTCGTCCAGTGCTCGGCGCGGACGCCGCCCACGCGGGCGACGTCACCGACCGCGACGACCTGGGGCAGCGCGGTCGCACAGCCGTCGTCGCACAGGACCCCGTCGGCCACGGCGAGGGAGGAGCCGGCGAGCCAACCGGTGTTGGGGGTGGCGCCGATGCCGACGACGACCACGTCGGCAGCCAGCGAGCGCCCGTCGGCGAACTCCACGGACCTGACGGCGGGCAGCGCCTCGGCACCGGCACGCCCCCAGTCAGCGCCACCCGCACCGGCACCAGCACCAGCACCAGCACCAGCACCAGCAGCGACACCCCCGCCCCGGAGCCGAGCCACTCCCACTCCGGTCAGCAGCCTCGCCCCGCCCCGTTCGTGGAGACCCGCGCACACCAGGGCGAGTTCGGTGCCGAGCTGGGCGGCGAGCGGGAGCGGTGCGGCCTCGACGACCGTGACGTCATGCCCGAGCGCCACGCACGAGGACGCGGTCTCGGCGCCGATGAAGCCTCCGCCGATCACCACGACGCGGCGCGGGCCCCGGGTCAGTTCGGCGCGCAGCGCACGGGCGTCGTCGAGGTCGCGCAGGGTGTGGACGCCCGCGAGCGGGGGCCCTGGCAACCGCCGCGCGCTCGCCCCGGTGGCGACGACCACGCCGTCGCTCGCCAGGGTGCGCCCGTCGTCCAGGACGACCGTGCGGTCCCGCACGTCGAGCGCCCGCGCCCGCGCGCCGAGGATCCATTCGGCACGGAGTTCGGCCAGTTCCTCCGGGTCGGTGAGGGCGATTCGGTCGACTTGGGCGGCCCGGTCCTCGTCGCCCGCGCCCGTGAGGAAGTCTTTGGACAGCGGCGGTCGGTCGTACGGCTGGTGCGGCTCGGCCCCGACGACGGTCAGGCGCCCTGCGAACCCCTGGGCCCGCAGCTCGCGCGCCGCGTACAGCCCGGCGAGCGAGGCGCCCACCACGGTGACGGCCCTCATGCGGCGGATCCCTCCCCGGTCGCCGCCACGTCGGCGGCGAGGCGGACGTGGATCATGCCGTCCGCGACGTGCACCTCATGGGTGCGGACGGGCTTGCGGGCGGGCAGGCAGGTCGGCCGCCCGGTGCGGAGATCGAATGAGGCGGCGTGGAGCGGGCATTCGACCAGACAGCCCTCCAACCATCCCTCGGACAGGGACGCGTCCTGGTGGCTGCATGTGTCGTCGACGGCGAAGAGCTCGCCGTCGGCGTTGAACACCGCGACGGGCGGCGTGGTGTCGAGACGGACGGACTCGCCCGCGGGGAGGTCGGCTAGGCGGCATACGGGAATCATGGGCCCCCCTCTTGGTCTCATTCGGCCCGGTCCTGGCCCCTTCTGGGGACAAGACCCTTCGGTAACATGATGTTTCGTATGGCGCACGAGGGAGCGCTATGCGCAACAGAATCCGGCCGGGAAGCCCACCGCGTCAAGGGCTTCCCGAAGACGCGGCCCGACGGGCCGCCAGGTGGTGAGAGTTGAGATATGACCGGCACGCGGAAACAGGCTGATCACAGCAGTGGCCCCGACGGGGAAGCCCGCGAGAGGCAGCCGAAGGGAGCCGCCGGATCCGTCCAGTCCGTGGACCGCGCGGTGAGCGTCCTGGAGATCCTCGCGCGGCTCGGCGAGGCCGGAGTCACCGACATCGCCGACGAGTTGGGCGTGCACAAGTCGACGGCCTTCCGGCTCCTCGGGGTGCTCGAGAACCGCGGCCTCGTCGGTCAGGCCAAGGACCGCGGCAAGTACTTCCTGGGTGCGGGCGTACTCCGCCTCGCGGGGGCGGCGGCAGTGCGCATGGACATCTCCCAGGAGGGCGGCCCGGTCTGCCGGGAACTCGCCGACGAACTGGGCGAGACGGTCAACATCGCGGTCCTGGACGACGATGCCGCGGTCAACATCATGCAGGCGCGCGGCCCCGCGTCGGTGACCGCGCAGAACTGGCTGGGCAGACGCACCCCGCTGCACGCCACCTCCAGCGGCAAGGTGCTCCTCGCGCATCTGCCGACCACGCTGCGCGAGGGCCTGATAGCGCGCACGCTGCCGCGGCTCACCGAGCACACGGTGACCGGCACGGTGGCGCTGCGCGGCGAGCTGGAGACCGTCGTGGAGCACGGCTTCGCCGTCGCCGTCGAGGAGTTGGAGGTCGGCCTCGCCGCCGTCGCCGCGCCCGTGCGGGGGCACGACGGCAAGGTGATCGGGGCGCTCAGCGCGTCGGGGCCGGTGTACCGGCTGACCGAGGACCGGCTGACCGAGCTCGCCAAGCGCACGGTCGCGGCGGCCGTGGAGCTTTCCCGTCGGATGGGCTACGGCTTCTGACCGAGGACGCGGAGACGCGGCGGACATGAACGAGGGCGGGCCGGGAAATCCCGGCCCGCCCTCGTTCATGTCCGCCGCGTCTCCGTGCGCCCTCCGGGTTTTGCGAAGGGTTAACTCCACCCCCTTGACGGCCTCTTGATGGCGTTCCCACTATGTCTCTCATAGCGCAACCGATCGTGCAGTACGCAACAACGCCATCGCGTCGTACACGGCACGCCTTCGTGCCGTGCGCAACAGCAGAGGAGCCTGGCCGTGCCACACGAGGTCCGTGCCGTCGTGGCCCTGAAGAGGGGCGCACCCGTCGAGGTGCAGACGATCGTCGTGCCAGATCCCGGACCGGGAGAGGTACTGGTATCCGTGCAGGCCTGCGGGGTCTGCCACACGGATCTGCACTACCGGGAGGGCGCGATCAACGACGACTTCCCGTTCCTGCTCGGCCATGAGGCGGCGGGCACCGTCGACGCGGTCGGCGCGGACGTCGTCGACCTCCGCCCCGGTGACTACGTGATCCTCGCCTGGCGCGCGCCCTGCGGAGCCTGCCGTTCCTGTCTGCGCGGCCGCCCCTGGTACTGCTTCGACTCGCGCAACGCCCGGCAGCCCATGACGCTCACCGACGGCACTCCGCTCAGCCCGGCCCTCGGCATCGGAGCCTTCGCCGAGAAGACGCTGGTCGCCGCGGGACAGGCGGTGAAGGTCGACCCGGCCGCCAGGCCCGAGGCCGCGGGCCTGATCGGCTGCGGCGTGATGGCCGGGTACGGGGCCGCCGTGAACACCGGCGGGGTCGGCCGAGGCGACACCGTGGCCGTCATCGGCTGCGGTGGCGTCGGCAACGCGGCGATCGCCGGGGCCTCCCTGGCCGGAGCCCGCCGCGTCATCGCCGTCGACATCGACGACGCGAAGCTCGACGGGGCGACCCGGTTCGGCGCCACCCACACGGTCAACTCGCGCGGCACCGACCCGGTGGAGGCGGTCCGCGAGCTCACCGGCGGTTTCGGGGTCGACGTCGCCATCGACGCGGTCGGCATCCCCGCGACCTACAAACAGGCCTTCTTCATGCGCGACCACGCGGGCGTGCTCGTCCAGGTCGGCGTGCCGGACCCGGAGGCGGTGATCGACCTGCCGCTGATCGACCTGTTCTCGCGCGGCGGCGCCCTCAAGTCGTCCTGGTACGGGGACTGTCTGCCGACGCGGGACTTCCCGATCCTCGTCGACCAGTACCTCACCCGCCGTCTCGACCTCGGCGGATTCGTCTCCGAGACGATCTCCCTCGACCAGGTCGAGGAGGCGTTCGCCCGCATGCACCGGGGCGAGGTGCTGCGCTCGGTGGTGGTCCTGTGAGCGGCGCGCCGCACGGGCCGCGCGTGGTCGTCATCGGCGCGGGCATCGTCGGGTGCTCCCTCGCCGACGAGCTCACCGTGCGGGGCTGGACCGACGTGACCGTACTGGAGCAGGGGCCGCTGCCCGCGCCCGGCGGTTCCACCTCGCACGCGCCGGGTCTGGTGTTCCGCACGGGGCCTTCGAAGACGCTGACCGCGTTCGCGTCGTACACCGTCGAGAAGTTCGCCTCCCTCCAGGTGGACGGGCTCCCCTGCTTCAACGCCGTCGGCGGCCTGGAGGTCGCCACGACGCCCGAGCGCTGGGCCGATCTGCACCGCAAGGCGGGCTTCGCCGCGTCCTGGGGCATCGACGACGCCGAACTGATCCCGCCCGAGCGGTGCAAGGAGCTGTGGCCGCTGATCGACGAGTCCCTGCTGTACGGCGGTCTGTACACGCCGAAGGACGGACTGGCCCGCGCCGTGCCCGCCTGTCGCGCGCAGATGGAGCGGGCACGCACGCGGGGAGCACGATTTCTCGACCGACACACCGTGACGGGCATCGAGCGGGAGGTCGGTGACGGCGGCCGCGTCACCGCCGTCGTCACCGACCGAGGCACCTTCCCCGCCGATCACGTGGTCTCGGCTGCGGGCTTCTGGGGCCCGGTGATCGGCCGGATGGCCGGGGTCGACGTCCCCTTGCTGCCGCTCGCCCACCAGTACGTGAAAACGCGGGCGCTGCCCGAGCTGGACGGCCTCAACGACCCGCGGACGGAGGCTTCGAGGCCGATCCTGCGCTTCCAGGACCGGGACCTGTACTTCCGCGAGCACGTCGACCGCATCGGCATCGGCTCGTACGCCCACCGGCCGCTGCCCGTCGACCCGTTCACGGTCCCCGCGTACGACGACTCCGTGGAGATGCCGTCCTCGTACCCCTTCACCGAGGAGGACTTCGCGCCCAGTTGGGAGGACTGCCGCCACCTGCTCCCCGCGCTGCGGGGCACGGAGGTCGAGGAGGGCTTCAACGGCGTCTTCTCCTTCACGCCCGACGGCATGCCGGTGCTCGGTGAATCGCGTGCGCTGCGCGGTTTCTGGCTGGCCGAGGCCGTGTGGGTCACGCACTCCGCGGGCGTCGCCAAGGCGGTCGCCGAGTGGATGGTCGACGGGCGGCCCTCGCTCGACGTGCACGACTGCGACCTGACGCGGTTCGAGGACGCGCAGCGCACCCCGGCGTACGTCGCCGAGCGCGGCGCACAGCAGTTCGTCGAGGTGTACGACGTCATCCATCCGACGCAGCCCCTGGAGTCGCCCAGGCCGCTGCGGGTCAGCCCCTTCCACGCGCGGCAGCAGGAACTGGGTGCCGTCTTCCTGGAGGGCGGCGGCTGGGAGCGTCCGCACTGGTACGAGGCCAACGCCCCACTGGCCGAGGGCATCGAGCTGCCCGAACGTGATGCCTGGGCGGCCCGCTACTGGTCGCCGATCGCGGCGGCCGAGGCACGTGCCACGCGCGAGCGGGTCGCTCTGTACGACATGACCCCGCTGCGCCGCCTGGAGGTCACGGGCCCCGGGGCGCTCGCCTTCCTCCAGCGCATGACCACCAACAACCTCGCCAAGCGGCCGGGGGCGGTCACCTACACCCTCCTCCTCGACGAGGCGGGCGGCATCCGCTCCGACCTGACCGTGGCCCGGCTCGCGCCCGACCGCTTCCAGGTCGGCGCCAACTCCCGCGCCGACCTGGACTGGCTCCTTCGGCACGCGCCGGGCGACGTACACATCAGCGACATCACGCCCGGCACCTGCTGCGTCGGCGTCTGGGGGCCGCTCGCCCGCGCGCTCGTGCAGCCGCTCACCCGCGACGACTTCTCGCACGAGGCGTTCGGCTACTTCAAGGCCCGGCAGACCGCCATCGGGCACGTGCCGGTGACGGCGATGCGTCTCTCGTACGTCGGTGAACTGGGCTGGGAGCTGTACACCACCGCCGATCTGGGGCTGCGTCTCTGGGACACGCTGTGGGAGGCCGGGCGCGAGCACGGCGTGATCGCGGCGGGCCGCTCCGCGTTCAACAGCCTGCGTCTGGAGAAGGGGTACCGCGCCTGGGGCCACGACATGACGGCCGAACACGACCCCTACGAAGCGGGCGTCGGCTTCGCCGTCCGCATGGAGAAAGGCGATTTCGTGGGCCGTGCCGCGCTGGAGGCGCGCGGCGCGCCCACCCGGCGGCTCACCGCGCTGCTCCTCGACGACCCGGCCGCCGTCGTCCTGGGCAAAGAGCCCGTCTCCGTAGACGGCGTTCCGGCCGGATACGTCACCAGTGCCGCTTACGGCTACACCCTGGGGCGCTGTGTCGCGTACGCCTGGCTGCCCGTCCTGGACACCGGGACCTGCGTGCACATCGAGTACTTCGGGGAGAAGGTGTCCGCGACGGTCGCGGAGGAGCCGCTGTTCGACCCGAAGATGACCCGCATCCGCCGCTAGCCGCCATCGCCGACCGCCCGCCAACTGCCGTACGCCGCAAGGCGCACGCCGTTCCGGAGGAGCACCGTGTCACCCACGTACGACGTCATCGTCATCGGTCTCGGCGGCATGGGGAGCGCCGCCGCCCACCACCTGTCCGCGCGCGGCGCCCGCGTGCTCGGCCTGGAGAGGTTCGGCCCGGTCCACCACCGCGGGTCCAGCCACGGCGGTTCGCGCATCACCCGACAGTCCTACTTCGAGGACCCCGCGTACGTACCCCTGCTGCTGCGCGCCTACGAGCTCTACGACCGACTGGAGCGGGACACCGGGCGCGAGGTCGCCACCCTCTGCGGCGGCGTGATGCTGGGCCGCCCCGAGAGCCGCACCGTGGCCGGATCGCAGCGCTCCGCCGAACAGTGGGACCTGCCCCACGAGATGCTCGACGCCAAGGAGGTCCGCCGCCGCTTCCCCACGTTGACGCCGCGCGAGGACGAGGTGGCGCTGTACGAGGCGCGGGCGGGCCTGGTCCGCCCCGAGAACACCGTGGCCGCCCACCTGCAACTGGCCACCCAGCGGGGCGCCGACCTGCACTTCGAGGAGCCCATGACGCGGTGGGAGCCCTACCGCGACGGCGTGCGCGTGCACACCGCGGAAGACACCTACACCGCGGGCCAGTTGGTGATCTGCCCGGGCGCCTGGGCGCCGGGCCTGCTGACGGACATCGGCGTGCCGTTCACCATCGAGCGGCAGGTCATGTACTGGTTCGAACCGACCGGCGGCGTGCGCCCGTTCGAGGCGGAGAACCACCCGATCTACATCTGGGAGGACGCCGACGGCGTGCAGGTCTACGGCTTCCCTGCCATCGACGGGCCCGGCCTCGGCGCGAAGGTCGCGTTCTTCCGCAAAGGCACGGTCTGCACCCCCGAGACCATCGAACGCACGGTCCACGACCACGAGGTCACCGCGATGGCCGACCAGGTGGGCCGGTTGATCCCGGCGCTCCCCGGCCGCTTCCTCAAGGCCGCGACCTGCATGTACTCCAACAGCCCCGACGAGCACTTCGTCATCGCGCGGCATCCGGCCCACCCCGGCTCCGTCACCGTCGCGGCCGGGTTCTCGGGGCACGGCTTCAAGTTCGTGCCCGTGGTCGGCGAGATCGTCGCCGACCTCGCGCTGCACGGCTACACCGATCACCCCATCGCACTCTTCGACCCCAGCCGCCTCGCCGCCGCGCCCGCTGCCGCCGCCCCCGCTTGAGGAGTACGACCGTGACCACGACCCCGGCCCCTTCGAGTCTCATCGCGACTCTGCCAGGCCGTTACTACACCGACCCGGAGATCTTCCGGCAGGAGCAGGAGCGCGTCTTCGAAGCCCTGTGGTGCTGCGCGGTGCGCGCCGCCGACCTCGACAGGCCGGGCGCGTTCCGCACCGTCACCGTCGGCAGGGAGAGCGTCCTGATCACCCGCTCGCGCACCGGCGAGCTGCGCGCCTTCCTCAACGTCTGCCGGCACCGCGGCGCCCGCCTGTGCACGGAGGAGTCAGGACAGGTCAGGCGCGCCCTGCAATGCCCGTACCACGCCTGGACGTACGGCCTGGACGGCAGGCTGATCGCGGCGCCCAACCTGGTGAAGATGCCGGACGTGGACCGTGCCGCGTACGGCCTGGTGAACGTGGCCCTGCGCGAGTGGCTCGGCTACGCCTGGGTCTGCCTGGCCGACGAACCGCCCTCCTTCAAGGAGACCGTGATCGGAGCGGCGGCCGAACGGCTCGGCGATCCGGCGTCCATCGAGCGCTACGGCACCGAGGACCTCGCGCTCGGCAAGCGCCTCACCTACGACGTGCGCGCCAACTGGAAGCTGATCGTCGAGAACTTCATGGAGTGCTACCACTGCGCGACCATCCACCCCGAACTCACCGACGTCCTGCCGGAGTTCGCGGACGGCTTCGCCGCGCAGTACTACGTCGGGCACGGTGCCGCGTTCGGCGACGAGGTGGGCGGCTTCACCGTCGACGGCAGCGCGGGCTTCGGCAGGCTGCCCGCGGTCTCCGAGGACCAGGACCGCCGCTACTACGCGGTCACCGTCAAGCCGACCGTGTTCGTCAACCTCGTCCCCGACCACGTGATCCTGCACCGCATGTTCCCGCTGGCCGAGGACCGCACGGTCGTCGAGTGCGACTGGCTGTACGCACCCGACGTCGTCGCCTCGGGGGCCGACCTGTCGAAGTCGGTGGAGCTCTTCCACCGGGTCAACGCGCAGGACTTCGCGGCCTGCGAGCGCACCCAGCCCGCGATGGCGTCACGCGCCTACCGCGCGGGCGGGGTGCTGGTGCCCACCGAGCACCACATCGGTCTGTTCCACGAGTGGCTGACCAAGCGGCTCGCTACGGAGTGACCGGGTCGGGGCGCTTGTACATCCGTGTCGCGGTGATCTCGCCGTGCACCGTCTCGCCGCCCGGGTCCTGCTGCGGCAGGCCGGGGCGCAGGTGCTCCTCGACGCTGATGTACTTCAGCCCCGCGCGCAGGTCCGCGTCGTTGCGCAACCGGATGACCAGCGGGAACTCCGCGAGCGCCGTCGTGTCGAACAGCCCTGTCGTATAGAGCAGCTGCACGCCGAGCGCGTCCGAGACGGCCCGCTGGAGCTCCAGGAGGTACGTCGCGTTGGCGCGGCCGATGGGGTTGTCGAGGAAGAGCGTGCCCGCGTGCCGGTGCTTGTCGCGGCCCCGGTCGTTGCTGCGCAGGGCGGCCATCGTGCAGTACAGGGCGATGGCCGCGGTGAGCAGCTGGCCGCCCGAGAACACGTCGCCCATCTGCCCGACGGGGACGCGCTCGGCGCGCAGCACGGCGTCCGGCTTGAGGATCTCCACGGCGATGCCGCGCGGCTCCAGGGCGGCCTGGACGCCGCGCAGCAGCAGGGACATGCCGTCGCGCCGCATGTCGGAGTTCTTCTTGACGGCGGCGCGGGTGGCCTCGTCGATGACCTCCCCGAGCCGCTCGACGAGGGTGGCCTGATCGGGCTCCTCGAAGCGGACGCGCAGGAACTCCTGGCCCGACCACTCCCCCAGGCCCTCCGGAAGCCGGGACAGGCGCTGGGCGGAGCGCAGGGTGGCGAGGGCGGACTCGACGAGCCCGCGCAGCCGGTCGACGATGCTGTCGCGGTTGCGCTCCAGCTGCTCCATCTCGTCGGTCAGGACGCGCAGCCGGGGCGCGAAGGCGTCCGCCCACTTCTTGGCGTGCTCGGGCAGCGCGGACGCGGGCAGCTCGCGGATCTGCTGGCGGGCGGGGGTGCGCACCTGCTCGTACCGGGTCGCGTTCGCGTGGCGTACGAGGATGTCGCTGGCCTCGCGGACGGCGGCCTCCGCGGCGGACAGATCGGCGGCGCAACCGCGCAGGGAGCGGCGGGCCTCGGCGGCGGAGTGCCGGGCCTCTTCGAGGGTGCCGGGGAACGCCTCGACGGCTTCCTCGGCCTCGTCGCTCTGGTGCTCGCGCAGGAGGTCCCGCAACAGCGCGGCGGTCTCGTCGAAGCCGCCCGCCGCGTCCTCCGTGGCGCGGTGGGTGTGCAGCAGCGCCGCGTGCGCTTCCTTGGCACGGCTCAACGCCTCGGTGTGCGCGGCCAGTTCACCGGTCGCGGTGCGCAGCAGCGCCTGGGCCTGCTCGGCGTCGGAGGGGATGCGGTCCTCGGGCAGCTCGGTGTGGGCCTCGCCGTCCTCGGGCGCGTGCCGCTCGGCCTCGCCGCGCAGGCGGCCGAGCTGCTCGCTCGCGGTGGCCGAGCGGGCCTCGATCAGCTGGACCTGGGCCTCCGCGCGCGCGGCGGCGGCCTGCCGGGAGGGTCCGTCGGAGCCGTCGGTGCCTTCGAGGAGCAGGGCGGCGCGGGTACGGACCTTGTTGCTGAGCCGGTCCAGTTCGGCGAGGGCGGCGCTCTCGTCGCTCTCGGCACGGGCCTGCTCGGCGCGCAGGTCGGCGCCGACACCGACCTTCTCGTAGAGCTGCGACGCCGCGCGGTAGGCCTCCCGCAGGGCGGGCAGCGACGTCTTGGCGGGCGCCTCCTCCTGCGACACGTCCTCGGGGGCGCCGGCGATCTCGGCGCGCTCGGCGCGCAGCGCACGCGCGGTGCGGCGGGCGTCGTCGGCGGCGCGCTGGGCGGCGCGGCGGTCCTCGTCGGCGGCGCGGGCGCGGTCCAGGCAGGTCTGGGCGCGAGCCTCCGACTCGACGGCGTCGTCGGCCAGTTCCCGCAGTTTGACCTGCCAGCCGGCGCGCTCACGGAGGCGGAAGGCGAGGCCCGCGAGGGCGTCGGCGGAGCGCCTCGCGCGCTGGGCGGCTTCTTGCCGCTCGTCACGCACGCGTACCGCCTCGCCCGCGGTCTCCTCCGCCTCGGCGCGGGCCGTACGGCACTCGGCGAGCTCGGCCTCGGCCTCCTCGGCGAAGGCGCGGGCCTCCTCGGCGGCGGTGGCGAGCTCCGCGAGACGGCCGCTCGGGCAGCCCGAGCGCCAGGAGGCGAGGCGCGCGGCCAGCTCCCGGTCCTTGGCGAGCCGGACGGCGAGCGCCCTGATCTCCTCGTCGCGCCCGGCGGCCCGCGCGCGCAGCGCCTGGCGTTCCTCGTCGGCGGCGTGCTCGTCGTGCATGGCCGGGTTCGGCGGTACGAGGAAGACGCCGCTGTCGGCGGCCTGTTCGCCCGGCGTGGGGGCGAGGAGGGCGGCCGCGGTGCCGACGGCGACGGCGGAGCGGGGCAGCAGCGCGGCGTCGGCGAGCGCGTCACGGGCGCGTGCGTGGGTGTCGGGGTCGGTGATGACGACGCCGTCGACGAGTTCGGGCCTGGCGGCGAGCACGCGCGCGTGGTCGGCGGGGTCGACGGCCTGGGCCAGATAGCGCCAGCCGGGCAGCGCGGGGATGCCGTGCTCGCCGAGGAACTCGACGGTGGCCAGGACGTCGGGGCCCGGCGGCAGGAGCCCGCCGTCGCCGAGGGCACCGAGGATGCGGGAGTCGTCGGCCGCCGCGGTGCGCAGGTCGAAGAGGCTGCGCTCGGCGGCCGCGACACCGTCGTCGAGGAGGGTGCGCAGCTCGTCGGCGGAGCGGTCGAGCTCCGCCACGGAGAAGGCTCCCCCGCGCTCGCCGGGCGTTCCCTGCCGGGGGCCCGGCACCGCGCCTTCGGGCTCGCCGCCCTGCAGTCCGAGCAGCTCGGCGATCCGTTCGTCGGCGGCGATGGACTCCGCGGCGCGGCGCTCCGCGTCGTAGGCGCCCTCCGCGGCGGTCGCGGCGTCCGAGGCGCGGGCCGCGGTCAGTTCGGCGCGCGCCTCGGCGGCGGCCGCCTCCTTGGCCTGCTCGGTGGCGCGGTGTGCCGCCTCACGGGCGGTGTCCCACGCGGCGACCGTGGTCTTCTCCGCGTCGCTGGCGGCGAGCGCGGCACGGGCCGGGTCGGCGTCGGGCGCGGTGTCGTCGAGCCAGCCCGCGCGCACCGCCTCCGCGGTCTCCTGCTCGACCTCGGTCAGGCGCTGGCGCAGGTGCCCGGCCTCGCTGCGGGCGCGCTGTGCCTCGGTGGCGGCCGCGGTGGCGTCGCGGTGGGCGGCCTCGCCGGTCTCCTGGAGGGCCGCGGAGCGCTCCTCCTCTTCGTTGGCGAGGTTCTCGGCGCCTTCGGCGGCCGTGTGCAGGACCCTGACCAGGTCGGAGGCGGCCTTCGCGCGGGCGGCGAGCGCGGGTGCCGCGTCGCGCTCGGCCTCGCGGATGGCGACGGCGACGCGCGCGGAGCGGTCGGCGGCTGCGCGGTGGCGCAGGACGGCCTCGGCGGCCTGCCAGGCGGAGTGCAGGGTGCGCGCCTCGACGAGCTCGCGGCGCAGGGCGGCGGCGGCCTTCTCGGCGACGGTGAGCGCCAAGGAGGCGTGCCGGTACGCCAGTTCGGCGGAGATCTGCGCGCTCTTGCCGCGGGCCTGCTCGGCGGCGGTGACGGTGTGCGCGGCGGCGGTGACCTGCTCGGCGAGCTCGGCGGCGCGGCCCCGCTCCTCGATGCCCCGGGCGGAGAGCCTGCGGGCCAGGGTGCGGGTGCGCCGTTCGGCGCCCGCGTGCACGTCACGCGCGCGTGCCCGGGTCTCGGCGGCCTCCACGATGCGGCCGAGGAGGTCGACGGAGCCCGCCGTGAAGTCCCGCTCGGCCATGAGCTCGGCGCGTCGGCCCAGCTTGTTGCCGAAGCCGTGGACGAGGTCGGCGAGGCCGTCGGTGTCACGGGTGTCCGTGACGGCGCGCAGCAGCAGGTCGGTGAAGTCGGAGTCCTTCTTGACCGCGAAGAGGCCTGCGGCCTCGCCCTCGTCGGCGTTCATCTCCCGCTGATAGCGGAAGAGTTCGGGGTCCAGGCCCAGGTCGCCGAGGTGTTCGTTCCAGCGGTCGTGGATCTCTTCCCAGTGCACTTCGAGGTGGGGGTACGCCTTGACCGCCTCGGTGATGGCGTCCCGGAACCCCTTCATGGTGCGCCGCCGCCCCTGCGCGCCGGACGCGCCCTCCGCCGAGGGCCGTACGGAGGTGGACTCGGCGACCGGCAGCGAGTCCAGGCTCATGCCGGGTCCGGGCCGGAAGGAGTACCAGGCCTCGGCGAACTTCCGCGGGTCGTTGGAGACCTGACGGCCGCGCCACTCGCTGACCTTGCCGACGACGACGCACTCGCCGGTGAGGGTGTGCTGCCACTCCAGGGCGACGTGGCCGCAGTCGTCGGCGAGCAGGAACTTGCGCAGCACGCCGGAGCTGGCGCCGCCCAGGGTGTTGCGGTGGCCGGGCAGCATCACCGAGAAGATCAGCTTGAGCAGGACGGACTTGCCGCCGCCGTTCTCCAGGAAGAGCACGCCCGCGGGCGCCGGGCGGCGCGGCGGGCCGACCGGCTCGTCCTCGAAGAACTCCGCCTGGGTGGGCGCGGGGTCGGGCACCTCGGCGCCCACTCCGCGCAGGTCGAGCACGGTGTCGGCGTAGCGCGCACCGGCCGGACCGATGGAGTAGAGGCGGACCCGGGACAGCTCGTACATGGCGGCGGACTCTCGTCGTAAGTCGGGCTAAGCGGCAGGAAGGAGGGGTGAGGCGGGGGGCTTCAGGAGTGGAAGGGCAGGCCCGCGTCGGCGGCCAGCTCCAGGTCGTCGGGGTCTTCGGGGGGCAGCAGGGTCGCCGAGCCGTCGGTGACCGGCACGACGCCCAGGTCGAGCAGCTCGGCCATGGCCGCGCCGCCCGCCATGTCGCGCACCTGGAGCTGATAGCGGGCCGTGGTGCGGTACGTCCCTCCGGAGTCGTCGCCCGTGCGCTGCAGGAACCCGGAGTCGGTGAGGAACGCGACGGCCTTGCCGACGATGCCGGTGGTCGAACCCGCGAGCCTGCGGGCGTCCTTGGTGGCGCCGGTGGAGCTGCGCCGGGCCCAGATCCGCCAGGCGGCTTCGAGCCCCGGCGCGTCGGTGGCCGGGTCGGTGTTCTCGCCCTGCTCCTCGGCGCGCTCCTCCAGGCGGTGGCAGGCCTGGCGGACGAACGCGTCGACTCCGTTGACCGTGACGCGGCCGATGTACCCGTCGTCGGCGAGGTCCTCGGGGCGCGGGAAGGCCATGGCGGCGACGGCGAGGTGCGCGAGGCCGTGCAGGAAGCGGTCGGTGGAGTCGGCGGCGGTGCGGCGCGCGTAGTCGCCCATGCGGACGGCGAAGACGGAGTCCTCCGCGGCGGTCACGGCCATGCCCGCGCGCGGGGACACCTCCAGGACGACGAGCCCGAGCCCGGCGGCGACGGCGTCGGCGAGCCGCGCGAAGGGCGGGTCCTCGCGGTAGCGGCGGAGCAGTTCGCCGTACTCCTGGTCGCGGGCGGGCTGGAGCTTGGGCTGCAGTCCGAAGGCGACGAGCCGGGCGGCGTCGGCGGCGTCGGCCGGGGTGACGGGCGCGGTGGCGGCGGGTGCCGCCGTGGACTCCGGCTCGCCCCACGCGGCGTGCTCTGCGGGGTGGTCGGTCACGGCGTGTGCTCCTTGCTGGGGTGGTGCGTCAAGGGGTGGGACATGGTCACGCCGCCTCCGTCCGGTCGGCCGCCATGCCGACGGCGTCCAGGAGGGCCGTGCCGACGATGAGGTCGGCGCCGCCGAACTCCTGGTCGTCGAGCGGGGTGCCGTCGTCCACGGCGAAGAGCAGCTTCTCCTCGCCCTGGCGGTAGGCGGTGCCGACCGGCGGGCTGGCCGCGTGCACCGCGAGGAGGGCGACGAGATAGGGCAGTTCGGGGTCGCGGAGGCGGGCGTCCGCGAGCAGTCCCGACAGGCGGCGCGGCGCGTCGGCGGGCAGGTCGAGCAGCTCCATGGCGCTCGCGAGCTGCTCCTCGGTGAAGCGGCTGTCGTCCGGGGTGGCGATCAGGTCGGGCTCGGGCATCTCGGCGCCGAGGTGCTCGCGCTCCACCGGGGGCGTGAGCAGTATGTCGACGAGATCGCCGACCCGGACGGACACGGGGGTGCGCAGGCCGGTGCCGCGCGCGAAGAAGGCGTCCGTCACGCGGATCGCCTGCTCGGCGGGGAGCGGCAGGATCGGTGCGACGAGCTGGCCGTAGAGGTCGAGGCCCGCGCGCGCGGAGGGCGTGGCGAACGCCTGGCGGTCCTGCTCGGCGCGGAACAGCGGGCCCGCTTCGAGGAGGCGGGACTGCAGTTGGGTGTGGCGGCGGATGCAGTCCTTGACGATGTCGACCAGCTCGGCGGCGCGCCGCTTGTGCTCGGGGTCCTCGGACTCGTCGCGGGCCTTGCGGATGTTGGTGAGGATCGCGTTCTCGTGGCGGTACCGGTCGGCCACGTGGTCCAGGGCCTCGGCGATCATGTCGGGGACGGCCTGGAGCCAGTCCACCGCGCGCACGTTGCGCCGGGTCGCGTCGAGGGCCTTGCGCAGCGTTTCCGAATACTGCACGGTGCGGTAGCGGGCCTGCTCGGCGGCGAGCTGGGCGTCGGCCAGCCTGCCGCGGCTGATCAGCACTTCCAGCTTCACCTCGGCGGCGATCTGCGCGCTGGTGACGTCGGTGTCGAGGGCGCCCACCAGGACGTTGACCGCCTCGTCGGTCGTGCGCAGGTAGACGCCTCCCCCGTACCCGGCGACCTCTTCGAGGAGCTTGAAGTCGTAGTCCCTGCGGACATAGGTCCCATCAGGGGCGAAGGTGCCGTACACCGCGCGGAAGCCGCGGTCCACGGAGCCGACGTTGATCAGGTTCTCCAGGACCCAGCGGGCCACGCGCTCGTGCTCCGCGGCCGGGCGCCGGGGGGCCTGGGCGGCGACGCGCGGGAGCAGCCTGGCGACGATCTGCTCGTGGTCGGCGCCGGTGTCGAAGTCCATGTTGAGCGTGACGAGGTCGATGGCGGACAGGGCCACCTCGGCCATCGCGTACACCGAGTACTCACCGGCGAGGTTGGCCTTGCGCACGTCGAGGTCGTGCAGCGGAGCCGTGCAGGCGAGGGCGCGCAGGCGGCGCGCCAGGCCCTCGTCGGCGGCCGGGCCCAGAGCGGGCCGCGGCCCCGCGCTGAGCTGGGGCGGAGCGGTGTCCGTAACGGCAGGCGAAGTCACGGTGCACAGACTAGGTCCTCGGTCTGACAACGGTCGAAACGGCGCAGAAGCGACCGGCCCAGCCGTCCGCTCAGCCGCCCGCGCCGACGCGCCGCCGATACACCTCGAGCAGGCCCGCGAGGGAGTCCTCGAGATAGTCGGCGAGCAGCCGCTCGGCGTGTGCGGCGTCGCCCGTGCGCAGGGTGTCCAGGATCCGTTGGTTGCGTTCGAGGTAGGGCTGGTGGAGGCCGCGCGGGTCGTCCACCACGTGGAAGGCCAGGCGCAGTTCGGCGAACACGGTGCGCATCAGTTCGTCCATGCGGGCGCTTCCGGCGAGCGCCACGAGCTCCCGGTGGAAGTGGATGTTGGCGGTGGAGACGCCCTTCCACTCCTTCTCGGCCGCCGCCCGCTTGCCATCGGCGACGGCGCCCGCGATCCCGTCCAGGGCGAACGGAGGCGCGCCGAGACCCCGGACAACGGCGCACTCCACGAGGCGGCGGGAGCGGTAGATGTCCTCGACGTCCTCGACGGTGAGGACCCGCACGAAGACGCCGCGATTGAGCTGGTGCTCCAGGAGCCGCTCGTGGGTGAGCAGCCGGAACGCCTCTCTCAGCGTGTTGCGCGAGACGCCGAGCGCCCCGCCGATGCTGTCCTCGGAGAGCCGGGTGCCGGGCGGGAAGAAGCCCTCGGCGATACGGGTCCTGAGGATGTCGGAGACCCGCTCGGCGGTGCTGGTGCGCCCGAGGAGCGCACGGTCGTCAGCCAGCCCGCCCACTGCGGCCACTCCCTCAGCCATGCCCGGATCAGCCATGCCCGGATTCAATCGCAGATACGGGAACGAAACAACACGGGTATTGAAGGATCGTTCAACGATCCTCTACCTTGACGGGCACGGCGCCGCGGCCCGCACTCGCCGCGGCACCCTCCCCGCACGCTCCAGCACCCTCCGTCCCCCTCCCAGTGAGGTGCCCATGAGCACAACCCCACCGCCCCAGGCCGCCCCGGCCGACATACGCCACGACAAGGGCGAACTCCCCGACGACAGCGGGGCGTTCGGCTGGCTGCGCGCCCTCGGACCGCGCGGCCGACGCGCCTTCGGGGGCGCCTTCGGGGGCTACGCCCTCGACTCGTACGACTACTTCACGCTGCCCCTGAGCATGGTCGCGCTCGCCGCGTACTTCGGCCTGGACAGCGGGCAGACCGGCCTGTTCACCACGGTCACCCTGGTCGTCTCGGCGGTCGGCGGCGCCGTCGCGGGTGTCGTCGCCGACCGGATCGGCCGCGTCAAGGCGCTGATGATCACGGTCATCACCTACGCGGTCTTCACCGTCGCCTGCGGCTTCGCGCCCAACTACGAGACGCTGCTGGTCTTCCGCGCCCTCCAGGGGCTCGGTTTCGGCGGCGAGTGGGCGGTCGGCGCGATCCTCGTCGCGGAGTACGCCACCGCCAAGAACCGCGGCCGCACGCTCGGCGCGATCCAGAGCGCCTGGGCCGTCGGCTGGGGACTCGCGGTGGTCGTCTACACCCTGGTCTTCCAGTTCCTCGACGACGACGTCGCCTGGCGCGTGATGTTCTGGACCGGCGCGCTGCCCGCCCTCCTGGTGATCTACGTACGTCGCCATGTGCACGATGCCCCGGAGGCGTCGGCGGAGCGCCGGAAGAGCGCCCACAAGGGGTCGTTCACGGCCATCTTCCGGCCCGGACTGCTGCGCACGACGCTCTTCGCCGTGCTCCTGTCCACGGGCGTGCAGGGCGGCTATTACACGCTCGCCACCTGGGTGCCCACCTATCTGAAGTCGGATCGCGGCCTGACGGTCGTGGGCACCGGCGGCTATCTCGCCTTCCTGATCTCCGGCGCGTTCCTCGGCTATCTGACCGGCGGCTATCTCACCGACAAGCTCGGCCGCAAGCGCAACATCGCGCTCTTCGCGTTCCTCTCGGCGGCCTGCATCCTCGTGTACACGAACATCCCCGACGGGGCCAACGGCCTTCTCCTTGTGCTCGGTTTCCCGCTCGGCTTCTGCATGTCGGCGATCTTCAGCGGCTTCGGCTCCTTCCTGAGCGAGCTCTACCCGGCCGCGGTGCGCGGCACGGGCCAGGGCTTCACGTACAACACGGGCCGCGCGGTCGGTGCCGTCTTCCCCACCATGGTGGGCTTCCTGGCCGACAGCTGGGGCGTGGGCGGCGCGCTGGTCTTCGGAGCGGTCGGTTACGGCCTCGCCGTCATCGCCCTGTTCGGCCTGCCCGAGACGCGCGGGAGGGAGTTGCTGTGAGCCAAAACCTCCACCTCCAGGAGCCCCCGGACGCCGTCCGGGATCCCGAAGAAGCCCGCGCGGCGTTCCGTTCGGGCGTGACGAGCCCCACCGCGGGGTGGGCCCCCGGCTACACGCAGGCCAACCTCATCGCCGTCCCCGCCGACTGGGCGTACGAGATGCTCCTGTTCTGCCAGCGCAATCCGAAGCCCTGCCCGGTGCTCGACGTCACGGACGCGGGCTCCTGGCGCACCCCGCTGGCGCCGGGCGCCGACCTCCGTACGGATCTGCCGCGCTACCGCGTGTGGGAGCACGGCGAGCTGATCGCCGAGCCCACGGACGTCGTGGAGCACTGGCGCGACGACCTGGTGTCGTTCCTGATCGGCTGCAGCTTCACCTTCGAGTCGGCACTCGCCGCCTCCGGAGTCCCGCTGCGCCACATCGAGCAGGGCCGCAACGTCTCCATGTACGTGACCGCGCGCCCCTGCCGTCCCGCGGGGCGGCTGCGCGGCCCCATGGTGGTGTCGATGCGCCCGGTACCGCCCCGGCACCTCGCCGCCGCCATCGAGGAGAGCTCCCTGATGCCGTCAGTGCACGGGGGCCCGGTGCACTGCGGCGACCCTGCCGCGCTCGGCATCGAGGACCTGGGCCGCCCCGACTTCGGCGACCCGGTGGACTCGGAACCGGACGACATCCCGGTGTTCTGGGCGTGCGGAGTGACGCCGCAGGCAGCGGTCATGGCCTCCCGCCCGCCCTTCGCCCTCACGCACGCGCCGGGCCGCATGTTCCTCACCGACGCCCGCGACGAGCAGTACCGGGTGGCCTGACCACCGCGCGCCGAGCGAGCCGAACCACAGGAGATCCCCGCAGATGAGCACAGTCCCCGCCGCACCCACGGCCTCGATCGACCTCAACGCCGACCTCGGCGAAGGCTTCGGACGCTGGCGCCTGACCGACGACGAGGAGCTGCTCTCCGTCGTCACCAGTGCCAACGTGGCCTGCGGATTCCACGCCGGGGACGCCGTCACCATGCGCCGCGTGTGCGACCGCGCCGCCGAACGCGGCGTGCGGATCGGCGCGCAGGTCTCCTACCGCGACCTGGCGGGCTTCGGGCGGCGCGCGATGGACGTGCCGCCCGACGAGCTCGCGGCCGAGGTGGCCTACCAGATCGGCGCCCTCGAGGTCTTCGCGCGCGCGGCGGGCACGCGCGTGTCGTACGTGAAGCCGCACGGCGCGCTCTACAACCGCGTCGTGTCCGACGAGGAGCAGGCCCGTGCGGTCGTCGACGGAGTGCTGCTCGCCGACGCCTCGCTGCCGGTCCTCGGACTGCCCGGCTCACGCCTCCTGGAGAGAGCGGAGAAGGCCGGACTCCCGCCCGTCACCGAGGCGTTCGCGGACCGCGCCTACACCGACGAGGGCACCTTGGTGCCGCGCGGCAGCGACGGTGCCGTCGTCACCGAGGCCGACGCCGTCGTCGAACGGTCCGTCGGCATGGCCAGGTCCGGTGTGGTGACCTCGCACGGCGGACGGGAGATCGCGGTGCGCGCGCGGTCGCTGTGCCTGCACGGCGACACCCCGGGGGCGGTCGGTTTGGCCCGCCGGGTCAGGGCACGCCTGGAGGCGGCGGGCGTGCGCGTGGCGGCCTTCGTATGAGGGCCCTGCCGGTCGGCGACCGGGCCCTGCTCGTCGAACTGGCCGACGGCGCGCAGGCCCAGGCGCTCCACGCCGAACTGCTGCGCCGCCGTGCCACGGGCGCGCTGCGCGTACGGGAGATCGTCCCCGCCGCCCGCACGGTGCTCCTCGACGGCCTCGACGACCCCGGCAGCGTGCGGGCGCAGCTGCCCGGCTGGGAGATACCGCCGCTGCCCGCGCACGCGGGGGCGGCGCTGGAGATTCCCGTGCGCTACGAAGGACCCGATCTCGCCGAGGTGGCGGCGCACTGGGGCGTGGCGGAGAGCGAGGTCGCCCGGATCCACTCGGCGGCCGAATACCGCGTCGCCTTCTGCGGGTTCGCCCCCGGCTTCGGCTATCTCACCGGACTGCCGGACGGCCGTTCGGTGCCGCGCAGGACCACGCCCCGTACGTCCGTCCCTGCGGGCAGCGTCGCCCTGGCGGGGACGTACACGGGCGTCTACCCGCGTGCGTCGCCCGGCGGCTGGCAGTTGATCGGCTCGACGGACGCCGTCCTGTGGGACCACGCGCGCGTACCCGCGGCGCTCCTCGCGCCCGGTGTGCGCGTCCGCTTCGTGGCGGTCGAGCGATGACCGACCGTGCCTTCGCCGTGGTACGGGCCGGGGCGCTGACCACCGTGCAGGACGGCGGGCGCCCCGGGCACGCCCATCTCGGAGTGCCCCGCTCCGGGGCGCTCGACCAG
Organism: Streptomyces formicae; assembly: GCF_002556545.1. Lineage (NCBI taxonomy): Bacteria > Bacillati > Actinomycetota > Actinomycetes > Kitasatosporales > Streptomycetaceae > Streptomyces > Streptomyces formicae. The sequence continues at coordinate 1,424,343 of NZ_CP022685.1, forward strand.
CCCGCGGCGCGCCTGGTCAACCGTCTGGTGGGCAACTCGCCCGACGCCGCTGTCCTGGAGACCACTCTCGACGGCTGCGCCCTGCGCCCGCGCCGACCGGTCACCGTGGCGGTCGGCGGCGCGCCCTGCCCGGTGACCGTGGACGGCCGTCCCGCGCCCTGGGGCGCGGCGGTACGGGTACCCGCCGGAGCGCTTCTCGATGTGGGAGCCGCACGCTCCGGAGTACGCAGCTACCTCGCGTTCGACGGTGGCGTGCGGGTCGACCCGGTGCTCGGCAGCCGCTCCACCGACCTCCTCTCCGGCCTGGGTCCGCCGCCGCTCACGACCGGCGCCGTCCTGCCCCTGGGCAGCCCGAGTGGCAGCCACGCGCGCGTGGACACCGCGCCGCAGCCCGCGCCGCCCCGGGAGCTGGTGCTGCGCGTGGCCCTCGGACCGCGCGCCGACTGGTTCACGCCCGCTGCGCTGCACACGCTCGCCACGCGCGCGTACCGGGTGTCGTCGGCGAGCAATCGCATCGGCCTGCGCACCGAAGGCCCCGCTCTGGTACGCGCGTTCCCCGGTGAGCTGCCCAGCGAGGGCATGGTGCTCGGCGCCGTGCAGGTGCCGCCGGACGGCAGACCGGTGGTCTTCCTCGCCGACCACCCGACCACCGGGGGCTACCCGGTGGTCGCCGTCGTCCGCGAGCCGGACCTCGCCGCGGCGGCCCAGGCGGTGCCGGGGACGCCGGTGCGCTTCGTCGCGACCGGGTGGCGCTGAGCCCCGCCCTTGCCCGGGGCTTGAAGCCTTCAGCGCTCTCAGAGTGCGGCCAGGGCCGCTGCCACCGCGTGCGAAGCGCTCAGATCGAGGCGGCCGCTGGTGCCCCGCGCCTGGTGCCGCACCTCGTCGGCCGCGAGGGCGAGGAGCTGGGGCAGCAGGTCGGTGCACCGGCGCGCCACCCACCCCGTGCCCGCGGTGGCCAGCCACCACAGGCTCGCTGAGCGCGTGGGCGGGGGCCGTTCGGGCTCGCGCGCGGGCGGCGTGCCCGTGGCGAGCCCCCGGTCGGCGAGGAGCGCGTGGAAACCGGCGGCGAGGACCCGGTGACCGCGCTCGCCGGGGTGCAGCCGGTCCGCGCTCCACAGGGTGCGGTCGGCGGCCAGGTCGCCCTCGGCGGCGTGCAGATGAACGGCGTCGTGGCGCCGGGAGAGCGCGTGCACGACGGCGTTGACCGCGCTCTGTCGACGGGCCAGCGGCCTGGCCAGGGCGCCGGGCAGGCCGAGCATCGTGCCCGGGTCGGGAAGGCACGCGGTGAGCAGCACGGCTCCCTGGGCCGTGAGGGTCGCGTAGACCTCGTCGAGGCGGGCGGCCACGGCGTGGATGTCGAAGGTGTGCCGCAAGGTGTCGTTGACGCCCACCACGACGGAGACGATGTCGGGGCGCAGGGCGAGTGCCACGGGCGTCTGGCGCAGCAGCACGTCAGAGGTCTGGGCGCCGCTCACGGCGAGGTTGTGCAGCTCCACCTCGCGCTCGGGTGCCGTGATCCCCTCGGCGAGCAGGGCCGCCCAGCCGCGCCAGGCTCCGTCCACGGGGTCGCCCACGCCTTGGGTGAGCGAATCGCCCAGCGCGACGAACCGCAGAGGGCGACTGGGCACGGGCCGCGGCCCCGACGCCCGTGACTGCGGTGACTGCGGTGACTGCGGTGACTGCGGTGACTGCGACAGCTGATCAGCTCCCGACATGGGAACCCCTCCCGAACTCCCGTTCCGATACCGGTACCGGCCCCGCCTCATGCGCCGCGAGGAACGCCGCGACCGCCGCGTCCCACCCGAAAAGCTCCGCACGCGCGCGTGCCGCCGCGCGCCGCGAGTGCTCCGTACGCGCGAGGACCGCGCGGACCGCGAGCGCGAAGCCCTCCCCCGTGTCGCGCGCCGCGGCCCCCGCGGCGCCGACGACCTCCGGCAGCGCCGACGAGGCACTGGCCACCACGGGCGTGCCGCACGCCAGGGCCTCCAGGGCGGCGAGCCCGAACGTCTCGCACGGCCCGGGGGCCAGACAGACGTCGGCCGCGGCCTGCAAGGCGCCGAGCTCGGCGCGGTCGGCGACGTGGCCGAGGAAGGTCACCGGCAACCGCCGCTCCCGCGCCCGCCGTTCGAGCCGTCCGCGCAGCGGTCCGTCGCCCGCGACGACCAGCACCGCCCGCAATCCGCTCGCCCGCAGCTCCGCCAGCGCGTCAAGGGCCGTGCCAGGGCGCTTCTCCACGAAGAGCCGGGAGCAGAGCACCAGCAACACCTCGCCCACGCGCGCGTACCGTGCCCGCACCGCTAGGTCGTGGAGCCCCGGGTGACGGTCCACGAGGTCGACGCCGAGCGGGGCGTGGACGACGTTGCGTGCCCCGACGCGGCGGAATTCGCGCTCGGCCCAGCGCGTGGTGCACACCACGCGCGTGTAGGCGTGCGCCGTACGGATGTTGAGCGCGTCGGCGGCGCGCCGTGCCGCGGCGGGCGGCAGGCCCCACGTGCCGAGGACGCCGTCCGCCGTCTCGTGGGAGACCATCACGGCCGGGATCCTGGCCCGCCTGGCCCACGCCCCGGTCCAGCGCAGCGTGGTGCGGTCCGAGACCTCGACGCGGTCGGGAGCGAGCCGCTCCAGGAGCCGGGCGACCCTGCGCCGGTCGGCGAGGACCCGATAGCCGCCGGTGCCCGGCAGCACGGGCCCCGGCACGGTCAGGACGCGCCCCTGCTCGGTGTCGCGGACCGACGCGCGCTCCCCGGGGACGACGAGCACGGGCTCGTGTCCCGCCGCGAGGTAGCCCCGCCCCAACTCCCTGAGCGCGGTGCGCAGTCCGCCGGACGACGGCGTGACGAAGTTCGCGACCCGCACGATCCGGAGCGCCGCGCCCGATGCGCCTGGCGCAGTGTGCGCATACGGCGCGCCCGCCGCACCCGGCACCCCGCCACCGACCCGACCGGCATATCCGCCCCACTCGACTCCCCCGCCCCCGCTCACGCCGCCACCACCGTCCGCGTCCGCGCCGCGAGCACCTCTTCGTAGTGGCCGACGAGTTGCTCGCCCACCGCTTCCCAGGTGCGCCCCGCGACAGCCGCGCGCCCCGCCGCCCCGTACGCGGCCCGCAGTCCCGGGTCGGCGGCCAGGGCCCAGACGGCGTCGCGCACTGCGGCCGCGTCGTCCGGCGGCACCAGGACGCCGGTCCTGCCCGGCACGACGAGGTCGAGCGGGCCGCCCGCCGCGGGCGCGATCACCGGCACACCGCTGGCCATGGCCTCCTGCACGGTCTGGCAGAACGTCTCCAGCGGCCCGGTGTGGACGAACAGGTCCAAGGAGGCGAAGATCCGGGCGAGTTCGGGACCGGTGCGGCGGCCGAGGACGGTAGCTCCGGGCAGCGCGGCCCGCACCGCGCCCTCGCTCGGCCCGTCGCCCACCACGACCACGCGCACGCCTTCCAGGGCGCACGCCCCTGCCAGGAGTTCGACCCGCTTCTCCGGAGCGAGGCGTCCTACGTAGCCGACGATCAGCTCGCCGTCCGGGGCGAGCGCGCGCCGCAGTGCCGCATCGCGCAGGGCGGGCCGGAAGCGGACGGTGTCGACGCCGCGCGGCCACCACCGCACCCGTGGCACCCCGTGCGCCTCCAGGTCGCGCAGCGCGGCGGTGGACGGGGCGAGGGTGCGGTCGGCGGCCGCGTGGACACCACGGATGCGCCGCCAGGCCGTGGCCTCCCCCCTCCCCACGTACGTCCGCGCGTAACCGCCCAGGTCGGTCTGGTAGACGGCGACGGCGGGGATGCCGAGCCGCCCCGCGGCCGCCATGCCTCGGGCGCCGAGCACGAACGGGCTGGCCAAGTGGACCACTTGGGCCCGGTGCCCGACCAGCGCGGCGGCCACCCTGCGGCTCGGCAGTGCCACCCTGACCTGCGGATAGCCGGGCAGCGGAAGGGAGGGGACCCGGACGACGGGACACGGTGCCCCGGCGTCGGCCCCGGGCCCGGCCGAGGTGGCAGGGGCGACCACGAGCGGTTGGTGACCGAGGCAGGCGAGCTGCCGTGCGGTCTGCAGGGCGCAGTGCGCCACGCCGTTGACATCGGGAGGGAAGGATTCGGTGACGATGACGACACGCATACCGGTGTTGACTCGCATACCGGTGTTGTCGTCGTGCGGGACGTGGCCGCGTCAACGTGGATCTTTCCTGGCGGGGAACGTCCCATGAGCGTTCCCCTCCGCGCCCGTCGTGGGGCGGGCGCGGCACAAGGGGCGATGTCCCGGAGCCGGGGCGCGACGGAGCGTGGCGCCGGGGCCCGGCGGGTTACGGGTTACGGGTTACACCGCGGGCGTGTCCGGCCCGATCCTGCTGCGTACCGCCGTCTGTACCTCGTCCTCTTCGGCGGGGTCTGCGGCGAGCCTTCTGAGCTGGGTGACGACGCGGGCGTCACCGGTCTCCGCGTGCCGTGCGGCGACTTCGCGGGTGGTCTCCTCGCAGTCCCAGAGGCACTCGACGGCGAATCCGGCGGCGAAGGAGGGGTCGGTCGCGGCGAGCGCGCGGGCGGCGCGGCCGCGGAGGTGGGAGGAGGCGGTCTCGCGGTAGACGTGGCGCAGCACGGGGGCCGCGCAGGCGATGCCGAGGCGTCCCGCGCCGTCGACCAGGGTCCACAGCGTCGGCGCGTCGGGGCCCTCGCCCCGGACGGCTTCCCGCAGCGCGGAGAGGACCAGCTTGTCGTCCTTGGCCTCGCCCCGGCAGGCGAGCACGCGTCCGGCGGCGGCGCCCAGGGCGTCGGGCCGGTAGGCCCAGCGGCGGGCGCGCTCGACGGCGGCGACATCGCGCATCCGTTCGAAGGCTTCGGTGGCGGCGTCCACCACGACCCGCGAGGAGCTCTCCACGGCGTGCTCGATGAGGTCGAGCACCTCGGGATCGCGGGCGTCGGCCAGGTAGCGAAGGGCCGTGCCGCGCGCTCCGTCGGAGCCGTTGCGGGCGGCCTCGACGATCTCGGCGCGGTCGTCGGGCCCCGCGACGGCGGTCAGGCAGCGGGCGGCGGGCACATACAGCACGGCACCGCGCTCGAGACCTTCCTGCGCCCAGTCGAAGACGGCCTGGACGCTCCACTCCGGGCGCGGCCCCGATGGGCGCATCTGGCGCTGCCAGCGGTCGAAGGAGCCCTGTTCCCGCGCGGCACGCACGCGTGCGCCGATGTCGGCCCTCGGGTCCTCCTCCCAGAGTCGCCACGGCCTCGGTTCGTAGGCGTCGCGCACGGCGGCGGCCAGGTCGGCCTCGCCCTCCGCGTCGGCGGGGAACCGGGCGAGCACGGGGGCGGCGAGGGCGCGCAAGCCCGCGTCGTCGTCGCGCAGCGCCAGCTCGTCCAGGGCCCAGGCCCAGTTGGTGCCGTACGTCGCGTAGCGGCGCAGCAGTTCGAGGGCGTCGTGCCTGCCGTAGGAGGCGAGGTGCCCGAGGACGGCGAGGGCGAGTCCGGTGCGCGAGTCGTCCGTGTCCAGGACGTCCTCGGCATCGAACAGGTGCCGCTCGATCTCCCCGAGCCCGCCGTGCAGGTCGAGGTAGAGCCTCGCGTAGTACAGGGAGCGGTTCTCCACCTGCCAGTCGTGGCGGGGGTCGCTCAGTACGCAGTGGTCGAGGGCGGCGAGCGCCTCGGACCGTGGTGCGGTGAGTGCGTGCAGCGTGCCGTCGCCGCGGCCCCGCTGCAGCAGGCCGAGCAGCGTACCGCTGGGCGCTATGACCGGATCGAACATGGGAAACAGCCTCACATCAAGCGTCGACGCAACCGGGAATCACGCATTACCTGGCCGTGCGCCAACACGTCGGGCCGCCCGCCGTCTTTTGCTTGTCGAAGACCATCTTCCTCTGCCTCTCGTCGGTGGCCCTGGGGATCCCGGACGGGAGGTCCGGGGGCGGGCCGCTCACGGCCCGCGCGGTGCGGCAACACCTGCCCCACCGTCGCGTCCGTGAATCACGTCGTCATGATGACCCGGCGGTCATGTCCGCCGCGACCACATTTCCAGCGCCCCCGTATTCGCTGGTCAGGTACCCCGTTCAGGCGGCCCCGAACAGCTTCAGCAGCTCCGCCTTTCCGAACATCCGGGCGGTGTCCACCGCCGAAGGCATCCCCGCGGCCGGATCGGCGCCGCCGTCGAGCAGGACCCGGATCACCGCTTCCTCACCCTTGAAGACCGCGCCGGCGAGCGGGGTCTGGCCCCGGTCGTTGGCCTGGTTGGCGTCGCCGCCGCGCGCCAGGACGGCCCGGACCGCGTCCGCGTGCCCGTGGTACGCCGCGAGCATCACCAGGGAGTCGCCGCTGTCATTGGTGAGGTTCGCGGGGACTCCCGCGTCGACGTAGGCCGCGAGCGCCGCCGCGTCGCCCTGGCGCGCCAGATCGAAGATCTTGGTCGCCAGCTCCACGACCTCGGGGTCGGGGGCTTCGCTCATGAGGGCGTCCGCCTTTCTGGAATGCGCTGATCCGGGATGCGCTGCCTGTGCAGCCGTACGAGTGAATCGACAGGGTACTGCCCTCGCGGGCACATGACCCGACCCTCCCGAGGCAAAGATCACGCAGGGTGCGGGAGACCGCCCGGACCCGCGCTCGGGCGGCCCATTAGGGCTCTGCCATTCGAGCTAAATTCCGGAAAAGTCACCCATTTGCACCTTTTATCGTATGGATACATGCTGTGAGCCTGGAAGAACTCATGGTGACTGTCCCCATCAACCAGGAGAATCCTCATGATCCTGTCCATCTCAGGCGTCGTGCTGCTCGGAATCATCGTCTTCCTGTTCTTCCGAAAAGACGGACTCAAGGCCTCCCACGCCCTGGTCTGCGCGCTCTTCGGCTTCTACCTCGCGGGCACCGCCATCGCCCCGAGCATCAAGGCCGGCGGAGCGAGCCTGGCGAGCCTGCTCGGCGGGATCAAGTTCTGACGTCCCTGCCTTTCGTACGCACCTTCAGGAGACAGACGTGGCCAGGCGCCCACTCCCCCGCATTCTGAGCAACGGCACCGCATCCATCGCCCGGAGCCGGGAGCTGGCACGGTCGGCGGCAGACAGCGCCACCGATGTTCTCCACCCGCTGATCACGATCACTCGTGGACTGCGCCGGCTGGCAGCCGCCGGGCGGCGCAAGTGGGCCGACACCCCCAAGGACCGGCGCGGACCGCTCCTGTTCCTGGTGGCCTCCGTGGTCCTGGTCGTGGCGCTCGTCCCCTACGGTCCGCTGCTCGCCGCCATCGCCCTGATGGCGGCTGCCGCGTGGACGGGCCGCGAGCGCACCGCGCCCGCGCCGACCGGCCCCGACGAGGCACAGGTCCAGCGGCTGCAGTCCCTCTACGAAGCGCTCGTCCCGTACTTCTCGGTCCCCGAGGACCCCGCCCCGCTCTTCGCGCACGGCGGCGACTGGGACAAGGCCTTCACCTCGTACGACTTCGACGACACGGGGCGCGTCTCACGTCTCGTGGTGAACTACCCGGCGTACTTCACCGACGGCGAGGCCGAATCGCGCGCGCGGATCGAGCAGTTGCTGCACGCCAAGGCAGGCCGCGGCAGGGAGTACCACTTCGCGTGGGACGAGGAGGGCAACCAGCTCACCGTCACCGTGCTCGCCCCGCTGCCCACGGACATCGCCGCCCAGCGCTTCGTCACCGCCCCGGGCGAGACCGTCCTCGGCTTCACCGACGAGACCGCCGTCCAGCGCACCCTGCCGGTGGCGGACGGCGAGGAACAGCGCGACGTGCCCCCCGTCGTGTGGCGCACGGGCGTCCGTTCCACCGAGCCCCACCTCCTCGTCGTGGGCCAGCCCGGCAGCGGCACGACGTCGCTGCTGCGCTCCGTGGCGCTCCAGGCCCTTCAGTACGGAGACGTCCTGATCATCGAGGGCAGCGGCACCGGCGACTACGCGTGCCTGACCGGCCGCGACGGCGTCCTGGCCATCGAGTGCGGGCTCTCCGGAGCGCTCGCGAGCCTCGAATGGGCGGCGCACGAGACCGAGCGTCGGCTGATCTCCGCCAATCGCGCCCGGCAGGCGGGCCACCCACCGCCGGAGGACACCAAGCGCCCCCTGTGGATCCTCCTCGACCGCCCGAGCGCCCTCGGCCACCTGGCCGCCGCGGACGGCCGCAAGGATCCCCAGTCGCTGCTCCAGGTCCCGCTGCGACACGGCAGGGCGGCCAACGTGACGGTGGTCGTGGCCGACCAGTTCGACAGCCTGGAGGCGCTGAGCGACCCCGTACGCCAGCACACGCGCGCGCGTGTGGTGCTCGGGCCCGCCACGCCCGACCAGCTCGACGAGGTGCTCGGCACGCCGCCGCACACGACGCCCACCGCGGACGTCCCGCCAGGGCGCGGCTACGCCCGGCTCGGCACGGGTCCCGTGCACCGGCTCCAGGTGCCCGCGACGCCCGATCCGTACGACGACGCGACCAGCGAGGCGCACCGTCAGGCGGTCATGGACCTGCTGCCGGAGCGGAGCACTCCGGCCGACGCGCGGCCCACGGAACAGGAGCAGGACCAGGACAGGGACCAGCCGGAGCCGGTGCCCGCGGAGGGCTGAACCGGCACCGTCCGGGCCGCGGCGACAACGACGGACGGGCGTCAGGCGACGAACGGGTGCGCGACCTCGGCGCCCGAGCCCGCGCCCGTCTCCACGAGCCGGGCCGCGGCGGCGAGGCGCACCGCCGCCTCGTCGGCGACCGCGCCGCCCACGGTGAACGGCAGCCGCACGTACCCCTCGAAGGCCCCGTCCACACCGAACCGAGGGCCCGAGGGAACCCGGACCCCCACGCGTTCCCCCACCTCGGCCAGGCGCGACCCCGAGAGCCCTCCGGTGCGCACCCAGAGCGTCAGACCGCCGCGCGGCACCTCGAACTCCCAGTCGGGCAGCTCGCGGCGCACGGCGGTGACCAGCGCGTCGCGGTTCGCCCTCGCCTGCTCCCTGCGCACGTCCACGGCCGCCTGCCAACCCCCGGTGTTCAGGAGCCAGTTCACCGCGAGCTGCTCCAGGACGGGAGTGCCCAGGTCGGCGTAGGCGCGGGCGGCGACGAGGCTGCGGATCACGTCGGGTGCGGCCCGCACCCAGCCGATGCGCATGCCCGCCCAGAAGGCCTTGCTCGCCGAGCCGACGGTGATGACGGTGGAGCCCGCGGGGTCGAACCCGCAGACGGGGCGCGGCATGTCGAGGTCCGGGTCGAGCCCCAGTTCGCTCATCGTCTCGTCGACCACGACGACCGTGCCCGCCGAGCGGGCCGCCTCGACCAGCTGCCTGCGCTGGTCCTCGCCCGCGAGCGCGCCGGTCGGGTTGTGGAAGTCGGCGACGACGTACGCCAGTCGGGGCGCGGCGTCGCGCAGCACCTGCCGCCAGCGGTCCAGGTCCCAGCCCTCAAGACCCTCGGCCATGGCGACGGGGACGAGGCGGGCACCGGCCTCGCGCATCAGCTGGAGGATGTTGGCGTACGAGGGCGACTCGACGGCGATGCGTTCGCCGCGGCCCGCGAAGAGGTGGCAGATCGCGTCGATGGCACCCATCGCGCCGGTGGTGACCATGATCTGCTCGGGCATCGTCGGGATGCCGCGCGCGGTGTAGCGCTCGGCGAGCATCTCGCGCAGGGCGGGCAGTCCGGCGGGGTAGTCGCCGTGCGTGTGGGCGTACGGCGGGAGCGCTTCGAGGGCGCCCTGCACGGCGCGGGTGAGCCAGGGCTCGGGCGCGGGCAGCGCGGCGCACCCCAGGTCGATCATGGAGCCGACCGCCTCGGGCGGCAGCGGTTCGAGCCCGCGCGCGGGGAGGGGGTTTCCGGCCGGAACGGCGGTCCAGCTGCCCGCTCCCCTGCGGGACTCCAGGAACCCCTCGGTGCGCAGCGCCTCGTAGGCGGCGGCCACGGTGGTCCTGCTGACGGCGAGCGCCACCGCGAGCTCACGCTCGGCGGGCAGCCTGGCGGCGACGGGAACGCGCCCTTCCAGCACGAGCAGCCGGATGCCGTCGGCGAGCGCGCGGTAGGCGGGCGGGCGGCGGGTGCCCGCCCCGCCGGGGCGTGCCTGCTGGGAGGCGAGCAGCCGGGCGAGCTGGGTCGAGCCCATTGCTGAAGTCCACTGAGCCATGATTCCCAGTCCACCTTCCCCGAATTGGCCATGGTTGACGTCTGCTTCCAAGCCACAGGGTGTCATGTGTCGGGCCACCAGTACTACTGTCGAGCCACCAGCACTACGGGGGAGCGTTCCTTGTCCGCCACGAAGCCACCTCTCGGGCCCCGCCGCGGATCCCGCCTCAGATCTCGCCTAAGGCCCCGGCGCACGCCGCGCCTCGCACGGCGGCTGCTCCAGCTGTACGTCGGGCTCGCCCTGTACGGCGCGAGTTCGGCGCTGATGGTCGCGGCCGGTCTGGGACCCGAGCCGTGGAACGTCCTCAACCAGGGCCTCGCCGAACTGACCGGACTGTCCATCGGCGTCGTCTCGATCATCGTGGGCGCCGCGGTGCTCCTGCTGTGGATCCCGCTCCGGCAGCGCCCCGGCCTCGGCACGGTCTCGAACGTCTTCGTCTGCGGTCTGGCGATGGACGCCACCCTGGCGCTCCTGCCGGACGCGCACTCCCTCGCGGTGCGCGTCCCGCTGCTCGTGGCGGGAATCCTCCTCAACGGCGTGGCGACCGGCCTCTACATCACGGCCGCCTTCGGCCCAGGGCCCCGGGACGGCCTGATGACGGGCCTGCACCGGCGCACCGGCCGCTCCATCCGGCTGATCCGCACCTCGATCGAGGTGGCGGTCGTGGTGACGGGCTTCGCGCTCGGCGGCACGGTCGGCGTGGGCACCGTCCTGTACGCGGTGTCGATCGGCCCGCTCGCCCAGTTCTTCCTGCGCCGTTTCGCCATCCCCGCGCCCGCCGCCGACGACGTCGTGGCCTCCGGCGGCCCCTCGGGGCAGGCGATACTTCAGCGGTGACCACGCGCGTACGCCACCCCTACCTCGACCACCCGGGAACGCTCGCCCTCGCCCACCGCGGCGGCGCGGCGGACGGCCTGGAGAACACCGCGGCGGCCTTCCGGCGCGCCGTCGACCTCGGCTACCGCTACATCGAGACCGATGTGCACGCCACGGCCGACGGCAGGCTCGTCGCCTTCCACGACGCGACGCTCGACCGCGTCACGGACGCGGCGGGCCGCATCATCGACCTGCCGTGGAGCGAGGTGCGCCACGCGCGCGTGGCGGGCACCGAGCCGGTGCCCCTCTTCGAAGAGCTCCTTGAGGCGTTCCCCGAGGTGCGCTGGAACGTCGACGTGAAGGCCGAGCCCGCGCTGCTGCCGCTGCTCGACCTGATCCGCCGCACCGGCGCCTGGGACCGGGTCTGCGTCGGCTCGTTCTCCGAGGCGCGCGTGGCCAGGGCCCAGCGTCTCGCGGGCCCCCGGCTGGCCACCTCCCTGGGCACGCGGGGCGTGGCGGCGCTGCGCCTCCTCTCGTACGGCGTGCCCGCGGCCCCGCGCCGCTCCGCGGTCTGCGCCCAGGTACCGGAGAGGCACGGCCGGATCCAGGTCGTCGACCGCCGCTTCGTGCGCGCGGCCCACGCGCGCGGGCTCCAGGTGCACGTCTGGACCGTGAACGACGCGGAGCGGATGGCCGCCCTGCTCGACCTCGGCGTGGATGGCATAGTTTCCGATCACATCGAGACGCTGCGCGAGGTGCTCAAGGACCGGGGGACCTGGGTCTGAGCCGCCCGAGGGCGGCATCGCACCACGGGGAACAGCGAGGTCACGGGTGGGCGACGACACCCTGTGCACGGCAACGGCGACAGCGGACGACGAGCGAGCCGAACGACGGCGCGAGCAGCACGGCTGGTACTTCTACGACTGGGCGTGCTCGGTCTACTCGACCAGCGTCCTGACCGTCTTCCTCGGCCCCTATCTGACCGAGATCGCCAAGGCGGCCGCCGACCCGGAGGGCTACGTCCACCCGTTGGGCATCCCCGTACGCGCCGGTTCCTTCTTCGCGTACGCCGTGTCCGCGTCCGTGCTCCTTTCGGTCTTCGTGATGCCGGTGGCCGCCGCTGCCGCGGACCGCACGGGCCGCAAGAAGCCGCTGCTCGCCGCGGCCGCCTACCTGGGCGCCGCCGCGACGGCGGGGATGTTCTTCCTGGACGGCGACCGCTATCTCCTCGGCGGCTTCCTGCTGATCGTCGCCAACTCCTCGCTCGCCGTCTCGATGGTGCTCTACAACTCCTTCCTGCCGCAGATCGCCCCTCCGGAGGAGCGCGACACCGTCTCCTCGCACGGCTGGGCCTTCGGTTACGCGTCGGGCGCCCTGGTCCTGGTGGCGAACCTGGTGCTCTTCCTGGCCCACGACAGCTTCGGCGTCTCGGAGGCGACCGCCGTCCGCATCTGTCTGGCCTCGGCGGGCATCTGGTGGGGCGCGTTCACGCTCATCCCCCTCAAGCGGCTGCGCGACCGCCGCACCTCGCCCTCCGACGCCCCGGCCACGGGCGGCTGGCAGCAGCTGAGGTCGACGGTCCGCGACATGCGCCGCCATCCCCATACGCTCGCGTTCCTGCTCGCCTACCTCGTCTACAACGACGGCGTGCAGACGGTGATCTCCCAGGCGTCCGTCTACGGCTCCGAGGAGCTGGGGCTCGGCCAGTCCACGCTGATCGTCGCGGTCCTGCTCGTGCAGCTGCTCGCGGTGGCCGGGGCGCTCGCCATGGGCAGGCTGGCCAGGGCGTACGGCGCCAAGCGCACCATCCTCGGCTCGCTGGTGGCCTGGACGGCGACGATCGGCGCCGGATACTTCCTGCCCGCGGGGGCGCCCGCCTGGTTCTTCGTGCTCGCCGCGGGGATCGGCCTGGTCCTCGGCGGCACCCAGGCCCTGTCCCGTTCGCTCTTCTCGCACCTGGTGCCGCGCGGCAAGGAGGCCGAGTACTTCTCCGCGTACGAGATCAGTGATCGCGGGATGGCCTGGCTCGGACCGTTGATCTTCGGCCTCACGTATCAGCTCACAGGAAGCTACCGGGACGCGATCGTCTCGCTCGTGGCGTTCTTTTTGATCGGATTCGCCCTGCTGTCGAGGGTGCCGGTGGCCCGCGCGGTGCGCGACGCGGGAAATCCCGTACCCGACCGGATTTAGCAACTGAGGGCAAAGGCCGGTAGTGTACGCGTTTGGCCTGCCAGGCGGACCGTTACTGCGAGCTGAAGATTCAGAAACGCTGGGTGACATCTGCTACTAGATGTGACAAACCGGGCGCTGGTGGGTACAACAAGGGGCGGCATACGACGGCGACGCATGACCCAGAACGGGAATCTTTACCGCCGACCGGACGTTGACCGGATGACGACGACAGCGACACCTGTCCTGTGGGCGACAAGCCCGGGAGGCACGATTCATGAGTGAGCGAGCTCTTCGCGGCACGCGTCTCGTGGTGACAAGCTACGAGACCGACCGCGGCATCGACCTGGCCCCGCGCCAGGCCGTGGAGTACGCATGCCAGAACGGACATCGTTTCGAGATGCCGTTCTCGGTCGAGGCGGAGATCCCGCCGGAGTGGGAGTGCAAGGTCTGCGGGGCCCAGGCACTCCTGGTAGACGGCGACGGACCTGAGGAGAAGAAGGGCAAGCCGGCGCGTACGCACTGGGACATGCTCATGGAGCGCCGTACTCGAGAAGAACTCGAGGAGGTCCTGGAGGAGCGCCTCGCGGTTCTCCGGTCCGGTGCCATGAACATCGCGGTGCATCCGCGGGACAGCCGCAAGTCCGCCTGAGGGCGGACCCGGCGCACCACCGCACCAAGCAAGTACGAGGGCCGGGGCCACTGCTCAGCAGTGGCCCCGGCCCTCGTTTGCGTCCAGGGCCCTTGTTGGTGTCCAGGCCCTCTTTGTGTCCAGTGGGTCAGCGCGGCAGCTGCGGGTCGTCGGGGCGCTCGGCGCGTGACCCCGGCTCGTCGTCCCTGATGACCTCGCCCTGGACGACCTTGCCGTCGGGGCGGTGCATGCGGGCCTGCTGGAAGGCGTCCCCGAAGCCGCCGGGAGTGGCCTCGCGCACCTTGCGCTCGAAGGTCCGCTCCGCGTAGCGCCCGAGGGCCTTCTGGACCGGCGGGATCAGCAGGACCAGGCCGATGGCGTCCGAGATCAGGCCCGGCAGGATGATCAGGAGGCCGCCCAGCATCGTCAGGGCGCCGCCGCCGCTGTCGGACTCCGCGGTGGGCGTCACGCCGCTCTGCTGCTGTTGTACGGCCTCGCTGAGCTTGCGGAAGGCCCTGCGGCCCGCACGCTTGATCACCGCGGAGCCGAGCACAAGACCGGCCACCAGGAGCAGGAAGACCACGAGGCCGCTCGTGGCCCCCGCCACGACCGTGAGCAGCCAGATCTCGAGGACGAGCCACGCGGCGATGCCGAGCGGCAGGTACCTCAGGGACCCGGATCTGCGGGGCCGGGCGGTTCGGTTGGGAGGCGGTGCGCCAGTCGTCATGCTCCCAGTGTGCCTGGGCCCGCCTCAGTCCGGGATAAGGGGATGATCAAGAGGCGAGGGACCCGCCGCGAGGACGGTCCGGGCGAGCCGCCCTCAGGGCCCTCAAGCTCCTCAGGGCCCTCAAGGTTCTCAAGCTGCTCAAGCTGCTCAGGGCTGCTTGCGCCCGATGACCCGGCCGACCCGCTCCCCCACGCCCCAGGCGGTGACCCGCCACAGCGCCTCGACCACGATGTTCTGGCTCATCTTGCTGTCGCCGAGCTCCCGCTCCACGAAGGTGATGGGCACCTCGACCACGTGATAGCCCGCCTTGACCGCCCGGCGGGCGAGGTCGACCTGGAAGCAGTACCCCTGCGACTCGACCTCGCCGAGGCCGAGGCCCTCCAGGGTCTCGCTGCGGAAGGCCCGGTAGCCGCCCGTCACGTCGCGGATCGGCACGTCGAGCAGGAGCCGCGAGTAGGTGCTGCCGCCGCGGGAGATGAACTCCCGGTGCTTGGGCCAGTTGACGACCCGTCCGCCCGGCACCCAGCGCGAGCCGAGCACGAGGTCGGCGCCCTTCAGCGCGGTGAGCAGCCGGGGCAGCTCCTCCGGCTGGTGCGAGCCGTCGGCGTCCATCTCGACCAGTACGCCGTAGTCGTGGTCGAGCCCCCAGCGGAACCCCGCCAGATAGGCGGCGCCGAGGCCCTCCTTGCCCTTGCGGTGCAGCACGTGGACGCTCTCGTCCTCGGCCGCCAGCTCATCGGCGATCTTGCCGGTGCCGTCGGGGCTGTTGTCGTCGGCCACCAGGATGTGCGCGTCCGGCACAGACGCCCGCACCCGGCCGACGATGGACTGGATGTTCTCCGCCTCGTTGTAGGTCGGAATGATCACCAAGGCCGTGCCGAGCGGACCGAACTGTCTCCCCTGGTCCCCCGCTTCGGAGACCCGACCGCCGTCGTTCACTACTGCCCCTTCGTTCGTACGCAGAGGACCACCATAGTGGCCGCTGCCTGCGCCGCAGCGGCGGCACGGAGGTCAGGGCGGAAGTACCCGAGATGTACCCGGGGCGCAGCGAGGTCGAGGCCGGGGGCGCGCCCGGCCGCCACGGGGGGACGTACTGCGGATCGGGGCCCGGCGCCCTTCGGGCCGACCTGGGACCCGCTGGCTGCGGATCGACCGAAAGCCGTTGTCTACTGAGCGTCCGGGCCCCACCCGGGTCACACCTGCCGACCGGCTGATACGTTCCCTCGCCTCCGCGTCGCGGGCGCTGGACCTGGCTCCCAGTGGTGGTGCGCCGGTGCGGCACACCACCCATGACCCAGCGGCGTTCGACGACCACGTGAAGGTTCGCCGGTCGGACGTCCTGTGGTGGACCCGGCCGAACCTACCCGCCGACGACGGCTCTCTGTCAATAGCCACGTGACCTGGGGCTATCGCACGGACCGCCAGGTCAGTGCCGAGGATTCCCAGGTCGTACGACGGGCGGAAGGGCCTCGATCGGCGCCGCGCACCGCCGGGACATCACTCGTCCGGCCCCACGAAGACGGGCCGTCCGCCCACCACCGTGCGCAGGCAGGCGGGGAGTTCGGCGCCCGGCGACAGGTCGGGCAGGCCCGGCGTGCCGGAGCGCGGGTCGGTCGACCAGCGGGCCACCCGGTCGTCCGGGGCCTGCACCACCAGATCGGCGGTGCGCCACACGGCGTAGTCCGCGGGCGCGCCCGGCACCAGGACGCCCGCGTCGTCGCGGCCGCAGGCCCGCCAGCCGCCGCGCGTGTGGGCGGTGAACGCGGCTCGCACCGAGACGCGGTGCTCGGGCGTGCGGTGGAAGGCGGCGGCACGGACGGTGCCCCACGGGTCGAGCGGGGTGACCGGGCTGTCCGAGCCGAGCGCCAGCGGGACGCCGGAGCGCAGGAGCGCGGCGAAGGGGTTGAGGGTGCGGGCCCGTTCGGCGCCGAGACGCTGGACGTACATGCCCTCCTCGCCGCCCCACAGCGCGTCGAAGGCGGGCTGGACGGAGGCGGTGAGGCCGAACTCGGCGAAGGCGGCGATCGTCTCGGGGGTGAGCATCTCGGCGTGCTCCACGCGGTGCCTGGCGGCCCGGACACGGGCCAGGCCGACCCTCTCGGCGGCCGCGCGCATCCCGTCGGCCACCGCGGTCACCGCGGCGTCCCCGATGGCGTGGAAGCCCGCCTGGAGGCCCGCCTCGGTGCAGGCCACGACGTGGGCGGCGACGTCGGCGGCGTCGAGGTGGGCGGTGCCGGTGTGTGCGGCGTCGGCGTAGGGCTCGTGCAGGCAGGCCGTGTGCGAGCCGAGGGCGCCGTCCACGAAGAGGTCGCCCGCGGCGCCGACGGCGCCCAACTCACGGGCGCGCGCGACGCCTTCCGCGCCGCGCTGGGCCCAGTAGCCGACCACCCGCGGGCCCGCTTCCTCGGCCGCGAGCCGCAGCAGTCCGGTGAAGTCGTCCTCGTCGGAGATCTCCGGGCCCGCGCACTCGTGCACCGAGCCGATGCCGAGGGACGCGGCGTGCCGCAGGGCAGCGCGCTGGGCCTCCTCGCGCTGGCGCGGCGTGATCGCGCCGAGTGCCGCGGCGCGCACGCCGTGGTGCGCGTCGCCGGTCAGCGGGGCGTCGGGGTGGAATCCGGTGCGGCCCGTGACGCCGGGCACCAGGTCGAGCAGGGCCGTGGTGGCGACCGCCGAGTGGACGTCGATGCGGGACAGGTAGAGCGGCCGGCCGCCGACCGCCTCGTCGAGCTCCCCGCGCGTGGGCGGACGCCCGCCCGGCCAGCGGGCCGCGTCCCAGCCGTGCCCGAGCAGCACGGTGTCGTCCGGCCGCGATGCAGCGTGTTCGCGTACGAGAACGAGCGCCTCGTCGAGCGAACGGGCCCCTGTCAGATCGAGTCCTGTCAGCGCGAGGCCGGTGGCCGTGGTGTGTACGTGGGCGTCGGTGAACGCCGGGGTGACCAGGCAGCCTTCGAGGTCGACCACGTCGTCGACGCCGTCGGTGAAGGCGTCGGCGGCACCCTCGGAGCCGACCCAGGCGACGTGTCCGCGTTCGACGACCATCGCGGTCGCGAACGGGTCGGCGGGGCTGTGGACCTCTCCGCCGCGCAGCAGCACGGTGCGGTGGTCCTCGGTGGCCTGGGGGTCCCGGGAGTCAGTCCCGGGGGCGGTGCTCTCGCTCATGGGACCAGTCTCGCCCCTCGGCGAGACCGCCCGGCGCGGGGGTCGCGTCAGACCTGCGGGGGCCGCGCCTCGTACGGGGTGGAGAGGACCACCGTCGTCCGCGTGGAGACGCCCGCCAGGGCGCGCAGCCTGCTCAGCAGGTGCTCCAGCTCCAGCGGGGTGGCGACGCGCACCTTGAGGATGTAGTTCTCGTCGCCCGCGACGCTGTGGCACGCCTCGATCTCCGGGACGCCCGCGAGGCGTTCGGCGATGTCGTCGGGGGCGCTGGGGTCGAACGGCTTCACCGAGATGAACGCCGTGAGCGGCAGCCCGACGGCCTCGGGGTCGACGACCGCGGCATAGCCGCGGATGACGCCGCGCTGTTCGAGGCGCCGCACCCGTTGGTGCACTGCCGATGTGGACAGGCCCGTGGCCTTGCCCAGGTCGGTGTAGCTCATCCGCCCGTCCTTGACGAGCAGCTGCACGATCTGTCGGTCCAGCTCCTCCATGCGCCGAACCTACAGGGCTCTTGATCCCCCCGGATACCGGAGTGACCGAAGGGGCCGTTTGGCCGGCCGATTCGCGGGCAGGCGACCGGCAAGCTCTCACGGCATGTGACGAACGACACATCTCTGTGACCGTGTCCTTCGGGATGCCACGATTACCCCCACGACGGGACGGGAAGTGCTTGCTGTGGTCGAGGCCGCAGCGCCTTGTCGGCCCACCCAAGGGGGAGAGTCCCATGCAGAATCTGAAGCGCCCCGGTCGGTCTGCCCGCGGCAAGCAGCAGCCGGTCGCCGAACCCGAGCCGGAGGGCGTCGAACCGGCGGACGACGCGCTCGACGCCTACGACACCTTTGAGATGTACCGGGTCAACTGCCCCGACTGCGGGCAGCCGATCGCACTCCTCGCCGACGAGGACGTCCTGCCCGAGCACGCCCTGTGCCCCACCCCGTGGAACCCGTTCGGGCTCACGGTCTGCGCCGGTACGGGCCGCCCGGCCGCCGATGCCTCGGCCGCCGACGAGTCGATGGAGGTTCAGCAGCAGGACACCGCCCTGCTGCTGACGCTCCCTCAGGGACTCGACTGGCGGACGCAGCCGTTCTCGCACGTGGGCGGTCCGGGCTCGCGCCCTGTCATCCGCGTGCCCCAACAGCACCGGCCCGCCGCCTGAGTCACCAGTAGCTGCCCTGCACCATGGCCGCGAGGCTGGCGTGGTGCAGGATCAGCATGTCCGCGTCCTCGGGGTTCACCGGAACGGCGGCCTCGCCGAAGTGCACTTGGCGGTAGGCGACGCGCAGCATCACGACGGCGTGCCGCAGCGCGGCGTACAGCGTGTAGAAGTCCATGTCGCGCGGCGTGTGCCCGGTGAGTCGCGCGTACGTCTCCTCGACGCGGTCGCGGCGCAGGAAGTCCGGCAGGCCCGGCTGCCCGAAGCTCACCGTCAGGTCCTGGAAGAACCGGTGCAGGTAGACGGTCCAGCCGATGTCGACCTCGCGCGGGGCCAGGGCCGCCATCTCCCAGTCGAGGACGGCCGCGGGGTCGAAGCCCGCGTAGACGATGTTCCCGATGCGCGCGTCGCCCCAGTTGAGCACGGGGTCGCCCTCGTCGTCCGGCCACATCTCCTCGATGCGGTCGAAGGCGCTCTCGATGAGCGGTGAGCGGGGCAGTCCGCTCACCACCCAGGCGTAGTAGGCGCGTTGGGCATCGACGTGGCGGCGCAGCGGGCTGCCCTCGCCGGGCGTGTCGAGGAACCGCGCCTCGGAGAGCGGGGCCTGGTCGTGCAGGTGCGCGACGACGCGGACCGACTCCTCCTCCAGGTGGGCACGCTCGGCGTCGGTCGCGGAGTGCAGCCAACTCCCCTCGTACGTATACGGCATGACGTCCGGCGGGACGCGGCCCTCGACGCGTTCCATCACGAAGAAGGGCGCGCCGAGCGGCCCCGGGTCCTCCTCCAGCCACAGCACGCGCGGCACCGGCAGGTCGGTGTGCTCGGCGACGAGCCGCATCGTGCGGTACTGGCGCGGCATGTCGTAGACGGGGAAGATCGTGTACGCCGCCGGGTCGGCCGCCACGCGCAACGCGCAGTAGGCGAAGGGCGGTTCGGGATGCTCGATGGAGAAGAGCAGGGTCTCGCTCGACATGCCGTTGGACTCGGGGACGGTGACGTCGACCGCCTTCGCGCCGGGCAGGCGCCGGCCGAGCCAGGCGGTCAGTCGGCGGGCCAGCTCTTCCGGTTCGCGCGTGGTGGTGCGGGGACGGGGTGCCGTGGCCATGCCCGTGCTCCTCTCTCGGTCCCTCAGGGCGCGACCGAGTCGAATCCGGTGAATCCGCTGGGGTCGTGGCGGCCGAAGCTGCCGTGCTCGAAGATTCCGTAGCCCGTCTGCCCGTCGAGGGTGAAGCGGGCCGCGTGGTCGATGACGCCGTAGGCGGCGAGCGGGTGGGCCGAGGGGTCCGACAGGTCGTAGGTGCGGCGGTCGGTCCAGTCGCGGCCGCGCCAGGTGCCGTGCTGCCAGTCGTCGGCCGGCGGGTATCCGGCGCCCACGGCCAGCGGCAGCGAGGCGAGGATCTGCACGCCGAGCTCGACGGGCTTGCGGTCGCCGGGATCGGTGAGGTGGACGACGGCGCTCTGCGGGTGGCGGCTGCCCGGCCGGTAGGTGATGTCGGCCTGGGGCCAGCCGAGTTGGCGGTCGGGATGGCCGGGGCGGACCAGCGTGGCGTCGTTCAGGGTGCGGTAACCGTCCGCGCCCTCCTGGGTGATGACCATCAGGAAGCGGTCGTCGAAGCGCACCGGGCTCCAGATCCAGTGGAAGCCCTCGGTGCCGAACTCCTCCTCCAGGCGCCCGCGTTCCTCGCCGGGGATGGGCCGCACGCCCCAGCTGCGGTCACGGGTGGCGGTCCACTCCCGCGCGCTCACCGGGATCTCCTGGGAGCCCGCGCGGATCACCCCTTCGGGGCGGCCCGCCTGGACGAAACGGCGCCCTTCGAGGCTCAGCCGGTCGCCCCGGCGCTGGATGTGGTGCGGCTCCCACAGGGCGGGGAAGTCGGCGGTCCATGTGACGTCGTACGAGAGGGAGTCGGGGTCGTCCGGATCGGCGGCGCAGCGTAGACGCAGGCGGCGCAGCGGCTCCTCGACGGTGATGCGCAGCGGGCCGACGGAGAGGTTCATCCGGTCCTCGCCGAGGGCGTCACTGGCGCGTACGGCGTGCAGCGTGTTCCCGACGCGCAGGGTGGCGTACGCGTCGATCACACCGGTGTTCGGGTAGACGCCGAGCCCGAGGATGAGCAGGGCACGGCCCTCGTGGTCGAAGAGGTGGAAGATGCACCGGTCGTACGCGTTGCGGTCGCCCGTCGCGACATGCTTCATGGAGAGCGGGACCTGGTGCACGGGGTACTCGTCGAGCGGGACCGGACGGTCGTCTGCCACGGCAAACCTCCCTGTAAGCACGGCAGTTCAGGGTGGCGGGAGGCGGTGGGCTCCTCCGGCGCGGAGATGACGGTACGTCAGATTTCGGGTCGGAGCCATACAGCGGGACGGAGCCGTGGCGGGCCGCCTCCGGCGTACGCGGAGTCGTACGGCCGTCCACGCGCACATCCGCGCCGCCACACAGACCTGCCGCGAACTGACAGTCGAATCCGCGGGACGGTGACCTCGGCAGGGTGACGGGCGTTGGCCTTGCATGACCCCCACGGACATGGGCCCGGCGCACATCCCCACCGGCCGCCGACGGCGCGCCTTGGTGACGGTGCCCGCCTCCGCAGAATCGGTTCCGCAGCGGCCCCAGCAGGCACAGCCTCATCACCAGCCCCATCACCAGGCGCACCAGCAGGCGCACCAGCAGACTCATCAACAGCCGCTCCCGCAGGGGCTCCCGCCCCACGCGCAGCCGCAGCCGCATCTCGCGGACCCGCCGATCTACCGCGCGCTGATCCGTCACTGGTCCGACCGCGGCCGGACCCTGCCAGGGCACCCCGACCCGGAGTGGGTCAGGCTCGCGGCGTCGCCGGTGCGGCTCGGTCAGTTCAGCGCGAGTCGGGACCCGCGAGGTGACGGGCGATGACCATGCGCTGGATCTGATTGGTGCCCTCGACGATCTGCAGCACCTTGGCCTCGCGCATGAAGCGCTCCACGGGGAAGTCCGCGGTGTAGCCGTAGCCCCCGAGCACCTGTACGGCGTCCGTCGTCACCTTCATCGCCGCGTCCGTGCACAGGAGCTTCGCCATGGCCGCCTGCTTGGAGAACGGCCTGCCCGCGTCGCGCAGCCTGGCCGCGGCCAGGTACAGCGCCCGGCCCGCCTCGATCTGCGTCGCCATGTCCGCGAGCATGAAGCGAAGGCCCTGGAAGTCCGCGATCGGCCGGCCGAACTGCCGTCGTTCCGTGGCGTACGACACCGCCTCGTCCAGCGCCGCCTGGGCCACCCCGATCGCGCAGGCCGCGATGCCGAGCCGCCCCGAGTCGAGCGCGGAGAGCGCGATGGCGAAGCCCTGGCCCTCCTCGCCGATGCGGCGGGAGCCGGGGACGCGCACGCCGTCGAAGTTGATCTGCGCGGTGGGCGAGCCCTTCATGCCCATCTTCTTCTCGGGCACCGCCGCGTTCAGGCCATCGGCGTCGCCCGGCACCAGGAAGGCCGTGACGCCCTTGGCGCCCTCGCCGCCGGTGCGGGCGAGGACGGTGTAGAAGTCGGCGACGCCGCCGTGGGTGATCCACGCCTTGGTGCCGGTGATGACCCAGTCGTCACCCTCGCGGACGGCCTTGGTGCGCAGGGACGCGGCGTCGGACCCCGACGCGGGCTCGGAGAGGCAGTAGGCGCCGAGGAGGCCGCCGCCGAGCATGTCGGCCAGGTGCTCGGTCTGCTGCTCCTTGGTGCCGTACCCGGCGAGCGCGTGGCAGGACAGGGAGTGCACGCTGACACCGAGGCCGACGGTCAGGCGGGCGGCAGCGAGCTCTTCGAGCACCTGGAGGTAGACCTCGTACGGCTGGTCGCCACCGCCGAATTCGGCGGCGTACGGCAGTCCGAGCAGGCCCGATTCGGACAGCAGGGTGAAGACCTCGCGCGGGAAGCGCCCGGCCTCCTCTTCCTCCGCGGCCCGCGGAGCGATCTCGCGCTGGACGATGTCCCGGACGAGCGAGAGCAGATCCCTGGCCTCATCCGTGGGCAGCTGACGATCCACCGGCTGCGGGGCGTGGTCGGGCATGACGCTCTCCTCCCTGTGGGGCTGCGGCAGGCTCCGCTGTGGGTGAGGCGGCGCCGCCGGGAAACGATGCAGGGCCCAGGCCATCTCCCGGGTCGCGGAAGCGGCTGACCAGCGGCTCTGGCGCGTTGAGTATGCCCGATCGACGGCACCCCGTCACTAGTTAACGACCGCTTACTCGAAAGATAGCCGAAGATCGACGATGACCGCGGGATTGGTACGAACCATTGACGCACTGGTCTAGTCCTCCTACTGTTCCCCGGAACGTCTTAACGCGTTCATGCCAAGACGCGGCGCGGACGCGACACCGACGCGACACACAGGTCCACAGCACCACTTCCCCCCTCCCTGTTTCCCCCCACAAGGAGACACGATGCTCAGACCGCACACCCCCCGCGCCTCCTTCCGGGCGCTCATCGCCACCGCCTGTTGCGCCGCCCTCGGCGCGGGCCTGCTCGCCGGTGCGGGCAGCGCCGCAGCCGACCAGGACCAGGGCGCCCCCACGAAGGCGGCCGCCGGTTCCAAGGTCGTCGGCTACTTCACCGAATGGGGCGTCTACGACCGGAACTACCACGTCAAGAACGTCGACACCTCCGGCTCGGCCGACAAGCTCACGCACATCAACTACGCCTTCGGCAACGTCCAGGGCGGCAAGTGCACGATGGGCGACGCCTACGCGGCCACCGACAAGGCGTACACCGCCGACCAGTCCGTGGACGGCGTCGCCGACACCTGGGACCAGGAGCTGCGCGGCAACTTCAACCAGCTGCGCAAGCTGAAGAAGAAGCACCCCGACCTCAAGGTCCTCTGGTCCTTCGGCGGTTGGACCTGGTCGGGCGGTTTCACCGAGGCCGCCAAGAACCCCGCGGCGTTCGCCCAGTCCTGCTACGACCTGGTCGAGAACTCCAAGTGGGCCGATGTCTTCGACGGGATCGACATCGACTGGGAGTACCCCAACGCCTGCGGTCTGACGTGTGACACCAGCGGGCGCGAGGCGTACAAGAGCCTGATGTCCGCGGTGCGTGCGAAGTTCGGCGCGAACAACCTCGTGACCGCGGCGATCCCGGCGGACGCGGAGACCGGCGGCAAGATCGACGCCGCCGACTACGCGGGCGCCGCGCAGTACGTCGACTGGTACAACCCCATGACGTACGACTACTTCGGCGCCTGGGACGCGAAGGGCCCGACCGCCCCGCACTCGCCGCTCACCTCCTACAGCGGCATCCCCAAGGAGTCCTGGAACTCCGAGGCGACCATCAAGAAGCTGAAGGGGCTCGGCGTTCCCTCCGAGAAGCTGCTGCTCGGCATCGGCTTCTACGGACGCGGCTGGACGGGCGTCACGCAGAAGGAGCCCGGCGGCACCGCCACGGGCCCGGCCGCGGGCAAGTACGAGCAGGGCATCGACGACTACAAGGAACTGAAGACCAAGTGCCCGGCCAACGGCACGGTCGGCGGGACCGCGTACGCGCACTGCGGGAACAACTGGTGGAGCTACGACACCCCGGCGACCATCGCGGGGAAGATGGACTACAAGAACCAGCAGGGACTCGGCGGCACGTTCTTCTGGGAGCTCAGCGGCGACACGTCCAACGGTGAGCTGATCAAGGCCATCAACTGACGCATCACGTACTGGCGTCGGGGCGGGAGCCGGTCGGCGGCTCCCGCCCCTTCGTCGTACGCCGCCGGCAACGGCCCTGCCTCAGGGGCGGGCCGGTGCCGGGTACGACGGCTCGAAGTCCTCGATCACGCGCAGCGTGTCCCCGAGGGTCCGCACCAGGAGGTCGCAGACCGTCTCGCGCGGCAGGCCCCGGTGGCCGATCCAGTCGAGCGCGACGCCCTCGACGCTGCACAGCCAGCCGAGCAGCGCGGTACGCGCCAATCGCGGTATGTCCTTGCGGCCGTACGCCCCTTCGGCGATCGTGCCGATCATGGCCTCGCGCACCCCGTCCCGTATGGCGTGCACCTCGGCGTCGAAGCCGACGCCCCCGCTGATGATCGTGCGGTACGCGGCCTGGTGGTGCTCGGCGTAGCGCAGATAGCCGTCGATGGTGCGGTGCACGCGGTCCACGGGCGGCAGGTCGTCGTGGCGTCCGGCGCGCGCGACGAGGTCGGCGACGGAGTCCTCGATGATCGCGAGGTAGTAGCCGCGCTTGGACTTGAAGTAGTAGTAGATCAGCCCTTTGGCGACGCCCGCCTGCTTCGCGATGTCGTCCATCGACAGGGCGTCGTAGGACGTGTCGGCGAACAACTTCCGGCCGATGGCGATGAGTTCGGCTCGGCGTGCCGCGGAGCGGTCGGTGCCGCGCTGTTGACTATTATTCAATTTCGGCCCTAGTCTCCAACTGCCTCGGGATGTCCGCAGTATGGCAGAACCGTGCCACCTGCCGGTTCGGCTCCCGACGGCGCTTCACGCACTCCCCTTACGCACGCTTACGCACCCAGCACGACGTACGGGAGGAAGACAGTGAGCGCAGCACGCAACGCGTTACGCGAGGGCAGAACCAACTGGAAGAAGACGGCCGTGGTGGCGCTGCCCGCCGTGCTGGCCGTCGGGGTCATGGCCAATGTGATGGCCGAGGGCGCGCTCGCCGCGTCCTTCGCCGTCTCCGGGACGAGTTTCCAGGTGTCGTCGGGCAAGCTGACCAGCCAGGGCCTGTCCTCCTACGTACAGACCGACCGGGACGTCGACGGCAAGGGGCACCCGGTGGCGCTCCTCGGGATCGGCGACGCCACGCTCTCCGACATCTGCCAGGCGGCCGAGGTCAAGACGCCCGTGGGCACCGTGGTGTTCAAGCTGACCGCGGGCGGCGACGCGGGCAAGGTCACCGCGAGCAACCTCGTCATCGACGGCGAGGACCTGGTGGGCGACGCCCGCTTCGGCACCGCGCAGATCGGCCGGGACGCCTCCACGCTCGACGAGGTGCCCGGAGTCAAGGGCGAGCGCGGCAAGTTCGGGCTGCAGGCCGGGGACATCGAGGTCGCCGGGGTGAAGTCGCACGCCTGGTCCGCGACCGGCGGGAACTTCCGGCTCAAGGGCATGAGGGTCGATGTCAGCATCGGCGGCAAGAAGTGCTTCTGACCGGTGGCGGCAGAGCCGGGGTCAGGCCGTTCCGGCGGGACGGCGGCGGCTGGCTCGACCGGCGCCTGCCGTGGCCCGAACAGCGCCGGGTGCTGCGCGGCTGGCGGCGCACCCGGCCGTTCTGGGGCGGCCTGCTGCTGATCCTGGGCGGCGCCGAACTCCTGCTCGTCCCGCTGTCGCCGCTGACCGTCCTGGTCAGCCTCGGACTCGGCGGGATCGCGGCGCTCGGCATCGGGATCGCGCTCGTCGTGGCCGGGCTCTTCCTGTGGCTGCTGCCGCACACCCATCACTACGTGAGCGTCAACGCCCTGATCCTGTCGGTGCTTTCGTTCGCCGCCACCAATCTCGGCGGCTTCCTGATCGGCATGCTCCTCGGCATCGCGGGCAGCGCCATGGGGTTCGGCTGGAGCCCCGTGCCCGAGGGCACCGAGGAGGATCCGGACCGGCCCAAGGTGCGGGACGGGCAGGGCACGCGGACCCTTGCCGTGCTCCTCCCCGTGCTGATCGTCGCCGGGATCATGAACGGGAACCCGGCGAAGGCCGCGCCGCCGTCCGGCGCGGAGATCGTGGCGCCGCGAGTGCCGCCGATCGTGACCACGACGCTCTTCGCGCCGCAGGGCTTCCTCCTCGCGGGCGTGCGCGAGATCCCGACCGCGGACGGTCCCTTGAAGGTCATGGTGCTGCGGATGAAGGCCGCCTCGCTCACCGACTACCGGCTCACGACGCGCGACGGCAAGGACGAACTCACCCTGGGCGCCGACACGTTGGAGCTGAGCGGCGAGGTCACGCTGTACCTCACCAAGTTCAAGGGGTGCCTCGAAGGCATCCTCTGCCTGACCTTCACGCCCGACAAGCTGCCGGTGCCGCCCATCGTGCCGCCGTTCGTCTTCATGACGGACGTCAGCGCCGAACAGGCCCTGGTGACGTCGGACTTGATCGTGGCGGGTGGTCTGACCCTGAAGGCTTCGGCATGAGGGGCTCGGCATGAGGGGCTCGGCATGATCCAGATCCAGGCGGCGCTCTTCTGGGCGTACGCGATCGGCGCGACGTTCGCCCTCTCGGCGGGGCGCCAGCTCCAGGTGTGGGAGCGGATCAACGCGGGCGAGGGGCCGCGCACGCGCAGCAGGGCCGCCAATCCGTACCTCGCGCTCACCGCGCTGTTCGCCGCCGTCCTGATGGTGCCGACGGGCCTCTTCCTGCTCTGGCAGAACCCCGCGTGGGCGACCATGCACGTCGCGTCGGGGCACGAGGGCGTGTGGGCGGGGTTCGTGCTCTTCTACGCGGGCGGCATCCCCGTCGCCGCGATCACCGGGTTCCTGGTGGCGCAGGCGCTGGTGCTCGTGGGGGCGGGGTACTGGGCGTACCTGCAGTGCGTGGGCGGGTACTTCCTGCTCTTCGGCACGCTGATCCACGGCTGGGACGGCAGCGGCTACGAGCGCTTCCTCTCCCCCGGCGCGAAGGACTTCGCCGAGTGGCCCAAGGACAGCGTCGTCAATCACGTCCTGGGCTTCTTGACGTCCGGCACGTTCCTCGCGCTGCTGCTCTTCGGCGCCGCCGTCATCGGCACGATGCTGATGACCGAGATCGGCTGGCTGATGGAGGGCTGGTCACTGCCCGGCGCCGACGAGGACCGGAAAGTACCGAGGTTCCTCGGCATCGCCATCGCGGCGGCCGGGGTCTACGGGCTGCCGTTCGTCGGCGCGCTCCTGGCGAGCGGTCTGGTCCGGCTGCTCGGCGGCTGGCTCGGCCTGCCGCTCTTCGCGGTGCTCGCGGGGGTGACGCTGCTGCACGGGCGCTCGCCGGTGCGCTGGCTGTACGGCCTGGTGGGCGTGCCGGGGCGGCACTGGCGCGCGGGCCTCGACGACGACGGCCACGTGGACGGGCTCAGAGCAGACCGGTCTGCGTGACGAGCATCGCCAGGACGACGACGAGGGTCCAGCCCGCGAGGTGCTCCAGGTAATTCGGCCCGTCTTCCCCGGGGCCGCCGGTGCGGGCCTTGGCGTGGACGGCGGTGGCAGAGGTCGCGGTCATGTCTACTCGCTGACGTTCGTCTGGCAGTGCGTCTGACAGTGGCTTCCCCCCACTGGGACCCCTCCACCTTGCCAGCAGGACACCCGTTTGTGGGAGAGACCTTGGTCACCCACAACCCGGCCGGAGTGCCGTGCGTCTAAGTCGTGACACGAGCAGGGCTCGTCGCACGTACGCGCAGCATCCGACCGAGAGGTTCCCGATGAGCACGAACCGGACACCCCGCCGCAGAGCGGGGCTCGCCCTCGCGGCCGCCCTCACCGCGGTGGCCGCCTTCACCGCACCGGTCTCGCAGGCCGCGCCCGCCACCGTCCAGAAGCCCTCGCCCGGGGCGCCGGGACTCGGCGACCCGATGTTCCCGCTCGACGGGAACGGCGGCTACGCGATCGACCGCTACTACCTGGACTTCGACTGGCAGGCGCCGAAGACCCCCTTCGGGGCCACGACGACGATCAAGGCGCACGCCACCCAGGCGCTCTCCCGCTTCAACCTCGACTTCGGCGGCAACACCCTGCACTCCGTGACGGTGAACGGCGCCCCCGCCACGACGTCGCGCTCCGGCGACGAGCTGACCGTCACCCCCAAGTCCCCGCTGGCCAAGGGCAGCTCCTTCACCGTCAAGGTCGCCTACACCGCCGACCCGACGCAGACCCGGCACCGCGACGACGCGATCGAGGACTACGGCTGGATCCCCACGCCCGACGGCACCGTGGTCTATCCGCAGCCCAACGGCGCCCGGCTGATCTTCCCCGGCAGCGACCACCCGAGCCAGCGCGCGCCGATCACCTTCCGGATCACCACCCCGGGCGACCGCACGGCCGTCGCCAACGGCAGGCTCGTCTCGCGCACCGAGCGTCCCGACGGCCGCGTCCGCTGGACGTACGACTCCGAACAGCCGCTCTCCACCCAGCTGGTGCAGCTCGCCGTCGGCAAGTTCACGGTGGTCGAGAGCGAGGGGCCCGGCGGTCTGCCGCTGCGCGACGTCGTTCCCGACGCGCTGGTCGAGCCGACGGCCGCGTACCGAAGTCTCACCCCGGACCATCTGCAGTGGCTCCAGGAGCGGCTCGGTCCCTATCCCTTCGACCGCTACGGCATCCTCGTCGGCGACACCGACCTCGGTGTCGCCCTGGAGACGCAGACGCTGTCGCTCGTCCCCAAGGCGGACCTGCTCGGCACCAAGGTCGACGCCGAGCGGAACATGGTGCACGAGCTGACCCACCAGTGGTTCGGCGACAGCGTGGCGCTCAAGAGCTGGTCCGACCTGTGGGTGAGCGAGGGGCACGCCCGCTTCTACGACCGGCTGTACTCCGAACAGCACGGCGGCGAGAACTTCGAGGCCCTCATGAAGGCCGCGTACAAGGCCCACGACCAGTGGCGCCGCGACTACGGCGCTCCCGCCGAGCCGACCGAGCCGAACCTCTTCAAGCGCATGCGGTACGACGGTTCCGCGCTGGTCCTGTACGCCCTGCGCGAGCAGGTCGGCGACGCCACGTTCCAGAAGATCGAACGCGCCTGGGTCAGCGGCTTCAAGGGCCGCACGGCGGGCACCCAGGACTTCATCGACCTGGCGTCGAAGGTCGCGGGCCAGGACCTCGAAGGGTTCCTGCGGCCGTGGCTGTACGGCGCGAAGACGCCGCCGATGCCGGGGCATCCGGACTGGGTGGTGGACCCGGCCACGTGACGCGGGGCGGCGTCACGGTGTGAGAGGGCCGCCCGCTCGTCGCGGGGCGGGCGGGCGACGCCGCGCGACCCACAGCAGCAG
This sequence comes from Streptomyces formicae, assembly GCF_002556545.1. Lineage (NCBI taxonomy): Bacteria > Bacillati > Actinomycetota > Actinomycetes > Kitasatosporales > Streptomycetaceae > Streptomyces > Streptomyces formicae. The sequence continues at coordinate 1,453,957 of NZ_CP022685.1, forward strand.
GACCACCGAGGACACGGCGGCGGTCGCGCACCACGTCGAGATGTACTCCTGGCGCCACAGCACGAAGGAGACCGCGGCCCCGACGGCGACCAGGACGCCGAACAGGGCGAGGCCGCGGTCACCGGAGAGGACCAGGGAGCCGATGGTGGCGAAGAGGTAGCCAGCGACGACCAGCTCCGCCCGGGGCAGCCCCAGGGAGTAGCCGACCGTGTGCCCGCGGATCTCGGCGGTCACGGTGCGGGTCGCCAGCGCGTGCGCGAGCGCGGCGGCGGTCGCGCACCCCACCACGAGAGGGACGGCCAACCGGCGGCGGGCCCCCGGCGGCGCGGCGCACAGCACGGCCGCCGGTACCCACAGCGCGAGCAGCGGCAGCGCGATGACGGCCCAGGCGAGCGTGGCGGGCCCGGTGCCGCCGTCGTGGTGCCAGACCGCGGCCTCGATGATCTGGTGGACCCCCAGCAGGACGGGCAGCGCGGCCAGCGGCAGGTCACGGGGGCGGCGGGCCGCCAGGGTCGCCGAGGCGACCCCCACCGCGGCGATGCCCGCGCCCGCGACGAGATCGGCGGTAGCGCTCCAGCACATGGCGGCAACGCTACGACGGAGGCGGCGCGGGGGCGCGTCGGCTGCGCTTTCCGGCTGCCCCCGGTGCGCTTTCCGGCCGCCCCGGCTGCGCTTTTCGGACGACCGGGCGAGCTCCGGGTTCCCCCGCCGGAGCTCGCCCGCTCACGTCGTCCCGGCGGGTGTCAGCCCCCGTGGGACAGTCGGGGTTCGATCCTGAAGAGTTCGCCGCCGACCTGGCCGACGAGGCTCTTGTCCTCGCTCATGAGTTCGGGCGCGATCCCGGGCCGCATCGGGGTCTTCGGCAGCGGGACCTTGCCGCGCCAGCGCACGTCGCCGCTGTCCAGGTCGAGGCCCACCAGGTGGCCCGACGGGTCGAGGAAGTACGCCACCCGGCTCGTGAGGTCCACCGCGGCCGCCGAGGCCAGCTCTCGCATCGTGGCGTCGCGCGGGTCCTCGCGGAGCGTGAGACCCGTGGCGCTCGACCACAGCCGCTCGCCGTTGTCCGCGGAGTACGCGACGGCGTTGCCGTCCCTGTCGATGCCCAGGATGCGGCCGTCCGCGACCGTGCCCATGGCCAGGCGGTCCATCCGGTGGCGCGTCACCTTGCCGGAGCCGGTGTCGACGCGGATCAGGGTGGCGGGGCCCGGCTCGCCGGTGAGCGGCTTGCCGTCGGCCGGGCCCGCCAGCAGCACGGCGTCCCCGTCCGTACCGATCTTCATGGTGGGGCCCTTGACGGACGCCACCGTCTCCGGCCTGCCCGTCTTCGGGTCGAGGCGGATGACGGCGCTCCGCTGCGGCGCCTTCTCGCTGTCCGGGGAGCACGTCATGTACGGGACGCCGCCGATGACGGCCCGGTCGCAGTCGGCCTGCTTCCGGGTGTACGTCCACAGCGTCCGGCCCGTCCTGCCGTCCAGCGCGGCGACGCGCTTGAAGGTGGGCGCGTTGGCGAGGACACCGCCGTCGAACAGGACGGCGGAGGTGCCGCCCCTGCTGTCGTCGGCCAGCTCGTGCTTCCACAGCACCCGCCGCGTCCCGGCGTCGAGGGCGACGAGGTCGGTGCCCGCCCTGGACGCCCCCGGGTCGTGATCGGCGTAGGTGTACACCACCCCGTCCCGGGCACCGGGAAACGTGCCCGCCGGGGTGCTGCCGCTGTGGCCGTCCTCGGCCTTCCGCCGCCAGTCGACCTTTCCGGTACGACCGTTCACCCCGATGGCGTCGTACTTCTCGCCCCTGCAGTACACGTCACGCGGATCGATCCCGATCGCGCAGGCGTCCCAGGACGGCGCGGGCAGCGTGGTCCGCCAGAGCAGCTTGCTCTGCTTGCTCACCCCCGCGGCCGGTCGCGACGTCCCGTCGTCGCCGAGTGCGCCGGTGGTGAGGGCGGCGCCCAGGGTGATGCCCGCGAGGCCGAGCACGGTGCCCGTCGCGCGGACGGCGTTGCGCCGTCGGCGACGGCCCACCAGACGCTCGGCGATGCCCGCGGGGGCCGCGGGGTTCTCGGGGGTCCAGGCGTGCAGGACGTCCCTGATCGTGTCGTCGAGCTGCTCGGGGTTCATGTGCGGGCTCCCTTCAGGGACATGGCGTGCGGGGCGGTGGTGGCGTTCTGGCCGGGGAGGCCCAGCTCCGGCGCGAGGGTGCGCAGCCGGGCCAGGGAGCGGTGGGTGGTGCTGCGTACGGTGCCCACCGAGCAGCCGAGCGCGGCCGCGACCTCCGTCTCGGACAGGTCCTCGAAGTAGCGCAGCACGAGCACGGTGCGCTGTCGCGGCGTCAGCCTGGCCAGCGCCCCGCTGACGGTGATCCGCAGATCCGCTGCGGACGTGCCGTCGGCGACGCCGAGGCGCTCGGGCGGCGTGGCGAACGTGGGCTCGCGGTGCGGTCTGCGCAGCCGCCAGCGGCTGATCTGGTGCCGGTACATCACCTTGCGCACATAGCCTTCCGGGTCCTCGATGTGCCGCCAGCGCCCCAGCGCCTTCAGCAGAGCGATCTGCACAAGGTCCTCGGCTTCGTGGCGATCGCCGCCCGTGAGCAGGTTCGCCAGGCGGAGCAAGGCGCTCCACCGGGCGTCGACGAAGTCCCGGAATCTCTCGTGGTCCTGCGGGTTCATGGCCCCTCCCGTTTCTGACGACCACAAGGACGCGTGGACTCCCGGCAATCTATGTCTGCCGTCGCGGAATTCTTCACGGATCTCTTCAGCCGACAGGGCGGACAGGGAGGAAGCCCTCTCCCCGCGATGGGAGAGGGCTTCCTCCTGCGCCCCGTCAGCGGATACCGACCGCCGCGAGCGCCTTGCGCTGGGCCGAGGAGAGCTTCGTCGGGAAGTAGAGGTAACAGACCCCGCCCGTGCCCGAGACCACCTTCCCCGAGGCGTTGTAGCGCTTGGTGCGCAGCCAGATGTTCTCCCACTCACGCCTCTTGTAGACGCGGCGCACCGCCGGATCGGACGGTGAGGCGGGGTCGTTGGCGATCACGTCGCCGCCCGCGGTGAAGCCGATGACCGTCATCAGGTGGCCCGCCGTGCCGTAGCCCGCGCCGGTCAGTTCCTCCTTGCGGAAGGACTGGGACGTTATGGCCGGGATGCCCGCGGCGATCAGCGACTCCAGCTCCGTGAGGGACGCGAGGCGCGTCACGACGCCCTGGAGGTCCTTGTACGTCGCGGCGTACGCGGCGTTGAACGGCCAGTTGCCACAGCCCTCGTACTGGTAGTCGAAGGTGAAGCGGGCCGCGTGGCACACCTGCGGGTCGGCGTAGGTCGGGTCGACCCAGGCGAGGTCTTCGGGGGTGGGTTTGCGGCCCCAGTACTCGATGATCATCTGCGAGGAGGTGGGGCTGCACCACGCCTCGCCCCCGTTGTCGTACTCGGGGTACTGCCCGGCGTGGATCTCCTGCGAGTAGCGCGGAACCTTCAGTTCCTTGGCCAGGCCCGGCGTGGACGCCGGGACCGTGAAGCGGTCGGGGACCGCAGAGGCCATGGCGCCGAGCCGCCAGACCGTGGGCGTCGCGGTGTCGCCGGGCTTGCGGTACAGCGTCAGGCGCAGCCGGTAGGAGACGATCCGCAGGGCCGCCGTCGTGTCGTCCAGGGAGAGCGTGTCCGTCCAGACGGTGGACTTCCCGTCGGTCTGGTCGTCGACCGAGGTCCGCCGGATGTCGACCGCGATGTCGTCGCCCGCGGTCCAGCGCCCCATGACGTACCAAGGGGTCTCGGTCTTGTCGGAGTAGGTGCCGCGCAGCTCGACCTGGAGCCAGGTGCCCGCCGGGGTGCGCGCGTTCCAGGAGGCGATGGCCTCCGTCGCGGGCACGGTGGAGCGGTGGGTCGGCGAGGTCCACCGGGCGTACTCCCAGGTGGCGGTCGTGCCGGTGTGCGGATCGGTGTAGTCGGTGCGTCCCGCGGCCTTGGCGATGCGCAGCCCGGGGCGGCTCCCCGCGACCACGGCGGTGCCCTCGGCGGTGCCGGTGCGCCAGTCCTCGTACGAGGTCCAGAAGTGGTTGTCCACGAGACGGGCCGCGCGCGGCGGGCGGGCGGCGGGCCCCGTGGCGCCGAGGGCGGGGCTCGCTGTGGCCGCGATGGCGGCCACCGCGGCGGCCGTGGCGAGCACGGTTCTGCGGGACATGTCGTCTGCTCGGTCTGCTCGGTCAGTTCTGCCGGCCCGGTCAGTTCTGTCGGTTCTGCCAGCTCGGTCTGCTCGGTCTGCTCGGTCCATGAAGGGACCCCCAGTCGACGTGGTCTCCGGCCGGACGCCGGAAGGTCGGGTCAGGTGCACGGAAGTGGGCCAACTATGGCCGGTCCCCGCCGACTTCTGCCAGCGCTTCGGGCACTGCCGCGCGCATCATTATTGGCCTCTACCAATGGCATGACCTGCGGCGGCGCGCGGAACACATCCTTCCGCGGTCGTACGCTTGCCGATGATGACCAGGCACCCGGACCCACACTCGCGTCCGCACCCGCGCACCGCGCTCCCCCGCCTCGCCGAGGCCCTGCGGGGGCTGCCGCCCTCCTGCGGCCCCGTCCGGCTCGTCGCCGTGGACGGGCACGCGGGCTCGGGGAAGTCGACCTTCGCGCGCCGGCTCGCCGAGGCGCTCGGCGGGGCGCCCGTGCTGCGTCTCGACGACATCGCGAGCCACGACGCCCTGTTCGCCTGGACCGAGCGACTGCGCCGCACCGTCCTGGATCCGCTGGCGCGCGGCGAGACGGCGCATTACGCGGTCTACGACTGGACCGAGCGCCGTTTCGGGCCCGCCGACCGGGAGCTGCCGCCCGCGCCCGTGGTGATCGTCGAGGGGGTCGGCGCGGGCCGCGCGGCGCTGCGCCCCTTCCTCGCCCAGCTGTTGTGGATGGACGTGCCGCAGGAGGAGGCATGGGCGCGGGGACGCCATCGGGACGGACAGGTCCAAAGTGACTTCTGGGACGGATGGGAGCCCGCGGAACTCCGGCACTTCACCGAGGACCCTTCACGGCCGTTCGCTCACCTTTTGGTACGACAGAGTCCCGAGGGATACGAGTTGCTCCAGGGCCCCAATGAGACGCCAGTCGGGACCCAAGTCGTCACACTGAGTTAAGAACCATCGGCGGTCCGCTGAACCTCCGGAAAAGCGCTTCCACTTGCTCCGGCCAGTTTCAGCGAGTGCCCCAACTCTGCTTGACCCAGGGGCCTTACAGGACTTACGTTCTGAATGTGCGGTCCTACGGGACCGCCCGCAGACGCGAAGCCCCCGGTTGTTCCCCCGTGATCGGGGGCTTCGTTCTGCCTTTCGGGCCCGATTTCCGGCTGCCCCGAGCGGCCGTTCGCTCACACTGGGTCACCATCGGGCCCGCTCCCCGGCGGCCCCGCGCGCCCGATCTCGCGGTGCGGCACCCTACGGCCGACCGCTCCCCCGCAGGTACGATGCATCTCGGTGCGCCTTTCGGACGGCTGATGCTCTGCGCGCCGAGTCAACTCCCGTCCGCAGCACGGTGGTTCAGCGAAGTGGCCGACGGGCACCGCCCGGCGGTACGCAAACGGGGGCACGGTTTGTGGGGGACGTGATGGACTTCGACGCGGTGGGCTCACCCGCCCCGGCCGACCTCGCCTGGCTGAGGGGCGTCGACGCCTACACGATGGGCGCCTATCCGCAGGCGGAGGAGGAGTTCCGCACGGCGGTGCGGATGGATCCCGGGATGGCCGACGGCTGGCTCGGGCTGCACGCGCTGCGCATCGACACGACGACGGCGCTCCTTCGGATGTTCCAGCACAGGGAACGCTTCGGGGAGCAGCGCGCCCGGCACACGCGGACCCTCAATTCCTGGTACTGGCTGGGCTGGTGGGTCCAGCCCGTCCTGGAGAGCACCCGCGACCTGCTGCTCGCGCACGCCTCGCACTGGCTGGACGGACGCCACGTGCCCGAGCTCGACCGGGCGCTCGCCGGACTGCCGCCGGTCGACGCGGATCCGCAGGTGCGCTTCCTGCACGCCTGCCGGTCCTACCTGGTCAAGGACTGGGACCAGTTGGTGCGCCACACCGACTCGCTGATCGACGATCCGATGCTGGGCATCGAGGCCGGTCTCTTCGGCGGCATGGCCCGGGTACGCCTGGAGATGTACGGCCAGGCGGATCCGCTCCTGTCGGCCGCCCTGATGCGCTGCCGCAGCGAGCAGCCGCAGCGCAAGGAGCTGCGCTACTGGCTGGCCCGCGCGCACGAGGGCACCGGACGCTCGGCTGCGGCCCTGCCGCTGTACCGCGCGGTGCACCGCGTCGACCCCGCCTTCATGGACACCTCCGCGCGGCTCGCGGCGATCGCCGAGGGCGACGGGTACGACGAGGCGGCCGACCTGGCCGCCGCGATCAGCCTGGCGGGGGCGGGACCCGACCTGCTCGAAGGGCCCGAGGGCATCGAGCCGCTGTTCGGCGCCGAGGGCCGGGACCTGAAGGTCACCGACCCCGAACCGCCGCCGGGCGGCGGGCCTCCCGGGCCTTCGGGTACCGACGCGGTCCGCGAGAAGGCGGTCATCCCGATCAAGGCGGGCACGCCCCAGCTGCCACCGGGGCCCACCGACCCCGCGCTCCTGGAGGCCGCGCTCGCCGAGCTGGAGCGCATGGTCGGCCTCGAACCGGTCAAACGCCAGGTCAAGGCGCTCTCCGCGCAGTTGAACATGGCACGGCTGCGGGCGGCGCAGGGCCTGCCCGTCCAGCCGCCGAAACGACACTTCGTCTTCTCAGGACCCTCGGGCACCGGCAAGACCACCGTGGCCCGCATCCTCGGCCGGGTCTTCTACGCGCTCGGACTGCTCGGCGGCGACCACCTGGTGGAGGCGCAGCGCGCCGATCTGGTCGGCGAGTACCTGGGCCAGACCGCGGTGAAGGCCAACGAGCTGATCGACTCGGCGATCGGCGGCGTCCTCTTCGTCGACGAGGCGTACTCCCTGTCCAACTCGGGCTACGGCAAGGGCGACGCGTACGGCGACGAGGCCCTCCAGGTCCTCCTCAAACGCGCCGAGGACAACCGCGACCACCTCGTGGTGATCCTGGCCGGTTACCCCGAGGGCATGGACCGGCTGCTCGCCGCCAACCCCGGACTCTCCTCGCGCTTCACGACCCGCGTGGACTTCCCCTCGTACCGCCCCTTGGAACTCACCTCCATCGGCGAGGTGCTGGCGGCCGACAACGGAGACGTGTGGGACGAGGAGGCACTCGAAGAGCTGCGGTCCATCAGCGGGCACGTCGTCGACCAGGCGTGGATCGACGAGCTCGGCAACGGCCGCTTCCTGCGCACGCTGTACGAGAAGAGCTGCGCCTACCGCGACCTGCGCCTGTCCGGCTATCCGGGCGCCCCCGACCGCGACGACCTGTCGACGCTGCGCCTGCCGGACCTGATGCAGGCGTACGGAGAGGTGCTCTCGGGGCGGGGACCGCAGAACCCGTCCGGCATCTGAGGACGGACGGGTTCTGAGGGCACGCTCCAGCCGGTTCAGCCCACGAGGGCGCCGCCGCGTGCCTCCCGGGCCCCGGTGGCCCGTCGCTCCTGCGCCGTGCGGGGCACCGCGACCCGGTGCGCGGGGTCGCGGACCTCGCCGACCAGGAGTTCCAGGACGTCCTCCAGGGCGACCAGGCCGAGCACCTTGCCCGCGCCGTCGGCGACCTGCGCGAGATGCGTCGCGGCGCGGCGCATCACGGTCAGGGCGTCGTCCAGCGGGAGTTCGGCCCGCAGGGTCGTCATCGGGCGCCACACCTGCTGCGGCACGGCCCGGTCCGTCTCCTCCAGGTCGAGGACGTCCTTCACGTGGAGGTAGCCCATGAAGGCGCCGTTCTCCGCGCGGACCGGGAAGCGCGAGTAGCCGGTACGCCCCGTGAGTTCGACGACCTGGCCCGGGGTGACCGAGGGGCCCACGGTGATCAGGGAAGCGCCGTCGAGCAGGACGTCCGTCACCGGGCGCGAGCCCAGTTCGAGGGCGTCCTCGAGGCGCTCCTGCTCCTCGGGGTCGAGCAGGCCCGCCTGGCCCGAGTCCTCGACGAGGCGGTTCAGCTGCTCGCTGGTGAAGACCGCCTCGACCTCGTCCTTGGGCTCCACCCCGAAGACCTTGAGGACGACCTTGGCGCAGGCGCCGAGCGCCACCGTCACCGGACGGCACAGACGCGCGAAGGCGACGAGCCCCGGGCTGAACCAGAGCGCGGTCTTCTCCGGCGCCGCCATCGCGAGGTTCTTCGGGACCATCTCGCCGATGACGAGGTGGAGGAAGACGACGACGGCGAGCGCGATCACGTAGCCGAGCGGGTGGATCATGCCGTCGGGCAGGTGGACCGCCTCGAAGAGCGGCTCCAGGAGATGCGCGACGGTCGGCTCGGCGACCGCGCCGAGCGTCAACGAGCAGACGGTGATGCCGAACTGGGCGGCCGCCATCATCTGCGGCAGGTGTTCGAGGCCGTAGAGGACCTGGCGGGCCCGCTTGGAATCCAGCGGCTCGATCTGGCTGCGGCGTACGGAGACGAGCGCGAACTCGGCGCCCACGAAGAAGCCGTTGGCAAGCACGAGCAGGACGGCGAACAGGAGTTGCAGCAGGCTCATCGGACCGCCTCCGCGACGGACGTGCGGGCCGGGGTGTGCGAGGTGGCGACGATCCTGACGCGCTCGGCGCGGTAGTGCCCCACCTGGCGCACCGCGAGCCGCAGGCCCGGGAGTTCGGCGCGGTCGCCGGGGGCGGGGATGCGGCCGAGCAGATCGGCGACGAGTCCGGCCACCGTCTCGTAGGGACCTTCGGGCACGTCGAGCCCGACGCGCCGCAGCGTGTCGACGCGGCAGCTGCCGTCGGCGTCCCAGGCGGCCCCGCCGTCCTCGGGCGGCGCGGGGCTGAGCTCGGGCGCGTCGTGCAGGTCGTGCTCGTCGCGGACCTCGCCGACGAGTTCCTCGACGATGTCCTCCAGGGTGACGACGCCCGCCGTGCCGCCGTACTCGTCGACGACGACCGCGATGGGCTGTTCGTTGCGCAGCCGCCCGAGCAGGGGCTGCACGGGCAGCGTCTGGGGGACGAGCAGCGGGGACTGCGCGATGCGGCTCACGGGCGTCCTGAGGCGCTCGTGGGCGGAGACCGCGAGGGCGTCCTTGAGGTGCACCATGCCGACGATCTCGTCGATCCGCTCGCGGTAGACGGGGAAGCGGGACAGGCCGGTGGCCCTGGTCAGGTTCACCACGTCCTCGGCGGTCGCCGACGACTGGAGGGCGCTGACCTTCACGCGCGGCGTCATGACGTGCTGCGCGGTCAGTTCGGCGAGCGAGAGGGTGCGGACGAAGAGGTCGGCGGTGTCCTGCTCCAGGGCGCCGGCCTGCGCCGAGTGCCGCGCCAGGGAGACGAGTTCACCGGGGGTGCGGGCGGACGCCAGCTCCTCGGCGGGCTCGACGCCCAGGGCGCGTACGAGACGGTTGGCCACCGCGTTGAGCAGGGCGATCACCGGTCGGAAGAGCCGCGAGAAGGCGTGCTGCGGGCCCGCGACGAACCGCGCGACCTGCAACGGCCTGGACACCGCCCAGTTCTTGGGCACCAGCTCGCCGATCACCATCTGCACGGCGGAGGCGAGGAGCATGCCGACCACCACGGCGACCCCGCCGACCGCGCCCCGGGGGACGCCGATCGCCGTGAACGGTCCCGCGAGCAGGCGTGCGAGGGCCGGTTCGGCGAGCATGCCGACGACGAGCGAGGTGATGGTGATGCCGAGTTGGGTGCCGGAGAGCTGGAAGGACAGCTCCTTGAGGGCACCGACGACCGTACGGGCCCGACGGTCGCCGTCGGCCGCGGCCTTCTCCGCGTCGGGCCGTTCCACGGTGACGAGGCCGAACTCGGCCGCCACGAAGAAGCCGTTGGCGAGAATCAGCAGGAATGCCGCCCCGAGGAGCAGCAAGGGGACTGTCATGCCGCCGCCTCCCCGGTCGTGCCGGTCCCGGTATGTCGGGAGGGGGCGGCGCAGGTACTACAGGACGATCCGTCCATCGCCGGAGGGAGTCACTCCTCGGGTAGCAGGAGCCCCTGGGGTCCTGGCGGGCCCGGCAGGGGCGGGGCGGCACACCATGCGTGCCCCGCCACCAGATTAATCAAGACCGGGCGCGCGGCGTCAGTCCCCGCGAGGCGCCCGGGCGTCGACGAGGGCGCGCAGGGCGCGGGCGTCGCCGATGGCCTGCTGCCTGGCGATGCCGGGCTGGATGCCGAGGGCGGGCAGGCTGGTGCCGTCGCTGAGGTTCAGGAACACCCAGGGGTCGCCCGGGCGGAGGTTGACCTGCACGATCTCGGCCCAGGCCAGGCGTCGGCTGGTGGCGATGTTGACGACGGTGACGCCGGAGTCGTCGGCGACCACCTTGGGCCTGCTGAGCAGCACGAGCACGCCGCAGAGCAGCGCGCCGGTGAAGACGAAGCTGGTCCGCTCCCCCGGGCTGAGGGTGGGCAGCAGGAAGGCGACGACCGTGAGGACCACGAACATCGCGGCGCCCGCGGTGAGCAGGACGGCCCGGGTCCGCGTCGGCCGGAAGGTGACGGGCAGGGCGGGCGGGGCGGAAGCGTCAGTCATGGCGGGGGTCTCCTGCCGGGTCAGAGGCGGCAGGCGTGGATGGCGGTGGTCAGGATGGCCCGCGCGCCGATGGCGTACAGGTCGTCCATGATCCGCTGGGCCTCCTTGGCGGGCACCATGGAGCGGACGGCCACCCAGCCCTCGTTGTGCAGCGGGGAGATGGTCGGCGACTCCAGGCCCGGGGTGAGGGCGACGGCCTGCTCCAGGTGCTCGGCGCGGCAGTCGTAGTCCATCATCACGTACGACCTGGCGACCAGGACGCCCTGGAGGCGGCGCAGGAACTGCTGCACCTTGGGGTCGTCCGCGTCGGCGCCCGCGCCCCGGATGACGACCGCCTCGGACTTCATGATCGGCTCGCCGAACACCTCCAGGCCCGCGTTCCGCAGCGAGGTGCCGGTCTCCACGACGTCCGCGATGACCTGGGCGACGCCCAGCTCGATGGCGGTCTCGACGGCGCCGTCCAGGTGGACGACGGAGGCGTCGATCCCGCTGTTCGCGAGGTGCTTGGCGACGATTCCCTCGTACGAGGTGGCGACGGTCTTGCCCGCCAGGTCCTCGATGCCGTTCGCGGTGCCGGGCTTGGCGGCGAAGCGGAAGGTGGAGCGGGCGAAGCCGAGCGGCAGGATGACCTCGGCGTCGGCGCCGGAGTCGATCAGGAGGTCCTGTCCGGTGATGCCGATGTCGAGCTTGCCCGCCGACACGTAGATCGCGATGTCCTTGGGGCGCAGGTAGAAGAACTCGACCTCGTTGTCCGGGTCGACCAGGACGAGTTCCTTGGACTCCTTGCGCTGCTGGTATCCGGCCTCATGGAGCATCGCCGACGCAGGTCCGGACAGTGAACCCTTGTTGGGGACGGCGATGCGCAGCATGAGGTCGGATTCCTTTGCGTGATGGGTGAGTTGGGCGAGCCGGTGGTGCGGGGCTCAGAGGTGGGCGTACACGTCGTCGAGGGAGATGCCGCGGGCGATCATCATCACCTGGATGTGGTAGAGGAGCTGCGAGATCTCCTCGGCGGCGGCTTCCTTGCCCTCGTGCTCGGCGGCCATCCACACTTCGGCGGCCTCCTCGACGACCTTCTTGCCGATGGCATGGACGCCCTTGTCGACCAGCTCGGCGGTGCGGGAGGTCGCGGGGTCGCCGTTGACGGCCTTGTGCTGGAGCTCGGCGAAGAGCTCCTCGAAAGTCTTCTTGGACATGATGCCGTTCACTCTACGCGGCTGACCGGCGCCGCTCAGCGCCAGGGTTCGGAGACGGTGCGCAGCGTGGTCGCGGTGGCCACGGCCGCGGTGACCGCTTCGTGCCCCTTGTCCTCGCGGGATCCCTCGATGCCCGCGCGGTCCAGGGCCTGCTCCTCGGTGTCGCAGGTCAGCACGCCGAAGCCGATCGGCACTCCGGTGTCCACGGAGACCTGGGTGAGGCCCTGGGTGACGCCCTGGCACACGTACTCGAAGTGCGGTGTGCCGCCGCGGATGACGACGCCGAGCGCGACGATCGCGTCGTAGCCGCGTCCCGCGAGGACCTTGGCGACGACCGGCAGCTCGAAGCTGCCCGGCACGCGCAGGACCGTCGGCTCGCTGATGCCGAGCTCGTGCAGGGCGCGCAGGGCGCCGTCCACCAGGCCGTCCATGACCTTCTCGTGCCACTGCGCGGCGATCACCGCGACCCGCAGGTCGCCGCAGTTCTTCACGCTCAGTTCGGGTGCACCCTTGCCGCTCACGCGCTTCTCCTGGTCGCTCTCGTAGGGAGTTGTTACTGGTTTCCGCAGGCCGAGGCACCGGGGGTGTCCAGCCACGGCAGGTCGTGACCCATGCGGTCCCGCTTGGTGCGCAGGTAGCGCAGGTTGTGCTCACCGGCCTTGACGGGCATGGGCTCGCGCCCGGTGACCTTCAGGCCGTGCCGCAGGACCGCGGCGGTCTTGTCGGGGTTGTTGGTCATCAGCCGGACGCTGCGTACGCCGAGGTCGTCGAGGATCCGGGCGCCCGCGCCGTAGTCCCTGGAGTCGGCGGGCAGGCCGAGCTCCAGGTTGGCGTCCAGGGTGTCGCTGCCGCGCTCCTGGAGCTCGTAGGCGCGCAGCTTGGAGAGCAGGCCGATGCCGCGCCCCTCGTGGCCGCGCAGATAGACGACGACGCCGCGGCCCTCCTCGGTGACGCGCCGCATGGACGCCTCCAGCTGCGGGCCGCAGTCGCAGCGCAGCGAGTGGAAGATGTCGCCGGTGAGGCACTCGGAGTGCAGCCGGGCCAGGACGTCGTCGCCCTCGCCGATGTCGCCGTGCACGAGGGCGACGTGCTCGACGCCGTCGACGGTGGAGCGGTAGCCGTACGCCGTGAAGTCGCCGAAGGCGGTGGGGAGACGGACCTCGGCCTCGCGGCGGACGGTCGGCTCCGAGGAGCGGCGGTAGGCGATCAGGTCCTCGATGGAGATGATCGTCAGGCCGTGCTTGCGGGCGAAGGGGACCAGCTCGGGAAGGCGCAGCATCTTCCCGTCCTCGCCCGCGATCTCCACGATGGCCCCGGCGGGGCGAAGACCGGCGAGCCTGGCGAGGTCGACGGCGGCCTCGGTGTGGCCGTTGCGCACGAGCACGCCGCCGGGCCTGGCACGCAGCGGGAAGATGTGCCCCGGGCGCACGAAGTCGTCCGCCGCGGCCTCGCCGCCCGCCAGGAGGCGGAGCGTGGTGGCGCGGTCGGCGGCGGAGATACCGGTGCTGACGCCGTGGGCCGCCGAGGCGTCGACGGAGACGGTGAAGGCCGTGCTCATCGACTCGGTGTTGTGCTCGACCATCTGCGGCAGGCGGAGCCGGTCGAGCTCGTCGGCCTCCATGGGCGCGCAGATCAGGCCCCGGCACTCGCTCATCATGAAGGCGACGATCTCGGGGGTCGCCTTCTCCGCGGCGATGACGAGGTCGCCCTCGTTCTCGCGGTCCTCGTCGTCGACGACCACGACGGGTCGGCCCGCCGCGATGTCGCGGACGGCCTGCTCGACGGGGTCGAGGGAGAGGTCTTCGGCGTTGTCCGTGCTGTACCAGACCGGTGCCACACTCATGCCGGGGCTCCTTCCATGACGGGCTGAGAGGCCGCCGCGCGGGAGCGCAGCCACCAGTCGCGCATGCCCCACAGGACGAGGGCGAGGTAGACGACGTAGACCAGGCCGGAGAAGGCCAGGCCGCTGCTGAAGGCGAGCGGCACGCCGACCACGTCGACGAGCAGCCAGGCGAACCAGAATTCGACGAGCCCGCGGGCCTGGGCGACCATCGCGGCGAGCGTGCCGACGAAGATGTAGGCGTCCGGCCAGGGGTTCCAGGACAGGTCGGGGACGGCGCTGAACAGGGCGCCGACGGCGAGCGTGCCGACCGCGGTGCCCGCGAGCAGGACGCCCCGCTCCTTCCAGGTGGCGAAGCGGATGGCGATGGAGCCGTCCTGCGCCTGCTGCCTGCCGCGCGTCCACTGCCGCCAGCCCCACAGCGCGACGCCGATGACGAGGAGCTGCTTGCCGACGCCGCCGGAGAGCTGCGCGGAGGCGTACGCGGCGACGAGGATGACGCCGGAGAGGAACTGGGCGGGCCAGGTCCAGATCGAGCGCCGCCAGCCGAGCGCGAGGGCGACGAGGCCGACGGTGTTACCGATCATGTCGGACCACAGGATGTGCTGGTCGAAGGCCGTGAAGGCTTCGGAGTTGAGCCAGTTCACTGGGTGGTCTCCCGTTCCGGGACCTGGGCGCGGTCGCCGAGGAGGCGCTCCACGTACTTGGCGATGATGTCGACCTCGAGGTTGACCGGGTCGCCGGGCTGCTTGATGCCGAGCGTGGTCAGCGCGAGGGTCGTGGGGATCAGGCTGATGGTGAAGTGGTCGGGGCCCGCGTCGACCACGGTGAGGCTGACGCCGTCGACCGTGATGGAGCCCTTCTCCACGACGTAGCGGGAGAGGTCGGCGGGGAGCGAGACCTTGACGATCTCCCAGTTCTCGGACGGCTTGCGCTCGACGATCTCGCCGGTGCCGTCGACGTGGCCCTGCACGATGTGGCCGCCCAGGCGCGCGCCGACCGAGGTGGGGCGCTCCAGGTTGACGCGGGAGCCGACGGTGAGCGCGCCGAGGCTGGAGCGGTTCAGGGTCTCGGCCATCACGTCGGCGGTGAACTCGTCGCCCTCGTGCTCCACGACGGTCAGACAGACGCCGTTGACGGCGATGGAGTCGCCGTGTTTCGCCCCCTCGGTCACCACGGGGCCGCGCAGACGGAAGCGGGAGGCGTCGGGGAGGTTCTCGACGGCGGTGATCTCGCCCAGCTCTTCGACGATTCCGGTGAACACGTCAGTGCTCCTTCGCTACGAGGGTCGCGGTGATGCGCAGGTCGGGGCCGATGCGCACGGTCTCGCTCATGTCGAGCCGCAACGCTTCGGTGAGGGTGGTGATTCCGCCGCCGGTCAGGGCGGCGGTGCCCGCGCCGAGCAGGACGGGGGCGAGATAGCCGATGACGCGGTCGACGGCGCCCGCGGCGACGAAGGCACCGGCGAGCGTCGGGCCGCCTTCCAGGAGCACGGAGCGCACCCCGCGCGCGTGCAGCACGTCGAGGAGGGCCGGGATGTCCAACCCGCCCTCCGCGCGCGGCAGTCGGACGGTCTCCACGGCTTCGTACGCCACGGCTTCGTACGCGGGGGTGACGTCATCGGCGACGGCGATCAGTGTCGGCGCCGCGTCGTCCAGGACGCGGGCGCCGGGCGTGACGGCGGTGCCGTTCGTGTCGAGGACGACGCGCAGCGGCTGGGTCGCGCCCTCGATGCCGCGTACGGCGAGGTGCGGGTCGTCGGCGCGCTGGGTGCCCGAGCCGACCACGACCGCGTCGCACTCGGCGCGCAGCCGGTGGACGTCGGCGCGGGACTCGGCGGAGGTGATCCAGCGGCTCGTGCCGTCGGCCGCGGCGCTGCGGCCGTCGAGGGTGGCGGCGTACTTCCAGGTGACGTGGGGGCGGCCGAGCCGCACGGAGGTCAGCCAGGCGGCGTTCCCCTCGGCGGCCTCGGCCTCCAGGAGGCCCTGCTCCACGTCGATCCCCGCCGCGCGCAGGGTGTGCGCGCCGCCGGTCGCGGTGGGGTTGGGGTCGCCGACCGCGAACACGACGCGGGCGATCCCGGCGTCGATGAGGGCCTGCGCGCAGGGGCCCGTGCGGCCGGTGTGGTTGCAGGGTTCGAGAGTGACGAGGGCGGTGCCGCCGCGGGCCCGCTCACCGGCCGCGCGCAGGGCGTGCACCTCGGCGTGCGGGCCGCCCGCGCGCTGGTGCCAGCCCTCGCCGACGGTCTCGCCCGCGGCGTCGAGGACGACGCAGCCGACGACCGGATTGGGGCTCGTGGTTCCGATACCGAGCGCTGCGAGCGCGAGCGCGCGCCGCAAGGCGGCTGCTTCGGTTACGGCGGTGGCCACCGGGTCCTCCTGCCTCTTCGGGCACGGACTCCGGGGCCTGTCGATGACGACAGAACGTACGGACGAGCACACCGGGAGCGACGCCTGCGCCGGAATGACACCTGTCCCCGGGAAATCCCGAGAACCGTCCCTGGGAAAGCCAGGAACGAGCCACTACGACGGCGTGCACGGATGCCCGCCCGCCGCGCACTGCCTCCCATCCGGACTTTCACCGTCGGTCCAGGAATTTCACCTGGTCAACCGGTCGCTGGAGGCGATCGGGTCGCGGACTGTAACCGCCGGTTCGGAATTACACCGACCCCGGAGTGCGCTGCTTCTGGTACGAGGCCAGTGTGCCACGCCTGATCGTCGGCCAGGTGAGTGAGCGCCTGTGGCCTGGCTCACAGGGGTCCGGCCGGGTCGGGGGCGCCGAGCCACCGGTCCCCGGGCGCTAAGCACTCACTTAGGTCAGCTTTAGAGATCCTCCCCAGACTCCTGGAGACCGGCCCGGGCCAGAGGCGCCCGCCGCCACGGGAGCCTGGGAGGAATCCTCTCCGTGAACACTCCGAACGTCCGTCCGTCCCCACCGGCGCGGGAGCGCCTGCACACGCTCTACTTCCTGGCCGGCATCCGGTCGTTCTCGCCCGTCCACCTGGACACCGACGTCGAGATGGACGGGGTGCTCGCGCACCGCGCGGCCACGGCCACCGAGGCGGGGCGCTACTCCGTGGTGACCTACGTGCTGCACACCGCCGCGCGGGTGCTCAAGGAGCATCCGCACGCGAACGCGGCCCTGCACGGCCGGTTCCGGCCGAGGGTCGCCGAGTACGCGTCGGTCAACGGCAAGCTCGCGCTCGACGCGACGCTGGCCGGGCGGCGCGTGGTGCTCTCCACGGTCTTCCCCGGCCTCGAACGCGCCGACCTGGACGAGATCCAGCGTCAGGTGAACCACTACCGGGACGCGGACGCCGACACGATGCCCGAGTTCGCCGGGGTGCGCGCGCTGCACAAGGTGCCGCGCTGGCTCGGCGGGCGGCTCTTCCGGCGCACGGTGGGCCCGCTCTCGGCACGGGCGGAGCGGCTCGGCACCTTCTCGGTGTCCTCGCTCGGCCACCGGCCCGTGGACGGATTCCACTCGGTCGGCGGCACCACCGTGACGCTCGGCGTGGGGCGCATCGCCGATCGGCCCGTGGTGCGGGACGGCGCGGTGGTCGTCGCCCCCGTCATGCGCCTCAGCCTCACCTTCGACCACCGCGTGATCGACGGTGCGGAGGCCGCGGACGTGCTCGGCGAGATCAAGGACGGGCTCGAGGGCTACAAGCCCACAGGGGGAGAAGGATCATGAACGACATCGCGGAACTCAAGCAGTTCATCACCGTCCACGCCAAGGCCCAGAACCTGCCGCAGGAGCTGTACGAGGGCGTTCTGGAGCGGGTGAGTCACGACGGTCGGGGGCCGGGCTCCTGGGCGCACGAGTGGTCGGCGGCCGCCGAGCGGCTGCAAGGCGACGACAGTCAGCTGCTGCTCGCGTTCCTCTGCCACAACATGGCCAGGTTCCCCTTCGTGGACGGGCCCGCGCGCCAGGACGCCGAGGCGGCTCGGCTCGCCGTCTTCGAGCGGTGGCGGCAGTCGCAGAAGGATGTCGAGCCGGTCCATGTCGCCCTGGCGGGCGGCGAGTTCACGGCGTGGGCCAGCGGTCTCGACACCGCGGCGAGCAAGCCGCTGCTCGTCGTGATGGGCGGCATCGTGAGCACCAAGGAGCAGTGGGCGCCGATCCTGCTCCAGGCCGAACTGCTCGGCATGGCCATGGTGGTGACCGAACTGCCCGGCGTGGGCGGGAACACGCTGCCGTACGACGTGGACGGCTGGCGGATGCTGCCCGCCCTGCTCGACGCGGTCGCCGACCGGGCCGACGTCTCCCGGACGTACGCCGTGGCCAACAGCTTCAGCGGGCACCTGGCGCTGCGCGCCGCGACCCGGGACGAACGGCTGCGCGGCATCGTCACGACCGGCGCGCCCGTCAGCGACTTCTTCACGGACGCCGCGTGGCAGGGGCAGTTGCCCCGGATCACGGTGGACACCCTCGTCCGGCTGACCGGCGCCGCGCCCGGGCGGCTGCACGAGGTGCTGCGCGCCTGGGCGCTGACCGACGCGGAGCTGTCCGGCCTGGAGATCCCGGTCGCCTACACCGCGAGCCTGCGCGACGAGATCATCCCCGCCGGTGACGTCGACGCGCTGAAGAAGCACGTGCGCGGGCTGAGCCTCAACGAGTTCGACGACGTCCACGCCTCGCCCGCGCACGTCGAGCAGACCATGCAGTGGACCGTCGAGTCCCTGATCAAGATGCTCGCCGACCCCGCGTCGGCATGACCACCTCCCCCGTACACCACCCCTGAGAGAGGCGACAGGATGGACGTCGCAGACATACACATCCTCTCGGTCGGCACCGCGCTCCCCGGTCCTCCGGTGGACAACGCGACGCTGGCCGGGCACTTCGGCATGGGCGACATCTGGGAGCAGTGGATCGACGCGTTCGTCGGCACCCGCACCCGGCACCTCGCCGTCGACCTGGAGTCCGGGCAGGTCAGCCACTCGCTGGCCGATCTCGGCGAGAGCGCGGCGCGCCAGGCCCTCGAGCGGGCCGGGCTCGACCCCATCGACATCGACGTGGTGGTGCTCAACACCGCGACGCCCGACCAGCTCATGCCGACCACGGCGAACATCGTCGCGGACCGGCTCGGCATCAACAACATCCCCACCTATCAGGTGCAGTCGGGCTGCTCGGGCGCCGTGCAGGCCATCGAGCTCGGGCGGCTGCTGCTGCTCGCGGGCGGCCACCGCACGGCGCTCGTCATCGGCGGCGACCTCTGCGCACGGTTCTTCGACCCCAAGACCGACCTCAACGCGCTGCCGCCGGGCGAGCTGGTGAACATGGTGCTGTTCGGGGACGGCGCGGGCGCGGTCGTGCTCAGCACCGAGCCGACGCCCGGCGCGACCCTGCTGCGCTCCCCCGTCAGCCGGTTCACCGGTCTGGGGCGGGCCCCGGGGCAGGCCCTCGAATGGTTCGGCGCCACCGACCAGGACGGCAGGCCGTTCGCGGTGGAGGACTACAAGGCCATCGAGGAGCACGTGCCCGAGATGGCCGCCGAGATCCTCGACGAGCTCCTGGACGAACTGGACTGGGACCGCGCCGACCTCACCCATCTGCTGCCGCCCCAGCTCTCCGGGAAGATGACCCGGACGATCATGGAACGGCTCGGCGACCTGCCCCTGCGCGAGATCAGCTGCGTCGCCGACACCGGCAACACCGGCAACGGCCTGCCCTACCTCCAACTGGAGCGCGCGGTGGCCGAGATGGGGCCCGGCGACCGGGCCATCGGCATCGCGATCGAGTCCAGCAAGTGGATCACCTCCGGCTACGCCCTCGAAAGGCTCTGACCCGCATGTCCGAGGAACTGTCCGAGCTGCACCGGCAGGGCCGCGTCGCCGCCGCGTACCCGCGGGTGCGCGCCTTGCTCGCCGAGGCGGGTGATGCCGGGCTGCGCCGCGCGGGGCAGCTGCTGGCCCGTACCGACCCGGACGACGTGCTGCGCGAGCACCCGGGCACGCCCGTGGTGTCCGTGGCCGTGACCGGCAACAGCGTCGTGTCCGGGCTCGTCGCGCCCATGACGGCCGAACTCGCCCGGCACGGGCTCCTGTTGCGGCCGCACGTCGCCGACTTCAACTCCTACGTCTTCGACCTCTCCGACCCCGGCAGCGAGCTGTACGCGGCCGGAGCCGACCTGGTGGTCTGCGCCCTCGACGCCAGCGTCGTCTTCGACGAGGTGCCCGTCCAGTGGCGTCCCGACGACGTCGAACGCGTCTTCGCGGGCAAGGTCGAACTGCTCGCCAAGCTCGCC
Organism: Streptomyces formicae; assembly: GCF_002556545.1. Taxonomy (NCBI): domain Bacteria; kingdom Bacillati; phylum Actinomycetota; class Actinomycetes; order Kitasatosporales; family Streptomycetaceae; genus Streptomyces; species Streptomyces formicae. The sequence goes on from NZ_CP022685.1 coordinate 1,473,823, forward strand.
GCGACCTTCGCCTCCGTCGGGCGCGGCACGCTGGTGCTCAACACCCTGCCGCTGCCGCGCGAGCGGGCCGCCGAACTCGTCGGGCACCGCGACCGCGCGCTGCTCGGCGCCGTGTGGCGCGAGGCCAACGCGCGCCTGCTGCGCCTGGCCGCCGACCAGCCCTCGCTCGCGGTCCTGGACCTGGAGCCGCTGCTCTCCACCGGGCTCCCGCTGCGCGACGCGCGCCTCGGCACCTACGCCAAGACCCAGTTCTCCCCCGAGATCACCGCACGCTACGCACGCGAACTGGCCCATCTGGCGCGCGGGTTGACGGGCCGGGCCAAGAAGGCCCTCGTCCTCGACCTGGACAACACCACCTGGGGCGGGATCCTCGGCGACGACGGGATCGAGGGCATCGAGGTCGCGGGCAGCTACCGGGGCGAGGCGTTCCGCGCCCTGCAACGGACGGCCAAGCAGCTCGCCGCGCAGGGCGTGCTGCTCGCCGCGGTCAGCAAGAACGACATCGAGCCCGTGACGCAGGTCCTGCGCGAGCACCCCGACATGACGCTGCGCGAGGACGACTTCGTGCGCGTCGTCGCCAACTGGGCGCCCAAGCACGAGAACCTGCGCGCGCTCGCCGCCGATCTCAACCTGGGCATCGACAGCTTCGTGTTCGCCGACGACAGCGCGTACGAATGCGGTCTGGTGCGCAGGGAGCTGCCCGAGGTCACCGTCCTGCACCTGGACGACGACCCCGCCCTGCACGTGGAGCGCGTCCTCGCGGACGACTGGTTCGCGGTCCCCGACGTCACCACGGACGACCTCAAGCGCCCCGAGCGCTACCGCGAGGAGCTGGTCCGCAAGGACTTCCTGGACAGCTTCTCCTCGCTGGAGGACTATCTGCGCGAGCTGGAGGTCAGCGTCGAGCTGGCCGCCGCGCGCCCGGCCGACCTGGCCAGGGTCTCCCAGATCACCCTGCGCACCAACCAGTTCAACCTCACCACGCGGCGGCTCCAGCAGGGCGACGTCGAGGCGCTCGCGGACTCCCCCGACGCCCATGTGCTCACCATCCGCTCCAGCGACAGGTTCGGTGACAACGGCGTGGTCGGGGCGGTCCTCGTCGCCGCCGACGGGCCCGTGTGGCGCATCGACAACTTCCTGCTCAGCTGCCGGGTGTTCTCCCGTGGCATCGAGCAGACCTGCCTGAGCGCGGTGCTCGAACACGCCCGTGACCACGGCGCGCGGGAGGTCGTCGCCGAGTACCGGGCCTCCGCCAAGAACCGCAAGGTCCGCGACTTCTACCCGCGCAACGGCTTCGTGGCGCGGGCCGGAGACGACGCCGAGGGTGCTTCCGCGGACGCCTCCGAGGACGTGCTCCTCTTCCGCCACGACCTGGCCGAGATCGCCGGACCGCCCGCGCACGTCCGGCTCACCCGAGCAATCACCCGATCCGACGCCCCGTCCATCGAGGACCCCGAAGGGAACCGACCGTGATGACCATTGACGAGTTCGTCGATCTTGTGGGGGACGAGACCGGGCTGCCGGTCACCACCGACGACGCGGCCACCGGCTTCGACCAACTGCCCGGCTGGGACTCCCTCCAACTGCTCGTGCTGCTCACCGCGCTCGAACGCGAGACGGGCCGCAGGGTCTCCCTGCCCGAGGTGCTCGAGTCGGGGAGCCTGGCGGACATCTACCGCGTGGTGACGGCGGCGGCATGACCGCCCGCGCGGGATACGCCCCCGAAGGCACCGCGTACCTGCTGCCGCGACAGCCGGACCCGGGCTCGGCCCGGATCCGGCTGCTCTGCTTCCACCACGCGGGCGGGGCCGCGTCCCTCTTCGCGGGCTGGCAGCGGGCGTTCCACGCCGACGACGTCGCGGTCGTGCCCGTGCAGCTGCCGGGGCGCGAGCACCTGTCCGACCACCCCGCACACCGCGACGCGGCCGAGCTCGTCGCCGGTCTCGACGCCGGGCTCGGCCCGCTGCTCGACCTGCCGCACGCCTTCTACGGGCACAGCATGGGCGGTCTGATCGCGCACGCACTCGCCGACCACAGGCACCGCAGGGGCGCGCGGACACCGGAGCTGCTCGCGGTGGGCGCGATGTCCGCCCCGCACCTGGAGCGGCCGGTGGCGGCGGTGCGGGGCGCGTCGGACACGGAACTCGTCCAGTGGATGATCGAGGTCGGCGGGGTGCCCGACCTCGTCCTGCGCTATCCGCAGTGGCTGGCGAAGGCCGCGGCGCTGCTCCGCGCCGATCTGCTGCTCGGCGGCGACTCCGCCGGCCTGGCGCGCGACAGCGTGCCGCTGCCCTGCCCGATCCACGTGCTCACCGGCTCCCGCGACCCCCTCCTCACCCCGGAGGGGGCCGCCGCGTGGGCCCGCTACACCACCGCAGGCTGCCGGGTGCACGAGATGCCCGGCGGCCATTTCTTCACCAGGGAACACAGCGGGGCGGTGACCGGGCTTCTCAGCAGGCTGCTCGCCGCCCGCCCCGGCAAAGGAGTTGAGCGCCCGTGACGGGCAACACCGCAGGCAGGGCCACCACGGCCGACACCGACAACGAGGCCAAGCTCGTCGCCTATCTGCAGCGGGTGACGGTCGATCTGCACGAGACCCGCCGCAGGCTCGGCGAGGTGCAGGAGCGGGGCCGGGAGCCGATCGCGATCACCGGCATGGCCTGCCGCTTCCCCGGCGGGGTGCGCAGCCCCGAGGAGCTGTGGGACCTCGTCGCGAACGGCACCGACGCGATAGGCCCCTTCCCCACCGACCGCGGCTGGGACGTGGAGAAGCTGTACGACCCCGATCCCGACGCGGTCGGCACCACGTACACCCGGCAGGGCGGATTCCTGCACGACGCCGCCGACTTCGACGCCTCCTTCTTCGGCCTCAGCCCGCGTGAGGCGGCGGCCACCGACCCGCAGCAGCGGCTGCTCCTGGAGACCTCCTGGGAGGCGGTCGAGCGGGCCGGGATCGACCCCGCCACCCTGCGCGGCACCGGCACCGGTGTGTTCATGGGCGTCATGTACAACGACTACGCGAGCCGCCTGCGGCCCGTCCCCGACGGCTACGAGGGGTACATCGGCAGCGGCAGCGCGGGCAGTGTGGCGTCCGGCCGCATCTCGTACACCCTGGGCCTGGAAGGTCCCGCCGTCTCCGTCGACACCGCCTGCTCCTCGTCCCTGACCGCGCTGCACCTGGCGATCCGTGCGCTGCGCGCGGGCGAGTGCTCGCTGGCGCTCGTGGGCGGGGTCAGCGTGATGTCGACGCCGGGCGTGTTCGTCGAGTTCAGCCGCCAGCGCGGGCTCGCGTCCGACGGGCGCTGCAAGGCGTTCTCGGCGTCCGCCGACGGGGCGGGCTGGAGCGAGGGCGCGGGCGTCCTGCTCGTCGAACGGCTCTCGGACGCGCAGCGGCTCGGCCATCCCGTCCTCGCCGTCGTCCGCGGTTCCGCCGTCAACCAGGACGGCGCGAGCAACGGCCTCACCGCGCCCAACGGCCCGTCCCAGGAACGGGTGATCGGCCAGGCGCTCGCCGACAGCGGTCTCACCGCCGACCGGATCGACGCCATCGAGGGCCACGGCACGGGCACCACGCTCGGCGACCCGATCGAGGCGCGCGCCCTGCTCGCCACCTACGGTCCCGGGCGCCCCGCGGACCGGCCCGCCTGGCTGGGCTCCCTCAAGTCGAACATCGGGCACACCCAGGCGGCCGCGGGAGTGGGCGGCATCATCAAGATGGTGATGGCCATGCGCAACGGCGTCCTGCCGCGCAGCCTGTACTCCGAGCAGCCGTCACCCCACGTCGACTGGTCGGCGGGGAACGTCAAGCTCCTGTCCGCTGCCAGGCCCTGGCAGCGCGACGGCGAGCGGCCGCGCCGCGCCGCCGTGTCCTCCTTCGGGATCAGCGGCACCAACGCGCACGTCATCGTGGAGGAGGCGCCCGCGCCCAAGGCGGCCGCCGAACAGAGCGGCGAGGGAACCGATGCGCCCGCCGTGCTGCCCTGGCTCCTCTCGGGCCGCTCGGCCGAAGCGGTGCGCGCCCAGGCGGCACGCCTCCTCGAAGGCACCGCGCGGACCGGCGCCGACGCCTGCCCCGATCCGCACCCGGCGGCCGTGGCCCGCGCGCTCGCCACCGGGCGCACCGCCTTCGACCACCGCGCCGCGGTCGTCGGCCGCGACACCGACGCGCTGCGCGCCGCCCTGACCCGGCTCGCCGCCGGGGAGAGCGCACCCGACGTCGTACGAGGCGTCCGCCGCCCCGGCGACGCGGCGAGGCCCGCCGTCCTGTTCACCGGCCAGGGCTCCCAACGCCCCGGCATGGGGCGTGAGTTGTACGAGGAGCTGCCCGCGTTCGCGCGGGCGCTCGACGAGACGTGCGCGGCCCTCGACCCGCACCTCGAACGGCCGCTGCGCGACGTGCTGTTCGCGGCGCCCGGCAGCCCCGAGGCCGAGCTCCTCGACCGCACCGACTGGACGCAGCCCGCGCTCTTCGCCGTCGAGGTCTCCCTGTACCGGCTCGTGGAACAGTGGGGCATCCGCCCCGGGCAGCTCATCGGGCACTCGGTCGGCGGGATCGCCGCCGCGCACGTGGCCGGGGTCTTCTCGCTCGCCGACACCGCCCGGCTGATCACGGCTCGCGGCCGGCTGATGCGCGAACTCCCCCCGGGCGGCTCGATGCTGGCGGTCCAGGCGTCCGAGGAGGCGCTGCTCGACCTCGTGGAGAAGTTCGAGGGGATCGCCGTCGGCGCGGTCAACGGGCCCGACGCCTCGGTCCTCTCCGGTGACGCCGATGAACTGCGCCGCGCCGCCACCCTGCTGCGCAAGCAGGGCGTCAAGACCAAGCGGCTGCGGGTCAGCCACGCGTTCCACTCGCAGCTGATGGACCCGATGCTGCCCGAGTTCCGCCGCGTCGCCGAGTCGGTCGAATACCACGAGCCGACGCTGACCGTGGTCTCCGACCTGACCGGGGAGATCGCGGGGCCCGGCGTGCTCACCGACCCCGAGTACTGGGTGCGGCACGCGCGCGGCACCGTCCGCTTCGGCGACGGCGTCCGCGCACTGCGGGAGAACAACGCGGGGATCTTCCTGGAGCTGGGCCCCGACGCGGTGCTCACCCCGCTCGCGCAGACCGCCCTGCCCGCCGAACCCGCCGGGGAACGGGCCGTGTTCGTGCCCGCGCTGCGCCGCGACAGGGCGGAGGCCCCGAGCCTGCTCGCGGCCGTGGCGCAGTTGCACACGTACGGCACGGCCGTGGACTGGCCGACCGTCCTGGACGGCGCCCCCTCGGACCATGTCGACCTGCCCACCTACCCGTTCCAGCGACGCCGTCACTGGCTCGACGAGGTCGAGGAGGCACCGGCCGCGGGCGGGACTCCTGGGTCCGGCGCCACCGCCGACGACGCGTTCTGGACGGCGATCACGGAATCCGACCTCGACTCGCTGACCGACGCGCTCGCGCTGGACGCGGAGGACCACCCGGCGCTCCGTGCGATCCTGCCGCGCCTTTCGGCGTACCGGCGCAGCGGCGGCTGGTGGTACCGCACCGGCTGGGAGGGCCTCACGGACGCCAACGGGCCCGCGCTGAGCGGGCATTGGCTGATCGTCACGGGCCCCGAAGGAACGGCGGACGACGCGCTCGCGACGTGGGCCGCCGACGCGGTGCGCGGGGCGGGGGCGCGGGTCACCGTGGCGGACACGGTGACCCGGGCGGTGGAGCAGGCCGGGCCCGGGGGCATCGACGGCGTGCTGTCCCTCCTGACCGGCGTCGGCCCTACCCTGGAACTGGTCCGCGACGTCACGTACGCCCTGCCGTCGGCCAGGCTGTGGATCGGCACCCGTGGCGCCGTGTCCGTGGACGCCTCCGACGACGCGGGCGACCCGGCGGCGGCGCGGCTGTGGGGCATCGGACAGGCCGTGGCGCTCGAACACCCCGAGCGGTGGGGCGGTCTGATCGACTTCCCCGGCCTGCTCGACGAGCGCGCGGCGGGCCGCGTGGCCGCCGCCCTCGCCGGGCACGGCGGCGAGAACCAGCTCGCGGTGCGCGCCAGCGGCAGCCACGCCCGGCGCCTGCTGCACGCGCCGCTCGGCGAGGAGCGGGCCGCGCCGCGCCCGCGCGGCGACGGCACGGTGCTCGTCACCGTGGACGCGGGCGAGGAGGGCGCGCGCGGTCCTGGCGCCTCTGGTGACCTCGGGCTCTCGGTCGCGCTGCGGCTCGCCCGCAGCGGGGCGCGGCACGTCCTGCTCGTGCGGTCGCCCGGCGGCTCCGGGCAGGCCCTGACCGTGGAGGCCGAGGCCGAACTCCTCGCCCTGGGCATCGAGGTGACCGTGGCCACCTGCGACCTCACGGACGTCGCGGCGCTCACCGCGCTCCGCGACCGGCTGCCCGCCGACCGTCCACTGACGTCCGTGGTGCACGCGCGCGGCACGGCGGGCGACCGACTGCTGGCGGAGCTCGCACCGGCAGAGGCGGAGCGCGTGGTGGGCGCGGCGACCGCGACCGCCGTCGCCCTGCACGAACTGGCCTCGCTGCCGGACGCGTCGGGCCAGGTGCCCGCGCTGTTCCTGCTCTCCCCCGCGACCGCGGCCCCCGGCGCGCCGGGCCGGGCCGTGGACCTCGCGGCGGGCGCGTTCCTGGACGCCCTCGCCGAGCGGCGCCGCGCGGCCGGTCTGCCCGCGAAGTCCGTGACGATCGGTCCCTGGACGGACGGCGGCACCGACGAGCAGGAGCAGCCGGGGGTGCGTCCGGTGCATCTGCCGCTGGTGGTCGCGGCGCTGGCCAGGGCCGTGACGTACGACGCGCCCGCGCTGATCACCGTGGACGCCGACTGGGCACGGCTCGCCCCGAGGCTCGGCGCCTCCGCCCTGGCACCCCTGCTGCGACGGCTGCCCGCGGCGGCCGGGCAGCTCGAAGGGCCGGGCGGCGGTGCCGACGTCCGCGCCGACACCGACGCCGGGGGCGCGCTGCCCGCGCTGCCCCTCGAACCGGAGTCGCTGCGGCTGCTGCTCGCCAAGTCGCCCGCGGGCGACCGCCAGCGGCTGCTGCTCCGCCTGGTGCGGGAGCGGACGTCGACCGTCCTTGACCGGGGCGCGCTGGACAGCGTCGGCGCGGACGAACAGTTCCTGGACATGGGCTTCTCGTCGTTCATGGCGCTCCAGCTGCGCAACGAGCTGAGCGCGGTGACCGGGGTCGAGCTGCCGGTCACGGCGGTCTTCGACCACCCGACGCCCGAGGACCTGTCGCGGATGCTCAGTGGGGAGCTGGCCGGGGAGCACGAGCAGGTGTAGCCCCGCACGACCTGATCCTCCGGCCCCGCATCGGGACCGGAGGATCAGTCATGTGTGCCCCCTGATCACCACTTCACAGATACCCCCCAGGGGTATACAGTCATCGACGTGGCCCCGACCGGGACCACGCCACTGACGCACGCATCACACCCTGGGAGATGTCATGAAGGACCACAGCAGCCACGATGGCCACAGCAACCACAACAGCCACGGCGGAGCCCAGCCGGGTGGCCTGGCGGTCTCCGAGCACGGATACACCCTCGAACTCGACTCGACGCTCCTCGCCGCGGGCGTGCGCCCTGTCAGCTTCCGGGTGATCGGCCCCGACGGGCTCGCAGTGACCGAGTTCGCGGCCGAGCACGAGAAGAAGCTGCACTTCATAGCCGTTCGGCGCGACACGGCCGGGTTCCAGCACGTGCACCCGGTGATGGACGAGAAGGGCACCTGGAGCGTCGAACTGGCCCTGGAGCCAGGGGACTGGAGATTCTTCGCCGACATCCACCCGGTCGGCCACGGCGGGACGATGACGTTGGGGATCGACGCCGCCGTCGCCGGTCCGTACGACCCGCGACCGCTCCCCGAGGCCACGAAGGTCGCGCGGATCGGCGCGTACACCGTCGCGCTCGACGGCGAACTCCTGCCGGGCCTGGCGAGCGAACTGACCCTCACCGTCAGCAGGGACGGCCGCCCCGTCACCGACCTGCAGCCCTACCTGGCCGCGTACGGGCACTTGGTGGCCCTGCGGGTCGGTGACCTGGGCTACCTCCACGTCCACCCGGAAGGCGCGCCCGGTGACGGCGCCACCGCGCCCGGCCCCGAGATCGCCTTCATGGCGGTCGCACCCTCAGCAGGCACCTACCGCCTGTACCTGGACTTCCAGCACGAGGGCGTCGTACGGACGGCCGAGTTCACGGTGCGGACCACCGCGCCTGCTCCCCACTCGGACGCCGCCCCCGAGCACAACCACCACGCCCACAGCAGCCACACCCACCACGCACACCACTGACCGCGCCACCACACGAAAGGAGCGTCATGCCCCGCCTGACCCGGCTCACGCCCGACACGGCGGTCGGCGCCTCGCGCGACCTCCTCGCCGACCTCGCCTCCCGCCACGGCCACATCGGCGACATGGTCTCCACGATGGCTCACTCGCCCGCCGTACTGGGCGGCTACCTCCAGCTCAGCCGCGCCATGGGGCGAGCCAAGCTCGACCGGAAGACCAGCGAACGGATCTCGATAGCCGTACAGGCCCAGCAGGGCTGCGGACTGTGCCTCGAGGCGCACGTCGGCGCCGCCCGCGCCATGGGGGTGGACGAGGAGGAGATCGCGCGTGCCCGCGCGGGCACCTCGGACGATCCCGCGATCGCGGCGGTCATCGCCCTCGCCCTCCGGATCTACCGCGAGCCGACCTCGATCACCGACGAACAGGTCGCCGCGCTGCGCGAACACGGGTACAGCGACCGGGCGTTGGCCGACGTCGTCGGCGTCGTCGCGCTCAACGTCCTCACCGGCGCCTTCAACCTCCTCGCCGGTCTCACACCGGAGAGCGACACCGGTGCGTAGCGACAACTCCGCCTGTCCGCGCGGGACACGGCCGCCACCCCGGGGCCGTGCCCCGCCGCCTGAACGTAGAAGGAACCCGCCATGCGTCTCTTCGCCATCCGCGACTACCGCTTCCTGTTCGGCGCCCAGGTGATCGCCCTCTTCGGTACGGGGCTGACCACCGTGGCCCTCGGACTGCTGGCCTACGACCTCGCGGGCCCGGACGCCGGAATGGTCCTCGGCACCGCCCTGACGATCAAGATGGTCATGTACGTGGTCATCGCCCCACTGGCCGCCGCGTACGTCGACCGGCTCCCCCGAAGAACCTTCCTGGTTTTCCTCGACGTGGTCCGTGGCGCGGTGGTCCTCGCGCTGCCGCTGGTCACCGAGGTCTGGCACATCTACGTCCTGATCGGCCTGCTCCAGTCCGCGTCCGCGGCGTTCACCCCGACGTTCCAGGCCGTCATCCCCGACATCGTCACCGACGAGTCCGCCTACACGCGTGCCCTGTCCGCCTCCCAGGTCGCCTCCACCATGGAGAGCCTGCTCAGCCCCGTACTGGCAGCCGTCGCCCTGGCGTTCATGAGCTTCGACCGGCTGTTCCTCGGCACCTCCGCCGGATTCCTCCTCTCCGCCGTGCTCGTCCTGGCGACACGCGTCCCCGACGCCCGCCCCAGCACCCACACCAAGGCGTGGGCCAAGGCCACGGCGGGCATCCGGACCTTCCTCGGGACGCCGCGGCTGCGCGGCATCATGGCGCTCAACCTCGTGGTCGCGGCGGCGGGTTCGATCGTCGTCGTCAACACCGTCAACTACGTCCGTGACGAACTCGGCGGCTCGCAGTCGAACGTCGCCTGGATGCTCGCCGCCTCCGGCACCGGAACCCTCCTGGCCGCCCTCGCACTCCCCCGCGTCCTGGACCGGATCGCCGCCCGCACCGTCATGATGACGGGCGCCGGAGTCCTCGTCGGCGCCACGACCGCCGCGGTGACGCTCGTCGCGACCGACCTCGCCACGTGGACGGGCACGGCGGTCATCTGGTCCGTGATCGGCATCGGCATGGCACTGATCATCACGCCGACCGGCAAGGTCCTGCGCGCCTCCGTCACCCGGAGCGCGATCCCCGAGGCGTTCGCCGCCCAGTTCTCCCTGTCGCACCTGGCCTGGCTGGTCACCTACCCCGTCGCGGGCTGGCTCGGCACGAACGCGGGCTTCGTCCTCACGTGGTCCGTCCTGGCGACGCTGGCCGCGGCAGGAGCGATCACCGCCCACCTCCTGTGGCCGCGCCACGACACGGGCGGAACCACAACCACGACCACGCTCACCACACCCGCCGGGCACACATCCAGCGGGGACCGGTCCACCTTGTCGAAAGCCGCGTGAGAAGGCATCTATCACGCGGTACGTGACAGCGCGCATTCTGGAAACATGAATGAGTCGGCACGTCTACTTCACGGCGGACGGATCAAACCAGATCGTGCGGACGTCGGTCAGGACAGCGTGGAAGTGAGAAAGGCCGAGAAGAGCCGAGAGAGCCGCCTTCCAGGGCCCGGATAACGGTCCTGGAAGGCGGCTCTCTCAACTGCCGGGCGCGGGCGGTCAGTCCAGCGCCGACATCCCCAGCTCCTCGTCGAGCGCGTCGAACAGCTCGTCGTCGGTGGCCGACGACAGGTCGTCATCGGCCGCCCCGCCGCTCTGCCAGCTCCGCAGCAGCTCCGCGAGGCGGGCGCCGACCTCGGCGTGCTCCTCGGGACCGCTCGGTCCCGCGGCGAGCGCCGCCGCGAGGCGGTCGATCTCGGCCGCGACCGTCACCGCGGGCCCCTGCTCGTCGGGCAGCAGGCGTTCGCCCAGGTGGGCGGCGAGCCCCGCGGCCGTCGGATAGTCGAAGACGAGGGTGGTCGGCAGCCGGAGGCCGGTCGCCACGCCGAGGCGGTTGCGCAGTTCCACGGCGGTCAGCGAGTCGAGCCCCATGTCCTGCAGTCCCTGCTGGGGATCGACGGTGCGTACGTCGGCGTGGCCGAGGACGCCCGCGACCTCTTCGCGTACGAGCGTGAGGAGCGTCCGCTCGCGTTCGTCGGCGGGCAGTGCGGCGAGCCGGTCGGCGAGGGACCGCTGACCACCGTCCGCCGCGCCCGCCCCGCCCGCCGCTGCCACGGCCCGGCGCGCGGGGACGCGCACCAGGGTCCTCAGGAGCGGCCGCAGCCGCCCGTCGGCCGCCTCGGTCCGCAGCGCGGCGAGGTCCAGCTTGGCCGGTACGAGGACGGGCCGACCCGCGACGAGCGCCGCGTCGAGGAGCGCGAGGCCCTCGGGTGCGCTCATCGGGGCGATGCCGGAGCGGGCGAGCCTGGCGCGGTCGGCCTCCTGGAGGTCGCCGGTCATGCCGCCGCTCTCGTCCCACAGGCCCCACCCGAGGGAGAGACCCGGCAGGCCGTCGGCGTGCCGGTGAGCGGCGAGCCCGTCGAGGAAGGCGTTGGCCGCGGCGTAGTTGGCCTGTCCCGCGGTGCCCACCGTGGCGGCGACCGAGGAGAACAGCAGGAACGCCGACAGGTCGAGGTCCCTGGTGAGTTCGTGCAGGTGCCAGGCCGCGTCCACCTTGGGCCGCAGGACCGCGTCGAGCCGTTCGGGGGTGAGCCCGGTGAGCACGCCGTCGTCCAGGACGCCCGCGATGTGCGCGACCGCCGTCAGCGGCCGGTCGGCGGGCACGGTGGCGAGGAGTCCGGCGAGCGCGGCCCGGTCGGCGACGTCGCAGGCCCGCAGGGTGACACGGGCGCCCGCCGCCTCAAGACCCGCGACGAGCTCGGCCGCTCCGGCGGCGTCGGGGCCGCCACGGCTGGTGAGCAGCAGGTTCCTGACGCCGTGTTCGCTCACCAGGTGCTCGGCGACGAGGCCGCCGAGCAGTCCGGTGGCGCCGGTGACCAGGACGGTGCCCTCCGGCCCGAAGGAGGCGGGTACGGAGTCCGCCCCGGTCTCCTCCGCGGCGGGCTCGGCGCCGATGAGCCTGGCCGCGTGGACGATGCCCTGGCGTACGGCCGTGCGCGGTTCGCCGGATGCCACCGCGGCGGCGACGACGCGGTCGGAGTCCGGGTGGCCGTCGAGGTCCACCAGGACGATCCGGCCGGGGTGTTCGGCCTGCGCGGCGGCGAGCAGACCGTGCACGGCGGAGGCCGCGAGGCCCGGTGTCTCACCGGGGAACACGGCGGCGCCGCGCCGGGTGAGGACCACCAAGCGGCTGCCGTCGAGGGCCTCGGTGGCCAGCCAGCCCTGGACGAGGCCGAGGACGTGGCGGGTGGCCTCCCGCACGGCGTCCGGGGCCTGCTGCTCCTCCTGGCCGTCGGGCGTGGCGGCGTCGACCAGCAGGACGTCCGGCGACGGGCCCCCCGCGGCGAGTGCCTCGCGCAGCGCGGCGAGGTCGGCGTGGGCGGTTGCCGCGCCGTACGCCGGTGCCGTCGTGCCGAGCGCCACCCACTGGCCCCGTTCCGGGAGTCCCGCCGGATCCGCGCTCTCGGCGAGCACGGTCCAGTCGACCCTGTAGAGTCCGCCGCCCGACGCGTTCTGCCGCGCGGCGCGCACCTGCCCGGCGTCCAGCGGGCGCAGGGCGATCTCCTCGACGAGGGCGACGGGCCGTCCTTCCTGGTCGGCGATCTGGAGGCTGTACGTGTCGGACCCCTCGGCGGGGGCGATGCGCACGCGTGCCGCGGTGGTGCCGGTCGCGTACAGCGTCACGCCGCCGAAGGAGAACGGCAGCCGGACGCCTTCGCCGTCCGCCGCGGGCGCGAGCAGCCGCAGCGCGCTGTCGAGCAGCGCGGGGTGGATGCCGTACGCGTCCGTGCCCGTGGCGCTCCGCTCGGCCGCCTCGGGCAGCCGTACCTCCGCGTAGCGCACCTCGTCCCGCTGCCAGGCGGCGCGCAGCCCCTGGAAGGCGGGGCCGAAGTCGAGCCCGGCGCCGGTGAGCCGCTCGTCGAGTGCGTCGGTGTCGACGGCCGTGGCGCCGGACGGCGGCCAGGCGGTGGCGAGTTCGTCCCAGGGCAGCACCGGTTCGGGCGTGCGGGCCGCGAGCAGCCCGGACGCGTGCCGGGTCCACGCGGTGGCTCCCGAGGTGTCTCCTTCGGCTTCGGCCCTGCTGTGCACGGCGAAGGGCCTGCGGCCCTCGGTGTCGGGTTCCCGCACCCCGATCTGGAGCCGCAGCCCACCGTTCTCGGGGAGCACCAGCGGTGCGTGCAGGGCGAGTTCCTCGACCCGTTCGCAGCCGACCCGGTCGCCCGCGCGCACCGCGAGGTCGGCGAAGGCCGCGCCCGGCAGCAGCACGCTCCCCGCCACCACGTGGTCGGCGAGCCACGGCTGGGCGGTGCGGGAGAGCCGTCCGGTGAGCAACAGCTCTTGCCCTCCGGCCAGTTCGACCTCGGCGCCGAGCAGCGGATGGTCGACGGCGTCCTGTCCCGCGCCGATGGCGTCGGCCGCGGCGGCGGGCGCGTCGAGCCAGTAGCGCTTGTGCTGGAAGGGGTAGGTGGGCAGCGGCTCTCGGCTGTCGTGGCCGGTGCCGTGCAGCGCGCTCCAGTCGACGCTCGTGCCGTGCGCGTACGCGGCGGCCAGCGCGGCAGGCAGCGTCCGCGCCTCGGCGTGCCCGGCGCGCAGCGCGGCCGCGGCCACCACCGGGGCGCCGCCGTCGGCGTCGTCACCGAGGCTGCCGCGGACCATGGCGGTGAGGACGGGATCGGGACCCAACTCCAGGAAGGTGGTCACCGACTGCTCGCGCAGCGCCCGCACACCATCGTGGAAGCGGACAGCGGCACGGATGTGACCCGCCCAGTACCCCGCCGACGTCAACTCCCCCGCCACCGCGACCCGTCCGCTCACATTCGAGATGACCGGGATCGACGGCTCGCGATACGTCACCGTCTCCGCCACCCGACGGAACTCCTCCACCACACCGTCCATGTGCGGCGAATGGAACGCGTGACTGACCCGCAACTCCTTCGTCTTCACACCACGCCCGGCAAACCCCGCCGCCACCTCACGCACCGCGTCCGCGTCACCGGAGATCACGGTGGACTCGGGTCCGTTGACGGCGGCGATGCTGACGAGGCCCTCGAACGCGGCCAGTTCGGGCAGCACATCGGGCTCGGGGGCCCGGACGGCGACCATGACACCGCCCTCCTGGGCGCTGTCCATCAGCAGACCGCGCGCGGCGACCAGGGCCGCCGCGTCCGCGAGCGAGAACACCCCGGCGACGTACGCGGCCGTCAGCTCGCCGACCGAGTGGCCGATCACGGCGTCCGGGCGGACCCCGAAGGACTCCACGAGCCGGTACAGGGATGCCTCGACGGCGAACAGGGCGGGCTGTGTGAAGGCGGTACGGTGCAGCAGTTCCTCCTCCGCACTCCCCTCCGCCGCGAAGACCAGCTCGCGCAGCGACCTGCCGATCAGCGGGTCGAGGACCGCGCACACCTCGTCGAAGGCGGCCGCGAACACCGGGAACGCCTCGTACAACTCACGCCCCATGCCAGGGCGTTGGCTCCCCTGGCCGGTGAACATCAGAGCCGTGCGGCCGCTGTCCGCACTCGTGCCGCGCACCACGTTCGCCGTGTTCTCGCCGCGGGCGAGCGCGGCCAGGCCCTCCAGGAGTTCGGCCCGGTCCTCGCCGAGCACCACCGCGCGCCGGTCGAAGGCGGTGCGGCCCGTCGTGAGGGTGCGGGCGATCTCGCGCGGCCGGAACGTGCCGTCGGAGTCGGACGCCAGGTGCGCGTGCAGCCGTGCCGCCTGGTCGCGCAGCGCCTCGGGGGAACGCGCGGACAGGGCCCAGGCGACCGGCGCCGGGGACGGCTCCTCCTCGCCGGACCGCTCGGTGTCCGCCTCCGAGTCGGCGGCCTGTTCGAGGATGACGTGGGCGTTGGTGCCGCTGATGCCGAACGAGGAGACGGCGGCCCTGCGCGGCCTGTCGAGCTCGGGCCAGACCTGCTCCTCCGCGAGCAGCGACACGGCGCCGGTGGACCAGTCGACGTGCGGAGACGGCTCCTCGACGTACAGCGTGCGCGGCAGGACGCCCGCGCGCAGGGCCGTCACCATCTTGATGACGCCGCCGACGCCCGCCGCGGCCTGGGTGTGACCGATGTTGGACTTCAACGAGCCGAGCCACAGCGGCTGTTCGGCCGTGTGCTCCTGGCCGTACGTGGCGAGCAGCGCCTGTGCCTCGATGGGGTCGCCGAGGCGGGTGCCCGTGCCGTGCGCCTCGACCGCGTCGACCTCGGACGCGGTCAGGCCCGCGCTGTGCAGGGCCTGCCGGATGACCCGCTCCTGCGAAGGTCCGTTCGGCGCGGTCAGACCGTTGCTCGCGCCGTCCTGGTTGACGGCCGAGCCGCGCAGGACCGCGAGGACGGGGTGGCCGTTGCGGCGCGCGTCGGAGAGCCGCTCCACCAGGAGCATGCCGACGCCCTCCGACCAGCCCGCGCCGTCCGCGTCGGCGGAGAAGGACTTGCAGCGGCCGTCGGGGGCCATGCCGCGCTGCCTGCTGAATTCGATGAAGACGCTCGGCGTCGCCATGACGGTGACACCGCCCGCGAGGGCGAGCGAGCACTCGCCCTGGCGCAGGGCCTGCGCGGCAAGGTGCAGCGCCACGAGGGACGACGAGCACGCCGTGTCCACCGTCACCGCCGGGCCCTCGAAGCCGAAGGTGTAGGAGACCCGGCCGGTGGCGACACTGCCCCGGCTGCCGTTGTTCAGGTAGCCCTCGAACCCTTCGGGGGCGGTGTGCAGCCGCGAGCCGTAGTCGTCGTACATCACACCGGCGAACACGCCGGTGCTGCTGCCGCGCAGGCTGTGCGGATCGATCCCGGCCCGCTCGACGGCCTCCCACGACGTCTCCAGGAGCAGCCGCTGCTGCGGGTCCATGGCGAGCGCCTCACGCGGGCTGATGCCGAAGAACTCCGCGTCGAAGCCGTCGGCGTCGTGGAGGAAGCCGCCCTCCTTCGCGTACGTGGTGCCTTCGCGGTCCGGGTCGGGGTGGTAGAGCCGCTCCGCGTCCCAGCCGCGCCCCTCGGGGAACTCCCCCACGGCGTCGACGCCTTCGGCCACCACGCGCCACAGGTCCTCGGGCGAGCCGACGCCGCCGGGGTAGCGGCAGCTCATGGCGATGATCGCGATCGGGTCGTCGTCCAGGGGCGCCCCCGGCCCCGGTCGCGGCACGGCGGCCGGAACGACGGCAGTGCCGCCGGACACGCGCCCCGCGAGATGGGCCACCACGGCGTCGGGCGTCGGGTGGTCGAAGACGAGGGTGGCGGGGAGCTGGAGGCCGGTGGCCGCGTTGAGGCGGTTGCGCAGCTCCACGGAGATCAGCGAGTCGAAGCCCGCGTCCTTGAAGCTGCGCGCCCCTTCGACGGCTCCGGCGTCGGCGTGTCCGAGGACAGTGGCGACCTGCGTACGGACCAGGTCCCGCAGCGCGAGGTCCCGGTCAGTCGCCGGGAGCGCGGCGATGCGCTCCGTCCAAGAGGCGCCGCCCGTCGCGGCGACGGCCGCCGCCGCGCGGCGCGCGGGAGCCCTGACGAGCCCGCGGAGCACGGCGGGCAGCAGCCCGGAGGCGGCCTGCGCGCGCAGCGCACGCTGGTCCAGCTTCGCCGGTACGAGGACGGCATCGTCGGCGGCGAGCGCCGCGTCGAGCAGGGCGAGGCCCTGCTCCGACGTCATCGGCGCGACACCGCCGCGCGACATCCGCGCGATGTCGGCCGCGTCCAGGTGGCCCGTCATGCCGGTGGCCTGGCCCCAGAGCCCCCAGGCGAGGGAGGTCGCGGGCAGCCCCTGGGCGCGGCGGTGCGCGGCGAGGGCGTCCAGGAAGCCGTTCGCGGCCGTGTAGTTGGCCTGTCCCGCGTTGCCGAGGGTCGCCGTGACCGAGGAGAAGAGCACGAAGGCCGCGAGGTCCGCGCCCAGGTCGCGGGTGAGCTCGTGGAGGTGCCAGGCCGCGTCGGCCTTCGGGCGCAGCACGGCGTCGAACCGCTCGGGCGTGAGCCCCCCGAGCGTGCTGTCGTCGAGGGTGCCCGCCGTGTGGAACACGGCGGTGAGGGGGTGCGCGGCGGGGATGCCCGCGAGGAGCGCCGCCACCGCGTCCCGGTCCGCGACGTCGCAGGCGACGACCTCCACATCGGCGCCCAGCGCGGTGAGCTCGGCCGTCAGATCGGCCGCGCCCGGCGCGTCGGCACCGCGCCTGCTCGCGAGGAGGAGCCGGGTGACGCCGTGGCCGGTCACGAGGTGCCGGGCGACGAGGGTGCCGAGGGTGCCGGACGCGCCGGTGATCAGGACGGTGCCGTCGGACAGCGCCTGTGCGGTGGTCTCGCTCCCGGCCGCTTCCGCCGGGCTCGCGGGCGGCTGTGCCCGTACGAGCCTGGGAAGGTGCGCCGTGCCGTCCCGCAGGGCGAGTTCGGGCTCCGTGTCGGCGGCGAGGTGCGCGAGCAGGGCGGCAGGGGACGCCTCGTGCGCGTCGAGGTCGGCGAGGGTGATCCTGCCGGGCTGCTCGGCACGCACGCTTCTGGCGAAGCCCCATGCAGCGGCTACGGCCGGGGCGGAGGCATCGACTTCCGGGCGCACGTTCGCGGCGCCCCGTGTCACGAGTACCAGGCGCGTGTCGGACAAGGTGTCCGCGCCCGCCCAATCCTGGAGCTCGGCCAGCACCCGGTGCGTGACCGCCCGCACGGCGGCGGGTCCTTCGGCCCCTTCGGCGGGGCGGTCGACGGCCAGCAGGACGACGTCGGGTACGGGGGCTCCCGCCTCGACGGCGGCGCGCAGCGCGGCGGCGTCGGGATGGACGGAGGCGGTGGCGTGTTCGCTACGCACGGCTGCCGTCAGGTCGGCGGTGAGGGAGTCGTCGCCGCCGAGCACCGACCAGAGAGGCGAGGCCCCCTTCGGCTCGGGCGCGGGAGCCGGGGTCCACTCCATCTTGTAAAGGGAGTCGGTCGCCGCGCTCACCGCAGGGGCGAGCGCTCCGCCGGGGACGGGACGCAGCGCCAGCGAGGCCACCGAGGCGACGGGACGCCCCTCGGCGTCGGCCGCGTCGACGCGGAGCGTGTGCGGGCCCACCGGGGCGAGACGCACGCGGAGCACCGTCGCACCGGTCGCGTACAGACGCACGCCCGACCAGACGAAGGGCAGCCGCGGCACCTCGTCGCCGTCGGCCTCGCCCTCGGAACCGTCACCGGCCGGGAGCAGCCCCGCGTGCAGGGCGGCGTCGAGGAGGGCGGGATGCAGCCCGAACTCTGCTGCGGACGCCTGCTGTTCGTCGGTGAGCAGCACTTCGGCGTAGGTCGCGTCCGGGGTGTGCCAGGCGGCGCGTACGCCCTGGAAGACCGGACCGTAGTCGTACCCGCGCTCCGCGAGCCGGGCGTACAGCGCGTCGACGTCCAGGGCACGAGCGTCGGACGGGGGCCAGGCCCGCAGGTCGTCCGGCGCGGCATCGGCGGCCCCGTCTGCGGCGGGCGCGAGGATGCCGGTGGCGTGGCGGGTCCACGGGCCGGTCTCGTCGTCGCCCTCCGCGTCCGCTCGTGCGTACACGCTCACGGTGCGGCGGCCCGCGGCATCCGCGGCGTCCACGCCCACCTGGAGCTGGACCGTGTCGCCGGAACCGGGGGAACCGAGCAGGAGCGGTGCCTCCAGGGTGAGTTCGGCCAGTTCCTCGCAGCCGAGTTGTTCGCCCGCGTGGAGGGCGAGGTCGACGAAGGCGGTCCCGGGCAGCAGCACCGTGCCGGTCACAGCGTGATCCACAAGCCACGGCTGACCGCGCAGCGAAAGACGACCAGTCAGCAACAGACCGTCGTCACCGGCCAGCGTCACGGCCGCGCCCAGGAAGGCATGACCGGCGGCGCTCAGACCCGCCGCCGTCACATCACCCACCGGTGCGGACGACTCCAGCCAATAGCGAGTGCGCTGGAAGGCGTACGTCGGCAGGTCCACCGGGCGCACGGACGGGAACAGGTCCGTCCAGTCGACGCCCGCGCCATGGACGTACGCCTGACCGAGAGAGGTCAGGAACCGCTCCAGGCCGCCGTCGTCGCGACGCAGCGACGGGACTACATACGCGCCGGTCTCACCGACCGCTTCGAAGGTTTCCTGGAGGCCAATGGCCAACACCGGATGGGGACTTGACTCCACAAAGATGCGATGACCGTCCGCGAGCAACGCCCGGGTGGTCTTCTCGAACTCCACCGTGGTGCGCAGATTACGGAACCAGTACTCCGCATCCAGACCTGCCGTATCCAACGACTCACCCGTCACCGTCGAATAGAAGACGACGTCCGACGACTTCGGGGAGATCGGCGCCAGCAGACGCAGCACATCCTCACGAATACGATCCACATGCGCCGAATGCGAGGCGTAATCCACCGGCACCCGACGCGCCCGCACTCCTTCGTCGGCCAGCGCCTCCATCAGCTCATCCAGCGCAGACGCCGAACCCGACACCACCGTCGACGACGGCCCATTCACCGCCGCCACCCCGATATCCGCACTCCACCGACCGATCCGGGACCGGACCTCATCAGCAGGCAACGCCACCGACACCATCCCACCCAGACCCGCCAACGCCCTGATCGCCTGACTCCGCAACGCCACCACACGGGCGCCATCCTCAAGACTCAGCCCACCGGCCACGACCGCAGCAGCGATCTCACCCTGCGAATGACCCACCACCGCATCCGGCTCAACCCCATACGACCGCCACAACGCCGCAAGCGACACCATCACCGCCCACAACACCGGCTGCACCACATCCACCCGCTCCAACGCGACCGGATCATCCACAACCGCCAACAAATCCCACTCCACAAACGGCGAAAGCGCCTGCGCGCACTCCTCCCACCGCGCACCGAACACCGGCGAACCAGCACGCAACTCCCGCGCCATCCCCACCCACTGCGACCCCTGCCCCGGAAAGACAAACACCGACTTCCCACCCGCAACGACCCCAGCAGCCTCAGCCCCATCAGCCACCGCCGCGAGCCCTTCGAGCAACCGGTCCCGACCGGAACCGACCACAACAGCACGATGATCAAACTCGGCACGCGTACCGACCAACGCCGCACCCACACCCGCCAGATCAATCCCCGGACGCGCCTGCACATACGACGCCAACCGCGCCGCCTGCGCCCTCACCCCCTCCACACCCTTCGCCGACAACACCCACGGCACCACCGAAGGCCCTGACAGCGCAGACTCTTCCGGCCGCGCATCGCCCTGTTCGAGGATGACGTGCGCGTTGGTGCCGCTGATGCCGAACGAGGAGACGGCGGCCCTGCGCGGCCGGTCCACCTCGGGCCAGGACCGCTCCTGCGCGAGCAGCGACACCGCGCCCGCCGACCAGTCCACGTGCGGCGAGGGCTCGTCGGCGTGCAAGGTGCGCGGCAGGATTCCGGCCTGGAGGGCCAGGACCATTTTGATGACGCCGCCGACGCCCGCCGCCTGCTGAGCGTGGCCGATGTTGGACTTCAACGAGCCGAGCCACAGCGGCTGTTCGGCCGTGTGTTCCTTGCCGTATGTCGCGAGCAGCGCCTGCGCCTCGATCGGGTCACCCAGCTTGGTGCCCGTGCCGTGCGCCTCGACCACGTCCACATCCGCGCCCGTCAGACCCGCGTTCGCGAGAGCCTGACGGATCACCCGCTCCTGCGAAGGACCGTTCGGCGCGGCCAGACCATTGCTCGCGCCGTCCTGGTTCACGGCCGAGCCGCGCAGCACCGCGAGCACCGGGTGGCCGTTGCGACGCGCGTCGGAGAGCCGCTCCAGGACGAGCATGCCGACGCCCTCGCCCCAGCCCGTGCCGTCCGCGTCCGCCGAGAACGCCTTGCACCGGCCGTCGGGCGAAAGGCCCTGCTGGCGGCTGAACTCCACGAACATGCCGGGGGTCGCCATGACGGTCGCGCCGCCTGCGAGCGCGAGGGAGCACTCGCCCTGTCGCAGCGCCTGCGCCGCAAGGTGCAGCGCCACGAGGGACGACGAGCACGCCGTGTCCACCGTCACCGCCGGACCCTCGAAGCCCAGCGAGTACGAGATGCGGCCCGACGCCACACTCGTGGTGCTGCCGGTGAGCAGATAGCCCTCGTAGCCGTCGGCGGGTTCGTGCAGCCGGGGGCCGTAGTCCTGGGCGGTGGCGCCGACGAAGACGCCGGTGTCACTGCCGTGCAGCGTGCCGGGGTCGATACCGGCGCGCTCAAGCGCCTCCCACGACGTCTCCAGAAGCAGCCGCTGCTGCGGATCCATCGCAGCGGCCTCGCGCGGGCTGATGCCGAAGAACTCGGCGTCGAAACCGGCCACGTCGCGCAGGAATCCGCCGTCGCGCGTGTAGATCTTGCCGCTGCGGCCGCGCTCGGGGTCGTAGAGGCCCTCGACGTCCCAGCCCCGGTCGGTGGGCAGTCCGCCGATGGCGTCGACACCGTCGGCGACGATCCGCCAGAGGTCCTCGGGCGTCTCCACGCCGCCGGGGAAGCGGCAGCCCATGGCGACGACGGCGAGGGGTTCGTCGGCGGCCGCGCGCCGCACCGGGCCCTGCTGCTCGGTGACGTTGCCGTCCTGCGGCAGCAGTTCGCGGACGATGTGGCGGGCGAGGACCAGCGGGGTCGGGTGGTCGTAGACGGCGGACGCGGGCAGCGCGAGGCCGGTATCGGCGACGAGCAGGTCCCTGAGCTCCACGGAGGTCAGGGAGTTGTGGCCGATCTCCTTGAAGGAGAGCGTCGGCTCGATGGCCTCGTCGGTGCCGTAGCCGAGGATGTCGCCGGTGTGCCGCAGGACCAGGCCGAGCACGTGTTCCTCGCGCCGCCGGGCGGAGAGCCCGCGCAGGCGTGCCGCCAGGCCGGTGTCGTCGAGGTCGTCGAGGTCGTCGACATCCTCGGCGGCGTCCGCCGTGGGGTGCGCCGTGGCAGCCGGTACGGCGGCGGGCGCGTCGATCCAGTGGCGCTTGCGCTGGAACGGATACGTGGGCAGCGGCACGCGTCGGTCGCGGCCCGTGCCGTGCAGGGGGCTCCAGTCGACGTCGGTGCCGCCCGCGTACGCCGCCGCGAGGGCGCGCAGGGCCGTGCGGACCTCGTCGTAGCGGCGGTTGAGCAGCGCGGCGACGACGGCGGGCTCGCCGGAGTCCAGGTCCGCCACGGTGTCCTGGACCATGGCGGTGAGGACGGGATCGGGGCCAAGCTCCAGGAAGGTGGTCACCGACCGCTCGCGCAGCGCCCGCACACCATCGTGGAAACGAACACCGGCACGGATGTGGCCTGCCCAGTACCCCGCCGACGTCAACTCGCCCTCTGCCGCGACCCGTCCGCTCACATTCGAGACGACCGGAATCGACGGCTCGTGATACGTCACCGTCTCCGCCACCCGACGGAACTCCTCCACCACGCCGTCCATGTGCGGCGAATGGAACGCGTGACTGACCCGCAACTCCTTCGTCTTCGCACCACGCCCGGCAAACCCCGCCGCCACCTCACGCACCGCGTCCGCGTCACCGGAGATGACGACGGCCCGGGGGCCGTTGACCGCCGCCAGGTTCACCCGGCCTTGGTGGCGCTCCAGTTCGGGCAGTACGTCGGACTCGGGCGCGGCGAGGGCGATCATCGCGCCGCCCTCGGGCGCCCTGTCCATCAGCCGCCCGCGCGCGACGACGAGGACCGCCGCGTCCTCCAGCGAGAACACCCCGGCCACGTGGGCCGCGGCGAGTTCACCGACGGAGTGGCCGATGAGCAGGTCGGGCGTGACGCCGAAGGACTCCACCAGGCGGTGCAGCGCGACCTCGACGGCGAACAGGGCAGGCTGCGTGAAGGCGGTACGGTGCAGCAGTTCCTCCTCCGCGCTCCCCTCCGCCGCGAAGACCAGCTCGCGCAACGACCGCCCGAGCAGCGGGTCGAACGCCGCGCACACCTCGTCGAAGGCGGCCGCGAACACCGGGAACGCCTCGTACAACTCACGCCCCATGCCCGGACGCTGGCTGCCCTGCCCGGTGAAGAGGAAGGCGGTGCGTCCTTCCGTGGTGGACGTGCCGCGCACCACGTCCCGCGTGCTCTCGCCGCGGGCGAGCGCGGCCAGACCCTCCAGGAGTCCGGCCCGGTCCTTGCCGAGCACCACCGCGCGCCGGTCGAAGGCGGTGCGGGAGGTGGCGAGCGACAGGGCGACGTCGGCGGGGTCGAGTTCGGGGCGGGCCTCGGTGAAGTCCCGCAGCCGCGCCGCCTGGTCGCGCAGCGCGCGGTCGGTGCGCGCGGAGAGCACCCACGGCGCCGAGGGACGGAGCGGCTGCCCGGCGTCCCGGGTGGGCGACGTCGTCCGCCCCGGCGCCTCGGCGACGACGACGTGGCAGTTCGTGCCGCCCATGCCGAACGAGGAGACTCCGGCGATCAGCCGCTCATCGGGGCTCGGCCAGGGCGTGTGCTCGGTCTGCACCCGCAGGCGGTACGCGTCGAGCGGGATGTCGGGGTGGGGCGTGGCGAAGTTGAGGGCCCGAGGGATCTCCCGGTGTCCCACCGCGAGCGCCGCCTTGATGAGGGCGACGATGCCCGCGGCGCCCTCCAGGTGGCCGACGTTGGTCTTGGCGGAGCCGACGAGCAGCGGGTTGTCCGGCGTGCGCGTGGGGGCGAAGACGGCGCCGAGCGCGGCCGCCTCGACGGGGTCGCCCGCCTTGGTGCCGGTGCCGTGCAGCTCCACGTAGCCGACCTCGGCCGGGGTCACGCCCGCGTGTTCGTGGGCGAGCCGGATGACGGCTTCCTGTGCGCCCCGGTCGGGGACGGTGAGGCCGCGGCCACCGCCGTCGTTGTTGACGGCGCCGCCGAGGATGACGGAGAGGATGTCGTCGCCGTCGGCCTCGGCGTCCGCGAGCCGCTTGAGGACGACGATCCCGCCGCCCTCGCCGCGTACGTAGCCGTTGGCGCGCGCGTCGAAGGTGTAGCAGCGGCTGTCGGGCGAGAGTCCGCCGAACTTGGTGACGGAGACGCTGCTCTCCGGCGCCAGGATGAGGTTGACGCCGCCCGCGACGGCGAGCGCGGACTCGCCCTTGCGCAGGCTCTCGCACGCCTGGTGGACGGCGACGAGCGCCGAGGACTGGCCGGTGTCGACGACCAGGCTCGGGCCGCGCAGGCCCAGCTGGTAGGAGACGCGGTTGGCGATGATGCCGCGGTGCAGGCCCGTCGAGGTGAACGGGCCGATGGCGGCGGCACCCGCCCGGTGCAGCAGCGTCGCGTAGTCGTCGAGCATCGCCCCCGCGAAGACGCCGGTGCGGGTGCCGCGCAGGTCACCGGGGACGATGCCCGCGTTCTCCAGGGCCTCCCAGGCGAGTTCGAGCACGAGGCGCTGCTGCGGGTCCATGGCGGCGGCCTCGCGCGGCGCGATGCCGAAGAAGCGGGCGTCGAAGCCGTCGACCCGGTCGAGGAATCCGGCCTGGTGGGCATGCGTGGTGCCGGGGGCCGTGGGGTCGGCGTCGTAGAAATCGGCGGCGTTCCAGCGGTCGGCGGGCACGTCGCGCAGGGCGTGCTCGCCGTCGCGCAGGAGCTGCCAGAAGGCGTCGGGGTCGGGTGAGCCGGGCAGACGGCACGCCACGCCGACGATCGCGATGGCGTGGGCGTCCTGCGACTTCTTGCTGGTGGTCATGAAACCTCTCACCCTCACTGCGGGAGTCCGCCGAGTTCCGAGTCGATGAAGTCGAAGATCTCCGAGGCCGCGGCCCCGCGGATGCGGGAGGCGACGTCTTCGTGGTCGTTGTCGTGGTCCGTGCCGCCGTTGTCCCGCACCGGCACGGACCACTCGTCGAGGAGCTGCCGCAGCCGGATGCCGACCGTCTTGCGGTAGGCCGCGTCGTCCGCCGCGTGGTCGGGTCCCGCGGCCGCGAACGCGGCTTCCAGGCGGTCGAGTTCGGCGAGTACGGGATCGGTCGCGTGCTCCTCGGCGGGTGCCGCCGATGCCAGCAGGAAGTCCACGACCGCCCCGGGGTTGGGGTGGTCGAAGACGAGGGTGGCGGGGAGCTGGAGGCCGGTGGCCGCGTTCAGCCTGTTGCGCAGTTCGACCGCGGTGAGCGAGTCGAAGCCGACTTCCTTGAAGGGCCGCTCCGGTTCGACGCGGCCCGGCTCCCCGTGACCGAGGACGGCGGCCACGGTCGTACGGACCAGGTCGAGCACGGCGTTCCTGCCCGCTTCGGCGTCGAGCCCCGCGAGCCGCTCGGACAGGGAGGCGCCGGTGCCGCCGGGCGCGGGGGCGCGCCTGGCCGATGCCCTGACGATGCCGCGCAGGACGGGCGCCAGGGTGCCCGAGGCCGCCTGGGCGCGCAGCCCCGCCGGGTCGAACCGGGCGGCGAGCACGGCGGGTTCACCGGCCGCGAGCGCCGCGTCGAACAGGGCCAGGCCGCTGTCGCCGTCGAGCGGCAGCAGCCCGCCGCGTCCGGCGCGGGCGAGGCTCGCGCCGTCCAGGGAGGTGGCGAGGCCCGCGCCGCCCTCCTGCTCGCCCCACAGGCCCCAGGCCAGGGAGGTCGCGGGCAGGCCGAGGGTGTGGCGGTGCTGGGCCAGGGCGTCCAGGAGGACGTTGGCCGCCGCGTAGTTGGCCTGGCCCGCGTTGCCGACGGCACCGGCCAGCGAGGAGAACAGGACGAACGCCGCGAGGTCCGTGTCCCGCGTGAGCTCGTGCAGGTGGAGCGCGCCGTCGACCTTCGGCCGCCACACCGTCTCGAACCTCTCGGTGTCCAGGGCCTGCACGATGCCGTCGTCCAGGACGGCGGCGCTGTGCACCACCGCGGTGAGCGGGTGCGCGGCGGGGATGCCCGCGAGGAGCGCCGCCACCGCGCCCCGGTCCGCGACGTCGCAGGCGGCGACGGTCACGTCGGCGCCCAGCGCGGCGAGTTCGGCGACGATCTCTTCGGCACCGGCGGCCGCGGGCCCGCGACGGCCGGTGAGCACCAGGTGGCGGATGCCGTGCGCGGTCACCAGATGGCGGGCGAGCAGCACACCGAGCGTGCCGGTGCCGCCGGTGATGAGCACCGTGCCGTCCGGGTCGAGCGGCTTCACCACTCCGGTGGATCCGGCCGGTTCGGCGCCGGGCGCGTACGACTTTCCTTCCCGCAGGGCGAGTTCGGGCTCACGCGCGGCCAGGGCCCGCGGCAGCACGCGGTCCGACGCGGGTGTGCCGTCGGTGTCGAGCAGCAGTACGCGGCCGGGGTTCTCCGACCGGACGGTGCGCAGCAGGCCACGGACGGCGGCCGCCGCGGGGTCGACGGAGGTGTCGCCGGGGGCGAGCACGGCACCTCGAGTGACCACGGCGAGCGCGCTCCCGGCGAGCTCCTCCTGACCCAAGAGCTCTTGTACGAGCGCCAGTTGGCGGTACGTCTCCGCACGGGCACGATCCGCGATGGAGGTGTCGTCGGCCGGCGCGGCCGGGACCTCCACCACGATCAGATCGGGCACCGTACGCCCTGCCGCGACGGCCTCGGCGAGGGCCGCGATGTCCGGGTACGCGGCGTCCACGAGGTTCCCCGGGTCGCCCTGCTCCTGCCACCCGTGCCCCAGCGCGACGATGCCGGACGTCGACTGCGTTGTTCCGTCGGGGAGTTCGACCGGCTGCCAGCGCACGACGCGCAGCGGCACGGCGTCGGCGCCCAGGGCGGTGATCCTCGCCGGGTCGATGGCGCGCAGGGTCAGCGCCCCGACCTCGCCGACCGGTGCTCCCGTCTCGTCGGCCAGGGTCAGCCTCGCGGTCTCCTGGCCCGTGCGGGAGAGCTCGACGCGCAGGGCGCGCGGGGTGCTCCCGCCGTGCCGGGTGACCGCGCTCCAGGAGAACGGGACGCGCAGCGGCACCGTGCCGTCGCCCGCGTCGGCGTCCGCGAGGGCGGTGACGATGAGGGGGTGCAGGGCCGCGTCCAGGAGCGCCGGGTGCAGGGCGTGCCCGCCGGGCTCCGTGTCCTCGGCCAGCGCGACCTCGGCGTACAGGGTGTCGCCGTCGCGCCAGAGGCGCTGGAGCCCCTGGAAGACGGGACCGTACTCGTAGCCGAGAGCGGCGAGCCGCTCGTACACCTCTCCCAGCTCGACCGGCGCGGCACCCGGCGGCGGCCAGGCGGCCTGCCGGACGGGGGCGGCCGTCGGCGCGGCGCCAAGGACTCCGGTCGCGTGGCGGAGCCAGGCGCCGGGCTCGTCGCCCGCCGTTTCGGTCCTCGCGTGCACGGTCAGCGCCCGGCGCCCGGTGGCGTCGGCCGCCTCCACGGCGACCTGGAGCTGTACGCCGCCGTCGGCGGGCACCACGAGGGGCTCGTGGACGGTGAGGTCCTCGACGGCGTCGAGGCCGAGTTGTTCGCCCGCGTGGAGGGCGAGGTCGACGAAGGCGGTCCCGGGCAGCAGGACGGTGCCGGTCACTGCGTGATCGGCCAGCCACGGCTGACCACGCAGCGAAAGACGACCAGTCAGCAACAGGCCGTCGTCACCGGCCAGCGTCACGGCCGCGCCCAGGAAAGCGTGACCGGCCGCGCTCAGACCCGCCGCCGTCACATCACCCACCGGTGCGGACGACTCCAGCCAGAAACGACTGCGCTGGAAGGGATAGGTGGGCAGCTCCACCGGGCGGACCCCGGCGAACGTGTCCGCCCAGTCGACGTCGGCGCCATGAACGTACGCCTGACCAAGAGAGGTCAGGAACCGCTCCAGGCCGCCCTCGTCGCGACGCAGCGACGGGACCACATGCGCTCCGGTCTCACCGACCGCTTCGAAGGTTTCCTGGAGGCCAATGGCCAGCACCGGGTGGGGACTTGACTCCACGAAGATCCGGTGACCATCCGCGAGCAACGCCCGCGTGGTCTTCTCGAACTCCACCGTGGTGCGCAGATTACGGAACCAGTACTCCGCATCCAGACCTGCCGTATCCAACGGCGCACCCGTCACCGTCGAATAGAACGTGACATCCGACGACTTCGGGGAGATCGGCGCCAGCAGACGCAGCACATCCTCACGAATACGGTCCACATGCGCCGAATGCGAGGCGTAATCCACCGGCACCCGACGCGCCCGCACTCCTTCGTCGGCCAGCGCCTCCATCAGCTCATCCAGCGCGGACGCCGAACCCGACACCACCGTCGACGACGGCCCATTCACCGCCGCCACCCCGATATCCGCACTCCACCGACCGATCCGGGACCGGACCTCATCAGCAGGCAACGCCACCGACACCATCCCACCCAGACCCGCAAGCGCCCTGATCGCCTGACTGCGCAAAGCCACTACCCGCGCACCGTCTTCGAGGCTCAGCCCACCAGCCACGACCGCAGCGGCGATCTCACCCTGCGAATGGCCCACCACGGCATCCGGCTCAACTCCGTGCGACCGCCACAACGCCGCAAGCGACACCATCACCGCCCACAACACCGGCTGCACCACATCCACCCGCTCCAACGCGACCGGATCATCCACAACCGCCAACAAATCCCACTCCACAAACTCCGACAGAGCCTGCGCGCACTCCTCCCACCGCGCACCGAACACCGGCGAACCAGCACGCAACTCCCGCGCCATCCCCACCCACTGCGACCCCTGCCCCGGGAAGACAAACACCGACTTCCCACCCGCAACGACCCCAGAAGCCTCAGCCCCATCAGCCACCGCCGCGAGCCCTTCGAGCAACCGGTCCCGATCGGAACCGACCACAACAGCACGATGATCGAACTCGGCACGCGTCCCGACCAACGCCGCACCCACACCCGCCAGATCAATCCCCGGACGCGCCTGCACATACGACGCCAACCGCGCCGCCTGCGCCCGCACCCCCTCCACACCCTTCGCCGACAACACCCACGGCACCACCGAAGGCCCTGAGATCTCCGGTGCCTGCGGCGCGGGCGGGGCCTCCTCGAGGACCACATGCGCGTTGGTGCCGCTGAGGCCGAACGACGACACGGCCGCACGGCGGACCCGCCCCTCGCTCCGGGCCCACGGCCGGGGCTCGTTCAGGAGCCGTACCTCGCCGTCGCCCCAGTCCACGTGTGGGGTCGCTTCGGCGGCGTGCAGGGTGCGCGGCAGTTCCTCGTGGTTCAGGGCGAGCACGAGTTTGATGACGCCGCCGACACCGGCCGCCGCGAGGGTGTGGCCGATGTTGGACTTCAACGAGCCGAGCCACAGCGGCTGTTCGGCCGTGTGCTCCTTGCCGTACGTCGCGAGCAGCGCCTGCGCCTCGATCGGGTCACCCAGTTTGGTGCCCGTGCCGTGCGCCTCGACCGCGTCCACATCCGCGCCCGTCAGACCCGCGTTCGCGAGGGCCTGACGGATCACCCGCTCCTGCGAAGGACCGTTCGGTGCCGTGAGGCCGTTGCTGGCGCCGTCCTGGTTGATGGCCGAGCCGCGCAGGACGGCGAGGACGGGGTGGCCGTTGCGACGCGCGTCGGAGAGCCGTTCCAGGACGAGCATGCCGACGCCCTCGCCCCAGCCCGTGCCGTCCGCGTCCGCCGAGAACGCCTTGCACCGGCCGTCGGGGGCGAGCCCCCGCTGACGGCTGAACTCCACGAAGTTGGCCGCTCCGGCCATGATCGTGGCACCGCCGGTGAGCGCGAGGGAGCACTCGCCCTGACGGAGCGCCTGCGCGGCGAGGTGCAGCGCGACCAGGGACGACGAGCACGCCGTGTCCACCGTCACCGCCGGACCCTCGAAGCCCAGCGAGTACGAGATGCGGCCCGATGCCACACTCGTGGTGTTGCCGCTGGAGAGGTAGCCCTCAAGGCCCTCCGGGAGCTGCCCGAGCCGGGTCACGTAGTCGCCCGCGATGACTCCGGCGAAGACGCCGGTGTCACTGCCGTGCAGCGTGCCGGGGTCAATACCGGCGCGCTCGAGCGCCTCCCACGACGTCTCCAGAAGCAGCCGCTGCTGCGGGTCCATCGCGAGCGCCTCACGGGCGTTGATGCCGAAGAACTCGGCGTCGAAGCCGCTGACGTCGTCGATGAAGCCGCCGTGCCGGGTGTACGAGGTGCCGGAGACCTCCGGGTCGGGGTTGTAGAGCGCGTCCAGGTCCCAGCCACGGTCGGTGGGGAAGGTGCCGATGGTGTCGACGCCGCCCGCGAGGATCCGCCACAGGTCCTCGGGGGTGGTGACACCGCCGGGGAAGCGGCAGGCCATCGCCACGACGGCCACGGCGTCGTCCGCCGCGTCCGCTCCCGTGCCCGCGGCGGCGCGTGCCGCGCGCGGGGCCGCCGCGGGCCCGCTGCCGAGCAGTTCGTCGCGGAGCTTGTCGGCGAGGGCGGCCGGGGACGGGTGGTCGAAGACCAGGGTGGCGGGCAGCCTGAGCCCGGTGGCGGCGACCACGCGGTTGCGCAGTTCGACCGCGGCGAGCGAGTCGAAGCCGAGTTCCTTGAAGGCGCGGCGCGGGTCGAGCGTGTCGCGGCCCCGGCCGAGCACGGCGGCGACCTCGGTGCGCACGAGGTCCAGGAGCAGCTCGTCGCGCTCGTCGTCGGGGAGTGCGCCGAGCCGCTCGGCGAGCGACGAAGCGCCGGTCGCGGCGCGGGCGACGGCCTTGCGGGGGCGGCCGCGCACCAACCCACTCAGGGCGAGCGGCAGTTCACCGGCGTCGGCGAGCGAGCGGAGTACCGTCGCGTCGACGCGGACCGGCACCAGGTCCGCCCGGTCGTGGCCGAGGGCCGCGTCCAGGGCGGCGACGCCCTGCTCCGCGGTGAGGGCGACGACGCCCGACGCGGCGATCCTGCGGCGTTCGGCCGGGGTGAGTCCGCCCGCCATGCCGTCGGGCAGGTCCCACAGGGACCAGGCGAGCGAGGTGCCCGCGAGGCCGAGGGCGCGGCGGTGCCTCGCCAGGGCGTCGAGGTAGGCGTTGGCCGCGCCGTAGCTCGCCTGTCCCGGGTTGCCGAGGGTGCCAGCGACGGACGAGTAGAGCACGAACTCCGCGAGGTCCAGGTGGCGGGTGAGCTCGTGCAGGTGGTGGGCGGCGTCCGTCTTGGGGCGCAGGACGCCGCTGATCCGCTCGGGGGTGAGCGTGTCCACGAGCCCGTCGTCGATGGCGCCCGCGGTGTGGAAGACGGCGGTGAGCGGGTGGGCCGCGGGGATGCCCGCGAGCAGTGCGGCGAGCGCGTCCCGGTCGGCGACGTCACAGGCCGCCCAGGTCACTTCGGCGCCCAGCGCGGTCAGTTCGGCGGTGAGCTCCTGTGCGTGGGGCGCGTCGGCGCCGCGCCGCGCGGCGAGGAGCAGGTGCTTGATGCCGCGTTCGCCCGCGAGGTGCCGTGCGGTGAGGGCGGCGAGTGCGCCGGTGCCGCCGGTGATGAGGACGGTGCCCTCGGGGTCGGGCGTGGCGGGCAGGGTCAGGACGACCTTGCCGGTGTGCCGCCCCTGGCCCAGGCGCCGGAACGCCTCGCGGGCGTGCCGGACGTCCCAGGCGGAGTACGGCAGCGGGGTCAGCGATCCGTCCTCGAAGCGGGCGCGGAGTTCGGCGAGGATCTCCTGGATGCGGTCGGGGCCCGCCTCGCCGAGGTCGAAGGCCCGGTAGTCGACGCCCGGGTGCTCGCGCGCCACCTGCTCGGGGTCGCGGACGTCCGCCTTGCCCATTTCGAGGAAGGCGCCGCCGCGGGGCAGCAGGCGCAGCGAGGCGTCGACGAACTCCCCTGCCAGGGAGTCGAGTACGACGTCGACGCCGCGCCCTCCGGTGGCGCGGAGGAGCCGTTCCTCGAACTCCAGGGTGCGCGACCCGGCCAGGTGCGCGTCGTCGAAGCCCTGGCCGCGCAGCGTCTCCCACTTGCCCGCGCTCGCGGTGCCGTAGACCTCGGCGCCGAGCCCCCGGGCGATCTGTACGGCGGCCATGCCGACGCCGCCCGCGGCCGCGTGCACGAGGACGGACTGTCCCGCGCGCAGGCCGCCGAGGTCCACCAGGCCGTAGTACGCGGTGAGGAAGACGATGGAGGTCGCGGCGGCCTGTGCGTAGGTCCAGCCTTCGGGGATGGCGACGAGGGTGCGGTGGTCGGTGCGGGCGACGGGGCCCGCGCCGTCCGTGAACAGGCCCATCACGCGGTCGCCGGGGGCGAGGCCCCGGACGCCGGGGCCGCACTCCAGGACGACGCCCGCGCCTTCGCCGCCGATGGGGGCGCGGCCCGGGTAGCTGCCGAGTGCGATGAGGACGTCGCGGAAGTTGACGCCCACGGCGTGCACCTGGACGCGTACCTCTCCGGCGCCGAGCGGCGCGGTGGCGTCAGGGGCGGGCACCAGGGCGACGTTCTCCAGGGTGCCGCTGCCGGTGGTGCCGAGCCGCCAGGTGCCGGGGCCCGCGGGCGGCGTGAGCGCGTCGGACGACGCGGCCCTGGTGAGCCGTGCGGTGTACACGGCGCCCTGGCGTACGGCGAGTTGGGGTTCCTGGGACGCGAGGGCGGTGCGCACCGCGTCGCGGGTGGGGCCCGCGCTCTCCGGGTCCGCGGTGAGGTCCTGTGCGAAGTCCGGGTCGAGGTCGAGCAGGGTGACGCGGCCGGGCCGCTCGGCCTGGACGGAGCGGACGAAGCCGGTGAGGGCCGCCGCGGCCAGGTCGCCGGGGGCCTCCCCCGGCACGACGGCGGCGGCGCCCTCGGTCACGACGACGAGCCGCGCGTCGGAGAACCGCTCGTCGGCGAACCAGTCGGTGAGCGTGTCAAGGAGTTCGGCGGTGGCGTCGTGCGGCGCCGCCGTCGGGTCCGTGCCCTCGGGGGCGCGGTGCGTCCAGAAGACGGTGCCGGGCACGTCGTCGGCGAGTGCGGCGATGCCGGTGCGCACGGCGGGGTCGCCGAGCGCGGCCGCGAGGGCGGGGCCGTGGTCGCCGATGAGGACCGGGGCGGTGCCCGCCGGGTCGGCGCCGGTGGCGGGCGCGGCGGTCAGCGGGGTCCAGCCGAGCCGATGCAGGGCGTCGGCGCCGGGAGCGGATGAGGTGGCGAGCTGGT
Source organism: Streptomyces formicae (assembly GCF_002556545.1). Classification (NCBI taxonomy): domain Bacteria; kingdom Bacillati; phylum Actinomycetota; class Actinomycetes; order Kitasatosporales; family Streptomycetaceae; genus Streptomyces; species Streptomyces formicae. Next base: position 1,506,488 of record NZ_CP022685.1, read on the forward strand.
CGGCGGCGACCGGGCGCAGGGCGAGGGCGGCCACGGAGGCGACCGGGGCCCCGGTGAGGTCGGTGACGTCGATCGCGATGCCGTCGCCGTCGTCCGAACCACCGCTGTCCCGCGCCCCGTTGGGGGTCAGGCGCACCCGCACGGCGGTGGCGCCGGTGGCGTGCAGCGTGATGCCGCTCCAGGCGAAGGGGATCCGCAGCGGCAGGACGCCGCCCGCCGCGTCGGCCTCGGCGAGCGCGGTGACGAGGAGCGGGTGCAGCGCGGCGTCGAGCAGCGCGGGGTGGACGGCGTGCCCGGCGGGGTCGGTGCCTTCGGGCAGCGCGATCTCGGCGTGCAGGGTGCCGTCGGCGTCGCGCCACAGCTCGCGCAGGCCCTGGAAGACGGGTCCGTAGGCGTAGCCCTGGGCCGCCAGGCGTTCGTACGCCTCGTCGAGGGCGAGCCGTTCGGCGTCGCGGGGCGGCCAGACGGTCGCGCTCGCGGCGGGCTCGGCTCCGTCGGCGGGGGCGAGGGTGCCGGTGGCGTGCCGGGTCCAGGGGTCGGGGTCCGTGTCGGATCCGTCGGGTTCGGGCCTCGCGTGGATGAGCAGGCCGCGCCGCCCCTGGTCGTCGGGGGCGCCGACGGTCACCTGGAGCTGTACGGCGCGGTCGGTGAAGGCCAGCGGGGCCTCGATGGTGAGGTCGTCGACGGCGCCGAGTCCGGTGCGCTCCGCGGCGGACAGTGCGAGGTCGACGAAGGCGGTGCCCGGCAGCAGGACCGTGCCCGCCACGGCGTGGTCGGCGAGCCAGGGCAGGCGGGTGGGCGAGATCCGTCCCGACAGGACCAGTTGGCCGCTGTCGGCGAGGTCCACCGAGGCGCCGAGGAGGGGGTGGCCCGGTGCGGCGAGCCCGGCGGCCGCGATGTTGGCGCTGCCGGTGCCGGTCAGCCAGAAGCTGTCGCGTACGAAGGCGTACGTCGGCAGGTCCCCGGCCGGGACGGCGGGGCCCTCGGGCAGGAAGGCGCCCCACTCGGCGCGGTGGCCGTGGACGTGCAGCGAGGCGAGCAGGCCGAGCAGCGTGGGCGCTTCGGGCCTGCCCTTGCGCAGGGGCGCCACGAACGCGGCGGCGTCCGGGTCGCCGACGGCCTCCCTGGCGAGCGCGGTGAGTACGGGCCCCGGGCCGACCTCGACGTACCCGGTGACGCCCGACGCGTCGAGGGCGCGCACGCCGTCGAGGAAGCGGACGGGCCTGCGGATGTGCCGGACCCAGTACTCGGGGTCCCTGAGCTCGCCGGGCGTCGCGGGCGCTCCCGTGACGTCCGAGATCACCGTGAGCACCGGGTCGCGGTAGGTCAGGCCCGCCGCGATCCGCCGGAACTCGTCGAGGACCGGCTCCATGTGCGCGGAGTGGAAGGCGTGGCTGACCTGGAGGCGGCTGGTCTTGCGGCCGAGCGCGCGGAAGTGCTCCGCGAGGGCCTCGACCGCGTCGGCGTCACCCGAGAGGACCGTGGAGGCGGGGCCGTTGAGGGCGGCGATGCCCGCGCCGGGGTGTTCCGCGAGCAGCGGGACGATCTCTTCCTCGGTGGCCTGCACGGCGATCATGGCGCCGCCGGTACGCGCCGCCTGCATGAGGCGGCCGCGCGCGGCGACCAGCGTGCTCGCGTCGGCGAGGTCGAGGACGCCCGCGGCATGGGCGGCCGCGATGCCGCCGATGGAGTGGCCGAGCACCGCGTCGGGGGCGACGCCGTGCGCGTCGAGCAGCCGGAACAGCGCGACCTGGAGGGCGAACAGCGCGGGCTGGGTGTACTCGGTGCGGTCGAGGAGCGCGGCCTCCTCGGTGCCTTCGTCGGCGAACAGCACCTCCCGCAGCGGGCGCGGCAGTTGGGCGTCGAGGTGCTCGCACACCTCGTCGAGCGCTTCGGCGAACACGGGGAATGCCTCGTACAGTTCGCGCCCCGCGCCGGGCCGCTGGCTGCCCTGCCCGGTGAACAGGAAGGCGGTGCGGCCCGGTTCCTCGTCGGCGTGCCCGGTGACGGCGCCTGATCCGGTGCGCCCGGCCGCCAGTTCCCTGAGCGCGTCGATGAGTTCGGCGCGGTCGCGCCCGAAGGCGACCGCGCGGTGCTCCAGGTCGGTGCGCGAGGCCACCAGCGCCCGGCCGATCGCGGCGGGGTCGAGCCCGGGCTCGCGCTCGACGAACTCCCGCAGCCGCAGGGCCTGGTGGGCGAGGGCCGCCCCGCTCCTGGCGGAGAGCGGCCAGGGGACGGCGACGGGGGCGGGGACAGCGGCGGTCGCGGCGGGGCCGCCCGCCTCCGTGTCACCCGCCTCGTCGGCGGCCTCCGCCGTCGGCGCCTCCTCGATCACCACATGCGCGTTGGTGCCGCTGATGCCGAAGGAGGAGACGGCGGCGCGGCGCGGGCGCTCCGGGTCGGCCTGCCAGCTCCGCGACTTTGTCAGGAGCCGTACGGAACCGTCGCTCCAGTCGACGTGCGGCGTGGGCTCGTCGATGTGCAGCGTGCGCGGCAGCTCGCCGTGGCGCAGCGCCATCGCGATCTTGATGACGCTGCCGACGCCCGCGGCGGCCTGGGTGTGGCCGACGTTGGACTTCAACGAGCCGAGCCAGAGCGGCTGTTCGGCAGGGCGCCGGGTGCCGTACGCGGCGATCAGGGCCTGCGCCTCGATGGGGTCGCCGAGCTTGGTGCCCGTGCCGTGGCCCTCGACCGCGTCGATGTCCTCGGGGCGCAGGCCCGCGTCGGCGAGCGCCTGCTTGATGACCCGCTCCTGGGAGGGGCCGTTGGGCGCGGTGAGGCCGTTGCTCGCGCCGTCCTGGTTGACGGCGCTGCCCTTGATCACGGCGAGCACGGGGTGTCCGTTGCGGCGCGCGTCGGAGAGCCGCTCGACGAGGAGCAGGCCCGCGCCCTCGGCGAATCCGGTGCCGTCGGCGCCGCCCGCGAAGGCGCGGCAGCGGCCGTCGGGCGACAGGCCGCGCTGGCGGCTGAACTCCACGAAGAGGCGGGGCGCCGCCATCACGGTCACGCCGCCCGCGAGCGCCAGGGAGCACTCGCCCTTGCGCAGCGCCTGCACGGCGAGGTGCAGGGCGACCAGGGAGGACGAGCAGGCGGTGTCGACGGTGACGGCGGGGCCTTCGAGGCCGAGCGTGTAGGCGATCCGCCCGGAGGCGACGCTGGTGATCAGGCCCGCGCCGAGGTAGCCCTCGACCTCGGCGGGCACCTCGGGCATCGGCGGGGCGTAGTCCTGGGCGATGGCGCCGACGAACACGCCGCCGTCGCTGCCGCGCAGCGTCGCGGGGTCGATGCCCGCGCGCTCCAGGGTCTCCCAGGCGACTTCGAGGAGGATCCGCTGCTGCGGGTCCATGGCGAGTGCCTCGCGGGGGCTGATCTCGAAGAAGTCCGCGTCGAACTCGTCGGCGTCGTAGAGGAATCCGCCGTGCCGCGACGAGGTCGTGCCGGGGGCCTCCGGGTCGGGGTCGTAGAGCCCCTCGACGTCCCAGCCCCGGTTGGCGGGGAACTCGCCGATGGCGTCGACGCCGTCGGCGACCATCCGCCACAGCTCGTCGGGCGAGTCGACCCCGCCGGGGTAGCGGCAGCCCGCGGCGACGATGGCGATCGGCTCGTGCTCCCGCTCCTCGGCCTCCCGCAGACGCTGCCGGGTCTGGTGGAGGTCCGTCGTCACCCGCTTGAGATAGTCGCGGAGCTTCTCCTCGTTCGACATGCAGAGCCATCCCTCGATATCGCCGACACGCGCACAACCAGTGATCGCCACGCTGCGCTCGGGGACTTAGCCGTTGCTTTCCAGACGCTAAAGCGGAGCCGTTTAGGCAGTCTTTAGACCACGTCGCCAGAGTGCGACGCCGAGGTGCCCTGGCCGGGGGCGGGCCGTCGGGTACGCCCTGAACCGGCGTATCCGCTCAAGGAGATGGCTTTGTACCTATCGACGCGCTCTGTGGCCCGCCGGCCTTCCGCACGCATCCGCCGCCCCGCGGCGGCGCTCTGCGGCGTGCTCCTGGCGGGCGCCGGGCTTTCCGCCTGTGACTCCGGGTCCGCCGGTGCCGGGGTCGCCGGTGGCAGTGGCGGGCTCACCTTCGCCACCGACACCGAACCCTCGTGCATCGACCCCGCGGTCAGTCCCCTTGACGTGACCGCGCTGATCGACCGGAACATCTTCGACTCGCTCGTGAACGCGTCGCCCGACGGGAAGATCCACCCGTGGCTCGCCAAGAGCTGGTCGGTCTCGAAGGACGGCAGGACGTACACCTTCAAGCTCCGCGAGGGCGTGAAGTTCCACGACGGCACCCCGCTGGACGCGGCCGCGGTCAAGGCCAGCCTCGACCACGTCGTGGACCCGAAGACCAAGTCCTCCTACGCGGCAGGGCTGTTGAGCGCCTACGACGAGGCGCGGGCCGAGAACGCCTCCACCCTGCGCGTCGCCCTGAAGCGCCCGGACGCCACCCTGCTCCAGTCGCTGAGCACCGCCTACCTCGGCATCCAGTCGCCCAAGGCGCTCAAGGACACCGCCACCCTGTGCCGGAACCCGGTCGGCACCGGCCCCTTCACGTTCGCGGGCTGGAAGCAGAAGCAGAGCATCCAGCTGAAGAACAACGACGCCTACCGGTGGGGCCCGCCGACCGCGGCCCACACGGGCCCCGCGAAGCTGCCGGGCCTGACGATCCGCTTCATCCAGGAGAACGCGGTCCGGGTCGGCGCGCTCAACAGCGGCGAGGTCGACGTCATCGGCGGCCTGCCCGCGCCGAACGTGCGGACGCTCAAGCGCTCCCCGCGACTCCAGGTGCTCAGCTCGCAGGCGCCCGGCGGCACGTACAGCGTGCATCTCAACCCCGCGCGCGGACCGCTGAAGGACAAGCGGGTGCGCACCGCGTTCCTGCGCTCCATCGACCTCGACCAGCTGGTGAAGTCGGTGTCGTTCGGCCAGTACGACCGCGCCTGGAGCCAGCTCGGCCCGCGCACGCTCGGCTACGACAAGCGGATCGAGGGCAGTTGGGCCTACGACACCGAGCTCGCCGGGAAGCTGCTCGACGAGGCGGGCTGGTCGAAGCGCGACGGCGAGGGCTACCGCGTCAAGGACGGCAAGCGCCTCACGGTGCACTGGCCGTTCGTACCCCAACTCCTGCGCGAGCAGCGGGACATCCTGGGCCAGGGCATCCAGGCGCAGGCGAAGAAGGCCGGCATCCAGGTGCGCAGGGACGCGAAGGACACCGGGACCTACTCCAAGCAGATCTTCGCCGGTGACGCGGACCTGTGGGACTCCAGCAACGTGCGCGCCGACCCCGATGTGCTGCGCACCCTGTACGCCTCGGACCAGACCCTGGCCAAGGGCGGCATGAACGTCTTCAAGGTCTCCGACCCGAAGATCGACGCGTGGCTGCGGCACGGCGCCGCGACCGCGGACCGTACGGCGCGCGCGAAGGACTACGTCAAGGTGCAGCGCAGGCTGCGGGACGAGGCCCTCGTCCTGCCGGTGTACGTGCCCACGTATCTGGTCGGGGCGGCGAAGGACGTCAAGGGACTGTCCTTCGAGGCCGCGTCCTACCCGCTGTTCTACGACGTGTCGCTGGGCGACTCGTGACCGGCTCGGCCCGCTCGGTCCTGCGCTGGCTGATCCGGCGGATCGCCCTTTCGGCGCTGGTCCTGCTCGGCTCGGCGACCACGGCGTTCCTCGCGCTGCGGCTCACCCCGGGCGATCCGGTCCGGGTCATCCTGGGCGGGTCGAGCGCGACGCCGGAGGTCCTCGCGCAGGTCCGGCACGAACTGGGCACCGACCGGCCGCTGTCGGAGCAGTACGTCCTGTTCCTGGGCAAGCTGCTCCGCGGCGACCTCGGCACCTCCTACCAACTGCGCGACACCGTCTCGCACGTGATCGGCAGTCAGCTGCGCGGGACCGTGGAGCTCGCGCTGACCTCGTTCGCCCTCGCGTTCGTCGTGGCGCTGCTGCTCGCGGTGTCCACGGCGGGCCGCTGGCCGGTGGTGCGCGGGATCTCCACCCAGCTGGAGCTGGTGCTCAGTTCGAGCCCCGGCTTCTGGGTGGGCGTGCTGCTCCTGACGCTGTTCTCGTTCCGCTGGCACGTCTTCCCGGCCGCGGGCGGCGACGGGTTCTCCGGGCTCGTCCTGCCCGCGGTGACCCTGGCCGCCTCGATGGTCGGCGTCTTCGCTCAGGTCATGCGGGCGGGCGTGGAACGCGCCCTGGAGGAGCCTTTCGTGCTCAGCGCGCGGGCCAGGGGCTCCGGCGAGACGGCGGTGCGCTTCCGGCACGCGCTGCGGCACGCGATGGTCCCCATGGTCACCCTCTCCGGGTGGGTGGTGGGCACGCTGTTCAGCGGCGCCGTGGTGGTGGAGACCGTGTTCAGCAGACAGGGCCTCGGCCGGGTCCTCGCAACGGCGATCCAGGGCCGTGACTTCCCGGTGGTCACCGGGGTGGTCGTGGTCAGCACGCTGGTGTTCGTCGTGGTCAATCTTCTCGTCGACTGGCTGTACCGGGTGATCGATCCCCGGTTGAGGGAGGTTCCGGCATGACCGAGCGGATCTACGCGGCGGGCCTGCTGCTGCACGGACCGGCCGACCGCGCGGCCCTGGCGGACGGTGCCGTACGCGTGGCGGGGGCGACGATCACGGACGTCGGTCCCCGCGACGAGGTGATCGCCCGCGCGGCGCCGGGCACCGAGGTGACGCACTTCCCCGACGGCACGCTGCTGCCGGGGCTGATCGACGCGCATGTGCACCTGGCGTTCGACGACCACAGCGACGACCCGGTGGGCGCGCTGCGGGCGTCGGGCGCGCCCGCACTCGCCCTGAACGCCGCGGGCGCCGCGCGGCGGCTGCTCGACGGCGGCGTCACGACGGTGCGGGACCTGGGCGACAGGGACGGCGTCGGCGTGGCGCTGCGGGACAGCGTGCGCGACGGGGTGCTTCCTGGGCCGCGGATCCTCGCGGCCGGGGCGCCCGTCACGGTGCGCGGCGGCCACTGCTGGTTCCTGGGCGGCGAGGCGACGGGCGCCGACGGCGTACGCGAGGTGGTCCGCGCCAATCTGGCGGCGGGCGCCGACCTGATCAAGGTGATGGCGACCGGCGGCACGCTCACCCCCGGCGGGCCCGCGCCCGCCGAACCCCAGTTCACGGTCGCGGAGTTGACCGTCGCGGTGCGGGAGGCGCATGCGGCGGGCGCGCGCGTCGCGGCCCATGTGCACGGGGTCGCGGGCGTCGAGGTGGCGCTCGCGGCGGGCGTGGACACCCTGGAGCACTGCTCGTTCATCTCGGCGGACGGTCCCGCGGCGGGGCCCGAGCACCGGCCCGACGTCATCGACCGCATCGCGGAGGCGGGCACGTTCGTCTGTCCCACCTACAGCGGCTCGCTCGACCGGGCCGCCGCCAGCATCGGCATCGACCGGCTGCGGCCGTGGCTCGACGTGGTGCTGCGCCAGCACGAGCGCGGGGTGCGGCTCATCGCGGGGACCGACGCGGGGATTCCCGGCGCGGGCTTCGACGAGTACGCCGTCGGCCTGAGCTGGTTCGTGCGCGCGGGGCTTCCCGCGCCGACCGTCGTCGAGATGGCGACGAGCAGGGCCGCGGAGGCCCTCGGGCTCGCCGACGTCACGGGAACCCTCGCGCCGGGACGCGACGCCGATCTCCTCGTGGTCACGGGCGATCCGCGCCAGGACGTCGCGGTGCTCGGGGCGCCCGGACTGGTCGTCGCGCGCGGCCGCGAACATCTGCCGGGGAGCGCGCGGACCGCGCCCGCGTCGGGGATACGGAGCACGGTGTGAGCACGGTCGCGGAAGAACTGTCCGACCAGAGCGGTCCTGTCGAGGACCGGCCCGTCGCGCGGCCGAGGGAGGGCGGGCGCCGGGGCTTCGCCGTCGTGCTGCGTCCCCGTACCTGGCCGGTGCGTCCCTCGGTGGTCCTCGCCTGGGCGGTCCTCGCGCTCGTCGCCGTCGCCGCGCTGTGGCCCGGGCTGCTCACCGACCGGGCCCCCGACGCGGCCGACCCGCTGCACGCGCTCACCCCGCCGGGCTCCGACCACTGGTTCGGCACCGACCAGTTGGGCCAGGACGTCTACAGCAGGGTGGCGCACGGCGCCCGCTACTCCCTGGCCGCCGGGCTCGGCGCGACCGGGCTCGCCATCGTGGTCGGCGCGGCGCTCGGGGTCCTCGCGGCGACGGCGGGGCGCGCCGTGGACGAGCTCGTCATGCGGGTCACCGACATCCTGCTCGCCTTCCCCGGGCTGCTCCTCGCGCTCCTGGTGGTCGCGGTGCTCGGCCCCGGTTCGGTCCACTCGACGCTCGCCATCAGCGCGTCGATGGTGCCGGGCTTCGTCCGGCTCGCCCGCGCGCAGGCGCTGGTCATCCGTGACTCCGACTACGTCCAGGCGGCGCGGGTCCTCGGCCGTTCGAAGACCAGCGTCTTCCTGCGGCACCTGCTGCCCAACGCGCTGCCGCCGGTGCTCGTCCTGGCCACGGTCGGCGTCGGCTCCGCCGTCATCGCGGGATCCTCGCTGAGCTTCCTCGGCCTCGGCCCCCAGCCGCCCGCGCCCGAGTGGGGAGCCATGCTCTCCCAGGGCCGCGACCTGCTCGACATCTCCTGGGCCCCCGCGGTCTTTCCCGGGGCGGCCATCACCCTGACCGTGCTCGCCGTGAACGTGGTCGGGCGCGACCTGCAGCACCGCTTCGAGGGAAGGACCGCCGGTGTCCGGCACTGAATCCAGCGCCCCCGCGCGCACCCTGCTGACCGTCGAGGGGCTCCGCGTCGGATTCCGCGGCCGCCGCGCCGACGTGTCCGCCGTGCGCGGCGTCGGCTTCTCGCTGGCCGCCGGGGAGTGCCTGGCGATCGTGGGCGAGTCGGGCTCGGGCAAGAGCGTCACCGCACGGGCCCTGGTCGGCCTGAGCGCGCCGGGCGCCGAGGTGCGCGCCGACGTGCTGGAGCTGGAGGGCGAGGACCTGCGCGGGCTCGGGGACCGCCGCTGGCGGCAGTTGCGCGGCCGCGGGATCGGTCTCGTCCTCCAGGACGCGCTGGTCTCGCTCGATCCGCTGCGCCGGGTGGCGGCCGAGGTCGCCGAACCGCTGCGCAACCACCGTACGGTGCCGTCCCGGCAGATCCCCTCGACGGTCGTCTCGCTGCTCGGCGAAGTGGGCATGCCGGACCCGGAGTTGCGGGCCAGACAGTATCCGCACCAGCTCTCCGGCGGCCTGCGGCAGCGGGCGCTGATCGCCTCCGCGATCGCCGCGGGCCCCTCCGTGCTGATCGCGGACGAGCCGACGACGGCACTGGACGTGACCGTGCAGGCCCGCGTCCTCGACGTCCTCGCCGCCCGCAAGGCCGCGGGCACCGGGGTGCTGCTGATCAGCCACGACCTGTCGGTGGTGGCGAAGCTGGCGGACCGGGTCGCGGTGATGTACCAGGGCCGGTTCGTGGAGGAGGGCGCGGTCCAGGACGTGCTGCGCCGCCCCCGGCACCCGTACACGCGGCAGCTGCTGGCGGCCGTGCCGACCGCGGCGACGCGGCACACCCGGCTGAGCGGCCCGGCCGGTGGCGCGGGACGCAGGCTCCCCGCGGACGGCTGCTCCTACGCCGCGCGCTGCCCGGTGGCCGTGCCCGAGTGCGCCGTGCGCGAGCCCGATCTGGTGGAGCGGGGCGCGGGCCACGCCGTGCGGTGCCCGCGCAGCGATGAGCCGTGGCCCGCGCCCCCGGTGCCCGCACCGCGCGTGCGAGACACCGCTCCTGGCACCGGCGGCACGGCGGATCCCGTGCTCGAAGTGCGCGGCCTCGCCAAGGGGTTCCGCGATCCGGACCGGGTGGTGCGGCCCGCCGTGCGCGAGGTGTCCTTCGCGCTGCCCGCGGGGCGCACGCTCGGGGTGCTCGGTGAGTCGGGGTCCGGCAAGACCACGGTGGCCAGGATGGTCCTCGGGCTGCTCGAACCGGACGCGGGCGAGGTGCGGATAGCCGGTCAGGTGTGGTCGGGCGTGCCGGAGAAGGAACGCAGGGCCCTGCGCGGCCGGGTGCAGCTCGTCCAGCAGGACCCGTTGAGCGCGTTCGATCCGCGCTGGACCGCGGAGCGCATCGTGGGCGAGGCGCTCGGCTCCCCCGGCCGTCGGCGGGTGCGCGCCAACCGGCCGCGGATCAGGGAGCTGTTCGAGCTCGTCGGGCTCGACCCCGCGCTCGCCGAGCGCAGGCCCCGGCAGCTCTCGGGCGGCCAGCGCCAGCGCGTGGCGATCGCCCGCGCCCTCGCGCCCGAGCCCGATCTGATCGTGTGCGACGAGCCGGTCTCGGCCCTCGACGTGTCGGTACAGGCGCAGATCCTCGATCTGTTCACCGACCTCCAGGAGCGGCTCGGACTCTCGCTCTTGTTCATCTCGCACGACCTGGGGGTGATCCACCACCTGAGCGACGAGGTGGTGGTCATGCGGGACGGCGAGGTGGTGGAGGCGGGCACGGCGGAGGAGGTCTTCGCGCGGCCCGCGCATCCGTACACCCGGGCGCTGCTGACGGCGTTGCCCCGGCCCGAGGACGCTTGGTCCTTCTCCGAAGTCGCGCGCTAGTCCGCCTTTAGGGGCCGGGGCGAGCATCCACCGTGGCGGCCGCGGTGGCCGCTCCCACTCGACCTCGTGGAGGGGTTGCGCATGGAACGCACTGTCGTCATCGCGGGCGGAGGCCCGGCCGGTCTGATGCTCGCCGCCGAGCTGGGTCTGGCGGGCGTGGACGCCGTCGTACTGGAGAAGCTGCCCGAACCCCCGGGCTGGTCGCGGGCGTTGGGGCTGCACTGGGGCTCCATCGAGGCGCTGAACCAACGGGGCCTCGCCGCCCCGGTCTTCGAGTACCAGCAGATCAAGTACTTCGGCTTCGGCATGCTGCGGTTCTCCGGCCTGTCGGGGGACCTGGTGCCGCGCCGGGTGCCGCAGCGGCGGATCGAGCAGCTCCTGGAGGAGCGGGTCAACGCGCTCGCCGGGGTCGAACTGCGCCGCGGCCACGCGGTGGTGGGCATGGAGCAGGACGCGGACGGCGTCACCGTGCGGGTGAGCGGCGAGGACGGCGAGTACGACATCCGCGCCTCCTACCTGGTGGGCTGTGACGGCGGCGGCAGCACGGTGCGCAAGCTGGCCGGGATCGGCTTCCCCGGCACCGCGTCCACGACCAACGGCATCACGGGCGACCTGCGGGTGCCGGTGGAGCTCCAGGAGCGGTGGGATCCACAGCTGCGCGAGCGCGGCCTCTTCGCGTACATCCCGCTGGACGGCGAGCTGGTCCGGGTCACCGCCGCCGAGTTCAGGACCGAGCCCGCCTCCCGGGACGTCCCGCCGACGCTGGCGGAACTGACCACGCTGGTGGAGCGGATCGTCGGCGAGGCGCCGCCGCTGGGCGAGGCGGTGATGCTGTCCCGGTTCGGCAGCGCGACCCGGCAGGCCGAGAAGTACCGCGAGGGCCGGGTGTTCCTGGTCGGCGACGCGGTCCACATCCACTTCCCCATCGGCGGCCAGGGCCTCAACACCAGCATCCAGGACGCCCTGAACCTGGGCTGGAAGCTCGCCGCCGAGATCCAGGGCTGGGCGCCGCCCGGCCTGCTCGACACCTACCAGGCGGAGCGGCACCCCATCGGCGAGCGGGTCTGCATGAACACCCGGGCCCAGCTGACGCTGATGGAACAGCCGCAGGAGATGACGCCGCTGCGCGAGATGTTCGGCGAGCTGCTCGCCCTCGACGAGGTGAGCGAGCACCTGATCCACATGATGTCGGGCGTGGACATCCGCTACCCGATGCGGGCGGCGGGCGACGCGACCGAGGACGCGGCACCCGAGCACCCCCTGACCGGGCTGCGCGTACCGAACGCGGCGCTGCTCACCCCGGCCGGGCCGACGGACGTGGCCCGCACCCTGCACGGCGGCCGCGGCGTGCTGTACGACCTGTCGGGCGGCGAGGCGGTGCTTCCCGACGTGTCGGCCCTGAAGAGCCGCGTCGACACGGTGGCCGCGGAGCCCGTGACGGAGATCGACGCGCCCGCGCTGCTCGTGCGCCCCGACGGCTACATCGCGTGGGCCGGTTCGCCGGAGGACGACGCGGCCGGTCTCGATGCCGCGCTGCGCACCTGGTTCGGCGCGCCCGCCGCGTGAGGCGACGGGGGTCTCCGGCAGCGGGGCGCGGGGCCTGACGCTGCCTCACATTCCCTGTCGCACCCCTGTTTTCAGGCCGGACGGGCGTACCGATTGAAAAACGTAGGCTGCCTCCGTATCGTAAACAGAGCCACCCTCCGTTTAGCGGTGGCCCGTCCGGCGGGCCTTTCGCCGTCCCCCTTTCCTGCCCGCCCGCCCGCACTACCTCGCGCCCGAATTTCACATGGAGGAACCATGTCGACTCAGTCGACAGTGGGAGCACCGGCCGGCTCCGGAGCCACCGAAGCCCCCCGACACCACCCCGGACTCGCGCTCACGGTCATCCTGGCCTGCCAGTTGATGGTCATCCTGGACGCCACGATCGTGAACATCGCCCTCCCCGACATCCAGGGCGACCTCGACTTCTCGCCGGCCAAGCTGGCCTGGGTGGTCAACGCCTACACGCTGGCGTTCGGCGGTCTCCTGCTGCTCGGCGGGCGGACCGGTGACATCCTGGGCCGCCGCAAGGTGTTCACGCTGGGCATCGTGGTCTTCACGGTCGCCTCCTTCGTGGGCGGATTCGCCACCAACGACACCTGGCTGCTGGCCGCGAGGGCGCTCCAGGGAGCCGGTGCCGCGTTCGCCGCGCCGAGCACCCTGGCCCTCCTGAACACCAACTTCGAGGGCGCGGAGCGCACCAAGGCGCTCTCCATCTACTCCGCGGTCTCCGGCGCGGGCATGGCCTTCGGCCTGATCGTCGGCGGTCTGCTCACCGACTGGCTCTCGTGGCGCTCGGTGCTCTTCATCAACGTGCCGATCGGCCTCGCGATCCTCGTGCTCGCCCCGCTCTACGTGCGCCAGCCCGAGCGGCACCCCGGCCGCTTCGACCTGGGCGGCGCGCTGACCTCCACGCTCGGCATGGTCTCGCTGGTCTACGGCTTCATCCGCGCCTCCGAGGAGGGCTGGAGCGACGGCCTCACCATCGGCTCCTTCGCCGCCGCCGCCATCCTGCTCGTCGCGTTCCTGGTCGTCGAGACCAAGGCGGAGCAGCCCATCACCCCGCTGAAGCTGCTGCTCCACCGCAACCGGGCCGCCGCGTACACCAACATGCTGCTGCTGCCCGCGACCATGTTCGCGCTGTTCTTCTTCCTCACCCAGTTCCTCCAGGAAGTCCTCGACTACAGCGCGGTCCAGACCGGTTTCGCCTTCCTGCCGATGGCGCTGACCCAGTTCGGCATGGCCCGTGCCACGCCGAAGCTGCTGCCGAAGTTCGGCCCCAAGCCGCTGCTCGTCGTCGGCGGCGTACTGGTCACCGCGGGCATCGTCTGGCTGACCCAGATCGACGCGGACAGCAGCTACGCGGCCGCCGTCGTCGGCCCGATGCTGCTCTTCGGGACCGGCTCCGGCATGAGCTTCCTGCCGCTGAACATGGTCATCCTCTCCGAGGTCCAGCCCAAGGACGCCGGTGCCGCGTCCGGTCTGCTCCAGGCGATGCAGCAGGTCGGCGCCACGCTCGGCCTCGCCATCCTGGTCAACCTCTTCGAGACCGCACGCAGGGACTCCACCCCGGCCGCGGGTTCGAGCCCCACCGAGATCAAGCACCACGTGCTCAGTGACGGCATCGCGTCCGCGGCCGTGGGCGGCGCCGCGTTCGCGGTGGCCGCGCTGCTGATCTCGCTGTTCGCAGTGAAACTGCCCAAGCCGCCCGCCAAGCCGGCCGCCTGAGGCCGCCAGGCGCCCATCGAACGGAAGCGAGCGAAGAGCATGACCACAACCCAGCCGGACGCGATACCCCTGTCGGTACTGGACTTCTCCCCCGTGGTGAGCGGGTCCGACCCCGGCCAGGCCCTGCGGGACACCATCACCATCGCGCAACACGTCGACCAGCTCGGCTACCGGCGCTACTGGATGGCGGAGCACCACAACGCCCCCAACATCGCCAGCTGTTCACCGCCGATCCTCATGGACCGGATCGCGAGCGCCACCACCCGTCTCAGAGTGGGCTCGGGCGGCGTCATGCTGCCCAACCACTCCCCGCTGGTGGTCGCCGAGCAGTTCGGCACCCTGGAGGCCCTGCACCCGGGCCGGATCGACATGGGCATCGGCAGGGCCGCGGGCACCGACCCCGTCACCGCCCGCGCGCTGCGCCGCGACACCAGCAACGACGACTTCGGCGAGCGCCTGGCCGAACTCATCGGCTACTTCGAGGGTTCGGAGCCCGGCGGCCCCGCCCTGCCGGTCTCCGCGACCCCCGCCGAGGGCAACCGGCCGCCGCTGTGGCTCCTGGGATCCAGCGGCAACAGCGCGCGTACGGCGGCCATGCTCGGGCTCCCGTTCGCCTTCGCGCACCACTTCAGCGCGGAGAACACCATCCCGGCGCTCAAGCTCTACCGGGAGAACTTCCGCCCCTCGGCCCAGCTCGACCGGCCGTACGCCATCGTTGCGGCGATCGTCATCGCGGCGGAGACCGACGAGCGGGCCGAGTACCTCGCGGGCCCCATGGCGCTCTCCTCGCTGCTCCAGCGGACCACCGGCATCACGGGCCCCTACCCGAGCCCGGAGGAGGCCGCGGCCCACCCGTACGGCCCGCAGGAGCTCCAGTACGTGCGCGAGCGCGTGGCCGCGCACCTGGTGGGCGGCCCCGAGACGCTGGAGAAGAAGGTCGCGGCCTTCCTGGAGCGCACCGGCGCCGACGAGCTGATGTCGCTCACCCTGGTGCACGGCGTCGAGGACCGCATCAGGTCCTTCGAGATCCTCGCCGAGACCGGTGCGCGGCTCGCGCCGCGCGCGGCCGCCCAGCGCGCCGCTGGCTGACCCGTAGTCCACCGGGCCCGGCAATTCCCCCGACCGGGCCCGGTTCAGCCATGCCCTGGGCCCTCGCGCCCTGGACCCTCACACCCTGGGGACGAGGCCCCACAGCGCGAGTTCCAGGAGCCGGTCCGTGCGGTCCGCGCCCGCCGGGGAGGGCCGGGAGGCCCAGGCAAGTCCGTTGACCAGCCTGAGCAGTTCGGCGATCTCGACGTCCGCGCGGATGGCGCCGCTCTCCTGGGCCCTCGCGAGGAGGGCCTCGCCCGCGGTGAGCAGGCGCCGGTGACAGTCGGACGGCTGCGCCGTCGTCTCGCCGAGCATGGTGGTCATCAGCGATCCGGCGAGCCCCCGGTAGGTGGTCGCGTGTTCGGCGATCGCCCGCAGCCAGTCCATCAGGGCCGCGCCGGGCTCCGGATCGTCGAGGCGCGCGAGCGCCTGCGCCTGGAGGCCCTCGACGGAGTCGTGGAAGACGGCTTCGAGGAGGTCGTCGCGGGTCGGGAAGTGGCGGTACAGCGTGCCGACGCCGAGGCCCGCGCGGCGGGCGATGTCCTCCAGGGACGCGTCGGTGCCGTGTTCGGCGAACGCCGCTCTGGCCGCGGTGAGCAGCCGGTCGTAGTTGCGGCGCGCGTCCGCACGCATGGGACGCCGCGCTGCGGACGTCTGAGTCGCGTCCATCGGAAGAACTCCCCTCGTCAGTGACGGCCGGCAGTCCCCGCCCGGCCCGTGACCGACAAACGGAGACCCCCTCAGCTTACGTGGTTGTTTAAGCCATCGCTAAGCCCCGCCTCAGCAGGGGCCGGGATTCTGCGCGGAAGCGAGCCAACCGCCTCGCCACGAACGGCGAAAGGGACAACACCGCCATGACAGCAACCGCTCCCGCGGCCGGCGGCAGCCGGCTGCCCACTCTCACCGGAATGAGGTTCGTCGCCGCCCTCCTGGTCTTCCTCGGTCACGCCTCCGCGCAGCACCTCTTCGCCGATCCCGGCGTGGACAGCAAGTACGCCCGGATCGTGGAGGGCGCGGGCTACGTCGGCGTCTCCTTCTTCTTCGTCCTCAGCGGCTTCGTCCTGACCTGGTCGGCGAGGCCCGGCGACACCGTCCTGAAGTTCTGGCGGCGCCGCGCGGCGAAGATCTATCCGAGCACCGTGGCGGCCGTGCTCCTGGCCTGGCTGTGCCTGAGCATCACCGACCAGGTCGTCGAGGCCGACGTCCTGGTGCCCAACCTGCTGCTCGTGCACACCTGGGTGCCGGACATCCCGACCTTCCTCGGGGTCAACGCCCCCACCTGGTCGCTGGGTTGCGAGGTGTTCTTCTACGCGCTCTTCCCGCTGCTGCTGCCCCTGCTGCGGCGGATCCCGGCCCGGCACCTGTGGACGACGGCCGTGATCGTGGTCGCCGCGATCGCCGCGCTGCCACTGGTCGCCCAACTCCTGCCCGGCACCCCGATGTTCCCGCCGCCGGTCTCGGAGTCCTTCCCGCGCTTCTGGTTCGTGTACGGCTTCCCGCCCGCCCGGACCCTGGAGTTCGTCCTCGGCATCGTCATGGCCCTGATCGTCCACTCGGGCCGCTGGATCAGGATCGGCATGGGCCCGGCCGCGCTGCTCGCCCTCGCCGCCTTCGTGGCCCTGAAGTACACCTCGATCCTCTACACGATCGTGGCGGTCAGCGTCGCCCCGCTGGCGCTGCTCGTCGCCGCGGCCGCCGTCGCCGACATCGAGGGCAGGCGCTCCCCCTTCCGCGGCCGCGCCGCCCTGTGGCTCGGCGAGGCGTCGTTCGCCTTCTACCTGATCCACCAGTTGGTACTGACGTACGGACACCGGGTGTTGGGCCTTGGCCGTACCTGGAGCACGCCGGGCGCGATCGGCATCCTGGTGCTCCTGCTCGCGGTGTCCGTCGCCGTGGCCGGAGTCCTCTACACCGTCGTGGAACGCCCCTCGGTGCGCCACCTCTCCCGCTCCCGCAAGGACCGCGCGGACCGGGCGGGGAGGCTCGGGCCCGTCGCCGCCGCCCCCGTCCCCGTCGCGCCCGCCCCCGGGGAGGAGAGCGAGGTACGTACCCCTCACTGAGTTCGTTTCACGTTGTACGTAGTTTCCCCGATGGCGACGCCATCGAGACCTGGCAGCATCTTCACCGGACGGGCTCCGCGGCGCGGCGCCCGTCCGGTGAGACATATCCCTTGGAGGAGTCTTGAATGGCTATCGACCCGTGCTGGTGGAACCCGCGCTGTTCCGCAGCGTGTTCCGTCGGCACGCGGCCGGGGTGGCCATAGTCACCGCACAGGGCGAACACCCTGTCGGCTTCACCGCCACCTCGCTCACCTCCTTGTCGGCCCAGCCGCCGCTGCTCACCTTCGGGATCAGTGCCACCGCCTCGTCCTGGCCCACCGTCAACACGGCGGGCCACGTGGGCGTCCATCTGCTGGGCGAGGAGCAGAAGCAGCTCGCCGCCACGTTCGCGCGCAGCGGTGTGGACCGCTTCGCGCCGCCCACGTCCTGGCACCCGGGGCCCGAGGGGGTCCCGGTCCTCGACGGCGTACTCGCCGTGCTGATCTGTCGTGTCGTCAGCCGCGTGCCCGCCGGGGACCACACCCTGGTCATCGCGGAGCCGGTGCACGTGCGGCACGGCGAGCCGGGGCAGCCACTGCTCTACCACGACGGCGGGTACGCGGCGCTGCGCACCTGAGCTCGTGCACACCTGAGCACCACGTCGTACAGCACCACCATCACGGATCCGGCGATGAAGGCGGATCCGCACGTCACGCGCGGCCTCGGCCGCTTCGTCTTCATCACAGGGGGATGCGAGATGCGCTACGAAGTCCTGGGCAACCTGCGAATAACGGACGGGGACGAGGTCGCCGTCCTCAGAGCGCGCAAGATCGAGCCGCTGCTCGCCACCCTGCTGATCCGCAGCGGCCAGATCGTCTCCGCGTCCCACCTGATCACCGAGATCTGGGGCGACGAGCCGCCCCGCCGGGCCACCGCCACGCTGCACGTCTACATCTCCCAGCTGCGCAAGTTCCTCACCGTGCCGGGCGCGACGCAGAGCCCCATCGTGACCCGCGCCCCCGGCTACGTGCTCCAGCTCGGCGAAGCCGCCCTCGACGTGCACGACTTCCAGCAACTGGTGCGCGAGGGACGCGGCCACGCCAAGGCCCGTCGGCACGCAGAGGCGTCCCGCGCCTTCTCCGCGGCGCTCGGTCTGTGGCGCGGCGACGTGCTCGGCGATCTGCGCGGCGGCCCGACCATCGAGAGCTTCACCACCTGGGCCGAGGAGGCCAGGCTGGAGTGCACCGAGATGCTGTTCGAGGCGGACCTGGCCCAGGGTGCCCACCGCGAACTGGTCGCCGAGCTCTACCAGATCACCCTGGAGCACCCGCTGCGCGAGACCTTCCACCGGCTACTGATGCTGGCCCTCTACCGCTCGGGGCGCACCAGCGAGGCGCTGATGGCGTACGAATCCGTGCGCGCCAAGCTCGACACCGAGCTGGGCATCACGCCCTGCCGCGCGCTGAACGAACTCCGCCAGGCCATCCTGCTGTCCGACCCCGCGCTGGACCACGCCATCGCGGCATGATTTCCCCGTTCACAAATTCGCAACCCGTTTCGGCAGGATTTCACAGTGCAGAAATATAACCTCGACAATGTCTTCCCCCACTTCAATTGCGGAGAGCTATCCGGAAGGTGAACTTCCGCATTCCACGCGGATACCCTTCTCGATCTTTGCCATTGATTTACGCTCGGGAAACCCTTAAAAGTTACACTCGAACATCACAATTCCGCTTGCCTGCGACGAGAGTTGCTCACGCCGCCCGAGCCCCGGACCTCCGGGACTCGGGCGCGCCGCGGAAGCCGGTGTTGAAGGGAGTGCAAACTGTGGTTCCGACAGATGTCGTAACCGATAATCGGGGACAGTTCTGCGATATCCGGGCTGACCAGATGTGTCAGTTCACCACCATTTTGGAGAACCTGGAAGAGACGGGCGGCCTGGTCGTCGAGTTGGCGGGCGACCCCGGCACCGGAAAGACCCGGATGCTGACGCGGTTCGCCGACGAGGCGCGACGACAGGGGTACCAGGTACTCCGCACCGGCTGCACCACCGTCACCCAGAACCATCCTTTCAGGGCGCTCGCGCAACTTCTCCACACAAACCCGGCTGACTATTCCGACACGCAGTCAGACGAATTGGTCACTCTTCTCCGCGATTTGGCGGCCGCCCCTTCCCGCGATGTCCCGGATTCTCCCCCGCACACTCCCGGCGGTTCCCGCTGCCTGATGCTGCACCGGGTCCGGCATCTTCTCCAGGGCCGTGCGAAGACCGGCCTCGTCCTGCTGATCGACGACCTCCAGTGGGCCGATCCCGGCACCCTCGAGGTGGTCGACTATCTGCTGAGCTGGCCCGTCACCGCCCCACTGCTCCTCGTCGCGGCGCACCGTCCGCGCCAGTCCGCGCTGCGGCTGCAGGACGCGCTCGGGCACGCCGTCGGACTCGGCACCGCCCGGCGGATCGACCTGCCCCCGCTCACGCTCGCCGAGAGCGCCCACCTCACCGGGCTGCCCGAGGACGGCCCCGACCTGCTAGCCCTGCACCAGGAGAGCCGCGGCAACCCCCTGTACCTGCGGGCGCTCGCGGAATCCGCGCAGCAGCCGGTGGACGCCGTCTTCGACGCCCAGGGCCTGCCGCCCGGCTGGTTCTCCAGCAGGCTCCTCGCGGAACTGGCCCAGCTCACCCCGGACGAGACCTCGATCATCTCGGCGGCCGCCATGCTCGGCGACCGCTTCGCGCTCGAGGACCTGACCGAGGTGGCCGCCATGGACCCCGATCGCGCCTGCCGCGCCTCCGCGCGCCTGAGCGAGCGCGACCTGTTCCGTCCCGCGGGCCCCGGACTCCAGCTGACGTTCCGTCACCCGCTCATGCGGCAGGTGGTGTTCGCGGATCTGGACCACTGCTGGCGGCGCACGGCCCGCGGTCACGTGGTCACCATGCGGTCCAGGGCGGGCACCCCCGCGGTGGAGCTCGCTCCCCTGCTCGAAGAGGTGCCGCCCACCTCCGGCGACGAGGACCGGCACGTGCTCGCCCAGGCGGCGGTCGAGATCATGGCCACCGACCCCGACACGGCGTGCCGCTGGATCAGGATCGCGCTGCGCGCGGTGCCCGAGGGCGGCGAGTACTCCGCCGAACGCGTCGAGCTCCTCACGGCCCTCGCCCGCGCCCAGGGACTCGCCGACGCGCCGCAGGGCGCCCTGGAGGTGAGCGACGAGATGCTCGCGCTCGTGCCCGCCGAACCACGCGCGCCCCGCGTGCGGATGGTCGTCTACACCGCCCTCCTGGACTGCTCGCTCGGCCGGCACGGGCGCGCCGACGAACTGCTCGGCGCGGAGCTGCGGCGGGTGGGCGATCCCGATACGGACGAGGAGGCGGCCCTCGCCGCCTCGCTCACGGTCGCCCGCGAACTGGTCGCCTGCGTCTCCGGAACGCTGCCGGACGCCGAGCAGTTGCGCGCCGCGGTGCGCTGGGCCCGCCGCGGCGGGGACCGCGCCGACGAGCTGGGCGCGCTGAGCCTGCTCGCCGCCCGTCAGGTGACGCTCGGTCAGTCCGCCCAGGCCGAGGCGGCCGTCGACGCGTGCGCGGGGGCCGCCGACTCCCTGATCGACGCGGAGCTGGCCGCCCACCCCGAGTATCTGGGGGTCCTCGGCTGGGCCGAGTGCATGCTGGGCAGACCCGCGGAGGCCGAGAGCCATCTGCAGCGCGGCGTCAGGCTCGCCGAGCGCTCCCACGAGACGCATCTGCTGCCCACCCTGCTCAACCAACTCGCCACCGTCCGCTACCAGTCGGGCCGGTTCGTGGAGGCCCGCGAGGCCGCGGCGAGCGCCCAGCGCGTCGCCCCGCGGACCGGCTCCTCGCACGCCGTACGCCTGGCCGCGACCCTGGAGGCGGTGGCCGCCGCGCAGACCACGCACGACGTGCGGGCGGCGAGACGGGCCGCCGAGCTCAGCGAAGCCCTGATGCCGGTGCCCCTCGGACCGCTCTCCCGCGACGGGCACTGGCACGTCTCCGCCGCGCTGTGGCTGGCCGACGCGGTGCGCGACTGCGTCCACCCCGCCCAGTGGTCGACGACGGCCATCGCCGCGTTCGGCGGGCCCCAGCTCCCCCGCGTACCGGCCTCGTTGCGGCCGCTGGCCTGCGAGCTGCTCGCGGAGGCCGCCGCGCGTGCCGGGCGCCCCGACCCCACCTGGGCGGACCGGGCGGAGGCCGTCGCGCGGCCCTCGTCGCCCGCCCACCGGGCGCACGCGCTCGCCGCGAGGGCGCACGTCCTGACGGGGCCCGACGCGGCGCGGCAGGCGGCCGACCGCTACCAGGAGGCGGCCCGTCTCTTCGCGTCGGCGGGGATGACCGGGCAGCAGGCCCGTACGCTGCTGCTCGCCGCGCCCCGGCTCGCCGAGGCGGGGCATCCCCTGCGGGCCCTCGCCCTCCTTGAGCGGGCGGACGAACTCGCCGAATGGTGCGGCTCCCTGGCCCTGCGGAAGCGCATCGTCCAGCAGCGTCTTCGGCTCCCCAAGGCCCGGCCCCAGCAGCGCCCGCCGGTGTCCCCGCCGGACGCCGTCACGGGCGCGTCCCGCGTGCCGACGGCCACGCCAGCGGTGGCGTCTCCCGCCTCGGGAACCGGTCGGGCGGTGGCCGCCGCGCGGGTCCCGGTCACCCCGCTGACCCCGCTGACCGACCGCGAGCGCCAGGTCGCCGTCATCGCGGGCACCGGGAAACGCACCCGGGAGATCGCCGAACAGCTCCGGCTCAGCCCGCGGACCATCGACGTCCATCTGACCCGGATCTACCGGAAGCTGGGCATCAACTCGCGGGCCGCGCTGGTGCACTTCATGGCCGAGACGGGCTGAGCACCGATACGGCGAGGCCGGGGCCACGGGGTGCTCCCCCGTGGCCCCGGCCCGTTCCCCGTCACCCGACGTGCGCGTCCTCGTCGAGCAGGATCGCCCGCTCGGGGCAGGCCCGCGCGCCGCGCCGGGCGGCGTCCTCCGAGCCCGCCGTGACCACGAACTCCCCCATGTCGTTGGTGCCGAGGTCGCTCACCTCGTAGACCCCTGGGGCCAGCGCGGCACACATGCCGTGGCCCATGCACAGGTCCTCTTCCACCCGGCCCTTCATGCTCACTGTCCGTCCTCCTGTCCGTCCTCGAAGACGAGGTCGAGGTTGAGCAGACCGCGGGTCGGCGAGTAGTGCCGGATCGGGCGGCTGTCCGGCGCCTGCCGGTAGGCGGGCAGGCGGGTGTGCCACTCCTCCAGGGCGATCTGGATGATGCGGCGTGCCACGTGCATGCCGAGGCAGCGGTGCGGGCCCACGCCGAACGCCAGCTGGCGGGTCGTCTCGCGCTCGAAGTTCACCTCGTGCGGGTTCTCGAAGACGTCCGGGTCCAGGCCCGACATGCCCCAGGACAGGAGCACCCGGTCGCCCTTGCGCATCGTGACGCCGTGCCGCTCCACGTCCTGGGTGACCAGGCGGCCCGTGGAGGACACCGGCTCGTGGCGCAGGAGTTCCTGGACGACGGCCGGGATCTTCTCCGGCTCGGCGACGATCAGCCGCTGGGTCTCGGGGTGCTTGCTCAGGTAGTCGAAGACCATGCTGAGCGCGGCCGTCGTGCTGTCCAGGCTGGCCAGCATGGAGACGAACAGGGCGTTGACCATCTCGTCCTGCGTCGGCGGCCTGCCGTCGTAGGTGGTGCGCAGCATCTGGCTGATGACGTCGCGGCGGCCCTCGGTGTCCTCCGCCCTGCGCCGGTCGATGGCGTCGCTGAAGAACTGCCACAGCGGCCGGTTGGCCTCGCGTAGCTCGGCGTCGGTGCGGGCGTTGGGGATGCCCTCGCGGCGCAGCCAGTTCTTGTGGTCGAGGAGCGACTTGAGGTACTCGCGGCCGATCCCGAAGTTGATGAGGAAGGTCTCGGCGGGCAGCTCCACGGCGAACTCGGAGACGAACTCGCAGGAGTCGCGCCCCTCGATCTTGGCGATGGCGTCCGCGGCCGCCTGCCGTATCTGCGGGGTGAAGTGGTTGACCACACCGGGGTTGAACAGGCTCGAAAGCGTCTGGCGCCACTTGCGGTGCTCGTCGCCGTCGAGCTGGATGGGGATCTGCTTCTCGGGGAAGATCTGCCGGTGCGGGATGGCGAGTTCGGCGCTGGAGAAGATCTCCGGGGTGCGCGCCGCCCACTCGATGTCCTCGTAGCGGGTCAGGATCCAGAAGCCGCCCGCCTCCTCGGAGCGGAAGATCGGCCCCGCCTCGCGCATCTCCTCCCAGTGGGAGACCGGGTCCTGCTGGAGCCAGGGCTGGTAGAGGCTCCAGGCCCGGGTCCGGTCCGCCAGCGAGACCGGGCACCCGGGCGCGGTCTGCTCCTGGGCTGTGTCCGTCATCTTCATTCCTTTCCTGTCGCGGGCGCGGCGGGTTCGCCGAACCAGGTCCGCAGCGCGTGTTCGAGTCCCTTGCCGTCGGAGCCGCCGTCGGCCCACGCGATGTGCCCGTCGGGGCGGATGAGCACCGCCGCGGCTCCGATCTCCGGCGCCGGGCGCGCCGTCACCGTGTCCACCCGGTCCGCCCAGCCCTCGGGCCACGCACCCGTGGCCGCGCCGTCGGTGAGGTCGACGAGCACGCCTCGGCCGCCGCGCAGCAGCGCACCGACGCTGCTGTCGCCCGCCGCCGTGCTCAGGGCGACGTCGCGGACGGGCTGCCCCGTCAGGGGGTGCGGTTCGCCCTCGACCGGGTCACCGGCGGGGACCGTGCCCTCGGGCGGGTAGCCGAAGGCTGCGGTGGCCTCCATCAGGTGCTGGTTGACCGACCCGTGGCGGGTCAGCTCGGTGAGCATGTCCCGCAGCGGCGTCATCTCGGCCAGCGGGTGCATCAGGCTCATCTGGGCCCGGGAGTGGCGGGCGACGCGCTCGCCGACCGGGCGCCGTTCGGCCTCGTAGGTGTCGAGCAGCGCGGGCGGCGCCCAGCCGCGCAGGGTGGCGGCGAGCTTCCAGCCGAGGTTGAAGGCGTCGTGCAGGCCGGTGTTGAGGCCCTGCGTCCCGGAGATGAACAGCTGGTGCGCGGCCTCGCCCGCCAGGAAGACGTTGCCGTCCCGGTAGCGCTCGGCCAGCCTCGTACGGCCGCCGTAGCGGTACGAGAAGTGGGTGGTCGCGATCTCCACCTCGCGTCCCCGGACCCTGCGCACGCTGGCGAGGAGTTCCTCGGTGGTGACGGCGCCCGCGTCGGGATCGGGTTCGGTGTCGAACTCGATGGTCATCAGACGGGTCATGCCCGGCCGCAGCGGCAGGGCGCCGAAGACCCCGGTCTCGTGCAGTCCGCTCTCGAACAAGTCGTGGTCGCCGCCGGTGAGTTCGACGTCCGCGAGCACCCCGTAGTAGCTCTTGCCGCCGCCGGGGAAGGGGATGCCCGCGATGCGGCGCACCGTGCTGTCGGGGCCGTCGCAGCCCACCAGGTAGCGTCCTTCGATCCGGTACGTCCCGTCCGCCCCGAGGACCTCGACGCTCACTCCTGACGCGTCCTGGGTGAAGCCGGTGACCTCGCTGCCCCTGCGGACCTCGACGCCGAGCTCGGTGACCCACTGCTCCAGGAGGCGCTCGGCGCGCCACTGCGGGTAGGCGTGGGTGTACTCGCGCTCGTCGACCTCGGTGAGGTCGAGCCAGAGGAACCCGAAGGGCGTGCGCGGCCAGGCGAAGATCTCCTCGGGCGCGATGCGGTCGGCGAGGCCGCGCAGTCTCAGCAGGTCGAGGGAGCGGCTGTGGATCGCCATGCCCGCCGAGAACTCCTCGATCCCCTCCCTCTTGTCCAGGACGACGGCCTGGACTCCGGCCAGCGCCAGTTCGCCTGCCAGCAGCAGGCCGGTGGGGCCGCCGCCGGCGATGACGACCCTCTCGCTCGTTTCCGTCATTCGGGGCTCCTCAGGGTGTGCGGTGGGGGTCGGCCTTCAGGAGAGGCCGAGCTCCGAGTCGATGAAGTCGAAGATCTCGTCGTCGGTGGCCCGGTCGATCACGGCGCCGACGGGCTCGCTCCCGGAGCCCGCGGCGCCGAGCGCCTCCAGGGCCTCCCGCAGCCGGGCGGCGAGCAGGTCCCTGGTCGCCGCGTCCGGTACGTCGGCTCCCGTCGCGGTCAGCCGTTCGAGTCCGGCGATGACCGACGTGACGTCGGCGGGCACGTCGGTGTCCGGGCCGCCGTCGGGCAGGAGTTCGCCGAGCAGCCGCTCCGCGAGCGCCGTGGGCGTCGGGAAGTCGAAGACGACCGTGGCGGGCAGCCGAAGCCCCGTCGCCGCGTTGAGCCGGTTGCGCAGCTCCACGGCGGTCAGGGAGTCGAAGCCGATCTGCTTGAACGCCTTGCCCGCCGACACCGCTTCGGGCCCGGTGAGCCCGAGGACGGCGGCGACCTGGCGGCGTACGAGATCGAGCAGCCGCTGCGGCCGTTCCGCCGAGGGGAGGGCCGCGAGGTCGGCGGCGAGCGAGTCCGGTGCCGCCGCGTCCGTGCCGTCGGCCGCCGAGGCCGCGCGCCGGACCGGGGCGCGGACCAGACCGCTCAGGAGCGGCGGAAGCGAACCGTCGGCGGCCTGTCGGCGCAGCGCCGGCAGGTCGAGCGGCACCGGCAGCAGGACGGGTTGGGCGGCGGCGAGCGCACGGTCGTACAGGTCGAGCCCCTGTTCCGTACTGATGGGCGCGAGGCCCAGACGGGACATGCGGGCCAGGTCGGCGTCGTCCAGGTGGCCCGTCATGCCGCTGGATTCGGCCCACAGGCCCCAGGCGAGGGAGGTGGCGGGCAGTCCCGAGGCGTGCCGGTACTGGGCGAGGGCGTCCAGGAAGGTGTTGGCCGCCGCGTAGTTGGCCTGCCCGGGGTTGCCGAGCGTGCCCGCCATCGAGGAGAACAGGACGAAGGAGGACAGGTCGAGGTCCAGGGTGGCGCGGTGCAGGTGCCAGGCGGCGGCCACCTTGGGCGCCATCACCCGCAGCACCTGTTCCTGGGTGAGGCCCGCGAGCACGGCGTCGTCGAGGACACCGGCCGTGTGCACCACGGACGTCACCGGGTGGGTGGGGTCGATGCCCGCGAACAGGGCCCGCACCGCGGCCTCGTCGGCGACGTCGCACGCCACCACGGACACCCGGGCGCCCAGCGCGGTGAGGTCCCGCTCCAGTTCCGCCGCGCCGTCCGCCGCCGGGCCGCGCCGCGAGGCGAGCACCAGGTGGCGCGCCCCGTGTTCGGCCGCCAGGTGCCGGGCCACGCGGGCGCCGAGGGTGCCGGACGCACCGGTGACCACCACGGTGCCCTCGGGGTCGGGCGGGGCGGGCAGGGTCAGGACGACCTTGCCGATCTGGCGTGCCTGGCTGAGGAAGCGGAACGCCTCGGGGGCCCTGCGGATGTCCCAGGCCGTCGAGGGCAGCGGGGCGAGCGCGCCGCTCTCGAAGAGTTCGCGCAGCTCCTCCAGCATCTCCTTGACCCGCTCGGGCCCGGCGTCCAGGACGTCGAACGCCTGGTAGCGGATGCCCGGGTAGGCGCTCTCCACCTCGGCGGCCTCGCGGATGTCGGTCTTGCCCATCTCGATGAAGCGGCCGCCGGGGGCGAGCAGGCGCAGGGAGGCGTCCACGTACTCCTGGGCCAGCGAGTTGAGGACGACGTCCACGCCCCGGCCTCCGGTCGCCTCGCGGAAGCGGTCCTCGAAGTCCAGGTCGCGCGAGGAGGCGACGCGCTCGTCGGGCAGCCCCCGGTCGCGCAGGACCCGCCACTTGCCGGGGCTCGCCGTGCCGTACACCGTCAGGCCCCAGTGTTCGGCGAGCTGGAGGGTGGCGAGGCCGACGCCGCCGGTCGCCGCGTGCAGCAGCAGGGACTCTCCCCGGCGTACCCCCGCCAGGTCCTTGAGGCCGTAGTACGCGGTGAGGTAGACGACCGGGATGCCGGCCGCCTGCGCGAAGGTCCAGCCGCGCGGCATCCGGGTGAGCACCCGCTGGTCGGCCACGGTGACCGGGCCCACGCCCTCGGGCAGCAGTCCCATCACGCGGTCGCCGGGCGCGATGCCGGTGACGCCGGGTCCTGTCTCCAGGACGATGCCGGAGCCTTCGCCGCCCGGCGGCCGTGCGTCGTTGGCCACCATGCCGAGGGCGATGAGGATGTCGCGGAAGTTGATGCCCGCCGCGCGCACCTCGACCCTGACCTCGCCCTCGCCGAGCGGCCGTGCCGCGTCCGGCGCGGGCGCGAGCCACAGGCCGTCGGGCGATCCGGTGCCCTTGCTCGCGAGCCGCCAGTGCGGGTCGTCCGAGGGCGCCGCGAGCAGGTGCCCGGTGGCCGCCCTGCCGAGCCGAGGGACGAGGAACTCTCCCTTGCGTACGGCGAGTTGGGGCTCTCCGCTGTCCAGGGCCGCGTGCAGGTCCGCCGCGTCGAGCGGCTCACCGTCGAGGTCGATGAGCAGGAACCGGTCGGGGTTCTCCGACTGCGCCGAGCGCAGCAGCCCCCACAGGGAGGCGCCCGCCAGGTGCCGCACGTGGTCGCCCGCTCCGGTGGAGACGGCGTCGCGGGTGGCCACGACCAGGGTGGTGGCGGCAAGGCGCGGGTCGGCCAGCCAGCTCTGGAGCAGGCCGAGGAAGCGCGGGACGATGGTCTGCGCCGTGTCGGCGGGCCCTTCCTCGGTGTCGATGTCGCTGTCGAGGCCGTTCGCGGCGGGCACGGCGGTGACCAGCAGGGCGCGGGGCGCGGGGACACCGGCCTCGATGCCGTCCTGGAGGGCGAGGAGGCTCTCGTGGACGGTGACGGGACGCTCGGCCGCGCGGAGCAGTCCCGCGCTGTGGCCGCCCAGGAGCGCGAGGGCTCCCCGCACGGCGCCGGACGAGGCATCGGCCCCGGTGTCGGCGGGCAGTTGGGCGGAGACCCACTCGGTGTGCAGCAGCCCGTCGTCGCCCGTGGTGCGGGCCGACGCGACCAGCTCCGCGAGGTCGGCGGGGCGTACGGCGAGGGCTTCCACGGCGGCGACAGGGGCGCCGCTCGCGTCGGCCGCGCGCAGGGCGACGGTGTCCTCGCCGGTCCTGGTCAGCCGCACGCGCAGCAGGGAGGCCCCCGCCGCGTACAGCCGTGCCCCGCTCCAGCTGAAGGGGAGGCGGACCTGCCATGCGGCGTCCGAGCCCTCGGCGGGCGCGCCGTCGAGGGCGAGGGCGTGCAGGGCGGCGTCGAGGAGCGCCGGGTGGAGCCCGAACCGCTCGCCCTCGCCCCGCACGTCCTCCGGCAGGCGCACCTCCACATAGGTGTCGTCGCCGTCGCGCCAGGCGGACTTGAGGCCCTGGAAGACGGGTCCGTAGACGTAGCCGTGGCGTGCGAGCCGCTCGTACACGTCGTTCAACGGGTACGGTCGCGCGTTCGGCGGCGGCCAGGCCGTCAGGTCGAATCCCGCGCCCTGACCGGCTGCGCCGGGTGCGAGGACGCCGGTGGCGTGCCGGGTCCAGCCCTCGCCCGCCACGGGCTCGTCGTGGTGTTCGCGCGAGTGGATGTGGACGGCGCGGGCCCCGGTGCCGTCGGCCGGGTCGACGGCGACCTGGAGGTCGTAGGAGGCACCGGCCGCGAGGATCAGCGGCGCCTCCAGGGTGAGGTCCGCCAGTTCGTCGGCGCCGACGTGGCCGCCCGCGTGCAGCGCCAGTTCGAGGAGCGCGGTGCCGGGCAGCAGCACGGTGTCGAGCACCGCGTGGTCAAGGAGCCAGGGGTGGGTGGTGGTCGACACGCGGCCGGTGAACAGCAGTCCGGCGCCGGACGCCACCTCCACGGCGGCGCCGAGGAGCGGGTGGTCGGCTGCGTGCTGGCCGAGCCCTGACGCGTCGCTGATGGTGGTCTCGGGCTCCAGCCAGTAGCGGCGGCGCCGGAACGCGTAGGTGGGCAGGTCGACGCGGCGGTGCGGCGCGCCGCCCCCGGGGATGGTGCCGGGCCAGTCGGCCGGGCCGCCGCCGGTCCACACGGTGGCGAGCGAGGTCAGGAACCGGTGGGCGGTGCCCTGGTCGCGGCGGAGCGTGCCGGTCGCGGTGGCGGGGGTGCCGGTGGACTCGATGATGTCCTGGAGGCCGACGGTGAGCACGGGGTGCGGGCTGGTCTCGACGAACCGGGTGTGGCCGTCCTCGACGAGCCGCCGCGCGGTCTCCTCGAAGCGGACCGTGTGCCGCAGGTTGCGGTACCAGTAGTCGGCGTCGAGCGTGGCCGTGTCGACCGGCTCCGCCTCGACCGTCGAATAGAAGGCGATCGGGGCGGACTTGGGCGTGATCCCGGCGAGCTGGTCGAACAGCGTCTCGCGCAGGGCCTCGACGTGCGGGTGGTGCGAGGCGTAGCTCACGGGGATGCGGCGGGCCCTGATCTCCCGCTCGGAGCAGTGCGCGAGCAGTTCGTCCAGGGCGTCGGCCGCACCGGAGACCACGGTCGCGCCGGGACCGTTGACGGCGGCGATCTGCACGTCGCCGCGCCACGGTCCGATCAGCGCCTCGGTGGCGTCGGCCGCCAGGGGTACGGACACCATGCCGCCGGTGCCTTCGAGCACGGTGATCGCCTTGCTGCGCAGCGCGGCGATCCGCGCGGCGTCGGCGAGGTCGAGCGCGCCGGCGACGTACGCGGCGGCGATCTCGCCCTGGCTGTGGCCGAGCACGGCGTCCGGCTGGACGCCGTGGGCCTGCCACAGTCGTGCGAGCGAGGTCATGACCGCGAAGAGGGCGGGCTGGACGACGTCGACGCGGTCGAGGCCGGGTGCGCCGGGGGCCTGGGTGACGAGGTCGCGCAGGCTCCAGTCGGTGTACGGCGCGAGGGCGTCGGCGCAGGCGTCGATGTGCTCGCGGAAGGGGGTCGACGTGGCGTAGAGCGAGGCGGCCATGGCGGGCCACTGCGAGCCCTGGCCGGGGAAGACGAAGACCGTGCGGCCGCCGATGGCGGTGGCCGCGCCGGTCACCACCGAGGCGCTGTCCTCGCCATCGGCGAGCGCGCCGAGCCCGGCGATGAGGGAGTCGCGGTCCTCGCCGAGGACCACGGCGCGGTGTTCCAGGGCGGCGCGGTCCTTCGCCAGGGCGTACGCCACGTCACGGATCCCCGCGCTCTCGTCCTCGGCGAGGAACTCGCGGAGCCGTTCCGCCTGTTCGCGCAGCGACGCGTCGTCGGCGGCGGAGAGGATCCAGGGCACGACGGGCGCGGAGTCCGTGGGCTCGGGGTCGGCGTCCGTGTCGGTCTCGCTCGCCTCGGGGGCCTGCTCGACGATCACGTGGGCGTTGGTGCCGCTGACGCCGAAGGAGGAGACGCCCGCGCGCCGGGGACGCCCGTTGTCCTCCCAGGGCCGGGCCTCGTCGATGAGCGAGACGGCCCCCGCCTCCCAGTCCACGTGCGGCGAAGGAGCGTCCACGTGCAGGGACTTGGGCAGCACGCCCTCTCGCATCGCCATGACCATCTTGATCACACCGGCGACACCGGCCGCGGCCTGCGTGTGCCCGATGTTCGACTTCACCGAACCCAGCCACAGCGGCCGCTCCGCCGGACGGTCCTGCCCGTACGTCGCGATGAGCGCCTGCGCCTCGATCGGGTCACCCAGCGTCGTCCCCGTACCGTGCGCCTCGACGACGTCCACGTCACCGGGTTCGAGGCGCGCGTTGGCCAGCGCCTGCCGGATCACCCGCTGCTGGGAAGGCCCGTTGGGGGCCGTGAGGCCGTTGCTCGCGCCGTCCTGGTTGGTGGCAGTGCCACGCAGCACGGCGAGCACGGGGTGACCGTTCTTGCGCGCGTCGGAGAGCCGCTCCAGGACGAGCAGACCCACGCCCTCGCCCCAGCCGGTACCGTCGGCGGCCGCCGCGAACGGCTTGCACCGGCCGTCCGCCGACAGCGCCTTCTGACGGCTGAACTCGATGAACGTCAGCGGCGTCGACATCACGGTCACACCGCCCGCGAGCGCGAGCGTGCACTCGCCCTGCCGCAGCGCCTGCGCCGCCAGGTGCAGCGCCACGAGCGACGACGAGCACGCGGTGTCCACGGAGACCGCGGGGCCTTCGAGGCCGAAGGTGTACGAGACGCGGCCCGATGCCACGCTGCCCGCGCTGCCGTTGCCGAGGTAGCCCTCGAACCCTTCGGGGGCTCGGCCGGAAAGACGCGATCCGTAGTCGTTGTACATCACGCCCGCGAACACGCCGGTGCGGCTGCCGCGCAGTCCCGCCGCGTCGATGCCCGCGCGCTCGAACGCCTCCCAGGCGGTCTCCAGGAGCAGCCGCTGCTGCGGGTCGGTGGCGAGCGCCTCGCGCGGCGAGATCCCGAAGAACTCCGCGTCGAACTCGGCCGCGTCGTAGAGGAATCCGCCGTGCCGCGTCAGGCTCGTGCCCTCGCGGCCCGACTCCGGGTCGTAGAGGGACTCCACGTCCCAGCCGCGGTCCTCGGGGAACTCCCCCACCGCGTCCACGCCTTCGGACACCACCCGCCACAGGTCCTCCGGCCGCCGCACCCCACCGGGATAACGGCACGCCATCGACACGATCGCGATGGGGTCGTCGGCGGTGTCCGCCGACACCACCACCGCGGCGCGCGGGGCGGCGGAGCCGACCGACTCCTCGACGAGGTGCCGGGCGAGCGCCGCGGGGCTCGGGTGGTCGAAGACCAGGGTGGCGCTCAGCCGCCTGCCGGTCAGCGAGGCCAGGGTGTTGCGCAGTTCGACGGCCATCAGCGAGTCGAAGCCGAGGTCCTTGAAGGCGCGGTCGGCCTCGATCGCGGCCGGTGTCGCGTGGCCGAGCGTGGCCGCGACGGCCGTACGGACCAGGTCGAGGGCCGTGCCGTACCGCTCGGCCGCGGGGAGCGCGAGCAGGCGCTCGGCCCAGGCGGAGCCGCCGCCCGGTGCCGCCGCGGCGACGGCGCGCCTGGCCCTCGCGCGCACCAACCCACTGAAGAGGGCTGGAAGTTCGCCGCTCGTCGCCTTGGCCCGCAGGACCGCGTGGTCCAGGCGCGTGGCGACGAGCAGGGGGTGGGGCGCGGTGAGCGCGGTGTCGAGCAGGGCGAGCCCTTGCTCGGTGCTCAGGGGGGCGAGTCCGAGCCGGGAGACCCGGGCGAGGTCGGCGTCGGCCAGGTGTCCCGTCATGCCGCTGGACTCGTCCCACAGGCCCCACGCCACCGAGGTGGCGGGCAGCCCGGACGCGTGCCGGTGCTGGGCGAGGGCGTCCAGGAAGGTGTTGGCGGCGGCGTAGTTGGCCTGCCCCGCGTTGCCGAGGGTGCCCGCCACCGAGGAGAAGAGCACGAAGGCGGCGAGGTCGAGGTCCAGGGTGGCGCGGTGCAGGTTCCAGGCGGCGGCCACCTTGGGCGCGAGGACGCGGCGCAGCTGTTCGGCCGTGAGTCCCGCGAGCACGGCGTCGTCCAGGACACCGGCCGCGTGCACCACGGCCGTCACCGGGTGGGCGGGGTCGACGCCCGCGAACAGGGCGTCCACCGCGGTCGCTTCGGCCGCGTCGCAGGCCACGACCGAGACCGTGGCGCCGAGGCCGGTGAGCTCGGCCACCAGCTCGGCGGCGCCCTCGGCGGCGGGGCCGCGCCGCGAGGCGAGCACCAGGTGGCGCGCCCCGTGCGCGGTCACCAGGTGCCGGGCCACCCGGGCGCCCAGGGTGCCGGACGCGCCGGTGACCACCACGGTGCCCCTGGGGTCGGGAGCGGCCGCCACGAGCTCGGCGTCGACGCCCGCACGGGCCAGCCGAGGAGCGAGGAACTGGCCGTCCCGCAAGGCGAGTTGGGGCTCGCCGATAGTCAGCGCGCGGCGCACGGCGTCGGCCACGTCGCCCGCGCCGGACCCGGCACCGAGGTCGAGCAGGGTGACGCGCCCGGGGTACTCCGACTGCGCGGTGCGCGCCAGGCCCCAGACCGGTGCCGCCGCGAGATCGCCGATGTCCTCGCCGTCCCGTACGGCGAGTGCGCCCCGGGTGACGACCACCAGGCGCGTCTCGTCGAACCGCTCGTCCGACAGGAGGAGCTGGAGCTGCTCCAGTACGCCGCCGGTCACGTCGTACGCGGACCGCGGAACGTCCTCGGTGCCTGCGCCGCCCACGGTCAGGAACAGCACGCCGGGCAGCGGCGCGGCGCCCTCGGCCGTGTCCGTCACCGTGGTCCACGGCTCGGGCGCACCGGTCTCCGCGACGGGCTCGTCGGGCTCCCGCACCGCCGTCCACTCGACGCGGAACAGCGCGTCGTCGGCCGCGCTCCTGCCGCGTACGAGATCGTCCGGTGCGACGGGACGGACGGCGAGCGTCTCGACCTCGGCGACCCGGCGCCCCTCGTGGTCGGTCAGGTTCAGCGCCACCGCGTCGTCGCCGGTCCTGGTCAGGCGCACCCTGAGCGTGGTCGCGCCGGTCGCGGCCAGCCGCACGCCGTGCCAGGCGAACGGCAGCCGTACCGAGGCGTCCGAGGTGCCGAGCGCGGCCGCGAGCGGGTGCAGGGCGGCGTCGAGCAGAGCGGGATGGATGCCGAAGCGGTCGGCGGACTCGGCGGCGTCGGCGGGCAGCCGGACCTCGGCGTAGAGGTCGTCGCCGCCGTCGGCGCGCCAGAGCGCCGTGAGGTTCTGGAACTCGGGCCCGTAGTCGTACCCCAGGGCGGCGAGCCGGTCGTAGAGGCCGTCGACGGTCTCGGCGCGCGCCCCTGCCGGTGGCCAGGTTGTCGGGTCGGCGTCGGCGGTTGCGGCGGCCTCAGCCGTGATGACGGGAGCGCCGGTGACGAGCGTTCCGGTGGCGAGGAGCGTCCACTCCTCGTCCGCGCCCTGGGCGTCCGTGGGCCTCGCGTGGCAGGTCAGCGCCCTGCGGCCGCCGTCGTCCGGCGCGCCGAGCACCAGTTGGAGCTGGACGGCGCCCTGCTCGGGCAGGACGAGCGGGGCTTGCAGGGTGAGGTCGTCGAGCGTGTCGCAGCCGACCTGTTCCCCGGCGTGCAGGGCCAGTTCGACCAGGGCGGTGCCGGGCAGTACGGGATGGCCGCTGATCGCGTGGTCGGCGAGCCACGGGTGGGTGGCGAGGGAGAGCCGGCCGGTGAGCAGCACGCTGTCGTCGGCGGCGAGGGTGACGGCCGCGCCGAGCAGCGGGTGCCCCGCGGCGTCGATGCCCGCGGTGACCAGGTCGGCGGTGCCCGCGGCAGGGGCGAGCCAGTACCTGCGGCGCTCGAAGGCGTACGTGGGCAGGGCGGCCGCCGTGTCCCGCGCATCGGCGGCGCCCGGCCTGTCGAGGGCGAACGCGGCGCCGCTGGTGTGCAGTCGGCCGAGTGCGGTGGTGAAGCTCTCCGGCTCGGGGTGGCCCGAGCGCAGCGTGGCGACGGCTGCGGAACCGGCACCGGAGCCCGCGTCGGCGTCCCCGTCCAGGTGCCGCAGCGTCTCCAGGGCGGCGGCGGTCAGCACGGCGTCCGGGCCGAGTTCGAGGAAGCGGGTGACCCCGTCGGCGTGCAGCGCGGTGACTCCGTCGTGGAAGAGCACGGGGCACCTGATGTGCTCGGTCCAGTAGTCGGGGCTGGTGAGCTGCTCCGTGGTGGCGAGCTTGCCGGTGACGTCGGAGACGACGGGGACGGTCGGCGCGGCGTACGTCACGGTCGCGGCGGCCGCCCTGAACTCGTCGAGTACGGGCTCCATGTGCGGGGAGTGGAAGGCGTGCGAGACCGCGAGTTCCTTGGTCTTGGCGCCCTGGTCGGCGAAGATCCTGCCGATGGCCCGCACCGCCTCCGCGTCACCGGACACGACCGTCGAGGCGGGCCCGTTGACCGCGGCGATGGACACCAGGTGCTCCTGGCCTTCGAGGTGCGGCGCGATCTCCTCGGGCGCGGCGGCGACGGCGAGCATGATGCCGCCGGTGGGCGCGGACTGCATCAGCCGGGCGCGGGTGGCCACCAGGCGTGCGGCGTCGGGCAGTTGCAGCACGCCCGCGAGGTGCGCGGCGGTCAGCTCGCCGATGGAGTGGCCGATGAGCACGTCGGGGGCGGCGCCGTGGTGGGTGAGCAGCGCGTGCAGCGCGGTCTGGAGGGCGAAGAGCGCGGGCTGGGCGTACCGGGTCGTGTCGAGCAGCGCGGCGGCCGGAGTGCCCGGCTCGGCGAAGACGACGTCGCGCAGGGGGTGGTCGAGGTGGGGGTCGAGATGGCGTACGGCCTCGTCGAAGGCGCGCGCGAACACCGGGTGTGCGGCGTGGAGTTCGCGGCCCATGCCGGGGCGCTGGCTGCCCTGCCCGGTCAGCATCCAGGCCGTGCGCCCCTCCGACGCGTCCGTGACGCCCCGGGCGACGCGGGGGTGCGGGGCACCGGCGGCGAGGGCGTCGAGCGCGGCGCACGCCTCGTCGTGGTCGCGGGCGGTGACGGTGGCGCGGTGGGTGAAGTGGGTGCGCGCGGTGGCAAGGGCGTGGGCGGTGTCGCCGAGCGGTACGTCGGGCGTCGCGCGCAGATGGGCGGCGAGCCGTTCGGCCTGGCCGCGCAGCGCGCCTTCGGTACGGGCCGACAGGGCGAGCAGTTCGGGCAGGTCACCGCGCTCGGCGACGACTGCCTGTTCGGCGGCGTCCGTGGGCTCGGCGTCCCCGGCGTCGGCCTCGGCGTCCGCGTCGGTCTCGCTCGCTTCAGGTGCCTGTTCCACGATCACGTGGGCGTTGGTGCCGCTGATCCCGAAGGAGGAGACACCCGCGCGGCGCGGATGCCCGTTGTCCTCCCAGGGCCGGGCCTCGTCGAGGAGCGAGACCGCGCCCGCCTCCCAGTCCACGTGCGGCGAAGGAGCGTCCACATGAAGGGACTTGGGCAGCACACCCTCACGCATCGCCATGACCATCTTGATCACACCGGCGACACCGGCCGCGGCCTGCGTGTGCCCGATGTTCGACTTCACCGAACCCAGCCACAGCGGCCGCCCCGCCGGACGGTCCTGCCCGTACGTCGCCAGCAGCGCCTGCGCCTCGATCGGGTCACCCAACGTCGTCCCCGTACCGTGCGCCTCGACGACGTCGACCTCCGACGGCTTCAGCCGCGCGTTGGCCAGCGCCTGCCGGATCACCCGCTGCTGCGAGGGCCCGTTGGGCGCGCTCAACTGGCTGCTGGCACCGTCCTGGTTGACGGCGGTGCCGCGCAGCACGGCGAGCACGGGGTGACCGTTCTTGCGCGCGTCGGAGAGCCGCTCCAGGACGAGCAGACCGGCGCCCTCGCCCCAGCCGGTACCGTCGGCGGCCGCCGCGAACGGCTTGCACCGGCCGTCGGCGGCCAGGCCCTTCTGACGGCTGAACTCCACGAAGGTGGAGGGGGTGGACATGACGGTGACGCCGCCCGCGAGCGCGAGCGTGCACTCGCCCTGCCGCAGCGCCTGCGCGGCCAGGTGCAGGGCGACCAGGGACGACGAGCACGCCGTGTCGACCGACACGGCAGGGCCTTCGAGGCCGAAGGTGTACGAGACGCGGCCGGACGCCACGCTGCCCGCGCTGCCGCTGACCAGATAGCCCTCGAAGCCCTCGGGGGAACGGCCGAAGAGCCGCGAGCCGTAGTCGTTGTACATCACGCCCGCGAACACGCCGGTACGGCTGCCGCGCAGGCTCCCCGGCTCGAGACCGGCCCGCTCGAACGCCTCCCAGGCGGTCTCCAGGAGCAGCCGCTGCTGCGGGTCGGTGGCGAGCGCCTCGCGCGGCGAGATCCCGAAGAACTCCGCGTCGAACTCGGCCGCGTCCGCCAGGAATCCTCCGTGGCGGGTGTAACTGGTGCCCTCGTGCTCGGGGTCGGGGTCGTAGAGGGACTCCACGTCCCAGCCGCGGTCCTCGGGGAACTCCCCCACCGCGTCGACGCCTTCGGACACCACCCGCCACAGGTCCTCCGGCCGCCGCACCCCACCGGGATAACGGCACGCCATCGACACGATCGCGATCGGCTCCTTGTACTCGCTCAACCTCCGGCGTGCCTGGCGCAGATCGGCCGTGGCGCGCTTGAGGTAGTCGCGAAGGCGCTCATCGTTGTTCGTCATTCGACGCGTACTCCCTTGGGGCAAGTCCGGGGTGGTCGGTGGAGGGCCAGCCTCGCCAAGGGGTCTTACGAACCCCTTTGCACGCCCTAAAGCGCGGCCGCCTCAGCTCATCAGGAGCGCCGCGTCCCAGGCTCCGGCGTCCGGGCCGAGCGTCCTGCCGCGGCGGACGTCGGCGTAGGAGGCGAGCGCGAGCGCGGCGCCCGCGGCGCCGTCGAGCAGGGCGGGGCTGTCGAGCAGGTGGGCGGCGCCGGGTCCGCCGTCGTTCCCCGGGGCCCCCGCGCCCGGGACGTGCTCGACGTACTGGCGGAAGCCGAAAGCCGCGCTCTCGTCGAAGCAGTCGACGAGCCCCCGCACGGCACGGTCCACGCCGTCCCACAGCTCCGGGTCGCCCGTCTCCGCCACCATCCGGAGCCCGGCCTGCACCAGGCCCGCCCTGCCGTGGCAGAGGCCGGGGTCGTGCTCCATGGAGGCGGGCACCGGGCGCCGCAGCGCGGCCCTTACCGCGTCGGCAGCGCGGGCCCGCACCTTGATGTCGCCGAGCGCCCGGCCCGCCAGGTGCAGGGAGCCCGCGATGCCGGACGCGCCGTAGCACCAGCCCGCCCTGGCGGTCCGTGCCGCTTCGACGGGGGCCTGCCCCGTCTCCTCCTCGTAGGAGAGGCGCCCGGGCCAGTACGCGCCCCACTGGTCGGTGTGTTCCTTGCCGAGCACCCAGTCGGTGATGGTCCTGATGGCCTCGGGGCCGCCCGGCACCCGGTGGCCCGCGAGGTCGGCGAGCGAGAGGAGGGCGAGCGGGCCCGAAATGCCGTGTGCCACACCGACGTTGAGGTCTCCGCGCGGGAAGGCGTCCCGGTCGCGGGGCACGACGTACCGGCCGGGGTCGCACCACCAGCCGGGCACCTCCCTGCCGCCGACCCGGACCGGTCGGGCGAGACCCGCGAACAGGGCGAGCACCTCCGCGAGGACGTGCGCGGCGCGCTCGTCGCCGCCGTCCGCGGCGAGCAGCAGGAGGCGGCCCTGCCGGGCGAGTCCGGCCACCGCGTCGTACTCCAGGTAGGAGAGCCCTGGACCGCTGTGCGCAAGGCGCGCGGCCAGGCGCCGGACGCCCGCTTCGGTGAAGGAGGCGTGCGCCGCCGTACTGCGCGCGAGCAGCTTCGCGTACCCTCCGGAGACTCTGGCGTGCAGCCGCGCGGGCAGGATCAGGTCGCCCGCGGCGGCCGGACCGTGCCGGGCGACTCCCGCGGCCGCGGCGGCCAGATGGGCATGGGCCGCCCGCGCCCACACCGCGTCGCCCCGGGCCGCCCTGTGGGTGTGCAGCAGGGCGACCCCGGCATGACCGAGCAGGACCGACGCGGGCTGCCAGCCGGGCAGCATCAGACCGGGCGGCGCGGCCGCGAAAGCCTCCCTCGCGATGTCCGCGACAGCCTCCGGCTCACGCAGCCGGTCGCCGACCGCATGCGCGATCTCCAGCGCCCGATCGGGAAGACGCGCCTCGTCGGGGAGTTCCGCCAAGGTCCTCATCTGCCGTGCCGCTTCCTGTCGAGACGCAGCGCGAGCGCCTCGCGCGCGACGGTGTGGGCGAGCACTTCCGCTTCCTGCCGGGTCCCGAGGAGCCGGTTGCAGTGCATGTGCGCGAGGCTCATGGCGACGGAGGCCCTGCGGTGCGGGGGCACTCCTTCGGCGGCGAGCGCGGCACGCAGCTCGGCGAGCGCCCGTGCGCGGTCCGCCCAGCGGGCGGGGAGCGGGCCGGGGTCCTCGCCGGGCGGCACGTCCGGTCCCGGC
Source organism: Streptomyces formicae (assembly GCF_002556545.1). NCBI lineage: Bacteria > Bacillati > Actinomycetota > Actinomycetes > Kitasatosporales > Streptomycetaceae > Streptomyces > Streptomyces formicae. The sequence continues at coordinate 1,545,110 of NZ_CP022685.1, forward strand.
GGCCGTACCCGGCCCTCGCCGTCGAGCCGGTCGGCGGCCGCGTTCTTCCACTGGCGCGACACGTCACCGCGCCGGGCCAGGATCCGTTCGCCGCCGAGCCAGCCCAGGACCTCGTCCGGGGTGCCGAGCCCGGTGAGGACGTCGAGGATGCCGAGGGCGGCGAGCACTTCCTCCGGCAGGTCTCCCGTCTCCTTGACGGGCAGGGCGAGTTGGGCCACCACCGCCGCGCTGTCGGCGCGGAAGACCCGCTCCGCGTGCCCGTGCGCGGCGGCGCCCCCGTAGCGTTCGGTCTCGGGGTCGTAGGTGTCGAGGACGAGACGCTGGACTAGCCCGGCGCCGCGCAGCCGCTCCGTCCAGCGGTTGAGTACGGGGAGCAGCGCCGACCAGAGCCGTGCGGGGTCGCCGTGGAAGCGGAGCCGCAGATGCGGGTCGGGGTCGGCGTAGCGGAGGAAGAACCAGCTGTCGACACCGGCGGAGGCGAGCGCCTGCGGGTCGATGATCTCGGGCAAGTGCCGTGTCATTACGGTGACTTGATGGGCGTCGGGCAGGTAGAGCTTGGCGTAGAGCCACTCGCCGCCGGGGAGGTGCGCGGCGCGGGCGCGGGACTCGGCCGAGGGCTCGACGAAGGGCTCGCGGAGGACCGCGCCGGCACTCCCCTGATCGGCGCTCATCCGCTCCCCCGCCACGAGCGGGAAGACGAACTCCGCCGCGTGCGCCCCCTCGGGCCCCCTCAGCCAGGACGTCCCCCACTCGGCCCCGTACCGCTCCACGACCGACAGGCCGCGTGAGCGCCTCAACTCCTCGCGCAGGACGTGCAGATGGAGCGGCTCTTCGAGGTCGAGGGCGATGCGGTGGTCGGCGCGGGTCAGCAGGACGTGCCGTGGCACGTCCCAGCGGCGCCGCCACCGCCCGGCACCGAGGGCGAAGCCCCGGTCCCCCGCCGCTCCCTCGGCGGCGTCGAGGAGTTCGCGGTCGGGCAGCCAACGGGCCGGGGCGAGCACGGTCCTGCCGCGCGTGACGCGGGGCTGGGCGGGCGCCGACGACCAGGCGCCCCAGTTCCAGGGGATGCACCAGTCGTGCCCCTCCTGCCCGAGTTCGAGCAGGAAGCGGGCGACGTGCGGCACGTGCCCGGTGGCGGGGTTGAGCATGGAGTACGACACCGGGCGCACCCGCCGTCCGCTCACGGTGTCGTACAAACGCAGCCCTTCGAGGTCGGCGTGGACGGCGAGGCGCGCCACGTCCAGGTCCGTCGTGCCGGGTTCCGCCGCGGGTCCGACCCCGAGCGGAATGCGGTGCGCGAGCCACTGGGGAACGGCGGCCACGTTGGCGGAGCGGATGACGCGGGGCCGGTAGGCGACGGTGGCCAGGAGCTCGTCGGTGGCCCCTGCGGCCGCGCCGCGCCGCACCAGCTCCCCCACCCGCGCGGTGTCCGCGCCCCACACGGAGGCGAACCTGCTGAAGGTGGCACCGCCCAGGGGCGAGCCCGGGTTGGCGCCGAGCAGCAGCCGAAAGTCCCCTTCGCACAGGTCCTGCCAGCTGCGCGCGACGAGTTCGGCGCCGATCTCCAGGGAGGCGGGTACGCGGCGGCCCTCGGGCGGCGCGAGGGCGTCGAGCGCGGCGTCGTCGAGCTCCACCTCGGCGGGCCGCCCGCTGTCGCCCCGGGAAGCGCCGCGGAAGGCGCCGAGGAAGAGTTCGGCGAGGGCGCGATCACGCCGGTCCGCCTCGGGGTGCGGCTCCGGCCGTGCGCCCGGTCCCTTGCGATAGGAGTCGGGCAGGCCCAACCCGCGTCCCTCGTCGAGGAGTTCGAGGACGGGCACGAGGCGGTCGGTGCCGTACCGCTCCAGGAAGGCGAGGTGGTAGTCGCGCAGGTGCGGGCTCCCTGACCGGATCAGCGAGGTGCGCCACAGCGTGCTCGCCGCCCGCTCGGCCTCGCGCTCCACCGCGTGCGGCAGCACGAGTTCGGCGGCCAGGCGCAGATCGGACTGGACGACGTCGTCGGCCGTGTGCAGCGCGCGCATCCGCCCGGTGACCTCGGCGAGCCCCCGGCCGCGCGCGGCCGGGGGCGCGGCGTCCAGCGCGGCGAGCTCCGCGGCGATCTCGCGCAGGGCGTCGGCGAAGGGGTGGTCCCAGCCGTCGACGCGCTCCAGGACGTGCGTCAGCGGTGCGGTGCAGTCGGGCGGCGGCGTGAGGTCGCTGAGCAGGAAGTGGCCCTGTGTGAGCTGGGTGATGCAGCGGTCCACCGCTTCGGCGGAGGCGTCGGGGAAACGCGCGGCGATCCGGGCGGCGAGGTCCGCCCAGGCGATCGGTTCGGCCGCGCACTCCAGGGCGTGGCGCACGACGGGCGCGAGCCGCACCGAGTGGGCCAGGCGCTGGGCCCCCGCGCCGTCGTGGAAGTCGACGAGCACGAGCCTGCCGTCCCGCTCGGCGCGCAGCCCGTTGGCGACCAGGCGGGTGCGCCGCAGCACCTCCGGCGTCGCCCGCAGGGTGGCGAGCACGGCGTCGAGCCAGGCGGCGTCCGGGCGGCTCGCGGCGTGGTGCCCGGTGCCGACGCGCTGCCGCGGCGCCGGGCCGAACCCGGCGAGCTCGACGCCCGCGAAGAGTCCGAAGGGCGTGGCGCGATAGGTCATCCGCAGGTGGTACTTGACCAGGGAGATCACCAGTCGCCGCAGCCGCCGCTCCTTGAGCGGTTCGCCCGCCGCCGCCCTGCGGGCCTCGCCCGCGAGGCTGGGGCTCGCCAGCTCGACCGCCGCCATGAAGTCCGACTGCCCGGTGAGCCTGGCGAGTTCGGCACGGAGCGGGTCGGCCCCGGTCGTCTCCGCCACCGGCCCATCGGCCTGGGCCGTCTCCGCCACCACCACGTCGGGACCGGAGCGGCCGCCGCCCCGGTCCGGGGGAAGAGCGAGCACCGCCGCGCGCAGCAGCGCCACTCCCGCTGATCCGAATTCGACCTTGCCCTTCACGCGCACCCGCCCACTCGTCCCGGTCGCAGCCCTGTCTCGATACGCCCGTGCCGGGCGGCGCGCATCACCTGCGCATCGCCCGGCACGAGTCGGTGGATCAGCAGTGCCAGGAGGTCACCGGGCAGGAGAGACACGTGCCGGTGCCCGTGAAGGACTTGGCCTCCATGGCCGGGGCGTCCTCGAAGGCGGTGTCGAGGTCGAGGTCGAGGTCGAACTCGGTCTCCGCGGCGCTGATGTTGTTCATCTACGTCCCTTTCGTCAGGGGTCACGGCGGCTCCGGCGGCCCCGAACGGGCGGCCGCCGGGCACACCTTCAACACAACGCTCCGTTTGTAGTGAGGGGCTCTAATCGACGCCTTAAGGGGCCCTGAACAGGCGGCCGTCGAGCACACCGACCACTTCAATTGGTCCATACCTATTGACGCTCTGGTCTAGTCCTCTTAACGTCTGCGTCACTCCCAGGAGAGGCCCGCCCGGTGTGCGCACACCAGGGGCCGCCGCCCTTGTTCGCCCCGCCGCGCCCGCGCGGCACCGAGCCTCCCCAGGAGGAACCGACGTGCATCCCGTACGACCCCGGACCACGCTCCTCGCCACCGGCGCGGCCGTCGCCGGACTACTGCTCGGCGGCCTCACCGCGAGTACGTCCCACGCCGCCGACAACGAGTCCTGCAGACCCGACGGCCTGTACAAGACACCGGGCGTGGACGTTCCCTACTGTTCCGTCTACGACAGCGCGGGCCGCGAGAAGATGGGCGCCGACCACCAGCGGCGCGTCATCGGCTACTTCACCGGCTGGCGCACCGGCAAGAACGGCGAGCCCGCCTATCTGGCCTCCGACATCCCGTGGGACAAGGTCACCCACCTCAACTACGCCTTCGCGCACGTCGACAAGGACAACAAGATCTCCGTCGGCTCCGACGGCGAGAAGAACGCCGCGACCGGCATGACGTGGCCGGGCGTCGCGGGCGCCGAGATGGACCCCGCGCTCCCCTACAAGGGGCACTTCAACCTCCTGAACAAGTTCAAGAAGCAGCACCCGAACGTCAAGACCCTGGTCTCGGTGGGCGGTTGGGCCGAGACCGGCGGCTACTTCGGCGACGACGGCAAGCGCGTGGACTCCGGCGGCTTCTACTCGATGGCCACCAACGCGGACGGCTCCGTCAACCAGGCGGGCATCGACACGTTCGCCGACTCCACCGTCGCGTTCATCAAGAAGTACGGCTTCAACGGCGTCGACATCGACTACGAGTACCCGACGACGATGAAGGACTCGGGCAACCCGCTCGACTGGCAGCTCTCCAACGCCCGCCGCGCGGGCCTGGTCAAGGGCTACGCCGCGCTGATGAAGTCCCTGCGCGAGAAGCTCGACAGGGCGGGCGCCGCCGACGGCAAGCACTACATGCTGACCGTCGCGGCCCCCTCGTCCGGCTATCTGCTGCGCGGCATGGAGACCTTCCAAGTCCAGAAGTACCTGGACTACGTCAACATCATGTCGTACGACCTGCACGGCGCGTGGAACGAGTACGTGGGCCCGAACGCCTCGCTCTACGACGACGGCAAGGACGCCGAGCTCGCGGCGGCCGGTGTCTACGGCAGCCAGCAGTACGGCGGCATCGGCTACCTCAACACCGACTGGGCGTACCACTACTTCCGCGGCTCGATGCCCGCGGGACGGATCAACATCGGACTGCCGTACTACACCCGCGGCTTCAAGAACGTGCAGGGCGGCACGGACGGCCTCTGGGGCAAGGCGGCCACCACGAACTGCCCGGCCGGGGCCGGACTCACCAAGTGCGGTGACGGCGCCGTCGGCATCGACAACCTGTGGCACGACAAGGACGCCAACGGCAAGGAGTCTCCTGCCGGTTCGAACCCGATGTGGCACGCCAAGAACCTGGAGAAGGGCGTCGTCGGCGACTACGTGACCAAGTACGGTTTCGCCGCCGACACCAAGCTGACCGGCACCTACGCCCGCAAGTACGACTCCACCCTGGTCGCGCCCTGGCTCTGGAACGCCGACAAGAAGGTCTTCCTGTCCACCGAGGACGAGCAGTCGGTGAAGGCCAAGGCCGACTACGTGGTCGACAAGGGCATCGGCGGCACGATGGTGTGGGAGCTCGCGGGCGACTACAAGTTCAACTCCGCCAAGGGCCAGTACGAGATCGGCGACACGCTCACGACCGCGATGTACGACAAGTTCAAGGCGGCCGCCCCGTACGGCGCGAAGGTCGCGGGCCAGGACCTGCCGGCCAAGGCCGTCGACATCGGCGTGCAGTTCGGCGACTTCAAGCTCGGCGACTCCAACTACCCGATCACGCCCAAGCTGAAGATCACCAACAACACGAAGACGACGCTGCCCGGCGGCACGGAGTTCCAGTTCGACTACGCCACCTCCGCTCCCGGCAACGCGTCCGACCAGTCGGGCTTCGGCACGAAGGTGATCAGCAGCGGCCACACCGGCAGCAACGTCGGCGGCCTCAAGGGCGACTTCCACCGCGTCTCGCTGAAGCTCCCCGCCTGGCAGACGCTGGCCCCCGGCGCATCCGTCGACCTGTCCTTCAACTACTACCTGCCGGTGTCGACCCCGTCGAACTGGACGGTGAACATCGGCGGCACGACGTACGCCCTCGCCGGTGACCTGGCCCGCGGCACCACCCTCGTCGAGCCCGGCACGGGCACGGGCCCCACGGACCCGCCCGGCCCCACCGACCCGCCCGGCAAGTGCGCCCCCGCCGCCTGGAGCGCGACGTCCGAGTACGGCAGCGGGAGCGTCGTGTCGCAGGACGGGCACACCTGGAAGGCCAAGTGGTGGACGAAGGGCGACAAGCCCGGCACCACCGGCGAGTGGGGGGTCTGGCAGGACCTGGGCGCCTGCTGACGGCTCCCCCGTGAAACGCCCGGCGGCGGGTTGACGTGCCCTTGCCCCGCCCCCGGGACCCCGGGCGGCCCGGCCCCGACGGGCCGGGCCGTCCGCGGCTCTGGCACGCTTGCGCGGTGAGCACAGAGACGATCTCGGCGGAGGAGTTCGCCTCCCACCGCCCGCGCGTGTTCGGCCTCGCCTACCGGATGCTCGGCTCCGCGCAGGAGGCGGAGGACACCGTCCAGGACGCGTACCTGCGCTGGCGCGGCGCGCGCCGCGCGGACATCGAACGGCCCGCCGCCTGGCTGGCGAAGACCGTCACCCATCTCTGTCTGAACCGGCTCACCTCCGCCCGCGCCCGGCGCGAGGAGTACGTGGGCACCTGGCTGCCCGAACCGGTGATCACCTCGGGCGGGGCGCTCGGCCCCCTGGAGTCGGCGGAGCAGCGCGACGCGGTGTCGATGGCGCTCCTGGTCGTCCTGGAGCGGCTCACGCCGACCGAACGCGCGGTGTACGTGCTGCGCGAGGCGTTCGCGTACGGCCACCGCGAGATCGCCGGTGTCCTCGACACGAGCGAGGCCAACTCCCGCCAGCTGTACCGCAGGGCGGCGCGCGCGGTCGCCGCAGGGCGGACCCGCTTCGAGCCGGAGCCCCGTCCGCACCGGGAACTCGTCGAGGCGTTCCTCGCGGCGGCCAGGGACGGCGACGTCGCGGGCCTGGAGAAGCTGCTCGCCGCCGACGTGACCTGGTGGGGCGACGGCGGCGGCAAGGTCACCGCGGCCCGCAGGCCGGTCCTGGGACGCGAGAAGGTCGTACGGTTCCTGGTGGGCGGCATGCGGACGTTCGGTGCCGCGATGGACTTCTCGTACGCCGAGGTCAACGGCGCGCCCGCGGTGCTCGCGCGGGTCGAGGGGACGCTGGTGGGCACCGCCTCCTTCGAACTGTCCGGCGACGGCGCGGTCATCGGGGTGCGGGCCGTGGTCAACCCGGACAAACTGGCGTACGCGGAGCGCCAGGTGGCCCCGGTCTAGCTCCGGCTGTCACGTTTTCGGCGGCTGCCCGGTTCTCAGCTGGTGACGGACGCTCCCTTTGGCGTCCCGCACTGCGAAGGAGTCTTGTGATGACCACGATCCTGGTGACCGGCGGCACCGGAACCCTCGGCCGCCTCGTGACCGAACGGCTGCGTACGGAGGGCCACGAGGTGCGCGTGCTCAGCCGCCGCTCCCGGCCCTACGCCGTCGACCTGCGCGAGGGCACGGGCCTCGACACGGCGGTGGCGGGGGTGGCAACGATCGTGCACTGCGCGAGCACGCCGCGCGGCGGTGACGAGCGCGCCGCGCGGAACCTGATCGAGGCGGCCCGCGCCGCAGGCGTCGCGCACCTGGTGTACATCTCGATCGTCGGCGTCGACCGCGTGCCGCTCGGCTACTACAAGTCCAAGCTCGCCGTGGAACGGCTGATCGAGGAGTCGGGCCTCGGCTGGACGATCCTGCGGACCACCCAGTTCCACGACCTGGTCCTCTCGATCCTGGAGAGCACGGCGAAGCTCCCGCTGATGCCGGTCCTCGCGGGCGTCGGCGACCAGCCGATCGAGGTCTCCGAAGTCGCCGACCGCCTGGCGGAGTTGGCCGTCGCGCACCCCGCGGGCCGGGTCCCCGACATGGGAGGCCCCGAGATCCACACGTTCACCGACCTGGCCCGCACCTACCTGCGGACCACCGGCAAGCGCCGCGCGCTCCTGCCCGTACGCCTCCCGGGCAAGACGTTCCGCGCGGCACGATCGGGCGGCCACCTGACTCCGGAACGGGCCGTGGACAGGGGCACGTTCGAGGAGTTCCTTAGGGCACGGTCAGGAGGGCCCCGCTAGGGGCGCGGGGAACTGCGCGACAAGCCACGACGCACCCGCAGCCACACTCAGTATCCCGAAGCCGGTCCAAAGAGTTCATCCTGCGCCGAATCGAGCGCAGCAAGCAACGCCCCCCGCAACACCGCGGCCCCACCCAGCACACTGGCACGCACCTCCGTACGGAGGGGCGACATCACCCCGACCCGCCCCGCGACCCGCCCGGCCAGCGCCGCGCCCCCCGCCCGGCCGATCTCACCGCCGAGCACGACACAGCCGGGGTCGAGGAGCGCGGCCATCGCGGCCGCGCCGACGGCGATCCGGTCGGCGGCGGCGTCGAGGAACGCCCCCTCCGCCGCCTCCACCGCGTACCGCACCACGTCAGCCGCGCTCATGTCGGGCTTCAGGATCCCGTGCTCCGCGCCGAGTTCACGGAGCGCGTCGGCGCAGGCCAGCGAGTGGAAGCCGCCCTCGCAGCCGGTGGCGGAGGGCAGGGATCCGGTGCCGGGCACGGGCAGGAAGCCGATCTCGCCCGCGCCGCCGGACGCGCCCCTGCGCACCACTCCGTCGAGGACCACGGCGGCGCCGACGCCGTCGCCGAGCCAGAGCAGTACGAAGGTGTCCTTGTCGTGCGCGGCGCCGTCACGCTGTTCGGCGCGGGCCGCGAGGTTGCTCTCGTTCTCCACCAGGACGCGGGCGCCGAACCGCTCCTGGAGGACACCGGCGAGGCGGCGGTGCCAGGCGGGCAGCGAGGTCGTGTCGTGCAGTTCGCCGGTGGCCGGGTCGATGAGTCCGGGCGCGCCGATGCCGAGGGTGTGCAGCCGTTCGACGCCGCCCTCCTTGGCGGTGCGCTCGACGAGGGCGAGGGCACCGTCGACGGCGGCGCCGGTGTCGCCGTCGATGGCCGCCGAGCCCTCGGCGAGCACCGCGCCCAGCAGGTCGGTGACGACGACGGAGACGCTCTCGGTGCGCACGTCGAGGGCCGCGAGGTGGGCCCGGTCGGCGACGATCCCGTAGAGCCGGGCGTTGGGCCCGCGCCGCGCGGCACCCGCCTCCCCGACGACCGCGATGAGCCCGGAGTCCTGGAGTCGCTCGACGAGGTCGGCGACCGAGGGCCGCGACAGGCCCGTGAGCTGCTTCAACTGGTTCGCCGTCAGCGGCCCTTCACTCTGCAGGAGCCCCAGCGCGAGCCGGTCGTTGATGGCCCGGGCGGTACTCGGTGAGGCAGGCGAGACAGGCATGGCCGGATCCTCCCACAAAAAAGCGTCTATTTATCAGGCAGGCTTCCTGATAGTTTACGTCGCCGTATCGGGGCAGCTCTCGGGAGGGGCGGAACGGAATGAGTGAAGTGGTCTACGACAAGCACCGGCTGAAGCGGGCGCGGATCGCCGTCGCGACGGTCTTCTGCGTGCACGGCGCGGTCGCGGGATCCTTCGCGACCCGGGTGCCCTGGATCCAGGATCACGCCGACGTCAGCGCGGGCATGCTCGGCCTCGCCCTCGCCTTCCCCGCGATCGGCGCCTCCGTCGCGATGCCGCTCGCGAGCCGCATCAGCCACCGCTTCGGCGCCCGCACCGCGCTGCGCGGACTGCTCGCGATGTGGACGCTCGCCCTGCTCCTGCCCTCGCTCGCGCCGAACCTGCCGACGCTCTGTCTGGCCCTCCTCGTGTACGGCGCGACCTCGGGCATGTCGGACGTGACGATGAACGCGATCGGCGTCGAGACCGAGACCCTCATGAAGAAGTCGATCATGTCGGGCCTGCACGGCATGTGGAGCGTCGGCGCCCTGATCGGCTCCGCGGCGGGGACGGTCGCCGCCCACCTCGGCTCGGACGCGCGTCTGCACCACGCCCTCGCCGCCGCGGCCCTCACCGCGATCGGCCTCACCGTCTGCCAGGGCGTGCTCGACGTCCAGGCGGAGCCCGAGGAGGAGGCGCCGCCGCGGTTCTCGCTGCCGCCCAAGTCGGCGCTGCTCATCGGCGCGGTCGGCTTCTGCGCGGTCTTCGCCGAGGGCGCGAGCCTGGACTGGTCGGCGGTCTACCTGCGGGACGTCCTGGACAGCTCGGCCGGCGTCGCCGCGGCCTGCACCACCGGCTTCACCCTCACCATGGCGATCGCGCGGCTCGTGGGCGACGCGGTGGTGAACCGGTTCGGCGCGGTGCGCACGGTGCGCGCGGGCGGCGTCCTCGCGGCGCTGGGCGGCCTCCTCGTGGTCCTCGCCACGCATCCGGTGATGGCGATGAGCGGCTTCGCCCTGATGGGCCTCGGCATCGCGGTGGTGGTGCCGCTCGCCTTCGCCGCCGCCGGGCACAGCGGCCCCAACCCCAGCCAGGCCATCGCGGGCGTCGCCACCATCACGTACACCTCCAGCCTGATCGCCCCCTCGGCGATCGGCGCCCTCGCCCAGGCCACGAGCCTCGTGACCTCCTTCGGCCTGGTGACCCTGCTCGCCTGCGGCCTCACGGTCTTCGCGGGCGTCCTGCGCACGGGCGGCCGCAAGGCGGCACAGTCCGCGCCCGCGGACGCGACGGCGCCCGGACCGAGGTCCTGACCCGGCGGGGCGTCCGTCCCGACTTCGGGACGGACGCCCCGCACCGGCGAGAAGCCGTACTTACGTCGCATTAACATGGCGTCGATCATTTCCGGCCACCAGGACCGGGCCCGGTTCGGCGCACAGAAAGCGACTTACTCACCATGGATCTCGGCGTGCGCTGGAAACTGCACGGCGACGGGCGCACCCCCGCGCCCGGAGCCGTCGTCCGTCCCGACGAGCGGCTCTCGTGGCCGCGCACCTTCGGGCTCGGCGCCCAGCACGTGGTCGCCATGTTCGGCGCGTCCTTCGTCGCGCCCGTCCTCATGGGTCTCGACCCCAACCTCGCGATCATGATGTCCGGTGTCGCCACCGCCATCTTCCTGCTCGCCACGCGCGGCCGGGTGCCCAGCTACCTGGGCTGCTCGCTCTCCTTCGTGGGCGTCGCCGCGGTCATCCGCGCGCAGGGCGGCTCCAGCGCGACGGTGACGGGCGCGGTCCTCGTGGTCGGCGCCGCGCTGTTCCTGGTGGGGCTCGCGGTGCGGAAGTTCGGGGCGCGGATCATCCACGCCGCGATGCCGCCGATCGTCACGGGCGCGGTCGTCATGCTGATCGGCTTCAACCTCGCGCCGGTCACCGCGTCGACGTACTGGCCGCAGGACCAGTGGACGGCGCTGCTCGTCATGCTGTTCACCGGTCTGGCCGTGGTGTGCCTGCGCGGCTTCTGGTCGCGCATCGCGATCTTCCTCGGCCTGATCTTCGGGTACGGCATCTCCTGGGTCTTCGACCAGGTCTTCGGCAAGATCCACTCGGCGGACGCCTCGGGCAAGGTCGTCGACCACTGGCGCCTGGACCTCTCCGCCGTCGGCAACGCCGACTGGATCGGTCTGCCCTCCTTCCACGGCCCGAGCTTCGAGTGGTCGGCGATCCTCGTCGCGCTGCCCGTCGTCATCGCGCTGATCGCGGAGAACGCGGGCCACGTGAAGGCCGTCGGCGAGATGACCGGCGACAACCTCGACGACGAGCTCGGCACCGCGATCTCCGCCGACGGCGCCGCCTCCCTGCTCTCCACCGCGGTCGGCGGCCCGCCCAACACCACGTACTCCGAGAACATCGGCGTGATGGCGGCGACCCGGGTCTACTCCACGGCCGCGTACTGGGCGGCGGCCTGCTTCGCGCTCCTCTTCGGCCTCTGCCCCAAGTTCGGCGCGGTCGTGGCCGCGATCCCCGGCGGCGTGCTCGGCGGCATCACCGTCATCCTCTACGGCATGATCGGCCTGCTCGGCGCCCAGATCTGGATCAACGCCAAGGTGGACCTGCGCAATCCGCTGAACCTGGTCCCCGCGGCCGCGGGCATCATCATCGGTGTGGGCGGCGTCTCGCTGAAGTTCACCGACAACTTCCAGCTGAGCGGCATCGCGCTCGGCACGATCGTCGTCATCACCGGCTATCACGTCCTGCGGGCGTTCGCCCCGCCGCACCTCAAGTCCCAGGAACCCCTGCTGGATTCGGGCACCTCGACGTACGACGAAGAGGGCGCGGCCGACGACGCGGCGGGCAAGGAGCGATAATCGGCTCGACGTGGTGCGCGTCCGCCGATTAGGGTGCGCACCATGTCCAGCCCCGAGTCCGACAGACTCCCGCCACCGGTCGTCCGGTGGCTTCCCGTGCTCTCGCTCTGACGCCCCGCGCTGCCTTCCCGCAGCCGCCGTAGGCCGTCCGCGACCCCTCGCACCGCCACCACCGGGCCACCGCCTCGTGTCCTGATCTTTCGATCCACGACGTGGTTGCGGAGTTTCGCTGTGCCCTTTGCCCTCTACCTCCTCGGACTCGCCGTCTTCGCGCAAGGCACCTCCGAGTTCATGCTGTCCGGCCTGGTGTCGGACATCGCGCGTGACCTGTCCGTCTCCATCCCGGCCGCGGGCCATCTCACCTCGGCGTTCGCGGTGGGCATGGTCGTGGGCGCGCCGCTGATGGCCGTCCTGAGCCGCCGCTTCTCGCGCCGGAGCGCCCTGCTCGTCTTCCTGATCACCTTCCTCCTCGTCCACGTCGTCGGCGCGCTCACCACGAGCTTCGCCGTGCTGCTGGCCACGCGCGTCGTCGGGGCCCTCGCCAACGCGGGGTTCCTGGCCGTCGCCCTGGTCACCGCGGTGGGCATGGTCGAGCCGAACGCCAAGGGCCGCGCCACCTCCGCGCTGCTCGGCGGCGTGACGCTCGCCTGTGTCGCGGGGGTGCCCGCGGGGGCGCTGCTCGGCGAAGTATGGGGCTGGCGCTCGGCGTTCTGGGCCGTGGCCCTGATCTCCGTGCCCGCCGTGTTCGCCATCGCGCGGGCCGTGCCCGCGGGGGCGCCGGACGCCGAGGGGCCCAGCGCGCTCGGTGAACTGCGCGCGCTGCGCGCTCCTCGGCTCCTGGTGACGCTGCTGCTCGGCGCGCTGGTGAACGGCGCGACGTTCTGCACGTTCACCTATCTGGCACCACTGGTCACCAACGTCACGGGGCTGGGCTCCGGTTGGGTGCCCGGCGTGCTCGCGCTCTTCGGCATCGGGTCGTTCATCGGCGTCACCGCGGGAGGCCGCGTCGCCGACGTACGGCCGCTGCCGCTCCTGGTGTTCGGCTCGCTCGCGCTGCTCGCCGGCTGGGTCCTGTTCGCGGTGACGGCCGGGAACCCGGTCGCCGCGCTCGTGCTCGTCCTGGTCCAGGGGGCGCTGTCGTTCGGCGTCGGCTCCACGCTGATCTCCCAGGCCCTCTACGCGGCCACCGACGCGCCCCATCTGGCGGGCGGGTTCGCCACGGCCGCGTTGAACGTGGGCGCGGCGGTCGGACCCTGGCTCGGGGGACTCACGATCTCGGCGGGGCTCGGATACCGGGCGCCACTCTGGACCAGTGCGATTCTCGTTGTACTGGCTCTGGCCGTTGGCGGGGTCGGTCTGCGCCGGACGTCGCGCGTGACGGTCGGCGCCCCGTAAGGGGCGCGGGGAACGGCGCGCTCAACCGAGGAAGAGCCGCGGCCGCGTCTGCCGAGATCCCCGCAGACGCGGCTGCGGCTTGTTCGTGGTTGCGCGCGCAGTTCCCCGCGCCCCTGCGGGGCCCTCGTTCGCTCGTTTCGGGGAAGCCGTCGGTGCGCTGACACCCGGGCCCGCCGGAGACTGGGACGCTGCCACCATGGCGCAGTTGGAGCGGATCCCAGAGTTCACGGCCCCCGCGCACGGGGTGGACGGAGTGCTGGCGCGGATGCGCGCGCTCGGTGCCGACTGGCCGCCGCGCGACGGCGTCGCCGTCTTCAACCGCGTCTACCTCTCGGTCACCGAAGAGGTCGGCAGGCGCATCGACGGCGGTACGTTCACCGACCCCGCGGCCGCGACCGCGCTGGACGTCCGGTTCTCGGAGCGCTATCTGCGGGCCGTCCACGCGGCGGCGTCGGGCCGCCGCCCGCCCGCCTGCTGGCGCCCGCTGTTCCAGTACCGCCGCCATCCGGGCGTACGCCCGCTGCAGTTCGCGCTGGCGGGCATCAACGCCCACATCGGGCACGACCTCGCCCTGGCCCTCGTGGACACCTGTCGCACGCTCCGCTGCGAACCGGCCGACCTGGAGGACGAGTTCGACCGCGTCGGCGACGTCCTCGTATCCCTGGAGGAGCGCATCCGCGAGGAGCTGATGCCGGGCCCCGACCTCCTCCAGGTCGCCGATCCGCTGACGCACCTCGCCGGTTCCTGGAGCCTCGAACGGGCCAGGGACGGCGCGTGGGCCTCGGCGCGGACGCTGTGGGCGCTGCGCGATCTGCCGGTCGTCGCCGAGGAGTTCCGCGAGCGCCTCGACGGGGCGGTGGGCCTGGTGGGCCGCATCCTGCTGACTCCGCTGCCGGACTGACACGACGCCACGGCCGACCGCCCCGAACCGCCCGCACCCTCGGGGCATTTCGGCCACGCCCGGCGCATACCCCCCGGAACTCCCCCACGTTCGTTGTACGTTGAACCGAATGATCCCGACGTGAAGGAGCACCGGCATGGCGACCCGACTCGGACTGAGTCTCCCGCAAGGCAGTCAGTACGCCATCGGACGCGACGTCCCAGAGATCGCCCGTGCCGCCGAGGACATCGGGTACGAGAGCCTGTGGGTCTTCGAGCGCATCCTCTACCCCGAGCCCGCCACCCAGGGGCTCTACGGAATCCCGGGCCTCGCCTGGCCCGACTCCTACCGCTCGGTCGCCGACCCGCTGGTCACCCTCACGCTCGCCGCGTCGGCCACCGACCGGGCCCGCCTCGGCACCAGCGTGCTGATCGCCCCGCTGCACGTCCCCTTCCAACTCGCGCGCACGCTGGCCTCGTTGGACGCGGCGAGCGGGGGCCGGGTCGTCGCGGGCTTCGGCACGGGCTGGTCCCTCGACGAGTACGCGGCGGCCTCGGTCGCCCCGTTCAAGCGCCGGGGCAAGGTCCTCGACGAACTCATCGACGTCTGCCACGCGGTCTGGGGCCAGGACCCGGTGGCGTACGAAGGGGAACTGACCACGATCGCACCCTCCGTGGTGGGCCCCAAGCCCGCACGGCCGATCCCGATCCTGCTGCCCGCCAACAGCCCGCGCTCGCTGCGCAGGCTGGTGGACCGCGCCGACGGCTGGATGCCGGTGGCCACGGGCGCGGCGGCGCTCACCGAACAGTGGGCCAAGGTCCGCGAAGCCGCCGCCGAGCAGGGCCGCGAGCGCCCGGTGCAGAGCGTGCTGCGGGCCAACGCGCGCTACACGCCCACGGCGTACGACGGCACGGACCGCGCCCCCTTCCACGGCAACGTCGCCCAGATCACCGAGGACCTGGCGGCACACGCCGAGGTGGGCGTCGACGAGATCATCGTGGAACTCGCCGGCTCGACCCGCGACGCCCAGGAACTCAAGGACGTGGCGGCCCAGGTCTACGAGGCGGCAAGGGCGGCCGGGGTATAGGGCAGGCGCCCCGAAGGGGCGCGGCCCTAGGGGCGCGGGGAACTGCGCGACCAGCCACGACGCGACCGGCAGAATCCCCCGCGCCCCAGCCCCCCCCTCAGTCCTCGGGCAACTCGACAGGCGCGATCTCGTCGTACACATCACCAGGCCCGGGGTTCGTCCCGTCCGTCGCCCCGCCGAAGTGATGCATCACGCCCCACACCGCGTTCAGAGCGGTCTGCACCGCCCCCTCGGCCCACCCCGCCGTCCACGAAATGTCGTCCCCGGCAAGGAAGATCCCCCGCTTGTCCGCAGGCAGGTGCTCCTGCATGAAGTGGGTGAACAGCCGCCGCTGATACCGGTAGTGCCCCGGCAGGTTCGCCTTGAAGGCGCCCATGAAGTACGGCTCGTTCTCCCACGAGACCGTCACCGGGTTGCCGATGATGTGCTTCCTGATGTCGACCTTCGGGTAGATCTCGCCGAGCGACTTGAGCATGACCTCCATTCGCTCGTTCGCCGACAGCGGCAGCCACTTCAGGCTGTCGTCGCACCAGGTGTAGGAGAGGCAGATGACGGCGGGCTTGTCGGGGCCCTCGTCGAGCAGGTAGGTGCCGCGCGTCATGCGGTCGGTGAGCGTCATCGACATGACGTCACGGCCGGTCTCCTCGTCCTTGTCGAGCCAGAAGGGCCGGTCCACCGGCACGAAGAGCTTCGAGCTCTCCATGTAGTGGGTCCGCTCCATCGCCGTCCAGTGGTCGATGGGGAAGAGCGAGTCGTCACAGTCGATCTTGGAGAGCAGCATCCAGGACTGGGCCGTGAAGATCGCCGCCTGGTAGGTGCGGATGTCGCCGGAGGCGTCCGTGACGGTGACGCGGTTGCCCGCGGTGCGGGTCAGGCGCGTGACGGCGGGCTTGGGCTCGCCCGCGTCGTGCAGCGACTTCAGGGACGTACCGAGGCCCCAGTGCACGATCTTCTGCGGCTCGCGCTCCCACAGGCGCAGCGGCAGCTGCTGGCTGCCGCCGACGATGCCGCGGTGGTGGTCGTCGGCCTCGGTGTAGACGACCCGCAGGATCTCCAGGATGGAGTTCGGGAAGTCGGTGTCCCAGCCACCCGTGCCGAAGCCGACCTGGCCGAAGATCTCGCGGTGCCGGAAGGACTTGAACGCCTCGGAATCGCAGAGGAAGCCGTAGAAGGTCTGGTTGTCGAGCTTCTCGACGAGCTTCGACCAGATCTCCCGGATCTTCGGTACGTCGCGCTCGCGCAGGGCGCGGTTCATGTCGGAGAAGTCCGCGCCCTCCTCCAGACAGGCGTTCCAGGCGTTCATCACGTCGCGGTAGACCTGCGGCAGGTCGTCGACGGTGGTGGCGTAGTGCGACTCGCCCTTGAGGTCCACGACCGTCGAAGGGGTCGACTCGGCGAGGGGGTTGGGGAACGCCTTGGTCTCCAGGCCCACCAGGTCGATGTAGTGCTGGAGCGCCGTCGAGGACGGCGGGAAGCGCATCGCGCCCATCTCGGCGGTCAGCTCGTCCGTGCCGGTGCCCTCGAAGCCGACGGTGCGCAGTCGGCCGCCGATCTGGTCGGCCTCGTAGACGACGGGCTTGAGGCCCATCTTCATCAGCTCGTACGCGGCGATGATGCCGGAGAGTCCGCCGCCGATGACCGCGACCTCGGTGCCGTGCTCACCGGCGGGTATCTGGCCCAGGCCCGCGGGGTGCGCGAGGAAGTCGTCGTACGCGTAGGGGAAGTCCGGACCGAACATGGTGATCGGCGGCTGGGCGTCGGTGTGCTGGACGGCAGTGGGCACCGTGGACGTCATGGGGTACGAACTCCTTGCGGGAACTGAAGAGGAGAGCTGAGGAAGGCCGGGGGGAGCCTCAGACGAGGGACGCGTACAGGCCGGGGCGGCGGTCGCGCAGGTAGGGGTTGTTCTCGCGCGACGCGCTCAGGAACTCCGGGTCGACATCGCCGATGACGAGCTCGTCGCCGCGGCCCGCGCGGGCCCGCGCGATCCCGTCGGGCCCTGCGAGCGTGGAGAGCCCGACGAACTCGAACTCCCCTTCAGGACCGACCCGGTTGACGTACGCGACGTACATCTGATTCTCGAAGGCGCGCACCGGCACGACGGACTCGGCGACGAACTGGAAGGGGTGCATCTGCGCGGTGGGGACGACGAGGAGGTCGGTGCCCGCGAGCGCGTGCGCGCGGACGTTCTCCGGGAACTCCACGTCGTAGCAGATCATCAGGCCGACGCGCACGCCGCCCAACTCGGCCTGCACGACCGGGTTGTCACCGGGGGTGAAGGAGTCGCGCTCGAAGCAGCCGAAGAGGTGCGTCTTGCGGTAGTTCGCGAGGCTAGCGCCGTCCGGGCCGATCAGCTGGGCGGAGTTGAAGACGGCCTCACCGGCACGCTCCGGGTAGCCGTAGACGACGCCGATCCCGTGCCGCACGGCGATCTCGCCGATCGCGGCCGCGGCCGCCCCGTCGGCGGGCTCGGCGAGCCGGGCGACGTCGTCGCCGATCGCGTACCCGGTGAGGAACAGCTCGGGCGTCACGAGGAGCCCGGCTCCCGCCCCGGCGGCACGGCCCGCGGCGGCGTCGAGCGCCTTGAGGTTCTCGTCGACGGATCCGAGCTGCCCGGAACTCTGGAGCAGGGCGGTGCGCAGCGCAGGCATGGCGGATCCTCGGGGCGTGCGAAGGGGCAGGTGGGGTCCGTACGACGGTACGGTCGGCCGCCTTGCCCGGACAAGGCGCGAGCGTTGCGGGCAGCTGCTTGATCCGTTGCGCGTGACGGGCCCGACGCGGCGATTCGTTGCGCGGCGCCGCCCGGCACCGCGCCAGTGAGGTGCGCCCCAGGTGTCGGCGGCGTCCACCGTGAGGCGCAGGGAGAGTGCGCGGGCCCCCGCCGCACGGCGGAAGCGGAGTGCCGCCCGTGGCCGGACGTGCCCCACCCCCCTTCCGCGAGAGCGTGATGCCACCCGGAGAGACCGGGTGCACGCCTCGCAGACGGAGGGCTTCCCGTGAGCCGTACGACCACCCGCCGCATCCCGACGAACCCGCGCAACCACTACCGCGCCCTGGCCGTGGGCGCCGCGCTCCTGATGACCACAGGCGCGGCGGGCGCGGCCGTCGCGGCGGGCGACGACCCCGGGCACCCCTTGTCCGCGTCCTCCTCGCACCTCGTCTCCGCATCCTCCTCGCACCCCGGCAAGGCGGCCGGGCCGCGCGAGGCCGCCGCGCTGACCGGCTCGGCGAAGATGTACCGCAAGACCGCCGAGGACGTGACGTTCACCTTCGACGCGCACCTGGCAGCCAAGGACAGGAACGATCCTTCGCAGGCGACCGGCACCTTCCACTTCGTCCACCTGGACGAGCCGGGCGGCAAGGGCGGCTGGGCCAAGGGCCGCATCGACTGCCTGATGACGGGCGGCAAGGTGGCCACGGCGACCGGCGTCATCGACGAGACCAACCTGCCCGAGATCAAGGACAAGCGGGTCGGCTTCACTGTCGACGACAAGGGCAGGGGCAAGGGCACGCAGGACCGGGTCGGCTACAGCTGGGCGGCGTACGGCGGCACGCAGGGGCAGCCCGACACCCTCGCGAAGTGCGCGAGCTCGGCGCCGTACGAGAAGGTCAGGAAGGGCACCGGCGACTTCGACGTCCTGCCGTGGAAGTTCGACTACCCGACCGGCCGCTGATGACCGGGGAGCCGCCCGGACGGGGGTCGGGCGGCTCCTCCCCGGGGAGGGTGCGGCGAGCGGCGCTCCCCGCCGCGCGGCGGAGGCGGTCACCGCCTCGCGTGCGATGTGCGGGCCCCCGGCGCACGGGAGTGTGGGTGCCGCCCGGAGGGACCGGGCGAAGTCACCGCAGACGGAGGATTCCCCGTGAGTACCGAGCGCCGCCGCATCACCCGCAAACGTGCCGCCGTCCTGGGAGCGGTGGCCCTGCTCCTGCTCACCGGCGGAGCGGCGGCCACGTCCGCGGCCGCGGACTCGCCCGCGGACTCGCCCCGGCACGTCCGCGAGGCCGCACTGACCGGCACCGCGATGATCGACCGCGCCAAGGGCGACGAGATCACCTTCACCTTCGACGCCCATCTGCCCTTCGCGGACAGGCAGGACCCGGGCAAGGCCCGCGGCACCATCAGGTTCAGCCACTACGTGGAGGAGCTGAACTGGGGCGGCGCAGGCGAGGCGAAGGTGGACTGCCTGATGACCGGCGGGAAGGTCGCCACGGTCTCCGCGGTGGTCACGCGGGCGGACGGCGACCTGAAGGACACGATCGGCAAGCGCGTCGGCCTCACGGTCCACGACCGGGGCAAGCAGGACGGCTTCGGCTACAGCTGGGCGATGGTGGGCCTGCCGAGCGCCCTGCCGGACGACATGCCCAAGTGCGTGGGCGGCGCCCCGTTCGAGAAGACGAGGCCGGGCAGCGGCACGTTCCACGTGGCTCCCCTGGACCACCGCCCGTAAGGGGCGCGGGGAACCGCGCGACGGGCCGCGCGGCACCCGCGCTCGAAGAACTACGCGGGCGACCCCGAGGAAAACCGCCGCATCAAAGGCGAAAGCACCAGCACGGACTTCGTCCGCTCCACGAACGGCTCCCCCGCGATCCGCTCGAGCACCCGCTCGAAATGCCGCATGTCCGCGGCGAAGACCTGGACGATCGCGTCCGCGTCCCCGGTGACGGTGGACGCGGACGCGATCTCGGGATACCGCTCGAGCCCTCGCTGGATCGAATCCGGCGAGGTGTTCCTGCGACAGTAGATCTCGATGAACCCCTCGGTCTCCCAGCCGAGAGCCGCGGGGTCCACCCGCACGGTGAACCCTGTGATGGCCCCGGACGCCCGCAGCCGGTCCACGCGCCGTTTCACCGCGGGTGCGGAGAGTCCGACCAGCTGGCCGATGTCGGCGTAGGAACGGCGGGCGTCCTCGGCGAGGGCGTGCACGATGCGTTCGTCGAGATCGTTCAGTCGCACGGGGGGTGGATCACTTCTCTGCTGTGGCCAATCGGGAGCGGCGCATGCCGTACAGGAAGTAGAACACGAGGCCGACGGCCATCCAGACACCGAACACGACCCAGGTCACGGTGTCGAGGCTGAACATGTTGTACGCGCAGAAGCCGAAGCCGAGGACCGGGAAGAGCCAGCCGAGCGGCACGCGGAAGGTGCGCGGCATGTCCGGGCGGGTCCTGCGCAGCACGATCACCGCGATGTTGACCAGGCCGAAGGCGAAGAGCGTGCCGATGCTGGTGGCGTCGACGAGCTTGCCGAGCGGGATGACCGAGGCGAGCGCGCCGCAGAACAGCGACACGATGACCGTGTTGACCCGCGGTGTGCCGGTCTTCTTGCTGACCCGGCCGAACGCCTTGGGCACCAGGCCGTCGCGGGACATGGCGAACAGGACGCGGGTCTGGCCGTAGAGCACGGTCAGGACGACGGACGCGATGGAGATGACCGCACCGGCGGCGAGGATCGTGCCCCACATGCTCTGTCCGGTGACGTCGTTCATGATCGCGGCGAGCGTGGCCTCCGAGCCCTCGAAGTCCTTCCAGTTCCAGGCGCCGACGGCGACGGCCGCGACCAGGACGTACAGGGCGGTGACGATGACCAGCGAGAGCATGATCGCGCGGGGCAGGTCGCGCTGGGGGTTCTTCGCCTCCTCGCCCGCGGTGGAGGCGGCGTCGAAGCCGATGTACGAGAAGAAGAGGCTCGCGGCGGCGGCGCTGACGCCCGCCGTGCCGAGCGGCATGAAGTCCGCGTAGTTGCCGGACTTGAAGCCCATGAAGCCGATGGTGCAGAAGAGCACGAGCGCGGCGATCTTCACGATCACCATGATCGTGTTGGCCGTCGCCGACTCCTTGGCGCCGCCGAGCAGGAACACCATCGCGAGCAGCACGACGATCAGGCCGGGCAGGTTGATGATCGCGCCGTCCACCTCGCCGGGCGCCGCGGAGAGCGCGTCGGGGATGGTGACGCCGATGGTCCCGTCGAGCAGCTCGTTGAGGTACTCGCCCCAGCCGACGGCGACGGCCGCGACGGATACGCCGTACTC
Source organism: Streptomyces formicae (assembly GCF_002556545.1). Lineage (NCBI taxonomy): Bacteria > Bacillati > Actinomycetota > Actinomycetes > Kitasatosporales > Streptomycetaceae > Streptomyces > Streptomyces formicae. The sequence continues at coordinate 1,566,264 of NZ_CP022685.1, forward strand.
CAAGACCAGGCACCAGCCGCAGACCCAGGCGATGAGTTCGCCCATCGTTGCGTACGCGTACGAGTAGGAGGAGCCCGCGACCGGTATGGAACCGGCGAGTTCGGCGTACGAGAGGGCCGAGAAGAGGGCGGTGAGTCCGGCGATCACGAAGGAGATCGTGACGGCGGGCCCGGCCTTGGGGACGCTCTCGCCGAGGACGACGAAGATGCCGGTGCCGAGCGTGGCACCGATGCTGATCATGGTCAGCTGCCACATGCCGAGGGAGCGCCGAAGCTGGCCGCCCTCGCCCTTGCCACCCTCCGCGACCAGCAGTTCCACCGGCTTGCGGCGCATGAGGCGGCTGCCGAGTCCGGCGGCGCCCGGGGGACTCGGGCGGTTCTGCGGGGGTGCGCCTTGGTCGAGCACGCGCTGGCTCCTTCATCGCTGCCGGTCAGGGCGGCGAGGACCGCGGCAGTCACCCGCGACAACGGGGACCACCGAGCAGGCAGTCCCCGCCACACCACGTACAGCGCATGACTCTAGAGGTAGCGGCTTCCCGACCGTAACGCAGCACCCTTGCGCAACCGCGGATGATCATTGCGCACTTCCGTCATCCACGTCGCTTCGTTGCGCGGTCCGTTTCGTCCGTTGCGTTCCAGGCCCCTCACCGGCACAAGCAGAACGGGCCGCTCCCCCGTAGGGGAGCGGCCCGTAGAGGCGCGGGGAACCGCGCGACAAGCCCCAGGGTCCGCGGCGGCAGACGGACCCAGGAGAGCGCGCTAGCTCCAGCTGGCGTGCAGCGGCTTGCCCTCCGCGTACCCCGCGGCGCTCTGGACGCCGACCGTGGCGCGCTCGGCGAACTCCTCCAGGGAGCCCGCGCCGGCGTAGGTGCAGGAGGAGCGGACGCCCGCGATGATCGAGTCGATCAGGTCCTCGACGCCGGGGCGGGCCGGGTCCAAGAACATCCGGGAGGTCGAGATGCCCTCCTCGAAGAGCGCCTTGCGGGCGCGGTCGTACGCCGACTCGTCGCTCGTGCGGTTCTTGACCGCGCGGGCGGACGCCATGCCGAACGACTCCTTGTACGCACGGCCTTGGGCGTCGTGCTGCAGGTCGCCCGGGGACTCGTACGTCCCGGCGAACCACGAGCCGACCATCACGTTCGACGCGCCGGCGGCCAGCGCCATGGCGACGTCGCGCGGGTGACGGACACCGCCGTCGGCCCAGACGTGCTTGCCGAACTTCTTGGCCTCGGCGGCGCATTCGAGGACCGCGGAGAACTGCGGGCGGCCCACGCCGGTCATCATGCGGGTGGTGCACATGGCGCCGGGGCCCACGCCCACCTTGATGATGTCGGCACCGGCCTCGATGAGGTCGCGCACGCCCTCGGCGGCGACGATGTTGCCCGCGACGATCGGCACCTGCGGGTCGAGGCCGCGGACGGCCTTGATCGCCGAGATCATCGACTCCTGGTGACCGTGCGCGGTGTCCACGACGATGGTGTCCGCGCCCGCGGCCAGGAGCTGCTTGGCCTTGCCCGCCACGTCGCCGTTGATGCCGACGGCGGCGGCGACGCGCAGCTTGCCTTCCGCGTCGAGAGCCGGGGTGTAGAGGGTCGCGCGCAGGGCGCCCGTGCGGGTGAGGATGCCCGCGAGGCGGCCGTCCTTGTCCACGGCGGGGGCGTAGCGGCGGTTGGCACCGTCCAGCTTGTTGAAGGCGGCGCGCGGCTCGATGTCGGCGTCCAGGAGCAGCAGGTCCTTGGCCATGACCTCGGAGAGCTGCGTGAAGCGGTCGACGCCGCTCAGGTCGGCGTCGGTGACGACGCCGATCGGCTTCTGGTCGGCGTCGACGACGACACCGGCGTTGTGCGCGCGCTTGGGCAGCAGGGCGAGCGCGTCGGCGACGGTCTGCGTCGGGGCGAGCACGATCGGGGTGTCGAGCACGTGGTGGCGCGTCTTGACCCAGGAGATGACGTCGGTGACGACCTCGATCGGGATGTCCTGGGGGATGACCACGATGCCGCCCCGGCGGGCCACGGTCTCGGCCATGCGGCGACCGGCGATCGCGGTCATGTTGGCGACGACCAGCGGGATCGTGGTGCCGGTGCCGTCGGGCGAGGAGAGGTCCACGCCCTGGCGGGAACCGACGGCGGAGCGCCTCGGGACCATGAAGACGTCGTCGTACGTCAGGTCGTACGCAGGCTGGATGTCATTGAGGAAGCGCACGTGCTGCTCATCCCAGTCGATCAGAGGTGGCCCCCGGACAGTTAGCCCGAGGGAAAAGCACGTACTTCAGTGTCCCATGCCCCGGGGGTTGTGCCGCCTGGGACGATCACCCAGGCAGGCCGCGGGGGCGCTGGTCGGATCGTCCAAGCGGGCCACTGAAGCGGAACGCTCGGCTCACTCCTCACCACGCTCCGTGGCGGCCGGTGCGGCGGCCGGGGTGACGGGACCGAGCGCGAGGACGATCTCCAGACCGGTCTCCGCGCCCCGCCAGTGCTCGACGGCCGAGGAGAACACCTCCTGGGCGATCTCCCACTCCCCCGGCGCGGCCGCCGCGTACTCCTGCCACCCGGAGACGACCAGGAGCCGCCCACGCGCGCGTGGCGCCCACGACAGGTCGGTGAGGCAGTCGGCGAGGGCGTCCCAGTTGCGCCCGAACCAGTCGGGCAGGCCGAGCCCCCTGGCACACCGCTCCATGAATCCGGTCTTGTCCGTGACCCCGGCCAGGGACAGGGCCGCGGTGGTCCACCCCGCGCCGCGCGCCGCGTCGAGCACGGGCGCGAGGGGATCGGGCGTCTGCTCGGTCATGTCCTCAGCACCGCCTTGAAGGACGCGTAGTGGTCGTCGGTGTAGTAGGTCTCGCCACCGTCCCCGGTGACGATCCGCCGGGCCCCTCGGTCGCGCTCACCCGGCGTACGGACGGTGTACTCGTGGTAGTAACCGCGCTTGCGCGGCGGCAACTCCCGCTCGAAGTTGCTGAAGACGGTGCCGTCCTTGGCGTACGGATAGGGCCCGCCGTCATCGATGCGCCGCAACGTCTCCCGCGCCTCCCGGGGCAACTGCCCGGCTTCGACGGTGGCCATGCCACGGGCCCAGGCGGGCGCGGAGGCGGAGGCCGACGCGCCTCCCTCACTGTCGGAGGAACACCCGCTCACCAGCACGGCGAAGCAGGCGAGCACCACCCCCAGCACCCGGGGAACAAACCACCTCAACATGCCCCAGATGCTGCCACAGCCCCCGTTAGGGGGCGCGGGGAAGCCCCGTCAGGGGCGCGGGGAACTGCCCGACAAGCCCCCACGCGCCCACAGCCGACCTCAGTTGCCGTCCGGGTCCGCCCGGTTCAGCGCGGGCCGAGGCGGCGACCCGGCCACCAGAAGCTGATCCGCGGCAGCGGTATCGGTCACCAGACTGGTGACGAGCCCGGACCTCAGCACCGCGTCGATCGCGGCGGCCTTCCGCTGCCCCCCGGCGATGGCGACGACTTCGGGAATCCGTCGAAGCCGATCCGCTTCGACGGTGATGCAGCGCTCCCCGAGGTCGCGCCCCACCCGACGCCCCTCGGCGTCGAAGAGGTGCGCGGACATCTCGGCGGCGACTCCCAGCGAGGCGTAGTGCGCGCGCTCCTCGTCGCTGAGCATGTCGTGGACCGTGGAGATCCCCGGCTCCCAGGAGCCGATGGACACCGCCGCGACGGTGACCTTGTCGAAGTACTCGAAGGCCCGCGCGATGCCGGTCTGGTTGCGCAGCGCCGCGGCCGTGGCCGGGTCCGGCAGCAGCATCGGCGCGTAGATCGGGTGCGCCTCACCGCCGGAGACCTGCGCGGCACGCCGTACCGCCTCGACGGAGCCGCGCTCCGCCGTGCCCGCGTCGTACACCCCGGTCAGCTGCACGACCGTGCACGGCGGCAGCACGTCGAGCGCCGCCGCCATGTGGATCGTCGAGCGACCCCAGGCGAGGCCGAGCACGTCGCCCTCGTTGACGAGCTCGCCGAGCAGCCCCGCGGCGACCTCGCCGAGGTTCTCCGGGTCGGGCGACTCGTCGGCGTCGTCCGCCGGGGACTCCACCACGACCGCGTGCCGCAGGCCGTAGCGGGCCCGCAGCGCGTCCGAGCGCTCCGCGTCCAGCTCGGCCGGGACCCGGATCTCGATGCGCACGAGATCCCGCTCGAGAGCGGTCTCCAGGACCCTGGCCACCTTGAAGCGGCTGACGCCGAACTCCTCGGCGATCTGGATCTTGGACTTGCCCTCGAGGTAGAAGCGGCGGGCCATGGCCGCCGCCTGCACCAGCTCCGCGGGTCCCATCCGCATGGCTGACCGACCCGCCGACATGGCCGACACGGCGCTCTCCTCACTGCTGTTCACAAACTGGGTTCGCCGTTCATCCTTGCAGATCCGGCCTAGTTGATCAGCCCTGAAGGCCTGCGTTCACGTTCCCTTGGCTCAGTGGCCGCATGCCCAGGCGCTTGACGCCGTCTTTGCCTGGGCTTGGGCGCGCAATGAACGTACCGCCTCCGCGGGATCCTCGGCGCCGTAGACGGCGGAGCCCGCGACGAACACGTCGGCGCCCGCCTCGGCGCAGCGCTCGATGGTGGAGGCCGAGACACCGCCGTCGACCTGCAGCCAGAGCTGGAGGCCGTGCTTGCCGATCAGCTCACGGGTGCGGCGGATCTTGGGCAGCATGATGTCCAGGAACGACTGCCCGCCGAAGCCCGGCTCGACCGTCATGATCAGGAGCATGTCGAGCTCGGGGAGCAGGTCCTCGTACGGCTCGATGGGCGTCGCGGGCTTCAGCGCCATGGAGGCGCGGGCGCCCTTGGCGCGGATCTCGCGGGCGAGCCGGACGGGGGCGGCCGCCGCCTCCGCGTGGAAGGTGACCGATCCCGCGCCCGCTTCGACGTACTGCGGTGCCCAGCGATCGGGGTCCTCGATCATCAGATGGCAGTCCAGCGGCGTGTCCGTCGCGCGGGCCAGCGACTCTACGATCGGCACCCCGAGCGTGAGGTTCGGGACGAAGTGGTTGTCCATGACGTCGACATGAAGCCAGTCGGCGCCTTCGACGGCCTTTGCCTCATCGGCAAGGCGGGCGAAGTCCGCGGACAGGATGCTGGGGTTGATCTGCACGGCCATGCCCCAAGCCTGCCATGCCCGGCGCCGGTTGCTGACCGCAGTCCAAGCCCTGGGCACAGTGCCTCCCCCGAGGCGGCGCCGCGTGCCATGCTGGGCGGTCCATCGGCACCGCGCACGGCGAGCGGGGGGAAGCCATGGCGGATGGTCAGCGGGAGACCCGGCGCAAAATCGCGTGGCTGGTGTGCGGGCGGCGCGCCAAGTGGCTGGTGGTGCTCTTCTGGCTGCTGGTGATCGTCGTGGCGGCACCCCTGGCCCAGAAGCTCACCGACGCCCAGGAGAACGACTCGGAATCCTGGCTGCCAGGGTCCGCCGAATCCACCCAAGTCCTGGCCGTATCGGACGAGTTCAGGCCCGAGGCGATCCCGGCCGTCGTCGTGTACGCCCGCGAAGACGGCCTCACCGCGCGGGACCGGGCGCGCATCTCCGAGGACGTACGCCAGGTGAAGGGTCTCCGCGCGCACGGCATCCGCGGCGCGGAGACCCGCGGCCCCGTCTACGACGCGAAGTCGGGCGCGCGGGCCGCCCAGGTCTTCGTGCCGATCACGATGGACGCGGAGGGCTGGGAGCGGATCGGGCCCGCGGTCGACTCCATCAGGCAGCGGGTGGGCGAGGGCGGGGACGGACTGGGCGTGCACATCACCGGGCCCGGTGGCACGGCCGCGGACTCGGCGGAGGCGTTCGAGGGCATCGACTCGACGCTGCTGTTCTCGGCGGCCGGCATCGTGGTGGTGATCCTGCTCCTCACCTACCGCAGCCCCACGCTGCTGCTCGCCCCGCTGGTCTCCGTGATCACCGCGCTGTTCACCGCGCAGGCGCTCGTCTATCTGCTCGCCGTGCACGCGGACCTCACGGTCAACGGCCAGAGCGCGGGCATCCTGACGGTGCTCGTCTTCGGCGCGGGGACGGACTACGCCCTGCTCCTGGTCGCTCGCTATCGCGAAGAGCTGCGCCGCCACGAGGACCGCCACGAGGCGATGGCGCTCGCCCTGCACCGGGCGGGCCCCGCGGTGCTCGCCTCGGGTGCGACGGTCGTCCTGAGCATGCTGGTGCTGCTCGCCGCCGAGATGAACTCCACCCGCGGCCTCGGTCCGGTCGCCGCGATCGGTGTCGCCGTCGGGCTGCTCGCGATGCTGTCGCTCTTCCCCGCCCTCCTCGTGATCTTCGGCCGGTGGTTCTTCTGGCCGCTGGTCCCGCACCTGGGCTCCCCCGAGCCGACCGAGCGCGGCCTGTGGGCCCGCACCGGGCGGCGCATCGCCCGTCGCCCCCGGCTCACCTGGGGCGTCACCGCCGCGGTCCTCGCCCTGCTCTCGCTCGGCCTGCTCCAACTGCGGGCGGAGGGGCTGAGCAACGCCGACGCGTTCACCGACAAGCCCGACTCGATCACCGGTCAGGAGATCCAGGCCGAGTACTTCCCCGCGGGCTCCGGCGACCCGCTGGTGATCGTCGCGAACACGGCGCGGAAGGACGAGGTCGCGAAGGCCGTCTCGGACACCAGGGGCGTGGCGGCCAAGAGCGTCGGGCGTCCGCCCGGTACGAAGGGCGCGTACGAGGGGCAGGTCCTCCTCGAGGCGACGGCGACCGATCCGTCCGACAGCGCGGCCGCCAAGGACACCGTGGAGCGGGTGCGCGACGCCGTGCACGCGGTGCCCGGCGCGGACGCGAAGGTGGGCGGCGGCACGGCGGCCCTGCTCGACATGGACCACGCCACGGCCCACGACAACAAGCTGGTGATCCCGCTGGTCCTGGTCGTGGTCCTGCTGACCCTCGGCGTCCTGCTGCGCGCGGTCGTCGCCCCGCTGCTCCTGATCGCGACGGTGGTCCTGTCCTTCGCCGCCGCGCTCGGCCTGAGCGCGCTCGCCTTCCGCCACCTGTTCGACTACGCGGCCGAGACCACCGACTTCCCGCTCTTCGTCTTCGTGTTCCTGGTGGCGCTCGGCATCGACTACAACATCTTCCTGTCCACCCGCATCCGCGAGGAGGCGGGGCGACAGGGCACCCGCGCGGGCGTCCTGACGGGCCTCGCCGCGACCGGCGCGGTGATCACCTCGGCCGGGCTCGTCCTCGCGGGCACGTTCGCCGCCCTCGGCACGCTCCCGCTCGTCGCGTTCGCCGAGATCGGCTTCGCGGTCGCGCTCGGCGTGCTCCTGGACACCTTCGTCGTACGGTCCGTCCTGGTCACGTCGCTCTTCTGGGACGTGGGACCGAGGGTGTGGTGGCCGCACGCGCTGGCCCGGCGCGCCGAACCGCCCGCCGCCCCGTCCGCTACGCGGCGGCCGTCAGATACCGCGTGACCATGGCGACGAGCTCGTCCTCGAGACGCGCGACGTCGACGGACCGCGGCGCGGCGACGAGCTGGTGCACGACGGTCTCCACCGTGACCACGACGAGCTGGGCGGCCACCTCGACATCGGTGACCCGGACCTCGGGATGGCGCGCGAGCAGGTCCCGCGTGAACTCCACCCGCTCCCGCGCGTGCCGGTTGAGCCTCTCCAGGAGCTCGGGGACGCGCGGCGTCTGCTCCATCATGACCTGGAGCAGCTTCGGGTCGTCGAGGTGGTTGCCGATCACGGAACGCACGAATCCGCGCATGGTCGCCTCGATCGAGTCGGGCTGGTCGCTCTCCTGGTGCTCCTTCAGCGAGAGCACCCCCGCGTCGAGGTGCTGGGTCATCAGCTCGACCAGGATCGCGTCCTTGTTCGGGTAGTACTGATACAGCGAACCGATGGAGATCCGTGCCTGCGCCGCGATCCGGTTCGTGGTCCCCGCCGCGTACCCGTGTTCGGCGAAAACGTGAGCAGCCGCCGTGAGGATCCGCTGCCGGGTGAGCTCGGCCCGCGCCTGACGCGGCTGTTTACGTGCGCGGAACGAGTGCCGGTCCGCCCCCATGTCGCCCTCCTGGCAGCGCCCTCAACGCGAGTAGCGCGTGATGCGAGTAATTGCTCACAATGGTGCCACGACCTGCGCGTACGAGGCGTACTCCCGATACGAGTGCGCGAGCTGACGCGCCCAGTGCCACCCACCCGAGGAGCCTTCGTGACGCATGCCGCCATCCGCCCCCGACGGCTGTCCCCGGCCGAGGTCCGCGAGAAGCTCGGATCGCCGGACGCCGGGATCGAGGCGAAGATCCTCGACCGCGTCGACGAGCACTTCCGCCGCTTCATCGCGCACTCCCCCTTCCTCACCCTGGCGACGGCCGACGCGGCGGGGCGCGCCGACTGCTCGCCGCGCGGCGACTACCCGGGCTTCGTGAAGGTGCTCGACGAGCACACGCTCGCGATGCCCGACCGGCCGGGCAACAAGATCGCCGACTCCTTCCGCAACCTCGCGGAGAACGACGGGGTCGGGCTCTGCTTCTTCGTCCCCGGAGTGCGCGAGGTCCTCCGCATCAACGGCAGCGCGTACCCCACCGATGATCCCGACGTGCTCGCCCGGATGCACACCGAAGGCAAGGAGGCCGTCCTCGCGATCGTCATCGAGGTGGAGGAGGGCTACTTCCACTGCGGCCGGGCGCTGGTCCGCTCCCGCCTGTGGGACCCGGCGAGCCAGGCGCTGGCCGACGAGATCCCCTCGGCGGGCGAACTCGTCGCCGCGCAGATGGGCCTGGGCATCGACCCCAAGCTCATCGACGAGGGCCTCGAGGACGCGTACCACTCGCTCTACTGAGACCCGCGTGCCGGGGCCTGCTCACTGAGGCCCGCCGCACCATCCGCCGAACGACCCGACCGCTTAACCGATCCCTCCCGAGGTGAATCACACGATGCAGGTGCAGCACACCGTCATCGACCGCGTCGAACAAGTGGCCGATGACGTCGTCTCGCTCGTCCTGCGCGGCGCCACAGGCCCCCTGGAGCCCTGGGAACCGGGCGCGCACGTCGACCTGACGCTGCCGAACTGGCTCACCCGCTCGTACTCACTGTGCGGGGACCCCGCCGACCGCGAGCGCTATCGCGTGGCGGTGCGCCTGGACCCGCTCAGCCGGGGCGGCTCGGAGTACATCCACCACTACCTGCGTCAGGGCCGCGCGCTCGACGTCTCGCCGCCCCGCAACCACTTCCCCTTGCTGCCCGCCCCGGAGTACCTCTTCCTCGCGGGCGGAATCGGCGTCACGCCTCTCCTCCCCATGCTCTCCGCGGCCGTCGACGCGGACGTCCCCGCCACCTTCGTCTACGTGGGGCGGTCGGCCTCGACCATGCCCTTCGCCGACGAACTGCGGGCCCGCCACGGCGACCGGGTGCGGCTCGTGGCCACGTCCCGGGACCACAGGCCGGACCTCGCGGCCCTGGCCGCCGACCTCGCGCCCGGCGCGCTCGTCTACTGCTGCGGCCCTGCCCCGATGCTCAGCGCGGCGCAGGCCGCCTTCCCCGCCGAGCGACTCCACACGGAACGCTTCCGCCCGGCCGCGCGGACCTTCGCCCCGAACACCGCCTTCGAGGCGGTGTGCGCACGCTCGGGAGGAACGGTCCAGGTCGGCGCCGACCAGTCCCTCCTCGACGCCTTGGCCCGCGCAGGGCGCCCGGTGATGTCGGGCTGCCGCGAGGGCGTCTGCGGCAGCTGCGAACTCACCGTGCTCTCCGGCACCCCGGAACACCGCGACGACATCGGCGCCCCCACGGGCCGCATGTACGCGTGCGTCTCGCGGGCCCTCACGCCGGAACTGCGCCTGGACATCTGAGCGGCCCGTCGCCCTCCCCGCCCGTCAGGCAGTGCGCCGGATCAGCGCCAGATACATCGCGTCCGTGCCGTGCAGATGCGGCCACAGCTGTACGTCGGGTCCCTCGCCCAGCACCGGAACGCCGGACATCAGCGGGCGGGCGTCGATCAGTTCGGCGCCCCCGGTGTGCTTGAGCACGTCGTCGACGACCGCGCGGGTCTCGGCCAGGTGGGGCGAACAGGTGGCGTAGCCGACGACACCGCCGACCCGCACGGACTCCAACGCCGTGCGCAGCAGCGAGCGTTGCAGCGGCGCGAAGCCGTCCAGGTCCTGCGGACGGCGGCGCCAGCGGGCCTCGGGTCGGCGGCGCAGCGCGCCGAGTCCCGTGCAGGGCACGTCCATCAGGACCCGGTCGAAGGTGCCGGGCCGCCACGGCGGCCGGGTCCCGTCGGCCGCGATGACCTGGTAGGGACCGGGGTTCCCGGCGAGCGCCTGGGAGACGAGTCCGGCCCGGTGCGGCTGCTTCTCGGAGGCGAGCAGGACCGCGCCGCGCTGCGCGGCGAGCCCGGCGAGCAGGGCCGCCTTGCCGCCGGGTCCGGCACAGCCGTCCAGCCACTTCTCGTCGGATCCGCCGTCCAGCGGAGCGTTCGCGAGTGCGAGGGCGACGAGCTGACTGCCCTCGTCCTGCACACCGGCGCGCCCCTCGCGCACGGCCTCCAGCGAACCGGGCTCGCCGCCCTCACTGAGCCGTACGGCGTAGGGCGACCAGCGCCCGGGCAGCGCCGATTCCTCGCCCACCGAGTCCAGGAGCTCATCGGCGGTGGAGCGTCCCGGACGGGCCACCAGGGTGACCTCGGGCCGCTCGTTGTCCGCCTCGAGGAGGTCCTCGATGCCCGCGCGGCCGCCGCCGAGCGAGTCCCAGAGCGCGGAGACGACCCAGCGGGGGTGCGAGTGGACGACGGCGAGGTGGTCCTCCGCGTCCTCGTCGTAGGGCGGCGCGACCTTCTCCACCCAGCCGTCGAGGTCGTCCTGCGCGACCTTGCGCAGGACGGCGTTGACGAACTTGGCCCGCCCGTCGCCGAGCACCACGCGCGCCAGCTCCACCGAGGCGGAGACGGCGGCGTGCGTCGGGATGCGGGTGCCGAGCAACTGGTGCACGCCCATGTTCAGTACGTCGAGTACGGGCGGGTCGACCTCGCGCAGCGGCCGGTCGATGCAGGCCGCCACGATCGCGTCGTACGTCCCCTGGCGGCGCAGCGTCCCGTAGACCAGCTCCGTGGCGAGGGCCGCGTCGCGCGCGTCGAAGCCCTCGCCCTTCTCCCTGGCCTTGCGCAGCAGGGGCGGCAGGACGAGGTTCGCGTACGCGTCGCGCTCATCCACGGCCCGCAGCGCCTGGAAGGCGAGGATGCGGACGGGGTCCTTCTGCGGCCGGCGGTGGGGCTTGCCCGACGCGGGCTTGCCCGACGCGGGCTTGCCCGACGCCGACTTCGCGGGCTTACGGGGACGCCGGTTCTGCTGGTCGTTCAAAGGTGCTCCGCTGGTGGAATGGGTCGACCGCCGCTGGAATGGGCCGAACCCACTCAGCCTACGTCGCCCGCGCCCACCCGCTCACCCGGGGCGATCCGCACCCCACGGGCCCAGTCCGCGCCGCGCATCGGCTTCTTGCCCTGCGGCTGGACCCAGAGCAGCTCGACGGCGTGCGAACCGGAACCGACGTACACGTTGTTCTTGGCGGGAGACAGCTCGCCGGGTGCGAGATCGGTGCGGTCGGGCACGAGCGCCGCCTGGATGATCTTCAGGCGCTCGCCGCGGAAGACGGTCCAGGCCCCGGGCGCCGGCGTGCAGCCGCGCACCACGCGGTCGACCCGGAGCGCGGGCGCCGCCCAGTCCACCTGGGCGTCCTCGACGGTGAGCTTGGGGGCGAGGGTGACGCCGTCGGCGGGCTGCGGCACGGCCTTCAGGCTGCCGTCCTCGATGCCGTCCATGGTCGCCACGAGCAGCCCCGAGCCCGCGAAGGCGAGCCGCGTAAGGAGGTCGCCGCTGGTGTCGGTCGCCCGCACCTCCTCGGTGACCGTCCCGTACACGGGACCGGAGTCCAGGCCCTGCTCGATCAGGAAGGTCGAGGCACCGGTGATCTCGTCGCCCGCGATGACCGCGTGCTGCACGGGCGCGGCACCGCGCCAGGCGGGCAGCAGCGAGAAGTGCAGATTGACCCAGCCGCGGGCCGGTACGTCGAGCGCGACCTTGGGCAGCAGCGCGCCGTACGCGACCACGGGGCAGCAGTCGGGGCCGATCTCCCGCAGCCGGGCGAGGAACTCCTCGTCACGCGGCTTCGCGGGCTTGAGCACCTCGATGCCCGCCTCCGCCGCGCGCTCGGCGACCGGGCTCGCGACGAGCCTGCGGCCACGGCCCGCGGGCGCGTCGGGCCGGGTGACGACGGCGGCCACCTCGTGCCGGTCGGAGGCGATCAGGGCGTCGAGGGCGGGGACGGCGACCTCGGGAGTGCCTGCGAAGACGAGCTTCACTGGGGGGTACCTCGGATCTCTGGTGGGCGGCGACGGCGGTCTGCGGCGGCTGCGGCGGACGGCCGCCACGGCAGCGCACCAGTCTATGGGCCGCCCCCGGACCCCGCTCGGGACGGTCTCCCCCGCGCCACGGCCGCCGTTCGCCCCCGACCGGCTCGGGGGCGTACGACGTTCCGCGCGCCCTGTGCATATGCGCATACGCCCCTGCACCGTGACCCCACACGAACTAGCGCGTTGGTCAAGAAAGAGTTGACCACCCTGGGCCGCGGTTGCGGTCCGATCCTTTTCAACGCCGGTTCGAGAGGCTTGTTCATGGCCGACCACGCAACCCACGACGCCCAGGCACGGGCCAGCCTGCACCTCCTGGTGCGGGACATCGAGCGGGTCCGCCGGCAGGTGGACGCGCTGCGTACGCTCACCGCCCAGCTCGGTAACGTCTACCGCCCGCGCCGCTCCAGCCCGTCCGCGGGCTTCGTCGTGTACGGGCGGGCCCCCGCCCCGACCGTCCGCCTCGCCCAGGAACTGCGGGACAGCGTCGAGACACTGGTCACCGCGGCGGTGGACTTCGACCGCTCGCTCGGGTTCTCGTGGGACGCGGTGGGCTCGGCCCTCGGGGTCACCAAGCAGGCGGTGCACCGTCGTTACGGCGCGCGCCGTGCGACGACCCAGGCGGCGGCCGAGGCGGAGCGCGCCACGGAGACGACGCCGACCGCCGCCCGCCCGGTGGTACCGGTCGGTGCTCCCCTGCCGTCCGTCCCCGCGGCCCGCGCGATGCCGACCCAGCCGACGGCGGGAAGCCCCGCCCTCCGCGAGGACCCGAGGCCGAGCGCCTTCCCCGGCCCTCGCAACGGCTGACGCGCCCACCCTGCCGACTGCCCTCTTCCGTCCCGCTTCGTGCCGGGCGGCAGAGGGCAGTCGTGTGCTCGGCACGGACGTGCCCCGAAGGGACGCGGGGAACTGCGCGACCAGCCTCGACGGCGCGGCGGAACGGCACATCGCGGCGCCTCCGTGGACAGGCGGGGCCGCACCGCCGCCTCCGTGGACAGGCGGGGCCGCACCGACTCAGCCGATGTCGAGCGGATCCACCCGAATCCGTACCGCGTCGGCCGCCCCACCGGCCTCCCGTGCCCCTCTGGCACCCCCGGCGCTCCTGGCACCACCAGCGCCACCGGCACCTCTGCCGCCCTTGGCTCCCCTCGCACCCCGCGCCATCCGCGCCGCCTGCGCCGTCTTCAGTGAGGCGGCAAGCGCGGCTCCGCTGCCCGGTGGCACCCGGATCAGTACGCGTTCCCAGTGCTCCCCGGGCGGCGGCGCCCCGGGTCTGCGCGAGGGGCCCGGCGGTGCCTCCGCCACGGGGACGGGGCCGAGGACCACCGCGTCCCCCGGCAGTTCGGCCCCGGCGAGGAATCCCGCGAGCGCCTCCGCGGTGCCCGACACCGCGGCCATCCGCGACACCGGGGGAAAGCTCAGCTCGGCCCGCTCGGCGAGCTCGCGCACCGCGTGCCCGACCGGGTCCCACCGCACCAGCGCCTGCACGGGCCGCAGCGTCGGCTCGGCGACGATCACCACCGTGCCGCCCACGCCCTGCGGACGTACGAGCGAGGCCGCCGAGATCCACCGCCGCAGCGCGTCCTCACCGGCCCGCAGATCGGGCCGCCCCAGCATGGCCCACCCGTCGAGCAGCAGGGCGGCCGCATAGCCGCCCTCCGCGACGGGCTCGGCCCCCGGCGTGCTCACCACCAGCGCGGGCGCCCCGGGAACCGTGTCGAGCACCTGCTCGCGCCCCGACGTCCGCACCGGCACGGCGGGAAACGCCCGCCCCAGCTCCTCTGCGGTCCGCCGCGCCCCGACGACCTGCGCCCGCAGCCGGAACCCCCCGCACGCGCCGCAGTGCCAGGAGCCCTCGTCCCGCCCGCACCACCCGCAGCACAGCACTCCGGTGCTCTCCCGCGCCTCGAGCGGCCCCGCGCAGTGTCGGCACCGCGCGGGCTCACGGCACCGCTCGCACGCGAGCCGCGGCACATAGCCGCGCCGCGGCACCTGCACCAGGACGGGCCCGTGCTTGAGCCCTTCCCGCACGGCCCGCCAGGCCAGCGTCGGCAGCCGCGCGGCCCGCGCCGCCTCGTCCCGCGCGAGGTCCCCGTCCCCCACGGTGCGCACCAGCGGCGCGGCCCCGCGCACCTGATCGCGGTCGGCGACGAGCGGCGCGGCCCACCCGCTCTCCACGAGCTGGGCGGCCTCGACGGTGCAACTCCAACTCCCCAGCAGGAAGCCGCACTTGTCCCGCGAGGCCCGCAGTTCAAGCACCTCCCTGACATGCGGGAAGGGCGCGTGGTCGTCGCTGTGGCTGGAGTCCCCGTCGTCCCAGATGACGACGAGCCCCAGGTCCCGCACGGGGGCGAACATGGCGGCCCGCGTCCCGACGACGGCCCGCACGGCCCCGCGCCGCACCGCGAGCCACTCCGCGTACCGCTTCTCCTGCCCGGCGTCGGCGGTCAGCAGGGCGTGCCGCCCCTCGCCGAGCAGCTCGGTGAGCGCGGCGTCCACGCGCGCGGCGGGCCGCCCGGTCGGCACGACGACGAGCGCGCCCCGGCCCGAGGCCAGCGTCGCCTGCACGGCCCGCGCGATCTCCTCGGCCCACTCGGGCCCCGGCAGCGCGGTCCACACGGCCCTCGGCGCGCCCCCCGAGGCCAGCGCCCCCAGAAACTCGGCCCCGTGCCCGTACCGCCGCCAACTCCCCGGCTCCGGAGCCTCCGGCGGCGCGGGCGGCTCACCCGACTCCCGCGCCTCGGCCCGCGCGTGCCGCGGCGGCACGGCCAACTGCAACACGTCGGCGAGGCTCCCGGCATACCGGTCTGCCACGGCCCGCGCGAGCCCGAGCAGGCGCTCGTCGAGCACGGGCTCGGGCGATACCACCTGCGCCAGGGCGGCCAACGGCCCTTGATAATCGCTCTCGGCACACCGCTCGACGATGAACCCGTCGATCAGCCCGCCCCCCTCACGCCGCCCGTCCCGCACGTTCCGCGCCCCGGCCCCGAACCGCACCCGAACCCGCACCCCGGGCTGCGCCACCGCGTCGAGCTCCTCGGGCACGGCATAGTCGAAGTACCGGTCGAGATGCAGCACACCCTTGTCCACCAACACCCGCGCCACCGGCAACTCCCCGGCCACAGCGGCCCCCCGCCACGTCCGCGGCTTGGCCCTCGGCACCTTGGCCTTGCGCACGCTGTCCCGAATCAACGCGAGCTGCTCGGGCGGTGCGCCCTCCGCACCACCGCTCTCCTGCTCGTTCTCGCTGCTCACAGCTGCATTCCTACCAGACCTCACTGACAGCGCCGCCCGCCCAAGATCAGAGTAGGCAGGCGCGACCATGGCCGATTCAGCTTTCTGGACACCCGGCTCACGGTCGGATTCCCTCCGGATGAGGAAACGGGAAACCCCACGATCCACCTTGCTCGGCCTTGTCGCCTGTCGCACGCTGTTTCGCGGCGCTCACCGACCGTTGGCCGGGAGTGACGGAGGTTGAAGTGCTGGAGAACGCAAACGACTTCGGGCAGGAACTGCGCGTGAGGCGCCTGGCTGCCGGGCTCTCCCTCGGACAGCTCGGCCAGCGGGTGCACTACAGCAAGAGTCAGCTCAGCAAGGTGGAGCGCGGCATCAAACGGCCGACCACCGAACTGGCCCGGCTCTGCGACGCGCAGCTGGACGCCGGGGGCGGCCTCGCCGAGCTCGTGCCCACTCAGCGCTTGCCTTCACCGCTCTCCGGACCCGGTCACGACGATGAGGTGTGGTTGATGCATCTGAGCAAGGACGGCTCCAGCTCGTTCCAGCCCGTGGCACGTCGCAGCGTCATCGCCGCCGGAGCCTCGGTTCTGGTCATGCGGGTGAGCGACGGGCTCTCCCAGCCGGCATGCGCGGAAGGAGCATCGACGGCACTGGACGCGGCGCGCCTGCTCTTCGACCAATTCCGCCGCCTCGGGCAGGCATCCGGTCCAGGGAGCGTGCTCCCTCCGCTCATCGCGCAGACGCACAGCCTGGAGCAGCTCGCCGTTGGCGCCGACGTGCGTACGCGACGTGAGCTTCTCCTGCTGGCCTCGCGCTACGCCGAGTACGTGGGCTGGATGGCTCAGGAATCCGGCGACGACACGGCGGCCCTGTGGTGGACCGAGCGCGCGGTGCAGCTCGCGGAAGCCGGGGCGGACAAAGGGCTCGCGGCGTACGCCTACGTCCGGCATTCGCTGATCAGCCTGTACCGAGGCGATGTCTCCCACGCCGTCCAACTGGCTGCGCACGCGCTCAAGAGCAAGGCGTCGCCCCGCATCCTTGGGCTGGCGGCCCAGCACCTCGCGCAGAGCGCGGCTGTGGACGGGGACTACGGCACCTGCATGCGCAGTCTCGACCGGGCACGCGAGCTGCTGGCCCGGGACGCGGCAGAACCTGACCGGCCGGTGCTCGGTGCTTCCCACGTGCCGGACGTGGTCGCGATGTTCCGGGGCTGGTGCATGTACGACCTCGGCCGCCCCCGACAGGCGGCGGCGCTGCTCGACGTCGAGACGGAGAGGATTCCCGAGCACGCCTTCCGGACCCGGGCACGCTACGGCGTTCGACGGGCGCTGGCCCACGCGGCCGCAGGCGACATCGACCAGGCCTGTGCGGTGACGACGGAGATCCTTCCCTCGGTACGTCTGACCCACTCCGCGACGGTCGCGGCCGACCTCCGTCGGCTGTCCCACACGCTTCGGCGTCACGCCCGTAACGCCGCGGTTCGCACGCTCACTCCGGACCTCACCGCCGCGGCGATCCGCACCACTACGTCTTAGAACCACTACGTATCAGGGAGGACCAGCCGTGCACGAAGTCTTCATCAACTACCGCACGCAGGGCGGCAAGGAAGTCGGATACATGTGTGACGCCGTGCTGTCGGCCCGATTCGGTGCCGACAGCGTGTTCCTCGCGAAGAAGTCCCTCGACCCCGGTCGCAGGTACGCAGAGGACATCATCCAAGCCGTACGCCGCTGTCACGTCCTGCTCGCGTTGATCGACGAACACTGGCTCGACGCCCCTGATGTGCGCCGCCCCGGCAGAAGGGCCCTGGACAATCCCCAGGACTGGGTCCGAAGGGAGATCGAGGCGGCCCTGGGCTCCGGCGCGCTGATCGTCCCGCTCTTCATCGGCAGGCGGGTGGAACAGCTCGATCCGAACCGCCTCCCCACATCATTGTCGGAGCTGGCGGAGCACCAGTACGCACGCGTGGAGTTGCACAGCAAGGACGAAGACCTGGCACGGCTCGGCGACCGTCTGGTGCGTCAGGTCCCCGAACTCGCGAAGCTGGACAGCCAGGGCCGACCGGATGCGCCGACGGAGTCCGCGCCGGAAACCAGCCTGCGCACGGACCACCAGAGCGGAGGGATCGGCCAGGTCGGCGGCTCTGTAGGGAGCTTCGTCAACGAGGCCCACGGTCCGTTGCACACGGGGAGCGGCGACCAGTACCACGGCCCTCGCATCACTGGGGACGGCACCAACTACATCTCCGGAGACAACAGCGGTGAGATACGTCAGCGCTTCGGGTCCCGCCGACCGCGGAGGGACGACGAGCAGTGAACGAGTTCCCGGGCTCGATCATCAACGAAGCCCGCAGCGCCGTGCACAGCGGAGAGGGCGCCCAGTACAACTTCTATGTCCAAGCCGCCGCCTCTCGACTGCGCGAGCAGGCCAGCAGGCGCCCGCTCGTGATCGCACGGGCCGACCGTGAACACCTCTACCGGCGATTCGTACCGCCGCCCCGCCTGCAGCAGGCCCGGCAGTTGCTCCACGACTCGTGCGCGGTGCTGCTCGACGGAATCCCGGGCAGTGGCCGTCGTACCGCCGCCTTGATGCTGCTCCACGAACTCCCCGATGCCTCCGGAAGTTTCCACGAACTCCCCGACACCTCTGACGACACGACGGCCTCGCCGCTCGACGTGCACGACATCCATCACGGCGATCGGCTCTTGCTCGACCTTTCCGAGGTGGACGAGTCGCGGTATCTGGGGATCCAGGAAGAGTTCTCCGACTTCCGCAGCCACCTCGCGAGGAAGAGCGCTCACCTGGCGATGGTCCTTCCGCACCACCTCAGTTACCTCCTGCGGGGCGAGCTTCGCCCTCTCACCGTGGGCATGGGCCGCCCGTCGCCGAAGAGACTGTTCATACGTCACCTGCGGTGCGAGAACATCTCGCCGAGGGAAGACGAACTGAACGGTCCGGACCTCACGGCTCACCTGGCCCGAGCGCCGATGCGCGACGTAGCGGCCCTGGCCGATCGCATCAGGCGCTGCCGGGACACTGCGGGAGCGGACCAGGGGTTCCCTCACTGGCTCGCCGAATCCCTGGCAGGCGCCGCGGACCACACCGCGCGCGTGGCGGCGGACATCTCCGCGGAGCAGAACGGCCGCAGGAAGGCGCTGCTGCTCTCGCTCGCGGTGTTCCACGGCACCCTCCCCAGCGCGATCCTCCAGGCGACGAACGGCCTTCTGACTGTTCTCGGCCATCCCCCGGACACCACTCCCCGGCTGGAGCACAGCGACCTCCACGCGGAGCTCACCGCGATCGGTGCGGAGACTCTGCCGGACGGCCGCGTCCAGTTCCGCCTCCAGGGATACGACCAAGCCGTCCGGAACCACTTCTGGACGTTCCTGCCGGACATCCGATGCCAACTGCGGGACTGGTTCAGTACCTGCCTGACGCAGACGGGGGCCGATCAGTCCGAGAGGAGCGCCGCCGTCGCCCGGTACGCCGAGCAGGGCCTACGGACCCATCGGCCCGAGGATCTGACATGGCTGGCCAAGCAGTGGACGCTGTCCACCGCCCGGGCCGACCTCCTGCCGGATGCCTCACAGGTACTCGCTCTCGGCCTCGCGGACGACCAGCACGGCCGGTTCTTCCGGCAGCAGATCTACGACTGGTCCAAAGACACGACGACGAGTCCCGGGCTACGACGCGTCCTCATCCTGGTGTGTTCGGAAGCCATGGCACGCTCCCACCCGGATCAAGCCCTCGTCCGCCTGCACCACCTGGCACGACGGAGCTCAGGAACGCTCGGAGCGGATGCCCGCCAAGCGGTGGTCGGCCTTGCCAGGACCGACAACCGGCTGTACCGCAGAATGCTGGACCGCTTGGCCACGGGAATCGCCCAGGGGCATTGGGCCACTGATGTCGACTTGTTCCTGACCCTCGCCGACCCGGTACGCCTGATCCGCTCCCCCAGTGTGAGGGACAGCCTCGCCCTCGGATGGACCGGCGTACTGAACCGTCCGGCCGACTACTGGACCACGCGAACCGTGGGTTGGCTCAACGCCTGCAGTGACGGCCGCTATCGCGATCCGGCTCTGGACGTACTCGTCGCCGCCTCAGCGACCGACGTCCGCGCCTCGGGCCGCCTGTACCGCGTCGCTCTCGACTGGTCGCGCGCCGACACGGGCGACACGTCCAGGCGCGAGGAGACCGTCTCCGACCTGCTGCGGAAAATCAATGCCGCTCAGGGCATCACGCCCTACAGCCACGCCGTCTGACACCGAAACCGGGGGCCACCATGAGTTCTGGTCAGAAGACGATGACCGCCTTCGTCACCGTCATTCTCGGACTGATCCTCGTCATACTCGGCCTGAGCGCCAGCTGGCCGCCTTGGGCCTGGCCTGCCACGGCTGCGTTGCTCCTCGTCATCGCGCTGGTGACGCACCGGGTCCTGGACCAGGGATCGGACTCTCCCCCTCCGTACTTCCCTCCGGATCCCGACGAGCCGCTGCCGAGTCCGCAGCGTCAGGAGCAACGCGTCGCGTACGTCGCGCTGCCGAGCTCCGTCGCGGACTATGACTTCTCCTTCTCCGCCACTGTGCGATGGGCGCTGCTGGAGGCCCCCGATGACGCCCCGTACATCAATCCCGCGGGACTGGCGATCGACGCCGTGCTGCAGCGCGCGAGGGCGGTGACAGCTCAACAGCCGCCTCACCAGGCAGCGTTCGTGCAACATCAACTCGACGGGGCCCTGGGCACGATGCGGCCCGACGCGACAGGCCGCATCCTGGCGATGGCCCTGGACGTCTCTCTCCATCTCTCGGACATCGACCGCGACCGCCTCGCCAAGCTCTCCAACGTCCGCAAGGACGAGGACGTTTGGGAGCACGAGCGCAACTACGAGCGGAGCAAGCGCGCCTACCTGGGCGATGACGTCCTCAAGGACCCCGGGAGCGCCGTGGTGTGGTGGCTCGCCAGGAACGACGAGAAGGTGGAAGGGGCCGTCGATCGCATCGGACTCCTCGCCCGGCTGTCAGCCGCGGCCAACAACGAACGAGTCGCCCCCGCCTTCGAGCACTTGGCGGCTCCGACGATGCCCGCGTTCGCGGCCTCCGCCTCGGAGGGAGGCCCTCGTTCGACACCGACGTGGGAACCGCTGGGTTTCTCGGCCCTGCCCGATGACGAAGCGGCCGACGAAGCACGGGAATCGCCACTCGACTCACTGCTGGCGTGGTTCGGCTTCTCCGCGGACGACGAGGACCTGGAGCTGTTCGCCGAGAGGGTCATCGATCTGGCGAGGGCTCATGGCAAGGCGGATGTCATCGATGAGGTGAAGCGCCGCTTCCAGCCCACCCGGCCCGACAGCGATGACGCGTCGCCGCCGGAGTACGCCCCGTGACGCGGCGGGGCCCGGCTCTCAGAGAGAGCCGGGCCCCAAAACCCAGCGAAATCGCAGCAGCAGACCCTACAGCCCAGCCGCCTTGCGCAGCGCCTCGACCCGGTCCGTGCGCTCCCACGTGAAGTCGGGGATCGCGCGGCCGAAGTGGCCGTACGCCGCGGTCTGCGAGTAGATCGGGCGCAGCAGGTCGAGGTCGCGGATGATCGCGGCGGGGCGCAGGTCGAAGACCTCGCCGATCGCCGTCTCGATCTTGTCCGTGTCGATCGTGGCCGTGCCGAACGTCTCGACGAAGAGGCCGACCGGCTCGGCCTTGCCGATGGCGTAGGCGACCTGGACCTCGCAGCGGGCCGCGAGGCCCGCCGCGACGACGTTCTTGGCGACCCAGCGCATCGCGTACGCCGCCGAGCGGTCCACCTTGGAGGGGTCCTTGCCCGAGAAGGCGCCGCCGCCGTGGCGGGCCATGCCGCCGTAGGTGTCGATGATGATCTTGCGGCCGGTGAGGCCCGCGTCGCCCATCGGGCCGCCGATCTCGAAGCGGCCGGTGGGGTTGACCAGGAGGCGGTAGCCCTCGGTCTCCAGCTTGATGCCGTCCTCGAGGAGGGCCTTCAGCTCGGGCTCGACCACGAACTCCCGGATGTCGGGGGCCAGGAGCGAGTCCAGGTCGATGTCCGAGGCGTGCTGCGAGGAGACCACGACCGTGTCGAGGCGGACGGCCTTGTCGCCGTCGTACTCGATGGTGACCTGGGTCTTGCCGTCGGGGCGCAGGTAGGGGATGGTCCCGTTCTTGCGCACCTCGGACAGGCGGCGCGAGAGGCGGTGCGCGAGGTGGATCGGGAGCGGCATGAGCTCCGGGGTCTCGTCGCAGGCGTAGCCGAACATCAGGCCCTGGTCGCCCGCGCCCTGCTTGTCGAGCTCGTCCTCGTCGCCCTCGACGCGCTTCTCGTACGCCGTGTCGACGCCCTGCGCGATGTCGGGGGACTGCGAGCCGATGGACACCGAGACGCCACAGGAGGCGCCGTCGAAGCCCTTCTTCGAGGAGTCGTAACCGATCTCGAGGATCTTCTCGCGCACGAGCTGCGCGATCGGCGCGTACGCCTTCGTCGTGACCTCGCCGGCCACGTGGACGAGGCCGGTGGTGATCAGCGTTTCCACGGCGACCCGGGACTTCGGGTCCTCTCGCAGAAGCGCGTCGAGAATGGTGTCGCTGATCTGGTCAGCGATCTTGTCGGGGTGACCCTCGGTCACAGACTCCGAGGTGAAGAGGCGCCGGGACACATCGCTCCCTGTGGTTGCAGCGGCTGCTGGCTGATCATTGGTGGACGCACCGAGAGCTGCGCTCGGCGTCGTCCGTGACCAGTTTATCGGTCACACTCGTCCGCCGGACCACATGTCTCGCCACTTGGGAGCCCTGTGACCTGCGGCACTGCATTGTGCGGTACGACGATCACCCTCCGCCAGACCGCCTCTCGCCCGTTTTTTTCGGATTTGAGGCGCCCGGTAGGGCGAAAATGACATTCAGCCCTGGCGATGGAGACCACGTCAAGGCATAGGTCGGAATGTGGCCAAGTTCCGCCGAGAGACGAAAGAAAGGAAAGAGACGGGACAGGAACAGGGCAGGAACGGGGGCGGCAACGGGAGGGGAAGCGGCGAGGAAAAGCGGACCGAATACATCCGCCCTCCCCTCGCCTCGTTTCGTCTCGTTATGTGAGACGCGCGGCCACCAAATCCCACACCGTGTCCGCCAGCGCTTCCTTCGGACCGTACGGAACCGGGGTCTCGCTGCCGTCGGCCCCCAGCACCACGGCCTCGTTCTCCTCGGAACCGAAGGTCTTGCGCTCGCCGACCTCATTGACGACGAGCAGGTCGCACCCCTTGCGTTCCAGCTTGGCCCGGCCGTTGGCGAGGACGTCGTCGGTCTCGGCCGCGAAGCCGACCACCACCTGGCCGGGGCGCGGCCTGTCCCCCGAGATCTCCGCGAGGATGTCCGGATTGCGGACCAGAGCGATCGGCGCGGGCTCCTGGCCGTCCTTCTTCTTGATCTTTCCGGCCGCGTACGTCTCGGGCCGGAAATCGGCGACGGCGGCCGCCATCACGACGGCGTCGGCGTCGGCCGACGCTTTCAGGACGGCCTCGCGCAACTGCACGGCGGTGCCGACGGGCACCACGTCCACGCCCGCCGGGTCGGGCAGCGCCGCGTTCGCCGCGACGAGCGTGACGCGGGCGCCGCGCGCCGCAGCGCTGCGGGCAAGCGCGTAGCCCTGCTTGCCGGAGGAGCGGTTGCCCAGGAAGCGGACCGGGTCGAGGGGCTCACGGGTGCCGCCCGCGCTGACGACGACGTGGCGCCCCGCGAGGTCCTGGGCCAGGTCGCCGCGGGCCAGGACCCGACGTACGACCTCGAAGAGCTCGACCGGGTCGGGGAAGCGGCCCTTGCCGGTGTCGACGCCGGTGAGGCGGCCGACGGCGGGCTCGACGACCAGGGCGCCGCGGCGGCGCAGCGTGGCGACGTTCTCCTGGGTGGCCGGGTGCTCCCACATCTCGGTGTGCATGGCTGGGGCGAAGACCACCGGACAGCGGGCCGTCAGGAGCGTGTTGGTGAGCAGGTCGTCGGCGAGGCCGTGGGCCGCCTTGGCGAGCATGTCGGCGGTGGCGGGGGCGACGACGACGAGGTCGGCGTGCTGGCCGATGCGGACGTGCGGCACCTCGTGGACGTCGGACCAGACCTCGGTGGAGACCGGGTTGCCGGAGAGCGCGGACCAGGTGGCCGCGCCGACGAAGTGCAGCGCCGACTCGGTGGGCACAACGCGCACGTCATGACCGGACTCGGTGAGCCGCCGCAGCAGCTCGCACGCCTTGTAGGCGGCGATGCCGCCGCTGACCCCCAGGACTACCTTCGGCTTCTCGGCCACTGCGTCTGTCTCCCCGCGCTCGGATCCACGCTCGGATGCGTATGGGTCCATGACACACCACAGGCCCGGCAGCCGTGCTGCCGGGCCTGTGGTGAAGGGTACGTAACGCCTGTTGAGCGGGGCTTACTGAGCCGGGCCCTCGATGGCCTCGGAGGTCAGCAGACCGGCGTTGATCTCGCGGAGCGCGATCGACAGGGGCTTCTCGTGGACGTGCGTGTCCACCAGCGGACCGACGTACTCCAGGAGGCCCTCACCGAGCTGCGAGTAGTACGCGTTGATCTGGCGCGCGCGCTTGGCGGCGTAGATCACGAGGCTGTACTTCGAGTCGGTGGCTTCGAGCAGCTCATCAATCGGCGGGTTGATGATGCCCTCGGGCGCGGTGATGGAAGAGGACACTCTCTGCCTTCCGAAGGGGATTGAAAGATCAAACTTAGGTGAAGATCAAAGAACCTTCATCAAGGCTAGCAGCTCACGGGCCACGTCCTCGACGGAGGTGTTGACCAGGGTCGTGTCGAACTCGGCCTCCGCGGCCAGCTCGATCTTGGCGGCGGCGAGCCTGCGCTCGATGACCTCGGGCGCCTCCGTGCCGCGCCCGGTGAGCCGGCGGACCAGCTCGTCCCAGCTCGGCGGGGCGAGGAAGACGAGCTGCGCCTCGGGCATCGACTCGCGCACCAGGCGCGCGCCCTGCAGATCGATCTCCAGGAGGACGGGCTCGCCCGCCTCCAGACGTTCGAGGACCGCGCGGCGCGGGGTGCCGTAGCGGTTGCCCGCGAACTCGGCCCACTCCAGGAGCTCGCCGTTGGCGATCAGCTTGTCCATCTCCTCGTCGGAGACGAAGAAGTACTGGACTCCGTGCTTCTCGCCGGGGCGCGGCTTGCGCGTGGTGGCCGAGACCGAGAGCCAGACCTCGGGGTGTTCTTTGCGCATATGAGCGACGACCGTGCTCTTGCCGACCCCGGAGGGGCCGGAGAGCACGGTCAGCCGCGGACGTGCGTCCGGGGGTACGGGGGTCGTCCCCCGGGATGTTGCAGCCATGCAGCGATTATCCAGGTTCTCAGGAGTGCCTGAGAACGTCAGGCGGCGCCACCGCCGAACTCACGCTCAAGTGACGCGATCTGGTTGGAGCCGAGACCGCGCACACGGCGGCTCTCGGAGATGCCAAGACGCTCCATGATCTGCTTGGCGCGGACCTTGCCCACGCCCGGCAGGGACTCCAGGAGGGCGGAGACCTTCATCTTGCCGATGACGTCGTTCTCCTGGCCCTGCTTGATGACCTCGTGAAGCGAGGCACCGGAGTGCTTGAGTCGATTCTTGACCTCGGCCCGCTCCCGGCGAGCCGCGGCGGCCTTTTCGAGCGCGGCTGCGCGCTGTTCAGGGGTAAGGGGCGGAAGAGCCACGCCTACGTCACCTCGGATGTCGAACTGTCGGATACGGACCGGTGAGGAACCTAGTCGCCCCACACCTGGCGAGCAACGTGCAACGCGATTGCCCGTTGGCTCTCGTCGGAGACTAGCGGCCATGGCCGCTGGAGTCAGCGAGAACAGACGAAAAGTCCTGGTCAGCCTCTACCGAGCCGTACATAACGGGCATTTCGCCCCGGATTTGGCTCGGTGAGTCATCGACAGACCGTCAACAGGAGACATGCGGCGCGACCTGCCGCGTCGTACCGAGTCGGTGGATCTTGTCGACCACGGCCACGAGGGAACGCGAAAACGGCGTCGCCCCGGCTCCGGAAGTCCGGAACCGGGGCGACGGACGCGCCCCTTACAGGGCGGCTCCCGATCGTGGGGCGGCTCGCCGCGTCACGCCGCGGCCACCGCCTCCCGGACCTCGGCCGCGAAGCGCTCGGCGGCCTCGCGCAGCCCGGCCGCGTCGGGGCCGTACCGCAGCACGCCGCGGCTGACGTTCGGCACGACGTTGCCCACCGCGGCGCCGAAGACGCCCGGCAGATCGGCGGGCGTGGCGCCCTGGGCGCCGATGCCGGGGGCGAGGAGCGGGCCGTTGATCGCCAGGTCGTACGAGGACAGGTCGCCGAGGGTGGCCCCGACGACGGCGCCGAAGGAGCCCAGGGGCGTCTCGCCCGCGTTCTCGGCGGCGAGGTGGCCGAGGACCGTGGCGCCGACCGTGCGGCCGTCCTCGCGCACCGCGTGCTGCACCTCGGCGCCCTCGGGGTTGGAGGTGAGGGCGAGCACGAAGAGCCCGGCGCCGTTCTCGCGCGCGAGGTCGACGGCCGGCTTCAGGGACCCGTACCCGAGGTAGGGCGAGACCGTGAGCGCGTCGCTGAACAGCGGCGAGTCCTTGTGCAGGAAGGTCTCGGCGTACGCGGCCATGGTCGAGCCGATGTCGCCGCGTTTGGCGTCCATGACGACCAGGGCGCCCGCCGCCCGCAGTTCCTCGACGGCCTTCTCCAGGACGGCGATGCCGCGCGAGCCGAAGCGCTCGAAGAACGCGATCTGCGGCTTGAACACGGCGACGGTCCCGGCGAGCGAGTCGACGACGGTCCGCGTGAACCGCTCAAGACCCGCGATGTCGTCGTTCAGACCCCAGGCGGAGAGCAGCGAGGCGTGGGGGTCGATGCCGACGCAGAGCGGTCCTCGCTCGTCCATGGCGTGGCGCAGGCGCGTGCCGAAGGGTTCAAGGGCGCTCATGCGGGCTTCCTCACGTCGGCGCCGACGGCGTCGGCGAGGGTGGCGTACGGGCTCGTCCGCAGGCGCGCGGCGAGGCCCTTGTGGAGGGCGCGGCCCCAGAAGGGCCCTTCGTAGATGAAGGCGCTGTAGCCCTGGATCAGCGTGGCGCCCGCGAGGATGCGCTGCCAGGCGTCCTCGGCGTTCTCGATGCCGCCGACGCCCACGAGCGTGATGCGGTCGCCCACGCGCGCGTAGAGGCGGCGCAGGACCTCCAGGGAGCGCTCCTTGAGCGGTGCTCCCGACAG
The DNA here is from genome assembly GCF_002556545.1 of Streptomyces formicae. Classification (NCBI taxonomy): domain Bacteria; kingdom Bacillati; phylum Actinomycetota; class Actinomycetes; order Kitasatosporales; family Streptomycetaceae; genus Streptomyces; species Streptomyces formicae. The sequence goes on from NZ_CP022685.1 coordinate 1,593,050, forward strand.
TCCGCCGGTCTCTCCGTAGAGGGCGGGTTCGGATTGCAGACCGAGGCTCTCGCGCGCGATGGTCGTGTTCGTGGCGATGATGCCGTCGAGACCGAGCTCCACGGCGAGGTCGGCGACGGCGTCGACGTCCTCGTCCGCGAGGTCCGGGGCGATCTTGACGAGCAGCGGGACCCGGCGGTCCGTGACGCTGCGGTCGGCGGCCTCGCGCACGGCGGTGAGCAGTGGCCGCAGGGATTCGGTGGCCTGGAGGTTGCGCAGGCCGGGGGTGTTCGGCGAGGAGACGTTGACGACCAGGTAGTCGGCGTGCCGGGCGAGCCGCTCGGTCGACTTCACGTAGTCGGCCGCGGCCTCCTCCTCGGGCACCACCTTGGTCTTGCCGATGTTCACGCCGACGACGGTGTGGAAGACCGGCGTACGGGCCGCGAGGCGCTCGGCGACGGCCGCCGAACCCTCGTTGTTGAAGCCCATGCGGTTGATCAGCGCGCGGTCGGGGATCAGGCGGAAGAGCCGCTTCTTGGGGTTGCCGGGCTGCGGTTCGCCGGTGACCGTGCCGATCTCGATGTGGTCGAAGCCGAGCATCGACATGCCGTCGATCGCGACCGCGTTCTTGTCGAAGCCCGCGGCGAGCCCGAAGGGGCCGTGCATCCGCAGGCCGAGGGCCTCGGTGCGCAGCTCCTTGTGGCGGGGCGCGAGGACGGCCGCGACGAACGTGCGAAGGACGGGGATCCCGGCCGCGAGGCGGATCCAGCGGAAGGCCAGGTAGTGGGCCTTCTCCGGGTCCATGCGCTTGAAGACGAGGTGGAAGAAGAGCTTGTACATGTGTGTCCTCAGGGGGTGCTCACCGGAAGTCAGGGGGCTCACCAGAAGGGGGACACCGTGTCTCCGGTGTCCCCCTTGTGGGCTGCTAGTCGCGGGCCGCAGTCAGGTGCTCCGCGTGTTCCTGGAGTGAACGGACGCCCACGTCCCCGTGGTTGAGCGCCTCGATGCCCTGGACGGCCGCGGCGAGCGCCTGGACCGTGGTCAGGCACGGCACGGAGCGGGCCACCGCCGCGGTGCGGATCTCGTAGCCGTCGAGGCGGCCGCCGGTGCCGTACGGCGTGTTGACGATGAGGTCGACCGCGCCGTCGTGGATCAGCTGGACGATCGTCCGCTCGCCGTTCGGGCCCTCGCCCTCGGACTGCTTGCGTACGACGGTGGCGTTGATGCCGTTGCGCTTGAGCACCTCGGCCGTGCCGGACGTGGCGAGCAACTCGAAGCCGTGCGCGACCAGTTCGCGGGCCGGGAAGATCATCGAGCGCTTGTCGCGGTTGGCGACGGAGACGAAGGCGCGGCCCTTGGTCGGCAGCGGACCGTAGGCGCCCGCCTGCGACTTGGCGTACGCGGTGCCGAACACCGAGTCGATGCCCATGACTTCGCCGGTGGAGCGCATCTCCGGGCCGAGCACGGTGTCGACGCCGCGCCCGTGGATGTCGCGGAAGCGCGACCACGGCATGACGGCTTCCTTGACCGAGATCGGCGCGTCCATCGGCAGCGTGCCGCCGTCACCGGTGGCGGGCAGCATGCCCTCGGCGCGCAGCTCGGCGATGGTGGTGCCGAGCGAGATGCGCGCGGCGGCCTTCGCGAGCGGCACCGCGGTCGCCTTCGAGGTGAAGGGGACGGTGCGCGAGGCGCGCGGGTTGGCCTCCAGGACGTAGAGGATGTCCCCGGCCATCGCGAACTGGATGTTGATGAGTCCGCGCACGCCGACGCCCTTGGCGATGCCCTCCGTGGAGGCCCGCAGGCGCTTGATGTCGAAGCCGCCCAGGGTGATCGGGGGCAGCGCGCACGCCGAGTCGCCGGAGTGGATGCCGGCTTCCTCGATGTGCTCCATGACGCCGCCGAGGTAGAGCTCCTCGCCGTCGTACAGGGCGTCCACGTCGATCTCGATCGCGTCGTCCAGGAAGCGGTCGACGAGCACCGGACGCGAGGGGCTGATCTCGGTCGACTCCTCGATGTACGCGGACAGGCGGGTCTCGTCGTAGACGATCTCCATGCCGCGGCCGCCGAGCACGTACGACGGGCGTACGAGGACGGGGTAGCCGATCTCGTCGGCGATGGCCTTGGCCTCGGCGAAGGTGGTGGCGGTGCCGTGCTTGGGCGCCGGGAGACCCGCCTCGGCGAGCACGCGGCCGAAGGCGCCGCGGTCCTCGGCGGCGTGGATGGCCTCGGGCGAGGTGCCCACGACCGGCACGCCGTTGTCCTTGAGGGCCTGCGAGAGGCCCAGCGGGGTCTGGCCGCCGAGCTGGACGATGACGCCCGCGATGGGACCTGCCTGCGCCTCGGCGTTGACGATCTCCAGGACGTCCTCGAGCGTGAGCGGCTCGAAGTACAGGCGGTCCGAGGTGTCGTAGTCCGTGGAGACGGTCTCGGGGTTGCAGTTGACCATCACGGTCTCGTAGCCCGCGTCGCTCAGCGCGAAGGAGGCGTGGACGCAGGAGTAGTCGAACTCGATGCCCTGGCCGATGCGGTTCGGGCCCGAGCCCAGGATGATCACCGCGGGCTTCTCGCGCTGGGCGACCTCGTTCTCCTCGTCGTACGAGGAGTAGAAGTACGGCGTCTTGGCGGCGAACTCGGCGGCGCAGGTGTCGACCGTCTTGTAGACCGGGCGCACGCCGAGGGCGTGGCGCACCTCGCGGACGACGTCCTCGCGCAGACCGCGGATCTCGGCGATCTGGTGGTCGGAGAAGCCGTGCCGCTTGGCCTCGGCGAGCAGATCGGCGTCCAGGCGCTCGGCGCCCGCGAGCTCGTCCGCGAGCTCCTTGATCAGGAAGAGCTGGTCGACGAACCAGGGGTCGATCTTCGTGGACTCGAAGACCTCCTGCGGGGTCGCGCCCGCGCGGATGGCCTGCATGACGGAGTTGATGCGGCCGTCGGTGGGGCGCACCGCCTCGCGCAGCAGCTCGGCCTTGTCGCCGGGCTCGCCCACGAAGGTGAACTGCGAGCCCTTCTTCTCCAGCGAGCGCAGCGCCTTCTGGAGCGCCTCGGTGAAGTTGCGGCCGATCGCCATGGCCTCGCCGACCGACTTCATGGTGGTCGTCAGGGTCGAGTCCGCCGAGGGGAACTTCTCGAAGGCGAATCGCGGGGCCTTGACGACGACGTAGTCGAGCGTCGGCTCGAAGGACGCCGGGGTCTTCTCCGTGATGTCGTTCGGGATCTCGTCCAGCGTGTAGCCGACGGCCAGCTTCGCGGCGATCTTCGCGATCGGGAAGCCGGTGGCCTTCGACGCGAGCGCGGATGACCGCGAGACGCGCGGGTTCATCTCGATGACGATGACCCGGCCGTCCGTCGGGTCGATGGCGAACTGGATGTTGCAGCCGCCGGTGTCGACGCCGACCTCGCGGATGATCGCGATGCCGACGTCGCGCAGGGTCTGGTACTCGCGGTCGGTCAGCGTCATCGCGGGCGCGACGGTGATCGAGTCGCCGGTGTGCACGCCCATCGGGTCGAAGTTCTCGATGGAGCAGACGACCACGACGTTGTCGTTCTTGTCGCGCATCAGCTCCAGCTCGTACTCCTTCCAGCCGAGGATGGACTCCTCCAGGAGCACCTCGGTGGTCGGCGAGAGCGTGAGGCCCTGTCCGGCGATGCGGCGCAGCTCCTCCTCGTCGTGCGCGAAGCCGGAGCCGGCGCCGCCCATCGTGAAGGAGGGGCGGACGACGACGGGGTAGCCGCCGAGCTCGTCGACGCCCTTGAGGACGTCGTCCATGGAGTGGCAGATGTAGGAGCGGGCGGACTCGCCGTGCCCGATCTTCTTGTTGACCTCTTCGACGACGCCCTTGAAGAGGTCGCGGTCCTCGCCCTTGTTGATCGCCTCGACGTTGGCGCCGATGAGCTCGACGCCGTACTTCTCCAGGACGCCCTGCTCGTGCATGGAGATCGCGGTGTTGAGCGCGGTCTGGCCGCCGAGGGTCGGCAGGAGCGCGTCGGGGCGCTCCTTGGCGATGATCTTCTCGACGAACTCCGGGGTGATCGGCTCGACGTACGTGGCGTCGGCGATCTCCGGGTCGGTCATGATCGTCGCCGGGTTGGAGTTGACCAGGATGACGCGCAGGCCCTCGGCCTTGAGCACGCGGCACGCCTGCGTACCGGAGTAGTCGAACTCGGCGGCCTGGCCGATGACGATCGGTCCTGATCCGATGACCAGGACGGACTGGATATCGGAGCGCTTAGGCACGCTGGTCCTCCATCAGGGAGACGAAACGGTCGAAGAGGTACGCGGCGTCGTGCGGGCCCGCGGCCGCCTCGGGGTGGTACTGGACGCTGAACGCGGGCTGGTCGAGGAGCTGGAGCCCCTCCACCACCTGGTCGTTCAGGCACACGTGGGAGACCTCGGCGCGCCCGAAGGGGGTGTCGGAGACCTTGTCGAGCGGCGCGTCCACGGCGAAGCCGTGGTTGTGCGCGGTGACCTCGACCTTGCCCGTGGTGCGGTCCTGCACCGGCTGGTTGATGCCGCGGTGGCCGTACTTCAGCTTGTACGTGCCAAAGCCCAGGGCGCGGCCGAGGATCTGGTTGCCGAAGCAGATGCCGAACAGCGGCGTCTTGCGCCCCAGGACGGCCGTCATCAGCGCGACGGGGCCCTCGGCGGTGGCCGGGTCGCCCGGGCCGTTGGAGAAGAACACGCCGTCGGGAGAGACCGCGTAGACGTCCTCCTCGGTCGCCGTGGCCGGGAGCACGTGCACCTCGATGCCGCGCTCGGCCATGCGGTGCGGGGTCATGCCCTTGATGCCGAGGTCGATCGCGGCGACGGTGAACTTCTTCGTGCCGATCGCCGGGACGACGTACGCCTCCTTGGTGGCGACCTCCTCGTACAGGCTCAGGCCCTTCATGGCGGGCTGCGCCTGGACCTTCGCGACGAGCTCCGCGTCGGGCGCGAGCGTCTCGCCGGAGAAAATCCCGGAGCGCATGGAGCCGCGCTCGCGCAGGTGCCTGGTCAGCGCCCGGGTGTCGATCCCGGAGATGCCCACGACGTTCTGGTTGACCAGCTCGTCGTCGAGCGAGCGCTCGGCGCGCCAGTTGGAGGGGACCCGGGCGGGGTCACGGACCACGTAGCCCGACACCCAGATCCGGCTCGACTCGTCGTCCTCGTCGTTCCAGCCGGTGTTGCCGATCTGGGGAGCGGTCGCGACCACGATCTGGCGGTCGTACGACGGGTCGGTCAGGGTCTCCTGGTAGCCGGTCATGCCGGTGGAGAACACCGCTTCGCCGAAGGTCTCCCCCACGGCCCCGTAGGCACGGCCGCGGAAGATGCGGCCGTCCTCCAGGACGAGTACGGCGGGAGCCTTGCTGGCTCCCCTGGTGGAGGTCGTCATCGTGCGGTGCCTTCCGTAGTACTGGTGTTGATCATGTTGTTGATGGCCTCGACCCACTCGGCCTGCTCGGCGGCGTGGTCGGAGCGGAAGCCCGAGTCGATCAGCTTCTCGCCGTGCTCCCAGGTGACGATCAGCAGACCGCCCTCCGCGAGGACCTTGCCCGCGATGCCCTTGTCGAGCCGGGCCTCGCGCAGCTGCGCGACCGGGACGAAGAAGTCGGCCGCCCCGGGGCGCACGACGTCCAGTCCCGCGTCCGTGAGCGTCAGCTCCACGCGGCTGCGGGTGCCGAGTCCGTGCGCCACGATGCGGTCGAGCCACTGCCCGGCCGAGGTGGAGCCGTGGTAGCGGCCGGTCAGCTCAAGTTTCGCCGGGCCGGGCTCGCTCGGCGCGCCGGGCAGCTCGGGCAGGTCGCTCTGGAGCGTGCCGCGCCACTTCCAGCCCTCGCGCATCAGCCAGTAGACGAGCGCGATGAAGAGCAGAAGGCCGACGACCCAGCCGATCCGTGCGGCCCAGTCGGTCACGTCCGCCGATTCCTTCTCGGCGGCCAGGTGCAGAAGAGATGTCACGCGAGATTCCCGTCGACGAGCGTGGCCCGACCCCGGAGCCACGTGTGCGTGACGCGGCCCGGCAGCTCACGGCCCTCGTAGGGAGTGTTGCGGCTGCGCGAGGCGAAGCCCGCGGGGTCCACTGCCCCACGGTAATCGGCGTCGACCAGAACCAGGTTCGCGGGCTCACCTGCCGAGACGGGGCGTCCGTGGCCGGTGGCGCCGCCGATCTCCGCGGGCTTGACGGACATCCGGTCGGCGACCGCGGCCCAGGTCAGCAGGCCCGTCTCGACCATCGTCTGCTGCACCACGGAGAGCGCGGTCTCCAGGCCGACCATGCCCATAGCGGCCGCGGCCCACTCGCAGTCCTTGTCCTCGTGCGGGTGCGGGGCGTGGTCGGTGGCGACGATGTCGATGGTGCCGTCGGCCAGGGCCTCGCGCAGGGCCATCACGTCGCGCTCGGTGCGCAGCGGCGGGTTGACCTTGTAGACCGGGTTGTACGAGCGGACCAGCTCGTCGGTCAGGAGCAGGTGGTGCGGGGTGACCTCGGCGGTGACGTCGATGCCGCGCGACTTGGCCCAGCGCACGATCTCGACCGAGCCCGCGGTCGACAGGTGGCAGATGTGCACCCGCGAGCCGACGTGCTCGGCGAGCAGCACGTCACGCGCGATGATCGACTCCTCGGCGACGGCGGGCCAGCCGCCGAGCCCCAGCTCCGCCGAGACGACGCCCTCGTTCATCTGGGCGCCCTCGGTCAGGCGCGGCTCCTGCGCGTGCTGCGCGACGACGCCGCCGAAGGCCTTCACGTACTCCAGGGCGCGGCGCATCATCACGGCGTCGTCGACGCACTTGCCGTCGTCGGAGAAGACGGTGACCCCGGCGGCGGACTCGTGCATGGCGCCGAGCTCGGCGAGCTTCTTGCCCTCCAGGCCCACGGTGACGGCGCCGATGGGCTGCACGTCGCAGTAGCCGGACTCCTGGCCGAGCCGGTAGACCTGCTCGACGACGCCCGCGGTGTCGGCGACGGGGAAGGTGTTGGCCATGGCGAACACGGCGGTGAAGCCGCCCGAGGCGGCGGCGCGGGTGCCGGTGAGCACCGTCTCGGAGTCCTCGCGGCCCGGCTCGCGCAGGTGGGTGTGGAGGTCCACGAGGCCCGGCAGGAGGACCTTGCCTTCGGCCTCGACGACCTCGGCGCCCTCGGCGGAGAGCCCCGTGCCGACGGCCTCGATGGTCTCGCCGTCGATCAGGACGTCCTGCGCCTCGCCGCCGAGCACCTTCGCACCACGGATCAGGATCTTGCTCATGTTGGTTACTTCTCCTCGGAACCGGTGGGGCGGGTGTGGGTGACGGCGGGCTCGTTGCCGCCCAGGAGCAGGTAGAGGACGGCCATGCGGATGGAGACGCCGTTGGCGACCTGCTCGACGACGGTGCAGCGGTCGGAGTCGGCGACCTCGGCGGTGATCTCCATGCCGCGGACCATCGGGCCCGGGTGCATGACGATGGCGTGCTCGGGCATCTTCGCCATGCGCTCGCCGTCCAGGCCGTAGCGCCGCGAGTACTCGCGCTCGGTGGGGAAGAACGCGGCGTTCATGCGCTCGCGCTGGACTCGCAGCATCATCACGGCGTCCGTCTTGGGCAGCACGCTGTCCAGGTCGTACGAGACGTCGCAGGGCCACTGCTCGACGCCGACCGGCACCAGCGTGGGCGGCGCGACGAGGGTGACCTCGGCGCCGAGGGTGTGCAGCAGGTCGACGTTGGAGCGGGCAACGCGGCTGTGCAGGACGTCGCCGACGAGCGTGATGCGCTGGCCCGCCAGGTCCTGGCCGAGCCCGGCGTCGGGACCGACCAGGCGGCGCCGCATGGTGAAGGCGTCGAGCAGGGCCTGCGTGGGGTGCTGGTGGGTGCCGTCGCCCGCGTTGATGACGGCGGCGTCGATCCAGCCCGAGGTGGCGAGCCGGTAGGGCGCGCCGGAGGCTCCGTGGCGGATGACGACGGCGTCGACGCCCATCGCCTCCAGGGTCTGGGCGGTGTCCTTCAGGGACTCGCCCTTGGAGACCGAGGAACCCTTGGCGGCGAAGTTGATGACGTCGGCGGAGAGGCGCTTCTCGGCGGCCTCGAAGGAGATCCGGGTGCGGGTCGAGTCCTCGAAGAAGAGGTTGACCACGGTGCGCCCGCGCAGGGCGGGCAGCTTCTTGATCGGCCGGTCGGCGACGCGGGCCATCTCCTCGGCCGTGTCGAGGATGAGGACGGCGTCGTCGCGGGAGAGGTCGGCGGCCGAGATGAGGTGTCGCATCATCTGGGTGTACTCCGGTGTGTGGAGGTCTGCGGGCACGCGGGCGCGCAGGGGTGTGCCCTGGGCCCGTGGGGGGAGGAAGCCGGTCCTACGCGGAAGCGGGCTTGGCGCCGAGCAGCACGGCGTCGCGGCCGTCCTCCTCCGCCAGCTGGACCTTGACCGTCTCCCGCAGCGACGTGGGGAGGTTCTTGCCGACGTAGTCGGCGCGGATGGGGAGTTCGCGGTGGCCGCGGTCGACGAGGACGGCGAGCTGCACCGCGCGCGGGCGCCCGATGTCGTTCAGCGCGTCGAGGGCGGCACGGATGGTGCGGCCGGAGAAGAGCACGTCGTCGACGAGGACGACCAGGCGGCCGTCGATGCCGTCACCGGGGATCTCGGTGCGGGCCAGCGCACGCGGTGGGTGCATGCGCAGGTCGTCGCGGTACATGGTGATGTCGAGGGAGCCGACCGGGATCGCGCGTCCGGTGATCTCTTCGAGCTTCTCGGCGAGCCGGCGGCCGAGGAAGACGCCGCGGGTGGGAATGCCGAGGAGCACCACGTCGTCCGCGCCCTTGGCGCGCTCGACGATCTCATGGGCGATACGGGTCAACACCCGCGCGATGTCCGGGCCTTCGAGCACGGGTCGCGCGACAGCGGAGTCTTTTGGGTCCTGCGTGTCCATATGAAACGGACCTCCTTCTCCGCCTCACGGGACGGACTTTAAAGGACGTCGAAATTGCGCCATCCACGGTACCAGTACTGACGACCGAGCACGTCATCGGCCTCCACCGAAGGGGCGGTACGGACCATTCGGCTTGACGCAAGCAAGTAACGCTGCGTAACCTCACAGTGAGTTACCAGCCACGCGGCGGAGCCGCAAAATGTTCCAGCGTCCGGGGAGCTATATGTCCAGCGAATACGCCAAGCAGCTCGGGGCCAAGCTCCGCGCGATCCGTACCCAGCAGGGCCTTTCCCTCCACGGTGTCGAGGAGAAGTCCCAGGGACGCTGGAAGGCGGTCGTCGTCGGGTCGTACGAGCGCGGCGACCGTGCCGTGACCGTGCAGCGCCTCGCCGAGTTGGCGGACTTCTACGGCGTCCCGGTGCAGGAGCTCCTGCCGGGTACGGCGCCCGGTGGCGCCGCCGAGCCGCCGCCCAAGCTCGTCCTCGACCTCGAGCGCCTTGCCCACGTCCCGCAGGAGAAGGCGGGCCCCCTGCAGCGCTACGCGGCGACGATCCAGTCGCAGCGCGGCGACTACAACGGCAAGGTGCTGTCGATCCGCCAGGACGACCTGCGCACCCTTGCCGTCATCTACGACCAGTCCCCCTCGGTCCTCACCGAGCAGCTGATCAGCTGGGGCGTCCTGGACGCGGACGCGCGTCGCGCCGTCGCCCACGAAGAGGTCTGACACCGCTGACGCGGAGTTCAGCAGAAACGTGCCGCCGGGGCGGCCGCAGCCTAAATGGCCGCGGCCGCCCCGGCGGCTTTCTGCTTTTCGCCGCCTTTACCGACCCGCAATTCCCCGCGCGGCGGATGCGGAACGGATGCCGGGCGGACCCGCGAGGAAAACCGGAGGGCCCGCAGCAATCCGCTGCGGGCCCTCCGGTGACGTACTGGACCGTCTTACGCCTCGTCCCTGCGCAGGGACGGCTTCAGGTCCTTGAAGCGGCCGAGAAGCCCGTTGACGAAGGCCGGGGACTCGTCCGTGGAGAACTCCTTGGCGAGCTGCACCGCCTCGTCGAGGACCACGGCGTCCGGCGTCCCGTCGACCCAGACCAGCTCGTAGGCGCCGAGCCGCAGGATGTTGCGGTCGACGACGGGCATCCGGTCCAGGGTCCAGCCGACGGCGTACTGCGAGATGAGCTCGTCGATGCGACGCTCGTGCTCGGCGTACCCCTCGACGAGCTCCATCGTGTACTCGCTCACCGGCGGCTGCCGGGTGTCGGACCGCGAGTGACGCACCCAGTCGGCGAGGACCGTCAGGACGTCGGTACCGCGCTGGTCTGCCTCGAAGAGGATCTGGAAGGCGCGCTTGCGGGCCGTATTACGAGCAGCCACGGTTAGCTGTTCACCCGGCCGAGGTAGCCGCTGTCACGGGTGTCGACCTTGATCTTCTCGCCCGTGGTGATGAAGAGCGGGACCTGGATCTGGTGACCGGTCTCCAGGGTGGCGGGCTTGGTGCCGCCGGTGGAGCGGTCGCCCTGGACGCCCGGCTCGGTCTCCTGGATGACGAGCTCGACGGCGGCGGGCAGCTCGACGTAGAGCACCTCGCCCTCGTGCTGCGCGACGGAGGCGGTGAAGCCCTCGATCAGGAAGTTGGCGGCGTCGCCGACGGCCTTGCGGTCGACGTGCAGCTGGTCGTAGGTCTCCATGTCCATGAAGACGAAGTAGTCGCCGTCCATGTAGGAGAACTGCATGTCGCGCTTGTCGATCGTGGCCGTGTCGACCTTGACGCCGGCGTTGAACGTCTTGTCGACGACCTTGCCGGAGAGCACGTTCTTGAGCTTGGTGCGCACGAAGGCCGGGCCCTTGCCGGGCTTGACGTGCTGGAACTCGACGACGGACCAGAGCTGGCCGCCTTCGAGCTTGAGCACCAGGCCGTTCTTGAGGTCGTTCGTGGAAGCCACGGTTGCGGAATCTCCTGCACTGACTGTCTGGTGGACGACCCCGGGGGCGCACGCGCGCTAGAGCGCGAGCAGTTCCTTGGTCGTGATGGTGAGTAGCTCGGGTCCGCCGTCCGCCTCGGGGCGCACGACGAGCGTGTCATCGATCCGGACACCACCCCGGCCCGGGAGGTGAACCCCCGGTTCGACGGTGACCGGCACGCAGACGTCCAGTTTACCCATGGCCGCGGGCGCCAACTGCGGGTCCTCGTCAATTTCGAGCCCCACACCGTGTCCGGTCAGCGGAGCGAGCCCATCCGCATAGCCCGCGGAGTCGAGTACGTGACGGGCCGCGCGGTCCACGTCACGGCAGGCGGCCCCCGGCACGAGGGCCTCTCTGCCCGCCCGCTGAGCGGCGAATACGAGGTCGTACAGCTCGATCTGCCAGTCGGCGGGCGACGTTCCGATCACGAACGTACGCCCGATCTCACAACGGTATCCGCGGTAGCTCGCGCCCAGGCACACGGAGAGGAAATCCCCCTCCTCGACCCGCCGGTCCGAGGGCCGGTGAGCACCCCGGCCCGAGTGGGGGCCCGTGCCGACCGACGTGGGGAAGGCGGGGCCGTCCGCGCCGTGGTCGACGAGCCTGCGCTCCAGTTCGAGGGCGAGATGCCGCTCGGTCCTGCCCACGAGAATGGACTCGAGCAGCTCCCCGAGGGCCTGATCGGCGATCTCGGCGGCGATCCGCAGACAGGAGATCTCCTCCTCGTCCTTGACCAGCCTCAACTGCTCGACGGCGGTGCCGAGATCGAGCAGGTCGAGGCGCGGCGCGACCGAACCGAGCGCCCGGTGCCTGGCCACCGTCAGATCGTGCTCCTCGACGGCGAGCGTCTCGGCCCCCTGCGCGGCCGCGAGCCCGGCGCCCGCGACGGCAGGGTCGGCCCCCGGTGCGGCGAGCACCTGCATCCGCAGCGCCTCGTCGGGCCGCCCCTCGCCCTGCTGGTCGCTGGGCGGACGGCCGCACAGCAGCACGTCCTCGTCCTTGCCCACCAGGAGAACGGCGCCGTGCGGCGCCGCACCGGCGAGATAACGCACATTGGCGGCCCTCGACACCAGCGCCGCGGCGCCGCCCCCCGCCGCACACCGCTCCCTCACCCGATCTCGACGGGCCGCGTACACCTCTGACATGGGGCGAGCCTACGAGCGCCGCACCGACCCGGCCCGGCGGGCGCGTCCGACCGGGCGGCGGGGCACGTCAGTACGAGTGGGGCCAAGGGTGGGGCGGCGAGGGGAGCGCTACCACTTCGGCGGGCTCGCGATCGCGCGGGCCAGGACGTCGTCCAGGACGCGGGCCGTGCCGGGGACGTCCAGTTGGGAGTTGTCGATGATGGGCAGGCCCGAGCCGTACCAACCGGCCATGCGGCCGTGGATGCGGGCGACTTCCTCGTCGGTGAGGCGGCGGTTGCCGCTGCGCAGCGCGTTGCGCTCCAGGACGATCTCCAGGCCGGGGAGCAGGACCACGGGCAGCAGCCCGGGGCCCACGTGGCGCTTCCAGCCGCCGAGGCCGACGACCGGGCGGTCGGGGAAGACCGCGTCGTCGAGGATGCAGGAGATGCCGTTGGCAAGGAAGTTGCGCGCGGCGAAGCCGCAGGTGCGGCGGGCCAGGCGGTACTGCGCCTCGGAGTGGTCGTTCCAGCCCGTCTGGGGGTCGGCGAACCCCGAGCGCACCCATTCGCGTACGTCGTCGAGGCTGATGTGGGCCGTCGGCACCCTGCGGTGCTCGGCCCAGAACTTGGCCACGCTCGTCTTGCCCGCGCCCGCGGGGCCGATGAGGAGCACCGCGAGCGTCGTGGCACCCGTGTCGGCGCGGGCCGCGCCCTGCGGCGGGCTCGGCATGGCGACGGGGCCGCCCGGGGGCAGCTGGACGTGTCCCGTGGTGTCCGGCGTCGGGGGCACGGGCGGCGCGGAGGGCGCCTGCTGACCCGCGACGGGAGCGTGCGGCATGGGCGCGTGAGGCATCTGGGCCTGGCCCGGGGCATGCGACGACGCGGGCCCGGCCGTGAAACCCGGCGCGGGCGGCGGCGGTGAGCCCTGCGGAACGGCACCCGGCGGCGGAGCGCTCGGGTGGTGTGCGGCCTGGGACCAGCCGGCGGCCGGTCCGTGCCCCGGCTGATGGGGCGGCGGCAGCGGCGACCCCACTGCGTGCTGCATCCGGTGCCACTCCGTCTCGTGCGACTGACGCTGGTCGGGCGGCGGCCGGGGCCGCCCGTTACCGAACGGTACCGTCCCCGGCCGTCGTTGTGTGAACGGCCGGGGATGCCAAGAGGTGCCCGTGGCCGGAATGTCCGGCCACGGGTGCCGGACTACTCGCCGACTTCGCCGTACGCGGCGAGGAGCACGGCCGGGTCGGGCCCCTCCAGGACGGTCGGCTTGCCGAGGCCGTCCAGAACGATGAAGCGCAGCAGGTCACCGCGGGACTTCTTGTCGACCTTCATGGTCTCCAGGAGCTTGGGCCACTGGTCGTAGCGGTAGCTCAGCGGCAGCCCGACCGAGGCGAGGACCGTGCGGTGCCGGTCGGCGGTCGCGTCGTCCAACCGGCCCGCCAGACGGCCGAGTTCGGCCGCGAAGTGCATGCCGACGGAGACCGCGGCGCCGTGCCGCCACTTGTAGCGCTCGTTCTTCTCGATGGCGTGCGCGAGCGTGTGCCCGTAGTTGAGGATCTCGCGCAGGCCCGCCTCCTTGAGGTCGCCGGAGACGACCTCGGCCTTGACCTTGATGGAGCGCTCGATGAGCTCGGCGGTGTGCGGGCCCGCGGGCGTACGGGCGGCTTCCGGGTCGGCCTCGATGAGTTCGAGGATCGCCGGGTCGGCGATGAAACCGGCCTTGATGATCTCCGCGAGCCCGGAGACGTAGTCGTTCACCGGGAGCGAGTCCAGCGCCGCGAGGTCGCAGAGGACCCCGGCCGGCGGGTGGAAGGAGCCGACGAGGTTCTTGCCCTCGGCGGTGTTGATCCCGGTCTTGCCGCCGACCGCCGCGTCCACCATGCCGAGCACGGTGGTCGGCACGGCGATCCAGCGCACCCCGCGCAGCCAGGTGGCCGCCACGAACCCGGCGAGGTCGGTGGTGGCACCACCGCCGACGCCGACGATGATGTCGCTGCGGGTGAAGCCGGACTGGCCGAGCGCCTTCCAGCAGTACGCCGCGACCTCGGCCGTCTTGGCCTCCTCCGCGTTCGGCACCTGGATGGCGACGACTTCGTACCCCTGCTCGGCGAGGTCCGCGCGCAGCGCGTCACCGGTCTCGGCGAGCGCCTCCGGGTGGATCACGGCGATGCGCTTGACCTGGTCGCCGATGAGGCCGGGCAGCTCGCCGAGGAGCTGCCGACCGACCAGGACCTCGTACGGATCCGTGCCGGCGGTACCACCGACGTGGATACGGGTGGGGGTCTGCTCCGTCGTCATGCTTCCTTCAACTCCAGTGCGTCGAGGACCGCCTCTGCGACCTCTTCGGGGGTGCGGCCGTCGGTGGCGACGACCACGCGGGCGACTTCGTCGTACAGATGGCGGCGGGCGTCCATCAGCTCGCGCCACTGCTTGCGCGGGTTGACCAGGAGCAGCGGGCGCGCCTGGTTGAGACCGGTGCGCTTGACGGCCTCCTCGACGTCCATCGACAGATAGACGACCGGGTGGGCGCCGAGCAGCGCCCGGGTGGTCTCGTCGAGGATCGCTCCCCCGCCGAGCGCGAGGACGCCGTCGTGCTCGGCGACGGCGGTGCGCACCGCCTGTCGCTCGAACTCGCGGAAGACCGGCTCGCCGTCCTCCAGGAAGATGTCGGCGATCTCGCGGCCCTGGGAGGCGACGATGTCCGCGTCGGTGTCGCGGAACGCGGTGCCGAGCCGCTCGGCGAGCAGTGCGCCCACCGTCGACTTGCCCACGCCCATCGGCCCGATCAGGACGATCAGCGGGCCGCTCACCGGATCTGGAGGTTTTCGAGGTACGACGTCACGTTGCGCCGGGTCTCGGTCACGCTGTCGCCGCCGAACTTCTCGGCGACGGCATCGGCCAGGGTCAGCGCGACCATCGCCTCGGCGACGATGCCCGCGGCCGGGACCGCGCACACGTCAGAGCGCTGGTGGTGCGCCTTGGTGGCCTCGCCGGTGGCGACGTCGACGGTGGCCAGCGCGCGCGGCACGGTCGCGATGGGCTTCATCGCGGCCCGCACGCGCAGCAGTTCACCGGTGGTCAGGCCGCCCTCGGTGCCGCCGGAGCGTCCCGAGGTGCGCCGGATACCGTCGCCGGTGGCAACGATCTCGTCGTGCGCCTGGGAGCCGGGCACACGCGCGAGGTCGAAGCCGTCGCCGACCTCGACACCCTTGATCGCCTGGATGCCCATCAGCGCGGCGGCCAGCCGCGCGTCGAGCCGCCGGTCCCAGTGCACGTGCGAGCCGAGGCCGACGGGCACGCCGTACGCGAGCACCTCGACCACACCGCCCAGGGTGTCGCCGTCCTTGTGGGCCTGGTCGATCTCGGCGACCATCGCCTTCGACGCATCCGCGTCGAGGCAGCGCACCGGGTCGGCGTCGAGCTTCTCGACGTCCGCGGGGGTCGGGTACACGCCGTAGGGAGCCTTGGCGCTCGCCAGCTCGGTCACGTGGCTGACGATCTCGATCCCGGCCGTCTCCTTCAGGTAGGAGCGGGCCACCGCGCCGAGCGCGACGCGGGCGGCGGTCTCGCGCGCCGAGGCGCGCTCCAGGATCGGCCGGGCCTCGTCAAAGCCGTACTTCTGCATACCGGCGAGGTCGGCGTGGCCGGGCCTCGGACGGGTCAGCGGGGCGTTACGGGCCAGATCGGCGAGGACCGCCGGGTCGACCGGGTCGGCCGCCATGACCTGGTCCCACTTGGGCCACTCGGTGTTGCCCACCATGACCGCCACCGGCGAACCCATGGTCAGACCGTGCCGCACGCCACCGAGGAAGGTCACCTCGTCACGCTCGAACTTCATGCGCGCACCGCGTCCATAGCCCAGGCGGCGCCGTGCCAGATGGTCGGCCACCATCTCCGTGGTGATCGGCACGCCGGCGGGAAGTCCCTCCAGCGTCGCCACAAGTGCGGGTCCGTGGGACTCCCCAGCGGTCAGCCAGCGCAACCTGCTCAACGGTGCTCCTCATGCTCGCGCCTGGAACTGCGGTCTTCGACGGCGCGGCCGGGTGCGCGGCCCTGGCCCGCCATCCCCCGATCCTCCCATGACCGGGCGCGGGCCCGGCCGCCGGTCCAGCAGGCGGACGTCTCCTACCGTCCGGCGAGCGCCTGCTCCCCCGCCTTGCGCATGACGCCGAGCGGCGCGGAGGCGCGGCCCGTCATCTGCTCGACCTGGAGCACCGCCTGGTGGACGAGCAGGTCGAGGCCGCTGACGACCGCCCCGCCGTACGCCGACCAGCGGGCCGCGAGAGCGGTGGGCCACGGGTCGTACAGCACGTCGAAGAGGGTGGCGGGCCGCTCGGGGACGACGGAGGAGAGGGCGTCCGTGGTGCCCGCCGGGGTCGTGGCGATCACCAGCGGCGCGCTCAGCGCCTCCCTGGCGTCGTCCCACGCCTCGGTCCTGACCTCGACGCCGAGCCGCTCGCCCCACTGCCGCATCTCGGCGGCACGGGCCTCGCTGCGCACGTACGCCACGACCTCGCCCGTGCAGATCCGGGAGAGCGCGGCGAGCGCGGAGGACGCGGTGGCGCCCGCGCCGAGGATCGCCGCCGACTCGACCTGCTCGATGCCGCGCTCGCGCAGGGCCGCGACCATGCCGGGGATGTCGGTGTTGTCGCCGCGACGGCTGCCGTCCGGCCCGAACACGACCGTATTGACGGCCTCCACGGACGCCGCGGTTTCGCTCACCTCGTCGAGCAGCGGAATGATCGCCCGCTTCAACGGCATGGTCAGCGAAAGCCCGGCCCATGCGGAACCGAGTTCGCCGATGAATCCGGGGAGCGCCGCCTCGTCGATCTCGAAACGGTCGTACGTCCAGTCGCGCAGGCCCAGCTCCTCGTACGCGGCGCGGTGCAGCACCGGGGAGAGGGAGTGCGCGATCGGGGATCCCAGAACCGCGGCCCGGCGGCCGCTCTCGCTGTCAGCCGCCATTGTTCTGCCGCTCGTTGAATTGGTCGACCAGTTTGTCGTGCTCGGCCAGCGTCTTGGTGAACTGGGTCTTCTTTCCGTCGACGGAGACGAAGTACATCCAGCCGCCGCCGTCCGGATCCAGCGTGGCCTTCAACGCCTCGTCGCCCGGGTTTCCGATCGGTCCCGGCGGAAGGCCCCTGTGGTAGTACGTGTTGTACGGATCCGGGTCGTTCCTGATCTTCGAGATCGGGATCTTGATCTTGCTCTCGCCCTTGAGGTAGTTGTACGCCGAGTCGAATTCGAGCTTCTGGTTGGTCGCCGTGTTCGTCGCCTTGAGGCGGTTGTAGACGACGGCCGCCATCTTCTTGAAGTCGTCGTGCGTCATGCCCTCGGCCTGCACGAGGCTGGCCACGGTGAGGACCTGCAACGGGTCCTTCAGATTCAGCGCCGCGGCCTTCGACTTGAGGCCCATCTCGTCGTACTTCTCATTGGCCTGGGCGACCATGTTCTTGAGGACGGTCTCGGGCTTCTGGCCCTTGGCGACCGGATAGCTGGAGGGGTAGAGGAAGCCTTCCAGCGGGTCCCTGATGTCCTTGTTCGTATTCGCCCAGTCAGGAAGTCCGAAGCTCTTCCATTTCTCCTTGGCGATCTTCGCCGTGGTGCCCTTGTCGAGTTCCAGGCGCGTGTCGATCTGCTGATAGACCCACGCGTTCCGCCTGCCCTCGGGAATGATGAGGTTGCTGCGGCTCTTGGGGTTGAGCATCAAGGCGACGGCGCTCTTGGCGGACATTTCCTTCTTTAGTACATAGACGCCCGCCTGAATGGTCTTGCCCTGCGGGTTCTGCCCCTGTGCCGAGACGAAGGCGTCGACGCTCTTGACGACTCCGGCGTCCTTGAGTTTCTGCCCGATCGCGTATCCGCTGGACGCCTTGGGAATCTCGACGGTGGCCTGGCCCGAGCCCTCTCCGGCGAAGTCCGGAGCCGTGCCGAAACGGTCCTGGTAGAACTGGTAGCCGAAATAGGCGACACCGCCGAGGCCGCCGGCGAAGACGAGAGTGACGACCAGACAGGCGCAGCCGCTGCGGCGTTTCTTGGGTTTCTTTCCGCCGCGTCCGCCGCGCCGTTCGCCACGTCCGCCCCGGCGGCCCTGGTCGTCGTCATCGTCGTACTCGTCGTCATCGCCGCCCGCGAAGAAGGCGTGTTCGCCCTGGTCGGGACCCGGGTCCCAGTCCGCTTCGCGCTCCGGCTCGGCCGGTGCGGCAGGGCGCCGACGGGCGGGCGGCTCCGGCGGGGCGTAGGCGTCGGGCGTCGCGTAGTAGTCGGGGCTCTCGCCGCCGTAGCCGCCCTGCTGACCGCCGTAGGGGTCCATCGGATCGCCGCTGTAGGGGACCTGCCCCTGCCCACCGGTGTCCCAACCGCCGTTGTAGCCCTGGTCGGAACCACCGTTGTAGCCCTGGGCGGGGCCGCCGCCGTAGCCCTGGCCGGGCCCGGCGTCGTAACGCTGCTGACCCGTGTCGTACTGGCCCTGGCCCTGCGCGTACTGGCCCTGACCCGTGTCGTACTGCTGCTGGCCCTGGGCATACTGCCCCTGGCCCGTGTCGTACCGGCCCTGGCCGGTGTCGTACTGCTGCTGGCCGTAGCCCTGCTGCTGGCCGGTGTTCCAGTCGCCGTACTGGCCCTGGTGCTGCTGGTTCTGCTGATGCTGGTGCGGCTGCTGGTGGTACTGCTCCTGGCCGCCGTAGGTGGACTGTCCGCCCGCGGGCGTCTGACCTCCCCATCCGCCGTCCCCGTACAACGGGTCCTCCGGATGCCACGGTTCGGAGCCTGGGCCCCGGCCATACTCAGTCATCGATCCCCTACATGCCGCGAGGCGGGGCCGCCGTCCGGATCGCCGGGCAACCGTTCCGCCTCTTGCTGCTGTGCGGCAGCTGTTCGAACACCGCCGCATCGCGCGGAACGTTACCGTATCGCGATCAGATGACCACTTCGACGCCCTCGCCGGGAGCCTTGCCTGACGCCCGTTCGGACTCCAGGGCCTGCTGAAGGATGATCACCGCGGCCGCCTGATCGATGACAGACCTGCCCTTTTTGGACTTCACGCCGGAGGCGCGCAGGCCCTGACTGGCCGTCACTGTGGTCATCCTCTCGTCCACGAGCCTCACCGAAACGGGGGCGACCATGCGGGCGAGGTCCTGGGTGAAGGCGCGGATCTTGGCGGCCGCCGGGCCCTCGCCCCCGTTGAGGGAGCGAGGGAGGCCGACGACGATCTCGATCGGCTCGTACTCGTCGACCAGCTGCTTCAACCGGCGCTGGGCCGCCGGGACGTCGCGCCCCGGCACCGTCTCGACCGGCGTCGCCAGGATCCCGTCGGGGTCGCACGAGGCGACCCCGATGCGGGCGTCACCGACGTCGATGGCGAGCCGTCGGCCCCTGCGCATGCCCTGGGCAGGCTCGGTCATCAGGCCGTCTCGGTGACGAGGCGCTCGACCGCGGCGATGGCGTCGCCGACCGCGGCCGGGTTCTGGCCGCCGCCCTGGGCGACGTCCGGCTTGCCGCCGCCACCGCCGCCGAGGGTCTTGGCGGCCGTGCGGACCAGGTCACCGGCCTTGAGACCGCGCTCGCGCGCGGCCTCGTTGGTGGCGATCACCGTGATCGGGCGGCCGTTGGCCGTGGCGAAGAGGGCGACGACCGCGGGCCGGTCGCCCGGGATGCGGCCGCGCACGTCGAGGACCAGCTTGCGCAGGTCGTCGGCGCCCGTGCCGTCCGGCACCTGGCCGGTGACCAGGGCGACGCCGCGGACGTCCTTGGCGGAGTCGACGAGTCCCGCGGCGGCCGCGAGGACCTTCTCCGCGCGGAACTTCTCGATCTCCTTCTCGGCGTCCTTCAACTTGCCGAGCATGGCGGAGACCTTCTCGGGCAGCTCCTCGGGGCGGCCCTTGACCAGCTCCTGGAGCTGGGCGACGACCGTGTGCTCCTTGGCGAGGAAGTTGTACGCGTCGACGCCGACCAGGGCCTCGATGCGGCGCACGCCGGAGCCGATGGAGGACTCGCCGAGCAGCTTCACCAGACCGAGCTGGGCGGTGTTGTGCACGTGCGTGCCGCCGCACAGCTCCTTGGAGAAGTCGCCGATGGTGACGACGCGCACGCGCTCGCCGTACTTCTCGCCGAACTCGGCGATGGCACCGGACTTCTTGGCGTCGTCGATCGACATGACCTCGGCCTGGACGTCCAGCTCGCGGGAGAGGACCTCGTTGATCCGCTGCTCGACGTCCGTCATCACGGCCGTGGGCACGGCGGACGGCGAACCGAAGTCGAAGCGGAAACGTCCCGGCTGGTTCTCCGAACCGGCCTGGGCGGCCGTCGGGCCGAGCGCGTCGCGCAGCGCCTGGTGCGTGAGGTGCGTGGCCGAGTGGGCGCGGGCGATGGCCCGGCGGCGGTGCGAGTCGATCGAGGCCCAGACGGGGGCGCCGACGGTGATCTCGCCGACCTGGACGACACCCTTGTGCACGTGGACGCCGGGGACCGGCTTCTGCACGTCACGGATCTCGACGACGGCGCCGCTGTCCAGGCGGATGCGCCCGGTGTCACCGATCTGGCCGCCGCCCTCGGCGTAGAAGGGGGTGCGGTCGAGGACGATCTCGACGTCGTCGCCCTCGGTGGCGGCGGGCGAGGAGGCGCCGTTGACCAGCAGGCCGACGATGACGGCCTCGTTCTCGGTGAGCGCGTAGCCGGTGAAGTCGGTGGCGCCCGCGGCGTCGGCGATCTCGCGGTAGGCGTGCAGGTCGGCGTGGCCGGTCTTCTTGGCCATGGCGTCGGCCTTGGCCCGGTCCCGCTGCTCCTTCATCAGGCGGCGGAAGCCGTCCTCGTCCACGGTCAGGCCCTGTTCGGCGGCCATCTCCAGGGTGAGGTCGATCGGGAAGCCCCACGTGTCGTGCAGCAGGAACGCCTTGTCGCCGGAGAGGACCTGGCCACCGGCGGCCTTGGTCTCGGTGACGGCGGTGTCGAGGATGTTCGTGCCGCCCTTGATGGCCTTGAGGAAGGCGGCCTCTTCGGCGAGGGCGACGGTCTCGATGCGCTTGCGGTCGGTGACGAGCTCCGGGTACTGCAGGCCCATCGTGTCGATCACGACGCCGACGAGGTCCTTGACGACGGGGCCGGTGGCGCCCATCAGGCGCATGTTGCGGATGGCGCGGCGCATGATGCGGCGCAGCACGTAGCCGCGGCCCTCGTTGCCGGGGGTGACGCCGTCGCCGATCAGCATCGTCGACGTGCGGATGTGGTCGGCGACCACGCGCAGGGAGACGTCGGAGCCGTGCTCGGCGCCGTAGCGCACGCCGGTCAGCTCGGTGGCCTTGTCCATGACGACGCGCAGGGTGTCGGTCTCGTACATGTTCTGTACGCCCTGGAGGATCATGGCGAGGCGCTCGAGACCGAGACCGGTGTCGATGTTCTTCGTCGGCAGCTCGCCGAGGATCTCGAAGTCCTCCTTGGAGGTGCCCGCGCCGCGCTCGTACTGCATGAAGACCAGGTTCCAGATCTCCACATAGCGCTCGTCGTTGACGGCGGGGCCGCCCTCGACGCCGAACTCCGGGCCGCGGTCGTAGTTGATCTCGGAGCACGGGCCGCAGGGTCCGGGCACGCCCATGGACCAGAAGTTGTCCTTCTTGCCCAGGCGCTGGATGCGCTCCTTGGGGACGCCGACCACCTCGTGCCAGATCCGCTCGGCCTCGTCGTCGTCGAGGTAGACCGTGATCCAGAGCTTCTCGGGCTCCAGGCCGAAGCCGCCGTCGGCCACGGAGCCGGTGAGCAGCTCCCAGGCCAGCTTGATGGCGCCTTCCTTGAAGTAGTCGCCGAAGGAGAAGTTGCCGCACATCTGGAAGAACGTGCCGTGACGCGTGGTCTTGCCGACCTCTTCGATGTCGGGCGTGCGCACGCACTTCTGCACGCTGGTGACGCGCGGCGCGGGCGGCTTGACCTCACCCAGGAAGTAGGGCTTGAAGGGCACCATGCCGGCGGGGACGAGGAGCAGAGTCGGGTCGTCCGCGATGAGCGACGCCGAAGGGACGACGGTGTGCCCGCGCTCCTCGAAGAAGCTCAGCCAGCGGCGGCGGATTTCAGCCGACTCCATCAGTGGTCCTCATTCCGGTCGTACGAGTACCGCGTGTTCTCGAGGTACTTCGTCTTGTTGTTGGTGCTGTCGTGCTTGTCGTGCTTGGTGGCGCTGTGGTTCTCGATGACCGCGAAGCGCCGCTGCGCGGGCAGCTCGCTGTCGGGGTGGTGGTTCATGCCGAGCGCCTCGCCCAGCTCGGCCTCGCGCTCGGCCATGCCGTCGCGGACGTCGAGGGCGAAGTCCTTCAGACGGTGCCCCGCCTCGACCGCCTTGTTCGCGGCCTGCGCGGCGAGGCTCTCGGGCGTCAGCTGCTTGAGCTTGCGGTTGACCTTCGTGGTGGCCCATACGCCGGCGGCTGCGCCCGCGGTGAACCAGAACGTACGGCGGAACATCGCTGCGTCAGTCCTTCTTCCGCTTACCCCGCCGTGCGACCGGGACGGTGCGGCCCACGATCACCGTACGACGGGACGGCTTGGCGGGCATTTCCTTGGCCTCGGGCCCGGTCTTGCGACTGATGGCCCTGCGCACGCCGTAACCGAACGCGGCCACCTTGACGAGCGGGCCGCCGAAGGTGGACGCGACGGTCGTGGACAGCGCCGAAGCGTTCGAGGTGACTTCCTGGACGTCCGAGGCGATGGCGTCGACGCGGTCGATCTGGGTCTGCGCGGAGCGCACCGCGGTGGAGGCGTCGGCCAGGAGCGGAACGGCCTGCTCCGTCACGTCGGCGACGAGCTTGGTGGTCGCCCTGAGCGTCTGGGCCAGCCTCGCCAGTGCCACCGCGAGGAAGGAGACCAGGATCGCCCAGAAGACGGCCACCAGGATTCCGGCAACCTCTCCACCCGACACTTGGCACCGCTCCCTGGATCTCGTCCCTGAACATCGTTCCTGAACATCGAAAAGTCGTCCCCCGACCCTATCGCGCCGGGGCCGCACGTCCGTACCGCATTCCCCCTCGGCCCGGCAGGAGTTGCCCGAAGCGATTGTACGGACCGCATACGGGTGAGTACGCTCCGTACCCCATGCGACCTTCTCAGCCCGGCAACCTCCCCCTGGAACTCAACGCCTTCGTCGGACGCACCACCGAACTGGCGGAGCTGGCAACGGCGTTGGAGGCGGGGCGGTTGGTCACGGTGACCGGGGTCGGCGGGGTCGGCAAGTCGCGCCTCGCCGCGCGGGCCGCCGCCGGGAGCAGGCTGCGCGACGGGGCCTGGCTGGTGGATCTCACCGCGCTGCGCGATCCGGACCTGGTGGAGCACGCGGTCGCGGAGGCTCTCGAACTGACGGACCACACCAGCAGGCCGCCGCGGCAGGTGCTCCTCGGGCATCTCGCGGAGCGGGAACTGCTCCTCGTCGTCGACGGGTTCGAGCACCTCGTGGACGTCTGCGCGTCGCTGGTGAACGACCTGCTCACGCACTCCCCCGGGCTGCGGGTGCTCGCCGTGGGGCGCAGGCCGCTGGAGACCGCGGGCGAGCGGCTCTTCCCGCTGGCACCGCTGCCCGCCCCGGACGCGGCCGCGCTCTTCACGGACCGGGCGACGGACACGCTGCCCGGCTTCGCCGTCGACGACGCCAACCGCGCGGACGTCCTCGAACTGTGCCACCGCCTCGACGGCATCCCCCTCGCCGTCGAACTGGCCGCGGGCCGGCTGCGGGCCCTCTCCCCCGGGCAGCTCCTCGCCCGGCTCGACGACCGGTTCCGGCTGCTCACCGGGGCCAGGCGCGACGTGCCGACCCGGCACCAGACGCTGCGTACGGCCATCGGCTGGAGCCATGAGCTGTGCAGCCCGAGGGAGCGGCTGCTCTGGTCGCGGCTCTCGGTCTTCGACGGGCAGTTCGACCTGGAGGCCGTCGAGTACATCTGCACCGGGGACGGGCTGCACGCCGACGACGTCCTCGACGTACTCGGCGAGCTGCTCGCGCAGTCCGTGGTGTGCCGCGAGGACGGGCCGTCGGGCGCGCGGTACCGCATGCTCGACACGGTCAGGGCGTACGGCGCCGACTGGCTGGAGGCGGCGGGCGAGTCCACGCGGATGCGCCGCAGGCACCGCGACTGGTACATGGGGCTCGCCACCTGGTGCGAGCTGGACTGGTTCTCGCCTCGGCAGGCGCAGGTCGCGGCCCTGGTCGACAGGGAACTGCCCAATCTGCGCGCCGCGTTGGAGTTCTGTCTGACCGAGCGGGACGAGGCGCACCTGGGGCAGCACCTCGCGGGCACGCTGTGGTTCTACTGGGTCGGCTGCGGACGCCTCGCCGAGGGCAGGCACTGGCTCGGCCGCGCCCTCGAGCTGGACGGCGGCCATGAGGAGTCGCGGCTCAAGGCGCTCTGGGTGCTCGGCTACGTCGCGGTGTTGCAGGGCGACACGGTCGCCGCGCTCGCCGCGCTGCACGAGTGCCGTGACGAGGCGGAGCGCACCGGCAGCGCCGCCGCTGCCGCCTACGCCGAGCACCGCATCGGCTGTCTCGCCCTGGTCTCGGACGACATCTCGCGTGCGGAAACGCTGCTGCGCTCGGCGCTGGAGCGCTATCGCGAGATCGGCGAGCTCAACAGCAACGTCCTGATGGGCCAGGTCGAGCTGGCCATGGCGCTGGCCTTCGGCGGTGAGCTCGCCACCGCGGTGGAGCTCTGCGAGGACGTACGCCGGGTCTGCGAGGACCACGGCGAGAGTTGGACCCTCGCCTACGCCCTCTACGTCCTCGGCTACGCGGCCTGGACGCGCGGCGAGGCCGACGCGGCCCGTGAGCTGCTCGCCCAGTCCCTCGACCTGGACCACCGCTTCCACGATCTGCTCGGCGCGGTCCTGTCCCTGGAGCTGCTCGCGCTGTTCACGGCGGCGGAGGGCGATCCGGCGGAGGCGGCGGTGCTCCAGGGCGCGGCGGCGGGCATCTGGCCGTCGGTGGGTCTGCCGCTGTTCGGCTCCGGCCATTTCGGCGGGCCGCACGCGGCGTGCGAGGAGCAGGCCCGCGAGGCGCTGGGCGACGAGCGGTACGAGGAGTGCCTGCGGGCGGGCGCGGAGCTGGGCCTGGACGCGGCGGTGGCGCGGGCGCTGCGCGCCGACGACGGCGCGGGGACCGACCCCAGGAACGAGCGAACCCGCCGCCCGCCCCGCCAGGAAGGGCGGGGAGGCGACGGGCTGAAGCAGGGAGAGCTACGTCCGGGTCAGCGGGCGTAGTACTCGACGACGAGCTGCTCGTCGCAGATCACGGGGATCTCCTTGCGGTTCGGGTCGCGGTCCAGGCGGAAGGCCAGGGCCTTCAGGTTCACCTGGAGGTAGCGCGGGGTCTCGCCGTCGGGGGCGAAGCCACCCTCACGCGCGACCTGGAACAGCGGCTTCTCGCGGCTGCGCTCGCGGACCATCACGACGTCGTCGGGACGGACGCGGAACGACGGCTTGTCGACCTTGCCGCCGTTGACCTCGATGTGGCCGTGCACGACCATCTGGCGGGCCTGGTAGATCGTGCGGGCGATGCCCGAACGCAGAACCAGGGCGTCGAGACGACGCTCCAGCTCGATGACCAGGGCCTCACCGGTCTTGAGCTGCGTCTTGGACGCACGCTCGTAGGCACGGACGAGCTGGCGCTCGGACAGGTCGTACTGCGCGCGCAGACGCTGCTTCTCGAGCAGACGGACCTTGTAGTCCGAGTTCTGCTTGCGCCCACGGCCGTGCTCGCCCGGCGGGTAGGGGCGGGCCTCGAAGTACTTGACGGCCTTCGGGGTCAGCGCGATGCCGAGGGCACGCGACTTCTTGACCTTGGGGCGGGACTGGTTCGGCATGAACCAACCTCTCTGTTCTCTGTGAAATCGGCTTCACCAGGGTTAGGGGAGGTCGCAATCCGCAGCCGGGGAAACCCATCGGATCGGGTGATGCGTGATCCGGCGGGCAGCCGCTCCCTGGTCTGGGCACATACGTGCAGCACGCGAGTGGCCCACCGACCGCTTCCCGGGATCCGGGATGGTGGTGGGCTGCCCGCGACACCTTCGACGGTGCGCGACGCTCCTGGATCCCCGTCGCCTTGCGGTGCGGGGCTCCGGCTGAATGTCCCGTTCTGGTGATGCCGGTACAGGACCGGACACGGGACGCAGCGCTCGGGCCAGTGTACCGGGTGGCGGAGGGTGCCTCAGCCGCAGGTGGCGAGGAGGTCCTGGAGGGCCAGCTTCTCGGGGGCGGTGACCGTCAGCTCGTACTTGGCCTTGATCCCGGTCCAGCGGCGCCCGTACTCGCACCAGTATTCCTTGCGGGGCGGCTTCCACTTGTCGGGGGTCTGGCTGCTCTTGACGTGGTTCGTGTCCTTGTCGGCGGCGAGCAGGACGTCCAGGTCGTTGGCGTAGGTGAGGCGCCGCTCCGGGGTCCAGGCCCAGGCACCCGCCCGCCAGGCGGCGCCGAGCGCGACGACGTGGTCGGTCTGGATCTGGGAGGCCCTGCGGTAGGAGTAGGGCAGTGCCTTGCCGGTGTAGGGGTCCTTCAGCGTCCCTGAGAGGACGACGCAGGGGTTGCGGTCGCCCTCGCGGAGGTCCTTCAGGTCGCGCCGCAGCACGTCGTCGCGGGTGTCGCAGCCGTTGCGCCCGCCGGGGGCGTCGGTGTCGTCGGACCAGCCGTCGCCGAACTCGGAGCGCTTGTACGTCTGCCAGTTCTTGCCCCAGGCGACGGTGAGACGGGCGAGCTGCTCACGGGCGACGCCCGCGGTGGGCGGGAAGCCGGGGCTCGTGAGGGGGGCCTTCGTAGGAGGACGCGTCGTGCGGCGGGCGTCCGCGCGGTCCAGCTGCGGCGGCGTACAGGCCGTGACCACAGCGGCCAGGACGAGCACCGCCCTTACACCGGATCCGGCGGCTCTGCCCATGACGCCGAGCGTAGGCGGCCGCGCCCAAAGGGGCGCGGGGAACTGCGCGACCAGCCACGACGCGCCCGCAGGCGCAGAGGCCAGGTGCCCCGCAGAGGTAGAGCGCCTAGCTCTCGGTCTTCTCGCCCTTGAGCCGCGCACGGACCCGCTCGACCACATCCGCGTAACGGGCCTCCGCACCGTACCGAGTGGGTTGGTAGTACCGCTTGCCCTCGATGGCGTCGGGCGCGTACTGCTGGGTGGCGATGCCGCCGGGCACGTCGTGCGGGTACACGTACCCCTGGGCGTGGCCGAGCTTGGCCGCGCCCTTGTAGTGGCCGTCGCGCAGGTGGGGCGGGACGGGTCCGGCGAGACCGCCTCGGACGTCCGCCTGGGCCTGCTGGATCGCGATCGTCGCGGCGTTCGACTTGGGGGCGAGCGCGAGGGCGATCGTGGCGTGGCTGAGGGTGAGCGCGGCCTCCGGGAAGCCGATCATCGCGACGGCCTGGGCGGCGGCGACCGCGGTCGGCAGCGCGGTGGGGTCGGCGAGGCCGATGTCCTCGCTGGCGGAGATCATCAGGCGCCGGGCGATGAAGCGGGGGTCCTCGCCCGCCTCGATCATGCGGGCCAGATAGTGCAGGGCCGCGTCCACGTCCGAGCCGCGGATGGACTTGATGAGGGCGCTCGCGACGTCGTAGTGCTGGTCGCCGTCCCTGTCGTACTTCACGGCGGCGCGGTCGACCGACTCCTCCAGGGTCTGGAGGGTGATCTCCTTCTCGCCCTTGGCCAGGGCCGAGCCCGCGCCCGCCTCCAGGGCGGTCAGCGCGCGCCGGGCGTCGCCGCCCGCGATGCGCAGCAGGTGCTCCTCGGCTTCCTCGGGCAGCTCGACGGCGCCGCCGAGGCCCCGCTCGTCGACGAGCGCCCGGCGCAGCAGGCCGCGCAGGTCGTCGTCGGTGAGCGGTTCGAGCGTGAGCAGCAGGGAGCGGGACAGGAGCGGCGAGATGATCGAGAAGTACGGATTCTCGGTGGTGGCCGCGATCAGCGTCACCCAGCGGTTCTCGACGGCGGGCAGCAGGGAGTCCTGCTGGGCCTTGCTGAAGCGGTGGATCTCGTCGAGGAAGAGGACGGTCTCCTTGCCGTGACCGCCCATCGCCCTGCGGGCGCCGTCGATGACCGCGCGCACTTCCTTGACGCCCGCGGTGATCGCGGAGAGCTCGACGAAGCGCTTGTTCGTCGCCTTGGACACCACGTACGCCAGGGTCGTCTTGCCGATGCCCGGCGGGCCCCACAGGAAGACCGACGACGGCCCCGCGGGCCCTCCCCCGCCCTCGCCCACCAGGCGGCGCAGGGGTGAGCCCGGCTTCAGCAGGTGCTGCTGGCCGACGACTTCGTCGAGGGTGCGGGGGCGCATCCGGACGGCCAGGGGACTACTGGACGGGTCCTTCTCCTGGCGGTCTTCGGCTGCGGCGGTGAACAGGTCGGGCTCCACGTCAAGAACCCTATGCCACGCCACTGACAATCCCGCCAGGACCGGATCAGGCCCTGGTCAGGCCCAGAGGTCGGCGCCCCAGCGGGTCAGGATCAGCATCGCGATGACGCCGATGTGCATCACGGGGAGCGCCCAGGTGAAGTCCGTGAGGAAGCTCTTGGCCCAGCCCGGCGCGGGCAGGAAACCCTTGCGGATGGTGAAGGACGTGACGTACCAGAACATCAGGAGCGTGGCGACCCAGGCCAGGCAGCACCAGAGGCAGAGCGCGTTGATCTCGTACAGCGACTGGATCATCAGCCAGGTGCAGAATCCGACACCGAAGAGCGTGCCCGCGTTGAAGGTGAGCCAGTACCAACGCGGGAAGCGGGCCCCGGCGAGCAGGCTCATGCCGACGCAGATCACGATGCCGTAGGTGACGAGGCCCAGCATCGGGTTGGGGAACCCGAAGGCCTCGGCCTGCTCGCTCTTCATGATGCTGCCGCAGGCGACCACGGGGTTGATGCTGCAACCCGGCTGGAAGTTCGGGTCCTTCAGGAGCTCGAACTTGTCCAGGGTGATGATCCAGGAGGCGAGCACACCGGCCGCGCCCGTGATCACCAGGAGCAGGGCGAACGCGCGGCTGCCGCCGACGGAACCCGGAGCGTGCCGCGTCTCCTGGTCGTCCAGGGCGTCGTCCTTCGCTGACATCGTTTTGCTCATCACGCCGTTCCGTCGCTTGTGGTGGCCGCGGGCACCGACATTGTGCCGTACGCGCGTGTGTGTCCACCGTTCGATGGACATAAGGAAGTACGCACGGAGGTCCCGAGGCGTTCGTTCCGCGGCGAGACTCGACCGCATGAGCGCATACGGGCACGAACTCGCGGTCGACGTACGGGGACTGCGCAAGCGGTACGGCGACGTCACGGCCGTCGACGGGGTGGACCTGCGGATCGAGCCGGGCGAGGTCTTCGGGATCCTCGGCCCCAACGGCGCGGGCAAGAGCACCACGGTGGAGATCCTCCAGGGCAACAGGGCCAGGGACGGCGGCGACGTCACCGTGCTCGGCGCCGACCCCGGCACGGCGGGGCGGGCCTGGCGCTCGCGCGTCGGGATCGTGTGGCAGGACGAGTCCGCGCCCGCCGAGTTGACGGTGGCCGAGACGGTGCGGCACTTCGCGCGCTACTACCCGCGGCCGCGCGACCCCGACGAAGTGATCGCGCTCGTGGGCCTGGCGGAGAAGGCGACGAGTCGGATCAAGGCGCTCTCGGGCGGCCAGCGGCGGCGACTCGACGTGGCGCTCGGCGTGATCGGCGGACCCGAGCTGCTGCTCCTGGACGAGCCGACGACCGGCTTCGACCCGGCGGCCAGGCGGCAGTTCTGGGCCCTGATCCGGACGCTCGCCGACGAGGGCACGACCATCGTGCTCACCACGCACTACCTGGAGGAGGCCGAGGCGCTCGCGCACCGGCTCGCGGTGATCGCCGAGGGGCGGGTGGTGGCGCGGGGCGAGCCCGCGGAGCTGCGCAGGCGGTACGGCACCGAGGCCACCGTCGAGTGGACCGCGGCGGACGGCACCGCGCGCCAGGAGCGCACCGCGACCCCGACCCGCACGGTCGCCGGGCTCCTCGGCGCCTTCGACGGGGAGATCCCCGACCTGCGGATCCGCCGACCCACACTGGAGGACGTCTACCTCCGGCTGACCGGACAGGAGGACGGGCGATGACCACGACCGGCACGGAGGGAACGCGCTCCCGGAGCGCCGCCACCGACCGGCTGCCCGGCGCCTGGGGGCTCGGCCTGCATCAAGGCGTCCTGGAACTGCGGCAGTTCTTCCGCCAGCGCGAACAGGTCGTCTTCACCTTCGCCTTCCCCGTCGTCTTCCTCTTCCTCTTCGCGTCGATCTTCAGCGACGACGTGGAGGGCGCGGGCATCACCGCGTCCCAGCTCTACGTCGCCGCGATGATCGCCGCGGGCATCATGTCGACGAGCTTCCAGTCCCTCGGCATCTCGATCGCGATCGAGCGGGACGAGAAGGTCCTGCGCAGGCTGCGCGGGACGCCGATGCCCCCGGCCGCGTACTTCCTGGGGAAGATCTGGCTGGTCCTGGTCACCGGACTCCTGGAGACGGCGCTCCTGCTGATCGTCGGCGTCACCCTCTTCGACGTCGACCTGCCCACGCGCGCGGGCGACTGGCTGACCTTCGGCTGGATCTTCGTCCTGGGACTCACCGGCTGCGCGCTGCTCGGCATCGCGATCAGCAGCGTCCCGAAGTCGGGGCGGAGCGCCAGCTCGGTGGTCATCCTGCCGTTCCTGGTGCTGCAGTTCATCTCCGGCGTGTACATCGCCATCGACACCATTCCGGACTGGATGCTGACGATCGGCGCCCTCTTCCCCCTGAAGTGGATGTGCCAGGGTTTTCGCGGGGTGTTCCTGCCGGACTCCGCGCGCGTGCTCGAACAGGCGGGGAGCTGGGAGTACGGGAAGACCGCCCTGGTGCTCGGCGCCTGGTGCGTCGGAGGACTGGTGCTGTGTCTGCTGACGTTCCGGTGGAAGGACCGGCGCGACGGCTGAGCCCCTCCGCCGGGGGGCGAGGTCCCGGGGCGCTGCCCCGGACCCCGCTCCTCAATCGTCGGAGGGGCTCTGCCTCGTCCTACTTGCCGAGCTCGGCCGTCAGCTTGGCCACGATCTCGTCCACCGCCACCGCCTCCTGCTCCCCGGACTCCATGTCCTTGAGCTGGACGACGCCCTCGTCGAGGTCGCGCTCGCCCGCGACGACGGTGAAGCGCGCGCCCGAGCGGTTGGCGTTCTTCATCGCTCCCTTGAGGCCCTTGCCGCCGTACGAGAAGTCCGCCGCGACACCGGCCTTGCGCAGCTCCGTCACCTTGGCGAACAGGACGCGGCGCGCCTCCTCGCCGAGCGGCACCGCGAACACGCTGGTGGCCGCGGGGATGTCGAGCTCGACGCCCTCCGCCTCCAGGGCGAGCACCGTGCGGTCCACGCCGAGGGCCCAGCCGACCGAGGGCAGCGAGGGGCCGCCGATCATCTCGGACAGGCCGTCGTACCGGCCGCCGCCGCCGACCGCGGACTGCGAACCGAGGCCGTCGTGGACGAACTCGAAGGTGGTGCGGGTGTAGTAGTCCAGGCCGCGGACCAGCTTCTCGTCGTCCTCGAAGACGACGCCCGCCGCCGTGACCAGCTCGCGAACCTGCTCGTGGTACGCCTTGCAGGCGTCGCACAGGTAGTCGCGCAGCGAGGGCGCGCCCACCAGCTGCTTCTGGACGTCGGCCCGCTTGTCGTCGAGGACCCGCAGCGGATTGATGT
Organism: Streptomyces formicae; assembly: GCF_002556545.1. Lineage (NCBI taxonomy): Bacteria > Bacillati > Actinomycetota > Actinomycetes > Kitasatosporales > Streptomycetaceae > Streptomyces > Streptomyces formicae. The sequence continues at coordinate 1,624,637 of NZ_CP022685.1, forward strand.
CGATACGTCGACGTGTCTCCTCGTCCAGGTCGAGCCCGCGCAGGAAGTCCTGCAGCGCGGCGCGGTAGACGGGGCGGCACTCCTTGTCGCCGAGCGAGTTGAGCAGGATGCGGAAGTTCCGCAGTCCGAGGGTGCGGTACGCCTGGTCGGCCAGGATGATCAGCTCGGCGTCGAGCGCCGGGTCCTCGGCACCGATCGCCTCGGCGCCCACCTGGGAGAAGTGCCTGTACCGGCCCTTCTGGGGACGCTCGTAGCGGTAGTAGGAGCCCGAGTACCAGAGCTTGACCGGGAGGTTGCCCGCCTTGTGCAGGTTGCCCTCGAGCGCGGCGCGCAGCACGGACGCCGTGCCCTCGGGGCGCAGCGCGAGCTGGTCACCGCCCTTGGTCTCGAAGGCGTACATCTCCTTGGAGACGATGTCCGTGGACTCGCCGACGCCGCGCGAGAACAGCTCGACGTTCTCAAATCCGGGCGTCTCGATGTAGCCGTAGCCCGAGTTGCGCAGCGGGGCCGCGATCGCCTCGCGCACCGCCAGGTACTTCGCGGAGTCCGGCGGAAGCAGGTCGTAGGTGCCCTTGGGGGCCTTGAAGGTGCTCACGGTGTTCTCTCGTCACATTCCTCGTCGCGGGGCGGACGTCTCGTCCGCGCCCAGGCCGGCGGCCACCTGCCGCAGATACGGATTGGTGGCGCGCTCCTGGCCGATGGATGTCTGGGGACCGTGCCCTGACAGGACCACGGTCGAGTCGTCGAGCGGCAGGCACACGCGGGCCAGCGATTCGAGGATCTCGGGGTGGCTGCCGCCGGGCAGGTCGGTGCGTCCGATGGAGCCGGCGAAGAGCAGATCGCCCGAGAAGAAGACCGAGGGGACTTCCTGGGTCTCGGGCATCTGGAAGGTCACCGACCCCTTCGTATGGCCCGGCGCGTGCGCGACGGAGAAGTCGAGGCCCGCGAGCTTCAGGTCCGCGCCGTCGGTCAGCTCCCGCATGTCGTCGGGCTCCCCCACCGTCAGCTCGCCCATCAGCGGCATCCCGATGGAGCGGCCGAGCGCCTTCTCGGGGTCGCTCAGCATGTACCGGTCGCGGGGGTGGATCCACGCGGGGACGTCGTGCGCCCCGCACACCGGGACGACCGAGGCGACGTGGTCGATGTGGCCGTGGGTGAGGATGACCGCGACGGGCTTGAGCCGATGCTTCTTGAGTGCGTCCTCGACTCCCTGGGCGGCCTGGTGGCCCGGGTCGATGATCACGCACTCCTCGCCTGCGGCGGGGGCGACCAGGTAGCAGTTGGTGCCCCAGGCCCCGGCGGGGAACCCGGCAATGAGCACGATCGTCCTTCGTTCGTCGTCCGGCTGGCGGCGCCACGGCCCCCGGCGGGAGAACGCGGCAGATCAGAGCCTACCGGCGCTGCCGATTCCACAGGTAACCCATATACGGTACGGGGCACTACGCAGCGCATGGGGAGACGTGCGCGGGAGAAGGGGAGAAGAGCCGGTGGTCAGCCAGGAACAGCGCCGCAAGCAGCTCGCCCGGGAGAAGGCGCTGCGCCAGCAGCAGCGCCGCGAGGCCGCGCGCCGCAGGGCGCGGATGCGCAACGCGGTGCTCGCGGGGGCCCTCGCGGTGGTCGTGGCGGGCGGCGCGGTGTCGTACGCGGCGGGCGCCTTCGACGGTGACGACACGAAGGACGGCGCGAACGCGGAGCCCAGCAGCACGCCGCCGAAGGACCCGTGCGCGAAGGCGGCCCCGGGCAAGGTGAAGCCGCTGAGCTTCAAGAAGGAGCCCGCGCTCACCATCGACAAGTCGGCCGACTACGCGATGGACCTGAAGACGACGTGCGGCGACATCGGCCTCGACCTGGACGCCGCCAAGGCCCCGCACACGGTCAACTCGTTCAACTTCCTGGTGAACAAGGGCTACCTCGACCACACCAAGTGCCACCGGCTCACCACCGGCGGCATCTACGTCCTGCAGTGCGGCGACCCCAAGGGCACCGGCGAGGGCGGCCCCGGCTACTCGATCCCCGACGAGAACCTGAAGGACAAGCGCCTGAAGGGGAAGGTGTATCCGGCGGGCACGGTCGCCATGGCGAACCAGTACAACGCCGCGAAGAAGACGGGCCGCGACACCGGCGGCAGCCAGTTCTTCCTGGTCTACCAGGACAGTCAGCTCCCGCCCGACTACACACCGTTCGGGACCATTTCCGAATCCGGCATGAAGGTGCTCAAGAAGATCGCCGCCGCCGGGGAGAGCAGCGGCCAGGGCGACGGCGCCCCGAACGCGACGGTCGTCATCGACAAGGCGACCGTGACGAAATCCTGAGCGCCGCCAGGCAAACTTCGGTCGTGCGGGATGCGGACAGCCGCCCCGCCGGTCGCCTATGTTGGCGGTGACGAAACTGTGGACGATGCCGGGGGCCCCGAGGCCCTGCGCAGGCATCATGTGGAGGAGGCGCTGTGAGCAGCGACCCGTGGGGCCGCGTCGACGAGACGGGGACCGTGTACGTGCGTACGGCCGACGGCAGCGAGCGAGTGGTCGGTTCGTGGCAGGCAGGATCTCCTGACGAGGCCCTCGCCTATTTCGAGCGCAAGTACGACGGTCTGGTCGTCGAGATCGGACTTCTCGAGCGCCGGGTGAAGACGACCGACCTGTCGGCCAAGGACGCCATGACCGCCATCGACCACCTGCGCCAGCAGGTCGTCGAGGCGCACGCGGTCGGCGATCTGGACGCCCTGGGCAAGCGGCTCGACAAGCTCGTGGAGAGCGTCGAGGCGCGGCGCGAGGAGCGCAAGGTCCAGAAGGCCAAGCAGTCCGACGAGGCGCGGCACGCCAAGGAAGCCCTGGTCGTGGAGGCCGAGGAGCTGGCCCAGAGCGAGCAGTGGCGGGCGGCGGGCGAGCGGCTGCGCGCCCTGGTCGACACCTGGAAGGGCCTGCCGCGGCTCGACCGCAAGTCGGACGACGAGCTGTGGCACCGCTTCTCGCACGCCCGCTCGGCGTTCTCCAAGCGCCGCAAGGCGCACTTCGCGTCGCTGGACGCCCAGCGCGAGGACGCCCGCAAGGCCAAGGAGAAGCTGGTCGCCGAGGCCGAGGCGCTGTCGGGTTCGACGGACTGGGGTCCGACGGCCGCCCGGTACCGCGACCTGATGACCGACTGGAAGGCGGCGGGCCGCGCACAGCGCGAGCACGAGGACGACCTGTGGAACCGCTTCCGCGGCGCCCAGGACGTGTTCTTCGCGGCGCGCAGCGCGGTCTTCGCGGAGCGCGACGCCGAGCAGGGCGAGAACCTGAAGCTCAAGGAGGAGCTGGCGGACGAGGCCGAGAAGCTCGTCCCGGTGACGGACCTGAAGGCGGCCCGTGCCGCGTTCCGCTCCATCAACGAGCGCTGGGAGGCCATCGGCCACGTGCCGCGTGACGCGCGGCCCAAGGTCGAGGGCCGGATGCACGCGGTCGAGCGGGCGCTTCAGGAGTCCGAGGAAGCCGAGTGGCGCCGCACGAACCCGGAGGCACGCGCGCGTGCCGAGGGTCTCACCGGTCAGCTGCAGGCCGCCGTGGACAAGCTCCAGGGCCAGATCGAGACCGCTCGCGCCGCGGGCAACACCTCGAAGGCCGACAAGCTCCAGCGCGAGCTCGACGGCCGCCAGGCCCTCCTCGACCAGGCCCTGAAGGGTCTGCACGAGTTCGGCGGCTGAGTCTTCGGCCGCAGGCGTTCTCGCTGTCTACGTAGAGGGGCTCCCACACATCATGTGCGGGAGCCCCTCTACGTAGTGGCCGTCTCTCCTACGTAGCAGCCGTCTCTACGGTCGGCGTGCCGACGTCACCCGGTACACGTCGTAGACGCCCTCCACGCCCCTGACCGCCTTGAGGACGTGCCCCAGGTGCTTGGGGTCGCCCATCTCGAAGGTGAAGCGGGAGGTGGCGACGCGGTCGCGCGAGGTCTGTACGGCCGCCGACAGGATGTTCACGTGCTGGTCCGAGAGGATGCGCGTGACGTCCGACAGGAGGCGCGAGCGGTCGAGGGCCTCGACCTGGATGGCGACCAGGAAGACCGAGGACTGGGTGGGCGCCCACTCGACCTCCAGGATCCGCTCGGGCTCGCGCGAGAGCGAGTCGACGTTCACGCAGTCGCTGCGGTGAACCGATACGCCACTGCCGCGCGTGACGAAGCCGATGATGGGGTCGCCCGGCACGGGCGTACAGCACCGCGCCAGCTTGACCCACACGTCCTCGACGCCCTTGACGACGACACCGGGGTCGGCGTTGGCACGGCGCTTGCTGCGGCCGCGCGCGGGCGGCGCGCTCTCGGCGATGTCCTCGTTGGCGGCCTCCTCGCCGCCGAGCGCCTGGACGAGCTTCTGCACGACGGACTGCGCGGTGACGTGACCCTCGCCGATCGCCGCGTACAGCGAGGAGATGTCCGGGTAGCGCATCTCGTGCGCGAGGGTCACGAGCGAGTCGCCCGTCAGGATCCGCTGGATCGGCAGGTTCTGCTTGCGCATGGCGCGCGCGATGGCGTCCTTGCCCTGCTCGATGGCCTCGTCGCGGCGCTCCTTGGAGAACCACGCGCGGATCTTGTTGCGCGCCCGGGGCGACTTGACGAAGCCGAGCCAGTCGCGCGAGGGTCCCGCGCCCGCGGCCTTGGAGGTGAAGACCTCCACCAAGTCGCCGTTGTCCAGGGTCGATTCGAGCGGCACGAGCCGTCCGTTGACCCGCGCTCCTATGGTGCGGTGGCCGACCTCGGTGTGCACCGCGTACGAGAAGTCGACGGGGGTGGCGCCCGCGGGGAGCGCTATGACGTCGCCCTTCGGCGTGAAGACGAAGACCTCGTTGCGCGAGAGGTCGAAGCGGAGCGACTCCAGGAACTCGCTGGGGTCCTCGGTCTCCTTCTGCCAGTCGAGCAACTGGCGCAGCCACGCCATGTCGTTGAGGTGGTCGTCCTTGCCACCGGCCTTCTTCGGTACGTCGGTGCGCACCTTGGAGGCACCGGCCACGGCCTCCTGCTTGTACTTCCAGTGCGCGGCGATGCCGTACTCGGCGCGGCGGTGCATGTCGAACGTACGGATCTGGAGCTCGACGGGCTTGCCGTTGGGGCCGATCACCGTCGTGTGCAGCGACTGGTACATGTTGAACTTGGGCATCGCGATGTAGTCCTTGAACCGCCCAGGAACCGGGTTCCAGCGGGCGTGGACGGTGCCCAGTGCCGCGTAGCAGTCGCGGACCGTGTCGACGAGGACGCGGATGCCCACCAGGTCGTAGATCTCGGCGAAGTCGCGGCCCCGCACGATCATCTTCTGGTAGACGCTGTAGTAGTGCTTCGGGCGTCCGGTGACGGTGGCCTTGATGCGGGCGGCGCGCAGGTCGGCCTGGACCTCGTCGGTCACTATGGCCAGGTACTCGTCGCGCTTGGGGGCGCGCTCGGCGACCAGGCGCACGATCTCGTCGTACATCTTGGGGTAGAGGATCGCGAAGGCGAGGTCCTCCAGCTCCCACTTGATGGTGTTCATGCCCAGGCGGTGGGCGAGCGGCGCGTAGATCTCCAGGGTCTCGCGCGCCTTCTTCTCCTGCTTCTCGCGCTTGAGGTAGCGCATGGTGCGCATGTTGTGCAGGCGGTCGGCGAGCTTGATGACCAGGACGCGGGGGTCCTTGGCCATGGCGACGACCATCTTGCGCACGGTCTCGGCCTGGGCGGCCTCGCCGAACTTGACCTTGTCGAGCTTGGTGACGCCGTCGACGAGCAGGGCGACCTGGTCGCCGAAGTCGCGCTTGAGGGTGTCGAGTCCGTACTCGGTGTCCTCGACGGTGTCGTGCAGCAGACCGGCCATGAGCGTCGCCGGGTCCATGCCGAGCTCGGCGAGGATCGTGGTGACCGCGAGCGGGTGCGTGATGTACGGGTCGCCGCTCTTGCGCTTCTGGCCGCGGTGCCAGCGCTCGGCGACCTGGTAGGCGCGCTCGATCTGGCGGAGCGTGGACGTCTCGATCTTCGGGTCGTTGCTGCGCACTATCCGCAGCAGGGGCTCCAGGACCGGGTTGTACGGGTTGGAGCGCTGGACGCCGAGGCGGGCGAGGCGGGCACGGACGCGGTTGGAGGAACCGGAGCGCGCGGGCTGGCCCGTCGCGGGGCGGATCGCGGGAGCCGTCGGGTGATGGTCGGCGGGCGGCTTCGGACGGGGCTGCTCGGCCGGTTTGTCGCCCCGAGAGACCTCTCCCTTGGCGCGCTGCGCGGACGTGCCGCCCTGCGTGCCTTCTGCCTTCTTCGCGGGCGCGGCGGAGCCCGCCGAGGCCTGCTGAGCCTGCTGGGCGGCCTTGGCGGCGGTGAGTGGCTGGGACTCGTCTGGCAAGAGCGCTCCCTGTGCGCGATCGGGGTCCCTCGGACAGGCCCCGAAGAGCCCATGGTATCGATCCTGGGCCTCCGGCTCGCCTTCGGCCGATGAGACAGCTCTGTACTGGAGAAACACGAGGGGTCGCCCCCGGATTCCCCCGACCCCGACACTCTGGCCCCTCGGGCGCCCCCCGTCCACCGCGTCCCGTCCGTCGGACGGTCCGCCTCGGCGCGGCACACGCATCCGTGGCGGGATCCGGCCGGTCCCTCGACCGCCTCGTGCCGCCCGGCGGCATGCCCTCCCCGACCAGCACGAAGGGCGCCCCGGCCGAAGCCGGAGCGCCCTTCGTGGCGTCCTGCGAGCCGTCCGGAGACGGCGGTCAGGCGGTGGTCAGACAGTGATGAGAGCCTCCAGCGGCGCCCCGTCCAGGGCGCGCTCCAGCTTCTGCCGACCGTCGAGGAAGCCGAGTTCCATGAGGACCGCGACGCCTGCCACCTCGGCGCCCGCGCGACGGATGAGGTCGAGCGAGGCCCCGGCGGTACCGCCGGTGGCGAGGACGTCGTCGATGACCATGACGCGGTCACCCGCGGCCAGGTCCTCGGCGTGCACCTCGATCTCGGCGCTGCCGTACTCCAGGTCGTAGCGCTGCTTGAGCGTCGCTCCGGGGAGCTTGCCCGCCTTGCGTACGGGGATGAAGCCGAGCCCCGCGCGGAGCGCGACGGGGGCGCCGAGGATGAAGCCGCGGGCCTCCAGGCCGACGATCTTCGTGGCGCCCTGCCGAACGCTGAGGTCGGCCAGCGTGTCCGTCAGCGCGGCGAACGCCTCGGGATCCGCCAGGAGCGGGGTGATGTCCTTGAACATCACGCCCGGCTTCGGGTAGTCCGGGACGTCACGGATACGGCTGAGCAGCAGCTCCGTGACGCCTGCCAGCTCGGTCATCGGCGCTTCCCCGAGGGACGGCCCCGGCCGCGGTTGCGCGAAGCGGGCTGCGTGCGCGGGCCGACCACCGCCGGGGCGGCGTCATCCGGGCCGTCCTCGACGTCGTCCGCCTCGTCGGCCTCCCGCTCGGGGGCCTCGGCCGACTCGCCCTTGGCCGCGGCCGCCGCGCGCTTGGCGAGCACCCGCTTCTTGAGGGCCTTCATCTGCGGCTCGCGCTCCTTGAAGTCGGCGACGAGCGGCGTGGCGATGAAGATCGAGGAGTACGCACCGGCCGCGAGGCCGACGAACAGCGAGAGCGAGATGTCGTTGAGCATGCCCGCGCCCAGGACACCACCACCGATGAAGAGCAGGCCCGCCACCGGGAGCAGCGCGACGACCGTGGTGTTGATGGAGCGCACCAGGGTGCCGTTGATGCTCTTGTTGGCGAGTTCGCTGTAGGTCTGCCTGGTCTGCTTGGTGATGTCCTTCGACTGCTCCTTCAAGCTGTCGAAGACCACGACCGTGTCGTAGAGCGAGTAACCGAGAATGGTCAGCAGACCGATCACCGTACCCGGCGTGACCTCGAAGCCGACCAGGGCGTACACGCCCACGGTGATCGTGATGTCATGGATCAGCGCGATCAGTGCCGCGATGGCCATGCGCCACTCGAAGGCGATGGCCAGGTAGATCACCACGAGGACCATGAAGATCGCCAGGCCCTGCCAGGCCTTGTTGGCGATCTGCTCGCCCCAGCTGGGGCCGACCAGGTCGGCGTCGATGTCCTCGGCCTTGACGTCGAGATCGGCGGCCAGCGACTTCTTGATCTGGTCGGACTTCTTGATGTCGACGCCCGCGATCTGGATGCGGAGCTTGTCGTCACCCAGCTTCTGGACGATCGCGTCGTGGCCCGAGGCCTTTTCGGCGGACTCCTCGGCCTTGGCGACCGAGGCGCTCGTCTTCGGGGTGTTGAAGACGGCACCGCCCTCGAACTCGATGCCCATGTTCAGACCGCGCACCGCGAGGCCGACGATGGCCGTGATGGTGATCAGGATCGAGACGGCGTACCAGATCTTGCGCTTGCCGACGAAGTCGTAGCCGACCTCACCGCGGTAGAGCCTGGCGCCGAGATTGCCGAGCTTCGACATCTCACGCCTCCTTCGGGTCGACGGGGGCGGAGGCGGTGCGGGACCTGCGCAGCGGCGGCTTGGCGCCGAGCCGCTTCGGGTCGAGTCCGGACCACTTGTGGCCGTTCGCGAAGAACTTCTTGCGGGCCATGAGCGTCATCAGCGGCTTGGTGAAGAAGAACACCACGACGACGTCGAGCAGGGTGGTCAGACCGAGCGTGAACGCGAAGCCCTGCACCTTGCCGACCGTGACCACGAAGAGCACCGCGGCGGCGAGGAACGAGACGAAGTCGGAGACCAGGATGGTGCGCCGGGCGCGCGGCCAGGCCCTCTCGACGGCGGGGCGCAGCGTGCGTCCCTCGCGGACCTCGTCCCGTACGCGTTCGAAGAACACGATGAACGAGTCCGCGGTGATACCGATGGCAACGATCGCACCACACACCGCTGGCAGGTTGAGCGCGAACTTAATCGTCGGGCCGAGCAGCGTCATGATCGCGTACGTCAGCGCCGCGGAGACCAGGAGGCTCGCGATGGCGATGAGCGACAGGCCGCGGTAGTAGACCACCAGGTAGATGATGACCAGGGCGAGGCCGATGGCACCGGCGATCAGACCCGCCTTGAGCTGCTCGCCACCGAGCGCCGGGCTGACCGTGGTGACGCTCTGCTCGTGGAAGGTGAGCGGCAGGGCGCCGTACGAAAGGACGTTCGCCAGGTCCTTGGCGGACTCCTGATCGAAGCTGCCGGAGATCTCGGCGTTGGCGCTCAGGGTCGTGTTGACGCTGGGGGCCGAGACGACGTCGCCGTCCAGGACGATCGCGAACTGGTTCTGCGGGGGCTGCTGCTGCGAGAGCTTGCTGGTGACCTTCGCGAACTTCTTCGAGCCGCCCTTGGTGAAGGTCATGTTGACGACCCAGGCACCGGAGTTCTGGTTGATGGTCGCCTGCGCCTTGCCGACGTCCTTGCCGTTGACCTCGGCGGGGCCGAGGACGAACTTGTCCCAGGTCTTGCCGTCGGGGCTCTTGCCACAGGCGACGGTCGGCTCGGACGGCTTGACGCCCTGGCCCGCGGCGACGCGGGCCTTCTTGTCCGTGCAGTCGAGCTTGGTGAACTTCTCCTGCAGCTTGGCCGTGGCCGGGTCGGCGGACGGGGTGGGGTCCTTCTTCCCGTCCTTGTCCTTGTCCGAGGCGGGCGGCGTCGGGGCGTCCTTCAGGGCGTCGCTGACGGCACGGCCCTGGGAGGTCGGGGTGGAGGTCGGAGAGGTCGCCTTGTCGGTGGCCTTGTCCTTCTCGTCCTTCTTGCCCTTGTCCTTGTCGGCGCCGGTCGAGGCGCTGTCGGACGGCTGGGGCGTCGGCTCACCAGGGGCCTGCGTGATCACCGGGCGGAAGAAGAGCTGAGCGGTCGTACCGACCTGCTCGCGCGCCTGCTTCTCGTTCGTCCCCTTGGGGATGTTGACGATGATGTTCTTGTCGCCCTGGGTCTGAACCTCGGCCTCGGAGACGCCCAGACCGTTGACGCGGTTGTTGATGATGTCAACCGCGGTGTTCATGTTGGTCGGGTTGATCGCGTTCTTCTGGCCCGGCTCGTTCTTCGCCTCGAGCGTGATGCTCGTACCACCGGCGAGGTCGATGCCGAGGCGCGGCGTGGTGTGCCCGGAGAGGAACATTCCCCCGGTGAGCGCCACGAGGGCGATCAAGATGAAGACCAGTGAGCGGCCCGGCTTGCCCGGCGCGCTCTGCCTTCGGCCCTTCTTCGGTGCTGCCACCTTCTCGTTCTCCCTGTCCAACCGCCCGACATCCGGTCTGCCCCCTTACCGTGCGAGGAGGTCCCGGGCGGGCGGCCATGAAGTGGTGTCGAGACTCGGCGTGAAGTACCACGTGATCCGGGGACCGCGGCACGCGAGCGGCGCGCACCGCGGTCCCCGGTCGTGGCTACTTCGCGTCGGACTCGCCGTCGGTCTTCTTCGGCTGCGCTTCGTCGGCCTCGGCGGCCGCGTCCTTCTTGCCGAGGTCGATGGGCGAGTCGTCGGAAGCGTCGGCGGGCTCGTCGGTCTCGGTCAGGGAGGAGGCGTCGTCAGGAACGACGGGGGCGTCCTCGTTCAGGTCGTCCTCGGTGCCGTGCACGATGCGGTTGTACTCGTCGTCGTCGAGGACGGCGCCGATCGAGTTCTTCGCGTAAACCGCGTGGACACCGGGGGCCACCTCAAGGAGGACGGCTTCGTCGTGGACCTCCTTGACGGTGGCGTACATGCCCCCGATCGTGCGGATGCCGGTGCCGGGCTGCATCTCGTTACGCATCGCCGCGGCGGCCTGCTGCTTCTTCTTGGCCGAGCGGGTCATCAGGAACATGGCCCCGATGAGCACGATGAACGGGAGGAGGGTCACGATATTCACGGGACGGAGTTTCCTTCGCACGACCGCGCAGGTAAGCGGCCATTGGGATGGGGGTGGGCACGCCGCCCGCAAAGGCGGCATCGGCGGAGTCTAAGCGAGTCCGCACCTAACGAACAACGCTCAGCATGGCACCGCAGTTCCTGAGGGGTCGACTCTCCGCGCCGTTCTCCTTCACGCGCGGCGTCGTCTCGCCGATATCACGCCCCGAAGAGGTCCTGTTGTCCCTTTCCGCCCGCCTGACGTGGCGGCACGAGGCCGAGATGCGCCCATGCCGCGGGGGTGGCGACGCGGCCGCGCGGGGTGCGGGCCAGCAGGCCCTCCCGTACCAGGAAGGGCTCCGCCACCTCCTCGACCGTCTCGCGCTCCTCCCCCACCGCGACCGCGAGCGTCGACAGGCCGACGGGGCCGCCGCCGAACAGCTTGAGCAGGGCCTCCAGGACGGCCCGGTCGAGGCGGTCGAGGCCGCGCTCGTCCACTTCGTAGACCGCGAGGGCCGCGCCCGCGATGTCGCGGTTGATCTCGCCGTCGGCCTTGACCTGGGCGTAGTCCCGCACGCGGCGCAGCAGGCGGTTGGCGATGCGGGGCGTGCCGCGGGAGCGCCCGGCGATCTCGGCCGCCCCCGCCGGGTCGATCTCCACGTCGAGGAGCTGGGCGGAGCGGTGCACGACCCGCTCCAGCTCGGCGGGCTCGTAGAACTCCATGTGCGCGGTGAAGCCGAAGCGGTCGCGCAGCGGCGGCGGCAGCAGGCCCGCGCGCGTGGTGGCGCCGACCAGGGTGAAGGGCGGCAGTTCGAGCGGGATGGCGGTGGCGCCCGGGCCCTTGCCGACGATCACGTCGACGCGGAAGTCCTCCATCGCCATGTAGAGCATCTCCTCGGCGGGCCGCGACATCCGGTGGATCTCGTCAAGGAAGAGAACCTCGCCCTCCTGGAGGGAGGAGAGGATCGCGGCGAGGTCGCCCGCGTGCTGGATGGCGGGGCCGCTGGTGATGCGGATCGGGGCGCCCATCTCGGCGGCGATGATCATCGAGAGGGTCGTCTTGCCGAGGCCGGGGGCGCCGGAGAGCAGGACGTGGTCGGCGGTGGCACCCCGCGCGCGGGCCGCGCGCAGCACCAGGTCGAGCTGCTCGCGGACCTTCTCCTGGCCGATGAACTCGCCCAGGTCCTTGGGGCGCAGGGCGGCCTCCACGGCCTGGTCCTCGCCGTCGGCGGACGCACCGACCAGTCGCTCGGCCGCGACGGCAGCTTCGTCGGTCGTGTCGTCCCAGTTCATGCGGTGTGCCTCGCGATGCGGTTCAGGGGGTGGCAGGCGGCTGCGGGGGGCTGGCGGAGAAGGGCTAGCGGGTGCGGTTCAGGGTCTGGAGCGCCGCCTTGAGGAGCTGGCCCACCTGCGGCGACTCCATGGCCTCGGCCTGCGGGGTGACGGCGGCGACGGCCTCGTCGGCCTCGCGCGTGGCGTACCCGAGGCCGATCAGCGCGGCGTGCAGCTGGTCGTGCCAGCCCGCGGTGACGGCCTTGCCGATCGCGGGTCCTCCGGTGCCGAGCGGCTCCCCCAGGCGGTCCTTGTACTCCAGGAGGAGCTTCTGGGCGCCCTTCTTGCCGATGCCGGGCACGGCCGTGAGGGCCTTCTCGTCGCCGGTGGCGACCGCGCGGCGCAGCGCGTCCGGGCTGTGCACGGCGAGCATGGCCTGCGCCAGGCGCGGCCCGACGCCGCTCGCGGTCTGCAGGAGCTCGAAGGTCTGGCGCTCGTCGTCGTCCGCGAACCCGTACAGGGTGAGGGAGTCCTCCCGTACGACGAGGGAGGTGGCGAGCTTGGCGTGCTGGCCGACGCGGAGCGTGGAGAGCGTGTTCGGCGCGCACTGGACGGCCATGCCGATGCCGCCGACCTCGACCACCGCGGTATCGGGGGCGAGGGCGGCTACGGGGCCGCTGACGAAGGCGATCATGCGGTACGGCCTTTCTGTGCTGTGGAGGTCTTGGACGCTGCGGTCTTCGCCGCGTGCAGCGCCGCGGCCTGCTGGAGGCGGTTCTGGGTGACGGCCTGCTGGAGGCGGTTCTGCGCGGGGGCGCGCCAGATGTGACAGATGGCGAGGGCGAGGGCGTCCGCGGCGTCGGCGGGCTTGGGGGGCGCGTCGAGCCGCAGGAGGCGGGTGACCATGGCTCCGACCTGCGCCTTGTCGGCGCGGCCGCTGCCGGTGACGGCGGCCTTGACCTCGCTGGGGGTGTGCAGGGCGACGGGGATGCCGCGACGCGAGGCGCAGAGCATGGCGACGGCGCTGGCCTGGGCGGTGCCCATGACCGTGCGCACGTTGTGCTGGCTGAACACGCGCTCGACGGCGAGGACTTCGGGGTCGTGCTCGTCGAGCCACTGCTCGATGCCCTGCTCGATGGCGACCAGCCGGTGGCCCAACTCGGCGTCCGGCGGGGTGCGGACGACACCGACCCCGCGCAGGGTGAGCGGGCGCCCGGCGACTCCGTCGACGACCCCGACACCGCACCGGGTCAGCCCCGGGTCCACACCCAGTACCCGCACCGAGCCCCCTCCATCGATCGCCTGTTTGTGCAGGGTATCGGGGACCTCTGACAAACCGACAAAGCGACGGGCCGACGGGGGTGTCCCCGTCGGCCCGTTCGTTGACTGCCTGTCAGGCGTCGACCTTCGCCATGACCTCGTCCGAGACGTCGAAGTTGGCGAAGACGTTCTGCACGTCGTCGCTGTCCTCCAGGGCGTCGATCAGCTTGAAGATCTTCCGCGCGCCCTCCTCGTCCAGCTCGACCTGCATGGTCGGGACGAAGTTGGCGTCCGCCGAGTCGTACTCGATGCCCGCGTCCTGGAGCGCGGTGCGGACCGCGACCATGTCGGTGGCCTCGGAGAGGACCTCGAAGGACTCGCCGAGGTCGTTGACCTCTTCGGCGCCCGCGTCCAGGACGGCGCCGAGGACGTCGTCCTCGGACAGCTCTCCCTTGGGAACGATCACGACGCCCTTGCGGTTGAAGAGGTACGAGACGGAGCCCGGGTCGGCCATCGAGCCGCCGTTGCGCGTCATGGCGACGCGCACGTCGGACGCGGCACGGTTGCGGTTGTCGGTGAGGCACTCGATGAGCACCGCGACGCCGTTCGGGCCATAGCCCTCGTACATGATCGTCTCGTAGTCGGCGCCACCCGCTTCGAGACCGGCGCCGCGCTTGACCGCCGAGTCGATGTTCTTGTTCGGGACCGAGCTCTTCTTGGCCTTCTGGATGGCGTCGAAGAGGGTCGGGTTACCCGAGACGTCAGCCCCACCGGTGCGGGCCGCCACCTCGATGTTCTTGATCATCTTCGCGAAGAGCTTGCCGCGCTTGGCGTCGATCACGGCCTTCTTGTGCTTCGTCGTAGCCCATTTAGAGTGGCCGGACATCTGCCTGTCTCCTTCGCGTTACCCAACAACCAGTACGAACTCTCCCAGACCTTAAGGCCCCGGGGGATCCCACGAGATCCTACAAGGATCCCGCGCGCCCGTTCCCTCGCACCATGTCCACGAACAACGCGTGGATGCGGTGGTCGCCCGTCAACTCGGGGTGGAACGAGGTGGCGAGCGCGTTGCCCTCGCGTACGGCGACGATGTGGCCCTCGTGCTCGGCGAGCACGTCGACCTCGGCGCCGACCGACTCCACCCAGGGGGCCCGGATGAAGACACCCTCCACGGGGTCACCGTCCACGCCGTTGACGCCGACGGACGCCTCGAACGACTCGTTCTGCCTGCCGAAGGCGTTGCGTCGCACGATCATGTCGATGCCGCCCACCGTCTCCTGGCCCGAACGCGGGTCGAGGATCTTGTCGGCGAGCATGATCATGCCCGCGCAGGTGCCGTAGACGGGCATGCCGTCCCGCACGCGCGCGCGAAGGGGTTCCAGGAGGCCGAACAGGGCGGCCAGCTTCGAGATGGTGGTGGACTCGCCGCCGGGGATGACCAGGCCATCCACCTCGGCGAGCTCTTCGGGGCGCCGGACCGGCCTGGCCACGGCGTCCGCCGAGGCCAGGGCGATCAGGTGCTCCCGCACGTCCCCCTGAAGAGCGAGGACGCCCACGACGGGAGAGGTCATCACCAGCCCCGGTTCGCGTAGCGCTCGGTCTCCGGCAGGGTGTCGCAGTTGATGCCGACCATGGCCTCGCCGAGGTTGCGGGAGGCGTCCGCGATGATCTTCGGGTCGTCGAAGAACGTGGTGGCCTTGACGATCGCGGCGGCGCGCTTGGCCGGGTCGCCGGACTTGAAGATGCCGGAGCCGACGAAGACGCCCTCGGCGCCGAGCTGACGCATCAGGGCGGCGTCGGCGGGGGTGGCGACGCCACCGGCGGAGAAGAGGACCACGGGGAGCTTGCCGAGCTCGGCGGTCTCCTTGACCAGCTCGTAGGGGGCGCGGAGCTCCTTGGCGGCGGCGTACAGCTCGTTGTTGTCGAAGCCGCGCAGCTTGGCGATCTCGTTCTTGATCTGGCGCAGGTGGCGGACGGCCTCGACGACGTTGCCGGTGCCGGCCTCGCCCTTGGAGCGGATCATGGCCGCGCCCTCGGCGATGCGGCGCAGGGCCTCGCCCAGGTTGGTGGCGCCGCAGACGAACGGGGTCGTGAAGGCGAACTTGTCGCTGTGGTTGACCTCGTCGGCCGGGGTGAGGACCTCGGACTCGTCGATGTAGTCGACGCCGAGGGACTGGAGCACCTGGGCCTCGACGAAGTGGCCGATGCGGGACTTCGCCATGACCGGGATGGAGACGGCCTCGATGATCTCTTCGATCATGTTCGGGTCGGACATCCGGGCGACGCCGCCGTCCTTGCGGATGTCGGCGGGGACCCGCTCCAGCGCCATGACGGCGACGGCGCCGGCGTCCTCGGCTATCTTCGCCTGCTCGGCGTTGACGACGTCCATGATCACGCCGCCCTTGAGCTGCTCGGCCATGCCGCGCTTCACGCGCGCGGTGCCGATCTCGGGCGTCGGGTTGCTGCTGGAGGGGGTGCTGGACACGGAGTTGACCTCGCTCGCTGAAGAGGATTTCTGCAGCTCCGAGGAAACTCCCGGACACCAGGCCACAGCAAGGGCCAATGGGTGACCGGTGGCTCATTTTCCGGGGACGTGGCTGGTCAGAGCCGTGTGGGACCTTGCCGACCTGCGCTTTCGTGTCTCTCCGGAGACGTGCCGTCGGCTACGCGGTCGCCCGGTCCGCCAGTGCCACCGGCGGCTCGTCGTCCATCTCGAACGCCATCGGGAACGGCGCGTGCCCCGCGAGCCGGAACCAGCGGACCTTGCGGTGCCTGCGCAGCGCCCTCGCCGCGCGCACCGCGTCGTTGTGGAAGCGCCTGGCCATCGGCACCCTGCGTACCGCCGCGGCCAGTTCGGTCGCCGCCTCGTCGCCGCCGGGCGCCTCGCGCAGCGCCTCGACCTGTCCGGCCTCGCCGAAGATGGCCCGCAGCGCCTGGCTCAACTCGCTCTCGGCGACCTCGCGCTGCTCCTCCTCCGCCTGCCGTGCCGCGTGGGCCGCCTCGTAGAGCACGATCGAGGCGGCGGGGTCGAGCACGCCGGAGGTGGCCAGTTCCTGGGCGACCGAGGCGCGGCGCAGCAGTTGTGCGTCGAGGGCGGCGCGGGCCGCGTCGATGCGCGCGTGCAGGCGGTCGAGTCTGCCCGCGGTCCAGCTCAGGTAGAGGCCGATCGCGAAGAGGGCGGCTGCGATCCAGATCAAGGTGGAGGTCACGGGCGGCAAGGGTACCGGGCGGGGGCGCCTCGAACCGGGGGCCGGGTCCGGGCTGCCCGGGCCTTTTCGGGGGCTTCGCCGCCGGGCCCCCGGTCCTCAAACGCCGGACGGGCTGGATTTCTCCCCGGCTCAGCCCTTCTGCGCCAAGCCGAAGCGCGCCCGCAACCCCGTGCGTTCGTCCGCGGCTACCGACGCCGCTCCGTCCGTCACCGTTTCGTAGACCGCCAGGATGTCCGCGCCGACCGTCGACCAGTCGAAGCGGCGTACGTGGGCGCTGCCCCGGTCGCGCAGGCCCGTGCGGCGGTCCGGGTCGGACAGGAGGCGTACGGCCGCCTTGGCCAGGGACTCCGCGTCCTCGTTGGTGAACAGGTCGCCCGCCGCGCCCTGGTCGAGGACCTGGGCGAAGGCATCCAGGTCGCTGGCGAGCACCGGGGCGCCCGCCGACATCGCCTCGACCAGGATGATGCCGAAGCTCTCGCCGCCGGTGTTCGGGGCGACGTACAGGTCGACGCTGCGCAGCAGCCGTGCCTTGTCCTCGTCGCTGACCATGCCGAGGAACTCGACGCGGGAGCGCAGTTCGGCGGGGAGGGAGGCCACCGCCTCGTCCTCGTCGCCGCGGCCCGCCACCAGGAGACGTGCCTCGGGGCGTTCGGCGAAGATCTGCGGCAGGGCCTTCATCAGCACCGGAAGGCCCTTGCGGGGTTCGTCGATGCGGCCGATGAAGCCGATCGTCTCCCCCTGCCACTCGGGCTTGGGCTCGGCCTCGGCGAAGAAGTCGACGTCGACGCCGTTGGGGATGACGACCGCGTCGCCGCCCAGGTGTTCGACGAGGGTCCGGCGCGCGTACTCGCTCACCGCGACGCGCGCGCTGATCTTCTCCAGGGCGGGCTGCAGGATCGGGTACGCGGCGATCATCGCCCGTGAGCGCGGGTTGGACGTGTGGAACGTCGCCACGATCGGGCCCTGCGCGGCCCAGCAGGCGAGCAGGCCGAGCGAGGGTGAGGCGGGCTCGTGGATGTGGATGACGTCGAACGTGCCGTCGTGCAGCCATCGGCGTACCCGCGCGGCCGAAAGGAAGCCGAAGTTGAGCCGCGCGACCGAGCCGTTGTACGGCACGGGAACGGCCCGGCCCGCCGACACGACGTACGGCGGAAGCGGTGTCTCGTCGTCGGCGGGAGCGAGGACGGAGACCTCGTGCCCGAGGCGGATGAGGTGCTCCGCCAGATCGCGGATGTGGAACTGGACGCCGCCCGGCACGTCCCAGGAGTACGGGCAGACGATGCCGATCCTCACGAGCGCCCCTCCGGCCGAGCTTCGTCGGGGCGGGGCTCCAGGTCGGCGAGCCACAGACGCTGCAGCATGTGCCAGTCCTCCGGGTGGTCGGCGATTCCCGTGGCGAAGGCGTCGGCCAGGGCCTGCGTCATGACAGACGTCTTCTCGGCCTTGGTACCTGTCTCGGGGACGTCGATGGGTGGGTGGACACGGCCCTTCATGACGGGCGAATCGTCGTACCAGAGGGTGACGGGAAGCAAGAGCGCGCCGGTCTGCTGGGCGAGCATCGCGGGCCCCGCGGGCATCCGGGCGGTGTCTCCGAAGAACTTCACCTCGACTCCGGAGGCCGACAGGTCGCGGTCGGAGACGAGACAGACCAGGCCGCCCGCGCGCAGTCGGCGGGCCAGCGTGCCGAAGGCGGATCCGCCGGTGTGCGGCAGGACCTCCATGCCGAGGCTCTCGCGGTAGGCGACGAAGCGGTCGTAGAGCGTCTCGGGCTTGAGGCGTTCGGCGACGGTGGTGAAGGGGGTCTCGAGCTTGGTGGTGACCCAGGCGCCCGCGAGGTCCCAGTTGCCCAGGTGCGGGAGCGCGAGGACGACGCCCTTGCCGGACGCGAGCCCTTCGGTGAGGTGGTGGACGTCCTTGACGTCGAAGCCGTTCTTGACCCGCTCCCTGCTCCAGGAGGGGAGACGGAAGGACTCCATCCAGTAGCGCAGGTAGGAGCGCATGCCCGCCTTGGAGAGCTCGGCGAGCCGCTCCGGCGTGGCGTCGGGCACCACGCGCGCGAGGTTGGACTCCAGGCGCAGGACGCCCTTGCCCCGCTTCTTCCAGACCGTGTCGGCGATGGTCCTGCCCAGGCGGTCGGCGACCGGCTCCGGCAGCTTCTTGACGGTGCTCCAGCCGAGCCCGTACAGCGCGTCGGTGAGTCGGTCCTTCACTGCGCGGCCTCACTCTCCTGGGCCTGCGCGGCCGCGGCGGCGTCCGCCTCGGCGGACTCGCGGCGCACGGTCACGACCCGCTGGACGAGGGTGACGGCGCTGCCCGCGGCGACGATCCACAGGGCGATGGGCAGCAGGACCTGGATGCCGGGCACGCCGAACTTGTGGAGCCCCGCGAGACCCGCGGCGACCAGCGTGATCACCAGGCGCTCGGCGCGCTCCACCAGGCCGTTGACCGCCACGGGCAGGCCGATCGCCTCGCCGCGCGCCTTCGTGTACGAGACCACCTGGCCGCTGGCCAGACAGAAGAGGGAGACGGCGCACAGGATGTTGTCGTCGCCGGAGCCCGCGTACCAGAGGGCGAGGCCGCCGAAGATCGCGCCGTCGGCCACCCGGTCGAGCGTGGAGTCCAGGAAGGCGCCCCAGCGGCTCGAGCGGCCGAGCTGGCGTGCCATGTTGCCGTCGACCAGGTCCGAGAAGACGAACAGCGTGATGACGATCGTGCCCCAGAAGAACTCTCCCCTGGGGAAGAAGACCAGCGCTCCCGCCATGACACCGGCCGTGCCGATGAAGGTGACCGCGTCGGGGCTGACCCCGCGGCGGATCAAAAACGCGGCGAACGGTGTGAGGACACGCGTGAAGAATGCACGCGCGTACTTGTTCAGCATGGCCTTCCCGAGGGGTCGGTGCGCCGCGCGGCCCCGTTGGCCACCGGCTGGCCCATCGTAGTCACGACGTTGACGCACCGGCTCGCCCCCTCACGTTCGCGTACGACGTATGGACGCAGAGTGACCCGAGTGGAAAGCTCGAAGGCACCGCGGGCGTCGCCGGAGCCGACCCGCACGCGGCCCCGCGTGTCCGCGAGCAGCCAGCATCCCCGAGGGGGCTGAGCCTCCTCACCGCGCACGTAACCGGGAGGCCAAGGCATGGGCGACAAGGCGAACGCACACCCCGGAGCCGCCGGCAGGGCAGCATCGGCCGACCACCCCGCGTCCGTACGGAATGTGGTGCTGGTCGGCCACAGCGGATCGGGCAAGACGACTCTGGTGGAGGCCCTCGCGCTGACCGCGGGGGCGGTGAACAGGGCGGGCCGTGTGGAGGACGGCGGCACCGTCTCCGACTACGACGAGATCGAGCACCGGCAGCAGCGCTCGGTGCAGCTGTCCCTGGTCCCCGTCGAATGGGGCGGCTACAAGGTCAATCTCCTGGACACACCCGGCTACGCGGACTTCGTCGGGGAGCTGAGGGCCGGTCTGCGCGCCGCGGACGCGGCCCTCTTCGTCGTCTCGGCGGCGGACGGCGTGGACGGCGCGACCCGCATGGTGTGGGAGGAGTGCGCGGCGGTCGGCATGCCGCGGGCCATCGTGATCACACACCTGGAGTCGGCCCGCGCCGACTTCACCGAGATGACCCGCACCTGCGCCCAGGCGTTCGGTGCGGACGACCCCGACGCGGTCCTTCCGCTGTACCTGCCGCTCTACGGCGAGCAGGGACCGGACGGGCACGCTCCGGTCACCGGCCTGATCGGGCTGCTCTCGCAGCGGATATTCGACTACGCCTCCGGCGAGCGCAAGGAGTCCGAGCCGGGCGCCGACCAGCTGCCGCTGATCGAGGAGGCGCGCAACAAACTGATCGAGGGGATCATCGCCGAGAGCGAGGACGAGTCCCTCATGGACCGCTACCTCAGCGGCGAGGACATCGACTTCACGACGCTCGTGGACGACCTGGAGCGGGCCGTGGCGCGCGGCATCTTCCACCCCGTGCTCGCCGCGGCACCGGCCGCTGAGGGCGCCCGCCAGGGCATCGGCACGGTCGAGCTCCTCGAACTCATCACGGGCGGCTTCCCGACGCCGCTCGAACACCCCGCGCCCGCCGTCACCACACCGGGCGGCAAGCCGCGGCCCGCGCTCGCCTGCGACCCTTCGGGGCCGCTGGTCGCCGAGGTGGTGAAGACGGCGTCCGACCCGTACGTGGGCCGCATCTCGCTCGTCCGCGTCTTCTCCGGCACCCTGCACCCCGACGAGACCGTGCACGTCTCCGGGCACGGCCTCGCCGACCGGGGGCACGAGGACCACGACGTCGACGAGCGGATCGGCGCGCTCTCCTCGCCCTTCGGCAAGCAGCAGCGCGGCCTCACCCACTGCTGCGCGGGCGACCTGGCCTGCGTGGCCAAGCTGAGCCGCGCCGAGACCGGCGACACCCTGTCCGCCAAGGACGATCCGCTCCTGATGGAGCCCTGGGACATGCCCGACCCGCTCCTGCCGCTCGCCATCCAGGCGCACAGCAAGGCCGACGAGGACAAGCTCTCGCAGGGGCTCTCGCGCCTGGTCGCGGAGGATCCGACCATGCGGCTCGAACAGAACCAGGACACCCACCAGGTGGTCCTGTGGTGCCTGGGCGAGGCGCACGCGGACGTGGCACTGGAGCGGCTGCGCAGCCGGTACGGGGTGCAGGTGGACGTCGTGCCGTACAAGGTCTCGCTGCGGGAGACGTTCGCGGGCAGGTCCGGTGGCCGCGGGCGCCACGTGAAGCAGTCCGGCGGGCACGGGCAGTACGCGATCTGCGAGATCGAGGTCGAACCGCTGCCCGGCGGCAGCGGCATCGAGTTCGTCGACAAGGTCGTCGGCGGCGCGGTCCCCCGCCAGTTCATCCCGTCCGTCGAGAAGGGCGTGCGCGCGCAGGCGGCGAAGGGCGTCGCCGCCGGGTACGCGCTCATCGACGTACGCGTCACGCTCCTGGACGGCAAGGCGCACTCGGTGGACTCCTCCGACGCCGCGTTCCAGACGGCGGGCGCGCTCGCGCTGCGCGAGGCCGCGGCCGACGCGCGGATCCACCTCCTCGAACCGGTCGCGGAGGTACAGGTGTTGGTCTCCGACGACCACGTGGGCGCGGTGATGAGCGACCTGTCGGGCCGCCGTGGCCGGGTCGTCGGCACCGAGCAGGCGCCCGGCGGGCGCACGCTCGTGCGGGCCGAGGTGCCCGAGATCGAGATCGGCAGGTACGCGGTGGACCTGCGGTCCCTCTCGCAGGGCACCGCGCGCTTCACTCGTGCCTACGCGCGCCACGAGCCGATGCCCCCGCAGCTCTCCGAGAAGATCCGCGAACAGGCGGCGGACGCCTCGTAGTTGCGCGGCGTCGATCACCGCCCGCACCGGGTGGGCGGTGATCGGCCGCATTCCGTCGTCCGCTGACGGATGTCGGTACGCCCGGATACGCTGATGACCTGATCAACAGATGTGCCGGGCGGCAACAGGTGTGCCGGGCAGTGAAGTCGGGAAGAGCCGCAGCAGCGAAGGCGTCGCGGCGATGGGGGCGGCAGTGGCGGACGATGGATTCGACTTCAGGCCGGGGGCCCAGGTCCCGCTCTCCGGCGCGGCCGGACAGACCGCGGCGACACATGCCCTGGCCTCGGCCGCGTACCGCGACAGCGACGTGGACGAGATCCTCACGGCCAACAACGAGTGGCACAAGTCCGAGGTGAAGCCCGGCCTCTGGTCGCTGTTCAAGCCGAGCCTGGGCGAGGCGTTCGCGCGCACCGTGCAGGTGCGGATGCTCGGCGGCGGCCGCAAGCCGCTCATCCAGTCCTTCGGCATAGAGCCGCAGGCGGTCGTCGAGCACTGCCTCGCGGCGAGCAACATCCGCAAGCAGCGCGACAGTTGGCTCACCGCCGTGATGGTCCTGTGCGGGCTCCTCTTCCTGCCGGGGCTGCTCGTCTGGCTCGCGGTCTTCACCATCAGGCGGCAGGTCGCCAAGAGCGAGAACAAGCGCGCGGGCGCGCTCGCCACGGCCGTGCTCGTCGCGGTGGGCGTGCTCGCCGTGCTGTTCCTGCTCAAGCTGCCGTTCGGCGGCTTCTGGGCCTGGTACCTCCGGGCGGCGATCGTGCTGCCCGTGGTGGGCTGGTTCCTGGCCAAGCAGATCGCCGAGCGCACGGCACGGGACATGCGCGATCGCTGGTCGGGCCTGCTCGCGGGCGGCGGCATCGGCGCGAAGATCCCCGAGGCGGTGCCGGGCAGCCCCGGCGAGACGGCCGCCGAGCGGCTCCGGCAGGGCCTCGCGCGGCTCTCCGCCGAGCAGCAGAGCAACTCCGTCTTCTACGCGGGGCCCAAGGGCATACTGGGCATGGGCACGCGCTGGGGCAGCTGGCAGCTCGCGGAGGAGCTGGTGCCCGCCGAGGAGGGCAAGGAGATCCACCCCTTCCGCAGCTGGGACGTCATACGCGCGGTGCACGACCAGCTCCGCATGCTGGAGCGTGGCCCCCTGCACACCGGCGGCTTCCCGACCCCGTCGATAAAGCACTGGGTCGTCTCCCCCATCGGGGAGAACGCGAAGGCGGTGGCCCGTCCCAGCGGCACGGACGTCGAGGCGTTCCAGGTCCGCGGCCACGAGATCCAGCGCATCTGCAACGAGCAGCAGTTCGGCAGCGGCGACCGGCACTACCTGGGCGTCCAGTTCACCCTCTGGGACGGCCAGTTGGTGATCACGATGCTGATCACCGTGACGGTGCTGCACGAGACCCTGCGCATCGAGGTCACCGGGCACGCGCTCGGCCCGGTGCACTCGCTGTTCACCAGCAAGCCCTCCCCCAAGACGAAGACGGTCGCCAAGCCGATCAAGTTCTGGGAGACCACCACGCGCAATCTGCCGCTGGTCGACGCCGACGAGGTCGTACGCCTCGCGGTCCGCGCCCCCTTCACCTGGTACCCGCCGCTGCTCGACTACCTCGGCGGCAACCTCTCGCTGCCCGAGCCCTTCGGCCTGCGGCACGCCTGGGCGGACCGGCCCTGGCGGCACCGCTTCATGGCCGACGACGCGCTGCGCGCGGCCACGCCCGTGCTGCGCGTGGTGCACTCGGCCGCGATCAAGGTCCTCGACGAGAACGGCGTGAACACGGAGAAGTTCGGCAGCCGTTCCGGCTTCCTCAGCGGGATGATCCAGGACCCCATGCCGAGGAAGGCGGACGTGTACGACGCGTGAGCCGAAGGGGCGGTGGGGTGCGCGCACCCCACCGCCCCCGGTCGAGCGCCGATCAGATGGCCTGCCACAGGGCGGGAACGTTCGGCGGCTCCCAGCCCGGGTAGGCGGTGTGGCCCTGGATGCAGCGGTAGCGGACGCCGTTGTAGGTCACCACGTCACCCGCCTTGTAGGTGGCACCCAGCTGCCAGGTGGTCTCGCCGCCGCCCGGCACCGTCAGGGTGTACGTGGTGGTGTGGGTGGCCTGGCCGCTGCCGGTGAAGGTCAGCGTGTACGTCCCGGCGGTCGTGCCCGCCGCGACCGAGACGGTGGCCGTCGCCGAATCGCCCGAGAGCACCGCGTCGGGGCTGATGGAGACGCTCACTCCTGACGGGGCCCCCGCGGCCGCGAGCGCCACCTTCTGCGCCGAGCCACTGGTGGTGGCGGTGGCGAGGGTGACCTTCGCGGAGGAACCGGGCTCGACCGTGCCCGAGGCCGGGTTGGCGGAGAGGGAGAAGTCGTCCGTCGGTGCGGGCTTGTCGCTGACGGACGTCTTCCAGACCGCGTACGCGAGCCCGTCCGAGCTGCGGTCCAGCGAGGTGGCGCTGACGTTGGCGGTGGTGTCACAGGCCGAGTGGTAGCACGAGTCGTACGAACGGCCCGCGGTACCGCCCCACTTCGCGGCCTCGGCCGCGGACTTCGTGGCGGAGGCGCCGGTGGCGTAGCCGGAGGTCGGGATGCCGACGCTCTGGAAGGAGGCGTCGTCCGAGCGGCCCTGTCCCTCGACGTTCTCCTGGGGTGCGAGGTTGAGGGAGGTCCAGTAGTCCCGCAACGGCACCGAGGCGGCCGAGTTCAGGTTGTTGATGAAGTACCCGGCGTTCGTCGAGCCCACCATGTCGAAGTTGTAGTACGCCTTGATCTTGGCGCGCTCCGTGCTCGACAGGGACCTGGCGTAGTAGTCCGAGCCGTTCAGGCCCTTCTCCTCGTCGGTCCACCAGGCGAAGCGGACCCGGTTCTTCATCGTGGGGTTGTTCTGGGCCAGGCTCAGCGCGGCCTCCAAGATCGCGGCGGATCCCGAGCCGTTGTCGTTGATTCCGGGGCCCGCGGCCACGCCGTCGAGGTGCGCGCCGAACATGTAGACGTTGTCCGCGTCGCCCTGCGGCCACTCGGCGATCAGGTTGTTGCCCGCGCCCGCGGAGCAGCCGGAGGCGCAGCTCTGCTCGGTGACCTTGTATCCGGCCGCTTCGAGCTTGCCCTTCACGTACGCGAGGGATTCGCGGTAACCGGCACCGGTGGCGCGGCGGTTGCCGCCGTTCTGCGTGGCGATGGTGTTGAGCTGGGCCAGGTGCCCGCGCACCTTCTCCACGTCGATGTCCGGCGGCTGCGTCGGGTTGCCGCCACCGCCCACGGTCAGCGTGTACTGGGCGGTGTGCGTCTTGGTGCCCGCGGTGCCCGTGACGGTGATCGGGTAGGTGCCGGGCGTGGTGGACGCCGTGGTGGTGATCTTCATGGTGGCGTTGGAGCCGGACGTGACGGTTCCCGGGTCGAACGAGACGTTCACGCCGGTCGGCGCGCCCGAGGCGGTCAGCGAGATCTGCTGGGCGCTGCCGGTGACGGTCGTGGTGTTGACCGTGGCGGTGGTCGAGGCGCCCGGCTCGACCTTCCCCGAGGCAGGGCTGAGGCCGAGGGAGAAGTCGCTCTGCTGCCCGGAGCAGGTCGGGTCACCGCTCTGGGCCGGGATGCTGATGGCGTCCCAGGCGGCCTTGGTGGCGTTGAACAGGTCGCAGCTCGCGTCGAGGTTCTTCGCCGAGGTCAGGGTGGCGCTGCGGTAGCGCTTGTACGTCATGCCGCTGGTCTTGAGCAGCATGGCGCCGTAGAAGATCTTGCCGGCGTTCTTGTTGCCGATGCCGGTCACCTGCTGGTTGTTGCAGGTGGGGCTGTTGGGCTTGCCGCCGCCGGGGTTGGAGCCCTCGGCGAGGAGGTAGAACCAGTGGTTCATGGGCCCGGCCGCCTTGTGCTCCTCCGTGTTGGGGATCGAGGCGGAGTAGCAGTTGGGGTCGTTGTTGACCCGGCTCGGGTCGTACATGTTCCGGATCGGGCCCCGGCCCTGGAGGTTGATCATTTCCCCGACGGTGTAGTCGGGGGTGTCGTAGGGCGCGGGCTCGTTGATGTACGCCTCGGTCAGGGCGCCCATGATGTCGCCGGTCGCCTCGCCCAGGCCGCTCTCGTGGTTCGCGCCGCCGGGCGTGTTGGAGTCGAGGCCGTGGCCGAACTCGTGGGCGACGACGTCCACTCCGGCGATCCACTCATTGGCACTGTTGTGGCCGATGGTGACGGAGGAGCCGTCCCAGTAGGCGTTGAGCTCGTTGAGGCCCACGCTCACCGGCCAGCTGCCGCCGTTGCCGTTGTGCCCGTTGCGGCCGAACCACTCCTTGAGCATGTTCGACTGCTTCTGCGCGGCGAACATCACGTCGACGCAGCCGGTCTCCCTGCTGGTGGGGTTGCCGGTGCCCCAGTCGTCGGTCGCCTTGGAGAAGACGCTGCCCTGGTAGCTGGAGCACTGGAGGCCAGGACGCGTGGTGTCGCGCAGCACGTAGTTGCTGCCGGACCGGGAGGTGTCGATGGTCAGCGGGTCGGGGCCGTTCCACTTGCTGTGTCCCGTGCCCGCGCGCACGTCGTCGTAGGTGTCGATGACCTTGCCGGTGAGGGCGTTGACGAAGACGTGCAGCTTGCTGGGGTCGCCCGCCTTGGTCCTGCCGGACAGCTTGGTCTCCCAGGCGAGCGCGGGCGCGTCCTTCTTGACCCGGACGACCAGGCGCTTGGAGTCGACCTTCTTGACCGACGCCAGCTTCGTACGGCTCGTCCTGACCGCCTGCGCGGCCGTCACCTTCGCCTTGGTGGTGACCGCGATCCTCGCGTCGGTCGCGGCCCGCACGTCGCGGACCTTGCCCTTGCCGTCGGCGAGGACCACCGCGTCTCCGCCCACCACCGGCAACCCGCGGTAGGTGCGCTCGTACGCGACCGAGTAGAGGCCCTTGACCCAGGGCGTGACCTGGTGTCGGTCGTACTGCTCCTCGGGGCCCTTGGCCAGCGAGTCGAGGCCGCTGCGCACCGCCTTGTCGGCGGCGGCGACGGCTCTCGCGAGGGGGTCCGGCTTGCCCGCGGCGGGCGCGGTCCGTGCCGCCGCCGAGGCGAAGGAGGCCGGTACCGTCACCCCCGCGAGTGCCAGGGCCAGGGTTATCCCGGCCGCTGCGGATCTTCTGAGCATCACGGCTCCTTGTGAGAGGTGTTGAGGCTCCGTCGGGCCAGGGGGGAGTACGTGTGCGTCAGGCCGTGCGGTCGTGCCCGCTGCTCCCGTTCCGGACTGGCGGTGACATGACACCCTCGTGGCAGGCGGAACCCTCACACCGGCCCGGGTCCCGGTCAATGGATTCCCGGCCTCCGGTTCGCCCTGTCAAGAACTGGCAAGCGCGGCACACGGGCACCGCCTCACTCCGACACGGCCCGCAGCCGCTCCCGGTACTCCCGTACCTCCGGCAGGTCGCCCCAGCGCCCCGCAAGCCTGCTGTGCAGTCCGCGCAACTCCACGGTGACCATGAACTCCCGCGCGCACACGGCCTCTTCGAGGACCGGCTGCGCCAGGGCGACCGCCGCGACGGGATCACCGGCGCACGCCCAGCTGTCCGCGAGGCGCAGCGTGAGCAGCAGGCGCGTGGTGTGCATCACCGGCGGCAGCAGCGCGTACGAACGGGCGGTGGCCTCGATCGCGCGCCGGGCCACCGCGCGGTCCTCCGTCACCACCGCGAGGTCGCGCAGCGCCCCGCCGACGGCCGATTCGAGCCGCAGCAGGCCCTCCGCGCCCGCGAGCCAGGGCGCTTCGAGGAGGTCCCGGTCGTCCAGCCTGGCGAACCTGCGCCGCGCGAGCGAGATGTGCCGGCGGCACGCGGCGGCGTCGTGGTTCAGCGCGTACGCGCGCGCCTGGTACAGGTCCGCCAGGGTCGTCATCCAGCGCCGCTTGGCGTCCACCGCCCCGATGGCCTCCGCGTACACGAGCATCGACGCGGCGTCCCCGTCGAGCCGGACGAGGGTCGACATGTCACTGAGGAGGGTCGCGCGGGCCTCGGCGTCCTGGGCGGCGTCGGCCCATCGCAGGCCGTGCCCGAACCAGGCCATGGCCACGCCGCTTTGCCCGCGCTCCATCCGCAGCCGCCCCGCGACCTGGGCGTACTGGGCGGCGAGCCGTAACTGGCCGTACGGCAGGCGGCCCGTGGAGTTGACCGCCTCGGCCCAGCGGGCCACTCCGCGCAGCAGCCGCTCCACGGTGGTCGCGCACGCGTCGTTGACGCGGACGAACGCCTCGCGGATCAGACAGGCCAGCGCCGCGGTCAGGCCGTGCAGCAGCTCCGCCTCCGCGCCGACGGGCTCGTCGGCGCGCTCGCGCGGCCCGGCCGGTCCGGTCAGCAGGTCCATCACCGAACTCCGGTCGGGGGTTTCGCAGCCCACCCTGCCGTGCAGCGGGCAGGCAAGGCCCTCGGCGGGCAGCCGCGCGGGCCACGGCTGCGTGGTCAGGAGGGCCTCTTCGCCGGGGGTGTCCGCGCCGGGGATCGGCGAGAACAGCGTGGGCGCCGTCAGGAGGGGCCCTGGCACGCGCACTGACGGTGGCGGCGAGGCGAGGGCGGCGGCGAGCCGTCCCCCGGTCTCCAGGACGGCGTCGAGCCGGTTCACCAGGTCGAAGGGCGGCTCCCGCAGCCCGCCCTCGAGCCTGCTGATGAAGCTGTGGTGGTACCCCACCCGCCTGCCGAGCTGCAGCTGGGTGAGTCCGGCCCGCCGACGGTGGAAGCGCAGCTGCCGCCCGAACTCCACCCACCCCGGGTCGGCCGCCTGTGACACGCCGCCGGACATGACCCCTCCCTGACCGTGCTCTCCCTGAGAGCAGGGTGGCAGGTGAGGTTGCCGCCTCCAACCCCCTTATCTGCCAGGGGGGTTGACGCTATGCAACAGGCCGTGCGGCCCGCTGTGCGACGACAGGGCCTAGCCCGCGAGCGCGGGCCAGGCGTCGGCGAGCATCTTGCGGGTGTCGGCGAGCAGCTGCGGCAGCACCTTGGTGTGCCCCACGACCGGCATGAAGTTGGTGTCGCCGCCCCAGCGCGGGACGACGTGCTGGTGCAGGTGCGCAGCGATGCCCGCGCCCGCCACGGTCCCCTGGTTCATGCCGATGTTGAAGCCGTGCGCGCCGGACGCGGTGCGCAGCGCCGTCATCGCCTGCTTGGTGAGCTCGGCGAGCTCGGCCGTCTCCGCGGCCGTCAGGTCCGTGTAGTCGGCGACGTGCCGGTAGGGCACGACCATCAGGTGGCCGCCGTTGTACGGGTAGAGGTTGAGCACCGCGTACACGTGCTCGCCGCGCGCGATCACCAGGCCGTCCTCGTCGGACTTGGCCGGGATGGAGCAGAAGGGGCAGCCGTCGTCGGCTCCTGGCCCCGTGGGCTTGTTCTCGCCCTGGATGTAGGCCATCCGGTGGGGCGTCCACAGGCGCTGGAACGCGTCCTGCGTACCCACTCCGATCTGCTGCTCCGGCTCACTCGTCATGAGGTGCAGCATATGACTTCATCCCTGCGGAGCGAGCCGCCGGGGCGGATGTGCGCGACTCCGCGACGGCACGAGGCCCCCGGGGAAACTCCCCCGGGGGCCTCGGACGGCCTCTCGGCGCGCGATCAGACCTGAGCGCGGTCCTCGACGGCCTTGGTGATCTTGGCGATCGCCTCGTCGACCGGGATGCCGTTCTCCTGCGAGCCGTCGCGGTAGCGGAAGGAGACGGCGCCGTTGGCCATGTCCTCGTCGCCCGCGATGACCATGAACGGGACCTTGGACTTCTGGGCGTTGCGGATCTTCTTCTGCATGCGGTCCGACGACGCGTCGACCTCGACGCGCAGCCCCTGCTCCTTCGCCTTGGCGGCGAACTCCTGGAGGTAGGGCACGTGCGCGTCACCGATCGGGATGCAGGTCGCCTGCACCGGGGCCAGCCACACCGGGAAGGCGCCCGCGTAGTGCTCGAGGAGCACCGCGAAGAACCGCTCGATGGAGCCGAAGAGCGCCCGGTGGATCATGACGGGCTGCTGCTTGCTGCCGTCGGACGCGGTGTACTCCAGGCCGAACCGCTTGGGCTGCTGGAAGTCGACCTGGATGGTCGACATCTGCCAGGAGCGGCCGATCGCGTCCTTGGCCTGGACGGAGATCTTCGGGCCGTAGTACGCGGCGCCGCCCGGGTCGGGCACCAGCGGCAGGTCCTGCTTGGCGGCCGCCTGGCGCAGCGCCTCGGTGGCCTCCTCCCACTCCGCGTCCTCGCCGATGAACTTGTCGGACTCGGGGTCGCGGGTGGAGAGCTCCAGCTCGAACTCGTTCAGGCCGTAGTCGCGCAGGAGGTCGAGGACGAAAGTGAGCAGCGAGTCGAGCTCGCCCGCCATCTGCTCCTTGGTGCAGTAGATGTGCGAGTCGTCCTGTGTGAAGCCGCGCGAGCGGGTCAGGCCGTGCACCACGCCGGACTTCTCGTAGCGGTAGACCGTGCCGAACTCGAAGAGCCGCAGCGGCAGTTCGCGGTAGGAGCGGCCGCGCGCCTTGAAGATCAGGTTGTGCATCGGGCAGTTCATCGCCTTGAGGCGGTAGTTCTGCTCGTCGAACTCGATGGCCGGGAACATCCCGTCCGAGTAGTTCGGCAGGTGGCCCGAGATCTCGAAGAGGCGCTCCTTGGAGATGTGCGGGGTGTTCACGAACTCGTAGTTCGTGTCCTCGTGCCGCTTGCGGGAGTAGGTCTCCATCTCCTTGCGGATCACGCCGCCCTTGGGGTGGAAGACCGCGAGGCCCGGACCCAGCTCCTCCGGGAAGGAGAAGAGGTCGAGCTCGGCACCGAGCTTGCGGTGGTCGCGCTTCTCGGCCTCCGCGAGGAACTCCAGGTGGGCCTTCAGCTCGTCCTTCGACGGCCACGCGGTGCCGTAGATGCGCTGGAGCTGCGGGTTCTTCTCGCTGCCTCGCCAGTAGGCGGCGGCGGAGCGCATCAGCTTGAACGCCGGGATGTTCCGGGTGGTGGGCAGATGGGGACCGCGGCAGAGGTCCTTCCAGCACAGCTCGCCGGTCTTGGCGTCGAGGTTGTCGTAGATCGTCAGCTCACCGGCGCCCACCTCGGCGTCGGCACCGTCGGCGGCCTGTGCGGCGTTGCCCTTGAGGCCGATCAGCTCCAGCTTGTACGGCTCGCCGGACAGCTCCTCGCGGGCGTCCTCGTCCGTGGTGACGCGGCGCGAGAACTTCTGGCCGCGCTTCTGGATCTCCTGCATCTTCTTCTCGACGCGCTTGAGATCCTCGGGCGTGAACGGCTCCGCGACGTCGAAGTCGTAGTAGAAGCCGTCGCGGATGGGCGGGCCGATGCCGAGCTTGGCCTCGGGGAAGAGCTCCTGCACGGCCTGCGCCATGACGTGCGCGGTGGAGTGGCGCAGGATGTTCAGGCCGTCCTCGGAGGAGATCTCGACGGGCTCGATCTCCTCGCCGTCGGCCACGGCGTACGCGAGGTCCTTCAGCTCACCGGCCACGCGCGCGGCGACGATGGTGCGCTCACCGGCGAAGAGCTCGGCCGCCGTAGTGCCCGTCGTCACCACGCGCTCTTCCCGCTCGGAATCGCGTTGGATGATCACACGGACGTCTGACACCGGTCTCTCCTAGCTGAAGGGGGGTGCGGCGCTTCCTGATGCGCACGCACTAGGGATCGTACCGAGCCGGAGGGGCCCGCCGCGAAACGGATGTCCCGCGCCCACCGGAAGCACCCCCTCCGACCGGGCGCCCCTCAGGACCGCGCCCCGCTCCCCTCAGTCCGTGCCGCACGCCTCCTCGAAGAAGTCGAGGTTCTCCTGGAGCGACTTCATGAGCCGGTCCCGCTCCGCCTCGTCCACCTGCACCGGCACCACGCCGGTCGCCCCGGTGAGCCTGCGGAACCCGCCCCGGCTCTCCAGCCGCCCGTGCACCCGGATCGGCAGCCCCACCAGGTGTGCGTGGCCCGCTATGCGGTACGCCTCCTCGTCCAGCGTCATCCGTACGTGGGGGACCTCCGCGCCCGCGATGACCCGGATCCGCACCGTGCCGTCACCGCGCGGCGCGGCACGCCGCATCCGCACCACGGCCCCGGTGATCCGCACCGGCACCGACGGCTCGTCGCGCAGGTACCGGGCGCCCGCCTCACGCAGCACGGCCAGGTCGCCCGGCGAGAACTCCACGGGCTCGGCCGGTGCCGCGCACCCCTCGGGCACCCCGGCGCCCGGCGCCCACTCCACCGCGATCCGCGCTCCCTCGGTGCCCCGCACCAGCGCCACGATCGCCTCGGTCAGCTCGTGGCTGACCCCCGCCTCGACCGCTCCGTCGAAGGCGTCCATGCCACCGGTCGCGCGCTGGTAGTCGACGGCTTCCCGCGCGGCGTACAGCGCCTGGTGCAGGCGGACCGCGAGCGGCCGCCCGGTCAGGACGGGCACGAACGCGGTGAGCCGGCGACCGCCCACCGCGGGCCCCACCAGGACGTGGTCCAGGGACGCGGCGGCGGGGCCCCGGTGCCGCGCCCCGTAGTACCCGGCGCGGCCGCGCGCGGCGAGCGCCCCCGCGAGCAGCATCTGCCGTGCGGCGGAGCGCAGTTGCTCCTCCATCGGCCAGGTCGCGGCGCCCGCGGGCCCGGCCGGGACGTCGCGCCACCAGCGGATCTCGTCGCTGGGCACGGCGAGCCCGACGAGCACGTCGCGCGCGGCGGGCGAGGCGCTGCGGGTCAGCGCGACGAGTGCCTCGGCGATCAGGTCCTCGCAGTCGGGGAAGGCCCTGCTCTCCGGCACGAGCAGGCTGATGCCGCCGCCCCCGGGTCCCGGCGGCGTCCACCGGGCGTAGCGTCCCGCGGCTCCCCCGCGCCGCTGCCAGCCGTGCCGGAGCAGCAGCGCGCCGAGCACGGCGGGGTCGACGTGGGCGGGCTCGGGCGGGTCCGTCCAGGGGCCCGCGACGGGCGCGGGGTGCGGGCGGACGGGAAGTACCGGCTCGTCGGAGCCGAAGGGGCGGTGCGTCACGGTCACGGTCTCCCTCCCGTACCGACCCGCGTCATGATCTCGCAGAGGGCGCGGTCGTCGAAGATCCGCGAGGTCGGTACGCGCACGGTGGTCCTGCGCCTGCCGGTCACGGGGTGCCCGGCGAGATTGGTCCAGTAGCAGCAGTGCCGCAGGTCGAGCCTGTCGTGCCCGGCCCGCAGCCAGTCGTCCCGCGACCGGGGCACGAGCATCACGACCAGGATCTTGTGCACCGAGACCGGGGTGCGGGCGAGCTTCTCCAGATGCGCGTTGTCGAGCGTGAAGGAGAAGGCGGGGCCCGCCGGACGGGGCGGTATCTGGTACGTGCACTTGAGCTGGACCTTGATGGTGACTTCGTCGTCGACCGTGTGCCCGGGGGCGCTGTGGCTGACGTGCCAGTCGATGCCGTTGTCCGGAAAGGGCTGGGAGAGCGAGCACCCCGCCGCGGCGGCGACGGCGTGCAGATAGCCCACCTGGAGCGTCTCCATGCAGGCGGTGGTGGCGAGTGTGCCGCGCGGCGGTGCGATCCGCTCGGGCAGCAGCCCACCCTGTTCGGGCTGCGCGAGCGCCATGTCCAACAAGCCTTCCGAACCCGGTAGTTCCCCGCTCGGGCCGTCGATGTCAAGGCCCCGTACCTCTGTTGTCTCCGGGCCGCGTACAGCGCAAACGGCCCGGGTATCACCAGCGTGGGCGGGGACTGACGTCATCTGCCGGACATGAACGAGGAGTTGCGTCACCATGACGTGCTGGTACGAGGGGCCCTTGGCCGCATTCGACACGGAGACCACGGGCGTCGACGTCGAGACCGACCGGATCGTGTCGGCCGCCGTCGTCGTCCAGCAGGGCGCGGGCACCCGTCCGCGCATCACTCGCTGGCTGGTGAATCCGGGCGTTCCCGTGCCCGAAGGAGCCACGGCCATCCACGGACTGACGGAGGAACACCTCCAGCGCAACGGCCGCTGGCCCGCGCCCGTGATGGAGGAGATAGCCAGGGATCTGGCCGAGCAGGGCGCGGCGGGACGGCCGATCGTGGTGATGAACGCGCCGTTCGACCTGACCATCCTGGACCGGGAGTTGCGCAGGCACCGCGCCTCGTCCCTGGGTCGCTACATGGAGGGCTCGCCGCTCTGCGTGGTCGACCCCCGGGTCCTCGACAAACACCTGGACCGCTACCGCAAGGGCCGCCGCACGCTCACGGACCTGTGCGCGCACTACGCGGTGGAGCTCTCCGACGCGCACGACGCGGCGGCGGACGCGCAGGCCGCCCTCGATGTCGTACGCGCGGTGGGGCGGCGTTTCGCCTCCCGCCTCGAACGGCTCTCACCGGCCGAACTGCACTCGCTGCAAGCGGTCTGGCACGCGGCCCAGGCGCGCGGCCTACAGGCGTGGTTCGCCAAGAGCGGCACACCCGAAGCGGTGGATCCGGCCTGGCCGCTGCGGCCCGAACTGCCCGCGGCGGCGTGAGCGCGGGGCCACGCGCATCGATCGGAAACCCGTCGGCGAACCGATCGGGGCAAGAAAAAACCGGTCCGTCTGCTGACGGACCGGCATCCTCCGGGTGGGCGATACTGGGTTCGAACCAGTGACCTCTTCGGTGTGAACGAAGCGCTCTCCCACTGAGCTAATCGCCCGGGAACGCACTGAACAATACAGGTCCGATCGCCGTTCCTTCAAACCGCTGCCAGGTACGCCGTCAGACCTCGCCGCCCCGCCCTCATCATCAGCGCGTGATTGAGCAGGAACACGGGTCTGCCGGGGACGGCGAGGCGCCGCATCAACGGCCGACGCACCTCGACCTTCTGGTCGTAGACGGCCCGCGTCCCGCCGGACCCCGCCGCGACCGTCCAGCGCGCCCAGCCCTCCAGGTCTCCGCTCATGGCGATCTCGAGCACCCCGGCCGCCGGGTCGCGGCGCCGCTCCCGCGCGGTGACGACCAAGTCGTACGGCAGGAAGGAGCGGAAGCGCGCGATGCCGCTGTGGTCGTCGACCGGCGTCACCTCCCGCACCTGCGGCCACCACCGCGGATACTCCTCGACCCGTTCGAGGACGGCATAGACGTCCTCGGGCGCGCGGGGCAGATCCCAGACGCTGCGGAAGCGGTAGCGGCACCAGTCCATGACGGCAGTCTGCCCGGATCTGAGTACGTCCTGAGTATCCGCGCCGATGCCGAGCGGCGTGGCGCGGACCACACTCACCTGACATGACGAACCTTCCGCCACCCGCCGAGGAGCTCCGCGTCCTCGACTGGGAGTTGCGCCAACTGGAGGCGCGCAGGACGCAGTTGCTGCAGCGCCGGGCCTGGCTGCTCGGTGCCCTGCGCGCGGCGGGCCCGGCCGGGCAACCCCCTCACCCGGCCGGCCCGCCCGCATCAGAGGCCACCCCGCCGAGCGTGCAGAACGTGCTGCTCGCCCTCGGCGGCGTGCTCCTGACCATCGCCGCGATCGCCTTCACGGTGGTCAGCTGGGGTCACTTGGGCATCGGCGGCCGCAGCGCGGTGCTCGGCGCGGTCACCCTCGCCGCGCTCGGCGTGCCCGCGGTGCTGCTGCGCAGGAAGCTCCGCTCGACGGCCGAGACGGTGGCGGCCCTCGGCATGGCCCTGACCGTCCTCGACGCGTACGCGCTGCGCCATCTGGCGCTGTCCGACGTGGACGCCCTCGGCTTCGCGGCGGTGACGTCCGCACTGCTCGCCGCGGTCTGGGCGGGGTACGGGCTGCTCCTCGGCGGGCTGCGCCTGCCGCTGCCGACCGCCGTGGCCACGGCCCAACTCCCGCTGATCCTCTGGGCGGGGGCCGCGGGCGCGGGCGCGCACACGATGACGGCGGCGCTCCTGGTGACGGCCGCCTTCGACACCGCGCTCGCGCTGTGGGTGTCCGCCAGGCCGGTCCGCGTCACCGCCTCGGTCGGCGCCTGCGCGCTCGGGCTGTGGGGCGCGGCGAGCGCGGGCTGGCTGTCCGCGCAGGCCACGGACCCGGCGGGGGCGGCGCGCGCGGGCGCCCTGCTGCTGTTCGCCGCGTCGATCGCCCTGGTGGCGGCGTGGCGCTCGGCCCGCGCCGAGGTCGCGACCGGCGCCGCGTGCGCTGCCGGTCTGCTCGTGGTGGCCGCGTCCGGCGGGGTGCTGCGGACGGCGCTGCCCGCCGCGTGGACGGTACCGGCCCATCTGGCGTGCGGCATCGCGCTGTTGGCGGTCCTGCGCACCGCTCTTCCGTGGACCTTGCGGCGCGGCGTCGCCGGGGCGTCGGCCGCGGTGCAGGCGCTCGCGGCGCTGTGGGCGCTGCCCGTGGCCGCCCTCGCGCTGCTCGGCCCCCTCGGCTGGGCCACCAGGGCCTGGTCGGGCACGCCTTCGGACGCCAGGGACGCCCTGCTCGTCGAGCTCCCCACGGCCCACCCGCTCCTCGCCCCGCTGGTGCTCGCCTCCGTCGCCGCAGTGTGCGCGGTCGCGGCGGGCCGGATCGGCGGCGCGGGGCAGCGCGCGGCCGGGTACGGCGCGGGGGCCCTCGCCTGGTCCGCCGCGCTCGCGCTGCCGCCCGCCCTGGCCCTTCCGTACGCGGCGGGAGTGGTCGCCCACCTCGCGCTGACGGCGGTCGCGCTGATCCTCGCCGTGCGCGCGACATCGGCCGTCACGGCGCTGACCGCGTCGGCTCTGGCCCTCGCGTCCTCGGTGAGCGTCGCGTTCCTCTCCCTGGCCACCACCGCCGCGACCCTCGGCACGCTCGCCTTCCTGACGGCGGCGTTCCTCGCCGCCTGCGTGGGCCTGGCGCGGCGCGCGGAGCCCGCCCCCGGCGCCGCGGCCCTCGCCGTCTGCGCGACCCTCGCCCACGCCACGGCGCTAGCCTGCGCCGTGGGCGCCTCCTGGGGACTGCGCCCGGAACACACCGGCCTGCTGGCCCTCGCCGTGCCCGCCCTCGCGGCGCTCGTCGCGGCCCGCATGGGCCGCCATCCGCTCACCCTGCCCGTCGAGATCATGGCGGCCGCTTCGGGCGCGCTCGCCATCAGCCTCACCGCGCCGCACGCCCCGACCCTGGCGCTGGCCCTCGGGCTCGGCGGGCTCATCGCGTCGGGCACGGCCCTGCGCGCCGACCGCCGCCCCGTCGGATACGCGGCCGCGGCCCTGCTGGTCCTGGCGAGCTGGGTCCGCCTCGCCTCCTGGGACGTGCTGACACCGGAGGCGTACGCCCTGCCCGTCACCGTCCCCGCGCTGCTCATCGGCGCTCTGCGGCGGCGCCGCGACCCGGAGCTCTCCTCCTGGGCCGCGTACGGTCCCGGGCTCGCCGCGACGCTGCTGCCGAGCCTCGCCGCGGCGTGGGGCGATCCGCACTGGCAGCGCCCGCTGCTGCTCGGCCTCGCGGCGCTCGCGGTCACGCTCGTCGGCGCCCGGCACCGGCTGCGGGCACCGCTGGTCATCGGCGGCGCGGTCCTCGCGCTCGACGCGCTGCACGAACTGGCGCCGTACCTCGTCCAGGCCGTGGGCGTCCTGCCGCGCTGGCTGCCGCCCGCCCTCGCGGGGCTGCTCCTGCTCGCGCTCGGCGCCACCTATGAGCAACGCCTGCGCGACGCACGCCGGTTCCGGAATGTACTGAACCGAATGCACTGAACGCGCAAGACGACTTCGCGCGGGGCCGCGTATGTGGACCCGTCAATTCCCTTGAAAGGCGGGGGAATACGAGAACGGCCCGGAGGCTCTAAGAGCCTCCGGGCCGTAATCCGGGGTGGGCGATACTGGGTTCGAACCAGTGACCTCTTCGGTGTGAACGAAGCGCTCTCCCACTGAGCTAATCGCCCCGGGCGCATGGAGAACATTACCGCATGTCAGCGGGTGCCTCCGACCGCCTCGGAGTCACCCCCGGGTCACTCCTTGATCTTCCACGGCATGGTGATGCCGAACTTCCACACGTAGACGCCGACGAGCACCGCGATGATGACGAGGCCGATCGTCGTCAGGATGATGTTGCGGCGGCGCACCTTGGGGTCGAGCGCGCGCTGCGCGGCCTCGGTGACCTTGCGCTTGGTCCAGCGGAGCACCAGCTGGGCCCAGACGAACTCGGTCGCCCAGATCGCCATTCCGCCGAAGATCACGAGCCAGCCGGGGCCCGGCAGCGGCAGCATGATGATGCCCGCGACGACCACCGCGAGACCCACGATGAAGACGCCGACCTGCCAGCTGAGGTGCAGCACCCTGCGTGACTGGATGTACTGCGGCGCCCGCGATCCGAGCGGTTGCTCGGCCTTCGCGTCCAACTGCTCGCCCACTGACGCGACGGTCGGTTCCGCGACCCTCGCAGGCTCGTTACTCCCCGTATTCATGCAGCCAAACCTTACCGGACGGAAACCCGTCACCGGAATGGGTGCACACGCGGAGGGGACAACCCGCCATACGAGCTACCTAAAGACACGCAAAACCCTCAGAGGGGTTTACAACGGCACCGTAGGTGGCATGTCGATTTCGCCGACGTGCGAATCCCCGAGCGCACACTGAGCGAAAGGCCCTGGCGCTTATGAACACCACGGTCAGCTGCGAGCTGCACCTGCGCCTCGTTGTGTCGAGCGAGTCCTCACTGCCTGTACCCGCAGGACTGCGGTATGACACGGCCGATCCCTATGCCGTGCACGCCACCTTCCACACCGGAGCCGAGGAAACCGTCGAGTGGGTGTTCGCCCGCGACCTCCTCGCCGAGGGCCTGCACCGGCCCACCGGTACCGGCGACGTCCGAGTCTGGCCGTCCCGGAGCCACGGTCAGGGCGTCGTCTGCATCGCCCTGAGCTCTCCGGAGGGCGAGGCTCTGCTCGAGGCCCCGGCGCGGGCCCTGGAGTCCTTCCTGAAGCGAACCGACGCGGCAGTGCCGCCCGGTACCGAACACCGTCACTTCGACCTCGACACGGAGCTCTCGCACATCCTGGCCGAAAGCTAGCGCCAGGCGCTGTCGGGAGCCGCTCGACGCCGTCCGACTCGGGGCGACGGCGCACGGGCGTGCGACGCGACACAACGACAGAAGGCGAACAGAGCAGGCACCGGCGCCGTCGCCGCGGATCCCTTCCGCGACGACGGCGCCGGTGCGTCGCGTCCCTGCACCTCCTGACCCCGCGCGTCCGACCCGGTGCCTCCTGACCCGGTGCGTCCCGAGAAGAAGCCGCTAGCATCGGCCAGCACCGGCGGGCGCGCGCCCGCCCCTGGCCAGGGAGCGAATCGTGCTGATCACCCATGACACCCGGTGCTCGCTGGACGCCGTGGTCGATCTGGTGAACACCGCACCGGAGGAGGACGGCGCCGACGGACTCGCCCACGTGGCAGCGCTGAGCGACTTCGTACGAACCCACAACGTGAGCGACGTCGGGGTGCTCTCGGAGCGTGACCTCGCCGACGTGCGCCAGGTGCGGGCCCGGTTCGCCGAGGTCTTCGCGGACCCCGAGCCGCGGGCCGCCGCCGCGACCATCAACGAGCTGATCGCGGCCGCGGGCACCACTCCCCGGCTCACCGACCACGACGGCTACGACTGGCACGTCCACTACTTCGCGCCCGGCGCCTCCGTCGCCGACCACCTGGCGGCCGACTGCGGGATGGCGCTCGCCTTCTTCGTGGTCGCCGGGGAGCAGGACCGGCTGCGGCGCTGCGAGGCGCCCGACTGCCGGCGCGCCTTCGTCGACCTCTCCCGCAACCGGTCCCGGCGCTACTGCGACAGCCGCACCTGCGGAAACCGTCTGCACGTCGCCGCCTACCGGGCCCGCCGCAAGGAAGCCGCGGGCTAGCCGCGCCGGGCCGCTCCGGCGGCTACAGCAACAGCAGGTCGTGCAGCGAAGCCATCAGGATCAGCGTGCCGATCACCGCCAGAAAGATCATCAAAGGTGGTTGGGAGAGGGCGAAGAGACAGCCCTGCCGCTCTTCGTCGGTGGCCCGCCACTCTTCGTCGGTGACTCGTCGCTCATGTGCCGAAGCCGATCGCCGTCCGTCGTCCGGCGGGGCGGCATCGCCCTGTGTGGTGTCCAGCATCTCGCGGTGATGATGACGCAGGTGCCGCGTCCCCGCTGACCAACACGCCCGGACCGGACAGGAGTTCGCCCCAACCCGTGAACGGGCGAAAGTCCAGCGTCCGGTGCGTTCCGTCCATGGCCGGGGACCCTCGACCCTCGCGAGACTCCCCGACATCGCCCGCACCCGAACGAGGGAGCCCCATGTCCATGGAACGCAGACGGCTGTTGACGACCGCGCTCGGCACCGCCGCCGTGGCGGCCGTGCCGCTCGGTCCCGCCGCGGCCGCTCGGGCCGCCTCGACCGCTTCGGCCGCCACGCGGACCGCGGGCCCCTGGACGACCGTCCGGCACCGCGGCATCCGCCCGGACGATCCGGAAGGGCGCGCCCCACTGGCCAACCCCCGCCGGGGCTTTCGCTACGAGATGTCGTACAACGCCCTTGACCTGACGAGCCCTTGGCCGAACGAGCAGGACCACTCCCCCGACGTCACCAGGACGCTCGACCTCCTGGAGCGCGAGTACGGCACGGGCGCGAACCTGACCCAGCTCTACTTCTACCTCTGGGACTTCGCCACCTCCGAGATCCCCCAGAGCGCGCTCGACAACATCGAGCGCGTCCTGCGGGGACTGCGGAGCAAGGGGTACGCGGCGGTCCTGCGTTTCGTGTACGACGATGGGGTGCGCGAGAACCGGCGCTACACCGTGCGGGACATCCAGCGCCACATAGGGCAGTTGGCGCCCCTGGTCGCGCGCCACAGCGACGTCGTCGCGGTCTGGCAGGCGGGCTTCCTCGGCACCTGGGGCGAGTGGCACGGGAGCCACTACGGGCACGAGACCTACCCCGACGCCGTGACCGCCATCATGACGACACTGGTCGAGGCGCTGCCGCCGGGCATGCACACCCAGGTCAGATACGCCGAGAAGCGCGACATGATCACCAACAGGGCGATCCTGGACCGGGTCGGCTTCCACAACGACTACGTGACCCTGGGCGAGGGCCTGTGGGACTACTACGTCCCCGACAACCCCGGCTGGCCGCGCTACCTCCAGGTCTCGCAGGCCGGGATGATGGACGGCGAGATGCCCTGGGACAAGGGGCAGAGCGCCGACCCCTACGCGTGGAGCACCGTGATCCCCGGGATCGCCGCCGCGCGCCGGCTCCAGACTCTCCGCTTCGACAGCCTCTCCCTGGTGCACAACGCCACGGTGACCCTTCCCGGCTGGAAGGCGGCCGAGCTGACCGAGCGGCAGGTGACGGAGGCTCAACTACCGCTCTCCGACGGGTACTTCCGCGGCCGGGCGGGGCGTCCCGTGGCCCGCACCCAGTTCGAGTACCTGCGCGATCACCTCGGCTACCGGCTGGAGGTGCGGGAGGCACGGCACGACGTGTCGGCGCTGCGGCGGAGCGGGCGGCTGCCGGTGGAGGTGGACGTGGTCAACCGCGGGTTCGCCGCGCCGAAGCACCCCCGTCCCGTACGTCTGGTGCTGCTCGACGCCGCGGGGCGGACGGTGGCCTCGGCCGACACGGGTGCCGACTGGCGCGCGTGGCAGCCGCAGGGGCGATCCGAGACCGGCGACGACCACGCGGCGCCCGCCGTCACCACCGTGCGCGGGGAACTCGACGTGCCGAAGGGGGCGCGGGGCCCGCACCGCATCGGTCTCGCCCTGCCCGATCCCGCCTTCCCCGGGCGCGGGCGTGCCGTGCGGTGCGCGAACGCCTCGGTGGCCTGGGTCGACGGGGTGAACGTGCTGACCCAGGTGCGCCTCGGCGGGCGCTGAGCCACGACGGGCCCGCCCGGCGGCGCGCTCAGATGCCGTGCTTCTTGAGGATCGCCTCGATGTCGCTGAAGTCCTCCCCGGCCGAGGCGGCCTTCGGCTTGGCCGCGGGCTTGGCGGCCGGGCGGGCCGCGCCGCCGAGCGAGGGCGCGGACGCGGCGGGCGCCACCGCCTCGCGCTGGGCGGCCTTCGCGGCCTTGCGCTCCTTGCGGGTGCCTCCCGTGCGGCGCTCGATCGCGCGGGTCGTCATGAAGCCCAGCCAGGCCACACCGAGCACGCCGAAGCCCACCCACGCCTTCAGGCTGAACGCGGTGTCGGCCGCCCACCCCACGACTCCCGTGAGCACCAGACCCACCGGGACCAGGGAGTACGCGGCGAGCCTCGCCGCGGACAGGAAGCGCTTGCGGTAGGCCGTGACCGCGGCGATGCCCAGCCCGGCCGCGGACACGGCGGAACAGACGGTCTCGGCAATCATCCGGTCCTCCAGGCATACAGGCGTACGTAGGGATATGACGCTGTCGTCCCTTCCATCCTGCACCGAGTGGCCACCGCGGAGCCACGTCCGGGGCGGACCTGGGGGACATCTCCGGGTCATTTCCGGGTCGGGTCTCCTCCGCAGGTCCCGGTTGGGCGCCTCGCGCGCGGGCTGGAAGACTGGACCCCATGAGCGACTCCTCCCCCGCGCGCCCCGTCGTCATCGACGTCTGGTGCGAGCTGCAGTGCCCCGACTGCCGTACCGCCCTCGACGACGTGCGCGCCCTGCGCGCCCGCTACGGCGACCGCGTCGATCTGCGCCTGCGGCACTTCCCCCTCGAGAAGCACAAGCACTCCTTCGCCGCCGCGCAGGCCGCCGAGGAAGCTCTTGAGCAGGGGAAGGGCTGGCCGTTCGTCGAGGCGGTGCTCGACCGGGTCGAGGAGCTGGACCGGGCGGGCGAACCGCTCCTGGTCGACGTCGCCCGCGAACTGGGCCTGGACGCCGAGGAGTTGGACACCGCCCTGGTCGACGGCAGGCACATCCTGATCGTCGACGCCGACCAGGCCGAGGGCAAGGCGATCGGCGTCACCGGCACCCCGACGTACGTCGTCGACGGCGAGCGCCTCGACGGCGGCAAGAGCCAGGAGGGGCTGCGCGAGCGCGTCGAGGAGATCACCGACCGGCTGCTCGGCGACGCCTAGAGCAGGTGCTTGTAGAGGTAGTACGAGGTCGGCTCGTAACCGAGTGACTCGTACAGGCGCAGGGCCGGGGTGTTGCCCGCGAAGACGTTGAGACCGAGGCGGCTGTGGCCCTCCGCACGGGCCTGGGCCTCGGCGCACAGCATCAGGGAGCGCCCGTGGCCCCGGCCCCGGTGCTCCTGTTCGACCTCGACCTTGAAGACGAACGCGTCCGCACCCATCGTGCCGAGCCACAGGGTGCCCACCCTGACGCCCCGGTCGGTGAGGACGCTCAGCCAGGTGTCCTGGGACGCGAAACCGTCGGGGAGGAAGCGCGCGTGGTCGGCGACGGCCTTCTCCCGTGCCGCCGCCTCGGGCACACCGCGCTCGACCCAACTGCGCGCATAACCCTCCTTGTGGTGCGCGAACCACGGCCCGTACTCGTCCTCGGACATCGGCCGCCACGCCACCCCGTCGGGCAGCACGGGCGCGTCGCCGGTCAGCGACTTCGCCATCTGGCGGCTGCGCTCGACGTATCCGAGGGCCGTGGCGAGGCGCAGCGCGCCCGTGGCCGCGGCGGGGACGGTCGCCTCGACGCGCCGGCAGCCCCAGCCGCGCGCCACCTCCTCGGCGGCGAGCGCGGCGACGGTGGCACGCCCGCGCCCGCGGTCGGGCTCGTCGATGCGCAGGTCCTTGACCTGGCAGACCTCGGGCCCGAACACCGGATCGGTGGCCAGTGCTATCGAGCCCACGGGACGGCTGTTCACACAGACGTCGTACGTGCGCGATCGTGCGCCGTCGGCGCCTTGCTTGAGCGGCGCTGTGGGCCGCAGGGTCGTGGTCATCACAGAGGTTCTACCCGCCCCGCGACCCGGTCGTCACCGGGAATTCGACCGGTTCACGGATCCAGGTCGTCCGCGGCCCGCTCGGCGAAGACGCGCATCGCCTTGGCGGTCACCGGGCCCGGGGCGCCGGGCAGTTGGCGCCCGTCCACGCGGTGCACGCCCTGCACGTCGCGCAGTGTCGAGGTCAGGAAGACCTCGTCGGCGCGGGCCAGGACGTCCAGCGGCAGCTCGGTCTCGCGCGCGCCCGTCCACCGGACGGCCAGCTCGCGGGTGATGCCCGCCAGACACCCCGAGGCGAGCGGCGGGGTGTGGATCTCGCCGTCGAGGACGACGAAGACGTTGGTGCCCGTGCCCTCGCACAGCTGCCCGACGGTGTTACCGAACAGCGCCTCGGAGGCGCCCTGTTCGTGGGCGCGGGCGAGAGCGACGACGTTCTCCGCGTACGACGTGGTCTTCAGCCCGGTCAGCGCGCCGCGTTCGTTGCGGGCCCACGGCACGGTGATCACCGCGGTGGACGCGGCGGGCTCGGCGGCCTCGGCGAGGGCCACGACGAGCGTGGTCCCCTGGTCGCCCCGGTCCGAACCGAGCGGCGAGATGCCTCCCGTGTAGGTGATCCGCAACCGGCCGAGCGCCAGCGGGTTGGCCTCCAGGACGGCGGCGCAGGCGCGGCGCACCTCGTCGAGGTCCGGCTCCGGCAGACCGAGGCCGCGCGCGGAACCGGCGAGCCTGGTCAGGTGCCTGGTCAGCGCGAAAGGCCGCCCCGCCACGGACTTCACCGTCTCGAAGACGCCGTCGCCCACCGTGAGC
Organism: Streptomyces formicae; assembly: GCF_002556545.1. Lineage (NCBI taxonomy): Bacteria > Bacillati > Actinomycetota > Actinomycetes > Kitasatosporales > Streptomycetaceae > Streptomyces > Streptomyces formicae. Next base: position 1,668,875 of record NZ_CP022685.1, read on the forward strand.
CCGTGGTCGAGCACGGAGACGCGGGCGTCGTCGATGTCCTGCAGCCCGTCATTGAGCCAGATCTTCACGTCGGGGTCCCTCCACTCGCTTCGTACGCGCCCGACGCTACCGCCAGGAGCCGCTCCGCCTTCAGCTCGGTCTCCCGCCACTCCCCCTCGGGGTCCGAGCCCCAGGTGATCCCGGCGCCGGTGCCGAAGCGCAGGACGCCCTCGTCGCGGTCGATCCAGAAGGTGCGGATGCCGACCGCCAGCTCCCCGGTACCCCGATCGGCGTCGACCCAGCCGATGCCGCCGCAGTAGGGGCCGCGCGGCGCCGTCTCCAGCTCGTCGATGATCCGCAGGGCGCTGGACTTCGGGGCGCCGGTGACGGAACCGGGCGGGAACGTGGCGTCGAACAGCTCGGGCCAGCCCGCGCCCGCCCTCAGCTCGCCGTGGACGGTGGAGACGAGATGGACGAGCCCGGGGTGCTTCTCGACCACGCAGAGGTCGGGGACGGTCACCGAACCCGTGGCGCAGACCCGCCCCAGGTCGTTGCGGACCAGGTCCACGATCATGACGTTCTCCGCGTAGTCCTTCTCCAGGAGATCCGCCTCGGTACGTCCGGTGCCCTTGATCGGCCCGGACTCCACGGACCGTCCCGCGCGGCGCAGGAACAGCTCGGGGGACGCGGTGGCTATCTCCACGCCGTGCTCCGGCAGCCGGATCGTTCCCGCGTACGGAGCGGGGTTCCCGCGTGCGAGGAGGGCGGTCAGGGCGTCCACGTCGGCGTCGGGGGCCACCGGCGCCGAGAGGACCCGGCAGAGGTTCGCCTGATAGACCTCACCGGCCGCGATGTACGCCCGTATCCGCCGCACGCCCTCCGTGTACGCCGCGCGGTCCAGGGACGACGTCCAGTCACCGGCCGCGGGGCCGTGCCAGGCCCCGGGGACCGGCGCGGGCACGGACTCCCCGCGCACGTCGGCGAAGCGCGCGCAGACCAGGCCCCCCTCGAAATCCGCGGACACCGCCCAGAAGCCGGTGGAGTCCAGGGCCGCGGGGTCGCTGGTCACATCGCGCAGACCGGTGGCCACGAGGGGGCCGAAGCGCGCCATGGGAGGGAGCGTCGAAGACGATGTCAGAGGGGGGCTGTGCACGGCTGCGAGTCTATGACCGGCGTGCCGGCGGCGCCCCTGACCGGCGACAGCGCAGCACGCTGCGCAAACGCGTTTTTGTACTGGCCCAGGAATCCGCTAGAGTTCAACACGTCGCCGGGACGCGCAAGCGGACCGGGAAAGACAAGCGGACGTAGCTCAGTTGGTAGAGCGCAACCTTGCCAAGGTTGAGGTCGCCAGTTCGAACCTGGTCGTCCGCTCGCAGGAAAGTGGGGGATCTTCCCGAGCCCCTACGCTCCTGGTGGAGTGGCCGAGAGGCGAGGCAACGGCCTGCAAAGCCGTCTACACGGGTTCAAATCCCGTCTCCACCTCCAAGCGCGATTAGCTCAGCGGGAGAGCGCTTCCCTGACACGGAAGAGGTCACTGGTTCAATCCCAGTATCGCGCACGCAGCACAACCGAAGATCCGGTCCGCAAGGATCCCCGCGCGATTAGCTCAGCGGGAGAGCGCTTCCCTGACACGGAAGAGGTCACTGGTTCAATCCCAGTATCGCGCACGCAGTACGCAGCACACGCAGGTCCACCCGCGCGATTAGCTCAGCGGGAGAGCGCTTCCCTGACACGGAAGAGGTCACTGGTTCAATCCCAGTATCGCGCACCATCCACACGAAGCCCCGGCCGTTCCCACGGCCGGGGCTTCGTCGTTCCCGTCAGGACGAGAAGAGCATGTGCCCGAAGCTCTTGTGCCGGTTGTGTCCGCCGTAGTGACCGCCGTGGCCTCCGTGGCCGCCGTGCGGGGCGCCCCACGCGGGAGCCTGGGCCGCCGGGTAGCCCTGGGGGGCCGGGGGCGCGGGGTAACCCTGCGGGCCGGGCGGCGGCGGGGCCTGCTGTCCGCCCCACTGGGCCTCCAGCCGGGTCAGGGACTCCAGCTCGCCGTAGTCGAGGAATATCCCCCGGCAGCCGTTGCACTGCTCGATCTGGACGCCGTTGCGGTTGTACGTGTGCATCGGTGCGTGACACTTGGGGCACTGCATGGACGGCTCAACTCCTCGCCGGTGGTGACTGCTTCGCCGGATTACTGCCCGGCTTCGGTGCGTTGCACCCTACTTCGTGGTCCCGGGCGCCAACTCCGCCGGTAGGGGCGTCACTCGGACATGCGGTCGCACGCGTCGACCAGCGCCTGCTCGATCTCGTCCAGGGGGCGGTCGGCCGCGACGGCCTTGGTGATCGCCAGCGCCGCGGTCTGCGCGGTCAGGGCGCGGGCCGGGACGTCGAGCGCGGGCCAGGGGTCGGTGCCGTCGCTGGGGACCGCCGCGCCGTCCGCCCTTCGGTAGGCGTCCAGGAAGCGGGTCCACTCGTCGGGGGCGAGCAGACCACAGGCGAACCAGGCGGCGGGTCTGGCCAGGTCCCACGCGGGGTCGCCGGTGCCGAGGTCGTCCACGTCGATCAGGCGCCAGTGGCCCTCTTCGGTGCGGACCAGTTGGCCGAGGTGGAAGTCGCCGTGGCACAGGTGGCGGGAGCCGGGGGGCGGGCCCTCGGCACGGGCCCAGGGTGGGAGTGCCGCCCAGGCGCGCAGTACCGGGGGTGCGGCGGGGTGGGGTCCTGCCGCGTGCAGCCTGGCGACGGCACGGGCGGCCTTGATGGGGCCTCTCATGGCGGGGAGCGGGTGGGGCAGCGCGCTCGCGGGGACCGCGTGCAGGCGGGCCAGGAGGGCGGCTGCCGCTTCCCAGGGGGCCGCGTCGGGATCGTCCCGGTCTACAGGGGTGCCGTAGGGCCAGAGCGTGATGGGGCGGCCCTGTAGTTCGGTGAGGGTGGCGTGGAGCGGGGGGAGGAGGGTGGTGGCGAGTGTGGGGTGCGCCGCGGTCTCCAGGCGTGCGGTCAGGTCGGTGGGGGGTGTGCCCGGGGCGTGCGCCTTGGCGACGATGCCGCCGTGGCGGATGACGGTGGCGTCGGGGCGGTCCGCGAGGACGGGGGTGGGGCAGGTGCACGGGCGGGGGTGGGTCGCGTCGTGGGCGGCGGCTTTGGCTGTGCTGGTCAGGGCGGGCAGGAGGGTGGTGGTCACGGGGCCCCCGGGGGTGTGGCGTGGAGTCTGGGGTGAGCGTACGCAGCGGGGGCCTTGGGGCGGGAGCGAACCTTTCATGCACCCGTCGGTCGGCAGGCTCGCGGGGCGTCTTGGGTGCGGGTGTGCGCCTTGGGTTCGTCTCGGGGGCGGGGCCGCGGGGGTATGTGCGTACTCGCCGTCCCAGAGCATTGCCAACGGACTTGCTTCCCTGCCCCCGTCACTTATGTGCTCCGTGCGCACATACCCCCACGTCCCCTCACGCGCGCTCGCGACCGCCCCCCGGCGGGGGTTCCCGGCCCCCACCGGTCTGCGGCCGCCGTTCGACCGGAGGGGACGTGGCGGTATGTCCGCCCGGAGCACATGTGGCCACGCCCCGAGGTGCCCGGAGTGTGGCGGCCATCTGGGACGGCGAGGACGGACATACCGCCGCGGCCCCGCCCCACGACCGAACCAGAAGCGCGACCCCAGCCCCTACGGAGCCGCACCGGACCACCGGGGGGGGGACCCCTTCAGGGGCGCGGGGAACTGCGCAAAACCCCGTGTGACACCACACCGGACGTGGGCAAGAACCACCTCCCCGCCCACCCGAACGCACCGCGCCGCAGCGGAAAAGAAACAACCCGCGCAGCTCCCCAGCTGCGCGGGTTGTTGTGCCGTCCGCCGCACCCCCGTCCCCACGGGGTTTCATGGCCGGATGTCCCCGCCCGGACCGCTCTTCCGGGCCCGGGGCGCCGCTCAGCGCCCCAGCATCACGCCCACGGACGACGCTTGTGTGACCACTGCTTCCCAGCCGCCGAAGACGACCACGAGCAGGGCTGCCAGGGGAAGGACCATGGCCGTCGCCACCAAGGGGTGGCGCGTGCCGGACGGGCGGACGCCGAACGCGGAGAACCTGCGCCCTTGCGTGCGGAGCATGGTCCGCGGTGCCGTGTCCGCCATGGTTCCTCTCCTGACCGATCTCGATGTGGATTTGGCAAGCGGCGAGCAACTGACCTCGGGGGACGAGTGCTGCCACCCGCCGCTTGACCTCAAATCTAGGTGCGCGGAGCCTGCTGGACGTCATGCCCTCGTACCGATTGCCGGGCCTCCCGGAGGATGACCGACCGGTGCGCGCGTACTCCCGTGGGTGGAGACGGGGTCCTAGGACTCAGGGTCTTCCCGCAGGGGTCGGGCCACCACTTCCGAGGAGTCCTCCCTCGGGACCGGCTGTTCGACCAGGGCCAGGACGCGGGTCGCCATGAACCGCGCCGTACGCACCACGGAGCCGCTGCGGGTGACTTCGCTCACTTCCACCACTCCCCTGCGCACCGCCGTCTCCACCCGGCGGCCCGCCCGGCTCGCCACCACTTCGTACGTACGCGTCGTGTCCCCGGCGTCCACGACTATCTCCACGCGATCACCCTTCACGGGATCAATCCCCCTTCAGCGATGGTTGGTTGGGGATCCGGGCGGTGTCGACGGCCCCTCGTCCCCCGTGCCCTGACCACTCTTCGAGTTTCCCACCCGGCACTGACAATCGATCGGCCCGCGAGGGCGCGGCCTCTGCACGTGCTCGCCCGTGGAAACGTAAGCTGTGGCTCGTCAGACGGACCGGGCAGCGGGGATGGACATGGCGATGATGCGGCTCCGGCGCGAGGACCCGCGTGTCGTCGGCTCGTTCAGGTTGCACAGGCGCCTGGGCGCCGGCGGCATGGGGGTCGTTTATCTGGGGTCGGACCGGCGGGGGCAGCGCGTCGCCCTGAAGGTGATCCGGCCCGATCTGGCGGAGGATCAGGAGTTCCGGTCGCGGTTCGCGCGGGAGGTCTCGGCCGCCCGCCGGATCAGGGGCGGCTGCACGGCGCGGCTCGTCGCCGCCGATCTCGACGCCGACCGGCCGTGGTTCGCCACCCAGTACGTTCCCGGGCCCTCGCTGCACGACAAGGTCGCTGCCGAGGGCCCGCTCTCGGCAGCCGACGTGGCCGTGGTGGGCTCCGCGCTCGCCGAGGGGCTCGTGGCCGTGCACGAGGCCGGTGTCGTGCACCGGGACCTGAAGCCGTCGAACATCCTGCTGTCCCCGAAGGGGCCGCGGATCATCGACTTCGGCATCGCCTGGGCCACGGGGGCCTCGACGCTCACGCACGTCGGTACGGCCGTCGGCTCGCCCGGGTTCCTCGCGCCCGAGCAGGTGCGCGGCGCCGCCGTCACGCCCGCCACCGACGTGTTCGCGCTGGGGGCCACCCTCGCGTACGCGGGCATGGCGGACTCGCCCTTCGGGCACGGCAGTTCCGAGGTCATGCTCTACCGCGTCGTACACGAGGAGGCGCAGCTGCACGGTGTGCCCGACGCGCTCGCGCCGCTGATCAGGGCCTGTCTCGCCAAGGATCCCGAGGAGCGGCCCAGCACGCTCCAACTGTCGCTCAGGCTCAAGGAGATCGCCGCGCGCGAGGCCCAGGGGCTCGGTGACGTGCGGCCGCCCGCGCCGCGCCAGGACCACGACCGGCCCACGGGACGGCTCGCCGAGGGGTACGCGGAGCAGCGCACCCAGCGGCGTGCGGCGCCCGGTGCCACTCCCCCGCCGCGGACGGGATCCTCACGGCCCAACGCGTCGCGGCCTAGTGCGTCGCGGTCCGGCTCGCGCCCCGGCGCGCCCAGGAACACCACGCGCTCCGGCAGCAGGTCGGCGCCGCGCAGCGGCACCGGGCGGCAGGGGCCGCGCACCACGGGTACGGGGCGAAGGGGGCCCGCCAATCCCCGGCTGCTTCGCCAGCGGCTCTTCGTCTTCGTGGTCGTGACGCTGCTCGTGGCCCTCGGCATCGCCGCGGCCCAGGGGTGCCAGGGGCCCGCGCGCGGCCTCGGGGACAGCGACGTACACCCGGGGCAGTCGCAGCAGTCGCACGGTCCGCGGGTCGATTCCGGGCACGGCGCCCCGCAGAGCTGAGGGGCGCTCCCCTCAGAGCCGGGGGCGGCCCGTCGCCACCGCGTAGAAGGCGACCGCGGCCGCCGCTCCCACGTTGAGCGAGTCCACGCCGTGGGCCATCGGGATGCGGACCCATTCGTCGGCCGCGACCAGGGCCTGGGTGGAGAGTCCGTCGCCCTCGGCGCCGAGCATCAGCGCCACGCGGTCCATCCGGTGCGGTGCCACCTCGTCCAGGGACTCGGCCTTCTCGTCCGGGGTGAGGGCGAGGAGGTTGAAGCCCGCCTCGCGCACGCCGTCGAGGCCCTTGGGCCAGGACTCCAGGCGGGCGTAGGGGACCGAGAAGACGGCGCCCATCGAGACCTTGACCGAGCGGCGGTAGAGCGGGTCGGCGCAGTCCGGTGAGAGCAGGACCGCGTCCATGCCGAGGGCCGCGGCGGAGCGGAAGATCGCGCCGATGTTGGTGTGGTCGTTCACCGCCTCCATGACGACCACGCGGCGGGTGGTGGCGAGGAGTTCGTCGGCGGTGGGCAGCGGCTTGCGCTGCATCGAGGCGAGGGCGCCGCGGTGCACGTGGTAGCCGGTGACGCGCTCGGCGAGGTCCGGGCTCACCGCGTACACGGGGGCCGGGAGTTCGTCGATGACGTCGCGCATGACGTCGACCCACTTGGCCGAGAGCAGCATCGAGCGCATCTCGTAGCCGGCGTCCTTGGCCCGTCTGATGACCTTCTCGCCCTCGGCGATGAACAGTCCCTCGGCCGGTTCGCGCCTGCGGCGCAGTTCGACGTCGGTCAGGCCGGTGAAGTCGCGCAGGCGCGGGTCGTCGGGGTCGTCGACGGTGATGAGATCAGCCACAGGGTGATACTGCCTTGTCCTGGGTGTGGTGCCAACGGCTGGGAACGGGTCGCGTTACCGCTGGTTACGTTCGGGGTGGGGCGGGCCGGTCAGGCGGTGGGCGCGGGGCCGACCTTCACGACCTCGCCGATGACGATGACCGCGGGGGGCTTCACCTCGTGGGTGCGCACCGCGTCGGCGACCGTGCCGAGCGTCGCGTCGACGCGGCGCTGGGCGGCCGTCGTGCCCTCCTGGATCAGGGCGAGCGGGGTGTCGGCCGCCTTGCCGTGGGCGATCAGGGCCTCGGCGATCTTGCCGATCTTGTCGACGCCCATGAGGATCACGAGGGTGCCGCGCAGCTTGGCCAGGGACCGCCAGTCGACGAGGGAGCGCTCGTCGTCCGGGGCCACGTGGCCGCTGACCACCGTGAACTCGTGGGCGACGCCCCGGTGGGTGACGGGGATGCCGGCGGCCGAGGGCACCGAGATCGAGCTGGAGATGCCGGGTACGACGGTGCAGGTGATGCCCGCGTCGGCGAGCGCCTGGAGCTCCTCCATGCCTCGGCCGTAGACGTAGGGGTCGCCGCCCTTCAGGCGGACGACGGCCTTGCCCTGCTTGGCGTGCTCGATCAGGGCGTTGTTGATCGCCTCCTGGGCCATGAAACGGCCGTACGGGATCTTCGCCGCGTCGATCACCTCGACGTGCGGCGGGAGCTCGTCCAGGAGGTCGCGGGGGCCGAGGCGGTCGGCGATGACGACGTCCGCCGCGGCGAGCAGGCGGCGCCCACGGACCGTGATCAGGTCGGGGTCGCCGGGGCCGCCGCCGACGAGCGCGACGCCCGGGGTGCGCACGCGCAGGTGCGGGGCGACGAGGCTGCCGTCGCGCAGGCCCTCGACGACCGCGTCGCGGATCGCCGCCGTGCGGCGCGGGTCGCGGTCGTGCAGGTCGCTGCTGAGTACGGCGACGGTCACGCCCTCGGAGCGGCCCGTGGCCGGGGTCCACGCGGTGGCCGCCTCCGCGTCGTCGGAGCGCACGCACCAGACGCGGTGGGCCTCCGCCTCCGCGGACGCCTGGGTGTTCGCCGCCGCGTCGCTGGTGGCGATCAGGGCGTACCAGGCGTCGTGCAGGTCACCGCTCTCGTAGCGGCGACGCTCCCAGGTGAGCTCGCCCGCGTCGGCCATCGCCTCCACGGAGGGTGTCGCGGACGGGGACACGAGGAGGATGTCGGCGCCCGCGTTGACCAGGGCGGGGAGGCGGCGCTGGGCGACCTGGCCGCCACCGAGGACGACGACGCGACGGCCGGTGAGGCGGAGACCTACGGGGTAGGCGGGGTTTTCGGCCATGGCCATGTCTGGGGGCTCCTCGTGCGGGGCGTTGCGGCTGCCGCTGCGACGGTGGGGCGGCTCTTTGACGTGCGGGTTTCAGTATGGCGGCTGTCTCACGCCGCGGTCATGGTGCTCGGCGACGGAGCGTTGTGCCCACCCGTGCCGCCCTGCGGCACGCCTGCCCACAACAGGCGGCACGGGTGGGACCGCGAAACTACTTCTCCGTGACGCCCGCCGAGTCGAACGTCGCCACCTCGTGCATCGCACGGGCCGCGCTCTGGACCACCGGGAGGGCGAGCAGGGCACCGGTGCCCTCGCCGAGGCGCAGGTCAAGGTCGACCAGGGGGCGCAGGCCCAGCTTGTTCAGGGCCGCCACGTGGCCCGGTTCCGCGCTGCGGTGGCCCGCGATGCAGGCCGCGAGGACCTCGGGGGCGATGGCGCGGGCGACCAGGGCGGCGGCACCGGCGCTGACGCCGTCCAGGATGACCGGGGTGCGCAGCGAAGCGCCCCCGAGCAGGAGGCCGACCATCGCCGCGTGCTCCAGGCCACCGATCGCGGAGAGGACGCCGATCGGGTCCGCGGGGTCGGGCTTGTGGAGGTCCAGGGCGCGGCGGACCACCTCGACCTTGCGGGTGTGCATCTCGTCGTTGATGCCGGTGCCCCGGCCGGTGACCTCGGCCGGGTCGGTGTCCGTGTAGACGGAGATGAGGGCCGCCGACGCCGTGGTGTTGGCGATGCCCATCTCGCCGGTGAGCAGCGCCTTGTTACCGGCCGCCACCAGGTCGCGGGCCGTCTCGATGCCCACCTCGATGGCCGCCTTGACCTCTTCGCGGGTCAGCGCGGGGCCGGTCGTCATGTCGGCCGTGCCCGCGCGCACCTTGCGGGGCAACAGGCCCGGCGTGGCCGGGAGTTCGCTGGCCACGCCCACGTCAATGACGCAGACCTCGGCGCCCACCTGGTTGGCGAAGGCGTTGCAGACCGCGCCGCCGCCGAGGAAGTTGGCGACCATCTGCGCGGTCACCTCCTGGGGCCAGGCGGTGACGCCCTGGGCGTGCACGCCGTGGTCGCCCGCGAAGATCGCGACGGCCGCGGGCTCCGGGATGGGCGGCGGGCACATCCGGGACAGGCCGGACAGCTGGGCGGAGATGATCTCCAGCATGCCGAGCGCGCCCGGCGGCTTCGTCATCCGCTTCTGGCGTTCCCACGCCTCGCCGAGCGCCTTGGCGTCCAGCGGGCGGATGTTGGAGACGGTCTCGGCGAGCAGGTCGTGCGGGTCCTCGCCGGGCAGCGCGCGGCGGCCGTACGTCTCCTCGTGGACGACCCAGGAGAGCGGGCGGCGCTTGGACCAGCCCGCCTGCATCAGCTCGGGCTCGTCGGGGAACTCGTCGACGTACCCCACGCAGAGGTAGGCGACGACCTCCAGGTGCTCGGGCAGGCCGAGGGCGCGGACCATCTCGCGCTCGTCGAAGAAGCTGACCCAGCCGACGCCGAGGCCCTCGGCCCGGGCGGCGAGCCAGAGGTTCTCGACGGCGAGCGCCGAGGAGTACGGGGCCATCTGCGGCTGGGTGTGCCGGCCGAGGGTGTGGCGGCCGCCGCGGGTGGGGTCGGCGGTGACGACGATGTTCACCGGGGTGTCGAGGATCGCCTCGATCTTCAGTTCCTTGAACTGCTTCGCGCGGCCCTTGGGCAGGGACTTGGCATACGCCTCGCGCTGGCGCTGCGCCAGTTCGTGCATCGTGCGCCGGGTCTCGGCGGACTTGATGACGACGAAGTCCCAGGGCTGGGAGTGGCCGACCGAAGGGGCGGTGTGCGCGGCCTCCAGGACGCGGAGCAGCACCTCGTGCGGGATGGCGTCGGAGCGGAAGCCGTTGCGGATGTCACGGCGCTCGCGCATGACGCGCAGGACGGCCTCGCGCTCGGCGTCGTCGTAGGCCGGGGCGGGGGCACCCGCGGCTGCGGGGAGCTCGGTGGCCGGGTCGACGGGTACGTCGACAGGTGCGTCGACGGGCTCGCCCACGGGCTGGTCGGCGCCGAGGGCCTCGGGGGCTCCGGTCGCTTCGAACGCCTCGGGGGCGTCCTGGGTTCCGACGGCGTCGGGGGCTTCGGGGGCCTCGGCGAGCTCGGTCGCCTCCTGCGCCGCGAGGACTTCGGTTCCCTCCGGGGTGGCAGGCGCCGCGAAGACTTCGGGCGCCTCGGGGGCACCGGGCGTCTCAGGTGCTTCGGGTACTTCGGGTGCTGCGGGCGCTACGGCCATCTCAGGTGCTTCGGCCACTTCCGTCACTTCGTTCGCATCGATCGGTTCGAACGAGATGACGTCGTCGGCCTCGTCCAATTCCTCGGCCAGGTCGGCCGTCTCGGGCGCCGCGGGGAACTCGGCAGGGGCGACCGGTGTGACCGGCGCCGCCTCGACGGTTCCCACGGCGTCGCCCGTGGTCTCGCTCTCCGGGGCCACCGACGGCGGCGCGGCGGCCGCGTCGGGGCCCTCGGCGGTGGGTGCCGCCGCGACGGCGTCGCCGTCGCGCGGGGCGGGCACGGTGGTGGGGTACTGCTGGGCGTCCGCCGACGGGTCGTGGGCGGGCGCCTCTTCCGGCTCCGGCTGTGCCGGCTGCGGCCCCGGCTGCTCCGGCTGTTCCGTCGGAAGTACGGCGATGGGGGCGGCGTCCGCCTCGGCGGGCGCGCCCTGCACCGGGGCCTGCCCGGCGTCCGCGGCGGCCGCTTCGGCCTCGGCTGCCGGGTCCTCCTGAGGGACGACCAGCGGGTGCGGAGGCGTCGGCGCCAGGTGCGGTGTCGTCGGGACCATGCCGTCCACCGGCACGAACTGGCCGATGGGCGTGGGCGCTTGGTGGGCGCCGTGCGCGGCGTGCTCACCGGGGAGCGACGTGGGCACGGGACCGGCCATGTCCTGGGGAACCTGCGGTCCTGGAACGTCCGCCGGGCCCTGGGCGGCGTGCCGGGCCTCGGCCGGGTGGCCGCCGTCGGCCGCGCGCGAGCGCTGGGCGCCGACCGCGGCGATCCCCGCGGGCACGCCCTGCGCGGCGTCGGGGGTGAATCCGGGCTGCTGAGCCGACTCGTCGGCGTGCGGGAAGGGCGCGCCGTCCCACGGCTGGGCGGAGGCGACGGCGAACGGCGTCTGCGCCATGGCGGCGGCAGGCACCGCGGCGGCAGGCACGGCCTGGGCGAAGGCGGGCTGCTCGGCGTGGGCGTCCGCGGCCTCCGCGGCGTCGGCTGCCTGGGGGAAGGCGGTGTGCTCGGGCATGGCCGTGTGCTCGGGCATGCCGGGGAGCACGGCGCCGGGAGGCGGCGTGCCGTGGGCCGGAGTGGTCGGAGGGACCGGGGAGGTCGGCGAGGCCGGGGAGGCCGGTGCGAACTCCGCGCCCTGCTCGGCGTACTGCCCCTGCCCGTTCAGCGCCTGCTCGGAGAGCCCCTGCTCAGGCGTCTCCCCGGGCAGCTCGGAAGCGCGTGCCTCCGGCGCCTCTGTGGTCTGTGGTGCGAATGTGTCGTCCGGTTCGTCCGGGACACCCGCGAACCCAGAGGCGTCCGGGGCGCCCGAGACGCCCGTGTCACCTGGGACGACCGTTTCTGCTGGTGCGGCGTACGCCCCCTGCGGCCCGGACGGCTGCGCGGTCCAGGGCGTGGCTCCCTGCGGCGAAGGCATCCCCGTTTCGTCGCGCGGGATGTCGAGGTACTCGGGTCCGGTGGTCGGCGGACCGGCGTGACGTACGGGCACGGCGTGCTGCGGCGGCGTCGCCCCGGCGGGGCCGCGGTCGGCGAGCGAGCGCACGGGGCTGCCCGCGCCGTCGGGCACGGCGGGACCCGAGGGGCCACGGTGCAACGGGCGGCGGGCGGGGCCCGAGTGGGACGAGGCGGGCGGGGAGCCGGGCATGCGGACACCGTTCAGGTCGACGGAGCCGCTGTCCCGGCCCGAGGTCTCGTGCGGCCCCGGCTGGTGCACGGCCTCCGGACGGGCCGTGGCGGGTGCGCCGTGCCCCGTCGGCTCGCCGTGGGCGGAGGGCTGGGCGTACCCCGGAGCCTGCGCGTGGCCGGGGGCCTGGGCGTGGCCCGGAGCCTGCGCGTGGCCGGGGAAGGCGAAGCCCTGAGCCGGGGTGTGGCCCTGCTGCGCCGACTGTGCCTCGCTCCACGCGCCCTGGGCGCCCGGCATCAGCAGCAGGTCGTCGTCCTCGGCGGGGCTGTCGGAGGGGTCGAGGAAGGTGTACGCACCCGGCGCGGGGACGCCGGGCTGTTCCACCATGCCTGCGTTCTCCGGCAGCCCCTCGCCCGGGACCTGGCCGGTGTCGGTCATGCGTAACCCCTCGCCCATCGGTTAGTGCGTCTTCGACCGCCCCTCAGCCTTCGGCCGGGGAGGCCCCATTGCCCGGAGCGGCGCACCAACCGCCCGTCATCCTCAACGAGCGTGCGCGCCGCGCGGCACGAACCGCTTACCGGACAACAGGCATTGTCCCGGTCGGCCCGCCACCGCGGCAGCTTGATCGGCCACGGCCCACTGTGGACTGCGCCACGTTGCGCGTCCTCCGGTCATGCCGTACCACACACACCCCTCAAAACGGGCGAGCTTTCCGGACATTGGCCAACGAACTGCTGGACACCCGGGTGCAGTACAACGATCGGCCAGCCTACCCCGCGCCGTACGCCGACCGGGTCACGGGGAACGGTCCGGCAGCCGCCCGGAGAGCAGGAATACCACCGTCCGCTTCTCCTCGCGCCACGCGCGTGTGTCGAGCTCCACGGACTGCAGGAGGGCACATTCGACGACGTACCCGTGCTCGGTCAGATCCCTGCCGATGAGCTCGGCGGCGTCGCGTGTCGCGGCGTGCGTCACGATGCGCTCGGGGCGCCGGTCGGCGACCGCGGAGACCACCGCGGCTCCCCCGCCGCCGACCCGTACGACATCGGGTTCGGGAAGGTCTTCGAGGATGTGCGGGGCGACGCCGTGCACGGTCTGCGCCTGGACCCCGAAGCGGCGCACCGCTGCCGTGGTGCGGCCGAGCGCGTCGGCGTCGCGGTCGACGGCGATCACCGCGGCGCCGAACCTGGCGGCCTCCGCGGTGAAGGCGCCGCTGCCGCAGCCGATGTCCCAGACCAGGTCGCCCACGCGCGGGCCGGTCCTGGCGAGTTGGGCGGAGCGCAGCCGGTCGGTCTCGCCCTCGCCGAGCCAGATGTCGCCGCCGTACTCCGCGGCGGGCAGCGCCCAGCCGCGCGGCCCCGTGCCCGGCTCGCGGCCGGTGATCCAGCCGGTGTCCGGGGAGGCCGCGGCGCCGGGCCCCGAACCGCCGATGACGATGACGACGTTCGGGTCGCGCCAGGCGTGGTCGGCGGCCTTGTCGGAGGTGACCACGGAGACCTGCTCGCGGTCGGTGCCGAGTTCCTCGCAGATCACGAAGGTGCGGTGGACGCCGTCGAGCAGCAGGCCGAGTTCGGCGGGGCCCGCGCCCGGTGAGGTGAGGACGGCGACCTTGGGGTGGGCGCGGCAGACGTTCACGGCGCGGCGCAGGGTGCGGCGGTGGGCGACCACGACCTCGGCGTCGTCCCAGGGCATCCCGGCGCGGGCGAAGGCCTGGGCGACGGAGGAGACGGCGGGCACCACTTCGACCTCAAGGCCGAATTCGGGCGCGCGCAGGGTGCGTACGACGCCGAAGAAGCCGGGGTCGCCGTCGGCCAGGACCACGGCGGTGCCCCGGTGGGCGGCGATGCGGCGGGCGGCGAGGGAGACGCTGCCGAGGCGGATCCGTTCGGCGCGGGCGGGGACCTCGTCCAGTGCCAGGTGGTGGGCGGCGCCCGCCACGAGCGTGGCCGCGCCGAGCGCGGAGCGGGCGGCGGCGGTCAGTGGCGTGCCGTCCCAGCCGATCACCGTGACCCGGTCGGCCATCGTCGTCTGTCTCCTGAGGTCTCGCGGGGCGTCCGTGCGGGGCGGCGGTGGCAGGGGCGGCCGCGCACGCGGCCAGGGGCGAGCGTACCTGGTGGCGCCCGGCGGTGCCCCGGCGCCGCGGGGCGGGCGCCGGGCCGAGAAGGGCCCGGCTCAGTTCCAGTCGGAGTAGGCGGAGAAGCCGCTGTCGGCGAGGCTCTCGCTGACGCCCTCGATGTCCTCGGGGAGCAGGCTCCACACGATGAGGTCGGTGCGGATGTCGAGCCAGCCGCCGAACGGGTCGCCGCCGTTTCTCGTGCGCGCTATCCAGGCGCCGCGCAGGACGCCCTCGCTGATGCAGCCGATCTTCTGCGCGACCTGCTGGGCGGCCGTGTTGTCGGCGGCGGTGCGCAGCTCTATGCGTTCGAACTTCTGGTCGTGGAAAAGCCATTGGGCGGTGGCGAGCGCCGCCTCTGACGCGTAGCCCTCGCCGCGGGCCCAGGGCGCGACGACGTAGCTCAGCTCGCTGGAGCGCACCCGCCAGTCGGTGGCGCGCAGTTGGATGATGCCGACAAGGCGCTGGGTGAGGAACTCGGTGACGGCGAGGACGATGCCGCGGCCCTCGGCGCGCTCGGCGGGGGCGAGGCGGGTGATCCAGGTGCGGGCGTCGGCCTCGGTGTAGGGCTCGGGCACGGAGGTCCAGGCCGTGACGAGTTCGTCGTTCATCATCTCCGTGTACGCGGAGACGTCCGCCTCTTCGAGGGGGCGCAGCACCAACCGCTCCGTGCTGATGGAGATGTCGGGGAACCCCGACGTGCCCGAGGACCCCGAGGAGGCTGTAGTCATGCGCCGCTCCATACCCTTCATAGACCTGAAGAGCCTTCACCTTCAGGCCTTCTGAAGTGACCAGCATGCAACATGTACGGGCGCAGACGCACCACGGGGTCCTCTCCTGTCCCAGGAGAGGACCCCGTTGGTGTCTTGATGTGCGTCCCGCGCGCGGGAGGCCGTTCAGCCCGTTTCGACGGGCAGCACGGACCCCTGGTACTTGTCCTCGATGAACTTCTTCACCTCGGGGGAAGTCAGCAGTTTCGCCAGCTTCTTGATCCGCGGGTCGTCCTCGTCGCCCTTCTTGGCGGCGAGGACGTTGTTGTAGGGATTGCCCTTCGCCGACTCCAGGAGGATCGCGTCCTTCTTGGGGCTGAGTCCGGCGTCGAGCGCGTAGTTGTTGTTGATGACCGCCGCGTCGAGGTCGTCGAGCGAGCGCGGCAGCTGTGCCGGGTCGAGCGGCTTGATGGTGAGCTTCTTCGGGTTGGACGTGATGTCCTCGGGCGTCGCGGTGCCGCCGACGCCCTTCTTGAGCCCGATGAGGCCCTTGGAGGCGAGCAGTTGGAGCGCCCTGCCCTCGTTGGTCGTGTCGTTCGGAACGGCCACGGTCGCGCCGGCGGTGAGGTCGGCGACGTCCTTGGTCTTCTTCGCGTACACGCCCATCGGCGGCAGGTACACCTCGGTGACCGGCACCAGGTCCGTCTTCTTGGACGTGTTGAAGTCCGTCAGGTACGGGGTGTGCTGGTACAGGTTGGCGTCGAGGGAGCCCTCCTGGAGCGCGGTGTTCGGCGTGACGTAGTCCGTGAACTCCGTGATGCGGAGGTCCAGGCCCGCCTTCTTCGCGAGGTTCTTCTGGACGTACGCGAGGACTTCACCGGCCGGGGTCGGGGTGGCTCCGACGACGAGCTTGTCGCCGGAGCCCGATCCGCTGCCGGAGTCCGACCCGCAGGCGGTGAGGCCGAGTGCGAGAACCAGGGTCCCCGCGGCCGCCGCCGTGACGGACGTACGCATGATCAGAACGCGGCGACGACGGCGCCGTCGTACTTGTCGTCGATGAACTTCTTGACCTCGGGCGAGGTGAGGAGCTTGGCGAGCTTCTTCACGCGCGGGTCGTTCTCGTCGCCCTTCTTGACGGCGAGGAAGTTGCCGTAGGGGTTGCCCTTGGCCTTCTCGGCGACGAGGGCGTCCTTGGCGGGGCTGAGCGCGGGCTTGGCCTCGAGCGCGTAGTTGCCGTTGATCACCGCGGCGTCGACGTCACCCAGGCTGCGCGGCAGCGTGGGGGCCTCGAGCTCCTTGAACGTGAGGTTCTTGGGGTTCTTGGCGATGTCCTTGGGGGTGGCCTCGTAGCCGACGCCCTTCTTGAGCTCGATGAGGCCGTTGTCCGCGAGGAGCTTGAGCGCGCGGGCCTCGTTCGTGGTGTCGTTCGGGACGGCGACGGTGGCGCCGTCCTTCAGGTCACCGAGCTTCTTGAGGCTCTTGGAGTAGACGCCGAGCGGCTCCAGGTGAACCGTGGCCCCGGGGACGGGCACGATGTCCGTGCCGTTCTTCTTGTTGAAGTCGTCCAGGTACGGCTTGTGCTGGAAGTAGTTCGCGAAGACCTCGCCCTGCTGAACGGCGGTGTTCGGCGTGACGTAGTCGGTGAACTCCTTGACCTCGAGGTCGAGTCCGGCCTTCTTGGCGAGGTTCTTCTGGACGAAGTCCAGGATCTGGCCCTGCGGCGTCGGGGTGGCGGCGACGATGAGCTTGCCGTCCTTGTCCCCTGCGGAGTCCTTCTCGGAGCCGCAGGCGGAGAGCCCGAGGGTGAGTGCGCCGGTGGCGAGGACAGCGGTGGTGATCTTGGTGGTGTTACGCACGAAAAGTGCCTTTCTCCATGGGTGGTGCAGCCCCGCGAGGGTGCGCGGGGAAGACTGCGGGTGAGGGCCGTCGGGCCCGGTCAGCCGGTCTTGCTGGTCGTCTCGGCGGCGACGGTGCCGGGCAGCACGCCGCGCAGCGGCCGGAAGAGGAGCAGCGGACCCGAGCCGCCGCCGCGCTTGTGCAGCCTGCGGGCGGCGTAGTCGCCGGCGAACTGGATGATCGAGATGACCACGGCGAGGATCGCCACGGTGATCCACATCAGCTCGGTCTCGAAGCGCTGGTAGCCGTAGCGGAGGGCGAGGTCGCCGAGGCCGCCGCCGCCGACCGTGCCCGCCATCGCGGAGTAGCCGATGAGGGCGACGATCGTGGTGGTGGCGCCGGAGATCAGCGAGGGCAGCGACTCGGGGACGAGGACCTTGCGTACGACGGTCCAGGTGGAGCCGCCCATCGACTGCACGGCCTCGACGAGCCCGCCGTCGACCTCACGGACGGAGGTCTCCACCAGGCGCGCGAAGAACGGGATGGCGCCGATGGCGAGCGGCACGAGGGCGGCCTCGCGGCCGATCGTGGTGCCGACGATCCAGCGCGTGAAGCCCATCAGGGCGACCATCAGGATGATGAAGGGCATCGAGCGCGCGATGTTCACGATCTGCCCGAGCACCTTGTTGAGCAGGGTGTTCTGCAGGAGTCCGCCGCGCTCGGTGAGGATGAGCAGGATGCCGATGGGCAGTCCGGCGACGATGGCTATCAGCGTCGCCCAGCCCACCATGTAGAGGGTGTCCCAACACGCCTGCTCCAGCAGGGGCTGCATCTCCGACCAGGTCACTTGGCACCTTCCTTGACCAGCGTGGCGTCCTGCGGGGCAGGCACGTCGTGTCCCGCGATGTCGACCTGGAGCCCCTGCTCGCGCAGGAAGCCGATCGGGACGACGTTCTCCTCGAAGCGTCCGGGCAGCTCGATGCGCATGCGGCCGACCTGCTTGCCCGCGACGGTGTCCATCGCGGCGCCGAGGATCGAGATGTCGATGTTGTACGTGCGCGACAGCTGGGAGATGACCGGCTGGGTGGCGGCCTCGCCGTGGAAGGTCACGTCGACGACGGTGCGGTCGGTCCCTGTGGCCTCGCCGCTGACGGGGAAGAGCGCGGCGGCGAGCTCGGAGCCCGGCGTCGCGAGCAGCTCGCTGACGGTGCCGGACTCGATGATCTGCCCGCGCTCCATGAGGGCGGCGGAGTCGCAGACGCTCTTGACGACGTCCATCTCGTGCGTGATCAGCAGGACGGTCAGGCCGAGCTGCTGGTTGAGGTCGCGCAGGAGCTGGAGGATGGAGCGGGTGGTCTCGGGGTCGAGGGCGCTGGTCGCCTCGTCGGAGAGCAGCACCTTCGGGTCACCGGCGAGCGCGCGGGCGATGCCGACGCGCTGCTTCTGGCCGCCGGAGAGCTGGTTCGGGTAGCTCTTGGCCTTGTCGGCGAGGCCGACCAGGTCGAGGAGTTCGAGGGCCTTGCGGGAGCGCTCCTGGCCGGAGAGGCCGAGGATCTCCAGGGGCAGTTCGACGTTGCCCTGCACGGTGCGCGAGGACAGCAGGTTGAAGTGCTGGAAGACCATGCCGATGCGGTTGCGGGCCTGCCGCAGTTCCCTGCCCGCGCGCGGGCCGCGTCCGGCCAGGGCGGTGAGGTCCTGGCCCGCGACGGTCACGGTGCCGGAGGTGGGGCGCTCCAGGAGGTTGACGCAGCGGATCAGGGAGGATTTGCCGGCGCCGGACTGGCCGATGACGCCGTACACCTCACCCTCGCGGACGTGCAGGTCGACTCCGTCGAGGGCGGTTACTTCACGACCGCGTGAGCGGTAGACCTTGGTGAGGCCGGAAGTGGTGATCACAGGGGTTTCCGTCACTGTCGAGTGCGCGGCGGGATGGAGCCGGGCACGGGGCATTCGTTCGGAACGCGGCACGGTTCTCGCGGTGGTGGTGCGGGGGAACCGGAGGACGTGTGCGCGGGGCGGGCTCGCTTCCTGCGTCGACTTGTCGACTTCGTCGAGTACGTCGGTCAGGAGCGCGGCACAGCGGCTTCGCTTCGGGGCGCGAGGCTCGGAGGTGGTGCGGGGGCCCTCAGAAGGCGCACATTCGACACATACAACGAGCACCGGGCGTCATCATCGCCTCGGTCGCAAGGGTGCGGCTGCTCGTCGTGGTCATGGGCCCAAGTAAAACACGCGTGAGGTGGCTGTCCACCATCGCTGTCCGTATAGCGGACAGCGATGGGACGGCGTCGGCGGTACGGGACCGCCGGCTCACTCGGCGCAGGTGATCTCCACGCCACCCGCTGTGGCCTGCGCGGACACGGCGGAGAGGTCCTTGACGACCACGTCGGCCGAGAGCTCGGCCGCGGTGTGGGTTGTGGTCAACGCCACGGTCTTCATGCCCGCGGCCCGGCCGGCCTGGAGGCCCGCGGGGGCGTCCTCGAAGACCACGCAGCGGGCCGGGTCCGCGCCGAGCTTGTCGGCCGCCAAGAGGAAGGGCTCGGGGTCGGGCTTGCCGCGCGTGATGTCGTCGGCGGCAATGACGAGGCCGGGCCTGACGCCGACCTCGGCGAGGCGGGCCTCGGCGAGCACGCGGGTCGCGGAGGTGACCACGGCCCAGCGGTCCATCGGCAGGGACGCGAGCAGCTCGCGGGTGCCGGGCAGCAGCACGACACCGCCCGCGACGTCGGAGACCTCGAGCTCCTCGATGCGGGCGACGGCCTCGGCGACCTTCTCCGGGGGCAGCAGGTCGGCGGCGATCTCGGCGGCGGGGCGGCCGTGCAGCTCCACCCGCCCGAACTCCTCCGCGGTGATCCCGTACTCCCCCGCCCAGCGCGTCCAGCAGCGGTACACCGACTCCATGGACGAGATGAGGGTGCCGTCGTTGTCGAACAGGAGCGCGTCAGCCTGGATCTTCATGGCTCCCGACCCTACGCGGCACCCCTGGGCCGCGCGCATCGGGTCGAAGGACCCGTAATAAAGTCACGGGCATGCTTGACGCCCTGACGATCGCGACCTCGGTGGCCGCGCTCGCCCTCGCCGCCTGGTGCGGTTTCGCCGCCTACCGCGACCAGCCGACCAAGGACTGGCACTTCATCGGCATGGGCGTGGTGACCTTCCTCGCCCTGGTCCAGCTGATCGTCGGCATCGTCCAGCTCGCGCGCGGCGAGGAGCCGGAGCAGGGCACGACGATCTTCGTGGCGTATCTGCTCGGTTCCTTCGCGTGCGTGCCCGCGGCGGGCTTCATGTCGCTCGCGGAGCGCACCCGTTGGGGCTCGCTGACGGTCGCGGCGGGCGGCGTGGTCCTCGCCGTGCTCGAAGTGCGGCTCTACGACATCTGGGGAGGCTGAGGTGACGGTGACCGAGCCCGACAAGAACACAGGCGCGGACGCGGCTCCCGCCCGGCAGAAGCTGATCGCGGGCCCCGGCATCCTGCTGGTGTGGCTGTACGGCGTGATGGTCGTCGGGGCCGTGTCGCGTTCCGCCGTGCAGATCTCGACGGACTTCCACAAGGCCCCGCTCGCGTACACGCTGTCCGCGATCGCCGGAGTCGTCTACGGCTTCATCACGTACTCGCTCGTACGCGGCGGGGACACGGCCCGCAAGGCGGCGCTGGTGTGCTGCGGCGCCGAGCTCGTGGGAGTGCTCGCCGTGGGCGCTTGGACACTGGCCGAGCCCTCCGCGTTCCCGGACGCCACGGTGTGGTCGGACTTCGGGATGGGGTACTTGTTCATCCCGGTGATCTTGCCGGTGACGGCGATCTTCTGGCTCCGGAGGGCACGCAGGGCCCTGTAAGGGGCGCGGGAACTGCGCGAGCAACGACAGCGGACCCGCAGCCGAAGCCGGGGCCCGCGAAGCGTCTACGCGCTGGTGACGAAGGTGCGTGTGTCCACGTCCTTGGCGAGCGTGACCTGCGTGAGCCGCTCGCTCACGCGGTCCGTCCGCACCGGCGCGTACCCGTGCTTGCGGTACAGCTGGAGATTCTGCTCGCTGCGGTGACCGGTGAAGAGCTGGAAGGACTTGGCGGCGCCACCCGCTCCCAGCCGCTCCTCCACCGCGTCCAGGAGCCGACCGCCCAGGCCGTGCCGCTGCATCCGGGGATGGACGATGAGCTTGCCGATCCGCGCCGTGCCGTCGGGGTCGACCGTGCCGCGTACGGAGGCCACCACCTCGTCGCCGAGCCTGGCCACCAGGACCGTGCCCGTGGTCAGTTCGGCCTTGATGGAGTCGAGGCCCTGGGTCAGCGGCTCGATCGAGTAGTCGCCGTAGAGCTCGGCCTCGCTCTGGTAGCAGAGGTACTGCAGTTTGAGGATCTGTTCGGCGTCCGCTTCGGCCGCCGCCGAGATGGTCACGCTCATGCCCATGTGTGCATGCCTCCCGCTCACCTGCTCCACCGGTTGTCTATCGCTCCTTTCCCCAGGGTTCAGGAGCCGCAACCTCCGCCGCGAGCATTCTGCGCAGGCATCCCAGACATCGGGAACGTTCCGGCCCCAGGCTGCCCTGTGACATTCCCAACTCCCCCGCGATCTCCCGGTAGGTGAGGTCCTCGGGGGACAGCAGCGCGGCCATGATGCGGGGGCAGCGGCCCGGCAGCCTGCGCACCGCGGCGTGCAGGGTGCGGTGCCGGTCGGCGGTCAGGGCGCGCTGCTCGGGTCCGCGCTCGCCCTCGTCGGCCGGCTCGGTCGCGTACGCCACCTCGTGCTGCGCCGTGCGCCGACTGCGGCGGGCCTCGGCCTGGACCGCGCCGCGCACCCACAGCGCAGGGTCGGCGGGCGGTCCCTCGGACTCCAGGCGCTCCAAAAGCAGCAGCCAGACGTCCTGTTCGAGGTCGCCGGGGTCGGTGCCCGAGCCGAACGCCTCCGCGGACGCCTCGGCGGCGAGCAGCGGACGCAAGGTGGGGATGAGCGTGGGGACGAGGTCGTAGGTCATGCAGGGCGGGACGCGGCCGCTCCGGCGCGAGGTTTCCGGAGCGGCCGTCTCTCACCCCAACCGGGCTCGGGCGGTCAGCCGTTGACGAAGTCCTCGCGGGCCAGCAGCGCGGTGTCGCAGTTGTCGGAGAAGAGCCCGTCGATGCCCGTCGCGAAGTAGGCCTTGAAGGCGCCGAAGGCGTCGCCGTAGGCGTTCGGGTCGGTGCCCTTCCTGAAGTTGGTCGGCAGGAAGGTGTTCTCGTTGCGCATCGTGTACGGGTGCAGGATGAGGCCCGCCGCGTGCGCGTCCTTGACGAGGGTGGTCGGGGTGCCGAGGCTGCCGTCCGGCTTCTTGGGGATGACCAGGTCGAGGGTGGGGCCGATGCCCTGCGCGTACCCGGCCATCCACGTCAGGCCCGCGGGCTTGATGAGGTCGGCGACGGTGCGCGGGTCGCCCGCCTCGACGAAGTCCCAGGGCCGGGAGTTCGCGCTGGACAGGAGCACCACGCGCGGCGCGGAGACCAGCTTGGCCAGGCGCTGGATGCTGCTGGGCTCGAAGGACTGCAGGAAGTTGGCCGAGTTCTTCTTGTGCCGTCCGTAGCGGCGCAGCAGCTTGGCGAGCGGCTCCTCCAGGCCGAGGCCCAGCTTGCGGAAGTACGTGGGGTGCTTGGTCTCGATGTGCAGCCAGACCGGCCTGCCGCGCCTGCGGCCCTGCTTGTCGGCCCACTTGAGGACCTCTTCGAGGGTGGGCACGTCCCAGCGGCCGTCGTAGAGGGTGTTGTGCTGGCGGGTGCCGGGGATGCGCTCCTTGGCGCGCAGCGTCTTCAGCTCGGCGAGCGTGAAGTCCTCGGTGAACCAGCCGGTGAGCGAGACCCCGTCCACCGCCTTGGTGGTCTTGCGGGACGCGAACTCGGGGTGCGCGGAGACGTCGGTCGTCGCGGTGATGTCGTTCTCGTGACGGCATACGAGATGGCCGTCCTTGGTGGGTACGACGTCCTGCTCGATGACATGCGCGCCCATGTCGAGGGCGAGCTGGTACGAGCCGAGCGTGTGCTCGGGCCGGTAACCGCTGGTCCCCCGGTGCGCGACGATCGTGGGCACCGGCAGGTCCTTGTAGCCGCCGTGCCCGCCGTGTCCGCCGCCGTGTCGCTCATCGGCTCTCGCCACGCCGGGCAGCCCGACCACGGCGGTGCCCGCGCCGAGGATCGCCGCCCCCAGTACCGCTCGCCGCCCCCGGCTCGTCCCCGGCTGCTGCTGACCCGACTCCTGCGTCGCCATTGGCGCTCCTCCCGATGTACTGCCGCCTTGCACCTGACAAAGCGGGACGATCGTAGGTGGCCGCGAGTGACGTGTGGGAGACCCTGGACCGAACGACGGGATGACGGCACGTGGCGAGTGGGCGCACCATGGAGTGAGCGGCCCGTGCCGCAGGGCCGTTACGCACAGGAAAGTGCGCGCGTGACAAGGACCACTACTTCGGGCCACACCGTTCCCTCGGGGATAACGTCGTCACAGAGGCGACGCCGCAGGGCAATACCGTGCAAACTCAGGTCAACACTGCGTATCGAGTGCATGAACCCGATGTGCAATCGACGGGGGCCCGCGAGTATCGTCCTCACCTGCATTTACTCGTCGTCGACCCGTTGACACCGGAGGGCCCGTTGTCCCGTCTAGCGCTCATCAAGGCAGTGCTCGGACCGATCTTGCGCCTGATGTTCCGCCCACGGGTAGAAGGCGCCGAGAACATTCCGGGGACAGGTCCGGTGATCCTGGCCGGAAACCACCTGACGTTCATCGACTCGATGATCCTGCCGCTGGTGACCAACCGTCCGGTGTTCTTCATCGGCAAGGACGAGTACGTCACGGGCAAGGGCCTCAAGGGCCGCCTCATGGCGTGGTTCTTCACCGGCGTCGGCATGATCCCGGTGGACCGTGACGGCGGGCGCGGCGGTGTCGCCGCGCTGATGACCGGTCGGCGCATTCTCGACGACGGCAAGGTCTTCGGCATCTACCCGGAGGGCACGCGCTCCCCCGACGGGCGTCTGTACCGCGGCCGTACGGGCATCGCGCGGCTGACCCTGATGACGAACGCGCCCGTCGTCCCCTTCGCGATGATCGGCACGGACAAGCTCCAGCCCGGCGGCAAGGGGCTGCCTCGTCCCGGCAAGGTGACGGTGCGGTTTGGCGAGGCGATGGAGTTCTCCCGCTACGACGGGATGGACCGCGACCGGTACGTGCTGCGGGCCGTGACGGACTCCGTGATGACGGAGGTCATGCGGCTGTCCGGCCAGGAGTACGTCGACATGTACGCCACCAAGGCGAAGGCGGCTTAAGCCTTTAGGTTCCTGTGCGCCCGCACCGGTGCTGAGGGGTAACCCCCGGCGCCGGGGCGGGCGTTCCTCGTTTCGCTTGCTCGGCGACGGGGGCTGTGCCCACCCGTTCCGCCGTGCGGAACGCCTGCCCACAGCAGGCGGAGGGCCCCGTAAGGGGCGCGGGGAACTGCGCGACCAGCCCCCTGCGGCCCGCAGACGAATGAACCCGCCCCGCGAAGCGCTAGTGCTGGATGCCGTCCTCCAGCTTCTGGCCCTTCAGGAGGAACCACGCCGCGACGGCCGTCGCGAACAGAACGGCGGACCCGACCCCCGCGGCGGTCTGGAACCCATCGGTGAACGCATCACGCGCCGCGGACAACATCGCGTCGGACTGCGCCTGCGGAAGCGTCGCCGCGGCTTCCACCGCCCCGCCGAGCGAATCGTGCGCCGCCGCCGCCGCGTCCGCGGGGACGCCGTCCGGAGTGGTGAAGCCCCGGTAGATGCCGGTGACCACCGTGCCGAGCAGGGCGATGCCGAGCGCGGCGCCCAGTTCGTACGCCGTCTCGGAGACCGCGGACGCCGCGCCCGCCTGCTCCTTGGGGACGCTGGAGAGGATCACGTCGGCGGTGACGGTGAAGGCGAGGCCCGCGCCGAGGCCGCCGAGGAACAGCGCGCAGCCCAGGGCCACCACCCCGGTGTCCGCGCCGATCGCCATGCATGCCGCGAGCGCGAGGCCGACCGCGGCGAGGCCGCCGGAGACCGCGCTGCGCACCGACGCCTTGCGGGCCACAATCCCCGCCGTGAGGCCCGCGCCCACCGCGCCGACGGCCGCGGGCAGTTCGATCAGGCCCGCCTCCAACGGCGAACGCACCTGGACCAGTTGCAGGAACTGGGAGAGGAAGAAGACGAGTCCGGACAGGCCGAGGATGGTCAGCAGGTCGGCGAGTACCGCGCCGGAGAAGCCCTTGTGGTGGAAGAGGCGCATGTCCAGGAGCGGCGACTTCAGCGTCAACTGGCGTCGTACGAACCAGAACAGGGCGCCTATGCCGAGGGCGCCCGCCGCCACGATGTCCCAGCGGAAGCCGTGCACCGCCGCTTCCTTCACGGCGTAGACGACCGCGACCATGCCGACGAGCGAGAGGCCGACGCTGACCAGGTCCCAGGGGCCCGGGTTCGGGTCGCGGGACTCGGGCAGCAGCTTGATGCCGACGAGGACGAGCACCGCCATCACGGGCAGGTTGATCAGGAAGACCGAGCCCCACCAGAAGTGTTCGAGCAGGAAGCCGCCGACCACCGGGCCGACCGCCGCGCCCGCGGAGGCCGCGGCGCCCCAGATGCCGACGGCGAGGCTGCGTTCCTTGGGGTCGTGGAAGATGTTGCGGATCAGGGCGAGCGTGGACGGCATCAGCGTCGCGCCCGCGACGCCGAGCAGTGCCCGCGCCAGGATCATCATCTCCGGGCTCGTGGCGTACGCGTTCAGGACCGAGACGGCGCCGAACGCGACGGCTCCGGTGAGCAGCAGCTTCTTGCGGCCGATGCGGTCACCGAGGCTGCCCATCGACACCAGGAGGCCCGCGATGACGAAGGAGTAGACGTCGCCGATCCACAGGAGCTGGGTGCCGGACGGCTTGAGGTCCTCGCTGAGGAAGGGCGTCGCGAGGCCGAGCACGGTCGCGTCCACGGCGACCAGGAGTACGGCGAGCACGAGTACGGCGAGGGCGAGCCAGCGCCCGGGGCCGCGCTCGACATCCGCCTCGGCGGTCCGCTGTTGGGTGCTGGTCATGCTTCCACTCTCCGCTGTGCGCCGCCGATCAGCAGCTCGGCGATCATGTACGAGAAGTCCTTGGCCGCCACGCGGCCGTCGAGGACGGCCCAGGCGCCCGAGCCGATGAGCCCGTAGAGCGCCTCGGTGAGCCAGACCGGGGTCAGGTCGATGCGGAACTCGCCGTTCTCCTGGCCGCGCCGGAAGAGCGCGCTGATGTGGGAGTCCAGGCGGGCCCAGCCCTCGTTCTGCGCGTCGCCCTCGAAGAGCTGGTTCTCGGTGACGAGGAAGGCGAGCAGGCCCGCGGCGGGCTCGACCTCCCTCACCAGGCGGCGCAGGGCGTCCTGGGCGCTGTCCTCGCCGAGCCTGGCCCGTTCGAGAGCGGCTTCGCACTCCTGGAGCCCGAGCTCTTCGAGGGCCAGGACGAGGGCGTCGCGGCCCGCGAAGTGGCGGTGCAGGGTGGCCCTGCTGATGCCCGCGGCGCGGGCCACCTCATCCATGGTGGAGGTGGCTTTTCGGGTGAGCAGGGCCGCCGCGCTGCGCAGGACCTGGTCGCGATCGACTGACATGAGACAACCATAAGCCACCTGAGACAGGGCCGTCTCATGGATTATGCGGCGGTCGACGCGCCCCCGATGATCAGTGCCAGGGCAGTCGGCCGCGCCGCTCCCAGTACGCGACGGGCTCCTCCACGAGCCCCGCGAGGCGCGTCACCTGCTCGTCGTCCAGGTCGACCGCCGCGGCGTGCAGGTTCGACACGAGCTGGACCGGGGTGGCCGCGCCGGACAGCACGACGCCCGCCCACGGCTGTCGCAGCACCGCGGCGAGCGCCACCGCGTCGCAGCCGAGCCCGGTCTCGTCGGCGACCTCGCGCAGCGCGGCGGGCGCGTGCGCGGCGGCCAGCCTGCCGTTGGCCATGCCCTCCTTGACCAGCACGGTCAGGCCCGCGTCGTGCGCCTCCGCGAGCGCGGGGCCCGCCGAGGTCTCGAAGAGGTTGTAGGTGGCCTGGACCGTACGGAAGAGCGGCTGCCCGTCGACGCTCACGTCGAGCGCGGCACGGATCGCGGCCGCCTGCCGAGGGCCGCTCACGGAGAGCCCGACCGTCACGCCCTCCGCCGCCAGCTCGCCGAGCCTGGCGTGGAGTTCCCTGTCCGTGAGCGCCGGGCTCTCGGGGGTCACGGAGTGGATCTGGTAGAGGTCGAGCCGGTCGCCGAGCTGCTCGGCGGTCTCGGCGCGCTGGCGGGCGTACGCGGCCGCGCTGTGGTCCTTGACCTCGTGCGGGCCCTCGACGTCGGTGCGCCAGGCCGCGGTGTACGTGTAGCCCCACTTGCTGCCGACGACGACGTCGCGGATGTCGGGCCTGGCGTGCAGCCAGTCGGCGAGGAACTCCTCGGAACGCCCGTAGGAACGGGCCACGTCGAGGTAACGGACCCCCGAGGCGTAGGCGGCGTCGAGGAGTTCGAAGGTGCGTTCGCGCAGCGCCTCGACGCTGCGGGACGGCGGCAGGTCCACCTCGCGGTCGAGGGTGAGGTAGCCGGGCCTGCCGACGGCGGCGAGACCGAGCCCCAGGTGCGCGGTCGGGGTGGTGGCTGCGGCCAGCCGGGCGAAGGGCATCGCGGGCTCCGTTCGGTCGGTTCCTTGCGGATCCCGACCCACCGTATCCCGCGATGCCCGCCGTGCTACTTCTTGGCCTCCGCCCACGCCTGCTGGACGGCCAGATCCGCCTTGACCTCGGCGAGCTGGGCGGCGACCGCGGAGGGCGCGGTGCCGCCGCGGCCGCTGCGCGCGGCCAGCGCGCCCGGCACGTTCAGGACGGTCCGCACCTCGGGGGTGAGGTGCTCGGAGATCTTGGCGAACTGCTCGTCGGTGAGCTGGTCGAGCTCGATGCCGTGCGCCTCGCACTCCTTGACGCAACTGCCCGCGACCTCGTGCGCGACGCGGAACGGCACGCCCTGCTTGACCAGCCACTCGGCGATGTCGGTGGCGAGCGAGAACCCGGCGGGGGCCAGCTCCTCCATGCGCTCGCGGTGGACGGTCAGCGTCGCCATCATGCCGGTGAAGGCGGGCAGCAGGACCTCCAGCTGGTCGCAGGAGTCGAAGACCGGCTCCTTGTCCTCCTGGAGGTCGCGGTTGTACGCGAGCGGCAGCGCCTTGAGGGTCGCGAGCAGCCCGGTGAGGTTGCCGATGAGGCGGCCCGACTTGCCGCGCGCGAGCTCGGCGATGTCCGGATTCTTCTTCTGCGGCATGATCGACGAGCCGGTCGAGAAGGCGTCGTGGAGGGTGACGAAGGAGAACTCCTTCGTGTTCCAGATGATGATCTCCTCGGCGATCCGGGAGAGGTTCACGCCGATCATCGCGGTGATGAAGGCGAACTCGGCGACGAAGTCCCGCGAGGCGGTCCCGTCGATCGAGTTGCCCACGCTGCCGTGCTCGAAGCCGAGGTCGGCGGCGACCGCCTCCGGGTCGAGACCGAGGCTGCTGCCCGCGAGCGCGCCCGAGCCGTAGGGCGAGACGGCCGTCCGCTCGTCCCACTGCCGCAGCCGCTCGGCGTCCCGCGCCAGGGGCTGGACGTGCGCGAGGACGTGGTGCGCGAAGAGCACGGGCTGGGCGTGCTGAAGGTGCGTACGCCCCGGCATGGCGACGTCCGGGTGCGCCTCGGCGAGGCCGACGAGGGCGCCCTGGAGGTCGGCGATCAGACCGCCGATGATCCGCGCGTGGTCGCGCAGGTACATCCTAAAGAGCGTCGCCACCTGGTCGTTGCGCGACCGTCCGGCGCGCAGCTTGCCGCCGAGTTCGGCGCCGAGCCGCTCCAGGAGGCCGCGCTCCAGGGCGGTGTGCACGTCCTCGTCGGCGACCGTGCCGACGAACGACCCGTCGGCGACGTCGGCCTCCAGTTGGTCGAGTCCGGCCAGCATGCGGGTCAGCTCGTCGTCGGTGAGCAGTCCCGCCTTGTGCAGCACGCGCGCGTGGGCACGGGACCCCGCGATGTCGTACGGCGCGAGGCGCCAGTCGAAGTGGACCGAGGCGGAAAGCCGCGCGAGGGCCTCTGCGGGACCGTCGGCGAACCGTGCGCCCCAGAGCCGGACGTCACCGCCGTTGTTGCTGCTCACTTGCACGTGCTCCTTCAAGGGGTAGTTACGCGAGGTCCCGCCGCGCCGCGATCTTCGACGAGAGGCCGAAGATGTCGATGAAGCCCTGCGCCTTGGACTGGTCGAACGTATCGCCCGAGTCGTAGGTGGCGAGGTGGAAGTCGTAGAGGGACTCACTGGACCGACGTCCGGTGACCACGGCGCGGCCGCCGTGCAGGGTCATCCGGATGTCGCCGGTGACGTGCTGGTTGGCCTCGTCGATGAAGCCGTCGAGGGCCCGCTTGAGGGGCGAGAACCACAGGCCGTCGTAGACCAGTTCGCCCCAGCGCTGCTCGACCTGCCGCTTGTAGCGGGCGAGTTCGCGCTCGACGGTGACGTTCTCGAGCTCCTGGTGCGCGGTGATGAGCGCGATCGCGCCCGGCGCCTCGTACACCTCACGGGACTTGATGCCGACGAGGCGGTCCTCGACCATGTCGATCCGGCCGACGCCCTGCGCGCCCGCCCGCCCGTTGAGCTGCTGGATCGCTTGCAGGGCGGTGACGGGCCGCCCGTCGATCGCGACCGGGACGCCCGCCTCGAAGGAGATGACGACCTCGTCGGCCGGGCGCGGCTCCGCGGGGTCGGCGGTGTACTCGTAGACGTCCTCGATCGGCGCGTTCCAGATGTCCTCGAGGAAGCCCGTCTCGACGGCCCGTCCGAAGACGTTCTGGTCGATGGAGTACGGGGACTTCTTGGTGGTCGCGATCGGGAGGTTCTCGGCCTCGCAGAAGGCGATGGCCTTGTCCCGGGTCATCGCGTAGTCACGGACCGGGGCGATGCACTTCAGGTCGGGGCCGAGCGCGGCGATGCCCGCCTCGAACCGCACCTGGTCGTTGCCCTTGCCGGTGCAGCCGTGGGCCACGGTTCCCGCGCCGTGCTTGCGCGCCGCGGCCACCAGGTGCTTGACGATCGTGGGCCGCGAGAGGGCGGAGACCAGCGGATAGCGGTCCATGTAGAGGGCGTTGGCCCGGATCGCGGGGAGGCAGTACTCCTCGGCGAACTCGTCCTTGGCGTCGGCGACCTCGGCCTCCACGGCACCGCAGGCGAGCGCGCGCTTGCGGATGACGTCCAGGTCCTCGCCGCCCTGGCCGACGTCCACGGCGACGGCGACGACCTCGGCGCCCGTCTCCTCGGCGATCCAGCCGATCGCGACGGAGGTGTCAAGGCCGCCCGAGTAGGCGAGTACGACGCGCTCGGTCACGGGTCTCTCCTTACGGTGCGTTCGCTGTCATGCATGAGTATGCATTGCACCGTATGTTTCGTCAATCCATCTCCTCGCAGTCGTTAGACAGGCGAAAGGTTTCAGTGAATAATCATTAGGCATGGGAAAGACCTACGCACGCATAGACGGCAGACTCCGCACCTTCATCGAGGCGCAGCCGATGTTCTTCACGGCCACCGCGCCGCTCGCCGACGACGGCACGATCAACCTCTCCCCCAAGGGCCTCAAGGGCTCCTTCGTGGTGCTCGACGAACAGACCATCGCGTACCTGGACTTCGCGGGCAGCAACGCGGAGACCATCGCGCACCTGCGCGAGAACGGCCGCATCACGGTCATGTGGTGCGCGTTCCAGGGCCCTCCGAACATCGTCCGGGTGCACGGCCGCGGCGAGCCCGTCTTCCGTGACGACCCGCGCTTCGGGGACCTGCTCGGCCACTTCCCCGGCATCGACCCGACCCCGCACGGACTGCGCGCCATCATCGTCGTGACGGCCGAACTCATCCGTGACACCTGCGGATACGCGGTGCCCTTCATGTCGTACGACGAGGACCGCGATCTGCACGGCAAGCGGTTCGCGCGCGAGGACGACGCGTCGCTCAGCGCCTACTTCGCCAAGAAGGAGTACATCGCACAGAGCATCGACGGACTTCCCGGACTGCCGCTTCCGCTGCCTCCCCGTACCGTCTGAGCCATGCGCTCACGAGCCGCCGCTCTCGCCTCCACCGCCCTGCTCGCCCTCGGCACCGCGCCCGGTACGGGAAGCAGCACCGGCAGCAGCACCCCGCTGCCCGAACGGATGGCCGACACCGGCGGCGGGGGCCAGCTCATCACCGCCGAGGCCGCGCGCACCGGCTCCACCACGGGCACCGTCACGTGGTGGGACCGGCGCGGCGGCCGCTGGGCCGAGGCCGGCTCGGCGCCCGCGCGGTTCGGTGCGAAGGGCCTGGTGGCGGGCGGCTCGCGCAAGCAGGGGACGAACACGACGCCGACGGGCCTGTACGGACTCCCCTACGCCTTCGGCATCAGCGCGCGGCCGACCGGGGCGGCCTACCCGTACCGCCGCGTGACGCCTGATTCCTGGTGGTGCCAGGACAACCGGTCGCGCGCCTACAACCGCTGGACCGAGCCGCGCCCCGCCGACTGCCGCGCCGCCGAGTCGGAGCACCTCGGCACGTACGACCCGCAGTACGCGCACGCCCTGGTGGTCGGCTTCAACTACGACCGGCCCGTGCGCGGGCGCGGCGCGGGGATCTTCCTGCACGTCAACGGTCGCGGGGCGACGGCCGGTTGCGTGTCGGTGCCCAGGGAGGCGATGCGGCGCATCCTGCGGTGGGCGGAGCCCGGGCGGCACCCGCACATCGCGATCGGCACGGAGTCGGGGCCGACGGCGCTCACGCGCTACTGAAAGGACCGGGGCACGCCACTCCCGTGTAGCGACCACATACCGAGACGGGGTTGCACGCGCGCGTGGCCGGGGCGTTGCATCGCGCCGTGCAACCCGAACAGACGATCCCCAGCCAGAGCGAGGGCCCCGGCTCCGCCGACAAGGCGGCCCGCCGTGCCGTCACCGTCTTCCCCGTCCTCGTCCTCGCCGCGGGCGCGCTCGGACTCCTGGTGCCCGACACCTTCGAAGGCTGGGGCACCAACGTCCCGTACCTGCTGGGCGTGGTGATGTTCTGCATGGGTCTCACCATGACCCCGCTGGACTTCCAGGGCGTGGTCAAGCGGCCCTGGGCCGTCGCGCTCGGGCTCGTCGCGCACTACGTGATCATGCCGGGGCTCGGCTGGCTGATCGCCCACGCGCTCGGGCTCTCCCCTCAGTTGGCGGCCGGTGTGATCCTGGTGGGCTGCGCGCCGAGCGGCACCGCGTCCAACGTCGTGACCTATCTGGCCCGCGGCGACGTGGCGCTCTCCGTGTCCGTGGCCACCGTCTCGACGGTCCTCGCGCCGCTGGTCACCCCGCCGCTCACGCTGCTGCTCGCGGGCGAGTACCTGCCCGTGGACGCGGGCTCGATGGTCACCGACATCCTCAAGACCGTGCTGCTCCCGGTGCTCGCGGGGCTTGTGGTGCGGTTCCTCTTCGGACGGTACGTCGACCGGGTGCTCGGCGTGCTGCCGTGGCTGTCCGCGCTGACCATCGCCGCCATCGTGGCGATCGTCGTCGCGGGCAGTGCCGCGGCCATCAAGTCGGCCGCGGCACTGGTGTTCCTCGCGGTGTTCCTGCACAACGGGCTCGGCCTCGCGCTCGGCTACGGCGCGGGCAAGCTGGCCCGGCTCGGCCCTCCGGCGTCGCGGGCGATGGCCTTCGAGGTCGGCATGCAGAACTCGGGCCTCGCGGCGTCGTTGGCCACGGCGCACTTCAGTCCCCTGGCCGCGCTGCCATCGGCGGTGTTCTCCGTGTGGCACAACGTGTCGGGGGCGCTCGTGGCAGCGTGGATGGCGCGGAGGAATTCAAGCCCGTCCGGCGTTTGAGGACGAACTCGGCGGAGCCGGTGATGACAGGCCCCGGCGCCGGGACAGGTCAATGCTCGTTCGAAGCCAACCGCAGCAAGTGGTCCGCGAGCGCCTGCCCCCCGGTGGCCTCCCTGCTGATCAGCATCAGCGTGTCGTCGCCCGCGATCGTCCCCAGGATGTCGTGCAGCTCGGCCTGGTCGATCGCGGACGCCAGGAACTGGGCCGCGCCCGGCGGCGTCCGCAGGACGACGAGGTTCGCCGAGGCCTCCGCGGAGATCAGCAGCTCCGCGGAGAGACGCCGCATCCGCTCCTCCTTGGCCGACTCGCCCAGCGGCGCGCGCGGGGTGCGGAATCCGCCCTCGCTCGGCACCGCGTAGATGAGGTCGCCCTCGGCGTTGCGGATCTTCACCGCGTTCAGCTCGTCCAGGTCCCTGGAGAGCGTCGCCTGAGTGACGGTCAGACCGTCGTCGGCGAGCAGCTTCGCCAGCTGGCTCTGGGAGCGGACCGGCTGCCGGTTGAGGATGTCCACGATCCGGCGGTGGCGTGCGGTGCGGGTCTGCGGCACGGCGGGACCCGCGTGGTCGCCGTGCTCGTTGCCTTGCGCCTGGCTCATCGTCGTCTCATTCTCCGGATCATTCGTCCCCGTCGGCTTCAAGAGCCTTGTCCAGGATGCCCGGCAGTGCCTGGAGGAACGCGTCCACCTCGTCGTCGCGCACGTTCAGCGGGGGCATCAGCCGTACGACATCGGGGGCGGGCGCGTTCACCAGGAAGCCGGCGTCCTGAGCCGCCTGCTGCGCCCGTGGCGCGAGCGGCTCGGTGAGCACGATACCCAGCAGCAGGCCCGAGCCCCTTACACGGCCCACGAGCGAGTGTCCGAGTGACTCGATTCCGTCGCGCAGCTTCTCACCCGCCCGCTTGGTGTTCTCCAGCAGGCCCTCGGACTCGATGGTGTCGACGACGGCGAGTCCCGCGGCGCACGCGACGGGGTTTCCGCCGAACGTCGTGCCGTGGTGTCCTGGCTTGAACAGTTCGGCCGCCACGCCGAAGGCGGCCGTCGCGCCGAGCGGCAGGCCGCCGCCGAGACCCTTCGCGAGCGTGACGACGTCGGGCTCGACGCCCTCGTGGGCGAGGTACGCGAACCAGTGGCCGGTACGGCCGATTCCGGTCTGCACCTCGTCGAGGACGAGCAGCGTGCCGGTGGCGGCGGTGATCTCCCGGGCCGCCTTGAGGTAGCCCGCGGGCGGCACGACCACGCCGTTCTCGCCCTGGATCGGCTCGATGATCACGAACGCGGTGTCGGTGGTGACCGCCGCGCGCAGCGCCTCGACGTCACCGTACGGAACGTGCGTGACGTCGCCGGGCAGCGGCAGGAACGGTGTCTGCTTGCCGGGCTGTCCGGTGAGCGCGAGCGCGCCCATGGTCCGGCCGTGGAAGCCGCCCTGGGTGGCGACCATGTGCGAGCGGCCGGTCAGGCGCCCGAGCTTGAAGGCGCCCTCGTTGGCCTCGGCGCCGGAGTTGCAGAAGTACACCTTGCCCTCGCGCCCGAAGAGCTGGAGCAGCTTCTCGGCGAGCGCGACGGGCGGCTCGGCGACGAAGAGGTTCGAGACGTGGCCCAGCGAGCCGATCTGCTTGCCGACCGCCTCGACGATCGCCGGGTGGCCGTGGCCGAGGGCGTTGACCGCGATGCCGCCGACGAAGTCGACGTACTCCTTGCCGTCGGCGTCCCACAGCTTGCTGCCCGCGCCGCGCACCAGGGGGAGCCTCGGCGTGCCGTAGTTGTCCATGAGCGCGCCCTGCCAGCGCGCGGTCAGCTCCTGGTTGCTCATGACTCCCCCTTCTTGTCGGTCTTCTCGTCGGGCACGACCATCGTGCCGATTCCTTCGTCGGTGAAGATCTCCAGCAGGATCGAGTGCTGGACCCGGCCGTCGATCACGCGGGCCGTCTCGACGCCGTTGCGCACAGCGTGCAGACAGCCCTCCATCTTCGGGACCATGCCGCTGGCCAGCTCGGGCAGGAGCTTCTCCAGATCGGTGGCGGTGAGGCGGCTTATCACCTCGTCGCTGTTCGGCCAGTCCTCGTAGAGGCCCTCGACGTCGGTGAGGACCATCAGGGTCTCGGCATCAAGCGCCGCAGCGAGTGCCGCAGCCGCCGTATCAGCATTGACGTTGTAGACATGTCCGTCGTCCTGGGAACGGGCGATCGAGGAGACCACCGGGATGCGGCCGTCGGCGAGCAGCGCCTCGATGGCGCCGGTGTCGATCTCGGTGATCTGGCCGACCCGGCCGATGTCGACCAGCTCGCCCTCGATGCGGGGCTGGTGCTTGGTGGCGGTGATGGTGTGCGCGTCCTCGCCGGTGAGGCCGACGGCGAGCGGGCCGTGCTGGTTGAGCAGGCCGACGAGCTCGCGCTGCACCTGTCCTGCGAGCACCATGCGTACGACGTCCATGGCCTCCTCAGTGGTGACGCGCAGGCCCGCCTTGAACTCGCTGACGATGCCGTGCCGGTCGAGGGCCTTGCTGATCTGCGGTCCGCCGCCGTGCACGACGACGGGCCTGAGGCCCGCGTGGTGCAGGAAGACGACGTCCTGCGCGAAGGCGGCCTTCAGCTCCTCGTCGACCATGGCGTTGCCGCCGAACTTGATGACGACGGTCTTGCCACGGTGCCGGGTGAGCCAGGGCAGCGCCTCGATGAGGGTCTGCGCCTTGGGCAGGGCGGTGTGCTTGCGCGCGGTGGGAGTACTCATGAGCTGTACGCGCTGTTCTCGTGGACGTAGTCGGCGGTGAGGTCGTTGGTCCAGATCGTCGCGGTCTCGGCACCGGCCGCCAGGTCGGCGGTGATGACGACCTCCCGGTAGCGCATGTCGACGAGCTCGCGGTCCTCGCCCACGCTGCCGTTCTTGCAGACCCAGACGCCGTTGATGGCGACGTTGAGCTGGTTCGGGTCGAAGGCAGCGGACGTGGTGCCGATCGCGGAGAGCACCCGGCCCCAGTTGGGGTCCTCGCCGTGCAGCGCGCACTTGAGGAGGTTGTTACGGGCGATGGACCGGCCGACCTCGACGGCGTCGGCCTCGCTCGCGGCGTTGACCACCTCGACCTTGATGTCCTTGCTGGCGCCCTCGGCGTCGCCGATCAGCTGCCGTCCGAGGTCGTCGCAGACCTCGCGTACGGCCGCCGCGAACTCGGCGTACTCCGGGGTGACTTCGGAGGCGCCCGAGGCCAGCAGCAGGACCGTGTCGTTGGTCGACATGCAGCCGTCGGAGTCGACGCGGTCGAAGGTGAGCCGGGTGGCGTCGCGCAGCGCCCTGTCCAGGACGGCGGACTCCAGGTCGGCGTCGGTGGTCAGCACGACGAGCATCGTGGCGAGGCCGGGGGCGAGCATGCCCGCGCCCTTGGCCATGCCGCCGACGGTCCAGCCGTCCTTGGTGACGACCGACGTCTTGTGCACGCTGTCGGTGGTCTTGATGGCGATGGCGGCCTTCTCGCCGCCGTGCGCGGAGAGTTCACCGGCCGCGGCCGCGACGCCGGGCAGCAGCTTGTCCATGGGCAGGGTCACGCCGATGAGCCCGGTCGAGGCGACGGCGACCTCGCCCGCGTTCACGCCGTCGAGCACCTCGGCGACCCGCTCGGCGGTGGCGTGCGTGTCCTGGAAGCCCTGCGGACCCGTACAGGCGTTGGCGCCACCGGAGTTGAGGATGACGGCGGAGACGACGCCGCCCTTGAGCACCTGCTCCGACCAGAGGACGGGGGCGGCCTTGACGCGGTTGGAGGTGAAGACGCCCGCGGCGGCCAGGCGGGGCCCGTCGTTGACCACGAGGGCCAGGTCCGGGTTGCCGTTCTGCTTGATTCCCGCGGCGATGCCCGCCGCCCGGAACCCTTGCGCTGCCGTGACGCTCACGGTGCCACTCC
Organism: Streptomyces formicae; assembly: GCF_002556545.1. Classification (NCBI taxonomy): domain Bacteria; kingdom Bacillati; phylum Actinomycetota; class Actinomycetes; order Kitasatosporales; family Streptomycetaceae; genus Streptomyces; species Streptomyces formicae. The sequence goes on from NZ_CP022685.1 coordinate 1,705,325, forward strand.
GATCGTGGAAAGTCCGGTGTCCTCGGGAAGTCCGAGGGCGATGTTCATGCTCTGCACCGCGCCGCCCGCGGTGCCCTTGGCGAGGTTGTCGATGGCGCTGATCACCACGACGCGGCCCGCCGCCTCGTCGTACGCGACCTGGACCTGCACCGCGTTCGAGCCGTACACGGCGGCGGTCGCGGGCCACTGCCCCTCGGGCAGCAGGCGCACGAACGGCTCGTCGGCGAACGCCTTCTCATACGCCGCGCGTACGGTCTCGGCGGTGACGCCCGCCTTGGCCTTCGCGCTGCACGTGGCGAGGATGCCGCGCGGCATCGGGGCCAGCGTCGGCGTGAAGGAGACGGTGACGGGGGTGCCCGCGGCGGCGCTCAGGTTCTGGATCATCTCGGGGGTGTGCCGGTGTCCGCCGCCCACGCCGTACGGGGACATGGAGCCCATGACCTCGGAGCCGAGCAGGTGCGGCTTGGCCGCCTTGCCCGCGCCGGAGGTGCCGGACGCGGCGACGATCACCGCGTCGGGCTCGACGAGGTCCGCCGCGTACGCCGGGAAGAGCGCGAGCGAGACGGCGGTGGGGTAGCAGCCCGGCACCGCGACGCGCTTGGCGCCTTCCAGGGCGGCGCGGCCGCCCGGCAGCTCGGGAAGCCCGTAGGGCCAGGTCCCCGCGTGCGGGCTGCCGTAGAACTTCTCCCAGTCCGCTGCGTCCTTCAGCCGGAAGTCGGCGCCCATGTCCACGACGAGGACGTCGGGGCCGAGCTGCTCGGCGACGGCGGCGGACTGCCCGTGGGGCAGCGCGAGGAAGACCACGTCGTGCCCGGCGAGCACCTCGGGGGTGGTCGGCTCGAGGACGCGGTCGGCGAGCGGGAACAGATGCGGCTGGAGCGCACCGAGGCGCTGGCCCGCGTTCGCGTTGCCGGTCAGTGCGCCGATCTCCACCTCGGGGTGAACAAGCAGCAGACGCAGCAGTTCGCCGCCCGCGTACCCACTCGCCCCTGCCACTGCTGCGCGTACCGCCATGGAACCCTCCTCTTGGATGGCATGACTATACGTTTCGCCGCAGTTTTATGCAATGAGACCTCTGCTGGGCCGCCCCGCGGTCCGTCACGCGGTCGGTCCACGACACGTGTCGTCATGCCCGGTCGGCGCGTTGGTCAGCGCATGCGCGCCGGTGATCACCAGGGTCCCGGCACAGGCGCATCGGAATGCCTACGACGAGGAGTCGTGCCAGTGCGAGGAAGTCTTGTCGCCGCGAGTGCCGTGGTCGCTGCGGGGCTGTTGACGGGAGTGACGGGTCCGGCGGACGCGATCACGATCGGGTCCGGGGCGGTGACCACCGACGCGGAGGGGACCGTTTCCCGGGACGGGGCGGTCACCGTCTCCGGGACCTACCGCTGTTCTCCGCGGTCCGCCCCGGGACCGGTGTTCGTGTCGTCGACGGTGCGGCAGGGCTCCGTGCGGCACGGCATCGGCGGGACGGCCGCTCGGTGCGACGGCGCCGAGCACACCTGGGTGAACCACGAGAGGCCCGGGAACGGGACGTCCCTGAAGCCCGGATCCGCCGAGGTCGAGGCGACCTTGATGCATCTGAACACCCGTAGCGGGCTGCCCGTGCCGACCTTCCTCGCGAGCGACCGGCAGGACGTCGAACTGCGCCCGGCGAGGGACTGAGGCCGCTCTGCCCGCGCGCGGGTGAGTGCCGCGGTCGGCAGTTCCCGCCAACCGCGGCACTCACCCGTGGCCGCTGGCCGACGGGTGACGGCCCTAGGCTTCCCTCGGCATCAGCCGCGGCCTGGGACCAGGCCCCAGCCCAGACTTCAGGAGCGCCCTTCATGTTCGACCCCGTACCCGGGCACCCGTTCCCCGACGGACACCGCCCCGACAAGGCGCCCGCGCCGCATCCCCTCCTCGCGCCGGTGCTCGGTCTCCTCGGCACCTGGCACGGCCGTGGGCGCGGCGAGTACCCCACGCTCGAAGCGGACTTCTCGTACGCCCAGGAAGTGACCTTCAGCCACGACGGCCGCCCCTTCCTGCACTATCAGGCCCGGGCCTGGCTGCTCGACGCCGACGGTGCGCCGCTGCGCCCCTCCGCCCGCGAGAGCGGCTGGTGGCGGTTGCAGGCAGACGGCCGCGTCGAGGCACTGATCACCCAGCCCACCGGCATCGCGGAGATCGCGGTCGGCCGCGCCGCGGACGGCACGGTGGACATCGCGACCCACGAGGTGGCGCGCACGCCCACGGCCAAGGAGGTCGACGCCACCCGCCGCCGTTACACACTCACCGACGCCGACACGCTGGACTTCGCGCACGACCTCGCGGCGGTCGGACAGCCGTTGCAGCACCACCTCTCGGCCCAGCTGCTGCGCCGCGGCGCGTAGGCCCCGGAGGTATCCGGTCGGCCGATGCCCGGCCGCCCGCCCGCACACAGGCTTGAACTCCGCACCGCGCAAAGGGAGTTCGCATGGACCTGTGGGACCGGGCCGGGCGGCTCGGTGGATACGGAGCCGCGCTGGCGCTGACGCCCTATCTGGTGATCAAGGTGAGTCGGCATGGCGGCGACCGGGATCGCGGTCGCACTGGCGCTGGTACGGCCCTGGGGGCGCGGCTCCCCGGGCGGCCGCTGGTCTTCTGCGCCTGGGTGGGCACGGGCTTCCTCGTGCCGCTGCTCCCCTACGCCGTGTGCAGATCCGCTTCGTGGGCATGGGGCTCGGCCTCGCCGTGGCGCTCCCCGCGCATCCGCGCCGACGGTGGCCCGACGCGTGCGCCGGGCGGACGGGCGACGGCGGTTCCGGGCCGCTCCGCCTGCCGCCGAGGCCCGCCGTCACCGCCGTCGCGATCGCGGCGGTCTGGCTGTCCTGGGCGGCGGGCGGCACCGCGGGCCTCGCGCACCCCGCGAAGCGCGACCTCACGTGCCGCTCACCCTGGCCTGGCTCGGCTCCGGGGCGCTCTTCGCCTGGAGCGCTTGGCGCTCGTCCGTGCCCGCGCGGGCCGGGCGGCCGTTCCTACTGGTCCCGGCCCTGGTCCTCGGCCCGGTCCTTCTGCTCCTTGTGCTTCTCCTTGATGCGGACCGTCTCCTTGCGGACCTCGGCCTGGGTGGCGCGCTCCTGGCGCAGCCACGAGGGGAACTCCTGCTTCAGGGCCTCGATCTGCTCCGTGGTGAGCGGCTCGGTGACTCCGCCACGGGCCAGACCCGCGATGGAGACGCCCAGCTTGGCCGCGACCACGGGGCGAGGGTGCGGGCCGTTGCGCCGCAGCTCCTGGAGCCACTCGGGCGGGTCGGCCTGCAGCGCGGCGAGCTCGGCGCGCGAGACGACACCCTCCTGGAACTCGGCGGGTGTGGCCTGGAGGTACACACCCAGCTTCTTCGCCGCGGTCGCGGGCTTCATGGTCTGGGTGGTCTGGTGCGACGTCATGGGTCAAGGGTATCGAGCGTGTGCGCTACTCCCGACCACGCCGGGTAGCCTGGCGAGGTGACAGGCTCGGATGTATCCCCCTCGTTCCGGCTCGCCTACGTCCCGGGCGTGACACCCGCCAAATGGGTGCGTATCTGGAACGAGCGGCAGCCCGACGTCCCGCTGACGCTCCACACGGTGTCCGCCGCCGAAGCCCCCGACGTGCTGCGCGGCGGCGGGGCCGACGCCGGATTCGTCCGGCTGCCCATCGACCGTACGGCGCTCAGCGCGATCCCCCTCTACACCGAGACGACCGTGGTGATCGTCCCCAAGGACCACGTCGTGGCGGCGGTCGACGAGGTGTCCGCCGATGACCTCGCCGACGAGATCGTGCTCCATCCGCTCGACGACGTCCTGGAGTGGGAGCGGCGGCCCGGACTGCCCGCGAACGAGCGGCCCGCCACGACCGAGGACGCCGTGGAACTGGTGGCGGCGGGCATCGGCGTGCTCGTCGTACCCCAGTCGCTCGCCCGGCTGCACCACCGCAAGGACCTCACCTACCGGCCGGTCTCCGACGCGCCGGAGTCGCGCGTCGCGCTGTCCTGGCCCGAGGACGCGACCACGGACCTGGTGGAGGACTTCATCGGGATCGTGCGCGGACGCACGGTGAACAGCTCGCGGGGACGCACGCAGGCGTCGGCGCAGGCGCAGCAGAAGGACAAGCGCCCGGAGACGGCGGGCGGCGCGCGGCGGAAGCCGTCCGGTGGGGGCAAGCCGGGCTCGGGGAAGTCCGGCTCGGGGAAGTCGGGTGCGGGCAAGGCCGCGCGCGGGGGCGGCGGCACCGCACGGGCCAAGTCGGGCAAGCCGACCGCCAAGCGGGGCAAGCCCAAGCGCCGGTCGTAGCGTCGCCGGTCCGAGGGCCGGACGGTCCTGGAGCCGGTCCCACGGCGCGAGCGGCCGCAGCTCGGTGCTCCATCTTGCCGTCGCGGCCCTGGTCGGGCTACCGGCGCTGTTCTCCGCCCTGCCACCGCTCGCCGACCCCGACTGGCGGCAGTGGGCGGGCCCGCTCCTCCTCGGTGGTCCGGCGCTGCGGGCGCGGGACGCCTGAGGCACCGTCCCGTACCTACGCGTCCGCCCCGGCCGGGGAGAACCCGGCCGGGGCGGACGTGGTGGCACGGGCCGACTCAGACGCGTCGGCTCACGTGTGTCAGCTCAGGGTCGACAGCGCCTGGTTGAACGTGGCCGACGGGCGCATGACGGCCGTCGCCTTGGCGGCGTCGGGCCGGTAGTAGCCGCCGATGTCGACCGGGTTGCCCTGCACCGCGACGAGCTCGTCGACGATGGTCTGCTCCTGCTCGGTCAGCGTCTTGGCCAGGGCCGCGAACGCCTCCGCGAGCTGCGCGTCGTCGGTCTGCTTGGCCAGCTCCTGCGCCCAGTACAGGGAGAGGTAGAAGTGGCTGCCGCGGTTGTCGATGCCACCGAGCTTGCGGCTCGGCGACTTGTTCTCGTTCAGGAACGTGCCGGTCGCGCGGTCGAGGGTGTCGGCGAGCACCTGGGCGCGCGCGTTGCCCGTCGTGGTGGCGAGGTGCTCGAAGCTGACCGCGAGGGCGAGGAACTCGCCCAGGCTGTCCCAGCGCAGGTAGTCCTCCTTGACCAGCTGCTGGACGTGCTTCGGCGCGGAGCCGCCGGCGCCCGTCTCGAAGAGGCCGCCGCCGTTCATCAGCGGGACCACCGAGAGCATCTTGGCGCTGGTGCCGAGCTCCAGGATCGGGAACAGGTCGGTGAGGTAGTCACGCAGGACGTTGCCGGTGACGGAGATGGTGTCCTCGCCGCGGCGGATGCGCTTGAGCGAGAACGCGGTGGCCTCGACCGGCGACATGATCTTGATGTCGAGCCCTGCGGTGTCGTGCTCGGCGAGGTAGGCCGCGACCTTCTCGATGAGCACGGCGTCGTGCGCGCGGTTCTCGTCCAGCCAGAACACGGCCGGGGTGCCGGTGGCGCGGGCGCGCGTGACAGCGAGCTTGACCCAGTCCTGGATCGGCAGGTCCTTGGTCTGGCACATGCGGAAGATGTCACCGGCGGCGACGGACTGCTCCAGGACGACGTTCCCGGCGCCGTCGACGACGCGGACGGTGCCCGCGGCGGCGACCTCGAAGGTCTTGTCGTGGCTGCCGTACTCCTCGGCCTTCTGCGCCATCAGACCGACGTTGGGGACCGAGCCCATCGTCGAGGGGTCGAAGGCGCCGTTGGCGCGGCAGTCGTCGAGGACGACCTGGTACACGCCGGAGTAGCTGCTGTCCGGGAGGACCGCGAGGGTGTCGTGCTCGTCGCCGTCCGGGCCCCACATGTGGCCGGAGGTGCGGATCATGGCCGGCATGGAGGCGTCGACGATGACGTCGCTCGGGACGTGCAGGTTGCTGATGCCCTTGTCGGAGTCGACCATGGCGAGCTCGGGGCCCTCGGCCAGCTCGGCCTCGAAGGACGCCTTGATCTTCTCGCCCTCGGGGAGGGACTCGAGGCCCTTGTAGATGCCGCCGAGACCGTCGTTCGGGGTCAGACCCGCGGCGGCCAGGGTCTCGCCGTACGCGGCGAAGGTCTTCGGGAAGAAGGCGCGGACCACGTGGCCGAAGACGATCGGGTCCGAGACCTTCATCATCGTGGCCTTGAGGTGCACCGAGAAGAGCACGCCCTCGGCCTTGGCGCGGGCGACCTGCGCGGTGAGGAACTCGCGCAGCTGGGCGACGCGCATGACGGAGGCGTCGACGACCTCGCCGGCCAGGACCGGTACGGACTCGCGCAGGACGGTGGTGGAGCCGTCCTCACCGGCGAGCTCGATGCGCAGCGAACCGGCCTCGGAGATCACCGCGGACTTCTCGGTGGAGCGGAAGTCGTCGGCGCCCATGGTGGCGACGTTCGTCTTGGAGTCGGCCGTCCAGGCGCCCATGCGGTGCGGGTGGGCCTTGGCGTAGTTCTTGACCGACGCGGGGGCGCGGCGGTCGGAGTTGCCCTCGCGCAGGACCGGGTTGACGGCGCTGCCCTTGACCTTGTCGTAGCGGGCGCGGGTGTCGCGCTCCTCGTCGGTCTTGGGGTCGTCCGGGTAGTCGGGGAGCGCGTAGCCCTGGCCCTGCAGCTCGGCGATGGCCGCCTTGAGCTGCGGGATCGAGGCCGAGATGTTCGGCAGCTTGATGATGTTGGCCTGGGGGGTCTTGGCCAGCTCGCCGAGCTCCGCGAGGGCGTCGGAGATCCGCTGGTTCTCCTCGAGGCGCTCGGGGAAGCTCGCGATGATGCGGCCCGCGAGCGAGATGTCGCGGGTCTCCACGCTGACACCCGCCGTCGAGGCGTAGGCCTGGACCACCGGCAAGAACGAATGGGTCGCCAGGGCCGGGGCCTCGTCAGTGTGGGTGTAGATGATGGTCGAGTCAGTCACCGGGTGCTCCGCTCCGCGTCTGCAACATTTCTCGACATCAAGATACCTCCTACCTCCCCCCTCGCGGACAGGGGGCCTGGGACTCGTGTTCGAAGTAGACACTGTCTACGTGGTGCGGTAGACAGTGTCTATGAGCGAACAGGACGCCGGGCTGCGGGCCCGGCTTGTGGACGTGGGCGTCGAACTCGTGGCCGCGCAGGGGGTGGGGGCCCTCACCCTGCGGGAGATCGCCCGCAGGGCGGGCGTCTCGCACGGGGCACCCAGGCGGTACTTCCCCACGCACGTGGCGCTCCTGTCCGCCATCGCCCGGCGGGGCTTCGCCGAGCTGGCGGCCGAGACGGAGAAGGCGGGGAGAGCGGCGGGCGGGGCGAGTGCGCGGGCGCGGCTCAGGGCGCTGAGCGGGGCCTACCTCGACTTCGCGGCGGCCCACCGCGGCATGTTCGAGCTGATGTTCCGCCACGACCTCCTGGAGAGCAACGAACTCGGCCTGCGCGAGACCAGCCTGCCGCTGTTCGACGTGCTGGTCGGCCTGGTCGCCGAGGCGCGCCCGACGCCCGAAGGGGGTCCCGGGGCCCGTGTCGTCGCGGGCGCGCTCTGGGCGAACCTGCACGGCATCGCGCAACTGTGGGAGTGGGGCAGCCTGCGTCTCGCGTCGGGTGCCGAGCACGCGGAGGCGCTGCTCGACGCGGCCCTCGACGCCCATCTCGGACCGGAGCCGCGATGAGCACCACATCCGCGCCCGACCGGCTCCAGCGCGGCCTCACGCTGGGGTGCAGCGTCCTCGGTGCCATGATCGTCGCCCTGGACGGCACCGTGCTGACCGTCGTCCAGCCCGTCCTGCAACGCGACCTGGACGCCTCCTTCGCGCAGGTGCAGTGGACGAGCACCGGCTACCTCATCGCCGTGGCGAGCCTGCTCGTCTTCGCCGGACGGCTCGGCGACCGGTACGGGCACCGGCGACTCTTCGCCGTCGGCACCCTCGGCTTCGCGCTCGCCTCGGCGGGCATCGGGCTCGCGTCCGGCATCGGCTGGGTGATCGCGCTGCGCGTCGTCCAGGGCGTCTGCGGCGCCCTGCTCCAGCCCGCCACCCTCGGGATGCTGCGGGCCGCGTACCCGCCCGAGAAGATCGCCATGCCCATCGCGCTGCGGACCAGCGCCATCGGGCTCGCGGCCGCCACGGGCCCGCTGCTCGGCGGCGCGCTCGCCACCCACCTGGGCTGGCGTGCCGTCTTCTTCCTCAACGTCGTGCCCGCGCTCGCGATCGGCGTCATCGCCCTGCTGGTCCGGGTGCCCGCGCCGCGCCGCCCGGGTCCCGCGCCCCGGCTCGACGTGCCGGGTGCCGTGCTGCTCGCGGTGACTCTGGCCGCTCTCGTGCACACGCTGGTCGCCGTCGCCGATGCGGGACCGACGGCGGGGGCCGCGGCGGGGCTCCTGGTGGTGGCGGGCGCGGGCGGTGCGTTCGTCCGGCACGAGCGGCGTACGCACGGGCCCCTCGTGTCGCCCGGACTGGTCGCCTCCGCCGCCGTCGGTCCTGCGCTCTGCATTCTGCTCGCCGCGTCCGCCGCGATGTTCGGGACGCTCTTCGTCGGCACGTACTTCCTTCAGGACGTCCTCGCGCTCGACCCGCTGCGCAGCGCCGTCCAGGCGCTGCCCCTCGCCGTGATGATGGTGGTGGCCGCGCCGCTCGCGGCCGTACTGCTGCGCGCGCACGGGCCGCGGCGGACGATCACGGCGGCGATGGCGGTGCTCACGGTCGGCGTGCTCGTCCTGTCGCGCCTCGGCCCCGATCCCGGGACCGTGGCCGTCGGCGGCGGGTTCCTGCTGGTCGGCGCCGGGTTCGGCACCGTGATGGTGGCCGCGACCACCGTGGTCGTACGGCATGCCCCGGTGGGCGAGGCCGGAGTCGCGGGCGGGCTCCAGCAGACGGCGATGAACGTCGGCCCCGCGCTGGGCGTCGCTCTCGCGACGGCCCTGATGACCCTCCTCGCCCCGGCCACCACGCGGCCCGGCGACCCGGCGCCGCGCTGGAACGACGGTGACTTCGTGGCCGCGATGGGCCCGACGCTCACGGTGCTCGCGGTGGTCGCGGCGCTCGGCGCGCTCGCGGCAGCCCGACTGCCGCGCCGGACCCCCACGGCCACCACATCCCCCGCGTCCCCCGCGTCCACCAAGCCCGCCGAGCCCGCCGAGCCCGCCGGACCCAGGTGACTTCATGGCACCGGTGGCCCCGACACTCGCGGTGCTCGCGGTACTCGGGGCGCTCGCGGCGGCCCGACTGGCACGCCGCGCCGCCACGGCCACCACATCCCCCGCATCCACCAAGCCCACCGAGCCCGCCGGTCCCAGATGACTTCGTGGCCGCGATGGCCCAGACACTCACGGCGCCCGCGGTGGTCGCGGCGCTCGGCGCGCTCATGGCGACCCGACTGCCACGCCGGACCCCCACAGCCACCACATCCCCCACGTCCCCCACGTCCCCCGAGACCCCCGCGTCCCCCGGACCCACCGGTCCGGACACGACACACCACCCCCCGTCAGCGCAACGCCTCCTCCACCATCCGCAGAGTCCGCACCGACTGCTCCTCCTGCTCCGGGCCGCCGAGGCGCAAGGTGAACGCGGCGCTGGTCACGGCCGTGGCGCCGTCTGACGTGACGGCGCACTCGGAGACGCAGCCGAGGCTGGTGCCGCCGTGGAACCAGATGCCGTCGGCGATCCCCGGTACCGGTCGCCAGGCGATGCCGAGCCCGTAGCGGACGCCGGGTGCCGGGATCCAGTCGGGGGCGGGCACCGTCTCGCGCATCGCCGCCAGTTGGGCCGGGCGCAGCAGCCGTCCGCCGAACAGGGCCCGCAGGAACAGCCCGTGGTCGTGGGTCGTCGAGATGACGCAGCCGTCCGCTCCCCCGCCCTGGCCGACGGTCGTGTCGGTGGGCCCGGTCTCCTTCGGGAAGTACGTGTATCCGGTGGCGGTCGGCAGCGGCAGGTAGGGCGACGTGCCCGGCGTGAACGTGTGGCGCAGGCCGAGCGGTTCGATGATCCGCTCGTGCACCTCCTGGGCCCAGGGACGTCCCGTGACCGCCTCGACGACCAGCCCGGCCACGACGTAGTTGGTGTTGGAGTAGCCCCAACGCCGCTCCCCCGCCGGGTCGTCGGCGTCGGGCAGCCACCCCGGCGGCTCGCCGACGGCCGCCGCCACCTGCTCCTCGGGTCGCTGCGCGCGGAACCGGTTGCGGCGGTAGGCGTCGGGCGTGAACTCGCCGGGGTCAGCGCCGACGGCGAAGTAGTCGTTGAGGCCGCTGGTCTGCCGCAGCAGGTTGGCGACGGTGATCCGGCGGCCGTCGTTGCCGTGGCCCCTGACGACTCCCGGCAGCCACCGTTCGACGGTGTCGGTGAGCTTCAGGCGTCCCTCGCCGACGAGTTGGAGGACGACGGTGGCGGTGAAGGTCTTGGTGTCGCTGCCGATCCGGTAGTACGCGTCGTGGGGCACCGGTCCCCGCGATCCGAGCTCGGCGACGCCCGCGCGGGCCCGCGTGCTCCCGTGCGCGCCCTGCACCTCGGCGATGACACCGGACACTCCGGCGGCCCGGATGGCTTCGACGTTCTTCTGGAGGGGAGAACCGGCAGGGCCCGAGCGGCGCGCCCGGGGCTCGGAGGCCCTCGCCTCCGTCGTCGCGACCGCCCCGCCGAGCAACGCCGCTGCGGTGGCCGCGAGTCCGGCACGTCTGGTGATCATCGCTGTGCCCCCGTCTTCTCGTCGGGGTGCGCGCAGGTCACGTCGGCGGCGGGCAGCTTGCCGTCGCGCAGGTACGCGTTGACGGTCCGGTCGGCGCACGGGACGGGCGTGAGCCCCGCACTGCCACGGCCGTACACGCCGTGCGAGCGGATGTCGGCCGTGAGCAGCCGGGATCCCTTGAGCTTGCGGTGCAGCGCGAGCGCGCCCTCGTAGGGGACGTTGTTGTCCAGGCGGGCCTGGAGCATCAGGACGGGCACCTTGTTGTCGACCTTCGTGCCGGGCTCGCGGGGCTCCGAGTCCCAGAACGCGCACGGAGCGATCATCGAGTTCACATAGGGCCCGAAGACCGGCTGGTCGGCCCGGCTGCGCTCCATGTTCTTCCAGTACGTCTCCGGGTCCTTGGGCCAGCCGCCCGCGGGCCAGCCGCCGTCGCCGCACATGAACATCGCGCCGCCGAGCATGCTGTTCTCCACCTCGGGCGAGTTGAGGAACGCCAGCATCGCGGCGAGGGCGGGCCCGGGCTCGACCTCCTCACCGGCGGCCGCCCTCGTCAAGTCGTCGACCATGCCCGCGAGTTGTCCGTCGTTCTCCTCGTGCTGCACGAGCTGCTTGAACATGAGCCGCACCAGCTTCGCGTCAAGGCGCTGCCCGGCGACCGGGATGGGGTGCCGCTCCGCGCGGGCGAGGAGCTTCTCCATGTCGGCCCGCACGCCGGGGGACAGGGCCGCCTCCGCGGGCGCCCCCGACCGCTGGAACAGCTCGTACTGCGTGGCGGCCGGGTCGGTCGACGAGTCGATCACGATCCGGTCGGCCCGGCGCGGGAACATCTGCGTGTAGACGGCGCCCAGGTCCGCTCCGTACGAGACCCCGTAGTACGACATCCTGCGCTCGCCCAGCGCGGCGCGGATCGCGTCCATGTCGCGGGCGACGTTGCGGGTCGAGGCGTGCGGAAGGAGCGCGGCGTTGTCGCCGTGTTCCTGGCAGCGGCGCGCGGTGTCGCGGGCGGCGCGCGTCGCGGCGTCGAAGTCCTCGCGCGGCGTGGTGGTCTCCCCCGGCGGGACGGGGCGCGGCGCGGGGCCGCAGGTGAGCGGGGTACTCTCGCCGAGGAAGCGCGGGTCGAAGCCGATCAGGTCGTAGCGGTCCGCGACGTCCTTCAAGGTGGGGCGCAGGGAGAGGGTGGTGGCCAGGCCCGTGCCGCCGGGGCCGCCCGGGTTGGAGAGCAGGATGCCGCGCCGCTTACCGGGCGACTTCGCCTTGATCCGGGAGATCGCGATGTCGATCGTACGGCCGCGGGGGTCGCTGTAGTCGAGCGGAACGGCCACCTTCGCGCACTGCGCGCCCGCCTCGTTCAGCTCCTTCTGCGCGGCGGAGCAGGCGCCCCAGTTCACGGCCTCGCGAGGGCCGCGCGGCGAGTCGTGCGGGGCGGCCGCGGCCCCCGTGGCGAGGAGTCCTGCGAGGCCGAGGCCCGCGGTGACTGCTGACGCGATGCGCATCGTGCTCCTTGGTGCGTTCCGGTGGGTGGACGTTCGGGCGAACGTGTGAGCGGAAGTGCTGATCACGACAGTAGGAGCGCGCCCGGGGCCGGACCATCGGGCTCTCCGCCCGAACTCCCCGGGGGAAAGCCCTACTTGCCTGCTGTGGATCTCCAGCCGCCGCGCCCCGCTGAAAGGCCGCCGCGGCCCGGTTGACCTGGAGTTCTCTCCAACTCATAAGGTCATGCACGTTCATCGGGAACGACCCAGGAGGTTTCACCATGACCAGCCTTCCCACGCGACGCCTCGGCGCACTGACCGTCTCGGCGCAGGGGCTCGGGTGCATGGGGATGAGCCATGGCTACGGCACGTCGGACGACGCTCAGTCGATGGCGACGATCCACCGTGCCCTCGACCTCGGCACCACCCTGCTCGACACCTCCGACTTCTACGGCTCCGGCCACAACGAGCAGCTCCTCGGCCGCGCGCTCGCCGGGCCCCGGCGCGAACAGGCCGTCATCGCCACCAAGTTCGGCTTCGCCAACCGGCTGGGCGAGCCCCTGGACATCCGGGGCGACGCGGCGTACGTCCACGAGGCGTGCGACGCCTCGCTGCGGCGCCTGGGCGTCGACCACATCGACCTGTACTACCTGCACCGGGTGGACAAGTCGGTGCCGATCGAGGAGACCGTCGGCGCGATGGCCGAGCTGGTCGAGGCGGGCAAGGTGCGCCACCTCGGGCTCTCCGAGGCGAGCGCGCGCACGATCCGGCGGGCGCACGCCGTGCACCCGATCGCCGCGCTCCAGAGCGAGTGGTCGCTGTGGACCAGGGACCTGGAGGCGGAGATCGTGCCGGTCTGCCGTGAACTCGGCATCGGCATCGTGCCGTTCTCGCCGCTCGGCCGAGGCTTCCTCACCGGCCGCTACACCACGCTCGACGGGCTGCCCGAGGACGATCTGCGGCGCACCCAGCCCCGCTTCACCGACGGCAACCTGGAGCGGAACCTGAGGATCGTGCGGACGCTGGACGAGCTCGCCGCCGCGAAGGGCGTCACGGCGGGGCAGCTCGCGCTCGCCTGGGTGCAGCACCGCGGCGACGACGTGGTGCCGATCCCCGGCACGCGCCGCCAGGCGTACCTGGAGGAGAACCTCGCCGCGGTCGCGATCGAGCTGTCCGCCGACGAGCTCGCCGCGATCGACGCGGCGGCCCCCGCGGGCGGGGTCGCGGGCACGCGGTACGACGAGCGGAGCCTCTCCGTGGTCGACCGGTAGCCCGGTCGCCGGGGCGGCGCGCGGCGGGACGTAGCCTCGACGGCATGCCCTTCCCCGATGAGAGTGCCCACCCGCTGACGGTCGTGGACTCTCAGGACACCTGGCCCGGGGAGTTCGCGCGCGTCGCGGAGCGGTTGCGCCCCGCACTCGGCGGTCTCGCGGTCGCCGTCGACCACGTGGGCTCGACGGCCGTGCCGGGGCTCGCGGCCAAGGACTGCGTCGACGTGCAGGTGCGGGTGGCCTCCCTGGACGAGGAGCAGGTCGTGCCACGGCTCGCGGCGATCGGCTTCCGCTGCCGTCCCGAGCCGTGGAACCGCTCCGAGATCTCGTTCGGCCACCCCGGCCGCAAGCTGGTCTTCGCGCCCCCGGTGGGCGCCCGCCGCTGCAACGTCCATCTGCGCGTGGACGGCCGCTCGAACGCCCAGTACGCGCTGCTCTTCCGGGACTACCTGCGCGCGGACCGCGTGGCCCGCGAGGCGTGGGGCGCCTTCAAGCGGCGGCTCGCGCGGAGCGTCGGCACCCTTGAGGAGTACGGACGGATCAAGGCACCGGCGACCGACGCCCTGATGGCCGGGGCGCAGCTCTGGGCGATCCAGACGGACTGGAGCCCGCGATGACCTCACGACGGGACGCCGACCAGCACCCCCTACCGGACGCCGCAGCCCACCACCCCGTACCGGACGCCCTCGTCCACCTCGCGGGCACCTGGCACGTGGAACGCACCGTCCGCGACCTCGCCGACGGCTCCGAAGGCCACTTCAGCGGCACCGTGCGCTTCACCCCGCTGCCCGCGCCGGACGAGGGCGGCCTCCTCCACCACGAGTCGGGCACCTTCACCTGGCACGGCACCGCACGGCCCGCCGAGCGCACCCTGCGCTTCCTGCCGGGCGAGGTACCGGGCACCGCCCGCGTCGAGTTCGCCGACGGGCGCCCCTTCCACGACCTCGACCTGCGCACCGGCCGCCACACGGCGGACCACCCGTGCGCCGCCGACCTCTACCGCGGCGATTTCGAGGTGGCCGACGAGGACCACTGGCGGACCCGGTGGCGGGTCGGCGGGCCCGCCAAGGACCTGCTGCTGATCACGGAGTACGTACGGGTACCGGCGCGTCCAGCCGCAGGTTCCAGCGCCCGCCGTGGCCGGTCAGGGTGACGGTGGAGAGCGGGCGCATGTCGACGTTCCAGTACGTCGACGGGGGCGCCTTCAGGCCGTGGACGAGTGCCGCGCGCACCACGGCCGGCTCGGCGACCGCGAGGATCCTGGCGCCGTCGCCGACCGGACGGGTGTCGAGCCAGCCGCCGATCCGTGAGATGAAGGCGAGCAGCGACTCGCCGCCGTGCGGCGCCGAGCGCGGGTCGCTCAGCCAGGCGTCGACGGCGGCCGGTTCGCGCGCGGTGACCTCGGCGAGGGTCAGGCCGCGCCACCGCCCCATGTCGCAGTCGCGCAGCGCGGGCTGGGCGAGCGGGCAGAAGCCCAGCGCGTCGCCGGTGGCGCGGCTGCGCGCGGTGGGCGAGCAGTAGCGCAACTCGGCGACGCCGAGCGGCAGGAGCGCGGGGGCGGCGGACCGCACCTCGTGCCACCCCGCCTGGTCGAGCGGCCGGTCGTCGTCGAAGCGCTCCGCGAGCAGTGAGCCGCTCCGCGCGGCGGCGATGAGTGTGACGCGAGCGTGCATGCGGTGATGTTGGGGCGCGCGGGAGCGCAGGTCAAGGGCTCAACCGGGGCGTGCTCACTGGTTGCCGAGCGCCATCCACTTCTCCGGGTTCTCCAGGGGCGCGAAGCCGAGCTTCTCGTAGACGCCGTGCGCGTCGGCCGTGGCGAGCAGGATCCGGCGCACGCCGAACGGCTCCAGGTGCGCGCGGACCCCGGCGACGAGGGCGGTGCCGAGTCCCTTGCCGCGGGCGGCCGGGTCGACGTACACGTCGCAGAGCCAGGCGAAGGTGGCCCGGTCGGTCACCACGCGGGCGTAGGCGACCTGTTCGCCCGAAGCCTCGTCGTAGACGCCGAAGTTGACCGAGCCCGCGATCGCCGCGTCCTGCTTCTCGCGGGTCCGTCCGAGCGCCCAGTAGGCGTCGGTGGAGAGCCACCGGTGGACGCGCGCGGCGTCGATGCGGGCGGGGTCGGCGGACATCTCGTAGCCGTCGGCCATGCCGGGTCCTGTGCTGTCGCTCATCCCCCGACCCTGCCAGCCGGCCGACGCGCCGTCGAGCCCGTTTCGCCGGGCGGACCGGCCACCTGGTCCGGTCGCACCGGGCCCGGGCTCACCCGAGGACTTCGTCGCAGGCGGCCCTGAGCCTGCGTACGCCCTCCGCGATCTCCCCCCTCCCCGCGACGCCCGCGAAGCTCAGCCTGAGGTACGCCGCCGGGGGTTCGGCCGCGAAGTACGGCCGCCCCGGGGCGACGGCGACGCCCGCGCGCAGGGCCGCGGAGACCAGCGCCGCCTCGTTCGTGCCGTCGGGCATGCGCAGCCACAGGTGGTAGCCGCCCGCCGGGACGTGCGGCGCCGCGAACTCGGGGAAGCGCAGCCGCAGCGCCGCCGCCATCGCGTCCCTGCGGTCCTTCAACTCGCCCGCCACGGCCCGCAGATGGCGCGGCCAGGCGGGCGAGCCCACCAGTTCGAGCGCCGCCTCCTGCAAGGGGCGCGGCACGAAGAAGTGGTCGACGACCTGGATGGCGCGCAGCCGTTCGAGGACGGGACCGCGGGCGACGAGCGCGCTCACCCGGAAGCTCGGCGACGTGGCCTTGGTGAGCGAGCAGACGTGCACGACGACGCCGTCGCGGTCGTCGGAGGCGAGCGGCCTCGGCAGCGGCCCCGCGTCCTCGTGCACCAGTCGGCGTACGAAGTCGTCCTCGATGACGAACGCGCCCGCCGCGCGGGCGATCCGCAGCACCTCGGGGCGGCGCGCGGCGGACAGCACCGCACCCGTCGGGTTCTGGAAGAGCGGCTGGCACACCAGGACCCGCGCCCCCGTCGCCCGGAACGCCGCATCGAGCAGGTCGGGGCGCACGCCGTCGGTGTCCACCGGGACCGGCACCGGGCGCAGGCCCGCGGCGCGGGCGATGGCCAGCATTCCCGGGTAGGTGGGCGACTCGACGAGCACGGGGGCGCCGGGCGGGGCGAGCGCCCGCAGCGCCGTCGTCAGGGCGCTCTGCCCGCCCGCCGTGATGAGCACCTCGGCGGCCGTGATCGCCCCGCCGATCCCCCGCGCGAACCACTCCCGCAGCTCCGTGAGGCCGTCGACGGGCGGCCGCCCCCACGCGCCGGGCCGCCGTCCCGCGCGGGCGAGCGCCGCCGCCATGGCGCGCTCGGGCTGGAGCGAGGCGTCCAGATAGCCGCCGTTGAACTCGATGACGCCGGGCGCGGGCGCGGCCAGGGTGACCAGGACGCCGGAGGCGTCGACAGCGCGCGGCACCGGTTCCGCCGCGGCGTCGGCGCTCAGCGTCACCTCCTGCCAGGACGTGTCACCGGCCGGGGCCGCGGCGGCCTGCGGCTCGGCGCGGAAGACCCCCGCGCCGGGCCGGGTGACGACGAGCCCCTCGGCGGCCAGCTGCCCCAGGGCCCGCGACACGGTCACCGGGCTGACCCTGAACCGCTCGACCAGGGCCCGGCTCGATGGGAGCTTTCCACCTGGAGAGTAGCGGTCCAGCTCATCTCGCAGCTGTTTCGCCAATTCGCTCACACTGCTACCGTCATGCATGACAGCACAGGATAGCGCTACTCGTCCGACCCGGATAGCGGTCGAGGCCGCGGAGACACCCGGCACCACCGCGCACGGCTCACGCCGCACCGGCACCCTGCTCGCCGCCCTCGGCGTCACCGCCTTCTCGCTCACCTTCCCGGCCACCGCCTGGGGCCTTGAGGGCATCGGCCCCTGGAGCCTCGTGACGCTGCGGGGCGTGCTCAGCGCGCTCATCGCGGCCGGCTGTCTGCTCGCCCTGCGCGTCCCGGTCCCCGACCGCCGCCACTGGGCGGGGCTCGCGGTGGTCGGCGCCGGTGTCGTCGTCGGCTTCCCCCTGCTGACCACGCTCGCGCTGCAGACGTCCACCACCGCGCACGCGGCCGTCGTCGTGGGGCTGCTCCCCCTGACGACCGCCGTCTTCTCCGCGCTGCGCACCGGCGCCCGGCCGTCCCGCGCCTTCTGGACGGCGGCGCTCGCCGGGGCCGCCGCGGTCATCGCCTTCACCGTGCAGCAGAGCGGCGGAGCGCTGACCACCGCCGACCTCTACCTCTTCGGCGCGCTCCTGATCTGCGCGGCGGGCTACACCGAGGGCGGCCGCCTGGCCCGCGAGATGCCGGGCTGGCAGGTCATCGGCTGGGGCCTGATCCTCTGCCTGCCGCTCAACGCCGTCGGGGCGTGCGTCGCCCTGCAGCACGAGTCCTTCCAGCTCACCGGGCACAGCACGGCGGGCCTGCTCTACTCCGCGATCGGCTCGCAGTTCCTCGGCCTGGTCGTCTGGTACCGGGGCATGGCGGCCATCGGCGTACCCAAGGCGAGTCAGCTGCAGCTCGCCCAGCCGCTCCTGACCCTGGTCTGGTCGGTGTTCCTGCTCGGCGAGCACCTCACCGTCGCCGCCCCGCTCACCGCGGCCGCCGCGCTCGTCTGCATCGCCGTCACCCAACGGGCCCGCGGCTGACGGGTTACCGGTTCGACAGGCCCCAACTGCCGCCTCCCGTCGTACACTTGCGGCCACGGATCGCGACCCTGGAACGGTCGACAGAGCGGGACGAGGGGGCACTCCAGATGCGTGCAACCGTAGGCGACGAGCTGGTGGTGCACGGCAGGATCGTCGGGCAGCACGACCGCGTCGCACAGATCGTCGAGGTACTGGGCACGGACGGCGGTCCGCCGTACCGCGTCCGCTTCGAGGACGGTCACGAGACACTGATGTCGCCGGGCCCCGACACCGTCGTACGGCACCAGGACCCGGCGTAGCCCACCGGGCTCAGCGCGGCGGTTTGGCCGGCTCCTGGTAGTGGTCGGCCACCACCCGCGCCATGGCGCCGATCTTGTCGACGCCCACCTCCTTCGCCGAGAAGAAGACGTGTCCGCGCACCTCGTGGAAGCCTTCGGCGTACGTGAGGTGGCGGGACAGTTCCGCCGGGTCCTGCCAGGCGGCGGGCTGCGCGGGGTCGCCCGCCTTGTAGAGGGCCTCGCCGACGTAGAGGCGCACGCCCGTGCCGCGCACGACGTCGTTCCACCACGGGACGAGCTTCGCGTAGTCCGCGGCGGCGAAGCCGATGTTCCAGTAGACCTGCGGAACGATGTAGTCCAGCCAGCCCTTCTCCACCCAGCCGCGGGTGTCCGCGTACAGGTCGTCGTAGGTCTGCACGCCCGCCCTGGTGTCCGATCCCGTCGGGTCGGTCGCGATGTTGCGCCAGACCGCGAACGGGCTGATCCCGAACTGGGTGCGGGGCCTGGCCTTCTTCACCCGCCGCGCCATCTCGCGCACCAGACGGTCGATGTTGTCGCGCCGCCAGGAGGCCCGGTCGGGGAAGCCGCCGCCGTACCGCGCGAAGGCGTCGTCGTCGTCGAAGACCTGGCCCGCTACCGGATACGGGTAGAAGTAGTCGTCCCAGTGCACCGCGTCGATCGGGTACTTGCGCACCGCGTCGAGCATCGCGTCCTGCACGAAACGGCGCACTTCGGGCAGGCCCGGGTTGTAGTAGAGCTTCCCGCCGTACGGAATCACCCAGTCCGGGTGGACGCGCGCGGGGTGTGTGGGCACCAGCCGGGACGGATCGGTGTGATTCGCCACCCGGAAGGGGTTGAACCAGGCGTGCAGCTCGAGGCCCCTGCGGTGCGCCTCCTTCACCGCGGTGCCCAGCGGGTCCCAGCCCGGGTCCTTGCCCTGCACGCCGGTGAGGAACTCCGACCACGGCTCGTACGGCGAGGCCCAGAGCGCGTCGGCGGTGGGTCTCACCTGGAAGACGACCGCGTTGAGTCTCCGGTTCACCGCGGAGTCCAGGTAGGCGAGCAGCTCCGCGCGCTGCTGCGCCGCGGGCAGCCCTGGCTTGGAGGGCCAGTCGCGGTTGGCCACGCTCGCCAGCCACATGCCCCGCAGCTCGCGCCCCTTCTTGCGCCCCCGCTCGCCGATCGCCGCCGCGTCCCCGGCCATCGCCAGACCCGCCACCGTCGCGATCGCCACCGCGGAGAACCCCCGACGTGACATACGCCTCATCAGTCCACCCCCAGAGCTCGCTGTGCACCGGCACCCCTTGCCGATGCGCACAGCATGCCCGACCCGGCCCGTCATGCACCCGTCGTTGCGGAGTAACCTTCACGGCCGAGGCGGGCACCGAATCCGTACGGGGGGCCTGCCTGCCCCGTTGATCAGCGAAAGGCACGAGGTGACCGACTCCATGACCGATATCTCACGCGTCGGAGTGGTGGGCTGTGGCCAGATGGGCGCCGGAATCGCAGAGGTCTGCGCCCGCTCCGGCCTCGACGTGAAGGTCGCGGAGACCACCGGCGAGGCCCTGGAGATCGGCCGTACACGGCTGTACAACTCCCTCTCCAAGGCGGCCGAGCGCGGCAAGATCTCCGAGGAGGAGCGCGACGCCACCCTGGCCCGCCTGAGCTACACCACCGACCTCGGCGAGTTCTCCGACCGTGACCTGGTCATCGAGGCCGTGGTGGAGAACGAGCAGGTCAAGACCGAGATCTTCCAGGTGCTCGACCAGGTGGTGACCCGGCAGGACGCGATCCTCGCCTCCAACACCTCCTCCATCCCGCTGGTGAAGCTGGCCGTCGCGACCTCCCGTCCCGACCAGGTCATCGGCATCCACTTCTTCAACCCGGCGCCGGTACAGCAGCTCGTCGAGCTGATCCCTGCCCTGACCACGTCCGAGGGCACCATCAGCCGTGCCCAGGTCATGGTCGAGAAGATCCTCGGCAAGCACGCGATCCGCGCCCAGGACCGCTCGGGCTTCGTGGTCAACGCGCTGCTCATCCCGTACCTGCTCTCCGCGATCCGGATGTTCGAGTCGGGCATCGCCTCGCGCGAGGACATCGACAACGGCATGGAGATGGGCTGCGCCCACCCGATGGGCCCGCTCAAGCTCGCCGACCTGATCGGCCTCGACACGGTCGCCTCGGTCGCCGACTCCATGTACGCCGAGTACAAGGAGCCGCTGTACGCCGCTCCCCCGCTGCTCCAGCGCATGGTGGACGCGGGCCGCCTCGGCCGTAAGTCCGGCTCGGGCTTCTACACGTACGCCTGACGCACAGGCACCCCGACGGACCTCACCCTCCGTCACACACGGGCCCGGCACTCCTGCGAGTGCCGGGCCCGCGGCGTTCACACACCGTGTGCGCAGTGGGCTCGCATATGCCCTTCGCACACTCTCCCGTCTTGTCCACCAGGCGAGTTGACTTCCTGTGCGGATGAAGGGGGGACGCGCCACTACAGAGAGGAGTGGACTCGTGACCACCGACGGCGAGATAGCCGTGGTCCCGGAAGAACTCGCCGAGTTACGCCGTAGCCAGGACGTGGGACTGACCCGCGTCGACGGACGGCTGGCGTTGCTCACTCAGCACGACGAACAGACCGCCAAGAACGTGGAGGCCCTGGAGACCCGGGTCGCCGCCCTGGAACACACGCGCTGGCCCTTGCCCACGATCGTCGCTCTCGCGTCGGTCGCGGCACTCGCCGTGGCGGTCTGGCAGGCCCTCGGCCATTAGCGCGCGTCCTGGCCGAGGCGCAGGTGATGGAGGAGGAGGAGAGCCGCGGCCATGTTGGCGGCCGGGACCTCCCCGCGCGCGACCATGTCGGGGACGAGCTTGAGCGGGACCCACTCGCGGCGGTCCGACTCGAAGTCGTCCTCGGGATGGCCGATGTAGGTCCCTTCGTCGGACCAGTAGATGTGGTGCCGGGCGTCGGTGAGCCCGTTCGAGGGCTCGACGCTCATCAGGTGCCGCAGCGGGCCCGGCCGCCAGCCGGTCTCCTCCTCCATTTCGCGTGCCGCCGCGTACGCGATCTCCTCGCCGTCCTCGACGACGCCTGCCGCGAGCTCCCAGCCCCAGCTGTCGGTGATGAAGCGGTGCCGCCAGAGCAGCAGCACTTCATTGGCGTCGTTGACGACGGTGGCCACGGCCACGGGCCGCATCCTTATGAGGAAGTGGTCGAGATGCCGGCCGTTCGGTAGCTCGACATCTGCGAGATTGACCGTGAACCATCGGTTTCCATACACAGTTTGTTCGCTCTGTTTCGTCCACTGCACGGTTCTGCCACCTTCCGCTGAATAGATGGCAATATCGCAGCAGGAGGATTCTCAGAGCAGAGTGTGCACAACGCCGTCGGTGCGGCGTACGACGCGCGTCACGAGCGCACTACAGCGGGACGCGCAGTGCCCCGTCGATGAGTTCCGCCGCCTCGGCCGTCCCCGCGCAGTCGCTGCGTACCAGGTGCTCACGCACCGCGCGCAGCCGGTCGCGCAGCCGCTGCGACTCCATCCCCCGCGCCTGTTCTGCCATTTCCACCGCCGAGGCCACCGCCTCTTCGGTGTTGCCCTGGCGCAGTTCGATCTGGCTGAGCATGGCGAGCCGGTGGACCCTGCCCCGGTCGTGCGCCGGAGTGACCACCGCCGCCGCCGCGTGCTCGCGGGCGCTGGTCAGATCTCCGAGGCTGAGCAGCGCCTCCGCCACCTGCACATTGACCAGACCGGGCTGGACATAGCCCGTCTCGTCCGGCTCGCGGCCGCGCAGGATCCGGTCGGCCGCGGCCTCCGCACGCCGGATGCAGGACAGCGCGCTCCTGCCGTCGCCCAGGTGCGCGTACGCCTTGGCCTGCATCGCGTACAGGTCGGAGGCGAGCGCCGGGGTGAGGTCCCGGCCGGCGGCCCGCAGCGCCGCCTCGGCGAACGCGACGGCCTGGCGGTATTCGCGCATGAACAGCGACTGGTTGACCAGGAGGGCGATGACGTATCCGCCGAGCCCTCTGTCCCCGCTGGCCTTCGCGAGGCGCAGCGCCTGGTGGAAGTAGCGCTGCGCGAGGCCGTGCGCGTCGGAGTCGTAGGCGCAGATCCCCGCTATCGCCACCAACCCACCCGTGGAGCGGTGCAGTTGACGGCCCATCTCGTCGGTGTAGCTGCCCCGGAGCAGGGGCGCCGCCTCGGCGTTGAGGAAGCCGACGATGCGGGTGCGCGTCGCGATGCCGCCGGTCTTGCGGTACATCTGCTCGTAGTGGGCGCGGGCGGCGCGCATCATCTCGATGTCGGCCGTGCTGACGGGATGCCTGCCGCCGCGGGAGACGTCGACGTCCTCGGGCGGGTTCTCCCACTCCCAGACCGGCATCACGGCGGGGGTGCCGGTGACGGCGGGCGCCCCGAGCAGGTGCGGGCGCTGCTGTTCGTCGGAGCGCCACAGGGCCGTGGCGCGCTCGACGAAGCCGGAGAGCGTGGAGGAGGCCGAGCCGGTGCGGACGGCGGGCAGTCCCGGCACCCCGAGCCCGATGTCGTCGAGGGTGACGGGTCGCTGCAGCCGGGCGGCGAGCACCTCGCAGATCAGATCGGGGACCTGCCCGCGCGGCCGCTGGCCCTTCAACCAGCGTGCCACCGCGGTGTGTTCGTACCGCAGTGCGAGACCTCTTGCCTTTCCTGCCTGGTTCACATGTGCGGCAAGTCCCGCGTGAGAGACGCCTGCTTCGTCGAGGATCGCGTCGAGCAGGGTGTTGGGCTGCATGGATGCCCTCCGGTGGCTCGGTGCTGTTCAGATTAGTGGAGGCGACTTCACACGGGGTGTGAACGGAGTGCCCGGATCCGGGGGGTGTGCGCTCTGCCGCGTGCGGGGTGAAATCGCTTGACTGAGATGCCTCATCAGTTAAGGAGGCCGGCCGGGCCGCCGGTTCCCCCTCGTACAGTGCGGCGGCCCTCACAGGCGCCGTCCGTCCCGCCGTCTGCCCGACAACTCCATGGCGGGGCGGGCGGCGCGAACCGCGCGGCTCAGCTCATCGTCCCGGCCCTGCACCCGGACTCCGGGTGCTGCGAGGGGACTCTTTTCCGGTCGTTGCGCAGGACGAGGAGCGCGGCGTCGTCGGACGGCGACTTCCCGGCGTGCCGCAGGAGTTCGGCGTAGAGCGAGCGGATCAGGGACTGCGGCGAGACCGGTGGGACGCGGGCGGCCTCACTCAGCTCGTCCCGCAGCGGGAAGAACGCCCCTGCCGCGTCCCGCGCGTCCTCCACGCCGTCCGTGTGCAGGACGAGCGCCTGTCCCGGCAGCAACCGGCCGCACCGCAGCACGGGCAGCTCCGCGGGGAGCGGGAACGGGCCGAGCGGCGGCAGCGGTTCGCGGTCCGTCAGGGGGCGCGCCTGCCCACTCAGCAGGTGGGGCCAGGGATGGCCGCAGTTGAGCGCCGAGATCTCGCCGTCCTGACCGATCTCCAGGAGCAGTACGGTGACGAACTCCTCGGCCAGCGGGCTGTCCGGCGCCGCAGCGCCGCTCGCCGGATGCTCGGCGCGGGAGCGCTCCCGCAGATGACGTCCCATCGCCCGCTCCAACCGCCGCAGGACCTGCGGCAGTTCGGGCTCGTCGTGTGCGGCCTCGCGGAAGCTGCCGAGGACGGCGGCGACGGTGGCCAGGGCGGCGAGGCCGTGACCGCGCACATCGCCCATGATCACGCGGACCCCGTGGTCGGTGGCGGCCACCTCGTAGAGATCGCCCCCGACGGAGGCGCCGCGCGACGCGGAGAGCCGTCCGGCGGCCAGGGCGAGCCCCTCGATGCGCGGCGGCAGCGGCCTGAGCAGCACGTTCTGCGCGGCCCCCGCGACCTCACGGATCTGGCGCAACTCCCTGAGCAGCGCCCGGCGTACATGCGCTATGAGCCCGGTGCCGACGGCGAAGAAGACGGCGCTGCTGACGATACGTGCGCCCATGCCGTCCTGCTGCGCGAGCGGGCAGGCCAGTTTGTACGTGATGGCGAAGGCTCCCCATAGGGTCGGCAGTCCCAGGGAGAGAACGCGCCCGGACCGCTGTCCCTCGACTCGGCGCGCCAACCGGGGAACTCCCCGGTGCGCCCTGTCGCGCACCCTGGCCCGCACCCTCGCCCGGAGCCTCGTCGGGCAGGGAACCCCAGCCTTGCTACGGATCATGCCGACGGCCCCCCTAAGGCCCTGTTCAGCGAGCAGGCGGCGCCTACGGCCGGATTGATTCTGTCGACCGCATAGGCCCATCGGGCCAGAGTGAAAGGACTTGTCACCCGAACGAGTGAGGGGCTCATCCGGTGGTCCGGATAAGCCCCTCTTTGCGCCCCTAGTGCGCCTGTTCTCGACTACGGGTGGTGACTACGCTCCGCGCAGCACCGCGCCCGTGGCCTCGGCCGCGCGCGCGACGGCGGCGTCCCTGGCCGCGGTCGCCTCGTCGACCGTCAGCGTGCGGTCGGTCGCGCGAAAGCGCAGCGCGTACGCCAGGGACTTCTTGCCCTCGCCGACCTGCTCGCCCTCGAAGACGTCGAACAGCCGGATGGACTCCAGGAGTTCGCCCGCGCCGCCCTTCAGGTAGTACTCGACCACGGCGGCCGGCACCTCCTTGTCGACCACGAGCGCGACGTCCTGGGTGGCCACCGGGAAGCCGGAGATCCGCGGCGCGCGCAGCGCACCGTCGACGGCCTGCTCCAGGCGGTCCAGGTCGAGCTCCATGGCGCAGGTGCGCGCGGGCACGCCGAGCGCCTTGACGACGCGCGGGTGCAGCTCGCCCGCGTGCCCGACGGAGACGATCTCGCCGTCGACGACGACCTTCAGCTCGGCGCAGCGGCCGGGGTGCCAGGGGCCGTACTGCCCCTGGTCCACGATGAGTTCGACACCGGCCTCGCGGGCGATGGTCCGCGCGGCCTCGACGGCGTCGGCCCAGTCGGCCGGGCGGCCCTTGCCCCACCAGCCGGCCTGCTCGCGGGCGCCCGCGAGGACGACGGCGGCGTGCCGGGGCTGGACGGGCAGCGCCTCGGTGAGGGAGGCGATCTCCTCGTCGGTGGGACGCCGGTCGACGGGCAGCCGCACCGCGACCTTGCGCTCCTCGCGCGGGTGGAAGACCAGGCCCGTCTCGAAGAGGGCCAGGTCGTGGCTGCCCCGGCCGTCGTTGCGGCGCAGGGCCTGGAGCAGGCCCGGCAGCAGCGTCGTACGGAGCGCGGGCTCCTCGTCGGAGAGCGGGTTGACGAGCTTGACCACGCGGCGGTTCGCGTCGTCCTCGTCGAGGCCCAGCTGGTCGAAGACGCCCTCGCCGATGAAGGGGTAGCTCGGCGCCTCGACGTACCCGGCCCCGGCGAGGGCGCGGCCGACGCGGCGGTGCAGGCGCTGCCGCTCGGTCAGGCCGCGGCCCGCGGGGGGCTTCGGCAGGGTCGAGGGCAGGTTCTCGTACCCCTCGAGGCGGATGACCTCTTCGGCGAGGTCGTTCGGCTCGGCGAGGTCCGGGCGCCAGGACGGCACCGTGACGGTCAGGTCGTCCTGGCCGTACACGTCGCAGCCGACCTGCTGGAGGCGGCGCACCACGGTCTCGCGGCCGTAGTCCACGCCCGCCACCTTGTCCGGGTGGTCGGCGGGCATCGCGATGGTGCGCGGCGCGGTCGGGGCGATGACCTCGGTGACACCGGCCTCCGCGGTGCCGCCCGCGAGCAGCACGAGCAGGTCGACGGTGCGCTGCGCCGCGGCGGACGCGGCCTGCGGGTCGACGCCGCGCTCGAAGCGCTTGGCGGCCTCCGAGCCCAGCTTGTGGCGGCGCGCGGTGCGGGCGATGGAGAGCGCCTCGAAGTGCGCGGCCTCGATGACGACGTCGGTGGTCACACCGGCCTCGTCCCCGTCGTCCGCGATCTCGGTGTTCGCGCCGCCCATGACACCGGCGAGGCCGATCGGCCCGCGGTCGTCGGTGATGACCAGGTCCTCGGCGTCCAGGACGCGCTTGGCGCCGTCGAGCGTCGTGAACTTCTCGCCCTGCTCGGCCCTGCGCACGCCGATCGTCCCCTGGATGCGGGAGCGGTCGTAGGCGTGCAGGGGCTGGCCGAGCTCCAGCATCACGTAGTTGGTGATGTCGACGGCCAGCGAGATCGGGCGCATGCCCGCCTTCTGCAGGCGGCGCTTGAGCCAGATCGGCGAGCGGGCCTCGGGCTGGAGCCCGGTGACGGTGCGCGCGGTGAAGCGGTCGCAGCCGAGCGGGTCGCTGATCTTGACGGGGTAGCCGTAGGAGTTCGGCGCGGGCACGTCCAGGAGCGCCGGGTCGCGCAGCGGCAGGCCGTACGCGGTGGCGGTCTCGCGGGCGACGCCGCGCATCGAGAGCGCGTAGCCGCGGTCGGGCGTGACGGCGATGTCCAGGACCTCGTCGACCAGTTCGAGCAGCTCGATGGCGTCGGTGCCCGCCTCGT
The DNA here is from genome assembly GCF_002556545.1 of Streptomyces formicae. Taxonomy (NCBI): domain Bacteria; kingdom Bacillati; phylum Actinomycetota; class Actinomycetes; order Kitasatosporales; family Streptomycetaceae; genus Streptomyces; species Streptomyces formicae. The sequence goes on from NZ_CP022685.1 coordinate 1,731,954, forward strand.
GCTCGGGCGGCAGGACGATGATGCCGCCCGAGCCGTCGTCGCCCATGCCGAGCTCGTCGCCGGAGCAGATCATGCCGTGCGAGGTCTTGCCGTACGTCTTGCGCGCGGCGATGGCGAAGTCGCCGGGCAGGACGGCGCCGGGCAGGACCACGACGACCTTGTCGCCGACCGCGAAGTTCCGGGCGCCGCAGACGATCTCCTGCGGCTCGCCGGTGCCGTTGGCGGTGCCGACGTCGACGGTGCAGAAGCGGATGGGCTTCTTGAAGCCCTCCAGCTCCTCGATGGTGAGGACCTTGCCCACGACGAGCGGGCCCTTGAGGCCGGTGCCGAGCTGCTCGACGGTCTCGACCTCGAGGCCGACCTCGATGAGCTTGGCCTGCACGTCACGGCCGGTCTCGGTGGCGGGGAGATCGACGTACTCCCGCAGCCAGGAAAGCGGGACCCGCATCAGATCTCCATCCCGAACGGCCGGGTGAACCTGACGTCACCCTCGACCATGTCTCGCATGTCTTCGACGTTGTGGCGGAACATCAGCATCCGCTCGATGCCGAACCCGAAGGCGAATCCGCTGTACTTCTTGGGGTCGACGCCGCAGGCGGTCAGCACCTTGGGGTTGACCATGCCGCAGCCGCCGAGCTCGATCCAGCCCTCGCTGCCGCAGGTGCGGCAGGGGCGGTCGGGGTTGCCGACGGACTCGCCGCGGCACACGTAGCAGACCATGTCCATCTCGGCGGACGGCTCGGTGAACGGGAAGTAGTTCGGCCGCAGCCGGGTCTTCATGTCCGGGCCGAACAGCGCCTGGACCATGTGGTCGAGGGTGCCCTTGAGGTCGGCCATGGTCAGGCCCTCGTCGACGGCGAGCAGCTCGATCTGGTGGAAGACCGGAGTGTGCGTCGCGTCCAGCTCGTCCGTGCGGTACACGCGACCGGGGCAGACGATGTAGACCGGCGGCTCGCGGCGCTCGATGAGCGCACGGGCCTGCACGGGCGAGGTGTGCGTGCGCAGCACGACACCGGACTCGTCGCCCTTGGCGCCCTCGGGGCCCTGGACGAAGAAGGTGTCCTGCATCTGCCGGGCCGGGTGGTCCGGGGTGAAGTTGAGGGCGTCGAAGTTGAACCACTCCGCCTCGACCTCGGGGCCCTCGGCGACCTCGTAGCCCATGGCGACGAAGACGTCGGCGACGCGCTCCATGAACGTGGTCAGCGGGTGCCTTGCGCCCGCGGGCGTGCGGTCGTACGGCAGCGTGACGTCGACCGCCTCCTCGACCAGGACGCGGGCGTCACGCTCGGCCTCGAGCTCGGCCTGACGGGCCGCGAGCGCCTTGTTCACGGCGCCGCGCGCCATGCCGACGCGCTTGCCGGCCTCGGCCTTGGCCTGCGGGGGCAGCGCGCCGATCTCGCGGTTGGCCAGCGCCAGCGGCGAGGTGCCGCCGGTGTGCGCGACCTTGGCGTCCTGGAGCGCGTCGAGGGAGTCGGCGGCGGTGAAGGCGGCGAGCGCCTCGTCCCGCATGCGCTCGATCTCTTCAGGTTTCAGTGCCTCGACCTCGACAGGGTCGTACGACTTGTTCGGTGCGGACATCTCTTCCCGTGCTTCCGGTTGGCTTGGCTGAAGGTCCCCGTCTGCGAATCGGAGACGAATCGTCCCGAAAACGGGGACGCAAACGTGCCAAGGATCGAGTCTAACGGGGGTGACGCAGGTGAAAGAGCCCGCGGGCGGTGCTCGGGCGGATCAGAGGAGATACGCCGGAGTGCCCACGGGCAACGTAAATCGGAACTGGGCACCGCCGCCGGGGGCACGGCCGACGGTGATCGACCCGCCGTGCGCTTCCACGATGCCCTTCACGATGTACAGCCCCAGTCCTGTCCCGCCGCGCTTGCTGCCCCGCCAGAAGCGGGTGAAGACGCGGCCCATGGATTCCTCCGGAATGCCGGGACCCTCGTCGCTCACGGTCACGGCGGTCTCTGCGCCGCCCCGCTCGCGCGGTGAAGAGGAGGGCGCTACGTCGATGGTGACGGTTCCCTCGCCGTGCCGCACCGCATTTTCGATGAGGTTGCTGAGGACCTGGTCGACCTTGTCGGGGTCCGCCCACAGATCGGGCAGCGGCTGCTGGATCCGCAGCAGGAAGCGGTCCGCGCCCTGTCCCGCGGCGACGTACGCCTGGATGTGCCTGCCGACCGCCGCGCCTATGTCGACGGGCTGACGGCGCAGCTCGAGGCGCCCGGAGTCGATGCGGGAGATGTCCAGGAGCTCGGCGATCAGCCGCGTGACGCGGTTGGCGTCCGCGTCCACCGTCTCCAGCATCAGCTTCTTCTGGTCGTCGGTGAACCGTTCCCACTTGGCGAGGAGGGTCGCCGTGAAGCCCTTGACCGAGGTGAGGGGCGAGCGGAGCTCGTGGGCGACCGTGGCGATCAGCTCGGCGTGGCTGCGCTCGGTGCGGCGGCGTGCCTCGGTGTCCCTGATCGAGACGACGACGCGGCGGACGGGCCCGGTGCGGGCGGTGCGCACGTAGCGGGCGGAGACGAGGACCTCACGGCCGCCGGGCAGCAGGAGGTTGCGCTCGGGCTGGCCGACGCGGGTGGCGAGGCCGCCGTAGGGATCGGTCAGTTGCCACCAGCGGCGGCCTTCGAGGTCCTCTAAAGGGAGGGCGCGCTCCAGCGGGGCGCCGAGCGCGTCGGCGGCGCGGACCGCGGTGATCCGGACCGCCGCCGCGTTGAAGCAGATGACGTGGCCCGTCTCGTCCGCGACGACGAGGCCGTCGGGCAGCTCGTCGGGGTCGAGGCCGAGGTCGCCGAGGTCACCGGGACCGTCGCGGTCCGCGCGGGTGCGGACGAAGTCCGGTACCCCCGGTGCTCTGCTCGTGCCGACGCTCATTCCCCGTACCCCACCTCTCGGACCGTGCAGTGGGCCCCGAGCCCGTCACCCTACTAGCTCGATGTGACGGAGCGGCACCCTCCGGCGGCACGCTGTGCACGGGCGGAGGCATAGAGGCACACGGCGGCGGCGGTGGCGAGGTTGAGGCTCTCGGCTCTGCCGTGGATCGGAACACGCACCACCGCGTCGGCGAGTGCGCGGGTCTCCTCCGGCAGCCCCCACGCCTCGTTGCCGAAGACCCAGGCGGTCGGGGTGCCCATGGTGCCCTTGTCGAGCTCCGTGTCGAGGTCGTCCGCGCCCGCGCCGTCGGCGGCCAGGATGCGTACGCCCGCGTCCTTCAGTCCCTGTACGGCCTTCTCGACGGGTACGCCGACGGCCACCGGCAGATGGAACAGTGAACCGACGGACGCCCGCACGGACTTGGGGTTGTAGAGGTCCACGGAGGCGTCGGTCAGGACGACGGCCTCGGCGCCCGCGGCGTCGGCGCAGCGCAGCACGGTGCCCGCGTTGCCGGGGTCGCGCACGTGCGCGAGGACGGCGACGAGCCTCGGCCGCGCGGCGAGGACCTCGTCGAACGGCGTGTCCACGAACCGGCAGACCCCGACGAGCCCCTGCGGCGTCACGGTCGTCGAGATGTCGGCGACGACATCCTCGTCGGCGAGGTGCACCCGGGCCCCCGCGGCACGGGCCTCACCGACGATGTCGGCGTAGCGCTCGGCGGCGTCGACGGTGGCGAACAGCTCGACGAGCGTCTCCTCGTGCGCGGCGGCCTCCCGCACGGCCTGCGGCCCCTCGGCGAGGAACAGCCGCTCCTTCCCCCGGAAGTTCCGCTTGGCGAGCCGCCGGGCGGCGCTGACGCGGGGGGACTTGGGAGAGATCAACTCAGGAGCGTCGACCATGAACTCACCTTCGGGGATAAGGGGCCCCGTCAGGGGCGCGGGGAACTGCGCGCCCGGCCAGATGAGACCCGCAGTCGGCAAGGGACGGACGTCGGCAGACGAGCGGCCGAACGCACTCGGACCCGCAAGCCGCTCGGCTTACGGGTCCGAAGTCACGCTCAGCGAAGCGCAGCGTTACGCGGCAGCCTTGGGCGCGTTGACGTCCGAGGGCAGCGCCTTCTGCGCGACCTCGACCAGCGCGGCGAACGCGTTCTGGTCGTTGACGGCCAGCTCCGCGAGGATCTTGCGGTCCACCTCGATGTTGGCGGCCTTCAGACCCTGGATGAAGCGGTTGTAGGTGATGCCGTTGGCGCGGGCAGCGGCGTTGATGCGCTGGATCCACAGCTGCCGGAAGTCGCCCTTGCGCTTCTTGCGGTCGTTGTAGTTGTAGACCAGGGAGTGGGTGACCTGCTCCTTGGCCTTGCGGTACAGGCGCGACCGCTGGCCGCGGTAACCGCTGGCCGCCTCGAGGATCGCCCGACGCTTCTTGTGGGCGTTTACTGCCCGCTTGACGCGTGCCACTTTTTAACTCCTTGTAGCGGGGCCGTGGTTGGACTCACACGACCCGGTATCGATTGGGTCCCGGTCAGAGGTCAGGTGCCGTGTCCGGCACCCGAGCTCACTTGCCGAGAAGCTTCTTGATCTTCTTGGCGTCGCCCGGGGCCATCTCGGCGTTGCCGGTGAGGCGACGCGTCAGACGGGACGACTTGTGCTCGAGCAGGTGGCGCTTGCCGGCGCGCTCACGGAGCACCTTGCCGGAGCCGGTGACCTTGAAGCGCTTGCTGGCACCGCTGTGCGACTTGTTCTTCGGCATAGCGCCGTTCTCTCCTCGTCAGTGGCACTCCGATGCCCGGTCGTGGAACCGGGCATCCGGGAGCACCAGATGTGTCAGTTGGCATCCCCTGGACTCGCGTCCGGGGGATCAGGCCTCGGCGGGAGCCTCAGCCGGGGCCTCGGCGGGAGCTTCGGAAAGCTCCTCGTCCTCGGCGGAGTTCTGCGAGCGGCCCGGGTTGGCCTTCGCGTCCGCCTTGCGAGCCGCCTGGGCCTCACGGGCCTCGGCCATCGCCTCGGTCTTCTTCTTGTGCGGACCGAGAACCATGATCATGTTTCGGCCGTCCTGCTTCGGGTTCGACTCGATGAACCCGAGGTCCTCGACGTCCGAAGCGAGACGCTGCAGCAGTCGGAAGCCCAGCTCGGGGCGGGACTGCTCGCGACCACGGAACATGATCGTGATCTTGACCTTGTCGCCCTGCTTGAGGAACCGGACGACGTGACCCTTCTTGGTGTCATAGTCGTGCGGGTCGATCTTCGGCCGGAGCTTCATCTCCTTGATGACCGTGTGCGCCTGGTTCTTGCGCGCCTCACGGGCCTTCATGGCCGACTCGTACTTGAACTTCCCGTAGTCCATGAGCTTGCACACAGGCGGACGGGCGTTCGCCGCGACCTCGACCAGGTCAAGGTCGTACTCCTGCGCAAGCTCCAGGGCCTTGGCAAGCGGAACAATCCCGACCTGCTCGCCGCTGGGACCGACAAGTCGCACCTCGGGAACGCGAATCCGGTCGTTGATGCGGGGCTCGGCGCTGATGGATCCTCCTCGGTAGCACCACGCGACCGTCTGGCGGACAGCCGCGTTACGTCTGTTATCTCGACCAACCGAGCGAGGCCACAAAAAATGCCCCGACCGATCACTGAAGGGGCTCCACGTACTACCGGAGCACCTCCGCGGTGATCGCGGGGCGCACATCGGGCGGCCCGAAGCCTCGGGGCTTCGACCGCCTGACCGGTGACCCGCCGCTCCGGGGAGCGGTCAGGTGGGAGATCGGAGCCTCCACTTGTGGGCCGGATCCTTGCGTTGGCACGCGGGTCTCCGGCCGGTCGTTACACAAGGTTAGCAGTACCCCGGCCGTGCCGCTAACCAGTGGCCCTTCGGCTCGGGCCGCGGGGAGCTCGGCTTATCGTGTGGGACATGAGCGACGCGACCCCCTCCCCCGAGTTCCCGACCGGCTCGGCCCCTGATTCTCCCGATTTCGACACCCTGACCCGTGACATCGCGGACGTCCCCGCGGTCGAGGTGATCACCACGGTCGCGGTCCACCTGATGAGCGCGGCCGCCGTGAACCTGGGCCTCGCCGAGGGCGGCGAGGGCCACAAGGACCTGGACGAGGCCCGCAAGCTGATCCACTCCCTGGCCGGGCTGCTCGACGCGTCCGCCACGGAGATCAGCTCCTTCCACGCGGCCCCGCTGCGGGACGGCCTGAAGTCGCTGCAGCTGGCGTTCCGCGAGGCGTCGCTGGTGGCGGACGAGCCGGGTCAGGGGCCCGGCGAGAAGTACACGGGCCCGGTCTTCGGCTGAGACCCAGGCGCCGTTCTCACGGCGTGCGCACGTAGAGGGGCTCGCCCGGTGGCGTCGCCTCGGCAGGCAGCAGTGCCAGGTCGAGGCCGCGCACCAGGCGGGCCCTCAGTGTTTCGTCGGCGGCGATGCGCCGGGCCACGCGCCGGGCGGCGTCCGCCGGGTCGGCCGCGGCGTCCAGGACCAGGGCGAGGGTGCCGTCGGAGCTGCCGGGGCCCAGATGGGCGCGGAGCACGGCGGGCTCGGCGGCGACCGCGGCGCGCACGGCGTCGGTGACGGCCGGGTCGGCGAGCGGGTCGGCGCTGGCGCGGCCCTCGGCGAGCGCGAGCAGCGCCGACCTGCCGAGCTCGTAGGGGACGGGCCCGGCGAGGTCGAGGACGATGGTGTCGGCCCGCTCGTGGGCGGCGGCCTGGAGCGCCTGGTGCAGGGGAACGGCGACGGGGCGCGCCGCCGGGTCCCACAGGGCGAGGGCCTCGGTCGAGGTGAAGGCGGGCAGTGCCTTGCGGTCACCGGCCTTCAGCGTCGGGACCGCCATGTCGCTGGTCTTCTCGCGACGGAGCCCGTTCTCGTCCTCCTCGACCTCGCCGAGTACGGCGACGACGGGGACGAGGAGGCGGGCCCCCGCCAGCGCTTCGAGGACCGGGCCGTGCGCCGTGCGGTCCTGCGACCAGGCGGCGAGCGCCTCGGCAAGCCGGGGGTCCGCCGTCCCGTCGTCGTCGGAGAAACCGGGGTCGGGAATGTTCTTGTTCGCCACGCCCCGACCCTACAGAGGCAGGCCCGGGCGCCTTCTCGCCGGGCCGCGCCTGCCCCGCCACAGCCAGACGGCGGCGGCGAGCAGGGCCACACCGGTACCGCCCGCGACCGGGCCCACCCAGCCGGCGGGTCCGTCGTCGAGGTCGGCGGGGTCGGGTCCTCCGCCGAAGTACTCCGGTGCGTACGCCGACGCCCGCAGCCCCTCCGGCTTCAGCTTGGCCGCCCGGGTGAGGGCGGCCGCCGGGTCGACGAGGCCGTAGCCGCGGGAGTCGTCGCGGCCGCCCGCCGGGGCGTCCCGCGCGGTGTCCTCCAGGAGCTGCTTGATCTGCGCGGGGGTCAGGTCGGGGTGCGCGGCGCGGATCAGGGCGACGGCGCCGGAGACGAAGGCGGAGGCCGCGCTGGTGCCCCAGCCCTCGTAGTACTCGCCGTCCGGGTCGGCGATGACGATGTCGTCGCCGGGCGCGGCGACGGTGGCGTACCAGCGGCGGGTGGAGAAGGCGGCGCGCTCGCCGTTCTCGTCGACGGCGGTGGCGGCGATCACGCCGGGGTAGGCGGCCGGGTAGGAGACGTGGTCGCCGAGCTTGCCGCCGTTGCCCGCGGAGGCGACGACGGCGACGCCCTTCTTCAGGGCGTACTGCACGGCGGCGTCCTCGGCCGGTTCGGGGTGGGCGGACTTGGAGTCGTCGCCGAGCGAGAGGTTGATGACGTCGGCACCGTGGTCGGCGGCCCAGCGGATGCCTTCGGCGAGGGCGTTGCCCCGGGTGCTGCGGGCCTTCTTGCGGGCCTTGTCGCCGTCCTCCAGGATCACGCGGACCGGCAGGATCCTGGCCTCGGGGGCGATGCCGAGCACGCCGTCGCCGCGCCCCGGGCCGTGCCCGTGGCCCGCGATGATCCCGGCCATCGCGGTGCCGTGCCGGGCCCAGGGACGATCGCCGCGGCCCGCGCCGAAGCCGACCATGTCCTTGCCCTCGATGACGTTGCCCGCGAGGTCGGGGTGCTGGGCGTCGACGCCGGTGTCCAGGACCGCGACGGTGATGCCCTTGCCCTTGGTCGTCTGCCACGCCTGCGAGGTGTGCATGGCCTCGAGGCCCCACTGCTGGACCCGGATCCCGTCGTCGGCGTACGCGGTGGTGGCGGGAGCCAGGGTCAGGGCGGCGGCGACCGCCGCGACGAGGAACGGCCGACGGGTCCTCATGAGCTCTTCTCCGCTGCCGCGATGGTCTTGCGCAGGCCCCGCTCGACGCGGTCGGCGATGCCCTTGGCCTCGTAGCCGAGTCCGGACTGGGCGGGCGCCGACGTGGTGTCCGCGCCCATCGCCTCGGTGGCGGACTCCGGTTCGGTGACGGCGCGTCCGTCGGCGAAACCGGAGACGGCGTACGCGACGACGGGCGCGTCGGGGAGCACGGACACGATCCAGGAGGCGCGCTGCGCGTCGCCGAAGCCCTCGGCGGGCGTGCCCTTCGCGGCGTACGGACGGGGCATCAGGTCGGGGCGCCGGTCCAGGCCCTCCTCCGTGAAACGGGTCCGCAGCGAGCGCATGCCGTCGGCGTTCGCCTTGGTGAACAGCAGGCCCACGGTGGTGACATGGCTGCGGGTGGCGTCGGTGTAGGTGGCGCGCAGCAGCCGCAGACAGCCGACCGGGGCGAGCGCCTTCTTCAGGAGCGGGTCGAAGGCGGCCGCGCAGCCGCTGTCGGGGGCGATGGCGATCCGCGTCCAGGAGCGGTCGGCGCCGCCGGGGCCCGCGCCCTCGCCCTTGAGGACGGGCGGGAAGAGCGTGTCGACGGGGGCGCTGTGCCAGAGCTCGCCGGCGGCCGCGTACGCACTGCGCGTGCCGCTCGCGGAACCGGACTCGCCGGTCAGCCAACTCCCGGTCACCGCGCCGCCGATGAGGCCGAGCCCGATGACGAAGCAGGCCGCGGCGGCCGCCGCGCGGGGGCGCGGGCCCACGGGCCGCAGCCGCGTGGTGCTGTCGTCGTACAGCGCGGGCCGCGCGAACGACACGAAGGGCCGGCCCGTGCCGGGTCCCGGCGTCAGGTCGACGGCTCCGACGGCGCGGCGGGCGGCCGTCGCGCGGGGCCGGTTCTCGCCGGTACGGGGGGTGGGCGACTCGCCGGTACGCGGAGCTGGCGGGACGTCGGCCGTACGGGGAGCGGCCTCGGGCGGCGCCGACTCGTCGGTGACGGGGCGCAGTCGGGCCGTGGTCTCCTCGGGCGGCACACCGCGCGCGGGCGGCAGGCCGCTGCCGGTGCGGGTGGGTGCGGCGGGCAGCACGGGCGGGACCGGGGGCGCGGAGGGCTGTGGGGGTACGGACGGCTGGGGCGGTGCGGAGGGCTGCGGGGGCGGGGACGACTGCGGGGACGGCTTCGGGGCGAGGGGCGTCATCCGCTCGGCCTCGCCGTCGATCACGTCGTCAATCACGTCATCGGTCGCGTCGTCGGTCGCGTCCTCTATCGCGTCGCCGACCGGGACTTCGGACGGGGCTTCGGACGCGTCGGCCTCCTCCGCGGGTGCCTCGGGGATCCGCGGCGGGGCGTCGGGCAGGCGGGCCGACGCCGGGGGCGGTGGCGGGGTCTCGGGGAGGGCGCCCGCGGCCTCGCGCTCCGCGCGGGCCTGTTCGAAGGGGGCCAGCAGGTCCTCTATCCGGGCCGCCTCGCCGGGTTCGTCGTCGGCCGTGGCCGATGCCTCGGCCGCCGCGCGCGGGCGCGGGCTGCCGAGGACCCAGTCGCGGTCGACGGGGGGCGGGACGTCGGGGAAGCGGGCCGAGGGGGCGGGCGGCGGTTCCGGGTCGCGGTCCCGGTCGGCGGCGTCCGGCGGGGTGCCCGGACGGGCCGGTGGCGCAGTGCCGGGGCGGGGCGGCGTGGTGGGGCGCGGGGGAATGGGGCTGCGAGGCGCCTCCGTGCTCATGCTCCCCCGTCTCCTCGCGCTCGGCCGCCGGAACGCTCGGCCCGGCGAGGCTCCGTGCGCGTCACTCTACGGGCAGACGCAGGTCGCGAGGGAACCCCGTCCGCGCCCCGGGCGATCTGCCCGGATCATCCCCCTACCCTCGGGTAATCGTGTCTGGCAAGCTTCGGCCATGACTGCCCGAGCCGCAGACCGCGCCCGGTACGACCGGGCCACCGCACACCTCGACGCCCCCGTCGCCATCGTCGACCTGGCCGCCTTCGACGCCAACGCCGACGACCTCGTGCGCCGGGCGGGCGGCAAGCCGATCCGGGTCGCGAGCAAGTCCGTGCGCTGCCGGGCCCTGCTCGAACGGGTCCTGGCCCGCGAGGGTTTCGCCGGGATCATGTCGTACACGCTCGCCGAGTCGCTGTGGCTGGCCCGCTCCGGCTTCGACGACGTGCTGCTCGCCTATCCGTCGGCCGACCGGTCCGGCTTCGCCGAGCTGGCCGCCGACCCGAAGCTCGCGGCGCGCGTGACGGTGATGGTCGACGACCCGGCCCAGCTGCGCCTCATCGACGAGGCGAGGGACGGCGGGACAGAAGAGGTGCGGGTCTGCCTGGAGTTGGACACCTCCTTCAAACCCCTCGGCGGCAAGGTGCGCATCGGCGCGCTGCGCTCTCCGCTGCACTCCCCCGTCCAGGTCGCGTCGCTGGCCCGCGCCATCGTGCGGCGGCCGGGGTTCAGGCTGGTGGGCGTCATGGCGTACGAGGGTCATGTGGCCGGGGTCGGCGACGCGGTAGAGGGGCGTCCGGCGCGTTCGCGGGCGATCCGGCTGATGCAGGCCGCGGCCCGCAAGGAGCTCGCCGAGCGCCGGGCCGAGACCGTCGCGGCGGTGCGGAGGGTCGCGCCCGACCTGGAGTTCGTGAACGGCGGCGGGACCGGCAGCGTGCAGCACACCGCGGCCGAGCGCGCGGTGACGGAGATCGCCGCGGGGTCCGGGCTCTTCGTGCCGCGGCTGTTCGACAACTACACGTCGTTCAGCGGGCGTCCTGCCGCGCTCTTCGCGCAGCCCGTGGTGCGCAGGCCGGGCGTGGGGATCGTGACGGTGCTCGGCGGCGGCTATCCGGCCTCGGGCGTCGCGGGCGCCGACCGCTCACCGGTGCCCTACCTCCCCGAAGGGCTGCGGTACGACCCGCAGGAGGGCGCGGGCGAGGTGCAGACACCGCTGCACGGCCCGCCCGCCGACGACCTGTTGATCGGCGACAAGGTGTGGTTCCGGCACGCGAAGGCCGGTGAGCTGTGCGAGCGGTTCGACACGCTGCGTCTGGTCGAGGGCGACGTGGTGACGGCGAGCGTGCCGACGTACCGGGGCGAGGGCCACACCTTCCTCTGACCCGCGCCCTCCGTACGGCGTCACGACGGTCACCGCGTCACGTCACGGCGTCGGCCCGACGTCGCTGCCCACGCCGCCGCCGGTCGCGCTGTCGTCGACCGACCTGATCCCCCGGGTGATCTCGTCCATGACGGAGACCGGCGGCGCGCCGTCCCCCGCGCCGACGGCGAAGCGGACGATGACCGGTGACTCCGAGCCGACGCTGGACGCGAACGCGAGTGACTGGACGTAGCCGCCGTCCCCCTTCGCGGTGTGGACGCGCCAGCGCACGTAGTACCCGGAGCGGCCCGCGACCGCGATCTGGCCCTCCTTGAGCTTCTCGTGCCGCGTGATGCCGCCGTAGGGATGCTTGTCCAGCTTGTCCGTGTCGTAGGCGGCGTCCGCGGCGTCCTTGATGTCGCCGCGGGCGATGACCTTGGGGTCGGTCTCGTCGGAGTCCGTCACGGTGCTCGACGTGACGACGCCCTCGCGGCACAGGCCGGAGTCGCCCGGGCAGTCGACGATGTCCGGGGTCTGGATGGTGGCGCCGCCCCCGATGGTGTCGGAGTCCTTCTCCCAGCCCTCGGGGACGGGGAGCGTGATGCCGTTGAGGTCGTCGACGAGGGTGTCCGGGTCGGGGTCGGCCGTCGAGGTCGCCGACGACTTCGTCGCCGTCGGCTCCGTGCTGCTCGCCACGGGTTCGCTCGGCGCGGGGGTGGCGCCCTGCGGGTCCCCGTCGTCGGTGAGGACGACGGCGCCGGTGACGATCGCTCCGACGAGGACGACACCGGCGACGGTCAGCGCGACGACCTTGGCGCGGCCGCCGCCGGGCCCGACCGGGGCCATCACCGTGGTGACGGCCGGGTCGGCCGGGCCGAACCCCTGCTGCGCCGCGGCCTGTTGGGCGGCTTCGGGGGTACGGCGGTGCTCGGTCCACGCGGTCCCGTCCCACCAGCGCTCGACGGAGGGCTGGCGGGGGTCCGGGTACCAGCCGGGCGGCGGCGACATGCTCATCCCGGCACTCTAAGCGCTCCGCCTGAAGCCCACGGACGGAACGGCGGAGGGAACATCAGTAGACGGAGTCCTGCTGGTCCGGCACCACCGAGCCGTTGTCGCGCAGCACGGGCCCCTTGCTCCCGTCGTGCTCGTTGTACGCGGCGGTCGAGCAGGGGTAGGTGCCGCTCTTCTGCGGCAGCGGCTCGATGAACATGGGGTTCACGACCCAGCGGCCGTCCGCGTTGTCGTAGGCCCGGCACATGAACTCGCTCTTGTTGCGGTTCAGGACGAGGTGGGCACCGGTGGCGTCACCGACGAACGTCACGTCCGTGTCGGCGTCGCCGCCGCCGAGCGCGATGCGGTGCCTGAAGTCCTGCTTGTCCCAGGCCGCCTTGCCCTTGATCCCGTAGATCTCCTGGTTGATCCAGCAGCGCTTGCCGTCGATGTAGGGGATGGCCTCGCCCTTGTTGACGGGGACGTCGCCGCAGCCCTGGTTCCAGGTGGTGATGCGGCCCTTGCGGTCGAGGACGGAGCGGATGGCGACCGTGTGCTCGCGGTCGATGCCCACGCCCTTCGACCAGACCTCGGTGACCGGCTCCGAGCCCGCCGAGACGATGTAGACGTCGAACCCGGCCTTCTTGAGCGTACGGATCAGGTCGCGCTGCTGGTCGTAATAGCGGACGTAGCCGGGGATCTCGTGGGTGCCGACCTTCTGCGTCGCGCCGATGGGGGCGGCGAGCGCCTCCTTGCGGGCCTTGGCGGCGTAGGACTCGAGCTCGGGCACGGTGTGCCCGGCGAAGAGCTGCGGCACCCAGGCGTACTGCGGGACGGTGTGCCGGTGGTCCCACGTCCCCGCGAAGGCGGCGGCGCCGCTCATCGTCCTGCCGTCCTCGCGGACCTCGAAGATCTCGTCGGCGCAGGCGGTGTTGGTGGAGGTGGGCAGCGGCTTGCCGACGGGCACCTTCGTGCCGCACGCCTTGGTGAGCGCGCGGTCGGCGTCGTCGGTCATCCACTTGCTGGTGGACTTCCAGCTCTTCGGGCGCAGGATCTTGTCGTGCCGCAGCGACCAGGCGATGGTCGCGTCGGTCACGTCGTTCTTGGTGACGGTGTTGTCCCAGTCGAACGCGGCGACGGGGCGCTTGCTCCTGCCGTGCCCCAGGTCCGGGTTCGCGCAGGTGCCGCGCTCGTCGATGGTCCGCTGGAGCTTGGCGCGGTTCTCGCCGTACCAGCTCAGCTTCTTCGACAGCTGCGGGCAATGACTCCCTGCGGTGCGGGAGTTCGCGGGGTGCGCGGCCGTGGCGGCGGCCGCGGGAAGAGCCGTGGACGCGGCCGCCGCGAAGGTGGCGGCCGTGGCCAGGGTCAGCGCCAAAATGTTTCTGTTACGCATGCGAGTGGACCGTACATCAGTCCTACCGCGCTGACGATGCCGTCGACGCCCCGTACACCGTGTCCCGCTGATCGGGGATCACCGAGCCGTCCGCGCGGCGCACCGGACCCGCTCCGCCGTCCCGTTCGGTGTAGCCGGTGCTGGCGCAGGGGTAGGGGTCGGTCTTCTTGCCCTTGGGCTCGATGAACATGGGGTTGACCAGCCAGCGGCCGTCGCCGTTCTCGTAGGCGCGGCACATCAGCTCGTTCTTGTTGCGGTTCAGGACGAGCCGGAGTGCGGTGGCGTCGCGCAGGAAGGAGATGTCCGTGTCGGAGTCGCCCGCCGCGAACACCTGGCGCCGCGCGGCCGGTTGGACCTTCTCGGCGGCCGCGCCGCGCACGCCGAAGATCTCCTTGTTGATCCAGCAGCGCTTGCCGTCGATGTACGTGATCATCGAGTCGTCGCCGTCCCGCACGGTGCCGCAGCCCTTGAGGTGCGCGGTGTGCTTCCCGTGCGCGGTGACGTTGCGGATGCCGATGGTGTGCTCGGCGTCGACGCCCACGCCCTTGCCCCACACCTCGGCGATCGGCTCGGGGGACGCGGAGACAACGTAGACGTCGAAGCCCGCCTTCTTGAGCGTACGGATCAGGTCGCGCTGCTGGTCGTAGTAGCGGACCCAGCCGGTGACCTTGCCGGTGCCGACCCGCTGCTCGGTGCCGATGGGCGCCGCGAGGTTCTCCTTGCGGGCGGCGGCCGCGAAGTGCTTGACCTGGCGGGTGGACCAGCCGCGGGTGAGCTGGGCGAGCCAGGCGTACTGCGGCTCCATGCGGCGGTGGTCGAAGCCGTCGAAGGCCGCCTTGCCCGCGGTGGTGGCGCCCTCGCCGTAGACGGAGAGGATCTCGTCGGCGCAGGCGGTGTTCCGGTGCGTGGGCAGGGTGGTGCCGGTGGCCGGGCACGCCTTCGCGAGGGCCTTGGCCGCGGACCCCGTGAGGTAGCGGCTGGTGGTGCGCCAGTCGCCGCGCTCGGGGGTGCGGATCTTGCCGTTGCGCAGCAGCCAGAACATGGTGGCGTCGCCGATGTCGTTCTTGATGACGGTGTTGTCCCAGTCGAAGGTGGCGACCGGCTTGGCGCCGTGACCGTCGCCGCAGCGGCCGTACCGGTCCACCATGTGCTGGAGTCTCGCCTTGTTGTCTCCGTACCAGCCCTCGGAGACGGTCAGCGTGGGGCACTTCGCGGCCTTCGGCCGGGAGTGCTGCGTTGCTTCCGCGGTGGCCTGGACGGTCACGAGACCGGCTCCGGCGACGGCGAGTACGGCGGTGGCCGCGGCGGCGCGGCGCTTGAGGTTCACGAACACACTCCCGTGTCTACGCAGGTCAGCCGGGCGTCGTGCGACGCCCGGCTGACGGATGGATGGCCCTGGGGTGAACTGCTAGAGCGGAGTGACGTACGCCCCGGTGAGACCGCCGTCGACGAGGAAGTCCGTGGCGTTCACGAAGGAGGAGTCGTCGCTGGCGAGGAACGCGACGGCGGACGCCATCTCCTCGGCCTCCGCGAAGCGACCCACGGGAATGTGCACGAGGCGGCGCGCGGCCCGCTCGGGGTCCTTGGCGAACAGCTCCTGGAGCAGCGGGGTGTTGACGGGCCCGGGGCAGAGCGCGTTGACGCGAATGCCCTCGCGGGCGAACTGCACGCCCAGCTCGCGGGACATGGCGAGGACGCCGCCCTTGGACGCGGTGTAGGAGATCTGCGAGGTCGCCGCGCCCATCCTGGCCACGAACGAGGCGGTGTTGATGATGGAGCCCTTGCCCTGGCGCCGCATGTAGGGGATGGCGGCCTTGCAGCACAGGTACACGGAGGTGAGGTTGACGTCCTGGACGCGCTTCCACGCCTCCAGGCCGGTGTCCAGGATGGAGTCGTCGTCGGGCGGCGAGATGCCCGCGTTGTTGAAGGCGATGTCGACGGAGCCGTAGGTGTCGAACGCCGTCTTGAAGAGCGCCTCGACCTGCTCGGCGTCGGTCACGTCGACCTTCACGAAGGTCCCGCCGACCTCGTCGGCCGCGGCCTTGCCCGCGCTCTCGTCGATGTCGCCGCAGACGACGTTGGCGCCCTCGGAGGCGAGGCGGCGCGCGGTGGCGAGGCCGATGCCGCTGCCCGCGCCCGTGATGACGGCGGTGCGGCCCACGAGGCGGCGGCAGATGTTTTCTGACATGGGTTCAGGCCTCCGTGCTGATGAAGACGTTCTTGGTTTCCGTGAATGCGGCGAGCGCGTCCGGGCCGAGCTCACGGCCGAGCCCGGACTGCTTGTAACCCCCGAACGGGGTCCAATAGCGCACGCTGGAGTGCGAGTTGACGGACAGGTTGCCTGCCCTGACTCCCCCGGACACCCGCAGGGCCCGGCCGACGTCACGGGTCCAGATGGAGCCGGAGAGGCCGTAGTCGGTGGCGTTGGCGAGACGGATCGCGTCGGCCTCGTCGTCGAAGGGGATGACGACGGCGACGGGTCCGAAGACCTCTTCCGTGGCCACCGGGGAGTCCGGGTCCACGTCGGTGAGCAGCGTCGGCGGGAACCAGAAGCCGGGGCCCTCGGGTGCCGTCCCGTGGATGCCGTCGCCGGGGGTGACGTGGGCGCGGACGCGGTCCAGCTGGGTCCTGGAGATCAGCGGGCCCATCTGGGTCTTCTCGTCGGACGGGTCGCCCACGACGACGGACTCGATCGCGGGCGTCACGACCTCGATGAAGCGGTCGTACACCGAGCGCTGGACGAGGACGCGGGTGCGGGCGCAGCAGTCCTGTCCCGAGTTGTCGAGGTACGACATGGGGGTGGCGAGGGCGGCGGCCTCCACGTCGGCGTCGGCGAAGACGATGTTCGGGCTCTTGCCGCCGAGTTCGAGGGTCAGGCGCTTCACGCGGTCGGCGCACGTGGCCATGATCTGCTTGCCGACCCGGGTGGAGCCGGTGAACACGATCTTGGCGACGCCGGGGTGTTCGACCAGCGCGTTGCCCGCGACGCCGCCCTCGCCGGGCAGGACCTGGAAGAGACCTTCGGGCAGGCCCGCCGCCAGGGCGAGTTCGGCGAGGCGGAGCGCGGTGAGCGGGGTCGTCTCAGCGGGTTTGAGGATCACCGCGTTGCCCGCGGCGAGCGCGGGGGCCGTGCCCCACGCGGCGATCGGCATCGGGAAGTTCCACGGGGCGATGACACCCACGACCCCGAGGGGTTCGAGGACGGTGACGTTCAGACCGCCGGGAACGGGGATCTGACGGCCATTCAGGCGCTCGACTCCCCCGGCGGAGAAGTCGAGGAGGTCGCGGACGTTGCCCGCCTCCCAGCGCGCGTTGCCGATGACGTGTCCGGCCTCGCGCACCTCCAACTGGGCGAGTTCTTCAAGGTGTTCGTCCACCTGGGCGGCGAAGCGGCGAAGCAGCCTGGCCCGGTCGGCGGGGGCGGTCGCGGCCCACTGTTCCTGGGCCCGCGCGGCACGGGCGACGGCGGCGTCGACGTCCTGCGGGGTGGCGGCGGGGACGGTGGCGACGACCTCTTCCGTCGCCGGGTTCAGTACCTCAAGCAAGGGTGCCTCACATGCGTTCGAAGGAGCGGCGGAGCTCCCAGTCGGTCACCGCGGAGTCGAAGGCGTCCAGCTCGACCCGCGCCATGTTGCGGTAGTGCGCGACCACCTCGTCACCGAAGGCGGCCTTGGCGATGGGGCTGTTCTCCCAGAGCTCGGCGGCCTCGCGCAGGCTGGTGGGGACGTGTTCGTAGTCGCCGGTGTAGGCGTTGCCCGTGCACTCGTCGGGCAGTTCGAGCTTCTGCTCTATGCCGTACAGGCCCGCGGCGACCAGGCCCGCGACCGCGAGGTGCGGGTTGACGTCGCCGCCGGGGAGGCGGTTCTCGAAGCGCAGCGAGCGGCCGTGGCCGACGACGCGGAGCGCGCAGGTGCGGTTGTCGTAGCCCCAGGCGGCGGCGGTCGGCGCGAACGTGCCGGGCTGGAACCGCTTGTAGGAGTTGATGTTGGGCGCGTAGAGAAGGGAGAAGTCGCGGAGCGCGGCGAGCTGGCCCGCGAGGAAGTGCCGCATGACGGGCGACATGCCTCCCGGGTCGTCCGGGGTGCCCGCCATGACGTTGGCGCCGTCGGCGTCCTGGAGCGAGAGGTGGATGTGACAGGAGTTGCCCTCGCGCTCGTTGAACTTCGCCATGAAGGTGAGCGAGACGCCTTCCTGGGAGGCGATCTCCTTGGCGCCGGTCTTGTAGATGGCGTGCTGGTCGCAGGTGACCAGGGCCTCGTCGTACTTGAACACGATCTCGTGCTGGCCGGGGTTGCACTCGCCCTTGGCGGACTCGACGGTCAGCCCGGCGGCCGACATGTCGTTGCGGATGCGGCGCAGCAGCGGCTCGATCCGGCCGGTGCCGAGCACCGAGTAGTCGATGTTGTACTGGTTGGCCGGGGTCAGGTCCTGGTATCCGGCGTCCCAGGCCTGCTCGTAGGTGTCCTTGAAGACGATGAACTCGAGCTCGGTGCCGACGTGCGCGGTGAAGCCCAGTTCGGCGAGGCGCTCCAGCTGGCGGCGGAGGATCTGCCGGGGCGCGGCGACCACGGGCGAGGAGTCGTTCCAGGCGAGGTCCGCGATGAGCATCGCGGTGCCCTCGTTCCAGGGGACCCGGCGCAGGGTGGAGACGTCGGCGTGCATGGCGAAGTCGCCGTAGCCGCGGTCCCAGGAGGACATCGCGTAGCCGTCGACGGTGTTCATCTCGGTGTCGACGGCGAGGAGGTAGTTGCAGCCCTCCGTGCCGTGTTCGAGGACCTCGTCGAGGAAGAAGCGGGCGGCGAACCGCTTGCCCTGGAGCCGCCCTTGCATATCGGGGAAGGCCAGGACGACAGTGTCGATCTCGCCGCTCGCGACGAGGGCCTTGAGCTCCTCGACGGCGAGCGGGGGTGTGCGGTCTGCCACGGGAAAAGCCTCCTTGGGTCAGCCGGGAGCCATAAGGTATTGCGGAGAACCATTGCTTGGGAAGGGGGTACGGGCATGTCGCACACGGAAGAGGGCATGGCGGCGTCCGCATCGGACGACGAGCGCCTGACGGCGGTGCTGCGCCCGGTGCGGGCGGGCAACGGCTTCGAGGAGGCCCTGGAGCAGATCCTCCAGGTGGTCAGGCTCGGCCTGGTGCCGGGCGGCGAACGCCTGCCGTCGGAGCGGGAGTTGGCGGACCGGCTCGGCATCAGCCGCGTCACGCTGCGCGAGGTACTGAAGGTGCTTCAGGACCAGGGCCTGGTGGAGTCGCGGCGCGGGCGCTACGGCGGCACGTTCGTGCGGCCGCGCCCCGAGGCGCCCGGCGAGGACGAGCTGCGCCGCCGCATCAAGGACGTCGACGTGGAGGACGCGCTGCGCTTCCGCGAGGTCCTTGAGGTGGGCGCGGCCGGGCTCTGTGCCACGCACGGGCTCACCGGCGAGCAGGCGGACCGGCTGCGCGCGGCGCTCGCCCAGACGCATGACGCGCCCCTGACGGAGTACCGCCGCCTCGACACCCTCCTGCACCTCACGCTCGCCGAGCTGTGCGGGTCGCCGACGCTCACCGCGCAGTACGCCGCGGTCCGCGCCACGGTCAACGACCTCCTCGACTGCATCCCGCTGCTCGTGAGGAACTTGGAGCACTCGCAGCGTCAGCACACCGCGCTCGTCGACGCGGTGCTCGACGGGGACGCGGACGGGGCGCGGGAGATGATGCGCGAGCACTGCGCGGGGACGGCGGCGCTGCTGCGGGGGTTCCTCACATGAGGAGCGGTACGTGAGGAGCGGTACGTGAGGAGCCGTACGTGAGGGGCCGTTAACCAACAGGTAACGCAGAGGGCTTGATTTCTCGACCGCCGCACGGCAAAGGTATGGATCCGTTCCATTGAGTGCCCTGAGCTGATCCATATGCCTGCCGCCGCATAGGAGCCGTGCCATGACCGTGGAGTCCACCAAGCCGAGTGCCGCCGAACCGGCGGACGACTACCTGGAACGCAGGACGCTCCGCAGGGGCAGCGCGGGCTGGCTCCTGCTGACCGGACTCGGCGTCGCCTATGTCGTCTCCGGCGACTACTCCGGCTGGAACTTCGGCCTCGCGGAGGGCGGCTTCGGCGGTCTCGCCATCGCGATGGGCCTCATGGGCGTGATGTACGCGTGCATGGTCTTCTCGCTCGCCGAGCTGTCGTCCGTGCTGCCCACCGCGGGCGGCGGCTACGGCTTCGCGCGCCGGGCGCTCGGCCCGTGGGGCGGCTTCCTGACCGGCACGGCGATCCTCATCGAGTACGTCCTGGCACCCGCGGCCATCTCCATCTTCATCGGCGACTACGTCGAGTCGCTCGGCCTGTTCGGCCTGACCTCGGGCTGGCCGGTCCACCTCGCCTGCTTCGTCGTCTTCATCGGCATCCACCTGTGGGGCGTCGGCGAGGCGCTGCGGTTCAGCTTCGTCGTCACCGGCATCGCGGTGGCCGCGCTGCTCGTCTTCGCGGTCGGCGCCTTCATGGACTTCGACGCGTCCAAGCTCAACGACATCCCGGTGGAAGCGGACGCCTTCGGCGCCAACTCGTGGCTGCCGATGGGCCTGTTGGGCATCTGGGCGGCGTTCCCGTTCGGCATGTGGTTCTTCCTCGGCGTCGAGGGCGTGCCGCTGGCGGCCGAGGAGACCAAGGACCCCGCGCGCACGCTGCCGCGCGCGATCCGCTGGTCGATGGCCATCCTGGTCGTGCTCGCGCTCCTCACGTTCTTCGCCTCGGCGGGCGCGCGCGGCGCGAACGCCCTCCAGGACGCGGGCAATCCGCTGGTGGAGGCGTTGCAGCCGGGCGGCAAGGCGACCACGCTGAGCCGCATCGTCAACTACGCGGGCCTCGCGGGCCTGGTGGCGTCCTTCTTCTCGCTGATCTACGCGGGCTCGCGCCAGCTCTTCGCGCTCTCCCGCGCGGGCTACCTGCCCCGCTTCCTCTCCCTCACCAGCAGCCGCAAGGCCCCCTACCTGGGGCTCCTGGTCCCGGGCGCGATCGGCTTCGGCCTGGCGGCGGCGACCGGTGACGGCGCGCGGATGCTGAACGTCGCGGTGTTCGGCGCCACCATCTCGTACGCCCTGATGTCGCTCTCGCACATCGTCCTGCGCCGCCGCGAGCCGGACCTGGAGCGCCCCTACCGCACGCCGGGCGGCATCCTGACGTCATCGGTGGCCCTGGTGCTCGCCTGCGCGGCCCTGGTCGCGACGTTCCTGGTGGACGTGACGGCGGCGCTGATCGCACTCGGGGTGTACGTCGTCGCGATCGGCTACTTCGGGATGTACAGCCGCAAGCGCCTGGTGGCGCGGGCGCCGGAGGAGGAGTTCGCGGCGCTCGCGGCCGCGGAGGCAGAGTTGGCACGCGACTGAGCACGACGGCGAAGACGGCGAAGAGGCGAAGGAGAACACAGTGAGCGGCAGGCCGCTGATCGGGGTCAGCACCTATCTGGAGTCCAAGGTGAGCTGGGGCGTGTGGGAGCTGCCCGCGGCCCTGCTGCCCGCGGGGTACCCGCGCCTGGTGCAGGCGGCGGGCGGCCTCGCCTCGATGGTGCCGCCGGACGATCCCTCGTACGCCGCCGACGTCGTCGCCCGCCTCGACGGCGTGGTCGTCGCGGGCGGGCCCGACGTCGAACCCGTGCGGTACGGCGCCGAGCGCGAGGAGCGCACCGGGCCGCCCGCACGGGAGCGGGACGCCTGGGAACTGGCCCTCATCGAGGCCGCGTTGGCGTCGGGGAAGCCGCTGCTCGGCATCTGCCGCGGCATGCAGCTCCTGAACGTGGCGCTCGGCGGGACGCTGGTGCAGCACATGGACGGGCACACGGCGGGGACCGGCGTCTTCGGCACGCACGCGGTCACGCCCGTACCCGGCACGCTGTACGCGCGCGTGGCCCCCGAGGAGACGGCCGTGCCGACCTACCACCACCAGGCGGTGGACCGGCTCGGCAAGGGCCTCGTGGTGTCCGCGCACGCGGCGGACGGCACCGTCGAGGCCGTCGAACTCCCGGGCGCTTCCTGGGTGTTGGGCGTGCAGTGGCACCCGGAGATGGGTGAGGACACGCGCGTCATGGCAGCGCTGGTCCGAGCCGCTTCCTGAGCCAGTCGAGGGCGGCCGCGCCCTGGGCGGCCTGGAAGGCGCGCAGGGTGGGCAGCCCGGGCGGATCGGGCTGCAGGGATCCCCGTACGAAGTAGCTGGCGAGGGCGGCGAGCGTGGCGCTCACGCCCGCCGGGTCCGCGTCCCTGCCCACGGGGTGGGCGGTGAACACGTCCTCCGGGTCGGGTCCGCCCTGGGCGCGCACGCACGGCAGCATGACGAGCAGGTCGAACCAGGGCGCGGCGCGCACGACGTGCGGCCAGTCCACGAAGACGACCCGACCCTCGGCGGTGATCAGCATGTTGTCGGCGCGCAGGTCGGCGTGGGCGAGGGTGTCGCCCGACGCGAACTCGGTCCAGGGGGCGGCGAGTTCGGCGAGGGCGGGCAGGTTGCGGCGCGTCCACGGGTCGAGCCGTTCGCGTACCGCCCCTTCGGCCTCGATCAGCCGCTGCCAGCCCCGGAAGCTCTCCCCTTCCGTATCCACGACGGATCGCGCCTCGATGGGCGCGGGCGTCAGCGCGTGCGAGAGCTCCGCCACCGCGTCGAGCACGAGGGCGAACTCGTCGGCGCGCCAGGGCACGTGCGGCTGGCGCCCTTCGACGTCCTCGAAGGCGAGGGCGACCCACGCCCCGTCGTCGTAGGACGCGAGGAGCCGGGGCGCGGGCACGGAGTCCGGCAGGGCGGCGGAGTGCCGGGCCTCCGCGCGGTGCAGCCGGGGGCTGCCGGGGTTGGCCTCGGCGCTGACGGCCTTGACGAAGGCGCGCCGCCCGTCCCCGAGCCGCACCCGGGCCGCGACGCCCGGCGAGAAGCCGCCGTGCTGCGTCGTCGCGGCCACCACGGTCCCGCCGAGCTCGGCCTCGAGGGCGCTCTTCACGTGCGCGGGGAGCTGCTCCCAGGGGGCACGGACGCCGGTGGCCGGGGGCGCGGTGGGAATCATGCCCCATGATGGGCAGGGCTCCGGGGCGGGCGCCAGGCGTTTTCCCCGGGCCTCACTGCCCCCCGGAGGGGGAAGCGTCGGCTACTCGCCCTCCCCCGCCGTACGCGAAGCCAGCCGCTCGTACCGCTGCCGCGCGGCCTGCGGCGTGCCGAGCCCGAGGCCGAAGGCGATCTCCGGCCAGGTCATGCCGCGCCCCCGCGCCATCTGGAGCAGCCCGGTCTCCAGTTCGTCCAGCTCGCCGCGGACCATCGGCAGCAGGGTGAGGGCGGCGGTGATGTCCGCGTGGTCCACCTCCGGCTCCCCTTCGACGGGCCTGGCCGCGCCGCTGAGCAGGAACGCCACCAGCCTGACCGCCTCGTGCGGACCGAGCACGGTGGGGTGGACCTGCCGCGCCCGCTGGTCCTCGTCGGCCGCGTGCCGCTCGGCGACGCGCATCAGCGAGGCGTAGACCCGGTGGGCGCGGGCCTGTTCGGGGTGCGGGGGCGTGAAGGGGTCGGCGGCCTGGGGCTGCTCGGGAGTCGACGGCATGGATCCAGCATGGACTGACACACGGCACGGAGTCAACAGTTCATTGTGAACACTTTGTTTGCACGATCGAAGAGGGATCGAAGAGGGATCGAAGAGGGCACGTCACCCCCTGCCGTAAATCGTGTGACGCACCACCGCGAACGGAGTTACCCTCGGCCTCATGAACGTCACCGGCCCACGCACCACCGCGACCGCGCGAGCGACCAGCTCGCCGGTTGCCGCCGCCTGACCTTCCCCTTCCCCTCGGCGACCGGAAACGGCCCGCCGATGGTGCATGGCTCCCGCCCTGACTCCGGTGATCGCGCGGATCCGTTATCCGGCGCCTCCCGCGTTCACGCGAAGGAGCCCCCACCATGAACACCGAAGACATCATCCGTACGTTCGTCGAGTACTACGAGGAGCGCGGACACCGCCGCACGACCGGCTCCACGCTGCTGCCGCCGCCCGGCGACCCCGTCCTGTTCACCACCTCGGGCATGCACCCCCTCACCCCGTATTTGGAGGGGCGCCCGCATCCGCTCGGCAGCCGCCTGGTCAACGTGCAGCGCTGCCTGCGCACCACGGACCTGGAGGAAGTCGGCGACCCCACGCACCTGACGGTCTTCGAGATGCTCGGCACCTGGTCCCTCGGCGACTACGAGGGCCCGCAGAGCCTCAGTTGGGGATACGACCTCTTCACCGAGGGCTTCGGCGTCGACCCGGGCCTGCTGCACGCCACGGTCTTCGGCGGCGACGACCAGGTGGGCCTCGACAGCGCCTCCCTGGAGGTCTGGCAGGAGCGTGGCGTTCCGGTCGAGCTCACCGTCGAGGACAACTGGTGGGACAACGGGCCGACCGGACCCTGCGGCCCCGACTCGGAGATGTTCCTGTGGACCGGCGAGGGCCCTCCCCGGTCGACGCCCACCCGCGACGACCGCTGGGTGGAGGTGTGGAACCACGTGATGATGCGTCACCGCAAGCTCCCCGACGGCTCCCTCGTGCCGCTCCCCCAGCGCAACGTCGACACCGGCCTCGGCCTGGAACGCCTCGCCTCGCTGTTGCAGGGCCGCACGTCGGTGTTCGAGTGCGACGTCTTCGCCCCCTGGCGCCGTCTCGTACCGCCCCTGTGGCCGCTGGACGAGGCCACGCTGCGGCTGGTCTGCGACCACCTGCGCTCGGCCGTGGTCGTGATCGGCGACGGAGTGCGTCCCGCCAACACCGGCCGCGGCTACGTCCTGCGCCGGCTGGTGCGGCGCCTGCTCACCGCCCTGTGGCGCGACGACCCCTCGCGCACCGTCGGCGACCTGCCGGACGAGCTGTTCCTGCACACCCGGGACCACTTCCGGCAGGACACCGGCCCCGACGAGGTGCGCCGCGTGCTGTGCGAGGAGGAGCGCAAGTTCCTGGGACTCCTGGAACGCGGCAGGCAGGTGCTCGCCAGGCCCCGGTTCCGCGGTCCGCTGGACGAGGAGGACTTCCACTACCTCCACGACACCCACGGGCTGCCGCGCGAGCTGGTCATGAACCTGCGGCAGCAGTGAGACAAGGGGGCCGGGGAGGGGACGGGGACGGGACAGGGGGACCTACGCGTCCCGCGCCCCCGGCCCACCCCGCGTCAGCCCCAGCAGATCCCTGCCAGGACCCGCGGGGCGATGTCCCGTCGGCCAGACGGCGCGCAGCTCCCTGCCCAGGCGTACGTCCGCCAAGGGGATCTCGACCAGGCGCCGGGCCGCGAGTTCCTCGCCCACCGCGAGCTCGCTGAGGACCGAGGGGCCCGCGCCGCTGACCGCGGCGGCCTTCACCGCCGTCGTCGAGGAGAGCTCGATCAGCGGGCGGGCCAGGCCGCCGAGCGCCGCGTCGAGCACCTGGCGGGTGCCCGAGCCCTCCTCGCGCAGGATCAGCGGTGTCGCCGCCAGCTCCTCGGCGGCCAGCGGCTTGTGCCGCCGCGCCCAGGGGTGCGTCGGCGCCGTCACCACCACGAGCCTGTCGTGCGCGATGACCACGCCGTCCAGCGCGTCCGGCACGGTGAGCCCCTCGACGAAACCGAGGTCCGCCTCGCCCGCGAGGAGGCGCTCGGCAACGGCCGTCGAGTTGCCCGCGAGCAGGGACACGGCCGTGTCGGGGCGCTGGGTGCGCAGCGCGATCAGCCAGCCGGGCAGCAGGTACTCGGCGATGGTCATGCTGGCCGCGACCCGCAGCCGCGAGTCCCGCCGGTCGCGCAGCGCCTGCGCCCCCGCGTCGAAGGCCTCCGCCGCCTCCACGATCCGCCCCGCCCAGTCGGTGACCAGCGCGCCCGCGTCCGTCAGCCGCGAACCGCGCGGCGAGCGGTCCACGAGCGCGACGCCCAACTGCCGCTCCATGGCGCGGACCCGGCTGCTCGCGGCGGGCTGGGTGATGCCCAGCTCCCGCGCGGCCCGGCCCAGGCTGCCGAGCCGGGCCACGGCCAGCAGGAGTTGCAGCGCCCCGAGGTCCGGCACCCGGTGGGCGAGCAGGGCCTCCGGGGTCCTGGCACGGTCGGTCCCGGCGGGGGCTTCGGAGGCGGCGGGCTGCGGAGACATACTCATAAAGTCAGTTTATGGCCCCATAGGGGAATGGTCCCTGGTGACCGGTGGGCGCGCGCGGGACCGTGGACTCATGGTCACCACCGCCCACCCCGCGCACACCGTGCACCCCGCGCCCGCGCCCACCGCGCGCCGCGCCGCCGCCGTCCGACACCTCGGGCCGAACTGGTACGCCTCCGTCATGGGCACCGCCATCATCGCCAACGCCGGTGCCACGCTGCCGTACCAGTTCACCGGGCTGCGCACGGCCTGCACCGTCGTCTGGGCGCTGTCCTTCGTGATGCTCGCCGCGCTGCTCACCGGCCGCGCCGCGCACTGGATCCACCACCGCGACCAGGCCCGCGCCCACCTCCTCGATCCGGCCGTGGCGCCGTTCTACGGCTGCCTCTCGATGGCACTGCTCGCGGTCGGCGGCGGCACCCTGATCGTGGGCGCGGACTGGCTCGGTACGGGCGTGGCGGTCCCCTTGGCCACCGTGCTGTTCACCGCCGGTACGGCCATCGGACTCGCGGCCGCCGTCGCCATCCCCTACTTGATGGTGGTCCGCCACAGGATCGCCGCCGACCAGGCCACTCCCGTGTGGCTGCTGCCCGTGGTCGCCCCGATGGTGTCGGCCGCCGTCGGCCCGTTGTTCGTGCCCCACCTGCCGGCCGGACAGGCGCGGGAGACCCTGCTGTACGCCTGTTTCGCGATGTTCGGACTGAGCCTGCTCGCCACCCTGGTGATGCTGCCGGTGATCTTCGCCCGCCTGGTGACCGCGGGGCCCCTGCCGCTGGCCCTGACCCCCACCCTCTTCCTGGTGCTCGGCCCGCTCGGTCAGTCGACCACCGCCGCCAACAAGTTCGCCGACTTCGCGCCCGGCGTCGTCCCCGCCCCGCTCGACCGCGGCTTCCTGGCCTTCGCCGTGCTCTACGGGGTCCCCGTGATCGGCTTCGCCTTGATGTGGCTGGCGCTCGCGGCCGCGATGGTGGCCCGCGCCCGGCGCCGCGGCATGGGCTTCGCGATGACCTGGTGGGCCTTCACCTTCCCCGTCGGCACCTGCGTGACCGGCACCGAGGGCCTCGGCAAGCACACCGGCCTCGTCGCCTTCGACTGGCTGGCCACCGGCCTGTACGTCCTGCTCCTGACCGCCTGGGCGATCGCCCTCGCGCACACCCTGCGCGGCCTGGTCAGCGGCAGGCTGCTCGCGGCGCCCCGGCCCGCCAAGGGCTGACCCGCGAAGGCGCGCTCACAGGGCCGGTGGGTAGGCCGCCCGCAGCGCCGCCCCCAGCACCGCGGGCGCCTCCGCCAACGAGGGCCCGTACCAGGTGAGGTGGCGGCCGCTGACCAATGCGACCGGCGTACGCGCGGGGAACGCCTCGGGGCCGTCGTCGCGGGTGAAGCGGTAGGGCTCGTCGGGCAGCACCACCAGGTCGAGGTCCGCGGCCCGCAGCTCCTCCAGCGGGATCCGCGGATAGCGCTCGGCGTGAGCGGCGTACGCGTTGTCGACGCCCATGCGCGCGAGGAGGTCCCCCGCGAAGGTGTCACGTCCCAGGACCATCCACGGCCGCCGCCAGATCGGGATCGCGGCGCGCAGGCGGATGTCCGGGCGAGGGGGCCCGCCCGCGCCCTCGAGGTGCGGGGGCGGCTCCCACCACGCGGCCTCGGCCTCCTCGAGCCATCGGGGCCGCTCCGCGCCGCATGCCGCGAGGACCCTGGCCAGCTCGCGGAACGCCTGGTCCAGGTCGCGCACCTCCGTGACGAGCACCTGGAGCCCCGCCGCGCGCAGGGCGGCCAGGTCGGGCGCGCGGTTCTCCTCCTCGTTGGCGATCACCAGGTCGGGCGCGAGCGCGAGGATCCGGGGCACGTCGGGGTTCTTGGTGCCGCCCACCCGGGTGACGTCGAGGCCGGCCGGATGGCTGCACCAGTCGGTCGCCCCGACCAGCGCGCCCGGCACGCTCACGGCGACCGCCTCGGTCAGCGAGGGCACGAGCGAGACGACCCGCGGCGGGGTCCCCGGGCGGAGCACCATCAGCGCCCCCCGTCGTCCACCGCCTCGATGTGGTCGCCCACGGCGACCACCAGGACCCGGGTGTCCGGCACGGTGGCCCGCCAGCGGTGCCGCACCCCGCCGGTGAGGAACAGGCTGTCGCCGCGCCCGAGGCGGTAGGCGCGGCCCTCCGCCTCCATCTCCACGGCGCCCTCGACGACGTACATCAACTCGTCGTTGCGGTGCTGGAATTCGCGGCCCTCGTCGTGGTCACCGATGAATTCGAGAACGTGCAGTTGATGGTGACCGCGGGTCAGCTCGCGCACCCGTGCGGCCGGTTTCGAGGTGTCCAGATCCGTGTCGTCGTCGGCGCGCACCACCTCGACCGTGCGGGCCGGGTCGGCGGCGGCGAGCAGCTCCACGTCGGTCGTGCACAGGGCGTCGGCGACCCGCTGCAAGGACCGCGTGCTGGGACGGGCGCGCTCGTTCTCGATCTGGCTGAGGAACGGCACCGAGAGGCCGCTGCGCTCGGCGACGACGGCGAGGGTGAGCTCCAGCTGCCGGCGGCGGCGCCGCACGGCCGAGCCCACCCGGAGGGTCTCCTTGTGCTCGTCCATCGCCTCGGCTCCCTTCAGCGCATCGGTCCACTCTCAACCCTGAGGGGTTCTCTGCACCCTACGCATGTTCGCCAAACGGTTTTGCCCCGTTGACCCGACCGGGGGTCACAGCTTGTGCCAGTAGAGCAGTTGCCCCGACTCCCCGGGGGCGGAACCTTCCTCGGGCACGAACAGGCTGACGAGCAGGGCGGGTTGCCCGCGCGGATCGGTGAGCAGGGTCGCCGAGGGGTTGGCGAAGGCGCGGCTGCCGCCGTGCGTGCGGATGTCGAGCCGGTCAGCGCGTCCGCTGGAGGGGTCGTACGCGTAGGTGGCCCAGCTGCCGAAGTCGCCGCGCCTGCGCTGGCCCTCGATGAGCACCACGCGCCGCCCGCCGAGTTCGACGGGCGCGCGGTCCCCGATGTTGCCGCCGTTGCCCCACCGGCGCAGCGCGCGGTCGAGCCGTCGGTCGGGCTCGGCGTGCCAGTGCCGGAACCCGGTGAGCGTGGCGCGCAGCTGGCGGTCGGTGTCACAGCCCGCGCGGTAGTGCCCGGTGAGCTGGATGGTCGCGCCGCGTACGGAGGTGATGCTCGGCGTGCCCTCGGCGCAGCGCGAGAGGGTGAGCGGCGCGTCGAAGGCCCGGTGGGCGCGCCCCGCGAGCAGCGCCCGCTGATCCTCGTACGCCCGCACCGCGATGTGGTTGCGCGGGTCCTTCTCGTACGCGAGGACGTAGCCGCCCCGTCCGTCGTGCGCGAGCGAGGGCTGGTGGGTGCCGGGCCCGAAGTCGTGGCGGCGCTGCCAGTGGCGCAGGTCCGTGGAGGTGGCGACGGCGGCGTGGAAGCGGCCGTCGGCCAGGAGCGTGTGGTAGACGGCGAGGTAGGTGCCGTCCTGGGCCTGCTGGATCTGGGCCGCGTCCATGGTGCGGCCCGTGTGGTCCCGCGCGTCGTAGCGGTGCCCTTCGGCGGAGGGCACGTCGTCGGCGAGCGCGGCCAGCCGCGCGGTGGCGGGCGAGGCGGGGGTGGCGTCCGCCCGCGCCAGCTGCGAGACGAGCAGGGCAGCGGCGAGGGAGAGGACGGCGGCGACGGTGAAGAGCGCCGTCCTCGGCTGCCTTGCGGTCACGGGCGGGGTCTCCCGTTCGCACGGTCGAGGTTCGGGTGGGGCCCAGTCGAGGTTAGGGACCGGGCGGCCCCGCCGGAACGCCGGAAGGGGTGGGCTTCGCCACAGGGCGAGGCCCACCCCTTCGGGGTGATGACCGCGTGCTACTGCCGCGCGGCCGTCGTTCCGGCTACTTCGCGGAGGTCATCTTCGACTCGAAGCCCGGGTTCTTCTTGAGCCAGGCGTCGACGGCCTTGGGCTCGTTGTTCTTGCCCGCCTTGTTGATCTCGTTCTCCAGGCTGGCCAGCTCCTGCTCGCTCATCTTGAAGTTCTTGAGCCACTTCGTGAGCTGCGGGTACTGGTTCGGGAAGTCCTTGCTGGAGAGCGTGCGGATCGTGTCGCCCTTGCCGAAGCCGCCCTTGGGGTCCTTCAGCTTGGTCAGGTCGTACTCGTTGTACGCCCAGTGCGGCGACCAGAGGAGCACCGCGACGGGCTCCTTCTTGGCGTAGGCGGCCTTGAGCTCGGAGAGCATCGCGGGGGTGGAGCCCGCGGCGATCTCGTACTCGTCCTCCAGGCCGTAGCCGGGCAGGACCTTGTCCTTGAGCGCCTGCATCACGCCGGTGCCCGGCTCGATGCCGATGATCTTGCCCTTGAACTTGTCGCCCTTGCCCTTGAGGTCCTCCAGGGACTTCACGCCCTTGACGTAGGACGGGACGGCGACCTCCAGGGACGTCGGGCTGTACCAGGAGCCCAGGTCGTTGAGGTTCGCCTTGTTCTTGTCCCAGTACGTCTTCTGGGCGGTGGGCAGCCACGCGTCGAGGTTGAGGTCGAGGTCGCCCTGCGCGAGACCGGTGTAGGCGGGGCCCACGTCGGCCGGCGTCAGGTCCATCTTGTAGCCGCGCTTCTCCAGGACGCGCTTCCACAGGTTGGTGACGGCGATGTTCTCGTCCCACGCGAAGTACGCGGCCTTCAGCGGGCGCTTGTTCTCGTCGCTGCCCGAGTTCTTCGGCAGCGGGGCGAGCTTGTCGACGACGCCCGAGTTCTTCTTCAGCCAGGCGCGCACGGCCTCCTGCTGCTGGCCCTTGCCCGCCTTGTTGATCTCGGCCTCAAGGCTCGTGAGCTGCTTCTCGCTCATCTTGAAGTCCTTGAGCCACTTGCCGACCTCGGGGTTCTCGTCCGAGAAGCCCTTGCGCGCCAGCGTGTGCACGCCGTCGCCCTTGCCCCAGGCGCCCTTCGGGTCCTTGAGCTTCTTCAGCTTGAAGTCGCTGTAGGCCCAGTGCGGCGACCACAGGGTGGTGACGATCGGCTCCTTCTTGGAGTACGCGGCCTTCAGCTCGGCCAGCATCGCCGGGGTCGAGCCGTCGACGACCTTGTACTCCTTCTTCAGGCCGTACGCGTCCAGGACCTTGTCCTTGAGCAGGCCCATCATTCCGGCGCTCGACTCGATGCCGGTGATCTTGCCCTTGAAGGTGTCGGCGTTGCCCTTGAGGTCTTCGAGGGAGTTGACGTCCTTCATGTACGCGGGAACGGCCAGCTCCAGCGAGGTGGGCCCGAACCAGGAGCCCATGTCCTCGAGGTCCTTGCCGTACTTCTTCCAGTACGAGGCGTGCGTCGTCGGCAGCCAGGAATCCGTCTGGAAGTCGATGTCACCCTGCGCGAGCGAGGTGTAGAGCGGACCGGCCTCCAGCTGGCTGGTCGTCACCTTGAAGCCGCGCTGCTCCAGGATCTCCTTCCAGAGGAAGGTGGAGGCGACGCCCTCGTCCCAGGGGATGTAGCCGACCTTGAGCTCCTTGCCGTCGCCGACGTTCTTGGCGTCGGCCACGGACTCGGACTTGGTGCCGCCGAAGATGCCCATGCCGCCCGCGACGAGCGCGAGGACGACGACGCCGACCATCGCGACGACGGGCCGGGGACGGTAGTTCCAGATGTTCAGGCCCTGCGCGGCCCGCAGCTTGGCGAGCGCGCGACGGCCCAGCGGCGAGACCTGGCCGCCCAGACCGCTGGTGACGCGGTCCAGGTAGATGGCGAGGATCACGATGGAGACGCCCGCCTCGGCGCCGAGACCGACGTCGAGCTGGCCGATGGCCGCGTTCACGTCGGCGCCCAGGCCCGGCGTGCCGACCATGCCGGTCAGCGCCGCCATGGAGAGGCCGAGCATGATGACCTGGTTGACACCGGCCATGATCGTCGGCAGCGCGAGCGGCAGCTGCACCCGGAAGAGGGTGTTGCGGGGCGTGGTGCCGAACGCGTCGGCGGCCTCGACCAGCTCCTTGTCGACCTGGCGGATGCCGAGTTCCGTCATGCGCACGCCGGGGGCGAGCGCGAAGACGATCGTGGCGACGATGCCCGCGGGGGCGCCCATGCGGAAGAACAGCAGCGCCGGGATGAGGTAGATCATCGCGGGCAGCGTCTGCATGAAGTCGAGGACGGGCCTGACGATGCCGCTGACCGTCTTGGAGCGCGCCGCCCAGATGCCCACGGGCACGGCTATGACCAGCGCCACGAAGGTGGAGACGAGCACCAGGGACAGCGTCATCATCGCGTTGTCCCACAACTCAAGGGACACGATGAAGGCGAAGCCCACGAAGGACAGCACACCGCCGAGCAGACCGCGCAGCCAGAACGCGATGACGGCGAGGATGCCCGCCATCAGGAGCGGCTCGGGCGCGGAGAGGACGTCGTAGACGCCGTCCCACATGTTCTGGAAGATCGTCTTGATGAAGTCGAACAGCCAGTCCATGTGGGTTCTGAGCCATTCGACCGAGTCATTGACCCAGTCGCCGAAGGGAATCCTAGGCACCGCTGCTCACCTTGCCCACGTTCTTGCCGTTGTCCTGCTCGGGGACGGCGGCGGCCGCCGCGTCCTGCGGCTCCCCGGGCGTCTCCGTCTTCATCGGCTCGCCGAGCACGGCGAGCAGCCTGGCCCGCGGCACGACACCGATGAGCTCGCCCTCGTCGTCGGTGACGGCGACGGCCACACCGCTGGTGGAGCAGGGCGTGAACAGCTCGATGATCGGGGTGTCCGCGGTGACCGTCGCGGGGGCGTCCGCCGCCACGAAGTCCTCGTCGGGATCGGCCATGATCGCGCCCGCGGTCAGCACCCGGGAGCGGTCGACGTCCTGCGTGAACGCGGCGACGTAGTCGTTGGCCGGGGTGACGAGGATGTCCTCGGCGTTGCCGATCTGGACGATCTGCCCGTCGCGCATGACGGCGATCTGGTCGCCCAGGCGCATGGCCTCGTTCAGGTCGTGGGTGATGAAGACGATGGTCTTCTTCAGCCGCTTCTGGAGCACCAGGAGCTGGTCCTGCATGTCACGGCGGATCAGCGGGTCGAGCGCGCTGAACGACTCGTCCATGAGGAGCAGGTCGGCGTCGGTGGCGAGCGCGCGGGCCAGGCCCACGCGCTGCTGCATGCCGCCGGACAGCTCGTCGGGCCAGGACTTCTCCCAGCCCTTCAGACCGGCCAGCTCCAGCGCCTCGGTGGCCCGCTTCTCGCGCTCGGCGCGCGGCACGCCCTGCACCTCGAGGCCGTAACCGGCGTTCTCGAGGACGCTGCGGTGCGGGAAGAGCGCGAAGTGCTGGAAGACCATGCTGATCTTCTTGGAGCGCACCTCCCGCATCTCCTTGGCGCTCAGCTCGGTCAGGTCCTGACCGTCGAAGCGGACGTGACCGGCCGTCGGCTCCGACAGTCCGTTGAGCATGCGCAGCAACGTGGACTTGCCGGATCCGGAGAGACCCATGACGACGAAGATCTGGCCCGGCTCGACCTCGAAGGAGGCGTCGATGACGGCGGCGGTGGTGCCCTCGTCGCGCAGCTCCTCTCGGTCGGCTCCGTGGCGGAGTCGCTCCACCGCGTCATCGGGTCGTCTGCCGAACACTTTGTACAAGTGCTCGGCCTGCAGCCTGGACACATACACCTCTCGGGTCGAACCAAGACGGCCCGCCTCCCCCGCCGGCGGGCCGTGGAACGCAGTGGCTTCTGCCCACTTGCCCGATCGAAAAGTTGAATACTCGACCGGGTTCGCTCCGGATGCGCGCCTTCCCGCACTTACACGAATCAAACCGGGGAGTGTTCCAGCTCACATTTGTTGCACTCTCGGCAAGGCTTCTGCGCGATGCGCAACGTGGTCCCGGCGGCGGCACGGAGGGCCCCTCGCCCCGCGGTGCCGTACGGCTCCACTGTCGGTGCCGTGCGGCATGATGCGCAACGTGACTCAGCGAACTCGACGCCTCATGCTCCTTGACACGGCCTCCCTCTACTACCGGGCCTACTTCGGGGTCCCCGAGTCGATGAAGGCCCCGGACGGCACCCCGGTGAACGCCGTGCGCGGACTCCTCGACTTCATCACCCGCCTCGTCCAGGACCACCGCCCCGACGACCTGGTCGCCTGCATGGACGCGGACTGGCGCCCGCACTGGCGGGTCGAGCTCATCCCCTCCTACAAGGCACACCGTGTCGCGGAGGAGGTCCCCGAGGGCCCGGACGCCGAGGAGACCCCGGACACGCTCGCGCCGCAGGTCCCGATCATCGAGGACGTGCTCGACGCGGTCGGCATCGCGCGCGTGGGCGTACCGGCGTACGAGGCGGACGACGTGATCGGCACCTATGCCGCCCGCGCGACGGGCCCGGTCGACATCGTCACCGGGGACCGCGACCTCTACCAGCTCGTGGACGACGAGCGCGGCATCCGCGTCCTCTACCCCCTCAAGGGCGTCGGCTCCCTCCAGATCACGGACGAGAGCTGGCTGCGCGAGAAGTACGGCGTGGACGGCCCGGGCTACGTGGACCTGGCCCTGCTGCGCGGCGACCCGAGCGACGGCCTGCCCGGCGTCCCCGGCATCGGCGAGAAGACGGCGGCCAAGCTCCTCGACGCGTTCGGCGACCTGGCCGGGATCATGGCGGCGGTGGACGACCCGAAGGCGAAGCTCACGCCGTCGCAGCGCAAGCGGCTCGACGAGGCACGTCCCTATGTGGCGGTCGCGCCGCAGGTCGTCCGGGTCGCGGGCGACGTGCCGCTGCCCGACGTGGACCTCGCGCTGCCCCACGAGCCGCGCGACCCCGCCGCGCTCGACGAGCTGGCGGCCCAGTGGAATCTGGGCGGTTCTCTGCAACGGCTGCTCTCCACTCTCCACGCCTGAGGTGTTAACTTAGGCTTGCCTAAGTATTTGTGGATCAGGGGAGGCCGTCGCCATGGCAGAACGTCCGGCACGCAAAGCACCGCAGACCCATGTCGCCCACGTGGTGCGCACCGAGCGACTCACCCCGCACATGCAGCGCGTGGTCCTCGGCGGGGAGGGACTCGCCCAGTTCGCCGCGGGCGAGTGCACCGATCACTACGTGAAGCTGCTCTTCGACGCCGAGGGCGTCACGTATCCGGAGCCCTTCGACATGCAGCGGATCCGCGAGGAGTTCCCGCGCGACCAGTGGCCAGTGACGCGGACGTACACCGTGCGCTGGTGGGACCCCGAGGCCCGCGAGCTCGCCGTGGACTTCGTGATCCACGGCGACCAGGGCCTCGCGGGGCCGTGGGCGCGGGACGCCCGCCTCGGCGACACGATCCGCTTCCTCGGCCCCGGCGGCGGCTACGCCCCGGACGCGGACGCGGGCTGGCACCTGCTCGCCGGTGACGAGAGCGCCCTGCCCGCGATCGCCGCCGCGGCCGAGGCGCTCCCGCCCGGCGCGGTCGCCCGCGTCTTCGTGGAGGTCGAGGGCCCCGAGGAGGAGCAGAAGATCGCGACCGACGCCGAGATCGTCTGGCTGCACAGGGGCGAGCGCCCGGTCGGCCAGCTCCTCGTCGAGGCCGTGCGCGCCCTGGAGTTCCCCCCGGGCGAGATGCAGGCCTTCGTGCACGGCGAGGCGGGCTTCGTGAAGGAGCTGCGCCGCTATCTGCGCGTCGAGCGCGAGGTGCCGCGCGAGCGCCTCTCTATCTCCGGCTACTGGCGCGTGGGCCACAACGAGGACGGCTGGCAGGCGTCCAAGCGCGAGTGGAACGCGCAGGTGGAGGCGGAGCAGGAGCAGGCGGCGTAACCACCTCGCCGAAGCGGGAGAAGCACCAGGAACGGCCGACGACGCCCGGCCCGCCGTCACTCCGACGCGGCGGGCCCGTCCCCCTTGAGACGCGCGTGCAGATGCATGTCGTGCCAGCCGTCCTCGTGCAGCCCCGCGCCGCGCTTGGTGCCCTCCACCGCGAAGCCGGTCCTCAGGGCGACACGACAGGACGCCTCGTTGGCCATCGAGTGCGTCAACTCCAGCCGGTGCAGCCCCACTTCACCGAAGGCCCAGGACGAGAGCGCGACGACGGAACGCGACGCGACACCCCGGCCGCGCGCCTGCGGCATGGTCCAGTAGGCGACCTCGGCCTGGCCGTCGGCGAGCACCATGGCCTTCAGGGCGATCCGGCCCACCAGCTCGTCCGTCCCCGCGTCGGCGACCGCCCAGTACGCGTCACGCTCCCCGGCCCAGCTCGCGCGCCAGTCCTCGATCCAGCCGAGCACCTCGCTCTCGGAGTCGGCCCCGCGCGCGTGCCAGCGGCTCAGCAGGGGGTCCTGGAACGCCTCGTACACGGCGGGCGCGTCGGCGGCCGACCACGGCCGCATGACGAGTCCCCCAGGGACGGCAATGACCGGCTGCTCGCGGCGGGCGAGCGTGCCGGGCGCGACGACGTCTTCGATCTTCATGGGCATGGGCCTCATGGTGGCAGCGGGGCGCGGCCCCGGACAGCGATTTTCCCCCCGCCGCATACCCTGACCTCCTGATGAGACGAAAGCCCCGCGTTCCGCCCGCGCCCCTCCCCCAGCGCGACGGCATCGACCCCGTCCGGATCAAGCTGCCGCCCGACGGCGCGTGGCCCACCGTGCGGGACCACCTCGTGGAGCGGCTCGCCGCCGGGCCCGGGGTCATCGACGCCCTGCTGCGGGACGGCAGGATCGTCGGCGCCGACGGGGTCGCGGTGGTCCCGGACGCGCCCTACGCGCCCGGGACCTTCGTCTGGTTCCACCGGGACCTGCCCCACGAGGTGCCGGTCCCCTTCGCGCTCGACGTCGTCCACCGCGACGAGCACATCGTCGTCGTCGACAAGCCGCACTTCCTGGCGACGATGCCGCGCGGCTCCCACGTCACCCAGACCGCCCTCGCCCGACTGCGCGTCGAGCTCGGCATCCCGACGCTCGGCGCGGCACACCGCCTGGACCGGCTCACCGCCGGACTGCTCCTGTTCACCGTGCGCCCCGAGGAACGCGGCGCCTACCAGACGCTGTTCAGCGACCGCCGCGTCCACAAGGAGTACGAGGCGATCGCCGCCCACGATCCGGCCGTACCGCTCCCGCGCACCGTGCGCAGCCACATCGAGAAGGTGCGCGGGATCATCGCGGCGTACGAGGTGGCGGACGCGGAGCCGAACAGCGAGAGCCGGATCGAACTCGTCGAGCACCGCGCGGGACTCGGCCGCTACCGGCTCGTCCCCCGCACCGGCCGCACCCATCAACTCCGCGTCCACATGAACGCGTTGGGCCTGCCGATCCTCGGGGACCCGGTCTACCCGGTGGTGGCGGACCCGGTGCCGCCGGACGACTTCCGGCGGCCCCTCCAACTCCTCTCCCGCGTCCTGGAGTTCACGGATCCGGTGACCGGCGCCGCGCACCGCTTCGTCAGCGGCAGAACGCTGGGCGCCTGGTCGGCGTACGATGCCTGGGCTCAGTAACCCCGCCACCAGGTCAGGAAGCGGCGCCAGGCCCCCTTGGGCCGTTCGTTCTCGGCGAGGGGTGCGGACGCGGGCTGCTGCGGTGCCTGGGCGGCCACCGGCTCCGGCGCGCGCGACGGCGGCGGGGACGACACGTGCCAGTCCCTGCGCGGCGCGGGCACCTGCGCCGAGGGACGGGCCATCACGTCCTGCGGCGGGCGCGGCGCGAAGCGCACGGGCAGTTGCACCAGGTGCCGCGACAGGATCGACGACGTCCAGCGCAACTCGCTCTCCGGCACGTCGAGTTCGACGTCGGGAAGGCGCATCAGGAGCGCGTCCACACCGGTGTCGGCGATGGCGCGGCCGATGTCCTGTCCCGGGCACTCGTGCGGTCCGCTGCCGAAGGCGAGGTGTGAGCGGTTGCCCTGCATGTTGGCGGCGAGGTCGGGGCGGACCATCGGGTCGACGTTGCCCGGCGCGATGCCGAAGATCAGGCCGTCGCCCGGCCTGATCCGCTGGCCGCCGAGCTGGGTCTCCTGCTTGGCGAAGTAGCCGACCATCGCGCTGAACGGCGGCTCGTCCCAGAGGGACTGCTCGACCGCCTCGGGGACCGTCATCTGGCCGCCGCTGAGCTGGGCGCGGAAGCGCGGGTCGGTGAGGACCATCCGCAGGACGTTCGCGATGAGGTTGGCGGTGGCCTCGTACGCCGCGATGAGCACCAGGCGCAGGTGCGCGCCGACCTCGTCGTCGCTGAGCTGGGCGGGGTGCGCGATGAGGCTGCTGGTGAAGTCCTCCTCGGGGTGGGCACGGCGCCGTGCCACCAGTCCCATCATCACCTTCATGATGTACGCGTTGCTGGCGATGGCGGTCTCGGTGCCCTTGATCATGTCGCGGGCCGACTGCACCATGCGCTCGTTGTACTCCTCGGGCATGCCGAGGATGTGGCACATCACCATCATCGGCAGGTGCTCGGCGAACTGGCTGACGAGGTCGGCCTGGCCGTCCTGGCAGATGTCGTTGAGCAGGTGGTTCGTATAGCGGTTGATGTAGCGGCGGACGCCCCGGTGGTCGATGCCCGACATGGCGCCGGTGACGGCGCCGCGCAGCCGCTGGTGCTCGTCCCCCTCGGCGAAGGTGGCCATCGGCTGCCAGGTGAAGACCGGCGCGAGCGGGTTGTCCGGGCCCGCGGTGCCGTCCCGCACGGCCCGCCAGATGCGCGAGTCGCGGGTGTACTGCGAGGGGGTGCGGATCATGTGGAGGTTCTCGCTGTGGCCGAGCACCGCCCAGATCGGCACGTCGTTGTGGATCAGGACGGGCGCGACCGGGCCGTGCTCGGCGCGCAGTTTCTCGTAGAGGCCCGCGAGATCGGTGTCGGCCTCGGGTCCGTACAGACGGCGCAGGCCGTTGGGGCCGAGCCCGTGGGCGGGACAGCCCGGCGGTGGCGCGGTCGCGCCGTCGGTGCCGGGCCAGGAGGAGGAAGGAGTCGTCACGTTCGTCGCTCCGTGTTCGCGGAAGGAGATCCGGGGTTGCGGAAGGGGTGGCGGGATTGCGGAAGGAGGTGCGGTGGAGGGGCCGGGGCCGCGGTCAGGCGCGGGCCACGGTCAGCGTGTGGAGATAGCGCATCAGCGTCATCAGGACGTCCCTGCTCGACTCCCTGCGGCGGGCGTCGCAGCTCAGGATCGGCACGGCGGGTTCCAGGTCGAGGGCCTTGCGCAGGGTCTCGACCGGGTGGTCGGGCGCGTCGGGGAAGGAGTTGACGGCGACGACGAAGGGCACGCCGCGCTCCTCCAGACGTCCGATCACGTCGAAGCTGACCTCCAGCCTGCGGGTGTCGATGAGGACGACCGCGCCGAGCGCGCCTTCGAACAGGCCGTTCCACAGGAACCAGAAGCGCTCCTGGCCCGGGGTGCCGAAGAGGTAGAGGACCAGCTCCTCGGAGATGCTGATCCGCCCGAAGTCCATGGCCACGGTGGTGGCCGTCTTGGTTTCCGAGCCGTAGTTGTCGTCGACGCCGATGCCCGCCTGGGTCATGGTCTCTTCGGTCGTCAGCGGCCGGATCTCGCTGACCGAGCCGACCATGGTCGTCTTGCCGACCCCGAATCCGCCCACGACCACGACCTTCACGGCGGCGGCGGCCGTGTGCGGCAGAACGTCCTCGCTGCGCGGGCCGGTGATCGTGTCGGTGTTCTTAGAGTTTCTGAAGTCCATGCATCACCGCTTCGAGGAGGGACCGGTCGGGGAGCGCGGAGCGGACGATGGGGGCGCGCGCCTGAATGAGCTCGGTCGCCAGTAACTCCGTCAGGACGACGGTCACGACGCTGAACGGCAGCGCCATGTAGGCCGAGAGTTCGGCGACGGAGAGGGGCGTCGTGCACAGCCGCAGGATCGCGGAGTGCTCCGGCTGCGCCGTGGGGGACGCCTCGCCCGCCGCCACGATCAGGGTGACGAGGTCGAGCGGCGCGCGCTCGGAGTCCTCACCCGTGAGGATGTACAGCCGCTCGGGGTTCTCCGGACTGCGGCGTTCGCGCTGGGGCGGGC
This sequence comes from Streptomyces formicae, assembly GCF_002556545.1. Lineage (NCBI taxonomy): Bacteria > Bacillati > Actinomycetota > Actinomycetes > Kitasatosporales > Streptomycetaceae > Streptomyces > Streptomyces formicae. Next base: position 1,771,467 of record NZ_CP022685.1, read on the forward strand.
CCTCGCGGGCCGCCGCCCCGTCCTGGGCGGGGACGTCGCTGTGCGGAGGGCCGTGCGAGGAGCCTTGCGGAGGAGTCATACGGCCTGCCCGTCACGCCGCGGCGGGCTCGTCAGGTGGGCACCGATGCGTACGACGAGGTCCCGCATGCGGGTGCCGATGAGGCCCGCGTCGACGGTCTCGTCGGCGAGCACCGCGAGATAGGCGCCTGCTCCCGCGGCCATCAGGTAGAAGTAGCCGCCGTTGATCTCGATGATGACCATCTTCATGTTGCCGTCGCTGTGCGGGATCTCCGTGGCCACCGCGGCGGCCAGGCTCTGGAGTCCCGCGCAGGCGGCGGCGATGCGGTCGGCCGCGTCCGGGTCGCCGCCGTAGCGGGCGATGCGCAGGCCGTCGGCGGAGAGCACCACGATCTGCCGCGTCTGCGGCACTCCGTCGGCGAGCTCCTTGAGCATCCAGTCGAAATTGGCGCGTTGCTGGATCACTTCCAGCCCCCCTCGTCGGCATTGCCGTGGTCGTTCTGACTGGTTCCCTGCGGAGGGGTGTATCCCTGCGGGGCGGACGGATCAGGATCCTGGGGCTCGTCGCCCTTGACGCCCTTCATGAACGCCTCGATCCACAGGCCCGGTTCGGGCTCTTCTCGCTTGGGTGCGGGCGGGGGCGACGCGGTCGCGGCGGCGTGCGCCTCGGCGATCCGCTGGGCCTCCGCCTCCTGGGCGTACCGCTCGCTCAGGGAGATCTTGACGCGGCTGCGGCGCTGCGGCAGGCCGTTCGGCGTCCACTCGGTGACCTCGGGGACGTCGTCCTCCATGGTCGCGGTGAGCGGGGAGCGCAGCGGCGGCCCCGCGGTGACGACCCGGGGCTTCTTGCGCCGGATGTTGCGCGCGGGCTCCTCGATCGGCCGCCCGCCGTTGTCCACGCGGGGTACGGCGGAGGCGCCGATGCCGTGGGCGAGACCGGGCGCGGGCCCCGTGGTCATCATCTCGCGCGGCACGATGAGGACCGCGCGTACGCCGCCGTAGGCGGACTGGCGCAGCGAGACCTGGAGGTTGTACATCTGCGAGAGCCTGCCGACCACGGCCATGCCGAGGCGCGGGGTCTCACCGAGGTCGTTCAGGTCGATGCCTGCCTGCGCCTGCTCCAGCATGCGCTCGGCCCTGGCCCGCGCCTCCTCGCTGAGGCTGACGCCGCCGTCCTCGATCTCGACGGCGATGCCGGTCTGCACCTCGACGGCGGTGACGTGCACCTTGGTCTGCGGCGGCGAGTACCGGGTGGCGTTGTCGAGGAGTTCCGCGCAGGCGTGGATGAGCGGTTCGACGGACGTGCCGTGGATGGCGACCTTCGCGATCGAGTGCAGCTCGACGCGCGGGTAGTCGAGGATCCGGGACATCGCGCCGCGCAGCACGCTGAACAGCGGTACGGGCTTGGGCCATTGGCGGCCCGGACGGGCGCCGCCGAGCACCGCGATGGAGTCGGCGAGACGCCCGATCAGCGCGGTGCCGTGGTCGATGCGGAGCAGGTCGTCGAAGACCTCGGGGTTGCGGCCGTGGAACTCCTCCATGTCACGCAGTTCCGCCGCCTGTTGGTGGACGATGGACTGCACGCGCCGCGCGATGTTGACGAAGGCGCGCTGCGCGGACTCGCGCATGGCCTCCTCGCGGTCCAGGGTGTCGAGCACGGAACGCAGCAATTCACGCTGCGAGTCCGGCAGTTCGCGGTAGGCCTCGTCATTGTCGACGACGTTGCGGACCACTTCCACGGGTGATTCGCCCTGGCGCAGTCGCCAGAGCGCCTCGGGCAGGATCTCCCTGCCCAGGCGGACGGTCTCGTCGTCATGGGATGCGATGCGCCGTTCGAGGAAGGCGAGCCGCTGTGCGTACTGCGCGCGCAGCCCCCGGATGATCCGGCCGCGCCGCACGGCTTCGGTGCCGACCACGACGACCATCAGGGTCGCGACGGCACCGCACAGGCCCACGGCGGGGCGCGCGGTCTCCGTCACCGCGGCTACGGCTGCTCCGGTCGCTGCGGCCATGAGCATGGCAGGCAGCAACAGCACACGCGCGTAAGGGATTTCTCGGCCACCGGGAGGCGATTGAACACTCACCATGTATGCCCTCTGAACACTCGTCTTGGGGGGAAATCGGGGGGGACTCTGCGGGAACGGGGTAGCGCGGTGGAACAAAACGAACTTTCGAAAGATCTATGAACAAGCGCGCGAATGTATCGCAACTCGTTTCAACTCGCCGCGCTCCGGGCGAGCTTAGTCCGCCGGAATCATCGCCGAGTCATATTCGGCAACCCCCTGCAGACGCCTCACCCAGGGGCATACACTCACCCCATTTACACGCTTGGCGATCATTCGAACACATGGAGTGACACCTTCGAACGGCCTTGGCCCGCCGGGGAATTGCCTGCTCCGCACCGTCGTTGACGCCTCGTATGGACGCCTGTTCCACTCCACGCATGCGACCTCAGCTGCGGCTGGTCACCCGGGACCACATCGACTTCGGTCGGGTGTGGTCCGCCGCGTGTCGCCTTTGAAGGCACCGCCGACCACCCCACGTCACCGCAGCAGGAGATGAGGCTTCACCATGCCCGTCGAGTTCCTCGGCATCGCCGCCACCAACGAAGGATCCGAAGTGACCGCGCGCTCCGGCGCCTCCTTCGACAAGGACTACACCCTCAGGCTCGCCAGGGCGCATGAGGACCACGGCTGGGACCGGGTCCTGTTCGCCTACGGTTCGGACTCCCCCGACCCCTCCCCCGCCGCCGCGTACATCGCGGCCCGCACCGACCGGCTCCAGATCCTGGTCGCGCACCGCCCCAACGTCTCGTACCCGACGTTCGCCGCGAAGACCTTCGCGACGCTCGACCGGATCAGTGACGGGCGCCTCGCGGTGCACTTCATCACCGGCGGCAACGACCACGAGCAGCAGCGCGAGGGCGACTTCCTCACCAAGGACGAGCGCTACGCCCGCACCCGCGAGGCCATCCAGATCATCAAGAGGGCCTGGACGTCGCACGAACCCTTCGACCACGAGGGCACGCACTACCGCTTCAACGACTTCGTCAGCGACATCTTCCCGGTCCAACAGCCGCACCCGCGCGTCTCGTTCGGCGGCTCCTCGCCCGCCGCGTACGCCGCGGGCGGGGCCGAGGCCGACATCTACTGCCTGTGGGGCGAGCCGCTGGCGCAGACCGCCGAGCAGATCGAGTCGGTGAAGGCGGCGGCGAAGGCCGCGGGCCGCACCGACGTCCCCACGATCCAGGTGGCGTTCCGCCCGATCATCGCGCCGACCGAGGAACTGGCCTGGGAGAAGGCGTACGCGACCCTGGAGCGCGTCAAGGCCCGCAAGGCCGGTGCCGCGCTCTCCCGGCGCCGGCCGCTCGGCGAGCCGCAGAACGCAGGATCGCAGCGGCTCCTCGCGGTGGCCGCGTCAGGGGACCGGCACGACCGCGCGCTCTGGACGCCCACCGCCGCGGAGACGGGCGGCGCGGGCAACTCGACGGCCCTGGTGGGGACTCCCGAGACGGTCGCACAGGCCCTGCTCGACTACTACGACCTGGGCGTGGAGATCCTCTCCGCCCGCGGCTACGACCTCCTCGACGACGCGATCGACTTCGGCCGCCACGTGATCCCGATCGTCCGCGAAGAAGTCGCGAAGCGGGACGCGACGCGCCCGTAGGAGCGCGCCCCCGCAAGGGGCGCGGGGAACTGCGCGACCAGCCACGAAGCACCTGCGGCCGCCGACGAGCACCACGGAGCCCGCCCCGCAAAGCGCCTGAGCGGCCCACTGGGCGCCCAGTCACGCCCGCAGGCCGGACGTGGCTGGTCGCGCACTCCCCGCGCCCCTGACGGGGCGGACCTCTCAGCCGACCGAGCTGTACGCCACCACACCGCGCAACAGCAGATCAACCGCCTTGCGCGCGTTCTTCGCGACCGTACTGTTCTCGCGCGGCGCCGCCGCCGCGATCTGCCCGAGCACGTCGATGACCTGCTTGCACCACCGCACGAAGTCACCCGCCGGCATCTCCGCCTCGCGCAGGACCTCGTCGAGCCCCTTGTCGTTGGCCCACATGTACGCCGCCCAGGCGAAGCCCAGGTCCGGCTCGCGCTGACCGACGCCCTCGGTCTGGCTGATCTTGAAGTCTTCCTCCAGACCGTCGAGACGCCCCCAGATCCGCACCATCTCGCCGAGCGCCGCCTTCGCCGCGCCGGACGGCAGCTTGGGCGCGAGCGCGTCGTCGCCGACCCGTGCTTCATAGACCAACGCCGAGACGCACGCGGCCAGTTCGGCGGGGTTGAGCCCCTCCCAGATCCCGGCGCGCAGGCACTCGCTGGCGAGCAGGTCCAGCTCTCCGTAGAGCCGGGCGAGCCGCTTGCCGTGCTCGGTGACCTCGTTGCCCCGCAGGTAGTCGAGCTCGGTGAGCAGGGCGACGATGCGGTCGAAGGTGCGGGCGATGGTGTTCGTCCGCCCCTCGATGCGCCGCTCGAGCTGCGAGGTGTCGCGCTTGAGGCGGTGGTACCGCTCGGCCCAGCGCGCGTGGTCCTCGCGCTCGTCGCAGCCGTGACACGGGTGCGCGCGCAGCTCCGTGCGCAGACGGGCGATCTCCTGGTCGTCGGCGGCCGCCGCACGCCCCTTGCGGTGCCGGTCGGGGACGATGTGCCCCGCCTTGGTGCGCAGCGCGGACGCCAGGTCACGGCGGGACTGCGGCGAGCGCGCGTTGAACGACTTCGGGATGCGCATCCGGTCCAGCGCCTCGACCGGCACCGGGAAGTCCATCGCCGCGAGCCTCTTGACCTGCCGCTCGGCGGTGAGCACCAGGGGACGCGGCCCGTCCACGTGGTCGAAGCCGCGCTGGCCGTTGACCCGCCCGGCGGGCAGCCCCGGGTCGAGCACGAGCGCGAGGCCCGCGTACTTCCCCGTCGGGACGTGGATGACGTCGCCCTGCTTGAGCTTCTCCAGGGCGGCGGCAGCGGCGACCCTGCGCTGGGCTGCGCCCTGCTTGGCCAGCTCGGTCTCGCGGTCCTTGAGTTCGCGACGCAGTCGCGCGTACGCGTCGAAGTCCCCCAAGTGGCAGGTCATGGAGGCCTTGTAGCCTTCCAGACCCTCCTCGTTCTTCTGCACCTGCCGGGAGATCCCGACGACCGACTTGTCGGCCTGGAACTGCGCGAAGGACGTCTCCAGGAGCTCGCGCGAGCGGTGCCGCCCGAACTGGTCGACCAGGTTCACCGCCATGTTGTACGACGGCTTGAAGCTGGAGCGCAGCGGGTACGTGCGCGTGCCCGCGAGCCCGGCGAGGTGCTCGGGGCTCATGGCGCGCTGCCACAGGACCACGGCATGGCCCTCGACGTCGATGCCCCGGCGCCCCGCACGACCCGTCAACTGCGTGTACTCACCCGGGGTGATGTCGGCGTGCTGCTCGCCGTTCCACTTGACGAGCTTTTCGAGGACCACGCTGCGCGCGGGCATGTTGATGCCGAGCGCGAGCGTCTCGGTGGCGAACACGGCCTTGACCAGGCCGCGCACGAAGAGCTCCTCGACGACCTCCTTGAAGCTGGGCAGCATGCCCGCGTGGTGCGCCGCGATGCCGCGCTCCAGGCCCTCGAGCCATTCGTAGTAGCCCAGGACGTGGAGGTCCTCGTTCGGGATCGAACCCGTGCGCTCCTCGACGATCTCGCGGACCCTCATCCGCGCGTCGTCGTCGTTCAGCCTGAGGCCCGCGTACAGACACTGCTGGACGGCGGCCTCGCAGGCGGCGCGGCTGAAGATGAACGTGATGGCGGGCAACAGGCCCTCGGAGTCGAGCCGTTCGATCACCTCGGGGCGGCCCGGCGTCCAGATCCGTGAGCGCTGTCTGCGCTCGCGCTCGCGGTCGGCCTCGCGGACCATCTTGCCCTTGCGGCGATCGCGCGGGTTGTACGAACGGCTGGCCTCCATCCGCGCCATGCGCGTGAGGTCGGGGTTGACCGCCTTCTTCTGGCCCTCGCCCTCCTCGAAGAGGTCGTACATCCGACGCCCGGCGAGCACGTGCTGGAAGAGCGGCACGGGCCGGTGCTCGGAGACGATCACCTCGGTGTCGCCGCGCACGGTGTCGAGCCAGTCGCCGAACTCCTCGGCGTTGGACACCGTCGCCGAGAGGGAGACGAGCGTGACCGACTCCTGGAGGTGGATGATCACTTCCTCCCAGACGGCGCCGCGGAAGCGGTCGGAGAGGTAGTGCACCTCGTCCATGACCACATAGCCGAGGTTGAGCAGCGACTGCGAGCCCGAATACAGCATGTTCCGCAGGACCTCGGTGGTCATGACGACCACCGGGGCATCGGAGTTGACGCTGTTGTCGCCGGTCAGCAGGCCGACCTTGTCCGCGCCGTACCGCTTGGCGAGGTCGGCGTACTTCTGGTTGGAGAGCGCCTTGATGGGCGTGGTGTAGAAGCACTTCTTGCCCTGCAGCAGAGCGAGGTGCACGGCGAATTCGCCGACGATCGTCTTGCCCGAGCCCGTGGGGGCGGCGACGAGCACGCCCTTGCCCGCCTCGAGCGCCTGGCAGGCCTCGATCTGGAAGGGGTCGAGGCCGAATTCGTACATCTCGCGGAAGGACGCGAGTGCGGTGGCCTGCTCGACAGCGCGCTTGCGCGCCGCCGCGTACCGCTCGGCCGGTGAGAGGTCCTCTGTCATCGTGCTTTCGAGACTACCGGGGACCACTGACAACGGACGATCATTATCGGGAGCTCACGGCCCCAGGATCCGTACGGCCCCCGGCACGCACTCCGCGGTCAGCGGCAGCGCGCCGAGCGGCTCACCGTCCGCGTATCCGGTGATGCCGGGCGCGGCGAGCTCGACCTTCGCGGCCCGGTACACGGTGACCTTGGGATGGTCGAGGTGCGTGCCCTTGTAGACGCGCGGAAAGACCTTCAGGAGCGTCGTACGGCTGCAGTCCCCCACCACCGTGACGTCGAACAGCCCGTCGCTCATGTCGGCCGCCGCGCAGATCCTCATGCCGCCGCCGTACGACGTTCCGTTGCCGACCGCCACGAGCGTGGCGTCGACCTCGTGGACCGTCCCGCCGTCGAGCACGATGCGGTAGGGCACGGGCCTGAACGCGGCGAGCTCGGCGACCATCGCCAGGTCGTACTTGAAGCGCCCGGTGGGCCACCGCATCCGGTTGCCCCGGTCGTTGACCCGCGAGTCGAAGCCGGACGCGAGCACGGTCCCGAACCACGTCCCTTCGACCCGCCCCAGGTCGACGTCGCGGGTGCGCGCCCCCTTGAGCGCCTCGGCGACCACCTCCCCCGCGGCGGCGGGCTCGCGCACCGGCAGGCCGAGCGCCCTGGCGAAGTCGTTACCCGTGCCCACGGCGATCACGCCGAGCGGCGTGCGGGTCCCGGCGACGGCCTGGAGCGCGAGGCTCGCCATGCCGTCGCCGCCGACGGCTATCAGCGCCCCGGTGCCGCCGTCGACGGCCTCACGGGCCCTGCGTAGCGCATCGGGGGCGTCCACACCGATGACCGTGCGTACGGAGAAGCCGCGGGCCCGCAATGCGGAAGCGGCCGGCTGCGCTGCGTGAGCGCCCCGGCCGCGGCCCGCGGTGGGATTGACGAAGAGGGTGATCTCGCTGGTCACGGGCGGACCATACAAGGTCGGGTCACTTCGCAGGAACCGTTTATGTCACGTCGTCGAAGCCGTTCACCCGCTGATCGGACCGTCCGGAGCCCGCCTGCTCGGGCAGCGCCCTCGGCGGCCGTACCCCTTCGACCTGGTCGATCGGCTCGGGCGTCAGGTCGAGGTCGGACGCCTCGTCGTCGTCCAGCTCGGCGTCGGGATTCTTCCGTGCCCGCCGCTTGTCGTTCACGATCGAGAAGGCGACGGCGATGAAGTACAGGACGACGATCGGCCCCGCGAGGGCCATCATGCCGAACGGGTCGGTGGTCGGCGTCGCGACCGCGCCGAAGATGAACACGCCCATGACGACACCGCGCCACCAGCCCGCCATCCGGCGCCCCGTCACCATGCCCGTCAGGTTCATCATGATCAGGATCAGTGGCAGCTCGAAGGCCGCGCCGAAGATCAGGATCATCCGGACCGTGAAGTCGAGGATCTTGTCCATCGGCAGGATGTTCGCCGAGCCGTCGGGGGTGATCCCGAGCAGGACGCGCACGCTGATGGGCAGGATCACGTAGGCGAGCAGCGCGCCGCCCGCGAAGAGCGGCACCGCGGCGGACACGAAGGCGTACGTGTACTTGCGCTCGCTCTTGTGCAGTCCGGGCGCGATGAACGCCCACAGCTGGTACAGCCAGACCGGGCTGGCGATGATGATGCCCGCCATGACGCTGACCTTGACCGTGGTGGTGAACGGCGAGAGCAGGTCGGTGTAGGCGACGACGGCGCACTCGCCGCCCTTGCTCTCCAGGCCGCCGTCAGGACAGCGCGGCACCGGGGACGCGAGGAACTTCATCAGTTCTTCGCTGTAGTACGCGGCGGCGATCGACACGATCGTGATCGCCAGCATGCCCTTGGCGAGCCGGTTGCGGAGCTCGCGCAAGTGCTCCGCGAGGGGCATCCGCCCCTCGGGGTCCTTCTCCTTCTTGCGGGCAGACTTGAGCAACCCACGTCCTCATCTCGTGCGGCAGGCCGGTCGTCACCGACCTTGGATCAGCGCTGCGTCGTACGGTCGGTCGGCTCGTTGACCGGGCGCGAGCTGGTCACGTCGCCGGGGGCCGCCTGGATGGTGCGCTGCTGGACGGCGGGGTCGCTCGGCGGGTCGGCCGGCGCGGCCTCGTCCTTCTTGCCTTCGCTCTTCATGGCCTTGGCCTCGCTCTTGAGGATGCGGGCCGACTTGCCGAGGGAGCGCGCCATGTCGGGCAGCTTCTTGGCTCCGAACAGCAGGACGATGACGACGAGGATGAGAATGATCTCGGTGGGGCCGAGCCTACCCATAGCTGTATACCTTCTTCACCGAGGCGACAGGAGTCTGGTTGCTCGGAGAACGGACATACATCCGATCTCCTCGCTGGCAGCGATCGTAACCCCCCGGGGTAAACGCTCGGCAATCCCCGCGCATACTCCGAGTACGGCCCCCGCCTCGATCCCGGGCCGCCTTCGCAGCGTACCCGCCATCCCTGGGGAGTTGACAGGTCGCGGAGGCTAAAGGGCCTCTCCGCCCGCACGGGCCACACCGGCCGCCGCCTGCTCCAGGTCCTCGGCCGCCCGGTTGATCTTCCGTGTGGTCTCGCTCACCTGACGTGCGAGGCGCTGTGCCTCCACGAACACCTTGATCGCCAGTACGCCGAGGACGGCGAGACCCAAGAAGCCCGCCGCGATCGCGAGCATCGCCCAGAACATGCGCCGAGCCTAGACGGTGGAGTGCAGACGCAGCGTCCGCACCCCCGCGCCGGTGAGGAGTTCCACGATGCGCTCGCCCGCGGGCTTGCGCACCGCGACCCCGCACTCGGGGCAGGTGAAGGAGTAGAAGGTGGTGCGGCGGCTGGCGCCGATCGCCAGGCGCAGCGCCCCCGCGGAGAGCTCGAAGCGGGCGCGGCAGTCGGGGCAGGCGGCGGTGAAGAGGACGGGCCCGTGCTTCGGCTGCGCGGGCACCCCCGGCAATCCGGACATGGTCGGTGTGCTCAACGCCCCTGCTCCTGCCTGTCGTCCCTGTCGAAGGGCTGCTCGTACGCGTCGAGGGCCTCGCGCGCCGCCTGCCGCGCGCTGTCGGCGAGCTGCGCCGGCGAGACGATCCGCCCGTCCCCGCCGAGCCGCAGCGCGAGCCTGCGCAGCGAGGCGGGATCGGGGGTGCGCAGGGTGATCCGCAGACCGCCGTCGGGCAGCTCGTCGGCGCTGTCGTGCGGGTAGTACTCGGCGACCCAGCGTCCGCCGGGGCCGACCTCGACGACCACCTCGGGGTCCTCGGCGGCGGGCTGCACGAGTCCTTCGGAGAGGTCGCGCAGCTCGACCTCGGGCGGCGCGGACGGCTCGTCCAGGATCTTGATCTCGGCGACCCGGTCGAGCCGGAAGGTGCGGCGCGCCTCGGAGCGGCGGCACCACGCCTCCACGTAGGTGTGGCCGACGCTCACCAGGCGGATCGGGTCGATCTCGCGCTCGGTGAGCTCGTCGCGGGCGGGCGAGTAGTAGCGGATCCAGAGCCTGCGGCGCTCGGAGATCGCCCGGTCGACGTCGGCGAAGACGCCGCCCTCGGACTCGAAGGTGACCGAGAGCCGGGAGCTGGCGCCCGCCGCCTCGCCCGCCGCGGTCTCCAGCTTGGCGGTGGCGCGCAGGAGCGCGAGGCGGTCGCTCTCGCGCAGTCCGGGCAGGGTGGAGACCGCGCGGGCGGCCACCAGCAGCGCGGTGGCCTCGTCGGCGGCGAGCCGGAGCGGCGCCGCGACGTCGTCGGGGTTGTGCCACCAGATGCGGTCGCCGTCGGTGTCGATGTCGAGCAGGTCGCCGCCGCGGAAGCTCGTCCCGCACAGCGGCAGGACGTCGAGGTCGGAGATCAGTTCGTCGGGGGTGATGCCGAAGGCGCGGGCGACGTCCCCCACGTGGGCGCCGGGGCGCTCGCGCAGATAGGTCACGAGCGACAGCATGCGTCGGGTCTGGTCGATGGCGTTCGAGGCCATGGTCTTTCCGTTCCCCCTCAGCCCTTGGCCACGGCGCGCAGCCGGTCCACGACGTCGGCCCGCAGCTCGGCGGGCTCAAGGACCACCACGTCGGGCCCGAACTCCACCAGCCAGGCATCGAGCCCGTGGCCGTACGGAATCTCCAACTCGTCCCACCCGTCGCCCAGTTCCCGCACCGAGACGGCCTTGGCGCGCAGCGGGTAGCCCGCGCCCGTCCGCAGCCGGATCAGGGCGGTGCGGTCGGCGGTCTCCCCCGCCCAGCTCGCGACGGTCTCACGGACCGTGACGACGTCGGGGACGTCGGCGGTGTACTTCCCCGCGCGGGCCCGGACCTTGCCGGTGATCCGGGAGAGCCGGAAGACGCGCTCGGCGCCCCGGTCCCTGTCCCAGCCCGCGAGGTACCAGTGGCCGCGCCAGCACTCCAGCGCCCAGGGCTCGACGTGGCGCTGCTCGGGGCGGGCCGCCGTGGCCTTGCGGTAGTCGAAGACGACGGGGCGGCGGTCGCGGCAGGCCAGCATCAGCGGCTCGAAGGACGCGTCGTGCGCGGGGATGCGCGGTTCGAGGGCGCCGTGCGACTCGTACGGGTCGACGTCCTCGGGCAGCCCGGCCGCGCGCAGCTTCTGCAGGGCGCCGCTGGCCGCTCCGGCGAGCCTGGCCTGCTGCCAGACCTTCGCGGCGAGACCGAGGGCGGCGGCCTCCTCGGCGTCGATGGTGATGGGCGGCAGCCGGTTGCTGTCCCTGCGGGCCAGGTAGCCGACGTCGCCGTCGAGGTTCTCCACGGTCTCGATGACCAGGCCGAGCTCGCGAAGGTCGTCCTTGTCGCGCTCGAACATCCGGTTGAAGGAGTCCTCCGACCCCGCCGCCCGGCCGCCGGGCCCGAAGGCCTCGACGTATGCCTCGATGGAATCGCGCAGCTCGCGCTTGCTGAGCGGCCGCCGGGTCCCGAGCAGACACAGCGCCAGGTTCATCAGCCGCTCGGCCTTGGCAATGGCCATCGACGCCCTTTCTCGGCCTTACAACAGACAGTGCTTCCGACCGATGACCGTACCGCCCCGGGGTGTCGTGGCAAAAGCCAAGGGTCCATGCCAGACAGGCATGGACCCTTGACGAACAGATCAGGTCACGGACGTCCTCAGACGGAGACCAGGTCGCAGACGAAGATCAGCGTCTCGCCCGGGGCGATGCGGCCGCCACCGGCGCCGCGGTCGCCGTACGCGAGGTGGGCCGGGATGGTCAGCTCGCGCCGGCCACCGACCTTCATGCCCTGCACGCCCTGGTCCCAGCCGGAGATGACCTGTCCGGCACCGAGCTGGAACTCCAGCGGGTTGCCGCGGTTCCAGCTCGCGTCGAACTCCTCGCCGGAGCTGAAGGCGACGCCCACGTAGTGGACCTTGACGAAGTCGCCCGCCTTGGCGACCGCCCCGTCACCCTCCCAGATGTCCTTGATCTGCAGCTCGGTCGGCGGCTCGCCGACGGGGAAGTCGACCTCGGGCTTGTCAATGCTCACGAAAATGCTCCTGCTTGAAACGAAAGGTCAGCGCGGACAGTCTTGCATCCCTCGCGGCGGATCACTCAGCGCGGATCACTTCGCGAGGATGTCCACGCAGAAGACCAGCGTCGAGTCCTTCTTGATCGGGCTGCCCTGCGGCGGCTGGTCGCCGTACCCCAGCTCCGGCGGGATGACGATGAGCACACGGCTGCCGACCTTCTTGCCGGTCAGACCCTGTGCCCAGCCCTTGACGACCTGCGCGAGCTGGAACTGCGCGAGCTGACCGCTCTTGTACGAGGAGTCGAACTCCTTGCCGTCCGCCCAGAGCACGCCCTTGTACTGGCACAGGAGGCTGTCGGTCTCCTTGACCACGTCACCGTCGCCCTCCAGCACATAGCTGGCGACGAGCTTCTTGGGGGCGTCGGTCTTCGGGACGTCGATCGAGGGGGCCTTGCCGTCGGTGTTCGTGCCGACCTTGGGCAGGTCCTTGTTGGACTGCGCGACCTCCTTGCCCTTCGCCGAGCTCTTGGCGTTGAAGGAGTCCACGAGGTCGACGACGAACACGAGGGTGTCCGAGCCCTTGATGCCCGCCTGCTTGTTGCCCTCCTCGCCGTAACCCATCTTCGGCGGGATGGCGAGCTCCACGCGGCTGTCGAGCTTCTTGCCCACCAGGGCCTGGTCCCAGCCCGGGATGACCTTGCCGACGCCGATCGGGAAGACCGTGGGGTTGCCCCGGTCGTAGGAGTTGTCGAAGACCTTGGCGGTGGCCCAGATCTGGCCGAGGTAGTTGGCCTGCAGGTAGTCGCCCTTGGCGACCTCCTTGCCCTTGCCCTCGATCAGCGTCTTCACCGCGAGATCGGAGGACGGCTTGCCCGAGCCCTTGGCGACGGTCGGCTTCTGCCCGAACTTGTCGCCCTTGGTGATCTCGGGCACAGGACCATCGACGATCTTCGCCGTCGGCGGGGCCGACGCGGAGTTGGTCGGGCTGTCGCTGGGCTTGGACTTGGCCTTGTCGGCCTTGTCGTCACCACAGCCTGCCAGCGTGAGCAGGCCGGCCGGGACGGCAAGAAGAAGTGAGCGTCGGCGCACGGTGGGGGCCTCGTATCGGTCGATCTTGTGGGTTGGCGTGCGCGCAACTCTACGGCGTGAGAAGGGCGCCGTACGAGGAACGTACGGCGCCCGTGTTGCGTTCCCACGACGCAACTGGCCTCACAGAGGCCCCATCGACTCACATCCCGGCGATGAGCTTCTCCACCCGGTCGTCGACCGACCGGAAGGGGTCCTTGCACAACACGGTGCGCTGCGCCTGGTCGTTGAGCTTGAGGTGCACCCAGTCGACCGTGAAGTCACGGCGCTGTTCCTGGGCACGCCGGATGAAGTCGCCGCGCAGCCTCGCGCGTGTCGTCTGCGGCGGCACCGACTTGCCCTCGAAGATCTTCAAGTCGTTGCAGATGCGGGTGGCTTGACCCTTCTTCTCCAGGAGGTAGTACAGACCCCGTCGACGGTGGATGTCGTGGTAGGCGAGGTCTATCTGCGCGACCCTCGGATGCGACATGGTCATGTTGTGCTTCGCCCGGTACCGCTCGATGAGCTTGTACTTCATGACCCAGTCGATCTCGGTGCCGATCCGGTCGAGGTCCTCGGCCTCGATCGCGTCGAGCGTGCGGCCCCACAGTTCGAGGACCTGCTCGACCGTGCCGGTGCGGATGCCCCTGCGGTCGACGAAGTCCACGGCCTTCTCGTAGTACTCGCGCTGCACTTCGAGTGCCGATGCCTCGCGGCCGCTGGCCAGACGCACCTTGCGGCGGCCCGTGATGTCGTGGCTGACCTCGCGGATGGCCCGGATCGGGTTCTCCAGGGTGAGGTCGCGCATGACGGTGCCCGCCTCGATCATGCGCAGCACGAGGTCGGTGGCGCCGACCTTCAGGAGCATGGTCGTCTCGGACATGTTCGAGTCGCCGACGATGACGTGCAGCCTGCGGTAGCGCTCGGCGTCGGCGTGCGGTTCGTCGCGGGTGTTGATGATCGGCCGGGAGCGGGTCGTCGCCGACGACACGCCCTCCCAGATGTGCTCGGCACGCTGACTCACGCAGTACACGGCGCCGCGCGGAGTCTGCAGCACCTTGCCCGCGCCGCACAGCAGCTGCCGCGTGACGAGGAACGGGATGAGGATGTCCGCGAGCCGGGAGAACTCTCCGTGACGGGCAACCAGATAGTTCTCGTGGCAACCGTAGGAGTTTCCCGCCGAGTCGGTGTTGTTCTTGAAGAGATAGACGTCGCCCGCGATTCCCTCCTCGTGCAGGCGGCGTTCGGCGTCGACGAGCAGGCCTTCCAGAATGCGCTCGCCCGCTTTGTCGTGGGTGACAAGCTCGGTCACGTTGTCACATTCGGGTGTGGCGTATTCCGGATGTGATCCCACGTCAAGATAGAGGCGGGCTCCGTTCCGCAGAAAGACGTTGCTGCTGCGGCCCCATGACACAACACGGCGGAAGAGGTAGCGCGCCACCTCGTCAGGCGACAGGCGGCGCTGTCCCCTGAACGTGCACGTGACGCCGTACTCGTTCTCCAGCCCGAAAATGCGGCGGTCCATGACTGAACATTACGCCTGATGCCCGGCACTGAAACCGGGTTCGACGGCACCGTTTCGATCATTTTCCGATGAACCCGCAACAACCCCTGTTTCCACGGGCGCTTCCAATACCCGCCCTGTGGCCAGCAAAACTAGGAGTGCGCCCGCGCCCGCGAGCCCCGGGACCGCGAACCCCCAGGCCGTCCCGCCCCACTCGACGACCGGGCCGGCCGCGGCCGTGCCGAGCGAGGCGCCGACCGTGAACGTCGTCACGAGCCAGGAGAACGCCTCGGTGACCGTCCCGCGCGGGGCGTGCCGGTCGACGATGATGAACGCGCACGCGAGCGCGGGCGCGAGGAAGACGCCCGCGAGGGCGGCGAGCGCGGTCATGGCGACCGCGCCGGGCGTCAGCGTCAACGGCGCGTAGCAGACGGCGAGCAGGGCCACGAGGACGGTCAACCGCCGCTCCGGCACACCACTCCACTGCCGCGCCCCGTACACCGAACCGCCGACCAGGGCGCCGAGTCCGAGCGCCGCCATCAGCCAGCCGTACACCGCGTCGCCACCGTGCTCGTCGCCGTACGACACACCGGCGACGGTGATGGAGCCCAGCGCCATGCCGATGAACAGGAACGCGCCGAGGAGCGCGAGGAGCCCCGGCGAGCGCAGGGCCCCGAGCCAGTGCGCCTCCCGGGGCGCCGAGCGCCACGCGCGCGAGGGCCGGGACATGACTACGGAGAGGGCCCCGAGCACACCGACGGCGTTCACGACGAGCAGCGCGGCCTGCTCCGACCAGAGGGCGACGCAGCCGGTCACGAGCAACGGGCCGACGGTGAACATCACTTCCTGGGCGATGGCGTCCATGGCGTACGCCGTGTGGACCTGCTCCTCCTTGCCGAGCACGCTCGGCCACAGCGCGCGCAGGCCGCCCTCCAGGGGCGGCGTGAAGAGCCCGGCCGCGCCCACGGCGACGTAGGCCAGGGCGAGCGCGTCGGGACCGGTGAAGGCGAAGACGGCCATGCCCAGGGCGGACAGGAGCGCGGCGGGCAGCTGCACGCGCGGCTGGCCCCGCAGGTCGACGAGGCGCCCCAGGAGCGGCTGGCCGACCGCGTTGGCGACTCCGTAGACCGCGGCGAACGCACCGGCGAGGCTGTAGGTCCCGCCCTCGGCGCGCACGAACAGCACGATGGCGATCGCGGCGGTGGCGTTCGGGAGCCTGCCCACCAGCGTCCCGGCAAGGAGCCGCATCGCGTATCTCGTCCGGAGGATCTCCGCGTATCCGCCCGCCATGGCCACCCGCCCCTTCCCCCGGCACCGTCGCCCGAGGTTTTACGTATAACGTCGAGCGTCATACGTACCATGAGCGCTGTCCACTGTCCACGGGAGGCCACCGCTCCGACCCCCGAGGGCACGAGCCGGGAGGTGCCAGTGGCCGGGCCACTACAGGAATCCGGGGGCGCCCGCCCCACGAGCCGCGATGTCGCGCGCGCGGCCGGGGTCTCCCAGGCCACGGTCTCCCTGGTACTCGGCGACAAATGGCGCGGCCGGGTCGCCGAGCCGACGGCCGAGCGAGTGCGCCTCGCCGCGCGAGAACTGGGCTACCGCCCCAACCTCGCGGCCCGCAACCTGCGCCTCGGCAGGACCAGGACCGCGCTCCTGGTCGTCCCCGAACTCACCAACGAGTTCTTCGCCCACGTCTACACCGGCGTGGCCCGCGTCGCCGCCCGGCACGGCTTCGGCGTGGTGCTCTACCCCTCCCCCGACGGCATCGGCCCCGCCCGCGACCCCTTCGCCTCGGCCCGGGCCTCCCTCGACGGCGTACTCGCCTCCTCCATGGCCTCGGACGCGCTCGCCACCATCCGCGGCGACGACCTGCCCCTGGTGATGCTGGACAGCGACCCCGCGGGCAGCCTGGGCGCCGCCACCGTCAACCTCGATCTCGCCGACGGCATGCGCCAGGTGACGGAGCACCTGCTGGCCCTCGGCCACCGCGACTTCCTGCACCTGGCCGCGGACGTGGACTCCTGGACCTTCGACGTGCGCGCAGACGCCCTCGCGAGAGGGCTGCGCGGCGCGGACACCGTCGTACACCGAGTCGCGGCACCCCTGAACGTCGAGGGCGCCCGCGTCGTCGCCGAGGCCGCCCTGGCCGCCCCGGGGCCCCGGCCCACCGCTGTCGTCTGCGACGACGACTTCCTCTCCGCGGGCGTCTGCAAGGCGGCACGGCGGCTCGGCCTGCGCGTGCCCGAGGACGTCTCGGTGACCGGCTTCGACGACCTGACCCTGGCGACCGCCGTCGAACCGGAACTGACCACCGTCCGGCTGCCCGCCGAGCGCTTCGGGGAGCGCGGCATGGAGACCCTGGTCGCCGTCCTGGAGAGCCGCACCCCCGACGCCACCCCGCTCGACGTCCAACTCGTCGTCCGAGGGTCCACCGGCCCCGCCCGCTGACCTCAGGCGCCCCCTCCCCCGCACACGACAACGCCCCGCGCCCCGGCCCTCGGGCCGGAACACGGGGCGCACCACGCAGATGGCTACTCCACGTCGCCGCCGGAGTCCCGCGCCGACCCGGTCCCCGCGTCCGTGTCGGCGTCCGTGTCTCCGGCCGCGTCCGTGGCGCCGCCCTCGTCGAGCAGGCGGGACAGCTGGCGCCCCACGATCCGCTTGAACTTCCGCTGCTGGGGCCGCGTCCGGTCCAGGACCGCCACCTCGAGCCGCTCCGCGGGGATCTCCCGCTCGCTGCCGTTGGTGTCACGGGAGAGCGACTGCACCGCGAGCTTGAGCGCCTCCGCGAGCGTCATCCCGTCCTGATGACGCTGGTCGAGGTAGGAACTGATCTGCTCCGCGTTGCCGCCGACCGCGACCGAGCCGTGCTCGTCCACGATCGAACCGTCGTGCGGCAGGCGGTAGATCTGGTCCCCGTCCGGCGTGGCACCGACCTCGGCGACGACCAGCTCGACCTCGTACGGCTTCTCCGCGTTGCTGGAGAAGATCGTGCCGAGCGTCTGGGCATAGACGTTGGCGAGCCCACGGGCCGTCACATCGTCACGGTCGTAGGTGTATCCGCGGAGGTCGGCATAACGGACGCCGCCGATCCGCAGATTCTCGTACTCGTTGTACTTACCGGCGGCCGCGAAGCCGATCCGGTCATAGATCTCGCTGAACTTGTGCAGCGCACGGGACGGATTCTCGCCGACGAACACGATGCCGTCGGCATACTGCATCACGACAAGGCTGCGACCGCGGGCGATGCCCTTGCGGGCGTATTCCGCCCGGTCGGCCATGGCCTGCTGGGGTGAGACATAGAACGGCGTCGACACCGGATCCGTCCCTTTCTGTCAAAACTTCAGTCAGTGGCGAATTCGGAGCGATCAGAGCAGCGCGGCACGCGGGCCGTCGGGCTGTTCCAGACGCTTCTCCAGGATCGAGCGCGCGATCGCGGAGGACTCCTCCTCCGTCAGCCGCCGGAAACCCTCGTCGGAGATCACGGTGACGATGGGGAAGATCCGGCGGGCCATGTCGGGACCGCCCGTCGCCGAGTCGTCGTCGGCCGCGTCGTACAACGCCTGGATGACCAGGGTCGTCGCCTGCTCCTCCGTCAGAGCGTCGTGGTAGAGCTTCTTCATCGCACCGCGCGCGAAGACCGAACCCGAACCGGTCGCCGCGAAACCGTGCTCTTCGGAACGCCCGCCCGTGACGTCGTACGAGAAGATGCGCCCCTTCTCGCGGTCCACGTCGTACCCCGCGAAGAGCGGCACCACGGCGAGGCCCTGCATGGCCATGCCGAGGTTGCTCCGGATCATCGTCGAGAGGCGGTTCGCCTTGCCCTCCAGCGAGAGCGTGGCACCCTCCACCTTCTCGAAGTGCTCCAGCTCCAACTGGAAGAGCTTGACCATCTCCACGGCGAGACCCGCCGTGCCCGCGATGCCCACCGCCGAGTACTCGTCGGCAGGGAACACCTTCTCGATGTCGCGCTGCGCGATGACGTTGCCCATCGTCGCTCGCCGGTCACCGGCGAGCACCACGCCGCCGGGGAACGTCACGGCCACGATGGTCGTACCGTGCGGAGCCTCGAGCACGCCCTGGGTGGGCGGCAGCTGCCGGTTGCCCGGCAGGATCTCGGGCTGGTGCTCGGACAGGAAGTCCATGAAGGACGACGAACCAGGCGTCAGGAAGGCAGCTGGTAGACGCCCGGTGCTACGAGGATTGGCTTCCACGAGTTTCCTTCCAGGTAAGCGGCGGCTCGGCGGGTCCTGTCGGGGTCGTCCCCCAACTTGCCGATGCCCGAATTGCAGTTGAAGCACAGTACGCCACGGACCTTACCCGTCGCGTGGCAGTGATCCACATGGATTGCGGAGGCGCTGGGACAGATCCCCCGCACCGGCTTGCCGAGGGCCTCCCGACGGCGCCGGTCGTGCGCCGCGCCGTACTCGGCCACGCACTCCCGGCACCGCGGCAGGTCGGTCATTGACCGCCTTTTTGCACAAATGAGCGAACGAAGTCCTCGGCGTTCTCCTCGAGGACGTCGTCGATCTCGTCCAGCACGGAGTCCACGTCGTCGCTCAGCTTCTCCTGGCGCTCCTTGAGGTCCTCGGAGCCCTGCGCGTCCTGCGTCTGCTCCTCGGTCTCCTCGGTGGAGCGCGTCGCCTTCTGCTGCCCGCCGCCGGTGTCCTTGGTCGCCATCTACCTCACCCCGCTCGGTTAGACGTTCTTGATCAGACCCTACAAGCGAGGTCTGACATCGGCCCCTTACTTCCTCAACGTCCGGGGACCACCTCGATGATTCCCACACTGTGGGCCTTTCAGCCCCCGGACAGCACCCGTACCAGGTCTTCCGCCGTACGGCAGCGGTCCAGAAGTTCCTTGACGTGGTTCCTCGTGCCGCGCAGGGGCTCCAGCGTGGGTACCCGTTGCAGCGAGTCACGGCCCGGCAGGTCGAAGATGACCGAGTCCCAGGACGCCGCGGCCACGTCGTCCGCGTACTGCTCGAGGCAGCGCCCGCGGAAGTACGCGCGCGTGTCCTCGGGCGGCTTGCTCCTGGCCCGCTCGACGTCCGCCTCGTCCAGGAGCCGCTTCATCTTGCCCCGGGCCACCAGGCGGTTGTACAGGCCCTTCTCGGCCCGTACGTCGGCGTACTGGAGGTCGACCAGGTGGAGCCGCGCGGCGTCCCAGTCGAGGCCGTCACGGCGGCGGTAGCCCTCCATCAGCTCTCGCTTGGCGACCCAGTCGAGTTCTCCGGACAGGCTCATCGGATCGCTCTCCAGGCGCCCGAGGACGTCCTCCCAGCGGGCGAGCACGTCCTTGGTCTGCTCGTCCGCGTCGGCGCCGTAGCGCTCCTCCACGTACTTGCGGGCCAGCTCGAAGTACTCCATCTGGAGCTGGACCGCGGTGAGTGAGCGGCCGCTGCGGAGCGTGACCAGGTGCTTGAGCGAGGGGTCGTGCGAGACCTGGTGCAGGGTGCGCACCGGCTGGTCCACCGCGAGGTCCACCGCGATGAAGCCGTCCTCGATCATCGCGAGGACGAGCGAGGTGGTGCCCAGCTTGAGGTACGTCGAGATCTCGGAGAGGTTCGCGTCCCCGATGATCACGTGCAGCCTGCGGTACTTCTCGGCGTCCGAGTGCGGTTCGTCCCGGGTGTTGATGATGGGCCGCTTGAGCGTCGTCTCCAGGCCGACCTCGACCTCGAAGTAGTCGGCGCGCTGGCTGAGCTGGAAGCCGTGCTCGTGGCCGTCCTGGCCGATGCCGACGCGTCCCGCGCCGGTGACGACCTGCCGGGAGACGAAGAAGGGCGTCAGGTGCCGCACGATGTCCGAGAAGGGGGTCTCCCGCTTCATCAGGTAGTTCTCGTGCGTCCCGTAGGAGGCGCCCTTGTTGTCGGTGTTGTTCTTGTAGAGGTGGATCGGCTGGGCGCCGGGGAGCTGCGCCGCGCGCTCGGCGGCCTCGGCCATGATGCGTTCGCCGGCCTTGTCCCACAGGACCGCGTCCCAGGGGTTGGTGATCTCCGGCGAGCTGTACTCGGGGTGTGCGTGGTCGACGTACAGGCGTGCGCCGTTGGTCAGGATGACGTTGGCGAGGCCGATGTCCTCGTCGGTCAGCTGGCTGGCGTCGGCGGCCTCGCGGGCGAGGTCGAAACCCCGCGCGTCCCGCAGCGGGTTCTCCTCCTCGAAGTCCCAGCGGGCGCGTCGCGCCCGGTGCATCGCCGCGGCATAGGCGTTGACGATCTGGGACGAGGTGAGCATGGCATTGGCGTTGGGGTGGCCGGGGACGGAGATGCCGTACTCCGTCTCGATGCCCATTACTCGCCGTACGGTCATGCGGCCCTCCTTGCCCGGCGGCGCTCCCCTTCGGGAACGGCGCTCAAGTACCGCTGGTTCTCCGGTGCGTGTGCGGTGCCCGTCCCCGCACTGCGCGACTCGGCGGTACCGAAGAGCCTAGAACGCCTTTGCGCTGGTGGGGAGATCATTGCTGTCATTGAAAAACAGACGGCTGCGGGTACCCGTGAAGGACACCCGCAGCCGCCCTGTGTTCTACAGGTACTGACCGGTGTTGGCCACCGTGTCGATGGAGCGTCCGGTGTCCGCGCCCTGCTTTCCGGTGACGAGGGTGCGGATGTACACGATCCGCTCGCCCTTCTTTCCGGAGATCCTGGCCCAGTCGTCCGGGTTGGTGGTGTTGGGCAGGTCCTCGTTCTCCTTGAACTCGTCGATGCAAGCCTGGAGGAGGTGAGCGACCCTGAGGCCCTTCTGGTTCGCCTCGAGGAAGGCCTTGATGGCCATCTTCTTGGCGCGGCCCACGATGTTCTCGATCATGGCGCCGGAGTTGAAGTCCTTGAAGTACAGGACTTCCTTGTCGCCATTGGCGTACGTCACCTCGAGGAAGCGGTTCTCCTCGGACTCCGCGTACATCTGCTCGACCACGGACTGGATCATGCCGTGCACCGTGGCGCGCCGGTCGGCGCTGTGCTCGGCGAGGTCGTCCGCGTGCAGCGGGAGCCGCTCGGTGAGGTACTTGGCGAAGATGTCCTTCGCCGCCTCGGCGTCCGGACGCTCGATCTTGATCTTCACGTCGAGTCGTCCTGGCCGCAGGATCGCGGGGTCGATCATGTCCTCGCGGTTGGAGGCGCCGATGACGATGACGTTCTCCAGCCCTTCCACGCCGTCGATCTCGGCGAGTAGCTGCGGGACGATGGTGTTCTCCACGTCCGAGCTGACACCGGATCCGCGGGTGCGGAAGAGGGATTCCATCTCGTCGAAGAAGACGATGACGGGGGTGCCCTCGCTCGCCTTCTCCCGCGCACGCTGGAAGACCAGGCGGATGTGGCGCTCGGTCTCCCCGACGTACTTGTTGAGGAGCTCGGGGCCCTTGATGTTGAGGAAGTAGCTCTTCCCCGCGGGCTGCCCGGTCACCTCGGCGACCTTCTTGGCAAGGGAGTTGGCGACGGCCTTCGCGATCAGCGTCTTGCCGCAACCAGGGGGCCCGTACAGCAGGACGCCCTTGGGCGGCCGCAGTTCGTGCTCCTTGAAGAGGTCGGGGTAGAGGTAGGGAAGCTCGACCGCGTCCCTGATCATCTCGATCTGGCCGCCGAGGCCGCCGATCTTCTCGTAGCTGATGTCGGGGACTTCTTCGAGGACGAGCTCCTCGACCTCGCTCTTGGGAACGACCTCGTAGACATAGCCGGAGCGCGGTTCGAGCAGGAGGGCGTCGCCGGGGCGGATGGTGACGTCGAGGAGGGGTTCGGCGAGCCGCACCACTCGTTCTTCGTCGGTGTGTCCGACCACCAGGGCTCGATCGCCGTCCTCGAGGATCTCCTTGAGGGTGACGATGTCGCCGACGCTCTCGTACTCCATGGCCTCGACCACGTTGAGCGCTTCGTTGAGCATTACTTCCTGGCCGCGCCTGAGCTCTTCGAGCTCCACGCTCGGGCTGACGTTCACCCGGAGCTTGCGGCCCCCGGTGAAGATGTCCGCCGTGCCGTCCTCGTTCGCCACGAGGAAGACTCCGAAGCCGGCCGGTGGCTGCGCGAGCCGGTCGACCTCTTCCTTGAGGGCCACGATCTGGTCGCGGGCCTCGCGGAGCGTGTTGGCGAGCCGCTCGTTCTGCGCGGACACGCCGGCCAGGTTGGTCTGCAGCTCGACGATCCGCTCTTCGAGAATCCTCGTATGACGCGGAGAGTCGGCGAGCTTGCGTCGCAGGACGGCGATTTCCTGCTCGAGATAGGCAACCTGTCCGGCGGGGTCCTCAGACCCTCGCCCGGGCCGGATGCCGCGGTTGATGTCGTCGTCGTGGGCTGCCACGGTCCTCACCTCCTCCAAGGGGAGCTGGACGCTTCCAGACCCTACCTGGGTGGGTGTCGATTGAAACCCCTAGATCACAAAGACGATGGGGGTGTGTCCGATCTTCACCCTTGCGCTCTCCCTCACGTCAGGGGAATACCCACCCAACAACATCGGAAAGCGGGCGGTTGTATCGTCGAAGTGTTCAACACCCGTCAGGGCTGGCCCGACTTGCACATGAGTCGGACCGCTCGACGCAGCAAACGGCAGGAGAGATGACCGTGCGGCACGACGCCGAGACCGGCAGTGAGGGCCATGATCTGCTGGAGGTCTGGATCGACCAGGACCTCTGCACCGGAGACGGCATCTGTGCGCAGTACGCGCCCGAGGTCTTCGAGCTGGACATCGACGGTCTCGCCTATGTGAAGAGCGGCGACGACGAGCTGTTGCAGGCCCCGGGGGCCACAACGCCCGTGCCGCTGCCGCTCCTGCGTGATGTCGTGGACTCCGCGAAGGAGTGCCCCGGCGACTGCATCCACGTCCGCCGCGTTTCGGACAGCGTCGAGGTCTACGGACCCGACGCGGAGTGACCCGGCGGCCGCCGCGGCGTCAGACGCTGCGCGCCGCGGCGGGATCTGTTCGCTCGAATGTGCCGTCGTTCCATCGCCACTTGGCCTTGTCCTCGCGGTCGGGACAGCAGCGGGGCACGTTGGGCGAGGAGTAGCCGAGCAGGGTCGCGGTCACCGCGCCGCCGCGTACGGCGAAGTCGCTGACGTTCAGCCGCTCCTTCGGGTCGACCAGCGTGGCGACCACGCGGGGCTTGCCCGAGCCTGCCCGGGTGATCACGTAGACCGCGTCGGGCGGGGTGCCGGAGCCGGCCTCGCAGTGCACCACGGCGACGGTCTCCGGCCTGCCGTCCCCGTCGAGGTCCCCCGATGCCTTCTTCTTGACGACGGACTTGACGGGGCCGCAGTCCAGGGGGAAGTCGACGGCCGCGGGGTCGGGCGCGGGGGCCGGGGCCGCGGCGGTTCTGCTGTGCGGCTTCGCGCCGGACTGCGCGGCGTTCGCCGGGTCGGGCTGCAGGACGGCCGAGCCCCCGATCACGGCGGCGAGGGCGGCCGCGGTGGCCAGCCAGTGGATGGGGCGCGCGGTGGTGTGTGCCAGTTCCGGGACGGCGGGGTGCTGCACGAGGAAGTGTCTCCTGTGAGGGCTGTGCCGGTGGGGGAGGTGGCCAGCATCGTGCCATACCTCACAGTGAGGTGGAACACCGGGGTCCGGTGGGTCGTCCGATTCTGTTGGTACGTCGCTGGTGCCCTGTCAACGAAACGGCGCCGCCGCCGAGTTCCCTGGTCGGTCAGGGAACTCGGCGGCGGCGCCTGCTTCTTGGGCGGTCAGCGCGCGATCAGCGCGGCGACCCGCCGTCGGCGTTCGGTCCGGAGTAGTCCTCGCCGTACGCGCCCTTGGCGGGGCGGCGGCGGCGCATGGGGGGCTCCACGCCGTCCGCGAGGCGGCGGGCGGTGAGCAGGAAGCCGGTGTGGCCGATCATGCGGTGGTCGGGACGGACCGCGAGGCCCTCCACGTGCCAGTTGCGGATCATCGACTCCCACGAGGTGGGCTCGTTGAAGCAGCCGATCTCGCGGATGGACTCGACGGTGCGGGCGAGCTGGGTGGTCGTGGCGACGTAGCAGCACAGGATGCCGCCGGGGACGAGCGCCTTCTTGACGACGTCCAGGCACTCCCAGGGGGCCAGCATGTCGAGGATGATGCGGTCGACGTCACCGTCGGTCAGATTGTCCTGGAGGTCGCCGACGGTGAGCTGCCAGGCGGGGTGCGGGCCGCCGAAGTAGCGCTCCACGTTGCCCTTGGCGATCTCGGCGAAGTCCTCGCGGCGCTCGTACGAGTGCAGCATGCCCTCGTCGCCGATGGCGCGCAGCAGGAAGCTGCTGAGCGAGCCGGAGCCCACGCCCGCCTCCACGACGCGCGCGCCGGGGAAGATGTCGGCGAAGGCCAGGATCTGCCCCGCGTCCTTGGGGTAGACCACGGCGGCGCCGCGGGGCATGGACAGGACGTAGTCGGGGAGCAGGGGTCGCAGCGCCAGGTAGGCGACGTTTCCCGTGGTACGGACAACACTGCCCTCGGGAGCGCCGATCAGCTCGTCGTGGGGGAAGGAACCCTTGTGGGTGTGGAAGTTCTTCCCGGCCTCGAGCGTGAACGTGTAGTGGCGTCCCTTGGGGTCGGTGAGCTGGACCTGGTCCCCGACCTTGAAGGGCCCGCGACGGCGGGCGGCACCGGTCGGTTCGGACATGTGACCAGCCTACCGGCCGCGGCGGATCCCACCGACCACGCGAGCCCACTGCCGTGGGGAGGTGGCGCTCAGCTGGGCCGTGCCATCGCCTTGACGAAGGCACGCTCCACGTCCGCCGCGGACAGCACTCCGTAGATCTCGCCCGAGTCCTCGACGACCAGGTACTCCGTGGCGGGCGTGGCCCGCAGGGTGTCCAGGAGCTCCTCCCCCGCGAGCTCGGCGGAGACCCGCATGCCCTCGGTGATGTCCTGGGCGAGGCCGCTGACCGTGACCCAGGGGCGGCGGTGCTCGGGCACGGAGACGATGGCCGCCTCGCGGACGACGGACAGGGGGTCGCCGTCCGGGTCGACCACGACGAGGGCGCGGGCCCCGGCGTCGTTGGCCCTGCGCAGCGCCTCGGAGAGCGGGGTGTCGCCCTCGACGGGGACGGCGCGGCGGGTCAGGGTGCGGGCTCGCAGCTCGGGCAGGTGTTCGCGCAGGCGGGCCACGCGCAGGCTGTTTCCCGCGCCGGTCCAGATGATCGCGGCGAGGATCGCGGCGAGCAGCGCGTCCATGACGGTGTCCATGCCGCCGATGTCCTGGGCCTCGCCGCCGAGCGCGCCCGACTGGTTGAGCAGGGGCAGGCCGATGAGTACGGAGATGGCGAGGGCGCGGCCGACCCAGGCGGCGGCGACGGTGCCGCTCATCGGCTTGCCGGTGATCTTCCAGACGACGGCGCGCAGCATGCGGCCGCCGTCCAGGGGCAGCCCCGGCAGCAGGTTGAAGGCGGCCACGATCAGATTGGAGATCATCAGGCCCGCGAGCAGGACGCCGGGGACGGTGCCCGGTTCGACGGCGCGCATGCCCGCGTAGAAGACCCCGGCGAGCACCAGGGACAGGAGCGGGCCCACGAAGGCGAGGACGAACTCGCGTCCGGGGGTCTCGGACTCCTTCTCGATCTCCGAGACGCCGCCGAAGAACTGCAGCTGGATCCGGCGCACCGGCAGCTTGAAGCGGAGGGCCGCGACGGTGTGGGCCAGTTCGTGGACGAGTACGGAGGCGTAGAAGGCCACGGCGAAGAAGAGCGAGACCAGGTAGCGGGCGCCGCCGAGCTCGGGCAGGACGCGGTCGAGCTGGCCGCCGAAGACCCAGGTGATGAGGGCGGCGACGAGGAACCAGCTGGGCGCGACGTACACGGGCACGCCGAAGGGCTTGCCCATGAGCAGTCCGCCGCCGGGGCCGCGCCGCGCCTTGGTGGGCGGTGTTGCCTTGCCCGCCGGGCCGTGGGTGGCGCGGGAGCGCTCGGGGTGAGGGTCCTGGGGCGCGGCCTTGGTCAGGCGGTCGCGCGCCGGGGCCTCTGGAGTCTCCGAGTTGTTCGGGTCGCTCGGGTCACTCGGGTCACTCGGGTTGTTCGGGGTTCCATGGACCTCGCGCGTGTCCTGGGTCTCCCGGGCCTTCGCGGTCGCGTTCCCGGGCACCGGCGCGGGTCCTTCCGCCTCGTCGTGCCGGGGCCGTGCCGTGTCGACCGGACGCGACGGCTCCACGGAACCATCCGTTCCGCTCGGCCGCCGGCCCTCGGCGCCGTCGGACCGCGGCCTGCCGCTCCCGCCGCTCTCGTCCACGATGTCCCCTCGTTCGAAGCGTCCCTCGCCCCGGGCTGGCGCGGTCACCCGCACGATCATGCAGGGCGAGAGGGTCTGTCGTCGATGGTATGCGGCTGTTGTCAGTGGCGGGTCGTAGGGTCTGTCCTCATGGAAACCAGCACCGACGGTGCCGTGGCGGCCGTGCGCCCGGCGTCCCTGTCGCCCTCGCGCGCGGGTGACTTCATGCAGTGTCCGCTGCTCTACCGGTTCCGGGTGATCGACAAGCTGCCCGAGAAGCCGAGCGAGGCGGCGACCCGGGGCACCCTGGTGCACGCGGTCCTGGAGCGGCTCTTCGACGCCCCCGCCGGTGAGCGCACCGCGCCGCGCGCCAAGTCGCTCATTCCCGGTCAGTGGGACCGGCTGCGCGAGGCGAAGCCGGAGCTGACCGAGCTGTTCGCGGACGATCCGGAGGGCGCGCGCATGACGCGCTGGCTCGCCGACGCCGAGAAGCTCGTCGAGCGCTGGTTCACCCTGGAGGACCCCACCCGCCTGGAGCCCGCGGAGCGGGAGCTGTTCGTGCAGGCGGAGCTGGAGTCGGGCCTGAAGCTGCGCGGCATCATCGACCGGGTGGACGTGGCCCCTTCGGGTGAGGTCCGCATCGTCGACTACAAGACGGGCAAGGCCCCGCGTCCGGAGTACGCGGAGGGCGCCCTGTTCCAGATGACGTTCTACGCCCTTGTGGTGTGGCGTCTGAAGGGTGTCGTGCCGCGCCGTCTGCAGCTGGTCTACCTCGGCAGCGGGGACGTGGTCACGTACGACCCGGTGGTGGCCGATCTGGAGCGGGTCGAGCGCAAGCTGCTCGCGCTCTGGGAGGCGATCGAGCTCGCCACCGAGACGGGCGACTGGCGGCCGCGGCCCACGAAGCTGTGCGGCTGGTGCGACCACCAGGCCGTCTGTCCGGAATTCGGGGGGACTCCCCCGCCGTATCCCCTTCCGGTGAGGGTGCCCGAGTCCGCCGAGGGCGAGCAG
Source organism: Streptomyces formicae (assembly GCF_002556545.1). Lineage (NCBI taxonomy): Bacteria > Bacillati > Actinomycetota > Actinomycetes > Kitasatosporales > Streptomycetaceae > Streptomyces > Streptomyces formicae. The sequence goes on from NZ_CP022685.1 coordinate 1,799,304, forward strand.
GGCAGAATGGGCCCGGCCTAGCGAAGGAGAGTTACGTGGCCATCCGCGTCCTACTGGTCGACGACCAGCCGCTGTTGCGCACCGGGTTCCGGATGATTCTGGAGGCCGAGCAGGACATCGCGGTCGTCGGCGAGGCCGGAGACGGCCTGCAGGCTCTGGACCAGGTGCGGGCGCTCCAGCCCGACGTGGTCCTGATGGACATCCGCATGCCCCGGATGGACGGTGTCGAGGCGACCCGGCAGATCACCGGGCCCGGCAGGGACGGCCCGGCGAAGGTCCTGGTCCTGACCACGTTCGACCTCGACGAGTACGTGGTGGAGGCGCTGCGCGCGGGTGCCAGCGGCTTCCTCCTCAAGGACGCCCCGGCCAACGAGCTGGTGCAGGCGATCCGCGTGGTCGCCGCGGGCGAGGCGATGCTCGCGCCGAGCATCACGCGTCGGCTGCTCGACAAGTACTCCGCGCACCTGCCCTCCGGCGACGAGCCGGTGCCCGACACGCTGCACACGCTCACCGAGCGCGAGGTCGAGGTCCTGAAGCTGGTGGCCCGCGGCCTGTCGAACGCCGAGATCGCGGCGGACCTCTTCGTGAGCGAGACGACCGTGAAGACCCACGTCGGCCACGTGCTCACCAAATTGGGCCTGCGCGACCGCGTGCAGGCCGCGGTGTACGCGTACGAGAGCGGTCTGGTGCGACCCGGCGCGCAGTAGCGGGTACCGACCGACGGCGAAGGCGGCCGCCCCCGAGGGGGTGGCCGCCTTCGCCGTCTTCGCCGTCGGTTCAGGGGTCCCGGCCGGGCTCAGCCCTTGCTGATCTCCCAGAAGCGGAACACCGTCGAGGCGTCCAGGCAGGATTCGAGGCCGTAGACGCTGTCGCGCGCGACCGCGTACTGCTTGGCCTGCCAGACCGGCAGGATCGGCACCTGCTCCGCGACGATGTCCTGCAGTTCGGCGTACTGCTTGTCGGTCTTGGCCCGGTCGCTCTGCCGCGCGGTGCCGGGAATGATCTTCCCGGTGATGTCGCGGTTCTCGAAGCGGTTGCCGAGGACGTTGCCCTTGCCGAAGAACGGCTGCGTGAAGTTGTCCGGGTCCGGGTAGTCCGGCACCCAGCCCTTGACGTACACGCCGTACTTGCCCGCCGCGATGTCCTTCTCGTACTGCTCGAAGCCGACCGACTTCACGTCGGCGTCGAAGAGGCCGGAGGCGTTGAGCTGCTTGGCGATGGCGCGCAGTTCGTGGTCGGTGGCCGGGCCGTAGCGCGAGGGCGTCGACCAGAGCGTGAGCTTGACCTTGCCCTCGATGCCGTCGCCGCGCAGGGCGGAGGCGGCCTTGGCGCGCTGCGGGCGGTCGCCGTAGGTGTCGAAGAACGCGGTGTTGTGGCCGCCGATGCCCGCGGGGACGATCGAGTAGAGCGGCGTCGCCGTGTCCCGGTAGACCTCCTTGACCAGGGCGTCCCTGTCGAGCAGGTAGGCCATGGCCTTGCGCACGCCGAGCTTGCCCGCGACCGGGTCCTTCATGTTGAAGACCAGGTGCTGCACCTCGGCGCTGGTGCCCTCGACGATGTCGAGGTCCTGGGAGGTGTCGCGCTCGATGTCGGCGATGTCGGCGGCGGCGAGACCTCGGTAGGCGAGGTCGACCTCGTTGTTCGCGAGGGCGTTCTTGAGGCCCTTCTGGTCACCGTGGAAGAACGTGATCGCCACGCCCTCGTTCTTGACCTTCGCGGTGCCCCGGTAGTCGGAGTTGACCGAGAACCTCGCCTGGTCCTCGCCGAAGGAGTCGAGCTCGTAGGGCCCGGAGCCGACGGCCTTGCCGTCCGTGCGCAGCCGGTTCATCGCGTACTCGCGGTGGTCCACGATCGAGCCGGCGCCCGAGGCGATCTTGCTGGGGAAGGTCGCGTCGGGGTACTTCAGCTGGAAGACGACGGTCTTGGCGTCCGGGGTCCGGACGCTGTCCAGCATCGGGAACATGAGCGCGGGGCCCGCGTCGTCCTTGATGGCGCGCATGCGGTCGAAGGAGAACTTGACGTCCTTCGAGGTGAGCGCGTTGCCGTTGCTGAACTTCAGCCCGTCACGCAGCTCGCACTTGAAGACCTTCGCCTCCGTGTCCGTGAACCCGCACGCCTTGGCGGCCTCGGGCTCGGGCTCCGTGGCGCCCTTGGGGAAGCTCAGGAGGGACTGGAAGACGTTGTTGAAGAGGAGCCACGACCCGGGGTCGTAGCCTGCTGCCGGGTCGGTGGCCAGGACGTCGTCGGACATCCCCACCACGACCGCGTCGCCCGTGTCCCCCGCGCCGCCCGTCTCCGTCCCGCATCCGGTCAGCAGGGCGGCGGCCAGTCCTCCGGTGAGCGGGAGGGCGAGCCACTGGTTACGACATTTCACTTACGTGCCTTTGATGTGGTGGTCGTTCGGTGGAACCGAGGGGGCGGAGGTCGCCCGCCCCCTCATGGGAACGTCAGCCGCTGACGCCGCGGGCCAGCTCCCACAGCTGGAGGTTCGACGCCGAGTTGAGGGCCCACTCGACACCCGTGATGTCGTCGCGCGCGGCGATGTACTGCTTGCCCTGCCAGAGCGGCAGGATCGGGACGTCCTCGGCGACGAGGTCCTGGATCTTGCGGATGCTCTTGGACGCGGCGAGCCGGTCGGCCTCGCGGCGCGAGGTGGGGATCAACTGGTCGTTGATGGTCCGGTTCACGTACGGCGAACCGAGGAAGTTGTCCTTGTCGAGGAAGGGCGCGAGGAAGTTGTCGGCGTCGGGGAAGTCGGGGAACCAACCCATGCCGTACACCGCGTACTTGCCGTCACGCTCGGCCGCGCGGAAGGTGCTCCACGGCACGCCCTTGATGTCCACGTCGAACAGGCCGGAGTCGTTGAGCTGCTTGCGCAGGATCTCGAACTCCTTCTTGGTGCCCGGACCGTAGTGGTCGGTCGTGTAGTGCAGCGTCAGCTTCACCGGCGTGGAGATGTTGGCCTTCTCCAGGAGCTGACGGGCCTTGGCCGTGCTCGCGTTGCCGTACTTGTTGAAGAACGAGTTGGCGTGTCCTGTGATGGTGGTCGGCACCAGCGAGAACAGCGGGTCGGCCGTCGAGCCGTACACCTGCGAGGCGATCGCGCCTCGGTCGACGAGCTGCGCCATGGCCTGGCGGACGGCCTTGGTCTTCACCGTCGGGGCATCGGTGTTGAAGGCGAGGTAGCGGATCTCCAGACCCTGCATCTCGACCAGGTCGATGTTCTTGTCCGAGGACGCGTCGAGCTGCTTGACCTGCTCGGGCGACATCGTGCGGGTCATCAGGTCGATGTCGCCGTCCTTGAGCGCCTTGCCCATGGCGGCGGTGTCCGCGAAGTTGCGCAGCTCGATCTTGTCGCTCTGGGGCTTGAACTGCCCCTTGTACTCGGGGTTCTTGGTGAAGACCGTCTTGACCAGGCGGTCGTCCTTGACCTCCTGCTCCGCGGTGTAGGGGCCGGAGCCCGACACCTCGAAGCCGTCGCGCAGCTTGTTCTTGCTGTAGTGGTCCTTGCTGACGATGCCCGCGGTGGGGGTGGCCAGCTTGTACGGGAACGTCGCGTCGGGTGTCTTGAGGTGGAAGACGACCTCGCGGTCGCCCTCGGTCTCGATCTCCTCGACGTTCGACACCAGACCGTCCGAACCGCTGGGGTCCTTGAGCTTGATGTCGCGGACCCGCTCGATGGAGAACTTCACGTCGGCGGCCGTCAGCGGCTTGCCGTCCGAGAACTTCAGGCCCTTGCGCAGGGTGCACGCGTAGCGCTCGTTGCCCGTGTCGGTGAAGCCGCACTGCTCGGCGGCCTCGGGCTGCGGTTCACCGTCGCCGCGCGGCAGGGCCATCAGCGTCTGCACGGTCTGGCGCAGGACGTTCCAGGAACCGGCGTCGTAGGCGTAGGCCGGGTCGAAGGGTGCCGGGACCTCCTTCGAGATGGCGAACGCGTCCGTGGTGCCGACGGCGATCGCGTCGTCGCCGTCTCCGCTGCCGGAACCGCCACACGCGGCGAGCGCGGGGGCGAGCAGACCTATGACAGCCGGCAGCACCAAAGTCTTGCGGTTCATGCTCGACGTTCTCCAGAGCTCTTGGATCCCGTGAATCCCGCAACGCGGGGTGTGGGTTGGTGGGGCACGGGGGGTGGGGCGATGTTCTCGCGATGAGATTAGTCCGCACCAGTCGAGCTCCGGAGAGGGTGGGAGGTATACGGCCAATCACGCTGCGAAACCGGGCGCGGACGCACCGATAACCCAACAGTGGAAGGTTTCGTGCACGCTCCCACCAATCGGGACACAATGCCACGCCCCCCTCTGCCCCACGAGGGGTCACGGCACACAAGGGCCCCACTGTCGACCCTGATCGACGTGGGAAACGTCACACCTTCAACCGTGTCGCGAACGGAACTGGCGGACCCTCAGAACGTCATCAGCCCTTGCAGGAAAGGCAGGTTGACGTGTTCCAGCGAGGGGACGACGGTGCGGCCCGCCGCCGCGGCGATGGGCGCGACCGACGGCACGGCCACCACCCGGCAGCCCGCGGCCTCCGCGGCGGCCACTCCGGTGGCGGTGTCCTCGATCACAGCGCATCTGGCGGGGTCCGCGCCGATGCCCGCGGCCGCGAGCAGATAGGGGTCGGGGTACGGCTTGGTGCGGGCCACCTCGTCGCCCGCGACGGTGAGTTCGAAGTGGTGGGCGCCGATGGAGTCGAGCACGCGGTCGATGATGCGCCGGTGGGAGGCGGAGACGAGGGCCATCGGCACGCGCTGCCCGGCGAGTTCGGCGAGGAGCCGGGCGGCGCCGGGCATCAGCGGCAGGGAGCGGCTGATGCGGTCCTCGAAGCCGTCGTTGAGCAGCACGGTGAGCTCGGGCAGGGTGATGTCGGCGCCGGTGGCCTCGATGAGGAAGCCCGCGCTGCGCGTCATGGGTCCGCCGACGACCACGTCGCGCCAGGCCTCGTCGAGCGCGTGCCCGAGGGAGGCGAAGACCTCGACCTCGGCGTCCCACCAGAAGCCCTCGGTGTCGACGAGTGTGCCGTCCATGTCGAGGAGGACGCCTTGCAGGGCGGAGCCCTCGGCCGTTCGAGTACCAAGCGCGGGGACCGTACTGGTCATCCGGCACACCTCCATGAGGGACGAGAAGGCCGGTTCCCCGAGGGGAACCGGCCTGAGCTGGACCGACCAGTGTACGACTCGTCCGTACAACGCGCTCTCGGGTTTCCCGGGAGCGTCAGCGCGCGTTGAAGTACTTCGCCTCGGGGTGGTGGATGACGATCGCGTCGGTGGACTGCTCGGGGTGCAGCTGGAACTCCTCGGAGAGCTGCACGCCGATGCGCTCCGGCTGGAGCAGCTCGGCGATCTTCGCGCGGTCCTCCAGGTCGGGGCAGGCGCCGTAGCCGAGCGAGAAGCGGGCGCCGCGGTACTTCAGGGCGAACATGTCCTCGACGTCGGCGGGGTCCTCGCCGCCGAAGCCGAGCTCGGTGCGCACGCGCGCGTGCCAGTACTCGGCGAGCGCCTCGGCCAACTGCACGGACAGGCCGTGCAGTTCGAGGTAGTCGCGGTAGGAGTCGGCGGCGAAGAGCTCGGCCGTGGCCTCGCCGATCTTCGAGCCGACGGTGACGACCTGGAAGCCGACGACGTCGCGCTCACCAGACTCCTCGGGGCGGAAGAAGTCGGCGAGGCACAGGCGGCGGCCGCGGCGCTGGCGCGGGAAGGAGAAGCGGGTGCGCTCCGAGCCGTCGTCGTTGAGGATGATCAGGTCGTCGCCCTTGGACACGCAGGGGAAGTAGCCGTGCACCACGGCCGCTTCGAGCATGTTCTTGGTGTGCAGCTCGTCCAGCCAGCCGCGCAGGCGCGGGCGGCCCTCGGTCTCGACGAGTTCCTCGTAGGAGGGTCCGTCGCCGGTCCGTGCCTGCTTCAGGCCCCACTGGCCCTTGAAGAGGGCGCCCTCGTCGAGCCAGGAGGCGTACTCCTTGAGCTGGATGCCCTTGACGACGCGGGTGCCCCAGAACGGCGGCGTGGGGACCGGGTTGTCGACGGCGACGTCGGAACGGGCGGGCCCCTCGTCCTCGTCGGCCTCGAGGACGGCCGCGGTCGCCTTGCTCGGGACGCGGCGCTGCTTGAGCTCGGGCAGGGTCGCGCCCGGCACGCCGCGCTTGACGGCGATGAGGGCGTCCATCAGGCGCAGGCCCTCGAACGCGTCGCGGGCGTAGCGCACCTCGCCCTCGTAGATCTCGTGCAGGTCCTGCTCGACGTACGCACGGGTCAGGGCAGCGCCGCCGAGGATCACCGGGAAGTCGGCCGCCATCTTGCGCTGGTTGAGCTCCTCCAGGTTCTCCTTCATGATCACGGTGGACTTGACCAGGAGTCCTGACATGCCGATGACGTCTGCGCTGTGCTCCTCGGCGGCGTCCAGGATCGCGGCGACGGGCTGCTTGATGCCGAGGTTGACCACGTTGTAGCCGTTGTTCGACAGGATGATGTCGACGAGGTTCTTGCCGATGTCGTGGACGTCGCCGCGGACCGTGGCCAGGACGATGGTGCCCTTGCCCTCCGCGTCGGACTTCTCCATGTGCGGTTCGAGGTGGGCGACCGCGCTCTTCATGACCTCGGCGGACTGGAGCACGAACGGCAGCTGCATCTGTCCGGAGCCGAAGAGCTCGCCGACGACCTTCATGCCCTCCAGGAGGATGGTGTTGACGATGTCGAGGGCGGGCATGCCCGTCAGGGCCTCGTCGAGGTCGGCTTCCAGGCCGTTCTTCTCGCCGTCGATGATGCGGCGCTGGAGGCGCTCGTCCAGGGGCAGGGCGAGGAGTTCCTCGGTCTTGCCCGCCTTCATCGACTTGGTGGAGACGCCCTCGAAGAGCTCCATGAGCTTCTGGAGGGGGTCGTAGCCCTCTTCCCTGCGGTCGTAGATGAGGTCGCTCGCGACCTTCACCTGCTCGTCGTCGAAGCGCGCGATCGGCAGGATCTTGGAGGCGTGCACGATCGCCGAGTCCAGGCCCGCCTTGACGCACTCGTCCAGGAAGACGGAGTTGAGCAGCACGCGGGCGGCCGGGTTGAGGCCGAAGGAGATGTTGGAGAGGCCGAGCGTGGTCTGCACGTCGGGGTGGCGGCGCTTGAGCTCGCGGATCGCCTCGATGGTGGCGATGCCGTCGCCCCTCGACTCCTCCTGGCCGGTGCAGATGGTGAAGGTCAGGGTGTCGATGAGGATGTCGGACTCGTGGATGCCCCAGTTGCCCGTGAGGTCCTCGATGAGCCGTTCGGCGATGGCGACCTTGTGCTCGGCGGTGCGGGCCTGGCCCTCCTCGTCGATGGTCAGCGCGATGAGCGCGGCGCCGTGCTCCTTGGCGAGCGCGGTGACCTTGGTGAAGCGCGACTCGGGTCCGTCGCTGTCCTCGTAGTTGACGGAGTTGATGACGGCGCGGCCGCCGAGCTTCTCCAGTCCGGCCTGGAGCACCGGGAGTTCGGTGGAGTCCAGGACGATGGGCAGGGTGGAGGCGGTGGCGAAGCGGCCCGCGAGCTCGGCCATGTCCTTGACGCCGTCGCGGCCCACGTAGTCGACGCAGAGGTCGAGCATGTGGGCGCCCTCGCGGATCTGGTCGCGGGCCATCTCCACGCAGTCGTCCCAGCGGCCCTCCAGCATGGCCTCGCGGAACTTCTTGGAGCCGTTGGCGTTGGTGCGCTCGCCGATCGCCATGTACGAGGTGTCCTGGCGGAACGGGACGCTCTGGTAGAGCGAGGCGGCGCCGGGCTCGGGGCGCGGCTCGCGCGGGCTCGTCTCGACGCCGCGCACCCGCTCGACGACCTGGCGCAGGTGCTCGGGCGTGGTGCCGCAGCAGCCGCCGACCAGGGACAGGCCGTACTCGCGTACGAAGGTCTCCTGGGCGTCGGCGAGCTCGGGCGCGGTGAGCGGGTAGTGCGCGCCGTTCTTGCCGAGGACCGGAAGGCCCGCGTTGGGCATGCAGGAGATCGGGACGCGCGAGTGGCGGGCGAGGTAGCGCAGGTGCTCGCTCATCTCGGCCGGGCCCGTGGCGCAGTTCAGGCCGATCATGTCGATGCCGAGCGGTTCCAGCGCGGTCAGGGCGGCGCCGATCTCGGAGCCGAGGAGCATGGTGCCCGTGGTCTCGACGGTGACCGAGCAGATGACCGGGAGGTTCGCGCCGGTGGCGTCAAGGGCGCGGCGGGCGCCGAGGATCGCGGCCTTGGTCTGGAGCAGGTCCTGGGTGGTCTCCACCAGGAGCGCGTCGGCGCCGCCGGCGATCATGCCCTCGGCGTTGATCTGGTAGGCGTCGCGCAGGACCGTGTACGGGGCGTGGCCGAGCGTCGGCAGCTTGGTGCCGGGGCCCATCGAGCCGAGCACCCAGCGCTGCTGCCCGGTGCTCGCCGTGAACTCGTCGGCGACCTCGCGGGCGATGCGGGCGCCGGACTCGGAGAGCTCGAAGTTGCGCTCGGGGATGTCGTACTCGCTCAGGGCGGCGAAGTTCGCGCCGAACGTGTTGGTCTCCACGCAGTCGACGCCGACCGCGAAGTACTCCTCGTGCACCGAGCGGACGATGTCGGGTCGGGTGATGTTGAGGACTTCGTTGCAGCCTTCGAGGTTCTGGAAGTCCTCGAGCGTGGGGTCCTGCGCCTGGAGCATCGTGCCCATCGCGCCGTCGGCCACGACCACACGGGTGGCGAGGGCCTCGCGGAAGGCCTCGACTCGGGCCCTGCTCTCGGGCGGGAAGTCCACTGTCCCGGCGGCCTGTACGGCCTGCGCGGACTGCGACGACGGGGTTGGCGACGAGGCCATGAAAGAGCTCCCTGGAGTGCGACGGCTGTCGGCTTTGCGCCTTCTGTTGGAGGGCGCACTCGGCCAGGGTAGCCGGGACCAAGGTCCCGTGGTGAAGGCGTCCACGGGACGGACGTGCGGTTCGAGGCTGGCTCAAGTGCCCTCTTGACAGGGCACAGGGGTACGACACGGGCCGTCCGTGCATTAGCGGGAGGTCGACAACGACCGATAGTGTTCAGCATTGTCGAACGTCGAATGTGGTGCGAGGGGACGGAGGTCGGGACTGCGATGGCACGCAACATCCAGTCGCTCGAACGGGCCGCGGCGATGCTGCGGCTGCTCGCGGGCGGTGAACGGCGGCTCGGCCTCTCGGAGATCGCCTCCTCGCTCGACCTGGCCAAGGGCACGGCCCACGGCATCCTGCGCACCCTCCAGGCCGAGGGCTTCGTGGAGCAGGACTCCGCGTCGGGCCGCTACCAGCTGGGCGCCGAGCTGCTGCGCCTGGGCAACAGCTATCTGGACGTGCACGAGCTGCGGGCCCGCGCCCTGGTGTGGACCGACGACCTGGCCCGCTCCAGCGGCGAGAGCGTCCACCTCGGCGTCCTGCACCAGCAGGGCGTGCTCATCGTCCACCACGTCTTCAGGCCCGACGACAGCCGCCAGGTCCTGGAGGTGGGGGCCATGCAGCCGCTGCACTCCACCGCGCTCGGCAAGGTCCTCTCCGCGTACGACCCGGTCGCGCACAACGAGGCCGTGGAGGCCGAGCGCAAGACGTTCACGGCGCACACCGTCGCCGACCCCGACGGTTTCGAGGGCATCCTCGACCTGACCCGCGCGCGCGGGTACGCGGCGGACGTCGAGGAGACCTGGGAGGGCATCGCCTCCGTCGCCGCCCCCATCCACGACCGGCGGCGCATGCCGGTCGGCGCGGTCGGCGTCACCGGCGCCGTGGAGCGCGTGTGCAGGGACGGGGAGCTGCGGCCCGAGCTGATCGCCGCCGTGCGCGACTGCGCGCGGGCCGTCTCCCGCGACCTGGGCGCCGGGCGCTTCTGAGCAGCGGCCGCGCCCCCGTCGGGCTGCGGGATCACCGATAACGCGGAACGATCAATAACGATCGTGTTTTCAATAACAGAACTCTTGACGAGCGAGTAACACCAGGGCGAGACTCGCGTCCATCGGTCGGCATTGTCGAACACCTACCGGCATTACGCGCTAGAGTGTGACAAGGCCAAGGGCCGGCAACGACCTCACCTGAGGTCGCGGACCACCGGAGGGACCCGGGGTTCGCCTTCCCCTGGACGAAGGACAAAGGAGTCGCGGGTGTCCAGCTCCGACATCTTCATCGGCGAGACCATCGGTACCGCCGTGCTCATCCTGCTGGGCGGTGGCGTGTGCGCCGCCGTCACGCTCAAGCGCTCAAAGGCCAAGGACGCCGGCTGGCTCGCCATCACCTTCGGGTGGGGCTTCGCCGTACTGACCGGCGCCTATCTCGCGGGTGGCGTCTCCGGCGCCCACCTCAACCCGGCGGTCACGCTCGGCCTCGCGATCGAGGGCGGCACCAAGTGGAGCGACGTCCCGATCTACCTGGGCTCGCAGCTGCTCGGCGCGATGATCGGCGCCTTCCTGGTGTGGGTCGCCTACATGGGCCAGTTCAAGGCCCACCTGACCGACCCCGAGATCCTCGCGGCGCAGCCGGTGGAAGAGGGCATGGTCGACCAGAAGGCCGCGCCGTCGGCGGGCCCCGTCCTCGGCATCTTCTCGACGGGCCCCGAGATCCGGAACTACGTCCAGAACGTGCTGACCGAGGTCATCGCCACGGTCGTCCTGGTGCTCGCCATCCTGACCCAGGGCCTGAACGACGGCGGCAACGGCCTGGGCACCCTCGGCGCCCTGATCACCGCGCTCGTCGTGGTCGGCATCGGCCTCTCGCTCGGTGGCCCCACGGGCTACGCGATCAACCCGGTCCGTGACCTCGGTCCGCGCATCGTGCACTCCCTGCTCCCGCTGCCGAACAAGGGCAGCTCGGACTGGACGTACGCCTGGGTGCCGATCGTCGGTCCGCTGATCGGCGGAGCCATCGCGGGCGGTCTCTACAACGTCGCGTTCAAGTAGACCCGCGACAGCGACCGATTAACGCCTCAGAGCCCGAGAGCCACAGCAAGAACTTCTGGAGCACACCGTGACCGACGCACACACCGCAGGCCCCTTCATCGCGGCCATCGACCAGGGCACCACGTCGAGCCGCTGCATCGTCTTCGACAAGGACGGACGGATCGTCTCCGTCGACCAGAAGGAGCACGAGCAGATCTTCCCGAAGCCGGGATGGGTGGAGCACGACGCCACCGAGATCTGGACCAACGTCCAGGAGGTCGTCGCCTCCGCCGTCTCCAAGGCCGGGATCACCCGCGACGACATCAAGGCGATCGGCATCACCAACCAGCGTGAGACCACGCTGCTGTGGGACAAGAACACCGGCGAGCCGGTGCACAACGCCATCGTCTGGCAGGACACCCGCACCGACGCGCTCTGCAAGGAGCTCGGGCGCAACGTCGGCCAGGACCGCTTCCGCCGCGAGACCGGTCTGCCGCTGGCCTCCTACTTCGCCGGGCCCAAGGCCCGCTGGCTGCTCGACAACGTCGAGGGCCTGCGCGAGCGCGCCGAGGCGGGCGACATCCTCTTCGGCACCATGGACTCCTGGGTCATCTGGAACCTGACCGGCGGTGTCGACGGCGGCCAGCACGTCACCGACGTCACCAACGCCTCGCGCACCATGCTCATGAACCTCCACAAGATGGAGTGGGACGAGCGCATCGCCGATTCCATCGGCGTCCCGATGCAGGTGCTCCCCGAGATCCGCTCCTCCGCCGAGGTCTACGGCGAGGTCTCCGGCGGCCCGCTCGGCGACCTGCTCGGCGGCATCCCCGTCGCCTCCGCGCTCGGCGACCAGCAGGCGGCCCTGTTCGGCCAGACCTGCTTCGACGAGGGCGAGGCCAAGTCCACGTACGGCACCGGCACCTTCATGCTGATGAACACCGGTGACAAGGCCATCAACTCGTACTCGGGCCTGCTGACCACGGTCGGCTACCAGATCGGCGACCAGAAGCCGGTCTACGCCCTCGAGGGTTCCATCGCCGTCACCGGTTCGCTGGTGCAGTGGATGCGCGACCAGATGGGCCTGATCAACTCCGCCGCGGAGATCGAGACGCTCGCGTCGTCGGTCGAGGACAACGGCGGCGCCTACTTCGTACCGGCCTTCTCCGGTCTGTTCGCCCCGTACTGGCGCTCCGACGCCCGCGGCGTGATCACCGGTCTGACCCGGTACGTCACCAAGGCGCACATCGCGCGCGCCGTCCTGGAGGCCACGGCCTGGCAGACCCGTGAGATCACCGACGCCATGACGAAGGACTCCGGCGTCGAGCTCGCGGCCCTCAAGGTCGACGGCGGCATGACCTCCAACAACCTGCTGATGCAGACCCTCTCGGACTTCCTCGACGCACCCGTGGTGCGCCCGATGGTGGCCGAGACGACCTGCCTCGGTGCCGCCTACGCCGCCGGGCTCGCCGTCGGCTTCTGGTCTTCCACCGACGAGCTGCGCGCCAACTGGCGCCGGGCCGCGGAATGGACCCCCCACATGGACGCGGACACCCGCGACCGTGAGTACAAGAGCTGGCTCAAGGCCGTCGAGCGGTCCATGGGTTGGCTCGATGAGAGTGGCGAGGAGTAAGACAATGACCACCCTGCAGAGCGTCCCTGCCCTCGGGACGCATCCGGCTGCCGGTTCACGTGCTGCTTTTGGAGTGGCGAGCCGCGCCGAGACCCGGGAGCAGCTTTCCAAGGCGACGTACGACCTCCTGGTGATCGGCGGCGGAATCCTGGGCATCTCCACTGCCTGGCATGCCGCGCAGTCGGGCCTGCGGGTGGCCCTGGTGGACGCCGGTGACTTCGCCGGCGCCACCTCCTCCGCCTCCTCCAAGCTCCTCCACGGCGGTCTGCGCTACCTGCAGACCGGCGCGGTGAAGCTGGTGGCGGAGAACCACTTCGAGCGTCGCGCGGTGTCCCGTCAGGTCGCCCCCCACCTGGCGAACCCGCTCACCTTCTACCTGCCCGTCTACAAGGGCGGTCCGCACGGCGCGGCCAAGCTGGGCGCGGGCGTCTTCGCGTACTCGGCGCTCTCCGCGTTCGGCGACGGCGTCGGCCACCTGCTCTCGCCCTCCAAGGCCGCGCAGGACGTGCCGGAGCTGCGCACGGACAACCTCAAGGCCGTCGCGGTCTACGGCGACGACCAGATGAACGACTCGCGCATGGCCCTGATGACGGTCCGCGCGGCCGTCGAGGCCGGTGCCGCCGTCCTCAACCACGCCGAGGTCACCGGGCTGCGCTTCACCAAGGGCCGGGTCACGGGCGCGGAGCTCAAGGACCGCATGGACGGCACCGAGTTCGGCGTCAACGCCCGCCTGGTGCTGAACGCGACCGGCCCCTGGGTCGACCACCTGCGCAAGATGGAGAACCCGGACTCGGCCCCCTCCATCCGCCTCTCCAAGGGCGCGCACCTGGTCCTCAAGCGCACCGCTCCCTGGAAGGCCGCGCTGGCCACGCCGATCGACAAGTACCGCATCACGTTCGCGCTGCCGTGGGAGGACATGCTCCTGCTCGGCACCACGGACGAGGAGTTCGAGGGCGACCCGGCCGACGTCAAGGTCACCGAGGCCGACACCGCGCAGATCCTGGACGAGGCCGCGTTCTCCATCCGCGACCAGCAGCTGTCGCGCGACCTGATCACGTACTCCTTCGCGGGTCTGCGGGTCCTGCCCGGCGGTCCCGGCGACACCTCGAAGGCCAAGCGCGAGACGGTCGTCACCGAGGGCGCGGGCGGCATGCTGTCGATCGCGGGCGGCAAGTGGACGACCTTCCGCCACATCGGCCGGACGATCATGAAGAAGCTGGAGTCGCTGCCGGGCCACCCGCTGGGCGACGACTACGAGCCGATCTCCTCGCTGCCGAAGAAGCTGCCGCTGCCCGGCATCGCCAACCCGCGCGCCGTCGCCCACCGTCTCCTGGTGGACGGCCCGGCACCGGGTCCGCGCATGGCCGCCGACACCGCCAAGCACCTGGCGACGCACTACGGCTCGCTCTCCTTCGACATCGCCCGGCTTGCGAACGAAAACCCGGAGCTCGCCGAGCGCGTCCACCCCGACGCCCCGGAGATCTGGGCGCAGGTCGTCTACGCCCGTGACAACGAGTGGGCCGAGACGGCGGACGACGTGCTGCGCCGTCGTACGACGCTGACGATCCGCGGCCTGGCGACGGACGAGGTCCGCGGCAAGGTCGAGGACCTGCTGGGCAAGAAGGGCTGACACACCCGACGCACCTCTCCTTGAGGCCCTGGTAAGGGGCGGTCGCCATGGGCGGCCGCCCCTTACTCATGCCCCGCCCCGTGCCCCGCCCCGTGCCCCTGCTCATGCCACACCGCCGCCACAGGGCCGCAACGTTCCGCGCGCACATTTGAAGGCATGAAGTTCCAGGTGCTTTCCCTCATCTCCCACGCCCCGCACCCGCTGACAGGCCGACTCCCCTCCCCCGCCGACCGGTTCGACGAGGTGATCGAGGTCGGGGTGGCCGCCGAGCGCCTCGGCTACGACGCGTACGCCGTGGGCGAGCGGCACGCGGGCGCCTTCCTGTCGTCGAGCCCGACGGTCGTGCTCGGCGCGATCGCGGCGCGCACCTCCCGCATCCGGCTGCTCACCGGCGTCACCGTCGTCGCGATCCTCGACCCGGTGCGGGTCGCTGAGGACTACGCGACCCTCGACCAGATCTCGCGCGGCCGCGTCGAACTCGTCGTCGGCAAGGGGGCGGAGGCCGGGCACTTCGACCTGTTCGGGCTCGACGAGGAGCGGCAGTGGGACCTGCAGCGCGAGAAGTACGAGCTGCTGCGGCGCCTGTGGACGCAGGAGAACGTCGACTGGGAGGGCGAGTTCAGGCCGCCGCTGAAGAACGTGACGACGGTGCCGCGTCCCTACGACGGGGCGCCGCGCGTCTGGCACGGCTCGGCGACCTCCCTCAACTCCCCCGAGCTCGCGGCCAAGCACGGCGATCCGCTGTTCACGGCCAACGCCGTCCAGCCGCGCTCGGCGTACGCGTCGCTGATCGCCCACTACCGCGAGCGCTTCGAGGCGTACGGCCACGATCCGGCCCGCGCCCGTGTCGCGGCGGGCTCGGGCGGGCTGCTCATCGCGGACACGGCGGAGCAGGCCGTCGCCCGCTACAAGGAGCTGTACGAGGCGAAGGTCGCGCAGTCCTTCCGGCCCGATCTGGCGGGAAAGGCGGGGTACAACACGCCCTTCCGCACGATCGAGGACGCGATCGCGGACGGGCCCCAACTCATCGGCTCCCCGCAGCAGATCATCGACAAGATCCTCGGCTACCACGAGGTGTACGGGCACGATCTGCAGTCGATCACGGTGGACGGTTTCGGGCTCGCGCCCGCCGAGCAGATCGAGACCCTGGAGCGGTTCGCGCAGGAGATCGCGCCGGTGGTGCGCAGGGCCGCGCCGTCCACGCTGTGGGACACCCCGTGACGTGTCCGCACCGGGAGCTACGATCCGAAGAACAGCCCTGACCTGCCCTGGAGTGATCAATGACCCTCCTGACGACCTGGCCGGAGACCGGCCCCGAGTCCCTAGTGCGGCGCACCTCGGACCCGGTGGAGATCGCCGCCGCGCTGGCCCCCATAGGCGTGCGCTACGAGCAGTGGCCGGTGCGCGAGGACGTGCCGGCCGACGCGGACAGCGACACGGTCTTCGCCGCCTACCGCGCGGAGATCGACAAGCTCAACGCCGAAGAGGGCTTCCGGACCGTGGACGTCGTGGCGCTCCACCCGAGCGAGGACCCGCAGTGGCCCGCGAAGGCCGCGGCCGCCCGGCAGAAGTTCCTGGCCGAGCACACCCACGACGACGATGACGAGGTGCGCTTCTTCGTCGCGGGCGCCGGGATCTTCTATCTGCACGTGGCGGGCGAAGTGCACGCCGTGTACTGCGAGAAGGGCGACCTGCTCGGGGTGCCGCGGGGCACGACGCACTGGTTCGACATGGGCACGTCGCCCGCGTTCACCGCGATCCGCTTCTTCCACGAGGAGGACGGCTGGATCGGGAACTTCACGGGCAGCCCGATCGCGGAGCGCTTCCCCGACTTCGACGAGATCCACGCGGGGTACGCCGCGTGAGCGTGGAGCCCGGCCGGTTCGACGTGGACGCCGTGGACGCCGTGGTGCTCGACATCGAAGGCACCACGAGCGCCACGGGGTTCGTGGTGGACGTGCTGTACCCGTACGCGCGCGCACGCTTCGGCGCGCTCCTCGCCGCGCGGGGCGCGGAGCCCGAGGTGGCGCGGGCCGTCGCGCAGGTGCGGGCCGAGGCCGGTGAGCCCGACGCGGACGCCGCGCGCGTGGAGGAGATCCTCGGCCGGTGGGTCGACGAGGACCGCAAGGCGACGCCCCTGAAGACGTTGCAGGGCATCCTGTGGGCGGAGGGCTTCGCCCGCGGTGACCTCGTCTCGCACTTCTACCCCGACGTCATCGAGGTGCTGCGGCGCTGGCACGCGGACGGGGTGCGGCTCTACGTCTACTCGTCCGGTTCGGTGGCCGCGCAGCGCGCGTGGTTCGCGCACTCCCCCGAGGGCGATCTGCTCGGTCTCGTCAGCGGGTTGTACGACACCGAGAACGCGGGGCCCAAGCAGGAGGCGGACTCCTACCGGAAGATCGCCTCGTCCACCGGCGTCGCCCCCGAGCGGCTGCTCTTCCTCTCCGACCGGCCCGGCGAGCTGGACGCGGCGCGGGCCGCGGGCTGGCGTGCGGTCGGGGTGCGCAGGGCCGGGGAGCCGTACGCCGACGCCGACTTCGGCGACCATCCGGTGGTCGCGGACTTGGAGCAGTTCATGACCGGGACCACCGCCGTCACCTCCGTCAGCGCCGTTACCGCTGCCGATCTGGAGGAGGCGGGTGCCGTGCTCGCCGCGGAGGCCGCGCGGTTCGCGTCGTTCGGCTGGATGCGGGGCACGTCGGGGAACCTGTCGCTCGTCCTCTCCCGTGATCCGCTGCGGCTCGCCGTGACGGCGAGCGGCCGGGACAAGGGCGAACTGACGTCGTCCGACGTGGTGCTCACGGACGGGGCGGGGGCCGCGGTCGGCCCCGGCAGGCCGTCCGCCGAGGCCGCGCTGCACGCGCGCGTGGCGCGGCTCACCGGCGCGGGCGCCGTGGTGCACGTCCACACGGTGGCGTCCGTGGTCATGGGGCAACGGTCCCCCGAGGGGCTCGTGTTCGAGGGCCTGGAGATGCTGAAGGGGCTCGGGCATCCGACGCACGAGGTCTCGGTGACGCTGCCGGTGATCGCGAACAGCCAGGACATGACGGTGCTCGGGGACCGGCTCGAAGCGGCGCTGGCCCCGGGGATGCCCGCGGTCGTCGTGGCCGGGCACGGGATCTACGTGTGGGGCGCCGACGCCCGTGAGGCGCGGCACCGGGCCGAGGTCGTGGAGTGGCTCCTCGAACTGGAGTTGGCGCGGCGCTGAGAGGGTGGAGCCGGCCCCGCCTCCGAGGAGAGTGGAGCTGGCCCCACCTCTGAAGGGGTGCTGGGCCTCTGGCAGGCGGCGCGGCCCCTTCGTAGCGTCGTGCTCATGACGAATACCGGGAACGAAGAACAGGCTCAGGACCGGACGGGTGCCACCAGGAGGGCCGCGTTACGCGGGCTCGGACTCGCGGTGGGGGGCGCGGCGCTGGCCACCGGGCTCGGCGCCTCTCCGGCCGCCGCGGCCCCGCGTCGCGGGCCCACCACCTACGTGCTGGTGCACGGCACCCACAGCGCGGGCGCGTTCTGGATGCCGATCGCACGGGAGCTGACGCTGCGCGGGCACCGCGCGGTCATGGTGGACCAGCCCGGGCACGGCGCCGAGGCCTTCGTGCCGGAGTCGTACCAGCGCCAGGACCTCGCGGCACTGGCGGTCGAGCCGTCCCCGCTGAAGGGCCTCGACCTCGACGACTACGAGGCGCGCGTCACGGGCATCGTGCGGCGGGCGGCGCGCAACGGCCCGGTGGTGCTCGTCGGGCACAGCCTGGGCGGCGTGTCGGTGAGCCGCGTCGCCGACGCCGTCCCGCACCTGCTGCACCACATCTGCTACATGGCGGCCTTCTGCCCGAGCCGCGCCCTGCCCACCGCGGACGCCTGCACGGCGGCGCCCGAGAACGCGAACGCCGTCAGCCCGGTCGAGCTGGCGATGGGCGACCTGGACCGCATCGGCGTCCTGCGGCTGAACTTCCGGACGGGTGACAGCCACGCTCTCGCCCTCCTGAAGGAGATGATCTGCGCGGACTACCCCGACGCCGAGTTCCGCCGGATCCTGGCCGAGATGCAGACCGACGAGCCGGTCGCCGCGTACGCGGGCCGAGCGGTCGGCCGGGCGGGCACCTGGGGCCGTCTGCCCCGCACCTACCTGCGGTTCGGCAACGACCGGACGATCGCCACCGCGCTCCAGGACAGGATGATCGCCGAGGCGGACGCGGCCACGCCGGGCAACAGGTTCCGCGTACGCGACTTCCCCGGGGCGTCACACGTCGGGCCGCTGGATCCCGCCCCGGTCGCGGAGGCCCTGGCCGCGCTGGCCGCGCGCGGGTAGTCCGCTCAAGCGCCGGACGGGCCCACCACCGGCAACTCCCCCGCCGCCACCTCCCGTACGCCCTGCTCCGTGACGAGCGCCGTCACCAGGGAGCCGGGCGTCACGTCGAACGCCGGGTTGTGGCCGCGGGATGCCGCGGGAGCGGTGCGGATGCCCGCCCACTCCACCACCTCGTCCTCGCCCCGGAGTTCGATGTGGATGGCGTCACCCGACGGCGTGGTCAGGTCGACCGTGGTCGTGGGTGCCGCCACCACGAAGGGGATGCCCGCGTAGGCGCACGCGAGGGCTATGCCCACCGTGCCGACCTTGTTGGCGGTGTCGCCGTTGGCGGCGACGCGGTCCGCGCCGACGATCGCCGCGTCGACCTCGCCGCGCAGGATGGTGCCCGCCGCCGCGCCGTCCGCCTGGACGTAGTGCGGTATGCCCTCCTGGGCGAGCTCCCAGGCCGTGAGGCGCGCGCCCTGGAGGAGCGGGCGGGTCTCGTCGGCGTAGACCGTCTCGATCCGGCCCCTGGCGTGCAGTTCGCGGATGATGCCCAGCGCGGTGCCCCAGCCCGCCGTGGCGAGGGCGCCGGTGTTGCAGTGGGTGAGGATGCGCAGCGGGCGCTCCCCGGCGGCAGCCACCCGCTTGAGGAGCCAGTCCGCGCCGTACGCGCCCATCGCGCGGTTGGCCGCCAGGTCCTCGCGGACGATCGCGTCGGCCTCGGCGAGCACCGCGGGCAGGCCCTCGCCGATGCGGGGCGCGACGCGGTCGACGCAGACCATGAGGTTCACCGCGGTGGGCCTGGCCGCGCGGATCCGTGCGACCTCGGCGTCCAGGCGCGCGCGGTCCCAGCCCTCGCGCTCGGCCTGCGCCATGGCGAGCGCCACCCCGTACCCGCCCGCGGCGCCGATCGCGGGGGCGCCGCGCACGACGAGGCTCACGATCGCGTCGACGAGGCCGTCGACCGTGGTGACGGCGAGGCGCTCCAGAGTGTGCGGGAGCGCCGTCTGGTCGATGAGGGACAGGGCGGGACGGCCGTCCTCCGCGGCCGCCGTCCACGTCACGGCGCGCAGTTCCTGGTGGTTCATGGGCTCAACTCCGAATGAAGGGGGGCGATTCCGGCCACGGGAGGAGGGGTGCCGTCACCGTACCTGACATGCTCGAACCACATTTCGAGACGTTCGTGCGGCTGTCCGAAATCCGGTGTTACCCTCACCGCCACCCAGGACAGATCGATCCGATCCACGGTGCGAGGAGGACAGCCATGACCGCGATCATCACCGCGAAAGCGGACGCGACGCGCTGCCCCACCGTGTCCTGCGGCCGCCGAATGTGCCGCTGTCGCCGCTGTTGTCGCTGAGCGCGACACTCGCACCGCACGTACGACTCTCCTGTCTCCGCCCGGGTCCCGCCCCGGGCGCCTCCACGAAGGCGATCCCATGTCCCTGCGTACGCGTACGTCACTGAGACTCACCGCCGCGACCGTCGGCGCCGTCCTCCTCGCGACCGGCTGCAACGCCGCGGCCAAGGACGACGACGCGGGCAAGGGGGCGAAGGGGAAGGCGTTCACGCTCGTCACGCCCGACCCCGTCGCCCAGAACGAGTTCCTCAAGCTGGCCGTCGCCGGGGTGAAGGCGGCGGCGACAGCGCAGGGCGGCTCGCAGAAGGTGTTCCAGAGCAGCGACAACGACTCGCGGCAGCAGAACGTCGCCTCGGCCGTGGACTCGGCGCCCGACGTCATCGCGCTGGTCGGCTTCGAGTTCGCGGACATCGTGGCGCAGCAGGCGGAGGCGCATCCCAAGCAGCAGTTCCTGCTCGTCGACGCGTGCACCAAGAAGACGTACGAGAACGTCACCTGTGCCGTCTTCCGCGAGCACGAGGCGGTCTACCTCGCGGGCGCGGAGGCGGGGCTGCTCACCAAGGGCAAGAAGGTCGGCGCGGTCGACGTGCTCGACACCCCGCAGTTCCGGCGCTACAGCGAGCCGTTCGCGGCGGGCGCGAAGAAGGTGCGGCCCGGTGTCACCTCCCGGACGCTGTTCGTCGGCGGGCAGTCGCCGTTCAACGACGCGGCGCGCGCCAAGGACCAGGCGGCGACGCTCGCTTCGGGCGGCGCCGACCAGGTGATGGCGGCCGCGGCGGGCGGCAACACGGGCGTGTTCCAGGCCGCCAAGGGCAAGGGTTTCCAGGCGTACGGCGTCGACGCCAACCAGTGCGTGGGCAACCCCGGCGTGGTCGTCGACAACGTCCTGAAGAAGACCGACGTCGCCGTGGAGAAGGGCATCGCGCAGATCCTGGACGGCAAGGGCGGCACGACCGTGTCGTACGGCCTGAAGGAGGGCGGCATGTCGCTGACCGGCCTGGAGCCGGGCGTCGCGGACTCGGCGTGCCTGATCGCGAAGCCCGCCAACAAGGACGTGCTCCAGCGCGTCGAGGAACTGCGGGACGACATCGTCGCCGGGAAGCTGACCGTCGATGACCCCGCCGCCTGAGGACACCGGCGGCACACCCGCCGTCGAACTGCGGGGCATCACCAAGGAGTTCCCCGGCACGCTCGCCAACGACCGGGTGGACCTGACGGTGCGGCGCGGCGAGATCCACGCCCTGATGGGCGAGAACGGCGCGGGCAAGTCCACGCTGATGTCCGTCCTGTATGGGCTGCACCGCCCTGACGCGGGGCAGATCCTGCTCGACGGGCGCGAGGTGTCCTTCGCGAGCCCGAGCGAGGCGATCGCGGCCGGGCTCGGGATGGTCCACCAGAGCTTCAAGCTGTTCCCTTCGTTCACGGTCGCCGAGAACGTCGTGTACGCCGCCGAACCGCGCCGCTTCGGTCTCACCGATCGCGCGGAGGCGGTGCGCCGGGTCGCGGCGCTCGCCGACGAGCACGGGCTCGCCGTGGATCCGACGGCGAAGGTCGCGGACCTGCCGGTGGGCGTGCGCCAGCGCGTGGAGATCCTCAAACTCCTCTACCGGGGCGCCCGTACGCTCATCCTCGACGAGCCGACGGCGGTGCTCACGCCCGCGGAGGCCGACGGACTCTTCCGCGTGCTCCGCTCCCTCACGGACGAGGGCCGCACCGTCCTCCTGGTCACGCACAAGCTGCGCGAGGTCATGGAGGGCAGCGACTCCGTGACGGTGCTGCGCGACGGGCGGGTCGCCGCGCGGCTGCGGACCGCGCAGACGAGCGCGGACGGCATCGCGGCGGCCATGACCGGGCGCGCGGTGGAGCTCGACCGGATGCATCCTGCGGGCTCGCCCGGCGAGGCGGTCCTCTCGGTCACCGGCCTGACGACGGACGCCGTGCGGGACGTGTCGTTCGACGTGCGCGCCGGGGAGATCGTCGGCATCGCGGGCGTCGCGGGCAACGGCCAGTCCGAACTGGTCGAGGCCGTCGCGGGGTTGCGCCCCGTGGGCGCGGGCCGGGTCACGCTCACCGGCGAGGACGTCACGGACGCGTCGGCGGCGCGGCGCCGCGCGACGGGCCTCGCGTACGTCCCCGAGGACCGCACGGCGGTCGGCACCGCCCCGGCCGCGACGATCGCGGAGAACCTCGCCATGGGCCACCACCGCGGGCACGGCCTGCTCACGCCCGGCCGGCTGCGCGAGCACGCGCGCGTGCTGATCGAACGCTTCGGCATCAAGGCCGCGTCGAGCAGGCACCCGGCGGGCTCGCTCTCCGGCGGCAACCTCCAGAAACTCGTCATCGGCCGTGAACTCGCCCATGAATCGCCCCTGTTGATCGTCGAACAGCCCACCCGCGGGGTGGACATCGGCGCCATCCAGACGATCCACGACCAGCTGATCGCGCACCGCGACGCGGGTCACGCGATCCTGCTCGTCTCGGCCGAACTCAGCGAGATCCGGGGCCTTTCGGACCGGGTCCTCGTGATGTTCGAAGGCGGGATCGCCGCCGAGTTCCCTCGCGACGAGGCCGACGAGCGACGGCTCGGTCTCGCGATGGCGGGCGGCGCCCCGGAGCCCCCCGTATCCGCCGAGGAATCCGTCGAGGAAGCCCCCAAGGAATCCCTCAAGGAGGGCCCCTGACATGGCCGTCGATTCTGCGACCGGGGCCCGCTCGGTCGCGGGGCGCGCCCTGCGCTCCCCCGCCCTGCACTCCGTCGTCGCCGCCGTGCTCGTCGGCGCGCTGTTCCTCGTCGGCACCGGCGCCGACCCCATCGGCGCGTACGGCTCCGTGCTCAGCGGCGCGCTCGGGCCCGACGGCATCGGGTCGACCCTGACGACGGGCACCAGCATCATCGGGCTCGCCGTCGCGCTCGCGATCCCGATGCGGGCCGGGCTGCTCAACCTCGGCGGCGACGGCCAGCTGGTCCTCGGCGGCATCGCCGCGGCGGCCACCGGGCTCTACGTCCCGCTGCCCGCCCCGCTCGCGGTGCTCGCCGCGCTGCTCGCCGGGATGCTGGCGGGCGCCGCCTACGCCGCGCTCGCCGCCGTGTGCCAGAACCAGTTCGGCGTACCGCTCCTGGTGAGCAGCCTGCTGCTCGGCTACCCGGCGATGTCGTTCGCCTCCTATCTCGCGCGCTTCCCGCTGAAGGAGGAGGGGTCGAGCCTGCCGCAGACCCGGCGGCTTCCCGAGGGCGTCGAGCTGCCCGCCTTCGGGTCGTCGACGGTCACGGTGGGCCTGGTGCTCGTCGTGCTCGCCGCGGCCGCCTTCCTGTTCGCCGACGCCCGCACCGCCACCGGCTACGAGATCCGCATGACGGGGCTCAACCCGCGCTTCGCGGCGTACGCGGGCATCGAGGGGCCCCGGCTCACGCTGCGCCTGATGGGCCTGTCCGGGGCCGTCGCCGGGCTGGTCGGCGCGATCGGCGTGCTCAGCTTCCCGTACCGCTTCATCGACGGTTCGCTGACCGCGGCCGGGCACACCTGGACGGGCCTGACCGCCGCGCTCCTCGCCTCCGCCGCGCCGCTCGGCACGGCGCTCGCCGCGCTGTTCTTCGCCGCGCTGGACGTCGGCGGGCTCGCCATGGAGCGGGCCACCGCCGTGCCGCGCGAGCTGACGCAGGTGCTCCAGGCCGTCGTCATCGTCTTCCTCGCCGCGCGGCTCCAGCTGACCTGGCGGCGCGCCAGGAAGCCGGGACCCGCCGCCGACGAGCCCGTCCGCACCGAGGGGGACCTCTGATGTCCGTCGACTCCGCGCTCTTCCACTCGGCGCTCCTCGCCCTCACCCCGATCCTGCTCGCCGCGCTCGGCGGCGCGATCTGCGAGCGCGCGGGCGTGTTCAACATCGGGCTCGAAGGCATGATGCTGATCGGCTGCTTCAGCGCGGTCGCGGGCAGCTGGTTCACCGGCAGCGCCTGGCTCGGTGTCCTGTTCGGTGCCCTCGCCTCGGCGGCGTACGCGATGATCCTCGCCGTGGGCACCATCACCCTGCGCGGGGACGCCGTCGTGCTCGGCGTCGCGCTCAATCTGCTCGCGGTCGGCCTGACCGGGTTCCTGCTGCGTACGGTCTTCGGCGTGCAGGGCACCTTCTCCGATCCCGGGCTCGCGGGCCTCGGCGGCATCGACCTGGGCTTCCTCGGCCCCGTCCTGTCCGGCCACTCCGCCCTCGTGTACCTCTCGTGGGCGGCCGTCGCCGTCGCCGCCGTGTTCCTCGCGCGCCATCCCTGGGGGCTGCGGCTCCGCGGGGTCGGCGAGGCGCCCGACGCGGCCGCGACGCTGGGGGTGAGCCCGGCGAAGTACCAGTACGCCGCCGTGCTCACCAGCGGGCTGCTGTGCGGGCTCGCGGGCGCCCAACTAGCCCTCGGCAACGTCACGTTGTTCTCGGAGAACATGACGGCGGGCCGCGGCTGGATCGCCGTGGTCGCGGTCATGCTGGGCCGGGCCCTGCCGGTCGGGGTGCTGCTCGCCGCGCTGCTCTTCGGCGTCGCGGAGGCGGTCGGCTTCCGGCTCCAGGGCAACGGTCTGCCACAGCAGGCCACCGACGCCGCCCCCTATGTGGTGACCCTGGTCGCCCTCTTCCTGTCCACGGCGCGCCGCAAGCGCCGCAAGCGTCCCGAGCCCCTGGTAGGAGCCTCCTCATGACGACGTCCACCGACACCCTGCCCATCACCCGCGTGCCCCGGGCCGGGCTGCCCGCGCGGGCGGTCGTGGTCGGTGACCCGGGCCGCGCGGCCGCCGTCGCCGATCTCCTCTTTGACGCCAAGGAGGTGTCCTACCACCGCGAGTACCGCGTCTTCACCGGCAGCTGGCAGGGCACCGACGTGGTCGTCGCCTCGCACGGCGTCGGCGCGCCCGGCGCGATCCTGCTCTTCCAGGAGCTCGCGGAGGCGGGTGTCAGCACGCTGATCCGGCTCGGCACCGCGGGCGCGATCCGCCCCGGCATCCGCGACGGCGACCTGGTCATCGCGGACGCGGCGGTGCGCGACGACGGGGTCACGCAGCAGCTGATCCCCGCCGAGTACCCGGCGTTCTCGGCCCCCGAGGCGGTCCTCGCGCTCCAGCGCGCGGCGCGGGCGGCCGAGGCGCCGTACCACCGCGGGGTGGTCTGGACGCGGGCCGCCTTCCAGCCGGGCTTCCTGCCGCTGCCCGGCGAGGCGTACGCGGCGGCGGGCATCGCCGCCATCGAGATGGAGCTCTCCGCCCTTTACGTCTTCGCCTCCACGCACGGCCTGACCGCGGGCGGCGCCCTGGTCGTGGACGGCGCCAACGCCGACGAGCTCGTCGACACCGAGGCGACCGGCGGGTACGACCCGCACCGCAACGTGGTCGCCGAAGGGGTCGAGCGGGGCGCCCGGATAACCTTGGACGCGCTGCGCCTGCTGGCCTCGGCCGAGCGCTGACCGCCACCCCCGACCCCGAGAACGGATCCGATGTACGCCACTGACCTGCCCGCCCAGGACCGGGGCGGCGCCATGGACCTGCTCGTGCACGGCGGCGACGTCCTGACCGTCGACGACGCGGGCACCCTCGTGCCGGACGGCGCCGTCGCCGTCCGCGCGGGCCGGATCGTCGAGGTGGGACCCGCCGACCGGCTCCGCGCGACGTACGAGGCCGCCGAGGAGATCGACGCGCGCGGCTGCCTCGTCCTGCCGGGCCTGATCAACACGCACACGCACCTCGCGATGAACCTGATGCGGGGCATCGCCGACGACGTCACCCTCCAGGGCTTCCTGGAGCGGGTCGTGCCGCGCGAGGCCGCGATCCTGTCGCCCGGGACGGTGGCGACCGCGATGCGGGCCGCGATCGCCGAGTCCGTGCGCGGCGGTGTCACCACCGCGCTCGACATGTTCTGGTTCCACGAGTCCGCCGAGGCCGCCGCCCGCGAGGCCGGGTGGCGCCTCCTGACCGGCCCCACCTTCATGGACGTGCCGGGCCCGCCGGACGGCAAGCCCTACGCCGAGCGCCTGGAGTGGGCGACCGCGCACCTCAAGGCGTACGTCCCCGCGCCCGGCACCCGCCCGGTGGTCTGCGCGCACTCCGCGTACACCCTGAATCCCGCGCAGCTCACCGAGATCGCCGCGCTCGCCAGGGAGCACGGCGCGCTCCTCCACATCCACGCGTCCGAGAACGCGGCCGAGGTCGAGAACGTCGTGGCGCAGCACGGCATGCGCCCCGTGGAGCTGCTCGACTCGCTGGGCGTGCTCGGCCCCGACACCCTGCTCGCGCACGCCGTCGACCTCACGGACGCCGAGATCGCGACCCTGGCCCGCACCGGCACGCCCGTCGCGCACTGCCCGGTCTCCAACCTCAAGCTGGGCTGCGGCATCGCCCGCGTGCCCGAGCTCCTGGACGCGGGCGTCACGGTCGGCCTCGGCACGGACGGCGCGGTGTCCTCCAACACCCTCGACCTGCTCGGCGCGGTGAAGATCGCCGCGCTGGTGCACAAGGCGGGCGGCGACCCGACGGCGGTCGGTGCCGAGCAGGCCGTGCGGATGGCGACCATCGAGTCGGCGCGCGCCCTCGGCCTCGGCGACCGGCTCGGCTCCCTCGAGGCGGGCAAGCGCGCCGACCTGATCGTCCTCGACTTGGACCGGCCGCATCTGCTGCCCCGGCACGACCCGTGGTCGACGCTCGCGTACGCGGCGGCGGCCTCCGACGTCCGGGACACGGTCGTCGAGGGGCGCGTCCTGATGCGCGACCGCGCCCTGCGCACGCTGGACGAGGCCGCGGTGCTGCGGGACCTGGCCGAGGCGGCGGCCGCCGAACCGGAGACGAGCACGGCATGAGCCGCTACACCGACTTCGCGCCGACCCGCGGCTTCACGGGCCGCGCCCGCGCCGCGGACCGCGACCCGAGGCTGCCTCCCGGGCAGTACGACGCGCGCGACGGCTGGCCCGTGCTGTCCGCCGAGGTGACGCCCCAACTGACCGCCGCGGACTGGACGTTCCGCGTCGACGGGCTCGTCACGACGCCGCACACCTGGACCTGGGACGAGGCGCACGCGCTGCCCGCGTCCGAGTACCGGGGCGACATCCACTGCGTGACCAGCTGGTCCAAGTTCGGGGTGCGCTTCGGCGGGGTGAGCCTGGACGCGTTCCTGGCGGCAGCGGGCCCGCTGCCCGGCGCCACACACGTCGTCGCGTACTCCCACACCGGCTACACCACGAACCTGCCGCTCGCCGACGTGACGGGCGGCAAGGCGTGGATCGTCTGGGAGTACGAGGAGGGGCCGCTGCCCGCCGAGCACGGCGGGCCCGCCCGGCTCATCGTCCCGCACCTCTACTTCTGGAAGAGCGCCAAGTGGGTCGCCGGGCTGCGCCTGTTGGACCACGACGAGCCCGGCTTCTGGGAACAGAACGGCTATCACCACCGGGGCGACCCGTGGGCGGAGGAGCGCTACTCCGGTGACTGACGCACTCCCCACCTCCGAGGGCTTCGTGCCGCCGAGCCGGTTCGCCGTGCCGGGGCGCATCGCGGTCAGCAACCGCGCCGCGGCCACCTGGCAGCGCGCGACCGTCCTGGAGATCCGCGCGGAGACCCCTGCCGTCTCCACGTTCCGCCTCAAGGTGCCCGAGTGGCAGGGCCACCTGCCGGGCCAGCACCTCATGCTGCGGCTCACCGCCGAGGACGGCTACGTCGCCCAGCGGCACTACTCGATCGCGTCGGCGCCCGACGGCAGCGGCGAGATCGAGCTGACCCTGGACCACGTGCCGGGCGGTGAGGTCTCCGGACACCTGCACACCGTCGCCCGCGTCGGCGACACGGTCGAGGTGCGCGGGCCGCTGTCCGGGTTCTTCGCCTGGCCCGGCGACCGGCCCGCGCTGCTGCTCGGCGCGGGTTCCGGCGTGGTGCCGCTGATGTCGATGGTCCGCCACCACCGGGCCGCCGGGCTCGACCTGCCGCTGCGCCTGGTCGTCTCGGCGCGCACCCGACAGGACCTGATCTACGCGGCCGAGTACGCCGAGGAGACCACGGCCGTCCTGACCCGCACCGAGGGACGCCTGAACGCCGCCCATCTGGCGCCCTTCCTGGGTGCGGACGGGCAGCCCGAGGGCGGCTGGGAGGCGTACGTCTGCGGCTCCAACGGTTTCGCGGAGCACGCGTCGCGGCTGCTCGTGGCGGGCGGCCAGCCGGTCGACCGGATCAGGATCGAACGCTTCGGCTGACCGCCGCCGCAGACGGTGGGGCCGGCGTCAGGGGGACACCTCCTCCAGGCGCCGCCCCGCCGTCTCCTCCGCGCCGAGCGCCGCGACGACGGCGCCCACCACGGCCACCGCGCCCAGCATCACGAACACGGTCGAGACGCTGCCGTCCGCGTAGACCGCGCCCACCACGATCGGGCCCAGGATCACGCCGAGCCGGTTCATCGCACCGCCCACGCTGCTGCCGAGCGCCCGCATGCGGGTGGGGAACAGCTCGGGCGTGTACAGGTACAGACAGATGTTGGAGCCGAAGAAGAAGACCGCCGCGAGCGAGGTCCAGATCAGCACCTCGACCGGGGTGTCGGCACCGAGGAACGCGAGGACGAGCAGCATCGCGGCGGCCCCGCCGAGACAGCCGGTGATCACGCGCCTGCGTCCCGCCGTGTCGACGGTGAGCGCGGCGACGAGACAGCCGAGCAGGCCCGCGCAGGACGTGACGGTGGAGTAGAGGAGCGCGTCCGAGAGGGACAGGTCGTAGCGGTTCTGGTAGATCGTCGGCAGCCAGGACGTGATGCCGTAGTTGACGAAGTAGCCGGTGAACCAGAGGACGCCGATGACCAGGGTGCGGCGGCGGTAGCGGCCGGTGAACAGGCCGCGCAGGCCGCTGGTGGCGGTCTCCGGGGCGGTGGCGGTCTCCGTGGCGGTGGCGGTCGGCACCGGCTCGGGCGCCGCGTCGGGCCCCGGCGGCAGCGGCTTCCCCGTGACGCGTTCGACCTCCCTCTCGATGCCGGTCATCACCTCGGCGGCCTCGTCCGTCCTGCCGTGGTCGGCGAGCCAGCGAGGCGACTCGGGCACCTTGCGCTGGACGAGGATGCAGAGCAGCCCGGGCAGTGCGGCGATGGCGTACATCCAGCGCCAGCCGAGCATCGGCACCACCCAGGCGGCGACGAGGGCGCCGACGGTGAGTCCCGCGGGGAAGACCAGTTCGTACAGGAGCACGAAGCGGCCGCGCCGGTGGCTGCGGGTGATCTCGGCGATGAAGGTGGCGGCCACCGGGACCTCGCCGCCGATGGCCAGGCCCTGGACGAAACGCAGGCCCGTGAAGAGCTCCAGGGAGGGCGCCGCGGCCAGGGCGAGGTTCGCGGCGCTGGAGACCGCGACGCAGATCGCGATCACCTTGACCCGGCCGACGCGGTCGGCGAGCCGCCCGGAGAGCAGGGCGCCGATCAGCATGCCGATCGAGCCCACGGTGAGCAGCAGGGTGGCCCCCGAGGTGCCGAGGTGGAACTCGTGGCGCAGCTCGGGCAGGGCGTAGGCGATCAGGAGCTGGTCGAAGGCCTCGAAGAAGGTGACGGCGCCGACGATGAGGCGGACGGTGACGTGCCAGCGGCACAGGGGCAGTCGTTCGAAACGGGCGGCGATCGCGGCGCGCGCGGTCAGGACGGCGTGGTCCTGTGCGGCGTCCGAAGCGTTGAGCGTCATGCAGGTACTCCGCGGCGATGAGGGGACGGGAGCGGGGTCTCGACGTCCCGAGACCGGGGGCGAGTTAGCGCAAAGTTTCTAAGCGCTTAAGTTGTACCGCCCCTCTCCCTGACTGCGTCAAGGGTCTGAGCGTGGAAAGAACCGGCGGCCGGGTCTTGCGTCGAAGATATTTAAGCCCTTAGATTTCCAGCACTTACTCAAGTGCCTAGAGGGAGGCTCCTCATGCTTCGCATCCCGGCCGACGAGGCACGCATCGGGGGCCGGTGGCGACGCGGCGCGGGCGCCCCCGCCCCGACCGTCGACCCGGCCACCGGGCGCGTGCTCACCACCGTGCACGCGGTCACCGCCGAGGAGGTCGCCGAGGCGGCCGACGCCGCGGCCCGCGCCGCGGCCGACCCGCGCTGGCGGGAGCTGCCGCCGCACCGGCGCGCCGAACTCCTGCACCGCGTCGCCCGGTTGATCGACGAAGCGGCCGACGAGCTCGCCGCGCTCCAGACCGCCGACACCGGAAAGACGCTCGCCGAGACCCGCGCCCTGGTGGCCAGCGCCGCCGGCACGTTCCGCTACACCGCGGCCGCGGTGGAGACCGCCGAGGAGTCGATCACGCCCGCGCGCGGCGACTACGTCACGATGAGCGCGTACGAGCCGATCGGCGTGGTCGGCGCGATCAACCCCTGGAACTCCCCCGTCGCCAGCGACGCGCAGAAGCTCGCCCCCGCGCTCGCGGGCGGCAACGCGGTGCTCCTCAAGCCCGCCGAGTGGACTCCGCTCGTCTCACTGGCGCTCGGCCGCCTGATCGGCCGGGCCCTGGACGAACTCGGCCTGCCCGCAGCCCTGTTGTCCGTCCTGCCCGGGCGCGGCAGCGTCGTCGGCGACGCGATCGTGCGCGATCCCCGCGTGGGCAAGGTCACCTTCACCGGCGGCACGGCGACCGGGCGGACGATCGCCCACGCGGCCGCCGAGAAGCTGATGCCGCTCTCCCTGGAGCTCGGCGGCAAGTCACCGACGGTCGTCCTCGCCGACGCCGACGTCGAACAGGCCCTGGCCGGGGTGATGTTCGGGGTGTTCTCCTCCAGCGGGCAGTCCTGTGTGGCGGGGTCGCGGCTCTTCGTGGCGCGCGAGCTCTACGCGGAGTTCGTCGGTGAACTGGTCGAGCGCGCGCGGGCGTTGCGGGTGGGCCCCGGCACCGCCCCTGACACCCAGGTGGCGCCGCTGGTGCACCACGACCACCGGGACGCGGTGGCCGCGCGCGTCGACCTGGCGCGCGAGGAGGGCGGGCGGGTCCTGTGCGGCGGCGCGGCGCCCGACGGCGCGGCGTACCGGGACGGGGCGTACTACCTGCCCACGGTCGTCGAAGGACTGCCGAACTCCTCGCGCACCTGCCAGGAGGAGATCTTCGGCCCGGTCCTCGTCGCCCTGCCCTTCGACGACGAGGAGGACCTCGTCGCCCAGGCCAACGACTCCGTCTACGGCCTGGCCTGCGGGATCTGGACCCGCGACCACCGCGCCGCGTGGCGGATCGCGCGCCGGATCGAGGCGGGCACCGTCTGGATCAACACCTACAAGCAGTTCAGCATCTCCACCCCCTTCGGCGGCATGAAGGACAGCGGCCTCGGCCGCGAGAAGGGCCGCGACGGCATCCGCGCCCACCAGCGCCAGAAGTCCCTGTACTGGGGCACCGCCGAGACCCCGCTGCCCTGGGCCAACTGACCACACCCCCGGAGTACTTGATGTCCCATCCCCCGATAGCCCGGCTGCGCGCCCTGCGCTCCGTCGAGCTGCTCACCCCCTCCTTCGCCCAGGCCACCGACTTCTACGAGGACGCCTGGGGCCTCGAGGTGGTCGAGTCCGAGCACAGCGCGAGCTGGCTGCGCGGCACGGGCGACGAGCACCACGCCCTCCAGCTCACCCGCTCGGAGCGGGCGGGCCTCGGCCGCCTCACCTTCTCCGTCGGCACCCCGGCGGAGGTCGACGAGGCCGCCCGGCGGCTCGAAGCGCGCGGCATCACCCCGGTGGCGGGTCCAGGACCGCTCGACCAGGTCGGCGGCGGCTACGGCCTTCGCTTCACCGACCACGAGGGCCGCCTGCTGGAGCTCTCCGCGCAGACCTGGGCCGTCGCCCCGCGCGGCCGCGCCGCCGCGGTGCCCGTCGGCGTCACCCACGCCGTCCTGAACACCACCGACATCGACGCGTCCGTCGCCTTCTACACCGACGTGCTCGGCCTGCGGGTCTCCGACTGGTCCGAGCACCAGATGGCGTTCCTGCGCTGCAACGCCGACCACCACTGCGTCGCGTTCAACCAGGCCGACTGGGTCTCCCTCAACCACGTGGCGTACGAGATGAGTTCGGTCGACCACTTCATGCGGGGCCTGGGCCGCCTGCGCCACCACGGGGTCCTTCCGCAGTGGGGTCCCGGGCGGCACGGGCCCGGCAACAACACCTTCTCCTACTTCACCGACCCGACCGGGCTCGTGTGCGAGTACACCTCCGAGGTGGCCCAGGTCGTCGAGGACCGCTGGATCGCCAAGGTGTGGCGGCGGGTGCCCGAGCTGTCCGACCTGTGGGGCACGGCGGGCCCGCCCTCCCAGGAGATCCGCTGCCACATGGCCGGTTCGCCGGAAGGAGCACGCGCGTGAACGCCACCAGGAAAGTGGGCCTCGTCGGCTGGGGCGCCATCGGCCGCGTCGTCGGCACCGCGCTCGCCGAACACCGCGTTCCCGGCGCCGAGTTGGTGTGCGTCGTCGACAACCGCCCGCTCGGCGAGGGAGCGCCCGCGCCGCAGCTCTCCTTCGACGAGGCGCTGGAACGCTGCGATCTGATCGTGGAGGCGGCGGGCCAGGGCGTCGTGCGGGAGTGGGGCGAGCGCGTGCTCGCCTCCGGGACCGACCTGCTGATCGCCTCGACGGGCGCGCTCACCGACGAGGAGCTTGCCGAGCGCCTGCTCGCGGCGGGGCCTGGCCGGGTCTACTTCACCGGCGGCGCGGTCGGCGGGCTCGACCTCCTCCAGGCCGTACGCGCCCTGGGCCCGCTCGACGAGGTGCGGCTGACCACCACGAAGCTGCCCGCCACGCTCGAACAGCCGTGGATGGACGATGAGTTGCTGTCCCGGCTACGGACGGCGACAGGCCCTGTCGAGGTCCTCGCGGGGACCGCGCGCGACATTCCGGTGAGGTTCCCCAAGTCGACGAACGTCGCGGCCTCGGTCGCCCTCGCCGTCGGCGACCTGGACACTGTGCGGGTCCAGGTCGTCGCCGATCCGGGCGCGCACCACACGCGACACGTCGTCGAGGCGTCCGGCCCGCACGGCGCGTACCGCTTCGAAGTGGCCCATCTGCCGGACCCGGGCAACCCCGCGACCAGCCAGGTCGTGCCGTACGCGGTGCTGCGCTCGCTCGCGGCCCTTGCCGGGCGGACGGGGCAGATCCTGTGAACGTCCACCTGGAGAAGGCGGGTTCGAAGGGCCCGCTGCTGCTGTGCCTGCACGGCATCGGCTCCTCGTCGGCCGCGTTCGCACCCCAGCTGGCCGAGCTCTCCGCGTACGTGAGGGTCATCGCCTGGGACGCGCCGGGATACGCCAAGTCGCCCGACCCGGCACACCCGTTGGACCTGGACGGCTTCGCGGACGCGGCCGCCGAGGTGATCCGCGCCCACGGCACGTCGGCGCACGTCCTCGGCGTCTCCTGGGGCGGCGTGATCGCGCTGCGGCTCGCCGCGCGCCACCCGGAGCTCGTCGACTCGCTGATCGTCGCGGACTCCAGCGCGGGGTCGGGGACCGATCCGGCGAAGGCGGAGGGCATGCGGCGGCGGGCCGCCGAGCTCGCCGAGCTCGGACCGCGGGAGTTCGCCGAGCGGCGCGGCCCCCGGCTCCTCTCGCCGGACGCGCCGCCCGAGCTCGTGCGGCGGGTCGTCGACACCATGGCCGCGTCGGTGCGGCTGCCCGGCTACGCGTACGCCGCCGAGGCGATGGCCGCCGCCGATCTGCGCGCGGAGCTCCCCGCCGTCTCCGCGCCCTCCCTCGTCCTCTGCGGCGACCAGGACCGGGTCACCGGCGTCGGGGCCTCGCAGGTCCTCGCCGGAGCCCTGCACAAGACCGCCTACGTGATCGTCAAGGACGCCGGTCACCTGGCCAACCAGGAACAGCCCGAGCGCTTCGACGCCTGGGTCCTCTCCCACCTCCGCATCACCGACCGCCTTCCCGAGACCGCCCACCTTCCCGAGCAGGAGTTCACGTCATGCCTCTGACCACCACCGCGTACGACAACGGCGGCGACCTCGCCCAGTACACCGACTCCCTGATCGCCTCCAAGGAGTCCCGCGTCGCGGACTTCGACACGCTCTCCTTCCAGGAGAAGGCGGGCCCGCAGTACCGCCGCGGCCAGATCCGCTACGTCGGCTCCGGCGCCACCGGCGACCACGAGGGCGACAGCCGCATCCTGCCGTCCGGCGGCTTCACCTTCTCCAACATGCTGCTCCCGCCCGGCGCCGAGGGGCCCGCGCACACCCACCACGACGTGGAGGAGGCCTTCTTCGTCCTGGAGGGCGAGGTCCGCGTCGGGGTGCACCGAGGTGCCGACGAGGTGGAGTACCGCACGCTCGGCTACCGCGACATGATCGTCGTCCCGGCCGGGGTGACCCGTTCCCTGAAGAACGAGGGCGACACGGACGCGCTGTTCTGCGTCGTCATCGGCACCCGGAAGCCGCAGGTCCCCTCCTACCCCGAGTACTCGCCGATGCACGGCGTCACCCGTGACTGAGCCGCGCACGGTGGTCGTCACCGGGGCGGGCCGCGGCCTGGGGTTCGCCATGGCCCGCCGGGCGGCCGACGACGGCTTCCGGGTCGTGGTCGCCGAGGTCGACCCCGAGCGCGGCGAGCGGGCCGCCCAGGAGCTGCGCGCGGACGGTGGCGACGCCCACTTCGTACGCTGCGACGTGGCCGATCCCCTCTCGGTCGGGGAACTGGCGTCCTTCGTAGGGGAGATGGGGCCGCTCTACGGCCTGGTGAACAACGCGGCGCTCGCCAACGGCGTCGGCGGCAAGGAGTTCCAGGACATCGACGTCGCGGCGTGGGACCGGCTGATGGCCGTCAACGCGCGCGGGCCCTGGCTGGTGGCGAAGGCGCTGCACCCGCTGTTCGGTGCCGCGGGACGCATCGTCAACATCGCCTCCGACGCGGCCCTGTACGGCTCTCCGCGGCTCGCCCACTACATCGCGTCCAAGGGCGCCGTCATCGCCCTGACCCGGGCGATGGCCCGGGAACTCGGCGCGCGCGGCATC
This sequence comes from Streptomyces formicae, assembly GCF_002556545.1. Classification (NCBI taxonomy): domain Bacteria; kingdom Bacillati; phylum Actinomycetota; class Actinomycetes; order Kitasatosporales; family Streptomycetaceae; genus Streptomyces; species Streptomyces formicae. The sequence goes on from NZ_CP022685.1 coordinate 1,834,000, forward strand.
ACCGTCAACGCGCTCGCGCCGGGCCTCACCGAGTGCGAGGCCACCGCGTCGGTGCCCGCCGAGCGGCACGACCTGTACCGCGCGGGCCGGGCCGTCCCGCGTCCGCAGCGGCCCGACGACCTGGTCGGCCTCGCCGCCTTCCTCCTCTCCGAGGAGTCCCGCTACCTCACCGGACAGGTGATCGCCGTCAACGGCGGCTTCACCATGAACTGACCCACAGGAGCCATCAGTTATGGATCTGGGCCTCGCCGACCGGACCGTCCTGGTCACCGGCGGCAGCTCGGGCGTCGGTCTGGCCACGGTCCGCGCCCTGCTCGACGAGGGCGCGAACGTCGCCACCTGCGGACGCGACGCCGAGCGCCTGAAGCGGATCGGCGACCACGAACGTCTGTTCACGGCCGTGTGCGACGTGCGCGACGCCACCGCCGTGGGCGACTTCACCCGGCGCGCCGCCGAGGAGTTCGGCGGCATCGACGGACTCGTCAACAACGCGGGGCAGTCCCGCATGAAGGACTTCGCCGCGTCGACCGCCGAGGACTGGCGCGACGAGCTGGAGCTGAAGTTCGCGGGCGTCCTCCACCCCCTGCACGCGGGCCTGCCCTGGCTGCGCGCGTCGGCCGCCGCCTCCGTGGTGAACGTCAACGCCGTCCTCGCCAAGCAGCCGGAACCCCGGCTGATCACGACGAGCGCCGCCCGTGCGGGCGTCCTCAACCTCTCCAAGTCCCTCTCCGCGGAGCTCGCGCCGGACGGCATCCGCGTCAACTCGGTCTGCCTCGGGCTCGTCGACACCGGCCAGTGGACGCGTCGGCACGCCGCGTCCGGCAGCGCGCTCGGCTACGACGACTGGCAGGCCGGGCTCGCCGCCGACCGGGGCATCGCGCTCGGGCGGCTCGGACGGGCCGACGAGGTGGCGTACGCGATCGTCACCCTGCTCTCGCCGCGCGCCTCCTACATCACCGGAACCAGCATCGACGTCTGCGGCGGAGTCGGCCGCGGCATCCTCTGAGGAGCCCTTCATGCGTTACGACACCGGGGGCGATCTCCTCGTCGCCGTCCTGCGCGAACTCGGCATCGATACCGTGTTCGGCATCGTCAGCGTGCACAATCTGCCGCTGGTCGAGGCCGTCGACCGGGAGCTGCGCTTCGTGCCCGTGCGGCACGAGGCGAGCGCCGTGAACGCCGCCGACGCCTACGGCAGGGCCCGCGGCTCGATCGGCTGCGCCCTCACCTCGACCGGCACGGGCGCGGGCAACGCCGCGGGCTCGCTCGTCGAGGCGCTCAGCGCGGGCACGTCCGTGCTGCACGTCACGGGGCAGGTGGAGAGCGCCTACCTGGGCAGCGGGCGCGGCTTCATCCACGAGACCAAGGACCAGCTCGGCATGCTGAGGGCCGTGTCGGCGTACGCGGCCACCGTGCCGTCGGCCGCCGAGGCGGGCCGGGTGCTGCGCGAGGCGGCCCGCGCGGCGCTCGCCGCACCGGGCGGTCCCGCGAGCGTGGAGTGGCCGGTCGACCTCCAGTACGCGGCGCAGACCGATGCCGCGATCGACCTGCCCGAGCCGATCTTCACGCCGCCGCTCGGCGCCGAACTCGCCGCGGCCGGAGAGCTGTTGGCCGCCGCGAGGCGCCCCCTCGTCTGGGCGGGCGGCGGCGCCGTCCGCGCGGGCGCCGCGCTCTCCGAGCTGCTCGACGCCACCGGGGCAGGGCTGCTCACCTCCAACTCGGGGCGCGGCACCGTCCCCGAGGACGACCCGCGCGTCATCGGGAACTTCGCCACCACCCCGGCAGGGCGCGCGCTGCTCGCCGACGCCGACCTGCTCCTCACCGTCGGCACGCACTTCCGCTCCAACGAGACCGCCGACTACGGCCTGCGGCTGCCCGCCGCACACGTCCAGATCGACGTCGACCCGGCCGCGCTCGGCCGCGTCTACCCGGCGACGCACGCCCTGTGCGGCAACGCGTCGGACGTCCTCGCGGCGCTCCTTCCGTACGCGGGGCGCGGCTCCGCCGAGTCCGGCTGGGACACCCGCATCGCCGCCGTACGCGCGGAGGTACGGGCGAATCTGCGCGACGCCATCGGTCCGCAGGCCGCGATCTGCGACGCCGTCAGGGCCGCGCTGCCGCGCGAGGCGGTCGTCGCCCGCGATGTGACGATCCCGTCCAGCAGCTGGGGCAACCGGCTCCTGGAGATGTACGACCCGCGTGACAACGTCTTCCCGCGCGGCGGCGGCATCGGGCAGGGCCTGGGCATGGGCATCGGCGCCGCGCTCGGCCGCCCCGAGGCACCCACGGTGGTCCTTGCGGGCGACGGCGGGCTCGCGGTGCACCTGGGCGAGCTGCTCACGCTCGCCCAGGAGCGGCCGAGGCTGACCCTGATCGTCTTCAACGACGGCGGCTACGGCGTGCTCCGCAACATGCAGGACCGCTACAGCGAGCGCCGCTCGGGCGTCGACCTGGCCACCCCCGACTTCGCGCTCCTCGCCAGGGCCTGCGGGCTCGCGTACGACAGGATCGCCGCCGAGGAGCACGCGGCGCCCGTGATCGGCCGGGCCGTCGCGTCCCACGGGCCGACCCTCGTCGAGGTCGACCTGGCCGGGCTCGGGCCGATGAAGAACCCGTTCACCCCGCCGGTCAAGATCCCCGGCCAGTGAGGAGGAGCGACCCCCATGAGTGAGCACGAAGGCGAACTCGGCCTGCTGGTGCGCCGCATGACCTGGGAGGCGGACGGAGTCCTCTCCGTCGAACTCGCCCACCCCGAGGGCAAACCGCTGCCCGCCTGGAGCCCCGGCGCCCACCTCGACGTCCACGTGGGCGGGCGGATCCGCCAGTACAGCCTGTGCGGCGATCCGCGCGACCCGGGCGTCTACCGCGTCGCGGTCCTGGACGAACCCACGTCGCGCGGCGGTTCACGCCACGTCCACACGCGGCTGCGCCCCGGCCAGCAGGTGACCGTCTCCGCGCCGCGCAACCACTTCGCGCTCCAGGACGCGCCGTCCTACGTGTTCGTCGCGGGCGGCATCGGCATCACCCCGATCCTGGCCATGGCCCGCGAGGCGGCGCGGCGCGGGGCCGACTGGCGCATGGTCTACGGCGGGCGCACCCGGCGGTCGATGGCGTTCACCGACGAACTGGACGCGCTGGGCGGTGACGTGACCGTCGTGCCGCAGGACGAGTGCGGGCACATCGACCTGGCCGCCGCGCTCGCCGGGATCTCCGGCGACACGCTCGTCTACTGCTGCGGCCCCGAGCCGCTGCTCGCCGCCGTGGAGGCCGTCTGCCCCGCGAACCGGCTGCGCGTGGAGCGGTTCGCCGCGCCCGTCGTGACGCGGAACGGTGACGACGACGCGTTCGAGGTGGAGTGCCGCGCTTCCGGACGCACGCTCTCCGTCGGCGCCGACACGTCCATCCTGCAGGCCGCCGAGGCCGCGGGCCTCACCGTCACCAGCTCCTGCCAGGAAGGCATCTGCGGCAGCTGCGAGACCCGCGTGCTCGAAGGCACCCCCGACCACCGCGACTTCCTGCTCAGCGACGCCGAGCACGCCGCCAACGCCTCGATGATGATCTGCGTCTCGCGCTGCGCGTCGGGCCGCCTCGTCCTCGACCTGTGATTCCCCACCGGAGGCAACAGTGACCACCACCTGGCCGTATCTGGACGTCCACCAGTCCCGTACGCACGAGCCGACCCCCTACGAGTACAAGCTCGCCGCCACCCTCGAAGAGGTCTTCACCAAGGACGGACATGAACTCGCCGACGTCGTAAGCGGCTTGAACGCCCGACAGGTGCACGCGCCGGACGGCGCCCCGTGGACCGAGGAGTCCTTCCGCGCCGAGATGAACCGACTGGGAGCGTGACCGAGATGAGCACCCCGACCGCCGCCGCCGACCACCTCTACGCCACCGGCCTGCGCAACCAGTGGCACCCCGTCGTGCCCTCGTCCTTCGTCGCGCCCGGCGCGATGCGCAAGGTCACCGCCCTCGGCGAGCAGTGGCTCCTGTTCCGCCGCTCCGACGGCACCCTCGCGATGCTCGCCGACCGCTGCCCGCACCGCGGCGCGCCCCTCTCCCTGGGCAAACACCTGGGCGACCGGGTGGCGTGCTGGTACCACGGCGTGGAGGTCGAGACCGACGGCACCGTCTCCTCCGTACCGGGCCTGCCCGGCTGCAACCTGGAGGGCAGGAAGCTGGTCACCTCGCTGCCGGTGCGCGAGATCGGCGGCGCGGTCCTCGCCTACTTCGGCGACGAGCAGCACCCCGAACCGGCCGGACTGACCCTGCCCGAGCCGCTCACCGACCCCGACGTGGACGCGATCCTCTGCTACGCGGAGTGGAACGGCCCCTGGCGGTTCGCGGTGGAGAACCTGCTCGACCCGATGCACGGCGCGTTCCTGCACCACGAGTCGCACACGATGTACGACGGCGACACCACCGCCAAGTTCCGCATCCGCGAGACGGACCGCGGCTACTTCTTCGAGAAGACCGACCAGCGGGGCGTCAACTTCGACTGGGTCGAGCTGTGCCGCACCGGCGTGGACTGGGTGGACCTGACCATCCCGTACCCGCCGTCGGCCGGGCCGGGGGGTCCCTTCGGGATCGTCGGCATGGTCTGCCCGGTCGACGAGAACCGCACGGGTGTCTTCTTCTGGCGCTACCGCCGCGTGACGGGCTGGCAGCGCGACACCTGGCGCTTCCTCTACAAGACCCTCATCGAGGAGCGCCACTGGCAGGTGCTCGAACAGGACCGGGTGATGCTGGAGGCCATGCCCGCCGACGCCGACCAGCGGGAGAACCTCTACCAGCACGACCTGGGCGTGGTGCGGCTGCGCCGGATGTACCGCGCCGAGGCCGAGGCCCAGGCGCGGGCCGCTCAGCCCGCGGCGCCCGCGCGCTCCTCGTCCGCCTCCTGAGGCGCGTCCGATTCCGTGATGGACCGCTCCAGCTTGGACATCAGCCGGGCCAGCTGGCGGCACTCGGCGGGCGAGAGCCCGCCGAGCATCCGGCGCTCGTTGTCGAGGTGCTCGGCGAACACCTCGTCGATCTTGGCGAGCCCGGTGTCCGTGAGCCGCGAGTAGACGACGCGGCGGTCCTCCGCGTCGCGCTCGCGCACGATCAGGCCGTCCTTCTCCAGGCGGTCGATGCGCAGCGTCACCCCGGCCGACGAGACCAGGCCGGAGTCGGCGAGCTGGCCCGCCGTGAGCCGGTAGGGCGCCCCCGCCCTGCGCAACGCGGTCAGCACGTCGAACCCGGCGACCGCGAGGCCGTGCCGCTCGATCGCCGAGGTGAGCCGGGTGTTGTACCGGATGAAGGTGCGGTGAAGGCGGGCCAGGACCTCCAGGGGCGCGGTGTCGAGGTCGGGCCGCTCCCGCGCCCAGTCCTCGATGATCGACGCCACCGCGTCCGGCTGGTGCGCCGCCTTCTTCCCGGCCATCTGTCGCCGCCCTCCGTGCCGTCCGCCGTCCGGGTCCATGGTCAGCCGGGCCCGTACGGAAATCTTAGCCCTCAAGGATCACGGGCAATCCCCGCACCCTGGTGCGCAACGGCTGCGTGACGGGCCATAATCGCCTGATACATCGGATGTCTTTCCGGCACCTTTGATCCGACACCTTTGACACGCACCTTTGACACGTGAGGCGAGGTCCCCATGGCTGTCACCGACGAGGCCATCGAGAAGATCAAGGGCATGATCGTCTCCGGCGCACTGCGTCCCGGCGACCGGCTGCCCAAGGAGAGCGAGCTCGCCGCCGACCTGGGACTTTCGCGCAACTCCCTGCGTGAGGCGGTGCGCGCGCTCTCGCTGATCCGCATTCTCGACGTACGCCAGGGCGACGGCACCTACGTCACCAGTCTGGACCCCCAACTCCTCCTCGAGGCCCTGAGTTTCGTCGTCGACTTCCACCGCGACGACACGGTCCTGGAGTTCCTCGCGGTGCGCCGGATCCTGGAGCCCGCGGCGACGGCGATGGCCTGCGCGCGCATCACCGAGGCCGAACTGGACACGCTGACGCAGCAGTTGGACGCCCTGGGGGCGACGCCGTCCGTGGAGGAGCTGGTCGCCTGCGACCTGGAGTTCCACCGGGGCATCGTGCAGTCCTCCGGCAACTCGGTGCTCTGCTCCCTCCTCGACGGCCTCTCGGGACCCACCACCCGGGCCCGCGTCTGGCGCGGCCTGACCCAGGAGGACGCCGTCAGCCGGACCCTCCACGAGCACCGCGCGATCCTCACCGCGCTGCGCGACCGTGACGCCGAGGCGGCCAGGTCGTGGGCGACGGTGCACATCGCGAGCGTGGAACAGTGGCTGCGCTCCACCCTGTGAGCATGAGTGACGCGCGGGTGACCTGGGCAGTGTTCCCGTCACTCCCCCACGCAAGGGGGCTGCGGAGGGCCCCTGCCGACGCCGTAAGGTTGGGGCGTACGCAAGGGAACGTCGGAAGGAGGCCTGGGTGATCGAGCTCGAGGGGGTTCCCGAGCTGGTCGACCCGGTCATGGTGGCCGCGTTCGAGGGCTGGAACGACGCCGGCGACGCCGCCTCCACCGCGGTCGCGCATCTCGACAAGGAGTGGAAAGGCGAGGTGTTCGCGGCGCTGGACGCCGAGGACTACTACGACTTCCAGGTCAACCGGCCCACCGTCTGGCTCGACGGCGGGGTGCGCAGGATCACGTGGCCCACGACCCGCCTCTCGGTGGTGCGCGTGGGCGGCGACAAGCCGCGCGACCTGGTCCTGGTCCGCGGCATCGAGCCGTCCATGCGCTGGCGCTCGTTCTGCAACGAGATCCTGGGCTTCGCGCACGAGCTGGGCGTCGAACTGGTCGTGATCATGGGTGCGCTGCTCGGCGACACCCCGCACACCCGTCCGGTGCCGGTCAGCGGCGTCACCTCCGACCCGGATCTGGCCCGCACGATGGACCTGGAGGAGACCAAGTACGAGGGCCCGACGGGCATCGTCGGCATCCTCCAGGAGGCCTGCACGCACGCGGGCGTCCCCGCCGTCAGCCTCTGGGCCGCCGTCCCGCACTACGTGTCGCAGCCGCCCAACCCCAAGGCGACGCTGGCGCTCCTCAACCGCCTGGAAGACCTCATCGACCTGCGCATCCCGCTGGGCGAGCTGGCCGAGGACGCGCGCGCCTGGCAGGTGGGCGTGGACCAGCTGGCCGCCGAGGACAGCGAGGTCGCCGAGTACGTCCAGTCCCTCGAGGAGGCCCGGGACACCGCGGAGCTCCCCGAGGCGTCGGGCGAGGCCATCGCCCGCGAGTTCGAGCGCTATCTGCGCCGCCGCGACGGCGGCGGGCCGCCGGGCCCCGGCCAGACCGCGGGCCACGCCACGGACGGCGAAGGCGCCGCCTACCTGCGCGATACGCCGAGCGAGCGCACCCGGCCGCCGAAGCCGAAGCCCTCGCAGCGCCCGACGGAGCAGGGGGCAGGAGGGCCGGAGGGCACCAGCGGCCCCGAGGACGCCGAGAGCTCCGGGCCCGCCGCGAGCGGTGACGACGACAGTGACGATTCGGGCGATTCCGGTACGGCCGAGTCCTCGGACGACTGACGCGGCCGAGCGCACGGCACGCCATGTGCGAGCGCACGGCACGCCATGTGAAGGGGCGACACCCACGAGGGTGCCGCCCCTCGCGCTGCCCCCTCCCCGCACCAGCCCCCCTCGCACCACTGACACCCTCGTACGAGTTTGGCGTGTTGAGGGCGTGACATCGCCTTCCGGCCGAATTGCCCGGGCTTCCCTTTTCAACTTCTCTTCAAACGCTGTTGCGCAAAAGAGGGGTGGACGAGTCGGCGCGCCAGTAGCAAGGTGTGCCCCGAAGGCGCGGCTGCGCAGAGCACGGCACCCGAAGGACCGAAGGGAGCGGTGAAGCGATGACCGACCAGGCGAACCCGGCACGGGACCCCGGAGCCGGTGGGCCGGGCCCCGACGGGATGGGATTCACCTACCGAGGAGCCGAGCAGGAGCTGATCGTCGTCGCACGGCCCGAGGCCCGGCTGCGCGCCGGTGAGGACGAGGTCCGCTCGGCGTCGGGATCCGACGTGTCGGCCCTGAACATGTTCCTCACCGACGAACAGCTCGTCCTGGAGCCCCTGTTCGGCAACGAGGACCGGCTGCGGGCCGCCGCCCCCACGAGCGAGGCCGAGGAGGACCTGCCCGACCTGGCGCTCTTCTACCGGGTGCGCGGCGGCGACGACCGGGCCCAGGAACTGCGCTCGCGGATGGCGGCGCTGCCGGGCATCGACACGGCGTACATCAAGCCGGGCGCCGTACCCGCCTCGATCGACCCCTCGCGGTCCCGGCCGCAGGAGCTCGACGAGGCGACGCGGCGGCGCAAGGAGGGCATGCCCGTCACGCCCGACTTCACCAGCAGGCAGGGGTACTTGAACCCGGCGCCCGAGGGCGTCGACGCCCGGTGGGCCTGGCAGCGGCTCGGCGGCTCCGGCGAGGGCGTCACGATCATCGACGTCGAGGGTGCCTGGCAGCTGCGCCACGAGGACCTGTCGGGCAAGCTCGCCGGGGTCGTCCTCGGCACCCCCATCCAGGACGTGGCCTGGCGCAACCACGGCACCGCGGTGATCGGTGTCATCGGCGGCGACCGCAACAGCATCGGCATCACCGGCATCGTGCCCGAGGCCGTGACCGCGGCCGCCTCCTTCCAGCCGCTCGGCACGGCGGCCACCATCCGCGCGGCGGCCGACCGGCTGCACCCCGGCGACATCATCCTGCTCGAACTGCACCGCCCCGGACCGAAGTTCGACTTCGAGGCACGCGACGACCAGAAGGGCTACATCGCCATCGAGTGGTGGCCCGACGACTACGCCGCGGTGCGCTACGCCACCGCCAAGGGCATCCTCGTCGTGGGCGCCGCGGGCAACGGCGCCGAGTCCCTGGACGACGCGGTGTACGAGCGCAGGTCGGACGGCTTCCCGTCCTGGTGGCGCAACCCCTTCAACCCCGCCAACCGCTCCTCGGGCGCGGTCCTGGTGGGCGCGGGCGCGCCGCCGCCCGGGACGCACGGCCGCGACCACGGGCCCGACCGCTCGCGCCTCGCGTTCTCCAACTACGGCGCCCGCGTGGACGCGCAGGGCTGGGGCCGCGAGACCACGTCGACCGGTGGCTTCTGGGACCGGCCGGGAGATCTGCAGGGCGGCGCGGAGGAACTCGCCTGGTACACGGACACGTTCTCCGGCACGTCGTCGGCGTCGCCGATCGTGGTCGGCGCCCTCGCCGCGCTGCAGGGCATGCTCAAGGCGTCGGGCCAGCAGCCGATGACGCCGGACCGGGCCCGTGCGCTGCTGCGCTCCACCGGATCGCCGCAGCAGGACGCCCCGGGCAGGCCCGCGTCGCAACGCATCGGCAACCGCCCCGACCTGAAGGCAGCGGTCACGAATCTGCTGCCGTCGGCGGTGGGTTCGGGCCGCGCCGAGAAGTTCTGGGACGAGCTGCTCCCCTATCCGCCGGAACTCCCGCCGAGGCTGCGTCTTTTCGTGGCCGGGGAGTGGCGCAACCTCAACAACCCGTCCCCCGAGACGCGTCAGGCGGTGCACGCCGCGTTCGCCGGGGGTCAGCCGGACGTACGCGTCTGGTTCTCGGACGACGAGGTCGTCGGCCTGGTCGTCACGGGCTGAACGAATCCATCAGCGCAATCCGTACAATCCGCGCGATCAGTGAGGGAAGGTGGCACCCGCATGAGCACCACCCCGCAGATGAGCCAACTGGGACAGCAAGGCCAGCAGTACGGCCAGCAGGGACCGAGCACGGCCCCGCCGCAGCAGTTCGGACAGCAGCAGGGCCAGCAGCCCTTCGGGCAGCAGGGATTCGGCCAGCGCCAGCCGTTCGGGCCGCCGAGCATCCAGGGCCAGCAGGGCATCCAGGGCCGACAGGGCTTCCAGGGCCAGCAGGGCATCCAACAGGTCCCGCAGCACGTGCAGCAGCAGCTCCAGCAGCTCGGCCAGCAGCAGCCGTTCCAGGGGCTGCTGCAACAGATGGGCACGGAGCAGATCCCGCAGACGCAGGCCCCGCAGGTCTCCACGCAGAACGTCACCTCGGGCGTCGCGACGGCGTTCTGGGACGTCGTCCAGCCGCTGCCGGGGCAGTCGCCGCTGCTCTACCTGCTCATCGACGGCTCGTGGCGCGTCTCCGTCGACCCGCTCGACAGCACGCACGACGAGGTGCAGGAGGCGTTCGCGTACGGCCAGACGGTGTACGGCTACTACGACACCGGCAACCCGGGTCTCCTCCTGTCGATCGTGGTCACCAGCTGACCACGGCCTGAGGGGAACGCGGCACACCGAACGGCGGCGCCGGGCGGGTTCGTCCCGCCCGGCGCCGCTCCCTGCCCAGGCCCCCTACGCGCAGCTGAACCTGGCCGCGGCCCAGTCCGCGTGGTCCCCGCTCTTGGAGCCGTTGGTGTCCTTCACCTTGAGCACCACGTGCCGGGCGCCGCTCACGTCGACGTCCACCGGAACGGTCGCCGACGCGCCCGTCACCTTCGGCGAGGTCCATAGCGTCCTGCCGTCGGCCTCGACCGAGAAGGCCACCTCTCCGTAGCCGTTGATCTCGTCGTCGATGCCCGCGTCCGCGGTGAACTTCGCGCAGCGACCGCCCGTGTAGACCTCGATGACGGAGTCGGCGTGCGTGCCGATGCCCTTCTCGTACGTCTTCCCCGCCAGGGTCAGCGGGTGCCCGTCGGCGGCGCCCGACTCGCCGTTGCTGCGGTCGCGTTCGGCGGGACCGTAGCCGTTGGTGGACGTGAGCCAGACCATGTCGCTCGCCCAGGTGTCCTCGGCGGGCGCCTCGGGCAGCACGCCGACCGCGAACCGCCCGGTGGCGGTGCGTTCCTGGCCCGCCGCGCGGTAGCGGGCGGTCGCGGTGAGCGAGCGCTCGCCGATGTCCGCGTCCTTGGCGGGGGTGACGGCCACCTCCACCCGGCGCGTGCCGCCCGCGGGGACGCGGTCGATCTCGGCGGTGCCGACGGTCCAGCCCTTGGGGGCGTCGAGGGTGACGTCGACCCCGGTGGCGTCCTTGCTGCCCGCCGTGACCTCCACGGCTACCTTCCCCGCGGTGCCCGCGCCGAGCTCCTGCCCGGCGGCGGCGCTCACGGCGGCCTGCGCCCCGGGCACGGCACCGCCGACGGCACTGGTGTCCTCCAGCGTCAACGCGAAGGCACGGTCGGTGCGTTGGGCGGCGGTCTTCACCTTGACGACGCCGCCGCGGTCGTCCCTGTCGTAGAACCAGCCCTGCCCGGCCTTCTCGTAGGCGCTCTTCGACGCGAGCTTCGGCAGCGTGCGCCCATCGAGTCCCACGCGGCTCGGCGCGTCCCCGGTGTGCAGCGTGAACGCGTAGGGCCGCGTGCTCTGCTTCCCGGCGAACCGCCCCTTGCTCGCGCCGATCCGCACCCGCACGTCACCCGCTCCGGCGCGGGGCGCGTCGACCTCGGCGCGCTGGATGGCGTACTTGCCCGCGCGGTGCTGCCGGGTCACGCCGTCGTCCTCGTACAGCTCGAAGGAGGACTTCCCCTGCGGGTAGATGTCCCAGGCGAGCGGCGAGTCGGCCTTCCTGTCCTCGTAGGAACGGATGCCGCCCGGCCACATGGGCACGGTCGCGCCGCCCTTCACGAAGAGCGGCAGCGTGTCCAGGGGCGCGCTGTAGCCGTCGATCGTGGTCGGGCCCCGGTAGGTGCGCCCGGTCCAGTAGTCGGTCCAGGTGCCCTTCGGCAGGTAGATGCCGTCGCGCGTGGTGGAGTCCTTGTAGACGGGCGCGACGAGGAAGTCCTCGCCGGTCAGGAACTCGTACTTGGCGGCGTCGGTCGCGGCCTTGGGGTCATGGGGGTACTCCAAGGCCAGCGGCCGCACCGCGCCCACACCGGTCTTCGTCGCCTCGTGGGCGTACGAGTACAGGTAGGGCAGCAGCGATTCGTGCAGCTTCAGGTACGTGCGGTTGATGGAGGTGTAGGGCTCGCCCTGGCGGAAGGGCTGCTTGTCGCTGGCGGCCCAGCCGTCCATCGTCATCGTGACCGGCAGGAACATCTTCCACTGCAGATCGCGTACGTACGTCTTGGGGCTGCCGCCGAAGATCCCGTCGACGTCACCCGTGGTGTAGGCGAGCCCGGACATGGTGGACCCGGCGTACGTGGGGATCTGCCAGCGGATGTACTCCCAGCTGCCGCTCTGGTCGCCCGACCACTGCACACCGCAGCGCTGGGCGCCGGACCAGCTCTCCGGGGCCCAGGTGAAGCCGCGGACGTCGCTGTTGTCCTCGATGCCCTGGTACGCGTCCTTGCAGCCGTCGAGGGCCTTCTTGTAGCCGTCGCCGACCCAGGCCACGTCCAGTTTGGCGACGCGCTGGCCCGCCTTGACCTGGTCGGCGATCTTGTCGAGGCCGTCCTCGGTCCACAGGCCCATCTTCATCTTGCGCTCGGCCAGGCCCTTGGAGGTCTCGGCGAGGTTCTCGTAGCCGCAGCCGTAGCCGTCGTTGACCAGCATCCAGCCGTTGGGCATGTCGTTCTCGACGTAGCCGTCGGCGACCTTCAGGGCGTCCAGGGTGTGGCGCTCGCCCCGGTTGGCGTTGTGGAGGTAGCAGTCGGCGTCGCCGATCTCCATGCCGTAGACCGGCGGCAGGAAGGGCTTGCCGGTCAGCTTCGTGTACTGGCCGATGACGTCCTTGGCCGCGTCGTCGCCGCGCCCCGCGAAGTAGTAGGCGTCGAAGCGCTTTTCCTTCGCTGTGGCGGTCACGGGCTCGGCGAAGTCGTAGGTGTTGGGGGCGTAGGTGTTCCGGAAGACCCCGTACCCCTGCGAGGACAGGTAGAAGGGCACGGAGTTGGGGTGCCCGCCGTCGTCCCAGTCGTAGTCGACGCCGACCTCGACCTTCTTGCCCCGGTGCGAGGTGTTGCCGCGGCCGTTCTGCATCCCCGCGCCGTAGAACTGCTCGTCGGCGCCGCGCGCCAGGCTCTGCGTGGTGGCGTCCTTCGTCCAGGACAGGCCCTTGGACTCGGCCCAGACGCGGCTGCCGTCGGCCCGGTAGAGGGCGAAGCGCAGCGGCGACTTGTAGGCGCGCAGCGTCACTTCGGAGGTGCTCAGCTCGTAGCGGTCGCCCTTGTCCGCCCACGTGGTGCGCGGCGCCTTGCCCTGCGGCAGCACGATGTCCTTGCCGGCCGGGTCCGTGAACGTCCCGTCGGGGGCGAGTTCGAGCCGGAACGTCTCTTGGGAGACGAAGCTGACGCGGGCCTCGGCCGCACCCGCGGTGAGCCGGTAGACGGATCCGTCGTGGGCGAACCCGGTGACGTCACCGACGGTGGTCGAGGGCTCGTCGGCGGCCTGCGCGGAGCCGCCGCCGGGGCCCGCGAACACCGCGAGGAGGCCCAGCAGGGCGGCCGCGGCCGCCGATCTGAAGCGCGTGGGAGATCTCATGGCGGAGGTCTAGCGCGTCGACCGGCCCCGGGGCCATGGACTTTGATGGGCCGCTCCTGGACTTCCGGAGCGGCCCATCACGGGTTCGAGCCCGTCCGGCGATTGAGGACGAGCCCGCAGGGCGATCGACCTCAGCCACGGGTAACTGCTACAGGGCCACGCCAAGAAGCGCGTCCACCGCACGGGATACGACGCCGGGTGCGCCCTCGTCCGAACCACCCTCCGCGCCCTGGCGGGCGGCCCAGGCGTCGACCGCGGCGAGCGCCCTCGGCGCGTCCAGGTCGTCGGCCAGCGCCTCGCGGACCTCCTCGACGAGCGCCTCGGCGGACGGCCCGTCGGGACGGGACACCGCCGCACGCCAGCGGCCGAGCCGCTCGACGGCCTCCGCGAGGACCGCGTCGGTCCACTCCCAGTCCGCGCGGTAGTGGTGCGCGAGCAGCGCGAGGCGGATCGCCGCCGGGTCCACGCCGTCGCGGCGCAGCTTGGAGACGAAGACGAGGTTGCCCTTGGACTTGGACATCTTCGCGCCGTCCAGGGCGACCATGCCCGCGTGCACGTACGCCTTGGCGAACGGGAACTCGCCGGTGAGCGCCTGGGCGTGCGACGCGCCCATCTCGTGGTGCGGGAAGGCGAGGTCGGAACCGCCGCCCTGCACGTCGAAGCCCATCCCCAGGTGGTCCAGGGCGATGGCGACGCACTCGATGTGCCAGCCGGGCCTGCCGCGGCCGAGCGAGGCCCCGTCCCAGCTCGGCTCGCCCTCGCGGGCCGCCATCCAGAGCATCGGGTCGAGCGGGTTCTTCTTGCCCGGACGCTCCGGGTCGCCGCCGCGCTCGGCGGAGAGCAGCTTCATGGCTGCCGCGTCGAGCCCGGACACCTCCCCGAAGTGCGGGTCGGACTCGACCGAGAAGTAGACGTCGCCTTCGAGCTCGTAGGCGGCGCCCATGTCCCTGAGCCGTTCGACGAGCGGCACGATGCCGGGTATCGCCTCGACGGCTCCGATGTAGTGCTTCGGCGGCAGGAGCCGCAGCGCGGTCATGTCCTCGCGGAACAGCGCGGTCTCGCCCTCGGCGAGCTCGACCCAGTCCTTGCCGTCGCGGTTGGCGCGTTCCAGGAGCGGGTCGTCCACGTCGGTCACGTTCTGGACGTAGTGAACCTGCCGCTTGGTGTCGAGCCACACGCGCTGTACGAGGTCGAACGCGTTGTAGGTCGCCGCGTGACCCATGTGGGTCGCGTCGTACGGAGTGATGCCGCAGACGTAGATACGGGCGACGGGACCGGGGTCGAGGGTGACGAGTCCACCGGTCGCGGTGTCGTGGATCCGGAGGTCGCGGCCCTTGCCAGGAAGGGCGGGGACCTCAGAAGCGGGCCAGGCATGCATGCCATGAGCCTAACCGGACGAGGCATCCGTATACGAGTGGGGGATCAAGGAGAATCGGCCGCGCGGGATTCCGGGTGGCCGATTCCCCCCGTCACACCGGTGGCCAGGGGATCGCGGGCCAGTCTCCGCCGGGCTCCGGATGCCGTCCCGAGGACAGGAGCGCGGCCACCCGCGCGCGGGTGGCGTCGAGCTCGGCGGGGGTGATCAGGGCGGCCAGACGCTCGGCGAGGTCCGCGCCCTCCTTGAGGGCGTCGCGCAGGGCCCGCAGGGCCTCAAGGGCCTCCTCGGGCAGCGGCTCCCCCGCCCAGCCCCACAGCAGCGTCCGCAGCTTGTCCTCGGCGTTGAACGTGACCCCGTGGTCGATGCCGTGCAGCCGTCCTTCGGCGGTGAGCAGGTGGCCGCCCTTGCGGTCGCCGTTGTTGATCACCGCGTCGAGCACCGAGAGGCGCCGCAGCCGCACGTCGTCGGCGTGCACGAGGAGCGCGGTCCTGTCCTCGTCGACCTGGGCGAAGCCGATCGCCTTCCAGCCCTCGCCCGGCTCGTCGCCGTCGACTAGGGCGAGCAGCTCCGTGCCGTCCTCCGCCTCGATCCACAGCTGGCACATGCCCTCGCCGTAGGGCCCGTCGCGCCACACGGTCGGCGGCACCAGGTCCCAGCCGTCCCTGGCGATCGCCCGTGACACCTCGTACGCGGCGACCTCGCGCGCCGCGAGCGTGCCGTCGGGGAAGTCCCACAGCGGCCGCTCGCCCCTGACGGGCTTGTAGACGCAGGCGGCCTCCTCGCCCTGGTAGGAGACCGTGCAGTAGAGCACCGCGTTCGACGCCTCACGGATCCGCCCGCGCACGGTCAGCTCCCCGCGGGTCAGGAGCGTGACGGGGTCGGCGCTCACGCTCCCCGCCGGTATCCGTTCTGGCGCGGGCATACGTGTCCTTCCGGGTCGAGCGGGAGGCTGCACAGCGGGCACGGCGGGCGGCCCGCGTTCACGACGTCCAGGGCGCGCTTGGCGAACGCCCTGGCCTGGGCGCCGGTGAGGCGGACGCGGAGCATCGGCGGGCCGTTCTCCTCGTCCTGGAGGAGTCTCTCCTCGGCCTCGGCCAGATCGTCCTCGGACTCGGCGTCCAGATCGACGAGCGCCTGCGCCTCGACGATCATCCGCTCTTCGTCGCCGTCCCAGGCGAGCGCCATCGTGCCGACCCGGAACTCCTCCTCCACGGGGGAGTCGAGCGGCGCGCTGTCGGTGATCTCGGCGGGGGCGACGGCCGGCACCGCGGCATTGCCCCCACTGCGGCGTACGACCTCGTCGAGGAGTTCTTCCATGCGCTCGGCGAGCGCGGCCACCTGGGTCTTCTCCAGGGCGACGCTGGTCACCCTGATCCCCGCTGAGGCCTGGAGGAAGAAGGTACGCCGTCCGGGCAGCCCGACCGTTCCGGCGACGAAACGCTCCGGCGGGTCGTAGAGGAACACCTGACGGGACACGTCCTGTCTCCATTGGGATCGACTGCAAGTACTCGTGCCACGACGGGTGACACGGCGACTACGGGGCCTGCTTCAACCGCTTCACCCTACTGCGGGCGACGATCACGGTGCGCCCGCACCGCCACCGACCGTCGCGTCGTCGCCCTGCGGCGCCTCGCGGGGCGCGAGGGACGCGAAGTCCCCGGTGTCCCCCAGGCGTACGAGGAAGGGGCGCAGCCGCGTGTAGCGGATGGCGGTGACCGAGCAGGGCTCCACGGAGATCCGCTGGAAGAGGTCCAGGTGGAGCCCGATGGCGTCCGCGACGAGGGACTTGATGATGTCGCCGTGCGAGCACATCAGATAGACGGCGTCCTCGCCGTGCTCGCGCTCCACGCGCGCGTTCCACTCGCGGACCGCCTCGGCCGCCCGCGTCTGCATGGCCCGCATGGACTCGCCGCCGGGGAAGGCGGCGGCCGACGGATGCCGCTGGACGACCTCCATCAGCGGCTCGTCGGCGAGCTCGGCGAGCTTGCGGCCCGACCATTCGCCGTAGTCGCACTCCCCGATGCGGTCCTCGCTGTGCGCCTGGAGGCCCGGCCTGGCCGCGAGCAGCGGTGCCACGGTCTCCGCGCAGCGCTGCAGGGGGCTGGTGACGACCTCGGTGATCGGCAGGGCGGCGAGGCGCCCCGGCAGCGCGGCGGCCTGCGCGGCGCCCCGCTCGTCGAGGGCCACACCGGGGGTCCACCCGGCGAGCAGGCCCGCGGTATTGGCGGTGGAACGTCCGTGCCGGACGAGGATCAGCGTGGGCATGCGGCTCAGCCTAAGCGCCCGCGGGGGTGCGACCGGTGGGCGGGTTGGGAACAATGCCGGTGTGATCGTCGACTGCGCCATCTACCGCGAGGGTCGCCGGACCGAGGGCCCCGAGGACTTCTCCGCCGCACTGGAGGAGGCGAGGGCATCGGGCCACGCCTTCGTCTGGATCGGCCTGCACGAGCCGACGGAGGCCGAGTTCGACAAGGTCAGTCAGGAGTTCGGGCTGCATCCGCTGGCCGTCGAGGACGCCCTCAAGGCCCACCAGCGGCCGAAGCTGGAGGTCTACGACGACTCGCTGTTCATGGTCCTCAAGCCGGTCGTGTACGAGCAGGACAGCGACACCGTCACCTCCGGAGAGGTCATGGTGTTCATGGGCGACTCCTTCGTGGTGACCGTCCGGCACGGCGAGGGCGCGCCGCTCGGGGCCGTACGCCACCGCCTGGAGGCCGACCCCGACGTCCTCAAACACGGCCCCACGGCGGTCCTCTACTCGATCGCGGACGCCTCCGTGGACCACTATCTGGAGGTCGCCGACGAGCTCCAGGCGGATCTGGAGCTCCTAGAGGCGGAGGTCTTCTCACCGGACATCGGCGGCTCCCGCAACACCGCTTCGCGGATCTATACGTTCAAGCGGCAGATCCTGGAGTTCCGCAGGGCCACGGGCCCGCTCGCGCTTCCCCTCGCCCGCCTCTCCGGAGCGGGCCCCTTCGGTCCTGCCGTGCCCTTCGTGGAGGATTCGGCGCAGCCGTTCTTCCGTGACGTCAACGACCACCTGACGCGCGTGAACGAGTCCGTGGAGGGCCTTGACCGGCTCGTGTCGGACATCCTGTCCGCGCATCTGGCGCAGATGAGCGTGCGGCAGAACGACGACATGCGGAAGATCTCGGCGTGGGCCGCCATGGCCGCGGTCCCCACGATGATCGCGGGCGTCTACGGCATGAACTTCGACCACATGCCCGAGCTGCACTGGGTGTGGACCTACCCGGCCGTGATCGGACTGATGGTCGCCCTCGAATTCGGCCTGTACCGCATGTTCAAGAGCCGCGGCTGGCTGTAGGGCGCTGCGGGCGGTCTAGGCGAACCCGGGTGCGGGGGCCGCGGGACCGCCGAGCGCGTCGCGGCGCTCGGGCATCTCCAGGGACACCATCCGCCGCCAGCCGACGAGCCGTTCGTACGCGTACACGCCGTGGATCCCCGCGGCGAGCACCTGCCGCTTGACCGGGGGCCAGCCCAGGACGCGCCCCATGTGGTCCATCACGGCGAGGCTCACGTCGCGGTAGACGCCGATCTCGGCGAGCGCGCACTCGCGCAGGGCGCGCTGGATGGCGCGGCCGTGACCGGCGCGCGCGAGGCGCAGCAACTCCTCGTGGCAGTACGCCAGGTGGTTGTCCTCGTCGCCGGAGATCATGCGGACCGCGCGGCCGATGTCCGGGTGGTCGGCGAAGTACTTGAGCAGCAGTCGCATCTGCTCGGAGGCGCGTTGCTCGGTGACTCTGCTGTGCGCGAGGTAGGTGACGATGTCCTGCACGGTGAGCGGCTTGTCGGCCCTCAACTGTTCGTGCGCGAGGCCGATGCCGTGCTTCTCCAGGAGCATCGTGTAGTCGGTCTCGTGCGGGACCTCGACGGGGGCGAGCCCCCGCTTCCTCAGCAGCGCGTTGAAGATCCGGCCGTGCTTGTCCTCGTCGGCGCCGTGCCGGGCGATCTTGGGGGCCAGCGCCCGTTCGCCCTCGGGCACGAGCGCGGCGATCCGGCCGTTCTCCCAGCCTCCCTGGGCCTCGCCGCTGGCGGCGATCGAACAGAAGAGCCGGAACGACTCGTCGTTGTCGAGGATTTCCTCGAAGACGCTCTTGGCCGACAGCATCACTGGCACCTCCATGCCCTGGGCACGAACCTCCGCAAAGAAATAGTCAAATGCGAGGTTCGGCGCTGAGCAACAGGTGTACCGGTCTACTCCGCCGAACGAAGGACGACGGCGGACGACGACGGCGTGCCGCAGGCCGTAACCGGGGGCCCGGTGGCGCGTTGTGC
This sequence comes from Streptomyces formicae, assembly GCF_002556545.1. Taxonomy (NCBI): domain Bacteria; kingdom Bacillati; phylum Actinomycetota; class Actinomycetes; order Kitasatosporales; family Streptomycetaceae; genus Streptomyces; species Streptomyces formicae. The sequence continues at coordinate 1,853,067 of NZ_CP022685.1, forward strand.
TCCGTGACGGCCGTGGCGGGGAAGACCCCCCGAGCCCCCACCACGGCCGCAGAAACCTCCCCCTCCCGCTTTACGCCAGTCCGGCGCGCTCCAGCGCCTGGGTGCCGGCCCGCAGCGCGGTGAGCCGCTCCTCCAGCGTGAAGCCCGCGGGCGCCAGCGTCAGCGTGGTCACCCCGGCCGCCGCGTACGCCCGCATCCGCTCGGCGATGCGGTCCACGGAGCCGAGGAGGGTCGTCGAGTCGATCAGCTGGTGCGGCACCGCGGCGGCCGCGCCGTCCTTGTCGCCCGCCAGGTACTTGTCCTGGATCTCGGCGGCCTCCTTCTCGTACCCCATGCGCCCCGCGAGCTGGTTGTAGAAGTTCTGCTTGCGGCTGCCCATGCCGCCGACGTACAGCGCGGTGTAGGGCCTGAACATGTCCGCGAGGGCTTCCACCTGGGAGTCGTCGCCGACGGCCAGCGGCAGCGTGGGGACGACGTCGAAGCCCTCCATCGTCCTGCCCGCCTTCGCGCGCCCGGCCCGCAGGTGCTTGAGCGCGGTCTCCTCCAGGTGCTCGGCGGCCGGGAAGATCAGCAGGGCGCCGTCGGCGATCTCGCCGGTCTGCTCCAGGTTCTTGGGGCCGATCGCCGCGATGTACAGCGGGATGTGCTCGCGCTGGGGGTGGACGGTGAGCTTGAGGGGCTTGCCGGGGCCGCCGGGCAGCGGCAGCGTCCAGTGCTCGCCCTCGTGCGAGAGGCGCTCGCGGGTCATCGCCTTGCGGACGATCTCGACGTACTCGCGGGTGCGGGCCAGCGGCTTGTCGAACTTTACGCCGTACCAGCCCTCGGAGACCTGCGGGCCCGAGACGCCGAGGCCGAGGCGGAAGCGGCCGCCGGAGAGCGAGTCGAGGGTGGCCGCCGTCATCGCCGTCATCGCGGGCTGGCGGGCCGGGATCTGGAAGATCGCGGATCCGATGTCGATGCGTTCGGTCTGGGCCGCGACCCAGGACAGCACCGTCGCGGCGTCCGAGCCGTACGCCTCGGCGGCCCAGCAGACCGCGTAGCCGAGCTTGTCGGCCTCCCTGGCGACGGCGAGATTGTCCGCGTCCATCCCGGCGCCCCAGTAGCCGAGGTTGATCCCGAGCTGCATGGCCGATCCCCTTACCGCTGTACTCATGAGTAACGTCCCTGTGCCGGGGACTGTAGCGCGCGGGTGGCCGATCCGTCAGGGGCGGACCGGGGGCGCCGGAGGCGGGGGCGACCGGAACGGGTGGCCGAGTTCTGCACATTCGATGGTTTGTCCACAGGCCCACCCGTCACAGGAGTCCGGCCAGTAATCTCAGCGCCCATGGAGCAGAGGCATCTCGGCCGGACCGGCCTGCGCGTGTCCCGCATCGGACTCGGCACCCTCACCTGGGGGCACACCGACGAGAACGACGCCGCCGACCTCATGAAGGCGTTCTGGGAGGCGGGCGGCACCCTCGTCGACACGGCCGACGTGTACGGCGACGGGGAGGCCGAGTACCTGCTCGGGCGCCTGATGGAGCGGCTCGTGCCCCGGCACGACCTGGTCGTCGCCACCAAGGCGGGCAGCGTGCCCGACCCCGAGCGGCGCGTCGACGGCTCGCGCGGCCATCTGCTCGCCGCGCTCGACGCCTCGCTCGCCCGCCTGGGCACGGACCACGTCGACCTGTGGCAGGTCCACGCCTTCGACCCCGACGCGCCCCTCGACGAGACCCTGCAAGCCCTCGACATCGCGGTCAGCAGCGGCCGCGCCCGCTATGCGGGAGTCGCCAACTTCTGCGGCTGGCAGCTCGCCAAGGCCGCGACCTGGCAGCTCGCCGCGCCGGGCACGCGCACCCGTCTCGCCAGTACGCAGATGGAGTACTCCCTGCTGCAGCGCGGCGTCGAGCGGGAGGTGCTGCCCGCGGCCGTCGACCTCGGGGTGGGCCTGCTGCCCTCGTCGCCGCTCGGCCGTGGCGTGCTCACCGGCAAGTACCGCCGCGCGACCCCGGCCGACTCGCGCGGCGGGTCCGACCAGTTGGCGCCCTTCGTCGCGCCCTATCTGGACGACGCGGCGAGCCGCATCGTGGACGCGGTCGTGACCGCCGCCGACGGCCTCGCCGCGACCCCGCTCCAGGTCGCCCTGGCCTGGGTGCGGGACCGCCCCGGAGTGACCGCGCCGATCGTCGGCGCGCGCAACGCGCAGCAGCTCGCGGCCGCTTTGTCAGTGGAGACCCTTAGTCTTCCTGACGAGATCTGCCAGGCGCTCGACGACGTGTCGGCGCCCGTGCACCGCTATCCCGATCAAGACTGGAGCACGCTGTGAGTACGGAGCCCGAAGCCGCTGCCGCGGAGGAAGCGGAGACCGCTGCCGCGGAGGAAGCCGGACCGGGCACGCCGGACGCCGCCCCGGACGGCGCGGACGGCGAAGGCGAGAGCGCCGAAGCCGCCGGAACCACCGAGGCCGCCGAGTCCGCGGAGCCCGCCGAGCTGTCGGAGACCGAGGCGGAGATCGCCGCGCAGCGCGAGCTCAGGGAGCGGATCGAACAGCGCAAGGCGTCCAAGGAAGGACCGATCGCGGCCGGGACGAAGCTGAGCGGTACCGCCGCCGACCTCCTCGCCGCCGTGCGCGCCGTGGAGAGCGGCGAGCAGCCCGTCGCCAGCGCCTTCCGTGATCCTGAGCCCGCCCCGCGCAGGCCCGCCCCCTCCCCCGCCGCCGGACCGGCGCGCGCACAGGAGCCGGTGGCGGCGTCGGCTCCCGCGGCGGAGTCCGTCGAAGCGGTGCGGGCCGTGCTCACCGAAGGCGGCGCCCCCGCCACCCTCGCGGCCCCGGCGGCGGCCGCGCTCGGCGAGGGCGCCGACGGCCTGCTGCGCGAGGACCCCTGGCAGTTGCTGCGGGTTCCCGGCGTCAGGACCGAGCAGGCCGACGGGTTCGCGCGGGCGCTGCTCGGCGCCGAGTGCGGTCCCGACGACGAGCGCAGGGGCCGCGCGATCACCGTCTGGCTCCTGGAGCAGGCCGCCGTCGCGGGGCACACGGCGCTCGACTCCTCGGCGCTGGTCGCCGCGCTCGCCCAGCGCTCCGTGCCGGATCCCGACGCCGCGGTGCAGAGCGCCGTCGCCGAGGGCGAGGCCCTGGTCTTCCAGGACGCCATCGAGGGCGCCGAGGTACCGGTCCAGCGCTCGGACGACGAGGACGCGCAGGACGGCGCGGAGGAGGAGCAGGAGCGCCCGGTCCGCGTCCTGATCGGACTCGAGCGGTACGCGCTGGCGGAGGAGAGCCTGGCGGACGGGCTCGCCCGAGTGATCAACTCCCTCTCCAAGGACGACGCTTTGGGCCCGTCGGCCGACGACTGGGAGGCCGCGGCCGCCGAGCTCTCCGGCTCGGCCGCCGAGCTGGTCCGCGCCGTGGCCGGGCACGGCCTCGTGCTGCACACCGGCGGCGAGACGGCGCGTGCGGAGCCCGCCGCCCTGGTGGCGGCCGCCGCGGCGATGGATCTGCGAGTCTGCGTGGCCACCCACAGCGCCGAGGGACGCCAGCGCGTCGCACAGGCGCCGGGCGTGCCCGAGGCGGCCGCGGTGACCGTGGCGGGGCTGCTCGCCGGGGCCGAGGGCCCCGGACGGGACGCGGACGGCGCGTTCACGCTCGACCTCCTCGTCGTCCTGGACGCTCCGCAGCTGGACGTGGAGACGGCGGCGATGCTCGCGGAGTCCCTGCCGGACGGCGCCCGCCTGGTGCTCGGCGGCGACACCGGCGTGCTGTGGTCGGCCGGGCCGGGGCGGGTCTTCGCGGACCTCGTCGCGGCGCGCTGCTGCCCCCAGGTCGTCTCGCGCACCCCGGACCCCGGCCCCATCGGCGAGCTGGTCTCCGGCATCGGCATCGGCGAGCTGAACCAGGTCGAGGCGCCCGGCAAGGAAGTCGTGATCGTCCCGGTGCGCGACGCCGCGGAGGCGATCCACCGCACCGTGCAGCTCGTCGCGGACTCGGTGCCCCGGGCGATCGGGGTGCCCGCCGAGCAGACCCAGGTCATCACTCCCGGGCACGGCGGCGCCGCGGGCACGCGCGTGCTCAACGCCGCCCTGAAGGAGCGGCTGAACCCCGGCCCCGGCAGGTTCGGCGGCTTCGACCCCGGCGACCGGGTCGCCCACGTCCCGGCAGCGGGCCGTACGACGCTCGGCCGGGTGGTGCGGGCCGACGCGGAAGGGCTGCACCTGGAGTGCGACGGCGCCCCCGTCGTCGTACGCAAGGAGCGGGTCGAGCAGGAGGTGCGGCACGCGTGGGCGCTCACCGCGCACCAGGCGACGGGGCTGCGCTGGCCCGCGGCGGTCGTGGTGCTGCCGGGCGACGCCGGCCAGGCGCTGACCCGGCCGTGGGTCTACACCGCGTTCAGCCGCGGTGAGCGGCACCTCTCGGTGGTGCGGGGCGTGGAGCAGGCGCTGCCGCGCGCGGTGGCGGAGCGCCTCTGGAAGGACCGTACGACGCGTCTGCAGACGCTCCTGCGCCCGCAGGTGCCGTCGGTGGCCGTCTGAGCGGACCCGTCGCCGCCTGTCCCGGACACGGACAAGCGCGCCGCCCCTGCGAGGAGCGGCGCGCTTGCCGATGTTCGTGCCGGTGTCAGCCGGCTCTCGCCGTCAGCGTCCGGCGCCCCGGTCCGCGGCGTCCACTTCGCCCTCCACGTCATCCGGCTCGTCCGCGTCCTCGATGTCCTCGACCTCGTCGAGGGGCACCACCAGGTCCGGGTCGATGTCGACGTCCGCGTCGACCCCGTCCAGGGCGTCGTCGTCCAGCTCGTCGTCGAAGACCGCGCTGACGTCGAAGCGGCACACGACCCGGTGCGGGTCGGCCTGGTCGAAGGGGGCGTCGAGCCACTCCCCCGGATCGGCGGGGGCGTCCGCGGCCGTGACCCAGAGCGTGGAGTCCCCCTCCTCCAGACCGAACTCCTTGTGCCGGGAGGCGATTTCGTCCGGTTCGAACTCGCCGAAGAGGACGCCGAGCGCGCCGTGCACGGTGTCGGCGGGCCCCGCGCCCCCACCCTCCGCGTCGAGGTCGGCGACCCGCTGGGCCTGGGCGAGCAGCCGCTGCGGCTCGACCACGGCGTAGTCGCGACGGATCAGCACGCTCAGCGCGTTCGCCTCCGCCGGGCCCTGGTAGGGCGGCAGGGCATCCTCCGTGCCGGGAATCTCGAAGGGGGTGACCTCGTCGTAGCGGTCGTAGAGGAGTTCGTCGTACTCCTCGGCCGCGGCGGCGAGCTCGTTGAACGCCTCGTAGACGGCCGGATCGTCCTCGCCCGACCTGCGTTCGACCGCGGCCAGGTGTCGGTCGAGCGCGGTCTTGACCGCCTCGGCGGCGGCACGTACCTCGGCAGCGGTGGGCTGCGCAGCATCAGACATAGTGCAGACGCTATCCGTACCGGGCCCATGCCCGCACAATAGATGCGATGCCGGAATACGAATTTGTCGACGTGTACGTACCGCGTGGGGTGACCCGCAAGGAAGCCACACGCCTGCTGACGGACCACGCGGAGTACGGGCACTGGGAGTTGGATCGCCTGAGCCTGCACTCCGACGGGAGCCGCCGCGTGCGGCTGAAGCGGCGGATCATCCGCCAGCTGAGGGCCACCTGGTGAGAAACGGAGCGGGCCCCGCAGTCGCGGGGCCCGCTCCGTTTCGACGTGCTCGCACGCGGGGTCACTCAGGCGTTCGCCCGAGCCCTGCGGTACAGCACGGTGCCCGCGAGCAGTGCGCCCGCGCCCACCGGCAGCGCGAGGCCGATCGGCATCGAGGTGCCGGTCTCCGCGAGCTGCGAGGTTCCCTCGGGCGGCGTGACGCTCTGCGTGCCCGGGTGGTTCGGCATGGCACGGTCGACCGGGCCCACCGGAGCGTGCGGCTTGCCGGGCTGGTGGGGCTTGCCCGGCTGCTCCGGCTGTCCCGGCTTGCCGGGCTGCTCCGGCTTGCCCGGGTGTTCCGGCGTGCCGGGGTGCTCGGGCGTACCCGGCTGCTCCGGCTTGCCGGGGTGCTCCGGGCTCCCCGGCGGCTTGGAGCCGGGCGGGGTCACCGCCTGGCCTCCTTCGTTGGCGCAACTGTTGCCGGTGGCCGCGTTGCCGAGGCCGCCGACGGTGACGCTGTTGCCGCACACGTTCACCGGGGCGTCGATCGGCACCTGCACGCTGTTGCCGGACCCGACGCCGGGTGAGTCGCTGGTGTGGCCGTGCGCCGTAGACCCGCCGCCGTGCGGCTTGTCCGAACCGTAACCGCCCCCGTGGTGGGAGCCGTTGGCGCAGTTGTTGCCCATCGCGGGGTTGAGGACCCCGACGACGTTCACCGTGTTGCCGCACGCGTTGACAGGAGCGTCAACCGGGAGCTGGACGGAGTTGCCCGACAGCACACCGGGCGATTGCGAACTGCTGCCCTCAGCACCGGAGTCCGCGTGGGCGTAGCCGCCGGTCACGGCGAGTACGCCGGTCGCGGCCGCCACGGTCATCAGACCTTTGCGCGTGACCTGTCGCATAGCTGTTCCCTGCCTTTTGCCTTCCGGAAAACGCCCGGGCCTCCTTGCCCGGGCGCGAAATGCCCGTCGGCCCCGGAGTGCATGGCACGCACTCCGGGGCCGACGGACTCAACCCCTCAAGGGGTGAGGCACAACAACGTCACTTGTTGATGCAGGTGTTGCCGAAGGCGGGGTTCAGCAGCCCGATCACGGAGACCGTGTTGCCACAGGCGTTCACCGGCACGTGCACGGGCACCTGGATGACGTTGCCCGAGACGACACCGGGGGACTTCACGGCGGCACCCTGGGCACCGGCGTCGGCAGCGGCGATGCCCGCGCCAGCGAGCACGAGACCACCAGTGGCAGCCGCAGCAGCGACGACCTTCTTGATCATTATTCCTCCTTGTTGGCAAATGCAGTCCCAGCCGCGGACTGCATCACCTGTAACGAGGGGGAAGTTGTGGGGCTACGAGCCCAGGACCCCTTTCACTCTTTCCATTCAAGTACGTACGCGCTGGCGATTGTTGGAAAGTCGTTTCAGCACGCAAATCGGACGGTTCCCGTCAAGAAACGTCTCGCGTCAGGAGGCGTCGATGAAACGGTCGAGCACCCGCACCCCGAACTTCAGGCCGTCCACCGGGACCCGCTCGTCCACACCGTGGAACATGCCCGCGAAGTCCAGCTCCGGCGGCAGTTTCAGCGGCGCGAAGCCGAAGCCGCGGATGCCGAGGTCGTCGAAGGACTTGGCGTCCGTACCGGCCGAGAGCATGTACGGCACGGCGCGCGCGATCGGGTCCTCGGCGCGCAGGGCGGTCTGCATGGCGTCGACCAGGGCGCCGTCGAACGTGGTCTCCAGGGCCTTGTCCGCGTGCACGTCCTCGCGCCGCACGTTCGGGCCGAGGATCCGGTCCAGGTCGGCGAGGAACTCCTCCTCGTAGCCCGGCAGGTAACGGCCGTCGACGTGCGCGGTGGCCTGTCCGGGGATCACGTTCACCTTGTAACCGGCGCCGAGCTCCGTCGGGTTGGCGGTGTTCTGCAGCGAGGCGCCGATGAGCTTGGCGATGCCGCCGAGCTTGGCGAGCGTCTCGTCCATGTTCTCGGGGTCGAGCTCGGTGCCGAGGGCGTCGCCGAGCTCGTCGAGGAAGTGCCGCAGCGTCTTGGTGACGCGCACCGGGAACTTGTGCCGCCCCAGGCGCCCGACGGCCTCGGAGAGCTCGGTGATCGCGTTGTCCTTGTGGATCATCGAACCGTGACCGGCGGTGCCGTCCACGGTCAGCTTCATCCAGTGCATGCCCTTCTGCGCCGTCTCGACGAGATAGAGCCGCAGGTTCTCGTTGACGGTGAAGGAGAAGCCGCCGACCTCGCTGATCGCCTCCGTGCACCCCGCGAAGAGATCGGGGTGGTTGTCGACGAGGTGCCGCGCGCCGTACGTGCCGCCCGCCTCCTCGTCGGCGAGGAACGCGAGCACGATGTCGCGCGGGGGCTTACGGCCCGTGCGCATGCGCTCACGGATGACCGCGAGGGTCATCGCGTCCATGTCCTTCATGTCGACGGCGCCCCGGCCCCACACACAGCCGTCCGCGATCTCACCCGAGAAGGGGTGGTGCGTCCAGTCCGCGGCGTTGGCCGGCACGACGTCGGTGTGGCCGTGGATGAGCAGCGCGGGCCGCGACGGGTCCTCGCCCTCGATCCTGGCGACGGTGGAGGCCCTGCCGGGGTGGGACTCGAAGATCTTGGGTTCGAGCCCGACCTCGGCGAGCTTCTCGGCCACGTACTCGGCGGCCTTGCGCTCCCCCGGGCCCGAGTGGTCGCCGTAGTTGCTCGTATCGATCTGGATCAGTTCACGGCAGAGGTCGACGACCTCGTCCTCGCCGGTGACGGCCTTGCCCGTGCTGGACCCGCTCACGCTGGCTCCTCCCGCATTCGCAGCTGGTGGTCCCCCTCATCCTCTCTCTCCTGACCTCATCGCCCAAGGCCGGGCGGGTGTCGTCATCGTCCGTTCACAGCCGAGGGAGGGGTGATCGAGTGCCCCCGGAAGCCTGGTAATGTTCTCTCTGTCGCCGCGGGGAAAACCCCGCGAAGACAGACACCTAGTCCGGGTGGCGGAATGGCAGACGCGCTAGCTTGAGGTGCTAGTGCCCTTTATCGGGCGTGGGGGTTCAAGTCCCCCCTCGGACACCACGCAGTACACCAAACGGTGCTGACCGAATCTCGGTCAGCACCGTTTGCGTTGTCCCCTCTCCCCACCGCCTCCCCACTCCCTTCTCATTCCGCGGACGTCATGACGTCATAGCGGCATTGGTCTTGGACGGGCACAACGGGCGCGCCATAGCGTCCAGTTGTTCGCACCCGCAGATCTCGATGAGGAGCTTCCGCCATGGAGAACGGCAAGAGACGACCCCTGCTCGTGAAATGTGCCGCCCTGTCGCTCGTGGCCGCCGGGGTCGGCGTCCTCGCCGTGGGCAGCGCGGCCGCCGACACCTCGGGCAAGGACCGGGCCGAGGTCATCGAGCTCCAGATCAAGGACCTCGAGTACAAGGCCATCGACGTCGGTCCGACCGGGCCGGGCCTGGGCGACATGAGCGTCTTCTGCGGCACCGCCGTGGAGAACGGCCGCACGGTCGGGCGCGGGGCCGGGACGTCTCAGGTCGTCAGCGTCGACGGCGAGAGGCACACGTCACAGGCCGTGATCACGATCGAGCTCGAGCGTGGTTCCCTGACGATGCAATCGCTGCAGGCGAGCGACGCGCGGTCGCTCGACATGGCCATCACCGGCGGCACCGGCGCCTTCAAGGACGCCCGGGGCACTGCTCGCTACTGGGACATCGCCACGCCGCAGGAGCGCATGCGCGCCGAGATCCTGCACTGACGTCATGCGGTGCCACGGTCGAGCAGCCGCTCCACCGCCGCGACCGTGCGGGCCCCGCCGTCCTCGGCGGCGAGTGCCGCGGCCAGGGCCCGGCTGCGGTCCGTGTGGCGTCTTTCGTGGACCGCGGCGCGGATCAGCGCGGCGAGGCGGTCCGGGGTCAGCTCGCCGATGGGGACGTAACCGGGGCTCGCGCCCAGGGAGACCAGGCGGCGGGACCAGAACGGGGCGTCGCCGAAGGTGGGCACTCCCACCGTGGGCACGCCCGCGCGCAGGCCCGCTCCCGTGGTGCCCGCGCCCATGTGGTGCACCACGGCGGCCGTGCGCGGGAAGAGCCAGCTGTGCGGGGCGTTCCCGATCGTCAGGACGTCGTCGCCGGCGAGGTCGATGCCCGCGGTCCCCGACTGGACGACCGCCCGTACCTTCGCCTTGCGCAGGGCGGCGTGCAGCAGTTCGCCGAGCCGTTCGGCGTCGCGGGGGTCGCCCGCGCTGCCCAGGCCGACGCGGACGGGCGCGGGCCCCGCGTCGAGGAAGTCGACCAGTTCCCGCGGCGGCTGCCAGCCGGGCCGTTCGTGGGGCCACCAGTAGCCGACCACGTCCACGCCGGGCCGCCAGTCCGCGGGGCGCGGCACCACGGAGGGGCTGAAGCCGTAGTGGACGGGCCAGCGCTCCTCGGCCGTGCGGCGCAGGGTCTGCGCGGTGTTCAGCCGGGGCACGCCGATCCTGGCGCAGAACTCCGGCGAGCTCGACCACGGGGTCAGTCCCGTGGTGAACATCAGCTCGCCGAGACCGCGGTTGGCCCAGCGGCCCAGTGAGGAGACGCCGACAGGCGGCGGGAAGTCCCCGGTGGGGTGCAGGGGTTGGAGGCCGAGGCCCATGCTGGGCAGGTTCAGGGCCTTCGCCAGGTGGTAGCCGTGGAACATCGTCAGGCCGCTGCAGACCAGGACGTCGGTGTCCTTCTCGGCCGCGGCGATCAGACCGTCGGCGAGTTCCTCGGAGTGCCGGAGAATCCGCCGCAGCCAGCGGCCCGCCCGCAGCGATTCGCCGAGGCTCTTCTTCTTGAGGCGGCCCTGTTCATTGACGCCGAGCAGGCTCGGGTCACCCGGCAGAATACGGAATTCCGTATCGCTGTCCCTGACTTGCTGCTCGAATGCCTTGTACGTCGCGATGGCGACGGAGTGGCCCGCCGCCTGAAGACGGGTACTGAGGCCGATGAGCGGTGCTATGTCGCCGTGCGTTCCGTTGCCGATCAGGAGGACGGTCATGGCGGCATCGTAGGGTCGCGCCTCGGATCAAGCCACCATGAACCTTCCCGATAACGGCGCGATATTGCGGACGGATAGTTTCCCCGAAAAGTGATCGCTCCAGCTCCCGATGTCGCGAGGAACTCACGTGTCCAGCACACCCGTCGGATCAAGGCTGCCCGAATCAGAGAGCTCTTCCGCCCGACCCGTTCCACGATTGAGCCTGCGGGAGAACCTCGTCGGCCTCAAGGACATGCGGCGCGACCAACTCGCCTTTCTGGTGCGTTCGGTCGAGACCCACGGCGACATCTTCCACATGCGCCTCGGCGGACTGCCCACCGTGATGATCAATCACCCGGACCACCTCCAGCACGTCCTGGTCGATCACCACCAGAACTACGACAAGGACAACTTCCTCTACCGCGCCACCCGCACGGTGCTGCGCGAGGGGCTCATCGCCAACAAGGGCGGCGAGTCGTGGCGGACGCACCGCAAGCTGATGCAGCCGTCCTTCCACCGCTCCAGCGTGGCCGGGTTCACCACCAACATCAGCGATCTCACCGCCGAGCTGCTGCGCGCCTGGGAGCCGGACGCCGACGCGGGCACCCCCGTCGAGGTCACCGCCGACGTCGCCGATCTGGCGCTGAAGATCGTGCTGCGCGCCCTCTTCGGAGTGGACGCGGCCGAGCGCGGGCGGCAGTTCGAGCGGGACTTCCTGGAGGTGAACGCGATCGCCGGGAAGTTCTTCCGGTTCCCGTTCCCGCCGCTGTCCTGGTACTCGCCCTCCCGCAACCGGCTGCGGGCGCTCATCCGGAACATGGACGCGTTCATCGCGTACCTCATCTCGGCGCGCATGGAGCACCGGAGCGACAAGCCCGATCTGTTCACCCTGCTCCTGAACTCGCTGGACGAGGAGACGGGCACGGGGCTCACGCACGAACAGCTGACCAGCGAGATCCTCGCCATGATCATCGCGGGGTACGAGACGTCCAGCAACTCCATCTCGTGGATCTTCTACCAGCTCGCCGCGCACCCCGACATCCAGCGCCGGGTGCAGGAAGAGGTCGACGGGGTGCTGGACGGGCGGGTGCCCACCTTCGACGACCTGCCGAACCTGTCGTACACGCGCCGGGTGATCGACGAGACGCTACGCCTCTTCACGCCCGCGTGGCAGACGATGCGGCACGCGGTCGACGAGGACGTCATCGACGGCTACCGGATCCCGAAGGGCACCGACGTCTATCTGAATCTCTTCACGTTCCACCGGCATCCGGAATTCTGGCCGGACCCTACCCGGTTCGATCCCGAGCGTTTCACGCCCGAGGAAGTCGCCAAGCGCCCGCGCGGCGTGTACCAGCCATTCGGCAGCGGTCCGCGTTACTGCCTCGGCAAGCAATTCGCACTGACCGAGCTGCACATCATCACCGTCATGCTCGCCCAGGCATTTCACGTCACGAGGCCCCCCGGGCAGCCGCCGGTGGGATTCGCTCCGCTCATCACGCTGCATCCCAAGGGCGGCATACGGCTGAGACTGCAACGCCGCTGACGCCACGCATATCGAGGTATCGAGGTCATGAATGTCCCTGATTCCGCGCGACCGCGCCGCACGCCGATTACGCACCAGGAACAGCTCTCCGCTCAAGGAGATCCCGACCGTCAAGGCCCGGGACGGCATCGGCGGAACACTCGCCTTCAAACGTGACCAGCTCGCCTTTCTCGGCGGGGGTCTCGAGCGGCACGGAGACATCTTCCGTTTCCGGCTGCTCGGCCTGCCGATGGTGATGGTGAACCACCCGGACTACATCCGGCACGTGCTCGTCGACCGGGGCGAGCAGTACGACAAGGACGCCGTGCTCTTCAAGGTGGTCCGTCCCGTGCTGCGCAAGGGGCTGATCGCCAACGCGGACATGGAGCTGTGGCGCAGGCAACGCCGCATGATGGCGCCGCACTTCACGCCGCGCACGGTCGGCGCGTTCGCCAGGAACATGACCGACGAGACCGTACGGATGCTGGAGCGCTGGGAGCGCGGCGAGGGGGCCAGGGGCGCCGGCGGGACGCTCGACGTCACCGACGAGATCGGCCAGCTGGCGCTGCGCATCGTCAACAGGTCGCTGTTCAGTGCCGATGTGAGCGAGTCCGCGCAGGCCTTCGAGCGGGCCTTCGGCGAGGCGAACAGCATCCTCGGCGCGTTCTTCCGCTTCCCCTTCCCGCCGCTCGGCGTCCCGACGCCGCGCAACGAGCGGCTGCGCCGGGCCATCAACGACATGGACGCGTTCGTCTCCGGGTTCATCACCCAGCGGCTGCGCGAGGACACCCCGGCGGGCGAGGAGGCCGACCTGCTGACCCTGCTGCTGCACTCCGTGGACGAGGAGGACGGCAAGGGGATGGACCTGGAGCAGCTGCACCACGAGGTCCTGAACATCTGCATCGGCGCCTACGAGACGACCACCAACACGCTGTCCTGGGCCTTCTACCTGCTGGCCAACCATCCCGAGGTCGAGGAGCGGCTGCACGCGGAGGTCGACCAGGTGCTCGGCGGCCGCGTGCCTGAGTTCGAGGACCTGCCGAAGCTGTCGTACGCCCGGATGATCGCCGAGGAGACGCTGCGCATCTACTCCCCCGCGTACCAGTTCATGCGGCGGGCGCGCGAGGAGGACGAGATCGACGGGCACCGGATGCCCGCCGGCACCAACGTCCTGATCAACAGCTACTTCCTGCACCGGCACCCCGACTTCTGGGACGACCCGGAGCGCTTCGATCCCGAGCGGTTCACCCCCGAGCGGGTCGCGGCGCGCCCCAAGCACGCGTACGTCCCCTTCGGCAGCGGCCACCGCATCTGCATCGGCAAGCACTTCGCCCTCGCCGAGCTCACCCTCGTCCTGGCCACCGTGGCCCGCACCCACCGCCTCGTGCGGCCTGCGGGCACGCCCGACGTGCACCCGGAGGCACTGATCACGCTGCATCCCCAGGGCGGGGTGCATCTGCGGCCGGAACCGCGCTCATGACCGACCCGACGACAGCGAGCAGACCGGAGGGGCCCGTGCCGGACATCCTCAACCCCTTTCCGTACCGCGTGAGTCCGCACGTCGAGCAGGCGCGTGCCCATCTCGGGGAGTGGACGCGGCGGATCGGCCTCGTGCGGCGCGACGCGGCGAGGCGGCGGTTCGAGAAGGCGGACTTCGGCTGGTTCGCGGCCATGGTCTATCCGACCGCCGACGCCGAGCGTCTGGAGCTGATGGCGGGCTGGTTCGCCTGGCTCTTCCTCGTCGACGACCAGTTGGACGACGGCCGCGTGGGGCACAGCCCCGAGCAGGTCAAGGAGGTGTTCGCCGGGATGCGGGCCGTCCTCGGGAGCGCCGACCACGGGGCGGCCGCCGCGGTGGACCCGGAGCTTCCGGCGGCCGTGTCGTCGCTCGCCGACCTGTGGCTGCGGTCGTCGTCGGACGCCACGGCGCACTGGCGCCGCCGCTTCGTCCAGCACCTCGACGACTGCCTCACCACGGCCGCCACCTGGGAGGCGGGGAACCGGCACGCGGGCATCGTCCCCGACGAGGAGACGTACAGAGAGAAGCGTCGGCACACCGGCGCGATCTACGTGTGCATGGACCTGATCGACATCGTCGAGCGGATCGACGTGCCGGTGGCCGTCTATGAGAGCCGGGAGTTCACGGCGGCCCTGGAGGCGGCGTGCAACGTCGTGTGCTGGACCAACGACGTGTACTCGCTGGAGAAGGAGCGGGCGATGGGCGAGGTGCACAACCTCGTCCACGTGGTGGAACACCACCGGGGCCTCGACCGGGACAAGGCGCTCGCGCACGTCATCGGGGCGACGTCGGCGGAGACCGAGCTGTTCCTGGCGCGGGAGCGCGAACTCCTGCGCGCCCACCCCGGGCACACGGCCGTCCTCACCCCCTATCTGGCGGGCATGCGGACGTGGATGCGGGGCAATCTCGACTGGTCGAGCCGGACCAAGCGGTACGAGGCCGCCGAGGTCGCCGACGACAGCAGGCGCCCCGACGCGTACCTGGAGACCGTCCTGACGAGGGCCGAGCGATGACGGCGCCCGCGGTCACCACCGAGGCGGCGCAGCTCCTCAAGCGGGCCAAGGAGCTGACCGAGCCCGAGCTGCGCAAGGCCGTCGACCGGCTCGCCGAACCGGTGCGTCCGGTGGCCGCGTACCACTTCGGCTGGTGCGACGAGGCCGGGCGTCCGGTGAACGGCGACTGGGGCAAGGGGGTGCGCGGGGCGCTGGTGATCGCCGCTGCCGAGGCCCTGGGCGCCGGTCCCGAACAGGCGGTGGCCCACGCGGCGTCCGTGGAGCTGGTGCACAACTTCACGGTGGTGCACGACGATCTGATGGACGGCGACCGGCTGCGCAGGGGGCGGCCCGCCACCTGGGCGGTCTTCGGCAGCGCCCGTGCGGTCCTCGCGGGCGACGCCCTGCTGGCCGCCGCCCTGGAGGTCCTCGCCCACCGCTGCCCCCGGCTCTCCCCCGCCGCCGTGCGGGAACTGGCCGACGCGCTCCTGGAGTTGGTCGCGGGCCAGGGCGCCGACCTCGCCTTCGAGTCACGCGCCGACGTCGGCCTCGACGAGTGTCTGCGGATGGCGGGCGGCAAGACGGCCGCGCTGCTCGCCGCGGCCTGTGCGCTGGGCGCCGTGGCGGCGGGGGCCGACGAGCGGCGGGTGGGTCTGCTGCGGGAGTTCGGGCGCCATCTGGGTCTGGCGTTCCAGCTCGTCGACGATCTCCTGGGCATCTGGGGCGACAGCGCGAGGACGGGCAAGCCCGTCGGCGCGGACATCCGGCTGCGCAAGAAGTCCCTGCCCGTGGTGGCCGCGCTGTCCGGCGGCACCCCGGCCGGTGCCCGCCTCGCCGAGCTCTACGGCCGTGCGGGTCCGCTGGACGACGCGGCGGTCTCCCGCGCCGCCGCGCTGATCGAGGAGGCGGGCGGGCGCCGCTGGGCGCAGGAGGAGGCGGACCGGCAGCGGTCCTCGGCGCTCGGCTGTCTGGCGGGCGCGGAGCTCGTGCCCGAGGGGGCGGCGGCGCTGGCCTCGCTGGCGGACCTGATCACGCGAAGAGACGTCTGAGGGGACGAGTGTCTGAGGGGACGAGTGTCTGAGGGGACGAGTGAAGGAGCGGTGTGCGGCCGGGCCCGGTCAGGTCGTGGCCGCCGCCGGACGTTCCTCCCCGCCCTGCGGGTGGCCCGGAGCCGCCCGCAGGGTGAGCGCCATCGTGAGCCCGCCGCCCGGGGTGTCCTCGGCGGTGAGCGTGCCGTCCATCGACTCCGTGAAGCCTCGGGCGACGGCCAGGCCGAGGCCCACGCCCGCGCCGCGCGGAGCGTCACCGTAGCGCTGGAACGGTTCGAAGATGCGGTCCTTGGCGGTGTCGGGGACGCCGGGTCCCCGGTCCACCACGCGCAGTTCGACGTGGTCGCCGATGGCGCTCGCGGAGACCAGGACGCGGGCGCCTTCGGGGCTGTACTTCACGGCGTTCTCGACGATGTTGGCGACCGCGCGCTCCAGGAGGCCCTTGTCGACCGTGACCATCGGCAGGTTCTCCGGGACGTCCAGGTCGACGCTGCCCTCCGGTACGCCGCCGAGCGCCATGGGCACGACCTCGTCGAGGTCGATCTCGCGGATGAGCGGGGTGACGGTGCCGGTCTGGAGGCGGGACATGTCCAGGAGGTTGCCGACGAGGTGTTCCAGGCGGTCGGCGCCGTCCTCGATGCCCTCCAGGAGCTCGGCCTCGTCCTCCTCGGACCATTCGACGTCGTCGGAGCGCAGCGAGGACACGGCCGCCTTGATGCCCGCGAGCGGGGTGCGCAGGTCGTGGCTGACGGCGGCGAGCAGCGCGGTGCGGATGCGGTTGCCCTCGGCGAGCGCGCGGGCCTCCTTCGCCTCCCCCTGGAGCCGCTGGCGGTCCAGGACGACGGCGGCCTGCGCGGCGAACGCGGCGAGCACCCGGCGATCCTCGGCGGGCAGCACCCGGCCCGAGAGCGCGAGCGCCATGTGGTCGCCGACAGGCATGTCCACGTCCGCGTCCTCCGGCCGACCGAGCGGCAGGGCCGTGCCGACCCGGCCCGCGCAGGTCCAGGGTTCGACGTCGCTCGCGCGTTCCAGGAGGGCGACGGACTCCATGGCGAAGGTCTCGCGGACCCGTTCCAGGAGGGCCTCCAGGCTGGTCTCGCCGCGCAGCACGCTGCCCGCGAGGAACGAGAGGATCTCCGACTCGGCGCGCAGCCTGGCCGCCTGGTGGGTGCGCCGGGCGGCCAGGTCGACGACCGAGGCCACCGACACCGCGACGCCGACGAAGATGGCGAGGGCGACGATGTTCTTCGGGTCGTTGATGGTCAACTTGCCGATGGGCGGGGTGAAGTACCAGTTCAGGAGCAGTGAACCGACGCCCGCCGAGACGAGCGCGGGCCAGGCGCCGCCCAGTATCGCGGCCGCGACGGTCAGCGACAGATAGAGCAGCATGTCGTTGGCGAGGCCCACGCCGGGTGCCCAGGTGCTGAGCAGGCAGGTGAGGAGGACCGGGCCCGCCACGCCGATCAGCCAGCCGCCCAGGCGCCGGGCGCGGCCGAGCCGGGCGCTCCTGGCCACCGGGAGCCCGCGCCCGGTGCCGACCGCGTCGTGCGTGACGAGGTGGACGTCGAGGTCGGGTCCCGAGTCGCGGGCCGCTGTCGCGCCGACCCCGGGCCCGAAGACGTACTGCCAGGTCTTGCGCCGTGAGACGCCGAGGACGATCTGCGTGGCGTTGACCCCGCGCGCGAAGTCGAGGAGCCCGGCCGGTATGTCGTCGCCGACGACGTGGTGGAAGGTGCCGCCGAGGTCCTCCACCAGGGTGCGCTGGACGGCGAGTTCCTTGGGCGAGGCCGAACTGAGGCCGTCGCTGCGGGAGATGTAGACGGCGAGCACCTCGCCGCCCGCGCCCTTCTCGGCGAGGCGGGCCGCGCGGCGAAGGAGGGTGCTGCCCTCGGGTCCTCCGGTGAGACCGACGACGATGCGTTCGCGCGAGCCCCAGATCTTCTTGACGCGGTGCTCGGCGCGGTATTCGGTGAGGTACTCGTCGACGCGGTCGGCGGTCCACAGGAGCGCGAGTTCACGCAGGGCGGTGAGGTTGCCGGGCCTGAAGTACTTGGAGAGCGCCGCGTCGACCTTGTCGGGCTTGTAGATGTTGCCGTGCGCCATGCGGCGGCGCAGCGCCTGGGGCGACATGTCGACCAGCTCGATCTGGTCGGCGCGGCGCACCACCTCGTCGGGGACGGTCTCCTTCTGCCGTACGCCGGTGATGGACTCCACGACGTCGCCGAGCGACTCCAGGTGCTGGATGTTCACCGTGGAGACGACGTCGATGCCGGCCGCGAGGAGTTCCTCGACGTCCTGCCAGCGCTTGGCGTTGCGCGAGCCGGGGACGTTGGTGTGCGGGAGCTCGTCCACCAGGGCGACGGCCGGGCGGCGGGCGAGGACCGCGTCGAGGTCCATCTCGGTGAAGACCGAGCCCCGGTACTCCAGTCGCCTGCGCGGCACCACTTCGAGGCCGTGCAGCATCACCTCGGTGCGCGGCCTTTCGTGGTGTTCCACGAACGCGACCACGCAGTCGGTGCCGCGCTCGACACGACGGTGTGCCTCGGAGAGCATCGCGTACGTCTTGCCGACGCCGGGTGCGGAGCCGAGGTAGATCCTGAGGGTGCCGCGTGCCATGGGTTCTCGAGTCCGTCCGCCGGTCGTCAGCTCTCGAAGCGGTATCCCATGCCCGGCTCCGTGATGAGGTACCGGGGGTGGGAGGGGTCCGCTTCCAGCTTGCGTCTCAACTGGGCCATGTAGACCCGCAGGTAGTTGGTCTTGGTGCCGTAGGACGGGCCCCACACGTCGAGCAGCAACTGCCGTTGGGTGATGAGCCGTCCCGGGTGGCAGATCAGTATTTCGAGGAGCTGCCACTCCGTCGGGGTCAGGCGTATGTCGCGGCCGCGCCGGGTGACCCGCTTGGCCACCAGGTCGACGGAGAAGTCGTCGGTGGTGACCACCACGGTCTCCCTGGCGGCCGGGGCCGACTCGGTGCGGCGGACGGCGGCGCGCAGCCTGGCGAGGAGTTCGTCCATGCTGAACGGCTTGGTGATGTAGTCATCGGCTCCCGCGTCGAGCGCGGCGACCTTCTCGTCGGAGGCGCGCCGCGCGGTGAGCACGAGGACCGGTACGCGGGTCCAGCCGCGCAGGGCCTTCAGTACGTCGATGCCGTCCATGTCGGGGAGACCGAGGTCGAGAACGATGACGTCGGGCTGTTTCGCGGCGGCCAGGCGGAGCGCGGTGGCTCCGTCGGGGGCCGCGTCCACGGCGTACGCGCGCGCTTCCAGGTTGATCACGAGAGCCCGTACGAGCTGTGCGTCGTCCTCCACCACAAGGACCCGGGTCATCGGAGTGCCTTCTTCCTCGTGGCGGGAGCCGACGGACCCCGGTGTGTGCCGGGTTCCTCGGCTCCCGCCGGTGACGGTTAGGGCCTGTCCGGCGGATCAGGGCGCGCTCGGGTGGCGTCCACCGTCCGGTGCAGGCGAGCGGGGTCTGGTGCGTGCAGCTGCAAGGCGGAGGAGGGCGGCAACGCAGTGGGGTCTCCCCTGCTCGAGCGGAGCCGAGAGCTTGGGGGAGGGCGTGCCAGACCCCGCGACAGCGCCATGATCCGCCGGACAGGCCCTAAGCCCATCAGCCCTTCTCGGTCAGTTCCTTGAGGGCGATGTTGAGCTGGAGGACGTTGACGCGCGGCTCTCCCACGAAGCCGAGGATCCGTCCGTCGGTGTGTCCGTCGACCAGCTTCCGAACCTGCTCGACGCCCAGGTGGTTCCTGGCCGCGACGCGGTGCACCTGGAGGTCGGCGTACTCCGGGGAGATGTGCGGGTCGAGGCCCGAGCCGGAGGAGGTGACCGCTTCGGCGGGCACGTCGGAGGGCTTGACCTGGTGGTCCGCTGTGGAGTTGTCCTTGATGACGGCCGCCTTGGCGTCCTTCACCTGCTGGACCAGGTCCTTGTTGTCGCCGGAGAGGTTGGTGGCGCCGGACAGGAGCAGCTGGTACTGGGTGTTGACGCTGTTCTCGCCCAGGCCGTTGGAGGGGCGCGGCTGGAACCACTTGAGGTCGGGCTCGGCCGTCTCCTGGCCCTTCTTGAGCGGCAGGTCGTAGCGCTGGCCGATGAGTTCGGAGCCGACGACCTTGCCGTCCGCCGTCACCTCGGAGCCATTCGCCTTGTCGTGGAACAGGGCCTGGGCGACGCCGGTCACCGCGAGCGGGTAGAGGACGCCGCAGATCACGGTGAGGACGAGCAGGGCGCGCAGGCCCGCCCCCAGCAACCGCGCCGAGTTTCCTACGGAGTTGTTCATGCCGATCAACCGATTCCGGGGATGAGGGAGAGGAGTACGTCGATGATCTTGATGCCGATGAAGGGCGCGACGAGCCCGCCGAGGCCGTAGATCCCGAGGTTGCGCCGGAGCATCTTGTCGGCGCTCATCGGCCGGTACCGCACGCCCTTCAGCGCGAGCGGCACCAGCGCGATGATGATCAGCGCGTTGAAGATGACCGCGGAGAGGATCGCCGACTCGGGCGACGACAAGTTCATGATGTTGAGCTTGTCGAGCGAGGGATAGGCGACCGCGAACATGGCGGGGATGATCGCGAAGTACTTCGCGACGTCGTTGGCGATCGAGAAGGTCGTGAGCGCGCCCCGGGTGATGAGGAGTTGCTTGCCGATCTCGACGATCTCGATGAGCTTGGTCGGGTTGGAGTCCAGGTCCACCATGTTCCCGGCCTCCTTGGCGGCCGAGGTACCGGTGTTCATGGCCACGCCGACGTCCGCCTGGGCGAGCGCGGGCGCGTCGTTCGTACCGTCGCCCGTCATCGCGACCAGCTTGCCGCCCGCCTGCTCCCGCTTGATCAGCGCCATCTTGTCCTCGGGCGTGGCCTCGGCGAGGAAGTCGTCCACGCCCGCCTCGTCCGCGATCGCCTTGGCGGTCAGCGGGTTGTCGCCCGTGATCATGACGGTCTTGATGCCCATGCGGCGCAGTTCGTCGAACCGCTCGCGCATGCCCTCCTTGACCACGTCCTTGAGGTGGATCACCCCGAGGACGCGCGCACCGTCAGCATCTTCCAGAGCCACAAGGAGCGGCGTGCCACCAGCCTGTGAAATGCGGTCGTTGAGTTCCTGCGCATCCTCGGCGACCTCGCCACCACGTTCCTTGACCCAGGCGACGACCGATCCCGTCGCGCCCTTGCGCACCTTGCGTCCGTCGACGTCCACGCCCGACATCCGGGTCTGCGCCGTGAACGGCACCCACTCGGCGCCGGTCAGCTCGCCCTGGTGGCGCTCGCGCAGGCCGTACTTCTCCTTGGCGAGTACGACGATGGAGCGGCCCTCGGGGGTCTCGTCGGCCAGCGAGGAGAGCTGGGCGGCGTCGGCGACCTCGGCCTCGGTGGTGCCGCGCACCGGCACGAACTCGGCGGCCTGGCGGTTGCCGAGGGTGATGGTGCCGGTCTTGTCCAGGAGCAGGGTCGACACGTCGCCCGCCGCCTCGACCGCCCTGCCGGACATGGCGAGGACGTTGCGCTGGACCAGGCGGTCCATGCCCGCGATGCCGATCGCGGAGAGCAGCGCGCCGATGGTCGTCGGGATCAGGCAGACGAGCAGTGCCGTCAGGACGATCATCGAGGTCTGGTCGTCGGCCCCCGCGTAGATGGCGAAGGGCTTGAGGGTGACGACGGCGAGCAGGAAGACGATGGTGAGGGACGCGAGGAGGATGTTCAGCGCGATCTCGTTGGGCGTCTTCTGCCGGGCCGCGCCCTCGACCAGGTTGATCATGCGGTCGATGAACGTCTCGCCGGGCTTCGTCGTGATCTTGATGACGATGCGGTCGGAGAGGACCTTCGTCCCGCCCGTGACGGCGGACCTGTCACCGCCCGACTCCCGGATGACGGGGGCCGATTCGCCGGTGATCGCGGACTCGTCGACCGAGGCCACGCCCTCGACGACGTCACCGTCGCCGGGGATGATGTCGCCCGCCTCGCAGACGACCAGGTCGCCGATGCGCAGCTCGGTGCCGGGCACCGACTCCTCCGTACCGCCGGTCAGACGGCGCGCGACGGTGTCGGTCTTGGCCTTGCGCAGGGTGTCGGCCTGCGCCTTGCCGCGGCCCTCGGCGACCGCCTCCGCGAGGTTGGCGAAGATCGTGGTCAGCCAGAGCCAGGCGGCGATCGCCCAGCCGAACCAGTCGCCCGGGTCCTTCACGGCGAGCACGGTGGTGACCACCGAGCCGACCAGGACCACGAACATGACCGGGGACTTGACCATGACCCGCGGGTGCAGCTTGCGGACCGCGTCCGGCAGCGACTTCAGGAGCTGGGCGGGGTCGAAGAGGCCCGCGCCGACCTTGCCGTCGTCGGCGGACTTGTTGCCGCTGGGGACGTCCGGGTGGGGCGCGAGGGCGGTGGCCGGAGCGGTGGTCCGCTCCTCGTGCTTCTTGATGGGTGTGCTCATGACGCCAGCCCCTCGGCAAGCGGTCCCAGCGCGAGGGCGGGGAAGTAGGTGAGACCGGTGATGATCATGATGGTGCCGACCAGCAGACCGGTGAACAGCGGCTTTTCGGTGCGCAGGGTGCCCGCGGTGGCCGGGATCGGCTTCTGCTCGGCGAGCGAGCCCGCGAGCGCGAGGACGAACACCATGGGCAGGAAGCGGCCGAGCAGCATCGCGAGGCCGATCGTGGTGTTGAACCAGGTGGTGTCCGCGCTCAGACCGCCGAACGCCGAGCCGTTGTTGTTGGCGCCGGACGTGAAGGCGTACAGGATCTCGGAGAAGCCGTGCGCCCCGGTGTTGAGCATCGAGTCCTTGGGCGTGGGCAGCGCCATCGACACCGCGGTGAAGCCGAGGACGAGCGCGGGCGTGATGAGGATGTAGCAGGCCGCGAGCTTGATCTCGCGGGTGCCGATCTTCTTGCCCAGGTACTCCGGCGTACGGCCGACCATCAGGCCCGCGATGAACACCGCGATGATCGCCATGATCAGCATGCCGTAGAGGCCGGAACCGACACCGCCCGGAGCGATCTCGCCGAGCTGCATGCCCAGCATGTCGATGCCGCCGCCGAAGCCGGTGTTGGAGGAGTGGAAGGAGTTGACCGCGCCCGTGGAGGTCAGCGTGGTGGCGACCGAGAAGATCGCCGAACCGCCGATGCCGAACCGGGTCTCCTTGCCCTCCATCGCGCCGCCCGCGACGTCGAAGGCCGGGCCGCCGTGGTGGAACTCGGTCCACATCATCAGCGCCGTGAAGCCGATCCAGATCGTCGCCATCGTGGCGAGGATCGCGTAGCCCTGCCGCACCGAGCCGACCATCGTGCCGAAGGTGCGGGTCAGCGCGAACGGGATGACGAGGATCAGGAAGACCTCGAAGAGGTTGGAGAGTCCGTTGGGGTTCTCGAAGGGGTGGGCGGAGTTGGCGTTGAAGTAGCCGCCTCCGTTGGTGCCCAGCTCCTTGATGACCTCCTGGGAAGCGACGGCACCGCCGTTCCACTCCTGCTTGCCGCCGAGGAACTGGCCGACCTCGTGGATGCCGGAGAAGTTCTGGATGGCACCGCAGGCGACCAGGACGAGCGCGCCGATCACGGAGATCGGGATCAGGACGCGGACGACGCCACGCACCAGGTCGGCCCAGAAGTTGCCGAGCTCACCGGTGCGGGCGCGCGCGAAGCCGCGGACCAGGGCCACCGCCACGGCGATCCCCACGGCCGCCGAGACGAAGTTCTGTACGGCGAGACCGGCGGTCTGCACGACGTGGCCCATGGCCTGTTCGCCGGAGTACGACTGCCAGTTGGTGTTGGCGACGAAGGACGCGGCGGTGTTGAACGCCTGGTCCGGGTCGATCGACCGGAAGCCGAGCGATCCGGGCAGCGAGCCCTGGAGCCGCTGCAGCAGGTAGAGGAAGAGGACGCCGACCGCGGAGAAGGCGAGGACGCCGCGCAGGTACGCGGGCCAGCGCATCTCGGTGTCCGGGTTGGCGCCGATGGCCTTGTAGATCCACTTCTCCGCGCGAAGGTGCTTCTTCGAGGAGTAGACGTGGGCCATGTAGTCGCCGAGCGGGCGGTAGGCGAGGGCAAGCGCCGCTATCAGCGCGAGCAGCTGGAGCACACCAGCGAGGACGGGGCTCATATCTGTGCTCAGAACCTCTCCGGGAAGACGAGGGCGAGGACGAGATAGCCCAGCAGGGCGACGGCCACGATCAGGCCGACGATGTTCTCGGCGGTCACAGCTTGGTCACCCCCTTGGCGACGAGTGCCACCAGCGCGAAGACCGCGATCGTGGTGACGACGAAGGCCACGTCGGCCATCGTGAGCTCCTGAGGAAAGTGGATGGGTTTGCTTGAACTGACGATTAGAGGAAAGCGCCCTTCCAGCCGGATCCGGCCGCCGTTGACGCCGTCCATACGCCGTCATGAGCCCTCTTGACGGGTCTCTTACGAGAGCCGGAAGCGCAGGCGGCAGATGGCCGCGTCGGTGTCCCTGCGGACCGCGTGGGCGACCACGGCGCCGCGCTGGTTCTGCAGGATCCGCTGCCAGGCGCGGGCCGGTTCGACCTCGGGGATCAGCACGGTGACGCGGGTGCCGGGGCGGGCCTCCTCGATCGCTCGTACGTACGCGGCGATGGGCCTGCCGAGGGTGCGGCGCTCGGCGGGGACGCGGACCAGGTCCACACCGGGGCCCCACAGTGCCCAGTCCCGCTCCAGGGCCTCCACCTGCGCCCGGTCCTCCGGGTCGGGGTGGCAGACGGTCACCGCGCGGACCTCGTCGCCGAGCGAGACGGCGGCGGTCAGGGCCTCGCTGGTCAGGCGGGACAGGGAGGAGACGGGGACGATCACCAGGGAGCGGTCGCGGTGCGGGCACTCCGGTACGCGGCCGAGGCCGAGGCGCTCGCCGATGCGGGCGTAGGCCCGGTGGACGGTCTCGAAGGCGGCGACCAGGAGGGGCAGGGCGATCACGATCAGCCAGGCGCCCTCATGGAACTTGGTGGCGGTGACGACGACCGCGCTGACGCCGGTCAGGACCGCTCCCAGACCGTTCAGGAGGGCCTTGCCGCGCCACTTCGGGCTCCGCTCGCGGCGCCAGTGCAGGACCATGCCGGTCTGCGCGATGGTGAAGCCGACGAACACGCCGATGGCGAAGAGCGGCACGAGGGTGTTGGTGTCGCCGCCGGAGAAGACGAGCAGGGCGGCGGAGATCGCGGCGAGGGTGAGGACGCCGTGCCGGTGGACCTGGCGGTCGGCCTTGAGGGCGAAGACGTGCGGCAGGAAGTTGTCGCGGGCGAGCAGCTTCAGGAGAACGGGCAGGCCGCCGAAGGAGGTGTTCGCGGAGAGGGCGAGCAGGATCATCGTCGCGAACTGGATGACGTAGAAGGCCGCGTTGTGGCCGAGCGAGGCGTCCGCGAGCTGGGCGAGGACGGTGACGCCCTCGACCGGCTGGAGGTGGAAGCGGGAGATCAGCACGGCGAGGCCGATCAGCATGACGCCGAGTACCGCGCCGAGGGCGATCTCCGCGTCCTTGGCGCGCCTGGCGCGCGGGGCGCGGAAGGACGGCACGGCGTTGGCGATGGCCTCGACGCCGGTGAGCGCGGAGCAGCCGGAGGCGAAGGCCTTCAGGAGGAGCAGGGCGCCGACGGTGGTGGCGTTGTCGGCGACGACCGAGGCGTGGCCCTGCGCGGCCTCGGTGCTGACGGGCGCGGAGCGGAAGAGGCCGACGGCGATCAGGGTGAGCATCGAGAGGACGAAGACCGCGGTCGGGACGATGAAGGCCCGTGCGGAGTCGACGATGCCGCGCAGGTTGATCGCGGTGATCAGGACGAGCACGGCCAGGCAGATCCACAGCCGCTCGCCGTACAGCGAGGGAAAGGCCGAGGTCAGGGCGGCGACCCCGGCGGTGACGGCGACCGCGACGTTCAGGACGTAGTCGAGCACGAGGGACGCGGCGGCGACCAGGCTGGTGCGGCGGCCGAGGTGGGTCTTGGCCACGGCGTAGGAGCCGCCGCCGTCGGGGAAGGCGGCGATCACCTGGCGGTAGGAGGCGACCAGGACCGCGAGCAGGGCGGCGATCGCGAGGGTGACCGGCAGGGTGAAGCCGAGGCCGTAGCCGCCCGCGGCGGCGAGGACGAGCACGATCGCCTCGGGGCCGTACGCGACGGACGCCATCGCGTCCAGGGAGAGGGCCGCGAGCCCGGTGACGACGGTGAGCCGGTGCTTGTCCCCGCTATCGGGCGGGTCCTCGTCGCGGGAGGCGGTTCCCGGCTCACTGGTCAGGACGGACATGCGTACTCCTTCTGGGGCGCCGGGAGTTCGGGGCTCCGGAGCGGGCGGGCCCGGCGCGCGGGTCGAACGGGCCCGGTCGTGGGCAGGTGCGCCCAGGTTCTGTCCGGTTCCGGTCGGTGAAGCGCTCCCCTTGCGCGTTCTTCGCGCGGAACGGCCCGGTCTTCACGCCTTTTTGACGGCTGCGGGTGACGATGTCGACATGACCGCGACGGCACGACGGCACCTGCGCGCCTGGCTCCTCGAAGGAATCACCGAGCAGTCCGCGCGGCACCAGGGCCCGCACTCCACCCCGCCCGCCGAGCACCAGGGCCACAGGTGGTGGCGCGTGATGTGCCTGACCGGCGTGGACTACTTCTCCACGCTCGGCTACCAGCCGGGCATCGCGGCCCTCGCCGCCGGACTGCTCTCGCCGCTCGCCACCCTGGTCCTCATCGCCCTGACGCTCCTCGGCGCGCTGCCCGTCTACCGCAGGGTGGCCAAGGAGTCGCCGCACGGCGAGGGCTCGATCCACATGCTGGAGCGGCTGCTCCCGTGGTGGTCGGGGAAGATATTCGTCCTCGTCCTGCTCGGGTTCGCCGCCACGGACTTCATCATCACCATCACGCTGTCCGCCGCGGACGCCTCCGCGCACGTCGTGGAGAACCCCTTCGCCCCGCACTGGCTGGACGGCGAGAACGTCCTGATCACCCTCGTCCTGATCGCGGCGCTCGGCGCGGTCTTCCTCAAGGGGTTCCGCGAGGCGATCGGGGTGGCCGTCGCCCTGGTCGGGGTCTTCCTCACGCTCAACCTGGTCGTGCTCGCCACCTCGGTGTGGCTGGTGCTCAGCGAGCCGGTGCGCGTCGGCGACTGGTGGAGCGCGATGACGGCCGAGCACTCCTCGCCGTTCGTCATGGTCGGCGTCGCGCTGCTCGTCTTCCCGAAGCTGGCACTCGGCATGTCCGGGTTCGAGACCGGCGTGGCGGTGATGCCGCAGGTCCGGGGCGACGACACGGACACCTACGAGAAGCCGGCGGGCCGGATCAGGGACACCCGCAAGCTGCTGACCACGGCGGCGCTCCTGATGAGCTGCTTCCTGCTGCTGTCCAGCCTGGCGACGACGATCCTGATCCCGCAAGGCGACTTCGAGAAGGGCGGCCCCGCCAACGGGCGGGCGCTCGCGTATCTGGCGCACGAGCACCTGGGCGAGGTGTTCGGCACGCTCTACGACGTCTCGACGATCGCCATCCTCTGGTTCGCCGGGGCCTCCGCGCTCGCCGGTCTTCTCAACATCGTGCCGCGCTACCTGCCGCGCTACGGCATGGCGCCCGAGTGGACGCGGGCGGTGCGGCCGCTGGTCCTCGTCTTCATGGCGATCGCGGTGGCCATCACCCTGTGGTTCAACGCCGACGTCGACGCGCAGAGCGGCGCTTACGCCACCGGCGTCCTCGTCCTGATGCTCTCCGCCGCCTTCGCCTCGACGGTCGCCGTGCGCCACCGGGGGCACCGGGCGGCCACCCTCGGCTTCGGCCTGATCACCGCCGTGTTCGCGTACACCCTGGTCACCAACGTCGTCGAGCGGCCCGACGGCATCAAGATCGCGGCGCTCTTCATCCTCGGGATCGTCCTGACGTCCTTCGCGTCCCGGGTGCACAGGGCCTTCGAACTGCGGTCGACGGGCGTGGTGTTCGACGAGACGGCGGCCCGGCTCATCGACGAGGTCGCCGCGTCGGGGCCGGTGCGGATCATCGCCAACGAACCGCAGGAGCACAGCACCGCCGAGTACCGCGCCAAGGAGTACAGCCAGCGCGAGCAGACCCACATCCCCGACGGCAAGCCCGTGCTCTTCCTGGAGGTCCTGGTCCGCAACTCCTCCGACTTCACCACCTCGCTGACGGTGTGCGGCGACGAGAAGCACCACTCGCGCAGGCTGCGGGTGGCGGGTCCCGGGGTGCCCAACACCATCGCGGCCGTCCTGATCGAGATCCGCGACCGCACGGGACAGGTCCCGCACGCCTACTTCAACTGGACCGAGGGCAATCCGATCAGCCACCTCCTGCGCTTCCTCGTCTTCGGCGACGGCGAGGTCGCGCCCGTCACCCGGGAGGTGCTGCGCCGGGCCGAGCCGGACCCGGAGAGGCGACCGCGGGTACACGTGGGCTGAGGTCCCCCGGCCGGGCCGCGCAGGGCAGCGAGAGCACCATCGTGAGCCCGCCGCCCGGGGTGTCCTCCGGGGTGAGCGTGCCGTCCATGGCCTCGGTCAGGCCGCGCGCGAGCGCGAGCCCGAGGCCGAGCCCGGTGCTGTTGTCGGTGTCGCCGAGCCGCTGGAACGGTGCGAAGAGCCGATCGCGGCCGGTCGGGGGCAGTCCGGGGCCCCGGTCGACGACGCGCAGTTCGACGCGGTCGGCGAGCGCGCTCGCCGAGACGAGGACCGGCTCGTGGGGCGGCGAGTGGCGGGCCGCGTTGCCCATCAGGTTGGCGATCACGCGCTCCAGGAGGGGCGGGTCGGCGAGGACGGCGGGGGCCTCCTCCAGATGCCGCGTCTCGATGCGGTGCCCGCCCTCGGGCAGCGCTTCGAGCGCGGGCACCACGACCTCCTCCAGGGCGGTGGCCCGCAGGGCGAGGGTGAGCGCGCCCGCCTCCAGCCTGCTCAGGTCGAGGAGGTTCGCCACCAGACGGTCCAGCTTGGCGAGGGACTCGTCCGCGGTGGCGAGCAGGGCGTCGCGATCCTCGGCGGAGAACCGCACGTCGCGGCTGCGCAGCGAGGCGACGGCGGCAAGGGCCGCGGCCAGCGGGGTGCGCAGGTCGTGGCCGACCGCCCGCAGCAGCGCGGTGCGCATCCGGTCGGCGGCCCTGACCGGCTCGACCTCGGCGGTGGCCTCGGCCAGTCTGGCGCGTTCCAGGGCGGCGCCGACGTGTCCGGCCGGCCGGCGCAGGGCGAGTTCGCGCAGCGCGGTGAGGTTGCCGGGGCGGAAGTGGTGGGCGAGGGCCGCGTCCATGTCCTCGGGCGCGTGGATGCCGCCGTGCGCCATGCGGCGGCGCAGCGCCTCGGGGTCCATGTCCACCAGCTCGATCTGCCGGGCGCGGCGGACGACGCGGTCGGGGACGGTCCCGGTGACGGGCACCCGGGTGATCTTCTCGACGAGGTCGTTGAGGGACTCCAGGTGCCGGATGTCGACCGCGGTGATGACGTCGACACCGGCCGCGAGCAGTTCCTCGATGTCCTGCCAGCGGCGCGAACGACGGCCGCCGCCCGGGGTGTTGACGACCGCGAGGTCGTCGACGACGGCGAGGCGCGGGCGGCGGGCGAGCAGCGCCGCGAGGTCGAGGCCGCCCCCGGCGGGCGGCAGCACGTCGAGCCCCGCGAGCAACGCCTCGGTGTACGGGCGCCCGTGGCACTCGACGGCCCCCACGACCACGTCGGTGCCCTGGGCGGCCCTGCGATGCGCCTCGTCGAGCATGCGGCAGGTCTTGCCGACGCCGGGGGCCGACCCCAGATAGACCTTCAGCGCTCCGGGTCGTACGTCGTCGCTCATGACAGCCCCTCGGTCCAGCTCGGTCCAGCTCGGTCCAGCGGGGCGGTCTCCCGGGCGGACGCCCTTGGGGGAGCGTGCCTCACCCACTCCCCCGACGGCCGCCGTGGACACGGGCCTTGACGCCGCCCTGGCGCCGCGCACGGGGACTTTGACGAGGCCCTGACGTGCGGGTCCCGGCCCTAGGCCCGCAGTTCGGCCAGGCGCGCCAGCGCGTCGCGCGTCGACTCCCTTTCCGCCTCGGAGAGTTGGACCCCGGCGGCGCGGGCGAGGAGGCTCTCGGCCAGGGTGTCGTCGCCCAGCCGCTGGGCGATGTCGCCGCGCAGGACGAGCAGCCGCACCTCCTGTTCGGGGGTGGGCCGCTCGTCCGTCAGGCCCAGCGCGCGATCGATGATCTTCGCGGCGCCCGGCAGGTCCTCCTTGGAGTCGGCGAACAGGTCCGCCGTGTGCAGGGCCCGCGCGAAGGTCCCCTTGGGCGCGGGGCGCATCGACGGGTCCTCGCTGATCGGCTGTCCGACGCGGATGCTGTTGCCGCCGGGATCGGTCATCAGGAACTGCCGCACGCCGTACGACATGTCCTTGAGCGGTCCGATGCGGGGCAGTCCCCGGGCGGGGATCCTGCCGTACGCCGCCTTGAGCCCCGCGCGGAAGGCGGTGTGCAGGTCGGCCACGTCGTCGGTGAGGACGTAGCAGCCGGAGTAGGACTCCTTCGGGTCGTACCCCTTCATGGCGAAGAACTGCAGCTCGATGGTGCCGCGTTCCAGGTCGGCGTAGGCGTAGGGGCTCTTCTGGAGAAAGGTCGTCTCGAAACCCAGCGCGGTGTAGAAGTCGACCACCGGCTGGATCTCCTGGCACGGCAGGAGCGGGATGGTTTTCTCTGGCATGCGCGCCAGTCTAGTCAAATTTGAACAGAGAGGGGGCCCGGGAGACCGGGACCGGTGAGCGCGTGCCCCGTCGTCGCGTCCACGTGGTCCGGGATCTCGTCGTGCCGGTCGCCCACCGTCAGGGTTCCGGTGGGCTCGAAGAGGAGGATCCGCGCGCCGTCGGGGGCGTACGGCTTGTGCTCGATGCCGCGCGGGACGGTGAAGACCGAGCCCGCCGGGAGCGTGACCCGGCGCTCCCCCGCCGGTTCCCGCAGGTCGATGTGGAGCTCGCCGCCGAGCACGAGGAAGAACTCGTCGGTGTCGTCGTGCACGTGCCAGAGGTGCTCGCCCTCGACCTTCGCGACGCGTACGTCGTAGTCGTTGACCCGCGTGACGACGCGCGGGCTCCACAGGGCGTCGAAGGAGGCGAGTGCCTGGTCGAGGGAGAGGGGTTCGGTGCTCATGCAGCGATCATCGACCGTGCGCGCCACCGTGCGCGAGTGCTAGAAATCGCACATGCCACAAGGATCCTCGCAGCCGTCGCCCGGCCGTCCCCACCGCGTCGTGGTGATCGTCGACGAGAACTCCAACCCCTTCGAACTCGGCTGCGCCACGGAGGTCTTCGGCCTGCGCAGGCCCGAACTCGGCCGCGAGCTCTACGACTTCGCGCTCTGCTCGCCGGAGCCCGGCACCCTGATGCGGGACGGCTTCTTCACGCTCACCGGAGTCGCCGGGCTCGAAGCGGCCGAGACCGCGGACACCCTGATCGTGCCCAACAGGCCCGACACCGAGGTCCCCCGGCGGCCCGCCGTCCTGGACGCCGTGCGCGGGGCGCACGCGCGCGGGGCCCGCCTGGTGGGCTTCTGCAGCGGCGCCTTCACCCTCGCCGAGGCCGGGGTGCTCGACGGGCGCAGGGCCACCGCGCACTGGCAGTGGGCGGACGCCTTCCGGGAGCGGTTTCCGGCCGTGCGGCTCGAACCGGACGTGCTCTTCGTCGACGACGGCGACATCCTCACCGCGGCGGGCAGTTCGGCCGCCCTCGACCTGGGCCTGCACATCGTGCGCAGCGACTTCGGCGCCGAGGTCGCCAACTCCGTGAGCAGGCGACTCGTCTTCGCGGCCCACCGGGACGGGGGCCAGCGGCAGTTCGTGGAGCGGCCCGTCCCACAAGTGCGGGACGCCTCGCTCGCGCCGCTGCTCGCCTGGGGACAGGAGCGGCTCGGGCAGCCGCTCACCGTGGCGGACCTCGCGGCCCGCGCGGGGGTCAGCCCGGCCACCTTGCACCGCCGCTTCCGCGCCCAGCTCGGCACCACCCCGCTGGCCTGGCTGACCGGCGAGCGCGTGGCCCTGGCCTGCCGACTCATCGAGCGCGGCGAGGAACGTCTGGACGTCGTCGCGCGCCGCAGCGGCCTGGGGACGGCCGCCAATCTGCGCGCAAGGCTGCGCCGGGAGACGGGGCTGAGCCCGAGCGACTACCGGCGCAGGTTCGGCCCCGGCGGACCCGGTCCGGCTGGCCGGATCCCGGCTGCCGTCCAGGACCGGACTCCGTGAAGACTGGCACCCCTCCCACGCGCCGGACGTCGGCCACCGACGCCCCCGCACACCCTGCCCACCGAGCAGAGGCGGACCGCCATGCCGAACGGAGCGCAGATCCTGATCGAAGGACTCGTGGGCGCGGGGGTCCGCGCCTGCTTCGCCAACCCGGGGACCTCCGAGATGCACTTCGTGGCGGCACTGGAGGACGCCTCCGCACTGCGTCCCGTGCTCTGCCTCTTCGAGGGCGTCGCCACCGGCGCGGCCGACGGGTACGGGCGGATGACGGGACGGCCCGCGTGCACGCTCCTCCACCTGGGCCCCGGGCTCGCGGGCGGCCTCGCCAACCTGCACAACGCGCGGCGCGCCGCGACCCCGCTGGTCAACGTCGTCGGCGACCACGCGCTGCGCCACAAGCGGCTCGACGCGCCCCTGGAGTCCGACATCGAGGCGCTCGCCGGAACGGTCTCCGGCTGGACGCGGCGCACGTATCACGCCGCCGAACTCGCGGGCGACGTCGCGGAAGCGGTGGCCGCCGCGACCGGGCCGCCGGGGCGCATCGCGACCCTGGTGGTGCCCGCCGACGTCTCCTGGTCGGACGCGGGCGACCCGCCCGCCGCCACACCGCCACGCCCCGCCAGGCGCGGGCTCGTCTCGGTGGACGCGGTGACCGGCGCCGCCGACGCGCTGCGCTCCGGCGAGAGCGCGGCCGTGCTGCTGGGCGGCGAGGCCGTGCGCGGGGCCGGGCTCGCGGCCGCGGCGCGGATCGCCGCCGCGACCGGCGCGGAGCTGCTGTGCGAGACGTTCCCCGCCCGTGCCGAGCGCGGCGCGGGACGCCCCGTCGTCGAGCGGCTCGCCTACCTCCCCGCCGCCGCGCGGCGCAGGCTCGCGGGCGTACGGCACCTGGTGCTCGCCGGGGCCACGTCGCCCGTCGCCTTCTTCGCCTATCCCGGGCAGGACGGCGACCTGCTCCCCGAGGGGTGCCGGGTGCACACGCTCGCGGCGGGCGCGGAGGACGTGACGGCGGCGCTCGCTGGGCTCGCCGAGGTGCTCGGGCCCGGATCCCCCGTACCGGAGGAGGCCGCGCGGCCCGCGCTGCCCTCGGGCGACCTCACCGCCGAGACGGCGGCCGCCGTGATCGGGGCGCTGCTGCCCGAGGGCGCCGTGGTCGTGGACGAGGCGAACACCTCGGGGCTCTGGCTGCCCGGCGCCACCGCGGGCGCGCCGCCGCACGACTGGCTGACGCTGACCGGCGGGGCGATGGGCCAGGGGCTGCCGCTCGCCGTGGGCGCCGCGGTGGCCTGCCCCGAGCGGCCCGTGCTCGCGCTGGTCGGGGACGGCGCCTCGATGTACACGGTGCAGGCGCTGTGGACGCAGGCCAGGGAAGGGCTCGACGTCACGACCGTGGTCTTCGACAACCGGTCGTACGCGATCCTCAATCTGGAGCTGGGGGCGGTGGGGGCCGTCGCGGAGGGGGCGCGGGCCCGTCGGCTGCTCGACCTCTCGGGCCCCTCCCTCGACTTCGTCGCGCTGGCGCGCGGCATGGGGGTGCCCGCCGAACGGGCGGACACCGCCGAGGAGTTCGCGGCCCTGCTGAAGCGTGGCCTCGCCGAGCCGGGGCCCTTCCTGATCGACTGCGTGGTGCCGTCGCTGGTGTGACCCCCGGTGCGGTCAGCCGTCCCAGAGGCCCTCGTGCCGACGGTGCGCGTCGGTCAGCCCGTTCCTGAAGAACCTCTCGTAGTACTCGGTCTCCACGTGGTGCACCTGGAGCCACACCCCGGGCACGTGGATCGCGTCCGTGTGCGCGGGGAAGCGGCGGTGCGTGTCGTGGATGTACTGGCAGATGTCGCGCGCGCACTCGACGACCCGTTCCTCGTACGCGCTGGCCTCCGCCAGATAACGCTGCCCGTACTGCTCCTTGTAGATGCGCGCGAACACGTCCTTGTCCCCGTAGACGCCGCCGGGCCCGAACTTGTCGCGGATCACCGTGTCGACCGCCTCGCGCATGGTGCGGTGGGCGGGCGGGCACGCGGCCGCGATCAGCGTCTCGCCCTCGGGGGACGTCAGGCCCACCGGATGCGCGCGCACCGTCGCGTACTTGGGGAGCGGCACGTGCCAGCGCCACAGGTCGGGCAGGCGCCAGCGCGGGGTGACGAAGGAGAAGCCGAGCATGCGGCCGTAGGCGCGGGAGAACTTCGGGTCGCCCAGGGCGATCTGAGGGTTGACGGAGGCGTGGATCCAGGCACCGAGTCCCATCGCCTCGGCGGTCAGCATCAGGTTCTGCAGGAGCAGGTCCGCCTCGATCTGGGTGCGCAGCGGGCCGAGGGCGCCCAGCGGCAGTTTCAGGTCGCCGTTGAGGAAGCCGTTGCGGACCCATTTCTTGACGCCCGCGGGACGGTAGAAGTTGCGGTCGTCGACGAGGGTGGGGCGGGCCTGGTCGGGCTGGGTGAGCAGGTACATCAGGGCGTTGATGTACTGGTGGGAGAGGTCCACGACGGGGAACAGGAGCGTCGTTCCCGGCAGGTTGGACAGGAAGCGGTTCGAGTCGAGGTAGGCGGGGAAGTCGCGCAGCCCTTCGGCGACGTCGAGCCGGTGGTCGAGGACGCGGACCTTCGCGAGCCGCGCCCGCTCGACCAGGCGCCGCGCGTCCAGGGGTGCGGAAGGGGCAGGGGGCAGCCTTCGCAGGAAGTAGGTGCCCGAGTCGTTGATCAGGAAGAAGTGCGTGGCCTGCGCGTTGTCCGGGCTGCCCGCGGTGCGGCCCGCCATGGTCATGTTCGGCTTCGCCATGATGGGCGTGCCGTCGCGCGGGTCGTCGAAGGGACGGTCCGGCATCGTCAGGCCCGTGCACCCGGTCAGCGCGATGAGGACCGCTTCCTCCAGTTCGGACAGGGGGCGCGGCTCGTGCGTGGAGCGATGGCTCATCGAGCCCGCGGGGACGTCGGCACCTCGGCTCACCCGGTGCGTGCGGCGCCGCCAGACCGTCTCCAGGAGCGGTCTGGCGAACAGGTCCGCGAGGCCGGGGTGCCCCGGGTCGCCGGGGACTCCCGGGCCGTCGTCAGCCTCCGGCATGTCCGCCCCCGCCCCCGCCGCTGACCGGCTGCACCTGACGCCAGGGCGCGAACGCGCTCGCGCCGCGCGGCAGCAGGCCCGCGAGTTCCGGGGCGTGCCGCAGGAGCACCGACTTCATGCCGCCCTTCTGCACCCAGTCCATGCCGAGCGGGGTGTAGATCTCGGGGCGGAAGTCGACGGTCAGGAAGCGGTCGCTCTGGAGCCGCCGGGTGGCCATCAGGATGAAGATGCGGAAGGCCGTGTCGCTGAAGCCGAAGCCGTGCGGCGGGTTCTCGGCGAACAGGCCGACGACGGTGTCGATCTCGTCGACCGAGCGGTAGACGTCCTTGAGCCGCGCGACGGTCCCGGGGTCCTCGCTGAGGTCCTCGAAGCGCCGGATCCGCTCCTTGTGCAGGCCCGCGCGGAAGTCGTTGTAGCGGGGCACGCCGCGCCTGCGGGTGCGCACCAGGTCGACCACGGAGAGGTCGATGATCTCGCCGTCGCGCTCGAACCGCTGGAGCGCGCGCGGGAAGTTGTGCAGCGTGATCGCTCCGGGGTGGGCGATGCCGAGGGAGTACAGCGTGTCGGCGAGGCCCGTCTTGCGGATGGCCGCCTCGGCCGCGCCGCCCTGGATGTCGTTGAAGGTGAGGGCCTCCAGGCGCTGCCCGAAGTGGTGTTCGCGCATCTCGTAGTCGTCGGGGATCAGCGGGTGCATCCGGTAGACGGTGACGAAGTCCTCGGTGAGGGAGTACGGCGCGCCGTGGTGGTCGGGGAGCGTCTTGGGGATGCCCGTCAGCGAGTGGGATTCGAGGAGCCACAGGCCGAGCTTGTTCAGCCAACTCTGCGGCGGCCCGTCCCAGTTGGTGTGCAGACCGAGGTCGATGGCCTCGGTGGCGAGGATCGCGGGCGTCCACTCCACCGTGTGGATCTTGGCGATGAGGGCGGAGACGACCAGGCGTGCCGTGTGGTAGCGGCTCTCGGCGCTCATCGAGGGGTAGGCCGCCCGCAGCGCGTCGCAGACCGCGTTGTGCTCGCGGGCGAAGAGCGTGTGCATGGCGCTCAGGCCCAGCCACCAGCTCTCGGCGAAGCCGGTCAGGGGGATGCCGTTCTGGCCGATGGGCAGATGGCCGTCTTCGAGGCGGAGCTTGTCGCCGCCGTCGGGCTCCCGCAGGAACCTCGCGGTCTGCTCGCTCTCGCCGTAGACCTCAGAACCGTCCCACCAGTGCGAAGCGGCATTGGCGAAGAGGAGCGGCGGCTGGTCGCCGGGCAGCTCGATGCCCTCGTTCTCGGCGAAGCGCATCACGCGCTCGGCGGGGCCGCCCGGGGTGTTGTGCCAGGTGCTCCCGGCCGGCAGGGGCACCTCGACGGCCTTGCCGCCGGGCTTGTGGCGCGGGTGGTTGACCCAGTCGTGGACCTGGAACTGGATCCAGGCGGCGGCGAGGACGTTCAGCGACGTGGCGGGCAGGAAGGTGTCGCGGTACAGGAGTTGGCGGCTGACGGTGACCGGGTTCGGGGTGTCGAAGAGGTCGGGCCGGTACTGGGGGGCGAGGTTGCGCCCGAAGGGTGCGCCGACGGCGCCCATCGTGGGCGCGGAGAGGTCGTTGTACGTCCCGTCGTAGGACCGCGCCGTGCGCAGCCTCTCGTCGACGGGCGCGGGCACGGGGACCGCCTTCGGGGGCGCCTCGTGCGGGTCGGTGTCGATGAGGTTGAAGCGGCGCAGCGCCTGGCGCAGGAAGACGAGGTTGAGCAGGCTCGCCTGCAACGGCAGCTTGTGCCAGGGCACGAAGCGGTTCAGGAGCCGGAACGCGGCGCCGACGGGCACGCCGAGCACCTTGTTGCGCAGCGGCTCCTCGGTGACGAAGCGCAGTCCGTGCCGGTAGGCGGCGCTCGCCTCGTAGGCGGCCTTGCGGGCCCTGTTGAGGTTGCCCAGCGGACGGAAGTCGTCGGTGGTGTACCAGGGGTTGAAGCCGATCACCTCGACGCGGCCGCCCGCCGCGCGGGCCTCGGCGGTGTCGAGGTCCTGGCTCGGCACGGTGAGCGTGGCCACGGGCAGCGCGGGCGCGACGGACTCCAGCCACTCCACGGAGCCGTCCTCGACGGGAGTGCGCACGGCGTCGGCGTACCGCTGGACGCAGAGCTCGAAGGCGACGTCCTGGCGGGCGAGCCGGGTCTCCAACTCCCGCCGCAGGTACTGCGGATCGCGGCGTCCGGAGCCCGCCTTGGCGGTGGTGGCGCTGCCCGTGGGACGCAGCAGATAGCGGACCGGGCCCGCCTCGCCCCACAGGATGGCGCCGCGGCTCCAGTACGTCTCACCGGCCAGGCTCTCGACGGTGTGGCGGGCGGCGGCCCGGACGTTGCGGCGCATGCGGGCGGCGGTCGAGAGGCCGACGGCGAGCGGGAGTTTGACCAGCAGCCCGACGGCCTTGCGCAGCGGGGTCGTGGCGCCCGCCATGGCCTTGGCGAAGGCGACGAACTCGCGGGCGTCGCGGGCGTGCGAGACCGGGTGGTTGGTGGCGAGCAGGTCGTGGCTCTCGCGGGCGGACACCGTCACGCGCACCGCGGCGCCGCGCAGGTCGGGGGCTCCGTCGGCCTGCCGGATGCCGCTGGCGTTGGAGAGCCGCACGGTCGCCGCGTACTCGGCTCCGGGCTGCGCGAAGCCCTGCCGCAGGGCGTCGGGCAGCTCGTCGTGGAAGCGCAGCCGGGCGTTCTCCACGCCGAGCGCCGCCTTCTCGTGGAAGGCGCGGCCGGGGGTGGCGGCCCCCGCGCCGCGCCGGTTCTTCTCCTGAACCTTCATCAGTTCCTGGGCCAGGCGCTCGAACAGCAGGCGTTCCGCTTCCGGGCTGCCGCCCAGGTGGCGCTCGTAGCTCTGCTGGCTCTGCTGGTGCTGTCCGGTGTCGGCCATCGGGCGCCTCTTTCTTCGCGCGGCGTACGGGACTGCGTGCGCGGGACCGCGGATGCGTGCACGGGACCGCGAAAGGGACAGGAAGCAGGCAGACGCTACTGGTGGCACCGGTCGCCCGCAGCGCCGGTTCCCGCCTATGTGCACGGCCGCTCCGCCACCTCGAACAGGCGGGCGGGTCAGGGCATTTGGGCCCGTCGGCGGCGTCGGGGGCCCCGCGCGGCCGCACCCCGCGCGCCGCGGACACACCCCGTGTGAACCTCCGCTTCCCAGCAGTCCCACGCGCACGGGTACACCGATGGCCGGGTCACGTCGGTTCTCGGACAGGCGTCCGCTGCGGACCCGGCGCGCGGTCGCCCCCGGTTCAGTCGATGAACGTGCCGTCGACGTACACCCATGCTCCGTCGACGCGTTCGAACGTGCTGTGTTCGTGCAGGGAGTCCGCGCGGCCCCCGTCGGTGTACCGGGCCAGGAAGGTGACCGTGCCCCTCGGGTGGAACGCCGTGCCCTCGGTGGTGTCCTCGATGGTCAGGCCCGTCCAGCGCGTCGCGGGGTCGAACTCCACGCGCGGCGGCCGCGTCCTCGGGTGCCAGGTGCGCAGGAGGTAGCCCTCGTCCCGGACCGCGAACGCGCTGTAGCGGGAGCGCATCAGCTCCTCGGGGGTGGCCGCCGCGGCCTCGCCCCGGTGCAGCCTGCCGCAGCACTTCTCGTACGGCACGGGGTGGCCGCAGGGGCAGTTCGCGGGGCGTGCGGTACGGGCGGGGCGTGCGGCGCGTCGGGACATGGTGCCCATTGTCGCCGACCGTCCGGGGCTCCCCCGCCTCAGGGCGCGAGGATGTCCAGCTCCTGGAGGGCGCCCTCGGCGATCTCCCGCGTCAGGGCCTCGGCGCGGGCCGCGTCCCCCTCGCGCACCGCCTCGGCGACCCGGACGTGCAGGGTGACGGCGGGCGGGTCCGGGTCCTCGAACATCACCTGGTGTGCGGTACGGCCGGTCAGGACCTCCGCGACGACATCGCCGAGCCGGGCGAACATCTCGTTGCCCGAGGCGTTGAGGATCACCCGGTGGAAGGCCACGTCGTGCTTCAGATAGCCCTCCAGCTGGTGCCCCCGCGAGTGGGCGACCATGCCGAGCGCGCACGCGGTGAGCTCGGCGCACTGCTCGGCGGTGGCGTGCCGGGCCGCGAGTCCCGCGGCGACGGGCTCGATCGCGGACCGCAGCACCGTGAGCGAGCGCAGCTGGCGCGGCCGGTCGGCGCCCGCCAGACGCCACCGGATGACCTGCGGGTCGTAGACGTTCCACTCCTCGGTGGGCAGTACGGTCACGCCCACGCGGCGACGGGAGGCGACGAGGTGCATGGACTCCAGGACCCGGACCGCCTCGCGCATCACGGAGCGGGAGACCTCGAGGCGCTGGGCCAGCTCGTCGGTGCGCAGCACGCTGCCTGGCGGGTACTCCCCCGCGGTGATGGCGGGCCCGAGGCTTTCCAGTACGCGGGAGTGCAGCCCTCGGGCCTGTGCGGTCATGACGGAAGCCTACGAGGAGTGGCCCGGGAACAATAAGTCAGACTTTTACATCACAGGCACTTGAATTCGTCAGACCTAATGGGTTTCAGTGGCGTGAACGCGTGGACCGGGGCCACCCCCCTTCGGTCCCGGTCCGCGCGACCGATGTCGATGAGGACATGAAGACAGCGAGGCACCAGCGATGAGCACCCCCCACGTCGTCGTAGTCATGGGCGTGGCAGGAACCGGCAAGACCACGATCGGCCCCCTGCTCGCGGACCGGCTCGGCGTTCCCTACGCCGAGGGCGACGACTTCCACCCGGCGGAGAACATCCAGAAGATGTCCTCCGGTACGCCGCTCACCGACGACGACAGGTGGCCGTGGCTCGATGCCATCGGCGCCTGGGCGCACGGCAGGGCAGGACACGGCGGGGTGGTCAGCAGCTCGGCGCTCAAGCGCGCCTACCGCGACCGGCTCAGGGCGGCCGCGCCCGGCGTCGTCTTCGTCCACCTCACCGGTGACAGGGCCCTCATCGAGGAGCGGATGTCGCACCGCCAGGGCCACTTCATGCCCACGGCGCTGCTCGATTCCCAGTTCGCCACGTTGCAGCCCCTCGGGGCGGACGAGGCGGGTGTCGACGTCGATGTCTCGGGTGGCCCCGAGGAGATCGCCGATCGGGCCTTCGAGGCGCTTCACCTCCTCGGCTAGGCAATTCGTCTGCGGGCCGCATCGGGCTGGTCGCGCAGTTCCCCGCGCCCCTTACGGGGCACCCACGCACAAGGAAACAACCGTGACCCATCTCAGCGTCGAGATGCTGGCAGCGGACCCCGTCGAGCCGATCACCTCGGCGGGCCATGCCCAGCTGGGGATCGCCGTCCTCGCGGGCATCGCCGTCATCGTCCTGCTCATCACCAAGTTCAAGCTGCACGCCTTCCTCGCGCTGACCGTCGGGTCACTCGCGCTCGGCGCCTTCGCTGGCGCGCCGCTGGACAAGGCGATCGCCAGTTTCACCACCGGCCTCGGCTCGACCGTCGCGGGCGTCGGCGTCCTCATCGCCCTCGGCGCGATCCTCGGCAAGCTGCTCGCCGACTCCGGCGGCGCCGACCAGATCGTCGACACGATCCTCGCCAAGGCGGGCGGGCGCGCGATGCCCTGGGCGATGGTGCTCATCGCC
Source organism: Streptomyces formicae (assembly GCF_002556545.1). Lineage (NCBI taxonomy): Bacteria > Bacillati > Actinomycetota > Actinomycetes > Kitasatosporales > Streptomycetaceae > Streptomyces > Streptomyces formicae. The sequence goes on from NZ_CP022685.1 coordinate 1,893,487, forward strand.
TCGGTGATCGGTCTGCCGCTCTTCTTCGAGGTCGGCATCGTGCTGCTGATCCCGGTCGTCCTGATGGTCGCCAAGCGCGGCAACTACTCGCTGATGCGGATCGGCATCCCGGCGCTCGCCGGTCTGTCCGTGATGCACGGGCTCATCCCGCCGCACCCGGGTCCGCTCGTGGCGATCGACGCGGTCGACGCCAACCTCGGTGTCACGCTCGCGCTCGGCGTCCTCGTGGCCATTCCCACGGTGATCATCGCGGGCCCGCTCTTCGCCAAGGTCGCGGCCCGCTGGGTGGATGTCCCCGCCCCTGAGAAGATGATCCCGCAGCGTCCCTCGGAGGACCTGGACAAGCGCCCCGGCTTCGGCGCGACCGTCGCCACGGTGCTGCTGCCCGTCGTCCTGATGCTGGCCAAGGCGCTGGTGGACATCGTGGTGGACGACCCCCAGGCCACGGTGCAGCGGGTCTTCGACGTCATCGGTTCGCCGCTGATCGCGCTGCTCGCGGCGGTGATCGTCGGGATGTTCACGCTGGGCCGTGCGGCGGGCTTCACCAAGGACCGGCTCTCGACGACGGTCGAGAAGTCGCTCGCGCCGATCGCGGGCGTGCTGATGATCGTGGGCGCGGGCGGCGGCTTCAAGCAGACGCTCATCGACGTCGGCGTGGGCCAGATGATCCTGGACTTCTCCAAGGACTGGTCGATCCCCGCGCTGCTGCTCGCGTGGCTGATCGCGGTGGCGATCCGTCTGGCGACGGGCTCGGCGACGGTCGCGACGATCTCGGCGGCGGGGCTTGTCGCTCCGCTGGCGGCCGACATGTCGACCTCGCACACGGCGTTGCTGGTGCTGGCCATCGGTGCGGGTTCGCTGTTCTTCTCGCATGTCAACGATGCGGGGTTCTGGCTGGTCAAGGAGTACTTCGGTCTTGACGTGGGGCAGACGATCAAGACGTGGTCGGTGATGGAGACGATCATCTCCGTGGTGGCGGGTGGGCTGGTCCTGCTCCTGTCGCTGGTCATCTAGCGCGCCGTCTCCTCGGGGCTCCGCCCCGGACCCCGCTCCTCAAACGCCGGAGGGGCTGAGAATCGCTCGCCTTCCGCCACCGGGCAGACATTCCTGCGGCCGGGCTGCACATCGCAGCCCGGCCGCGAACGTCTCAGCCCGTCCGGGGGAATCTCAGCCCGGCCGGCGGAATCTCAGCTCGTCCGGGGGGAATCCCAGCCCGTCCGGGGGAATCCCAGCCCGTCCGGCGTTTGAGGACGAGCTCGGCGCAGCCGGTGATCAAAGCCGACGACGGCGGGGACCGAAATATCGAGCCCGTCCGGCGCTTGAGGACGAGCTCGGCGCAGCCGGCGACGTGACGTCAACCCCCTGTCACCGTCGCCACAGCGCATGCTCCCGCTCCACCCACCCCGGGTCCACAGACCCGGTCCGCATGCCCCGCCGCGCCTCGGGATCCCCGAGCGCCATCCCCACGTGCCCGGCGAGCACCACCCCGATGGCCAGCGCCAGCCAGTCGTGCACGAACGTGCTCCCCGTGCGCCACGCCAAGGGTGCGAGGTGCGTGAACCACATCAGCAGCCCCGTGCCGAGCATCACGAGCACCGCCCCGGCCAGCCACCCGGCGAACACCTTCTGACCCGCGTTGAACTTGCCCGCCCCGGGCCTCGGCCCGCGCCGGAGCGCCGCCCGCAGCCACGCGCCGTCGTGCGGACCGAAGCGGTTGAGCAGGCGCAGGTCGCCGCGGAAGGCACGGGAGGCCAGGCCCGCCAGGAACGGGGCGGGGAGCAGCAGCCCGGACCACTCGTGGACGGTGACCACCAGAGCGCGGCGGCCCACGAGCTCGGCGAACTGGGGGACGTAGAGGCAGGCGGCGCTCGCCACGCACACCCCCATCAGCACGGCCGTGAGCCGATGCACCCACCGTTGGGCGCGGCTGAACCTGCGTACGCGTTCCGGCGCCCCGGCCACCTCAGACAGTCGGCTCATCGTCCCGTCCGTTCGACCGGCCGACCCACGCGTCCACGTCGTAGCCGCGCCGCTCCCAGTAGCCGGGCACGACCTCGTCGGTCAGCGTGATGCCGGAGAGCCACTTGGCCGACTTGTAGAAGTACATCGGGGCGGCGTAGAGGCGGACGGGACCGCCGTGGGTGTGGCCGAGCGGCGCGTCCTGCATGCGCAGGGCGACAAGGACGTCCTTCCTGCGGGCCTGTTCGAGGGTGAGGCTCTCGCTGTACGTCCCGTCGAAGCAGGTGAACCGTACGGCACGGGCCTCAGGACGCACTCCCGCGGCGTCCAGGAGCCGGCCGAGCCGTACCCCCTCGAACGGCGTCCTCGGCACCCGCCAGCCCGTCACGCACTGCACGTCGCGGACCAGACGCGTCTGCGGGAAGGCGCGCAGCGCGGCCAGGGTGTGGGTGACGGGCCGCTCGACGAGTCCGTCGATCCTCAGGCGGTACGACGACGGGCTCTTGTGCGGCACGGAGGCGGCGACCGAGTAGTAGCGGAACCCACCGCCGTTGGGCAGGAGTTCGGTCAGGCCCGTGGGGTCCTTGTCGGCGGCGGCGCCGAGGAAGGCCTCGAGCCCGCGCTGGAGCGGGGGCGCGGCGGCCACCCCCAGGGCGCCCAGGCCGAGCATGCCGAGGACGATGCGGCGCCCGACGGGCGTTCCACGCCCGTCGTCCCGCCCGGCGTCCCGCCCCTCGTCCGCTTCGGTCTGTCGCGTGGTCACGCTTCGATTCGAGCACTCGCGGCCCCCGGAGGCCAGGGGCCGCGTGCGGTCGTCAGCGTTCCGTCACATCTCCGCGCCGCCGGACGCCTTCTCCAGCTGGAACGCCTCGTTGCCGAGCCCGATGCGGGCGTGCGCGGCGGGGTTCCTGGAGCGCAGGACCACGCCGTAGACCACGCCGATCAGGGCGGCGAGGAAGATGATGCCGGGCAGCACCCAGCTGAGCGCCGAGTCCTTGCCCGCGCCGACCAGGACGTCGAAGTCCTTGACGGTGTACCCGGCGATGACGAGCAGGCCGACCGTGGCGAGCGCGGACGCGGTGATCCGCCACACCTGGGCGCGGGCCGCTCCCCTGCGGACGAAGAAGACGATGACGGCGATCGACGCGGTGGCCATCAGGAGGATCACGCCGAGCGCGCCGATGTTGCCGCCCCAGGTGAACAGGTGCAGGACGGGCGCGGTCGGGTCGCCCGCGGGGCCGTCGTCGGCGACGGCGAAGCCGATGACGACCACGACGGAGACGACGGTCTGGAGCAGCGATCCGGTGCCGGGCGCGCCGGTCGCGGTGTTGGTGCGGCCGAACGCGGCCGGCAGCAGCCGCTCGCGGCCCATCGCGAAGGCGTAGCGCGCGACGACGTTGTGGAAGCTGAGGATCGCCGCGAACATGCCGGTCACGAAGAGGACGTGGAGGACGTCGGTGAAGGTGCCGCCGAGCCGGGACTCGGTGAGGTTGAACAGCAGTCCCGCGCTCTGTTCCTGGGCGGCGGGGACGATGCCGGAAGGGCCCGCGGCGACCGTGAGCGCCCAGGAGCTGAAGGCGAAGAAGATCGCGACGAAGCCCACCGCGAAGAACATCACCCGGGCCACGACGACCTGCGGGCGGCTGGTCTCCTCGGCGTAGACGGGCGCCTGTTCGAAGCCGGTGAAGGCCGCGATGCAGAAGCAGAGCGAGGTGGCCACGCCCGCGCCCGTGAGGGTGTCCGGGTTGAAGGCGTGCAGGGACAGGCCCTCCTTGGCCGGGTCCGCGACGGCCGCGATGTCGAAGATGACGACGAGCGCCACCTCGATGAGCAGCAGCACGCCGAGCACGCGCGCGTTGAGGTCGATCTTCAGCCAGGCGAGGACCGCGACGACGGCGACGGCAACGAGCGCCGGGATCCACCAGGCGACTTCGACCTCGAAGTACGTCTGGAGCAGCCCGGACACCTCGAAGCCGAGCATGCCGTACAGACCGGCCTGCAACGCGCTGTAGGCGACGAGCGCGACCAGCGCGGCACCGGCGCCCGCGGTGCCGCCGAGGCCCCGGGATATGTACGCGTAGAAGGCGCCCGCGTTGTGGACGTGCCGGCTCATCTCCGCGTAGCCGAAGCTGAAGAGGGCGAGGACGACGCCGAGGATGAGGAAGAGCAGGGGCTGTCCGACGACCCCCATCACGCCGTATGTGGTGGGCATGACACCGGCGACGACCATCAGCGGCCCGGTCGCGGCGAGCACGGAGAGCAGCAGCCCCGCCGTGCCGAGCCGCCCGGCCCGCAGCGCGGTCTCCTGGCCCTTGTACGTGCTGATGCCGGTGTCACCCGTCGGATCACCGAGGGTGCTGCTGCCGCTCGTGCGCGAACTGCCCGTCGCCATGGCGCGGTCGTCCTTTCGGGGGACTGATGGGAGAACTGGTGCGGGGAACTGCTGCGGGAAACCGCTGCGGGTCCTGATCGGGGACGCATGCTCAGGCCGATCCGAGCGCCGCGGCCCGCGCGGCGCCGAACGCCGCGTACGGATCCCGGTCGGGGTACGACCAGGGGGCCGAGGTCGCGTGCCTGCCGATGCGGTGGAAGAGCGCGGCGGTCTCGGCCGCCCTGCCCTCGCAGAACGTGGCGTGGGCGAGGAAGTTGAGGTCGACACAGGCGCGCGGATGCGTGGGGGCGCCGGGTCTCTGCCACTCCAGCCACCAGTCGAAGGCGGTCTTCATCACGCCGCGGGCGCGGCGCCCCGTCCAGTGCCCGGAGGCGGCCGGATCGGCGGATTCCAGGCCCGCGGCGGCAAGCACCCGGTAGCGCTCGGCGTGCGCGACGACCGGCAGGACCGCCAACGGCGAGGCGGCGGGTGCCTGTTCGACCGCCCAGGAGGCGAAGTCGTAGACCTCGTGCATCGGGTCCTGCCCGGCGGCGGGGCGCCGCTCGGCGAGCCTGGCCACCATGAGGTGGTGGGCGTGGTGGTGCTCGGGGTGCCGGTGGCGGACCTCGTCGAAGAGGCGCACGACGTCCTCCTCGCGGCCGAGGGATCGTTCGAGCAGGAGCAGCGCGAGCCAGGGCGTCGGATCGGCGGGCTGCCGCGCGGCCGCCTCGCGGCACAGGGCGCGCACCTTGTCCGAACGCGCCTTGCCGCGCAGGGCCTTGTGCACGGCGGCGAAGGCGAGCAGCACCTCGGCGTCGTAGCTCTCGGGCTCGGCGAGCCGCCAGTCGCGTACCCACGCCTCGGTGGTGGGTTCCTGCGCGAGGACGTCGAAACGGTGGCCCCTGCGGTCCCAGTCGCTCCCGGTGGCGGCGAGCAGGGCACGGACCTCGGTCCAGCGGCCCTGGGTCAACGCGGTGCGTGCGACGACGAGTTCGGCGTCGTCGAGTGCGGCGTCGAAGGCGTGCGCCGTCCGCTTCTTGCGGGAACGGCCCAGTGGGGGTGGGGGTGGTGACACCGCGGGACGTCCTCCCCGGCGCGGCTGCGTTCGGATGATCACGCACAGCAAAGCGGTAGGCGGCACTCCACGTCAAGACCCGCCCGTACGCTGGCTCTTCACCAACTCATCTCAGAATCTGCCGACTTCGCTCCTCACCTGGGGTAACCCCCGGTCGCCCGATGTATGCGCTTTACTTTCGCCGCCCGCGGTCAGCGCCTACCGGACGGCGGCCGCGGCCGCGCGCCCCGCCGCACGCCCCGAGAAGAGGCAGCCGCCGAGGAAGGTGCCCTCGAGCGAGCGGTATCCGTGCACTCCCCCGCCGCCGAACCCGGCGGCCTCGCCCGCCGCGTAGACGCCCTCCAGCGGCCGGCCGCCCTCGGTCAGGACCCGCGAGGACAGGTCGGTCTCCAGGCCGCCGAGGGTCTTGCGCGTGAGGATGTTGAGGCGCACGGCGACGAGCGGCCCGGCCTTGGGGTCCAGGATCCGGTGCGGGGCCGCGGCCCTGATGAGCCGGTCGCCGAGGAACTTGCGGGCGCCGCGGATCGCGGTGACCTGGAGGTCCTTGGTGAACGGGTTGGCGATCTCGCGGTCGCGCGCGGCGAGGGTGCGGCGCAGCGCGGCCTCGTCGATCAGCGGCTCCTTGGTCAGCGCGTTCATGCCGCGCACGAGCGCGCCCAGGTCTTTCTCGACGACGAAGTCGGCGCCGTGGTCCATGAACGCCTTGACGGGACCGGGCACTTCGGACCGCGCCCGGTCGATGACCCCGCGCACCGACTTGCCCGTCAGGTCCGGGTTCTGTTCGGAGCCGCTGAGCGTGAACTCCTTGCCGATGATGCGCTGGTTGAGCACGAACCACGTGTAGTCGTACCCCGTGCCCATGATGTGTTCGAGCGTGCCGAGGGTGTCGAAGCCGGGGAAGAGCGGCACGGGGAGGCGGTCGCCGCGCGCGTCCAGCCAGAGCGAGGAGGGGCCCGGCAGGATGCGGATGCCGTGCTTGTCCCAGATGGGGTGCCAGTTCTCGATGCCCTCGGTGTAGTGCCACATGCGGTCGCGGTTGATCAGGCGCGCGCCCGCGCCCTCGGCGATGCCGAGCATCCTGCCGTCCACGTGCGCGGGCACCCCGGAGATCATCTTCTCGGGCGGGCTGCCGAGCCGCTGCGGCCAGTTGGCGCGTACGAGATCGTGGTTGCCGCCGATGCCGCCCGAGGTGACGATCACCGCCTGCGCGCGGAACTCGAAGGATCCCGTCACCTCGCGGTTGCTGGCCTTGCCGCGCTCCACGGACGAGTCCTCCAGGACCTCGCCCGTGACCGTGTCGACGGCGCCCGCGCTGCGCCCGAGGCCGCTGACGCGGTGCCGGAACTTCAGCTGGACCAGGCCGCGCGCCACGCCCTCGCGCACCCGTCGCACGAACGGCGCGAGCAGTCCGGGGCCCGTCCCCCAGGTGATGTGGAAGCGCGGCACCGAGTTCCCGTGCCCCTGCGCGTCGTACCCGCCGCGCTCGGCCCAGCCGACGACCGGGAAGAACCGCACGCCCTGCCCGTGCAGCCAGGACCGCTTCTCACCGGCCGCGAAGTCGACGTACGCCTCGGCCCACTTGCGCGGCCAGTGGTCCTCCGGACGGTCGAAGGCGGCCGTGCCCATCCAGTCCTGGAGGGCCAGCGCGTGCGAGTCCTTGATCCGCAGGCGGCGCTGCTCGGGCGAGTCGACGAAGAAGAGCCCGCCGAAGGACCAGTGCGCCTGGCCGCCGAGCGACTGCTCGGGCTCCTGGTCGACGAGGATGACCCGGCGGCCCGCGTCGACGAGCTCCGCGGTCGCCGCGAGCCCGGCGAGCCCCGCCCCGATCACGATCACATCTGCGTCGTACGCCATAGGGGTCGTCCTCCTCGACAGGGTCCCGCAAAGTTACTGGTGGGTCAGATCCTGGATAGCGCGGTGACGGACGTCAACCGACAGACGGCGGAAGTTCGTCAAGCGGGCGGGCGCGGAGCGGGACGAAGGGGACTATCGTCGGCCAAGTACCCGCCCGCGCGGCGGTGTCACGGCAAGGCCGCTCCGCCGCGACGCCCCGCCAAGCACCCGTCCCCCGACCCGCCTTGAGCCCCGAGGTGCCTCACGTGCCGGTTACGGTCCTCCTCCTCTCCGTCGGTGCCGCCTGTTGCCTCGGATTCGGCTTCGTGCTCCAGCAGAACGCGGCGCGGCTCGCGCCGCTGAGCGACTTCCTCTCGCCCCGGCTGCTCCTCGACCTGGTGCGGGTGCCGCGCTGGCTCGCCGGGATCGGCCTGATGGTGTGCGGCATGGCGCTCGGCGCGGTCGCCCTCGGGCACGGCGAGGTGACGCTGGTCGAGCCGCTGCTGGCCACGAACCTGCTCTTCGCGCTCGCCCTCTCGCGCCACCAGACGGGCCAGCGGCTCGGCCGCCAGGGCTGGGCCGGGCTCGCGCTGCTCGCGGGCGGTGTCACGGCGTTCATCGTGGCGGGCCGGCCGCACGGCGGGGCCGCGGTGACGGATCCGGTGCGGCACTGGCTGATCATCGGCGTGATGGTCGGCGGCGCGCTGCTGCTCACGGCGTACGCCAAGCGGTCCCGGCTCAGCGCGGGGCCCGCCCTGCTCGCGCTCGCCGCCGGGCTCCTCTACGGCGTGCAGGACGCGTTGACGCGGGTGAGCGGGCAGCGGTTGTCCGCGGACGGCTGGGCGGGGCTTCTTGCCGGGTGGCAGCCGTACGGGGTGGTCGCGCTCGGCGTCGCGGGCCTCGTCCTCGTCCAGAGCGCCTTCGAGACGGCGCCGCTGCGGATGTCCCTGCCCGCGCTCACGGCGGCGCAGCCGTTGGCGGGGATCGCGTGCGGGGTGGGTTTCCTCGGTGACCGTCTGCACACCGATGCGGGGGCGCTCGCCTGGGAGGCGGGTGGGCTTCTCGGGATCGTGGTGGGGGTGGTGCTTCTTGGGTTGCACCCGGCCATGCCGAGGGGTGGGGCGGCCGGGGAGCGGGAGTTTCAGCGGGCCTGAGGCGGGGTGTCGCCTCACGCCGTGGCCGGTTCGTGTGCCGGTGGCGTCTGCGGGTTCGCTGTGGCTGGGCGCGGCCGTTCCCCGCGCCCCTGACCGGGCCGCCCCGGCCCGCGCCTCCAGCCGAGCCCGCACCGGGGCCCACCACGCCGAGGCCGTGCACACTCCCTGCGGGTTCGCTGTGGCTTGGCGCGCAGTTCCCCGCGCCCCTGACCGGGCCGCCCCGGCCTGCGCGTCCAGCCGAGCCGCACGGGGACCCTCCACGCCGAGCCGCGCACATCACCTGCGGGCTCGTTGGGGCTGGGCGCGCCGTTCCCCGCGCCCCTGGCCGGGCCGCGCGTCCAGTGGGGTCCGCAGGTGCTTCCTCGCTTTTAATAATGGTCGGCATTAGAGTGGGGGCATGGCCAGGACATCAGGTCCCGAGACTCGGGAGAAGCTCATTCGTGCTGGTGAAGAGGTCTTCGCCGAGCAGGGAGTGGACGGGGCCCAGCTGCGGGACATCGTGCGGATCGCGGGGCAGAGCAATCCCTCTGCCGTGCAGTACCACTTCGGCTCCCGGGGCGGGCTGCTCGATGCCGTGATGGCCGCGCGTCAGGAGCGCACCGAGCTGGTGCTCGCCGACGAGTTGGAGCGGGTCGGCGACGGTGCGGGGCTGCGCGGGCTGCTCGGTGCTCTGGTGGCCGCGGAGGCCACCGAGTTGCGCACCGAGCGCGGGCGGCGCTGTCTGCGCGTGTCCGCCCAGCTCAGCCACGAGAGCGGCGTACGCACCAGGACCCCGCACCCCACCATCGACGGCACCGTCTACTGGCGCCTCATCGGGCTCGTCGAGGACTGCCTCACCGAGGCGGGCCTGCCCGAGCCGCTGCGCCTGGAGCGCCTGGACCTGGCGCTGACGCTGGTCGGCGCCGCCCTCGGCGACCGCGCCCGCCAGTACCTGGCGGGCACCACCCCCCTGACCGACGAGCGGCTCTTCCTCGCCGACCTCGTCGAAACCACCGCGGCCCTGTTGCGGGCCCCGCGACCCCACCTTGGAGATGCCTCATGACCCAGCACGACCTCACCGGCAAGACCGTCGTCATCACGGGCGCCGCCCGCGGCCTGGGCGCGGACGCCGCCCGCCAGGCGGTGGCCGCGGGCGCCAGCGTCGTCCTCACCGACGTCCTCGACGAGGAGGGCGAGGCCACCGCGAAGGCCCTCGGCGAGCGCGCCCGCTTCGTCCACCACGACGTGACGTCCGAGGCGGACTGGCAGCGGGTGGCCGACTTCGCCGTCGCCGAGTTCGGCGGCATCCACGGCCTGGTGAACAACGCGGGCATATCCACCGGACAGTTCCTGGAGTCGGAGTCCGTCGAGCACTTCCGCAAGGTCCTCGACATCAACCTCACCGGCGTGTTCATCGGCATGAAGACCGTCATCCCGGCCATGAAGGAGGCCGGGGGCGGATCCATCGTCAACATCTCCTCCGCGGCCGGGCTCATGGGCCTCGCGCTCACCGCCGGGTACGGCGCGTCCAAGTGGGGCGTGCGCGGCCTCACCAAGATCGGCGCCGTGGAGCTCGGCACCGCCCGCATCCGCGTCAACTCCGTCCACCCCGGCATGACGTACACCCCGATGACCGCCCAGGTCGGCATCGAGCAGGGCGAGGGCAAGTACCCCAACACCCCGATGGGCCGGGTCGGCGAGCCGCACGAGATCGCCAGCGCCATGGTCTTCCTGCTCTCGGACGCCGCCTCCTACGTGACCGGCGCCGAGCTCGCCGTCGACGGCGGCTGGACGGCGGGCCCCACGGTCAAGTACGTCATGGGGCAGTGAGGTTGGATGGTCGGCATGACTGACTCAGCAGCCGGACAGGCCGACCCCCGCGAAGAGATCCTGACCATCGTCGACGAGCACGACGAGGTCGTCGGCGAGGCCCCCCGCGCCGAGGCGTACGCGCGTGGCCTGCGGCACCGCTGTGTGTTCATCGAGGTGCGGGACGCCCGGGGCCGTCTCTTCGTGCACCGCCGCACCCCGACCAAGCTGGTCTTCCCCTCGCGGTACGACATGTTCGTCGGCGGCGTGGTCGGGGCGGGCGAGTCGTACGACGACGCGGCGCTGCGCGAGGCACAGGAGGAGCTGGGGGTCCAGGGACTGCCGCGCCCCACGCCCCTGTTCAAGTTCCTGTACGACGACGGCGCCGGGCACTCCTGGTGGTCCGCCCTGTACGAGGTGCGCTGTGACCTGCCGGTGGACCCGCAGGCCGAGGAGGTCGCCTGGCACGACTTCGTCACCGACGACGAGTTGGAGCGGCGGCTCGGCACGTGGGAGTGGGTGCCGGACGGGCTCGACGCCTACCACCGGCTGAGGGCCTTCCGCGCGGCCTGACCTGGCACGGCTTATGGTGCGCCCGTGAGCAATTTCGTACAGGGCCTGCGGATGTGGTTCGCGCCCGAACGCATCCGCGAGGAGGGCGACACCCCCGACTACCGCTTCTCGCTCGCCAACGAACGCACCTTCCTGGCCTGGCTGCGCACCGCGCTGGCGCTGATCGGCGGCGGCTTCGCCGTGGACCAGTTCCTGCCGGACCTGCGCTGGGCGTGGCGCATCGGGCTCGCGCTCGCGCTGCTCGCCGCGGGCGTGCTCTGCTCGCTGCGCGCGGTGAACCACTGGGTGCGCTGCGAGCGGGCCATGCGGCGCGGCGACGACCTGCCCACGAGCCGCTTCCCCGTGCTGCTCGGCCTCGCCGTCGCCGTGGTCGCGCTCGCCATGGTGGTGGTCGTGCTCTTCGGGTGGGAGGGGTGACGGGGTGACACCGGCCGGGGAACAGGTCCGCGATCCCGGGGAACGGGTCCGCGATCCCGGGCTCCAGCCGGAGCGCACCCGGCTCGCGTGGCGGCGTACGACGCTGTCGTGCACGGTCGCCGCCGTGCTCGCCGGACGGGCCGCGCTGCACCAGGGGCCGACGGTGCCCGGCGTCCTCGCCTGCGCCCTGTGCCTGCTGCTCTGGCTGGGCTTCCTGGCCGTCGCGCACCGCAGGATGGTCGCCCTGAGCGCGTGCGGGCCCCGGACGCTCTCCCTCGGCACCGCGCGGGCCGCGGCGCTGTGCACGCTGGCGTTCGCGGTGTGCGCCGCGGCGATGGTGTTCTGAGAGGGCCCCGAGCGGGGCGCGGGGTCAGTCCGTCCACTCCACCGTGACGACGATCTTGCCCCGGGTGCGGCCCTCCGCGTTGCGCCGGTGCGCCTCCGCGGCCCGCTCCAGCGGGAACGTCTCGTCGACGTGGACGGTCAGGACGTCCTGCTCGGCGAGCTCGGTGAGCCGTCGCAGATCGGCGGCGTCGGGACGTACGAAGCAGTAGTGGCCGCCGAGCCCGATCACGCCGCCGTCCGCGATGGAGGCGAGCCTCCCGCCGGGGGCGAGGAGTTCGGCCGATGCCTTGAGCGCGTCGCCCCCGACCGTGTCGAAGGCCGCGTCGACGCCCTCGGGCGCGAGGGCCCGCACGCGGTCGACGAGTCCGTCCCCGTAGGTGACGGGTTCCGCGCCGAGCTCGCGCAGATAGTCGTGGTTGCGCTCGCTCGCGGTGCCGATGACGCGGGCGCCCGCGTGCCGGGCGAGCTGGACGGCGAGCGAGCCGACCCCGCCCGCGGCCGCGTGCACGAGCACGACGTCGCCCTCGGTGACCTCAAGAGCCTTGACGATCACCTGGTAGGCGGTGAGCCCGGCGAGCGGCAGCCCCGCGGCCTCCTCGAAGGTGAGGTTGCGCGGCTTGCGGGCGAGGGTGCGCACGGGCGCGGCGACGTACTCGGCGAACGTGCCGCGCGAGAGGAAGTCCTCGCGCACATAGCCGATGACCTCGTCGCCGACGGCGAACTCCGGCACGGACGCGCCCGGCTGGACCACCACACCGGCGACGTCCCAGCCCGGGATCACGGGGAAGACCGGGTCGAGGGCGGCGTCGAGGTAGCCCTCGCGGCACTTCCAGTCGACGGGGTTCACGGCGGCGGCCCGCACCTTCACCAGGACGGAGTCGGGGCCGACCTTGGGGTCGCGCACCTCGCCGTACTCGAGGACTTCGGGTCCGCCGTAGCTGCGGTAGCTGATCGCCTTCATGGGGTCGCCTTCACGGAGGTCGGAGAGACACCGACAAGGCTCCCATAACGCCATCAAAGGGGCATCGGGGGCTAGCCTGAGAGGGTCACCCCTCCCCCCCCATCGAAGGTGTGCGCCATGACCACGCTCCACCACGAACACCCCGTCCACGACCACGTCCACGGCCCCGCGTGCGGCCATCCCGAGGTGCCGCACGGTGACCACGTCGACTACGCGCACGACGGGCATCTGCACCGGCTGCACACCGACCACTACGACGAGTGCGAGCCGAGCGGGCACGTGGCCCATCAGGGGCATGATCACCAGCACGGCGACGGCTGCGGGCATGACGCCGTCAGCCACGCCGATCACGTCGACTATCTGCACGATGGGCATCGGCACGCCGCCCACGAAGGGCACTGGGACGATCACTGAGGGCCCCTGAGCACGCGGGACGACTGCGGGCCGGGTGTGGCTGGTCGCGCAGTTCCCCGCGCCCCTTCCTGGCCCGTCCCCGATAGCCCCTAGACGACATACCGACTGGTCGGCATCATGGTGTGGCACGCCACCGCCTCGCCGATCAGGAGTGAAGATGAGCGCAGTCCACCCACCGGGCCTCGACCTGGAGACGTTGCGCGGCCACCTCGACCGCGAACGGCCAGGGCTGGTCGGCGGGCCGCTCTCGGCCCGGCTCGTCGAGGGCGGCCGGTCCAACCTCACGTACGCCGTGACCGACGGCGCGTCCCGCTGGGTGGTGCGGCGCCCCCCGCTGGGCCACGTGCTCGCCACCGCGCACGACATGAAGCGCGAGCACCGGGTGATCAGCGCACTGCACCCGACGGACGTGCCGGTGCCGAAGCCGGTGCTCCTGTGCGAGGACGAGTCGGTCATCGGCTCGCCCTTCTACGTCATGGAGTACGTGGAGGGCACCCCCTACCGCACCGCCGAACAGCTCGCGCCGCTCGGCCCCGAGCGGACCCGCGCCGCGGTGCTCACGCTCGTCGACACCCTCGTCGACCTGCACGCCGTGGACCCTGATTCGGTCGGCCTCGGCGACTTCGGGCGCCCCGACGGCTTCCTCGACCGGCAGCTGCGCCGCTGGGGCAAGCAGCTCGACGCGTCCCGCGGCCGCGACCTCGCGGGCATCGACGAGCTGCACGCCGCCCTCGGCCGCGCGCTGCCCACCTCGCCCGCGGCGACCGTCATCCACGGCGACTACCGGCTCGACAACGTCCTGATCGACGGGTCCGACCGGATCAGGGCGGTGCTCGACTGGGAGATGTCCACGCTGGGCGACCCCCTCACCGACCTGGGCCTCCTGGCCATGTACAGCGTCAAGCTGGAGCTGCCCGACTCCCCCGTCAGCACCACGGCGGGCGCCCCCGGCCACCCGGACCCGGCCGAGCTCATCGAGCGGTACGCCACGCGGTCGGGGCGCGACGTCGGCGCCATCTCCTGGTACACGGCCTTCGCGTGGTTCAAGCTCGCCGTGATCCTGGAGGGCATCCACTACCGCTTCACGCTCGGCCAGACCGTCGGCGCGGGCTTCGACCGGATCGGCGAGCTGGTCCCGGTCTTCATCGAGCACGGCCTCACCACTCTCCAGGGACGACAGGAAGGCTGAGGGACAGCCATGGACTTCGCATTCGACGCGCGCACCGAAGAGCTGCGCGCCAAGCTGCTCGCCTTCATGGAGGAGCACGTCCACCCGGCCGAGCAGGTCGTCGAGGAGCAGCGCGCCCTGCTCGCCTCGCCCTGGGACACGCCCTCGGTCGTCGAGGAGCTGAAGGCCGAGGCCCGTCGCCAGGGGCTGTGGAATCTCTTCTTTGTAGACCAGCACAGCCTTCCCGACGCGGAGCACGGCGCGGGCCTCACCAACCTCCAGTACGCGCCGCTCGCCGAGATCACCGGCCGCTCCCCGCAGTTGGCGCCCACCGCGCTGAACTGCGCGGCGCCCGACACCGGCAACATGGAGGTCCTCGCGCAGTTCGGCACGGACGAGCAGCGCAAGCAGTGGCTGGAGCCGCTGCTCGCCGGTGAGATCCGTTCGGCGTTCGCGATGACCGAACCCGAGGTCGCCTCGTCCGACGCCACGAACATCACCACGCTGATCGAGCGGCAGGGCGACGAGTACGTCGTCTCGGGCCGCAAGTGGTACATCTCCGGGGCGATGAACCCCGACTGCAAGGTCTTCATCGTGATGGGCAAGACGGACCCGGACGCCTCCGACATCCGCCGCCAGCAGTCGATGGTGCTCGTCCCGCGCGACACCCCCGGCCTCGAAGTGCGGCGCGCCATGAAGGTCTACGGCTACGAGGACCACTACCACGGCGGCCACGCCGAGGTCGTCTTCGACGACGTCAGGGTCCCCGTCTCGAACCTGATCGGCGAGGAGGGCGGCGGCTTCGCCATCGCGCAGGCGCGGCTCGGCCCCGGCCGCATCCACCACTGCATGCGGCTGATCGGCATGGCCGAGCGCGCCATCGAGCTGATGTGCAGGCGCGCGGTCTCCCGTACGGCCTTCGGCAAGCCGCTCGCCCAGCAGGGCGTGGTGCAGGAGTGGATCGCGGACGCGCGGGTCGCGGTGGAGCAGCTGCGTCTTCTCGTACTCAAGACGGCCTGGCTGATGGACACCGTCGGCAACAAGGGCGCGCACACGGAGATCCAGTCCATCAAGATCGCGACGCCGCGTGCGGTGGTCGACATCCTCGACCGGGCGGTGCAGCTCCATGGCGCGGGGGGCGTGAGCCAGGACTTCCCGCTCGCGGAACTGTGGGCGGGAGCGCGGACCTTGCAGCTCGCCGATGGGCCCGACGAGGTGCATCAGCGCTCCCTCGCGCGGCGTGAGCTGAAGAAGTACGTGTAGCCCCGTAAGGGGCGCGGGGAACTGCGCGGCCAGCCCGCGACGGGCCGCGCCCGCCGTAAGGCCTGCCGCGGCAGACGCGACCGCGCCCCGGCGGGGGCTGAGCGCGCAGTTCCCCGCGCCCCTACGGGGCCCGCAGGGCCCTCAAGAGCAGGTCGGCCAGGTGGTCCGCCACCTGCTGAGGAGTGAGCGGGCCCTCCGGGCGGTACCACGTGGACAAGTGGTGGACGGACCCGAAGTGGTAGTCCACCACGAGATCCGCGGGGGTCGCCGTGGAGAAGACGCCGGAGGCCTGCCCCTCCTCGATCAGCGCGCGGAACCGCTCGTGATAGCGGCGCCGCTCCGCACGGACCTGCTTGTTCTTCTCAGGGCTCAGGTGGTGCATGGAGCGGAAGAAGATCGACGCGTCGTCGAGGTTGTCGATGGTGGTGACCACGACGTCGGCCGCGGCGTCGCGGACCCGCTGCTCGACGGGCGCGTCCGCGTCCGCGATGGCGTCGAGCCGCTCCTGCTGGACGCGGAGCATCCGGGCGTAGACCTCGTGCAGCAGGTCGTCCTTGGAGCCGAAGTAGTGGTAGAGCGCGCCTTTGGTGACACCGGCCGCCTCCACGATCTCCTGCACCGACGTGCGGTCGTAGCCGCGGTCGGCGAAGAGCCGGGTGGCGGCGGCAAGCAGCCGCTGCGGGACGGGCGTGCCGTCACCGTCCGTCGTCCTGGCCACTGCCGCCACCTGCCTTTCGCATCATTGACTGTTCCGTGCACGGGAACGCAGTTCCCGCCGGAGGATCTTCCCACTTGTCGTCTTCGGGAGCTCCGCCAGGATCGCGACCTCGCGCGGGTACTTGTAGGCGGCGAGCCGCTCCGCGCAGTACGCGATCAGTTCGTCGGCGCCGGTGTCACTGCCGGGACGCAGGCTGACGTACGCCTTGACGCTCTCCCCGCGGTAGCTGTCGGGCACCCCGACGACGGCCGCCTCGCGGACCGCGGGGTGGGTGTAGAGGACGTCCTCGACCTCGCGCGGCCAGACCTTGAAGCCGGACGCGTTGATCATGTCCTTCTTGCGGTCGACGACGTAGAGCCAGCCCGCCGGGTCCATGAACCCGATGTCGCCGGTGCGCAGTTCTCCGTCGGGGAAGGACTCGCCGGTGGCCTCGGGCCGCTGCCAGTAGCCGGGCACCACCTGCGGTCCGCGCACCACGATCTCGCCGTGCTCCCCGAAGGGCACCTCCTGGCCGAGGTCGTCCAGGATGCGTACGACGGTCTCGGGGCCTGGAACGCCGACGGCCAACGTGCCCGAGACCGGGTCGACCGGCGCCTCCTGCCCCGGCGGCACGGAGGCGCAGGGCGCGGTGCACTCGGTGAGGCCGTAGCCGTTGTGCAGGTAGGGGCCGAAGTCGGCGCGGAACCTCTCCACCAGGGCGGGCGGCAGCGGGGCGCCGCCCGAGGAGATCATCTGGAAGGAGTCGAAGTGCGCGCGGGTCGCCTTCGGGTGGGCGGCGAGTGCCATGAAGGCGGTCGAGGGGCCGACCGTGTAGGCGGGCCGGTGCTCGGCGAAGGCGTCGAGGACGACGCCCGCCTCGAAGCGGTAGGCGAGCGCGAGGGTGCCCGCGTTGGCGATGCACCCGGCGACCTGCGCGACCATGCCGGTGATGTGGAAGAGCGGCGCCATCGCGAAGTAGCAGGAGCCCTGCGGCATCGTGCAGCCGACGCGCTGCCGCTCGGCGTTGTAGGTGATGTTGCCGTGGGTGTTCATGGCGCCCTTGGGGGCGCCGCTGGTGCCCGAGGTGTAGCTGATCAGGGCGATGTCGTCCCTGCCGAGCGTCCGGTCGGCGGGCGCGGCGACGCCCTGGCGCGCCACCGCCACCAGGTCGTCGGCGTCGGCGGGCGTGGGCAGCCGCTCGAAGTCGAGAACCCGGGTGTCGCCCCGCGTCTGGAGGTCGAGCTGGCAGGCGGTGAGCACGACGCGGACCGGGGAGTCCGCCGCCGTCTCGCGCAGGTACGTCTCCCAGGCGCGGTCGGCGCAGATCAGCGCGGCCACGCCCGCGTCGGCCAGGACGTGGCCGACCTCCGCCGACTTGTACATGGGGTTGACGGGCACGACCGTGGCGCCCGCCTTCCAGGCGCCGAGCAGCGCGATCACGAAGTGCGGGGTGTTCTGCAGGAGGATCGCGACGCGGTCGCCGCGTGCGATGCCGCGCGCGGCCAGGTGTCCGGCCACGGAGTCGGTGAGCGCGTCCGTCTCGCGGTAGCTCAGGCGCCCGTCGAAGTAGGCGAGCGCGGTGTGCTCGGGCGCCCGCTCCACGGCCGAGCGGAAGGCGTGCACGACGGAGGCGGCGGGCCGTACGGGGCCGCGCTGGGCGTCGTTGAGGCGCGCGAGCCAGGGCTTCGCGGCGTAGATCGAGGTCGTGTCGCTCACCGCTCCGTCTCCTCCCACTTCTGCTGGATGTGGTTCATGCCGGTCAGCCACTTGTCGGGGGTGGCGGCCCGCGCCTGGTAGTACGCGGCGACCTCGGGGTGCGGAAGGATCAGGAAGCGGTCCTCCTCGATGCCCGCGAAGAGCGCGTCCGCGACGGCCGCCGGTTCGATCGCGGTGGGCGCGAGCACGAGGTCGCCCGCGGTGCCGGTGGCGGCGAGCATGTCGGTGCGCACGCCCTGCGGGCAGATCGCGTGGACCTTGATGCCGCGGTGCCGGTAGGTGAGCGAGAGCCATTCGGCGAAGGCGTACGCGCCGTGCTTGGTGACGCTGTAGGGCGCGGCGCCGATCATGGTGAGCAGTCCGGCGGCGGAGACGGTCGAGACGAAGCGGCCGCTGCCCCGCTCCAGCCAGCCGGGCAGGAGCGCGTGCGCCGCCCGCACGTGGGCCATGACGTTGACGTCCCAGGCCGCGGCCCAGACCTCCTCGGGGGCGGCCTCGCTGCCGCCGGAGCCGAGCCCGGCGTTGGCGCAGTACACGTCGACCGTGCCGTCGAGCGCGTCCGCCGCCTCCCGCACGATCAGCGAGGCGTCGCCCGGCACGGCGATCCCGCCGATCTCGTCGGCGACGGTCTTGGCCTTGGCGCCGTCCATGTCGTTGACGACGACGCGCGCCCCCTCGGCGGCGAAGCGGCGGGCGAGCGCGGCCCCGATGCCGCCTCCCGCACCGGTGACGACAACTCCCTTGTCCTGCAGGGTCTCCACGATCGTTCTCCTTCGACCTGCGGCTCGGCAGGCTCCCCCGGCGCCTCGGCATTCCTCGCAGACTAACCAGTCGGTATGTCGCGGCGAAAGGGGGGCGCACGGCCCGGGTTCGTTCCCCGGCGCCCCCTCGGCCACTAGCGTCCGGCCCATGAACCTCTCCCGACGCGGACTCCTCGCCGCCACCGCGGGAACCGCCCTGACGCCGGCGGCCCCGGCCGCCGCCACCCCGTACGCCGGACAAGGGCCGAGACCCCGTCTTCGCACCGGGTTCGAGCGCCTCGCCGCCGACGGCTACCGGCTCCTCGAAGGACAGCGGGTCGGCGTCGTCACCAACCCCACCGGGGTGACGCGCGACGTGCGGCACGTCGTGGACGTGATGCACGCCGACGAGCGCGTGGACCTGGTCGCGGTGTTCGGCCCCGAGCACGGCTTCCGGGGCACCGAGCAGGCGGGCGGCTCGCAGGGCAGGTACGACGATCCGGCCACCGGGCTTCCCGTGTTCGACACCTACCGCAAGAGCGGCGAGGACCTGGCCGCCGTCTTCACGGCCGCCCGCGTGGACACCCTCGTCTTCGACATCCAGGACGTGGGCGCCCGCTTCTACACGTACATCTGGACGCTCTACGACTGCATGGCGGCGGCGCGCCTCGCGGGCAAGCGCCTGGTGGTGCTCGACCGGCCCAATCCGGTGTCGGGCCGCGAGGCGTACGGACCCGTCCTGCGCAGGGAGTTCGCGAGTTTCGTGGGGCGTGAGCCGATCGCGCAGACGCACGGCATGACGGTCGCGGAGCTGGCGCGGCTGTTCAACGGGGAGTTCCTGAAGCGGCCCGTCGAGCTGGAGACCGTCCTGATGACGGGCTGGCGGCGCACCGACTTCCCCGACGCGTCGGGGCTGCCCTGGGTGCCGCCGAGCCCGAACATGCCGACGCCCGACACCGCCCTGGCGTACGGCGGCACCTGTCTGTTCGAGGGCACGAACCTCTCCGAGGGGCGCGGCACGACCCGCCCCTTCGAACTGCTCGGCGCGGAGGGGATCGACCGGCGGTGGGCGGCCGCGCTCGACCGGCTCGACCTGCCGGGCGTGTACTTCAGGGAGGCGTACTTCGCCCCCACCTTCGACAAGTTCCGGGGGAAGACCATCGGCGGCGTCCAACTCCACGTGCACGACCGGGAGTCGTACGACCCCGTGCGCACCGGCATCGCGCTCCTGGTGACGGCGAGGAAGGCGTGGAGCGGCTTCGCCTGGCGCCCCGACCACTGGATCGACAAGCTCACCGGCTCGGCCCGGGTCCGCACGATGATCGACGCGGGTGCGGGGACGGACGAGGTGGTGGGCGCCTGGCAGGACGACCTCACCCGCTTCCGGGCGGTGCGCCGCCGGTATCTGCGCTACTCCTGACGCCCCGGTGGGGCAGGCCCCACTACGCCACGGGGTGCCTGCTCCATGGCGCCGCTCCCGCCGCGTGGGAGACCGTGATCTTCCGGTCGATCCGCGTGGGTTCGCGCGGGCGGAACAGGGAGGTTCGGCATGACACGGGTGACACGACGGGGAGTTCCCCTGCTGCTGGTCGCGGCGGCAGGGGCGGGGGCCGTGCTGTACGCGCCCCAGGGCGCGGGAGCGGCACCCCGTCCCGCCGATCCGGTCGCGGCGATCGAGCGCGCGGCCCACCCCCTGCGCTCGACCGACCCCGGCGGGAACACCGAGGACCTGCGGGCGCTCGGCCGGATGGTGGGCGGCGCCTCGGTGGTGGGGCTCGGCGAGGCGACCCACGGCTCGCACGAGTTCTTCACCATGAAGGAGCGGGTGTTCCGCCATCTCGTGAAGGAGAAGGGATTCACCACCTTCGCGCAGGAGATGAGCTGGACGACCGGCCTTCGCTTCGACGCCTACGTGCGGGGCGAGGGCCGCAAGGGCGACGTGCGCGCACTCGTCCACCGGGAACTGGCGAAGACGCCGTGGGACACCGACGAGTACGTCCATCTGCTCACCTGGATGCGCGCGTACAACGACAGGAACCCGGAGCGCGAGCTGCGCGTCATGGGTGACGACCTCAACTACCCGGAGCAGGGCGTCGAGTTGTTCGACGGGGTGCGCGCCTACGTGCGCGAGCACGATCCCGACCTGCTCGGCCGGATCGACGCCCTGTACGCGCCGCTGCGCCGGGTGACGGACGGCGACACCTACATGGCGCTGCCGCGCGCGGAGCGCCAGGCGCTGGCGAAGAAGGCGTGGGCGGCGTACGACCTGCTGAAGGAGCGGCGGCCCGCGGGAGGCGGCACGGCGTACGAACTGGCCCTGCACCACGCCCTGTCCGTCGCGCAGACCGGGGACATGTACGCCTTCCCGCTCGACACGGCCGAAGGGCAGCGGGACGCCATGCTCTACCGCGACCGGATCATGGCGGAGAACACGGCGTGGTGGCAGCGGTACGACGGCGGCAAGGTGTTCCTCTCGGCCCACAACGCGCACGTCGCGTACGAGTCCTACGACCCGCGCTACCCGAAGATGCAGGGCGCCTTCCTGCGCGACCGGCTCGGCAAGCGGTACGCGAGCATCGGGTTCACCTTCGACCGGGGTGGCTTCATGGCGCAGGGCCCGGACTCCGAGGTGTGGAAGCCCCGTTCGGTGGGCCCGGCCACCCGCGGCATGAACGAGTACACGCTCGACAAGGTGCGTCTCGACGACTACTTCGTCGATCTGCGCGCCCTGCCCGCCCCGGCCAAGGAGTGGCTGAGCCGGGCACGCGTGACCCGCAGCATCGGCTCGGGCTGGCCCGACGGCCCGTACAAGATCCGCCTCGCGCCCTCGCACGACGTCCTCATCCATCTGCACGAGGTCACCGCGGCCCACCGGCAGTCTCAGTGACCGAGACTGGCCGTATCAAGTATTGACTGCCCCCTCCATCCACCACGAGAGTGCCGCTCGTGCACAGCGAAGCGACAGCAACAGTGAAACAGCAGGTCCAGGACGCGGACGGCAGCCCGGAGAGCCTGCGCCGGGTGGCCGTGGCCTCCTTCATCGGGACGGCCATCGAGTTCTACGACTTCTACATCTACGGCACGGCGGCCGCGCTCGTCCTCAACCAGGCGTTCTTCCCGACCCTCGACCCGGTCAACGCCACCCTCGCCTCGTTCTCCACCTACGCGGTGGCGTTCGCGGCCCGGCCCATCGGCTCGGTGATCTTCGGCCACTTCGGGGACCGCGTGGGCCGCAAGTCCGTGCTCGTGGCCTCGCTGCTCCTGATGGGCCTCTCCACCGCGCTCGTCGGACTCCTGCCCGGATACGGCACGTTGGGCATCTGGGCGCCGGTCCTGCTGATCCTGCTCCGCTTCCTCCAGGGCATCGGGCTCGGCGGCGAGTGGGGCGGCGCGGCGCTGCTCGCGGTGGAGCACGCGCCGAAGAAGAAGCGCGGGATGTACGCCGCCTTCCCCCAACTCGGTCCCTCCGTCGGCTTCTTCGCGGCGACGGGCGTCTTCTGGCTGCTCTCCTCCACCCTCTCCGACGACGCGTTCCGCTCGTGGGGCTGGCGCGTGCCCTTCCTGCTCTCGTTCCTGCTCGTCGGCGTGGGACTCTTCGTGCGGCTGCGGATCAGCGAGACGCCGGTCTTCGCCAAGGTCATGGCGGCGCAGGAGGCCAGCAAGGTCCCCACGCTCGACGTGCTCCGCCGCCACCCGCGCGAACTGCTGCTCGGCGCGGGCGGGATGGTCGTCGCGTACGGCCTCTTCTACACCGCCACGACGTACTGCCTGGCGTACGCCACCGGCACCCTGCACGTCTCCCGCAACACCATGCTCGGCCTCTCCCTGGTGGCCTGCCTCTTCCTCGCGGCCGGTACCTGGCTCGCCGCGACCCGCTCGGACGGGGCGGGACGGCGCAGGCTGGTCCTCGCGGGCGCGGGGCTCGCGGTGGTCTGGGGCCTGGTCCTCTTCCCGCTCCTGGACACCGAGCAGCCGGTGCTCATCGCCCTCGCGATCGGCGGCGCGCTCTTCTGCATGGGCGTGGTCTACGGCCCGATGGGCGCCTACCTGCCGGAGCTGTTCAGCACGAACGTGCGCTACTCGGGCGCCTCGCTCGCGTACAACCTGGGCGGCGTGCTCGGCGGCGCGGTCTCTCCCCTGGTGGCGACCCGCCTCCAGTCCGCGTTCGGCTCCTCCTCGGTGGGCTGGTACGTGAGCGCCATGGCGGTCGTGTCGCTGGTGTGCGTGCTCGCGCTGCCGGAGACGCGGGAGCGGGAACTCGCCTGAGCGGGTGGCTCACGTGGCGGGATCCGCGATGGACGCGGCCGCCCTGGCGGCCTGTTCGACCTTCGCGCGGTGGGCCGCACGGGCTTCGTCGTCGATCCGCTGCTCGTGTTCGGGGCGCGCCCCGGTCCGGCCGTCGAGGCCCTCGCGCAGGATGTCGGCGTGCCCGGCGTGCCGGTTGGACTCGCCGAGGACATGGACCAGGACGGCGAACAGGTTCGTGTTGGGGTGCGGCTCCGGCCACCACGGCACGTGGCCGGGGGCGTCGAGCGCAAGCGCGTCGATCGTCGCGTCGGAGTGCTCCCACGTGCGCCGGTAGAACGCGATGATCTGGTCACGCGTCTCGTCCTCGGCCGCCCACAGGTCGCTGCCGCCGGAGTGGTCCTGCCACCGGCGAAGCCCTTCCGGGGAAGGGCGGTCGAAGACCTCGCCGAAGTACCTGGCCTCGACGTTGGCCAGGTGCTTGACCAGGCCGAGGAGGTTGGTCCCTGTCGCCGTCAGCGGTCGGCGCGCGTCGTAGTCGGACAAGCCGTCGAGCTTCCAGAGCAGCGCCGTGCGGTCCCGCCGCAGTCTCCCGTGCAGGGTGTCCTTCGCGAAGTCGTCGATCATGCGGCACAAGCTTGCCACGTGCCGCTCGTGGTGCGCGGTGTATGGCCAGGCACGCCGGTCAGCAGGACCATACCGGCGTGGAGCCCTACTGGGAATTGACCTTCGACGCCGACGGCGACGTCGACACCGCGCAGCGCGAAGAGCTGCTGTCCGGCGCGGAACGTGAACGCGTCACCGATCTGCTGGTCTTCGCGCACGGCTGGAACAACGAGCAGCGGGACGCGAGGCGGCTGTACGAGCGCTTCTTCGCCCCCTGCCAGGCCATGTCAGGGGCGCGGGTGCGCCTCGGTTACGTCGGCGTGCTCTGGCCCGCCATCCGCTTCGCCGACGAGCCCATCCCCGACTTCCCCCCGTCCGCCGCCACCCCGGCCGCGGCGCCGCCCGGTGAACCCGTGCTCGACGAGGTCACCCGCGAGGCCCTCGCGCGGGCCTTCCCCGAGCACCACGCGGAGCTCGACCGGATCGCCGAGCTGCTCGCCGAACACTCCGACGTGCCGTCCCGGCTCTACGAGTTCGGGCGCCTGGTCCGCGACCTCGTGTCGCTGCGCGAGTCCCACCCGGCCAGGCACTTCGGCGAGGACACCGGCGCGGGCGAGCCCGCCATGCTCACCGACGACGCGATCGAGGTCTGCGAAATGTTCGCGGCCGTCCTCGACACCGAGGGAGCGCCCGAGCTCTTCGGGCGGCTGCGCAAACGGCTGTGGAACGGCGCGCACGAGCTGCTGCGGCAGGGCACCTACTACGCGATGAAGCGACGCGCCGGCGCGATCGGGCAGTTGGGCCTCGGCCCGGCGATCGGTCTGCTCGCCCGTGACGTACCGACGGTCCGGGTCCATCTGATCGGGCACAGCTTCGGCGCGAGGCTCGTGTCGTACGCGCTGCGCGGGATGCCCGCCGACGTGCGCACCGTGAAGTCGACGACCCTGCTCCAAGGGGCCTTCTCGCACTACGCGTTCGCCGACCGGCTGCCCCAGGACGCCACGCGCGGCGGCGCCCTGCACGGCATCCAGCGGCGGATCGACGGACCGCTGATCTCCTGCTACTCGCGGCACGACGACGCGCTCGGCAAGCTCTATCCGCTGGCGTCGAAGCTGGCAGGTGACTCCACGAGCTTCCTGAACCTGTGGGAGCGGTGGGGCGCCATCGGCTACGACGGGATCCAGGCCGTGGACGGCACCCAGCGCATCACCCTCGGTCACGCCGTGCCCACCACGGGGTGCGTGAGCGTGGACGCGGCCGCGGTGGTGCGCCGGGGCGGTCCGCCCTCCGGTGCGCACAGCGACATCTGCCACCAGGAGCTGGCGCGTGTCGTGTTCACCGCGGGGCGGATCGCCTCGGCCTGAACCGTTCGCTCAGCGGTGCGAGGGGAACTCGACGACCTGCTGGTACGTCGGGCGGTTCTGCCACTGGATCGGCCGGTGCGTGATGCCGCCGAGCGCCCGGTGGATGACGGCGTCCGCGCACCACTGGTCGCCCGCCTTGCAGGCGTCGTCACCGGGGTAGACCTCGGTGGCGGGCTTGGCGACGGCCCGGGCGAGGGTGGCGAGCAGGGCGTCCCGGCAGGCGTCCAGCTTCCCGCCCCCGCAGTAGTCGTCGGCGAGTTCGCCCTTCACCGGCTGGCCGAGCACCTTGCGCAGGTCCTTGTCGGCATAGCCCCACCAGCCGTACTGGAAGGCGGAGCCCGCGTGCGCCCCGGTGGGTCCGTGGCCCGCCGACGGTGACTCGTCGATGGGCAGCACCCCGGTCAGGGAGTCGTAGAGGTCCTTGCCGAGACCGGGCTCGAACTCGGCCTCGACGAGCAGCGGCCACCAGGCGTCCATGACGCGCACGGCGTCGGGGTGGGCGTACGTCTTGGAGCCCGCCGACGTCTGGTTGCGCTGCGCGCCCGCCTTGTGCCACGCCTCCAACTCCTGTACCGCCTTGGCCAGTTGCGGGTCGGTGACCGGCTTGCTGCGCAGCACCTTCAGCAGCTCGGGAAGGACCTGCTCGCCGCGCAGGTCGGTGACGGCCGCCTCCGACATGGCCCGGGTGAGCGCGGCGCGGGTGACACCGCCCTCCTCGGTGAGCTTCCTGACCCGCCCGTCGAGCAGGTCGCCTCGGTGCACGGCACTGGCCCCGAAGCCCGCCGTGCTGAAGTCCTTGGCCTGCTTGTTGTTCCAGGAGATGTAGTAGTCCTGGTTGACGGAGTGCGGGTGCTCGGCGGGCGGCGTCTGCGCCGAGGTGTTGTCCGCCGGGTCGAAGTCCCGCCATTCGTACGCCTGTTGCGCCTTGACCGGCAGCGCGGGATCGACGCTCTCGGCACGCTCCGGATTGGCGCCGCTGTTGTAGTACGCGATGTCGCGCGAGTCGGCGTAGAACCAGTTGAAGGCGTAGCTGATGTGCTGCGCCGCCTTCATGAACGTCGGGGCGTCCTTGACGTACGTGGGGTCGTTCAGCATCTGGAAGCCGATGATCGAGTCGGCCTCGTGGCGGTAGGTGGAGCGCAGCGAGACGTACGCGACGGGCTTGCCCTCGACGTTCGCGCGGTGCGTGACGATGCCGTACTTGGTGCGGAAGACCTGCATGCGGTAGGAGCCCGCGGCCGTGGAGTCGGCGAGCGTCGGCTTCCAGGCGTTCTTGCGCTCCAGCTTCTCCATGGGCGTGCAGGTGCCCCGGTAGAGGTACCCGGTGGACTGCTTGGTGGGCGTGCCGCCGCCCGGCTCGCACAGGTCGACGGCGTACGTGTCGGTGATGTCCTGCCCCGCCGATGTGGCCGACCAGGCGTAGTCCTGGCCGCGCCCCAGCTGGACGTACATGCCGACGCCCGCGAAGGAGACGCCGCGCGCGCTGATGCCGGGGCCCTGGAGCTCCTGCTGCATGAGGAGCTGGGGCGCGAAGTAGCCGGTCTGCGGGCCGAACACGGCGACGGGGTTGCCGCTCGCGGTGTGCTCGCCGGAGACGAGCAGGGCGTTGGACATGCCCTTCTTGTGGCCGTCCTGCTTCAAGAGGTCCGAGGGCAGGACGCCCTCGTCGTACATGCCCTGGAGCGGCTTGAGCTTCTTCGGCGCCTTCACCGGGTCCTTGACCCCGGTCCTGGCGCCGCCCTCGCGGTCGTACACGAGTTGCTCGCGCTCGACCGATCCCGGGTCGGGCAGCGCGGTGCCGCGCGCCTTCTCCGGCTTGCCCGCGTACGGGAAGCTCGTGCCGTCGTGGATGGTCTGGACGGCCTCGGGGTCGTTGCGGGCGCGGAAGGACTCCCAGACCTTCGTGCCCTTCTCGACGCCGTACTTCTCCTGGGCCTTGAGCAGCGAGAGGGCCCCTTCGACCTCTCCGCCGCCGCCGTTGCCGAACAGGCCGCCGACGACGGACGCGAGCGCGATCATGTCGGTGATCTTGAAGGGCTGGATCTCACCGGCGTTGGTGATCGCGTCGATCTTGCCGGTCAGGACGTACTCGCCGGGGAAGTAGCGGCCGTTCTTGGACTTCACCCGGTAGGCGTTGAGCCCGTCGATGTACGCCTGGGCGTCCTCCATGGCCTGCTTGCCGCGCTCGCCCTGGGTGGACCTGATGTACTCGACCTGCTTCTCCAGGTCCTGCTCGGTGTACGGGGCCTGCGGCCAGAACTGCTGCTCAAGGCCCTGGTTGGCGAGCGCGCCGCCCGCGAACGAGGTCAGTTCGCCGCGCCCGATGTGCCGGAACAGGTCGATGAGCCAGAGCCGGTCCTGCCCGGCGGCGAAGCCCGCGCCGAACTCGGTGCCGTAGCGGGTCGTGCCCTTGATGTGCGGGACGCCGTACTTCTTGTCCCGGGTGATCGTCACGTCGTCGCGCGGCTTGGTGGTGGAGGCGACCTGGTCGTCCGGGACTCCGAAGGACGCGTCGTTGAAGAACTCGGTGAGCCGGTCGTCGGTGAGCGAGGAATAGCCGGAGGACAGCGCGTCGTAGGGGCCCAACTGGTCGTCGGCGTGCGGTGGTTGGGTGCCGAGGACCCGGTGGGCGAGTATCTCGGCGAGGGTCGCGCTGCCGTTGGCGCCGGGCGGCAGGACGTCCGCGCACTGACCCGCGCAGTGGTCCCCGTCCACGGCGGGCCGCTGCTCGGCGACCGGCTGGCGCGGCGCGGCACCGGCCCCGGGCAGCGGCGCGAGGAGGGCCGCACCGAGCGCGAGGGCCGCTCCCGCCGTGAGCGTTCTGAGTCTGACGATGCGTCGTCGCATGGATGCTCCTCCGGGTCCTGCGGAAGGCCGATGCGGCGGAGGCTACTGGCGGGTCGCCCAACCTGAAAGGTGAACATGCGTCGCCTTTTCCGAATCACCACAACGCGCCCCCCTCGATGACGCATCACCCCTGTTCAAACGGGCAGGCGAAAAACGGTCGCCCGAGAAGGGAGCCGAATCGCGTGTCGATACGTCTACTCGGCGACGTCGTTTCGACTTCGACTCGACTGCGACGCCGACAGATACGGAACGCGGGGTACCAGTACGGGGCAGTACGTGTGACGGAGGTGCAGGGCGATGGCCGGATTCCGGAGTCTCGCGAGACAGGTGCGTGATCCGCAGAGCGATCTGGCACTGCGGCGGTACTCGCTGCGCAAGTGCTTGGAGAGGTTCGCCCCCTATGGCCACCGGGCGACCTGGGACCATCTGTGCTCCCGGGCGGGGTTCGGCCCCGAGGACCGGTCGCCCGACCCGGCGCGGCTCGTGTCCGCGCTCGACGAACTGGAGGCGGCACGCGCCGTCTGGCTCGCCTACGAGGCGGGATTCGCGGCGCGCCGCCGCAAGGAGAAGCACGACGGGCTGAGGCGCCCCGGCACCATCGACGACTGGCACCGCTGCACCTGGGGCGGGTTCGGGGTCGCCTGGTGCGACGACCCCGGCATCCACCCGCACGCCCCGCTCGCGGAGGTCCTGCGCCGGCTGATCACGGCGCTGGAGCGGGAACCCGGCAACGGCTGCCCGGTCTGCGCGGACACCTCACTCGTCTGGCAGCACGGCCTGGCGCACGAGCCGTCCTCGGGGGCGGTCTGCACGGGCTGCGGCATCGTCGTACCCGCTCCGGTGCTCACGCAGGACGCGGTGGCCCAGGCGCGGGCGAGGCGGTTGAGGCCCCTGGTGACAGTCTGAGGAGCGCCGCCGTCAGGGCGTGCCCACCTCGGTGTGGATGGCGAGCTTGAACTCGGCGAGCGTCAGCGGCGTGGCGATGCGCACGTCCCCCACGCCGCGTGCCGTGATCTTCAGCCCCAGGGGCGTCTCGGGGTGCACGAACATCTGCCAGGTGTAGGACCTGAACTGAGCGCCCCTGGTGGGCGCCGAGTCGGTCGTCGCGGTGGAGTCGTACCCGGTGGACACGGACAGCGGATCGCGCACGAAGCGCGCCCGGTACTCGGTGGGGTCGGTGTCCGCCGCCCAGAAGACCAGCGCGGAGAGCAGCCCCCAGCCCTCGTGGCTCGGCCAGATGAGCCCGGACCTGGCGTCCGGGAACTGGGAAGGACCCGTGCCGCCCTTGGCCGGGTCGTGCATGGTCCACGGGTCGTACGACTCCTCCCCCGCCCCGTACGGGAACCGCACCAGGTGGTATCCGTCGCTGTCGTACGTCACGTTCTGCTGTCCGCTGAGCGCGGAGTCCCACTTCAACGAGCAGATGGCGAGTGACATCGGTCCTCCCCCGGATCGCTGTCGGCGCTAAGGCCCAACCTCCCTGTGCTGCTTACACGTCGGGGGGACGGCGCGCGGTTGCGTCACTGCGCAGGGTTGCGTCACTGCCCCGTGCGGCGCTCCGCGAGGAGGCGGGAGCCGGTGAGCCGCTCGCCGAAGACGTCGTCGGGGTTGGAGAGCACACAGGTCTCCAGGGAGAGGCAGCCGCAGCCGATGCAGTCGGTGAGGTGGTCGCGTAGGCGGCCCAACTGCTTGATGCGCTCGTCCAGTTCCGCGCGCCAGTGCTCCGAGAGGTGTGCCCAGTCCTCGCGGTTGGGCGTGCGCTCCTCGGGCAGCGAGTCGAGCGCCTCGCGGATCGTGGCGAGCGGGATGCCCACGCGCTGGGAGGCCCTGATGAAGGCGACGCGGCGCAGCGTGTCACGGTGGTAGCGGCGCTGGTTGCCCGAGGTGCGGCGGCTGGTGATGAGGCCCTTGGACTCGTAGAAGTGCAGGGCGGACACGGCGACGCCACTGCGGGACGACAGCTGGCCGACCGTGAGTTCGTGGACCTTCTCTGGGATCTGGGGCACCCGTCGAACCCTAATGGCTGGTGCGTTGACACGCGTCGGCACACCCCGCATGCTGAGCAAGCGCTTAGTCGCGTACGTAGACGGCGTGGTCGCACACGTCCAGTCGCACACATCCGGGAGGACCAGGGACATGGCGGAGCCGAGGATCTTCACGTCGGCCGAGGAACTGCGCGCCGGGGTCGGCGAGCAGCTCGGGTACAGCGACTGGCTGGAGATCGACCAGAAGCGGATCGACCTCTTCGCCGACGCCACCGGCGATCACCAGTGGATCCACGTCGACGCGGAGAAATCGGCGCGGGGGCCCTTCAAGAAGACCATCGCGCACGGCTATCTGACGCTGTCGCTGCTGCCGAGCCTGGTGCCGCAGATCATGCGCGTCGAGGGCATGAAGATGGGGCTCAACTACGGCACCGAGAAGGTCCGTTTCCCCTCGCCGGTGCCGGTCGGCTCGCGGCTGCGCGCCACCGCCGTGCTCACCGACGTCAGTGCCACGAAGGATGGCGGCGTGCAGGTCACGGCCACCGTCACGGTCGAGCGCGAGGGCGGCGACAAGCCGTCCTGCGTCGCGCAGTCGGTGTCCCGCTACTACTTCTGAGCGGCTCTGCGGACTACGTCCGGGCCCCCACCATGCGCAGCACGAGGTCGGCGTAGAGCGCGCCGACCTCGTCGGGCGTGCGGTGCCCTGAGGCGTTGAACCAGCGGGCGACGTCGATGCAGAGCGAGAGCACGGCGAGCGTGGTGCCCGGCACGTCGGGGACGTCGAACTCGCCCGCCCGCACCCCGTCGTTGATGATGTCCCGCACGGCCGCGTCGGACTTGCGGCGCAGGGCGACGATCTCCGTGCGGTGCTCGTCGCCGAGCGCGTCGAGTTCGTACTGCACGACGCGCGCGGTCATGTGGTGGGCGGCGTGCCAGCCGACGAAGGAGCGCACGGCGGCGGCGATCCTCTCGGCGGCCGTGCCCTCGCCGTCCGCCGCGGTCCGCAGGATGGCGAGGGCCTTGTCGTGGCCGATCCTGCTGATGCGGTGGAGCAGCTCTTCCTTCGTCTTGTAGTGGATGTAGAGCGCGGCGGGGCTCATGCCCGCGCGGCCCGCGATGTCCCGCGTCGTCGTCGCGTGGTACCCGCGCTCCGCGAAGGCCTCGACGGCGGCGACAAGGAGACGCCTGGCCGCGTCGGGGCTCACCTCGCCCCACGGCTGCTCGTCGCCGCCCGTCTGCTCCGCCGTACCCATGCCCACTCCTTCAGCCTTCAGGGAGGGACACCATACCCTTGTCGGTGAGCAAGCGCTTAGGGCGCCGTCAGGCGGCCGGTTTGAACGGGTCGTGCTCGGCGAGGATCTTCTCCAGGCGCGCCTGGTCGACGCGGCTGATGATCTGGTCGGCCTCCTGCCGGTCCCTGATGACCTTGGCCAGGGTGAACGCGGACGTCGTCAGGTACAGGACGGAGATGGCGAGGAAGGCGCGGATCCAGCCGCTGACATCCAGGCTGTAGATGCCGACCGCCGTCGCGCCGAGCGCCACGGCGAACGACGCGACCGCCTGGCCGTAGTAGGCCGTGGTGCTCTGCTGCTTGACCGGTGTTTCGCTCATGCCCCACAGCCTGGCCCCGGAGCGGCCGCGCCGTATCCGCTCCCGTACTCACCTCACGTACTCAGAACGCGGAAACCCCCGTCAGCGCGCGGCCGATGACGAGCTTCTGGATCTGGCTCGTGCCTTCGTAGAGGGTCATCACGCGGGCGTCGCGCAGCAGCTTGCCCGCCGGGTACTCGTCGATGTAGCCGTAACCGCCGAAGACCTGGAGCGCGTTGTTGGCGGCGCGCACCGCGGCCTCCGACGCGAACAGCTTGGCCTTGGACGACTCCGTGGTGAAGGGCAGCCCCCGGTCGATGAGGTCGGCGACCCGCCAGGTCAGCAGGCGCGCGGCGTCCACGTCGACGGCGATGTCGCTGATCAGCTCCTGCACCAGCTGGTGGTGGGCGATGGGCTTGCCGAACTGCTCGCGCTCGCCCGCGTACCGCACGGCGGCGTCCAGGGCGGCCTGGGCGAGGCCCACGCAGCCCGCGGCCACCGACATCCGCCCCTTGGCGAGGGCCGACATGGCCACCGAGAACCCCTTGCCCTCGGGCGCCAGCATCGCCGACGCCGGGACCCGCACGTCCTCGAGGACCAGCTCCGCGGTGGCCTGGCCGCGCAGGCCGAGCTTGCCGTGGATGGTGCGGCGGGTCAGCCCCGGCGTGTCGGTGGGCACCAGGAAGGCGGAGACGCCCCTGTGTCCGGGGGCGTCGTTGGTGCGGGCGAAGAGGAGGACGACGTCGGCCCAGGTGCCGTTGGTGATGAACATCTTGGTGCCGCTGATGACGTAGGAGTCGCCGTCGCGCACGGCCTTGGTCGCGAGGTTGCCCGCGTCCGATCCGGTGCCCGGTTCGGTGAGCCCGAAGCACCCGACGTACGCGCCGGAGGTGAGGCCGGGCAGCCACTGCCGCTTCTGCTCCTCGCTGCCCCAGGACGCGACGGTCTTGGCGACGAGCCCGAGCGAGACGGAGACGATACCGCGCACGGCGGAGTCGCCCCGGCCGAGTTCCTCGGTCACCAGGCAGTACGCGAGGTGGTCGCCGCCCGAGCCGCCGTACTCCTCGTCGATCGTCAGGCCGAGGAAGCCGACCTCGCCGAGCTTCTTCACGATGGCCCGGTCGACGCTCTCGGTGCGGTCCCACTCGACGACGTGCGGGGTGATCTCGCGCGCGACGAAGTCCTTGGCCAGCTGCCTGACCGCGGTCTGCTCCTCGCTGAGCTCCAGGTTCATCGTGCGCACCTCTTCGCGTCGACATTTAAATTAGCACTGCTAGTTTCTGGTGGCAGCCCTACTATGTGCCGCATGGCCCGACCGCGCAAGCCCCTCCTCAGCCGAGAACGCATCGTCGACACGGCACGCGCCCTCGTCGACGCGGAGGGCCTCGCCGCCGTCTCCACGCGCCGCCTCGCCGCCGAGCTCGGGGTCAGCGGTCCTTCGCTCTACAACCACTTCCGCACCAAGGACCAGATCCTGGAGGCGGTCGCGGACTCGGTGAGCGCCCAGGTCGACCTGTCGATGTTCGACGCCGACGACGCGCGCGACTGGCGCACCGCGCTGCACGACTGGGCGGCCTCCTACCGGGCCGCCCTCACCCGGCACCCGAACATCGTCCCGGTGCTCGCCAGCGGCCCGGGCCGCCGCCCGGCCGGACTGCGGCTCGCGGACGCGGTGTTCGGGGCGATGGTCGACGCGGGCTGGCCCGCCGCGCAGGCCACCTCGATCGGCGCGCTGATGCGGTACTTCATCATGGGCTCCGCGCTCGGCTCGTTCGCCGGGGGCTTCGTGGACGACGAGGCGGCGTACGACCCCGCCGACTACCCCCACCTCGGCCAGGCCCACCTGCTCGCCGAGCGCCAGGAAGTGATCGACGGGCGGGCCTTCGAGACGGGCCTGCGGGCCCTGCTCGACGGGCTCGCGCTCCAGTACGAGCAGGTGACGGCCGGGCAGGCGGCGGGGGCGTAGGGCTTCGGCCCGCCTCTTCGCGGCAGGTGACGGTTCGGCCCACGGCGAAGCGTTCCCGGCGCATCCTGGTGGCATGACGCCCGGCCACACGAAGAACACCACCGCACCGGCCCTCGCCGCACTCGCCGCGCTGTTCGCCGACGAGACACGGGCGGCCTGTCTGCTCGCGCTGCTCGACGGACGGGCCTGGACGGCGGGCGAGCTCGCCCGGCACGCGGGCGTCGCGGCCTCCACCGCCAGCGAGCACCTGGGCAAGCTGGTCGCGGGCGGGCTGCTCACCGAGGAGCGGCAGGGCAGGCACCGCTACGTGCGGCTCGCCGACGCGCGGGTCGCCCAGCTCGTCGAGGACCTCACCGCGCACGCGGCACCCGACGCCACCCGGCCCCGCACGCTGCGCGAGTCGAGCACCCGGTCCGCGATGGCGCGGGGCCGCACCTGCTACGACCACCTCGCGGGGCGGCTCGGCATCGCGATCACCGGGGCGATGACGAGCCGGGGGCTGCTCCGGCAGGACACCGGGTTCGCCCTCACCGACCAAGGCGTCGACTGGTACGGGGAGTTGGGCATCGAGTTGGTGCGCACCGGCCGAAGGCCGCTGGCCAGGGCCTGCCTGGACTGGACCGAGCGCAGGCCCCATCTGGCCGGGGTCGCGGGCGCCGCGCTGTGCGGGCACGCGCTGGCCGCGGGCTGGTGCGAGCGGATCGGCTCGGAGCGCGCGGTGCGGGTCACCCCGGCCGGGGCGCGGGCGCTCGCCGCGCACCTGGGCATCGACGGCCTCCGAGGCGCCTAGTCGTCGATGATGACGCGCTGGACCGCCGCCTCGACCAGGCGGTCGCGCTCGGCCTCCGAGAGGACGTCGGGGAGGGTGAGCTGCTCGAGGATGAGCCAGTTGAGCGCCAGGTAGAGGAGCTTGACCGCCGTCGCGTCACCGGGCAGTCCGGAGCTCTCGTGGTACGCCAGGTTGGCGGCCAGGTCGTCCTGGACGCGCCCGGTCAGGACCGCGCGCAGCTCGGGGCGGCGGGTGGCCTCCAGGCGCAGTTCGAGCAGGGCCAGATAGCCGGTGCGGAAGCCGCTGACCCGGCCGACGACCTCGCGCATCAGTTCGACGTAGGTCTCCTTGTCGGGCTCGGCCGTGCGCTGCCGCTCGATCTCCGCGTCGCCGGGCGTGAGCCGTTCGTAGACGCGGGCACCCGCCTGGGTCAGCAGGTCGTCGCGGTTGCCGAAGTAGTTGGACGCGGTACCGGTCGGCACCGCCGCCTCGGTGTCCACGGCGCGGAAGGTCAGGCCCCTCGCACCCTCCCTGGCAAGCACCTCGATGGCGGCGTCGACCAGGGCCGCCCGCCGCTCGTCATTCCTGCGCACCATTGACACCACTCCACATGTAGTACTACGTTTCAACCACTACGAAAAGAGTACTACAGGGGGAGTTACCTGATGCGCAAGCTCGTCTACTACATCGGCACCTCCGTCGACGGGTACATCGCGGGCCCGGCGGGCGAGGTCGACTTCTACCCCGTGGGCGACGCGGAGCAGGCCGCGGCGTACGCCGCGGCGGTCAACGCCCGCTACCCCGAGACCGTCCCGACCGCGATGCGCGCCCACGCGGGCCTCGCCGACGCCCCCAACCTGCGCTTCGACACCGTGCTCATGGGCAGCGGCACCTACCGCCCCGCCCTGGAGCACGGCATGCCGAGTCCGTACGCACATCTGCGCCAGTACGTCGTGTCCAGCACCCTCGGCCCCTCCCCCGACCCCGCGGTGACCGTGGTCGGCGGCGACCCGCTCGCGCTGGTGCGCGACCTCAAGCGGCAGGAAGGGCCCGAGGGCCTCGACATCTGGCTCTGCGGCGGCGGCAGGCTGGCGGCCGCGCTGCTTCCCGAGATCGACGAGCTGATCGTCAAGAGCTATCCGGTGGTCGCGGGGGCCGGAATCCCCTTGTTCGGCGGCGAGTTCGACCCGAAGCGGTTTCGCGTGCGTGCGCGGGAGTCGTTCGCCAACGAGGTCATGATCACGTGGTTCGAGGCGTGACGCTCCGCGGGTCGGGCCGTTCCCCTTCCGCGGGTCGGCCGTGGCTGGGCGCACAGTTCCCCGCGCCCCTGACGGGGCGCTGACCGTGCCGCGATAATTCGGTGGGGGCCGAAGCGTTCCCGCCCTAGCCTCGGGGCATGTCTGCACCCCTCCCCTCCCCCTCCTCCCGCCCCTGGTTCCGGCGTCCCGAAGTACTCGCGGCCGCCGCCGCCACCTTCACCGTCGTCATGTGGGCCTCCGCCTTCGTCTCCATCCGCAGCGCGGGGGCCGCCTACGCGCCGGGCGCGCTCGCGCTCGGCCGACTGCTCGCCGGGGCGCTGACGCTCGGGGTCATCTGGGCGCTGCGCAGGGAGGGTTGGCCGCCCCGGGCCGCCTGGCCGGGCATCGCCGTGTCCGGGCTGCTCTGGTTCGGGGTGTACATGGTCGTCCTCAACTGGGGCGAGCAGCAGGTCGACGCGGGCACGGCGGCGCTGCTCGTGAACGTGGGACCGATCCTCGTGGCGCTGCTCGCCTCGCGCCTGCTGGGCGACGCGCTGCCGCCGCGGCTCCTCGCCGGGATGGCGGTCTCCTTCGCGGGCGTGATCGCCGTCGGCCTCTCGATGTCGGGCGAGGGGAAGGCGTCCGTGCTCGGCGTGGCGCTCTGTCTGATCGCCGCCGTGGGGTACGCGGCGGGGATCGTCGCCCAGAAGCCCGCGCTCGGCCACGCGAGCGCGCTCCAGGTGACGACGTTCGGCTGCCTGGTGGGCGCGGTCGGCTGTCTACCGTTCGCCGGTCAGCTCGTGCGGGACATGGGCCACGCCCCCGCGTCCGCGACCCTCAACATGCTGTACCTGGGCGTCTTTCCGACCGCGCTCGCCTTCACGACCTGGGCGTACGCACTCGCCCGCACGACCGCGAGCCGCATGGGCGCGACGACCTACGCCGTGCCCGCCCTCGTCGTGGCGATGTCGTGGCTGGCGCTCGACGAGGTGCCCGGCGCGGTGACGCTCGGCGGCGGCGCGCTGTGTCTCGCCGGGGTCGCGGTGGCGCGCTCGCGTCCTCGCGCGCAGACCGTCGCCACCCCGGAGACCACGCCTTCCCGCAGGTAGATGTAATCTGCATCCGTCCTGCCGGACGAAACAAGGACGTAACACGGGAGTGGCCGTGGGGCATGCGACGGATGCGACGGACAGCGGGAGCTCTGCCGAGGACTCGGCCGAGAGTCCGACAGCACCTTCAACCGGCGGCAACGGGCCGCCCGTCAGGCTCTCCCGCGGCCGCGCCGTCGGCTTCGGCGCCGCGGTGCTGCGCGGGCAGGCCCAGGTCACCTTCCTGCCGAGCGCCGCGGCGGGCGCCGTCTTCTGTGTCGCGCTGTTCGCCGCGGGGTGGCGGTACGGCCTCTACGGCCTCGTCGGAACCGCCGTGGGCACCGCCACCGCGCGGTTCCTCGGCGCCGACAAGGACAGGGTCACCACGGGGCTCGAAGGCTTCAACGCCTGTCTCACGGCGCTCTGTTTCGCCGTGTTCCTGGGCGCGGACCACCTCTCGACGGCGCTGCTGGCCATCGGCGGCTGCGTGGTCGTCACGGTGGTGACCTCGGCCGTCGCCAACGTCCTCGGCGTCTGGGGGCTGCCCTCGCTGACCCTCCCGTACTGCCTGATCGCGAGCACGATGACGATCGCGGCGCCCGGCTTCGAACGGGTCTGGCACCACGGCGAGGCGCTCGCCGCCCTCACCCGCGCGGCGACGGGTCCCACCGTCGTGCGCCCCGCCGAACTGGCCCGCGCCTTCTTCGCGGACTTCGCCCAGATCTTCTTCATGCCGCAGTGGTACGTGGGCGCCCTGCTGTTCGCCGGACTGCTGATCGCGAGCCGCCGCGCGGCCGCCGTGGCGGCCCTCGGCAGCGTGGTCGGCATCGGCACGGCCTGGGCGCTCGGTGCCCCCGCCGCGCAGATCACCGACGGCTCGATGGGATACAACTCCGTCCTCGTGGCGCTCGCCCTGTGCGGCGTCTTCCTGCCCGTGCGGACGGCGACGCTGGCGTACGCGCTCGTGGGCGCCGCCGCGGCCACGGCGGTCGGCTCGGCGCTTTCGGCGCTCTTCGCGCCGTCCGGCGGGCACACCTTCACCTGGCCGTTCGTGCTGACCACGCTCGTGTTCCTGGCCGGGGCCAAGTCCTTTCCGCGGCTTGCCGGTTCGGACCGTTCGCTGTCGGAGCGGGGCGATACCGTGACGGCATGAGCATCGCCTTCGACGCACTGGCCGCCGCGGCACTCGGCGGGGCCTGGGGACAGCTGGGGACCAGCGCCGCCGCCGCGCTCTGGGAGCGGCTCCGTGAACGGTTCGCGGGGGATTCCGGCGTCCTGGCCGTACTCGACGAGCGGGACGCGACGGACCCCGAAGCCGTGCGCCGGCTGGGCGGGGCGCTGCGGGACCTTGCCGCCTCCGACCCGGACTTCCAGCGTGAACTCCAGTCGCTGACGGCTCGGTTCGGCCCTGCGGCGTCGCAGATCAACACGGTCAACGACTCCCGGGGCCTGAACGCGCCGGGGGCGACGTTCACCGGGCCCGTCACCATGAGCTTCGGCGACGATGCGGGGACCGACGGGCCGTGAGCAATCACGTCGAGGGCTCGTCGGGGCTGAACGCGCCGGGGGCCGTCTTCCACGGCGACGTCCACCTCCGCCTCGGGGGCGGCGACCGCGGCACCGGAGTCACCGCGCCGGAGACCGAGCACCTTCTCCTGCGGGTCCTGCAAAGGGAGTTCCACGCCGGGGCCTCGGTCCGGCTGCTCGATCCCTCCCTCGTGCGCGAGCGCAGGAGCATCGCGGACGTGTTCGTGGACCTCCTCGTACGACTGCCGTCCCGGAGTCCGGCCGAAGTGGGCACCGGCGACGCCCAACGGCACTTCGTGGAGCAGTACCTCTCCATGGAAGGACCGTCGCTGCGGACCGTTCTGACGGGCGGGCCCGGCCAGGGCAAGACCACCGCCGTCCAGATGCTCGCCCACGTGCACAGGGCCGCCCTGCTGCGCGCCTTCGACTCCGAGCTGCTCTCCCCGCAGACGGTCACGGAACTCGACCGCGTCGAACTCGCGCTGCGCAGGCTGACGTTGACGCCTCCCGCGCCCGCGCGCTTCCCCCTGTGGATCGAGGCCGACGCCCTCGCCTCGTACCTGAGCGGCACGGCCGAGCCGCGGCGCTCCCTGTGGCACTTCCTCGCCCACCGCTACGAACACCTCCTCAAGACCGAGGTCTCCCCCTCGGAGATCCGCGCCCTGGCCCGCGCCGTGCCCACCGCCCTCGTCCTCGACGGCTACGACGAGGTGTCCCCGCGCCACCGTTCCGCCGTCCTGCGGCACGTCAGGGACTTCGCCGACGACATGCAGGTGGACCGGGCCCACGCGTCGATCGTCGTCACCTCCCGGCCGCAGGCGTACGGGGACGAGCTGCGGCCCCACGCGTTCACCGCCTGGTCCCTGACCGACCTCTCCCCGGAGGAGGCCGAGCTGCACGCGGCCGTCCTGGCGGGGGAAGGCCCCGAGGGCGAGCGGCTCCTCGGGCTCTTCCGCGACGCGGCACGTCGCGGCGATCTGCCGGACATCCTCAACACTCCCCTGCACGTCGCCCTCGTGGTCTCGATCCTGGCCGACTCGGGTGAACTGCCCACCGGGCGGCACCGGTTGTTCGCCCGCTACTACGACCACGTGTACGCCCGTGAAGAGGGCAGGGGCGGGGAGCTCGGCACCTTCCTGGAGCGCTACCGGGGGCTGGTCGACGAGTTGCACCGCCGTGCCGCCTTCCACATCATCGTGGCGGGCGAGAAGCAGCACGACGTGCGCGGCATCCGCGCCGACGACTTCGCCGCGATCGCGGGGGCCGTGGTGCGGGACACCGGGGTGCTGGCGGGTGACGACGAGACGGACGTGGTCCAGCAACTGCTCCGCTTCGCCAGGGAACGCCTCGTCCTGATCGTCGGGGTGGACTCCGACATCGTGGGTTTCCAGATCAAGTCCCTGGTGGAGTTCCTGGCCGCCGCGCATCTCGCGGGGACGGGTGACGAGCGCCTGGTGCGCGAGCGGTTCCGCGCGGCCGCCGAGTCCGAACCCTGGCGCAACGTGGCGAGGTTCATGGCGACCGCGGCCTTCGAGACGGAGCACCTGGACGAGCGGGACCTGCGGGACTCGGTGATCACCACGCTGGCCGAGCTGGACTCGGCGCGGTTCTCCGGCGTCGCGTCCTTGGAGCTGAGAGGGGCGGAGCTGGCCGTCGACCTCTTGGCGGACATGCCGGAGCTGGAGGACCGATACCGACTGCACCTCCTGCCAGGCGCGGACGTCATCGCCGACCTCGGCCACCGTGCCGACCGCCTCGCCGCGTCGGCGTGGGGCCTCTTCGACGGCCCCAGGGTCGATGAACTCCTCGGCCTCGTGGAGTCGGCCCCGCCCGCCCGGGCCTCGCACGGCAACCCCTGGCGATTCCTCAACAAGCTTGCGGAGCAAGGAAACCAGCACGCGCTGCGAGCGGTACGGGGACATCTCGACGGGGCCCCGCCCGCCGCGCTTCCCAGGCTCCTGCTGGACACCGCGGTCCCCGAAGCCGTGGGGCCCGAACATCTCACCGTTCTTCTTCGGCGCGCGGATCCGCACGCCGTGTCCGCCGATTCGCTCGTGCGGACCGTCCACGAACTGTCCGACTGGGCATGGGCCGCCTGGCAGGTGATGCATTCCGGGCCGATCTCACGCGCACTCAACGGCATAGAGCTCGAAGGCATGTGGCCGTTGTCAGGCCCCTTGTCCCTGAAAGGCTCGGAGTGGCTGGAGTCGCTGACCACACCGCCGGACGACTGCCACCCGAACTGGGCGGCATGGCGCGAGGTCGCGGAGGCGGCGCGCGCCCCTCGTGCGGCCACGTTCGCCTCGCTGGCTCGCAAGCGGACCGACTTCGACGAGTTCTCGGCGTGGCGGATGCTGCCGTGGCCCGTGCGGGAGGGCCTCGTAGCCGCGCGGCTCACCGACCCGCTGGACGCCCGTGCCTGGTACGCCGCGGAGGAGCGCTGGAGAACGAACGGGGTACGTCTGCACGACATCGACGCGTACCTGCGCCACGGTGCCCTCGGGGCCCGGGTGGCGTCGAGCGGTTTCCCCTTCGCGGCCATGCACTGGGTCACACCGGGCGGGGCCGATCAGCGCGTCACGGCGCTGGCCGGGGAGGTCTGGGACATCTGGTCGGCGTGCCGAGGCGGCGATCGCGCGCGCCTTGCCGCCGTCGCCGAGAACCTCCTCGTACCGCTCTGCGACTACGGCCTGCGCCACGGCCTGGACACCGTAGGGGCCGAGCAGTTGCGCGAGGTGATCGGGAGCGTCCCTGCGGAGTGCGATCTCACCATCTCGTACGAGTCGGCCCTGCTGGCGCTCTCCGACGTCCGGGACGACACGGAGTTCGCCGGGCTCGCCCGACGGCTATCCCATCGGGCGTGGTCCGTGCAATCCGGGGAGACCGGCCGGGGGTCGGCCCGCGCCGTCATCGAGCGCGCGCGTCGCCTGCTCGACGACGCCACCTTCCGGAGCCTGTGCAGAACGATCGCCGAGCTGAGCGACCTGCCGGAGAACTGGGAGGCGCTGGCGGCCCACTGGATCGCCCCGACGGACGCCGGGCACGAGGACTGGCCGCTGATGAACCTGCTGCGCGTCGACGGAGCTTCCCCCACGGACCGCGACATCGCTCGGGCCCTGGAGTCCGCGAGCAAGTGGGACCTGACCGAGCTCGCCGAGAACAACCCGTTCTGGTCGGACGGTCTCCGTGCCCGCGTACTGGACCAGATCCAGCTCCAGGCGGGCGAACGATGGCTGATCCACGGCTCGCGGCGCCTGGACGGGTTCAAGGCCCCTGCCGGGTCCGCGCTCCCCCTGGCCCGCCTGAAGCTGGACACCTGACCTCAGAACATCACCAGCGCCCGACCCCCCTTGCCCGCGACCATGTTCTCGAACGCCGCCGGAATGCCGTCGAGGCCGATCCGGTCGGTCACCAGGGCGGCGAGGTCCAGGCGGCCCGCGCGGACGTGACCGGCCAGCACCGGCAGGTCCACGGCAGGGTCGCAGTTGCCGTAGACACAGCCCGAGAGGGTCCTGCCCCAGTGGAAGAGTTCCAGGGCGTTGAAGGTGACCTGCTGGTCCTTGCCGCCGATGCCGACCACCGTGGTGCGGCCGCCTCGGCGGGTGGACTCCCAGGCCGTGCGGATGGTCACCGCGCGGCCCGCGCACTCCACGGCCACGTCGACGCCGTGGCCGCCGGTGAGCTTGCGGATGTCCTTCGCCGTCGTCTCCGAGGCCACCACGTAGTCCGTGGCGCCCGCCGCGCGCGCCAACTCCTCCTTCTCCGGGGAGACGTCGACCGCGACGATCCGCTCGGCGCCCGCGATCCTGGCCGCCTGGAGCGTGGCGAGGCCCACCCCGCCGACGCCGTGCACCGCGACGGTCTCGCCCTCGCGGACCTTCGCCGAGTGGTGCACCGCGCCGTACCCGGTCAGAACCGCGCAGCCCAGCAGGGCCGCGTCGGTGAGCGGGACGCCGTCGGGCACCGGCAGGACGCAGCCCGCCGCGACCACCGTCTCCTCGGCGAACGCGGCGACGTTCAGGCCGGGGTGGAGGTCGCTGCCGTCCGACCGCTTGGCGTAGACGTCCGCCGCGCCCGCGAGGGCGTTGACGCAGAGCCACACCTCGCCGAGCGAGCAGGCGTGGCAACTGCCGCAGGACGGCGCCCAGTTCAGGACGACGCCGTCGCCGGGCGCGACGTGGGTGACGCCGTCGCCGACGGAAACCACCGTGCCCGCGCCCTCGTGGCCGAGCACGGCGGGCACCGGGACGCGCATCGTGCCGTTGGTCAGGGACAGGTCGGAGTGGCAGACCCCGGCGGCGGCGAGGCGCACCCTGACCTGGCCGGGGCCGGGCTCGGGCAGCTCGATCTCGGCGATCTCCAGGGCGGAGCCGACGGCGGGGAGGATGGCGGCGCGGACCACGTTCACGTACTCCTTCGGGTAGGTCGGGCGGCTCAGAACTGGAGGGACTTCGTCTGGAGGTACTCAGCAAGGCCGTGGGCGCCGAGTTCGCGGCCCACGCCCGACTGCTTGTAACCGCCGAACGGGGCAAGGGGGTTGAAGCTGCCGCCGTTGATGTCGACCTGGCCGGTGTCCATGCGGCGTGCGAACGCGATCGCCTCGGCGTCGTCGGCCGCCCACACCGCGCCCGCGAGTCCGTACACGGTCCCGTTGGCGATGCGCAGGGCGTCGTCCTCGTCCTCGTAGCGGATGAGGGAGACCACCGGGCCGAAGATCTCCT
The DNA here is from genome assembly GCF_002556545.1 of Streptomyces formicae. Taxonomy (NCBI): domain Bacteria; kingdom Bacillati; phylum Actinomycetota; class Actinomycetes; order Kitasatosporales; family Streptomycetaceae; genus Streptomyces; species Streptomyces formicae. The sequence goes on from NZ_CP022685.1 coordinate 1,935,907, forward strand.
CCTGGGCGATGGTCATCTCGGGGGTGACGTCGGCGAAGACCGTCGGCCGGACGTAATAGCCCTGCTCCTGGGGCGCTTCGGGGCCGCCGGCGACGATCCGGGCGCCTTCCTCGACGCCCTTCTCAATGTAACCGCGCACGCGCGCCTGCTGCTTGGCGTTGACGACGGGGCCGATGCGGGGGCCGTACTTGGCGGCGGCCGCTGCGGCGAGCTCCACCGCCTCGTCGTACCGGGCGGTGTGGACCAGCATGCGGGTCCAGGCGCTGCACGTCTGGCCGGAGTTGGACATGACGTTCGCGACGCCGACGTTGACCGCCTTGGCGAGGTCGGCGCTCGGCAGGATGACGTTGGCGGACTTGCCGCCGAGCTCCAGGGCGACGCGCTTGACGGCGGCGCCCGCGGTGGCGCCGATCCGCTTGCCGACGGCGGTCGACCCGGTGAAGGAGACCAGGTCGACGCCCTCGTGCTCGGCGAGCGCCTGCCCGGCGACGGGGCCGAGCCCGGTGACGAGGTTGAAGACCCCCGCGGGGATGCCCGCCTCGTGGACCGCCTCGGCGAAGAGCTGCGCGGTGAGCGGGGTGTCCTCGGCGGGCTTGAGCACGACGGTGCAGCCCGCGGCGAGCGCGGGGGCGACCTTGTTGACTATCTGGTGGAGGGGGTAGTTCCAGGGCGTGATCGCGCCGACCACGCCGATCGGCTCCAGGTAGACGGTCGAGTTGCCGACCTGCTCCTCGAAGGCGTGCGTCGCCGCGAGTTCCGCGTACGAACCGGAGACCAGGATCGGTACGCCCGCGTGGACCGCCTCCGAGAAGGCGAGGGGGGAGCCGAGTTCCGCCGTGACGGTCTCGGCGATCTCGTCCTTGCGGGCGACGAGCCGGTCGCGCAGCGCGCCGATCAGCGCGGCGCGCTCGGTGGGCGGGGTCGCGGACCAGGCCGGCAGGGCCCTGCGGGCGGCGCGCACCGCGGCGTCGATGTCCTGCGCGTCGCCCGCGGGGACGTCGCCGACGGGGCGCTCGTCCGCGGGGTTCAGGACCGTGATGGTGCCGGTGCCCGCAGCGGGGCGCCAGGCGCCGTCGATGTACATCCCGTCGTGGGCCTTCATCGCCGTCCTCCAGGTAGTCGTCAGGGCCGGAACCACAAACTAGCGTTGATAGTTTTCTGACACCAGGGGGGTGGGGCTTCCGCCCGGGCTGGGAGCGGTGGGGGTGTGACTTGGGTGCGGGTTCTGACCTCCCGTCCGTGGTCGCAGGGGCTTCGCGTCCGTGGTCGCAGGGACTTCGCGTGCGGGTTCGCCGTGGCTGGGCGCGCCGTTCCCCGCGCCCCTTGCGGGGCGCCCCCCTCGGCACCGTCTCCGACGTCCCGTCCGTGGGCGTACGGACTTCGCGTGCGGGCGCGTTGGCGCTGAGCGCGCCGTTCCCCGCGCCCCTGACGGGGCAGGCCCCGCCCTCGGGCATTCCCGGCGTATTCGACCCGAATTCAACTTCTCTTGTGTGACAGCTGCATGACAAGGCGTCAACTCTCTTGATCTGACCCCGGGGAGCCGCCACGCTACTGAACGCGACGGGAGCGGCAGTGGCCGCTCCCATCTGTGTGTGCGATCCACGCGCGCACCCCCCACAGTCGCGACGCCCGACCCCGGGCGCGCCGCCTATGAGGAGGACTCCCTCGTAATGGCCATGCTCCGCAGCAAGAAGACTGTGATCGCCGCGGCGATCTCGACCGCCACCGCCGCCGTCATCGGTACGGTCGCCGCACTGCCCGCCCAGGCCTCCGCCCCCGCCGAAGGCACCGTGATCGCGGCGGGCTCCGCCGACGCGGTCAAGGGCAGCTATCTCGTGACCCTGAAGGACAGCTCCGGCCTCAAGGCCGCCTCGAGCCGGGGCAAGGACCTCATAGCCCAGTACGGCGGCTCGGTGCACAAGACCTACAAGTCCGCCCTGAACGGCTACGCGGCGACCGGCCTCAGCGCGACCGAGGCGAAGAGACTCGCCGCCGATCCCGCCGTCGCCTCCGTCGAGCAGGACCGGGTGCTCCACGCCACCGCGACGCAGTCCAACGCCCCCTGGGGCCTGGACCGCATCGACCAGGCGAAGCTCCCGCTCTCCGGCACCTACACCTACCCGGACAGCGCGGGCGGCGGCGTCACCGCGTACGTGATCGACACCGGCGTGCGGATCACGCACACCGAGATCAGCGGCCGCGCGGTCAACGGCTACGACGCCGTGGACGGCGACAACACCGCCCAGGACGGCAACGGCCACGGCACGCACGTCGCCACGACCATCGCGGGCAAGACCTACGGCGTGGCCAAGAAGGCCAAGATCGTGGCGGTCCGCGTGCTCGACAACAACGGCTCGGGCACCACCGCCGGGGTCGTCGCGGGCATCGACTGGGTGACGAACAACCACGCCGCGGGCGCCCCCGCCGTGGCCAACATGTCGCTCGGCGGCGGCGCGTCCACGACGCTCGACAACGCGGTGAAGAAGTCCATCGCCGACGGCGTCACCTACGCGGTCGCTGCGGGCAACGAGAACACCAACGCGGGCAACTCCTCCCCCGCCAGGGTCCCCGAAGCCATCACGGTCGGCGCGACCAGCAACACCGACGCCAGGGCCAGCTTCTCCAACTACGGCTCGATCCTGGACATCTTCGCGCCCGGCGTGAACATCAAGGCGGGCTGGAACACCAGCGACACCGCCACCAACACCATCTCCGGTACGTCGATGGCCACTCCGCACGTCGCGGGCGCGGCCGCCGTCTACCTGGCGGGACACACCTCGGCCACCCCGGCCCAGGTCTCCAGCGCCCTCGTGAACGGCGCCACCCCGAACGTCGTGACCAGCCCCGGTTCGGGTTCCCCGAACAAGCTGCTCAAGATCGTTCAGTAACTCTCCGCCCAGCGCGGTCAGCAGTGCCCCGGGGGCGTCTCGCGCCTCCGGGGCTCGTGCGCGCGCCGAGCCCCGCCGCGACGAGCAGCAGCCCGCCCAGCATCACGAACGGCGCCGCCACGCCCGCCACTCCGGCGATCAGGCCCGCCGATGCCGGGGCCGCGATCTGGCCGAGGCGGTTGCCCGTGAGGCGGAGGGCGAGGGCCGTGGAGCGGGCGCCGGGCGGCGCTGCCCGCACCACCGTCGTCATCGAAAGCGGCTGGCCGACACCCAGGCAGAAGCCGAGCAGGACCAGCATCGCGCCGAGTCCCCACACGGGCACGGGCAGCGCGATGCCCGCGCACAGCAGCGCGGCGAGCACGCAGGTGACCACGGTCAGGGCGGCGCGGCCGAGCAGGTTGATCAGCGGCGTCATCACCAGTCGGCAGGCGATGGTGGCCGCCGCCCGCAGCGAGAGCAGAAGACCGACCGTGGCGGGCGCGATCCCCCGGTGCTCGCCGACCACCGGCAGATAGGCCGTGAGGATGTCCGTCGCCGAGAGCACCGCGAGGCTGATGAAGATGCCCGCGGGCACGCCCCTGGTACGCAGGATGCCGAACACCGGAACCCGCGGTTCTGTCGTCCCCGAGGGCGCCGACCTCACGTACTCGATGCGCCAGAGCGAGCCGATGGCCACCGCCGCGACCGCCGCGGAGACCAGCAGCGCGAGCGCGCTGGTGCGGCCCGTGTCGGCGCCGATGAGGGCGCCCGCGGCGATCGGCCCGACGAGCTGTCCGAGCGAGGCGCCGATGGTGAAGTGGCCGAAGTTGCGGTCCTGTTCGGCGGGCGCGGACTGGCGGGCCACGATCGACTGCGCGCCGATCACGAAGCAGAGGTGGCCGAGCCCCATCACACCGCTCCACGCGGCCATCGCGGCCAGGGAGTTCGCCATGCCGCTCAGCGCGCAGCCGCCGGAGATCAGGACGACGCCGACGGGCAGCAGCGGCGCGCACCGCCCGTGGTCGGTCCTGCGGCCGAGCGGTACGGCGGCGAAGAGCGGGAGCAGCGCGTACACGCCCGCGATGACGCCGATCGCCCGCTCGTCGGCGCCGAGCGCGAGGGCCCGGTAGGAGACGGCGGGCCGCGCCATCGACACCGCCCCCTGCGCGAAGCTGAAGGCGATGACGAGACGGAGCAGCCAGCCCCTGCCACCGGGCCCGGTCGACGCGTCGGGCATCAGATGATGCCGAAGAGGATCCCGGAGCCGAGCACCACGAGCGAGGTGAGCACGGCCCACTTGACGGTGAACCTGGTGTGGTCGCCGAACTCGACCTTGGCCATGCCGACCAGGACGTACACGGCGGGCACCAGCGGGCTCGACATGTGCAGGGCCTGCCCGGCGATGGAGGCGCGGGCGATCTCCAGGGTGCCGACGCCGTGCGCCTGGCCCGCCTCGGCGAGGACCGGCAGGACGCCGAAGTAGAAGCCGTCGTTGGACATGAAGTAGGTGAGCGGGATGGAGAGCAGGCCCGTCACGAGGCCCATCTGCGAGCCCATGCCCTCCGGGATCGCGTCGACCAGCCAGTCGGCCATGTGGTCGACCATGCCGGTGCCCTGGAGGACGCCGGTGAAGACGGCGGCGGCGAAGACCATGCCGGTGACGTTGAGGACGTTCTCCGCGTGAGCGGCGATCCTGGCCTTCTGGTCGGGCATGTGCGGGAAGTTGACGGTGAGGGCGAGCGCGGCGCCGAGCAGGAAGAGCACCGGGATCGGCAGCCACTCCATGATCATGGCGGTGAGCAGCAGGACGGTGAGGCCCGCGTTGAACCAGTAGAGCTTGGGGCGCAGCGTCGCGCGGTGCGGGTCGAGGCCCTGGAAGCCCTCGTCGTCCGCGTCCGTTGCGTCGGCGTCGGCCTCCGCGTCGGTGCCCGCTCCCCCGGCGGATCCGGTCGGCTTCTTCGTGGGCTTCGTACGGTCGCCGTCGCCACCGGCGCCCACGAGCACGGTCTCGTCGGACGTCGCCGTCTCCTTCGTCAGGACGTCGTCGAGGGAGAGGACACCGAGCCGCTTGCGCTCGCGCAGACCCAGGGCGTACGAGAGGAGGAAGACCGCGACCAGGCCCATGGCGAGCGCCGGGATCATGGGGACGAAGATGTCGGACGCGTCGACCTTCAGGGCGGTCGCGGCGCGGGCCGTCGGGCCGCCCCAGGGCAGGGTGTTCATGACGCCGTTGGCGGTCGCGGCGACACCCGTCATCACGACGAGGCTCATCTTGAGGCGCTTGTACAGCGGGTACATCGCCGAGACCGTGATCATGAAGGTGGTCGAGCCGTCGCCGTCGAGCGAGACGATCGCGGCGAGCACGGCGGTGCCGACCACGATGCGCACCGGGTCCGCCTTGCAGAAGCGCAGGATGCCCCGGACGATCGGGTCGAAGAGGCCGACGTCGATCATGACGCCGAAGTACACGATGGCGAACATGAGCATGGCCGCCGTGGGCGCCAGATTGCCGACGCCTTCGAGGACGTAGTCCCCGAGATGGGCTCCCTTTCCTACGAACACGCAGAAGAGCGCGGGGATCAGCACCAGTGCCGCGATCGGCGACATCTTCTTCATCATGATCAGCACCAGGAAGGTGGCGATCATGACGAATCCGAGGATTGTCAGCATGGGGGCTACCTAACGTTCACCATCGAACTCCCACCAGGTCTGGCGGTCCGGATGACGTTAGGACCCGCTCCGAAGCGTTAACAAGATGTTGACGCGCGAGCAATAAGCGCAAAACTCCAGGTCAACGCGGTAGGGCAGGGGTAAGGGCGGTGACCTGCACGGCAAAGCCGTTGAGCACCGCGTTTCCGGAGAGCGGGTCGAGGAGCGTGCCGTCGAGGAGCTGGTTGACGTTGGCGCCGGGTTCCTCGGCCGCGACGGCGAGCCGGGTGCCGGGCCGGTCGTGCCCCCAGCCGTGCGGCAGGCTCACCACTCCGGGGCGCACCGCGTCCGTCACCTCCACCGGCACGTCGATCTCCCCTCCTGCGGCGGCCACGCGCGCCAGGCCCCCGTCGGCGAGTCCGGCGCGGGCCGCGTCGTCGGGGTGGACGTGCAGCGTGCAGCGGTTGGAGCCGCCCACCAGGGTGCGGACGTTGTGCATCCAGCTGTTGTTGGACCGCAGATGGCGTCGGCCGACCAGGACGAGCGCGGCGGGCTCCTCGGTCATCGCGCGGGCGAGCCGGGGCAGCTCGGCGGCGAGCGGCTCGGGGAGGAGCTCGACGCGTCCACTGCGGGTCCTGAGCACCTCGGGCACGCGCGGGGCGAGCGGTCCGAGGTCGATGCCGTGCGGATGCGCGAGGAGCCGCTCCAGGGTCAGGCCCTCGGGCCGGGCGCCGAACCCGTCGCCGTAGGGGCCGAGGCGCAGCATCATGTCGAGCCGCCGCTCGGGGCCGTCCGCGCCGGTCAGGAGCCCGGCGAGCTCCTTGGGGTCACGGCCGTACGCCGCCGAGTGCGGCTGTGTGACGGCCTTGCCGAGGGTGTTGTCGACCACCATCGCATCGACCGCCGACGGGTCGGCGCCGTGCGTGCCCGATGCCGCGAGGACGAGCCTGGCGAGGATCTCGCTCTCCGCCATGCGGCCCTCCTCCAGGGGGACGGCGGCGCGGGTGTAGCGGACCTGGTTGCGTACGGCCAATCCGTTGAAGACGAAGTCGTGGTGGGCGCTCTGGGCGGGCGGGGGCGGCGGGAGCACGACGTCCGCGTGGCGTGACGTCTCGTTGAGGTAGGGGTCGACGCTCACCATGAAGTCGAGGGACTCCAGGGCCCGGTCCAGACGGTCGCCGTCGGGCGCGGACAGGACGGGGTTGGCGGCGATGGCGACGACCGCGCGCACCGCGCCCTCCCCGGGCGTGTCGATCTCCTCGGCGAGCGCGGCGAGCGGCAGTTCGCTCTTGGCCTCCGGGTGTCCGCTCACCCTGCTGTGCCAGCGCCCGAGCGCGAAGCCCTTGCCGGGGCCGGCCGGGCGGGGCGGCTGTGCGGTGGCGGCGAGCGGGAAGAGGGCGCCGCCCGGCCTGTCCAGGTTCCCGGTCAGAACGTTCAGTACGTCGACGAGCCAGCTGGTGAGGGTGCCGAAGGCGACGGTGCTCGCGCCGACGCGTCCGTACACGGCGGCGGTGGGCGCTTCGGCCAGTTCGCGGGCGAGCGCGCGGATGGTGTCGGCGGGCACGTCGCAGGCCGGCGAGACGGCCTCGGGGGTGAACTCCCGTACCGCTTCGCGCAGTTCATCGACGTCCTGCACCTGGTCGGCCAGCTCGCCGAGGTCGGTCAGCTTGTCCTCGAAGAGGACCTGGGTGAGCGCGGCGAGCAGCAGCGCGTCGGTGCCGGGGCGGATCGCGAGGTGCCGGTCGGCGAGCGCGGCAGTGCGGGTGCGGCGCGGGTCGACGACGGTGAGGGTGCCGCCGCGCGCCTTCAACGCCTTGAGTTTGCCGGGGAAGTCGGGCGCGGTGCACAGACTCCCGTTGGATTCCAGGGGGTTGGCACCGAGGAGTAGCAGATGGTCGGTGCGGTCGAGGTCGGGCACCGGGATGGCGAGGGCGTCGCCGAAGAGCAGTCCGCTGGAGACGTGCTTGGGCATCTGGTCGACGGTGCTCGCGGTGAAGACGTTGCGGGTGCCGAGGGCGCCGAGCAGGACGGGCGGGTAGAGGGCGCCCGCCACGCTGTGGACGTTCGGATTGCCGAGGACGACGCCGACGGCGTTCGGCCCGTGCTCCTCGACCAGCGGTCGCAGCCGGGCCGCGACGACGTCGAACGCCTCGTCCCAGCCCACCTCCTGGAGCCGCCCGTCCTTGCGCACGAGGGGCGCACGCAGCCGGTCGGGGTCGGCGTCGGCCTCGCCGAAGGAGGCGCCCTTGGGGCAGATGAAGCCGTGGCTGAACACGTCGTCCCGGTCGCCGCGCGCACCGGTCACCCGGGCGCCTTCGACGGTGAGCGTGAGCCCGCAGGTGGCTTCGCAGAGCGGGCAGATGCGCAGGGCGGTACGGGGCATGAGCCCTCCCCGGGGCGTGGGTGTGCGAGCGCCTTGAGCATACCGACCGGTACGCATGGAGGGGAGCCCCCGCGGGCGGCGAAACTGCCCCCTACTCCCCTGCCCCCTACTCCCCCGCGCCGCCGAGCCGATGCGTCAGATACGCGTGGACCAGTTCCCGCGCCTCCACGATCAGCGCCGCGTCCCCCGACGGGTCGGTGCGGAAGGCGAGTTGGAGGACCGAGTCGACCGCCTCGACGGCGACCACGACAGCGCGGCGCAGTGCGGCGTCGAGGGGGCGGCCGAGGTGGTCGGCGAGGAGTTCGCCCACGCGGTCGGCGACGTCGAGGTTGGCGTCGGGCATCGCGTCGGGGGCGGAGGGGATGCCGAAGTCGACGAGACCGAAGCCCGGTACGGAGCGCTTCATGGCGAGGTACTCGTCGAAGGCGATGTCGACGGCACCGCGCCAGTCACCCGGGGCGACGTCGGCCATGCGGGCCCCGACGCGTTCGCCGTAGCGGTCGAGGTTGCGGTGGGCGAGGGCGTCCGCCATGGCGCGCTTGTTGCCGAAGAAGCGGTAGACGGAGCCGATCGGCACGTCGGCGCGCTGCGCCACGGCGCGGGTGCTGAGCTCCTCGTACCCGACCTCGTCCAGGAGGGCCGCGCAGGCGTCGAGGATGCGGGTCAGGCGCTCGGCGCTGCGCTGCTGCACGGGCGTGCGGCGCAGGGCGCCCAGCGGGCGCGGCTCCTCGGGCGGGTTCGGGTGGGACATCCCGGGAGAGTAGAGCACCGCTCAGCTTCTTGGCTCCCTCTTGCGGAAGGAAAAGCTGAATCCTACGGTGTTCCATAGGAATCATGACGAGGGAGCGACGATGAGCGGGGACCACACCAGCGACGCCCGGAAGACCGCCGAAGGGCTGTCCTATCTCTCCGGCTTCGGCAACGAACACAGCTCGGAGGCCGTGCCGGGCGCCCTGCCGCACGGCCGCAACTCTCCCCAGCGCGCTCCCCTCGGGCTCTACGCCGAGCAGCTGAGCGGCTCCGCCTTCACCGAGCCACGGGCGCACAACCGCCGCTCGTGGCTGTACCGCATCCGCCCCTCGGCCGCGCACCCGCGCTTCACCCGCGTCGACAACGGCGCTCTGCGCACCGCCCCCTTCACGGAGTCGGTGCCCGACCCCAACCGCCTGCGCTGGAACCCGCTCCCCGAACCCGCGCCCGGCACGGACTTCGTCGCGGGCCTGTGGACGCTCGGCGGCAACGGCGACGCGACCCAGCGCACCGGCATGGGCATTCACCTCTACCACGCCAACTCCTCCATGCGGGAAAGGGTGTTCAGCGACGCGGACGGCGAGCTGCTGATCGTGCCCGAGCACGGCGGGCTCCTGCTCCGCACCGAACTGGGCCTGCTGCACGCCGAGCCCGGCGAGGTCGCGCTGATCCCGCGCGGCGTCCGCTTCCGCGTGGAGCTGCTCGACGCGAGCGCGCGCGGGTACGTCTGCGAGAACTACGGCGCGCCCTTCCAGCTCCCCGACCTCGGCCCGATCGGCGCCAACGGACTCGCCAACGCACGGGACTTCCGCGCGCCCGTCGCCGCGTACGAGGACGTCGAGGGTCCGGTGGAGGTGGTCAACAAGTTCTGCGGCAACCTCTGGTCCGCGACGTACGACCACTCCCCCCTCGACGTCGTCGCCTGGCACGGCAACCACGTGCCGTACGTCTACGACCTGCACCGCTTCAACGTGATCGGCTCGATCAGCTACGACCACCCGGACCCCTCGATCTTCACGGTCCTCACCTCGCCCTCGGACACCCCGGGCCTGGCGGGCGTCGACTTCGTCGTCTTCGCGCCGCGCTGGCTGGTCGGCGAGGACACCTTCCGGCCGCCGTACTTCCACCGGAACGTGATGAGCGAGTACATGGGCCTGATCGAGGGCGCCTACGACGCCAAAGCGGAGGGCTTCGTGCCCGGCGGCGGCTCGCTGCACAACATGATGTCGGCGCACGGACCCGACCGCGAGACCTTCGAGAAGGCGTCGGCCGCCGAGCTGAAGCCGCAGAAGATCGACGACGGCCTCGCCTTCATGTTCGAGACGCGCTGGCCGGTGACCGCGACAGGGCAGGCGGCCCAGGCGGCCCATCTGCAGCGCGGGTACGACGACGTGTGGCAGGGTCTGGAGCGCCACTTCCGCAGCTGACAAGGTGTTCACGCAGCTGTCGGCGCTGCTCACGCGACTGATTCGGAGAGACCGTGACCGCTTTCGCCCCGGACTCGATCGTCCTGAATCGGAAGCTGCCGCTGTGGTACCAGGTGTCCCAGTCACTGCGCGCCTCGATACTCGGCCGCACCCCCGAGGCCCCGCTCCGGCTGCCCACCGAGGAGCAGCTGGCGGGGCACTACGGGGTGAGCGTGCTGACCATGCGGCAGGCGCTCAAGGAGCTGGAGGACGAGGGCCTCATCTCCCGGCACCGGCGGCGCGGCACGTTCATCGAACCGAGCGCGCAGCGCGGCTCCCCCGTCCGCCTGCTCGGCTCGGTCGACGCGATCGTGGCCCAGCAGTCGGGCATGAGCACCCGGCTCCTGGAGCACGGCACGGCGCCCGTCCCGGCCGAACTCGCCGAGCACTTCCCCGACTCGGCCGAGGTGGCGACCTACCACCGGCTGCGCGGCGACGAGCTCTCCGGCGAGCCCACCAACCACGCCCGCAACTACATCCGCCCCGAACTGGCCGACCGCATCGACCCGGACGACCTCGTGCGCTGGCCGATGACCAAGGTCCTGCGGGACGTGGTGGGCGTCACCATCGGCCGGATCACCGACACCGTCGAGGCCACGCTAGCCGACCCGGAGACCGCCCGGCTCCTCCAAGTGCCGCTGCTCAGCCCGATCCTGCACTACACCGGCATCACGTACGACGAGGAGGGACGGGCCCTCGACGTGGCCCGCATCCACTACCGGGGCGACCGCTTCTCCTTCACGGTCACGCTCGACGCGACGTGACGCCCGGCCGGGGGTACGTCGTACGATGCCGGGCGTGACGCACGACGAAGCGCCGCTGCTCGGTGACCTCATGCCGTGGTCCGTCGCACCGCTCCGGCCGGGCCGGGGGTGGCCGATGGGCCCCGACGCCGCATCCCTGAAGGCCCGTTGGGACGCCTTCGTCCGCGCGGACGCCCCGGCGCGGGCCCGCCTGCTCGCCCCCTCGCGCTCGCGCACCCCGCACACCACGGTCGCCCAGCTCCCCGGCCACCCCGGCGGCACCGGCCCGCTGGCCACCGAGTCGGGCCGCTGCCCGGAGCCGGTGCGCGTGCTGCACGGCCCCTTCGACGAACAGTGGCTGATCCCCGATCACCGGCTCATCGACGTGGCACGGCCCGAGCTGTGGCGGGTCGCGGGCGAGGGCCAGCTGTTCCTCGTGGAGCAGGGACACGTCGCGGGAGCCTCGGGCCCCGCCGTACTGGCCTCCGCCGTACTCCCCGACGGCCGCTCGCCCGCCGGACGCCCGGGCAGGATCCGACCGCTGTTCCGCCGCCCCTGCGGACGCGAACCCAACGTGGCACCGGGCCTGCTCACCCACCTCTCCGCCGCCCTCGGACAGCCCGTCGACGCCGAGGACCTGCTCGCCTGGACGCTGGCCGCCGCACGCCCGTCGGCCGGGGGCTGCCGGGTCCCGCTGACCTCCGACGCCGAGCTGTGGGCACGCGGCACGGAACTGGGCCACCACCTGCTCCGCCTCCAGGCACGCGCCGACGGCGCCCGCCCCAAGCTCCCCGGAGGACGACGACCCTACGTCCGGGCGCCGCTCCCCGCACGGCCGACGGCGCTCACCTACGACGCCGACGAGGAAGCACTGTGCCTGGACGCGGGACGCATCTCACCGGTGCCGCGCGAGGCGTGGGAGTTCGAGGTGAGCGGCGTACGCGTCCTGGAACTGTGGTGCCTGCGCCGCACCACACCCACCGAGCCCGAGGACCCCACCGCGCTGGAGGCGATCCGCCCGACGACCTGGCCGCAGACCTGGACGTCCGAACTCCTCGAACTGATCACCGTACTCACGCTCCTGAGCGAACTGGAGCCGCGACGAGGCGAGTTGACGGACGCGCTCGACGAGGAACGGACGACGGACGCCGCCGAGCTGCGCGAGGCGGGCATCCTGCCGGTACCGGAGGCGGCACGACGCCCGGCCTCCGTCCTCGACCACCACGAAGAGGGCCCCGGCGGACAGTTCGCGCTCATCTGACTTCGCCGGACGTGGCCTCGCGACCGGCGTCGCCCGCTGCCACGAGCGCGAGGATCCCGGCGATCTGGAGCACGGCGAGCACGACGACGCCGGTGCGGAAGCCCGCCGCTCCCCCGCCGCCGAGGCCGTGGGCGAGCGCCGCGATCGCGGGACCGACCGTGAAGCCGAGGGTGCGCGCGGTGTTGCCGACCCCGCCGCTCGTGCCGAGCATGCCGGGCGGCGCCGCGGCCATGATCGACGCGTTCACCGGCGTACCGAACAGGGACTGCCCCACGCCGATCACGGCCAGCCGCCAGCCGATGTCGACGAGCCCGGAGTCCGGCCCGAGCGTCAGCATGCTCAGCAGCCCCACGACGACCAGGACGAGTCCGCCCGCGCCGAGGAACCTGCCGGGCAGCCGGTCCGCGAGACGGCCGCTGACCGGTGAGCAGAGGGCCACGGCGCCGATGAAGAAGACCATCGCGAGGCCGGTCGTGGCGGCGCCCCTGTCCAGCACGTCGGCGACGTAGAACGGCAGCAGGAAGTAGGAGAGCCCCACGAAGGTGCCCGTCACCAGGAGGGCGAGCATCGGCAGGCCGACGGCCCTGCGCCGCAGCAGGCCGATGACCGGGCGCGCCGAACGCAGCCGCGACCACCCCGTTCCGAGCACGGCGCCCGCCACGGCGAACAGCGCGGCGACGATCGGCTGGTCGGCCTCGATCCGGTCGAAGGCCACCAGGAGCGCGGCCACCGCGCCACCGAGCACCAGGCCGTCGCCGACCAGGGAGCGGTCGGGCCTGGTGAGCCCGCGCGGTCCCGTCGAAGGGACGAAGCGCGCCCCGAGCCAGACCACCACGATCAGGACCGGGAGCTTCATCAGCATCACAGGACGCCACCCGTACGCGTCCGCGACGAGCCCGCCGAGGGACGAGCCGCCCATCGAGCCGAGCGGCATGATCGTGGCGATGTAGCCCATGGCACGGCCGCGCTGGTCCGGGTGGACGGTGGCGGCGACCATCGGCAGGTAGAGGGCGCCGACCAGGACGCCCGCCACGCCTTGGAGGATCCGGGCGGCGATGAGGGCGGGGAAGTTCGGCGCGACGGCCGCGAGCACGCTGGTGACACCGACCGCGGGCACGGCCAGCAGGAACAGGGCCCGCAGGTCCACGCGGTCCACCCAGCGGCCCGCCGGGATCGCGAGCGCGGCCGTCGGCAGGGCGTAGGCGAGCAGCACCCACTGGGTCGCGCCGGTCCCCACGCCGAGTTCGGCGCCGATGGCGGGCAAGGTCACCGACGACAGGCTCAGTTCGAGGGTGACCATCAGAAACGCGAGCGCCAGCACGGCGACCGGCGCCCACCGCGTCCGCACGGCGTCGCTTCCCCCATCGGTCCCACAGGTCGTATGCGTCATGGCCCGAACCTAGGAACCGGGTGCCGCGCCTCGCCTCCGTCGTACGACTGGGGGTGACCAGGTAACCGGACCCGGTCATGAACCCGGTCGTCCGACAGAGGTCCGGCACCCCGGGCGCTTCCTACCGTTCCGAGTGTCCGGATCAAGGGACATCAGCGAGCGGACAGGGAGTTGAGTCGACGATGACGGAAACGGCGACGGAGAAGACGATGCGGGCGGCCGCGATCACGGCGTACGGCACGGCCGACGTCCTGCGCACCGCGGACCTGCCCGTCCCCGAGCCGGGGACCGGCCAGGTGCGGGTGCGGGTACGGGCGGCCGGGGTGATGCCGTTCGATATCGGGATCAGGCAGGGCGTGATGAGGCCGCCGGGCGTGGAGTTCCCGATCGTGCCGGGCAACGAGTTCGCGGGCACGGTCGACGCCGTCGCCCCCGGCGTCACCGACTTCGTCCCCGGCGAACCGGTGCTCGGCTACTCGCTGCTCGGCGCGTACGCGGAGTACGTCGTGGTGGGCGCCGACCAACTGGTGCGCAAGCCCGACGAGATGGAATGGGCGGTGGCGGGCGGCTTCTCGGGCAACGCGCAGGGCGCGCACCTGGCGCTGAGCGCGATGCGGGTGGAGCCCGGTGACACGGTCCTGATCAACGCGGCGGCGGGCGGACTCGGCACGCTGGCCGTGCAGTTGGCACGGCTGTGGGGCGCGAGCACCGTCATCGGCACGGCGAGCGAGGCCAACCACGGCCATCTGCGGAAGCTCGGCGCGGTCCCTGTGCGGTACGGCGACGGCTTGGAGGAGCGGCTGCGCGCCCTGGCCCCCGACGGTGTCGACGCGGTGCTCGACGGGGCGGGCGGGGCGGGTCTGGCCGCCGCGGCGGCGGTGGCCGCACACCGCGACCGGGTCATCACGATGGTCGACACCGAGCAGGCGCGTGCGCTGGGCCTGCCGGAGATGACCGGCACCCGGGCCGCCTGGCGACTGGCCGAGATGGTGGATCTGTACGCGAAGGGGCAGCTGCGGGTGCACATCCGCGCCCAGTACTCACTGGAGCGGGCGGCGCAGGCCCAGCAGAACGTGGAGACGGGGCACGGCATCGGCAAGGTGGTGCTGACGGTGGGGTCGTGAGGCACGGGCCCGGTGACGGACGACAGCGACCTTCCGAACCGGTCGCCCGCGGGGGCCCGTTAGGGTCGGACCATGCTCTACGGACGCGACGACGAGACCGCTCGGCTGGCTGAGCTGCTGGTACGTGCCCGGCAGGGCGCGAGCGCCGCGCTCGTCCTGCGCGGCGAGGCCGGTATCGGGAAGACGGAGCTGCTCGAGCACGCCGCCGCGCTGGCGACGGCGCACGGCACCCGCGTCCTGCGTGCCACCGGCATCGAGGCGGAGAGCGAACTCCCCTTCGCGGGGCTGCATCTGCTCCTGCATCGCGCCACCGACCGGATCGACGACCTCCCGCGGCCGCAGGCCGACGCGCTGCGGGCGGCGCTCGGGCTCGCGCCGAGCCCGAGCGCCGGTGCCGACCGTTTCCTCGTCGGCCTCGCCGTCCTCACCCTCCTCGCGGACCTCGCGGAACCTGTGCGGCCCAAGGAGTCCGGGCAGCCCCTGGCGGAAGGTGCGGACGGCGGCTCGGTCCTCTGTCTCGTTGACGACGCCCACTGGCTCGACCGGGCCTCCGCCGACGCCCTGCTCTTCGCGGCCCGGCGCCTCACCGCCGACGGCATCGTCATGCTGTTCGCCGCCCGCGACGCGCACGCCCCGCCGTTCCCCGCGCAGGGCCTGCCCGAGCTGCGGCTCACCGGGCTCGACGAAGGGGCCGCGAGCGAGCTGCTCGCCGCGCACGCGGGGGATCTGCCCCGCCACGTACGCGATCAGATCCGGGCGGAATCGGCCGGCAACCCGCTCGCCCTGCGCGAGCTGCCCGCCGCCCAGCGGGAGGGCCGGATGTCCGCGTACGACTACCGGTTGGGCGCGCTGCCCAGCCACTCCCGCCTCCTTGCGACGTTCGCCGACCGCGTCGGCGCGCTGCCGCGCGCGACCCGCCTCCTGCTGGTCGTCGCGGCCGCCGAGGGGACCGGGGACCTCGCGGTGACCGCGTCCGCGGCGAGCGCCCTCGGCGCCTCCGTCACCGATCTGGAGCCCGCCGAACGCAAGGAGCTGATCGGCGTCGACGGCGGCCGGTTCGCCTTCCGGCACCCCCTCGTCCGCGCGGCCGCCTACCGCGGCGCGCCGGTCGGCGACCGCATCGCCGCCCACCGCGCGCTCGCCGACGCGCTGCCCCGCGTCGGCAACGTGGACCGCCGCGCCTGGCATCTGGCCGCCGCCACGACCGAGCCCGACGAGTACGTCGCCGCCGCCCTGGAGGAGACCGCCGAGCACGCCCGCGAGCGCGGTGGCTACGCGGCCGTCGCCGCGGCCTGCGAACGTGCGGCCCAGCTCAGCCCGGAGGGCGACCACCGCGCCCGGCGCCTCGCGCTCGCCGCGTCGGCCGCCGCGGACGCGGGCCAGCACGAGCGTGCCGCGGAACTCGCCCTGCGCGTCGCCCCGCACCTCACCGACCCCGCCGTCCTCGCGCACCTCGCCCAGGCTCGCGCCGTCCTCGCCCGCGAGCAGGGCAGGCTCGACACCGCAGGTGCCGTGCTCCTGGACGCGGCCGCCGGGATCGCCCCGCACGCGCCGGGGACAGCGGCGTTCATGGCGTACGAGGCGATGGCGGCGGCCTGGCACTCCGGGCACCGGCAGGCCATCGAGGAGACCGGTGACCGGCTGGCCGGGCTCGGCCTGAAGGCGCCGATCGACGCGCTGCCCGAAGCGCCGCCCTATCTGGCCGCGGCCGAGGGCCTCGCCCGGCTCGCGGCGGGCGACCCGGGGGCCGGACTCGCGCCGCTGCGCGCGCTGTTCGAGACGCTGCGGACCCCCCGCCAGGGCCAGGGGCACACCCTGCGCGAACGGGTCTCGATCGCCTCCTGGTTCGCGCCGCTCGCCGAGGTGCGGACCGGCAACGACCTCGTGGCCGAGCTGGAGCGCGACTGCCGCGACCAGGGCGCGCTCGGTCCGCTGCCCCTCGTACTGCTGCTGCGCACGCGCACCCGGATCCTGCTGGGCAGGCACGGCTGTGCGCTGGCCGGCGCGGACGAGGGGCTGCGGATCGCCGAGGACACCGGACAGCCGTACTACGCACGGCAGTTGAGAGGCGCCCTCGCCCATCTCGCGGCGCTCGACGGCGACGAGGAGCGCTGCCGCGACCTCGCGGGCCGGGGCAGCGATCCGCGCCAGACGCTGCCGGGACTGGAGTGGGGCGCGCTGGCCGTCGGCCTCCTGGAGCTGGGCAACGGCAGGTACGAGGCGGCGCTGCGCGTGTACGAGGACGTCGCGGCGAGCCCGTCGGGCCACACGGTCGCCGTCCTGTACGGCGTGCCGGACCGGGTCGAGGCGGCCGTACGCACCGGACGGGCCGCCTCCGTGCGGGAGTTGGCGGCGGACTTCGGCGCGTGGGCCGGACACACGGGCGCGGCATGGGCACGCGCCCTCGCCGCCCGCTGCCGTGCGCTGCTCGCCCCCGAGGCGGCGGCGGGCGCGGTGTACGAGGAGGCGCTCGCCCTGCACGCCGACGACGGCCGCCCCTTCGAACGGGCCCGCACCGAGCTGCTCCTCGGGGAGTGGCTGCGCCGCGCGGGCCGCAGGAGCGAAGCCCGTACACCGCTGCGCTCCGCCCTGGACACCTTCGAGCTCCTGGCGGCCGCGCCCTGGGCCGAGCGGGCCCGCGCCGAACTGCGGGCCACCGGTGAGAGCCGGGCGCGGCGCGGCGGCGACCTGGCACCCCTGGAGCACCTCACCCCCCAGGAACGCCAGGTGGTGCGGCTCGCGGCGACCGGCATGACCAACCGGGACATCGGCGCCCAGCTGTTCCTCTCGCCCCGGACCGTGGGCTACCACCTCTACAACGCCTACCCGAAGCTGGGCGTGGCCTCGCGCGGCGAGCTGGCCGGGCTCGACTTCAGCGACGAACGCGAGGAGGCGGCCTGACGCCCGGCGGGGACCTGGCCGTTCAGCCCGCCCCGCCCGCCCCCGCGAAGGAGTCGAGGAGCCGGTTGAGCATCCGCTCGAAGATCTCGTCCGGGGTGCCCGGCGCGGGGCCCTGCGCGAACGCGGCGGCGAGGCGTGGGTAGGCGCCGCCGCCGACCTGGCCCGCGAGGTAGGCGAACCGGGCGGCCTGTTCCTGCTCCTCCGACCACGGCAGGGACCTGGCGTGGTCGGCCATGGCGGACTCGTTGGCCACGTACGTCATGACCGAGCCGTTGACCATGCCGATCAGTTCCATCTTGGTGCCCGAGGGGACGTCGAGCCCTTCGAGGACGGTCAGGCAGTGCTCCAGGAAGCGCAGGGCGTTCGGGCTGCATCCGTAGAGCGGTGACATGACGCGCGCCAGCCAGGGGTGACGGCGCATCATGTCGCGCGTCTGGCGGGCGAGCGCGAGGATCTCCGCGCGCCAGTCGGCGGCCCCGGGGCCCGCGGGCAGCTCATACTCGGCGCTGACCGCGTCGACCATCAGCTCGTACAGGTCTTCCTTGCGCGGCACGTAGTTGTAGAGCGACATGGTGCCGCAGCCCAGCTCACCCGCCACGCGCCGCATGGAGACCGCGTCGGCGCCGTCCGCGTCGGCGATGCGGACGGCGGCCGCCGCGATGTCCGCCCTGCTGTACGCGGGCTTGGGGCCGCGGCCCGCACGCTCGGGGCGCGCCCAGATCACTTCGGGAGTGGCCGCTCGGCCCGCCATGGATCATCACCTCGCCCACCATGTTAGTTACGTACAGCGTACGTAGTGGGGTACGGTGCCGACATGACTTCTACGTACGCTGTACTTAGTGAAGGTCTGGAGAAGCGCTACGGCTCCGGCGATTCCGCCGTGCGGGCCCTGCGCGGCCTGGATCTCGCCATCGCCGAAGGCACCGTCTGCGGGCTGCTCGGCCCCAACGGCGCGGGCAAGACGACCGCCGTCCGCGTGCTCACCACCCTCCAGACGCCGGACGCGGGCACGGCGCGGGTCGCGGGGCATGACGTGCTGCGCGAACCGGAGGCGGTACGACGCCACATCGGTGTCACCGGGCAGTACGCCTCGGTCGACGGCGACCTCACGGGGCGGGAGAACCTCCGGCTCTTCGCCAAGCTGCTGCGGGCGCCGCGCACGCGTGCCGACGAGCTCCTGGAGGAGTTCGGCCTCGGCGACGCCGCGGGGCGTCCCGCGCGGACGTACTCCGGCGGCATGCGGCGCCGCCTCGACCTCGCGGCGAGCCTCCTCGTCCGGCCCCGGGTGCTCTTCCTCGACGAGCCGACCACCGGCCTCGATCCGCACAGCAGGAACGGCATCTGGGACGCCGTGCGGAAGCTGGCGGCCGAGGGCACGACCGTGCTGCTCACCACCCAGTACCTGGAGGAGGCCGATCAACTCGCCGACGACATCGTGCTGATCGACGAGGGACGGGCCGCGCACCGGGGGACGCCCGCGGAGCTCAAGGCACAGATCGGGAGCTATGCGGAGGTGGTCGTGGCGGAGGACGAGGCGCTGTCCGCGGCCGCGGTCGTGCTGGACCAGCTGACCGGTGCGGAGCCGGTTCTCCGTGCGGAGGAGCGGACCGTGGGCGTGGTGTCGCTCGATCCCTCGCTGACGCTGCCTCGGCTCGTGCGGGAGCTCGATGCCGCGGGGGTTCCTGTCGTCGACGCGAGTCTGCGGGTTCCGACGCTTGATGACGTCTTTCTGCGGCTTGTTTCTTGAACAGCGCGCCGCTTCGCGGCGAATCGTTCTCGCCCGCCCACCCAACGCTCCTACCCGAAGGGCTGAACCACATGACTGACCTCGTCCACGACAGCGGGGCCATGTTCGGTCGACACTTGCGGCGCATCAAGCACGCGCCCGCGATCCCGATCATGACCCAGACGATGTCCATTGTCTTCCTGCTCTTCTTCGGCTACGTCTTCGGTAGCGCGCTCGCGATGCCCGGCTCCGACTACCGCGCGTTCCTCGTGCCCGGCATGCTCGTGGCGACCGCCGCCAACGGCATCATGACCGGGATGTTCACGGCCGCCCAGGACTCCCACCGCGGGGTGATGGACCGGCTGCGGACCCTGCCGATCAGCCGGGCCGCCGTGCCGTTCGGGCAGGCCGTCGCCGATCTGGCGACGACCGCCGCGGGCCTCGTGCCGCTGATGCTCGTGGGGCTCGCGATGGGGTGGCGGATCGAGGGCGGGGTGCTCGAAGCGGTCGGCGCCTTCGGCCTGTTGCTGCTCTTCCGCTTCGCCAGCACCTGGATCGGCATCCTGCTCGGGCTCGTCTCACGGAGCGAGGAGGCGGCGGGGCAGCTGGGCGGCGCGACCTTCATGCTGCCGCTGCTCTCGAACGCCTACCTGCCCACCGAAGGGCTGCCGGGCTGGCTGCGCACCGTCGCCGAGTGGAATCCGATCAGCGCGGTCGCCACGGCGGTACGGGACCTGTGCGGCAACGCGCCCGTACCCGCGGATGCCGCGTGGCCGGTGGCGCATCCCGTGGCGGGGTCGATCGCGTGGTCCCTCGTGCTGCTCGCGCTCTGCGTGCCGCTCGCGGTCCGGCGTTGCACACGGGGAGATCGGTGAGTGCGGTGGGGAAGTCCGCGGTACCAACGAGCGGGCGGGGCAAGGGTGTTGCGGGGACGGGTGAGATGGCGACGGGTGAGCTGGACACACGTGTGGTGGGAAATCGGGTGGGTGGGTGGGAGTGCGTCCGCCGCGAAGAGCGACGGTTCGAATCTCCCAGACCACCCGCGGCCTTAGCGACGACCCCCGAAAAGCGACCGACGCAACCGACGCAGCGGCGCGAAGAGTGAGACACGCCTCACTCGGGCACCCCGGCTGCTGCGGGCGTGCGCGGCGTCACGTGAGGTGAGCTCACGCATCAGCAAGGTCGCCTCGTGCGACTCGCGCTGCGGGACGGCGGGACCGCCCAGCACCGAGAGATGGCGGTCGAGACGCGAGCTGGTCGCGCTGCTCCCACAAGTGATCGCAGGGACACGCGCCCTGCTGCGCACCGTTATCTGTTCCATGTCACTCCCCACCCGTACGAGGGCACCCGGCCCAGGGCAGGTTAACCCTATCGCCCCATCGTGACACTCGTGTATCCCGGTCGCAGGATTCACCTCCCCCACAAGGAGGTTGACGACTACTCTCCGAATACAACTGATTCCAGGGCGAGTTGGACATCCCGTCCGACGGCGGGTCCGGCGGCGGGCCGAACGCCCGATCGCACCCCGCGGCCGCCCCACGCCCGGCGGCGGCTGCCTCCGGGCGCGATCCGCCCAGGTCCCGGAGGTCCGGTCCGTGGTCGGCTCCGTCGTCGGCCCCGACGTGGTCCATCTCACGTGCGCCGGTTCCGTGACCGGGGCCTGATGCGCCCGTCGTACCCGCCCCCGTCACCTGTCGCACGGAGTCGAGGACAGGAGGCCGGTGTCCGGCGCGCGCCCCCAATCCGCCCGGTCCGCCGTCCCGAATGGCCTGTGTCAGGCGGCCCCCGCACCGCGTGGGCGGTCGCACGCAGCACCACCGCACAGGGACACGAGGACGCATGCGATGACAGCAATCGCCAGGACCGGGACGGGGTGGCGCGGGCTCGCCGCCCTCGTCTGCGGCGCGCTGGCCGCCGGGGGGCTCACGGCCGCCGGGGTGAGCGCACTGGGTCCGGGGGCCGCCGAGGCCTCGAGCCACCGGGAGGCCCCGCTGATCTCGGGGCAGCCCCAGTACGACAACACGGACGTGTACGCGTTCGTCAGCCCCGACAAGCCGGACACCACGACGCTCGTGGCGAACTGGATCCCCTTCGAGGAACCCGCGGGAGGACCCAACTTCTACCTCTACCCCGAGGACGCCCGGTACGACATCCACGTCGACAGCGACGGCGACGCGCAGGGCGACCTGATCTACCGGTGGACGTTCGACACCAAGGTCAAGAACAAGGACACCTTCCTCTACAACACCGACCAGGTGACGAGCCTCGACGACCCCGACCTCAACATCACGCAGACGTACGACATCGATCTGCTCAAGCTCGACGACCAGAAGATCGTCTCCACCAAGAAGATCGCCGACGACCTGCCGGTCGCGCCGTCGAACGTCGGCAGGGCGTCGATGCCCGACTACAAGAAGCTCCGCGACCAGGCGGTGCGTCAGGTCTCGGGCGGCGGGACCTCCTACGTGGGGCAGGCCGACGATCCCTTCTTCCTGGATCTGCGGGTCTTCGACCTGCTGTACGGCGGGAACCTCTCCGAGGTCGGCAGGGACACGCTCAAGGGTTACAACGTGAACACCGTGGCGCTTCAGGTGCCCAGCGCCGACCTGCGCCGGTCCGCGAAGCAGCCGACCGTCGGCATCTGGTCGACGACGCAGCGCAAGAACGCCCAGGGCGACTGGACGCAGGTGTCGCGGCTCGGCAACCCGCTGGTCAACGAGGTGGTCGTGCCGCTGCGCGACAAGGACAGGTTCAACGCGTCCTCGCCCTGGAAGGACGCCGACTTCCTGACGTACGTGCAGCGCCCCGAGCTGGCCAGGCTCCTGGAGAAGATCTACGGGATCAAGGCCGCCGACGAGCCCCGCAAGGACCTGGTCTCCGTCTTCCTGACCGGGGTGAAGGGGCTCAACCAGCCGCCCGGCGTGCGCCCCGCGGAGGCGCTGCGCCTCAACACCTCCGTCAAGCCCAGCGCCGACCCCAAGCGGCTCGGCGTCCTGGACGGCGACAACGCGGGCTTCCCGAACGGGCGGCGGCTCACCGACGACGTCGTCGACATCGAGCTGCAGGCCGTCGCGGGTGAACTGGTCGGCAACAAGAACGACTTGGGCGACGCGGTGAACGCCAACGACCAGGCGTTCGGCGGGACCTTCCCGTATCTGGCGCTGCCCACGGCCGGATCCCGCGGACCGCTTGCGGGCAAGGGCGGCCAGGACGGCAAGGACAGCGCGTCCGGCAGCTCCGCGCGCGACGCGCTCGTCGGCGGCTCCTTCGAGCGGGCCACCCCGGCGGACGGCACCGACGACGCCGTTCTGATCGGCTCCGCCGCGGCGGGCGCCGCCGGTGTGCTCCTCGTGGGGCTCGGCCTCCTGTGGTGGCGCAGGCGGGGGCGGGCCACTTGAGCACGGCACGCCGCGCGGCGCGTACCGCCGGGGTCGTCGTGGCCCTGGCGGCCGCCCTCACGGGAGGTGCCATCGTGCTCGGCGGCGGCGCGGGGGCCGGTCGGCCCCCCGCCGTCGCCGGTCCCGCCGTGCCGACCGTCCTGCCCAGGGACGGCGACCTGGACCGGGGCGTGGCCGCCCTGCGGGCCCATCTGCGCGCCCAGCCGAAGGACTTCGTCTCCTGGGCGACGCTGGGCACGGCCCACGTCGAACAGGCCCGCACACGCGGCGACCCGGCGCTCTACGACGCGGCCGACCGCGCCATCGACCGGTCCCTGAAGCTGCGCCCCGGCAACGACGCGGCGCTCGCGGGGCGCGCAGCGGTGGCCGCCGCCCGGCACGATTTCCACGGGGCACTGCGGCACGCGTCGGCCGCGCTCGCCGAAAACCCCTACAACGAGCGGGCGTTGGCCTCCCGCATCGACGCCCTGGTCGAACTCGGTCAGTACGACGCGGCGGCCCGCGCGGCCGACACGGCGGACGCACGGCGGCCCGGGGTGCCGGTGTTCACGCGCTACGCGTACGTACGGGAGCTGCGCGGGGACGTCACGACCGCCCGGCGCGTCCTGGAGCGGGCCCTCGCCGGCGCGACGGCACCGGGGGACGTGGCGTACGTGTCGACGGCGCTCGGCCAACTCGCCTGGCGCCAGGGCGACTACGCGACCGCGCTCCGGCGCTGCGGGGCCGCGCTGCGGGCCGACGCCGCGTATCTGCCCGCCCTGGAGTGCCGGGCCAGGGCGCGGGCGGCACGCGGCGACACGGCGGCGGCCATCGCCGACCTGCGCGACGTGGTGGCCCGCCAGCCGCTGCCGGGCCCCGTGCTCGCGCTCGGCGAGCTGTACGAGGCGCGGGGCGAGCGGCGGCGGGCCCGCGAGCAGTACCGCCTCGTGGACGCCTGGGTGGCGCTCGCCCGCGCACACGGCGTCGACGCGGACCTGGACACGGCACTGGCCGCGGCCGACCACGGGGACGGGGCGGCGGCGCTGCGGGCGGCACGGGCGGAGTGGGCGCGCCGCAGGACGGTCCACACGGCCGACGCGCTCGCCTGGGCGCTGCACGTCAACGGCCACGACGAGGAGGCCCTGCGCTACGCCCACCGCGCCACGGCCACCGGCTTCGACGAGGCGACGTTCCTCTACCACCGAGGAATCATCGAACACGCCACCGGCCACACGACCGCGGCAGAACGCTCCCTGCGGGCGGCGCTGCGCAAGAACCCGGGGTTCTCACCCCTGGGGGCACCAGCGGCACGCGAGGCGCTGCGGGAGATGGGGGGCGGGTCATGAGGCAGAGGTCGGTCATGAGGCTCAAGGCGCGGCGACGTACGCGAGGGGCGGGAGCCGCGCGGAGGCGGTGGGGGGTTCGGTGGGGCCTTCGGTGGGGGTGTGTGGTGGGGGTGGGGTTCCTGGTGTGGGGGCTCGGCGGGGGTGCCGCTTTCGCGCATCCCTTGGGGAACTTCACCGTCAGCCGGTACGACGGGCTCGTCGCCGAGCCGGGGCGGTTGCGGGTCGAGCACGTGGAGGACCTCGCCGAGATTCCCGCCACCCAGGCCGCGCCGCGCATCCGCGACGTGGGCAGGGCGCGTTGGGCGCGGGAGCGGTGCCGGGCCGCCGCCGGGGACACGCGGGTCGACGTGGACGGGCGGCGCGCGGCGCTCCGGGTGCGGGACGCCCGCGTCCGCGTACGGCCGGGCCAGGCGGGCCTGGACACCCTGCGCGTGGAGTGCGTCCTGACCGCTCCCCTGCCCCGCGGCACCGCCGTCGAACTCCGGTTCAGCGGTGGTGCATCCGAGACCGGCGGCTGGCGTGAGGTCACGGCTCGCGGCGACCGGATGACGCTCGCCCGCTCCGACGTGCCCGAGGAATCCCCCTCACAGCGGCTCACCCGCTATCCCAAGGAGCTCCAGTCCGACCCGCCCGCGACCGCGACCGCCGCGCTGCGGATCGTCCCCGGCGGCCCCGCACTCGGCGCCGAGCGGCAGGCGCCGGGTGCCTCCGTGCTGCCGCGCGGCGCCGACCGATGGACGCGGGCGCTCACCGGACTCGTCGGCCGGCACCGGCTCACCCCGGGCTTCGCCGCCCTCGCGCTCGGCACCGCCCTGCTCCTCGGCGCCCTGCACGCGCTCGCGCCGGGCCACGGCAAGACGCTGATGGCCGCCGCGGCGGCCGCCCGAGGCCGTGCGACCGCGCGGGACGTGCTGCCGCTGGCCGCGTCGGTGACGGTCACGCACACCCTGGGCGTGCTCGCGCTCGGCCTCCTGGTGAGCGGGGGTTCGGCCGCGGGGCCCTCGGTCGTCGCCTGGCTCGGCGTGACGAGCGGCGTGCTCGTCACGGGTGCGGGCGTCCTCCTCGTCCGCAGGGCATGGCGCCGTCGGCGTACGAGCGGCTCGAACCACTCGCACCACCACCACGAGCACCCGCACCCCCACCCACATCCCCCTACGCACCCGCACCCCCACCCTCATGACCACTCTCCCCCGCGCCCCCACCCCCACCGGCACGACAAGGCCCCCGGCACCGGCGTGCGCGGCGCCCTCTTCCTCGGGTTCGCGGGCGGGCTCGTGCCCAGTCCCTCCGCCGTCGTCGTGCTGGTCGGCGCCGCCGCGCTCGGTGCGGCCTGGTTCGGTCTGCTGCTCGTGGTGGCGTACGGCGCGGGGCTCGCCCTGACGCTGACGGCGGCCGGGTTCCTCGTGGTCCGCGCGGGGGCCCTCGCGAGCGGACGGCTCGGCGGCGCGGTGCCCGCGGGGCTCCGACGGATCACCGCGCGGTTCCTGCCGCTCGGTTCGGCCTGCGTGGTGCTCGCCCTCGGGTGCGGATTGGTGTTCAAGGGGGCCGCAACGGCGCTCGGTTGAGCTACTTTTGATCTGAATCGCACCGCTGCGAATGGGGGCGCCCGTGAGCGAGGCAGAGCGCGTGATCGCGGGGCGTTACCGCCTCCTGACCCCGCTGGGCGAGGGCGGCATGGGCACGGTCTGGAGAGCCAGGGACGAGGTGCTCGGACGCGAGGTGGCCGTCAAGGAGGTCCGCGCGCCCGCCGGGCTCCCGGCCGGCGAGGTCGAGCGGCTGTACGCACGCCTGGAGCGCGAGGCATGGGCCGCCGCGCGCATTCCGCACCGCAACGTGGTCACGGTCTACGACGTGGCCAACGAGGGCGGCCGCCCGTGGATCGTGATGGAGATCGTGCGCGGCCTCTCCCTCTCGGACGGCCTCGACGCCGAGGGCCCGATGCCCCCGGAGCGTGCCGCGTACATCGGTGCCGAGGTCCTCGCGGCCCTGCGCGCCGCCCACGGCGCGGGAGTGCTGCACCGCGACGTCAAGCCCGGCAACGTACTGATCGCCAACGACGGCCGGGTGGTCCTGACCGACTTCGGCATCGCGACGGTGGAGGGCAGCTCGGCCCTGACGATGACGGGTGAGGTCGTCGGATCGCCCGAATTCCTCGCGCCCGAGCGGGCGTTGGGCCAGCGGCCCGGTCCCGCGTCCGATCTGTGGTCGCTGGGCGTGCTGCTCTACGCCGCCGTGGAGGGCAGTTCGCCGTTCCGTCAGGACACCCCGCTGAGCACGCTGCGCGCGGTGGTGGACGAGGAGCTGCCGCCCGCCCGCAACGCGGGTCCGCTGGCGCCCGTCATCCAGGGGCTGCTGCGCAAGGACCCCGCCGAGCGGATGTCGGCCGACGCGGCGGAGCGCGATCTGCGTCTGGTGGCGTCGGGCGAGGCGCCGCGCACCGAGGCCGCCTTCCCGTACGCGCCGACGGTCGTCTCCCGGCAGGAACCCCCCGCGCCGACGCCACCCGCACCGCTGCCGGTCGCCTCGCCGCAGCCCTCCGCGTACGGCAGCACAGGGACGACGGAGAACGCGCGCTCCCGCCGGACGGTCCTCGTGCTCATCGCGGGCGTGGTCGCGCTGATGCTCGCCCTGGGCGGCCTGGCGTACGCGCTGTTGAACCGCGACGACGGCGGTGGCGACCACACGGGCGACCGCAACAACGCGGCCGGAGGCGGCACGTCCGGGGGCGGCGATACGTACGGAGGCTCGAACGGCGGGTCCGGCGGGAGCGCTTCGGACGGCTCCACGAAGGAAGGCGGCGGCGGCTCGAACGGGGGCTCGACCAGCAGCGGTGGCGGGAACAACGGCAACGGAGGCAACGGCGGCGGCAACACGCCCGCCCAGTCCGTGAAGGTGCACGTCTCCGGAGCCAACACCCGGTACAAGGGCCCCTGCCCGCCGACGTCGGGCCAGGCGCCGACGTTCACCGCGACGTTCACGGTCGGGCGGGTCCCCGTCACCGTCGAGTACCGCTGGGTCACGGGCTCGGGAGAGCCGACCGACCCGGGCTGGAAGACGCTGTCCTTCTCTACGGGGACCGGCAAGACGCGGCAGGTCAACCACATCGAGACGGCGTACGACGAGGGCGGCGGGACGTACGCGAACACGATCGCCGTGGAGGTGCGGAGCCCGGTGCGCACGACGTCCGACTCGGTCTCGTACACCGTCACGTGCGAGAAGGAGACCCCGACGGGCGGGGCCTCCTCTTCCTACTCGCCCAGCGCTTACGACGGAACGGTGGGGGTCAGGCAGCCGCGGTGAAGACCGGGAGGTAGGCGCCGGAGTGTCCCGAGGCCGTGGGGTGGTAGGACTCGCTGGGGTTGAGCCACTCCACGCTGTGCAGCCAGGCGCTGCCCGAGCAGATCTCGTGTCCGGAGAAGGCGGACGTGACATCGGCGAACGTGAAGCCGTGGTCGGCGGCGCGCTTGGCGGTGGCCGCGTTCAGGTAGTCGGCCGCGCCGTTGATGGCGGCCCGCTCCTTCTCGGAGAGACCGGCGACGCACTGGCCGTCCAGCTTGTAGAAGCGGGGGTAACCGAGCACCACGACGTGCGCGGAGGGCGCCTTGGCGTCGATCGCGGAGTAGACCTTGTCGAGGTTGCCGGGCAGCGTCGAGTCGACGAAGGCGCGCGCCTGGTCGATCCGTGCCAGACAGTTGGCTTCGGACTGGAGCACACAGGTCGTCATGACGTCGGCGAAGCCCGCGTCGTTGCCGCCGACGGAGAGCGAGACGAGGCCCGTTCCCGAACCGAGCGGGCCGAGCTGGTTGGCCAGGACGTCACTCGTACGAGCGCCCGAGCAAGCGGTGAAGTTGAAGCTGGAGGGTGAGTTGGCGGCCGCCCACAGCACGGGGTACGCGACCTTGCTGCGCTTGCAGTTGCCGCTCGCGCTGTCGTAGCTGCCGGCGCCGACGCCCGACGCGTAGGAATCGCCGAGGGCCACATAGCCGGTGGCGGCGGCCTGTTGGCCGGACTGGTCCGCCTGAGCCGCCGCGGCCCCGGTAAGGGCAAAGGCAAAGGCGAGGAGGAGCGAGGACATGTATGCCGTGATTCGGGACAATCTCATGGAACCTCCCTTAGCAGGATTTCTGCCTCGTCAGTGATAGCACGCACCACCAGTAACGGGTAGTGGGCATGTCAATGAATTCGTCAACAAGTTCCCTTCCCGTAGGGGAAGTTCATCCGCTGAATAAGGCCCCTGACAGGAACATCTCCACACTCCCTCCGCATCTTGACGGGCCGCCGGGGACTGCGCGACATTGAAGCCCGGCATCCGGCGCGTCGGGGGGCAAAGTCGCCCATGCAGAACATCGGCATCAAGGCACTGTCATCAGACACCGAACGGCAGGCCGGGCAGGGCCGACGAGAGGATCTGCCGCCCCTGCTCGCGGGGGTCGCCGTCGCCGTGGGAGGCGTGGGGGCGACGCTCGCGCTCATCGACCTCTCCTCGCCGCTGCGCGGCCCCTTCGTCCTCTTCTTCCTGCTCGTCGCGCCCGCCGCGGCGAGCTGGGCCGCGCTGCGCGGGCTGACGCCATGGGGCCGGATCGTGGCTTCCGCATCGGGGTCGGTCGCGGTCAACCTCCTTGTGGCACAGGCCATGCTGGCGCTGCATGTGTGGTCGGTGCGCGGCGGAGTCGTCGCCGTGACCCTGTTCAGCTCGCTCACCCTCCTGCTGGTACTGCTACGGCGCGCGCGCCGCCGTACTACGGCGAGAAGGCGGACCACCTGACGTGGACATCACCGTGCACCGCCCCGGGGAACTGACCGCGGCCGATCGGGCGGCGTGGACCGCGCTCCAGTCCAAGGCCCACCTCAACGGCTCGCCCGAGCTCGCCAATCCGTTCCTCTCGCCGGAGTTCACGCTCGCGATGGGGCAGGCGAGACGCGGTGTGTTCATCGGCGTGGTGCGCGAGGACGGCGAGCCCGCCGCGTTCTTCCCCTTCCAGAGATCCATCACCGGCGTCGGCCGGGCCATCGGCCTGGGCCTCTCCGACTGCCAGGGCCTGGTGCACCGGCCCGGCTATCTGTGGGACGCCCGGGAGCTGCTGCGGGCCTGCGGGCTCGCGGTGTGGGAGTTCGATCACCTGGCAGGCGGTCAGGAGCCGTTCGTGACGGGCGCGTCCGGCACCTTCCCCTCCCCCGTCATGGACCTCGACCAGGGATTCGACGCCTACCTCGACCAACTGCACGAAAGAGCGTCCAAGTTCGCCCGGCGCACGCTGGCCAAGGAGCGAAGACTCGTCCGCGACCACGGCGAGGTCCGCTACGTGCACGACGAGCGCGACCCCGAGGTCCTGGCCACCCTGATGGGCTGGAAGTCCGCCCAGTACCGCAGGACGGGCCGCAGCGACCGCTTCGCGCACCCCTGGATCAGCCAGCTGGTGCGCCGCCTCTTCCACACCAGGTCCGACTCGTTCGCCGGGATCCTGTCCGTCCTCTACGCGGCCGACGTGCCGGTCGCCGCCCACTTCGGGCTACGGACCGAACGGGTGCTCGTCAACTGGTTCCCCGCCTACGACCCCGCCTACGGGCGATATTCGCCGGGCATGACGATGCACCTGCACATGGCCGAGGCGGCGGCCGCCGACGGCATCGCGTATCTCGATCTCGGACGCGGCCAGAAGGCGTACAAGGACTCCCTGAAGACGCGTGAACTCGCCGTCTCCGAGGGGTGGGTGGCGCTGCGCCACCCCGTGGCATTCGGACACCGGGCGCACCGCGCTCCGGTCCGGGCGCTGCGCAACACCGTGGTGTCGCGACCGGAACTCTTCGAGCCCGCCGACAAATTGCTCAAGAGATTGGGCAAAATTCGATCACTGGGACGTGAATAGCGCCGTCCGAATGTGACCGCATAGATTACTCAAATCATCAAAAACGTGAGGCCACGTTCCAGGTCTTGCCATACAGTCTCAATCGTCAATACCGTCGTACATCCACCCGCATACGGTCCATCACGCAATGCG
This sequence comes from Streptomyces formicae, assembly GCF_002556545.1. Taxonomy (NCBI): domain Bacteria; kingdom Bacillati; phylum Actinomycetota; class Actinomycetes; order Kitasatosporales; family Streptomycetaceae; genus Streptomyces; species Streptomyces formicae. Next base: position 1,965,889 of record NZ_CP022685.1, read on the forward strand.
ATCTAGGGGAGGGCTCAAGGTCGCGATGGCGCCCGTGCGGGGCGCGGTAGGGGGGTGCCGTGCCCGGTAATCGCTCTTCAACCGGGTCACGTCCCGCGAAATGCCAGCTCACTCGGCATGTACGGAGATCTATTTCGTCATGTTCACGTGAGAACCCCCCTTTCGAACCGGATCAATTACCGGACCGCCCGGGGGCGGGCGGTCCACCGGACGAGAGGGACCACCAGACTCATGACTTCTTTCGTGCGCCCGGCGGACGCCGGACAAGAAGATCCGTTAAACGAGATCTCCAGGAACTACCGCCCGATCTCCACACACTTGGCGATCACGCCGCCGGTCAGCGTCGTCATACCCGCGATGAACGAGGCGGAGAACCTTCCGTACGTCTTCAAGACGCTGCCCGAGTGGATCCACGAGGTCGTCCTCGTGGACGGCAACTCCACCGACGACACGGTGGCCGTCGCCCGCGAGCTGTGGCCGGACGTGAAGGTCGTCCGCCAGCTCGGCAAGGGCAAGGGCGACGCCCTGATCACCGGCTTCGCCGCGTGCACGGGCGACATCATCGTGATGGTCGACGCCGACGGCTCGGCCGACGGCGGCGAGATCGTCTCCTACGTCTCCGCCCTCGTCTCGGGAGCGGACTTCGCCAAGGGCTCGCGGTTCGCCAACGGCGGCGGCACGGACGACATGACGCCCATCCGCAAGCTCGGCAACCACGTCCTGTGCTCGGTCGTGAACGCCAAGTTCGGCGCCAGATACACCGACCTGTGCTACGGCTACAACGCCTTCTGGCGGCACTGCCTCGACAAGATCGAGCTCGACTGCACCGGCTTCGAGGTCGAGACCCTGATGAACATCCGGGTCGTCAAGGCCGGACTCAAGGTCCAGGAGATCCCCAGCCACGAGTACCTGCGCATCCACGGCGCCAGCAACCTCAGAGCCGTCAGGGACGGCATCCGGGTACTGAAGGTGATCCTCGCCGAACGCTCCAACCGCCGTACGCAGCGGGTGCGTTCGCGTGGGCTCCCCTTCCGCGAGGGCCAGGGAGAGGCGTCTTGAGCGCGGAGCTCTCCGTCGTCATCTGCGTGTACACCGAGGACCGCTGGGAGGACATCCTCGCGGCGGTCGCCTCGGTGCGCGCGCAGTCACTGACGGCCCTGGAGACCCTTCTCGTGGTCGACCACAACACCGTGCTCCTTGACCGGCTCACCAAGGAGTACAAGGAGACCGAGGGGGTGCGGGTGCTCGCCAACGCGGGCCCCCGCGGCCTCTCCGCGGGCCGCAACACCGGCATCGCCGCGTCCCGGGGCGCCGTCATCGCCTTCCTCGACGACGACGCCGTCGCCGAGCGGGACTGGCTGCGGCGCTTCGCCGAGGGGTTCGAGGACCCGGACGTCCTCGCCGTCGGCGGCCGCACCCTGCCCGCCTGGGACTCCGGGCGGCGGCCCGTCTGGTTCCCCGAGGAGTTCGACTGGGTGGTCGGCTGCATGTACAAGGGGCACCCCGCGGGACGGGTGCGCGTGCGCAACGTCCTCGGCGGCAACGCCGCGTTCCGGCGTGCCGCCTTCGAGGTGGCGGGCGGCTTCGCGACCGGCATCGGACGCGACGGCGACAAGCGGCCGCTGGGCTGCGAGGAGACCGAGTTCTGCATCCGCCTCACCCGCGCAAGACCGGACGCGGTGCTCCTGATGGACGACCGCGCGGTGATCCACCACCGGGTGCCCGCCGCGCGGGAGCGGTTCCCCTACTTCCGCAGCCGGTCGTACGCCGAGGGCCTCTCCAAGGCCCTGGTGTCGCGCAGCGTCGGCTCCGGCAAGGGCCTGGAGTCGGAGCGGCGCTACACCACGCGCGTGCTGCCCGCCGGGGTCGTCCGCGGCCTGCGGGACGCCGTGCTCGGGCGGCCCGGCGGCGCGGCCCGCGCGGGCGCCATCGTGACGGGCGTGTTCGCCGCGGCGGGCGGGTACGTCATCGGGAGCGTCCGCGCGCGCAGGGCGGGCGCCACGTTCTCCGTGGCGGAGATCGGCGACGACACGGGCGGCGAGGGGGCCCGGCATGAGTGAGAGACCCGTGCCGATACTGATGTACCACTCGGTGGCGCACGTGCCGAACGAGGCGACGCACGACCTGTCGGTGTCGCCCGAGGCCTTCGCACGCCAGATGGAGGTGCTCGGCGAGCGGGGGTTCACACCGCTCACCACCGACCAGCTGGCCACCGCCTGGCGCGCGGCGGGCGGCACGCTGCCCGACCGCCCGGTCCTGATCACCTTCGACGACGGCTACGAGGGCGTGCACCGGTACGCGCTGCCCGTGCTCGCCAAGCACGGCTTCGCCTCCACGGTCTTCGTCGCCACGGGCTGGCTGCGCGGGAAGTACGACACCGGGGGCGGCCTCGACCGCATGCTCGACTGGGACCAGGTGCGCGAACTCGCCGCGACGGGCGCCGAGATAGGGGGTCACAGCCACACCCACCCCGAACTCGACCAGCTGTCCGACGAGGGGCTCAGGTTCGAGCTGCGGTCCTGCCGGGACATCATCACCGACGAGCTGGGCACCCGGCCGCGCTCCCTCGCGTTCCCGTACGGCTACTCCAGCCGCCGGGTGCGCGAACGCGTGCGGGAGACGGGGTACGCCCAGTCCCTCGCCGTCGGCAACTCCCTCGCCCGGCGCGCCCAGGGGCCCTACGCCCTGCGCCGGGTCACGGTGCGCCGCAGCACCGCGACCGAGGAGTTCGAGCGGCTCGTCGAGGGCCGCGCGATCCACCGGAACTTCGCCAGGGACCACGCCCTCACCAAGGGGTACGCCGTGGTCCGCCGAGCCCGACAGGTCCGCCGGAAGGCCATCCGTTCCCGTGTCTGACACGACCACCGCCCAGGCCGACGTCGCCGGCTGCGCGAGCACTTCGGCGCGGCGGCCGACCGGCAAGTCCGGCAGGCCCCGCAGGCTGCGCCTGCCGGGGCGGGGCGACGGCGGCAGCCCGCTGTTCCGCAACGCCTACGCGCTGATGCTGAACACGGGCATCTCCGGCGTGCTCGGCGTCGGCTTCTGGCTGGCCGCCGCCCGGTACTACTCGGAGTCGGCGGTCGGCCAGGGCTCGGCGGCGATCGCGGCGATGAAGCTCCTCGCGGGCCTCACCGCCCTGACGCTGACGGGCGCCCTGGTGCGCTTCATCCCCATCGCGGGCCGCGCCACGGGCAGGCTCATCTTCCGTACGTACGCGGGGAGTTCGGCGGCCGTGGCGCTGGCCGCCGCGGTCTTCCTGCTGACGCTCGACCTCTGGGGCCCCTCCTACCGCTTCCTGCACGGCCCCGTGCACGGCATCGGCTTCGTCCTCGCCGTCGTCGCCTGGTCGCTGCTCACCCTCCAGGACGGCGTCCTGACGGGCCTGCGCAACGCGCTGTGGGTGCCCGTCGGCAACACCGTCTTCTCCGTCGCCAAGCTCGGCCTGCTCATCGCGATCGCCGCCGCGATCCCCACGGCGGGCGTCTTCGTCTCCTGGGTCGCCTCGATCCTCGTCTCGGTGGTCCCGCTCGGCTGGCTGGTCTTCCGGCGCCTGGTACCGCGCCACGTGCAGGCCACCGAGGGCAAGACGCGCCCGCCGACGCTGCGCGAGATCGGCCGCTTCCTGGCCGGTGACTACACCGGCTCGCTCTTCTCGCTCGCCGTCGTCTACCTCGTCCCGGTGATCGTCGCCTCGCAGGTCAGCTCGGTGGACAACGCGTACTTCTACATCACCACCACCATCGGCGGCACCATCAACCTGCTCGCCATCAACATGGGCGCCTCCCTCACCGTCGAGGGCGCGCACGACCCGGCGCTGCTCGCCGCCAACACCCGCTCCGCGCTGCGCCGGATGGCGATGATCATGCTGCCGGTGTGCGGGACCCTCTTCCTCGCGGCGCCCCTCGTACTCAGCATGTTCGGCCAGGGATACGCGGAGGCCGCGACCCCGCTGCTGCGCTGGTTCGCGGTGGGCGCGCTCCTGAGGGTCGTCATGGAGACGTACTTCGCGGTGCAGCGCGCCCAGAGCAAGACCTCGGGGATCGCCTGGCTGCAGGGCCTGTTGTGCGTCATGGTGCTCGGCCTCACGCTGCTCCTGCTGCCGCGCATGGGCCTGACGGGCGCGGGCGTCGCGGAGATCTCCAGCCTCGCGGTGATCGTGGCGATCGCCGCGCCGAAGCTGTACCGCGTGACGCGTACTGTCCCCGTGGCGGCGACCGCCGACGGCACGGCACCCGACGGCGACTTGGCCGACCTGGGCACGCCGGACGCGCCCGCCGAGCGGGTGCGGGCGCGAGGCGCGGGCGTCCAGGCCACGGAGCGGCACGGGCCCGCGTGGGCGCTGCGCGAGTCCCTCGACTCCGACACCCTGCACCTCGCCGTGCAGGTCGACTTCGAACACCAGGAGCGCAGGCCCGACGTACGGCCCGTGGCGCCGAGCGAGGGGGACGACATGGACCACCGGCCCACGTGGGCGCTGAGAACCCCCGCTCCCGGTCCGTCCTCCTCGGTGAAGTCGGCGCCGTCGGCTCCGGTGGAGAAGCCCGAACCCGAGGCGCCTCCTGAGGCGCCGCCCGGCCCCTACGGTCCCGACGGCGCCGTCAGTGAAGTGCCGCTGCCCGAGGAGCCGTTGCCCGAAGAGCCCGACGCCCCCGAGAAGACCCCGCGCCGCCGCGTCCTCGTCATGGCGCTGCTCCTGGCCGTCGCGCTCGCCCTGTACTGGCTGCCGGTGTTCGGCCTCGGCGAGGCCGACCTGGACGGCATGGGCGGGCTCGGCCTGATCTCCGTCCTGCCGACGCCGACCCTGGCCGGTGCCGCCCTCCTGGTCATCGTGTTCGCCGCGCTGCTCTGGATGGACAAGCCGATCAAGGGCCTGCTCCTGGTCACCCTGCTCGCCACGGTGGTGTCGCTGCACGCGCTGCCCGCGGTCATCGAGACCGAGCCCCGGTTCGCCACGGCCTGGCAGCACCTCGGCTTCATGGAGTACATCGACAGGACCGGGTCCGCGGTGCCCGACCTGGACGCGCGCTGGAGCTGGCCGGGGTTCTTCGCCGCGGCCACCTTCGTCGCGCGGGCGTGCGGCGTCTCGGACATGACCGAGGTGATCCGCTGGTGGCCGCTGGCCATGCAACTGCTCTATCTGGCGCCGATGTTCCTGCTCGTGCGCTCCCTGCGGGCCGCCTGGCGCGCCAAGTGGGCGGGACTGTGGATCTTCGTCCTGAGCGGCTGGGTCGGCCAGGACTACTTCTCGCCGCAGGGCTTCACGTATCTGCTCTACCTCTCCTTCGTCGCGATCCTCCTGGTGTGGTTCCGGGCGCCGCGCGTGCTGTGGGCCAAGCGGCGGCCCGGCGAGAACGAGGTCGAGCCGACGGGCCGCAAGGAGCGCGCGATCCTGCTCCTGATCCTCGTCGGCCTGTTCGCCGCGACGGTCCCCGCGCACCAGCTCACGCCGTTCGTGATGCTCGGCGTGCTCACCGCCCTCGTCGTGTTCGGCCGCTCCGAACTGCGCGGGCTGCCCCTCCTGTTCGGGGTCTTCGTCGCGGTGTGGCTGGGCTTCCTCGCCGAGCCGTACTGGTCGGGACACTTCGACGAGCTGTTCGGCGGGGTCGGCGGCGTCGGCGGCAACGTGTCCTCGTCCGTCTCCGGGCGCATCGAGGGCGGCAGCTCGACGCACCAACTCGTGCTCTACGCGCGCGTGGCGATGGCGGGCACCGTCCTGGCCCTCGGCTGCTGGGGCTGGTGGCGGCGGCGCTCCTACAAGTACACCGAGCGCTCCCTGCTCGTCCTCACCTTCGTGCCGTTCCTGGGCTTCGGCATGCAGTCGTACGGCGGCGAGATGGCGCTGCGCGTCTTCATGTTCGCGCTGCCCGGCGCGTGTCTGCTCGCGGGCCTCGCGCTGTTCCCGCGCGCGGGCCTGACCCTGGAGGAGCGGGACCGCGACCGGGTGAGCCTCGCGCCGCTCGCCGCGCTGATGGCGGGGCTCGTCCTGATGGGCGGCTTCCTGGTGTCCCGCTGGGGCAACGAGTCCTTCGAACGGATCAGGCCCGGCGAGGTCAGCGCCATGGAGTACGTGTACGCGCACGACGACCCGACGGTACGGCTGCTCTGGATGAGCGACGACACGGTCAACAACGTGACGCCCGCGATGCCGTGGGGCACCCGTGACATGGAGAAGGTCGAGTACGTCCCGACGCTCGCGCCCACCGATCCGGTCCTGGTGTCCGGCCTGGTGAAGGCGCTCAAGGACGCGGGACCCCAGTCGTATCTCATGATCAACCGCAGCCAGTCGGTCTACCTCCAGCTGGACGCGGGCTACGCGAGGACGTGGGAGCCGCGGCTCCTGCACAACCTCGACGACCGCCAGGAGCTCGAGAAGGTCTTCACCAACGACGACGCGACGATCTACGCGCTGCGCGACCAGCCGGACGGGAAGGTCCCCGCGGCCGCCCCGGGACCGATCGGTCCGCAGGTGACCTGGACGCCCTGGTCGGTGGTGGGCGCGCTCGCCGCGATCGCGCTGGTGCTGCTCCTCGCGGCGCGCGAGGTGGTGCGGGTCGCCACCGCGCCGAGCGTGCGGCAGCAGCGGCGGCTGCAGAGCAGCTTCTGGTTCTCGCTGCCGCTGCTCGCGGTGCTCGTCGCCGCGCTGATCCAACGGTTCGTGACGATGGCGTGAGGCAGGAGGGCCGCGCGGGGTGCCCTACCGCTTCAGCCACTTCACCTCGTACCCCTTCATCGCGAACCGCTGCCCGTCCACCTTCGCGCTGATCGGGCGGTCCAGGGTGTTCACCACCAGGGCCACGTCGCGGTCGGCGATGACGCGTACGTTCGGCCGGTCGTCGGCGGCGACGGAGACCTTCTCGTACGTCGTGCCGGGCCCGAACTCCTTGCCGAACCGCTCGATGAGCCCGAGCATGGGCAACTCGGCTCCGCCGTCGTCCAGTTGCGTGGCGGTCCACAGACAGCCCGCGCACTTCTCGCCCCGCTTCTGCGGGTTCCAGTAGAAGCCGCTGGTGGCGCCGCCGCGGGCCATCGCCATCAGGCCCGATGCCTGCACGGCGACGCGGTGGTCCTCGGTCCAGTCGTCGCGGTCGTCCTGGCTGTCGCCGGGCTCCACGTAGTACTCGGCCCACCACAGCGGCAGGTCACCGGTCCGCGCCCGCACCCATTCGCTGACGGCCGTGAGCTTGTCGGTGGCCCGGAACTCGTCGGGGAGCATCTCGTCGTCCTCGGTGTAGCTGGAGCCGTCGACGACGACGAAGTCCGCGCCCGCCTTGTGCTTGTTCCAGTAGTCGAAGGCGTCGAGGGCCCGCTGGTCCATGCGGCCCCAGGGACCCTTGACCGTCGTCGACGTGCCCTCGCTCTGACGCGGGTCGAAGCTGTCCATCACCACGTAGGGACCGCCGACCATGATGTCCTTGTTGACCTTCTTGAGCTCCTTGTAGACGAGGTTGTAGAGCTCCGTGTACCCCTCGTAGTCCCAGCGGCCCCGCTCGTTGTTCCAGAAGCCCTTGAACTCGTTCCACACGATGAAGTGGCGTACGTCCGGGTAGCGCTTGGCGACGGTGGCCGCGAGCCGTGCGAAGTCCTTGTAGTGCGCGCGCTCCGGGGCCGTCTCCAGGGACTGCTGGCTCCAGTCGGTGTTGTCCGCGCCGGGCTTGCCGCCCTTCATCCAGTCGGGTGCGCAGCACAGGGTGACCACGGGCGTGCCGTCGGTCCCCCGGACGAAGTCCACCCTGCGGTCCATCTCGGAGAAGTCGTAGCGGCCCTGCACCGGCTCCGGATTGCCCGCGCCCCAGCCCATGATGTGCTGGATCTGCGGGATCGGCCGCCCCTGGTCCGCGAGTTCCTTCCGTACGCGGTCCGTGGCGCGCGCGTCGCCCTCGTCCGCGCTGTACTGGGTGTGGGTGAAGCCCCAGCCGACCTCGGCGCTCGCGTCGCCGGGCGGGACGGCGGGCGTGCCGTGCACCTTGTCCCCGTCACGGGTGGTGCCGCGCGTGCCCGCCCCGTCCCCGGGGAACGTGTCGAGCAGGGTGACCACCAGGGCCAGCGCGGCCAGAGCTACGCCGATCAGTGCGGTGAGCCGCCACCGCAACGCGTCCGAATTCCACCCATGGCGTGCCATCAAGGGCAAGGGTATCGGGGTGAGTTGGCGGTGGGGCGCGTTCCGGACCACCACTGTGTAACAACGCCCGGACCGGGACACAAGGGACTCACTACGGAAACCGGATGCACAAGCACGCGTGCGTGCCGGATCATGGCGGCATGTCTGCGAACCCTCAGGACACCCTGCCGATCCGGCTCAACGTCGACGACAGCGACTCCCCGTCGGATGTCGTGGACGCCCTCTTCCTCGGCCGCTTCGCCACGGGCGAGCAGCCCTTCTCGCACAGCGCCAACATCGACCGCGTCAAGTCCGGTTCCACGCTGCTTCCGCCGGGGGCGACGGTGCTGCGGGCCGCCCGCGACGACGACCGCAGCGCGACGCTCGCCGAGGGGGACGGCTGGACGCTGCTGATCTCCCGCTGGAACCGGGGCGCGGACGTCACAGTGACGGCGACCACCGCCGATCTGGCCCAGAAGGTCCTCGGGCAGGCCACGGACGGCGCACAGGACGAGCCGGAGCCGCAGCCGGAGAACGTCACCATGGGCTTCTGGTACGTCTCCCCCCGGCGCGGCCCGCACCGTACGACGCGGCAGATCTCGGCCGGCACGTGGGACGAGGTCAGGCCCAACTACACGGCGCCGGTCGCCGAGGCCATGGACAAGCTGATGAAGACCACGCCCGAGGACATCGCGGGCCGCCTCCTGCTGCTGCACGGCCCGCCGGGCACGGGCAAGACGACGGCGCTGCGGACGCTCGCGCGCTCCTGGCGCGACTGGTGCCAGGTGGACTGCGTCCTGGACCCGGAGCGCCTGTTCTCCGACGTCGGCTACCTGATGGACATCGCGATCGGCGAGGACGACGGCACGGCGAAGGGGCGGTGGCGGCTGCTGCTCCTCGAGGACTGCGACGAGCTGATCCGCGGCGAGGCGAAGCACACGGCGGGGCAGGCTCTCTCGCGGCTGCTCAACCTCACGGACGGGCTCCTCGGGCAGGGGCGCAACGTCCTCGTGGGCGTCACGACCAACGAGGACCTGGAGCGGCTGCATCCCGCCGTCGTCCGTCCCGGCCGCTGCCTGGCCCGCATCGAGGTCGGGCCGCTGACCCGGACCGAGTCGGTGGAGTGGCTCGGCACGGAGGAGGGTCTCTCCCGCGAGGGCGCGACCCTCGCCGAACTCTTCGCCTTGCGGCGCGGCACGACCCCGACGTCGGTCCCGGACCAACGGGAGGGGGCGGACGGGGGCCTGTACCTGTAGCGCCCATCGCGGGCAGGCGCCCCCTGTTGTGGGCAGGCGTTCCGCACGGCGGAACGGGTGGGCACAACCCCCGGTGCCGAGTACCGCTTTCCGTGGCAGGGAGCACCTCGCAGTGGGCATCCGCGGCCGCGTCCGGGCTGGTCGCGCAGTTCCCCGCGCCCCTTACGGGGCGCCTCAGCCAGAAGCCCCGTAGGCCGCACGCAGTGCGTCCCGCGCCGCGGCGAGCGCGTCGGCCTCGGAGAGCCCGAGGCGTCGGACGCGCTCGGCGTACGACTGCGCCGCGGCAGACGCCTCCCGCACCGCCCCCTCCCCCGCCGCAGCGACGAACGTCCCGTTCCGCCCCCGCGTCTCGATCACCCCGTCCGCCTCGAGCGCCCGATACGCCTTCGCCACCGTGTTCGCCGCGAGCCCCAGCGACTCCGCGAGCCCCCGCACCGTCGGCAGCTTGTAGCCGACGGGCAGCGCCCCCGACCTCGCCTGCCCGGCGATCTGGGCCCGCACCTGCTCGTACGGCGCGTCGCTCGCGCCCCCGTCGATGTCGATCTTCACAGTCACGGACCGATTGTCCCGCACGCGCGGAAAATGGGAGGCACCCCGGCGCACACCGCGCGTACCGTGCGGCTCCATGACAGTGATCGTCCGAACCCTGAGTCCCGATCTCCCGGGGGACGCCGCGGGTTTCGCCGCCGTGCGCCGGGCCGCCGTGCCCGCCATGCTCGCCACTCCCGAGTCGGTCGCCTTCGACCGCGCGCACGCCCATCCCGACTCCGGCTACCGGCAGTTGATCGCCGAGGTGGACGGCGAGATCATCGGCACGGCGCAGGTGGGCCTGGCGTACGACAGCCCGGAGCCCGGGCAGGGCTACGCCAACGTCTACGTCCACCCGGACCGGCGCGGCGCGGGCGCGGGGACGCTGCTCCTGCGCACGGCGGAGGAGTACCTGGCGGGCGAGGGCACGACCACCGTCTACTCGTGGGTGATGGACGACCCCGCGAACCTCGCCTTCGCCGACCGCCACGGCTACCGGGCGAGCCGGTCCGCGCACTTCCTGCGCCTGGACCTGGCACACGGCACGCTGCCGCCCCGTCAGGGGCCGCCCGCCGGGGTCGAGCTGGTCAGCGGTTCGGTGTTCGCGGACGACGCGCGGCCGCTGTTCGACCTGGACGCGGAGACGGTCGCGGACGAACCGGGCGACATCGCCGCGGAGTTCACGGACTACGCGCACTGGCTCGCCGAGACCTGGCACCACCCGCTGGTGAGCCGCGAGCTCACCACGGTGGCCCTGGTCGAAGGACGTCCCGCGGCGTTCAGCCTGGCCCGCACCGACGGCGCGGGCCGCTACGCGTCCGGCATGACCGGCACGGCGCGCGCCCACCGGGGCAAGGGCCTGGCCAAGCTCGCCAAGAACGACTCCCTGCACCGCGCGAGGGAGGCGGGCTGCACGGAGGCGTTCACCGGCAACGACGCGGGCAACGAGCCGATGCTGGCGATCAACGAGTGGTTCGGGTACGAGATCTGCGGGACGGAGGTGCGCCATGTCAGGGACCTCGGCTGAGGCACGCCACGCGACCGTGCGGGTGGCCCTGGTCAAGGCGGGCCGCACCAAGATCCGCTACCCGGCGGAGCTCCTGGCCGACGACGGCACCAAGCTCACCGTCCGGGCGCCCTGGGCGGCCCCGCACGTCCGCGACTTCGGCTTCGTGCGCTTCGAGCCCGGCGACGTCTTCACCGAGCACTACTGGCGCGACCGCTGGTACGCGATCAAGGAGGTGTACGCCGCGGACGGCACCCTCAAGGGCTGGTACTGCGACGTCACCCGCCCCACGGTCCGCACCGGCGACACCCTCACGGTGGAGGACCTGGACCTGGACCTGTGGGTCTCCGCGGACGGCGCCACGATCCTGCGCCTGGACGAGGACGAGTTCGCGGAGAGCGGCCTCGCCACCACGGATCCGGCGGCGGCCGAGGCGGCGGTGCGGGCCCTGGACGACCTGGAGGCCCTGGCCCGCGCGGAGGGCTTCGGCACGCTCTGACCGGGTCCGGATCCGGGCCGTCGGGCTACTCCGCGACCAGCTCGACCTCATAGCCCTGCCCGTCCTCCAGGTAGGCCGCGTACTGCCCTTCGCCGCCCGCGTGCGGATGGCGTTCCGGGAAGAGCAGGGTCCAGCCCCGGCCGGGCGCGGCGGCCACCAGCCGGTCGAGGTGGTCTCGGTCCGCCACGTGGAACGCGAGGTGGTTCAGTCCTGCCCGCCGCCGGTCGTGGCGGCCCGGCCGCAGGTCCGGCGAGTGTTCCAGCACGACGTAGGTGCCCTCGCGCCGCCAGCTGCGGCCGTGCTCCCAGCGCTGGTACGGGACGTGGCCCAGCGCGCCGAGCAGCCACCCCCAGGAGACCTCCGCCGCCGCGAGGTCGGGCACCCACAGCTCCACGTGGTGGACTCCGCCCGCCCGCGCGGGGGCCAGCGGGACCGGCGCGGCGGTGCGCCCCTCGTCGTACGCGACGCTCTCCGCGTCGTGCTGCCAGTGCAGGACGAACCGCTCGCCCGCCCGCCAGGCCGCGAGGCCCGCGCGGCAGTACGCCACCATGTCCTCGGGCAACGCGCCCAGCGGATGCCAGGCGAGCTCCGCGCACTTGTCCGGCTCGGCGTTGACCGGGGCACGCTCCGACCGATGCTCCGCCGCGAAGAACCAGCCCGTCCTCGGCGCGCCCGCAGGGCCCCTGTGCTGCATGACCAGTTCCACCCGGACGTCCTGGGGGGCCAGGTCGACGGCGATCTCCTCGCGGGTCTCGCGGAGCAGTGCCGCGCGGACGTCCTCGCCGTCCTCCACGTGTCCCGAGGGGAGGTGCCACAAGCCGTCCCCGTAGCCGGTATTGGCCCGTCTGGAGAGGAGGACCTCGTCGCCCCTGAGCAGGATCAGGTGGACGTCGACGACCTCCCGGTGGCGGGGCGGCGCGGTCGGCAGGGAGGCCACCAGGGCGTAGCGCTCATCGTCCACAGGACCGCCCCACAGCCGCGCGTCCCCCGAGAGGCGCTCGGAGTGCAGGCGCGGGACGAGCGGGGTGAGGGCCCGCACCAGTCGCGACATCGGGAGTCCGACGGGGCTCACCGTGCCCCAGACGCCCTCGATCAGGATCAGACGGCCGCCGGGGCGCAGCAGCGTGCGCCAGTGGCGCAGGGCCGCCTCCGGGTCGGGGAGCGTCCACAGGACGTGGCGGGCGACGACCGCGTCGAACCACCGGTCGCCGACCGGTGGCAGGCTCGCGTCGCCGAGCAGCACGTCGGCGGTGTGGCCCGCCAGCTTCTCGCGGGCCCTGGCCACCATCCCCGGCGCGCGGTCGACTCCCGTGACGCGGTGGCCCTGCTCGGCGGCGAGCAGGGCGAGGCTGCCGGTGCCGCAGCCGAGGTCGAGCACCTCGCCGGGTGTCCTCGGCAGCCACTCCCGCAGCCGCTCGGCCCAGGCCGCCCGCACGTCCCCGTCGCGCAGGCCGTGGTCCGGCTCGTCGTCGAACGTGGCCGCGGCCGCGTCCCAATCGATGGCTCCGGGACCCTCGTTGCTCGTCATGTCCCGATCGTGGCACTCGCCACTGACAAATCAGAAAAGCGTGTCCATGGAGGTCTACGCCACCTCGGAAATGGACATCGGATAGGGAGAGGGAGGCAGCCATGCGCCGAGTGACCACGCACAAGCCCGTTGGCCGACCCGTCACCCGCCGAGTGCGGGAGCGTCAGGAGGCCGAGTCCCGGCCGCATGAGAGGCCGGAGGTCCGCAAGGACATCCAGCGCACCTGGTGGCCGGACGGCTGAGCCCGGCGGGTGGCCTCAGTCCCCGGACTCCCCGGACGGCCGCGGCAGTCGCTTGCGGTAGTGCACCCGGTCGTAGGGACCGTCCACGCGCCGCTCCACGACCTCGTACCCGTACCGGGGATAGATCTTCTGGTTCTCCCACATCAACGCGTTGGTGTAGAGCGTGACTTCGATGAAGCCGAGCGCACGCGCGTGTGCCTCCACGAAGGCGAGCAGTCGTCGGCCCACCCCCTGCCCCGCGGCATCGGGGTGGACCGCGATCGACTCCAGGAGGAGACGGCCCTCGTACGGCCGGGGGACGAGCACCAGGAGGCCGGTCACCGGGTCCCCTGTGACGTACACCCGCCCCGCCGCCACGTCCGCGGCGTGGTCGGCCTCCATCGGCGCGGGCACCACCCCGATCCGCTCGATGTAGTGGTGGTACGCCGCGTCGGTCACCGCCCGCACGGCGGGTACGTCGGCGGCGGTGGCGAGGCGGATGTCGTCGGTCATGCCTCTACGTCTACGCCACGTCGGCGCGCCCGCACCACCGCCTTCTTCACCAAGGGCCACGCCACGATCAGGACGATGAGGCCATAGACCGTCACGGAGAACGGTGTGTCGACGAGGCCGCGCACGCTGCCGTCGCTGATCTGCAGGGCGCGGCGCAGCTGTTGCTCGGCGTTCGGGCCGAGGATGACGCCGATGACGGCGGGCAGGATCGGCAGTCCGTAGCGCCGCATGCCGAAGCCGATCAGGCCGATGACCAGCAGGATGACGAGGTCGAGCGGCTCACCGCCGACGGCGTAGGCGCCGACGGCCGCGAAGAACAGGATGCCCGCGTAGAGGTAGGGCCTGGGGATGCGCAGGAGCTTCGCCCAGACCGGGGCGAGCGGCAGGTTGAGGGCGAGCAGCAGCACCATGCCGACGAACAGGGACGCGATCAGGCCCCAGACCAGGTCGGGTTCGCGTTCGAAGAGCAGCGGTCCCGGCTGGATGCCGTACTGCTGGAACGCGGCGAGCATCACGGCCGCGACGGCCGTGGTGGGCAGGCCGAGCGTCAGCATGGAGACGAGGGTGCCCGCCGCCGACGCGGAGGCCGCGGACTCGGGGCCCGCGACGCCTTCGATGGCGCCCTTGCCGAACTCGTCCTTGTGCGGGGACAGGCGCTTCTCCGTGACGTAGGAGAGGAAGGTCGGGATCTCCGCGCCGCCCGCAGGGATCGCGCCGAAGGGGAAGCCGATGAGGGGGCCGCGCAGCCAGGACTTCCAGGTGCGCTTGACGTCCTTCCTGCCGAGCCAGGGGCGGCCGACGGGGATCGCCTCGGCGCCGGAGCGGCGCAGGTGGGCGGCGACCCACAGGGCCTCGCCGATCGCGAAGAGGCCGACCGCGACGATCACCACGTCGATGCCGTCGGCGAGTTGGAGCGAGCCGAAGGTGAGCCGCTGCTGTCCGGTCATCTGGTCGAGTCCGACCAGGCCGATGGTCAGGCCGATCAGGAGCGAGGCGAGCCCTCGGACGCGGGAGGAGCCGAGCACGGAGGTGACCGCGATGAAGGCGAGCACCATGATGGCGAAGTAGTCGGGCGCGCCGATGTCCACGGCGAGGTCGGCGACGGTCGGCGCGAGCGCGACCAGGAGGAGCGTGCCGATCATGCCGCCCGCGAAGTGCCCGATGGCCGCGGCGGCGAGCGCCTGTGCGCCGCGCCCCGACTTGGCCATGGGATGGCCTTCCATGGCGGCGACGACGGCCGCGCTCTCCCCTGGCGTATTGAGCAGGATGGAGGTCGTGGAGCCGCCGAACATCGCTCCGTAGTAGATGCCGGCGAACATGATGAACGCGCCGGTGGGTTCGAGTCCGTACGTCACCGGGAGCAGCAGGGCCACCGCCATCGCGGGGCCGATGCCGGGCAGGACGCCGATCGCGGTGCCGAGGAGGACGCCGATCGCGGCCCACAGGAGGTTGATCGGGGTGAGGGCGGTGCCGAAGCCGTCCATCAGGGAGGTGAAGGCGTTCATGTCACAGCACTCCCATCAGGGGCCCGCCGGGCAGGGGCACGCCGAGCAGGTTGTTGAAGACTTCGTACGTGACGACGGAGAGTCCCGCGGCGATCAGCGGATCGCGGTCGAGGTGGCGGCTGCCCAGCGCGTAGGCGGAGCCCCAGAAGAGCAGGGCGCCCGCGATCGGGAAGCCGAGCGGTTCGATGAGGACGGCGGTGGCGAGGAAGACGCCCGCGAGCAGGAGCACGGTGCGCCAGTCGGCGGGCTCGGACAGGTCGATGTCCTCGCCGCCCTCGGCCTCGCCGCGCCCGCCGCGCAGGACGTCGACGGCGAGCAGCACGGCGACGACGAGCAGCCCGACGCCGACGACGACCGGCACGGTCTTGGGTCCGACGGGGCCGCGCTGGGTGATCTCGACGTCCATGGTGAGCGCGTCGGTGAGGACGAGCACGCCGAGTGCCAACAGCAGGACGCAGACGCCGAGTTCGGAGTGTTCGCGCAGCCAGGAGCGGCGGCCGCGCGCCTCCTGCTCGGGCCGCTCGGGGAGTTCGGTGGCGGTCACAGCCCCAGCTCCTTCAGTACGGACACGACGCGCTTGTCCTGGGCTGCCAGGAAGTCGCCGAACGCGTCGCCGGTCAAGAAGGCGTCGTCCCAGCCGTTCGTCCTGAGGGACTTCTTCCATTCGGGCGAGGCGTGCAGCTTCCTGATGAGGCCGGTGAGCTTCTTGCGTTCGGCGTCGCTGAGTCCCGGCGGGGCGACGATGCCGCGCCAGTTGGTGAAGTTCACGTCGTAGCCGGACTCCTTGAGGGTGGGTCCGTCCAGGCCCTTCACCCGCTTCGGCCCGGTGACGGCGAGCAGGCGCAGTTCGCCCGACTTGATCTGGTCCAGGTATTCGCCGACGCCGGAGACGCCGAAGGCGACCTTGCTGCCGAGGATGGACGCGAGCAGTTCGCCGCCGCCGTCGAACGGCACGTAGTTGACCTGCTTGGGGGCGATCCCGGCGGCGCGCGCCATCAGCATCGGCGCGAGGTGGTCGGGCCCGCCGGGCGAGGAGCCGCCGCCCACGGGGAGCTTGCCCGGGTTCTTCTTCCAGGCCGCGACGAGCTGGTCGATGGTCTGGTACGGGGAGTTCTTCGCGACCACGACGACGTCCTGCTCCTCGGTGAGCCGGGCGATCGGCGTGGTGTCCGCGAGGGTCTTCGGGGAGTGGTTGGAGCGTGCGGCGCCCACCACGCCGAGGCCCATGGACATCGCGAGCTTGCCGTTGCCGTGCTCGCCGACGAGGCGGGTCAGGCCGACGGTGCCGCCCGCGCCCGGCAGGTTGAACACCTCGATGTTGTGGGTGAGTTCGGCGTCCTCGGCGTTCTTCGCCGCGGTGCGGGCGGTGATGTCGTAGCCGCCGCCGGGCGTGTTGGGGACCATGAGGCGCAGGCCGGGGATCTGGGTGCCGGTCTCGGCGCCGCTGCCCGTGGTGAGCAGCGGCGGCGCGACGAGCACGAGGAGTGCGGCCCCGAGCAGGGCGAGGGGTGTGCGCAGGCGCACGTGTGCCACCACCTGTCGGTACGTAGTCGGGTGTGAGGTGGCCCACATGTTGCCCGCGCGTTAACAACCTGTCTCTCTTCCGGAATCAACGGACGTTGTGGTCGTTGTGGTCGCGCCCATAGCCTGCGGCGATGACAAGGGTGCTGGTCGTGGACGACGACTTCATGGTCGCCAAGCTGCACAGTCGGTACGTGGCGTCGATGGACGGGTTCACCGTGGTGGGCGTGGCCCACAGCGGCGCCGAAGCGGTCGGCGCGGTGGAGCGCCTGCGCCCCGATCTCGTCCTCCTCGACGTCTACCTGCCCGACATGGACGGCATCGCGGTGCTGCGCGAGCTGCGGGCGGCCGAGGAGCGGGATCCGGCGCGGCAGCCGGTGGACGCCCTGTTCATCACGGCGGCGCGGGACGCGGAGATCGTGCAGGCCGCGCTGCGGGCGGGCGCCCTGCACTATCTGATCAAGCCGTTCAACCAGGCTGCTCTACAAGAGCAGTTGAGGCATGCCGCGTCTCTTCGGGCGCGTCTGGAAGGGCTCGCGGAGGCGCGTCAGGAGGACGTCGACCAGCTCTTCGGCCCTCGCCCGCCGGGCTCCAGGGAACTGCCGAAGGGGCTCGCCGCGCACACGGCGGAGCTGGTGGAGCAGACGCTGCGCGCCCACCCGGGCGGCCTCTCCGCCTCGGAGTGCGCCGAGGCGGGGGCGCTTTCCCGGGTGAGCGCGCGCCGCTACCTGGAGTTCTTCGCGGAGACCGGGCGGGCCGATGTCTCGCTCCGGTACGGAGGGACGGGGCGGCCCGAGCGGCAGTACCGGTGGCTGGGGTGAGCGCTCAGGGCGCTCAGGGCCGTCGAGGCGCTCAGGAGGCGACCCGTTCCCCGGACGGCTCGGCGACGATGATCTGAACGTGCGCCGGGGCGTACTTGCGGGCCTTGGTGACCATCTTGGCCAGGTCGAACTTGTGCCGCTGAACGGCCACGTACAGCGGTGCGGGCATGTCCGGGTGCGCCTGCGGGACCCGTGCCCCCGCCGGGAGCGTCGCGCTCTGCCGCAGCCGTGCGCCGATCAGGACCTCCTCGCTGCCGGGAGGCACGGCCACGACGAACTGGGTGACGTCGTTCCAGGGCAGCAGCACGTTGCCGACCCGGGCGCCCGCGGCGTCGAACTGGAAGAGGATGCGCTTGGAGTCGAACCAGGACGAGATGAACGGGATCGCGGCGACGATCACCACACCGCCCTTCATGTCGAGCGCCCAGCCGAGCAGTACGGCGAGGAGCACGACGCCCGCGATGGCTCCCCACAGCCCAGCCAGGTCCTGGGGCGAGAACGGGCCCGTCACCTTGTAGCGCTCCCAGCGCCCGCGGCGTGCGGGCTGATTCTGCTGTGCCATCGGGGTCCCCCTGACGTGCCGGTGCGGAGCACCGGAGTACTGGCCCAGGCCATCGGCCTGAAGATCACAGTCGGGGACCCTAGCGACGTGCGGACGGGCTGGCTTGGACAAATTTGACCTCGCCGCTCACCCGTCCTGAAGTGGCACGGCCCCCTCCGCGAGGCGCCCGGCCGCCAGCCTGCCGGGGGTGAGGTCGGCCAGGGCACGGAACTCGCGGTTGAGGTGGGCCTGGTCGTAGAAGCCGCAGACGGCGGCCACCTCGTGGAGGTTCGCGGTCTCGCGGGCGAGCAGCCGCACGGCCCGGTGGAAGCGCAGCACGCGGGCGGACGTCTTCGGTGTGAGACCGACCTGTTCGGTGAAGCGGCGGACCAAGTGGCCGTGGCTCCAGCCCACTTCGGCGGCGATCCCGGCCACCGGGACCGCCCCGCCCGACCGGGAGAGCAGCCGCCAGGCGTGGCGCACCTCGGGCGCGGGCTCGGGGCCGCGCCCGAGCCTGCCGATGAGCGCGGTGTCAAGCAGGTCGAACCGGGCTCCCCAGTCGTCGATGAGCGCGATGCGCTCCACCAACTCGCCTGCCCTGGGGCCCAGTACGGCCTGCAGCTCGACCAGCGTGTTGGTCAACTCGCGCATCGGCACGGCGAACAGCCGGTAGGCACCCAGCGGGGTCAGTTCGATCCTGATCGCTTCCTGGCCGCCGGGGTGGTCGCACACCCGGGGCCCGTCCTCGAGCCCCGAGACCAGCGAGCCCACCACGCCGGCGGCCGGACCGGTCTCCCCCAGCCTGCGCACCTGGGCGAACGGCTCCCCCAGGCTGATCACCACGACGGCGCGGCCGGTGGGGACCAGGCGGACCCGGTAGGGCGAGGCCACCGTCTCCCAGTAGCCCGCGTAACTGTGCAGATACGGCCGCAGCGCGGCGGGCCAGGGCCGGGTGACCCGCCATCTGCCGCCGCCAAGGCGCGTCATCTCGACTCCCCCGCCGACCGCTCCCTCGCTACCGCCCCGCGCCATGCCCCGTCCCCTCCCGCGGCGCCGCCCGCCCGGTGTCAGCAGCCTAGGGGATGCGGTGAAACACGCGAGGCGGGACATTCCAGGACTCAGCCTGAGCCCCTGATTAGCGCTCCCTTAACCGCACCATAAGGATCTCCATCCCCCGGCCCCAGCAGGCGATTTCACGG
Source organism: Streptomyces formicae (assembly GCF_002556545.1). NCBI lineage: Bacteria > Bacillati > Actinomycetota > Actinomycetes > Kitasatosporales > Streptomycetaceae > Streptomyces > Streptomyces formicae. The sequence continues at coordinate 1,985,125 of NZ_CP022685.1, forward strand.
TTTTCAGGGGCTAGCTTTCTGGTCGCCCCCTGAACCGCCCTCTGAGGAGAACCACCCATGACTGCTCGTCGCAAGGTCGCCGCGCTCGCCGCCGCAGGTGTCGCCCCGCTGGCCCTGACCGCCCTCTCGGCCGCGCCCGCCGCCGCGCACGGGTCGATGACGGACCCGGTCAGCCGGGTCTCCGCCTGCTTCCAGGAGGGCCCCGAGGCGCCGAAGTCGGCCGCCTGCAAGGCCGCGGTCGCCGCCAGCGGCGCCCAGGCGTTCTACGACTGGAACGCCGTGAACATCGCCAACGCCGCGGGCAAGTCGAAGGAGATCATCCCCGACGGCAAGCTGTGCAGCGCGGGCAACGACAAGTACAAGGGCCTCGACCTGCCGCGCGCCGACTGGCCCTCGACCAAGCTCGCCGCGGGCGGCCACACCTTCCGCTACAAGGGCACCGCCCCGCACAAGGGCTCCTTCGAGCTGTACCTCACGAAGGACTCGTACGACCCCTCCAAGCCCCTGAAGTGGTCGGACCTGGAGGCGAAGCCCTTCGTGAACGTCACCGACCCGAAGATGGAGAACGGCGACTACGTCTTCGACGGGAAGATCCCCGCCAGGTCGGGCCGCCACCTGATCTACTCGATCTGGCAGCGCTCGGATTCGCCCGAGGCCTTCTACACCTGCTCCGACGTCGTCTTCGGCAAGGACAGCGGCGGCTCGGGCGCCTCCGCGCCGACCGCGTCGGCCCCCTCCGAGAAGGACATCGCGGCGGGCGCGGAGAAGTCGACGGTCGAGCACCACGGCCACGGCGACGCGGACGCGAAGACCGGCGCCGACGCCGCCGCCCCCGCCGACGCGCCCTCCGGCAACGAGCCCGAGGTGAACGGCGGCGCCGAGAAGCCGGTCAGCGCCGCGGGTGACAACCTCGCCGAGACCGGCGGCGACAGCACCACGCCGTACATCGCGATGGGCGGTGCCGCCGCCCTCGCCGTCGGCGCCGCGGCGATGTTCGCCACGACCCGCCGCCGCGCGGCGGGCCGTCACGGCCGCTGAGCCGGGTGCGACGCCGGGCACGTGCTACGACAGGCACGTGCTCGGCGTCGCGTGCGCCGGGTCGAGCGCGTTGGCCACCTCGTGGTGGGCGACGCGGTCGAGGATGCCGATCGTCACGTGCTCCGCCAGGTTGACGGGGCACAGGTCCTGAAGCGTCACGTTGTGGACGTCGGGACCGGTCAGGAACTGGCTGCGGTACGGGGTGACCACCTCGTCGTACTTCGTGGAGATGACGGTGTAGCGCACGCCGGGCACCGTGTCGCCGCCCTCGTTGAGCTTGGTCAGGAACGCCGATCCCGCCACCTGGTCGGCGAGTCCCGGGGTCTTCGCGTCGAGCAGGTCCTCGGCGCCGGGGAAGTACGGGAGCAGCTTGGTCAGGCCGAGCAGGGTGGTGCCGTGGTTGTCGGGCGCGAGCCCGATCAGCGCGTTCACCTTGTCGGCGCCGCCGAGGAACTTCAGGTACTGGCGGGGCATCATGCCGCCCTGCGAGTGGCCCACCAGGTCCGCCTTCTTCGCGCCCGTGGCGGCCAGCACCTTGTCGACGAAGGCGTCCAGCTGCTCGGCCGACTTGTCGATCGGGCCGAGCCCGTGGAAGAAGGGCACGCCGGGCAACTGCCCGTAGTCCAGCGAGTAGACGCAGTAGCCGCGCTTGACCAAGTAGGGCGCGAGGACGAGCCAGTTGTCGATGGAGTTCCCGAAGGTTCCGTGGACGAGGACGACCGGGCGCGGGTGGGCGGCGGACGGCTTGCAGCCGTAGTCGTTCCAGCCGCTCGACGACGCGGACGACGCCGTGTCGGCCGCGGCCGTGGCGGCAGGGGTGAGGGTGACCGCGCCCATGACGAGCAGGGCGGCGGCGAGCGCGCGCAGCGCTCGTCTCCAGGGCAGCATCGTGTGATCTCCTTGCGGCTCAAGGGAGTTGCGGGGGGGTGAGCCCTGTGATCCGGATCACGAGGATGTGCCGTGCGCATGCCAAGCTAGGGGCCGGTACGCGAAGAGTGAAGTTACGCGTCAGTAAAAAGTTCCAGTGGTCACTGGCGCGGTCCTCGCGGCCGGGCCGCGGGCCCTACGCCGCCAGTGTCCCCGGCACGATCGCGCCCGGGCCGAACCTCTCCCGCGCCCGGTCGGCCACCTCCTCGATCCTGCGGGACCGCTCGTCCACCGGGTCGAACGTCAGCTGATGGGCGGCGTGTTCGGCGGGGCCGAGGCCCTCGGCGCGCAGGGCGACGGCGCGCACCCTGGCCCGTTGCAGGGCGAGCGCCTCGTACATGCGGTACGCGGTGGTGGTCAGCGCGACCGAGTGCGCGGTCGGCTCGGGCAGCGTCCGCGTCCTGGTCGTGGTGGTGCGGTCCGCGTACCGCACGGTGAGGGTCAGCGTCCGGCACACCTGGTCGTCGCCGCGCATCCCCGCGCCCAGCTCCTCGGCGATCGAGAGCAGTGCGCGGCGGTGCCGGAACGGGTCCAAATCGTCGCGCGGGAACGGGCGTTCGGCGGAGAGGGAGCGCGAGGCGGCGTTCGGTACGACGCGGGCGCGGTCGACGCCCCGCGCCTTCTCGCGCAGCTCGCGGCCCGCCCTGGCGCCGACGAGCCGCTGCAGGGTGGACAGGGGCGCGGCGGCGACCTTGCCGAGGGAGTCGAGGCCGTACTCGCACAGGGTGCGGGCGGTGGCGCGGCCGATGCCCGGCAGTTCGCCGACGGGCCGCTCGGCGAGGAACTCCCTCACCCCATCCGCCCCTTCGGGCACCGCGCGGGTCACCCCGGGGGCGGCCCCGCGCGCGGCCATCCTGGCCAGCATCGGGCCGGGGCCCGCGCCGATCGCGCACTCCACTCCGTACAGCGCGAGCGCCCGCACCCTGATCAGCGCGGCGAGCTCGACGGCGCCGCGCCCGAAGTACCGCCGCGCGCCGCGCACGTCGACGAGCGCGGCGTCGGGCGGCAGCGCCTCGACCTCTGGGGTGAACTCACCGAGCAGGCCGAGCAGTTGGGGCAGGAGGGCTTCATGCATGGGGGGCAGCAGGAAGCGTACGTAGAGGGTGCTCGCGCCGCCGTGGACGGCTTGGTCGGTGTGGGCGGTGTGGATCGTGTTCATCCCGCGCTCCCCGGGCTCTGGTGCCACAGCTTCCGCGTTCCCGCCGTCCCTTCGCCCGCCGGGCGCAGATCCGCCCAGGGGTGCATCTCGTAGCCCGTGGCCATGCGGATGCGGCGCCCCTCCCCCGCCCCGGGCCCCGGCTCCGGTTCCGGGCCCGGTTCCGGGCCCGGTTCCGCCAGGCGCCGCGCCACCGCGTCGAGGCCGCCCTCCTTGCGCACCTCCACCAGGTCCGCCAGGTTCCACGCGGCCGAGCCGACCACGCTGAGGCTGCGCGGGCCCCTGCGCTGCACCACGCCGCGTACGAGCAGCAGCCAGGAGTGGAAGACGGTGTGCGCGCACCGTTCGTGCGCGTCGTCGAAGAAGGCCAGGTCGACCAGGCCCGTGCCGTCGTCGAGGGTGGTGAAGATGACCCGCTTGCCGGAGCGGATCGGCGGGGTCTGCGTGGCGGCCTTGGCGCCCGCCACCAGGACGGTCGCGCCGTGCTCGGCCTCGCGCAGGCGCCGCGCCGAGAGCGCGCCGAGCTCCCGCAGGAACTCCTCGTGGTCGCCCATGAGATGGCGGGACGAGTCCATGCCGAGGACACCGAGTTCGGCGCTGAGCCGTTCGGCGTCGTCCAGGTCGGGAAGGCCCGCGGGCGCGGTCGCGCGCCCACCGGCCAGGGGCAGTTGGCCGCCCGCCGCGCCGCGCGCGCCCCGCCGCAGTTCGGCCAGGTGCAGTTGCAGATCGCGGCGGTTGGCGCCGAACGCGTCGAGCGCGCCGACCTGCGCGAGCCGCTGCGCGACCGGCTTCGAGGGCCTGGCCCGCTCCCAGAAGTCGACGAGCGAGGCGTAGGGCTGCCCTTCGGCGATCCGCACGGACTCGGCCTCGCTGATGCCGTGCACGTCACAGAGCCCGAGGCGCAGGCCCCAGACCTCTCGGGATTCCGAGTTATCAGACACCAGTTCGATACGGTGAGCGACCGCGGACCGGTTCACGTCCAGCGGCAGGATCGGCACCCCGCGCCGCCGCGCGTCCGCGAGCAGCAGCCGCTTCGGGTACATCCCGGGGTCGTGCGTGAGCAACCCTGCGTAGAACGCGGCCGGATGATGGGCCTTCAGCCACGCCGACTGGTACGTCGGCACGGCGAAGGCCACCGCGTGCGCCTTGCAGAAGCCGTACGAGCCGAACGCCTCGACGATCTCCCAGGTGCGGCCGATCGTCTCCGCGTCATAGCCCCTGGCCGCCGCGTGCTGCGCGAACCAGAAGCGGATCCGGCCCTGCGACTCGGGATCGGAGAGCCCGCGCCGCACCCGGTCCGCCTCGTCGCGTCCGCAGCCGGTCATGATGTCCACGATCTCGATGATCTGCTCGTGGAAGACGACGACGCCGTAGGTGTCCTTCAGCGGCCCGGCGAGATCCGGGTGCGGATAGCGGACGGGCGCGCGGCCGTGCCTGGCCTCGATGAAGGGCCGCACCATGTCGGCGGCGACGGGTCCCGGACGGAACAGCGAGATGTCGACCACCAGGTCGTGGAAGGTCGCGGGCTGGAGGCGGCCGACCAGGTCGCGCTGGCCCGGCGACTCGATCTGGAAGCAGCCCAGCGTCTCGGCGGACTTGATGAGCCGGTACGTCGCCGGGTCGCCGGGCGGCACCGCGTCGATGTCCACCCGGTCCCCCGTGGCCCGCTCGACCTCCCCCACCGCGTGCGCCATCGCCGACTGCATCCGCACGCCGAGCACGTCCAGCTTGAGCAGCCCGAGCTCCTCCACGTCCTCCTTGTCGAACTGCGACATGGGCAGGCCCTCGCCGCTGGTCGGCACGACGGGCGTGCGCGCGAGCAGCGAGGCGTCGGAGAGCAGCACCCCGCACGGGTGCATGGCGACACCGCGCGGCAGCGCGTCGAGCGCCTCGACCAGCTCCCACAGCCGGTCCCTGTCCCCCAACTCCTCGGCGATCCCGCGCAGTTCGGGCAGCTCCTCCATCGCGGCGCGGGCGTCGCGGGCACGGATGTGCGGGAACGCCTTGGCGATCCGGTCGATGTCGGCCGGGTCCATGGACAGGGCGGCGCCGACGTCGCGCACGGCGTGGCGCACCCGGTAGGTCTCGGGCATCGCGACCGTCGCGACCCGCTCGGTGCCGAAGCGGCCGATGATCGCGCGGTAGACCTCGATCCTGCGGGCCGACTCGACGTCGATGTCGATGTCGGGGAGCACGGACCGCCGCTTGGAGAGGAACCGCTCCATGAGAAGGCCGTGCTCGACGGGGTCGGCGTGCGCGATGCCGATGAGGTGGTTGACGAGGGATCCCGCGCCGGAGCCGCGTGCGGCGACCCTGATGCCCAAGTCCCTTACGTCGTCGACGACTTGGGCCACGGTCAGGAAGTAGGACGCGAAGCCGTGGTACGCGATGATGTCCAGCTCGCGGTGCATTCGCTCCCAGTACGCGCGGGCCCCCGCCGCCCGGTCGTAGCCGCGCAGCACCATGCCCGCCGCCGCCCGTGACGCCAGGACGCGCTGCGCGGTGCGGTGCCCGGCGCCGACCAGGCGCGGCTCGGGGAAGTGCACGGTGCCGACACCGATGTCGTCCTCCGCGTCGACGAGGCACTCGGCGGCGGCCGCCCGGGTCTGTTCGATCAGCCGGTGGGCGGTGTCGCGGCGGAACCCGGCCGCCTCGACGACCCGTTCGGCGATGCCGAGCATGGCGTCCGCGCCCTTCAACCACCGCTCGCCGCCGTCGAGTTCCTTGGTCGGATCGACGGGGACGAGGCGGCGCGCGGCGTCGAGCACGTCGGCGACGGGGCCCTGCCCCGGGTCGGCGTAGCGCACGGCGTTGCTCAGGACCGGACGTACGCCCTGCTCAGCGGCGAAGCCGACGGTGCGCGCGGCGAGCCGGAGCGATCCCGGCCCCGTGCCCTCACGCCCGTGCCAGACGGACTCCAGGCGCAGCGCGTCGCCGTAGCGCTCGCGCCACGGGGCCAGGAGCCTGGCGGCCCGGTCGGGACGTCCGGCGGCGAGCGCGCGCCCCACGTCGGACGCGGGGCCGAGCAGCACGGTCAGGCCGTCCCCGTGGTTCTCCTGCCACGGCAGCACGGGCTGCCCCTCCGGGGCGCGGTGCGCGGCGGTGACGAGGCGGCAGAGCGCGGCCCAGCCGGTGGCGCCGTCGCGGGCGAGGAAGGTCACGCGCGGGGTCGACTCGTCGATGAAGGCACCGCCGCGCACGGGGGCGCGGCGCCGCTCGCCCCGTGGCGGGGCGGGCTCCCCCACCGCGAGCTCGGCGCCGAACAGCGGCCGCACGCCCGCCTTGGCGCAGGCCTTGGCGAACCGGACGGCGCCCGCGAGGGTGTCCCTGTCGGTGAGCGCGAGGGCGTCCATGCCCCGCTCGGCGGCGCGCTCGGCCAGCCGCTCCGGGTGCGACGCGCCATAGCGCAGGGAGAACCCGGAGACGGTGTGCAGATGCGTGAACCCCGGCACACGCACCTCCTGTAACCCTGAACCGATCCGACCTCGCAGCCCCCTCTCTCCACCATAGACCAGTTTCGAACTCACGTACGACACGAATGTTCGATTAACCGATCGAGGGCACTACCGCCCCGCTCCTGTCGTCCGTTCGGCCCATCCCACCTGCGGAAACGCTCGAAGCCCCGGAGCGTGGAGGCATGAGGTTCGCCGACGAATTGAAGAGCGCCGTCACTCCGCGAGCAGCCTTGCTCGTCATCGGCGTACTCGCCCTGCAACTGCTGTTCATCGCCTCCTACGTAGGGGCCCTGCACAACCCGAAACCGAAGGACGTGTCCTTCGGAGTGGTCGCCCCGGGGGACGCGGCCCAGCAGACCGCCGACCGGCTGAAGAAGCTCCCCGGCGAACCGCTCGACCCCCGGGTGGTCGAGAACGAGGGCGTCGCCCGCCACAAGATCATGAACAGGGACATCGACGGCGCGCTGATCGTCGACCCGCGCGGCACGACCGACACCCTCCTGGTCGCCTCCGGCGGCGGCACCGCCCTCTCCAGGACCCTGGTGGAGCTCACCGCCAAGGTCGAGGGCGCCGAGAAGCGCTCGGTGAAGACCGTCGACGTGGCCCCCGCGTCGAAGCAGGACTTCAACGGGCTCTCCTCGTTCTACCTGGTCGTCGGCTGGTGCGTCGGCGGCTACCTGTGCGCCTCGATCCTCGCCATCAGCGCGGGCTCCCGGGCCGCCAACGTGCCGCGCGCGGTGATCAGGCTCGGCACCATGGCGCTCTTCTCGATCGTCGGCGGACTCGGCGGCGCGATCATCATCGGGCCGATCCTCGGCGCCCTGCCCGGCAGCATCATGGGCCTGTGGGGCCTCGGCGCCCTGCTGACCTTCGGGGTCGGCGCGCTCACGCTCGCCCTGCAGTCGCTCACCGGCATCGTGGGCATCGGCCTCGCCGTCCTCCTCGTCGTCATCGCGGGCAACCCGAGCGCGGGCGGCGCCTTCCCGCTGCCGATGCTGCCGCCCTTCTGGGAGGCGATCGGGCCCTGGCTGCCGCCGGGCGCGGGCACCTGGGTGGCGCGCTCCATCGCGTACTTCGAGGGGAACGCGGTCACCGGACCGCTCCTGGTCCTGGTCGCCTGGGCGGTGCTCGGCGTCGCCGTCACCATCGCCCTGTCCGCCCGGCGCGGGAGCAGGAGCAGCAGCGGCTCGATCGACCTGACCGCCAGCGGGTTCGGCAAAGGCGCCGCGTGAACCTTCCGCACCGCACGGGCCCCGCGGCCCAGGCCGTCTCCGTCAAACGGATGGAGCCCACCGCGCAGGCCCAGCTGGGCCCGCTCGGGCTCACCGGCTTCATCGTCGTCACGATGATCGCCACCGGCATCGACGCGGGCGTCTTCCCCGAGAAGCTCCTGCACTCGGTCGTGCCCCTGGTGGGCTTCTTCATCGGCGGGCTCGCGCAGCTGCTCGCCGGGCTCTTCCAGGCACAGCGCGGCGACACCTGGCACGCCACGGTCTTCGGCGGCTTCGGGCTCTTCTGGATGGCGAAGTCGCTGATGCTGCTCTGGGTGCTTCCCGGCCTCGACCCGTCGCTGCGGGGCGACACGATGGGGCTGTTCACCCTGCCCTGGGTGTTCGTGGTCTTCGTGCTGTGGCTGGCGAGCTTCCGCATCCATCTGGCGCTGCTGCTCACCTTCACCTGCGTCCTCGTCGTGTTCGTGGCGATGACCTGCAACGGCTTCACGGGGTCGGTCGGCTGGAACCGGGTCGCGGGCTGGTTCGGGCTCGGCGCGAGCGCCGGGGCGCTCTACCTGCTCGCGGGCCAGGTGATGGCGTCCACCTGGGGCCGCCCCGTCCTGCCGATGGGCCGCTTCCTCGCGCCGGACGCCCCGGACGTCCGGCCGGAGAGCTGAAAAGGGTCAGACCCGATTGTCAGACCCGGGTGCGAGGCTGAGACGCATGATCCGCACACTCGCCGTCGAGAACTACCGCTCCCTGCGCAAGCTGATCGTCCCGCTGGACCGGCTGAACGTGATCACCGGCGCCAACGGCACGGGAAAGTCCAGCCTGTACCGCGCCCTGCGGCTGCTCGCCGACTCCGCCACCGGCGGCGCGGTCGCGGCCCTGGCCCGCGAGGGCGGCCTGCCGTCCGCCATGTGGGCGGGCGAGCGCAAGGCGGAGCCCGCCGGGCTCAAACTGGGCTTCGCCGGGGACGAGTTCGGGTACGCGGTCGACTTCGGCGTCCCCCAGTCCAGCGGCTCGGGCCCTGGCGGCGCGCCCTCCATGTTCGCCCTCGACCCCGAGATCAAGCGCGAGTCCACCTGGGCCGGGCCCGTGCTGCGGACCGCCGCGCTGCTCTGCGACCGCGCGGGCCCCGCCGTGCGCACCCGCACGGCCGACGGCGGCTGGCACCGCTCCCAGGGCATCAAGCCGTACGACAGCATGCTCAGCGAGTTCGCCGACCCCCAGCTCGCCCCCGACCTGCTGCGGCTGCGCGAGCTGATCCGCTCCTGGCGGTTCTACGACCACGTGCGCACCGACGCCGACGCGCCCGCCCGCGCCGCCCGCATCGGCACCCGCACCCCCGTCCTCACCCACGACGGCGCGGACCTGGCGGCGGCCCTGCAGACCATCCGCGAGATCGGCGACGACGTGGCGCTCGACGAGGCGGTGGCGGCCGCCTTCCCCGGCAGCCGGGTCCGCGTCGTCGACAACGGAGGGCGCTTCGAAGTCCAACTGCACCAGCGCGGCCTGCTGCGCCCCCTGGGCCCTGCCGAACTGTCCGACGGCACCCTGCGCTACCTGCTGTGGACCGCCGCGCTCCTCACCCCACGCCCGCCGTCCCTCCTCGTCCTCAACGAGCCGGAGACGAGCCTGCACCCCGACCTGCTCCGCCCGCTCGCCGACCTGATCGTCGCCGCGACGGACGACACCCAGGTCGTCCTGGTGACCCACGCCCAGGAACTGGCCGAAGCGGTGGCGAAGGGAGCGGCCCGCCACCGCGTCGACGTCAACTCCATAGAACTGCTCAAGGAGTCGGGCCGAACGACGGTGGCGGGCCGGGAAAGCCTGCTGGACGAGCCGCTCTGGTACTGGCCGAAGCGCTGAGTTCGAACCTGCGGCTCGTCAGTGGCTGGTCGCGCCGTAGTACGCCTGCCGCATGAGCTGCTGCATCTCATCGATCATCGGCATCCGGGGATTGGCGGGCGCGCACTGATCGGCGTACGCGTTCATCGCCTGCTGCGGCAGAGCCGCCAGGAAGGCCGCCTCGTCCACACCCTCCTCCTGGAAGGAGGCGGGGATACCGCACTTGGCACGCAGTTCCTCGACCGCACGGGCATAGGACTCCACTCCCTCCTCGGGCGTCGCGGCCGCGAGGCCCAGCATCCGGGCGATCTCCTGGAAGCGCTCGGGCGCCCGGTAGACCTCGGCCTTCGGCCACGGCGTCGCCTTGCCGGAGACGGTGCCGTTGTGCCGGATGACGTGCGGAAGCAGCAGCGCGTTGGTGCGCCCGTGGGCGACGTGGAACGTGTTGCCGAGGGTGTGCGCCATCGCGTGCACCAGGCCGAGGAAGGCGTTGGCGAAGGCCATCCCCGCGACCGTCGAGGCGTTGTGCATCTTCTCGCGCGCCTCGGGGTCCTTCGGGCCGTTGACGACGCACCGCTCCAGGTTCTCGAAGATGAGCTTGATCGCCTGGAGGCAGAGCCCGTCGGTGTAGTCGTTCGAGTAGGCGGAGACGTACGCCTCCGTGGCGTGGGTCAGCGCGTCGAAGCCGGAGTCGGCGGTGACGGTGGCGGGCAGCCCCATCGGCAGGACCGGGTCGACGATCGCGACGTTCGGGGTGAGCGCGTAGTCGGCGAGCGGGTACTTCTGCGCGGCCTTCGGGTCGGAGATGACCGCGAAGGGAGTGACCTCGGAGCCGGTGCCCGAGGTGGTCGGGACCGCCACCATCTGGGCCTTCTTGCCGAGCCCCGGGAACTTGAAGGCGCGCTTGCGGATGTCGAAGAACTTCTCCTTGGTGTCCGCGAACTCGATCTCCGGGTGCTCGTACATCAGCCACATGATCTTCGCCGCGTCCATCGGCGAGCCGCCGCCGAGGCCGATGATGGTGTCCGGCTGGAAGTCCCGCATCAGCGCGGCACCGGCCCGCACCGTCGCCAGCTCCGGGTTGGGCTCGACGTTGTCGATGATCTGCACGGTGACCGCGTCGGGCCGCGCCGCGAGGATGTCGGTCACGCGGGCGACGAACCCGAGCGTCGACATGGTCTTGTCCGTGACGATCGAGACGCGCCTGATGCCCTCCATCTCACCGAGGTAGCGCAGCGAGTTGCGCTCGAAGTAGATCTTCGGCGGGACCTTGAACCACTGCATGTTGTTGTTGCGCCGTCCGATCCGCTTGACGTTGACGAGGTTGACCGCGGAGACGTTGTCGGACACCGAGTTGTGCCCGTAGGAGCCGCAGCCGAGGGTGAGCGAGGGGAGGAAGGAGTTGTAGACGTCGCCGATGCCGCCGAAGGTGGAGGGCGCGTTGACGATGACGCGGATCGCCTTGACGCGCTTGCCGAACTCCTCGGCGAGCTCCTCGTCCTCGGTGTGGATGGCGGCGCTGTGCCCGAGCCCGTGGAACTCGACCATCCGGGCGGAGAGTTCGAGTCCGTGCTCGGTGTCCTCGGCCTTCAGCGCGGCCAGGATCGGGGAGAGCTTCTCGCGGGTGAGCGGCTCGCCCTCGCCGACCTCCGCGCACTCGGCGACGATGACCGAGGTGCCCTCCGGCACGGAGAACCCGGCCTGTTCGGCGATCCATTGCGGGGACCTGCCGACGACGGCCGCGTTCAGCTTGGCGCCCGAGCAGTTGTTGGCGAAGGCGGTGGTGCCGAAGACGAACTCCTCCAGCTTGGTCTTCTCGGCCGCCGTCAGGACGTACGCGCCGAGCCGCCGGAACTCCGCGAGCCCCTCCTCGTAGATCTCCTGATCGAGGATGACGGCCTGCTCGGAGGCGCAGATCATGCCGTGGTCGAAGGACTTGGAGAGCACGATGTCGTGCACGGCGCGGCGCAGCTTGCCGCTGCGCGTGACGTAGGCGGGTACGTTGCCCGCGCCGACGCCGAGCGCGGGCTTGCCGCAGGAGTAGGCGGCCTTGACCATCGCGTTGCCGCCGGTGGCGAGGATGGTGGAGACGCCCTCGTGGTGCATGAGGAGCCCGGTGGCCTCCATCGACGGCTCCTCGACCCACTGCACACAGTCCTCCGGCGCGCCCGCCTCGATCGCGGCGTCGCGCACCACGCGGGCGGCCTCGGCGGAGCAGCGCTGCGCGCTCGGGTGGAAGGCGAAGACGATCGGGTTGCGGGTCTTCAGGGCGATGAGCGCCTTGAAGACGGTCGTCGACGTCGGGTTGGTCACCGGGGTCATCGCGCAGACGACGCCGACCGGTTCGGCGATCTCGGTGATGCCGTTCAGCTCGTCGCGGGAGATGACGCCCGCGGTCTTCAGGCCGCGCATCGAGTTGACGACGTGCTCGCACGCGAAGAGGTTCTTGACGGCCTTGTCCTCGAACAGGCCGCGTCCGGTCTCCTCGACCGCCTGCCGCGCCAGCTCCCCGTGCTGGCTCAGCGCGGCGAGGGAGGCCTTCTTGACGATGTGGTCGACCTGCTCCTGGTCGTACGACTCGAACCGGTCGAGCGCGGCGAGCGCCCTCTCGACAAGTCCGTCCACCATCTCCTTGGCCCGCATGGCAGGTACTCCTTCTTCAGGACCTTTTCTTTACGCCTCCAATTCCACACCCGCGGGCGCTCCTTGAGGCGCCGAAAAGGGCCTCACCATCCAGGCATAAGGTCCTTCCGGAGGAACGGATCCATCCCACACACCAGCCTTGACCTGCACAGGTCCCACAGGACTTTAGACCCTTGCGCTCTTGTGAAAGTTTTCACAAGGAATCCCAAAAAAGCCCCGCCCCGTTTTAAGGGGGCGGGACTCAGAGCTTGACCGAGAGGTCAGCCGATTTCCGCACCGTAGGCCGACAAGGCTTCCGGCACCGGCTGGAAGAACGTCTCGCCGCCCGAGGAGCAGTCACCGCTGCCGCCCGACGTGAGACCCAGCGCGGTGTCACCGGCGAAGAGCGCGCCGCCGCTGTCGCCGGGCTCGGCGCAGACCGTGGTCTGGATCAGACCGTCGACCTGGCCCTCCTGGTAGTTGACCGTGGCGTCGAGCGCGGTGACGTCACCGTCGTGGACCTGGGTGGTGCTGCCGCTGCGCTGCACCTTCTGGCCGACCGTGGCGTCCCCTGCCTTGCTGATCGCCTGGGTGCCGCCGTAGAGGTTGACCTCGCTGGGGTGCGGGGTGTCACCCGTGTACTTCACGATGGCGTAGTCGTTGCCCGGGAAGCTCGACTCCTCGGTGGTGCCGATCTCCGAGCCGCCCTGCGAGTCCGACCAGCTCTTGACCGCGTTGCCGCAGTGGCCCGCCGTCAGGAAGTAGGGCTGGCCGCCCTTGACGACGTTGAAGCCGAGCGAGCAGCGCGAACCGCTCCCCCAGATCGCGTCGCCACCGGCGATGAAGGCCTTGTACTCGCCCTTGCTGTGCTTGAGCTCGGCCTTGCCGCCGAGGCTCTTCACGATCGCGGAGACCTTGTCGAGCTTGGCGCCCTTGACCGTGCGGTCGGCCGTGACGACGACCTTGTTGGCCGCCGGGTCCATCGCCCAGGAGGTGCCGGGCACGGCCGCCTTGTCGTTCAGCGTCGTACGGGCGCTCTTCAGCTCGGCGAGGGAGTTCTCGACGATTCTGGCCTTGCCGCCGGCCGACTCGACGCTGTCCGCCGCGCTCTTGTTCAGGACGTTGACGACGAGGCTCTTGGCCTTGGCGTCGTAGTAGGTGCCCGCGGCCTGGGTGCCGAGCTCCTTGCCCAGGGACGAGGCGAGCTTTCCGGCCTTCGCCACCGAGAGGGTGTCCGGCGTGGGATCCGGGGAGTTCTCGCTCGCGTTCGCAGTCTGGAAGGTGATTCCCGCGGCTACCAGCGCGGCGATGCCCGCGCCTGCCACGGCGGCACGCCGCTTGGGTATGCGTCGGTGCTTCAAAAGTCACGACCTCCTGTGGGGGGAACGACCCGTCAGGCGTGGGGGCCGGGCGGGCCGCAGGGCGTACGCGGCACGGAGTCACCACGCTAAAGAAGCCGCGTCCATGCCAATGTGGCCTCGCCCACTATCCCGATGCCCTCCGGTCGCACACAAGGTCTACTTCAGGACGCGCGCACGACAACGGTCGCGCGCCCCCGGCCGGTTGGACGACCTCGGTCTCGCCACGTCGGTTCCCGTTGCAAACACCGCGTGCGAGGGGACGATCGCCAGCCTGTAAGGACTAGTCCTGTCCGGATCTCGACCCCGCGGCGCGGCCGGGCTCTCCGAATTCCGCCTTCTCCGCACCGGATTCCGGCAGCTTCGCCGGGGTCACAGGAACGACCGGATCCGCCGCGGACGGCGCATCCGGTGACGCTTGCTGTGGTGTCGGCAGCGCCTGCTGGGCGCGCTCCAGGAAGCGGAGCAGTTCGACGGGGAAGGGCAGGACGAGGGTGGAGTTCTTCTCTGCGGCGACCGCCACCACGGTCTGCAGCAGCCGCAGTTGCAGGGCCGCCGGCTCCTCCGCCATCTCGTGCGCCGCCTCGGCGAGCTTCTTGGACGCCTGGAGTTCGGCGTCGGCGTTGATGACCCGGGCACGCCGCTCCCGGTCCGCCTCGGCCTGCCGTGCCATGGAACGCTTCATCGTCTCCGGCAGGGAGACGTCCTTGATCTCCACGCGGTCGATCTGCACGCCCCACCCGATCGCCGGGGAGTCGATCATCAACTCGAGGCCCTGGTTGAGCTTTTCGCGATTGGACAGCAGGTCGTCCAGGTCGCTCTTGCCGATGATGGACCGCAACGAGGTCTGCGCCATCTGCGAGACCGCGAAACGGTAGTCCTCCACCTGGACGACGGCGTCGGCCGCGTCGACGACTTTGAAGTAGATGACGGCGTCCACCCGGACCGTGACGTTGTCGCGGGTGATGCCGTCCTGCGCGGGCACCGGCATCGTCACGATCTGCATGTTGACCTTACGGAGCCGGTCGATGGCGGGCACGATCATGGTGAGCCCCGGGCCGCGCACCGACCGCTGCAGCTTGCCGAGGCGCAGCACCACACCGCGTTCGTACTGCTTGACGACGCGCGCCGCCGCCATCACGTAGACCACTGAGAGAGACCCGACGGTCACTCCCGCCGCCACCAGCTCCTCGACCATGCCGGCCCCCCAGGGTCCGAATTGGGCGTGTTGGGCGTCCTCTTCGAAGGTAACCCCGTGCCGGACACAAAGGGAGAGGGTGACGGGACACAAGGGTGGGCCCCCGCCCGGCGTACCGGACGGGGGCCCACCCGCTGCTGGCTGCGGACTCGGTGGCCGCTCAGTGCATCAGTGCACCGGAGTCAGTAGACGCTGACGTTGTACGCGCGCAGCGCCTCGGTGACCGGCTGGAAGAAGGTCGTGCCGCCCGACGAGCAGTTGCCGCTGCCGCCGGAGGTGAGCCCGAGGGCCGTCGAGCCCGCGTAGAGCGGACCACCGCTGTCGCCGGGCTCGGCGCAGACCGTGGTCTTGATCATGCCGTAGACGACGTCGCCGCCGCCGTAGTTGACGGTCTGGTTCAGCGCGGTGACACGGCCGCTGTGCGTACCGGTCGTGGAACCGCGCCGGGTGACTGTCTGCCCGACCGTCGGGTCGGCGGCGCTGGTGATGTCCTGACTGCCCACGGTGCCGGACTTGGTGACCGAGTTGTTGGTGTACTTGACGATGCCGTAGTCGTTGGTCGGGAAGCTGGAGCCCGACGTGGTGCCGAGCACGGTGGTCTTCGCCGAGTTGGACCACCAGGTGCCCGCGCCGTCGGTGCAGTGCCCGGCCGTCAGGAAGTAGTAGGTGCTGCCGTTGCGGACGTTGAAGCCGAGCGAACAGCGCCAGCTGGACGCGTAGATGGCGTCCCCGCCGGAGATGTACTTCTGGAACTTGCCCGGGGTGCGCTCGATCTTCAGGGCGCCCGCGTTGCTGCCCGCCGCCGACTTCAGCTCGGCGATCTCGGCCTTGGACACCGTGCTGTCGGCGGTCACGACGACCTGCCCGGTCGTGGGGTCGACGCCCCAGGAGGTGCCCGCGACATCGGCGTCGAGCACGGCGTCACTGGCCTGTTCCAGCTGCGCGGCGCTGAACGTCGCCGTGCCGTCGTGGGCGCTGGCGGCGGGGACGGCGAGCGCGCCCGCGGCGACGAGACCGGTGGCCACGGCAAGCATGGAGACGCGTCTCGCCGGACCGCTGCGGGGGATGGTGCGCTTGATCCTCACGTTTGTTCCTCCCGAGGGAAGTCAGTGGGTCCTTGTGGGTTGTGGACCCGTGAGGCGCAGCCAAAGAGCAAGCCCTGATTCCGGATACGCCGTGCTCCTGACAAGCGCTGCTCGGGAGTATTGGGGGGTGGGACAGGCCGCACAAGGGCGTGTTTCGGCCGCCGACCGATACACGACGACCGGCCCCGGTGGGTTTCGTACCTGTCGTACGCCACCGGGGCTTGGGTCATCGGCCGTGGTTCAGGGGCCGCCTTCGGGGCGTCCCCGCAGTCAGACGTCTCAGCGGTCGAGAAGGTTCCGCTCTCCCGCCGCGATCTCGGTGGGGAGGGTGTTGCCGGGCGGCGGGAAGGGGCACAGGAAGTGGTCGGCGAAGGCGCACGGCGGCAGCAGCGCCCGGTTGAAGTCCACGGTGGTGCGGCCTTCGGCGTCCGGCGCCGGGGGCCGCAGGAACCGGAAGCGGTGGCTTGAGGTGCCGCTGGTGGCGTCGGCGAAGACCGCCCACAGCGACCCGTCCCCCTCCACGGTCACCTGCAAGGTGTGCTCAACTCCCCCGAGGCGGAAGGAGAGTTCACCGCCGATCCCGAGGCCGCGCTCCTTGCCGTCCGCGTTGCCGACCGTGACGGTGCGGTCCTCGCCGTACGGCGTGAAGCGTCCGGGCACCGCCCAGCACGCGTCGTACGCGGTGGCGTCGATGCCCGTGAAGGCGCGGCGCGCGGGCGCGTCGGGATCGAAGTCGCGTACCGCCCAGAGCCCTTCGCGGCGGATGACGACGAGACGGCGCGCGCCGTACGCGACGCGGGCTTCGGCGGCGGGGCCGCTGTCGGCGGTCAGCCGCACCTCTCCGGTGACCGGCTGCCCGTCGAGGGTGAGGCCGTCGCCGGGGCCCGCACCGCCGTCATCGGGCCCCACGGTCAGGACGACCGCGTCCGGCGTCTCGGCCCACCGCCCCGGCAGATCAGGGAGCTTGCCCTCCGGATGGTCCGCGAGCCAGTGCGTGCCCTTGAGGGAGAGCGGCCCGTAGGGGGCCGAGACGCTCTCGACGCGCCGCTCGTGCCAGCGCTTCCAGTCCCCTGCGACGTCGGTCCCGGCCCCTGCGGTCGCCGCGGTGTCGTGTTCGGTGCTCATGTTGATCAACCTTTCCCTGCGGGCTCGCGCAGCCCGAGATGGGAGCGCAGTGTCGCGCCCCGGTATTCCGTGCGGTACACGCCGCGTTCCTGGAGCAGGGGCACCACCCGGTCGACGAAGTCGTCGAGCCCGCCGGGAGTGAGGTGCGGGACGAGGATGAAGCCGTCGGCGGCGTCGCGCGCCACGAACTCCGCGAGCTCGGCGGCGACCGCGTCCGGCGTGCCGATGAAGGACTGGCGCGCGGTGGTCTCGATGACGGTCTGCCGGATGGACAGGCCCTTGGCCTCGGACAGGGCGCGCCACTTCGCGGCCACGGCGAACGGGTCGGTGATCTTCACGCGTCCCTGCACGAGCTCCGAGCCCGGGTCCGGGTCGATGTCGGGCAGCGGCCCGTCCGGGTCGTAAGCGGAGAGGTCCACGCCCCAGACCTGCTCCAGGGCGAGGATCGCGTTCTGCGGGGAGACCTGCTTGCGGCGGATCTCGGCGGCCTTCTCCTGCGCCTCCGCCGCGGTGTCGCCGAGGACGTAGCTGACCCCCGGCATGATCAGCAGGTCATCGGGGTCCCGCCCGTACGCGGCGAGGCGCCCCTTCACGTCGGCGTAGAACTCCCGCCCGGCCTCCAGCGTGCCGTGCCGGGTGAAGATGATGTCGGCGGCCGACGCGGCGAACTCGCGGCCCTCCGGCGAGTCCCCTGCCTGGATGACGACCGGGTGCCCCTGCGGGGAGCGCGGGACGGTGAACTCGCCCTCGATCGCGAAGTGCCGGCCGTGGTGCGCGAACGGCCGCTGCCTGCCGTCGGGCGTCCAGGAGTCCCACAGTTCGCGCGCCGTCGCGAGGAACTCGGCGGCGCGGGTGTAGCGCTCCGCCAGGTCGAGGTAGCCGCCGCGCCGGAAGTTCTCGCCGGTGAAGGCGTCCGACGTGGTGACCACGTTCCAGGCGGCGCGGCCCGCGCTGAGGTGGTCGAGGGAGGCGAGTCTGCGGGCGAGTTCATAGGGTTCGTTGAAGGTCGCGTTGACGGTGCCCGCGAGGCCGAGCCGCTCGGTGACGGCGGCGAGCGCGGTGAGGACGGTCAGCGCCTCGGGCCGCCCGACGACGTCCAGGTCGTGGATGCGCCCCTTGTGCTCGCGCAGGCGCAGCCCCTCGGCGAGGAAGAAGAAGTCGAAGAGGCCGCGCTCGGCGGTGCGGGCGAGGTGCTGGAACGACGAGAAGTCGATGTGCGAGCGGGACCTGGGGTCGGTCCAGACAGTGGTGCTGTTGACACCGGGGAAGTGGGCGGCCAGATGGATCTGCTTGCCGGGCGTACGTTCGGTCATGAGGGCTCCCCCGCGAGCGCGGCGTAACGGTTGGCGGGCCGGGCGAGGCCCAGGTGCTCCCGGAGCGTGCTGCCCGGGTAGAAGGTGCGGAACAGACCGCGGTGCTGGAGCAGCGCGACGGTGCCGTTGACGAGCCGCTCCAGGTCACGGCGCGGCTCGACGGGCGTGAGGTGGAACCCGTCGACGGCGCCCGCCCGGTGCCAGTCGGCGATCAGCTCGGCGAGGTCGACGGGCCCGCCCCGGTAGGCGGGACCCTCGGCGGTGGGCAGCGGCCCGCCCCCGTGGCCCGGCTCCGCGGCGTACTCGCCGCCGCCGAGGTCGACGACGAGCGAAGCGAACACCCGCAGCGTGTCCGGGTCGCGCCCGAACCGGGTGGCGAGGCCGCGCAGTTCGGCCCGCGCGGCGTCCGCCCGGGTGAGGGAGGGGGACCGCACCAGGGCGACGTCGGCATGGCGGGCCGCGGCCTCGCGGGCCCACGGATCGGTGGCGTCGACGACGGTCACCGGGTGGCCCTGCGGCGGCCTCGGCACGATGGACGGGCCCCGAACCGAGAAGGCGCGGCCCTCGAAGTCCACGTAGTGCAGCTTGTCGCGGTCGATGAAACGGCCGGTCGGCACGTCCCGTATCTCCGCGTCGTCCTCCCAGCTGTCCCACAGGCGCGCCGCCACGTCGGCGAACTCGCCCGCCTCCTGCCACAGTTGCTCGGGCGCCTCGGCCCGCCGCCGCCCGAAGAGTCGGGCCTGCGCCTCGGTCTCCGACACCTCGACCACCCAACCGGCCCGTCCGTGACTGACCCAGTCCAGCGTGGCGACGGCGGCCTGCACGTGGAACGGTTCGGTGTGCGTGGTCGTGACGGTCGGCACGAGCCCGATCCGCCCGGTGCCGGGCGCGAGCCGTGCGGCCACGGCGAGCGCGTCGAGCCCGGGCCGCGCGAAGGAGTCCCCGAGCGTCACGAAGTCGAGCGCCCCGCCCTCGGCGAGCAGCGCCAACTCGGCGTAGGGAGCGGCTTCATAGACCCCGGGATGGTCGATGGCGGCGGCAAGATGAAGGCTGGACATCAACTGAACCTTTCTGAGCAGGGAACGGGGCGCCCCCTATGGGGCGCGGGGAACTGCGCGAGCGACCACGACCGGCCCGCGGCCGAACGACTACGGCCTTGGCAACCCGGGCGGATTGACCCGCGACTTCGCCACGGCCTCCCCGGAAAGCCCCCACCGCTTCAGCACCTTCGCGTAACTCCCGTCCGCGATCACGTGATTGAGCGCGGCGGCATACGCGTCCACGAGCCCGCTCCCCTTCCTCGTGGTCGCCGCGATCTCCCCCTGGACCGACGCGCCCCCGCCGGACAGCGAGCCGACGACCTTCGTCTGTCCCGCCGAGGCCACGTGGTAGGAGACCGAGGGGCTGGGCCCGAGGTACGCGTCGATGCGCCCGGACTGGAGGGCCAGATAGTAGTCGGAGTCCTTCTGGAAGTACTTGATGTCGACCGGCTCGCGCCCGGCCTTCTCGTTCTTCCTGCTCCAGTCGACGAGGATCTTCTCCTGGTTGGTGCCGGAGGAGACCGCGACGGACCTGCCCGCCACGTCGGCGGGGCCCTTCACCTTCAAGTCCGCGTCCTTCTTCGCCTCGAAGGCGATGTTGTCCAGACGGTAGGTGGCGAAGTCGTACTTCTCCTTGCGTTCCTCGGTCACCGTGACGTTGCTGAACACGCCGTCGAACTTCCCGCTGTCCAGGCCGACGAAGAGGTTCTCCCAGGAGACCTGCTCGAACGTCGGCTTCAGACCGAGCGTGTCGGCGACGAGGATCGCGAGGTCGACCTCGGAGCCGATGCGGGTCTTGTCGTCGGTGGCGTAGAAGCCGAGCGGCGCGGTCGAGTCGGCACCGCCGCCGAGCCGCAGCGTGCCGCGCTTTCGCACCGCTTCGGGGACGAGCGCGGCGATGGACGCGACCTTCTTGCCGCGTACGCGGTGCTGGTCGGGGCCGATGTTGATGTCGCCGACCCGCTTGGTGCCGGGCTTGCCGCCGCCGGTCGCGGCGTCGCTGTCGCCGCCGCAGGCGCCGAGCAGCGGCGTGGCGACCAGGGCGGCGACGGCGTAGGTGAGGGTGGTGCGTCGGGATGGCATTCAGGAGCTCCTAGAGGACCTTGGAGAGGAAGGCGCGCGTGCGCTCGTGCTGCGGCGCGTCGAGGACGTCGTCCGGAGCGCCCCGCTCGATCACGCGCCCGTCGTCCATGAAGACGACCGTGTCGGCGACCTCGCGGGCGAAGCCGATCTCGTGCGTGACGACGATCATCGTGGTGCCCCGGCGCGCCAAGTCCTTGATGACGTCGAGGACTTCGCCGACCAGCTCCGGGTCGAGCGCGGAGGTCGGCTCGTCGAAGAGGAGCAGCTTGGGTTCCAGGGCGAGCGCGCGGGCGATGGCGACGCGCTGCTGCTGACCGCCGGAGAGCTGCCGCGGATAGGCGTCGGCCTTGTCGGCGAGTCCGACCCTGGCGAGCAGCGCCTCCGCGCTCGCCACGGCCTCCCTGCGGGGCCGCTTCAGCGCGGAGACCGGCGCCTCGACGACGTTCTCCAGGACGGTCAGGTGCGGGAAGAGGTTGAAGTTCTGGAAGACGAAGCCGATCTGCGTGCGCTGCTTGAGCACCTCGCGCTCGCGCAACTCGTACAGCTTGTCGCCGGAGCGCCGGTAGCCGATCAGCGAGCCGTCGACGCTGACCCAGCCCCCGTCGACCTTCTCCAGGTGGTTGATGGTGCGCAGGAGCGTCGACTTGCCGGATCCGGAGGGCCCGAGGACGACGGTGACCTCGCCCGCGCCGACCTCCAGGTCGACTCCCTTCAGCACGTCCAACGACCCGAACGACTTGCGTACGGAACGGAGTTCGACCATGGCGCTCATCGCGCGGCCCCCTTGGAGAAGTGACGTTCGACGTAGTGCTGGAGGACGGAGAGCGCGCTGGTCAGGAGGATGTACCAGACGGTGGCGACCATGAGGAGCGGCACCACGCGGCCGTTGCGGCCGTAGATGACCTGCACCTGGTAGAAGAGTTCGCCGATCGCCATCACGGAGACGATCGAGGTGCCCTTGAAGAGCGAGATGATCTCGTTGGCCGCGTTGGGCAGGATCGACCGCATCGCCTGCGGAAGGACGATCCTGCGCACCTGGCGCAGCTTGGGGATGCCGAGCGCGGCGGCCGCCTCCAACTGGCCGCCGTCGACGGCGAGTACACCCGCGCGCACGATCTCGGCGGCGTACGCGGCCTGGTGCAGGGCGAGGCCGAGCACGGCGGCGCTCATCGCGCCGACCAGACCCATCGTGTCGAAGGAGAGGAAGCCGGGCCCGAAGGGGATCCCGAACCGCACCTCCTTGTACAGATAGGCGAGGTTGAACCAGAAGAGCAGCTGCACGATGAGCGGGATGGAGCGGAACGCCCAGATGTAGCCGAAGGCCACCGACTTCAGGAAGGGGCTGGCGGAGAGCCGCATGAAGGCGAGGACGATGCCGAGCGCGAAGCCGATGGCGGTGCCGTAGAAGGTGAGCTGGAGGGTGACCCAGACCGCCTTGAGGATCACGTCGGCGGTGAAGAACTCGGCGAACACCTCCCACTCCCATGCGGGGTTGGTGACGAGGCCGTGCGCGAACTGGGCGATCAGGACGGCGGTCGCGGCGACGGCGGCCCACCGCAAGGGGTGGCGCACGGGCACGACCTTCAGGTCGCCGTAGTCGTCGCCCGGTGGGGTCGTGGCCTTGTCGACGGGGGGATCAGCGGTCAGGGACATGGATTCCTCGAAGGGCTCAGTCGGAGGGATCAGAGCGTGCGGAGCAGGTCGAGTACGGCGCGCGCGGTGGCGTCGTTCTGCCGGAACGAGGGGCTGTTGGTGCGCGGCCTGGTGAAGGCCCCCGCGCCGCGCGCGTCGGTGTGCGGGCCGAGCGCGAAGCGGCGCGGATGCGGCACGCCCGCGCGGTCCAGCACGCGGCCGTCGGCGGGATCGACGGCGAGCAGCCCCGCCGCGGTCACCGCGACCCCCTCGGCGTGCAGCGCGCGCAGGAGCGGGTCGCGGGTGCGGGCGAGGGTGGGCTGCGGGAGCCGCGCCTCGACGAGCGCGCGGGCCTCGGTGACCTGGCCCGGCAGGGTCGGGCTCTGGGCGCGGAACACCCCGTCCTCGGCGGTGACGCGGACGTCGGCGCCGAGGAACCGCACGACCCCGGCCCGGGAGAGGGCGAGCAGCTGGCGCAGCCGGGGCCCCGGTGGCCCGGACGCGAGGTAGCTGAAGAAGCCGTGCCACCACTCCCCCACGTCGCCGAGCCGCATCAACTGCCCGTAGACGGAGAGGAGCCCGAGGAAGACGGCGAGGTCCGGGCTGTGCCCGGGGTCGTGGCGGCGCGTGAGGTCGTCGGTGACGTAGCCGCGCAGGCCGTCCTGGAGTCCTTCGTACGAGGTGTGGCGCACGCCCGCGAGCGGGTGGTCGAGCGCCGTGAGGTCGAGCCGGTCGGCGGGGTCGGGCACGGCGGAGGCGACGAGGGCGTCGAGTTCGGGGCTGCCCGGCGGGCAGGCCGCGTACTTCTCGTCGAAGTCCGTCCAGGCGGCCCGGGTGCGCTCGGGATGGGCGGTGAAGAGCCGGTGGTAGTGGGCGAAGCCGAGTTCCTTCTCGACGAGCGGCCACACGTCGCGCCGGAAGTCGTAGCCTTCGGGCCTGGCGAGCAGCTCGTCGATCTCTGCGGGGCCCAAGTAGCGCGGCAACGGCGGCCGTTCGCCCGTCAAGGCGTAGCCGATCTTGGAGTGGTAGGGCACGCCGCGCCGCGAGCCGACATAGAGGACGGGCTCGCGCCCGGACGGCAGGTACGTCTCCCCCTCGTACCGCCCGCCGCGCCCCTCGGTCAGCAGCACCATCAGGTCGACGAAGGCGAGCCCGAAGCCGCGTACGAGGACGGGTTCGCCGGGTGCGAGCCGCGAGAGATCGGCGTCGGCGGTGAAGTCGGGCGGCAGGTGCACGAGCCCGTTCCGCTCGGCGTACCGCGCCAACTCGTCCTGTTCGTCGTCGAGTTCGGCGTCGAGGTGGCCCTGGGTGAGGAGGACCACGTCGGCGAGGAGCGGCTCGTCGACGCCCTCCAGCCACACTTCCTGACGCCCCGTGCGCTCGCCGGTGAGGCGGACCGCCCTGCGCCGGTGGTGGCGGACGACGGCACCCCGCGGCAGACCCGCCACCGCCTTCTCGTACACCCAGCCCATGTACCGGCTCTGCTCGCGGCGGCTGGCGAAGGTGCGCCCGTCGAGCCCGGACCACTCGTCGAGTGCGGGTCCCGGCAGGACGGGTCCCGTCACCTCCACCGTCTCGTCGGTGAACATGGTGACGTCCTGGGCCTGCGAGTTCATCCAGAGCAGCGGCGACTGGTCGTGCCGCCAGATGCGGCCGCCGCCCGGCGGGTACGGGTCGACGAGGTGGATGTCGAGCCCCGCATCCCCGTACAGGGCAGGGGCGTTGGCGCCGATGCGTTCCAGGATCCCGGTGCCGCGCGGACCGGCCCCCACGATCACGAGCGAGCGCCTCACCGGGCACGCTCCGAGCCGCGCGCGTAGTGCCGCTCGACGTAGTACTGGCCGACGCCGAGCACCGAGGTGACCACGACGTACCAGAGGGTGGCGACCATCAGGAGCGGGATGACCTGGTAGGTGCGGTGGTAGACCAGCTGCACGGAGTAGAGCAGGTCCTGCACCGCGATGACGCTGACGATCGAGGTGCCCTTGAGCGTCCCGATCAGCATGTTCCCCGCGGGCGGCACGATGGACCGCATGGCCTGCGGAAGCACGATCCGCCGCCAGCGCCGCCACCGGCCGAGCCCGAGCGACTGCGCGGCCTCGATCTGCCCCCGGTCCACGGAGAGGATCCCGCCGCGCACCACCTCGGCCGCGTACGCGGCCTCATGCAGGGTGAGGCCGACGACGGCGATGGTGACGGGCCCCATCAGGTTCACCGTCCTGACCCCGAAGACCTCCGGGTACAGGGCGCCGATGTTGAACCAGAACAGCAGCTGCACCAGGATCGGCATCGACCTGAAGAACCAGACGTATCCCCAACTGACCGTGCGCAGGACGGGGTTGGCGGAGAGTCTGCCCATGGCGAGCAGGGTGCCGAGCGCGAAGCCGAGCACCATGACGACGGCGGTCAGCCAGAGGGTGAGCCAGAGGCCGCGCAGCACGGACGCCGAGGTGAAGTAGTCGGCGACGAGGCCCCATTGGAACGCCTCATTGCGGATCACCGAGGTGGCGGCGAGCGCCAGCAGGACCAGGACGAGTGCGGCGGCCGTCCACTGGCCCGCACGGGGCCGGGGCACGATGCGCGGGGTGTCGGGGAGTACTGCGGGATTCTCGGGAGGAGGGGCGGTCGCGACGTTGGCGAGGGTGTCGGAAGACATGCGGAAGGCTCCGTGGATGCACGAGCTCGAACACGGGTGGTGCCTTCACACGGACCGAGCCCCTCAGCACGATCCGTCCCTGAGATTACGGTGCGCTTTCCGCCCGCTGTCAAGGCTGTCCAGAATATGAGCCGTACGTCTCACGGCAGTTGACGCGGAAACGGATGCCTGTTCCACTTGGCCCATGCATCCGCAGCAGTGGCTGGTCACGCGCTCCCACATCGACTTCGGTCGAGTGTGGTCGGCGTCTTGTTGATGTCCTCCTGAGCCGACCCCCTGCGATCTCCGCGTCCTGAGCCCGTCGGGCCCTCCGGCCCTCGCACCCTCGGGTCGCGGGCCCTTTGACCTTCGGGGCCGTCGGCTTCTGCGCGCCTTCCCTTCCCGACGCCCGCGCCCCGCGCGGGCGTCGACCCCGCCTTCACACGCGTACGTCACCGCTCTCCCGTCGTGAGCGGCGGCACCCCTCCCCTCGTACGTCCGCTTCGCCCTGCCCCGCTTCGCCCTGCCCTGCCGAGCTGGAGAACGTCACGCCATGAGCACGCCCCCGCACTCCCGTCGCCTCCCGGCCGCCTTCGCCCTGATCACCGCCGCCACCCTCACGCTGACCGCGTGCGGATCCGGGGGTGGCGCGGACACCCCGGGCGGTGCGGCGCCCGCGGGCGGGAGCGCCGAGATCCCGACCACGGACGTGGTGTCCTCCGTCAGGAAGAACCGGGCCTCGGCGGAGCTGCTGCCCGCGGACGTCCGCGACCGCGGCACCCTCAGCCTCGCCTCCGCCGTCGGCGGCACCCCGCCGGGCGCCACCTACCTGGAGGACGGCAGGACGATCGTCGGCCAGGACATCGACTTCGCGGACGCCGTCGCCAAGGTCCTCGGCCTGAAGCTGAAGCGGGAGGCCGCGAGCTTCGAGGCGATCCTGCCCGCCCTGGACAGCGGCAAGTACGACCTGGGCACCGGCAACTTCGGCGTCACCGAGGAGCGCCGCAAGACCATCGACTTCGTGACGTACATCAACGACGGCCAGGGCTTCGCCGTCCGCAAGGACAGCAAGCTGGCCGAGGTCACCGACTTCGAGCAGCTCTGCGGCCTGAACGTGGCGACCGGCGCGGGCACCACCTTCGAGGTGACCCTGGAGGACAACAAGCACGTCTGCGCCGACGCGGGCAAGAAGCCGTACGGCGTGAAGACGTACGCCGAGCAGGGCGCGATCTGGCCCGCCCTCCAGCAGGGCCGCGCCGACGTGGTGATGTCCACCATCAACGGCCTGCGGTACGCCGTGCGGCAGCAGGAGGGCCTGAAGTTCCTCGGCGAGTACCACCGGCTCGACGTCGGCTTCGCCTTCAAGAAGGGCACGAAGCTGGCGCCCGCGTTCCAGGCCGCGGTCGATCAGCTGATCAAGGACGGGACGTACGACCGGATCCTGAAGAAGTGGGGGACGCGGGCCTCGGCGATCAAGGAGTCCCGGATCTCCCCGCCGGAGATCACGGGCTGACGCCCCCTCATCCGTGGGGCGGCCCCAGGAACAGGCCCTCCGGAGCTAGAGCCCGCAGTCGCAGCACGAGCAGCATTCACAGCACTCGCAGCAGCCCCCGTCGCCACCGCAGTCACAGTTGTTGCAGCAGCCCTCGCGCCGCTTCCGGGACCAGGGGCCCTCGTAGTGGTCGGCGCAGCACACCTTGCACGTGCAGCAGAGGCCGATGGCGACGGCACACCCCGCCCAGAAGCCGCGCTTGCCCGGCTTCGGCGGCTTCCCGAAGTCGGGCCCGCCACCGAAGCCGCCAAGCCCACCGGGTCCGACCGGCCCACCGGGTCCGACAGGTCCCCCGGGACCGCCGGGCGCCCCGCCCCCGTACGGATTGCCGCCTCCGTAAGGATTCTGCGGACCGTAGGGACCGCCGGCGGGAGGCCCGTAAGGACCGCCCTGCTGCCCGTCGTACCCCTGACCGCCCTGCGGCGGCCCGAAGGCGCCGCCCTGATGGGCCGTCACCTCGTGGGTGTGCCCGCACGCGTCGGTCCCGAAGGCCCGGTCGATCGACCTGCCCAGCTCGTGCGCGAGCAGCCGGTGCGCGAGCTTGCCGTCGGTGAACTCGGCGTCCCGCAGTGCGAGACGTATGCCGTGCAGGGCGTCGTCGGCGAGACGGCGCGCCTCGGTCCGCGTGGTTCCGGTCGCCGTCAGCGGGTTCCACGCACCCGACGCGGCGTCAGCTTCCTGGTCCTCGACGGCATCCAGGAGGTGCGCGAGCCTGCCGAAGAGCCGCCCCGCCTCGGCGAGCGGCGCCGCGTTCCCTGGCCGCCCGGCGAGCACGGCGGTGTGCGCGAAGGCCGCGGCGGTGGCCGTCTCGGTCGGCTCGGTCACCGTGAGCAGGGAGGTGCCGGGCCCGGCCAAGGACTCGATGCCCGCCTGGCGTTCGACGGCGTCGAGCAGGACCGCCGTGTCGAATCCCACCGCGGCACCGGTGCGCGCGCCCGCCTTGTCCCAGCCCTTGGCCACGCGGCGGGCCGCGAAGGACACCGGGCGCCGCGCGAGCAGCCCGTCCCCGTCGACGACGTGGTCACGGACCTTCGCCGACGCCAGCACCAGCGAGACGGCGGCGGCGAGCCGCGCGCCCTCGCCCTGCGCGACGGAGGCCGTCCGCATCCCGCGCAGTGGACAGGGCCCCGCCGTGCGCCGCCAGCCGGTGGCGCGCTCGGCCTGAGCCTCCGTCAGAACCGAGACGATGAGCCCGTCGTAGTTGGTGACGACCCGGGCGAACTGCCCGTGGTCGCCGCGCAGCGCGAGGCAGAGCCCGCACAGGTGCGCCATCCACTGGGTCTTGAGTCCCTCGCCGAGCCGATGACTGCAGGGCCTGACAATTCCGAACAAGACGACTCCCCCGAGAGTCCGGAAACCGATCAACTCCGGCATCGTAGCGAGAGACCGTTCACCCGGACGCACCTGCCGTCACCCATACGCCGTGAAGAATCATATTTCACTCACTGTCAGCAGCCGTACACGGCACGACCCTTGGAGGACAACGCGCGTCGGCGTGTTGACTCTGCACCAGTACCGTCACGAAACCCCCGCGCGGCGACTATCCACTTGGCGCATCATCCGCATCATGGACGAACATGGGGATGCGGAACGCAGGGAAACCGCTGTGAGAGGAGGCGTCCATGGGATCGGTGCGCAAGGCGAGTGCCTGGCTTGGCCTCGTCGACGACAACAATGACGAGCGTTACTACGACGACGGCTACGAGGACGACAGGGCCGAAGGGCCCGACAAGGCGGAGGCCTGGATCACCGACCCGCGCGTGCGGGTGGCGGCCGAGGCGGCCGAGGAGGAGGAGCGCCGCATCGGGACCGTGACCCCGGACAGCTTCCGGGACGCGCGGGCCATCGGCGAGCTCTTCCGGGACGGCGTCCCGGTGATCATGAACCTCACGGCCATGGAGCCCACCGACGCCAAGCGCGTGGTGGACTTCGCGGCCGGCCTCACCTTCGGTCTGCGCGGCTCGATCGAGCGCGTGGCGACGCGGGTCTTCCTGCTCACCCCCGCGCACACCCAGATCGTGAACGGCGAGGCCGCGGGCCGCCCCGCGGACGGTTTCTTCAACCAGAGCTAGGGGCAGGGCCGCTCACCGCGACCACGTACCGGCGCCGGACTACCGGAAGGCGTCGAGTCCGGTGAGCGCCTTGCCCAGTACCAACTGGTGCATCTCGACGGTGCCCTCGTAGGTGAGGACCGACTCGAGGTTCGTCGCGTGCCGCATGACCGGGTACTCGAGCGAGATCCCGTTGGCGCCCAGGATGGTCCTGGACGTACGGCAGATCTCGATCGCTTCTCGTACGTTGTTCAGCTTGCCGAAGCTGACCTGCTCGGGCCTGAGCTTTCCCGCGTCCATGCGCCGCCCGAGGTGATGGGCGAGCAGGACGCCCTTGTGCAGCTCGACCGCCATGTCGGCGAGCTTGGCCTGGGTGAGCTGGAAGCCGCCGATCGGCCTGCCGAACTGCTCGCGGGTCCTCGCGTACTCCAGGGCCGCGTCGAAGGAGGAGCGCGCCGCGCCCATGGCTCCCCAGACGATGCCGTAGCGCGCGTGGGACAGACAGCTGAGCGGGCCCTTGAGGCCGACGACGTCGGGCAGCACGGCATCGCCCGGCAGCCGCACCTCGTCCATCACCAGCTCGCTGGTGACGCTGGCGCGCAGCGACCACTTGTGCTTGATCTCCGGGGCCGAGAAGCCCGCCGCGTCGGTCGGTACGACGAATCCCCTGATGCCCTCGTCGGTCTGCGCCCACACCACGGCGACGCCCGCCACCGATCCGTTGGTGATCCACATCTTGCGTCCGGTGAGCACCCAGTCGGGGCCGTCCTTCTTCGCGTGCGTCCGCATGGCGGCCGGGTCGGAGCCGTGGTCGGGCTCGGTGAGGCCGAAGCAGCCGATGATCTCGCCCGCGGCCATGCCGGGCAGCCACCGCTGCTTCTGCTCCTCGGAGCCGAAGCGGTGGATGGCGTACATGGCGAGCGAGCCCTGCACGGAGACGAGGGAGCGGATGCCGGAGTCGGCGGCCTCCAGCTCCAGGCAGGCGAGCCCGTACTGCACGGCGCTCGCGCCCGCGCAGCCGTAGCCCTCCAGGGACATGCCGAGCGCCCCGAGGGAGCCGAGCTCACGGGCGAGCTCCCGGATCCCGGGCAGCTCGCCCTTCTCGTACCACTCGGCGATGTGCGGCAGAACCCGGTCCGCCGCCCAGCCGCGGACCGTGTCGCGGATCGCGAGGTCCTCCGGGTCGAGCAGATCGTCGATGCCGAGCGGATCGGCGGGGTCGAAGGACGGGAGCGGCGTACGGGCGCTTGCGGACATGCGGACCTCCGGCGACAAGAAAACTAGCAGCGATAGTTATCTACGACTCGCGCTGACGGTACGACGCAGTCTCCCGCACGTCCAGAGAGGTCCTGTAAGGGGCGGCCCCGTAAGGGGCGCGGGGAACTGCGCGCTCAGCCACGACGGACCCGCACCCGAAGGACGGGCCCCGAGAGGTTCAGGCATCCACGGACGACGTGACACCGACCCCAGCGGCGTCCCGAGGCGCCGGCACCCCCTGCTCAAGCCGCACCGCAGGCACCCCACACTCCATCACCCGAGGCAACCGCAGAGCCGCAACCGCACCAAGCACCAGCAACCCGGCGCTGACCAGCAGCGTCACATGCAGCCCGTGCACGAAGGAATCCCGCGCCGCGGCCCGCAGAGCCGCCCCCGAACCGCCACCGAGCCGCTCGGCGACGTCATACGCCTCGCCGAGCGAGTGACTCGCCGCCGCACTGTCCGCCGCCGGAACCCCCCGGACCGAGGAGAGCCCCGGCGCGTACGCCGCGTTCATCACGCTGCCGAGCAGCGCGATGCCGATGCCCGCGCCCAGCTGGTAGGAGGTCTCGCCGATCGCCGCGGCGCCGCCCGCCTGGGACGGCGGCGCCTCGCTCAGCATCGACTCGTACGAACCGAACAGCGTGGTCTCCAGGCCGAGGCCGAGCAGCACGAAGCCGGTGAGCAGCAGCGCGTCGTTGGCGTGGTCGCCCATGCCGGTGAGGAGCACCACGGCGAGCGCGGTCAGCGCGAAGCCCGAGCAGACCATCACCCGGGGCCCGAAGCGGTGCAGCAGCTGCGATCCGGCGAGCCCCGCGGCCATCGCGGCGATGGTGAGCGGCAGCAGCCTGAGCCCCGTCTCCAGCGGGGACAGGCCGAGCACCAGTTGCAGATACTGCGCGGCGATCAGTTCGAGGCCCACCAGGGCGAGCATGGCGAGCACGATGCAGCCGACCGACGTGCTGAACGCGGGCCGCGCGAACATCGACAGATCGACGAGCGGATGCGTGCGCCGCCGCTGTCTGCGCACGAAGCCGACGAGCAGCGCGATGCCGACGACGAGCGAGACCAGGGTGGTGGCGCCGAGCGGCGACTCGCCGCCGCCGAGCCGCTTCACGCCGAGCACGACGCCGAAGAGCCCCGCCGCGGCCATCAGCGCGCCGACCACGTCCCACGGCCCGTTCCTGTCGCCGGTGGACTCGGGCAGGAGCCAGCGCCCGATGGGCAGGCTGACCAGCATCAGCGGGATGTTTATGAGGAAGACCGAGCCCCACCAGAAGTGTTCGAGCAGGAACCCGCCGAGCAGCGGTCCGACGGCCGCGCCCACGGCGGCCACCGCGCTCCAGATGCCGATGGCGACGGCCCGCTCGCGCCGGTCGGGGAAGACCTGGCGCAGGATCGACAGGGTCGCGGGCATGATCATCGCGCCGCCGACGCCGAGCAGCGCCCGGGCGGCGATCAGGACCTGCGCGTTGTCGGCGAGCGCGGCGACGGCGGAGGCGACGCCGAAGAGCGCGTAGCCGAGGAGGAGGACGCGTCTGCGGCCGACGCGGTCGCCGAGCGTGCCGAAGAGGATCAGGAGCGAGGCGCAGACCAGCGGGTAGATGTCGACGATCCACAGCAGCTCGATGGCGCCGGGCCGCAGGTCCTCGGTGACGGCGGGCACGGCCACGTGCAGCACGGTGGCGTCGACGGCGACCAGCAGCAGGCTGACGCAGAGGACGACGAGCACGAGCCAGCGGTTCGCCCCGGCACCCGTCCCGGGTCCCCGACGGCCGAACGGTGCTGCGGCCGTGGACGTCCCGGACATGTGCCTACCTCCCAGTGATCCCTCGCATCGGCGGCCTGCGGGAGGTGAACTCCCTGCTCCGGCGGCGCAGACAAAGGCGAGTGAGCCGTCAGAGTACGCGAGTTCACGCCTGGGGCGCGTGGCGGACCTCTCATGGTTGTGCGGATGCCGTGTGGCGTGCGCCACGCCCCCGCCCATCGACCACGCCCCGGGCGGGCGTCCGGTTCCCTCTTCGGCCGATAATCGAGCCCGTGACTGATCTTGATCAACGCCTCACGCCGCCCCGCGCGGGCCACGCGCTGCGCCGCGCGGCGCCCGCGCTCCTCGTGTACGCCGGGGTGCGTGCGCTGGGCCTCGCGGTGCTCGCGATCTGGGGCGCCGCCGCGGGCAAGAGCCCGCACACGCTCCTCACCGCCCGCTGGGACTCGCTCTGGTACACCCGCGTCGCCGAGCACGGCTACGGCTGGGAGGTGACGCTCCCGGACGGCAGCGTGCACTCGAACCTGGCGTTCTTCCCGCTCCTGCCGTGGCTGGAGCGGCTCGTCTCGGCGATCAGCCCATTGTCGTACGCGGACGCGGGCCTGGTGGTGAGCTGGGTGGCCTCGCTGTTCGCCGCGGCGGGGATCTTCGCGGTCGCCGACCACGTGTACGGCCGCCGGGCCGGGATCTGCGCGGCCGCGATCTGGGCGGTGCTGCCCGTCGGCATCGTGCAGTCGATGGCGTACAGCGAGTCCCTGTTCACGGCGCTCGCCGCCTGGTCGCTGTACGCGGTGCTCAGGGGCCGCTGGGTGACGGCGGGCCTGCTCGCCTCCTGCGCGGGCCTG
The DNA here is from genome assembly GCF_002556545.1 of Streptomyces formicae. Lineage (NCBI taxonomy): Bacteria > Bacillati > Actinomycetota > Actinomycetes > Kitasatosporales > Streptomycetaceae > Streptomyces > Streptomyces formicae. The sequence goes on from NZ_CP022685.1 coordinate 2,017,330, forward strand.
ACCAGGCCGGTGGGCGCGGCGGTGGTCGCCGCGATCTGGGTGGCGGCGGCCGTCCAGGTGTACCGGGAGCGGCGGGCGGCGCCCCGCATGGTCCTCGGCGTGCTCCTCGCCCCGCTCGGCGCCGCGGGCTATGTGCTCTGGGTCGGCCACCGCACGGGCGACGGCCTCTTCGGCTACCTCGACGTGCAGGCGGGCTGGGGCAACGGCTTCGACTTCGGCTACGCCTTCGCGCGCTTCGTCGGGGAGAAGTTCACCTCGCTCCCCGGCGCCCTCGCGGGTCTGGGGCTCATCGTCGGGGTCGCGCTGGTGATCTGGCTGTACGTCGTCGGCGTCCGGCAGAGGCAGCCGCTGCCGCTGCTCGTCTACACCGGCATCGTCGTGGCGCTCGCGCTGTGCGCGGCCGGTTACTTCGGCTCGAAGCCACGGCTCCTGCTGCCCGCCTTCCCGCTGCTCCTGCCGCTCGCCGTGGCCCTCGCCAGGCTGCGTACGTCCAGGTCGGCGCTGGTCCTCGGGGGTGTGGCCCTCGCGAGCGCGGTGTACGGGGCGTTCTGGCTGCACGGCTCGGGGCCACCGTGATCACGTCATGATCGTTTCTGTCGCCGGGCGCCGTCTCCCGATGATCGAACGGGAAATTCCGCGCCAGGACCCGGTGAACGAATTCATAAGGGCGATAAAACAGCACCGGAAACGATCAACGAATTGAGTAAGGGTCTCTCCGTGGATTAATAAATCCCCGGGAATAAACCCCCTTCTGAGATCAATCCCACATCACATCGTCATCACAAAGCCACTGATTCGGCCTAGTGCCGCACTCACTCGCTGTAACGTCGATTGGGTGCGTACCGAACGAAACCTCACCCGTCTTGACCGGGTCTTCGCCCGGCTAGACCGTGAGCCGGAACGACCGACCCACCTCGATGTGCCGAGGATGAGCCGGCACAGGGTCGTGCTCTTCAGCGCGACCCTGGCCTTCTACCTGGCCATCGTCGTCGCCGTGCTGACCACCTCGTGGCTGGTGCGGTTCGACTGGCAGGTCATGTTCTTCCGGCCCTACCAGCAGTGGCCCGAGATCCACGCCTTCCTCGACTACTGGGTGGTCCTCGGCCAGCGCGGCCCGACCGCCGTCATGGTCGCGGCCTGGCTCGGCTGGCGCTCCTGGCGCCAGCACACGCTGCGCCCGCTGCTCACGTTCGGTACCGCGCTGCTCCTGCTCAACGTCACCGTGGGCGCCGCCAAGATCGGCATGGGCCGCCTCGGCCCGCACTACGCCACCACCATCGGCTCGAACGAGATGGGACTCGGCGGCGATATATTCCCCTCGGGCCACACCGCCAATGCCGTGGTGACCTGGGGAATCCTGGCGTACCTCGCCTCGACCCCGCGCACCCGCCGCTATCTGTCGGCGCTCTCCGCGGTGGTCTCCCTCAGCGTCGGCCTCACCACCGTCTACCTCGGTACGCACTGGATCAGCGACGTCTTCCTCGGCTGGGCCGCGGGCCTGCTCATCCTGCTCGCGCTGCCCTGGTTCGAGCCCCTGATCACCCGCGTCGAGACCATGCTCTTCACCCTCCGCGACGCCTGGCGGGCCCGCCGCTTCGGCATCGCGCCCGCCCAGGCCCCGGCCGGCGTCTCCGCGATGATCCCGCAGCGCGCCGCCCTGGACGAGGAGCCGCCGCTGCGCGAGACCATCGGCGCGGCCCGCTCGGCGAGGACCCCCGCCTACCTCGCGCCAGGACCGCACACGGCGCGCTCGGAGCGGACCCCGGTCACCCCGGCGGGCAGCCGCCGTCCACCGGGCGCCGATCGCGTGCCGCGCGGCACCACATCGGCCCGCCCGGTGGCGGGCGGCTGACCCGGCGGGCACCACGAACGGCGGGGGCGGTACGCACAGCCCATCCCCCGCACCGCGAAGGCCCCGGTTCCTCTCGGAACCGGGGCCTTCGTCGTGGGCGCCGCCCAGCGGACGGTCGCCCAGCGGGCGGTCTCTCAGCGGGCGGTCTCTCAGCGGCCGGTCGCTCAGCCCTTCCAGCAGCGCGTCACGACGCCTTCCTTGACCTCGAAGTTCAGCCGCCCCGCGAGGTACTCCATCGTGATCATCGCCCCCGGCGGCAGCGACCTGACGGTGGACCAGCCGCGCTCGCGCGCCTGCCGCTCGGCGCCTTCGGCCCCCAGGCCGACATACGCGTCCGGGTCGTCCTGGGGCTGTGCGGGAGGAGTCGGAATAGGTGCCATGCCCGCCACGTTAGGCGGCCGGGTCGCGCCGAGGAAGTCCGGGGCCGCCGGGGAGCGGGCGAGAACCCCGCACCATGCGTCACCGGTACCTCTCCGGTCACGCTTATGTCACAGGATCACCACGCGCGTTTCGGTCGAACTCCGTCACACGTACGGGCGGTTCCCTCCTTGTCGCGACGTAATTCGAGGGCCTCTTCCCGTCTCTCCACGAGCGCCCGAAAGATCCCCCGAAGATCACTCGAAGATCGCCGGAATACCTCACGGAAAATACCGCGGAGCCGTCTTCGCGAACCCTCCGCATTTCCGAATCCCAGCCTCTTTCCGGGATGTGACGGAGCATAGGGAATTCACAGCTTCTCCACAGGAGCCGATCCGCGGCACGCGCGGAAGCCGGTCCGCCGCTCGCGCGCGGACGTGTACGCCCTCTGTCGCAGCCGGGGCGACGCGAGCATCATGGCGTGAGCTTCGAGCAGGCCCAGGACGCGATGGCGAAGGGGCAAGCGATGGGGACCGATACGGCGCAGGCGACCGAAGGGCCGGTACGGGAGCGGCGCCCCGGCCGGGTGATCGTGGACTGGCTGACCACCACGGACCACAAGAAGATCGGCCACCTCTACCTGATCACGTCGTTCGTCTTCTTCCTGATCGCCGGGCTCCTCGCGCTGATGATGCGGGCCGAACTCGCCAGGCCCGGGCTGCAGCTGATGACCAACGAGCAGTTCAACCAGGCGTTCACCATGCACGGCACGATCATGCTGCTGCTCTTCGCGACGCCGACGTTCGCGGGCTTCGCCAACGAGATCATGCCGCTGCAGATCGGCTCGCCCGACGTCGCCTTCCCGCGCCTGAACATGCTCTCGTACTGGCTGTTCCTCTTCGGCGGCCTGATGGTGCTCGGCTCGCTGCTCGTGCCGGGCGGCCCCGCGGCCTTCGGCTGGTTCGCCTACGCCCCGCTCAACAGCATGCAGCGGTCCCCCGGCATCGGCGCCGACCTGTGGATCATGGGACTCGCGCTCTCCGGCTTCGGCACGATCCTCGGCTCGGTGAACTTCCTGACGACCATCATCGGGATGCGGGCGCCCGGCATGACGATGTTCCGGCTGCCCATCTTCACCTGGAACGTCCTGTTCACCTCGATCCTGGTGCTGATCGCCTTCCCCGTGCTCGCCGCCGCGCTGCTCGTCCTGGAGGCGGACCGGCGGTTCGGCTCGGTGGTCTTCGAGGCGGAGTTCGGCGGGGCGCTGCTGTGGCAGCACCTCTTCTGGTTCTTCGGGCATCCCGAGGTCTACATCATCGCGCTGCCGTTCTTCGGCATCATCACGGAGATCATCCCGGTCTTCAGCAGGAAGCCGATCTTCGGCTACCTGCCGCTCGTCGGCGCCACGACGGCCATCACCGGTCTGTCCATCGTCGTGTGGGCGCACCACATGTTCGCCACCGGCGCGGTCCTGCTCCCCTTCTTCTCCTTCGTGTCCTTCCTCATCGCGGTCCCGACCGGCGTGAAGTTCTTCAACTGGACCGGCACGATGCTCAAGGGCTCGCTGTCCTTCGAGACACCCATGCTCTGGGCGATCGGCTTCCTGGTGAGCTTCCTGTTCGGCGGGCTCACCGGTGTGCTGCTCGCCTCGCCGCCCATCGACTTCCACGTCACCGACACGTACTTCGTCGTCGCGCACTTCCACTACGTGGTGTTCGGCACCGTCGTCTTCGCGACCTTCGGCGGCTTCTACTTCTGGTGGCCGAAGCTGACCGGCAAGATGCTCGACGAGCGGCTCGGGAAGATCCACTTCTGGGCGCTCTTCGTGGGCTTCCACACCACGTTCCTCGTCCAGCACTGGCTGGGCGCCGAGGGCATGCCGCGGCGGTACGCGGACTACCTGGCCGCGGACGGCTTCACCGTGCTCAACACCATCTCCTCCATCGGGGCGTTCCTGCTCGGCCTCTCCACGCTGCCGTTCCTCTACAACATCTGGAAGACCGCCAAGTACGGCGAGAAGGTCGACGTCGACGACCCCTGGGGCTTCGGCCGCTCCCTGGAGTGGGCGACCTCCTGCCCGCCGCCCCGGCACAACTTCGTCACGCTGCCCCGGATCCGCTCGGAGTCCCCGGCGTTCGATCTGCACCATCCCGAGTACGCGGCGTTCACGGCGCAGGACGTGAGCGGTGTGCCGCAGGATCCGCAGACGGAGCACCCCGGTCCAGGGCCCGGGTCAACAGGTCGCGGGCCGAGCTGATCCGGTCGGTGAGCTCGGCGGGCTCGACGACCTCGAACTCCATGCCCATGAAGAGGACGTGGAAGACCATCACGTCCAGGCTCGCCGCGCCCGTGCGCAGCAGACAGGTGTGCTCGGTCTCGGCCTCCAGGGTGCCGTCCGACGGCGTGATCCGCTGGGTCGCCTCTTCCACGGGCACGAGCAGGCGGACCACGGCCCGCGTGGCGTACGCGCGCGTGGAGACGCCCCGGGAGACGTACGCGGCCAGGTCGTCGGCCGGTGGCGTGCGGGGCGCGAAGCGCGGGCCGTGCGGCGGTCTCGGGGTGATCCGGTCCGCGCGGAAGGTCCGCCAGTCCGCCCGGTCGAGGTCCCAGGCGACGAGGTACCAGCGGCGCTCGGTGCACACCAGGCGGTGCGGTTCGACGGTGCGCCGGGTCGAACTGCCCGCGTGGTCGCGGTAGTCGAAGCGCAGCCGCTCCGAGTCCCGGCAGAGGTGGGCCAGTTCCGTGAGGACCACGGGGTCCACGCCCTGCGGCTGCGGGGCGCGCAGCATCGGCACGGTGAACGCGTTCAGGGCGCCCACCCGGCGGCGCAGCCTGTCCGGCAGGACCTGTTCCAGCTTGGCGAGCGCGCGGACCGAGGTCTCGCCGATGCCCTCGACGCCCTGCCCCGCGGCCGTGCGCAGGCCGACGGCGACCGCGACCGCCTCTTCGTCGTCCAGGAGCAGCGGTGGCAGCTCCGCGCCCGCGCCGAGCTGGTAGCCGCCGCCGGTGCCGGGGCTCGCGTTGACGGGATAGCCGAGCTCGCGCAGCCGGTCCACGTCACGGCGGACCGTGCGCGCGGTGACGCCGAGCCGGTCGGCGAGGTCGGCGCCCGACCATTCGCGGTGGGCCTGCAACAGGGAGAGCAGGCGGAGCAGTCGTGCCGATGTCTCCAACATGGACGTGATTGTGCCCGCAGTTCAGGACAGCCGCTGTCCGCGAACCTCAGCCCTCCGTGCCGGTCGCTTCCTCGGCACGCGCCTCCCTGATCCGCACCGACAGGTCGTTGTCGTTGGTGTAGTAGAGCCCCGCCTCGACCGCGCCGTCCGCCGTCCCGACGCGCACCCACGGGTAGGTGAAGATCGCCTTCTTGTCCGGGACGTCGTCCAGGAGCCGGGCGAGGCGGATGCGCGGGCCGCTCTCCCCCTCGGGGCACAGCCACAGGTCCCAGGGTCCCTGGCCGCTGTCCGCGAGCGGTCCGTGGCCCAGCGTGAAGGTGAAGCCTGGCCCTTCCGAGGTCACTTCGGCCCGCCGGACCAGGTCGGGTTCGGTGCGCCTGACGGCCTCCGCGTAGGCGGCGCCGGTCAGCGTGGTCCCGTACACCCGGCCCTGCACGGACACGTCCGCGTCGGATATCTGGATCTCGCCGACCTCGGCGTGCGGCGCGCGCAGCCAGCTGCGCACCGAGAGGTTGCCCTGCTTCGTCGCGTAGGGGATGCGCACCGCGACGTGGCCGCGGGCGCCGCTCGGCGCGCGGTCCACCAGCGAGCGCAGGTCGTTCACGCCGGGCATCAGGCGGCGCGGCTCGCCGCCCGCGAGCTGGACGTAGGCGTTCCAGCGGCCCTCGGCGAGCTCGACGCTGCTGGGCAGCGCGGCCCGCAGCCTGCCGTCCGCCGACGGGGAGAGCGGCAGGCGCACCTCGTCGTCGGACTCGCGGCGGCGCAGCAGCAGGTACGCCGCGTCCCGCATGCCGGGCTCGCCGGTCTCCGTCACGTCGAAGGTGAGGCCGCCCGCGGAGTCGGCGATGCAGTCGGCACGTGGCGCCGTCGCCACCTCCTGGTCGTCCCCGGCGTACGCCTGCGCCTGCGAGGTGGCCAAGGCCGTCATGCGGTGGATCCCTTCATCTGTGCGCCGCGTCGTGCTCCTGTGAGGTCCCGCACCGCGTACGCGCCCCCGAGCAGCGCGCCGCGCGTGCGGTGCAGGGAGCCGCGCATCCGGCCCCCGAACGAGCTCCCCCGGCTGAGCATCCCGGAGAACATCGCGTCGTAACGCTCGGCGATGCGTGCCGGGTCGAAGCGCTCCGAGTCCTGGAGCGCGGCGTCCGCCATGTCGCGCCGCAGCGCGTCGTCATTGATCAGTTCGAGCAGCCCGCCCGCTATCGCGTCGGGGTTGCCGACCTCGACGAGCCGCCCGTCGACACCGTTGTCGATGATTTCGCCGGGGCCGTGCGGGCAGTCGGTGGCCACCACGGGCAGCCCGCAGCGCATCGCCTCGACGATCGTCATGCCGAACGACTCCAGGCTGGAGGTGACGGCGGCGATGGACCCCTTGGCCCACTCGGGCTCGATGGGATGGGCCGGGCCCATCAGGAACACGTGGTTGTAGAGGCCGAGTTCGTCGATCAGGGCGCGCAGCTTCTCCTTCTGCTTGCCGCCGCCGTAGATCCGCAGGCGCCAGTCGGGGCGCTCGCGCCGGACCTTGTCGAAGGCCCTGATCAGCAGGTCGTACCGCTTGACCGGGGCGAGCCGCCCTGCCGCGACGACCCACTTGTGGGAGCCGTCGGCGGGCTCTATGCCGGGCGCGGGCACGGGGTTCGGCACGGCCTGGACGTGCACGCCGGGCAGCCGCATCTTGCGCGTGTAGGCGCGGGCGTCGGCCTCGGTCGTCGTGGTCAGGACGTCGAGGCGCGGGTAGACGCTGCGCAGCTGGCGGCGGAGTTCCTTGGAGTGGCTGTCCAGCGTGAGGTGCTCCTGCCCGACGCGCAGCGGGCCGCGCGCGGTCTGCCGGGCGATGTGCACGTTGAGGCCGGGGCGGGTACCGACGACGACGTCCGCGTCGAGCCGGGCGAGGTGGTCGGCGACGCGCCGGTCGGTGAGCGCGCTGTACTGGTCGTAGCGGCCCTCGGCGCTGGGGAACGTCCGGGCGGGGAGCAGGTGTTGGGGGTCGTCGCCCTCGTATCCCGAGGTGCCCTTGCGCAGGTCGACGAGGTGCCGGAGCCGCACGCGCTGGTCAGGCGCGAAGACGGGCTCGTCACGGTGCCGGAAGACGGACACGACCTCGACGTCATGCTGCTGGGCCAGCGTGTTCGCGAGGTTGTACGTCGTCCGGATGGTCCCTCCGATTCCGTACGCGTTGTGAATCAGGAAAGAGATGTGCATACGTCCCCGTATCCCGCGTTTCCATGCGGACAGTCCCCCTCATCCGCCTACCGCAGGGTTAGACCGAGATTCCTGGCCAAGGGTTGGGTTTCCTCATCACTTTGTTTCCCAACAGATACGTGATCGGTAGCACAGGGCGGGAACTTTCCGGTGATCCGGCAGATCACGGCTGGTAGGAGAGTTGCGGGACATCGAAGCAGTTGTCGTTCATGTCGCCGCCCCGGGTCACCCAGCCCTTCCCGTCCTGCCAGCGGGCGACGGACAGGCACGTTCTGCGGGTCCTCGGCGGCTCGGCCAGGTGCTCGAAGTTGACGGGAAGCAGCAGCCCCCGCGCGGAGTAGGGCCGACCCCGGTTGATGAAGCGGTCGACGCACGCGCGCGTGACGTCGCCGCCCGCGCCGCCCGCGCAGGACTTCGCCGCGTCGGTGAACCACATGGCGGCGGCCCAGCCCTCCAGCTGCCACTGGGAGAGCGCGTCCCCCTTGCCCGCCGCCTTCATGCCGGCCCGGAACTCGCGCACGGCCGGGTGGCCGGTGTCCTCGTAGTTCCGGCTCGACCCGGTCGCCCACAGGGCGTTGCGGCAGCGCGGCGCGTCCTTGTAGTCCTCGGCCACCGACGACGTCCAGTTCTGCACGTTGGTGACCTTCGCGGTGACCTTCGCCCCCACGTCGTCCATCGCCTCGCACAGTTGCGCGTTGCCGTGCGTGTCCATCGCGTCGAAGACGAGGTCGGCGCCCTGTTCCTTCAGGTCGGCCGCCGCGGCGCGGAAGTTGGGCAGCGCGAAGTCGACCTGTTCGGTGACCACCCGGTAGCCCTCGGCCTTCAGACCGCGGGTGACGAGCCGGGCGTACGCGGCGGACGCGGCCTGGTTGTAGGAGACGACGGCAGCGGTGCGCGCGCCCTGCTCCCGCTTGAAGTAGCGGTAGACCTCCGTGCCGCCGTACAGCTTGCCGTCCCAGCCCGGCTTCCCGTTCCGCGGGGCGAGGCTGCCGTAGATCCCGTACAGATGCGGATACGTGTCGTACGCGGATCCGATCGACTGTCCGCCGATGTCGGGCACGCGCGCGTGGGACACCCGCGAGGCGCCCGCGTAGTCGAGGGACGCGGTGGCCACGAGCGCGACGACCTGCTGCTCCTCGACGAGCTTGTGCACACAGTCGTTGTTGCCGACGCCGCTGCCGCCGTCGTCGCAGGTGCGCACATCGACCTTGCGGCCGCCGATGCCGCCGCGCGCGTTGATCCTGTCGAAATAGGCCCTGGCCCCGTCGCGCGGCCCCGTGAAGGCGGAGCCGCCGACCGGGCTCGTCGCGCTGGTGATGATGCCGACCCTGAGGGGCGCGCCGCCCACCGGCGCGGGCGCGGTGCCCCGCCCCTCGAAGTCGCTCTCCGGCAGCCGGCTGCCGCAGGCCGCGCTCCCCACCAGGAGCGCGGCGGCGAGCAGCACCTCAGCAGCCGGGACCCGGCGACGCATTCCCGCTCAGCTTCACCAGCGCGCAGAGGGTCTTGACGGACACCTTCCAGGTGTCGTCCTGCCGCACCGCCGTACCGGACGCGGTGGGCAGCGCGGTGGCTCCCTTCAGGGTCAGCGCGTACGTCACGTCGGCGGCCTTCGGCGAGGTGAACTCGACCTTGCCGACCTCCGCCGCGACCTCCTTGCCGCGCCGGTCGCCGCTGAAGCCCTCCAGCACGTCCCGCATCTTGGAGCCGTTCTCCAGAACGGTCTCCTTGTCCTTCATGGACACCTCGGGATCGAAGAACTTCTCCCAGTTGGCGCGGACTTCCTTCTCCGCGGCCGCCGTGTCGGCGGGCGCGCTCGCGCTCTCCCGCGGTGCCCCGGTCGTCTTCTCCACGGACGGCTCGGGCGGATCGCTGCCGTCCCCGCCCCCGCTGTCGTCGCCGCAGGCCACGGCGGCCGACGCGATCAGCAGGACCGTGGCGGCCGCCGACGCCGCGCTCCGCGCCCTCCCCCGCCCGCGATCCGTCCCCCGCCTGGGGCTGCTCCCGAGAACCATCTGGCTCACCACCGGGTATCGGTCCGGGCCATCAGCGCCCGGAGCTTTCAGGGTCAGCTTCCAGAAGGCATAGTGCAATCCATCGGCTGACATGGACAGCCCATCGACGTGACTGACGTGTCCCAGGGGGCCTGGATGCGGGTGGCTCGGACAGATCCGACGGCCGGTGCGCCCCGTCAGGGCCGGTTGCGCGGGGTGCGCCCCGAACTGTGGGCGGCCTTCGCGGCACTGGCCGCGGGCGCCGTGCTCTGTGTGATCGGCTGGTACGGCGTCTCCGGAGAGCGGTTCGCGGAGCGGCAGTTGCCCTATCTCGCCTCGTGCACGGTGCCGGGCGCTGCACTGATCATCGCGGGCACCGTGCTGCTCGCCCACGGCAGGAGCACCCTGGCCGCGGCGCGCGTGGAGGAGCTGTACGGCCTCCTGGTGGCGACGGAAGCCACCGCTCCCCTCTCGCCCGGCTCCCCGCAGACCGTGGCGACCAGCGACGACCTCCTGATGGTCCCCGGCGGCACGCTGTGGCACCGCGCGGACTGCCCCCTGGTCGCGGACAAGCCGGAGGCGGTCCCCGCGGACGCCACGATCCTCGCCCGGGGCGACCTCGGCCCCTGCCCGATCTGCGAACCGCCCGCCGACGCCGCCCCGGAGCGATGACGCGGTGGCGTCCCTGAGCTACGACCTCACGCTGGCCGGGCTCTCGGTCGGCAGCGCGGCCGCCCTCACCGGCATCGGCCTGATCGTCACGTACCGCGCGACCGGCGTCCTCAACTTCGCGCACGGCGCGATCGCGATGGTGTGCGCGTACGTGCTGCGCCAGTTCACGGCCGAGTGGCACTGGCCGCTCCCGCCGGCCGCCGCGGTCACCCTGCTCGTCATCGCCCCCGCCATCGGGCTGCTCCTGGAGCGCGCGGTCTTCCGCCCGCTCGCGGTGCGCGGCGGCGCACAGGCGCAGACCCTGGTCGCGTCCATCGGCGTCTTCATCCTGCTCGTCGGAGCGGCGGCCCTGCTCTGGGGCCAGGGAGCCCGCGCGGACGCGCCGACGCTCCTGTCCGCCGACCCCTGGGCCCAGTTGGCGACGGCGGTGGCGCTCGCCCTCGCCGTGGGCGCGGTCACCCGCTGGACCCGCTTCGGCGGCGAGCTGCGCGCCGTGGTCGACAACCGCCGCCTGGCCGTACTCTCCGGCATCGACGCGGACCGGGTGGCCGCGGCGGGCTGGGCGTTCGGCTCCTTCACCGCGGGCCTCACCGGGGTGCTCCTGGCTCCCTACCTGCGTCTCGACCCGTACGGCATGCCGCTCCTGGTCATGGAGGTGCTCGCCGTGGCGGTGGCCGCGGGGATGCGCAGCCTGCCCATCGCCGTCCTGGTGGCGCTCGGTCTGGGCGTGGCCCAGAGCCAGTTGACCCGTCTGCACCCTCCCGGCTGGCAGGAACAGCTCCTCCAGACGGCGGGCGCGAACCTCTTCGTCATCGCCCTGCTCGTCGCCGCCCTGATCCTGCCGGGCATCGGCTCCCAGGACGCCCTGCCGCGTACGGCGACGGCCCGCGTCCCCACGCCTCCGGGCGCCTGGATCGTGGCCACGGTCCTCTTCCTCCTCCCCCTCGGCTTCGCGGGCTCGGACCTCACCACGTCCGTCCAGGTCCCGGCGCTCGCGGTGATCCTGCTCTCGCTGGTGATCGTCACGGGCAGAGGAGGCCAGATCTCCCTGGGCCAGGCGGCGTACGCGGGCCTCGGCGCGCTCTTCACCGCGCTGCTCACGGCGGGCCGCTTCCCAGGGCTCCCCGAACTCCCGCACCTGCCCGCCCTGGCGGTGGCGGTACTCCTCGTGGCGCCCCTGGGCCTCCTGACGGGATGGCCCGCGATCAGCAGACGCGGCCTCGCGCTGGCCCTCGCGACGTTCGCCGTGGGCGTGGGCGTCAGCCGCTTCGTCTTCGCCCAGCCGTACGCCACATCGGGCCTGACCCTGGACCGCCCCGCGGGCTTCACCGGCGACCGCGCGTACTACGTGCTCGAACTCGCCCTCCTGGCAGGCGCGTTGCTCCTGGTCACCGCCTTGCGCCGGGGCCGCACGGGCCGCGCGCTCGCGGCGATGAGGGACCACGAGGAGGGTGCGGCGGCGGCCGGGGTCAGGGTCCCCGCGCTCAAGCTCGCGGCCTTCGTCACCGGCGCGGCGCTGGCCGCCCTGGGCGGCGGCATGCTCGCCATGGGCCAACGGGCCTTCGACGCCGGGGCGTACGACCCCGTGCGCGGCCTCCTCTGGTTCGCGGCGGTCCTGGTCCTCGGCTCGGACAGCGTCCTGGGCGCACTGGCGGCCGCGGCACTCCTGGTCGGCCTGGACGCGGGCACCCGGGGCGGGGTGGCCGCGGCCGTCATCGGCCTCCTGGCCATCCTGATCGGCCGCTTCCCCGGCGGGCCCTACGAGGCGCTGCGCGAGGCGACCCAGTACGTCCGCCGCACGCCCCGCCTGACTCCCCGGGGCACCCACCTGCGCGAAACCCTGCGGCTCACGCGAGGCTCGCCCGTCACCACCGAGGAGCGGCAGCCGCCGAACCCCCGGAAGGGTACGCGGGAGCGTCCGCGAGCGCGGCACAATGCCCCTGCGGCCCCGTACCCACAAGACACGGAAGGCGCACCGGGCCCGCTCGCCGCCCACCACATCACCCTCGCCTACGACGGCTTCACGGCCCTGGACGACGTCTCCCTCACGGTCCCCCGGGGCCGCGTCACCGCGGTCATAGGCCCCAACGGCGCGGGCAAGAGCACCCTGTTCCACTGTCTGGCGGGCACCCTCCGTCCCCGGTCCGGCAGCATCACCCTCGGCACCACGAACATCACCGCGCTCCCGCCCCACGCCCGCACCCGCCTCGGCCTGGCCCGCACGTTCCAACAACTCGCGGTGTTCCCGACGTTGACGATCGAGGAGAACATCCGCGTAGGCGCCGAGCAGACCGGTCGCCACGCCTCCCGGACCCTCCGCCTCCTGTCCCTGGAGCACCTGGCCACCCACCCCGCGACCGCCCTCCCCACCGGCGCCCTCAGACGCACGGAACTGGCGAGGGCCCTGGCAGGCGGACCCCACACCCTCCTCCTCGACGAACCGGCCGCGGGCCTCGACACGGCCGAAGTGACCGCGCTGGCCACCCTGTTGCGCGCCCTCGCGGCCGACGGCACCGCGATCCTGGTGGTGGAGCACGACCTCGACCTGGTGGCGGACCTGGCCGACACCGTGCACGTGATGACGGCGGGCCGGATCGTCGCCTCGGGCCCGCCGGACCGCGTACTGGCGGCGCCATGAGGAAGGGCATCGGACTGCACGGAGCCCACGTCCACTACGGCCCCCTGGAGGCCCTCCACGGCGTGACCCTCGCCGCGCCCTCCCCCGCCCTCACCGTCCTCCTCGGCCGCAACGGCTCGGGCCGCACCACGGCCCTGCACGCCCTGGCGGGCACCCTCCCCCTCACCCGGGGCAGCGTCGTGCGGGACGGCAGGGACATCACGTCCCAGCCCGCCCACGCGCGGGCCGCCGCCGGACTCTGCTTCGTCCCGGACCGGCAGGCCGTTTTCGCCTCCCTCACCGTGCGGGAGAACCTCGAACTGGCCCATCCCGAGGGCGACTTCAGCGCGGCCCTGGAGGTCTACCCCGAGCTGCGCGCCCTGCTGCCGCGCCGCGCGGGCACGCTCTCCGGCGGCGAGCAGCGCGCCCTCGCCCTGTCCAGGGCTCCCCTGTCGGGCGCCGGAGTGGTCCTCGCGGACGAGCCCACCCAGGGCATGTCGCCCGCGCTGGCGGCCCGTACGTACGAACTGCTCGGCGCCCTGGACGCCTGCGTGATCGTGGCGGAACAGCGACTACCGCCCGCCCTGCGCCCCGGTAGGGGCGCGGGCCGGACGGCAGTGGTGCACGAACTGCGCCGCGGCACGGTGGTGTTCAGCGGCGAGCCGGGCGAACTCAACGCCGCTTGCCGCCCGAACCACCCGGAATGACCAGCAGCGTTCCCACGTTGAGCCGGTCGGGAGCCCGCCCGATCATGTCGCGGTTGGCCTTGTAGAGGGCCTGCCACCCGCCCTTGACCCGGTAGCGCCGCGCGATGGAGCTCAGCGTCTCCCCGGCCTTGACGGTGTGCTCGCGCCGGTCGGCGCGCCCCGTGCCGCCGGGCCGGTCGAACCGCTCGATCCGCACCTTCTTCGAACAGACGGGCCAGGCTTTCCAGCCCTGCGTACGCAGCACCGCCTCGGCGACCTTGATCTGCTCCTCCCTGGTGGCGAGGTCGGCGCGCGGCGCGTACGCGAGCCCGCCGTGCTCCTCCCAGGTGGGCTGCCAGAACTGGAGCCCGCCGTAGTAGTCGTTACCCGTGTTCACGTGCCATCGTCCACTGCTCTCGCACTCGGCGAGGCAGTTCCACGGGCCCTTGGTCAGGGAACAGTCGTACATCGCGGAAGCGGCCCCCGGCAGCGGCGGCGGAGCCGCGGCAGCGGAGGGGTGCGGCAGGACCACTGCCGCCAGGAGCGCGCCGAGGAGCAGGGACACGGACCGCAGACGCCTGGTCGGGTTCAGCTTCAGCTTCGGGTGCATCGGGTCACGCTAGGTGGCCGCGCGACGGCCCGGGGGCGTGCCGCGCCGCCGCGGTGGCGACCCCCACCCGGTCGGCCGACCAGGCGCGATGCCGGATCCGCGGCGTCTCAGACCCTGATCCGCTGGCCCGGCACGATCGTGTCGGGATCCCCGCCGATCACCGCCTTGTTCACGGCGTACACGCGCTGCCAACTGGTGCCGTGGCGGGCCGCGATGCGGCTGAGGGTGTCGCCCTGCCGCACGGTGTAGTTACCGGGAGCGCTCCGCGACGCACCCCGGTCGGTACGGTCCGGTGCCCGCTCGGCGCGCCGTTGCACGGCCTTGGGCGCGGGCTTGGCCGCCTTCGGCACCGGAGCGGCGGCGGACGGCGCGCTGCCGTACGCGCCCGCCCGGGCCGCACAGGTGGGCCAGGCGCCCCACCCCTGCGCGCGCTGGACCTTGGCGGCGACAGCGATCTGCTGCGCCTTGGACGCCTTGTCGGCGGTGGGCGCGTAGGCCCCGCCGCCGTACGCGCGCCAGGTACCGGCGGAGAACTGCAGTCCGCCGTAGTAGCCGTTGCCCGTGTTGATCTGCCAGTTTCCGCCGCTCTCACACCGTGCGATGCGGTCCCACACTCCGCCGTCTGCCGCGTCGGCCTGGCCGGTCGCGGCGAGCAGCGTCAGCGGGGCGACGAGCGCCGCCCCTGCGATCACTGCCGTCTTGCGAATGCACTTGGGACGTGCGGACATGAATTTCCCTCTCGAAGGACCCGGGCTCCCCCGGGCCGTGCGGGCCCCTCGCGCGTCCGGCGCCTGGGGTCCCGTCCGGCCCCGACCGCCGGTGTCGGTGCTTGAGCTGGCTGGTGCGACCGGCGGACGTACCCGAGCGGTGCTCGCTGCACACGGCGGTGGAATCTAGGAGCTCTCTCGCCCCGCTATCAACCAACTCCTTGTCATTCCAGGCCAGTTGACTGTTACCCGGGGTATCGGCGAGTTTCGGCCACCCACTACGTCCTTGGATTTCATGATTTGTCGACCATGCGCCCCGGCGATCTGTGACCCACCTCACCGACCCAAGTTTCGTGCACCCAGCACGTGTTGGCGCGGAGTGACAGATTCCGGTGCCCGACTCACCCTCCGCTGCGGATGGTTCGATTCCGTTCGCTTCCGCGCGTGACCTGCGCCACTGATCCACCGTTGTCTTCTTATGAGCCGGGCGCCGCCCGGCCGCCACATCCACCCCACGCACCCCCATGTGACGATCGCGAGGAGCCACCGTGCCGCGCATGCTCGACGTCAGCGACGACGTACGCGCCGAGATCGGCGACGAAGAGGCCGACCGGCTGCTCGCCGGAGACAACACCCCCGGCAGTTACGACTGCACGTCCTGCCGCACCCCGGGCGACGCGGAACAGGAGCGCACCAGCACCGTCCTGTTCGTCGGCGACGAGACCGCCGTGCTGGCCTTCGCCCACGCCACCTGCCTGCCCTCCCAGATCGTCACGGTCTCCGAGGAGCAGTTGCAGGGCGCCGTGCGGTCGATCACCGGCGAGGACGGCGAAGGCCCCGCCGACGTCGTCCCCGAGCAGGCCGTGCTCGGCGTGACCAGCGGCCTCGTCCTGATCGACGGCGAGCTGCGGCCCGCCCTCGTCGTCGAGCCGACCGGGCCCATCGCCCGCCCCGGCACCACCCCGGGCAGCGGCGGCGACGACTTCCTGCCGCTCCTGATCGAGCAGGGCTTCATGCCCGCGAGCTCGCTCGACGGCGTACCGCCCGGGCTGCCCGGCTGGTCCGTGCTGCTCGCCATGGGCCAGCTGCACGCCATCCTGCAGCCCGGCACGAACGGCGGCTCCCCCGTCGCCTGGTGGCAGGCCCACCACCCGCTCCAGGTCACCGAGGCCTGGCGGGCCGCGGCCAACAAGACGCAGACCGTGCTGCTCTTCGCCGCGCCCTCCGGCGTGATCGGCCGCCAGCCGCGCGAGGACCTGCTGCGCGACGCCCTGGACAAGGCCGCGGCCCACGGCCGCCTCGTCGCCTGCGCGATGCCGCTCGCCGGAACCTGACGGTCCGGCCTCCATCGGGGGCCGCGCCGCCGACCCGAATGCGCCGGTCACACCCCCACCGGCCCGGGAAAGCGGCGCGGCCCCCGCATCCGTCGGGCGACGGTTTCGTTGGCACAGACGTGCACCCATACGACCCCTCACGCCCCCGGCCCGTGTACCAGAGCCCGATCCCGTCCATGCGCACGTCGCAGGACACACCGGGCGACCACTCGGCCACGCCGATCTACGACACGCTGTACTCGGAGTACCTCAGGTCCTTCAGGGCCCTGCCGGGCGACCGGAGCGGCGAGGAGGACCTGGGATTCACCGCCTTCGGGGCGGGCCCCTACGGCGTCCAGCACCGCGGGCACGACCCGCGGCACGACGCGCGGCACACCGCCTTCGGCCAGTTCCAGGTGGCCCGCTACGGCCAGCACGACCACCACATGGCGCACCACCACGCGACGGGCCACCACCAGTTCCCCGCCGCGCTGCCGCCGGGACCGCGCCGCGAGCACTGAGGCGGCGAGCACGGACGAACACGGATGCCCGGCCTCCCCGTCGTGGGGAGGCCGGGCATCCGTGCGTACGGGCGCGGGCGCGCCCCGTACGACTGCTACTTCTTGCGGCCGCGCTTCTCGCGGACCCGCACCGAGACGTGGATCGGCGTGCCCTCGAAGCCGAACTCCTCGCGCAGACGGCGCTCCAGGAAGCGGCGGTAGCCCGCCTCGATGAAGCCGGAGGCGAAGAAGACGAACCGCGGCGGCTTCGTGCCCGCCTGCGTGCCGAAGAGGATGCGGGGCTGCTTGCCGCCGCGGACCGGGTGCGGGTGCGCGGCGACGATCTCGCCGAGGAAGGCGTTCAGACGCCCGGTCGGCACGCGCGTCTCCCAGCCCGCGAGGGCCGTCTCGATCGCCGGGACGAGCTTCTCCATGTGGCGCCCGGTGGTCGCCGAGACGTTGACGCGCGGCGCCCAGGCGACCTGGGCGAGCTCGGTCTCGATCTCCCGCTCCAGGTAGTAGCGGCGCTCCTCGTCGAGGGTGTCCCACTTGTTGTACGCCACGACGATCGCGCGGCCCGCCTCGACCGCCATCGTCACGATGCGCTGGTCCTGGACCGAGATGCTCTCGGAGGAGTCGATGAGGATCACCGCGACCTCCGCCTTCTCGACGGCGGCCGCGGTGCGCAGCGAGGCGTAGTAGTCGGCGCCCTGCTGGAGGTGGACGCGCTTGCGGATGCCCGCCGTGTCGACGAACTTCCAGGTGATGCCGCCCAGCTCGATGAGCTCGTCGACCGGGTCGCGGGTGGTGCCCGCCAGTTCGTTGACGACCACGCGGTCCTCGTTGGCCACCTTGTTCAGGAGCGAGGACTTGCCGACGTTCGGACGGCCGATGAGCGCGATGCGGCGCGGTCCGCCGATCGCGGTCCCGAAGGTCTGCGCGGGCGCCTCGGGCAGCGCTTCGAGGACGGCGTCCAGCATGTCGCCGGTGCCGCGGCCGTGCAGCGCGGAGACGGGGTGCGGCTCGCCGAGGCCGAGGGCCCACAGGGCGGTGGCGTCGGCCTCGCCGGAGGGGCCGTCGACCTTGTTGGCGCAGAGCACGACGGGCTTGCCCGCCTTGCGGAGCAGGCGCACGACCGCCTCGTCGGTGTCGGTGGCGCCGACCGTGGCGTCCACCACGAAGACCACGGCGTCCGCGGCCTCGATGGCGTACTCCGCCTGGGCGGCGACGGACGCGTCGATGCCGAGCACGTCCTGCTCCCAGCCGCCGGTGTCGACGAGCTTGAAGCGGCGGCCCGACCACTCGGCCTCGTAGGTGACGCGGTCGCGGGTGACGCCCGGACGGTCCTCCACGACGGCCTCGCGGCGGCCGATGATGCGGTTCACCAGGGTCGACTTGCCGACGTTGGGGCGGCCGATGACGGCGAGGACGGGCAGCGGGCCGTGGCCCGCCTCCTCGATGGCGCCCTCGACCTCCTCGGCGTCGAAGCCCTCTTCGGCGGCGAGCTCCATGAACTGTGCGTACTCGGCGTCGCCGAGCGCCCCGTGGTCGTGCTCGGCGAAGCCGTCGCCCTCGGGCTGTGTCTGGTCGTTCATGAAGTCCGTACCTCGTCGTTCATCGTGGTGATCGGTGCACCGGCCTCTCGTGTCGGCCGGGGCACTACTTGATAAGTCTCGCTCAGCGCCCGGTCAGGCGCCTGGCGTTTTCCAGGTGGCCGGTGAGCCGCTCCTGGATGCGCACGGTGGCTTCGTCGAGCGCCTTGCGCGTACGCCGCCCGCTGCCGTCACCCGCTTCGAAGGGGTCTCCGAAGACGACGTCGACCCGGCTGCGCAGCGGCGGCAGCTGCTTTATCAGCCGTCCGCGCCGCTCCGTACTGCCGAGGACGGCGACCGGCACGATCGGCGCTCCGGCGCGCACCGCGAAGTACGCGAGGCCCGCGCGCAGCGAGGCGAAGTCTCCCTCGCCCCTGGTGCCCTCGGGGAAGATCCCGAGGACGCCGCCGTCGGAGAGGACGCCGAGGGCCCTGGTGATGGCGGTGCGGTCGGCGATCGACCGGTCCACCTCGACCTGGCCGATCCCGTGCAGGAAGGAGCCGAGCGGCCCGATGAACGCTTCCTTCTTGATCAGGAAGTGCGTCGGCCGGGGCGCCACGCCCATGACCATCGGTCCGTCGACGTTGTGCGAGTGGTTCACGGCCAGGATCACCGGGCCGGTGGCCGGCACCTTCCAGGCGCCGAGCACCCGCGGCTTCCACAGGCCGTACATCAGGCCGACGCCGATCCGGCGGCCGACCTCCGCACCGCGCTCGGAAGCGCCCCGGACGGCAGCGCCCCGGTCGGCGGGAGCCTCGCTCACTTCGCCGCCCGCTTCTCCCCGACGAGGGTGACGACGCACTCGATGACCTGCTGGAGCGTGAGCTCGGTGGTGTCGACCTCGACGGCGTCACCGGCCTTGGCCAGCGGGGACGTCTTGCGGCTGGAGTCGGCCGCGTCCCGCTTGACCAGGGCCTCCTGGGTCGCCTTGACGTCGGCGCCCTTGAGCTCGCCGGAGCGGCGGGCGGCGCGGGCCTCGGGCGACGCGGTCAGGAAGATCTTCAGGTCGGCGTCGGGCAGCACCGTCGTACCGATGTCCCTGCCCTCGACGACGATGCCCTGCTCGGCCGACCCGGCGATGGAACGCTGCAGCTCGGTGATGCGGGCACGCACCTCGGGGACGGCGCTGACCGCGCTGACCTTGGAGGTGACCTCCGTGGTGCGGATCGGGCCCGCGACGTCCGTGCCGTCGACCGTGATGGTCGGGGCGGCCGGGTCGGTGCCGGAGATGATCTCGGGCTTGCCCGCGACGGCGGCGATCGCGCTCGGGTCGGTGAGGTCGATGCCGTTGTGCACCATCCACCAGGTGATCGCCCGGTACTGGGCGCCGGTGTCCAGGTAGCTGAGGCCGAGCTGGGCGGCGACGGCCTTCGAGGTGCTCGACTTGCCCGTGCCGGAGGGCCCGTCGATGGCGACGATCACGGCGGCCGGGGCGGCGGTTGCTGCGGTTTCCACGGGGAGCGGACACCTTTCGCAGTACTCGGAGCGGGGAAGCGGGACGCGAACACGCCCCGCACAAGGTTACTGGCTCGCACACCCTGCCCTTACAGCCCCCGCGCACCGGCCCCCGCCGCCCGCCCGCGACGGCGGATGACCGGCCGCTACTGCCGGATCGACCAGCCGCGCTCGCGCAGCGCCGCGCTCAGCACGGGCGCCGCCTTCGGCTCGACCATCAGCTGGATCAGGCCCGCCTGCTGTCCCGTGGCGTGCTCGATGCGCACGTCCTCGATGTTGACGCCCGCCCGGTCCGCGTCGGCGAAGATCCGGGCCAGCTGGCCCGCCTTGTCGTCGATGAGCACCGCGACGACCTCGTAGGCGGCCGGGGCGGCGCCGTGCTTGCCCGGCACCCGGGTCTGGCCCGCGTTGCCGCGCCGCAGCACGTTCTCCACGCCCGCCACGCCCTCGGTCCGCTTCTCCGCGTCGGCGGACTGCAGCGCCCGCAGCGCCGCCACGGTGTCGTCCAGGTCGGTGGCGACGGCGGCGAGCAGGTCGGCGACCGGGCCCGGGTTGGCGGAGAGGATGTCGATCCACATGCGCGGGTCGGACGCGGCGATCCGCGTGACGTCCCTGATGCCCTGGCCGCAGAGCCGCACCGCGGTCTCGTCGGCGTGCTCCAGGCGGGCCGCGACCATGCTGGAGACCAGGTGGGGCATGTGCGAGACGAGCGCGACCGCGCGGTCGTGGGCGTCGGCGTCCATCACCACGGGGACGGCGCGGCAGAGCGCGACGAGCTCCAGGGCGAGGTTGAGGACCTCGGTGTCGGTGTCCCTGGTCGGCGTGAGCACCCAGGGCCGTCCCTCGAAGAGGTCGGCGGTGGCGGCGAGCGGGCCGCTGCGCTCGCGCCCCGACATGGGGTGCGTGCCGATGTAGGGGGCGAGGTCGAGGCCGAGCGCCTCCAGATCGCGGCGCGGGCCGCCCTTGACGCTGGCCACGTCGAGGTAGGCGCGCGCGGCGCCGCGTCGCATGACGTCGGCCAGGGTGGCCGCGACGTGCGCGGGCGGCACGGCGACGACGCACAGGTCGACGGGGCCCGCGGGCGCCTCGTCGGTGCCCGCGCCGAGCGCGGCCGCGGTGCGGGCCTGGGCCTGGTCGTGGTCGGCGAGGTGGACGGTGACGCCACGGGACGCGAGGGCGAGGGCGGCGGAGGTGCCGATCAGTCCCGTGCCGATGACGAGGGCGGTTCTCACTGGGCGATGTCCTTGCGGAGTGCGGCGGCGGCGCCGAGGTAGACGTGCGCGACCTCGGAGCGCGGCCGGTCGGTGTCGATGTGCGCGAGGACACGGACCACGCGCGGCATGGCCCCGGCTATGTCCAGCTCCTGGGCGCAGATCAGCGGTACGTCGACGATGCCGAGGCCGCGCGCGGCCGCCGCGGGGAAGTCGCAGTGCAGATCGGGCGTGGCCGTGAACCAGATGCTGATCAGGTCCTCCTGGGTCAGCCCGTTCCGCTCGAGGACGGCGGTGAGCAGCGCGCCGACCCGCTCGCCCATGTGCCCGGCCTCGTCCCGCTCCAGTTGGACGGCGCCCCGGACCGCTCGTACCGCCACAGTGCTGCTCCTCGCTCGCGCGGCGACGACTGCTGCCGACGCCTTCGTACGACAAGCGTAGTCAGCGCCCGGCACAGGAGTGCGCGGCGCCCGTCTGCCGAGACGGGCGCCGCGCACCATACCGGGGTGGGTCAGAGCTGCTGCTGCCTGATCAGGTCCTCGAGCGATCCCGAGGGCACCTGGCCCTCGGGCGTCAGCTTGTCGACGGCCTGCGGCAGCACCTGAGCGATCTCGTTCGCGGCCTGCTCAGGGGAGACTCCGGCCTCCTCGGCGACTTGGCGGAGGGTGTCGTCCGGCAGCGCCTCCCGCACCTGGGTGCCGGAGACCTCCTTGTTCTCGCCGGTACCGACCCAGGACTGGGCCTGGTCGGCGAGTCCGGCCTTGGTCAGTCCTTCCAGGAGGCCGGACAGCGGGTTGCTCCCGCCCGCGCCGCCGCCCTTGCTCATCAGGGCGCCGAGCAGCGCGCCGAGGATGTTGCCACCCCCGCCGCCGGACGCGCCGCCCTGCTGGCCGCCGCCGAGCAGACCGCCGAGAAGGCTGCCGAGATCGTTACCCGCCATGGTCATGCCTTTCGCGTGAGGTCCTGGCCCGCGCCGGGGAGGGCGGCCGGGCCTCAGACCATGCCAATGTCACCCGAATCGCCCCCTGTCGCCACTTGGGCCGATTGAGGGCTGTTTAGCTATGGACGGGGCCGCACGGGTCCGCTTGCATGGGAGGGCAGGCAGGCACAGCGCCTCGGGGGGCTCGGATGAAGCGCTCAGGACCTCTGTACACCCTTCTCGCCGGGCTGCTGCTCGCCCTGTTCATGCTGTCGCTCAACGCGACGACGGGGACGGGCAGTTCGTCGTACGGAGGTGAGGCGCCCGGCGCCGCGCCCTCCTCCCCCGCGAAGGGCGCGTCGAAGCCCGCACCGAGCCCGAGTCCGTCGAAGAAGCCTTCGGAGCAGCCTTCCGAGCGGCCTTCCGAGCAGCCTTCGAAGATGCCGCCGCCCAACGCCGACTACGCGGGCCGCACCGACGACAACACCTCCGCGGTCTCCCTCTCGCTGCGCGACGGCAAGGCCATCGCGTACTTCTGCGACGGCCACGACACCGAGTCCTGGCTCAAGGGCAACGTCGAGGACGACGGCTCGATGCGGCTGACCGGCAAGCACGGGGCGAAGCTGAACGGCCGACTCGCCGGCACGAAGATCCGGGGCACGGTCGACATCGACAAAGAGACCTGGAAGTTCACCGCCGCCAAGGCCGTCAAGCCGTCCGGCCTCTACCGCGCCACCACCGAGGTGCGCGGCGCCAAGCTCGACGGCGGCTGGATCGTCCTGGCCGACGGCAGCCAGGTCGGCATCCTCACGCGCGACGGCAGGCCCGCGAAGGCCCCGCGGCTCGACCCGGACACCCGCACCGCCCGGGTCGACGGCGACGTCGTCACCGCCCGTCCCGTCACTCCGTAGCGCCGCCCGCCCGCACCGCCGAGCGCCCGTCCCGCCCACGCCGAGAGGGAGCCCTCATGAGCGTCGACCCCACCGCCCCCACCCAGGGCGGCTTCCCCGTGCCGCCGGGCGCGGGCGAGCACCGCAGGCCGAGCGCCGCCCGCTATCTGGTGCCCGCGCTGGTCGCCGCGGCCGTCGCGGTGGGCCTCGGGGCGTACGGCAAGGTCCACGACCCGGAGGGCACCGCCTTCAACCTCGCGGGGTTCAGCAGCACGAGCGCCGTCAAGTCCTGGCTGGCCACGACGGCGTTCGCCTTCGCGCTCGTGCAGGTCGTCTCGGCCCTGATGCTGTACGGCAGGGTCCCGGGCCCCTCCTGGTCGGCGGCCCTGCACCGCTGGTCGGGCCGGATCGCGTTCCTGGTCGCCGTCCCCGTGGCGGTGCACTGCCTCTACGCGCTCGGCTACCAGACGTACTCGACCCGCGTGCTGTGGCACTCGCTGCTCGGCTGCTTCTTCTTCGGGGTGTTCAGCGCCAAGATGCTGCTCCTCCGCTCGGAACGGCTGCCCGGCTGGCTGCTTCCCCTGGTCGCGGGCGCGGTCTTCGTGACGCTCACGGTGCTCTGGCTGACGTCGGCGCTCTGGTTCTTCCGTACGGTCGGGGTGACGACGTGAGCGGCACGGGGCGGGCCTCGCGCCGTGCGGTGATCGCGGCGGGTGCGGGCGCGCTCGCCGCGGGGTGCAGCAAGTACGGCGACGAGGGGGCGCGGCCCGAGTCGTCGGAGCCCGCCTCCGCCTCGGCGTCGTCCGGCTCCGACGCCTCGGACAACACGTCATCCGCGCCCGCCTCCGAGAAGCCGCCCGCCGGCCCCGAGCTGGCCAGGACCTCCGACATCCCGGTCGGCGGCGGCAAGGTCTTCAAGGACGAGAAGGTCGTCGTGACGCAGCCGGAGCGCGGCGACTTCAGGGCCTTCTCGGCGGTCTGCACCCACCAGGGCTGCACCGTCTCCGAGGTGGCGGGCGGCACGATCAACTGCCCCTGCCACGGCAGCAAGTACCGCGTGGCCGACGCCTCCGTCGCGGGCGGCCCCGCGCCGCGTCCGCTGCCCCCGCAGAAGATCACGGTCACCGGAAACTCGATCACGCTCGGCTGACCCGGAGCCGTACGCTCACGGCATGCACCCTCAGGACCTGGTCCGCGACCACACGATCTACTCCTGCGTGATGGGCTCGCGCGCCTTCGGCCTGGCCACGGAGGACAGCGACACCGACCGCAGGGGCATCTTCCTCGCCCCCACACCGCTCTTCTGGCGCTTCGAGAAGCCGCCGACGCATGTGGACGGGCCCGCGGCCGAACAGTTCAGCTGGGAGCTCGAACGCTTCTGCGAGCTGGCCCTGCGCGCCAACCCGAACGTCCTGGAGTGCCTGCACTCCCCGCTCGTGGAGCACCTCACCGAGACCGGCCGCGAACTGCTCGACCTGCGCGGCGCGTTCCTCTCCCGCCAGGCCCACGACACCTTCGCCCGCTATGCCCTCGGCCAGCGCAAGAAGCTGGACGCCGACGTCCGCGTCCACGGCGCCCCGCGCTGGAAGCACGCGATGCACCTGCTGCGCCTGCTGATCTCCTGCCGCGACCTGCTGCGCACCGGTGAGCTGACGATCGACGTCGCCGAGCACCGCGAGCCGCTGCTCGCGGTCAAGCGCGGCGAGCTCTCCTGGCCGGAGGTCGAGTCCTGGATGAACCGTCTCGCGGCGGAGGCGGACGCGGCGGCCCCGCACAGCCCGCTCCCGGCCGGACCCGACCGGGAGCGGATCGAGGACTTCCTCTTCCGTACGCGGCAGGCGTCAGCCCTGAGGTCCTGACAGGCGCACCCGGACGACGAGATCGTGCAACGCGTCGTACGCGGTGTGGACCCCGGGCAGCACCGAGGCGGCCTGTGCCTCGTCGAGGAGGGCGTGCAGCCGCTCCACGTCGGCGGCCACGCGCGCGCGGTCCACCTCGGCGCCGCCGTGCTCGGCCGCGCTCTTGGCGTCGATGAGTTCGGGCAGGTACGCGGGCGCCCCGGCCACCTCGCCCGCCAGCGTGGGCAGATCGGCGACGACCCGGCCGCTACGCATCAGGTGGACGCCGGTGAGCAGCACCCGGAACGTGTAGAGCAGCGGCTTGAGTTCGCCGTTCTTCTCGAAGAGCCGCCACTGGGTCCGTGCGAACCCCCGGTAGTGGTGGGCGTGGTGGCTGGTGAGCACGGTGGGCGCGAGCGCGACGAGTTCCGCGTGCACGTCGGTGGTGTGCACCACCAGGGGCGAGAGCAGCTGCTCCAGGACGTAGCCGTTGTGCCGCAGCATCAGCCGCACGAACTTGCGCAGGTCGTGCGTGACGAGGTCCATCTCGACCCCGTCGCGCAGCCACATCCTGGACCGGGTCTCGTCCGGCTCCTTGAGCCCCACCAGATCGGCCACCGGCAGCAGGTGCACGCCGCGCAGGTCCACGTCCGAGTCACGGGAGGGAAAGCCGTACAGATGCGCGCCGGAGACCGTCGCGAAGAGCAGGGGGTCGGCCTGCTCGGCGACGACGGCGTGCAGGTCGACATCGAGGCCGAGGTCAGCAGTCATGGCTCAAGAATCCCAGAGCTCGCCGAACGCGTGCAGCTCGTCCCCGTGTTCGATCCGCGCCGTCCACGCGGCGGGCCACGCGTCCGCCCCGAGATGGGCCCCCGCGAACGCCCCGGCCAGGCAGGCGATCGAGTCCGAGTCCCCCGACGTGCAGGCGGCCCTGCGCACCGCGGCGACCGGTTCGTCGACGAACATCAGGAAGCACAGCAGCCCGGTGGCGAGCGCCTCCTCGGCGATCCAGCCCTCGCCGGTGGCCAGGCACGGATCGGTCTCGGGCGAGGGCGCGCGCAGGGCGTCCCTGAGCCGCTCCAGGGCACCGAGGCACTCGTCCCAGCCCTGCGCGACGAACGCCCCCGGCGTCGCGGCGTCGCCCCGCGTCCACAGGTCGCCGAGCCAGCGCTCGTGGTACGTCTCGCGGTTCTCGTACGCGTAGGAGCGCAGCAGTCCGACGAGCCCGGTCGGCTCGACGCCCTCGGCGAGCAGCCGGACGGCGTGCGCGGTGAGGTCGGATGCGGCGAGCGCGGTGGGGTGGCCGTGGGTGAGCGCGGACTGCAACTGGGCGGCGCCCGCCCGCTGTTCGTCGCTCAGACCCGGCACGAGGCCGATGGGCGCGACGCGCATGTTGGCGCCGCAGCCCTTGGAGTGCGTCTGGCTGGCCTCCGCCCACGGCCGACCGTCCTTGAGGAGGTAGCAGGCCCGCAGGCAGGTGTTGCCGGGCGCGCGGTTGTTCTCCGGCGACTGGTACCAGTCCACGAACTCCTCGCGCAGCGGCCGCTCCAGACGCTTGGGCCCGAGCGCGCCCCGGTCCATGGCGGTGCGCAGGCCGCGGGCCAGCGCGAGCGTCATCTGGGTGTCGTCCGTGATGAGCGCCCGCTTCGGCAGCTCCATCTCCCGCCAGGGCCCGCACGTGGCGAGGATCGACGGTACGTCGTTGAACTCGGTCGGGAAGCCGAGCGCGTCCCCGAGGGCGAGCCCGAGCAGGGATCCGGTGGCGGCGCGCTTCATGAGGAGGTTCCTTCCGACGCGGGGCGGAGCAGCGGCGGGTGCAGGGTGGTGGCGCTGCCCGCGCGGAAGAGCGCGGCGGGCTTGCCGCGGCCGCCGGTCAGGCGCGCGGCGCCGGGGATCGCCTCGACGAGCCCGGGGGTGCCGACGACCTTGCGCCGGAAGTTGGCGGGGTCGAGTTCGGCGCCCCACACCGCCTCGTAGACCTGCCGCAGCTCGCCGAGGGTGAACCGGGGCGCGCAGAAGGCGGTGGCGATGCCGGTGTACTCCAGCTTGCCGCCGACCCGGTCGTGGGCGTCGGCCAGGATCCGGTCGTGGTCGAAGGCCAGCGGCCGGTAGCTCGCGGGCCGGTACGGCAGCCAGGCGGCGCGGGCCGCGTCGCCGCCGCCGTGCACCTCGGGCTGGTCGGGCACGAGCGCCGCGAAGGCGACGGAGACGACCCGCATGCGCGGATCGCGGTCCGGCTCGCTGTAGGTGCGCACCTGCTCCAGATGGAGCCCGCTGACGTCCGCGAGCCCGGTCTCCTCCGCGAGCTCGCGCGCCGCCGCGCCCTCCGCGGACTCGTCGGGCCGCACGAAGCCGCCGGGCAGCGCCCAGCGCCCCGCGTACGGCTCCTGGCCGCGCTCGACGAGCAGCACGTGCAGCGCGCCGTCGCGGATGGTGAACACCGCCAGGTCGACGGTGACGGCGAACGGCTCGTAGGCGCGTTTGTCGTAGGTCCCGGACACGGACATGCCCGCCCACCCCCTTAATAGTCATCACGACTATAAAGAGGGTGGGCGGGCGGTCACAACCCCTCAGGGCCTACAGATCGACTTCCTTCATCAGCATCCCGACCTCCGTGTTGGAGAGCCTGCGCAGCCACCCGGACTTCTGGTCGCCCAGGGTGATGGGCCCAAAAGCCACCCGCACCAGCTTGTCGACCGGGAAGCCCGCCTCGGCGAGCATGCGCCGCACGATGTGCTTGCGGCCCTCGTGCAGGGTGACCTCGACCAGGTAGTTCTTGCCGGTCTGCTCCACGACGCGGAAGTGGTCCGCGCGCGCGTAGCCGTCCTCCAGCTGGATGCCGTCCTTGAGCTGCTTGCCCAGGTCGCGCGGGATCGGACCCACGATGTGCGCGAGGTAGGTCTTCTTCACGCCGTACTTCGGGTGGGTCAGCCGGTGCGAGAGCTCGCCGTGGTTGGTGAGCAGGATGACGCCCTCGGTCTCCGTGTCCAGACGGCCCACGTGGAACAGCCGCGTCTCGCGGTTGTTCGTGTAGTCGCCCAGGCACTGGCGGCCGTCGGGGTCCTCCATCGTGGCCACGACACCGGCCGGCTTGTTCAGCGCGAAGAACTGGTACGACTGCGTGGCCACGGTCAGGCCGTCGACCTTGATCTCGTCCTTCTCGGGGTCGACGCGCAGCCCCTGCTCCAGGACGATCTCGCCGTTGACCTCGACGCGGGCCTCGTCGACCAGCTCCTCACAGGCGCGGCGCGAGCCGTAGCCCGCACGGGCCAGGATCTTCTGGAGCCGCTCGCCCTCCTGCTCGGCGCCCGGGAAGGTCTTGGGCGGGCTCGCCTTGGGCTTGCCCGCGTACCGCTCGCGGTTGCGCTCCTCCTGCCGGGCGTCGTATTCCCGCGAGGTCGCCGGGGAGCCGCCGCGACGGCTGCCGCGGGCGCCGGTGCCCTGGGAGGTCCGCGGGCCGCCCTTGGCGCCGCCGCGCGCCGCCGCGCCACGGCCCTTCTTGGGCGTGCCGCCGCCGTCGGCGGGGCTCACGTCGTAGCGCCGCTCCTCGGGACGCGGCTTGCTGGGCCTGCCGCTGCCCTGCTTGTCGTCACGGCCGTTACCGGCGCCCCGGTAATTGCCGCGGCCGCCGGTGCTTCCCCGGCCGCCGCTGTTGCCGCGGCCGCCGCTGTTGCCACCACGGCTCCCGCCGTTGTTTCCGCTGCTGTTCCTGCCGCTGCTGTTT
The DNA here is from genome assembly GCF_002556545.1 of Streptomyces formicae. Taxonomy (NCBI): domain Bacteria; kingdom Bacillati; phylum Actinomycetota; class Actinomycetes; order Kitasatosporales; family Streptomycetaceae; genus Streptomyces; species Streptomyces formicae. The sequence goes on from NZ_CP022685.1 coordinate 2,045,639, forward strand.
CGCATCAAAGTTCCGTCTGGTCGTCTGCGTCCTCGTCACCCGGCGCATCGGGTGCGTCCGGGTCGAACGACGGGACACCTTCCAGCGTCTCCGACTCGATCGCCTCCGCCTCGGGGAGGAAGGGCGCGAGCTCCGGGAGTTCGTCAAGGCCGCGCAGGCCCATCCGCTCCAGAAAGTAGTTCGTCGTCCTGTACAGGATCGCACCTGTTTCGGGTTCCGCGCCCGCCTCCTCCACCAGGCCCCTCTGGAGAAGCGTCCGCATCACCCCGTCACAGTTCACCCCGCGCACCGCGGAGACCCGGGAACGGCTGACCGGCTGGCGGTACGCGACCACCGCGAGGGTCTCCAGGGCCGCCTGGGTGAGCCGCGCCTGCTGCCCGTCGAGCACGAAGCCCTCCACCGCCGCCGCGTACTCGGGCCGCGTGTAGAACCGCCACCCGCCCGCCACGAGACGCAGCTCGAAGCCCCGCTTCTGCACCGTGTACTCGTCGGCGAGCTCCCGCAGCGCCTCGGCGACCTGGCGCCTGGGCCGCTGCAGGATCTTGGCGAGGTGCTCCTCGGTGGCGGGCTCGTCCACCACCATCAGGACGGCCTCCAAGGCGGGCCGCAGCTCCAGCTCGGCCACGGCACCGGCAAGCTCCCCCACGGGACTCTGCTCGCTCACGCCTTCTCCTCCATCGGCTCGGGGGCCCGGTCGAACTCGTCGGTCACGGTCGGCTCCGCCGCGCCGTCCCCGCCGGTCCACCGGACCATCAGCTCGCCCAGCGGGTCCTCCTGGTCCAGGGCGACGGCCTTCTCCCGGTACAGCTCCAGGAGGGCCAGGAAGCGGGCGACGACCGTCAGGGTGTCCCCCGCGTCCTCCACGAGCACCTGGAAGCTGACCTCCCCGCACTCCCGCAGGCGGGCGACGACGAGGCCCGCCTGCTCGCGTACGGAGACCAGCGGGGCGTGGATGTGGTCCACGTACACCTGCGGCTTGGCGCGCGGCTGCATGGCCTTCACGGCGAGCTTGGCGAACCCCTCCGCGCCGATGCTGATGACGACCTCGGGCAGCAGCTCCGCGTGGTGCGGCTCCAGGCCCACGGTCCGCGGATAGCGCCGGGCCTCGTCATCGAGGCGCCCGCTGAAGATGTCCGCGATCCGTTTGTACGCGCGGTACTGCAACAGCCGCGCGAAGAGCAGGTCCCTGGCTTCCAGCAGCGCCAGATCGCCCTCGTCCTCGACCTCGGCGGCGGGCAGCAGCCTGGCCGCCTTCAGATCGAGCAGGGTGGCCGCCACCACCAGGAACTCGGTCGTCTGGTCCAGGTCCCAGTCGGCCCCCATGGCCCGGATGTGCGCCATGAACTCGTCGGTCACCTTGGACAGCGCGACCTCGGTGACGTCGAGCTTGTGCCGGGAGATCAGCTGCAACAGCAGATCGAAGGGCCCTTCGAAGTTCGCGAGCCGCACCGTGAAACGCCCGTCGTCGGGCTCGGGTGCCACCGGTTCCGGCTCCACAGCCTCCGGCTGCGAGTCCGGCTCCGGCTCCGCGGGAGCCTCCCCGGGCCCACGGCCCAGAGCACGGCGTCTGCCGGACGGGGGCGGTGCGGAGTAGTCGTTCGTGGCCATCAGGCGGGAACGCTACCCTTACCGCCCGCGCAACCGTCGTACGAGAATGCTCGCGTCCCCGCGCGACTCCAGGTCGGCGAGGACGACGGCGACCGCCTCGCGCACGATGCGCCCGCGGTCGACCGCGAGCCCGTGCTCGCCGCGCAGCACGAGGCGCGCGTGCTCCAGGTCCATCAGTTCCTCGGCGGAGACGTACACGGTGATCTTCTCGTCGTGCCGCTCACGCCCGCTGGGGCGCCGGTTCGCCGCCCTGGCCCGCCGCCGTGCCTGCGCGGTCGACGAGCCGGACTTGCCGCCGCCCTGGGTGGCCGAACCTTCCTGCGCCGGGGCCGCGCGGCGCCCGGCACCCTTCTCGCCCTCGGCGGCCGCGGCGCGGCTGCGCGACTCGGCGCCCGACTCCGCGTCCGTGGCCGCGTGTTCGGCGGGGTCACCGCCGTCGCCCTGCGCGGCGGCGTCGTCCGTGGCCGCGGCCTCGTCGCTCTCGCCCGCGGGCCCCGGCACGCGCGCCTCGCCGTTGGCCGGGCGCCGCGGAGACGACGACTGGAGCGCCATCCCCCCGGTCGTACGGAACAGCTCGTCGGCCCCGGGCAGACTCACTCGGCGTGACACCGGGCGAGCACCTCCCTGGCGAGCTGACGATAGGCGGCCGCGCCGACCGAGTTGGAGGCGTACGTCGTGATGGGCTCACCGGCGACCGTGGTCTCCGGGAAGCGCACCGTGCGCCCGATGACCGTGTGGTAGACGTGGTCGTCGAAGGCCTCGACCACGCGCGCGAGCACCTCACGGCTGTGCACCGTGCGGGAGTCGTACATGGTCGCGAGGATGCCGTCGAGCTCCAGGTCGGGGTTGAGCCGCTCCTGGACCTTCTCGATCGTCTCGGTCAGCAGGGCCACACCGCGCAGCGCGAAGAACTCGCACTCGAGCGGCACGATCACCTTGTGAGCCGCCGTCAGGGCGTTCACGGTGAGCAGGCCGAGCGAGGGCTGACAGTCGATCACGATGTAGTCGTAGTCCTGCATCAGCGGCTTCAGGGCGCGCTGCAGCGTGGACTCGCGGGCGACCTCGCTCACCAACTGCACTTCGGCGGCCGACAAGTCGATGTTGCTGGGCAGCAGGTCCATGTTCGGGACCGCCGTCTTCAGGAGCACCTCGTCCGCGGACATGCCGCGCTCCATGAGGAGGTTGTAGACCGTCAGGTCCAGCTCCATCGGGTTCACCCCGAGGCCCACCGAGAGCGCGCCCTGCGGGTCGAAGTCGACGAGCAGGACCCGGCGTCCGTACTCCGCGAGGGCCGCGCCCAGGTTGATGGTCGACGTCGTCTTGCCGACGCCGCCCTTCTGGTTGCACATCGCGATGATCTTCGCGGGACCGTGGTCGGTCAGCGGGCCCGGGATCGGGAAGTACGGCAGCGGGCGCCCCGTGGGACCGATGCGCTCGCGGCGCTGACGGGCGGCGTCCGGCGCGAGCGTGGCCGCGTACTCCGGATCGGGCTCGTACTCGGCGTCGGGGTCGTAGAAGTGCCCCTGGGGCAGTTCCTCGTAGTCGGCGAGGTGGGTGTGGGTGTTATCGCCACTCCGGTCGCCGGCCATGGCGTTCACGTGATGGCCATCCATGCTCTGGGGTGCTGACTGTGTCGGCTGGGGGCTCTGCCGGGCTTCGAAGGTGCGGACAGCGACCGAGCCGACGGCCTCGAGCCCCACGGGTCCTTGGCCCCGCTCAGAGGTTCCTGGTTGACCACCCCCGGGAGCAAATGTCGACTCATTCACAAGTCGTCTTACCTCCTTGGTGACCAGGAAATTTCTCGATAGGTCAGCGTGGCGCCATGCCGACGGTTGGCGACTCTATGGCGTGTCACCGGTCCACAGCAACACAATCCGCCGGACCGGACCCGATGTGTCGGCAACGGAACACCCTGATGTCAAGGGCGTGCGGCATGCCATCGGCACGTTTCAGGGGTGGGCGAAACGGTTAAATGGTTACGTTCAAGGCGAGTTGAGCGTGTCCACACTGATACGCATACGGCCGGACCCCTCTCAAGGTCCGGCCGCTGGCGTGAGATTGACGACTCTCGTTGACGAAAGTGTCGGAGACTGACCGAAGTCAGTCACCCGGGTCAGCCGAGGAGCGTCTCGATCTCGAGGTGCTCGAGACCGTGGGCCTCGGCGACCTCCTTGTAAACGACCTTGCCGTCATGGGTGTTGAGACCCAGGGCGAGCGCCGGGTCGCGGCGCAGGGCCTCGACCCAGCCGCGGTTCGCCAGCTCGACGATGTACGGCATCGTCGCGTTGGTCAGCGCGTACGTGGAGGTGTTGGGCACCGCGCCGGGCATGTTGGCGACGCAGTAGAAGACCGAGTTGTGGACCGGGAAGGTCGGCTCGGCGTGCGTGGTGGCGTGCGAGTCCTCGAAGCAGCCGCCCTGGTCGATCGCGATGTCGACAAGGACACTTCCCGGCTTCATCCGCGAGACGAGCTCGTTGGTGACCAGCTTCGGGGCCTTGGCACCCGGGATCAGCACGGCGCCGATGACGAGGTCGGCGTCGAGGCAGGCCTTCTCCAGCTCGAAGGCGTTGGAGACGACGGTCTGGATCTTCGTGCCGAAGATCTTGTCCGCCTCCTTGAGCTTGTTGATGTCCTTGTCGAGCAGGGTCACGTGGAAGCCCATGCCGATGGCGATCTGCGCGGCGTTCCAGCCGGAGACGCCGCCGCCGATGACGACGGCCTTGCCCGCGGCCACGCCCGGGACGCCGCCCGGCAGGACACCGCGGCCGCCCTGGGCGGCCATCAGGTGGTAGGCGCCGACCTGCGGGGCCAGACGGCCCGCGACCTCGGACATCGGGGCGAGCAGCGGGAGCGCGCGGTTCGCGGTCTCCACGGTCTCGTACGCGATGGCGGTGGTGCCCGACTCCAGGAGCGCGTCCGTGCACTCCTTGGACGCGGCCAGGTGCAGGTAGGTGAAGAGGGTCTGGTCCTTGCGCAGGCGGTGGTACTCCTCCGCGATGGGCTCCTTGACCTTCAGCAGCAGGTCGGCGGTGGCCCAGACCTCATCGGCGGTCTCCAGGATCTTCGCACCGGCCGAGACGTACTCGGCGTCCGTGATCGAGGAGCCCACACCGGCGTTCCGCTCGATGACGACCTGGTGGCCGTGGCGCACCAGCTCGTGCACGCCGGCGGGGGTGATGGCCACCCGGAACTCGTTGTTCTTGACCTCGCGGGGGATGCCGACCTTCATCGTGGATCACGGTCCTTGGCTCAGGGGATTTCTCGGGCAATGCAACACAGACCGGTGCACACGAGGGCGCAACGGGAGACACCACGGATGTACGCGGCGGAGCCAGTCTAATGAAGGATTTCTCGCTGTCTAGCCTTCCAATACTTCAATCTTCTGTAGATGCACTACGGATTTCGCAGGCGGAAGGCTGTGCTCCACCGTTCGATTCAAGCCTGGCGGCCGCGGGGATCTCCGTTCCCAGCATGCGCTCGGCCGCGCCCCTGTGCAGCCGGGCGGCCGCCGGGTCGCCGAGCCGGTCCAGGGTGTCGGCGAGCCGGAGCTGCAACGCGGCCTGCAGCCGCACGTCCTTGGCGTGCCGCGCCCACTCCACCGCTTCCTGGCAGGTCCGCAGCGACTCCTCGGGACGCCCCGCGTACTCCTGGACCCGCGCCATCTCGCTCAACGCCCGTGCCTGGGCCGCCACGTCCCCGTTCTTGCGGTGCCCGGTGACGGACGAACTCCAGTTGCGCAGGGCCTCTCCGTAGCGGCCCGCATAGGTGTGCACCGCGCCGATCCGGCCGTAGATCCTGGCGGCGTCGGCGCGCTCGTCGCGCGCGAGCCGCTGGGCCAGCGCCCTGCCGTACCAGTCGGAGGCCCTCGGCCAGTCCCCCAGCTCCTGGTAGGCGCCGCCTACGGATTCCATCGCGCGCGCGGTCGCGTACGGATCACCGGCCGCCCGCCCCGCATCGAGCGCCGCCCGGTAGCGGACCAGCGCTTCCCGCGTACGTCCGGTCTGGGCGTCCAGGTCCGCGAGGTTCAGGAGCGCGGCGGCCTGCTCGCGCGGCAGGTTCCGCCGCTCGGCGACGTCGAGCACCAGACGGTGGATCCCGTAGAGCACCGGGGCCGCGTCCTCCGTGCCCCGGTGCGCGACCAGGGCCCTGACCAGCGCGGCCATCAGGCGCCGCGCGAGGGTGTCGAGCTCCCCGTCGGCCACCGCGATCCTGGCGGCGGCGAGCAGCGCGGGCTGCCGGATCCACAGCCACTCGGCGGCGGCCGCAGCGGAGGGGAAGCGCAGCGCCCGGGGCAGCCCCGCGAGCTTCTTGCGGGCAGCGGATCCCTCCGGCTCCGTGACCGCCCGGCAGGACTGCAACAGGCGGACGGTCCGCTCCAGCATCCGGGCCCTGGCCAGCTGGACCTCGGCGGGCCTGTCCTGGCTCTCGGTGCGGGCGCGCAGGAGCGGCACCAGACAGCCGGGCACCTCGTACTGCGGCAGCGGCGAGTCCACGGCGCGCACCAGGCCGAGCGCCACGAAGTCGTCGAGGGTCGTGCGGGCCGCGGAGACCGAGCAGCCCGCGAGCGCGGACGCGGTGTGCGGGTCGACGTGGCCCGCGGGGGCCAGCGAGAGGAATCGCAGTATCCGCGCGGCGGGCCCGGGCAGCGAGGCGTACGTGTGGTGGAAGACACGTGCGAGGGCCGATCCCTCGTCCGGCATGTCGTGCACCTGCTTGGCCAGATCGGCGACGGCGGCCTTGGGCCGCACCGAGAGCCAGCCACCGGCGAGGACCAGCGCCTCGGGGTGCGCCTGGCACGCCTCGACCAGGGACTCGGCCGAGCGCGGGTCGACGGTGATGCGCACGGGCCCCGACGCCCTGGCGAGCAGCTCGACGGCGGCGCCCTTGTCCAGGCCGCCGAGCGTGCACGGCCGTACGTCGGGGATGCCGGTGAGCGGCCCCTCGGAGACCGCGACGACCAGGCAGTCGGGGGTGTCGGGCAGGAGCGGGTCGACCTGTTCCGCGTCGGCCGCGTCGTCGAGCAGGAGCAGCGCCCTGCGGTCGGCGAGCGCGTCCCTGAGGGCGGCGGAGAGGTCGTCCTCGCAGGCCCCGGGCGGCGCGGGCACGGCCAGCGCGTCGAGCAGTTCGCGGGCGGTGCGCTCGGTGGGGACCCGGGCGCCGTCGGGTTCGGTGAGGCGGGCGCGGAGCACCCCGTCGGGGTAGTCGTCCGCCAGCTGCCGCGCCAGTTCCACGGCGAGCGAGGTGCGGCCCGAGCCGGGGCGTCCGGCGACCAGCAGGACGCGTGCCCGGGGTGCCTTGCGGCCCGAGAGGGTGTCGAGTCCCGCCCGGTCGATGTCGGCACGGAGTTCCTTCAACTCCCGGCGTCTGCCCACGAACTGAGCCTTGGTCGGCTGGGCCGCGGCACTCGCGGGCGACGGCACAGCGCCACCCGCCGCCGCACCGTCCGTGTCGACCGCCTGATCCGTCACGGGCCACGCTCCCGTCCGCCTGCACGAACCCGCCGGGACTCCGGGCGGGACGCTTTCAGAGCCTAGTTCAGGCCCCGTGGCCCTCCCGGCCGCGCGGCGCGCGCAAGTCGCCCGATCGGATCAGTGGATCGTCACACCGCAGGCGTCGACGGCGCTTTCACACCTCGAAGGGGCGGGCCGGCCACGGCGCCTCCGCGGGGCGCAGCGCGTCGACGCCGTCACCCTTGAGGGCGGCGTACAGCGAGAGGGCACCCACCACGAGGCAGTTGTTGTGCAGCTCGCCCCCGAGCACGCCGCGCACGAGCTCCTCCAGCGGGATCCTGGCGAGCTCCATGTCGGCCTCCTCCTCGGAGACCTCGAAGCGCTCGCCCTCGGCCTCGGAGAGGTCACGCGCGAGGAAGACGCGCACGGCCTCGTCGCAGCCGCCCGGCGTGGTGTAGACGTCGGTGAGGACCCGCCAGTCCTCGGCCTTGACGTGCGCCTCTTCGTAGAGCTCGCGCTGGGCGGCGTGCAGCGGGTTCTCGCCGGGGACGTCCAGGAGACCCGCGGGGATCTCCCAGAGCTTCTGGCGGACGGGGTGGCGGTACTGGCGGATGACCAGGACGCGGCCCGCGTCGTCGAGCGCGAGGACGGCCACCGAGCCGGGGTGGACCTGGTAGTCGCGGTGCGCGACGGTCCCGTCGGGCATGACCACGTCGTCGGTACGCACGGAGGTCTTGTTCCCGACGAACGGCGTCCGGCTCGCCGTGACCTGCCACTCCTCGGCGGTGTCCTTGATCGTCATGTCGTCCTGTCCTCCCACGCACACAAGCGGAAACCGGGGCACGCGCCTCGAAAGGCACGCACCCCGGCAACCGTACAACCCTGGTGTTACTTGGCCTTCTTGGCCGCCGTCTGGCGCTCCACGGCCGCCTTCACCAGCCCCGCGAAGAGCGGGTGCGGACGCGTCGGGCGCGAGCGCAGCTCCGGGTGGGCCTGCGTGGCGACCAGGTAGGGGTGCACCTCGCGCGGGTACTCCACGTACTCGACGAGCTTGCCGTCCGGGGAGGTGCCGGAGAACTGGAGACCGGCCTTCTTCTCCAGCTCGGCGCGGTAGGTGTTGTTCACCTCGTAGCGGTGGCGGTGGCGCTCCTCGACGTACTCCTTGCCGTCGTACACCTCGCGCGCGATGGAGCCCTCGGCGAGCTTGGCCGGGTACATGCCCAGGCGCATCGTGCCGCCCATGTCGCCCTCGCCCGCGACGATGTCGAGCTGCTCGGCCATGGTGGAGATCACCGGGTGGGCGGTGGCGGCGTCGAACTCGGTGGAGTTGGCGTCGGGGATGTCCGCGAGGTTCCTGGCGGCCTCGATCACGATGCACTGGAGGCCGAGGCAGATGCCGAGCAGCGGCACCTTGTTCTCGCGGGCGAACTGGATCGCGCCGATCTTGCCGTTGACCCCTCGGTCGCCGAAGCCGCCGGGGATGAGGATCGCGTCGACGTCACCGAGCTGCTTCTTGGCGCCCGCCGGGGTCTTGCAGTCGTCCGAGGTGACCCACTTGACCTTGACGCGGGCCTTGTTGGCGAAGCCGCCCGCGCGCATGGCCTCGGTGATCGAGAGGTAGGCGTCGGGCAGGTCGATGTACTTGCCGACCAGGGCGACGGTGACCTCGTGCTTGGGGTTGTGCACGCGGTCGAGCAGGTCGTCCCACTGGGTCCAGTCGACGTCGCGGAACGGCAGGTCGAGCTTGCGCACGACGTAGGCGTCCAGGCCCTCGGTGTGCAGGACCTTCGGGATGTCGTAGATCGACTTGGCGTCGATGGCGGCGACCACGGCGGCCTCGTCCACGTCGCACATCAGCGAGATCTTGCGCTTGATGGCGGTCGGCACCTCGCGGTCGGCGCGCAGCACGATCGCGTCGGGCTGGATGCCGATGTTGCGCAGGGCGGCGACCGAGTGCTGGGTCGGCTTGGTCTTCAGCTCGCCGGAGGGGCCGATGTAGGGCAGCAGCGAGATGTGCACGACGAAGACGTTGTCGCGGCCGACCTCGTGGCGGACCTGGCGGACGGTCTCCAGGAAGGGCAGCGACTCGATGTCGCCGACCGTGCCGCCGACCTCGGTGATCACGACGTCGACGTCGTCCGTCGCCATGCGGCGGATGCGGTGCTTGATCTCGTTGGTGATGTGCGGGATGACCTGGACGGTGTCGCCGAGGTACTCACCGCGCCGCTCCTTGGCGATCACCTGGGAGTAGACCTGGCCGGTGGTCACGTTCGCCGAGCCGTCGAGGTCGACGTCGAGGAAGCGCTCGTAGTGGCCGATGTCCAGGTCGGTCTCGGCGCCGTCGTTGGTGACGAACACCTCGCCGTGCTGGAAGGGGTTCATCGTGCCCGGGTCGACGTTCAGGTACGGGTCGAGCTTCTGCATGGTGACGCGCAGACCCCTTGCCTTGAGCAGCGCGCCAAGGCTGGAGGCCGTCAGCCCCTTGCCGAGCGAGGAGGCGACACCCCCGGTGACGAAGATGTGCTTGGTCGTCGTGGCTGTGCTGTTTCGAAAAGCAGCGGGCTGCATAGCCAAAGGGGGGCTCCCGTGGTCGCGGTCTGGAGGTGCGTTCCGGCGCCCTCACCAGGGATTCGGGGAGGCGCCGTCGCTGCGGTTCGGGGGTTCTATGACCACCGGCTCACGGGCTACCAGGGTATCAGCGACGGGGCGGGCCCGCTTCCGGCCACGCTCCGCCACGAGGCGCGCACATCTCGGTCACGAGACCCGCACGCCCCTCTTCCTGCCCCGCGCACCGCCTCTCACCAGGCGCTCACCCGTTCGGCGTAGCCGCGTTGTCCAGAGGGGCGCGCAGATCACTAACGTGCGTCGTATCCTGCTCGGACACTCGCTGCCGAGCCCCCTCCGGCACACGGCATCACCCCGCCCTGCACCCGGAACAAGCGCTCGTCAACGATCACTTGACCGCTGACCAGTAAGCGCCCCGCGGGGCGAACGTGGCCGTTCGACTGGAGATGCACGTGGCCGGGCGCATCGAGGACTACGCACTCATCGGAGACATGCAGACCGCTGCCCTGGTCTGCCGGGACGGCACAGTCGACTGGCTGTGCCTGCCCCGCTTCGACTCCCACGCCGTTTTCGCCGCCCTCTTGGGCACCGACGAGCACGGCTTCTGGCGCCTGGGGCCTGCGCATGGCCCGGAGGCGCAGCCACCCAGGGCCGCGCGCCGCACCTATCGCGGCGACTCCCTGGTGCTCGAATCCGAGTGGGACACTCCGCGCGGCACCGTCCGCGTGATCGATTTCATGCCGCCGCGCGACACCGACGCCCCGCAGCTCGTGCGGATCGTCGAGGGCGTCAGCGGCCGGGTGCCGATGCGCTCGGCGCTGCGCATGCGGTTCAGCTACGGCCGTGTGGTGCCCTGGGTCCACAAGGTCGACGGGCGCACGGTGGCCGTCGCCGGACCCGATTCCGTGTGGCTCGACACCTCCGCCGAGACCTTCGGCAAGGACCTCACCACCTACTCGGACTTCACGGTGGCGCCGGGCGACCGGATCGCGTTCACCATCTCGTGGCAGCCCTCGCACAAGGAGCCGCCCGCGCTGCCCGAGCCCGAGGCGGCGCTCACCGCCACGGAGACCTTCTGGCGGGAGTGGGTCGAACACTGTACGTACCACGGTCCCTACCGGGAGGCCGTGGTCCGCTCGCTGATCACGCTCAAGGCGCTCACCTACGCGCCGACCGGCGGGATCGTCGCGGCGCCCACCACCTCGCTGCCCGAGGACATCGGGGGCTCGCGCAACTGGGACTACCGCTTCACCTGGCTGCGCGACGCCGCGATCACGCTCTCCTCGCTGCTGCGCACCGGCTACCGCGAGGAGGCCCGCGCCTGGCGCGAGTGGCTCCTGCGCGCGGTCGCGGGCGACCCGGAGAACCTGCAGATCATGTACGGCATCGCGGGCGAACGCGAGCTCGGCGAGACCGAACTCGACTGGCTGCCCGGATACGAGAACTCGCAGCCGGTCCGGGCGGGCAACGGCGCCGCGCACCAGCTCCAGCTCGACGTGTACGGCGAGGTCACCGAGGCCCTGCACCTGGCCCACATGACGGGCCTGGCCCGCAACGACTACGCCTCGCTGCTCCAGCTCAAGCTGATCCGCTACCTGGAGACGCACTGGGACCAGCCGGACGAGGGCATCTGGGAGGTGCGGGGGCCGCGCCGCCACTTCGTGCACTCCAAGGTGATGGTCTGGGTCGCCGTCGACCGCACCATCAAGCTCATCGAGTCCGGTGACGCGGACGGCCCGCTGGAGAAGTGGCGCGAGCTGCGCGACGACATCCACCGGGACGTCTGCGAGAAGGGCTACGACAAGGAGCGGAACACCTTCACGCAGTCGTACGGCTCAAAGGAGCTGGACGCCTCGCTGCTGCTCATCCCGCAGATGGGCTTCCTGCCGCCCGACGACAAGCGCGTCATCGGCACGATCGAGGCGATCCAGCGCGAGCTCTCCACGTCCGACGGCTTCATCCTGCGCTACCCGACGACCGGTGACGACGCGGGCGTGGACGGCCTCGAAGGCGACGAGGGGGCGTTCCTCGCCTGCTCGTTCTGGATGGCCGACGACCTCGCGATGATCGGCAGGGTCGACGAGGCCCGCAAGCTCTTCGAGAAGCTGCTCGCGCTCCGCAACGACCTGGGCCTGCTCGCCGAGGAGTGGGACCCGCGCCTGCAGCGCCAGGTCGGCAACTTCCCGCAGGCGTTCAGCCACGTGCCGCTGATCGACACGGCGCTCCGGCTGACGGCTTCGGGGGCGTACGGAGGGTAGCGCCGCTCGGCTCCGGACGGCGACGGGCAGCGGACCCGTCGCCGTCCGCGTGTGACGCACGCCACCGGAGATGTCCCGGGGACGTGCGCCCCGGTAGCGTCCGCGCCATGGACAGTCAGGGCACTCAGGGCGGCATCACCGTGCAGCGCGCGCTGGAACTGCCGGGCCTGCGCGGCGGTCTCCCCGAGGTCGTCGCGGGCGCGGAGCGGTTGCAGCGCACGGTGCGATGGGTACACGCGGGCGAGGTGCCCAACATCGCCTCGCTGCTCAAGGGCGGCGAGCTGCTGCTCACCACCGGCCTCGGGCTCGGCGCGCGCCCCGCCGAACAGCGGGCCTTCGTGCGCAACCTCGCCGAGCGCGGCATCGCGGCGCTCGTGGTCGAGCTGGGGCCGCGCTTCACCCGGCTGCCCGCCGCGATCGTGGACACGGCGCGGGCGGCAGGACTGCCCCTGGTGCAGCTGCACCGCGAGGTGCCGTTCGTGACGGTCACCGAAGAGGTGCACACCGAGATCGTCAACGGCCACTACGCGCTGCTCCAGCGGGCCGAGGAGGTGCACAGGCGCTGCACCGAGGCGCTGCTCGGCGGCGGCGGGGTGCCCCAAGTGCTCGGCATCCTCGCGGAGTTCAGCGGCAACCCGGTCTTCCTGGAGACGGCGGACGGCCAGCTCCTGTACGCCGCGGGCGCGGGCACCGAGTGCGCCGACCCGCTCCAGGTGTGGGAGGGGCTGCGGGGGCACCGCAAGGACGGGCCGCCCGCGGGCGCGGTCCTCGTCGACGTACCGGGCGGCGGTCCCGGCGCCGGTTCGGTGCGGGCCAGGCTCGTGCTGCTCGCCGTGGAGGCCGCGCCGCTTCCGGTGCACCGCATCGCGGCCGAGCGGGCCGCGAGCAGCCTCGCGGTGGTGCTCATGCAGGCCCGCCAGGAGGAGGAGCTCGCGGCGCGCGGCCGGGGCGACTTCCTCACCGACCTCGCGGAGGGCCGGATCGCCGCCGACGACGCGCCCGCGCAGGCCCGCGTACTCGGCTTCAAGCCCGGCGAGAGCCCGCTCCTGCCGGTCGTGATGCGGCTCGCCGACGGGCTGCCGACCGGCAGCGGCTGGGCGGTGCTCGCCCGCGCGGTCGCCGAGGAGCTGGCGTCGGTGGGAGTGCCGGTGCTCCTCGGCGTACGCCCCGTGGAGGGCCGCGTGCCGCTCCTGCTCGGTCTGCGCTCGGAGTCGGAGCGCACCGCGGTGGCCGACCGCGTCGCGGCCGCGCTGCGGGCCGGTGTGGAGCGGGCCGGGATGCGGCGGCCGGGGGCGCAGCCGCCGGTCGTCGTGGTCGGGGTCGCGGGCGGCTGGGCCGCGGCCTCCGCGGGCCTGCGGCACGCGGCGGAGACGGCGGCCGCGGCGCAGGGCCTGTCCGACCGGCCTTGGTACGACGCGCGGCGCCTGGACATCGACCTGCTCCTGTGGCGGCTGCGCGACCACCCCGACCTCGCGGCGTTCGTGGACCGCGCGATCGGCCCGCTGCGGGCCCACGACGAGCGCTCCAAGCCGCCGCTGCTGCCCACGCTCCAGACCTACCTGGCGCACGCGGGCCGCAAGGCGGAGACCGCGCGCGAACTCCACCTCAACCGCCAGACGCTGTACAACCGCCTGGCCCGGATAAGCGAGCTCCTGGGCACGGACCTCGACGACCCGCAGACGGTGCTGGCCCTGAGCCTGGCCCTGCGGGCGCGCCGCCACGTGACGTGAGGCGCGTCAGCTGTACGGCACGGGCTGCGTCAACTCGTCGTACACGCTGAGGACTTGGGTGACGGTCTCGTCCTCCGACGGCCAGGTGGCGGCCTGCGCCTCGCCCCTGGCCTTCAGCTCGTCCCTGCGCACCGGGTCGGCCAGCAGGCGCGCCACGGCGGTGCCGAGGGCCTCCGCGTCGCCGTACGGGACGAGTTCGGCGGCGTCGCCGACCAGTTCGGGGAGACCGCCGACGGCCGTCGCCACGAGGGGCACGCGCGCGTGCAGGGCCTCCTGGGCGAGCACGGAGCGGGACTCCCAACTGCTGGGCACCACCGCGAGGTCGGCGGCCGCGAGCAGCTCGGGCACGTCGTCGCGCCGCCCCACGAGCCGGGCGGGCAGCCCCTCGGCCTCGATGCGCCGTTGCAGGGCGCCCCGTTCGGGCCCCTCCCCCGCGACGACGAGGAGCGGCAGCGGATCCAGATGCCGCCACACGCGCGTGGCATCCAGGAGGTGGTCGTAGCCGCAGTGCCGTTCGAGCGCGCCGACGGCGAGGATCAACGGCCGGTCGACGGCGCCGAGTTCGGCACGGGCCTTGTGCAGGAGGCTGTCCGGTTCCTCGGCCGCGTCGTCGGGGCGGCGCGGCGCGGGCAGCGCGATGGCGGCGAGCCTGGCGTCGCGCGCGCCCCTGCTGCGGGCCCGGTCGACGAGGTCGGACGAGGCCCCGAGGACCACGGCGGCCGCCTTGGCCACGCGCCGCTCCAGGAGGCGCAGCACACGGGCGCGGGCGCCTTCCGCGTACGAGCGGGTGTGCCAGGTGACGACGAGCGGGACGCGTCGCCCCGTCAGCGCCACGGAGGCCCTGAGGGCGGCGTGCAGTCCGTGTGCGTGCACGAGGTCGGCCTCGGCGCAGGCCGCGCGCAGGGCGGCGACGGAGGCGGGGTCCCCGCTGCGCGGCACCGGGACGTGGCGGGCGCCCGTAGCCGCGAAGTCGTACGCCCGATCCGCCTCGTCCGGAGCGCACACGGTGACCCGCACGCCCCGGGCGGCAAGTCCCGCCGCCAGCGATCTGACATGCGCGCTGCTGCCCGCGCTGCCGCCGCCGAGGACTTGAACGGTGTGCAGCGGCGTCTGTCCGTGCGGCGAGTGGCTGCTCACGTGGCTCACGTGGCCGGGGCTCCTGAGTCTGCGTCGGGTCGGTGCTCGGGCGGGTCGGGCAGATGCTGCGCCAAGGATGCCAGTCCGCACGGGCGTTCCGGCACCGCTGAAAGGTCACTTCCGCGTTTGTCCTGGCAACTCTCCGGGCGGGATCACCCACACGGGTGAGTTTGCGCCGCCGGGTGGGTGGGGGAGGTGGTGACATCTTCCCCACGTCCGGCGCGGCGGCACACGGGGGTTCGCGCAGTTCCCTGCCGGGTGGGTGGGGGAGGTGGTGGCATCTTCCCCCCGTCCGGTGCGACGGCACACGGGGGTTTCGCGCAGTTCCCCGCGCCCCTAAAAACGGGCCGCAGCCGCCAAGACGGCCCGAGGGGACGTGGGGGTATGTGCGCACGGAGCACATCAGTGAACGAGGCAGGGAAGCAAGTCCGTTGGCAATGCTCTGGGACGGCGAGTACGCACATACCCCCGCGGCCCCGCCCCACGACGAACCCGAGGCGACACCCGCCCAAGGCGCCCCCGCCAGCTACCCGTCCCCCCGAGCCGCAGCCAACAACTCCTCCGCATGCGCCCGAGCCGTCTCCGAGTCCTCCTGCCCCGCCAGCATCCGCGACAGCTCCCGCACCCGGTCCTCGCCCTCGAGCACCTGCACCCCGGACCGCGTCACCATGCCGTCGTTCGTCTTCTCCACCAGCAGCTGCCGATCCGCGAACGCCGCCACCTGCGGCAGGTGCGTGACGACCACGACCTGCGCGGACTTGGCAAGGCGCGCGAGCCGTCGGCCGATCTCGACCGCCGCCTTGCCGCCGACCCCCGCGTCGACCTCGTCGAACAGATACGTGGGAACCGGATCCGTACCCGCGAAGACCACCTCGACCGCGAGCATCACGCGCGACAGCTCACCGCCCGACGCCCCCTTGGCGATGGGCCGGGGCGGCGCGCCAGGATGCGGGGCGAGCAGCAGCTCGACCTCGTCGACCCCCGCGGGCCCGTACGCGACCGTGCGGTCCCCGACGACCACGCCGTCCCCGCCCTCGGGAACCTCCGTGCTGCTGATGGCGATCGTCACGCGCGCGTGCGGCATGGCCAACGAGGCCAGCTCCTCGGTGACCGCCGCGGCGAACCGCGACGCCGCCTCCTGGCGCGCGTCGGTCAGCGCCGAGGCGAGCCCGGCGAGTTCGGCCCGCAGCGCGTCCCGCTCGGCCGTCAGCTCGCCCAACCGGTCGTCGTCACCCTCCAGTTCGCCGAGCCGCTCGGCCCCCGCCTCCGCCCAGGCGAGCACGGCGTCGATGTCCTCGCCGTACTTCCGGGTGAGCTGGGTCAACGCGGCCCGCCGCTCCTCGACGGCCGCGAGGCGCAAGGGATCGGCGTCGAGGTCGTCGGCGTACCCGGCGAGCTCGCCCGCCACGTCGCCGAGCAGGATCCCGATCTCACCGAGCCGGTCGGCGAGGGCGGACAGGGCGGGGTCGTGGGAGCGCACGGCCTCCAGGGCCCGCGAGGCCCCCGCCACCAGCGTGGAGGCGTCGACGCCCTCCGGGTCCTCGGGGTTGCCCGCGAGCGCGGCGTGCGCGGACGCGGCGGCGGAGGCGAGGGCCTCCGCGTGGCCGAGCCGCTCGGCCTCACCGGCCAGCTCGACGTCCTCGCCCGCGCGCGGCTCGACGCCACCGATCTCGTCGAGGCCGAAGCGCAGCAGATCCGCTTCCTGGGCTCGCTCACGCGCGCGTGTGGTGATCTCGTCGACCTCGACGGTGACGGCCCGCAGCCGCCGGTACGCGGCCGTGTACTTGGCGAGCGGCACGGCGACGGCGTCGCCCGCGTACCGGTCGAGCGCGCCGCGCTGCCGGGCGGGCTTGAGCAGCCCCTGCTGGTCGGTCTGACCGTGCACGGCGACGAGGTCGTCGGCGAGTTCGGAGAGCAGGCCGACCGGCACGGACCGCCCGCCGAGATGGGCGCGCGAGCGCCCTTCGGCCGAAACGGTACGGCTGATGAGCAGCGCCCCGTCGTCGAGTTCGGCCCCCGCCTCCTCCGCGCGGACGACCGCGGAGGCGCCCGCGGGCACGGCGATGCGCCCTTCCACCACCGCCGACTTGGCGCCGATCCGCACCAGGGCGGGATCCGCGCGCCCGCCGAGCAACAGCCCCAGGCTCGTGACCACCATCGTCTTGCCCGCACCCGTCTCACCCGTCACGGCGGTGAAACCGGGTGACAGCTCGACGACCGCGTCGTCGATGACTCCGAGCGACCGTATCCGCATCTCCTCCAACACGGACCCGACCATACGAGGTTTCCCCTGTGCGCCGCGACGTCACCCCTTCGTTGGCCCGCGAAGGCGCAGGTTGGCGACCGACCCGCACGTTCGACGTCACTCTCCGAGGGGACGGCCGGGAAGGGGTACGGGAGGAGGGGTGGGGATAACCCCAGCAAGATCCACCAGCCCACCGCATGGCCACCCGCACCGCCCCCGCAGGACCATGATCGACATGGCAACAGGACTGGCACAGGCTGCCCTGCGCGCGCACCGCCCGGCTTTCGTGGGCACGGCGGTGGCCGCGCTCTTCGCGGCGACCGTGGTGAGCGCTTCGACAATGATGCTCACCTCGACGAGCGCGGGGAGCACCGAGGGACTCTCCGCGGCGGCCCGCGCGCAGATCGCGGAGAACAGCGTGGGCGACATGGCCGTCGTCCTGTTGATCGGATCCATCTACATGTCGATTTTCGTGGTCGCGTCGACGATGGGCACGGCCGTGGCACAGCAGCACCGCGAGCTGGCCATGGTCCGCTCGATCGGCGCCAAGCCCCGCCAGGTCCGCCGCGCGGTGGCCGTGCAGGCGCTCGCCGCGTCGGTCCCCGCGGCCCTCGCCGGCTTCGTCCTCGGCGGCTTCGGCGCCCGCTGGTGGCACGCGGGGATGGTCTCGCACGGGCTGCTGCCCGCCGAGGCCACCTTCCGCTTCAGCTGGCTCGCGCTGCCCGTGTGCATCGGTGTGGCCGTGGTGACCACGACGCTCGCCGCCTTCCTCTCCGCGCTGCGCTTCTCCCTGTTGCGTCCGGCCCGCGCCCTGGGCGAGGCGGCGACCGGGCGGCGCGGCCTCGGGCTCCTGCGCGCACCGCTCGGGGTGATCGCGATCGCGGGGGCCTGCGTGGTCGCCGTACTCCTGTCGAAGCAGCCGGCGGCCGAGGCGGGCGAGGGCGCGTTCCTCGTGCTGATCCTCTTCTGCGTCGGCGCCGGTCTGCTCGGCCCGCGACTCATCGGCCCCGCGGCCTGGCTGGTCTCCTCGGCCGTCGGCCGGTTCGGCCCGAGCGCGCGCCTGGCGATGCTCAACGTCCGTTCGCAGCCCCGCCGCTTCTCCGCCGCGGTCGTCCCGCTCGTCCTCGTCGTGGGGTTCGGGCTCACCAAGATCGGCATGCATACGACGGCGCAGCACCACACCGGCTCGGCGGGCAGCCCCGGCGAGGTCTGGCTCGACTACGTGGGCACGGGTCTGTACGCGGGCTTCGCCGCCATCGCCGCGGCGAACACCCTCGCGATGATCTCCTTCGAACGCCGCCGTGACGTCGCCCTGCTGCGGGTGGTGGGCAGTCAGCGCGCGCAGGTGCGCGCGATGGCGGCCTGGGAGGCCGTGGTCGTCGCGGGCACGGCGCTGCTGCTCGGCTGCGCGATCGCACTGGGCACGCTCGCGCCGATCCTCAGCACGGCGTTCGGCTCCTCCCTGCCGTACCTGCCGTGGCCCGTGCCGACCGGCGTCGCGACGGGCACGCTGCTGCTGACCCTGCTCGCCACCGGGTTGCCGGTCCGCGCCGTGATGCGCAAGCGGGCGATCTCGGTGGTCGGCGCCACCTGACCCCGAGGGTCAGTGCGGCGCCCCCCGCCACCCGGAGACCGGCAGCGCGAACTTGGCGACGAGTCGATCCGTGAACGACGCGTGGTGCAGCCGCGCGAGCCGCACCGGCACCTCGCCCCTGCGCACCTCGACCCGCGCCCCCGCGGGCAGTTCGACGGTCCGCCGCCCGTCGCACCAGAGCACGCCGTGCGGCGTGTGCTGCTGGACCTCGACGGCGAGCACCGAGTCGGGCGAGGTCACCAGGGGCTTGGCGAACAGCGCGTGCGCGCTGATCGGCACCATGAGCAGCGCCTCGACCTCGGGCCAGACGACGGGACCGCCCGCCGAGAAGGCGTACGCCGTCGATCCCGTCGGCGTCGCGCAGACGATGCCGTCGCAGCCGAAGCCGGTGACGGGCCGCCCGTCGATCTCCAGGACGACCTCCAGCATCCGCTCGGGCGAGACCTTCTGGACCGCGGCCTCGTTGAGCGCCCAGTCGCGGTGCACGACGTCGCCGTTGCGGCGCACGACGACGTCGATCGTCATGCGCTCCTCGACCTCGTACGCCTTGGTGACCACGCGGTCGACGACCTTGTCGAGGTCGTCGCGCTCGGCCTCGGCGAGGAAGCCGACCCGGCCGAGGTTGACGCCGAGCATCGGCACCCCGGAGGCCCGGGCGAACTCGGCGCCGCGCAGCAGCGTCCCGTCGCCGCCGAGCACGACGATCAGCTCACAGTCGTCGATGCAGTCGGCGGTGGCCTCCTTGACCGTCTCGACCTCGTCGGGCAGCGGCAGGTCCTCGGCCTCCGCCTCCAGGACCCGTACGCCGAGGCCGCTGCGCAGCAGCCCCTGGACGACGAGTTCGGCGCTGCGGATGGCCGCGGGCCGTCCCGTGTGCGCGAGCAGGAAGACGGTACGAGCTCGGGTCTGGGTCACTCGGGTCTGGGTCAACGGGGCCCCTCCGCCACGGCACGGTCAACGTCCGCCGGGTCCAGTTCGGGAGCCCCGGCGCGCAGCCACAGAAAGTACTCGACGTTCCCCGAAGGCCCTGGCAGCGGGCTCGCGGTCACCCCGCGCACCCCGAGGCCGAGCCCCCACGCCTGCCGCGCCACCTCGCGCACGGCCTCGGCCCGCAGTTCGGGGCTGCGCACCACGCCGCCGCTGCCGAGCCGCTCCTTGCCGACCTCGAACTGCGGCTTGACCATGAGCGCGAGGTCCGCGTCCGGCGCCGCGCACCGCACGAGGGCGGGCAGCACCAGGCCGAGCGGGATGAACGAGAGGTCGCCGACGACCAGGTCGACGGGGACGCCGTCGATGGCTTCGAGCGTCAACTCCCGTACGTTCGTACGGTCCTTCACGGTGACCCGGTCGTCACTCTGGAGGGACCACGCGAGCTGGCCGTAGCCGACGTCGACGGCGACGACGTGCGCGGCGCCCGCCCGGAGGAGCACGTCGGTGAAGCCGCCGGTGGAGGCGCCCGCGTCGAGCGCGCGCCGCCCCTCGACGACCAGCCCCCGCGGCCCGAAGGCGGCGAGCGCGCCCGCGAGCTTGTGCCCGCCGCGCGAGACGTAGTCGGGGTCGCTGTCGTCCTGCGAGACCACGATCGCGGCGGCCGTCTCGACCTGGGTCGCGGCCTTGGTCGCGACGGTCTTGCCGACCGCGACCCGGCCTGCGGCGATCAGCTGGCTCGCGTGCTCGCGCGAGCGCGCGAGCTTCCTGCGGACGAGCTCGGCGTCGAGGCGGCGTCGTGCCACTCCTGCCACGTTCGGTTCAGCTCCTGTTGTACGAAGGTGTGGGCGCCCCTGGGGGTGCCGGTGGGCCGGGACGGGTGTCGAGCGCGGTCAGCGCGTCGCGCAGGCCCCGGTGTACATCCTCGTACACCTCGGTGTGTCCTTCCGTGGCGAGGTGGTCCGCGTCGCCGAGACGGGCCAGGCCGGAGTCCACGTCGGCGTTGCCCGTGGGGGTGCGCTCGACGCCGAGGGGCGCCGGGGCTGCGGGGTCGTACGACGGCTCGTCCGGAACCTGAGGCTCCGGGTCCACCGCCTCCCCCTCTTCGGGGCCCGCGTAAGAGTCGCTCATGGCACGACGCTACCCCGAAGCGCTGCGGTACCGTCGATCACGATGGCGACCATGGCGGAGTGCCGCACCGCACTCGACAGACTCTCGGACAATCTCGCGTCCGCAGACGGCGACGTGCGCGGCGCCGTGGCCCTGAACCGCTCACTGAGCTGCCGCATCACCGATCTCGACGTCACCTTCACCGGGCGTCTGGAGAACGGCCGGATCACGGTGCTCGACCACCATCCGGGCCCGCCCCGCGAGAAGGCCGAGATCCGCCTCGCGATGACCGGCGACGACCTCGTCGCGATGGTCTCCGGCGAGCTGAACTTCGCGAAGGCGTGGGCCTCGGGCCGGGTGAAGCTGGAGGCGGGCTTCCGGGATCTGCTGAAGCTCAGATCCCTGCTTTAGCCGGTGCCCTGCGCCCCGCGCGCGCCGCCGGGATCACCAGCGGCGTCCCCGTCTCCGGGTCGTCGATGATCTGGCAGCTGATCCCGAACGTCTGCTCCACGAGGTCCGCCGTGACGATGTCGGCGGGCGCGCCCTCGGCGACGACCGCGCCGTCGCGCAGCGCGATGAGGTGCGTGGCGTAGCGGGCGGCGTGGTTCAGGTCGTGCAGCACGGCGACGAGCGTGCGGCCCTGCTCCTCGTGGAGCTCGGCGCACAGGTCGAGGACGTCGATCTGGTGCTGGATGTCGAGGAACGTCGTGGGCTCGTCGAGGAGGAGCAGCGGGGTCTGCTGCGCCAGGGCCATCGCGATCCAGACGCGCTGGCGCTGGCCGCCGGAGAGTTCGTCGACATAGCGATCGGCGAGTTCGCGCACGCCGGTCGACTCCATCGACGCGTCGACGATCCGCTCGTCGTCGTCCGACCACTGCCGCAGAAGGCCCTGGTGCGGATAGCGGCCGCGCGCCACCAGGTCGCCGACCGTGATCCCGTCGGGCGCGATGGACGACTGGGGCAGCAGGCCGAGCGTCTTGGCGACCTTCTTGGCGGGCATCGACTGGATGACGTTGCCGTCGAGCAGCACGCGGCCCTCGGACGGCTTCAGCATCCGGGACAGGGCGCGCAGCAGCGTCGACTTGCCGCAGGCGTTGGGGCCCACGATCACGGTGAAGGAGTTGTCGGGGATCTCGACGGACAGCTTCTCCGCGATGACGCGCTGGTCATAGCCGAGGGTGACGTCGTCGGCGATGAGCCGGTTCACAGCAGCACGCTCCTGGTCCTTGGGTAGTACGCGGTCCTGGGGTGGTACGGGTTCGCGGCGGGGCCTCATATGCGTCCCGCCTTGCGCTGCGTGACGAGCAGCCACAGCAGATAGACGCCGCCGAGCACGCCGGTGACGACGCCGACGGGCAGCTGGTCCGCGCCGAAGGCCCGCTGCGAGGCCCAGTCCGCGACGATCAGGAGCGTGGCGCCCATGAACATCGCGGGCATCAGGTTCGGGCCCGGCGAGCGGGTCAGGCGCCGGGCCAGTTGCGGTGCGGTGAGCGCGACGAAGGCGACCGGGCCCGCGGCGGCGGTGGCGGCCGCGGTCAGCAGCACGGAGGCGACCAGCAGCACCAGGCGGGTGCGTTCGACGCGCACGCCGAGCGCGCCCGCGACGTCGTCGCCCATCTCCAGCATCCGCAGCGGCCGCCCGTACACGAGCACGAGCGGTACGAGGACGGCACAGAGCGCGAGCAGCGGCCAGACCTGGTCCCAGTCGCGCCCGTTGAGGGATCCCGTCATCCAGACCACGGCACGGGCGGCGTCCACGAAGTCGGCCTTGGTGAGCAGATAGCCGTTGACGGCCGTCATGAAGGCGGAGACGCCGATGCCGACGAGGACGAGCCGGTAGCCGTGCACGCCCCGCTTCCAGGCGAGCAGATAGATGGCGAGGCCGGTCACCAGACCGCCGACGAGCGCGCCGCCCGCGACCTCGACCGCGTCGCCCTGGAACAGGACGATCATCGTGAGCGCGCCCGCGGTCGACCCCTGTCCGAGGCCGAGCACGTCCGGGCTGCCCAGCGGGTTGCGCGCGATGGACTGGAAGAGCGCGCCGCCGAGACCGAGGGCCGCGCCGACGAGCAGTCCGACAAGGACCCGCGGAAGGCGCAGGTCGTTGATGATGAACTCCTGCCCCGCGTTGCCGTTGCCGAGCAGGGTGCGGACGACGTCGGCGGCGGGGATGGGGAAGTCGCCGGTGCCGATGAGGACGACGCTCGCGGCGAGCGCGGCCACAAGGAGCAGGGCGACGACCACCGCGGTGCGGACGTCGAGCCGGACGGAGAGGCCGCCCCGGGTGCGTATCGCCTTCACAGCTGGGCCAACTTCCGCCGACGTACGAGAAGGATGAAGACGGGCGCGCCGATGACCGCGGTCACGATGCCCACCTGGAGCTCGGCGGGCCGCGCCACCACGCGGCCCACGACGTCCGCGCCGAGCAGCAGGACCGGCGAGAGGACGGCGGCGTACGGCAGGATCCAGCGCATGTCGGGTCCGGTGAAGGAGCGCACGATGTGCGGCACCATCAGACCGACGAAGACGATGGGCCCGCAGGCCGCCGTCGCCGCGCCGCACAGCAGGGTCGCGGCCGCCATGGACAGCGCGCGCGTACGCGTCAGATGGGCGCCGAGCGCGCGGGCGGTGTCGTCGCCCATGGCCATGGCGTTCAGCGGCCGGGCCAGGGAGAGGGCGAGCACGGTGCCGATCACGAGGAAGGGCAGCACCTGCTTGATGGTGTCCATGTTGGCGGAGGCCAGGGAGCCGACCGTCCAGAAGCGCATCTTGTTGAGCGCGGCGCCGTCCGTGATCATCACGGCCTGGAGATAGCCGTAGAGCGCGGCGCTGATGGCGGTGCCCGCGAGCGCGAGCCGCACGGGCGTCGCGCCGCGCGCGCCGCCGAGGATGTAGAGGAACACGCCGACGATCGCGGCGCCCGCGAAGGCGAACCACACGTAGCCGCTGAGCGAGGTCACGCCGAAGAAGCTGATCGCGGTGACGACCGCGGCGGACGCGCCCAGGTTGATGCCGAGCAGCCCGGGGTCGGCCAGCGGGTTGCGGGTGAGTGCCTGGAGGACGGCGCCGGAGAGGCCGAGCGCGACACCGGCGAGCAGGCCGAGCAGGGTGCGGGCGAGCCGCTCGCCGACCACCACGTCCCCGTACGTCCCCGAGTCCTCGAACAGTCCGTGCCAGACCTGGTCCAGGGACATCGATTTCGCGCCGATCGCGATGCTCGTCAGGAAGAGGAGCAGCAGCACGAGCACCGACGCCAGCAGTCCGATGCTGCGTATCGCGCGGCGCTTGGGGGGCGCGGGAGCGGATTCCGCGCGGGGTTCTGGGGGACTGTCGACCAACACCAGGTTAGGTTAGCCTACCCTCGCACTGCACTTCGATGAGAGAAGCGCCACCCATGCCCGCATCCCGTCGCTCCCCCTCGACTGCCCTGAACCGCCGCGGCGTAATCACCGCGGGCGGCGCGCTCGGCGTCGGCGCGCTGCTCACCGCGTGCGGCGGCGGCAAGGAGAAACGGTCCGGCGGCGACACCAGGGCCTGGCGCTTCAAGGACGACCGCGGCAAGACCGCCACCGCCGAGCGACTCCCGAAGAACATCGTCGCCTTCGTCAGCACTGCCGCCGCCCTGCACGACTACGGCATCGAGTGCACGGGCGTCTTCGGTCCCTCCGAGCACATCGACGGCAAGCCCAACCCGCAGGCGGGCGACCTCGACCTCACCGAGCTGACCAGCCTCGGCACCGCGTGGGGCCAGTTCAACATCGAGAAGTACGCGGCCCTCGAACCCGACCTGCTGATCAGCAACATGTTCCCCGCGCCCGCCCTCTGGTTCGTCCCCGAGGAGAGCCGCGAGAAGATCGCCTCGCTCGCCCCGAGCGTCGGCATCAACGGCGCCCGCGTCTCCCTGGAGCAGCCGCTCAAGCGCTACACCGAACTGGCCACCTCCCTCGGCGCCGACCTGGAGACCGACAAGGTGCGTGCCGCCAAGGCCCGCTTCCAGAAGGCCGAACGCACCCTGCGCAAGGCCGCGGCGGCAGGTCGCGGCCTCAAGGTCCTCGCCATGACGGGCGACGCCGACCAGATGTACGTCGCCGTCCCCGACTCCTACTGCGACCTGAACTACTTCAAGGACCTCGGCATCGAGTTCGTCGAGGGCGAGAAGAGCGACGAGTGGGGCTTCTGGGAGTTCCTCAGCTGGGAGAACGCCGACAAGTACCACGCCGACCTGATCATGATCGACAACCGCACGACCGCGCTGCCCCCCGAGGAGCTCGCGAAGAAGCCCACCTGGGCCCGGCTCCCCGCCGTCAAGGCAGGACAGACCGTGGCCTGGTCGATGGAGGAGCGCTACAGCTACGCCGGATACGCCCCCGTCCTGGAGGGGCTCGCCACCGCAGTCGAGAAGTCGAAGAGGCTCAAGCGATGACCGAATCCCCGTACCAGTTCTTCGACGCGCAGGTCCTGCGCGCCGAACACCTCACCCCCGCCATGATCCGCGTCGCCTTCGGCGGCACCGGCCTGTCCCGCATGGCATCGGGCGGCCGCGACCAGCGCATCAAGATCTTCCTGCCGCACCCCGGCCAGGACACCCCGGTCATGCCGGACACCGACTCCGGTGACGCGATGGACTGGTACGCCGCGTGGTGCGCGCTCGACCCGGACGTACGCGGCATCATGCGCACCTACACGACCCGCGAACTGCGCCGCGAACCCGAGGAGTTGATCGTCGACTTCGCCGTGCACGGCGCGACCCCCTCGCCCGCCGACGGCCCGGCCACCAGCTGGGCACGGACCGCGCGGCCCGGCGCCCGCATCGGCGTCCTCGCCCCGGTCGACGAGGAGAACGGGGCGTACGACTTCCGGCCGCCGCAGGACACCGACTGGCTCCTGCTGACCGCCGACGAGTCCGCGCTCCCGGCCGTCGCGAGCATCCTGGAGACGCTCCCGCCGGGACTGCCGACCCGCGTCTGGATCGAGGTGCACGACCTGGCAGACCGTCAGGAACTGCCCACCGAGGCCGACGCCGAGATCCACTGGCTCACCGAGGAGGGCGCCACCACGGACGCGCTACGCGGCGCCGACCTCCCCGAAGGCACGCCCTACGCCTGGGTCGCGGGCGAGTCCGCGACCGTCAAGGCCGTCCGCCGCCACCTCGTGCGCGACCGGGGCATCGACCGCAAGAAGGTGTCGTTCTCCGGCTACTGGCGCAAGGACACGACCACGGACGAACTGATCGCACGGGGCGAAGCCGCCTGAGACAAGGCGTCGGCGTCAGGGCGGGCCCCCCGCCTGCCCTGACGTCACGTCACGTCACCTCGCGCCGCTCACACCCCGAGCCGGGACAGCGCCTTGCCCGCGTCGAGCGCGCACGTGCCCTCCCCTGCCTCGGTCCAGGCCGCCGCGCACAGCGCCCGCAGCCCGTCGATGACCTCGCCCTCGCCGTCGAGCCCGAGCTCGTCGCCCCGCACCGAAGCGGTCCACCCACCACAGCTGAACCCGCCCTCCACGGCGGCGACTTCGGGCTGCCCGGTGAGCATGCCGCGCAGATCGGCGTCGACATACGTCGGCCGGTGCTCGGGCGGCGCGGCAAGGAGCTGCGCCCCGTCCGTGACCCCGGTCAGGACGAGGAGCGAGTCCACCTCTCCGTTGAACGCCCCCTCGATGTCCGTGTCCAGGCGGTCGCCCACGACCAACGGCCGCTCCGCGCCCGTCCGCAGGATCGTCTCCCGGTGCATCGGGGGCAGCGGCTTCCCCGCGACCTGCGGCTCCGCGCCCGTCGCGATGCGTACGACCTCGACGGCCGCGCCATTGCCCGGCGCGATGCCCCGCGCGCTCGGAATCGTCAGGTCCGTGTTGGACGCGAACCACGGAAGGCCGCGCGTGATCGCGTAACTGGCCTCGGCGAACCGTCCCCACGCCATGTCGGGCCCGCCGTACCCCTGCACGACCGCCACCGGATCGTCGTCCGCCGACTCCACGGGCTCCAGCCCCCGCTCCCGGAGCGCCACCCGCAGCCCTTCCCCGCCGATCACCAACACCCGGGCCCCGGCAGGCACTTGCTCACTCACGAGCCGGGCGGCCGCCTGCGCGGACGTGATGACGTCCGAGGCCCCGGTCGGGATCCCCAGCTCCGTCAGATGCTCCGCCACCGCGTCCGGAGTGCGCAGCGCGTTGTTCGTGACGTACGCCAGGTGCATGCCGCCCTCGCGCGCGGTGCCCAGCGAATCGACGGCGTGCGCGATGGCGTGCCCGCCCGCGTAGACCACCCCGTCCAGATCGAGCAGCGCCGTGTCATAGCCCTCGCTCAGCGCCCGCGCGCTGCCCTCGGGCCGCGTCCTGACGCTCCGGTCCGCGCCGCCGTCTGCGGTCTGGCTCATTACACATCGCTCCTCGCTCGATCCCACTCCCCCGATCATCGCTTATGCCACTGACACACATACGATGCCCTAATGAACACAGTGGGTCACGCGGACGCAAACGGCCTCGAACTGCGCCCATTCCGGGGGGTGCGCTACGTTCCCGAACGGGTCGGCAGTCTCGCCGCGGTGACCTCACCCCCGTACGACGTGGTCGTACGACCGGACGGCCTCCTCCACCTGGAATCCGCCGACCCGCACAACATCGTCCGCCTGATCCTCCCGCAGGCCACCACCCCGGCCGCCCGCAACCAGCAGGCCGCGGACACCCTCGGCAACTGGCTCGCGGAGGGCATCCTCGCCCCCGACACCGAGCCCAGCCTGTACGTCTACGAACAGCACGACGGCGACATCCTGCAACGCGGCATCATCGGCACGCTGCGCCTCTCGGAGGCCGCGGAGGGCGTCGTCCTGCCGCACGAGGACGTCATGCCGCACGTCGTCGAGGACCGCGCGGGCCTGATGCGCGCCACCTCCGCCAACCTGGAGCCGCTGCTCCTCACCTACCGCAGCGACGGCTCGGCGACGGGCGCCCTGGGCGTCATCGAGCGCACCGCCCTGCGCGACCCGCTCCTCTCCACGACCACGGAAGACGGCTTCAGCCACCGCCTGTGGTCCGTGCGGGACCCGGCCGAGATCGCCGAGATCGCGTCAGATCTCGCCCGCCACCAGGCCCTGATCGCGGACGGCCACCACCGCTGGGCGACCAATCTGCGGCTGCGCGCCGAGCACCCTTCGCCCAGCGCCTGGGACCACGGCCTCGTCCTCCTGGTCGACACGGCCCGCTATCCGCTGCGGGTCCGCGCCATCCACCGCTACCTGCACCGCCTCCCGGTCGCCGACGCGCTCGCCGCCCTCGGCGACTCCTTCCGCGTACGCACGGTGGAAGGCCCCCTCGACCACGCGCTCGGCGCCCTGGCCGAGGCCGCGGGCAAGGGCAACGCGTTCGTCCTCGCGGGTGACGGCGCCTTCCACCTCATCGACCACCCGGCCCCCGACCTCCTCGCGCGCACGGTCCCCGCCGACTTCCCCGAGGCATGGCGCACCCTGGACGCGACGGTCCTGCACGCCACGCTCCTCGACCACGTCTGGCGGATCCCCGACGACCCCGAGCACATCGCGTACATCCACGACACCGCGGCGACGGTCGAGAAGGCGGAGCGCGACGGCGGCACGGCGGTCCTGATGCACCCGGTCCGCGAGGAGGTCGTCCGCGACCTGGCCCGCCAGGGCGTCACGATGCCCCGCAAGTCCACGTCCTTCGGCCCCAAACCGGCCACCGGCCTGGTCCTGCGCAGCCTGGACTTCTGACCCCGGGCACCTTCCGGACCTACGACAACGGGCGGGCCCCCCTCAGGGAGTCCCGCCCGTCTCAGCTTGCGCGAAGGACGTCAGTCCTTGTCGCCCTCGGCGCTCTTGTCGCCCTCGGCGTCGGAGGAGACCCGGCGCTCGACGACCTCGGCAACCTCGTCCGTCCCGTCGACCTCGTCGTCACCGAGCGCGTCGACGAACTCGACACCGTCCAGCTCGGCGAGCCGGTCGGAGGCGTCGGTGCTGCCGTCCTTGTCGGACTCGACGGCCTTGGCGAACCACTCGCGCGCCTCGGCCTCACGGCCCGCGGCCAGCAGCGCGTCGGCGTACGCGTACCGCAGTCGCGCCGTCCAGGGCTGCACGGAGTTCGCGGCCAGCTCGGGGCTCTGCAACGTGACGATGGCGGCATCGATCTGGTCCAGGTCGCGCCGGGCCCCCGCGGCCACGAGCCGCATCTCGACCTGACCGGCCTTGTCCAGCTTCTGCACCTCCGGCGCACCGGCCATCTCCAGCGCCTTCTCGGGCCGGCCGAGCCCACGCTCGCAGTCCGCCATGACGGGCCACAGCTCGACGCTGCCGGTCATCCGCCGCGCGGCACGGAACTCCGCCAGTGCCTCGCTGTACTTCTGGTTCGCGTACGCGGCGAAACCCGCTGCCTCACGCACGGCGGCGACCCTGGAGGCCAGCCGCAGCGCGATCCGCGAGTAGGCGTACGCCTGCTCGGGGTCCTCGTCGATGAGCTTGGCGACCATCACCAGGTTCCTGGCGACGTCCTCCGCGAGCCCCTTGGGAAGGCTCTGCAGCTCCTGCTGCACGTCCTTGTCGATCTCGTACCCGGTGACGTCGTCCGGGATCGGCAGCCGCCTGATGGGCTCGCGGTCACGGTCGTCGCGCCCGCGGTAGCCCCCGCGGTCGCCGTCGCGCCGGTCGTCCCTGCGGTCGTCACGCCGGTCATCACGCCCACGGAAGCCGCCTCGGTCGCCGCTGGAACGCCCGCCCCGGTCGTCACGGCGCGGCCCACGCCCGCGGTCGTCGCGCCCACGGTCGTCCCGACCCCGGAACCCGCCACCACCACGGTTGTCATCACGCCGGAAGCCACCGCGGTCGCCATCGCGCCGGTCGTCCCTGCGGTCGTCGCGCCGGTCGTCACGCCCACGGTAGCCACCGCGGTCGCCATCGCGACGGTCATCGCGACGGTCATCGCGACGATCGTCACGGCGGTTGTCGTCTCGGCGGTCGTCGCTGCGGAAGGCGGGGCGGTCGCCGTCGCGGCGGAAGCCGGGACGGTCGCCATCACGCCGGAAGCCACCACGGTCGCCGCCACGGCTGTCCCCGCCGCGGTCGTCACGGCGGGGCCCGCTGGGACGGTCATCGCGCCGGAACGGCGGACGCCCGCCACCACCACGGTTGTCATCACGCCCGCGGTAGCCACCACCACGGTTGTCATCGCGGCCACGGAAACCGCCACCACGGTTGTCATCACGACGGTCGTCACGGCGGTCATCGCGGCGATCGTCACGGCCACGGAAACCACCACGGTCGCCGCCACGGTTGTCGTCACGCCGGTCGTCACGCCCACGGAAACCGCCACCGCGGTTGTCGTCGCGACGGTTGTCGTCACGGCGGAAGCCACCACGGTCCGGACGGTCCCCGCCCCTGCGGTCGTCTCGGCGGTCGTCGCTGCGGAAGGCGGGGCGGTCGCCGTCGCGGCGGAAGCCGGGACGGTCACCATCACGCCGGAAGCCACCGCGGCTGTCGCCGCCGCGGTCGTCACGGCGGGGCCCGCTGGGACGGTCATCGCGCCGGAACGGCGGACGGCCGCCACCACCACGGTTGTCATCACGCCCGCGGTAGCCACCACCACGGTTGTCGTCACGGCCACGGAAGCCGCCACCACGGTTGTCGTCACGACGGTCGTCACGCCGGTCATCGCGGCGATCGTCACGGCCACGGAAACCACCACGGTCGCCGCCGCGGTTGTCGTCACGCCGGTCGTTGTCCCGGCGCGGAGCACCGCGGTACCCGCCCCGGTCGCCACCGTCCCGGCCGCGCTGGTCGCGCTCCGGTCGCTCGTCGGGAGAGTTGGTGGACATCGGTGACTCCTAGTCTTCGGTACCGCAGTCATTCTCGCGCAGCCGGGATGCCGGCGCGCTTCGACAAAAACAAAAGGACCCCTGGTCCCAGCGTGGACGCTGGGACCAGGGGTCCTCCAAAAATTGTTCGGCGGCGTCCTACTCTCCCACAGGGTCCCCCCTGCAGTACCATCGGCGCTTTGAGGCTTAGCTTCCGGGTTCGGAATGTAACCGGGCGTTTCCCTCACGCTATGACCACCGAAACCCTATGAATTATCCAGCGAAATCGCCGGATCTCAAACAGGGCAGCGAACAAGCACACTCTTCAATTAATTAGTGACGCTGTTCAGCCGACACAACTGTTCGTTGTTTCAGAACCAACACAGTGGACGCGAGCAACTGAGGACAAGCCCTCGGCCTATTAGTACCAGTCACCTCCACCCGTTACCGGGCTTCCAGATCTGGCCTATCAACCCAGTCGTCTACTGGGAGCCTTAACCCCTCAAAGGGGGTGGGAATACTCATCTCGAAGCAGGCTTCCCGCTTAGATGCTTTCAGCGGTTATCCTTTCCGAACGTAGCCAACCAGCCATGCCCTTGGCAGGACAACTGGCACACCAGAGGTTCGTCCGTCCCGGTCCTCTCGTACTAGGGACAGCCCTTCTCAATATTCCTACGCGCACAGAGGATAGGGACCGAACTGTCTCACGACGTTCTAAACCCAGCTCGCGTACCGCTTTAATGGGCGAACAGCCCAACCCTTGGGACCGACTCCAGCCCCAGGATGCGACGAGCCGACATCGAGGTGCCAAACCATCCCGTCGATATGGACTCTTGGGGAAGATCAGCCTGTTATCCCCGGGGTACCTTTTATCCGTTGAGCGACGGCGCTTCCACAAGCCACCGCCGGATCACTAGTCCCGACTTTCGTCCCTGCTCGACCCGTCGGTCTCACAGTCAAGCTCCCTTGTGCACTTACACTCAACACCTGATTACCAACCAGGCTGAGGGAACCTTTGGGCGCCTCCGTTACTCTTTGGGAGGCAACCGCCCCAGTTAAACTACCCATCAGACACTGTCCCTGATCCGGATCACGGACCGAGGTTAGACATCCAGCACGACCAGAGTGGTATTTCAACGTTGACTCCACGAACACTGGCGTGCCCGCTTCACAGTCTCCCACCTATCCTACACAAGCCGAACCGAACACCAATATCAAACTGTAGTAAAGGTCCCGGGGTCTTTCCGTCCTTCTGCGCGAAACGAGCATCTTTACTCGTAGTGCAATTTCACCGGGCCTATGGTTGAGACAGTCGAGAAGTCGTTACGCCATTCGTGCAGGTCGGAACTTACCCGACAAGGAATTTCGCTACCTTAGGATGGTTATAGTTACCACCGCCGTTTACTGGCGCTTAAGTTCTCAGCTTCGCACGCCCGAAAGCGCACTAACCGGTCCCCTTAACGTTCCAGCACCGGGCAGGCGTCAGTCCGTATACATCGCCTTACGGCTTCGCACGGACCTGTGTTTTTAGTAAACAGTCGCTTCTCGCTGGTCTCTGCGGCCACCCCCAGCTCAGACAGTAAATGTCATCACCGGTGATGGCCCCCCTTCTCCCGAAGTTACGGGGGCATTTTGCCGAGTTCCTTAACCATAGTTCACCCGAACGCCTCGGTATTCTCTACCTGACCACCTGAGTCGGTTTAGGGTACGGGCCGCCATGAAACTCGCTAGAGGCTTTTCTCGACAGCATAGGATCATCCACTTCACCACAATCGGCTCGGCATCAGGTCTCAGACTATGTGCAAGGCGGATTTGCCTACCTTGCGTCCTACACCCTTACCCCGGGACAACCATCGCCCGGGCTGGACTACCTTCCTGCGTCACCCCATCACTCACCTACTACAAGTCTGGTCCGTCGGCTCCACCACTTCCCTCAACTCCGAAGAGATCGGGACGGCTTCACGGACTTAGCATCGCCTGATTCGATGTTTGACGCTTCACAGCGGGTACCGGAATATCAACCGGTTATCCATCGACTACGCCTGTCGGCCTCGCCTTAGGTCCCGACTTACCCTGGGCAGATCAGCTTGACCCAGGAACCCTTAGTCAATCGGCGCACACGTTTCTCACGTATGTATCGCTACTCATGCCTGCATTCTCACTCGTGAACCGTCCACCACTGCCTTCCGGCGCGGCTTCACCCGGCACACGACGCTCCCCTACCCATCCATACAGGCGTTGGCCCTATTGTATGAATGACACGACTTCGGCGGTACGCTTGAGCCCCGCTACATTGTCGGCGCGGAATCACTAGACCAGTGAGCTATTACGCACTCTTTCAAGGGTGGCTGCTTCTAAGCCAACCTCCTGGTTGTCTGTGCGACTCCACATCCTTTCCCACTTAGCGTACGCTTAGGGGCCTTAGTCGATGCTCTGGGCTGTTTCCCTCTCGACCATGGAGCTTATCCCCCACAGTCTCACTGCCGCGCTCTCACTTACCGGCATTCGGAGTTTGGCTAAGGTCAGTAACCCGGTAGGGCCCATCGCCTATCCAGTGCTCTACCTCCGGCAAGAAACACACGACGCTGCACCTAAATGCATTTCGGGGAGAACCAGCTATCACGGAGTTTGATTGGCCTTTCACCCCTAACCACAGGTCATCCCCCAGGTTTTCAACCCTGGTGGGTTCGGTCCTCCACGACCTCTTACAGCCGCTTCAACCTGCCCATGGCTAGATCACTCCGCTTCGGGTCTTGAGCGCGCTACTAAATCGCCCTATTCGGACTCGCTTTCGCTACGGCTTCCCCACACGGGTTAACCTCGCAACACACCGCAAACTCGCAGGCTCATTCTTCAAAAGGCACGCAGTCACGAGATGGAAGCAAGCTTCCATCCGACGCTCCCACGGCTTGTAGGCACACGGTTTCAGGTACTATTTCACTCCGCTCCCGCGGTACTTTTCACCATTCCCTCACGGTACTATCCGCTATCGGTCACCAGGGAATATTTAGGCTTAACGGGTGGTCCCGCCAGATTCACACGGGATTTCTCGGGCCCCGTGCTACTTGGGTGTCTCTCAAACGAGCCGCTAATGTTTCGACTACGGGGGTCTTACCCTCTACGCCGGACCTTTCGCATGTCCTTCGTCTACATCAACGGTTTCTGACTCGCCTCACAGCCGGCAGACTGTGAAAGAGAGATCCCACAACCCCGCATGCGCAACCCCTGCCGGGTCTCACACGCATACGGTTTGGCCTCATCCGGTTTCGCTCGCCACTACTCCCGGAATCACGGTTGTTTTCTCTTCCTGCGGGTACTGAGATGTTTCACTTCCCCGCGTTCCCTCCACACTGCCTATGTGTTCAGCAGCGGGTGACAGCCCATGACGACTGCCGGGTTTCCCCATTCGGAAACCCCCGGATCAAAGCCTGGTTGACGACTCCCCGGGGACTATCGTGGCCTCCCACGTCCTTCATCGGTTCCTGGTGCCAAGGCATCCACCGTGCGCCCTTAAAAACTTGGCCACAGATGCTCGCGTCCACTGTGCAGTTCTCAAACAACGACCAACCACCCATCACCCCGAACCAGTAGATCCGAGTGCACTGGGGTCGGCACTGAAGGCAGCCGAAACCGGCCGTACCTTCAGATACCCAACAGCGTGCCCGACCCGATCACCCAACTCACACGTTCCACGCCGAAGCAGTACTAGTGAAGCCAAGTCATCGTGCCGAGTAGTCAACGTTCCACCCATGAGCTAACCACCGTCGAACGTTTGCCGACGTAGTGGCTCTGGATTCCTTGCGGAATCTAGATGCTCCTTAGAAAGGAGGTGATCCAGCCGCACCTTCCGGTACGGCTACCTTGTTACGACTTCGTCCCAATCGCCAGTCCCACCTTCGACAGCTCCCTCCCACAAGGGGTTGGGCCACCGGCTTCGGGTGTTACCGACTTTCGTGACGTGACGGGCGGTGTGTACAAGGCCCGGGAACGTATTCACCGCAGCAATGCTGATCTGCGATTACTAGCAACTCCGACTTCATGGGGTCGAGTTGCAGACCCCAATCCGAACTGAGACAGGCTTTTTGAGATTCGCTCCGCCTCGCGGCTTCGCAGCTCATTGTACCTGCCATTGTAGCACGTGTGCAGCCCAAGACATAAGGGGCATGATGACTTGACGTCGTCCCCACCTTCCTCCGAGTTGACCCCGGCAGTCTCCTGTGAGTCCCCATCACCCCGAAGGGCATGCTGGCAACACAGAACAAGGGTTGCGCTCGTTGCGGGACTTAACCCAACATCTCACGACACGAGCTGACGACAGCCATGCACCACCTGTATACCGACCACAAGGGGGGCACCATCTCTGATGCTTTCCGGTATATGTCAAGCCTTGGTAAGGTTCTTCGCGTTGCGTCGAATTAAGCCACATGCTCCGCTGCTTGTGCGGGCCCCCGTCAATTCCTTTGAGTTTTAGCCTTGCGGCCGTACTCCCCAGGCGGGGAACTTAATGCGTTAGCTGCGGCACCGACGACGTGGAATGTCGCCAACACCTAGTTCCCACCGTTTACGGCGTGGACTACCAGGGTATCTAATCCTGTTCGCTCCCCACGCTTTCGCTCCTCAGCGTCAGTAATGGCCCAGAGATCCGCCTTCGCCACCGGTGTTCCTCCTGATATCTGCGCATTTCACCGCTACACCAGGAATTCCGATCTCCCCTACCACACTCTAGCCTGCCCGTATCGACTGCAGACCCGGGGTTAAGCCCCGGGCTTTCACAACCGACGTGACAAGCCGCCTACGAGCTCTTTACGCCCAATAATTCCGGACAACGCTTGCGCCCTACGTATTACCGCGGCTGCTGGCACGTAGTTAGCCGGCGCTTCTTCTGCAGGTACCGTCACTTTCGCTTCTTCCCTGCTGAAAGAGGTTTACAACCCGAAGGCCGTCATCCCTCACGCGGCGTCGCTGCATCAGGCTTTCGCCCATTGTGCAATATTCCCCACTGCTGCCTCCCGTAGGAGTCTGGGCCGTGTCTCAGTCCCAGTGTGGCCGGTCGCCCTCTCAGGCCGGCTACCCGTCGTCGCCTTGGTGAGCTTCTACCTCACCAACAAGCTGATAGGCCGCGGGCTCATCCTTCACCGCCGGAGCTTTCAACCCTCTCCCATGCGAGAGACGGTATTATCCGGTATTAGACCCCGTTTCCAGGGCTTGTCCCAGAGTGAAGGGCAGATTGCCCACGTGTTACTCACCCGTTCGCCACTAATCCACCCCGAAGGGCTTCATCGTTCGACTTGCATGTGTTAAGCACGCCGCCAGCGTTCGTCCTGAGCCAGGATCAAACTCTCCGTGAATGTGTACCGGTAATCCGGTGCGACACCACGAGAGCGGAACCAAGGAGAGGAATAATCCCCCCGGTTCACAGCGTCCTCGCTGTGCTGCCTGCACGAACCTCAAGGGCCGTACAGGACTTTTTCAAAGGAACCTCAACTCACCGAAGTGAGTCGGGGTATCAACATATCTGGCGTTGACTTTTGGCACGCTGTTGAGTTCTCAAGGAACGGACGCTTCCTTTGTACTCACCCGCAGAACATTCTCTGGGGCTTTCCTCCGGGCGCTTCCCTTCGGTATTTCGTGTTTCCAACCTTACCAGATCCGTTTTCCGTTCCGTTTCCGGTTCGGATTTCATTTCCGGTGGCCGTTGGAGGGCCTTTGCCTTTCGGCGTGTTCACTACTTTAGCGGATTCCCTCCGCAACTCATAATCGAGTTCCGCGAGTTCGAATTTCGACATGCGAGCATGCGAAATAAGCCCCCGCCGAGGGGAAGTCGTAGGTAGTGGTTGGCCGCCTCCGGCTGTCAGCAGATTGCTGTGACCGGTTCAGCGGCTCGGACTACATTACGGATGCCCCAAGGACGCGTCAAGTTCGTCGACGCCTGGGCGTATGGGCCCGATAAGGGCTCACCGTAGGGTCGTTGGCGATCCAGAAGCGCCACGGGTGGACGCCGCCCTCCCCCGATACGCCCGTCCGGGGTCCGCTCCTGACCTGGTCGGGGTGGGCCGGAGTGCCGGACAGGACGGTGAACGGGGAGTCCGGGTCGCCACAGGCGTCGCTGCCGTTGAGGCTCCGGTCCACATCGAGGGCCGTGGCCAGGCGCGCGGGGCCTTTGGCCAGTTCCTTGTCGTTACGGGCCGAGAGTCGACGTTTGCGGGCCAGCTCGTCGCCCTCGGTGATCTCTCCCGCGCGGAGCAGGACCGCGCTCGCCATGCCCGGTGGACCGCAGACCAGGTTCATGCAGTGCCACATGCCGTAGGTGAAGTAGACGTACACGTGTCCTGGCTCTTCGAACATCACGCCGTTGCGCGCGGTGCGACCGCGATAGGCGTGGGAGCCGGGGTCGACCTCCCCCGCGTACGCCTCCACCTCTGTCAGGCGGAGTTCGATCGGACCGTCCTGCGAGTCGCGTACGAGGACGCGCCCCAGCAGATCCGGGGCCACGTCCAGGACGGGCCGGTCGAAGAAGTCACGGGTCAGGGGCGTACGGTCAGGGGCCGCGATCATGTCGTACGAGCGTAGTGCACCCGTCCTGTGGGCACGCGTGGTCTTCGGACCGCTCGATTGACGGGTGAGGGCGCGGAACCGGGCACGGTCCCCTCGCGTTTGTACCGATCAAGGATTCAAGTCGAGACGAGCCACAGGCGGCGGCCTGGGGAGGAGTGTCATGGGGTTCAAGAAGCTGCTCGCGAGTCTGGGGGCCGGTGGTGCCTCGGTCGAGACCGTGCTGACCGAGGTCAACGTGGTGCCGGGCGGCGTGGTCCAGGGCGAGGTCCGGATCCAGGGCGGGTCCGTGGACCAGGAGATCGAAGGACTCTCCGTGGGCCTGCAGGCCCGGGTCGAGGTCGAGGGGAACGACCAGGAGACCGAGCAGGACATCGAGTTCACCAAGGTGCGGCTCGGTGGCGCCTTCACCCTGCGGGCAGGACAGGTGCACGCGGTGCCCTTCGGCCTGGAGATCCCGTGGGAGACGCCGGTCACGAGCATCGACGGGCAGCAGCTGCGCGGCATGAACATCGGTGTGACCACCGAGCTGGAGATCGCGCGCGCCGTGGACTCGGGCGACCTCGACCCGATCAACGTGCACCCGCTGCCCGCGCAGCAGGCCATCCTCGACGCCTTCATCCAGCTGGGCTTCCGCTTCAAGAGCGCGGACATGGAGCGCGGCCACATCCGCGGTACGCGGCAGAAGCTGCCGTTCTACCAGGAGATCGAGTTCTTCCCGCCGCAGCAGTACCGCGGTCTCAACCAGGTCGAGTTGAGCTTCGTCGCGGACGACCGCGAGATGGACGTCGTCCTGGAGATGGACAAGAAGCCGGGTCTGTTCAGCGAGGGCAGTGACTCGTTCCGCTCGTTCCAGGTCGGTCTCAACGACTTCCAGGGCACGGACTGGGCGGCGTACCTCAACGAGTGGCTGTCCCAGGTCGGCAGCAAGCGCAACTGGTTCTAGGCTCGGAGAGGATCAGCGAGGACCAGCAACCAACCAGGAGGTGCCGACGTGACCGAGCTCAAGAGGCCGCCGCTTCCCCATGACTTCCATCCGCCCGTGCCGTCGTTCACGGTCGTGAGCGAGGACTTCGAGCCGGGGGCGGTCCTTAAGGACGCTCACGTCTACGCGGCCGGGAACACCTCGCCGCAGCTGCGGTGGGAGGGCTTCCCGCCGGAGACCAAAAGCTTCGCCGTGACGTGCTTCGACCCGGACGCCCCTACGGGCAGCGGGTTCTGGCACTGGACCGTCTTCGACATCCCGGTGTCGGTGACGGAGCTGCCCGGTGGCGCGGGCAGCGGCACATTCGAAGGACTGCCCGCGGGCGCGGTGCAGGTGCGCAACGACTACGGGACGAAGGACTTCGGGGGCGCCGCCCCGCCGCCCGGCGATCCGGCCCACCGCTATGTGTTCACCGTGTACGCGGTGGACCAGGAGAAGCTGGGTCCCGACTCGGACGCCTCGCCCGCGGTCGTCGGGTTCAACCTCCGGTTCCACACGCTGGCGCGCGCGCAGGTGCTCGCGGAGTACGCGGCCCCCGCGGAGAACTGAGCGTTCATCGGTTGTTTGCCCGTCTCTGGTCATGGAAGTGATCAGAGACGGGCATTTTTTATTGCGTTGTCCATCCCGGCGTGCCCGGCCAGAGTTGATCCCAGCCCGCCAGGCGGTGGGCCGGTGTGCATACGGGAGGTGGGCAGGTTGATGCGGGACACGCTGGTGCTGAACGCGAGCTTCGAGCCGCTCTCGACGGTGTCGCTCAACCGAGCCGTCGTTCTGGTGCTCCAGGACAAGGCCGTGGTCGAGCACGCCCACCCCGGACTGCGCGTGCGCGCCGCGGCGATCGACATCCCGGTGCCGCGGGTGATCAGGCTCTGCCGGTATGTCCGGGTGCCGTTCCGAAGACAGGCTCCATGGTCCAGGCGGGGTGTGCTGGTCAGGGACGGGCACCGGTGCGCGTACTGCGGCAGGCGCGCCACGACGGTCGACCACGTGGTGCCCCGGTCGCAGGGCGGCGCGGACTCCTGGCTGAACACGGTGGCTTCGTGCGCGATGGACAATCACCGCAAGGCGAACCGGACGCCGGACGAGGCAGGCATGCCGTTGTTGCGGCAGCCCTTCGAGCCGACGCCCGCGGATGCGATGCTCTTGTCTCTTGGGCGGAATGAGTTGGCCTCGTTGCCCGAGTGGCTGGCTCAGCCTGCGGCGTAGGGCTCCGTGCCCGCCGTGTCGGTCACCGGCCGTTGCTCGGCCGCAGCTTGTTCTGGGCTGGTCGCGCAGTTCCCCGCGCCCCTAGAACAGAACCCCGCGCCCCCTGAGGGGCGCGGGGTTCTGTCATCACGTCAGTCGATCTTCGGCTGTTCGCGGCGCTCCTTGCCGGAGGCGCCGCCGCTCGGACCGCCGCCCATCGGGCCGAAGTTGCCGAGGGCGCCGCCCAGGCCCTTGAGGGCGTCGCCGATCTCGCTGGGCACGATCCAGAGCTTGTTCGCGTCGCCCTCGGCGATCTTCGGGAGCATCTGGAGGTACTGGTAGGAGAGGAGCTTCTGGTCCGGGTCTCCGGCGTGGATGGACTCGAAGACCGTACGGATCGCCTGGGCCTCGCCCTCCGCGCGCAGTGCCGCGGCCTTGGCCTCACCTTCGGCGCGCAGGATCGCGGACTGCTTCTCACCCTCGGCGCGCAGGATCTCCGACTGTCGTACACCTTCGGCCTGGAGGATCGCGGCGCGCTTGTCCCGGTCGGCGCGCATCTGCTTCTCCATCGAGTCCTGGATGGAGGTCGGCGGCTCGATCGCCTTGAGCTCGACGCGGTTGACGCGGATGCCCCACTTGCCGGTGGCCTCGTCGAGGACGCCGCGCAGGGCCGCGTTGATCTCCTCGCGGGAGGTCAGGGTGCGCTCCAGGTCCATGCCACCGATGATGTTGCGCAGGGTGGTGACGGTGAGTTGCTCGATCGCCTGGATGTAGCTGGCGACCTCGTACGTCGCGGCCCGCGCGTCGGTCACCTGGTAGTAGATGACGGTGTCGATGTTGACCACCAGGTTGTCCTGGGTGATCACCGGCTGCGGCGGGAACGGGACGACCTGCTCACGCAGGTCGATGCGGTTGCGGATCGAGTCGATGAACGGGACGACGATGTTCAGTCCCGCGTTCAGCGTGCGGGTGTAGCGCCCGAACCGCTCGACGATGGCGGCGCTGGCCTGCGGGATGACCTGGATGGTCTTGATCAGGGCGATGAAGACCAGCACCACCAGAATGATCAGGACGATGACGATTGGCCCCATCGTGACTCCCCGTACCCTTCATGCCTCGGTGTTCCGGAACGATCCCGCGTCGTCGGCGAAGATCTTGCTGGTCGAGTCTGTCAGACCATCGCACCGCCCGTGGGGCAATCACATGACGATCGCCGTGGCTCCGTCGATCTCGACGACGTCGACTTCCTGACCGGCCTCGTAGGCGCTGTCCGTGTCGAGCGCGCGGGCCGACCAGATCTCGCCCGCCAGCTTGATGCGGCCGCCCGCTGCGTCGACCCGCTCCAGGACGACGGCCTGTCGGCCCTTCAACGCCTCGACTCCGGTGGCCAGTTCGGGACGCTGGGCGCGGTGCCTGGCGGCGACCGGGCGTACGACGCCGATGAGCGCGACCGAGACCGCGGCGAAGACCACGACCTGGAGGACCATGTCCCCGCCGAGACCCGCGGTCACGGCGCCCGCGACGGCGCCCACGGCCAGCATGCCGAGTTCCGGCATGGCGGTCAGTACCAGCGGGATTCCGAGCGCGGCAGCGCCGATCAGCCACCACACCCATGCGTCGATGTCCACATGGTCATGGTAGGACCACGGGTCCTTCGGGGACAGGGCGCGGCTAGCTGAGCGGGAGCCCCGTGGCCGTCCAGCGGTCGTTGCGCTGCTCGACGACCAGCGGGAGGCCGAAGCAGAGGGAGAGGTTGCGCGAGGTCAGTTCGAGCTCCAGCGGGCCCGCGGCCATGACCTTGCCCTGGCGGATCATGAGCACGTGCGTGAAGCCGGGCGCGATCTCCTCGACGTGGTGCGTGACCATGATCATCGAGGGTGCGATCGGGTCGCGGGCGAGGCGGCCGAGGCGTCGTACGAGGTCTTCGCGGCCGCCGAGGTCGAGGCCGGCTGCGGGCTCGTCGAGGAGCAGCAGCTCGGGGTCGGTCATCAGGGCGCGGGCGATCAGGGTGCGCTTGCGCTCGCCCTCGGAGAGGGTGCCGAACCTGCGGTCCAGGTAGTCGCTCATGCCGAGGCGGTCGAGGAAGGCGCGGGCGCGCTGCTCGTCCACGTCCTCGTAGTCCTCGTGCCAGCCCGCGGTCATGCCGTACGCGGCGGTGAGGACCGTCTGCAGGACGGTCTGGCGCTTGGGGAGCTTCTCGGCCATCGCGATGCCGGCGACGCCGATGCGCGGGCGCAGCTCGAAGACGTCGGTGCCGGGCTTGCCGAGGGTCTCGCCGAGGATGGTGGCGGATCCGGTGCTCGGGAAGAGGTAGCTGGAGGCGACGTTCAGGAGGGTGGTCTTGCCCGCGCCGTTCGGGCCGAGGATGACCCAGCGCTCGCCTTCCTTGACCGACCAGGAGACCTGGTCCACCAGAGCCCGGCCCTCGCGGACCACAGATACGTCCTCAAGCTCCAGTACATCGCTCATGAGCGCGCTGTCTCCCATTGCAGTCTCGGTCGTCGCTCGCGCCTGTGGACGCGGCCCCCGGATAAAACCTACGCCACCGGCCGACCGTTCCTGTCGTGAGGCCGGTCCTTAGGCTGTGTGCATGCTCTCGGAACCACGCTCAGGACGCCTGGCCGCATGGGGAAATGCCCTATTGGCCGGACTTGTTTCACCGGATGACGCGGCGCTCGCCATGGTCGGCGAGGACGCGCTGCACCGGGTCGAAGGGCTCCCCGGGGAGTCGGGCCCGGTCGGACTCACGCTCGCGATGGGCCGCCTGCGGGGGCTCGGCGTGAGAGGTCTTCGGGTGGCGCTGCCCGCGCCCGGGCATCCGCTCGGGCTGAGCGGCCCGCCCGAGTTCAACGCGCGGGCCCTCGACGCGGAGGAGGCGGTGGTCGCGTTCGGCGCGCCGTACGGCCTGGTGCCCGAGGTGTACGAGGCGGGGCCCGACGGCGACGTGCACGTCGAGGTCGTCTGGCACTGTCTGCCGGTGCGCGAGGCGCCGCCCGCGGACGTGCCCTCGCTCGGCGAGGCGGAGCGCGAGCTCGCGGAGGCGCTGCGGGAGGCGACCGAGGTCCTCTCCCGGCTCGACGTCGCCGGGTCCGGCCCGGTCGCCGAGGCGGCGCTCGACGCCTACCGGGCGCGTGCCGAGCGGGGCCGCGAGATCCTCGCGCCCGGGTATCCGCCGCGTGCGGTACGGGTGTTGGAGCTGGCGCAGCGGGTCGGGCTGCTGGTTTCCCTGGCGTACGAGAACGGGCACGGCGGGGCCGTGAGCGCCTCGGAGATGGCCGCGCGGGGGCAGGCTCTGCGTCCGGTGGAGCGGACGGCCAGGCGGGCCCAGGTGGCCGCCTACAACGCGTACGTGGAGGAGCGGAACCGGAACTGAGTCCCGGCACGGCGAAGGCCCCGGGACCGGGTGCGGTCCGCGGGGCCTCGTGTGCCGGGGGGGGCGGTGCGTCAGTCGTTGACCGCGTGGTTGCCGAAGGCCGGGTTGAGCACACCGATCACGTTGACGCTGTCGCCGGTCACGTTGACGGGGACGTGCACCGGGACCTCGGCGTGGTTGCCGGAGCCGACGCCCGGGGACTGGGTGGCCGCGCCGTTGGCGTCCGCGTCGGCGAACGCGGCACCGGCGGAGCCGCCCGCGGCGATGCCGGCGACGGCGACGGCCAGGGCGGCCTTCTTGGCGATGTTCATGGGAAGTGTTCCTCCTGCGGAAAATGTCGTGCGCGACCCCAGCCGTGGGGTCGCACGCTGGGAAACGCCTGGGCCGTCCGGATGACACGGGGCGCCGGGGCGATGCCCTCGTTCGGATCAATCAGCGTGCGAACAGCGGAACTTGAGGGCGCGTGAGGCGTTGGGCGCCGCCCGCGAGGACCCTCCACCACGCGGGACCGGCCCCCCGGGGACGTGCTCCGGGGGGCCGGTGGTCGCCGCTGGGACGTGCGTCAGCTGTTGACGCCGTCGTTCGCGAAGGCCGGGTTGAGGGCGCCGATGACGGACACGGTGTTGCCGACCGCGTTCACGGGAACGTGCACCGGGGCCTGAACCAGGTTGCCGGAGCCGACGCCGGGCGACTTGACGGCCTCGCCGTTCGCGTGGGCGCCGCCGCTCGTGGCGGACGCCATACCGGCACCGGCGGCGACGAGGCCACCCGCTACGAGCGTGACGGCCGCGGCCTTCTTCAGGTTCTTCACTTCTTGACCCTCCTTGCGATCGCCGCGACCAGCCGTCGCGGCACGCACTGGAGAACGGTCGGGCGGGCCGCAGGATGCGCCGTGTGCGGAATACTCACACGACGGTATGAATCTCAGACCGGAAGGCGACGGTCCGCGCTGACTCCGCTCCGTGTGCGCCGGAGCCGCCCCGTCAGCCCGTCACTCCGTGCCGAACTGCCCAGAGCGCGGCCTGCGTCCGGTCGGCGAGGTCCAGTTTCATCAGGATGTTCGAGACGTGGGTCTTGACGGTCTTCTCGGAGAGGACGAGGGCGCGGGCGATCTCGCGGTTCGAGCGGCCGTCGGCGATCAGCCCGAGGACCTCGCGCTCGCGCTCGGTGAGCGAACCGCCCCTGCCCTGGGAGCCGTTGGCCTCCTCCTGGGTGAGCAGCGCGCCCGCCACCTCGGGCTGGAGCAGCACGTGCCCCGCGTGCACCGAGCGGATGGCGCCTGCGAGGGCGTCCGGGTCGACGTCCTTGTAGACGTAGCCCGCGGCGCCCGCGCGCAGGGCGGGGACGACCGTGCGCTGCTCGGTGAAGCTGGTGACGATGAGGACGCGCGCGGGGTTGGCCAGTTCGCGGAGCTTGCGCAGCGCCTCGACGCCGTCCATGACCGGCATCTTGACGTCCATCAGGACGACGTCCGGCTTCAACTCCTCGGCCCGTGCCACGCCTTCGGCGCCGTCCGACGCCTCGCCGACGACCTCGATGTCCTCCTGGATCTCCAGGAACGTACGCAGACCGCGGCGGACCACCTGGTGGTCGTCGACCAGCAGTACCCGGATTCCGGTCTTCGAGTTCTGCGCAGTGTCAGCCACCGGGGACCTCCATCTCGATCGTCGTACCCTTGCCGGGCTCCGATTCCACGGTCAGCCGTCCGCCGACCCCGTCGGCCCTGTCCCGCATGGAGACCAGGCCCAAGTGACGCCCCGCGCGCCGTATGGCGGTCGGGTCGAAGCCGCTGCCGTCGTCGATGACGCGCAGGACGGCTCCGGCGCCGCGCTTCTCCAGGACCACCGCCACGTGCCCGGCCGCCGAGTGGCGCAGCGCGTTGTGCAGGGCCTCCTGGGCGACCCGGAGCATGGCTTCCTCTTGTGAGGCGGGCAGGGCCCGTACGCCGTTGCTCTCGAAGGTGACCCGGGCGGAGTGCGCGCGGTGCAGCACCTGGGTGTGCGTACGCAACGTGGCCACCAGGCCGTCCTCGTCGAGGGCCGCGGGGCGCAACTCCACGACGGCCGCGCGCAGTTCGTCCGCCGCCTCGGCCGCGAGGGTCGCGACCTGCTGCAGTTCGCCCTTGGCCCGCGACGGGTCGCGGTCCACCAGGGCGGC
This sequence comes from Streptomyces formicae, assembly GCF_002556545.1. NCBI lineage: Bacteria > Bacillati > Actinomycetota > Actinomycetes > Kitasatosporales > Streptomycetaceae > Streptomyces > Streptomyces formicae. The sequence continues at coordinate 2,090,311 of NZ_CP022685.1, forward strand.
CGCTGCCTGGGCCGTCAGGCGCAGCGAGAAGAGCTTCTGGCTGACGGCGTCGTGCAGTTCGTGGGCGAGGCGCGAGCGCTCCTCGGCGATGGTCAGCTCGCGGCTGCGCTCGTAGAGGCGGGCGTTGGTGAGGGCGATCGCCGCGTGCTGGGCGAGGATGGAGAGCAGGTCCTCGTCGTCCGCGGTGAAGCCGCAGCCGCCCTGCGGCTTGACGCACTTCTTGTTGGCGAGGAAGAGCGCGCCGAGGGTCTCGTCCCCGTAGCGGATCGGCAGGCCGAGGAAGTCGGACATGTCCGGGTGCGCGGCGGGCCAGCCCTCGAAGCGCGGGTCCTGGCGCACGTCGGCCAGGCGCTCGGGCTCCGCCTTGCGGAGCATCGCGGCGAGGATGCCGTGCTGGCGGGGCAGCGGCCCGATCGCCTTCCACTGCTCGTCGCTCACGCCGTCGACGACGAACTGGGCGAACCCTCCGTGGTCGTCGGGGACCCCCAGGGCGGCGTACTCGGCGTCGAGCAGCTCGCGGGCCGAGGCGACGATCGTCTTGAGGACGTCGCGCACCTCCAGCTGCCTGCTCATGGCCAGCAGCGCGGAGCTCACCGCGGTCAGCCCTGATCGGGGTCCTTGGCTCATGGCCTCACCGTACCGGCGGGGTGTGACGGTGCGTATCGGACCTGTGGTGGCCCCCGCCTAGGGCCCGGGGACTAGGCCCATGGGCCCGGCCTAGTCCGAAGGGCCCCGGGGAGTTACGGCCCGCGTACGAGGTGTGAGGAGGGCGCCCGTTCCTACGGTGAAGGCCGGACGAACCGAGGGGACGATGTCATGCCGGTGGCGATCATTACGGGGGCTTCCAAGGGGCTCGGGCGCGCGCTCGGCGCGGCGCTCGCGGAGAGCGGCTGGAATCTGGTGCTCGACGCCAGAACCTCCGGGGTGCTCCAGGAGTCCGCGACGTATGTAGGGGAGCGTGCGAGGGACGGCGCGCGCGTGGAGGCGCTCGCCGGGGACGTCCAGGACGCGGGGCACCGTGCCGCGCTGGTGGCCGCCGCGCGCCGCCTGGGCGGCCTGGACCTGCTGGTGAACAACGCGAGCGCGCTGGGCGCCGAGCCGCTCGTGCGCCTGGCGGGGCTCCCGCTCGACGGGCTGCGGGCCGCCCTGGAGACGAACGTGGTGGCGGCGCTCGGCCTGGTCCAGGAGGCGCTGCCGCTGCTGCGGGCGTCCGGGGGCGCGGTGCTGAACGTCAGCTCGGACGCGGCCGTCGACGCGTACGAGACGTGGGGCGGGTACGGCGCGTCCAAGGCCGCTCTGGACCACCTCTCGGCGGTGCTCGGGGTGGAGGAGCCGGGGATCCGGGTGTGGTCCTTCGACCCCGGGGACATGCGGACGGATCTGTACCGGGCGGCGGTGCCCGCCGACGATCCTTCCGGGCGGCCGCTCCCTGAGGAGGTGGTGCCCGCCTTCCTCGACGTCATCACCCGGCGTCCCGCCAGCGGGCGCTACACGGCTCCCGCCCTGCTCGCGGGTGCCCGATGAGCATGCTCGGTGCCGCGCGGCACGTGCCCGCCGCGCTGCTCGCCCGGGTGCCCGCCGAGCAACGGGGGCCCGGGCTCGGCAGGGACGCGGTGCGGCTGCTCGTGTCGCGCGGCACCGCGGTGAGCCATCACGCGTTCGCCGAGCTGCCCACGCTGCTGCGCGCCGGGGACCTGCTCGTCGTCAATACGTCGCGCACCCTGCCCGCCGCCGTCGACGGGCGGCTCGGGCACGCGCGCGTGGTGGTGCACTTCTCCACGCGGGGCGAGGGCGGCCGCTGGGCGGTGGAGCTGCGTGATCCGGACGGGAAGGGCACGACACGCGCGCGTGCGGGTGGTCCGGCCGGTGCGGTGGTGCGACTGCCCGGGGACGTACCCCTTGTCTGTGAGGAGCGGCTCGCGGAGGGGAGCGGGCGGCTGTGGTGGGTGCGGGTGTCGGCGGACGTGCCCGGGCTGCTGCGGCGGCACGGGCGGCCCATCCGGTACTCCTATACGGACAGGGACCAGCCGCTCTCCGCGCACCAGACCGTCTTCGCGCTGCCGTCGCCGGACGGCGCGGGCAGCGCGGAGATGCCGAGCGCGGGGCGGCCCTTCACGGCCGCACTCGTGGCGGAGCTGGTGAGCAGGGGCGTGCAGTTCGCGCCCGTCACGCTGCACACCGGCGTCGCGTCGCAGGAGGCGCACGAGCCGCCCTACCCGGAGCTCTTCGAGGTGCCGCTGCCTTCGGCACGGCTGATCAACGCGGCGAAGGCGGGCGGGGGCCGGGTCGTGGCGGTCGGGACGACGGCCGTGCGGGCCGTGGAGTCCGCGGCGGGCTCCGACGGCGTGGTCCGCGCGGCGGCGGGCCGCACCGATCTCCTGGTGACACCGGAGCGCGGGGTGCGCGTGGTGGACGGGCTGCTCACGGGGCTGCACGAGCCGGCGGCCTCACATCTGCTGATGCTGGAGGCGGTCGCGGGGCGCGCGGCGGTCGACCGTGGCTACGCGGAGGCGGTACGCCGTCTCTACCTTTGGCACGAGTTCGGCGACGCGCACCTCATCCTCCGGGAGGACGCTCCTCACTGTGAGCGTTGCTGAGGCAACTCCTGGTGAGACTGTTACGCGGTCGATGTGAGCCCGCGCATAGGACGCACATCACGTACGAAGGTCCCTAGTGGATAAGGAATCCCTTAATACGTGGGGGGTGCGAGGGTGTCCCCGGCATCGGCGCACCCCCTGATCCACTACCCGGGATCGTACGTCACGTCTTTGCCACAGAATTTTGCTGCCGCTAAGAATTGCTCCCGTCGCTCGGCGCCGCGGTCTCGCACCGCGGCGTTTGTGCCGGAAGCAGTCGTCCCCGCCGGACCAGAGCGACCTCCCCTATTCGAAGAGGTCCCACTCGCATGTCCCAGCACACCACCCCTGGTCATAGTCGCTCCACCGTGACCAAGGCCCAGAAGTTCTCGATCGCCGGTGTCGCCACGCTCGGCGCCGCCGCCCTCGCGTTCTCCCTCGTGCCGGGCAGCTCCGAGGCCGGGGCCCAGGCCGCCGACGTCTCCCCCGTGGCCTTCGCCGCGTCGACGAGCGCGCAGCAGACGGTCCACGCCAGCGTCACCAAGCAGCAGTCCAACGCCGACAAGCAGGCCAAGGACGCCGCCGCGAAGGCCGCCGCGGACAAGAAGAAGGCCGACGAGGCCAAGAAGGCCGCCGACGAGGCCGCCGCGAAGAAGAAGGCCGAGGACGAGCGCAAGGTCAAGGAGGCCGCCAGCCGCGCCGCCGCCCGCAAGCCCGTCTACGCCAACAACCTCGACGGCTGGATCCGCCAGTCCCTGGACATCATGAAGGCCAAGGGCATCCCCGGTTCCTACGAGGGCCTGCACCGCAACATCATGCGCGAGTCGACGGGCAACCCGAACGCCATGAACGGCTGGGACGTCAACGCCCAGAACGGCACCCCGTCGATCGGCCTGCTCCAGGTCATCCAGCCGACGTTCAACGCGTACCACGTCGAGGGCACGTCGACGAACATCTACGACCCGGTCGCCAACATCACCGCCGCGGCCAACTACGCGGCCGACAAGTACGGCTCGATGGACAACGTGAACGGCGCCTACTGAGCCCCTGAACAGGGGACCTCTTCAGCGAGGCTCAGCGAACGACGCCGAAGGGCGGCACCCCGTGCGGGGTGCCGCCCTTCTTCGTGTGTCCGGTGTGTCCCGGCCGGTTACTTGCGCATGACCTCGGGCTCGTGGCGCCGCAGCAGACGGGCGACCGCGAAGCCGCAGGCGACGCCGAGCAGCAGGAGGACCGTGATGTTGAGGCCCCACTGGCCGACCGAGTGCTCCCAGAGCGGGTCCAGGTCGTTCGGCTTCTTCGGGTCCCACGGCGGCATCAGGTGCGCGAGGTCGAGCGTGGCGCCCGCGCCCGCGATGGCCCAGCGGGACGGCATCAGCCAGGCGAACTGCTCGAGACCCGGCGAGCCGTAGATCTGGAAGAGGACGCCGGTGAACACGACCTGGACGATCGCGAACATCACCAGGAGCGGCATGGTCTTCTCGGAAGTCTTCACCAGCGAGGAGATGACCAGGCCGAACATCATCGACGTGAAGCCGAGCGCGATGATGACCAGGCAGATCTCCACGGCGGGGGGCATGATCAGCCCCTCCTCCGGCAGCTCGCGCGGGGCGAAGCCGATGCCGCAGATGATGACGCCCTGGAAGGCCGTGATCAGGCCGAGGACGATGACCTTGGACATCAGGTACGCCGAGCGGGAGAGGCCGGTGGCCCGTTCCCGTTCGTAGATGACCCGTTCCTTGATCAGCTCACGGACGGAGTTGGCCGCGCCGGAGAAGCACATGCCGACCGCGAGGATCAGCATGATCGTGCCCGCGTCCCCGTTGAACTTGGCCGGGGGCTTCGGCGGGCCGAGGCCGAAGTCGGCGGGGATCACGACGCTGACGATGCCGAGGACCGCGGGCAGGATCACCATCAGGCCCAGGAAGCCCCGGTCGGAGGCGATCACCGAGACGTAGCGGCGGATCAGGGTCCACAGCTGCGAACCCCAGCCTTGCGGCTTCGGCGGCCGGACCGCTTGCGGCGGCGGCATCTGCACCGACTGCGCGGCGACGGCGTCGATATCCGCGGCGTACATCTGGTAGTGCTGCGAGCCCTTCCAGCGGCCCGCCCAGTCGTAGTCGCGGTAGTTCTCGAAGGCGGAGAAGACATCGGCCCAGGTGCTGTAGCCGAAGAAGTTGAGGGCTTCCTCCGGCGGGCCGAAGTACGCCACCGAACCGCCGGGCGCCATCACCAGGAGCTTGTCGCAGATCGCCAGCTCGGCGACCGAGTGCGTGACGACCAGGACGGTGCGGCCGTCGTCGGCGAGGCCGCGCAGGAGCTGCATGACGTCGCGGTCCATGCCCGGGTCGAGGCCGGAGGTCGGCTCGTCGAGGAAGATCAGCGACGGCTTGGTCAGGAGCTCCAGGGCCACCGAGACGCGCTTGCGCTGGCCACCGGAGAGGGAGGTGACCTTCTTCTCCTTGTGGATGTCCAGCTTGAGCTCGCGCAGGACCTCGTCGATGCGGGACTCGCGCTCGGCCTCCGTGGTGTCCGCGGGGAAGCGCAGCTTGGCCGCGTACTTGAGGGCCTTCTTGACGGTCAGCTCCTTGTGCAGGATGTCGTCCTGCGGGACCAGACCGATGCGCTGGCGCAGCTCGGCGAACTGCTTGTAGAGGTTCCTGTTGTCGTAGAGGACGTCGCCCTGGTTGGCGGGCCGGTAGCCGGTGAGCGCCTTGAGCAGGGTGGACTTGCCGGAACCGGAGGGGCCGATGACCGCGATGAGCGACTTCTCGGGGACGCCGAAGGAGACGTCCTTGAGGATCTGCTTGCCGCCGTCGACCGTGACCGTGAGGTGGCGGGCCGAGAAGGAGACGTCACCGGTGTCGACGAACTCCTCGAGCTGTCCGCCGACGATGCGGAAGGTCGAGTGGCCGACGCCGACGATGTCGTTCGGGCCGATCAGGGCGGTCGAGGACTTCGCGATCGGCTGGCCGTTGACGTACGTGCCGTTGTGCGACCCGAGGTCGTGGAGCTCGAAGCGGCCGTCGGGCGTCGCGGTGAACTCGGCGTGGTGGCGCGAGACCTGGAGGTCGGAGACGACGAGCTCGTTCTCCAGGGCACGGCCGATGCGCATCTTGCGGCCGAGTGCCAGCTGGTGGAACGTCGTCGGGCTGCGGTCGCCGTAGACCGGCGGGGCCCCCGCGGCACCGCCGGAACCCGGAGCCTGCTGCGCGTACGGCTGCGACGGGCCGCCCTGCTGCGGGGGCACGTGCGGCTGCTGCTGCCAGCCTTGCTGCTGCGGCGCCTGGTGCTGCTGTTGTTGCTGTTGCTGCCAGCTCTGCTGCTGCGGCGGCTGCTGTGCCTGATGAGGGGCCTGCGGCTGCGGGGCCTGCTGGTGCGGGGCCTGCGCATGAGGTGCCTGCGCGTGCGGAGCCTGCTGGTGCGCGGCCTGCTGCTGGGGTGCCTGCTGCTGCGGTGCCGAGACGGCGGCCGCGGCGGCGCCCTGCGCGCTGCCGGACACGTTCACCCGCGGACCGTCGGTCGCGTTGCCGAGGTGCACGGCCGAACCAGGGCCGATTTCCATCTGGTGGATCCGCTGGCCCTGCACGAAGGTGCCGTTGGTGCTGCCGTGGTCCTCAATGACCCAACTGCGACCGCTCCAGCTGATCGTGGCGTGACGCCAGGACACCCTGGCGTCGTCGAGCGAGATATCTCCCTGCGGATCACGTCCGAGGGTGTATGGCCTGGACGGGTCGAGCGTCCAGGTCCTTCCATTCAATTCCAGTACGAGTTCCGGCACTCCATGCCCCACTGAGTTGTCCCCCGAGCTAGCCCCCATCGATGGGGAGTCTAGGGATGTCGAACATCGGGAGGAACTATTTCAGGCGGAGGGCTCTGACCGAAAGTCGGGCCTTGTGAAGACTGCGTACGGGCCTCTACGGCCGTCCCGTTGACGAGGAAGATATCGCCCCGGAGAGTAGTAAGCGCCCATCAGTGCATACGGATCATGCGCATTGGCGCCATTACGTGCATGTGGGGCGACGCACTGCGGTTCGGGGGGTCCTGATGCAGACCGACGAGTACCGACGTGAAAGCCGGGGCGTGCGCTGGGGTGACGTGCTGCTCTCGGCGATCGCCGCGGTCAGCTGGGCCCTGGTCGGCATGGCGGGGACGGCCGCGCTCGGGCTGCATCTGCTCGGCGCGGACGACGTGGGCTCGCTCGGACCGATGACGGCGGCGACGGTGGCGCTCGGCGCGGGAGGCTCGGTCACGCCGTCCGGCGACGTCTCCGCGTTCGGCCTCAAGGGCGCGGAAGCGGCCACGGCGATCGACATCGCGCCACTCGGCGTGGGTCTCGTGGGCGCGCTCCTGCTCGCCCTCTTCTTCTTACGCTCCCTGCGCGGCGCCGGATCGGTCATCTCGCGCGGCGAGCTCGCCGCGCGCCTGGGCGCGGTGATCGCCCTCTTCCTCGCGATGCTCGCGGGGCTCGCCTGGGCGGGACACGACATCATCACGATCGACGGCGAGAAGCTCGGCATCGACAAGGGGATCGACAAGGGACTCGACGAACTGCCGGGCGGCATCGGCGACAAACTGCCCGGCGGGATCGGCGGCCTGCTGCCCGACAGGCTCGGCGACCTCGCGAAGGCCAAGGCCGCGGTCGGGTTCACGGTGGACACCGCGCCGACGCTGCTCGGCGGTGCGGTCTGGGTGGCCGGGGTGCTGCTCATCGCGCTGCTCGCCTCGCGCCGCGCTCCGCTGCCGCGCGGGCTCGACGCGCTCCACCGGGTCGTGCGGCCCGCGGTCTCCGCGCTGGTCGCGGTGGTCGTGGTGGCGGTCGTCGCGGGCCTCGCCGCGGCCGCGTACGCGATGGTGGGCGACGACCACCCCAAGCGCATCGCCGGTGCCGCGCTGCTCGGGGCGCCCAACGGCGTCTGGCTCGGGGTTCCCGTCGGGCTCTTCGTGCCGTGGGACGGCAGGGCGACGGGGGCGCTCACCCAGTTCCTGCCGGATCCGGTGGACGACCTGCTGACCGGCCCTTCCGACAAGGCGGTCACGCTCGGCAGGCTCGCCGAACTCGACGGCCGGGTCTGGCTCCTGGGAGTGGCGGCGGCCCTGATGATGCTGTTCGCGGGGGTGCTCACCGCCGTGCGGACTCCTTGGGTGCGTGGGGCGGTGGGCGCGGTGGGGTTCGCGGGGCGGTGCGGTGTGCGGCTCGGGATCGTGACGGCGCTCGGGCTTCCGCTCCTCGTGTGGCTGACCGGGGTCTCTGCCGACGCCTCGCTGTCCGTGTTCGGCGTCGACGCGTTCGGCGCGGGGATCGAACTGCACGGGCGGCTGGGGCCCGCGGTGCTGCTCGGGGCGGCGTGGGGGTTCGGCGCCGGGGTCGCGGGAGCGTTGCTCGCGGTGGCGTCGGGGGCGGCGGGCGGCAGCGTGGCGCCGCTGGCGCTGACCGGGCACGAGGCGCGGACGGGGCACGAGGCGCGGGCCGGGTCGGCGTACGGGGCCGCGGCGCCGGCCGGGACCGGGCCGTATCAGCCCGGCGCTCCGCACCGGCCGCCGAACCCCGACACGAACCCCTATCTCAAGCCGCCGCCGCGCGCGGGCGGCGCTCCCCCGCCGGGCGACTCCTCCGGGCGGCCGCCCCGGGACGTCTCGGGAGCGCCGACCGTGGTGGGCCCCGTCGTACCGCCCCCGCGACCGCGCTCCCGCTCGACGGACTGGCCTCCCCCGCCGCCCCCTCCCCCACCGCCACCGGAGCAGGGCCCGCCTCCCCCGGGGAAGCCACGCGGGCCCCGCTAGAGCGGCGGACGCGAAACAACAGAACAACGACGCAAGAAGACAGAAGCGGCAACGCGAAGCGACAACCTGTCCGGCACGCGGACCGCCCGGACGCCCAGGAGAGGCGGGCGGATACCGTAGGGATCACCATGAGTGCTTCGCAGCCCCCTCAGTCTGCCGACGTCCCGACGCTCCTCGTCAAGATCTTCGGCAAGGACCGCCCCGGCATCACCGCCGGCCTCTTCGACACCCTCGCCGCCTACTCCGTCGACGTCGTCGACATCGAGCAGGTCGTCACCCGCGGCCGCATCGTGCTGTGCGCGCTCGTGACCGAGCCGCCCGCCGGCCTGGAGGGTGACCTGCGTTCCACCGTCCACAGCTGGGCGGAATCCATGAAGATGCAGGCCGAGATCATCTCCGGCATCGGCGACAACCGGCCCCGCGGGCTCGGGCGTTCGCTGGTGACCGTCCTCGGCCACCCGCTGACCTCGGAGTCGACGGCCGCGATCGCCGCCCGCATCACGGCGACCGGCGGCAACATCGACCGCATCTTCCGTCTCGCCAAGTACCCGGTCACCGCCGTGGAGTTCGCGGTGTCCGGCACGGAGACGGAGCCCCTGCGCACCGCCCTCGCCCTGGAAGCGGCGCGGCTCGGCGTGGACGTCGCGGTCGTCGCGGCGGGCCTGCACCGCCGCGCCCAGCGCCTGGTCGTGATGGACGTCGACTCGACGCTCATCCAGGACGAGGTCATCGAGCTCTTCGCGGCGCACGCCGGATGCGAGGCCGAGGTCGCCGAGGTGACGGCCGCCGCGATGCGCGGCGAGCTGGACTTCGAGCAGTCGCTGCACGCGCGCGTGGAGCTCCTCGCGGGCCTGGACGCCTCGGTCGTCGAGAAGGTCCGCTCCGAGGTCCGGCTCACGCCTGGCGCCCGCACCCTGATTCGTACGCTCAAGCGCCTGGGCTACCAAGTGGGCGTCGTCTCGGGCGGGTTCACCCAGGTCACCGATGACCTGAAGGAACGTCTCGGCCTCGACTTCGCCCAGGCCAACACCCTGGAGATCGTCGACGGCAAGCTCACCGGCAAGGTGACCGGCGAGATCGTCGACCGGGCGGGCAAGGCGCGTCTCCTTCGCCGCTTCGCCACGGAGGCGGCCGTCCCGCTGGAGCAGACCGTCGCGATCGGCGACGGCGCGAACGACCTCGACATGCTGAACGCGGCCGGTCTCGGGGTCGCCTTCAACGCCAAGCCGGTGGTCCGCGAGGCCGCGCACACCGCCGTCAACGTCCCCTTCCTCGACACCGTCCTCTATCTCCTCGGCATCACGCGCGAAGAGGTCGAGGCGGCGGACACGCACGCCGACTGACGCCACCGCGCCTCTCGTACGTCGACGGGGCCCGGCACCATCGCGGTGCCGGGCCCCGTCGTCGGATGCGGAGGTGAGAGAGCTACTCGGAGGGGGCCCAGTAGTCGACGAGCGTGGCCACGCCGGGCTCAAGTGCCTTCCACGAACCGGAGTACGTCAGGACGGCGAAGGTGGCGGTCGGGAAGCCGCGGCGGTTCAGCCGGGTCCTCGCATCGCCCTCGGAGTCCCCGGAGAGGACGTCGGTCAGTCCCTGCACTCCCGGGTTGTGGCCGATCAGGACGACGTTCTGCACGTCGTCCGGGGTCTCGTTGAGCACGGCGATCAGCTCGCCGGGAGACGCCTCGTACAACCGGTCTTCGTAGACGGTCTTCGGCCGCTGCGGCAGCTCCTGGACGGCCAGCTTCCACGTCTCGCGGGTGCGGGCGGCAGTCGAGCACAGGGCCAGGTCGAAGGGGATGCCGCTGTCGGCCAGCTTGCGTCCGGCGACGGGGGCGTCCCTGCGGCCTCGCTCGGCGAGGGGCCTCTCGTGGTCGGAGACCTGCGGCCAGTCGGCCTTCGCATGCCGGAAAAGGACAATCCTGCGGGGTTCTGCGACGCTCATGCTGTCCAGCTTCGCATGAAACGCGCCACGGGGCGCAGGGAGTTGGAGCGGTGGCCCGGCACGGGTGACGAGACGGGTGGCGGGACGGGTGACAGCACCGGTCGGCCGGGGGTCAGGGCGTCAGCCGCAGGACCGTCTCCTGTATGCGCTCGAGCAGCTGGGTGACCATCGGCTCGCTGCTCGCGGCGTGCGCGTCCGCCGGGTTCAGGATCAGCAGGAGCAGGGCGGCGAAGGCGAGGGCGGGGAGGGCGACCGCCCACCAGGGAAGCTGGACCTCGACGCTGCCGGTCTCCGCCGGGTCGCGCCGGGTGTGCGAACGGGCCGACATGCCGCCTCCGTGGTCTTCGAGATCGTCCGTGCCGCGTCGTCGCGGGCACAGCTCGAAGTTAGGCGATCGGCGACCCTCAGCCCATCCGGTGATCCACCCACTTGACCCTGAGACTGGCCCCCTAGGGGATGGTGGTGCTAACCCCACCATCCGCCCGTCGGGGGCCGGTTCACGGTGAGGCGACGGACGCGACGATGCCGATGATCACGGTGATGGCCAGCATCGCGCCGAGCACGATGAGGAACTTCTTCTGGCCGTTCTGGGGGTTCGGGTCGAGGACGGGCATACGGCCAGTCTCGCACCCTTTGCCCGAACCCCCTCCGGTGGGGTGGGCCCCTCAGGCGGCGACGCGCGCCGCCGCGGCGGCCTTCGCCTCGACCTCGTCCTCGACGGTGCGGTTGCGGCCCGCCAGGGTGCCGACCACGATCTGCGGCACCATCAGGCCCGCCATGAGCGCGATCGGGAGGCTCCAGCCGCCGCTGTGCTGGTTGAGCACGCCGATCAGGAGCGGGCCCGGGATCGAGATCAGATAGCCGGTGCTCTGCGCGAAGGCGGACAGCTTCGCCACGCCCACGCTGCTCTTGGCGCGCATCCCGACCATGGTGAGGGCGAGCGGGAAGGAACAGTTGGAGATGCCGAGCAGCAGGGCCCACGCCCAGGCGCCACCGGCGGGCGCGAGGTAGAGGCCCGCGTATCCGGCGAGGCCGCACGCGCCGAGGACGACCACGACCGGGCCCTGATTGGGCAGGCGCGTGGCGACCCGGGGGATGACGAAGGCCAGCGGGACGCCCATCGCCATGGTGACGGCGAGCAGCACGCCCGCCTCACCCGCGGGCACGCCCGCGTCGCGGAAGATCTGCGGCATCCAGCCCATCGTGATGTACGCGGCGGTGGCCTGGAGCCCGAAGAAGACGGCCAGCGCCCAGGCCGTACGGCTGTGGGTGATGCGCAGCTCGGCGTCCTCGCGCTGGACGGTCTTGCTGATGTGCTCCGGAGCGGCCGCGGCGGCGGCGCCCCGGTCGCGGACGAGCGGGATCCACGGCAGGACGGCGACGGCGGCGAGGACCGCCCAGACGGCGAGGCCGGTCTGCCAGCGGCCTCCGAGGGCGTCGGTCATGGGCACGGTGACGGCCGCCGCCAGGGACGTGCCGAGCGCGAGCGCCATCGAGTACAGGCCGGTCATCGAGCCGACCCGGTCGGGGAACCAGCGCTTGACGATCACCGGCATCAGGACGTTGCTGACCGCGATGCCCATGAGGGCGAGGGCGGTGGCGGCCAGGAAGCCCGCGGTGCCGCCGATGAAGGGCCTGATCACCAGGCCGGTGGCGATGGCCGCCATGCCGACGCAGACCACCGCGCTCGGGCCGAAGCGCCGGGCGAGCCTCGGAGCCATCACACCGAAGAACGCGAAGCAGAGCGGCGGTACGGAGGTGAGCAGGCCCGCGAGGGTGCCGCTCATGCCGAGGCCGTCGCGCACCTCTTCGAGGAGGGCGCCGAGGCTGGTGATCGCGGGGCGCAGGTTCATGGCGGCGAGGACGATGCCGACGATGACGAGCCGCGTGCCCCACGCGCGCGTGGGGGCTTGTTTCTCCGTGGCGCCGGTCCGTATGGGGGGTGTGTCTGTCGGTGTCATCGTCTCGGTTTCCTCACTAGCCATGGAGCCATCATAGAATCATGGGATGATTGGCTGTCCAGTCCGTTCACGTCACACGGCCCGCCACCCGAGCCGTCCGCCGCGCCACACGCCCCCGGCCACGCACGAAGGAACGTCATGCCGCTGACCACCCCTCGCCGTTCGGCACTCTCCGAACAGGTCATCTCCGAGCTGCGCAACCAGATCTCGTCGGGCGAATGGCCGGTCGGCTCCCGCATCCCCACCGAACCCGAGCTCGTCGAGCAGCTGGGAGTGGCGAGGAACACGGTCAGGGAGGCCGTGCGCGCCCTCGCGCACAACGGGCTGCTCGACATCCGGCAGGGCTCGGGCACCTACGTCGTGGCGACCAGCGAGCTGGCGGGCGTCATGCAGCGCAGGTTCGCCGACGCCGAGCCCCGGCACATCGCGGAGCTGCGCAGCACGCTGGAGTCGAGCGCGGCGAAGCTGGCCGCCCAGCGGCGCACGGAGCGCGACCTCAAGCAGCTCGACGCCCTCCTCGCCCGGCGCGAGGAGGTCTGGGCCTCGGGGGACACGGAAGCCTTCGTGACGGCCGACGCGACGTTCCACATGGCCGTGGTGGCGGCCTCCCACAACGACGTGATGACGGCGCTCTACGCGGACCTCGGCGAGGTCCTGCGCGACTGGCTGCGCGAGGACATCGGCACGGAGCTGACCCCCGAGACGCACATGGACCACACCCGGCTCGTCGAGGCGATCCGCGCGCAGGACGCGGAGGCGGCGGAGACCGAGGCCGCGGGCTATCCGTTCCTGTGCCGCCCGGTCACCGGCTGATACGCGCTACCGGTAGGGCGGCCGCCCCGGTCACTTCCGGTGGCTGACCCACACCGCGCGGACCTCTTTCCAGCACCGGCCGGTCAGCCGCACGCTCTGCGCGGGCCCCGCGTCGACGGGCGCGCTGTCGAGGTCGATGTCCCACCACCGGTCGCACTCCACGTGGAGGCGCACCCGGTCGGTCTCGGGGTAGGGGTTGTGGCAGTCCGCGACCACCCGCGAGCCCGCGACGCTGGTGCGGCACTCCGAGCCGAACGGGCGGGGCTCCGGTGCCCGCACGCGCGCGTGGGAGGGCCGCTCGGGAACGCCGCTCGGCGCGACGACCGCGAGGGAGAGGGCGGCGAGCACCGCGACAGGTGACAGACGCACACTTCAGAGTGCGCGGCACCGCCCCGCGGCGCCCGGCAAGGGGGCCGAACGGGCGACGCCCCGCCTCCCGCACGCTGCGGGGGACGGGGCGTCACGTGCGTACGACGTGCCTGGTCAGGCACCCATCATGTGGACGCCGCCGTCGACGTGGATGATCTCGCCCGTGGTCTTCGGGAAGAAGTCCGAGAGCAGCGCGACGATGCCGCGGCCCGCGGGCTCCGGGTCGGCCATGTCCCAGTTCAGCGGGGAGCGGGTGTTCCAGACGTCCGCGAGCTCACCGAAGCCCGGGATGGACTTGGCCGCCATGGAGCCGAGGGGGCCCGCGGAGATCAGGTTGCAGCGGACGTTCTCCTTGCCCAGATCGCGGGCGAGGTAGCGGCTGGTGGCCTCGAGGGCGGCCTTGGCCGGGCCCATCCAGTCGTACTTGGGCCAGGCGTACTGCGCGTCGAAGGTGAGGCCGACGACCGAGGCGCCGTCCTCGAACAGCGGGCGGCAGGCCATGGTGAGCGACTTCAGGGAGAACGCCGAGACGTGCATCGCCGTCGAGACGTCCTCGAAGCTCGCCTCCAGGAAGTTGAAGGCGCCCTGCGGAGCGAATCCGATGGAGTGCACGATGCCGTCGAGGCCGCCGAGCTCGTCCTTGACGACGCCCGCGAGGCGGTCGAGGTGCTCCTGGTTGGTCACGTCGAGCTCGATGACCTTGGCGGGCTCGGGGAGCTTCTTGGCGATGCGCTCGGTGAGCGTGGGCCGCGGGAAGGCGGTCAGGATGACCTCGGCGCCCTGCTCCTGCGCGACCTTGGCCGCGTGGAAGGCGATGGACGCCTCCGTCAGCACGCCGGTGACGAGGATGCGCTTGCCGTCGAGAATTCCGCTCATGGTGATCAGTGACCCATGCCCAATCCGCCGTCAACGGGGATGACGGCACCAGTGATGTACGAAGCGTCGTCCGACGCCAGGAACTTGACCGCCGCGGCGATCTCGTCCGGCTGCGCGTAGCGGCCGAGCGGCACCTGGGCGACGATGCCCTTGCGCTGCTCCTCCGTGAGCGCCTGGGTCATGTCGGTGTCGACAAAACCGGGCGCGACGACGTTGAAGGTGAGGTTGCGCGACCCGAGCTCGCGGGCGAGCGAGCGCGCGAAGCCGACCAGACCCGCCTTGGAGGCGGCGTAGTTCGCCTGTCCCGCGGAGCCGAGCAGTCCGACGACGGAGGAGATCAGGACGACGCGGCCCTTCCTGGCGCGCAGCATGCCGCGGTTGGCGCGCTTGACGACCCGGAAGGTGCCGGTGAGGTTGGTCTCGAGGACGGACGTGAAGTCCTCCTCGGTCATGCGCATCAGGAGCTGGTCCTTGGTGATGCCCGCGTTGGCCACGAGCACCTCGACGGGACCGTGCTTCTCCTCGATCTCCTTGTAGGCCGTCTCCACCTGCTCGGCGTCGGTGATGTCGCACTTGACGGCGAGGACGCCGAGCTCGGCGAGCTGCTGCGGCGGCTCGCCGGAACGGCAGGTGATCGCGACCTTGTCGCCGGCTTCGGCAAAGGCGCGGGCGATGGCGAGGCCGATGCCCCGGTTTCCTCCGGTGACGAGAACCGAGCGGCTCAACGGATCACCCTTTCGATAGCGGTCAGGTACCTCGAAAACCTATCGGTACCTTCCGCGATACGGAGAATCGGCGACCGACAGTGGCTGAGGGGACTCCCTGTCGGATCCCTACAGAAAGGTCTGGCCGCCGGGCCGCCGGGCGCGACATGATCGGACCTGACCCGGTGCCGACTGCAGGGAGACATCCGTGCCTCATACCCTCGATGAAGCCTTCACGGCGCTGCCGCTGCGGGCTCTCGCCGACGCCGCGCTCGCCCGCGCGCGTGCGCTCGGCGCCGACCACGCGGACTTCCGCCTGGAGCGGGTGCGCAGCGCGGCCTGGCGGCTGCGCGACGCCAAGCCGTCGGGCACCTCCGACACCACGGACCTGGGCTACGCGGTCCGCGTCGTGCACGGCGGCACCTGGGGGTTCGCCTCCGGTGTGGATCTGACGATGGACGCGGCGGCCCGGGTCGCCTCGCAGGCCGTGGCGATGGCGAAGCTGTCCGCGCAGGTCATCAAGGCCGCGGGGTCCGACGAGCGGGTGGAGCTCGCGGCCGAGCCGGTGCACGCGGACAAGACGTGGATCTCGTCGTACGAGATCGATCCCTTCTCCGTGCCGGACGAGGAGAAGGCGGGGCTGCTCGCCGACTGGAGCGCGCGGCTGCTCGCGGCCGACGGGGTCGCGCACGTCGACGCCTCGCTGCTCACCGTGCACGAGAACAAGTTCTACGCGGATACGGCGGGGACGGTGACCAGGCAGCAGCGGGTGCGGCTGCACCCGCAGCTGACCGCGGTGGCCGTCGACGAGTCGAGCGGCGAGTTCGACTCGATGCGCACGATCGCGCCGCCGGTCGGCCGCGGTTGGGAGTACCTGACGGGGACCGGCTGGGACTGGGAGGGCGAACTGGCCCAGATCCCGGAGCAGTTGGCCGAGAAGATGCGGGCGCCGAGCGTGCGGGCGGGCTCGTACGACCTGGTCGTCGACCCGTCGAACCTCTGGCTGACCATCCACGAGTCCATCGGCCACGCCACCGAGCTGGACCGCGCGCTCGGCTACGAGGCGGCGTACGCGGGGACCTCATTCGCCACCTTCGACCAGCTCGGCAAGCTCGCGTACGGCTCGTCGATCATGAACGTGACCGGCGACAGGACGGCCGAGCACGGGCTCGCCACCATCGGGTACGACGACGAGGGCGTGGCCGCCCAGTCCTGGGACCTGGTCAAGGACGGCACGCTCGTCGGCTACCAGCTGGACCGGCGCATCGCGAAGCTCACCGGCTTCGAGCGGTCCAACGGCTGCGCGTACGCCGACTCCCCCGGCCACGTGCCCGTGCAGCGCATGGCGAACGTCTCGCTGCGGCCGGACCCGGGCGGGCTCTCCACGGAGGACCTGATCGCTGGCGTGGACCGCGGGATCTATGTCGTGGGCGACCGGTCGTGGTCCATCGACATGCAGCGCTACAACTTCCAGTTCACCGGCCAGCGCTTCTACAAGATCGAGAACGGTCGGCTCGCCGGGCAGCTGCGCGATGTCGCCTACCAGGCGAGCACCACCGACTTCTGGGGTTCGATGACCTCGGTCGGCGGCCCGGGGACCTATGTGCTCGGGGGCGCCTTCAACTGCGGGAAGGCCCAGCCGGGCCAGATCGCCGCGGTCTCGCACGGCTGCCCGTCCGCCCTGTTCCGGGGCGTGAACATTCTGAACACCACGCAGGAGGCCGGTCGATGAGCCGCAGCGCCACCAAGCCGCACGAGATCGTCGAGCGCGCACTCGAACTGTCCACCGCAGATGGCTGCGTGGTGATCGCCGACGAGGAGTCCACGGCGAACCTGCGCTGGGCGGGCAACGCCCTGACCACCAACGGCGTCACCCGGGGCCGCACCCTGACCGTCATCGCGACCGTCGACGGCAAGGAGGGCACCGCGTCTGGCGTCGTGACGCGCGCGGCCGTGACCGCCGACGACCTGGAGCCGCTGGTGCGGGCCGCCGAGGAGGCCGCGCGGGGCGCCGGGCCCGCCGAGGACGCGCAGCCCCTGGTGACCGGCACCCCCGCGTCCCCGGACTTCACGGAAGCCCCCGCGGAGACCACGTCCGCCGTCTTCGCGGACTTCGCGCCCGCGCTCGGCGAGGCGTTCGCCAGGGCCCGCGCGGGCGGCCGCGAGCTCTACGGCTTCGCGAACCACGAGATGGTGTCGAGCTACCTCGGTACGTCGACGGGCCTGCGCCTGCGGCACGACCAGCCCAACGGCACCCTCGAACTCAACGCCAAGTCGCCGGACCGCACCAAGTCGGCGTGGGCGGGGCGGGCGACGCGGGACTTCAAGGACGTCGACCCCGCGGCGCTCGACCTGGAGCTCGCGCAGCGCCTGGACTGGGCGCGGCGGCGCGTCGACCTGCCCGCGGGGCGGTACGAGACGCTACTGCCCTCCACGGCCGTCGCGGACCTGCTGATCTACCAGATGTGGTCCTCATCGGCCCGGGACGCCGCCGAGGGCCGCACGGTCTTCTCCAAGCCGGGCGGTGCCACGCGTCTTGGCGACCGGCTCGCCGAGCTGCCGCTGACCATGCGCAGCGACCCGCACGAGCCGGGCCTGGAGTCGGCGCCCTTCGTGCTCGCGCACTCCTCGGGCGGGGACTCCTCGGTCTTCGACAACGGACTGCCGGTCGGTCCCACCGACTGGATCCGCGAGGGTGAGCTGGCCCACCTCGCCACCAGCAGGCACAGCGCGGCGCTGACCGGCCTGCCGGTGGCCCCCGCCATCGACAACCTCATCCTCGACGGGGGCGGCGACCGCTCCCTGGACGAGATGGTCGCGGCCACGGAGCGCGGTCTCCTGCTGACCTGCCTCTGGTACATCCGCGAGGTCGACCCGGCGACGCTGCTGCTCACAGGGCTGACCAGGGACGGCGTCTACCTCGTGGAGAACGGCGAGGTGGTGGGCGAGGTGAACAACTTCCGGTTCAACGAGTCGCCGGTCGGGCTGCTCGGCCGGGCCACCGAGGCGGGCCGCACGGAGAAGACGCTGCCGCGCGAATGGGGCGACTACTTCACCCGGGCCGCGATGCCCGCGCTGCGCGTCCCGGATTTCAATATGAGTTCGGTCAGCCAGGGCGTATAACCTCGGACCGTGCACGTCAGTGCACCCATTAAGCACACCCAAGGAGACGCGAGACCCGTGACGGACATCGTCGACGAGCTGAAGTGGCGGGGGCTCTTCGCCCTGTCCACCGATGAAGACGCACTGCGCAAGGCGCTCGCGGACGGTCCCGTCACGTTCTATTGCGGCTTCGACCCGACCGCGGCGAGCCTGCACGTGGGACACCTCGTGCAGGTCCTCACCATCCGCCGGCTCCAGCAGGCGGGGCACCGTCCGCTGGCCCTGGTCGGCGGCGCGACGGGGCAGATCGGTGACCCCCGACCGACCGCCGAGCGCACCCTGAACGACCCCGAGACGATCGCGAACTGGGTGGGCAGGCTGCGCACCCAGATCGAGCCGTTCCTGTCCTTCGAGGGCGAGAACGCCGCGACCATGGTCAACAACCTGGACTGGACGGCGGGCCTCTCCGCCATCGAGTTCCTGCGCGACATCGGCAAGCACTTCCGGGTGAACAAGATGCTCACCAAGGAGTCGGTCGCCCGCCGCCTGGAGTCCCAGGAGGGCATCTCCTACACGGAGTTCAGCTACCAGCTCCTCCAGGGCATGGACTTCCTTGAGCTCTACCGGCGGTACGGCTGCACGCTGCAGACCGGCGGCAGCGACCAGTGGGGCAACCTCACGGCGGGCATCGACCTGATCCACCGCCTGGAGCCGGACGCCACGGTGCACGCCATGGGCACGCCGCTGATGGTCAAGGCGGACGGCACCAAGTTCGGCAAGACCGAGGGCGGCGCCGTCTGGCTCGACCCCGAGCTGACCACGCCGTACGCGTTCTACCAGTTCTGGCTGAACGTGGACGACCGGGACATCTCGACCTACCTGCGGATCCTCTCCTTCAAGTCCCGCGAGGAGCTGGAGGAGATCGAGAAGCAGACCGAGGAGCGTCCGCAGGCGCGGGCCGCGCAGCGCGCGCTCGCCGAGGAGCTGACGACGCTGGTGCACGGCGCCGACCAGTGCGCCGCGGTGATCGCCGCGTCCAAGGCCCTCTTCGGGCAGGGCGACCTCACCGATCTCGACGAGGCCACGCTGAGCGCGGCGCTCTCGGAGCTGCCGCGCGTCCAGGTCGCCGAGCTCGGCCAGGTCGTGGACCTGCTCGCCGAGGTCGGCCTGGTGGCGAGCAAGTCCGCCGCCCGGCGCACGGTGAAGGAGGGCGGTGCCTACGTGAACAACGTCAAGGTCGCCGCCGAGGACGCCGTCCCCGGCAGGGACGAGCTGCTGCACGGCCGCTGGCTCGTCCTGCGCCGCGGCAAGAAGAACCTGGCCGCGGTCGAGGTCACCGCGGGCTGACGTCCGGAGCGTTCCGTACGACGGCGAGGGCCTGCGTACGACGGCGAGGGCCCGGCCCCCTTCACCAGGGGGTCGGGCCCTCGCCGTCCGCGTGGTTCAGGTCGTCTGTCTGTTGCCCTTGATCATCTTGTACGCCGCGTCACCGACACCGACCACGACGACCGCCGCGACCAGCTGCAACGCGTGCCGGCCCCAGTCGATGCCCCGGGTCTCGTTGATGCCGAACTTCGTCGCGAGCCAGTTGCCCACGACCGCGCCGATGATGCCGAACACGGTGGTCAGCCAGAGCGGACTGTGCTGCTTGCCGGGCAGGATCGCCTTGGCGATCAGCCCCAGCACGAATCCCACGATGATCGCCCACAACCAGCCCATCACTGCCTCCTCGTACGGCTCGACATGAGCAGTAACGCAAGTGTCTGTCCGTCCCCCGTACGGCGCATGTCGGGCACCGCCATACGTGGCGAGGCGCAGGAAGTACACCGAGGTGGGGCGTCCCCCGGTCTCGTAGGCGACGGAGCCCCGGCGTAACGTGGAACGCGGTCCGGGCCGGGGAGAGCTCGGCGGAACGGGCAGGTGGTGGAACGTGATGCGGAAGCGGAGCGGCGCCGAGGTCTTCCGGATCACGGGAGCCAGGCAGGGGCTCGCCGAGGACGTCCGCGGCAGGCAGCGGCGGTACGTGATCTCGATGTCGATCAGGACCCTGTCGGTCGTCGCGGCGGCGACGCTGTGGAACGTCGAGCGGCATGTCGCCCTCGTCGCTCTGGTACTCGGAGTTCTCCTCCCGTACATCTCCGTGGTGATCGCCAACGCCGGTCGCGAGAGCAATCCCGCGCTTCCTTCGACGTTCGTACCCGCTCCTTCTCGGCCAATGCTCGCGCCGCCCGCTCCCGCGGCCGCCGCGGAATCCGTCCCGGAAGATCCCCTGGGGCCCGCCCACGACCAGCGGCGCGGCTCATCGCGTGATCAGAACTGACCGTCGACGTTCCGCCAAGCTCAAGAAAACCTCAGATCAATCATGTAGTTCCGGTGCCAGTTGCCGGGCCCTCCATGACATACTTCGTACGCGCTCCGCATCCCCCGTCGGAGCGACAGACCGACGCCGGGCAGCTCCCCCCGTGGCTGCTCGGCGTCGCCTTGTTCCATGGGCAGTTGACCACGACTGCGAAGCACTTGGACGCGACTGTGAGTGACGAAACCCCCATCTGTTCCGCCAAGGGCTGCCGCGTCGCCGCGGTCTGGGTGCTCGCCTGGAACAACCCCAAGATCCACACCCCGGAGCGCCGCAAGACGTGGCTCGCGTGCGAGGAGCACCGGGAGCATCTCTCCCAGTTCCTGGGGGTGCGCGGGATGCTCAAGGACGTCGTGACGCTGCCCGAATGGGAGTCCCGCGACAGCGGCTCGGCCGCCGACCACTGAGCGGAAGCTTCCGTCGAGTGCTGAGCGGCACCCTCCGTGGACCACTGGGTCGAACCTGCCATGGTCCGCCGAGCGGAATCCGCTCCGGAGCGCCGAGCAACTCGAGCGAGCAGCCGTTTCCGGGCCCGTTCTCACCAACTCCCCACCCCTCAAGGCCCGTTGAGGACCTTCCTGACCTGGCAAACCTCAAGAAAACCTCAGATCAATCATGTAGTTCCGGTGCCGGTTGCCGGGCCCCCCGTGACATACTTCGTACGCGCTCCGCATCCCCCGTCGGAGCGACGGACCCACAAGCCAACACCCCTGCGCGTGGTTCCGTGCGGTCATTTCCGTGACGAAGGGGGGTGGATAAATGAATGATCGTCAGTGGCAGCCGCGCAAGCGCTGGACCGGTCCCGAGAAGTGGCAGGTCTGCATCGGATTGCTCGGCTTACTCGCAACGATCACCGGATGTGTGGGGCAGTTCGTCCAGTAGGGCGCCCACCCACGAGAGACGCGGTCGCGCCGGTCCTGCTGCACAAGCAGCGAGCCCGGTCGAGTCTTAGGCGACCGGGCTCGTGAACTACTGCGCGAAGGGCCTCACTCTGGCAGGAGTTGGGGCCCTTCGTCATGCCCGGTGACAACCGCTCATGACCCTGGAAATACTACAGGTCGCGGCGCCCCTGGGTTAAGTCATAAGAGTCATTGCCCGCTAGCCGCCGATCGCCGACATCGGCCGCTCCGGCTGCAGGAACGACGGGTCGTCCAGGCCCGAGCCCGCCTTCTTGCCCCACATCGCCAGCTTCCAGATGCGGGCGATCGCCTCGTCCGAGCCGTCCGTGCTGTCCTCGGGGGCCGCGCGGAGGGCTCCTCGCAGGTCGGTCTCCTCGGTGGCGAACAGGCAGGTGCGCACCTGGCCGTCGGCCGTCAGTCTCGTACGGTCGCAGGCCGAGCAGAAGGGGCGGGTGACGGAGGCGATGACGCCGACGCGGTGCGGGCCGCCGTCCACGATCCAGCGCTCGGCGGGGGCCGAGCCGCGCTCCGTGGAGCCCTCTTCGGTGAGCTCGAAGCGCGTCCGCAGGGACTCCAGGATGTCACCGGCCGTGATCATGCCGTCGCGCTTCCAGCCGTGCTGGGCGTCGAGCGGCATCTGCTCGATGAAACGCAGCTCGTAGTCGTTCTCCACGGCCCAGGCGAGCAGGTCCGGGGCCTCGTCGTCGTTCAGGCCCGGCATCAGGACGGTGTTCACCTTGACCGGGGTCAGGCCCGCGTCGCGGGCCGCTTCGAGTCCTTCGAGGACGTCCTTGTGGCGGTCACGACGGGTGAGTGTCTTGAAGACGTCGGGGCGCAGGGTGTCCAGGGAGACGTTGACCCGGTCGAGGCCCGCCGCCTTGAGGGCCTTGGCGGTGCGCTTGAGGCCGATGCCGTTCGTCGTCAGGGACATCTTGGGGCGCGGCTCCAACTGCGCGCAGCGCTCCACGATGCCGACGAGGCCGGGACGGAGCAGCGGCTCGCCGCCGGTGAAGCGGATCTCGGTGATGCCCAGCTGGGTGACGGCGATGCGGACAAGCCGGACGATCTCGTCGTCGGTGAGCAGATCCGGCTTGGCAAGCCACTGGAGGCCCTCTTCGGGCATGCAGTACGTGCAGCGCAGATTGCAGCGGTCGGTCAGTGAAACGCGCAGGTCAGTGGCTACTCGGCCAAAGGTATCGATGAGCACTGCGGCCCCCTCCCCGGCGGTTGGATGCTGATGTTCCCGACGTCTACGACCCTACGCCAGACCTCTGACAACGCCATGGGCCATTTGACACGAGGAACGGCGCGGCCGCGTCGTAGGACTCTACGACGCGGCCGCTACGAGCACGTGAACACCTACCGGTCAGTGGGCTCCGACGCCGGTGAGGGACTTGACCTCCAGCTCGGCGTACTTGCCCTTGTCCGGCTCCTCCTTGGACAGGAGCGAGCCGATCCAGCCGAGCAGGAAGCCCAGCGGGATGGAGATCAGGCCCGGGTTCTCCAGCGGGAAGAAGTCGAAGTTCGCGTCGGGGAACATCGAGGAGGGCTTGCCGGAGACCACCGGCGAGAACAGCACGAGCCCGACGGCGGCGACCAGACCGCCGTAGATCGACCAGAGCGCGCCCTGCGTGGTGAACCGCTTCCAGAACAGGCTGTAGAGGATCGTCGGCAGGTTCGCCGATGCCGCGACCGCGAAGGCGAGGGCGACGAGCCCCGCGACGTTCAGGTCGCGGGCGAGGGCGCCGAGCGCGATGGAGACGATGCCGATGAAGACGGTCGACCAGCGGGCCGCCTTCATCTCCTCCTTCTCGGTGGCCTTGCCCTTGCGGATGACGTTCGCGTAGATGTCGTGCGCGAACGAGGACGACGAGGCGAGGGTGAGGCCCGCGACGACCGCGAGGATGGTGGCGAAGGCGACCGCGGAGATCACCGCGAGCAGGATGGCGCCGCCGGTCGAGTCGCCACCGCCGCCGATCTCCAGGGCGGCGAGCGGCGCCGCGGTGTTGCCCGCCTTGTTCGAGGCGATGATGTCGCCGGGCTTGAGCAGCGCGGCGGCGCCGAAGCCGAGGACGATCGTCATCAGGTAGAAGGCGCCGATGATGCCGATCGCCCAGTTCACGGACTTACGGGCGGCCTTGGCCGTGGGCACCGTGTAGAAGCGGATCAGGATGTGCGGCAGGCCCGCGGTGCCGAGGACCAGGGCGATGCCGAGCGAGATGAAGTCCAGCTTCGAGGTGCCGCTCGCGCCGTACTTGAGGCCGGGCTCGAGGAACTTCGAGCCATGGCCGCTGTTGGAGGCGGCCGAGCCGAGCAGGTCGGAGACGTTGAAGTGGAACTTCAGCAGGATCAGGAAGGTGATGAGGATGGTGCCGGTGATGAGCAGGACGGCCTTGACCATCTGCACCCAGGTGGTGCCCTTCATGCCGCCGATGGTCACGTAGACGATCATCAGGACGCCGACGAGGGCGACGATGAGGACCTTGCCCGCGTCGGAGGTGATGCCGAGGAGGAGCGAGACCAGGACGCCCGCGCCCGCCATCTGCGCGAGCAGATAGAAGATCGACACGACGATGGTGGAGGTGCCCGCCGCCGTACGGACCGGGCGCTGGCGCATCCGGTAGGCGAGGACGTCGCCCATCGTGTAGCGGCCGGAGTTGCGCAGCGGCTCGGCGACCAGGAGCAGCGCCACGAGCCAGGCGACGAGGAAGCCGATGGAGTAGAGGAACCCGTCGTACCCGAAGAGCGCGATGGCGCCCGCGATGCCGAGGAAGGACGCGGCGGACATGTAGTCGCCGGAGATCGCCAGGCCGTTCTGGAAGCCGGTGAACTGGCGCCCGCCCGCGTAGAAGTCGGCGGCGCTCTTGGTCTGCCGTCCCGCCCAGACGGTGATGACCAGCGTCGCGACGACGAAGGCCGCGAAGAGGCTGATGATCAGTGGCCGGTGCTCGGAGGCGTCCGAGGCCGCCGCGAGGTCGATGACGGCGGTGTGCGCGGGGCTCATGCCGCTCCCTCCATACGGGACTTGATCGCCTCGGCCTTGGGGTCGAGCTTCGACGCGGCGTGGCGGGAGTAGAACCAGGCGATGAGGAACGTGGTCAGGAACTGCCCGAGGCCGAGCGCGAGGGCGACGTTGATGTTGCCGAAGAGCTTGGTGCCCATGAAGTCGCCCGCGTAGTTGGAGAGCAGGACGTACACCAGGTACCAGGTGATGAAGGCGATGGTGAGCGGGAAGGCGAACGAGCGGTGCGCTTGGCGCAGTTCACCGAATTCCGCACTCTCCTGCACCTCGATGAACTCCTCCGTGGAGGGCGCGTGGGGAGTGGGTTCTGAGCCGCCCTTCGAAGGTGGCGGGGCGTCGGTGGCCACGGAGTCTCCTCGTGGTGCGGGTGGGGTGGGGACGGACAGTTGTTCCATGGGCTCTGATCTCTCGCTCCGACAGTGACGCGGATCACGTGAGCCACGGATGGCGATGCTAAGGCCATGGAGGCGTGATCCGACAGGGGGTTGATGTTGCTTCTGTGACGTACTCAACGTCGGGGCGACACGTGCGACGCGGCCCAACTCCCCGGTTTCTTCGGCAAGTCATTGCTGGCCTGGGACTTCCCGGGTTAGCTTCACCCTGAACCACCCGTCATGTACCTGCCCGAGCACCACCTGTGTTCGGGCAGTTCCGTATGCGATTCCGTGTGCGGTTCCGTCTCCGGATGATGTGGAGATCCCATGGCTCATCTGCGTTCCAGACGTCGTACGGCGCTCGCCCTGCCGCTCGGCATCGCCCTCGCCGCCTCGGTCGGGTTCCTGCCCGGCGCCGCCTCCGCGGCCTCGAACGAGTCGCCCGCCCCCGTGTCGGCACAGGCCGCGAAGGACGCCCCCGCCCTCGCGTACGTCGTCAACACCCGTGCGGACCACAAGACGATCCAGTACGTGAAGAAGGCGATCGCCGAGAACGGCGGATCCGTGGTCGTCGCGTACGAGAAGATCGGCGTGATCGTCGCGCATTCGTCGAACCCGGACTTCGGCAAGCAGATACGCCAGGTGCGCGGCGTGCAGACCGCGGGCGCGACCCGCACCGCGCCGCTCACCGCCGCGGGCACCACCGAGGACGGCGCGCCGACGCCCCTCTCCAAGGCCGCCGCCAAGTCCCTGAAGGCCGCCGCCGCTCCGGGCGACGAGCCGCTCGAGGCCGACCAGTGGGACCTGCGGGCGATCGGCGCCGACAAGGCCGCCAAGATCAACCCGGGCAGCCGGAAGGTCACCGTCGGCGTGATCGACACGGGCGTGGACGACACCCACCCCGACCTCGCGCCCAACTTCTCGGCCTCGCAGTCGGCGAGCTGTGTCGGCGGCAAGGCCGACACCTCCCCCGGCGCCTGGCGCCCGGCGAACAAGGACTCCTACCACGGCACGCACGTGGCCGGTGAGATCGCCGCCGCGCGCAACGGCGTCGGCGTCGCGGGCGTGGCGCCCGGCGTCAAGGTCTCGGGCATCAAGGTGGCCGACCCGGTCAACGAGCTGTTCTACCCGGAGAGCGTGGTCTGCGCCTTCGTGTTCGCCGCCGACCACGGCGTGGAGATCACCAACAACAGCTACTACGTGGACCCGTGGCTGTACAACTGCAAGGACGACCCGGACCAGCGGGCCATCGTCGACGCGGTCAACCGCGCGCAGCTGTACGCGCAGCGCAAGGGCACGCTCAGCCTGGCCTCCGCGGGCAACTCCAACCACGACCTGGACTCGGACGCGATCGTCGACACGTCGAGCCCGGACGACTCCACCCCGGTGCCGCGCACCATCGACCCGCACGAGTGCCTGGACGTCCCCACCCAGCTCCCCGGCGTCGTCACCGTCAGCGCGACGGGCGTCAAGGACCTGAAGTCGATCTACTCCAGCTACGGCAAGGGCGTCATCGACGTCGCGGCGCCGGGCGGCGACAAGTTCCAGATCCCGGCCGACACCCCGTCCAAGAACGGCCGCATCCTCTCCACGATGCCGGGCGGCGAGTACGGCTGGCTGCAGGGCACCTCGATGGCATCGCCGCACGCCGCGGGCGTCGCCGCGCTGATCAAGTCCACGCACCCCAAGGCGGGCCCCGCCGAACTCCAGCGGCTGCTCAAGAAGCAGGCCGACAGGCTCTCCTGCCCCGAGTCCTACGACCCGGACGGTGACGGCGACGTCGACGCGATCTGCCAGGACGGCGGCAAGAACAAGAACGGCTTCTACGGCAGCGGTCTCGTCGACGCGCTCGCCGCCGTGAAGAAGTGATGGGGAGAACGAACGTGAACAGGTCCCTGAAGAGTGCCGCTCCCGGCGCGCGCTCGCGGCGCGCGCTGGCCCTTCCGCTCGGTGTCGCGGTGGTCGCGGCCGTCGCCCTGCTGCCCGCGACGGCCTCCGCAAGGCCCGCCGACCTGCCCGGCGCGAGCCCGTCGGCCGCGCCCGCCGCGGACGGCACACCGATGAGCTACGTCGTCAACGTCCGCCCCGGCACGGCGAGTTCCGCGTGGGCGAAGAAGGCCATCGCCAAGGCGGGCGGCACCGTCGTCATCGCGTACGACAAGATCGGCGTCATCGTCGTCCACTCCTCGGAGGCCGGGTTCGCGCAGACGATCCGCAAGGCCAAGGGCGTCCAGTCGGCGGGCGCCACGCGCACCGCGCCGCTGTCGGCCCAGTCCGACGACGCGATCGAGTCCGAGCGGCCGCTGAGCGCCGCCGAGGCGAAGGCCGCGGCGGGCAAGGCGTCGGCGGGGCAGGACGAGTTGGAGCCGCTGCAGTGGGACCTGCCCGCCATGAAGGCGGACAAGGCCCACGAGGTCTCGCTCGGCAGCCCGAAGGTCACCGTCGGCGTCCTGGACTCCGGGGTCGACGACACGCACCCCGACATCGCGCCGAACTTCGACCGCGCGGCGTCGGCGAGCTGCCTGGGCGGCGTGCCGGTGCAGAAGGACGCCGCGTGGCGTCCGGTGGCCAAGGAGAGCGACCACGGCATGCACGTGGCGGGCACGATCGCCGCCGCGAAGAACGGCACCGGCGTCACGGGCGTGGCGCCCGGCGTGAAGGTGGCGAGCCTGAAGGTGGCCGAGCCGGCGACCGGCATGTACTACACGGAGGCCGTGGTCTGCGGCTTCATGTGGGCGGCCGACCACGGCGTCGACGTCACCAACAGCAGCTACTACACCGACCCGTGGCTGTTCAACTGCACGACGGACGACGACCAGAAGGCGCTCGTCGACGCCGTCGGGCGGGCCACGAAGTACGCCGAGCGCAAGGGCGCGGTGAACGTCGCGGCCGCGGGCAACGCCAAGACCGACCTGGCCCAGGACGAGATACTCGACGAATCCAGCCCCGACGACACCACTCCGGTGCCGCGGACCGTCAAGACCAAGGACTGCTTCGACATCCCGTCGCAGCTGCCGGGCGTCGTGACGGTCTCCGCCACCGGCGCGAAGGGCATCAAGTCGTCGTACTCGAACTACGGCAAGGGCGTCATCGACATCGCGGCGCCGGGCGGCGACTCCACCAAGTACCAGGCTCCGCAGGCACCGGCCGTCGACGGCCGGATCCTGTCGACGCTGCCGGGCGGCAAGTTCGGCTACAAGGCGGGCACGTCGATGGCGTCCCCGCACGTCGCGGGCCTCGCCGCGCTGATCAAGTCCACGCACCCGCACGCCTCGGCGGCACGGGTCAAGGAGCTCATGTACCGCCAGGCGGACCGGATGGCGTGCACCGATCCGTACGACTTCGACGGTGACGGCAAGGTCGACGCGGTCTGCGAGGGCGGCAAGAACAAGAACGGCTTCTACGGCGTGGGCATGGCCGACGCGTTGGACGCCGTACGGAAGTAGCGCTCATCCAGGTGTGAGTGGCGCACGGGAGGGCCGGGCGGCCGAGGGTCGCCCGGCCCTCGCGCGCGCGGCATAGTGCACGCATGACGCACATACCGCCGCGAGGAGTGGAAGCCACCCGCGCCACCTACGCCGCATGGGCCGCGCTCGACGGCGCGCCCGCCCTCCTCGACCGGCTCTCCGCCGTCACCCGTGCCGGCGCGCTGCCAGGACGTCTGCCCGTCGGCGGACTCGCCCGCGCCTGCGTGGGCGCCTGCGCGCTGGCCGCCGCCGAGTTGACCGCGCTGCGCACCGGGGGCGACGTGCCCCGGGTCCTGGTCGACGACGGCGCGGTGGCCACGGCCTTCACCAGCGAGCGGCACCTGTCGGTGGACGGCGGGAAGCCGGTGAACTTCGCCCCGCTGTCCCGGTTCTGGCGCACCGCGGACGGCTGGGTGCGCACCCACGCCAACTATCCGCACCACAGGGCGGCGTTGCTCGCCGCCCTCGACGCCCCCGGGTCCGAGGACGCGGTGGCCGCGCGCCTCGCGGAACTGCCCGCCAGGTACGTCGAGGACGCGGTGTACGCCGCCGGTGGGCTCGCCGTCGCGCTGCGGACGCCCGAGGAGTGGGCGGCGCATCCACAGGGGGCGGCGTCGGCCGGGCAGCCGCTGGTGCACAGGGAACGGCTCGGGCCCGCGCCCGCGCGTGGCCTCGCCCGGCTCACCGGCTCCCCCGCGCGGCCCGCCGAAGGACTGCGCGTGCTCGACCTCACCCGGGTCATCGCGGGGCCCGTGGCGACCCGCACGCTGGCGCTGCTCGGCGCGGACGTGCTGCGCGTCGACCCGCCGGGGCTGCCCGAACTCGCCGATCAGCACGCGGACACCGGCTTCGGGAAGCGGTCGGCGACGCTCGACCTCGGGGACCGTGCGGACCGGCGCGTCTTCGACGGCCTGCTCGCCGCGGCCGACGTCGTCGTCACGGGGTACCGGCCCGGCGCCCTGGACCGGTTCGGGCTCTCGCCCGGGGAACTGGCCGCGCGCAGGCCGGGCCTCGTCGTCGCGCAGTTGTCGGCGTGGGGCGCGGCGGGCCCGTGGGCGCGACGGCGCGGCTTCGACAGTCTCGTGCAGGTGGCCACCGGGATCGCCGCCGTCGAGGGGGAACCGGACCGGCCGGGCGCGCTGCCCGCGCAGGCCCTGGACCACGGCACCGGATATCTGCTCGCGGCGGCCGTGCTGCGGACCGTGAGCGAGCAGGCGTCGCGGGGCGGTACCGGGTGCGTACGCCTCTCCCTCGCCCGTACGGCGGCATGGCTGATGTCGCTCGGCGCCGCGGAATCCGGCGGGCGGTGCGAGGACGCCTACGACGGCCCCGCGCCCTGGCTCACCGAGAGCGACAGCCCGCTGGGGCGGCTCCGGTACGCCCTGCCGCCCGTCTCCTTCACCGGCGGGCCCGCCAACTGGGCGTACCCGCCCGGGCGTTGGGGCACCGACCGGCCCCGGTGGCGGTGAGGCGGCGGGCACGGCGGCGAGCGTTACGGTCCGATCGGAACGCCTTTGCACCAGTTGTCCCCCAGGACTTGCCCGTCGAGGGGACCCCTGGTGAAGATCATGTGGTGAGCTCCATACGACCGTCCGCCGAGCCCGGAGGCGATGCCGCCGGCATACCGGCCACCGCCGCCGCATCGCACCGCGCGCCGCGCCGCCGCCCTTCGGTGGGACGTGCCGCGGCCGTGCTCGTCCTCGTGGCCGTCGCCGCGCTGATCCCGTTGCTCGGCCCCTCGGCCGTACTGGACGGCACCGGCGAGGCGGAGGCCCCCGGCACGGCGGGGATCACGTTGCTGCGCGGGGTCCTGTTCGGCGCGCTCTGCGTGCAGCTGGGCGAGGTGTTCGCGACCCGGCTCGCCCGCCGGGTACCGGGGGCGCCGCGCGGCAGGGCGGGCGAACCGCGCGGCTGGGGTCCCTACGCGGCGTGGGCGGGGTTCGCCGCGGCGCTCGGGCTCGCCGCGATCGTGGCGAACGGCAACCTCGTCCCGCAGCAGCTCTCCGACCTGGACATCGGGCGCCTGTACGACACACGGGACGGCAGGCTCGCCCTCCTGGAGGTCAACGCCTTCATCGCGGCGGCGCTGTGCGCCCGCTCGCGGCGCCCGGCGGGAGCGGCACTCCCGCTGGCGGCGGTGATCGTCGCCGAGGCGCTGCGGGCACACCCTCCGGCGGAGGACTCCGCGCTCATCGGCAGCGGCCTCACGCTGGTGCATCTGACCTGCGCGGCACTGTGGGCGGGCGGTCTGCTGTACGTCCTTCGCCTGCTGCGGCGATGGCGGACGTCCGCTCCGGAGGCGGGCATCGCGGTCCTCGGGCTCTACGCGCGCGTGGCCGCCGTGCTGTTCGCCGCGATCACGGCGACCGGCGTCGTCAGCACGCTGCGCCGGATGCCGCCGGGCACGGTCGTGGACCAGCTGACCGAGACGGCCTACGGCCGCACCCTGCTCGCCAAGGTGCTCGTGGTGGCCGTCGTCGCGGTGCTCGCCCTGTGCGCCAGACAGCGGCTGCGGGGCGCCGGGGACCGCGTCGGCGCCTACGTCCCCGCGCGCGGGGAGGTGGTCGCGCTGGCTGCCGTCGTGGCCCTCTCGGCGCTGCTCACCGCGGTACCGGTGCCGATCCGCTGGTGACCCGCCGCCTGCTCCCGCGCCGCCCGGTCAGAAGGCGATCTGGACCTTGAGCGCGGTGCGCTCGTCCATCGCCTTGTAGCCCTGCGGCACGTGCTCGACGCCGATCGTCAGGTCGAAGACGGGCGAGGGGTCGATGGTGCCGTCCAGGACGTCGGGCAGCAGCTCGGGGATGTAGGTGCGCACCGGCGCGACGCCGCCGCGCAGGGCGATGTTCCTGTTGAACATGACGCCCAGGTCGAGACCGGTGCCGCTGCCGTGCGGGACGCCGACGAAGCCGATCGCGCCGCCGTCGCGCGTGATGTCCACGGCCGTACGCATCGACTGCTCGGTGCCGACCGCCTCGATCACGGAGTGCGCGCCCTGGCCGCGGGTGAGCTCGCGGACGGCGGCCACCGCGGCGTCCCCGCGCTCGGCGACGACGTCCGTGGCGCCGAAGCGGCGCGCGATGTCCGTACGGGCCGTGTGGCGGCCGAGCGCGATGATCCGCTCGGCGCCGAGCCGCTTGGCCGCGAGGACCGCGCACAGGCCGACCGCGCCGTCGCCGACGACCACGACCGTGGCTCCCGGGCGGGCGCCCGCGCCGAGCGCCGCGTGGTGGCCCGTGCCCAGGACGTCCGAGAGGGTCAGGAGGCCGGAGAGCAGGTGCTCGTCGGACGCGGCCTCGGCGGGCAGCCGGACCAGGGTGCCGTCGGCGAACGGCACCCTGACGGCCTCGCCCTGGCCGCCGTCGTAGCCCACGGAGCCCCAGAACCCGCCGTGCTCGCAGGAGGTGGTGAGGCCCTCGGCGCAGTAGTCGCAGACGCCGTCCGACCACATGAAGGGCGCCACGACGAGGTCACCGCGGCGCACCCCGCTCACCTCGGACCCGGTCTCCTCGACGATGCCGAGGAACTCGTGCCCGATCCGCTGGCCGGGCTGCCGCTTGGCCTCGCCCCGGTAGGCCCACAGGTCGCTGCCGCAGATGCAGGCCCGCAGGACGCGGACGACCGCGTCGGTGGGGAGCTGGACCACCGGCTCGGGCACGTCCTCCACGCGCATGTCGAACGGGGCGTGGATGGTGGTGGCGCGCATGGGTGATCCTTCGTGCGGTTCAGGAGGTCGTGCGGTTCAGGAGGTCGTACTGGTCATACGCCTTTCACCGTACGCCCGGCCGGACTCCTGTCGTCCACCGGTCACCGTCAGTACGCCCCTGACCAGCAGGAACTGCGCCGCGATATAGGTGAGCATGATCGCGAAGTCGGGCCTCGGCAGTTGCGGCCACTCGGCGACGCCGGTCGCGATGAGGGTGTCGGAGAGCAGGAAGAGCGCCCCTCCCGCGGCCGCCGCGGGGCCGATGGCGGTCGCGCCGAAGGCCATCGCGGTGAGCAGCAGGCTGTAGCCCGCGACGGGGCCCCGCATGTCGGCGGGCAGGTCGGGCCAGAGGAGCGCCACGGTGACGGCGAGCGCGAGGGCGTACCCGGCCACGAGCGCGGTGCCACGCGCGCGTGCGGCCCCGCTCCCGTCCGCGTACCGCCTGAGGTCGCCGTACCTCCTGAAGTCCCCGTGCCTCCTGAAGAGCACGAGGTAGCAGACGTGCCCGGCCGCGAAGGAGCCCATCCCCGCGAGGAAGGCGGGGTCGGCGTCCAGGAGCAGGAAGGTGTCGCCGCCCCAGCCGCACAGCAGGGCGGCGACCAGCAGCCGTGGTCCGCCGCGCACCGCGACGTACGCCGCGAGCAGCGGCATGAGCAGCGGTTTGCAGACGGCGTGGCCGGGGTCGAAGTCCGCGAGGAGCGCGCCGAGATCGCCGGCCGCGGCGACGGCGAAGGCGCCGATGAGCAGGGGGGAGGCGGGCGGCCGCGTCACGCCGCACGCTCGGGGACCGTCGCGTCGGCGGTCAGCGCGGGCGCCGTGGCGGCCTCTGCCGCCTCGGACGCCTGGGGCCGCCACCCCGGTCCACGGAAGACGTGTCCGGCCCGCACGCGCCAACTCGTGGCCGCCTTGAGGTCCTTGGCGATGGCCGCGTACTCGTGCGTGGCGACGCGCAGCGGGTTGTGGGTCGCGATGTTCTTCGTCAGGCCGTACACGGGGCGGTCCGTCTCCGCGACCCACGAGCCGAACATCCGGTCCCAGATGATCAGGATGCCGCCGAAGTTGCGGTCCAGGTAGCCGCCTTGGGAGGCGTGGTGCACGCGGTGGTGCGAGGGCGTGTTGAGCACGTACTCGAAGGGCCTTGGCAGCTTGTTGATGCGCTCGGTGTGGACCCAGAACTGGTAGACCAGGTTGGTCGAGGAACAGAACGCGAGCGCGGCGGGGTGCACGCCGCAGGCGATGAGCGGCAGGTAGAACGGCCAGACCGTGAGGCTCGTCCAGGGCTGGCGCAGCGCCGTCGTGAGGTTGAACTTGCGGCTGGAGTGGTGCACCACGTGGCAGGCCCACAGGATGCGGATGACGTGGTGGCCCCGGTGCGACCAGTAGTAGAAGAAGTCCTGCGCGAGCAGCATCAGCGGGACGGTCCACCACAGGACGGGCACGCGCAGCGGGGTCAGCGCGTACACGCCCGAGTAGATCGCGACGATGGGGATCTTCCACAGGAAGTCGAAGACGAGGCTGCCGAGCCCCATGGTGACGCTGGTGGCCGCGTCCTTGGTCTCGTACCCCGCCGCGTCCTCGTCGGGATGGATCCGGTGGCTCACGATCTCGACCACGGTGAGCAGCACGAACGCAGGTATGGACCACAGCACGACATCGGGCAGGTTCGGGGACATGCGTGCACCGTAGAACGGCTGGTTGCTCGCGACTAGGGGTTGTTACCGACAAGTATTACCGGCGGTACGGGGCTGGTTGTTGGTGATCCTCACCAAAGACCGCGGACCCGGGCGGCGCAGGAGGCGGCCCCTCACACGCCGACCGCGCCGAGGAGCGCCCCCGCCCCGTAGGTCACCGCCATCG
Source organism: Streptomyces formicae (assembly GCF_002556545.1). NCBI lineage: Bacteria > Bacillati > Actinomycetota > Actinomycetes > Kitasatosporales > Streptomycetaceae > Streptomyces > Streptomyces formicae. The sequence continues at coordinate 2,124,118 of NZ_CP022685.1, forward strand.
CGAGCGCGCCGCCCGCCACGTTCCGCAGGACCGCGCGGCGCGCGTCCGCCGAGCCGAGCCGGGCGCTGCTCCAACCCGTCAGCGCGAGGGCGCCGAGGACCGAGAGGACGGTGACGCAAAGGCGCCAGTCCGGCGGCGGCAGCACGATCGCGAGGAGCGGGAGCAGCGCGCCCGCGGTGAAGGCGACGAAGCTGGCCCAGGCCGCGTGCCAGGGGTTGGTGAGCGCGTCGGGGTCGATGCCGAGCTCCACGCGCGCGTGGGCCCGCAGCGCGTCCCGCTCGGTGAGCTGCTCGGCGGCCTCGCGCGCCACCTCGCGGCTGAGCCCGCGCTCGGCCAACAGGTCGGTCAGCTCGGCGAGTTCCGCCTCGGGCTGCTCGCGCAGCTCGCGCTTCTCCATGGCCAGGGCGGCCTTCTCCGAGTCGCGCTGCGTGGACACGGAGACGTACTCGCCCGCGGCCATCGACATGGAGCCCGCGAGCAGCCCGGCGAGGCCCGCGGTGAGCAGGGCGCTCCGGTCGTCGGTGGCCCCCGCGACACCGACGACGAGGCCCGCGGTGGACACGATGCCGTCGTTGGCCCCGAGCACGGCGGCCCGCAGCCAGTTGAGCCGTGAGCCGAGGGCGCCGCCGTGCGCTTCGTCGTGCGTTGCGTCAGTCACGCAGGGAGCATCGCACCACAGGGGTCACCAGATGCGTACCGACCCTCCCTGCGCGAACACCGGGCTCGTCGCGTCGGCCGGTGCCTCCTTGAGGGGTTCGTCCAGTTCCCGGACCGTCGGGCCGACGCGGGCGGCGATCTCGCCGAGTCGGTCCAGGTCGAAGCCGTAGACGCGGGCCGCGTTGCCGCCGACCATGGCCGCGATCTCGTCCCTCGGCAGGCCCGCGTAGGTGAGGCGCAGGCCCTCGCGGGAGTACGGGTGGGTGCCTTCGTCGTGGGGGTAGTCGCTGCCCCACATGATCTTGTCGAGGCCGATGCGGTCGCGCAGGGCCGCCTCGTGCGGGCGCATGAAGCTGGCGCCCACGAAGCAGTTCTCGCGCCACACCTGGGAGGGTCCCCTGCCCATCGAATCGGCGAGCCCCGCACCGAACTTGGACTCCGCGGTGTCGGCCTTGGTGGCCGCGGCGACCAGGCGCCCGTGGTAGTAGTCCAGCATGTCGAGGACGCCGGGGATCCAGCCCGAGCCCTGTTCGGTGAGGACCAGCTTGAGCTCGGGGTGGCGGCGGAAGGCCCCGCCGAAGACGAGGTGCCACAGCGCCCGGTGCGAGAACCACGTCGTCTCGACCATGAACACCGCGCGCGCGGCCGGTTCCTCGCCCAGCGGCGGCGACGCCGAGCCCGCGTGGTGGTTGACCGGCACGCCGAGCTCGGCGCAGGCCGCCCAGATCGGGTCGTACGCCGAGGAGTAGAGCTCTGGGAGGCCCGAGCCCGGCGGGGTGCCCGGCAACATGACGCCGCCGGTGAGGCCCGCCTTCACCGACCGGCGGATCTCCTCGACGGCCAGGTCGACGTCGTTCAGGAGGATCTGGAAGACGCCCGCCCTGCGTCCGGGGGCCGCCGCGCAGAAGTCGGCGAGCCAGCGGTTGTGGGCGCGCAGGCCCGCCCAGCGCTGTTCGAACTCCTCGCGGGTCGGCGCGGGGGCCATCAGCGAGGCCGAGGGGAAGAACGGCGGGATGGTGTTCGGGAAGACGACCTCGGCGACGATGCCGTCCGCTTCGAGCTCGGCGAGGCGGCGCTCCGAGTTCCAGTTGCGGTCGGCGGTGTCGGCGAGCAGGTCCTCGTACGGATTGACGTAGGTGGCCGCCCACGCGTCGAACGCGTCGTGGTGGCGGGACTCCAAGTACGGCTTGTAGTCCAGGAGATCGGCGCCCGCGTGGCAGTCGGCGGAGATGACGGTGTAACGGTCCTCAGTGGTGTCCTGTGCGCTCATGCGTCCGCCCCCAGTACCGGGAAGTCGTGGTCGGTCAGCCAGTGGCGGCCCACCTCGCGCGAGCGCGCCCAGGACGCCTCGACGGCCGCCTGGGCCGCGGCATCGGCGGACTGGCCGAGGTCGGCGGGCGTCGGGCCGATCCGCTGGGCCAGCGGCGCCAGCTTCCCGGTGTCGAAGCCGAAGACCTCGGCGGCCGCCAGGCCCAGCATCCTGCGAGTCTCCGTCACCGGGATGTCGTGGAAGGTCCTCTTCAGCCACGCGCGCGTGTCGGGCCAGGTGCCTTCGGGGTGCGGGAAGTCGCTGCCCCAGAGGATGTTGTCGACGCCGATCTCGTAGCGCTGGGCGAGTTCGCGGCGCTTGGTGTTGGTGGCGCAGACGAAGATCTGACGGTCCAGGTACTCGTGCGGCGGGCGCTTCAGCTCGGCGAACGGGGAGAGCTTCTTGCCGCCGTGCGCGCCCAGGTAGAGGCGGTCCATGAACCACAGGAGGTTCGGCAGCCACCAGCAACCGGACTCCGCGACGCCGAACTTCAGGCCCGGGTGGCGCTCGAAGACGCCCGACCAGAGCAGGAACCACAGCGGCCGCGCGGGCCACCACGTCACTTCGGAGACGTAGATCCCCAGGTGATCGCCGTACTCGTGCCGTGGTGCCGCTCCGGAGTGGGTGACCACGGGCATCGCGCACTCGGCGGCCGCCGCCCACACGGGGTCGTAACGCCGGTCGTGGTAGGGCGCCTTGTCGACCCACATGGAGGGGATCATCAGCGCGCCGAGCCCCGACTCCTTGGCGCGGCGCACCTCGGCGACGACCCGGTCGACCTCGCCGGTGAGGGGCAGCAGGGCGACGCCGCAGTGCCGTTCGGGGTGCTCGGAGACGAAGTCGGCGAGCCAGCGGTTGTGCGCCTGCGCGCCCGCCATGCCGAGTTCGGGGTCCTGGTCTCCGGAGAGGCCGAGGCCGACCCCGAAGGGCGCGGCCGTCTGGCTGTCCACGGCGTCCGCGTCGGGGAAGACGACCTCGGCGGCCACCCCGTCGCCGTCCAGCTCCTTCACGCGCTGCGCGGCGTCCCAACCCCCGCGCAGGCCCTCTTCGTTGTCGTGGAACCACTTCTCGGCGAAGGCGTCGTTGCGGATGCCGAGGCGGGTCGACTCCTCGCGACGGGCCTGCGCCTGGCCGAGGAATTCGTCGAACTGACGGTGGAATCGGCTGTCGAGATAGGGCCGGTACCGCTCGGTGGGGAGCCCGGCGTGGCAGTCGGAGGAGATGATCAGGTACGGATCGAGCGGGTTCTGTCGGTCCTGGTCGGTCATCGGTCACACGCCCCTTCAGTCCAGGATGAAGCTCTCCAGGTACGCCGGGTCGGCCCGCTCCAGCATCGAGCGCGACCGTGCCCTGATCTGCCGGTCGCTGTGCTCGCTCTCCGGAAGCAGCCAGAAACGCCCGGCCCCGATCCCCTCCGCCACGAAGTCCGCGACCTGCTCGACGGGCGTGAACTCGGCCTCCTGGCCCGCGTCCTTCATCGCGGCCTCCCACTGGTCGAGGCTGCGGTAGGGGGACTTGCGGGGGCGGGACTTGGCGTAGCGGTCGGGACGGTTGCGGTGCGACTCCCACAGGCCGGTGCGCAGCATGTGCGGGCCCGGGAAGAGCACGGACGCGCCCACGCGCGCGCCCTCGGCCTTCAGGTGCGCGTACAGCGACTCGGTCATCGTCACCACGGCGGCCTTGGTGACCGCGTACACGGAAGCGGTGGGCAGCGGCGCGATCCCGCCGTCGCCGGAGGAGGTGTTGACGACGTGCCCCGGCTCACCGCCCGCGATCATGCGGGGCACGAACGCCTGGATGCCGTGGAAGACGCCCCACACGTTGACCTCGAAGGCCCACTTCCAGTCGTTGGGCTCGTGCTCCCACATGCGGCCCTCGGCGCCCGAGCCGACGCCCGCGTTGTTGCACAGCACGTGGACGGCGCCGAACGTCTCGTACGCCTCATCGGCGAGCGCGAAGACCTGCTCGCGCGAGCCGACGTCGACCACGCGCGCGTGCACCGTCGCCCCGTCCTCGCGCAGCGACGCGGCCGCCTTCTCCAGGGCGCCCTCCTCGACGTCCGCGAGGACCACCTTCAGCCCCTGGGCGGCGAACCGCCGCACCAGGGCGAGCCCGATGCCGCTCGCCGCGCCCGTGACGACGGCGACCTGCCCTTCGCGCAGCTCCATCTCACACGCTCCCCTCGGGCGGTCCGTCCAGGATCTGCGCGGGGTCGTCGTAGCGCTGGTGGACGTAGGGCAGCAGGGCCTGGGCGCTGACGCGTTCGACGACGCGGCCCTGCTGGTCGGTGGTCTTCTCGCCGATGGTGATCTCCACCACCGAGCGCACCGGGAGATCGGCCACCGGGTCGTACATCGACTCCCGCAGGACGACGTCCCCGGTGACGCCCTCCAGCTTGCGGACCTTCTCGTTGCGTACGCAGTGCACGAGGACCGGGTCCGCCTCGAAGCCCGAACCGTCCACCGCGGGAAGGAACTTGAAGTAGAAGTCGGTCTTCTGCGTCGGCTCGGGAAGCGGCAGGTCACCGCTGACCGCGCCGCGCACCTCCACGAACGCGATGCCGTGCCGGGCGAGCGAGGCCCGCACCACCAGGCCGGTGCGCTCCACCTCGACCTCGCCGAGCTTCTTCGGCTCGCCGAAGACCTCGCGCCCGCCGATCAGGGCCCGCTCGTGGGTCATCGGCATCACCAGCGGATACCAGCCGGTCACTCCCCCGTGCTCGGCGGCGACGGCCACCGAACCCGCGCCCAGCGGATAGCCGGGCAGGTCGACCTTGCTGATGTTGGCCCGCACCAGGGGCCGCCCGGTGGGCTTCAGCGGCGGCGGCAGGACCGCAGCGACCGCGTCGGGATCGCTCTCCCAGACCGCGACCACGCCGGTGGACCAGATGTCGGGGAGCTTCGAACTCGCGGTGCGCGCGGCGGCGATCTCCGCCTCGGTGCGCGCCCCGTACCGGATACGTGCCATGTCGTACCACCCTTCGTCGACGCGGACTCGGGTCCGCTGCGGGGACTTGCGGGAGGTTCTGTAACACAGTTACAACAGGACTCGTGAAGGGTAAAGAGACGCGTACGCATCTGAACCGGGAAGACGTGCTCGACGCCGCGGCGAACCTGGTGAAGCAGCACGGGCCCGCCGCCCTGACCATGCGCAAGCTCGCCGCCGAGCTCGGCACCGCCGTCACCTCGATCTACTGGCACGTCGGCAACCGCGAGTCGCTCCTGGACGCCCTCGTCGAGCGCACCGTCGCCGACCTCGGCGAGATCCGCCCCTCCGGCGCCACCCCCGACCGGCGCGTCGTCTCCGTGGCGCGCGCCCTGCGCCGCCAGCTGCGCGACCATCCGCACCTCGTCGCCATGGTCCACGAACGGGGCCTCACGGAACGGATGTTCCTGCCCGCCCAGCGCGCGCTCGTCCACGAGGTGCACGCGGCGGGGCTGCGCGGCGCCCGCGCGGCCGACGCCGTCCGCGCCGTCCAGATCCACGTCGTCGGCCACGTCCTGGTCGAGCGCAACCGCGAACGCGCCCCTGTCCAGCGCCCCGGCGAGGACGAACTGTGGACGGCGGAGACGGCGGAGCGGGACGCCGCGCTCGCCCGCGCGCTTGCCGGACCCCTCGATCCCGAGGCGCTGTTCACCACCTCCGTCAGGGCCCTGGTGGCGGGGCTGCTCGGCCCGGGAGGCTGACAGTCGGCGGCCCAGGGACCTGACTGTCAGTCGCGGCCCGTATCCTCATGGACCATGCTCGAAGACCGCACGACCGCAGCGTCCGCCACCCCCTGGCCGGCCGCGTATCCAACGGGGTACGCGGTCGTCGACGTCGAGACCACCGGCCTGGCCCGCGACGACCGCATAGTGTCGGCCGCCGTCTACCGGGTGGACGCCAGGGGCGAGATCGAGGACCACTGGTACACGCTGGTCAACCCCCAGCGCGACCCGGGACCCGTCTGGATCCACGGCCTCACCACCGAGATGCTCTCGGACGCGCCGCTCTTCAAGGACGTCGCCGAGGAGTTCGCCGCCCGCCTCGAAGGACGCGTCCTCGTCGCGCACAACGCGGTGTTCGACTGGTCGATGATCGCCAGGGAGTACGCGCGCGCCGAGCGCACCGCCCCCGTGCGCCAGCGGCTGTGCACCATCGCGCTCTCCAAGGAGCTCGCGCTCCCGCTGCCCAACCACAAGCTGGAGTCCCTCGCCTCGCACTTCGGGGTCGAGCAGCGCCACGCGCACAACGCCCTCGACGACGCGCGCGTGCTCGCCGAGGCGTTCCGCCCCAGCCTGCTCGCGGCGGCCGGGGGCAACGTCCGCCTGCCGCTCCTGGAGTGCCGCCCGCTCACCGAGTGGTCCGACGGCGCGCCCCGCATCGTCCGCCAGCCGACGGGCCCGACGCCCTCCGCCTCGTACCGTCCCGGGAGTTGGCGCCCCTCGCGCAAGCGGCCGCCGTGCCCGTACCCGAACCCGGGTCGCTACGAATCGGGCAAACCGCTCAAGCAGGGCATGCGGATCGCCTTCTCCGGAGACACCTCCGTGGAGCGCGAGCTCCTGGAGGACCGGGCGGTGGAGGCGGGCCTGCACATCGCGACGAGCGTGTCCCGGCTCACCAGCCTGCTCGTGACGAACGACCCGGACTCCGGCACCTCCAAGACGGTCAAGGCGCGCTCCTTCGGCACGCCGGTGGTCGACGAGGCGGCGTTCGGCCAGCTCCTCCAGGACGTGGCGCCCGCTTCGGAGGGATGAGTCGTGGGCGCCCGCGCCGGCGAGAGGGCCGGCGCGGCGTCAGACGGGTGATTGGCGGGCGACTCGCCCGCCGACCGCTCGCCCCGCACCGCACCCGCGTCCCACCCTGTGGCGCATGGCACGTTGCGAGGTCTGCGGAAACGACTACGGCATGTCCTTCGAAGTGCACGCGCAGGGCGCGGTGCACGTCTTCGACTGCTTCTCCTGCGCCATCCACCGCATGGCGCCGATCTGCGAGCACTGCCGGTGCCGCATCATCGGGCAGGGCGTCGAGGTCGAGGGGCACTGGTACTGCGGCGCCCACTGCTCGCGCGCGGAGGGGCGGGTGGGCATCATCGACAAGGTCTGACGCCCTCGGGCACCTCCTGACAGCCGACCCCGCCCCCAGGCACCCCACGACGCTAGTTGTACCTTCGTGGGGTGTACCGCTTCCTGTTGTCCCGGCAGTGGGTGATCCTCACCCTCATCGCCCTCCTCCTCATCCCCGTGATGGTCGAGCTCGGCTTCTGGCAGCTGCACCGGCACGAGCACCGCGTCGCGCAGAACCAGCGGATCTCCGAGGCGCTCGCGGCCGACCCGGTTCCCGCCGAGAAGCTCACCTCGCCGGGCCACGAGGTGCCCAAGACGGATCTGTACCGCCGGGTGAGCGCCAAGGGGACGTACGACGCGAAGCACGAGGTCGTCGTGCGGCGCCGCACCAACGCGGACGACGAGGTCGGCTTCCACGTCCTGACCCCCTTCGTCCTCGACGACGGCAAGGTCCTCCTGGTCAACCGCGGCTGGATCGCGGCCAACGGCCCGCAGACCGCGTTCCCGAAGATCCCCGCCCCGCCCAAGGGCGAGGTCACCATCACCGGCCGCCTGATGGCCGACGAGACGTCCGCGGCGAGCGGCATCAAGGACGTCCGCGGTCTGCCCGACCGTCAGATCATGCTGATCAGCAGCGGCCAGCAGGCCGACGCCCTCGGCAAGCAGGTGCTCGGCGGCTACGTCGAGCAGACCTCGCCGGAGGCGGTGGGCGGGTCTCCGCAGCTGATCGGCGGGCCCGACCACAGCGGGATCGGTCCGCACATGGCGTACGCCGTCCAGTGGTGGCTCTTCGCCGCGGGCGTGCCCGTCGGGTGGGTCGTCCTGGTCCGCAGGGAGCGGCGGGACCGGGCCGCGGCGATGGCCGCGCCCGCGCCTGAAGCCGAGCCCGCTCCGGCGTAGGCGTTCCCCCCGGGGGAGGGCTGTTCTTCGACTGCGGCCTCGTCGTGGCTTGTCGCGCAGTTCCCCGCGCCCCTTCGGGCGCAGTCCCATCCGGTTGGCGCGGTTCCTCTCAGGGAAGCCGTCATCTGTGCATCGACCCATCGAGGACTACGCGCTCATCGGCGACCACCAGACCGCCGCCCTGGTCTCCCGGGACGGCTCGCTGGACTGGCTCTGTCTGCCCCGGTTCGACTCGGCCGCCTGTTTCGCCGCACTGCTCGGCGACGAGGAGAACGGTCACTGGCGCATCGCTCCGAAGGGCGCGGGCCCTTGCACCCGCCGCTCCTACCGCCGCGACTCGCTCGTCCTCGACTCCGAGTGGGACACCGAGGACGGCTCCGTACGCATCACCGACTTCATGCCGCAGCGCGACCGCGCCCCCGACGTCGTACGCGTCGTGGAGGGCCTGAAGGGCAGCGTCACCGTGCGCGGCACGCTCCGGCTCCGCTTCGACCACGGGTCCGTGGTGCCGTGGATGCGCGAGACGGACGGGTACCGCGTCGCCGTCGCGGGGCCCGACTCCACCTGGCTGCGCAGCGAGCCGCCGGTGCGCACCTGGGGCGAGGACTTCGGCACGCACTCCGAGTTCACCGTCGAGGAGGGCGAGAAGGTCGCGTTCGTCCTCACCTGGCACCCCTCGCACGAGCCGAGGCCGCCGCTCGTCGACCCGTACGACTCGCTGCGGGACAGCCTCGCCGACTGGCGGGCCTGGGCCGGGCGCTGCCGCTACGAGGGGCCGCACCGCGATGCCGTCGTCCGCTCCCTGATCACCCTGAAGGCCCTCACCTACGCGCCGACCGGCGGCATCGTGGCCGCCCCCACCACCTCGCTGCCCGAGGAGATCGGCGGCGTGCGCAACTGGGACTACCGCTACTGCTGGCTGCGGGACGCCACCCTCACCCTGGGCGCGCTGCTCTCGGCGGGTTACTCGGAGGAGGCGGAGGCGTGGCGCGACTGGCTGCTGCGCGCGGTCGCGGGCAACCCGGACGACCTGCAGATCATGTACGGACTCGGCGGTGAACGGCGCCTTCCCGAGTACGAGGTCCCGTGGCTGACCGGCTACGAGGGCTCCGCGCCCGTGCGCATCGGCAACGACGCCGCGCACCAGCTCCAGCTCGACGTGTACGGCGAGGTCGTCGACTCCCTCGCGCTCGCGCGCCGTTCGGGCCTGCGCGCCCGCCCGCACGCCTGGAACCTCCAGCTCCGCCTGCTCGAAACGCTGCGCGAGAAGTGGCGGGAACCCGACCAGGGACTGTGGGAGGTGCGCGGCCCTCGCCGCCACTTCGTCCACTCGAAGGTGATGGTGTGGGTCGCCGCCGACCGCACCGTACGCGCGCTCGAAGAGGATCCCGAGCTGCGCGGCGAGGCCGCCCGCTGGCGCAAACTCCGCGACGAGGTGCACCAGGAGGTGTGCGAACAGGGGTACGACGCGGAACGGAACACCTTCACCCAGTACTACGGCTCCGCCGAGCTGGACGCCGCGCTGCTGCTGATCCCCCGGGTGGGCTTCCTGCCGCCCGACGACCCGCGCGTCGTCGGCACGATCGACGCGGTCCGCGACGAGCTGGGCCACCACGGCCTGCTGCGCCGCTACACGGCCGAAAAGACGGACGTCGACGGCCTGCCGGGCGGCGAAGGCACCTTCCTCGTGTGCTCCTTCTGGCTGGCGGACGCGCTGCACATGTCAGGGCGTACGCGGGAGGCGCGCGAGTTGTTCGAACACCTGGTGGGGCTGAGCAACGACGTGGGGCTGCTCGCCGAGGAGTACGACCCGGTGGCCCGGCGCCAGCTGGGCAACTTCCCGCAGGCATTCAGCCATATCGGACTCGTGGGCACCGCCCTCGCGCTCTTCGGCGGCGGCGCGGGAGGATAGGGACCATGGATCTTGGACTGAAAGACCGTGTCTATGTAGTCACCGGCGCCACCCGCGGCCTCGGCAACGCCACCGCTCGCGAGCTGGTCGCGGACGGTGCGAAGGTCGTCGTCACGGGGCGGGACGAGAAGACCGTCGCCGAGGCGGCCGCCGAGCTCGGCCCGAACGCGGTGGGCGTGGCGGCGGACAACGCGGACCCGGCCGTCGCGGACCGTCTGATCGCCGCCGCCCGCGAGCACTTCGGGCGCTTCGACGGCGTGCTGATCAGCGTCGGCGGGCCCGCGCCCGGCTTCGTCGCGGACAACACCGACGAGCAGTGGCAGGCGGCGTTCGAGTCCGTCTTCCTCGGTGCCGTGCGGCTCGCGCGCTCCGCCGCCGCCGCACTCGGCGAGGGCGGCGTGATCGGCTTCGTGCTCTCCAGTTCGGTGTACGAGCCGATCGCGGGCCTGACGATCTCGAACGGCCTGCGCCCGGGTCTCGCCGGGTTCGCCAAGTCGCTCTCGGACGAGCTCGGGCCGCGCGGCATCCGGGTGCTCGGTGTGCTCCCCGGCCGGATCGGCACCGACCGCATGCGCCAGCTCGACGGCCTCTCGCCCGACCCGGAGGCCACCCGCGCCGCCAACGAGGCAAGGATTCCGCTGCGCCGCTACGGCACGCCCGAGGAGTTCGGCCGCACGGCGGCGTTCCTGCTCTCGCCCGCCGCGTCGTACCTCACCGGCATCATGGTGCCGGTGGACGGCGGGGCACTCAGCGGCTTCTGAGGACGCCCCCGGCAGCGGCGGCGGGGCTCAACTCACACGTTCGGCACGGTGCTTGACGGCGCGCAGCCGCACGGTGGCGGGCAGACTCGCGAGCCCCGCGGAGTCGCGGGCGTGCGCGAGGGCCTCGGCGGAGAGCCGGTGCAGCGCCTCGGACGGCGTGGCGTGGGGTTCCAGTACGAGCTCCACGCGCGCCTGCGGGGTGCTGCGCCGCCCGGTGAGGGCGACCTGGGCGCGCTCGACGCCCTCCAGCGTCTCGGCCTCGCCGCTCAGCACGCTCTCCATGGCGCGCCCGCGCAGCAGCGCTCCCTCGCCGTCGCCGGTCTCCACCAGGACCTCCGAGAGCCGCCGCCTGCGCAACTGCGCCGAGAGCCACCACAGCGCGAGCAGCACGAGCACCGCGAGTGCCGCGATGACGGTGGGCCAGAACCATCCCTCGTCCCGCCAGCGCGCCCGGTCGGCGGCGCTGACCAGGACGTCGTGCCGGTCGTCGTGGATCCACCAGGAGGGCGGGGACGCGCCGAGGCCGACGGCGAGCACGGAGCCGCCGACGACGAACAGCACGAGCCCGACGAGCCCGATGACCACACGGTTGACGCTCCGCAGCATCGCGCTCACCCCTTCCTGCCCGGCCGCGCGACGCGCACCGCGAGGCCGGGGGCCCTGGCCAGGCCCAGATCGCGGATGCCGTCGGCGAGCGTGGCGTCCAAGTCGCCGCGCACGTCGTCGAGTTCACGGAAGTGCGAGACGGCCCGCACATCGACCTTGGAGCGGGTCATACGGACCCGCACGGACTGCACTCCCGACACGTCCATGGCCCGGTCGCGCAGCACCATCGCGGCGGCGCCCCTGTGCAGCCCGGCGCGTACGTCCGCGTGGGTGCGCCGCATCGGCAGCACGGCACGGAGCCCGGGGGTCGCGGCGAGCACGATCAGCCACAGCCCGAGGAGCGCGGCCACGGCGGCGCCCGCGAGGACCGCGGTGTCGTCCAGGGGCCGCTCGCCGAGCTCACGGGCCAGGACGCGCCGCCAGTGCATCGCGGGGTGGTCGGCCCGCACGGCGACCACGTCGTACAGGAAGAGACCCGCGCCGCCCAGGAGCAGCAGCGCGAGGAGGGTGGCGGGCACCCGGCGCGGCGACCAGAACCGGCCCGCCTTCTCCTCGTCCTCCGACAGGGTGGGCAGCGGCCGGTAGGCGGCTGCGGAGGCCGACTGGTCGAGCTCGCCCTCCGCCCGCTCCGCCTGCTCCGTCTGCTCGATGACCGGCAGCGGCCGGGTGCCGCCGCCCCCTTGGGGCTCGCTCATCGTGTCCTCCCCTGTGCCGCGGCGCGTACCTGCGCCGAGTGCAGCCGCTCCACCTGGACCGCCACCTCGGGCACGTCCATTCCCGCCAACGCCTTTACCCGCTGGGCGACACGGCGACGCACGTCGCCGCACTGGCCGCCGATGTCGCTCGGGTAGTCCAGTTCGAGGCTGATGCGGACCCGGGCGGTGTCGTGGCTGACGGAGACGGTGGCGTGCGGCGGCGCGCCGTCGGCGGGCACCGCGGCCAGCGCCTCACGCGCGGCGCGTGCGGCGATCTTCGCGACGACCCGGTCGGCGATCCGGGTCGCGCCGCGCTCCCCGGGCGCGACCTGTGCCGCCACCGCTCACCGCCGCCGGTCGCCGCGGGCGCGGAAGAACTCGCCGGGTTCCAGGTCCCCCTCGAGGAACCTGCCTGCCACGAACCCGATGGCGCCCAGGGCTGACACCAGGAGGAACGCCCCGAACCCGCCGAAGTATCCGGCGAAGCCGAGGGCCATTCCGGCCACCATGCCGATCACGGCCATGCTCATCGTGCGCTCCTTAGCGAGACGTCCTGCTCCTACTGGAGGCGTCCCTGAGGCTCGTCGTCGTCCTCGTCGGGCAGTTTCACATCGCTCACGGCGATGTTGACCTCGACGACCTCGAGCCCGGTCATGCGCTCGACGGCCGCGATCACGTTCTCCCGCACGTCCTGTGTGACATCGGCGATCGACACGCCGTACTCGACGACGATCTCCAGATCGAGCGCCGTCTGTACCTCGCCGACCTCGGCCTTCACGCCGCGCGTCACCGACTTGGTGCCGCCGGGGACGCGGTCGCGCACGGCCCCGAAGGTCCTGGCGAGGCCGCCGCCCATCGCGTGCACACCCTCCACGTCGCGCGCGGCGAGTCCGGCGATCTTCTCGACGACGCCGTCCGCGATGGTGGTGCGCCCTCGGCCGGCTGGATCGCCGCCGCCGCGCTTGGTCGTGGTCTTCCCCGCCGACGTGTCGGGGGAATCCTTCTCCAGCGTCTGAGACGTGTTCCGCTGTCCGGTGTCGGTCATCGCCGTCCCGTCCGTTCCGAAAGGGGATGTCGAGTGGGGATCTGTTCCCTTGGTCCACATTAGGTGCGGTTGCGCGGCTGCGCGCCGGGGATGCGGCAGGCTGGGGTCATGACGGGTGATGGGTGGACCCAGGCGGTACGCCGCAGGCTCGGCCTCGGCCGGGTGCTGCCACTGGGCGGAGCGGCGGACGGCACATGGGTGACGGAGACGGCGGCGGTGGCCGCGTTGCGCCGTGCGGCGGGACAGGTCGCAGGGGTCCATTCGGGCGACCTGCGCATCGGCGTCGCCGATCCGGAACGGAAGGACGTCGCCGCGGTACCGCCACCGCCGAGCGCGCTGCCGCCCGGACCGCTGCGGATCACGGCGGACGTGGCGGCCACGACGGCGCGGCCGCTGCCCGAGGCGGCGGCGCGGCTGCGGACGGTGCTGTCCGAGGCGGCCGACCGGATCGGTCTGGTGGTCGCCGAGGTGGATCTCAGAGTGACGGCGCTGCTCGACGACGAGGACGCGGGGTCCCAGGACGCGGCGGAGCGGCCGACCGCAGAAGCGGCCGCGGCGGCGACGCCCGAAGGAGACGGCGACGCGGCGCGGGCCGCGCGGGCGGCCCTCTCGGTGCCTGGTGTGGCGCGACTTACCGAGGCGCTCGGCCCGGCCGTGCACCTGGAGGAGCACGCGGCGCAGGACGCCCTGCCGCGCCGCCACGCGCGCGTGGAGCTCGCGACGGACCGGGAGCACCGAGCCCTGGACGTGGCACTCGCGGTCCGCGCGGCGGTCGGCGACGCCCTGTCCGACCGCCCTTCGGTGGCGGTGCTCGTCACCGCCGTGGAGTGACCTCGGTACGCGTCACCGCCGTCGGACGACCTCAGTCGCCGAGGCCCGCGAGGTCGCGCAGCCGGCGGCCCTGCGCGGCGCGCTCGGCGACGCGCTGCTCCTCGTACGTACGGTCGGCGACGCCCTGGAGCAGCGCCTTGGTCTCGATGAGGGCGTCCCGGGGCGCGGCGACGAGCGCCGCGGCCAAGTCCTTGGCGGCGGCGTCGAGTTGGTCGGCGGGCACGACGAGGTTGGCGAGGCCCACGCGCTCGGCCTCGTCCGCGTGCACGAAGCGCCCGGTGGCGCAGATCTCCAGGGCGCGGGCATAGCCGACGAGCCCCACCAGCGGATGGGTGCCGGTGAGGTCGGGGACCAGGCCCAGGCTGGTCTCGCGCATGGCGAACTGCACGTCGTCCGCCGCGATCCGCAGATCACAGGCGAGCGCGAGCTGGAAGCCGGCGCCGATGGCATGCCCCTGGACGGTGGCGATGGACACGATGTCGGCCCGCCGCCACCAGGTGAACGCCTCTTGGTACTCGGCGATGGTCGCGTCGAGGAAACCGTCCTCGCCGCGTGCCATGTCGATGAAGGACGGCTCGCCGTCGAAGCCCTCCGGCGTGAACGCCTGCCGGTCGAGGCCCGCGGAGAAGGACTTGCCCTCACCGCGCAGCACCACGACGCGGACGCTGCCGGGCAACAGCCGACCTGCCTCCGTCAACGCCCTCCACAGCGCGGGAGATTGGGCGTTGCGCTTGGCCGGATTGGTCAGCGTCACCGTGGCGACGGCCTCGTCGATGGTGAGGCTTACGCCGTCCTTGTCGAGAACCGGTGCGAGCTCGCTGTCGGACGAAGCCATGGGTGCCTCCGATGGGTGCGGTCGGGCCGGACGCAGGGAAGCGCCCGTAAGTGACTGCACAGTAACCACCCGGCCGATCAGGGGTCACCCCCAGGTCCCGAAGGACCTGGCGGAACGATCGACCGGGTGGTCACCATCGGACCACGGAACAGCGTGCCGCCTGCTGTCAGCCTGCGGCGGCCTTCTTGCCTCGCGTCGCCCCGCCGCGTCCTCGCAGCGTGACGCCGGACTCGCTGAGCATCCGGTGCACAAAACCGTACGAGCGGCCGGTCTCTTCGGCCAACGCCCGGATGCTCGCACCGCCGTCGTACTTCTTCTTCAGGTCTGCCGCGAGCTTGTCGCGCGCGGCGCCGGTTACCCGGCTGCCCTTCTTCAGAGTCTCGGCCACCCGTGCCTCCTCATGGGAAGTGCGCTCTGGACTTCTCATGATCACCCCTCCCGGGCTTCCTGGCCACCCATTCGGCAAGGTCCGTACGACGAGGTTTGCCGCTCCCGAAGCGGACACCACGAGTGGAATTAACGATTCCGCGCGTGGGATCCGGTACGGCCGAACCAGTAGCGGGACGAAGCGCCAGGTCAGCGCCGTGCCGGTCGGGAGAGCCGCGCCCTTGCCAGGACGGCGCCACAATCCGTGTATGACACACCTCGGTACGAGGACAGCTCACACAGATGGGGGATCACGGATCGGCCGAATGATCCATACCCAGTGGATCAATGGTTCGATCAAGCGCGGTGGACGCCCCGGGGACCAGGCCCGGGGCACCGGAACGCGGCTCAGGCGAGGGCGACCAGATCCGCGTAGTCCTGGCCCCACAGGTCCTCGACGCCGTCCGGGAGCAGGATGATCCGCTCCGGCTGGAGCGCCTCCACCGCACCCTCGTCGTGCGTGACGAGGACGACCGCGCCCTTGTAGGTGCGCAGCGCGCCGAGGATCTCCTCGCGGCTCGCCGGGTCGAGGTTGTTGGTGGGCTCGTCGAGCAGGAGCACGTTCGCCGAGGAGACGACCAGGGTCGCGAGCGCGAGCCGGGTCTTCTCACCGCCGGAGAGGACACCCGCGGGCTTGTCGACGTCGTCTCCGGAGAAGAGGAACGAGCCGAGCGTCTTGCGCACCTCGACGAGGTCGAGGTCGGGGGCGGCCGAGCGCATGTTCTCCAGGACCGTGCGCTCGGGGTCGAGCGTCTCGTGCTCCTGGGCGTAGTAGCCGAGCTTGAGGCCGTGGCCCTCGATGACCTCCCCGGTGTCGGGCTTCTCGGCACCGCCGAGGAGCCGGAGCAGGGTGGTCTTGCCCGCGCCGTTGAGGCCGAGGATGACGACGCGCGAGCCCTTGTCGATGGCCAGGTCGACGTCGGTGAAGATCTCCAGCGAGCCGTACGACTTCGACAGGCCCTCGGCCATGAGCGGCGTCTTGCCGCACGGCGAGGGCTCGGGGAAGCGCAGCTTGGCGACCTTGTCGCTCTGGCGCACCGCCTCCAGGCCCGCGAGGAGCTTGTCGGCGCGGCGCGCCATGTTCTGCGCGGCAACCGTCTTGGTGGCCTTGGCGCGCATCTTGTCGGCCTGCGAGTGGAGCGTCGCGGCCTTCTTCTCGGCGTTCTGGCGCTCGCGCTTGCGGCGCTTCTCGTCGGACTCGCGCTGCTGCTGGTAGAGCTTCCAGCCCATGTTGTAGACGTCGATCTGGGCGCGGTTGGCGTCCAGGTAGAAGACCTTGTTGACGACCGTCTCGACGAGGTCGACGTCGTGGGAGATCACGATGAAGCCGCCGCGGTACGTCTTCAGGTAGTCCCGCAGCCAGACGATCGAGTCGGCGTCGAGGTGGTTGGTCGGCTCGTCCAGGAGGAGCGTGTCGGCGTCCGAGAAGAGGATGCGGGCCAGCTCGATGCGGCGGCGCTGACCACCGGAGAGCGTGTGCAGGGGCTGGCCGAGCACGCGGTCGGGGAGGTTGAGCGCGGCGGCGATGGTGGCGGCCTCGGCCTCGGCGGCGTACCCGCCCTTGGTGAGGAACTCCGTCTCCTGGCGCTCGTACTGCTTGAGGGCCTTCTCGCGGGTGGCGCCCGAGCCGTTCGCGATGCGCTGCTCGTTCTCGCGCATCTTGCGCATCAGGACGTCGAGTCCGCGCGCGGAGAGGATGCGGTCGCGGGCGAGCACGTCGAGGTCGCCGGTGCGGGGGTCCTGCGGGAGGTAACCGACCTCTCCGGAGCGGGAGATCGTGCCGCCGGCTGGGATTCCCTCACCGGCCAGGCACTTGGTGAGGGTGGTCTTGCCCGCGCCGTTGCGGCCGACGAGGCCGATGCGGTCGCCCTTCGCGATACGGAAGGTGGCGTTCTCGATGAGGATGCGGGCGCCGGCGCGCAGCTCGATGCCGGAAGCGGTGATCACGGGGGTACTCCTGAGCAGAGTGGACGGCGAGTGGGACGACTGAGGTACTCGGGACCGGTGTCTATGCCGTCCAACTGAGAAGAGGAGCTGCCATGGCAGCCAGTCTAACGGGCCCCCGCAACTACTTTTCCGGCCCGAGGTCCCCGTTGCCCAGCGGTGTACGGCCGGGAACGATTCTGCCGTAGTCGTCCACCGCGATGACCTGGGACGTCCAGGAGGCACCCGGGCTCGCACAGGGCTGGGCGAGCAGGAGGGCGCCCCGGGTGCGCACGGCGCGGGACGGTACGAAGGCGCAGCCGGGTCGTGCGGGCAGCACCCAGCGCAGGTCGCCGTCCACGGCGCGGTAGGCGGCGACGCGGTGCGGGGTGACGACGGCCAGCATGCGGGCGCCGGGGGTGAGCGGCTGGAGGACCCCCGCACCGCCCCGGGCCGCCTCGCCGCGCAGCCAGGCGGCGCTGCCGGGCGCGGCGCGGTGCCAGCGCACGGAGCCGCCGTCGGCCCGCGCGGTGTCGGTGACCAGGCCGTCGCTCCAGAGCGTGAAGGCGTGTCCGGGGGCACCGAGCGTCTTCAGGGGGCGCCGCCCTTCGCGCGCGTACGTCCACCGGGCCTTGCCGCTCACCGGGTCGTACGCCTCGACGGCCCGGCCCGCCCTGCGCAGCTCGGGCTCCCCGGCGCGCTCGGCGTCCGCCACGCGCGTGTGGACGGTGAGGTGGTCTCCGTAGGGGGCGAGCCGCGAGTGGTGGGCGGCGGTGATGAGCGGCACGGCGAGCAGGGCCAGGGCGACGGGGAGCGCGATGCGGGTGCCTCGCCGGGAGGCCGGGGCGGTTGTCGGGGCGGTTGTCGGGGCCGGAAAGCCCCTCAGGGGAAGGTCCGCCGACGGTGGGGCGGCCTCGGGCGGTGGTGCGGTCGTGTCGGTCGCCTCGACCGGCAGAACGGACATGACGCCCCCTTCGGAACCACTGCCCACGGATCAGGCGCAGAGCGTAGCCGCGGGGCCCCTTACGGGCGCCCGGAGCCGTCGCGACACGGCGCGGGGCGCGGCCCGCGTCCCCCGTTCGGACCTCCGTCCGGCGCCCCGCGAGGGCTGGCATATCAGGATGAAGTGGCCGATAGCTCGGCGCGCGGGGCGACGTGTGCCGTCCCGGACGCGAGGCAGAGGGGTGCGCCCATGCAGTTCGACGACGACGCCGACCTGGACACCTCCGAGGTGCAGGATGTGCGCGGCAGTCGGATCCCCGGCGGCAGGGCGACGGTCGGCGGCGGCATCGCCGGTCTGATCGCGCTGCTCCTGGGGCTCTTCTTCGGAGTGGGCCCCGAGCAGCTGGGCCTCTCCTCCGGCGACCAGGAGCCCTCGGCCTCCTCCTCGTCGCTCGCGCAGGTGCAGCAGAGCTGCCGCACGGGCCGGGACGCCAACGCCAAGGAGGACTGCCGCATCGTGGCGGTGGTCAACAGCGTCCAGGACTTCTGGCGCCCGGAGTTCCAGCGCCGACGGGCGACCTACTCCCCCGCGCAGACCGTCCTGTTCACCAACCGCGTGGGCACCGCCTGCGGGACCGCGACGTCGGCTGTCGGCCCCTTCTACTGCCCCGGCGACCGGAAGGTCTATCTGGACCTGGGCTTCTTCAACGAACTGCGGACGAAATTCGGCTCCAACGGCGGGCCCTTCGCGCAGGCGTACGTGGTGGCCCACGAGTACGGGCACCACGTGCAGAACCTCATGGGAACCCTGCAACGCTCCCAGGACGGGCGCACGGGCCGCGACAGCAACGCCGTGAAGGTCGAGCTCCAGGCGGACTGCTACGCGGGGGTCTGGGCGCGGCACGCGACCCGCAGCCCCGACGACCGCACCGGGAAGCCGCTGATCAGCAGCCTCGACGACAACGACATCCGGGACGGCCTCGACGCGGCGGCCGCCGTCGGCGACGACCGGATCCAGGAGAAGTTCCAGGGGCGCGTCACCCCCGAGTCCTGGACGCACGGCTCGGCCGAGCAGCGGCAGCAGTGGTTCTACCAGGGCTACCGCACCGGCGACATGGGGCAGTGCAACACGTTCCGCTGAACCGTGCGCGGGGCGGGCCGGGGCCTCGGGCGGCTCCGGCGGGCGTTGTCGGTGCCGGATGCCAGACTGTGAAGAGATGTGAAGCAGATCACTTTTGGCGGAGCAGATCACTTTTCACGGATCGGAGCGATCGGCATGGCAGGCGACGACAGCGCACGGCCGACCATCTTCCCCACCCTGCTGTACGCGGACGCGAAGGCCGCGATCCAGCAGCTGACGGAGGCGTTCGGCTTCACCGAGGCGAGTGTGTACGAGGGCGAGGGCGGCAGCGTCATGCACGCCGAACTGACGTATGGCAACGGCGCGGTGATGCTCGGCTCCAAGGGCCGGGGCGGCCTCTTCGACCAGGTGATGAAGGACGCGGGGCCGTGCGGCGTGTACCTGGTGGTGGACGACGTCGACGCCCACCACCAGCGGGCCAAGGAGCACGGCGTGGAGATCCTGATGCCCCCGACCGACCAGGACTACGGCTCCCGGGACTACATGGCGCGGGACGCCGAGGGCAACGTGTGGAGCTTCGGGACGTACGCGCCCGAGACCCGGGCCTGAACCGGTCCGGTCACTCCCCGCCGGTGTGCACCTGGAAGGCCGCACGGCGCACGGCCTTGGCGAGCGCCGGATCGGGGTGGGCCGCGGCGAGGGCGACCAGGACCTGGACGGTGCGGGGGTGCCCCGCCTTGCGCACCTCTTCGAGCAGCGCGGGCACGGTGGGCTGGACCGCCGACTCCAGGTGCCGGACGAGGACCTGCGCCTCGCCGTGGTCCGCGACGGCCGCCGCGGTGTCGATCCACAGCCAGGTCGACTCCTCGCGGCTCAGCACGAGGTGGACGTCCTCGGGGTCGGCGCCCTCCTGCTCGGCGAGCCAGAGCAGGGCGTACGGACGCAGCGACGTCTCGTCGAGGACGGTCCTGACCTCCGCCTCGGCCGGGGCACCGACCACCCGCAGCGCCTCGAAGGCCAGGCCGCGCAGCAGGGCGTCCTCGCCGCGGGCTGCGGTGAGCAGGTCGGTGACGGCGCTGCCGACGGGGCGGGCCGCGAGCCAGGCGCGGTATTCGACGCGCGCCGCGTTGGGCCGCAGTCGTACGCAGCCGCGCAGCATGTCCTCGGCGGACTGCTCGATGTGCCCGGCGGGGCTCTGCGCGGCGACGCAGATTTGCTCCAGCTTGACCCAGACCGCCCAGCTGCCGAGCGGGGTGAGCGTGGCCTGCCCCTCGGCGTAGGTCAGCGCGCCCACGACGGCGAGGCCGCGCAGGGCCCAGTCGAGCAGGGCGGGCAGCGGCGCCTCTTCGGCGGGGTCGGGAGAGAGGGGCGGCCCGTAGGGAATCTCGCAGCGCTCGGTGCGCAGTTCCGTGACGCGCTGGTCCAGGAGGTCCAGGAGCTGCGGCACGGGGACGGGGCCCGCCGAGAGCTGGAGGAAGGAGAGCACCTGCGGCATCGCCTCGACGGCCTCGGCGACCGCCGCCGGGGCGAGGTCGAGGGGCGCGGGGTGGGCGAGGGACCAGGCGTCGAAGAGCGCGACCCAGCCGCGCAGCACCGCGGTGTCGTCGCGGTTCCAGACGCGCAGCCGCCAGCCGGGCCGCGCGCTGTCGCCGTGCACCTCGATGAGGCCCGCGAGCCGCGCGGTGTCCCAGTCGGCGCGGACCTGATCGGTGGTCAGTCCCAGTTCGGCGGCGGCCCGTTCGGCGGTGGCGTCGGAGAGGGTGCCGTTGCCGTCGGGGGTGGTTCCGGAGCGGCGGGGTCCTGGGCGCAGGGCCGCGTCGGCCCAGCGCGCGACCCGTACAGCGTCGGCGAGACCGGCGCGGGCCGCCCTCGCCAGCTCGGCGGGGGCCGGTGTGCCCTCGGGCGGCCGGGGCGCGGGACGGCGCGCACGGCGGTCGCTCACCGCGCCCGGGGCGGCGGAAAGGGGGCGCGCTGAGTCGCGCTGGGCCTCTCCTCGCGTCTCGGCCCTCGGGTGGGGAGCGCGGACGAGTCGGAGCCTGGAGTCGCGCGGGGTACGGGACGTCACAGGAGCAGTCTTCCTGTTGACGGTCAGAAAACCCAAACGGAATGGCGAAGGAGGCGTTCTGGAGACGGTCTCGAACGGTCGGTTCAGGAGGTTCGAACGATCGGATCCGCGGTCACATCACGTCACATGAGAGGGGTGAGGAAGCGGCGCAGGGCCTCTTCGTACCCCGCGGGGTCGGCGTTCCACATGGCGCCGTGCGGCGCGTCGTGGACGGTGTGCAACGTGACCAGCTCGGGGCGCTGTTGGGCGAGGCGGCGGGAGAGTCCCCAGGGTGCGACGACGTCGTCGGGGCCGTGCACCAGGAGGGTGGGGACCTTGAGCACCTCGGGATCGGCCGCCTCCAGGATGCGGTCGCCGCGCAGACCGGTCCGGCCCTGGGCCGCACGGACCGCAAGCGGAAGGAGCGGTCCCGGGGTGCGGCGGGCGGCGGCGAGGGCGCGCAGCGTGGTCTCCCAGTTGAGGACCGGCGAGTCGAGGACGAGGCCGCTGACGCGGTCGCGCAGCGCCGAGTGGGCCGCGGCGTGCAGGGCCATGGTCGCGCCGGTGGACCAGCCGAGCAGCACGACGCGCTCGGCCCCGTAGCGCACGGCGTAGCGGATGGCGGCGTCCAGGTCGCGCCACTCCGTCTCGCCGAGGTGGCCGAGGCCGTCCGGCGAGCGGGGCGCGCCGAGGTCGCCCCGGTAGGCGAGGGCGAGCACGGGGAACCGCTGGCGGTGCAGGAAGTCCATGAGGACCATGGAGTGCTCGCGGGTCGTGCCGAGGCCGTGCACGGCGATGACCCAGGTGTCGCGGGCCCCCGGCACGAACCAGGCGGGCAGGCCGCCGAGTTCGCCGGGGATGTCGACGTCCGCGTGGTCGATGCCGAGCGCGGCGTGCGGGTCGCCGATGTGGACCTGCGGGGTGAGCCAGACCTTCGCGCCGGGCTCCAGGGTGCCGTGGGTGACGGCTTCGAGGCGGCGTACGACGGTGTCCGCCGCGTGCGGCGCCGACTCCAGGACGGGCCCGACGACGGCGTGCGTGCCGTCGCCGCCGAGTCCGTAGGTGCCGGGGCGCAGGCTCGCCAGGGCGCGGGTCAGGGTGATCTGGCCCGCGGCCGTGGCGTGCACGGTGAGTCGGGGCTCCGTCGGCAGGGGGCGGCCCGCCGGGGCCTTGAGGGCGGCGTCGCTCGCGTACCGGCCCGCCGCGACTGCGGCCGCGCCGAGAGCGGCGGTGACTCCGGTGGCTACGGTGACGGCTGCTGCCGTCGCTTTGGCTGGGCGCACGGCTCCAGTGTCCGGGGCGGGAGCGTGCGGGGCCAGTGGGCGGTGCCCGCCGGGTGATCCCGCCGCGCGGCCGCGCGGTCGGGCGCGGGTCAGGAACGCCGCTGTCCGTACCCCCGAAGCCTCTCCTCCGCTTCACGGAGCTGGTCCGGGGACAAGAGTGTGGGGGTGTGGCCGGGCAGCGAGCTCGCCGTGAGCCAGAGGCGGGACATCCATTCCAGCTGGGCCGTGCGGTCGTACGCCTGGGACAGCGAGTCTCCGTACGTGACCGTTCCGTGGTTCTGGAGGAGGCATCCGGTGCGGTCGCGCAGGGCGTGCAGCATGTTCTCGGCCAGCTCCTCCGTTCCGTACAGGGCGTACGGAGCGACCCGGACGGGCCCGCCGAGGATGCCCGTCATGTAGTGGACGGCGGGGAGTTCGGGGACGAGCATCGAGACGGCCGTGGCGTGCACGGCGTGGGTGTGGACGACGGCCCCCGCGTCGGTCTCGCGGTAGATCGCGAGGTGCATGGGCAGCTCGCTGGTGGGCGAGAGGTCGCCGAACAGCTGCCGCCCTTCGAGGTCGACGCCGAGCGCGTCCCCGGGCGTCAGCCGGTCGTAGGGCACGCCGCTCGGGGTGACCAGGACCGTGCCGCCGACGCGGACGGAGACGTTGCCCGACGTGCCGACGACCAGGCCCTCGCGCACCGTTCTGCGGGCGGTCTCCACCAGCTCGGCCCACGCCTGTTCGACGGCGTCCCGGCCCGCGCCGCCCGCTTCGCCCGCCGTGTCCCGCCCCGCGTCCTGTCGTTGCTCAGTCATGCGGTGATCCTGCCAGCGGGGCAGCGCTCACCATAGGGCGGAATCCAGGCGTCCGCAGGAATCCGGGCGTCCGCAAGGCAGGGGAAACATGGCTCGTGAGCACAGATCGTCCCGTCGTCGTACCCGGCTCGCGGCGGCAGCGGTGGCGGCGCTCGCCGTCGCCGGCAGCGCCCTCGCCGAGGTTCCGGTTTCGGCGGCGGGCGGGCCTCGGGGCCACGACGTGTCCTCGCACCAGAAGAACGTGGACTGGCAGCGGGCGAGGGAGAAGGGCGCGCGGTTCGTCTACGTGAAGGCGACCGAGTCCGACTCCTACCTCAACCCCTACTTCGACCAGCAGTACGACGGCTCGCGCGCGGCGGGACTGCTCCGCGGCGCCTACCACTTCGCGGTGCCGAGCACGTCATCGGGCGCGGCCCAGGCCCGGTACTTCCTGAGCCACGGCGGGCGCTGGCGCGCGGACGGCGGGACGCTGCCGCCCGCGCTCGACATCGAGCACAACCCGTACGGCAAGCGGAACTGCTACGGCCTGAGCAAGGCCAGGATGGTGAAGTGGATCCGGGACTTCAGCGACGCGGTGAAGCGGGGAACCGGACGCCGTCCGGTGATCTACACGACCGCCAAGTGGTGGAACGACTGCACGGGCGGCAGCGGGGCCTTCGCCCCGGACCACGCCCTGTGGCTCGCGCACTGGTCGTCGTCGGCGGGGTCACTGCCCAGGGGCTGGGCGTACTGGACGTTCTGGCAGTACGACAACCACGGCGGACTGCCGGGTGATCAGAATCTCTTCAACGGCTCGACGGCCGCGCTGAAGCGGTTCGCCAGGGGCTAGCCGAAGGGCCCCGGAAGCCGACACTCCGCCCAGATTCCGGGCCTCGCGCCACCACTCCGTACGATCTTCGTCAGACACCTGGCAGAGACGGAGTGGTGGCACTCCGCTTCGGGTCACCGCACCGCCCGGCCCAGTTCACTTTCCGTTCACCCAGGTTGCCTACGTTCCACATGCCACTGACGTCCAACAGAAGCCTGGGTAAATGGAACACATCACGCTTCTCCTCGGGATCGTGATCGTTACCGCTCTCGTGTTCGATTTCACGAACGGTTTCCACGACACTGCCAACGCGATGGCGACGACCATCTCGACCGGCGCTCTCAAGCCCAAGACGGCGGTGGCCATGTCCGCCGTGCTCAACCTCGTCGGCGCCTTCCTCTCCGTCGAAGTCGCCAAGACGATCTCCGGCGGCATCGTCAACGAGGACGGCCTCAAGACAGAGGTCATCTTCGCCGCGCTCGTCGGCGCGATTCTCTGGAACCTCCTCACCTGGCTGGTGGGCCTGCCCTCCAGCTCCTCCCACGCGCTCTTCGGCGGCCTCATCGGCGCCGCGGTCATGTCGATGGGCTGGTCGTCGATCAACGGCGGCACCGTCGTCACCAAGATCCTGATCCCGGCCCTGGCCGCGCCGCTCGTGGCGGGCATCGCCGCGATGCTGGCCACGCGCCTGACGTACCGGATCGGCCGCAACACCGACACCAAGGCCACCGCCAAGGGCTACCGCGTGGGCCAGATCGCCTCCGCGGGCCTCGTCTCGCTGGCGCACGGCACCAACGACGCGCAGAAGACCATGGGCATCATCACGCTCGCCCTGGTCACCGGCGGTGTCCTCAACCCCGGCGCGAACCCCCCGATGTGGGTCATCGTCTCGGCCGGTGTGGCCATCGCCCTCGGCACCTACCTGGGCGGCTGGCGCATCATCCGCACCATGGGCAAGGGCCTGACCGACCTCCAGCCGCAGCAGGGCTTCGCCGCCCAGACCAGCGCCGCGACGGTCATCCTCGCCTCCTCGCACCTGGGCTTCTCACTCTCCACCACCCAGTCCTGCTCCGGCGCCGTGATGGGCGCGGGCCTCGGCCGCAAGGGCGGCGTGGTCCGCTGGTCGACCGCGACCCGGATGTTCGTCGCGTGGGGTCTGACCCTGCCGGCCGCCGGTCTGGTCGGCGCGGGTGCCGAGTTCCTCACCAAGCAGGGCCCCTGGGGCATCGCGGTCACCGCCGCGATCCTGATCGGCGGCTCGGCCGTGATCTGGGCCCTCTCGCGGCGCGACGCCATCGACCACACCAACGTCACCGACGACGAGATCGGCGGCGCGGCCAAGGACGCCGAGCCCGCGGGCGTCGTCACCACCGCGATCGCCGCCGTCTCCCCGCCCCCGGTGGGCACGACGGCCGCCGCGGACGCCTCTTCCGAAGACCCGGTCAAGGCCACCATCTCGGCCCCGACCACGACCACGACCGGCGCCATGGCGGACCCCGCCAGGCCCGCGACGGTGTAAGGACGGATCAGCATGAGCATCGACTGGGCAGCTCTCGGCTCCGTCTTCGGAGTCAGCCTCGCGGTGACGGTGGCCCTGGTGGGCCTGTTCACGCTCGGCATCGTCGGCCTCTCCAAGCAGGAGGCGGCAGCTTCTTCCGGCGGCGGCTCCGCGGCGATGGCCCGCACCGGCGCGTACGCCTGCTTCGCGCTCTGCGCGGCAGCGGTGGCGTACGGGATCTATCTGATCGTCGCCTGACGACAAGCTTCACCGGTGGGGTGCGGGACGCGCGTGCGCGTCCCGCACCCCACCGTCGTGTGTGGGGCTCCGCACACTCTCCCGCCGCAGGTCAACGGCGAGTTGACGGGCGTTCGCGGGGCGTGGTGGACTGCCGGGGCCAACTACGGCGGCAGGTGAGGAAGCCGGTGCGAATCCGGCGCGGTCCCGCCACTGTCATCGGGGAGCGACCTCCCCGGAAGCCAGGAACTCGCGCCGCCGCATCACGTCGAACCAGGGCGCGGACACCCTGAGTGAGGACATATCGCCATGCGCGGCCGCCCCTTGCCGGTTCCCCTTCCGAGTACGAGTCAGCTCCTCGGCACGGCGACCGGCTGACCCCCCGTGAGTGCCGATCGCGACTTCGCGTACGGCGCCGCCGCCGGGCTCGTCGGTGACCTGCTGCTCGGCGATCCGCGCCGGGGACACCCGGTCGCCGCGTTCGGCCGTGCGGCGGGTGCCGTCGAGCGGGTGCTGTGGCGCGACCACCGCGGGTGGGGCGCCCTGCACGCCGTGGTGTGCGCCGGTGGCGCCGCGGGCGCCGCCGCCCTCGCCACCGCTCTCGTACGCCGCTCCCCCGCCGGACGCGCCGGATCCGTCGCGCTGACCGCCGCCGCGACCTGGGCCGTGGTCGGCGGGACGACGCTCGGCCGTGAGGCGCGGGCCGTCGGCGGCGCCCTGGCGGCCGGTGACATCGAGGTCGCGCGGGAGCGGCTGCCCCACCTGTGCGGACGGGATCCGCAGGCCCTGGACGCCGACGGGATCGCGCGGGCCGTCGTGGAGTCCGTCGCGGAGAACACCTCCGACGCCGTGGTGGGTGCGCTGGTGTGGGGGGCGCTCGGCGGCGTGCCCGGGCTCGTCGCCTTCCGCGCCGTCAACACGCTGGACGCCATGGTGGGGCACAAGTCGCCCAGGTACCGGCGCTACGGATGGGCTTCCGCCCGGCTCGACGACGTCATGGGATGGCCGGGGGCCCGGCTGACCGCCGTCCTCGCGACCCTCGCGGGCGACTCGCGGCGCGGCGCGGCGCGGGCCTGGCGCGCGGACGCCGGGAAGCATCCCAGCCCCAACGCCGGGCCCGTCGAGGCGTCCTTCGCGGGGGCGTTGGGCGTACGGCTCGGTGGGACCCTCTCGTACGCGGGGCGGGTCGAGCACCGTCCCGTCCTGAACGCGGACGGGCGCGCCGTACGCGTCCCTGACATCGAGCGGGCCGTGAAGCTCTCCCGACGGGTGAGCTGGCTGGCGCTGGGGGTCGCGGTGGCGGCCGCCCGGCGGAAACGGAGAGACGCATGAGCGGCGGGCTGCTGGTCGCGGGGACCACGTCGGACGCGGGCAAGAGCGTCGTCACCGCGGGGATCTGCCGGTGGCTGACGCGCAAGGGCGTGTCCGTCGCGCCCTTCAAGGCGCAGAACATGTCCCTCAACTCCTTCGTCACGCACGAAGGCGCCGAGATCGGGCGTGCGCAGGCCATGCAGGCCCAGGCCGCGCGGGTGGAGCCGAGCGCGCTGATGAACCCGGTGCTGCTCAAGCCGGGCAGCGACCGCTCCAGCCAGGTCGTCCTCATGGGCAAGCCGGTGGGCGAGATGAGTGCGCGCGGCTACCACGGGGGACGGCAGGCGGCGCTTCTGGAGACCGTCGTGGGATGCCTGGAGGAGCTCAGGGGCACGTATGACGCCGTGATCTGTGAGGGCGCGGGCAGTCCCGCCGAGATCAATCTGCGGCGCACGGACATCGTGAACATGGGGATCGCGCGGGCCGCCCGCTTCCCCGTCCTGGTGGTCGGCGACATCGACAGGGGCGGGGTCTTCGCGTCCTTCTTCGGGACGACGGCGCTGCTGAGCGCCGAGGACCAGGAGCTGGTCGCGGGGTACCTGGTGAACAAGTTCCGCGGGGACGTCTCGCTGCTCGAACCCGGGCTCGACATGCTGCACGGGCTCACCGGGCGGCGTACGTACGGCGTGCTGCCCTTCCAGCACGGGCTCGGCATCGACGAGGAGGACGGCCTGCGGGTGTCCCTGCGCGGCGCCGTCCGGGAGTCCGTGGTCGCGCCGCCGGTCGGCGACGACGTGCTGCGGGTCGCCGTCTGCGCCGTGCCCCTGATGTCCAACTTCACGGACGTGGACGCGCTCGCCGCCGAACCGGGCGTCGTCGTGCGGTTCGTGGACCGCGCCGAGGAGCTCGTCGACGCCGACCTCGTGGTCGTGCCGGGCACGCGCGGCACCGTGCGCGCCCTGGAGTGGCTGCGCGAGCGGGGGCTCGCCGCCGCCCTGGCGCGCCGGGCCGCGGAGGGGCGCCCCGTGCTCGGGATCTGCGGCGGCTTCCAGGTGCTCGGCGAGCACATCGAGGACGAGGTCGAGTCGCGGGCGGGCTCCGTGGACGGGCTCGGACTGCTGCCCGTACGGGTGCGGTTCGCCCGCGAGAAGACGCTCGCGCGGCCGGTGGGTGAGGCACTCGGGGAGCGCGTCGAGGGATACGAGATCCACCATGGCGTGGCCGACGTCGTGGGCGGGGAACCCTTCCTGGACGGCTGCCGGGTCGGCGAGGTGTGGGGCACGCACTGGCACGGGTCGCTGGAGAGCGACGCGTTCCGGCGCCGGTTCCTGACCGAGGTGGCGCGCGCGGCCGGACGGCGCTTCGTGCCCGCGCCCGACACCAGCTTCGGCGCGCTGCGCGAGGAACAGCTCGACCTGCTCGGTGACCTGATCGAAGAACACGCGGACACGGACGCGCTGTTGGCCCTGATCGAGAAGGGGACGCCGACGGGTCTGCCGTTCATTCCGCCGGGGGCGCCCGCACCGACGCCGGCGCCGTCAGCAGCACCAGAACGTACCAAGGAGGCCCTGTGAGTACCCCGTATCCGTTCACCGCCCTCGTCGGGCAGGACGACCTGCGGCTCGCGCTCTTGCTGAACGCCGTATCGCCCGCCGTCGGCGGCGTGCTCGTGCGGGGTGAGAAGGGCACCGCCAAGTCCACCGCCGTGCGCGCGCTCTCGGCGCTCCTGCCGGAGGTGCCGGTCGTCGCCGGGTGCCGCTTCTCGTGCGACCCCTCGGCCGCCGACCCGAACTGCCCGGACGGGCCGCACGAGGCGGGCGGTGCCACCGCGCGGCCCGCGCGGATGGTCGAACTGCCCGTGGGCGCCTCCGAGGACCGGCTCGTCGGCGCGCTCGACATCGAGCGGGCGCTCGCCGAGGGCGTCAAGGCGTTCGAACCCGGGCTGCTCGCCGACGCGCACCGCGGCATCCTCTACGTCGACGAGGTCAATCTCCTCCACGACCACCTGGTCGACCTGCTCCTGGACGCCGCCGCGATGGGCGCCTCGTACGTGGAGCGCGAAGGCGTGTCCGTCCGGCATGCCGCGCGCTTCCTGCTCGTCGGCACCATGAACCCCGAAGAGGGCGAGCTGCGGCCGCAGTTGCTCGACCGGTTCGGCCTCACCGTCGAGGTGGCCGCCTCCCGCGAGACCGACCAGCGCGTCGAGGTCGTGCGGCGCAGGCTCGCCTACGACGACGACCCCGAGGGCTTCGCCGGGCGCTGGTACGACGACGAGAGCGCGCTGCGCGAGCGGGTCGTGGCCGCGCGGGCGCTGCTACCCCAAGTGACCCTCGGCGACGGGGCGTTGCGGCAGATCGCGGCGACCTGCGCGGCGTTCGAGGTGGACGGGATGCGCGCGGACATCGTGATGGCGCGCACCGCGACGGCACTGGCGGCGTGGGGGGGCCGCACCGACGTGCAGAGCGAGGACGTGCGCCAGGCCGCGCTGCTCGCGCTGCCACACCGCAGGCGCCGCAACCCCTTCGACGCGCCGGGCCTGGACGAGGACAAGCTGGACGAGACGCTGGAGGAGGCCCGCGAGGACGAGGCGCCCGAGCCCGAGGGGGGCGGCTCCCCCGACGGTGACGACGACCCCGATCCGGACGGGCCCGGCGGAGGCGGCGGGCAGCCCCCGGCGGGCGAGGGACCCGGCTCCCCCGAACTGCCGTCCCAGAACCAGGGCGGGAGCGAGGGCACGGGCGAGGGCGAGGGCAAGGGTCAGGACGAGGCACCCGCCCCGCAGGCCCCCGCCCCGGCGCCCGGTGGCGCGGGCGAGCAGCAGGCGGTGCGCGCCGCCGAGCCGTTCCGCACGAAGATGCTGAGCGTGCCCGGCATCGGCGAGGGCGCGGCGGGGCGGCGCTCACGCGCGCGTACCGAGCACGGCCGTACGACGGGTTCGCGGCGCCCCCAAGGCGCCCTGACCAAGCTGCACTTGGCGGCGACCGTGCAGGCCGCCGCCCCGCACCAGAGGGCGCGCGGACGCGTCGGCACCGGACTCGTCGTACGCCGTGACGATCTGCGGCAGGCGACGCGCGAGGGGCGCGAGGGCAATCTCGTGCTGTTCGTGGTGGACGCCTCCGGGTCGATGGCGGCGCGGCAGCGGATGAGCGCCGTCAAGGGCGCCGTGCTCTCGCTGCTCCTGGACGCCTACCAGCGGCGCGACAAGGTGGGGCTCGTGACCTTCCGGGGCGCCGACGCCGAGGTGGCGCTGCCGCCGACGTCGTCGGTGGACGCGGCGGCGGCCCGCCTCGAATCGCTGCCGACCGGTGGCCGCACGCCGCTGGCCGCGGGCCTGCTCAAGGCGCACGACGTGCTGCGCGTGGAGCGGCTGCGGGACGCCGCGCGGCGTCCCCTGGTGGTCGTGGTGACGGACGGCAGGGCGACCGGAGGCGTCGAGCCGGTGGCCCGAGCGGGCCGCGCCGCACGGCTGTTCGCGGCCGACGGGGTCGCCTCGGTGGTCGTCGACTGCGAGTCGGGCTACGTACGCCTGGGTCTCGCGGCCCAGTTGGCGGGCGAGCTCGGCGGCACCGCCGTCACCCTCGACGAGCTGCGGGCGGACTCGATCGCCGGTCTCGTCAAGGACGTACAGGGAATGAACTCGCCTTCGAGGAGGGCCGCTTAATGCCGCAGGGACAGCCGAGCGTCGTACCGGACGACGGGCTCACGACGCGCCAGCGCCGCAACCGCCCGCTCGTCTTCGTCCACACGGGCATCGGCAAGGGCAAGTCGACCGCCGCGTTCGGGCTCGCGCTGCGGGCCTGGAATCAGGGGTGGCCGATCGGTGTCTTCCAGTTCGTGAAGTCGGCGAAGTGGAAGGTCGGCGAGGAGAACGCGCTGAAGGTCCTCGGGGCGTCCGGCGAGGGCGGCACGGTCGACTGGCACAAGATGGGCGAGGGCTGGTCGTGGATCCAACGCGCCCCCGCCGAGGGCGAGTTGACCAACGAGGACAAGGCGCGCGAGGGCTGGGAGCAGGTCAAGCGCGACCTCGCGCAGGAGACGTACAAGCTGTACGTCCTCGACGAGTTCGCCTACCCGATGCACTGGGGCTGGATCGACCCGGAGGAGGTCGTGGAGGTGCTCAGGAACCGTCCCGGCACCCAGCACGTCGTCATCACCGGCCGCAACGCCCCTCAGCAGCTGATCGACTTCGCCGACCTGGTGACCGACATGTCCAAGGTCAAGCACCCGATGGACGCCGGGCAGAAGGGCCAGAGGGGCATCGAGTGGTAGCTCGCCTCGTCATCGCGGCGCCGTCGTCGGGCAGCGGCAAGACGACCGTCGCGACGGGCCTGATGGCCGCGTTCGCGGCCGCCGGGCTCGCCGTCTCCCCGCACAAGGTCGGGCCCGACTACATCGACCCCGGCTACCACTCGCTCGCCACCGGACGCCCGGGACGCAACCTCGACGCGTACCTGTGCGGGCCCAACCTGGTCGCGCCGCTGTTCGCGCACGGGGCAGCCGGGTGCGACATCGCCGTGGTCGAGGGCGTGATGGGGATGTACGACGGGGCGGCAGGGCAGGGCGAACTCGCCTCCACAGCGCACGTGGCCAAGCTGCTGCGGGCGCCGGTCGTGCTGGTCGTCGACGCGTCGTCGCAGTCGCGGTCCGTTGCGGCGCTCGTGCACGGCTTCGCCTCGTGGGACCCCGAGGTGCGGGTCGCGGGCGTCATCCTCAACAAGGTCGGCTCGGACCGGCACGAGGCGCTGCTGCGGGAGGCGCTCGAGGAGTCCGGGGTGCCGGTACTGGGCGCGTTGCGCCGGGT
Organism: Streptomyces formicae; assembly: GCF_002556545.1. Classification (NCBI taxonomy): domain Bacteria; kingdom Bacillati; phylum Actinomycetota; class Actinomycetes; order Kitasatosporales; family Streptomycetaceae; genus Streptomyces; species Streptomyces formicae. Next base: position 2,155,865 of record NZ_CP022685.1, read on the forward strand.
GGGGCAAGTCAGTGCTCCCTCTCGGCACTTGGGGCTCGTGCCGGTCGCCGAGCGGCGGGCCGACGCGGTCGATTCGGTGGCCGCGTTGGCCTCGCAGGTGCGGGGCGGGTGCGATCTGGACGCTCTTCTTGCGCTGGCCCGGTCGGCGCCTGCCCTCCGGGGTGGGGCGTGGTCGCCGGGGCTGGTGTCGTCACCGGCTTCGCCGAGTTCGTCCTCGAACGCCGGACGGGCTGAAAATCCTTCCGGCGCCGGACGGAGTACGCGTCAAGCGGCCGGCGCGAAGCCGGTGGTCGCCGTCGCCGGTGGGGCCGCTTTCACCTTCTCGTACGCCGAGCACGCCGAGCTGCTCACCGCCGCCGGGGCGGAGGTCGTCCCCTTCGACCCGCTCCACGACGAGCAACTGCCCGACGGGACCGCCGGGTTGGTGATCGGGGGCGGCTTCCCCGAGGTGTACGCGCCCGAGCTGTCGGCGAACGAGCCGCTCAGGAAGGCGGTGGCCTCGCTCGCGCTCTCCGGGGCGCCGGTGGCCGCCGAGTGCGCGGGGCTGCTGTACCTCTCCCGGGAGCTCGACGGGAAGCCGATGTGCGGGGTGCTCGACGCCGACGCGCGGATGTCGGAGCGGCTGACGCTCGGGTACCGGGACGCGGTCGCCGTGTCGGACAGCGTGCTCGCGGTGGCGGGGACCCGGATGCGGGGGCACGAGTTCCACCGCACGGTCGTGGAGCCGGGGGCCGGGGAGTCCCCCGCCTGGGGCCTGCACCAGCCCGAACGGCGCGTCGAGGGCTTCGTGCGGCAGAACGTGCACGCCAGCTATCTGCACACGCACTGGGCGGCGGAGCCGGGCATCGCCCGCCGGTTCGTCGAGAGATGCGCGACGTGACCGCAGCCGTACGCACCGGCCCTCGTGGCTCAGCCCGCGAGGCCCACCACCAGCCAGATGAAGGCGGCGCCCGCCACCGTGCACAGCAGGGTCGAGCGGGCCGGGTGGTCGTGGTGCGCCTCGGGCAGGATCTCGGCGGCGGCCAGGTACAGGAGCGCCCCGCCGAAGAAGCCGAGATAGCCGCCGAGCAGTTGCTCCGGAATGGTGAAGAGGAGCGTCGACGCGGCACCCACCACCGGGGCCGCCGCGTCCGCGAACAGCATCGCGAGGGCCTTGCGGCGGGCGTTCCCGTACAGGCTGGTGATCGTGTACGTGTTGAAGCCGTCCGCGAAGTCATGGGCGATGACGGCCAGCGCCACGGCCACGCCCATGCCGCCGCCGACCTGGAAGGCCGCGCCGATCGCGACGCCGTCCATGACGCTGTGCCCGACCATCGCGGCGGCCGCCGTGAGCCCCACCTCGGGGACCCGGCCGTTCGCGTGCTCGTCGGCGCCGTGGGCGGCGTGGCGGCCCGCGAGCAGGTGTTCCACCAGATGGGCGACGAGGAAGCCCGCCACGAACAGGAGCAGGGCCGCGGGGACGCCGAACACGGGCCCGCCCGCGGCCTCCAGCGCCTCGGGCAGCAGATCGAGCCCGACCACGCCGAGCATCAGGCCGCCCGCGAGGCCCAGGACGAGATGGCGCCGGTCGGTGACCCGCTGGGCCGTCCAGCCGCCCACCAGCGTCATGAGGAAGGCGCCGAGCGCCACGAACACCGCCATGGCACCTTGCTAACCGATTGACCCACCGCGGCGCACATCCGCAGCCGCCGTGCCCCTCCCTCTCCCTCGTACGAAAGGACCGCTCATGGCCGACGCCGACCTCGCCGCCGGTACGGTGCCCGCGCCCGCCGCCCTGGTCGTCGGCGTGGGCGCCTGTGAGGACGCCGACGCGGCGGAGGTGCTCGGGCTCGTCAGGGACGCCGTGCGCGACGCGGGGCTCTCCCTGGAGGCCGTCGTCGAACTGGCGACGGTCGACGCGAAGGCCGAGGAGCCGGGGATCGTCGCGGCGGCGGCGCGGCTCGGGGTGCCACTCGTGGCGTACCCGGCGGCGGAACTGGCCCGGGTTCCGGTGCCCAACCCGACCGACCGGTCCCGCGCGGCCGTCGGAACGCCCTCGGTCGCGGAGGCCGCGGCGCTGCGGGCCGGTGGTGAACTCCTCGTACCCAAAAGGAAGTCGACGCCGCACGGGCGCCCCGCGATGGCGACCTGCGCGATCGCGAGCCGCCCGGACGAACCGCCTGCCGTGTCCTCCGGCACCGAACCCAGGGAGCTCGAGCCCATGCACACGCCCCCCTCGCCCGGTCCCGATCTGCGGCACCACGGGGACGCGGAGGTACGCGACGACGGCGCGGGCCTCACCGATCTGGCGGTCAACGTGCGGGCGGGCACTCCCCCGGCGTGGCTGAAGGAGCACATCCACGCCTCGCTCGACGGGCTCGCCGCGTATCCCGACGGGCGGGAGGCGCGGCGGGCGGTGGCCGACCGGCACGGGGTGACTCCGGACCGGGTGCTGCTCACCTCCGGCGCGGCGGAGGCGTTCGTGCTCATCGCTCGCGCGCTGAAGGTCCGTCACCCTTACGTCGTGCACCCGCAGTTCACCGAGCCGGAGGCGGCGCTGCGGGACGCGGGGCACGAGGTGGGGCGCGTGCTGCTGCGGGAGGCGGACGGGTTCCGGCTCGACGTGTCGGCGGTGCCGGAGGAAGCCGACCTCGTGGTCGTCGGCAATCCGACCAACCCGACGTCCGTGCTGCACCCGGCGGCGGCCGTCGCCGGGCTCGCGCGGCCCGGGCGGCACCTCGTGGTGGACGAGGCGTTCATGGACGCGGTGCCCGGCGAACGCGAGGCCCTCGCGGGCCGCACCGACGTGCCGGGGCTCGTGGTGCTGCGCAGCCTCACCAAGACGTGGGGGCTCGCGGGGCTGCGGATCGGCTACGTGCTCGCGGCGCCGGAGACGATCGCGGCGCTCGAGCAGGCGCAGCCGCTGTGGCCCGTGTCGACGCCCGCGCTCGCCGCGGCGCGGGCGTGCGTGTCGCCCCGGGCGCTCGCGGAGGCGGGGCACGCGGCGCACCGGGTGGCCTCGGACCGGTCCCATCTCCTGGCCGGACTGGCGGAGTTGGCGCCTTTCGGGGTACGGGTGGTGGAGCCTGCGGAGGGGCCCTTCGTTCTCGTACGGGTGCCGGGGGCGGGTGTGGTGCGTGAGCGCTTGCGGGGCGGGGGGTATGCGGTGCGGCGTGGCGATACGTTTCCTGGCCTGGGGCCTGACTGGATTCGGCTCGCGGTTCGTGATCGGAGCACTTCTGCGGGGTTTCTCGCGGTGTTCGGGGACTCTCTGCGTCGGGGGGGCCTGTAGGAGCGACTACGCCGCCGCTTCGCGGCGGATGCCTTTCCCACCCACCCACCCGTTGATCCGCACCGGATCGCGCGTTGGGGCTCGGTTGTGGGGCGGGGCCGCGGCGGTATGTCCGTCCTCGCCGTCCCAGATGGCCGCCACACTCAGGGCACCTCGGCACGTGGCCGCAAGTGCTCCGGGCGGACATACCGCCACGTCCCCTCCGGTCGAACAGCGACCGCGGCCCGGTGGGGGTGAGGACGGGAACCCCCGCCGGGGGGACGGTCGCGAGCGCGCGCGAGGGGACGTGGGGGTATGTGCGCACGGAGCACATAAGTGACGGGGGCAGGGAAGCAAGTCCGTTGGCGGTCATCTGGGACGGCGAGTACGCACATACCCCCGCGGCCCCGCCCCCACGACGGCGGCTGGCGGCGCAACCCCCACCGGGGCACAGACGCGAGGACGGCCAGTACGCACACACCCCCGCCGCCCCGCCCCCACGACAGCCGCTGGCGCGGCAACCCCCACCGGCCCGCAGCCGCGAGGACAGCGAAGCCCCCCACACACGCAGACGCCCCCCCAAGGCGCCCCGCCCGAATCAGCCTCGCCTGCGGCGCGAGAGCGTCACCACCCCGCCGCCCGCCGCCAGCAGCGCCACCGCTCCACCCGCTACGTATGGCGTCACCGAACTGCCCCCCGTTTCCGCCAGGTTCGCCTCCGTCTTCGGCTCCGGCTTCGATTGCACCGGCTGCTCCGGCTTGCCCTGGGGTTCCGTCCCCGTCTCCTCGCGCGGCTTCCCCGCGGGCGACTCGCAGCCGGCGCCCGCCAGCGTCACCGTTCCCTCCACCTCCGCCACGTTCAGCTTCAGCGGATTCACCGACACCTTGAGCCGCAGCGCCGTCGCCGCCGCCGTGCGCGACGTCGTCCGCGTCCGTGACAGGTCGAGCCGGACCTCGCCGACGCCGGGGACCTTCACCTCGGTCGTCCCGGACGCGGTCAGCGTGACCTTCTTGCCGAGTACCGTCACCCCGCCCAGCAGGTTCGCCTCGGCGACGGGCCGCTTGCCCGCCTCGCAGACCGCCTTCGACGTGACCTGGTCGACCTCGATGAGGGAGAGCAGCGGCAGGCCGGGCACATGCACCTTGGCCCGCGCGACGTTGCTGTACCCCTCCGCCCTGCCGCCCTTCACCGTGGCCCGCGCCGTCGCCACGTCCGCGCGCAGGACGCTGAACGGCTGGCCTCCGTCGACCCCGTCCAACCGGGCGGTCAGCGCGGTCTTCTCGGCGTCGGCGGGCGCCTGCACCTCGTTCAGGGAGACCTTGAGCGGGACGTTCACGGTCTTGTTGAGCAGGGAGACGTCGAGTCCGGTCCGCAGCACGACGGCGTCCGCGCGTCCGCCGCGCGTGCCGTCGCCGCCGCCCCCGGTCGCCTGCGCGGACCCGGCACCGACGAGGGCCGCGGGACCGGCGGCCAGGGCGGTGGTGATCGCGACGGCGGAGATGCGGCGCGCGGGCATGCGGAACGTGTTGCTGTTCAAAGTGGTGGAACCCCCACAGGAGAAATGGAGCCGCCGACGGCGCACGCCACATGGGGACATCACGTGCGCGCCGAGGGCGTCGCCCTCCTTCGACGAAGGGCGACGCGGGAATCTTTACGCACTGAGAGTGAACGGTCAGCAACCTGGCGTGAGTTCACTCCAAAGGGAGGTTTCCGACCTTGCTTTCGAATCGGGAGGCACGGGCGTTCCCTTGAGCCTCTGAAGCAACCCTCGTATCGGGGGGTGAAGTCGCAGAAGGGGGTAGATCAACGACCCGTGAGACCTGGCGTAACGGCCGGTCAACCCACCACCCGCCCGTTCAGCACGACCCGCCGAGGCGCCGCGAGCACCCGTACGTCCGCCCGCGGATCCGCCTCGTACACCACGAGGTCCGCCGGCGCACCCTCGACGAGCCCGGGACGCCCCAGCCACTCCCGCGCGCCCCACGTCGTCGCGGAGAGTGCGTCGACCGCGGGGATGCCCGCGAGGGTCAGTTCGGCGACCTCGGCGGCGACCAGGCCGTGGGCGAGGGAGCCGCCCGCGTCGGTGCCCGCGTAGACCGGCACCCCGGCGTCGTACGCGGCGCGCACCGTGTCGTAGCGGCGGTCGTAGAGCCTGCGCATGTGGGCGGACCAGCGCGGGAACTTGACCTCGCCGCCCGCCGCGAGGTCGGGGAAGGTGGCGATGTTGACCAGTGTCGGGACGATGGCGACGCCCCGCTCGGCGAACAGGGGGATCGTGTCCTCCGTGAGCCCGGTGGCGTGCTCGATGCAGTCGATGCCCGCTTCCACCAGGTCGCGCAGGGAGTCCTCGGCGAAGCAGTGCGCGGTGACGCGGGCGCCGAGCCGGTGGGCCTCGGCGATCGCCGCCTCCACCGCGCCGCGGGGCCAGCAGGCCGTCAGGTCGCCCGCGTCCCTGTCGATCCAGTCGCCGACGAGCTTCACCCAGCCGTCGCCGCGCCGCGCCTCCTGGGCGACGTAGGCGACCAGGTCGTCGGGCTCGATCTCGTGGGCGTAGTTGCGGATGTAGCGCCGGGTGCGGGCGATGTGCCGACCGGCCCGGATGATCTTCGGCAGGTCCTCGCGGTCGTCGATCCAGCGGGTGTCGGAGGGGGAGCCCGCGTCGCGGATCAGCAGGGTGCCGATCTCCCGGTCGGTCAGGGCCTGCTTCTCGGCCGTGGCGGCGTCCACCGGACCGTGGGTGTCCAGGCCGACGTGGCAGTGCGCGTCGACGAGGCCGGGCAGGGCCCACCCCTCGACGGTGCGGATCTCGGCGGCCGCCGCGCCGACCGGGCGGTCGTACGTCACCCGCCCTCCGACCACCCACAGTTCGCCCCGTACGTCCTCGGGCCCTACGAGCACCCGCCCCTTCACGTGCAACACCGCGTGATCGCTCATGAACAGCAGCCTAAAAGGCGGCCGGTACGCTCGGTACCGCAGCCCGAACGAACTCGTGAGCGAAGTGAGCAGTGACGTGAGCAGTACTGTGACGCACCCCTTTCTGGACCTGGCGCCGCTGAGCGCCCAGCACTTCGCCGCCATCGAGGCGCGGGTGGCGGGGCTGCTCGCCACCGAGCAGGACGTCGTGATCATGCAGGGCGAGGCCCTGCTGCCCCTGGAGGGATGCATCAGGGGCGCCGCGCGACCCGGCACGACGGCGCTGAACGTGATCACGGGGCCGTACGGCCAGACGTTCGGGAACTGGCTGCGGGACTGCGGCGCGACGGTGATCGACCTCGCGGTGCCGTTCCACACGGCGGTCACCGCGGAGCAGGTGCGCCAGGCGTTCGCCGCGCACCCGGAGATCGACTTCGTCTCGCTGGTGCACGCGGAGGCGGCGACCGGCAACACCAACCCCGTCGCGGAGATCGGCGCGGTCGTGCGCGAGCACGGCGCGCTGTTCATGCTGGACGCGGTGGCCTCGGTGGCGGCCGAGCCGCTGCTGCCCGACGCGTGGGGCGTGGACCTGTGCGTGATCGGCGCGCAGAAGGCGATGGGCGGGCCCGCGGGCGTCTCCGCGGTGTCGGTCAGCGAGCGGGCCTGGCAGCGCCTGGCCGCCAACCCGCAGGCGCCGCGCCGCTCCTACCTCTCCCTCCTGGACTGGAAGGAGCGCTGGATCGACGGCGGCAGGAAGGCGCTGCTGCACGCGCCCGCCCAGCTGGAGATGCTGGCGCTCGAGGCGTGCGTGGAGCGGATCGAGACGGAGGGCCTGGACGCCCTGATGGCGCGGCACGCCACGGCCGCGGCCGCCACGCGCGCGGGCGCGCTCGCGCTGGGCGGCGGTCTCGAGCCCTACGTGTACGAGGCGGGGGACGCGGCCCCGGTCGCCACCACGCTGCGCGCGCCTTCGGGCGTCGACGCCTCCGAGCTCGTCGCCAGGGCGCTCGCCGCGGACCCGGTACTGCCGCTGGTCGCCGGGGGCGGGGCGCTCGCCAAGGAGATGATCCGCGTCAACCACTACGGCCCCGACGCGACCCGCGGCGTCGTCCACGCCTCGCTCGCGGCCCTGGGCGCGGCCATGACGGAGTCGGGCCTCACGGTCGACCTGGAGGCGGCACGCCGCGCGGTGACGGACGCCTGGAGCTAGCCGCCGCGACCCGGGGGCAGGGTGCGGGTCGCGGGCGGCCGCGCGTTCGTCGTGGCTTGTCGCGCAGTTCCCCGCACCCCTTCCGGGACTCCTCTTCCATTGAATTCCCTCAGACGCCCTCAAGGCATTATCGCGAATTGTTTATAAACCCGAGAAGCACAGCTTCCCGTATTCTTCTGCCCGCTTTCCGGGGACCTAAACACTAAGGTTTCAACAGCGCCAACCACCGTAATTCGGACCCACCCCGCACCAGTTGTTGATCTGTGACGCACTCCACATCGCGTCCATTTTGTGCACTATCTCCTGGGCAAATCACCATAAATGGTCGGGATCTCGTGCGGGCGCGCACCCCCGCGTGATAACACATGGACCGCTCTCACGTAACCCCTTTGCTCGATGCAATCCCAGGAATTGCTCGGTAAATTCAATCCGCATGACCGCTGCACAAGCCGATCTACCGACCGACCTGCAAGCGAAATTCCAAAAAATGCCCGAGGGACTGCGACTCGACAGTCCCGTGGTCGCCGATGGCGCCGCGATCTGGCGGATCGCCCGCGACTCGAAGGTGCTTGACCTCAACTCCTCGTACAGCTATCTGCTGTGGTGCCGTGACTTCGCGCGGACCTCCGTGGTGGCGCGGGACGCCGACGGCGAGGTGGCCGGTTTCATCACCGGCTACATCCGCCCCGACCGACCCGGCACCCTGATGGTCTGGCAGGTGGCCGTCGACCACCCGCACCGCGGCAAGGGCCTCGCCGCCGCCCTCCTCGACGGGCTGACCGCGCAGGTGACCGCCACGCACCCGGTGGACTCCCTGGAGACGACCATCTCGCCCGACAACACGGCGTCCGAGGCCCTCTTCACTTCGTACGCGAGGCGGCACGGCGCATCGGTCGCGCGCACGGTCCTGTTCGACGCGGGCCTGTTCCCCGACGACGGGCACGAGCCCGAGGTGCTCTACCTCATCGAGCCACTGCCGCACTGAGCGACGACGGACGGCGGGCGCCCGCCCGGCTCCCCGCCCCACTCCCCCGGCTTTCCCTCAACACCCCCCACCTCCCCCGCACTACCTCATCTCCCAGGAGATTCGCTGTGACCATCACCCAGCCCGACCTGAGCGTCTTCGAGACCCTGGAGTCGGAGGTGCGCAGCTACTGCCGCGGTTGGCCTACGGTCTTCGACCGCGCGCAGGGCAGCCGCATGTTCGACGAGGACGGCCACGAGTACCTCGACTTCTTCGCCGGAGCCGGTTCGCTCAACTACGGCCACAACAACCCGGTCCTGAAACGCGCCCTGATCGACTACATCGAGCGCGACGGCGTCACGCACGGCCTCGACATGTCGACGACCGCGAAGCGCGCCTTCCTTGAGACCTTCCAGAACGTCATCCTGCGCCCCCGCGACCTGCCGTACAAGGTCATGTTCCCGGGCCCGACGGGCACCAACGCCGTGGAGTCGGCGCTGAAGCTGGCCCGCAAGGTCAAGGGCCGCGAGTCGATCGTGTCGTTCACGAACGCCTTCCACGGCATGTCGCTCGGCTCACTCGCGGTGACCGGCAACGCCTTCAAGCGGGCGGGCGCCGGCATCCCGCTGGTGCACGGCACGCCGATGCCGTTCGACAACTACCTCGACGGCCAGACCCCCGACTTCATCTGGTTCGAGCGCCTCCTCGAGGACTCCGGCTCGGGCCTGAACACCCCGGCGGCCGTGATCGTCGAGACGGTGCAGGGCGAGGGCGGCATCAACGTCGCCCGCGCCGAGTGGCTGCGCAAGCTCGCCGACGTGTGCGAGCGCTGGGACATGCTGCTCATCGTCGACGACATCCAGATGGGCTGCGGCCGCACCGGCGCGTTCTTCTCCTTCGAGGAGGCGGGCATCACGCCGGACATCGTGACGGTGTCGAAGTCCATCAGCGGCTACGGCCTGCCCATGTCGCTCTGCCTGTTCAAGCCGGAGCTCGACGTGTGGGAGCCGGGCGAGCACAACGGCACCTTCCGGGGCAACAACCCGGCCTTCGTCACGGCCGCCGCCGCCCTGGAGACGTACTGGACCGACGGCCCCGCGATGGAGAAGCAGACCCTGGCCCGCGGCCAGCAGATCGAGGAGACCCTCAGCGCGCTGCGCGCCGAGTACCCCGACGACACCGTCGAGTACCGCGGGCGCGGCCTGGTGTGGGGCATCCAGTTCCGCGACAAGGAGCGGGCGGGCAAGGTGGCCAAGCGCGCCTTCGAGCTCGGCCTGCTCATCGAGACCTCCGGCCCCGAGAGCGAGGTCGTCAAGCTCCTTCCGGCGCTGACGATCACGCCCGACGAGCTGGACGAGGGGCTGCGGACGCTGGCACGCGCCGTGCGCGAGACCGCTTGACGGCCGCCGTCCCCTCACCGTACGACAGTTAAGAAAGCAGGCAACTCACCGTGATCGTCCGTTCGTTCAAGGACATTGAAGGCACCGACCGGCATGTGAAGGCCGCATCGGGCACCTGGGAGAGCAAGCGCATCGTCCTCGCCAAGGAGCGCGTGGGGTTCTCGCTCCACGAGACCATCCTGTACGCGGGTACGGAGACGTCGATGTGGTACGCGAACCACATCGAGGCCGTCGTCTGCACCAAGGGCGAGGCCGAGCTGACCGACGAGACGACCGGCGAGAAGTACACGATCACGCCGGGCACCATGTATCTGCTCGACGGGCACGAGAAGCACACCATGCGGATCAAGGAGGACTTCCACTGCCTGTGTGTCTTCAACCCGCCCGTCACCGGCCGTGAGGACCACGACGAGAACGGCGTGTACCCGCTGCTCACGGAGCCGGACGAGGGCTGAGACCGGTCCACCGGTCCGCTGACATCCCGAACAGGGCCGTACGAGAGGAGAGGCAGGCACCACCATGACCACCGCACCCGAACGCACCACCGACCTGTACCCGACCCGAGGCGCCGAAGAGGTGCTCATCGAACGCAAGGACCCCGTGGTGTGGTCCGAGCCGGGTACCGAAGGGCCGATCGCGGCCGGGGATCTGGCGGGGTTCGAGCGGGACGGTTTCCTGGCGATCGACCAGTTGATCACCCCGGACGAAGTGGGCGTGTACCACGCCGAGCTGGAACGGCTCATGAACGATCCCGCGATGCGGGAGGACGAGCGTTCCATCGTCGAGCCGCGCACGCAGGAGATCCGCTCCCTCTTCGAGGTGCACCGGATCAGTGAGCTCTTCGGCAGGCTGGCCGCCGACCCGCGCGTGGTGGGCAGGGCCCGGCAGATCCTCGGCTCGGACGTGTACGTCCACCAGTCGCGGATCAACGTGAAGCCGGGCTTCGGCGCCTCCGGGTTCTACTGGCACTCGGACTTCGAGACCTGGCACGCGGAGGACGGCCTGCCGAACATGCGGACCGTCTCGGTGTCGATCGCGCTGACGAAGAACCACGACACCAACGGCGGCCTCATGATCATGCCGGGGTCGCACAAGACGTTCCTCGGCTGTGCGGGCGCGACGCCGAAGGACAACTACAAGCGGTCGCTGCAGATGCAGGACGCGGGCATCCCTTCGGACGGGACGCTGACCCACTTCGCGTCCGACCACGGGATCCGGCTCTTCACCGGTGAGGCCGGTTCCGCGACGTGGTTCGACTGCAACGCGATGCACGGTTCGGGGGACAACATCACCCCCTATCCGCGGTCGAACGTCTTCATCGTGTTCAACAGCGTGGAGAACACGGCGGTCGAGCCGTTCGCGGCACCGGTACGACGGCCCGAGTTCATCGGTGCGCGGGACTTCACGCCGGTGAAGTAGCCTGCCGCGTACGTCAGTCGGCCCGGCGCCCCCCGTGGGTGCCGGGCCGACTCGCGTACGGCCGGTACGTCGCGTACCGCCGGTGCTACAGCGTCGGGTAGTCCGTGTAGCCCTTCTCCGTGCCGCCGTAGAAGGTCGACTGGTCGGGTGTGTTGTAGGGGCCCTCGGTCCGCAGGCGGGCAGGCAGGTCGGGGTTGGCGAGGAACAGCGCGCCGAAGGCGATCAGGTCCGCGGTGCCGTCCTCGACCAGGGCGAGCGCGCCGTGGCTGGTGGGGCCCTCGGTCTGCGGGCTCAGGACGAACGTGCCGCCGAACTCCTTGCGCAGCCTGTTGGAGAGGTCACGGATCTCCCCCACCTCCATGACGTGCAGATACGCCAGGTCGAGCGCGGCCAGCTCCTTCGCGAGGGCGATGTACACGGGCTCCGGGTCGGGCTCGGAGATGTCGTTGAAGGGGTTGCCGGGCGAGACGCGGAAGCCGGTGCGCTCGGCGCCGATCTCCGCGGTGACGGCCTTGGCGACCTCGACGGCGAAGCGGACGCGGTTCTCGGGCGAGCCGCCCCACTCGTCCGTGCGCCGGTTGGAGCCCGGGGCGAGGAACTGGTGGATCAGGTAGCCGTTGGCCCCGTGCAGCTCGACGCCGTCGAAACCCGCGTCGATCGCGTTGCGCGCGGCGGTGACGAAGTCGCCTATGGTGGCGCGCACTTCGGCGCCGGTCAGCTCGCGCGGGGTGATGAACTCCTTGGGCCCCTCGGCCGTGAAGACCTGGCCCTCGGCGGCGACCGGCGAGGGGGCGACGTTCACGAGCCCCTCGGGCAGCAGCACGGGGTGGCCGATGCGGCCCGCGTGCATGATCTGGGCGAAGATCCGGCCGCCCGCCGCGTGCACGGCGTCGGTGACCTTGCGCCAGCCCGCCACCTGCGCCGCGCTGTGCAGGCCCGGTGTGTCCGGGTATCCCTGGCCGACCACGGAAGGCTGGATGCCCTCGGTGACGATCAGTCCGGCGGAGGCGCGCTGGGCGTAGTACTCGGCGGTCAGATCCGTGGCCACACCGCCCTCACCAGCGCGACTGCGGGTCATGGGGGCCATGACGATGCGGTTGCCGAGGCGGCTGCCTGACAGGTCGATCGGGTCGAACGCGGTGGTCATCAGGACTCCCGGGCAGGTTGTTATGTGGTCGGCCAAGTATCTGCGCCGGATGCCACTGTAACCCATTCATTGGCCGACCAAGGTAATCTTCTGGAAGACATACTGACGACATACTGAGGACGTATCTGGAGATGCGCCGAGAGCACCCCGCGACCAGCAGCAGGAGCAGGAGCACGCGATGAAGGCCGACACCGCACCGTCCGCAACGGCCGGCGACCCCGTCTGTACCCCCGGCTCGCACGGGGTGGCGCAGGCGGGGCCCGTCAGCCTCGCCGTCAGCCGGGTGGCGCGGCTGCATCGCGTGGCCGCGGGCAAGCTGCTCAAGGGGCTCGGGCTGTACCCCGGCCAGGAGTTCGTGATGATGCACCTGTGGGACGCGGGGCCCGTGCGCCAGTCCGAACTCATCAAGGCGGTCGAGCTCGACCCGTCCACGGTCACGAAGATGCTCCAGCGGCTCGAGCAGGCCGGGCATGTGCGGCGGCGGCCCGATCCGGCGGATCGGCGGGCCGTTCTCGTCGAGGCCACCGATGCGAGTTGCGGGTTGCTGGCCCAGGTGGAGGGGGCGTGGGCTCAGTTGGAGGGGCGGACGCTTGCGGGGCTGGATGCGGGGGAGCGGGTGGAGTTGGCTCGGCTGCTGGCCAAGGTTGAGGCGAGTCTTTGTGTGGAGGGGGAGGATTCGCGGTGCGGGGCCTTGCCGGGGGCCGTGCCGGGGGCTGGGTCGCCGTTGAGTTGACGTCAGCCGTGCGTTTGCGCAGTTCCCCGCGCCCCTGACTGCGACGTTGCCTGTGACCTCGTCCAGTGGGCCTGAGCCGTGCTTCTCGCGCAGTTCCCCGCGCCCCTGGCTGCGACGTTGCCTGTGTCGTCGTTGAGTTGACGTCAGACGTGCTTCTCGCGCAGTTCCTCGCGCCCCTTATCCGCGACGTCGCAGCGTGGGTGTCAGTCGTGTCTGGGTGAGTGGGGCTATAGCCACGACAGGGAGGCTGCTCGGGTGAGGAGGTGGTGGGCTGCTGATGTGTCGCCCGACAGGCCGTGGGGGATGTCGGTCGGGGGGCGGCGGCCGCCTATCAGGAGGCAGAAGTCGACCGGGTCCAGGACCAGTTCGGCGCGGACGGCGTCGGTCGTGTCGCCCAGGATCCACTCCGTGCCGCCGCCCTCCCCCTCGATGGTGAGCGCCACCGTCGGTGCTTGCGGGCCGAGGGCGATGTCGAGGATGCGCACCGCGAGCCTGACGAGCTGCCACAGGTGCGGGACCCGCGGTGGAGGCACCCGCCGGTCGAGCGCCCTGCCGATGTCGTCGGCGTGCACCCACGCCTCGAAGGCCCGCACCAGGAAGTGGTCGCCGACCGGCAGCCGTACGCCCATCAACACCGCGGCGCGCGCGGCCAGTTCACGGTCGTGGGCGGCGGGTGCCGCCAGCAGGCCCGCGGCCTGGTTGCGCCAGGTGGCGACGGTCTGCGCGGGAGTGCGCAGCCGCTCGTGGGCGATGACGTCGGAGGTGCGCGCCGCCCAGGCCGCCCGCCACGGCGCCCCCTCCGGCACCGAGGAGGCGGGCACGCGCGCGTGCAGCCCGAGGTGGAGCGCGAGCGGTTCGTCAGCGGCGATCAGGTGCGCGACGGTGTCGTGCACGTCCCAGTCGTGCGCGACCGGCGTCTCCCAGTCGCCCCGCTCGCCCAACTCCCCCAGGAGCGCCTGGAGCCCGGCGACCGCGGCCGCGTAGGGCGCGGCGTGCGGGGCGGTGCGCAGGGCGGGGGCGCGGGTGCGGAACGCGCGGGAAAGCACGTGCGGGACGTCGGACGGCGGCGGGGCCGGTGGCCCCTCCAGGTGCCGCACCGTGTCCCGCAGCCTGCGCGCCTCCGCGGAGCAGGCCGCGCAGCCGGGCAGGTGGGCCGTGATCCGGTGCTCGTCTCCGGGCAGGACCGCTTCCACCGCCCAGGCTCCGAGCAGTTCGCGTACGTCCTCGTGTTCCGTGGTCACGGGATCTCACCTCGCAGGGGCGGGTCCGCGAGGGTCTCTGCCAGGGTGCGCAGGGCCGTCCGCAGGCGGGTCTTCGCGGTGCCTTCGGGGATGCCGAGCTCGACCGCGGCCTGACGGTACGTCCGGCCCGCGAAATAGGCCAGGTGCACCACCTGCCGCTGGTGCAGCGGGAGCCGGGCGAGCGCGGAGTGCAGCAGGAGCGAGCGTTCCTGTTCGAGGACGGCCTCGTCGGGGGCGGGTCCCGGGGCGGGGACGGCGCGCAGCACCGTCTCGTCCACGTGCGTGGCCTTGCGGTGCCGTTCCTCGCCGCGCACCCAGTCCACGGCCCGCCGGTGGGCGAGCATGGAGAGCCAGGCGCGCAGGCTGCCGCGGCGCGCGTCGAAGGCGTACGGCCTGCTCCAGAGGTGGGCGAAGACCTCCTGCGCGACGTCCTCCGCGGCGGCGGGGCTGCGGGTGACCCGGGCGGCGACGCGGAGCACGAGGTCGCCGTAGGCGGCGTAGGCATCGGCGAGCGCGGCCTCGTCGCCGTAGACGAGGCGCCGGTGCAGGTCGTCGTCGGGCGGCGGCCGCTCGGGGCCGCCTCGCGCGTCCGCCGTGTCGAACGCCCGCTTCATCGGCACCACCACCTCGCGCGGCCGCCCTGCGCGCCCGCCCCGCCCTGCCAAGCGTGGCGTCCAGCCGCCCGGCGCGCCAGGGTTCAGCCGGAGAGCACGTCGAGCAGCCGGTCCACATCCGCCTCGGTGTTGTACAGGTGGAACGCGGCGCGCAGGTGTCCCGCGCGTGCGGAGGTGACGACCCCGGCGCGGGCCAGTTCGGGCTGCCGGTCGCCGAGGCCCGGCACGGAGACGATGGGGGACGTGCCGGGCACCGGGGTGCGGCCGATCCTGGCGAGCCCCGCGCGGTAGCGGGCGGCGAGGGCGGTGTCGTGGGCGTGCACCGCGTCGACGCCGGTCTCCTCGACGAGGGTGAGGGCGGCGGCCGCGCCCCGGTAGGCGAGGAAGGCGGGCGGTTCGTCGAACCGGCGCGCGTCGGGGGCGAGTTCGGTGACCGGGCCGTACGAGGAGTTGTCGGTGTCGGCGGCCGCGAGCCAGCCCGCGTGCAGCGGGACCAGGGACTTCTGGGCCTCTTCGGTCACGGTGAGGAACTGGGCGCCGCGCGGGCAGAGCAGCCACTTGAAGGCGCCGGTGACCGTGTAGTCGTACAGCGAGGCGTCGAACGGCAGCCAGCCCACGGCCTGCGTCGCGTCCACGAGGGTGCGCGCGCTGTGCGCGGCGGCCGCGGCACGGACGGCGGCGAGGTCGGCGGTCCTGCCGTCGGCCGACTGGACCGCGGAGAAGGCGACGAGCGCGGTGTCGGGGCCGACGGCCTCGGCGAGCGACTCGAAGGGCGCGTACCGCGCGCGGAGATCGCCGCGCACCGCGAAGGGGGTGCTGACGGAGGCGAACTCCCCTTCGGGGAAGAGGACTTCGCTGCCCGGCGGCAGCGAGCCCGCGATCAGACCGACGTGCACGGCGACGGAGCCGCCGGTGGCCACCCGGCCCGGTGGCACCCCGACGAGCCGGGCGAAGGACGCCCGGGCCGCTTCCACGGACCCGAAGTCCTCCGCCCCGCCGGGCCTGCCGTCGCCGAGCTCGGCGGCCATGGCGCGCACGGCCTCGCGCGCGCGGCGCGGCGGCAGACCGCAGTTCGCGGTGTTGAGATACGTCGTCGTGGGCGCGAACTCGGCGCCGGCGCTGATCCCCATGGGACCCACTCTTATACGGCGTCGCCCTGCTGCGGAACAGCGCACCCGTCGGGGCCGCACGCCTCACCCTCGGCGACTTCGGTGTCCGCGGCGATGGTGGTCAGCGGGGAGCGGCCGCCCCACGCCTGCTCCAGGGCCTGCGCGAAGACGTCGGCGGGCTGGGCGCCCGAGACGCCGTACTTGCGGTCGAGGACGAAGAACGGCACGCCGCCCGCGCCGAGTTCCGCGGCCTCGCGCTCGTCCGCGCGGACGTCGGCGGCGTACTTCTCCGGGTCGGCGAGGACGGCACGCGCCTCGTCGGCGTCGAGTCCGGCGGCGACGGCGAGCGCCACCAGGCGCTCGTCGTCCTCGAAGACGGAGCGCTCCTCGGCGAAGTTGGCGCGGTAGAACAGGCCGATCAGCTCGTCCTGGCGGCCCCGCTCCTTGGCGAGGTGCAGCAGCCGGTGCATGTCGAAGGTGTTGCCGTGGTCGCGGCCCTCGGTGCGGTAGCCGAGGCCCTCGGACGCGGCGTTCTCACCGAGGCGCTGCTCGCCCTCGCGGGCCTGCTCCTCGGTCATGCCGTACTTCTTGGTGAGCATCGCGAGCACCGGGGCGGTGTCGCCCTTGGCGCGCCCGGGGTCCAGCTCGAAGGAGCGGTGCACCACCTCGACGTCGTCGCGGTGCGGGAAGGCGGCGAGGGCCTTCTCGAAGCGGGCCTTGCCCACGTAGCACCAGGGGCAGGCGATGTCGCTCCAGATCTCGACGCGCATGTGTGTGACTGCTCTCTTCAGGTCGTACGGTCATCGGTACGGAGGGTGCCTCCGCTCCTGCCGTCAACGTCCGGGCAAAGCGCCTCATTCCCCCGCGGCGCATTCTCCTGCCCCGCCTTCTCCCGCCGTGAACCTTCCCGTGTTGGCCCTGATCCAGATGCGCAGGTGGGCGAGGGGTTCCAGGGCGCCTCGGCCAAGATCGGTCAGCTCGTACTCGACGCGGGGTGGGACCTCGGCGTAGACCGTGCGCCGCACCAGGCCGTTCTCCTCCAGGCGGCGCAGGGTCTGGGTGAGCACCTTGGGGCTGACGCCCTCCAGCTTGCGGCGCAGTTCGCCGAAGCGGCGGGGCCCGTCCTCCAGGGCGGTGATCGCGAGGCCCGTCCACTTGTTCACGAGCAGCTCGAAGACGGCGCGGCCGGGGCAGAGCAGGCCGTAGATGTCGTGGCGCCCCGCGGCGTCATTACGGGTCTGACCAGTCATGGTTTCCAAAATATAGCTGTATCCCTTGCGGGTAATCAGGGGGTCGCGCCTACCGTCCCGATCATGAACTCCGCGACCACCACCGCCCCCTCCCCCGTCCGCGTCGGCCTCGTCGGCCTCTCCGCCCGCGGCGGCTGGGCACCGCAGTCCCACCTGCCCGCCCTGAACCGTCTCGACGGCTACGAGCTGCGGGCCCTGTCCGCGTCGAGCGACGCCTCCGCGCGGGCCGCCGGCGCGAAGTACGGCGTGCCGCTGGCCTTCGGCTCCGCCGAGGAGCTCGTGCGCAGTGACGAGGTCGACCTCGTGGTGGTGAGCGTGCGCGTGCCGCTGCACCGCGAGGTGATCACCGCGGCGCTCGGCGCGGGCAAGGCGGTGCTCTCCGAGTGGCCGCTGGGCAACGGCCTGGCCGAGGCCGAGGAGCTCGCGGCGGCCGCGGACCTGGCCGGGGTGCGGACGTTCGCGGGGCTACAGGCCCGCTCGGCGCCCGCGGTCCGCCACGTCCGCGATCTGGTGGCCGACGGGTACGTGGGCGAGGTCCTCTCCACCAGCCTGGTGGCGTCGGGGCGGCGCTGGGGTCCCGTCTTCGAGCCGGGCGGGGAGTACCTCATCGACAGGGCCAACGGCGGCACGATGCTGACCATCCCTTTCGGGCACACGATCGACGCCGTGACCATGGTGCTCGGCGAGCTCACCGAGGTGTCGGCGACCCTGGCGACCCGGCGCCCCGTCGTGCACGAGGAGGGCACGGGGCGGGCCGCGCCGATGACGGTCCACGACCAGATCGCGGTGAGCGGGCGCCTCGCGGGCGGCGCCGTGGTCTCGGCGCACTTTCGCGCCGGGATGTCCCGGGGAACGAACTTCCACTGGGAGATCAACGGCACGGACGGCGACCTGGTCGTCACGGGCGACTCGGGCCACCTCCAGCAGGCCGCCCTGACCGTGCGGGGCGCGCGGGGCACGGAGGTCACGGTGACCGAACTCCCCGTCCCCGCGCGCTATTTCGACGTCCCCGCCCTCGACGGCGTGCGCGGACTCCCCTCGTACAACGTCGGGGCACAGTACGCCCGGATCCACGCCGACCTCGCCCAAGGCACCGCCCACGCGCCGGACTTCGCCCACGCGGCGCGCCGTCAGGGGCTGCTCGACGCCATCGAGAGGTCGGCGGCGACCGGCGGCCGGATCACGCTCTAGGAGCCGTCGCGCAGACCCTGCGGCCAGTTGGGCCGGAACTCGATGTGCTCGTACGTCACCACGCAGCCCTCCCCGACGGGCGACTGCGCGAGGAAGCCGACGAGCGCGGCCCGCGCGGACTCCTCGTCGCCGAGCGAGAAGATCCGCACGAACGTCCAGTGCTCGCCGTCCTTCGACGCGTGGAACGCGAACGCGGAACCCGTACGGCTGATGCGCAGCCAGGCGCTGTCGCCGTCCACGACGAAGGCGTTGGAGTCGTCGGAGCGGCCCCGGGTGACGACCGTGCAGATCGTGGGCGCGTCGGGCGAGCGCTCCAGGCAGAGCTTGGCCCACTCGCGGTCGCCCACGTGCAGATAGAGCACGCCCGCGTCGAAGGCCGCGGCGAAGCCGACCGTGACGCGGGCGATCAGCTGGAAGTCCCCCTCGGGCGCGCCGAGCAGGCGGGGCGCGTCGGACGCGGGGTCCAGCGCCTCGCCGGTCGGCGGCACGAAGCGGTCCTGTCGGGCGCCCGCCCAGCCGGTGAGCCTCCCGTCCTCGTACGACCAGTTGCCGTCGGGGCCGTACGTGCGCAGCGGGAAGGGCAGTTCGGGGAGAGTGACGTCCATGGCGTCAGTGTTCCAGGCGCCCGGCACGTCAGTGCTCCTGGGCTCCGTCGTAACGGCGCGGCAGGCCCAGCGGGTTGGCGTCGCGCAGCTCGGGCGGAAGGAGCGCCTCGGGGGTGTTCTGGTACGCGACGGGGCGCAGCCAGCGCTCGATGGCGGTGCTTCCCACGGACGTCGAGGTGGACGTGGTGGCCGGGTAGGGGCCGCCGTGGTGCTGGGCGGGCGCGACGGCGACGCCGGTGGGCCAGCCGTCGACGAGCACCCGCCCGGCCAGCGGGGTCAGTTCGGCGAGCAGCTCGGCGCCACGGCCGCTCTCGCCCGCCGCCTCCGCGGCGGACAGCTGCACGGTGGCGGTGAGGTTGCCCGGCAGCCGGGAGAGGACGGCGGTGATCTCCGCGTCGTCGGCGTACCGCGCGACGACGGTGACCGGGCCGAAGCACTCCTCAAGGAGGAGGTCGTACGCCCCCTCCTCGGCGATCCTGGCGGCGGGGACGGTGAGGAAGCCCGCGCTGACCGTGTGCTCGCCGCCCGCGCCCGGCGTCACCGGGGCGTCCACCTCGGGGAGTTCGGCGCGCTCGCGCACCCCCGCGACGAAGTTGTCGCGCATGCGGTGGTCGAGGAGCACCCCGGCCTCGGTGTCGCTGACCGCCTCGGTCAGGGACTTCACCAGGCGGTCGCCGCCCGCGCCCTCGGGGGCGAGGACCAGGCCGGGCTTGACGCAGAACTGGCCGACGCCGAGCGTCATCGAGCCCGCGAGGCCGGTGCCGATCTGCTCGCCGCGCTCGGCGGCCGCGGCCTCGGTGACGACGACGGGGTTGAGGGAGCCGAGCTCGCCGTGGAACGGGATCGGCACGGGCCTGGCCGCCGCCGCGTCGAACAGGGCGCGACCGCCGCGTACCGAACCGGTGAAGCCCGCGCCCGACACCAGCGGGTGCTTGACCAGTTCGACTCCCGCCTCGAAGCCGTGGACCAGACCGATGACGCCTTCCGGGATGTCGTGCCTGGCCGCGGCCCTGCGCAGGGTGGCGGCGACCAGTTCGGAGGTGCCCGGGTGGTCGGGGTGGGCCTTGACGACGACGGGGCAGCCCGCGGCGAGGGCGCTCGCGGTGTCGCCGCCCGGCACGGAGAAGGCGAAGGGGAAGTTGGAGGCGGAGTAGACGGCGACGACACCGAGCGGGATCTTGTAGCGGCGCAGGTCGGGGACGGGCGGGGTGGCCGTCGCGTCCGGGTGGTCGATGACGACGCCGAGGAAGGCGCCCTCGTCGACGACGGCCGCGAAGGACCTCAACTGGTAGCAGGTGCGGGCGAGTTCGCCGGTGAGCCGGACGGGGCCGAGTGCGGTCTCCGCGTCGGCGGCCTCCACGAGGTGTTCCTCGGCGCCTTCGAGGAGCTCGGCCGCGGTGCGCAGGAAGGCGGCGCGGGTCGCGCGGTCGGCGAGCGCGGGGGCGGCGGCCCGGGCGGCGCGGACCGCCTGGTCGACCTCCTCGGCCGTGGCCTCCACCGCAACCTGCTCGCGCTGCTTCCCGGTTCGGGGGTCGACACTCCAGACTGGTGCTGCTGCCACCGCGGATTCCCTTTCCAGAGGTGATGCCGGTTTTCGCCAGGGATATTGCCAGGCGTCTTGCCAGGGGCCTTGCCAGGGGTATGCCACTCACCAGGGGCGTTCGATATGCTGAACACCGTCTCCAATGCTGAATGAGTGGAGACTTCGGAGACTATTTCTCGGCGAACTAAGGGGTCAAGGGCGATGTCGGCTGGCGAGACCGGAGGCGGTGCGCAGGTCAAGTCCGCGGTGCGGACGGTGGAATTGCTCGAGTACTTCGCGGGCCGTCCCGGAATGCACTCCCTGGCCGCGGTCCAGGAAGCCGTCGGCTACCCGAAGTCGAGCCTCTACATGCTGCTGCGCACCCTGGTCGAGCTCGGCTGGGTGGAGACGGACGCGACCGGTACGCGGTACGGCATCGGGGTGCGCGCGCTGCTCGTCGGCACCTCCTACATCGACGGCGACGAGGTCGTCGCGGCGGCCAGGCCCACGCTCGACCGGCTCTCGGACGACACCACCGAGACGATCCACCTGGCCCGGCTCGACGGCACGAACGTCGTGTACCTCGCCACCCGCCAGTCCCAGCACTACCTGCGGCCCTTCACACGCGTGGGCCGCCGTCTGCCCGCGCACTCCACCTCGCTCGGCAAGGCGCTGCTCGCCACGTACACCGACGAGCAGGTGCGCACGATGCTCCCGGAGGCGCTGCCCGCGCTCACCGAGCACACCATCACCGACCGCGAGAAGCTCATCGAGGAGCTGCGTACGGTGCGTGAGCAGGGCTTCGCCGTGGACCGCGAGGAGAACACGCTGGGGCTTCGCTGCTTCGGCGTCGCCATTCCCTACCGCACTCCGGCGCGGGACGCGATCAGCTGCTCGGTGCCGGTGGCGCGCCTCACGCCCGCCCATGAACAGATGGTCAAGGACGCGCTGTTCGACGCGCGGGACCGACTGACACTGGCGACTCGTAGGCTCTGAGGCATGGATGTCACCCTGCGCGAGGTACACGACAGTGATCTGCCGGTCTTCTTCCGGCAGATGAACGATCCCGAGTCGCGCCACATGGCCGCGTTCACCCCCGAGGACCCCGCCGACCGGGACCGCTTCGAGGCCCACTGGGCGAGGAACCGCGCCGCGGCCGACGTCGACCTGCGCACGGTCCTCGCGGACGGCGACGTCGTGGGCAACGCGTCGGTGTACGGCGAGCCGGGCGAGCGCGAGGTCACCTACTGGATCGACCGCGCCTACTGGGGCCGCGGCCTGGCCACGGCCGCGCTGCGCGAACTCCTCGTACTCGTCCCCGAACGCCCTCTGTACGCCCGCGCGGCGGCGGACAACGCGGGCTCGCTCCGCGTCCTGGAGAAGTGCGGATTCCGCGCGACCGCACGGGGACGGGGTTTCGCGCAGTCGCGCGGGGCGGAGATCGACGAGGTGGTCCTGATCCTGGACGCCGACTGACCCTCCCGCGACACGGGCCTCCCCCGCACGGCGGAGGCGGATCGTCGCCGCGCAGGACGTGTGGGGCGCGGGGGCGCGGGAGCGTTGAGCCATGGAGCAGACCTCGCTTGCCTTTCCTCCCCCGGGCCCCACCACGCGCACGGCGGGCGGTGGCGTGCCCCTTCGGCCCAGCCGGGCCCGCCGCGCACTGCGGGGCGTCGCCCAAGTCGCCTGTCTTCCCTATCTTTCGCTCAAGGTCGCCTGGATCTTCGGGAGCCACCTCGGGATCCCCGCGGGCAGCCCCCTCCTCGAGCACCGCACCACGATGGTCCTCGCCAACGGCCTGACCGTCCTGATGGACGCGGCCGTGCTCGTCCTGGTGCTGCTCCTGACCCGCCCCTGGGGCCTGCGCACGCCCGCGTGGCTGCTCGTCGTGCCGATGTGGGTGGCGAGTGGACTGCTCGTGCCGATCATGGCCGGGTTCCCGCTGCAACTGCTCGCGACGGCACTCGGCGGCGGTGGCTCCGAGGGCGAGAAGAGCTCCGAACCCTTCCTGCACGACTGGGTGTTCGGCGTCGTCTACGGCGGCTTCATCGTCCAGGGCATCGCCCTCGGCGCCCTCTTCGTGCCGTACGCGAAGGACCGCTGGGCCCACCTGTGGCGCGGACGCCTCGGGGAGCTGCCGCGCGACGGCGCCAGGGGCCCGCGGATCGCCGCGTACAGCGCCGCGCTGCTCGCGCTCCTCCCCGTCACCGCGCACCTGCTGTGGGCCTCCGGAGTCGACGCCGGGCTCAACGCGTCGCAGGCCGATGGGCGCACGACCGGGTCCGCCGTACTGGAGGGATTGAGCGCGGTCTACTGCCTCGCGGCCGTCGCGGGCGCCCTCCTGCTCGTCCTGCGGCGCCCGCCGCTGCTCCCCGTGAAGGTGCCGCTCACCCTCGCCTGGCTCGGCTCGGGCGCCGTGGGCTGCTGGGGCGGCTGGCTGCTCTTCGGCGCGCTCGTCAGCGCGGGCGACGTCGGGCAGCGGCCCACCGGACCGATGCTCCTGACCTACGCTGTGCGCATGATCATCGGCTTGCTCGTGGCCGCCACGGGCGCGCGTTTCCTCAAGGAGAGGTCGGGGTCCACCGCGTGAAGGACCTGGCGGCCGCCCTGTTCGGGCGGCGGACGCGCCGCCGATGGATCCACCTGATCCTCGGCGGCGCCCTCGCCATGCCGTACGTCTTCGTCGGCTCCGTGATCGTCGGCCCGCTCTTCGGCGACAAGCAGTTCTTCGGCTCGGTGGCCGCCCAACTCACCTCCTTCGCCGTCGGGTTGCCGCTCGCCGCGATCACCGCGCTCTTCCCGCTGACCCGCCCGATGTCGGTGGCCGCCGTGCGCGCGCTCTGCGACGTGCCCGGGGGATCGCTCGCCGACGGGCCCGCGCGGAGCCGGGCGGCGCGGGCCCGTACCGTCGCGTGGTTCACGCTCCATCTCGGCTTCGGCGGGATCATCAGCGGGATGTCGCTCGCGCTGCCGCCGTTCGCCGTCTTCCTGATCGCCCTGCCGGTGGCGCCGGGGCTGCGGGCCGGGAGCACCGGATCGCCCGCCGTCTTCGACGAGCCGTGGTTCCTCGCGCTCGCGCCGCTCATCGGCCTCGCGGCCCTGACCGCGCTCGGGGCGTGCGCGGCAGCGGCCGGCGGGCTGCTCGCGCGCTGGGCGCCCGCGCTGCTCGGTCCGACGCCCGCCGACCGGCTCGCGGCCGCCGAACAGCACGCCGCCGACCTCGCCGTACGCAACCGCCTCGCCCGCGAGCTGCACGACTCGGTGGGCCACGCGCTGAGCGCCGTGACGCTCCAGGCGAGCGCGGCCCGCCGCGTCCTCGACAAGGACCCGGAGTTCGTCCGCGAGGCGCTCGCCGCGATCGAGGACACCACCCGGCGCACGGTGGGCGAGCTCGACGCCGTCCTCGGTGTGCTGCGCGAGGCCGACGACGCCCGCTCCACCGAGCCCGCGCCGACCCTCGCCGACCTGGCGGGACTGCTGCGCCGCACCAGGGCGGGCGGACTGCGGGTGAGCGCCGACGTGGCGGCGGACGTCGAAGCGGTGCCGCCCCTGGTCTCCCGCGAGGCGTACCGCATCGTGCAGGAGGCCCTGAGCAACGCCCTGCGGCACGGCGGCGAAGGCACCTCCGTGACGCTGCGCGTCGCCCTGGACGACACCGGCCTGAGCGTCACCGCCGAGAACCCCCTGCCGCCGCACTCCCCCGGCTCGCGCCCCGGCGGCGGCCACGGCCTGCGCGGCGTCGCCGACCGGGCGCGGCTGCTCGGCGGCACGGCGCGGGTGGGTGCCTCGGACGGCGTGTGGCGGCTCGACGTACGACTTCCTCTGAAGGGACAGCAATGGCAGGGACAGCCATGACGGCGCACGACATCAGGGTCGTCCTCGCGGACGACGAGCGCATGGTGCGCACCGCGCTGCGCGCGATCCTCTCCGCCGAGCCGGGCATCGAGGTCGTGGGCGAGGCCGCGACCGGTGCGGAGGCGGTCTCGGTGGTGCGGGAGCTGACGCCCGACGTGGTCCTGATGGACGTCCGGATGCCGGAGGTCGACGGCATCCGCGCCACCGAGCGCATCCTGGCGGCGATGCCCGAGCCGCCGCGCATCGTCGTGGTGACGACCTTCGAGAACGACTCCTACGTGTACGAGGCGCTGCGCGCGGGCGCGTCCGGGTTCCTCCTCAAGCGGGCGGACGCGGACTCCCTCGTGCAGGCCGTGCGGATCGTCGCGCACAGCGATTCGCTGCTCTTCCCCGCCGCCGTCCGCGCGCTCGCCGCCGAGTACGGCAGCGCCAGGCCCGAGCCGCCCGCCTGGGTGGCCCGGCTCACCGGACGGGAGAGCGAGGTGCTCCGGCTGATGGCGGTGGGCCTGACCAACGCGGAGATCGCCGGGCGGATGGGGGTCGGCCCGGCGACGGTCAAGACGCACGTGGCGTCCGTGCTCGCCAAGACGGGCGCCCGCGACCGTACGCAGGCGGTGATCGCGGCGTACGAGGCGGGTTTCATGAAGACCGACTGAGGCACGCTCTCCGGGGCCACCGGGCGCGCCGAACCTTAAGAACTCTCTGAGAAAACGGCCGGAAGCGGCGCAGAAGGGAACGAACCGCTCCCCTTCGCTCGTCCTTCCGTGGGATGAACAAGACGATCAGGCACGCCTCGGTCTTCGCGCTGCTGCTCGTGCTCGCCCTGCTGGTGCGGGCGACATGGGTGCAGTTCTACGACTCGAAGGCTCTCGCGGACGACAAGCTGAACCGGCGCAACGCGATAGAGCAGTACGCGAACCCGCTGGGCGACATCATCGTGGGCGGTGAGGCGATCACCGGCTCCGAGCGGACGAAGGGCGGAGACCTCGCGTACAAGCGCACCTACAAGGACGGCGACCTCTACTCACCGGTCACGGGATACAGCTCCCAGGTCTACGGCGCCACCCAGCTGGAAGGCATCTACAAGGACCTGCTCGACGGCACGGACAACCGGCTGAAGAACCCGCTGGACACGGTCACCAACAAGCGCGCCGACCCCGGCGACGTCGTGACCACGATCGATCCCGCGGTGCAGAAGGCGGGCTACAAGGCGCTGGGTGACATCAAGGGCGCCGCCGTCGCCATCGACCCCAAGACCGGCAAGATCCTCGGGATGGTCTCGACCCCGTCGTACGACCCGTCGAAGATCAGCGGCTCCACGGACTCCAAGGAGTGGAAGGAGTTGACCACCGACAAGGAGAAGCCGATGGTCAACCGCGCGATGCGCCAGCCGCTGCCGCCCGGTTCCACGTTCAAGCTGGTCGTCGCGGCGGCCGCCCTGGAGGACGGTCTCTACGGCTCGGTGGACGAGAAGACGAGCAGCCCGAATCCGTACACGCTGCCCGGCACGCGGACGGTCCTCCACAACGAGAACCGGTCGGCCCCCTGCGAGAACGCCGACATCCGCACGGCGCTCCAGTACTCGTGCAACAACGTCTTCGCGAAGATGGCCGTCGACCTGGGCCAGGACAAGGTCAAGGCGATGTCCGAGAAGATGGGCTTCAACGCGGACAAGCTGGACGTGCCGGTGCGCGCGGGCAAGAGCGTCTACCCGTCCGACATGGAGAAGTCCCAGACGGCGCTGACCGGCATCGGCCAGTTCGACGTGACGGCGACCCCGCTGCAGATGTCGATGGTCTCCGCGGCCATCGCCAACGGCGGCGAGCTCGCCAAGCCGTACATGGTCTCGCAGATCAGCGACGCGAGCGGCGACGTCCTGGAGAAGTACGGCGACGACGAAGCGCAGCGCGTGATGAGCGAGTCCACCGCCGAGGGCCTGCAGTCCGCGATGCAGACGGTCGTCGAGAAGGGCACCGGCACGAACGCGAAGATCAGCGGCGCGACCGTCGGCGGCAAGACCGGCACCGCGCAGCACGGCGAGAACAACAGCAAGACGCCGTACGCCTGGTTCACCTCGTACGCCAAGGGCGGTGACGGCAAGGAGGTCGCGGTCGCGGTGATGATCGAGTCGTCGAGCGCGGCACGCGACGAGGTCAGCGGCAACGGCCTGGCGGCGCCGATCGCGAAGGCGATGATGGCGGCGGCGCTGAAGTCGTGAGGAACGGCTCACGTCATGAGGGGCGACCTCGGGCCTGTCCGGCGGATCCCGACCTGACAGGCCCGAGGCGCGCGGGCTAGCGGGAGCGCGAACGCGAGCGGGCCAGCCAGGTCTGGGTGACCCAGAGGACCGCGGCCACCGCGGCGGCTCCGCAGAGCAGGCCCACCACGAAGCCCCCGCCGGAGCTCGCATCGTCGTCGCCGACGGCCACGGCGACACCCGCCACGGCCACCGCGACCGCGAGGACGGCCAGCAGGACGGAGAACTTCCGGCTGAGGAAGCTGGTGCGCCCGGGGGCCGGCGGCGCGTCCGCGAGCCGGGCCGCGGGGCCGATGCTCGCGGCCTTGGGGCGCTTGAACCAGGCATAGACGATCCAGGTGCCGCACGCCTCCCAGCCGTCGGGGGCCAGGCGCGCGTCGAGCCCCTCGCGCCCCCGGGTCACCAGCTCGCGCCGGTACTCCCAGCGCTGCGGGCTCGTCAGGTCGCGGTGGCTGACGAAGCGGCCGAGCGCGTCGACCCGCTCGACCTCCCAGCCCTCGTCGCCGAAGCGGTTCAGGAGCTCCTCGTCGACGTAGGTGTCGGCGGTCCAGCGCCAGGTCTCCACCTGCTCGGCCGGTGCGTCCTGTGCCCGCTCCCCCGTGGCGGGCACCAGTTGCGCGGCGAACTCGTCGGCGGGCCCGAACTCGGCCTCGGCGTCGTCCGCCCCCGACTCCTCCAGGTGGGCGGCCAGGTCCGCGACGGTCGCCTGGACGCGATCGGCGGGCAGGCCGTGCGCCCGCAGCCGTTCGGCCAGGTCGATGAGGTAGCCGTCCTGCTCGAAACGGGTGTTCATCGTGGATCCACTCCCGCCCTCGCGAGGACGTCACGTACGGAGGCGTCGAAGGCGAGCCACAGGCCGCCCTGTTCGCCGAGGGTCTCCCGGCCCGTGTCGGTGAGCCGGTAGTAGCGGCGTCCCGGGCCCTTCTCGGTCGCCCGGAACTCCGCGTCGACCAGGCCCGCCTCCTCCAGGCGGTTGAGGACGGGATAGAGCGTGCCGCCCTTGATCTGGCCGAAGCCCGCCGCGCCGAGCTGCTTGGCGATCTCGTAGCCGTAGCTCTCGCCGTCGGTGAGGCCGGCGAGCACGAGGAGGTCGAGCACGCCCTTGAACCAGCTGGCGCGACGGTCGGCGGTCACTGCGGTCTGCCTCTCAGCATGGGGACGACGGCCTTTCGGGGTCAGGCGGCGGGCGCGCCGCGCAGCATGTCAGGGGCGGGGAGCATCAGGTCGCGCAGCGAGAGGATCACGTGCACGGCGACCGGGACGAGCAGGCTGCCCGTCGCGAGGTAGAGACCGGTGAGCACCGCGCCGAAGATGCCGAAGACGAGGACGCCCTGGCGGCCCTGGTAGTAACCGGCGACCGCGTAGACGAGGACGGAAAGGGCCGCCGCCGCATAGAGGTCGAGACCGAGCGCGCCGACGCCGAAGGCGATCAGGAGGCCCCGGTAGACCAGTTCGGCGCAGATGCCGTCGGTCACGGCGACGGCGGTCGCGAGCCTGCGCTCCTCGGTGGTGCGCGGCAGCATCGCCTCGATGGCGGCCATCCCCGGCACGTTCTTGCCCTGCGCGGCGAGGTCGCGGAAGTTCCGCCCCGAGGCCACCGCGGCCGCCCCGATGATCAGGACGATGGCGACGGCGTACCCGGGGCGCTCCGGCATCGTGAGGCCGAAGTCGGCGGCGGACACGGCGGGCGAGAGCAGCAGCGCCGCGAAGGCGACGGCGGCGAGGGCCCACCACAGGGCGAGCACGAAGGTGAAGTAGCGGACCAGGGCGCGGGGTTCGGTGTCCCTGCGGCGGGCCAGCGAGCCGTACGCGCGGCGGCCGAGCCAGGGCTCACCGAGCAGCAGATAGGCGGCGAGCGCGGCCGTGACGGTCGTGGCCGCGGCCGAGAAGTCCGGCGAGATGGTCATGGGATCCCCCTTCCCTGGGGGCCGCGCGGCACCTGTGGTGTCCTGTGCCGCGCAGCCCTGAGCGTCTGAGCTACCTAGACCGTAGAGCTAGCTAGTCAGGAATGCAACCTATCTCGCGACGCTGAGCAGAGTGGGGAGGGACGGGCTCAGCCCACGAAGTACGTCGGGTTGGGGAGCTTGTACGTCTTGTCCGCGTAGCCGCCCGCGAGGTCGGAGACCTGGTCGCCGAAGCTGCCGACGATGTCGTAGCCCGTCGACTCGATGTGCTTGCGGGTGCCCTCCTTGAACTGGACGGTGTCGCACTTCCAGGCCCCGGGCGTGGCGCAGTGGCTCAGGTAGGCCGGGGGGTTCGCCTTGTTCTTGGTGAAGACGTGGGTGCGGTCGAGGCGCGTGTCGTACCCCGCCTTCGCGAGGTTGGTGACGGCGCCCTCGCGCTGCGACTCGGCGAGCCCGGTGAGGAAGAAGACCTCGACGCCCTCGCTCTTGGCGTACTTCACCAGTTCGGGCATGCCGAACACGGCCGGGCGCTTGGCCGCCTTGACGTAGGCGTCCCAACTGTCGTTGTTGTACGTGTAGTTGGTGGACTTCTCGTAGTCGAAGCTGAGCAGCGCGGTGTCGTCGACGTCCAGGACGATCGCGGGCTTCTTGCCGTGGCCGTGGTGGGCCTTGCGCGCGGCCTTCTTGATGTCCTTCTTCGCCTTGGCCTGGATGCGGGCCAGGTCCTTGGCGTAGGGGCTGTCGGGCGAGGACTTCCAGACGCCGTCGGCACCCTTGGTCGCGCCGTAGTACGCGTCGATCTCGCCGACGAGCAGGCCGATGTTGTGGGGCTCCTTGGTGGCGCGGGGCCGGTCCTGGTCGGCGGTGGCGACGGTGCCGTACAGGACGGCGCCCGCGACGGTACAGGTGGTGGCCAGGGCGGCCACGCGCAGGGACTTCCGCATGGATGCGATCTCCGGGTCGGTTCGTGGATCGGGCAGGTCACCGACTGTCTACGCGCATTGACCCGGATGTGGGGAG
The DNA here is from genome assembly GCF_002556545.1 of Streptomyces formicae. Lineage (NCBI taxonomy): Bacteria > Bacillati > Actinomycetota > Actinomycetes > Kitasatosporales > Streptomycetaceae > Streptomyces > Streptomyces formicae. The sequence goes on from NZ_CP022685.1 coordinate 2,185,469, forward strand.
CCCCTTTGGGAGACCTTTTAATCGATCGATACCAGATCTCCATGCCCGGCTGATGCCCGAGCATTGCCCGGACCTTGCCCGGGTCCTGCCCCACCCCTGCCCGGTACTTGCCCGATCCCTGGCCGATCCCTGCCCGACCCACGGGCGCCGGGAGCCCCCGGCGCCCGCTCCCCGCTCCTCCTCAACTCACCGGCGTCCAGCGCGGGTCGCGGCCGCTCAGCCCGATGACCCGGTCCAGGAGCGGCGCGTCGTCCGGCACCGGTACCGGCGTGCCGAACAGGCCGCCCTCGTCGCCGTCCCCGCCCTCGGCGGGCGTGAGCAGCGCCTTGGCCGCCGTCAGGCTCGCCACGTCGGGCGCGTACTCCTGGCCGGTGGCGCGCGCCAGGTCCCAGCCGTGCACGACGAGTTCGTCGACGGCGACGAGCCCCGCGACCTCGCCCGGCAGGTCGATGCCGCCCGCACGGGTCATGCCCTGCCAGGCCGCCGGGTCGCGCCAGGCGTCGGCGAGGGCGTCGAGCGCCTTGGGCAGCTCGGCGCGCCAGCCGGATTCGAGCTCCGGCACGGAGCTCCCCGGGTCCCTGTCGAGCTCGGGCCCGAGGTCCTTGCGGGCGGCCTGGGCGAACGCGCGGGAGAGGTGGAGGAGATGGCCGAGCACCTCGCGCACCGCGTAGTCGGGGCAGGGGGTGGGCCCGGTGAGCTGTTCGTCCGCGACGCGGTCGGCGATGCGTGCCACGAGGCGGGCCTGCGGCCCCAGGTCGAGCGTGTCGGTCATGACAGGTCCTTCTGAGTCGGTGGAGCGGGCGTTGTCGGTAGCTCTCCCCTGGTAGACCGGTCCGGTGGCCCGAACTCATCGCGGATCGCTAGGCAATCCGCCCGATTCCGTCCGGGGGGCCTTAGGAACCAGCATCGGTCGGCATGACATCGACGATCGTGCGGGTCCTGCGGGACCGCAACGCGGGGCTCTATCTCGGCGCGGTGGTGGTCTCGGGCTTCGGGAGCTCCGCGCTGTGGCTGGCATCGGGGATCTGGGTGAAGGACCTGACGGGCTCCGACGGGCTCGCCGCGCTCTGCCAGTTCGCCCTGTGGGCGCCCACCCTCATGGGCCCGCTGCTCGGCACCCTCGCCGACCGCACCCGCCGCAGGCCGCTCCTCGTCGCCGCCAATCTCGCGCTCGCCGTCCTGCTCCTGTCCCTGACCTCCGTCGACGACGCGGGACGGCTCTGGATCCTGTTCGCGGTGCTCTTCGTGTACGGGGCGTGCGGCGTCGTCACCGACGCGGCGGAGGCAGCCCTGGTCGCGACGGCGGTCGACAAGGAGCTGCTCGGTGACTTCAACGGTCTGCGGATGTCCGCGAACGAGGGCATGAAGCTGGTGGCGCCGCTCGCGGGCGCGGGCCTCTTCGCCGCCTACGGAGGCGCGCCGGTGGCGCTCCTCGACGCCGTCACGTTCGTGCTCGCCGCCGGGATGTTCGCACTCCTTCGGGTGCGCGAGTCCGTCCCGGCGCGCGAGCGCGCGTCGCTGCGGGCGCGGACCGTGGAGGGGGCCGGGTACCTGTGGCGGCACGAGCGGCTGCGGCCCCTGGTGACGGCGGGCGGCCTGACCATGCTGACCTCCGGGATCACCGGAGCGACGCTCTTCGCGGTCGTCGACCGGCTCGGCCACTCCCCCACGTACACGGGCGTGCTCTACGTCGTGCAGGGCGTGGGGTCCGTCGCGGTGGGCGTGGCGTCGGGGTCACTGCTCCGGCGGTTCGGCGCGCGCCGCTTCGGCGGCACGGGCATCGCTCTGACGGGAGTCTCCGCGCTGCTCACTGCGGTGCCGCACGACGCCACGGCCCTCGCCGGTAGCCTCACCAACGGCATCGGCCTGCCCTGCGTCCTGATCGCGGCCCTGACGGCGGTCCAGCGCGAGACGCCCGACGCACTGCTCGGCCGGGTGGCGGCGACCGCCAACACCCTGATGTTCACGCCCACCGCGATCGGCATCGCGGCGGGCGCGGCGCTCGTGGAGAGCGTCGACATCGCGATCCTGCTCCCGGTGCTCGCGGGGGCGCGGCTGCTGATCGCCGCGCCCCTGCTGAGGTTCGGAGGCGCCAAGGGGGCGGGGGATGTGGCTACTTCACGTCCGCCCACCGCTTGATCGTCGCGATGGCCTCCGCCTGCTCGGCGGCGGGCAGCTTGGCGATCGACGCGCCGTGGTTGGCGCCCGGCACCACGTAGCGGTGGGAGTCGCGGTGGCTCGGGGTGAACTTCTCCGCGCTCCACGGGTCGTTCTCGCCGTAGACGAACATCATCCGCTGGCCCTTGGTCCGCACCCAGCGGTCGACGTCGGCGATGGTCTTGTTCTCGTACGTGCCGCGCATGGCGGCGGGCAGGACCGAGTTGGGCTGGTAGATGTCCGGGTGATGGCGGACGTCCTTGAGGTGCTTGAACTTGAGGTCGGCCCAGCCGAGTTGGGTGGCGGCCTGGCGGTAGTAGGGGCCCGTGCCGTTGGTGCCGAGGGTCTCGTCCTGGTAGACGCTGAAGCCGTGCTTCTTCGACCAGTCGTAGAGCTCGTCGTCGGTGGCCTTCTTCGCGTCGGGCACGGTCGGGCAGTCCGCCGCGGTGCCCGACTGCCAGAAGTTCCACACCTGGTCGAGGACCGCGAACTCGTAGGCGCGGTCGGTGGTGCCGAGGGTCTCCTCGAAGGTGTCGCCGTTGGTCTCGGCGTCCGCCTCGAACTTGGGGAGCAGGGCGTCGCGGCGTACGAGCATCTCGCGCTGTACGGCGTTGAGCGCGGTCCTGCACTCCTGGGTACCGACGGTCTTGAAGAAGCGCTCGTAGCCGCTGTCGTCGCGGTTGTTCGCGTCGTTGGGCGCGACGAACGCGACGACGGCGTCGAGGTCCTCGGGGTAGAAGCGCTCGTGGTACGTCGCCGTCATGCCGCCCTTGCTGGCGCCGGTGCCCAGCCACTTGCCCCGCTCGATCGTGCGCAGGGCCTTCGTGAGCCGGTGCTCGTCGGCGGCCTCCTGCTGGACGGTCATCTTGGACCAGTCGTCACCCGCCGCGCCGGAGGGCCGGGACTGCGCGAAGTAGCGGTGCTCGACGCTGACCTGGTTGGCGTCGATCAGCTTGGTGAGCGCGGTGGTGCCGCCCGCGAGGGTGTAGCCGCCGGTGTAGAGGACGGTCGGCTTGCCCGTGTCCTTGTGCCAGAGCGTGGCGCGCTGGGTGAAGGTGGCGCCCTGGGGCTTGCGGTGGTCGACGGGCTGGGCGTACGTGAGCGTGTAGAGAGGGAAGCCCTCCTTGTCGGCGACGGAGACGACCGTCATGCCGGGAATCTTCTCGAGCTGTCCGCGGATGTCGGTCGCCGCGTCACCGGCCCGGGCCGCCGCGCCGGTCCCCGCGGTGGCGGGCACCGCGCCGCCGAGCACGGCGACCCCCGCCATCAGTCCGGCACAGGCCAGCGCGGATATCCCCTTGTTGCGCACCTTGTCTCCCTCTGTCCCCTGATCACTGGAGCGATGGTCGTGGTGCGCGGATCGTATCGGCGATCACCGCGCGGGTGACAGGGCCTCCGCGACCTGCGCGAGGTCGGCGTCCGAGGCCAGTCCCGCGTGGTAGAGACGGAGTTCGGTGGCCCCGAGGTCCGCCGCCCGCGCCGCGTCGGCGGCGAGCGTGGCGGGGCTGCCGCCCATGCCGCTCACCACGGTGAGGTTGGCGGCAAGGACCACCCCTGCCCGCCGGTGGGCGGCGAAGGGCCGCAGCGCCTGCGCGCCGCCCGCACAGGGCACCACCACGCCGTCGGCCACGGACAGGACGTGCGCCGGGTCGACGCCCGCGTTGGCGCCGCAGTGGTACGGCACCGGGTCCGCGTGCAGCAGTACCTGGAAGCCGTCAGGGGCCGCCGCGCGGACGGCGCCGACCGCGGCCTCCTGGAGCGTACGGGCCCTCTCCTCGCGCCACGCGCGCGTGGCCGCCGCCGGCCGGGCGCCGATGAGCTTCTCGACGGACTCCCAGCCCGTGTCCTCGGCCTCGCCGCGCCACACGGGCTCCAGGCCCTCGCGGACGGCGGACGCGAGCGCGTCGGGGTCGAGACCCTGCCCGTCGTACCCCTCCCGGCAGCAGGAGCAGAAGCAGAGCGACATCAGGTACTGCCCCGCCTCGCCCAGGGGGACGCCCGCGATCTTGTCGTGGGCGTGCAGGTGCGCGAGGCCGTACCAGCCGCAGGACTCCAGTTCCGTGCCGCGCGCTCCGGGGCGTACGGCGGCCTCGGCGGCGAGGTCGACCAGGTACGCGCGCGTGGCGGGCTGGGCGATGCAGGGCGCCCAGGGGTAGCGGTCTCCGTAGGCGTTGACGACGGAGGTGGCCGGGTGGTCGCCGCCCAGGCGGGAGTTGTGGGCGAGGACGACCCAGCTGTGCACCTCGATCCCGGCGCCTCGAAGGGCCTCGGCCGCCTCTCCGTAGGCGTCGCCGCGCGCCCAGTCCCCCGCCGCGTACGGCCGTGGCGCGCGCCCCTGCCACCTCGCCCCCGGCGGGTAAAGCACGGACGCGTGCGCGGCCGTGACGACGCGGTGGCGCGGGTGGCGCGGGGTCAGCGCGCGCGTGGAGTGGTAGGCGGCGGCTAGGGTGACCTGCCGGACGCCGAGCCCCGCCAGGCGCGCGGGGGCATCGGGGTCGCCGACGACGTCCCAGGGGTAGAGGAACGCGGCGGCCCTCACGCGTCCTCCCGCAGCAACGCCCTGCCCCGCTCGACGAGTTCGGCCAGGCGCTTGACGTGGTCGTCGGCGGGCTCGTGCAGCGGCGTGCGGACGGGGCCCACGTCGAGGCCGCCGAGCCGCACGCCCGCCTTGACGAGCGAGACGGCGTAGCCCCGCCCCTCGGCGCGCAGTTCGACGAAGGGCCGGTAGAAACCGTCGATGAGGCGGTTCACGGCCGCGTCGCCCTCCCGCGTACCGGAGTTGAACGCCCGGTGGAAGGCGAGCGCGATGTCGGGCGCGAAGCAGAAGACGGCCGACGAGTAGAGGCTGACACCGATGCCCCGGTAGGCGAGCCCCGTCAGCTCGGCGGTGGGCAGGCCGTTGAAGTAGAGGAAGTCGTCAGGGCCTTCGGCGCGCACGGCGGAGACCGTGCGCTGCATCAGGTCCATGTCGCCGAGGCCGTCCTTGAAGCCGATGACGCGCTCGACGCGGGCGAGTTCGACGACGGTCTCCGGGGTGAACACGGCGTTGTCGCGCTGGTAGACGATGACGTCGAGCGAGGTGGCGGCGGCGAGTTCGGCGTAGTGCCCGAGCAGGCCCTCCTGTCCGGCGACGACGAGGTAGGGCGGCATGGCGAGCAGTCCGTCGGCGCCCGCCTCCTCGGCCAGGCGGGCGTAGCGCACGGCGAGCGCGGTGCCGTATCCGGCGCCCGCGACGACCGGCACGCGGCCCGCCGCCTCCGCGACGGCGGCGGCGACGCACTCCTGGAACTCCTCGGGTGTCAGGGCGTGGAACTCGCCCGTGCCGCAGCAGGCGAACACCGCCGCCGCACCGGCCTCGACGCCCTGGCGCACGTGGGCGCGGAAGACGTCGACGTCGACGGATCCGTCGGGCCCGAACGCGGTGACCGGGAAGAACAACGGCCCGCTGGGGACGCGAAGTCGAGTGGCGAGGGGGGCTGACGTCACGGGCTCTCCCTAGGCGTGCACGTTTCTGATCCATGTCCATATCCCTGAACGCACTCACGCTAAGCCGCCCCCCAGACGCCGGTCAAGCGCGCGAACTCCCCACGCGGGAGCGGATTTTCCGGCTCCGCAACGACTCCGCACGTGCTCACGGGCCACGCCGCCGGGACCCTTGACGCGGCGCGACCGAGATCCCTAGCGTGTCCATGGATGTGAATCCTGTACGCGGATGAGTACGTGGCCCGCGCGGCCGCACGACAGCACGCGGCCCGCGCGGCCGCGCACGAGGAGACCCGCATGCCCGCTCCCCGCACCGTCCTGCTCACCGGCGCCGCAGGCGGCCTCGGCACCCTGATGCGCGGGCTCCTGCCGGCCTACGGCCACACGCTGCGCCTGCTCGACGTGCGCCCCCTGCCCGGCGAGCCGGACGCCGTCACCGCCGACCTCGCCGACCGGGACGCGCTGCGCGAGGCCGTGCGCGGCGTCGACGCCGTGCTCCACCTCGCGGGCATCTCCCTGGAGTCCACCTTCGACAAGATCCTGAAGGCGAACATCGAGGGGACGTACAACCTCTACGAGGCCGCCCGCGAGGAGGGCGTGCGGCGCGTCGTCTTCGCCTCCTCCAACCACACGGTGGGCTTCACCCCGCGCCCCCGGGGCGAACAGCCGCTGATCCCGGTCGGCACTCCGCGCCGCCCCGACACCTTCTACGGCCTCTCGAAGTCCTTCGGCGAGGACCTCGCCCAGCTGTACTGGGACAAGCACGGCATCGAGACCGTCTCGGTCCGCATCGGCTCCTGCTTCCTGGAACCGACGAACGTACGGATGCTGTCCGTGTGGATGAGCCCCGGCGACGGGGCACGGCTCTTCCACGCCGCGCTCACCGCCGAGGACGTGCGACACACCGTCGTCTACGGCTCCTCCGCCAACACCCGGCTGTGGTGGGACCTCTCGTCGGCCCGCGCCCTTGGCTACGAGCCGCAGGACGACTCCGAGCAGTACGCCGAGAAGCTGGTCGCCGAGCAGGGCGAGCTCGACCCGGCCAATCCGGACCACGCGCACCTGGGCGGCCACTTCTGCACGAACCCGCCGGTGTGGCCGTACTGACGAACGGTTTGCGAACTGGGCGACGAACGGATCGCCCGCGAACCGACCTCGGGCTCCCTGTTCGATCGACGTTCGGCGCCCGCGATCTCTGACGTTCGTCCCATGACGTCGCCGTTCTCTCGACGAAGGATTCATTCCGTTTCCTGCTCAGGGGCGACGCGGCACCGGGCACCGGCGCCCTAGCGTTTCTTTGCATGAGCGAAACCCGGAAGACCCCACACGGCCGTGCCCTCGTTCCGCTGCTCACCCTGGCCCTGACGCTGCCCCTGGCCGACGGCGGGGCCTCCCTGGCCGCGACGCCGCACGGCGCGGCGGGTGGCGGGGCGACGTCTTCCGCGGCCACGGCGAGGGCCGAACTGCCCCGGCCCACCGGGCCGTTCGCGGTGGGCCGCGACACCCTGCACCTCGTCGACGAGAGCCGCCGCGACCCCTGGGTGTCCTCGGCGGGCGCGCGGGAGCTGATGGTCTCCGCGTACTACCCCGCACTGCCCGGCCTCCCCGCACTGCCCGGATCGGGGCGCCCCGCCCGCTACATGACCGAGAAGGAGGCGCAACTCCTCCTGAAGTCCGGCCACATGGCGGGCAAGGTGTCCGCCGCCGCCTACAGCGGCGCCCGCGCCTTCGCGCGCACCGACGCGCGCCCCCTCCAGGGACGGTTCCCGCTGGTCCTGCTCTCGCCCGGATTCACCACGCCCCGCGCCACGTTGACCCACCTCGCCGAGGACCTCGCGAGCCGCGGCTACGTCGTCGCCACCGTCGACCACGCCTACGAGGCGGCGGGCGCCGCGTTCCCCGGCGGCCGGACGCTGACCTGCGCGGCCTGTCGGACACTCGCCGAGCCCGGCGCGCTCAGGACCGTCACCACGGGGCGCGCGAAGGACCTCTCGTACGTCATCGACCGCCTCACGGGACCCGAGGCGACCTGGCGGTACTCCCGTCTCATCGACCCCGCCCGGATCGGGGCGGGCGGCCACTCCGTGGGCGGGGCCGCCGCGCTCGCCGTCATGACCACCGACCGGCGGGTGCGGGCGGGCCTGAACATGGACGGCACCTTCTACACACCGCCCACCGGGCTCGCGGGGCGCCCCTTCCTGATGCTCGGCACCCGCGACGAGCACAGCGCGGGCGGCAGGGACGTGAGCTGGGACCGCACCTGGCGGGGCCTCGACGGCTGGAAGCGGTGGCTGACGGTCAAGGGCTCAGGACACTTCACCTTCACCGACGCCCCGGTCCTGCTCGACCAGCTCGGCGCCGCGCTGCCCGGCGCGCCCCTCTCCGGCGAGCGCTCCCAGCGGCTCACCCGCGCCTACGTCGGGGCCTTCTTCGACCAGGAGCTGCGCGGCATCCCCCGGCCGCTGCTCGACGGTCCCGATCCGGCCGCCCCCGAGGTCGCCTTCGAGCGCCCCTGACCCGGGCCCGCCCGCCGAGCGGGCGGCGAACGGGCATCCCTCACCCCCGAAACGGGCACGCCCGACGCCCGCGCCACAGGCCGTCGCCCCGCCAAACGGGCACATGCGGGCAGCATCGCGCACCCTGCGAGCCTGTTCACCCCTGGGGCGCGCGCTGTAGAACTTCCCCACAGGGCCCGAACGGGCACCGCACGACCCCGGGGAAGAGGTGGCACCGATGACCGCGGAAGAGCGTCAGCGGCAGATCGTCAGCGCGGCGCGCCACTCCGGCTCCGTCGACGTGACCGCGCTCGCCGCCGCGCTCGGTGTCGCCAAGGAGACCGTCCGCCGCGATCTGCGGGCCCTGGAGGACCACGGTCTGGTCCGCCGCACCCACGGCGGCGCCTACCCCGTGGAGAGCGCGGGCTTCGAGACCACCCTCGCCTTCCGCACGACCATGCACGTCCCGGAGAAGCGGCGCATCGCGGCGGCCGCCGCCGAACTGCTCGGCGAGGCCGAGACGGTCTTCGTCGACGAGGGCTTCACCCCGCAGCTGGTCGCCGAGGCGCTGCCCGCGGCCTCGGCGGGCCGCTCGCTGACCGTGGTCACCGCCTCGCTCGCCACCGCGGGCGCGCTCGCCGAGGCCGAGAACGTCACGGTGCTGCTGCTCGGCGGCCGGGTGCGGCCCGGCACGCTCGCCACCGTCGACCACTGGACGACCCGCATGCTCGCCGGGTTCGTCATCGACCTGGCGTACATCGGCGCCAACGGCATCTCCCGCGAGCACGGCCTCACCACGCCCGACCCGGCGGTCAGCGAGGTGAAGGCGGCGGCCATCCGGGCCTCGCGGCGCACCGTGTTCCTGGGCGTGCACACCAAGTTCGGGGCGAGCAGCTTCTGCCGGTTCGCGGGGGTCGGCGACCTCGACGCGATCGTCACGGGTGCCCGGCTGCCCGCCTCCGAGGCCCATCGGTACTCCCTGCTCGGGCCGCAGGTCGTCCGCGCCTGACGCCACCTCCGCCCTCCTTCCCCACTCCCGCACGCCCTCACCCATCCCATTGGTCCCTCTATGTCCAGGAGCGATTCATGCGAACCCGGAGCCGACCCAGGCCGCGCGCGCTCACCGCGGCCGCCGCAGGGGCGCTGCTCGCCCCGCTGCTCGCCGGATGCTGGACCGGCGCGGGCGGAACCGGTTCAGGCGGCGACTCCATCAACGTGCTGATGGTCAACAACCCGCAGATGGTGGAGTTGCAGAAGCTCACCGCCGCCCACTTCACCAAGGAGACGGGCATCAAGGTGAACTTCACCGTCCTGCCCGAGAACGACGTCCGCGACAAGATCAGCCAGGACTTCGCCAACCAGGCGGGGCAGTACGACGTGGCGACGCTCAGCAACTACGAGATACCCATCTACGCCAGGAACGGCTGGCTGCACGACGTCGGTTCGTACGCCCACCAGGACAAGGGCTACGACGAGAAGGACATCCTGCCGCCCATGCGCCAGTCCCTGACCGGCGACGACGGCAAGCTCTACGGACAGCCCTTCTACGGAGAGTCGTCCTTCCTGATGTACCGCAAGGACGTCTTCGAGAAGGCGGGCCTGACCATGCCGGCGAAGCCCACCTGGCGGCAGGTGGCGAAGCTCGCGGCCCAAGTGGACGGCGAGCGGCCGGGAATGAAGGGCATCTGTCTGCGCGGACTGCCCGGCTGGGGCGAGGTGATGGCCCCGCTGACGACCGTGGTGAACACCTTCGGAGGCACCTGGTTCGACAAGAGCTGGAAGGCCCGGCTCGACTCCCCCGAGTTCGAGAAGGCAACGCGCTTCTACGTGGACCTCGTGCGCGAGCACGGCGAGTCGGGGGCCGCCCAGTCCGGCTACGCCGAGTGCCTCAACAACCTCACCCAGGGCAAGACCGCCATGTGGTACGACGCGACGGCCGCCGCCGGATCGCTCGAAGCCGCCAAGTCCCCGGTCAAGGGCAAGATCGGCTATGTGGCCGCGCCGGTGGAGCGGACGAAGAGCTCCGGGTGGCTCTACACCTGGGCGTGGGGCCTGCAGAAGGCGTCCAAGAACCCCGACAAGGCGTGGAAGTTCATCTCCTGGGCGTCCGGTAAGGAGTACGAGGAACTGGTCGGCGAGAAGATCGGCTGGTCGAACGTGCCCGCGGGCAAGCGCGCGTCCACCTACGCGAACCCCGCCTACCGCAAGGAAGCCGCCGCCTTCCAGGACGTCACCCGCGCCGCCATCGAGGGCGCGAGGCCCCGAGACCCGGGACTACAGCCGCGGCCCGCGCCCGGCATCCAGTTCGTCGGCATCCCCGAGTTCACCGACCTCGGCACCAAGGTCTCCCAGGAGATCAGCGCGGCCATCGCGGGACGCCAGTCCGTCGCGTCGGCCCTGGAGAAGTCACAGGACCTCGCCGAGAAGATCTCCGAGGAGTACGAGGGACGATGACCGCCACCGCGAGCACCACCGCCGCCGGGCACGCGCGCGTGCCCACCGCCCGCAAGCAGGGGCCACCGGGACGGCTGCGCGCCTGGGCCACCAGGGCCCCCCTCCTGCCCGCCCTGATCTTCATGGTCGTCGTGACCCAACTGCCGTTCGTGGCGACCCTGGTGATCTCCTTCTTCGACTGGAACGCCCTCTACCCGGACGCCCGCAGCTTCACCGGATTCGCCAACTACACCGAGGTCCTCACCGACCCCGACCTGCGCAAGTCCGTCCTGACGACGATCCTGCTCACCGCTTCCGTGGTCATCGCGAGCCTGGTGATCGGGCTCGGCCTCGCCCTGCTCCTCGACCGGAGGTTCCGGGGGCGCGGGATCGTGCGGACGCTGCTCATCGCGCCGTTCCTGCTGGTGCCCGTGGCCGCCGCGCTGCTGTGGAAGCACGTGCTCTACAACCCCGAGTACGGGCTCTTCAACGGGCTCCTGCACTGGGTCGGCGGCGACGGCGCGAGCCAGCCCGACTGGATCTCCGACACCCCGCTGCTCGCCATCGAGGCGTCCCTGGTGTGGCAGTGGACGCCCTTCATGATGCTGATCCTGCTCGCGGGGCTGCAGAGCCGCGACACCGAACTCATCGAGGCCGCCCGCATGGACGGCGCGAACAACTGGCAGGTCTTCCGCCATCTGACGCTGCCGCACCTGCGCCGCTACCTCGAACTGGGCGCGCTGCTCGGCTCGATCTACATCGTGCAGAACTTCGACGCCGTCTTCACGATCACCTCGGGCGGCCTCGGCACCGCCAACCTGCCCTACACCGTCTACCAGAGCTTCTACCAGGCCCACGAGAACGGTCTGGCCTCCGCGGCGGGCGTGCTCGTCGTCATCGGCTCGATCATCATCGCGACCTTCGCCCTGCGGGTCGTCTCGTCCCTCTTCCGTGAGGAGGTGTCACGTTGAGTTCCTCGACCTCTTCCTCGACCTCTACGAAGTCCGCCGCGAAGTCCCCCGCGAAGGGGCGGGCGCTCGGCCTCGTGGCCTGGCTCGCCGGGATCCTGTTCTTCCTGCCCATCGCGTGGATGGCCCTGACGTCCTTCCACTCGGAGCAGGACGCCGCCACCAACCCGCCCTCGCTCGCCGCGCCCCTGACCCTGGACGGCTATCGCGACTTCTTCGGTGCGGGCGGCGGCGCGAGCCCCTGGCCCTCGCTGATCAACTCGGCGGTGGCGTCGGTCGTCTCGACCCTGTTCGTGCTCGTGCTCGCGCTGCCCGCCGCGTACGCCCTGTCCATCAGGCCCGTGAAGAAGTGGACGGACGTTCTCTTCTTCTTCCTCTCGACGAAGATGCTGCCGGTCGTGGCGGGCCTGCTGCCGCTGTACCTCTTCGCCAAGAACACCGGTCTGCTCGACAACATCTGGCTGCTCGTCATCCTCTACACCTCGATGAACCTGCCGATCGCGGTGTGGATGATGCAGTCGTTCCTCTCCGAGGTGCCCAAGGCGATCATCGAGGCCGCGCAGATCGACGGGGCCAGGCTGCCGACCGTCCTCACGCGCGTGGTGGCGCCCATCGCGCTGCCAGGGATCGCCGCGACCTCGCTGATCTGCTTCATCTTCAGCTGGAACGAGCTGCTCTTCGCCCGGGTGCTCAGCGGCGTCGTCGCCCAGACCGCGCCCGTCTTCCTGACCGGCTTCATCACCAGCCAGGGCCTGTTCCTGGCGAAGGTGTGCGCCGCGTCGCTCGTGATCTCCCTGCCGGTGCTCGCCGCGGGGTTCGCCGCCCAGGACAAGCTGGTCCAGGGCCTGTCGTTGGGAGCTGTGAAATGAAGGCCGCGATCGTCGAGTCGGTGGGCAAGGTCGTCGTCGGCGAGGTGCCGGACCCCACGCCAGGGCCCCGCGAGGTCGTCGTGGAGGTCGCCGCGTGCGGCCTGTGCGGCACCGATCTGCACATCCGCCAGGGCGAGTTCGCCCCGACGCTCCCCGTGGTGCCGGGGCACGAGTTCGCGGGCACCGTCGCCGCGCTCGGCCGTGACGTGAGCGGTCTCGCGGTCGGCGACCGCGTCGCCGTGGACCCGTCGCTGCACTGCCACGAGTGTCGCTACTGCCGGGTCGGGCGCGGCAACCTCTGCGAGCGGTGGGCCGCGATCGGGGTGACCACCGCGGGCGGCGCCGCCCAGTACGCCCTCGCGCCCGCCGCCAACTGCGTCCGGCTGCCCGACCACGTACGCACCCAGGACGCGGCCCTCATCGAGCCGCTCTCCTGCGCGGTGCGCGGCTACGACGTCCTCCGGGCCAGGCTCGGCGCGCACGTCCTGATCTACGGCTCGGGCACGATGGGCCTGATGATGCTGGAGCTGGCCAAGCGGACCGGCGCCGCCTCCGTCGACGTGGTCGACCTCAACCCCGAGCGGCTCGCGACGGCGAAGCTCCTCGGCGTCTCCGGGTCGGCTGCCGGGCCCGACGAACTCGACAGGCCCGAGGGTTGGGACGTGGTGATCGACGCGACGGGCAACGCGGCGGCGATCCAGGACGGTCTCGGCCGGGTCGCCAAGGCCGGAACGTTCCTGCAATTCGGCGTCTCGGACTACGCGACGCGGGTCAGCATCGACCCGTACCGCATCTACAACCAGGAGATCACCATCACCGGATCGATGGCGGTCCTGCACAGCTACGAGCGGGCCGCCGAGCTGTTCGCGGGCGGGGTGCTCGACCCGGACGTGTTCATCAGCGACCGGCTGCCGCTCGACTCCTACCCGCAGGCGCTCGACCGGTTCGCCTCGGGGGCGGGACGCAAGATCGTCGTGGTGCCGTAAGCCGCGGTGCCGCGCATCGTGGCGCCGTAAATCCGGTACCGCTCGGCGCGGCCGGGACATACGCTCCCGGCCATGCCGAGACCTCATGGATTCACCTACGAACAGCGCCCCGACGGCAGCGTCGTCATCACCCACGGCGCCCGTGCGGCGGGGACCCTGCGCGGGGCGCGCGCCGAGCGGTTCCTCGCCGAGGCCGAGGGCGGCGACCCGCAGCTGGTGATGGCCCGCTGGACGGGCAACTACAAGCGCGGCAACGAGCGCTCGGCACGGTCGCACGCCCGCAATCAGGGCTGAGAAAAACCCGCCGCGGGTAAGGGAACGGCAAAGCCGGGTCGTTCGTTACTCCCGGCATGACAGCTATGACCCCCGGCTCGAACATCCCGCTGACCGCCGCCCGCGTGGCGGTGGACGTCGCCGCCCCCGTGCGGCTCGACGTATCGGGCCTGCTGCTCACCGCCGACGGCAAGGTGCGCTCCGACGACGACTTCATCTTCTTCAACCAGCCCTCGGGCCCCGGTGTGACCTACCAGTCCGGCGGCGGCACGACCCCCGACAAGGTCACCGTGGACACGGCCGCCGTGCCGCCCGGCATCGAGAAGATCGTCGTGACCGCGAGCCCGGACGCGGCGGGCCAGACCTTCCAGGGCGTCGAGCCCACGGCCACCATCCGCAACGCGGACGACGGCTCGGTGCTCGCCACCTTCACCCCGCCGCAGCTCGGCACCGAGACGGCGCTGGTGATCGTCGAGATCTACCTGCGCAACGGCGCGTGGAAGGCCCGTGCCGTCGGCCAGGGGTACTCCAACGGCCTCGCCGGGATCGCCACGGACTTCGGCGTCTCGGTGGAGGAGCCCGCTCCGGCCGCTCCGGCAGCCGCTCCCGCCGCTCCCGCGCCTCCGATGGCGCCCCCGGTGGGCCAGCCCGTGCAGGGCCCGCCGCCGCCCGTCTCCGACCCGCGCCTGGCCGCTCCGGCACCGCCCGCCGCTCCCCCGGCCCCCGCCGCGCCCGCGCCCGGCGCCGGGAAGATCAACCTGGACAAGGGCCGGGTCAGCCTCCAGAAGAACCAGACGGTGTCCCTGGTCAAGGGCGGCCGTCCGCTGCTCTCGCAGGTCAAGATGGGCCTCGGCTGGGAGCCCGCGTTCCGCGGCAAGGACATCGACCTGGACGCGTCCGTCATCGCGTACGGCCCGCAGCGCAACCACGTGGACAGCTGCTACTTCGGCAAGCTCTCGATCGTGAACGGCGCGATCAAGCACTCCGGCGACAACCTCACGGGCGAGGGCGGCGGTGACGACGAGGTGATCGTCGTCGACCTCGGCCGTATCCCCCAGGAGGTCACGGGCCTGGTCTTCACGGTGAACTCGTTCTCGGGACAGAAGTTCACGGAGGTCGCCAAGGCGTACTGCCGCCTGATCGACGCGTCGACCGGCGAGGAGCTGGTCCGCTTCGACCTGACCAACGCCGAGGCGCAGACCGGCGTGATGATGGCGAAGCTGATCAAGCAGTTCACCGGCGAGTGGGAGATGACCGCGATGGGGCAGTTCGTGAAGTCCCGCACGGTGCGCGGCATGGTGAAGCCCTCGGCGCAGGCGCTGTAAGGGCCGGGAGACACACGTGAGGGGCGGCGGACCGCATGCACGGTCCGCCGCCCCTCACGTGTGTCAGGTCACAGTCGGACTCACAGCTTGGCCAGCTTCGGGTAGGGGCTCAGGAAACGTCCCTGACGCCCGGCGAAGTCGATGACCACCGCGTCCTCTCCCTCGACGCCGACGATCCTCCCGAGTCCGTACTGGTCGTGGGAGACCCGGTCGCCCACGGCGAACTGCTCAACGGGTGGTGCGGGCGGAGCGGGCACGTTGAAGGGACTGTTCGGCAGGTGGCGGCGCGAGCCGGGGGGCCTCGTCATGTTCGCAGTATGCGCCCCCGGAGACCCGGCGCACCATGCTTCGAGCTCACACCGCCCTCACATCGGTATGGAACAGACACACAAAACGCAGCCGCAGCACACTGCCCGGTGGCCCCGGACACGACCCGAACGGGCTACGCGGGTAACGCTGCGCACCCCGCCCATCACACTCCGTACGTTCAAAAAAGCGTGCTGTAGGCGTTGAGCGCGGGCTGCCCGCCGAGATGGGCGTAGAGCATGGTCGCGTCGCGCGGGATCTCGCCCCTGGCCACCAGGTCGACGAGGCCCGCCATCGACTTCCCCTCGTAGACCGGGTCGGTCACCATGCCCTCCGTCCGCGCGGCCAGGCGCATCGCGTCGAGGGTCGCCTCGTCGGGGAGGCCGTAGGTGCCCGCGTGATAGCGCTCGTCGAGCTCGACGTCCGCCGCCACGTCCCGGGACACACCGATGAGTTCCGCCGTGGAGCGGGCGATCCTGGTGATCTGCTCGCGGGTGCGGTCCGGCTCGGCGGAGGCGTCGATGCCGAGGACGCGCCGCGGCCTGCCGCCCTCCTCGGCGAGCGCGGCGCAGCCCGCGACCATGCCCGCCTGGGTGGATCCGGTCACCGAGCAGACGACGACGGTGTCGAAGAAGACCCCCAGGTCCCTTTCCTGCTCGGCGAGTTCGTACGCCCACTGCGCGAAGCCGAGGCCGCCGAGCCGGTGTTCCGAGCAGCCCGCCGGTATCGCGTACGGCCTGCCGCCCGCCTCCTCGACCTCGCGCACCGCCCGCTCCCAGCTCTCCTTGACGCCGATGCCGAACCCGGCCCGCACCAGGCGCACATCGGCGCCCGCGAGCCTGCTGATCTGGATGTTGCCGACCTTGTCGTAGCCGGGTTCCGGCCAGTCGACCCAGCTCTCCTGGATCAGCACGCACTTGAGCCCGGCGCGGGCGGCCACCGCGGCGACCTGGCGGGTGTGGTTGGACTGGACGCCGCCGATCGACACGAGCGTGTCGCAGCCCTGCGCGAGGGCGTCGGCGACCAGGTACTCCAGCTTCCTGGTCTTGTTCCCGCCGTACGCGATGCCGGAGTTGCAGTCCTCCCGCTTGGCCCAGAGCGTGGCGCCGCCGAGACGGTGGGTGAGCCGCTCCAGGGGGTGCACGGGCGAGGGGCCGAAGAGGAGCGGATAGCGCGGGTAGGTGTCGAGGGGTGCGGACACGGGAGCCTCCCGGAGTCGGGGATCGTGACGTTAGATCCCCGGCTCCGGGAGGGACAAGGGCACCGGCGGGCCCCGTCTCAGGCCGCGTCCCGCCACGGCCAGTCGGCGTCGCGGCCCGCCTCCAGCAGCGGCACCATGCGGAACGCCGCGTCCGAAAGGCCGCCGAAGACATGGCGGTTGCCCGTGCCGGACGCGCTGTGGCCCGCGCGGTATCCCGCCAGGTTCCAGGTGTAGACGGGCACGTGACCGGGGACCTGCTCGGTCGGGTCGCCGTGGTGGTGGTACGTCGCCTGCTCGTCGGTGACGATCAGGACCCGGTCGTGCTTCTTGTAGGAGCGGCGCACCGCCCCGGTGGTGTCGGTGCCGCCGAGGTCGCCGAAGCGGTCGAGCACCTTCAGGACGGACTCCCCCGCGCGGTACTTCACCCGGGCGCTGGTGGTGCCGAACTGGACCAGGTCCGCGTCGGCGGCCCGCAGGGCGAGGGCGGTGCCGAAGATCGCCGCCGCGTCGGCCCGGTTGAGCTGCGAGCGGTCAGACAGCGGCGACCACATCGAGCCCGAGCGGTCGACCAGGATCAGCGTGCGCCCGGGCAGCGACGGCACGTTGGCCAGCGAGTGGCCGAGCGCCCGCTCCAGCGGGTAGGACCAGCGCAGCGACGGCGCGTGCTGGTACGCGGCGAGGTAGCGGAAGGGGAACTGCCGCGACCTCGCGACGACTTCGGGGTCCGCGAGCCGGTCCGCGACGCCCGCGGCGACCTCGTCCGAGACGCCCGCCTCGTCGAAGTTGCGCAGGTTGCGGACCAGCGCCATGGCACCCATGGACGGGATGACGGCCTCCCAGGCCGCCTTGTCCATCGGCCCGTGCAGCCAGCCCGCGAGCGCCTCCCAGGTGATGCCCGCGGCGGCGAGCCGCTCGGCGCCGCCGGGCCCGGTGACCACCGCGCGCCGCTCGGCGACGGGCAGCGCCATCAGCTCGCGGTGCGCGGCGAGCACGCGCGCGCCCTCGGGCGGCACGGCCGTCTCCGGGTGGTGGCGCCGGTCGAGCGCGTACCGGAAGAGGGCGCCCTGCCACGGCTTGTCCGGGTCGGGGGCCGCGTGCACCAGGTTGAGGATGTCGCCGAAGCGGTAGCCCTTGGACGCCGTGTCGTACTTCAGGAGCGACTTCTCGCCGTAGAGGCGGCGCACCGCGTCGGCGATGCCGCGCTTGACGGGCTTGGGGACGTTCCGGCCGTACGTCGAGGTCCAGTAGCCGAGGAACTCGCCGGGCTCGTCGGGGCGACGCAGCACGGAGGCGACGACCTGACGGCCCGTGGGTCCTTCCGTGGCGTGCGCGTCGAGGCGTGCCTTGACGTACTCGGCGGCGCCGACGAGGGAGGCCGTGCGCATGTTGCCGTCGCCGCGCAGCCAGCCGAGCAGGCCCGCGGTCCACGCCGGGTCCTCGACGGCGAGGCGGCGCACGAGCGTGGCGAAGCGGTCGTCGCGGCGGCCCCCGGTCTCGTAGAAGGTCCGCTGGGACACGAAGTTGGCGACCGCGAGCAGGAAGAGTTCGGAGCGCGCGTCGCGCAGGTGTCCGGTGCCGCCCTCGTACGTGTGCGTGGTGCGGCCCGTCGACTTCACGGGAGAGGCGACGAACGCCTTGAAGGACTTGGTGTTGAAGCGTGCCATGAGAATTCCCCCGAATTCATCGTGCTTTACGTTGCGGGGGGAGGCATCATGCGGCAGGAGTGCGCCCGAGTTCAGAGGTCGGCGACGGAATTCATATCGGATGCTCTACCGGGTTGAGCTACACCGAACCGTATTCGATGACGGGATTCGAACCCGCAACCATCTGAGCAAGAGAAGTATCCGCGGCCTGCGCACCGGGCGCACACCAGCCGCTGAGCCCCCCGAGATCAAGGCTGGCGGCGGCGTGATCCCAGGAGGGGAAGCAGCCGCGGCCGACGCACCGGGAGGTGCGGGAAGGAACATGGAGTTATGGGTGTCCAGAGTTCTTTTCGGCGGAACCGACGATGGCGCTCAACCCCTGAGCTACACCGGCCCGAAATGCCGGTGACGGGACTCGAACCCGCCTCCTCCCCATGATGAGTGGAAGTAGGTCCTGCCTGCGCACCTGGACGTTCCTCACTTTAGGAGAGCGAACTCGCGGGGCGCCAAAGGTTTTTCGCGGCCACCGGCCTCCCGGCGATTTCCCGGCGGACGCAACCGTACGATGCCTCACGGGCGTCGCACAGTCCGTCGGGTAGTCCGTCATGTCGTCTGTCGTGCGAGGGGCCGGGGGCCCCTGGAAGGAGAGCCCGTGGAGGTCGGCGGGTACCGGATCGTCTCGCTGCTCGGCGAGGGCGGCATGGGCCGCGTCCACCTGGCGCGGTCCGCGTCGGGACGGCCGGTCGCCGTCAGGACGGTCCACGGGCACCTCGCCGCCGACCCGGATTTCCGCGAGCGCTTCCGCCGCGAGGCGCTCGCCGTGCGGGCCGTCACGGGGCCGTACACCGCCGCCGTGGTCGACGCCGGTCCGGACGCCGAACAGCCGTGGCTCGCCGTCGAATTCTGCGCGGGGCCCGCGCTGCCGAAGGCGGTCGCCGCGCACGGGCCGCTCGGTCCCGCCGAACTCGCCACGCTGGGCGCCGCGCTCGCGAAGGCCCTCGGGGCGGTGCACGCGGCGGGGCTCGTGCACCGTGACGTGAAGCCGTCCAACATCGTCGTCACGCGCGACGGGCCCAAGATCATCGACTTCGGCATCGCCAAGAGCGCGGCCGACGCGAGCCTCACCGCCGGGAGCGAGGCGATCGGCTCCCCCGGCTTCGTCTCCCCCGAGCAACTGGACAGGGGCGCACGGCCGGGGCCCGCCGCCGACGTGTTCGCGCTCGGCGCGGTGCTCGCGGTCGCGGCGACGGGGCGCGGCCCGTTCGGCACGGGCGGCGCGCCCGAGGTCCTCCACCGCACGCTGCACGACGAGCCCGACCTGCTTGGCGCCCCCTGCCCCGACTGGGTCGCCTTCCTCGGCCGCTGCCTCGCCAGGGACCCCGCGGACCGGCCCACGGTCCCCGAGGTCCTCGCCTGGTGCGGCGAGCGCGCGCCGGACGAGCCGTGGTGGGAGCAGGAGCCGGTGGCCGGACTGATCCGACGCAGGGAGGACGCGGTCGCGGAGCTGCTCGGGGAGGGGGAGGAGGCGTCTGGCGGAGGCGAGGGTGAGGACGGGGACGGGGACGGGGCAGTGTCGGCGCTGGTGGGACTGGTGGGGCTGGTGGGGCCGAGGGGTCCTGTGGGGACCGGCGAGCCCACGGATGCGGCGGGGCCCCCGGACGCATCGGGTTCACCGGGCTCAACGCACTCACCGGATTCACCGGGCTCACCGGCTTCACTGGGTTCCCCGGGCTCACCGGCTTCACTGGGTTCACCGGACTCACCGGCTTCACTGGGTTCACCGGACTCACCGGCTTCACCGGGCTCACCGGACTCACCGGCTTCACCGGGCTCACCGCACTCACCAGCTTCACCGGACTCAACGCACTCACCGGCTTCACCCGGCTCACCAGGTTCACCGGACTCACCGAACTCAACGGACCCCATAGAGACGGGGCAAACCGGGCATGCCAGGGAAACCGCCCCGCGCAACGACCCCCCGCCCCCACCCCCACCCCGCTCCTCCCGCCGCCGCCTCCTCGCCTGGGGCGGCGCCGCCCTCGCGGCCGTGGGGACCACGACGGCCGGTGTCCTGCTGCGCGGGGACGGCACCGACGGCGGCACCGACGGCGGGACCCGCGCGGGGAAGCGTCGGGCGCCCCGGCCGCCCGCCGGTGAGGTGATCTGGAGCCGTGACATCGGTGACGTCGCGTCCGGCGGCGCCCTGTTGCGCGGCGGCGACGACCTGTACGTGCTCGACGACGCCGGGCTGACCCGCCTGGACGCGGCGACCAACACCGTGCGCTGGACCTACCCGCAGGAGAACCTGCGGAGTGTGCGGGCGGACGGCGATCTGGTCTACGTGCTCCGGGACAGCCGGTTCGAGCCGGAGCTGATCGCCCTGCGCGCGGCGGGCGGCCGCAGGGCGTGGACGTCGGGCGTCCTGCTGCGCAACCGGCACCGGCCACCGCGCCCCCTCGACGCCCCGAACAGCGAACTGGAGGGCAGCCACGGCCTGTTCACCGTGTCGGACGGCGTCGCCTGCCTGCTCACGTACGCCCCGTACGACACCCGGCCGTGGCGGGCGTACGGCTTCGACTCCCGTACGGGGGACGAGCTCTGGTTCCACGAAGGGCGGCCCGCGGGAGTGATCGGCGTGGACGACGCGGGCGGGCGGATAGCCGTGGCGGCCGCGGCGAAGGATCCCGGCAAGCCGGGCACCGACCGGTACGCGCAGGGGGACCCGCTGGTCGTCCTCAGGGCGTCCGACGGCACGCTGGAGCGGGAGGTCGAGAACGGCGCCCGCCGTCCCCAGGTCCATCCCGGCGCCGAGGGAATCGGCTACTTCGCCTCGGACGACCGGATCGAGGCGGTCGACCTGGGCAGCCGCCGCACGGTGTGGCACCGGCCCGTGGAGTCCGGCACGACGGTCACGGCGCGCGCCGCGGACGGTCTGGTGATCGCCGGAGGGCCCGGCGGCATCGAGGCGCTGGACGCGCGTACGGGCCGCAGGCGCTGGTCGCGGCCCGGCTACGAGTGGATCGAGGAGGGTGTGCCGCTGGTCTCCGACGGTCTGGTCCTGGTCTCGGGGCCGGAGCAGGGGCGCGGGGGCACGTGGGGGGTCCACGCGCTGAAGGCCGGTACGGGCGAGGTGGCCTGGGCGGCCCCGGTGCCCGCCGCGTCCCCCATGACCCTGGCGGCGGCCGGCGGCGGCCTCGTCCACGTCTGCGCGGACCGCACGCTGCACACGCTCCGGGGTCCGCGGAACACCACGGCCTGACGCCGCCCCGCCCCCTTGCGCCGGGACCCGCGCGTCAGCGCCGCTGCCGCTTCCAGGGTCCGGTGATCGCCAGCATGATGCCGGGCGTCTGGATGTTGGCGTAGAGCGTCCTGCCGTCGGGCGAGAAGGTGACGCCGGTGAACTCGCTGTACTCGGGCTTCTCCGGGGTACCTGCGTTGAGTTCGTTGCGCGCGATCGGGTACGTGCGGCCGCTCTCCGTCGCGCCGAACAGGTGCTGGACGCCGTCCCCGTCCTCCGCGATGACCAGTCCGCCGTACGGCGAGACGGTGATGTTGTCGGGCCCGTCGAAGGCGCCGTCCTCGCCCGGGTCGGGGTTGACGCCGAGCAGCACCTTCAGGGTCAGGGTGCGGCGGCCCGGGTGGTAGAACCACACCTGCCCGTCGTGCTGGACCGGGCTCTCCGCGCGGGCGAAGGAGGAGACGATGTAGGCGCCGCCGTCGCCCCACCACATGCCTTCGAGCTTGCGGGCGCGGGTGATGTCACCGTCGTCGAACTGCTGGCGCACCGGGGCCGTGCGGGCGTCGCGGTCGGGCACCTCCACCCAGTCCACGCCGTACACCGTGCCGATCTTCGTGGCGCGGGACAGGTCGTCGACGAAGCGGCCGCCGGAGTCGTAGCACTTGGGGGCCTTCAGGACGCCCGCGTCGTCGGCGAGGGTGCGCAGCCTGCCCCGGCCGTGCTCGAAGCCGTGCGGCGGGGTCCAGCGGTAGAACAGGCCGTTGGGGCCCGAGGCGTCCTCGGTGAGGTAGAGGTGGCCACGCTTGGGGTCGACGACGACGGCTTCGTGGGCGTAGCGGCCGAGCGCCTTGATCGGCTTGGGCGCGCGGTTGGCACGGGCGTCGACGGGGTCGACCTCGAAGACGTAGCCGTGGTCCTTGGTCATGCCGTTGTGACCGGCCTTGTCCTCGGTCTCCTCGCAGGTCAGCCAGGTGCCCCAAGGAGTGCTGCCGCCCGCGCAGTTGGTGGCGGTGCCCGCGATGCCGACCCACTCGGCGACGTGCCCGTCGCGGCCGACCTCGACGACGGTGCAGCCGCCGGACGCGGCCGGGTCGTAGACGAGCCCCTCGGTGAGCGGGACGGGGTTCTTCCACTTGGACCGGGGACCGCTCAGCTCGTGGTTGTTGACGAGGAGCGTGCTGCCGCGCGGGCCCCGGAAGGCGGCGGTGCCGTCGTGGTTGGAGGGGGTGAACTCGCCGCTCTCCAGCTTCGTCTTCCCGCTGTGCGTGATGACGCGGTACGAGAACTTCGCGGGCAGCGCGAGGAGCCCCTCGGGGTCGGGCAGGAGGGGACCGTAGCCGGGGTCGTGGTGGTGACCGTGGCCCTGGGCGTCCTCTTCCGCCGTCTCGTGGACGTCCGTCGCGGCGAGGGCGCCGGGAGCGGTGGCGAGCGCGCCGACGCTGCCGGCCAGGGCGACCCCGGCGCCGGTGAGCGCGGAGGATCTGGTGAAGTCCCTGCGGGTGAGCGACATGGTTTCTCCTGAGGGCCGGAGTGCGATGGCGGGAACGTACGACCGGGCTGCTGTCGGCGCCACCGTCCCGCTCGCGTATAAACGGCGGTTGAACACTGTTCGACGTCGAGGGGCCTCCTTCCATGAACCTGCCAGCCACCGGTCGCCGCGTCCTTGTCAGCGGAGCCTCCCGGGGTCTGGGCCGCGCGCTCGCCGTGGCCTTCGCGGAGAACGGCGACCGGGTCGCCGTGCACTACGGATCGCGCGAGGAGGAGGCCAGGGCGACACTCGCCTCGCTGACCGGCGAGGGGCACGTCCTGGTCGGCGGCGACCTGTCGGACCCGGCGGGCGCGGCGGACGTCGCGGACCGTGCGGCCGGGGCGCTCGGCGGCATCGACGTCCTGGTGAACAACGCCGCCGTGAACCTGCCGCATCCGCTCGCCGAGACGTCGTACGAGCGATGGGCGGCGCTCTGGCAGCAGCACGTCTCGGTCAACCTCCTCGCCACGGCGAACCTCAGCCATCTCGCGGCCCGCCGCATGATCGACCAGGGGTCGGGCGGCCGGATCGTGAACATCGGCTCGCGCGGCGCCTTCCGGGGCGAGCCCGACCACCCGGCGTACGGCGCGACGAAGGCGGCGGTGCACGCGCTCGGCCAGTCGCTCGCCGTGTCGCTCGCGCCGCACGGGATCGCGGTGGCCTCGGTGGCGCCCGGATTCTTCGCGACGGAGCGGGTCGCGCACCGCCTCGGCGGGGCGGAGGGCGAGGCGATCCGTGCGCAGAGCCCGTTCGGCCGCACGGGCACGGCCGAGGAGATCGCGGCGGCGGTGCTGTGGCTGGCGTCGCCGGTGGCCGAATGGGCGTCGGGCACGGTCCTCGACCTCAACGGCGCTTCACATCTGCGCACTTGAGCCTTGGCCAAGGGTCGACGTCGGTACGGAGCGGTGGCCGGCCGGAAGGGACTTCGTAAACAAGGTCAACAGGAGCGGATCACCCGTAAAGCGAAGAATCAGCGCAGAACACCTTGACCCGCGATGCGCGCCGCAATAGACATCACCACGTGCAGCGCCGCACCACCCGCACGGGGAGGCGAGCCGAGTGGACGCACATCAGGCACGCAGCCTCCATGAGAGCCGGCTGATGAGGCTGGCCAATGTCACCGGCGTCGGCATCGGAAGGGACGAGGTTCCCCAAGCTCTCGGCTCCGCTCGAGCAGGGGAGGCCCCATTGGGTCAGGACGTGATCGTCGTCTTTGTCACCCACCGAGTGCCCCGTGACCGGCTCCGTGACGAAGACGTGGTTCCGGAAGTGCTCGAAGGTGTCCCCGTACGCGTACTCGCCATCGGCGAGGTCGACGCGCGGCACGGCGAGGCGTAGCGAGAGCGACGCACGGGCACCGTCCGGGACTCCCACCCTTCGAAGAGGAAGAGGTGGTCTGGCGTGGTGAGCCAGCCCGAACTGATGCGAGGACCCACCGGCGGTCAAGTCAGCGACAGCTCCCGCCAGCAGGCGATGTCCGACTTCCTGCGGCCGCAGCAGCCGCTCGCGAACGTGGTCGGCTTCGGCCACGGCGTGAAGTGGACCGACGGAGAGCCCACCGGCGAACCCGCCGTCCTGGTGTTCGTCACCCAGAAGGTCCCCGAGTCCATGCTCCCGGAGCGGGACGTCATCCCGCGCCAGATGGACGACGGCACCCCGACCGACGTCATCGCGGTCGGCCACATCGCGGCACAGCGCGGCCAGAGCAGGCCGGGCGGCCGCCGCGCCGACGACCGCTCCTCGGTGACGTACGGCCCCGACGGCAGCGTCAGCGAACAGCTCGCGGGCCTCGGCCAGCCGCAGCTCGAAGAGCTCATCGGACGCGGCGCGTTCGAGCCGCAGCTGCTCAAGCGCCGGATGCGCCCGTGCCCCTCGGGCTTCTCGATCGGCAACGTCCGGGTGACCGCGGGCACGCTCGGCAGCGTCGTCTACGACTTCCTGCCCGGCGCCTCCGTCGACCCGCCCGGCTCCGGCCTCGGCGTACCGGCGAAGTTCTACGTCCTCTCCAACAACCACGTGCTCGCCGACTCCAACCGGGCGCAGCTCGGCAGCGCGATCGTGCAGCCCGGCGTCTTCGACGGCGGGCAGGACCCGGCGGACCGCATCGCGACCCTGGAGCGGTTCATCACCATCCAGTTCGCCCCGCAGATCCCGCTGGAGCGGCACAACAACGTGGTCGACGCGGCGCTCGGCGCGGTCGACTTCCAGGACGCGACGCGCGAGCAGTACTTCAGCGGTGCGCCGCGCGCCTGGCGCCGCAAGGCCAACGTGGCCGTCGGCGACCTGGTGAAGAAGACCGGCAGGACGACGAACATCAGCTTCGGCCGGATCATCGCGGTCGACGCGACCATCGACGTCAACTACGGCACGGCGGGCACCGCCCGGTTCAAGGACCAGATCCTCACCACGAACATCTCCGCGGGCGGCGACTCCGGTTCGCTGATCACCTCGCAGGACGACGTCGCGGTGGGCCTGCTCTTCGCCGGGTCCTCGACCGTGACCGTCGCCAACCACATCGAGAATGTCCGCGCGCTGCTGCGCGTGGAGATCGCCGAGCTGCTGGCCTGACGGTCAGGACGGAAGGAGGGTTTCCCATGACCACTCAGGCACGTAAGCAGAAGGGCCAGACGCGGACGGAGCACCGCTTCCACAATCCGCAGGGCGCCGAGGTCAAGACGCGCGACGAGGCGTTCGCCGCGCAGGCCGCCGACGTGTCGGCCGAGTCCCTCTCGACGGACTGCAAGCTGACGCTCCACAGCGGCCAGGTCACGTTCGCCATCGAGGTGAAGTACAACCCCAACACCTATCCGCACGTGGTGACCGGCGGCCGGATCACCTCCGGCATCTGCGGCGCCCCGTGGGACATCACGGGCGGCACGATCGGCGAGACGATCCGCCTGGACGCGAAGCGGGCCGGGCAGGGCAGTTGCGCGAACACGATCACGATCGTGGGCGAGTACCAGAATCCGCCGGCGTACCGGGGGACGTACGGGTTCGACGGGGCGACGTCGTCGTTCAAGCACACGACCCGTTACGAGTGCTGAGGTAAGACACCGGACGGGCTGGAAATCAGCCCGTCCGGCGTTTGAGGACTGGGGGTCAAGGGGGCGAAGCCCCCTTGGAGGCCCTGCCTCAGAGGCCCTGCTGAGACCTCGCCTTGAACGCCGCCTTGCGGGCCTCCTTCGCCACCTTCTTGTCGGGGTGGAGGCGGCCCATCGCGTCGAGGACGTCCGCCGTGGCGGGGTGCTCCACCCGCCACGCCGTGGCGAAGAAGCCGCTGTGCTGCTCGGCGAGGCCCTCGACCAGGCCCTGCAGCTCGTCCGAGTTGCCCTCGGCGGCCAGCTGCGCGGCGAGCGTGTCGATGGTCAGCCAGAAGACCAGGTCCTCCGAGGGCGCGGGCACGTCCGTCGCGCCGTGCTCGGCGAGCCACACCCGGGCGAGGCCCCCGAGCTCGGGGTCGTCGAGCACCTCGCGCAGCGCGGGCTCGGCCTCGTCGCCGACGAGCGAGAGCGCCTGCTGGCAGCGCAGCCGCCGCAACGGCGCGCCCTCGTCGCCGCCGCGCGCCGCGGTCAGCAAATCCCGTGCGGCGCCCAGCACTTCGTGCCGGGCGAGCCACAGCTCGATCTCCGCCTGCGCGGCGTGCGGCGGGAATCCGGAGGTGCCGTCGAGCAGCGCGTCGGCGCCCTTGTCCGCGAGGTCGCCGACGGCGGGCGCGTCGACGCCCGCCTCCAGCATGCGGGCGCGGATGCCGTAGAGGCCGAGCGGGGTGAGGCGGACCATGCCGTAGCGGCTGACGTCCTCGTCGTCGACGGGGGCGGGCTCCTCGGCCGCCTCGTCGATCTCGGCCATCAGCGCCTCGTCGACCGGCTGGTACTCGACGAGACCGAGCGGCTCGAAGAGCCGGAACTGGTCGTCGAGCTTCATCATCGCGTCCGACACCTGCTCCAGGATGTCGTCGGTGGGCTCGCCCATGTCGTCGGGGACGATCATCGAGGCGGCGAGCGCGGGCAGCGGCACCGGGCCCTCACCGCCCGCGGCGTCGCCGACGGTCAGCAGGTAGAGGTTGCCGAGCACGCCGTCCAGGAAGTCGGCCTCGGCCTGCGGGTCCCAGCCGAGCTCGCTGAAGTCGACCTCGCCGTTCTCCTCCAGGACGTCGAGGAGGTCCTCCATGTCGGGCACGGTGGCGTCCGCGTACACGGTGTCGAGGGCGCCGAGCCAGATGCCGAGGACGTCCTGGGGGCCGCCCGCGACGAGCAGGGCGAGCTCCTCGCCCGCGGCGACGGTGCCCTCCGCGCCCTCCTCCTCGGCGTCCGTGACCTCGATGAGGCCCGTGTCGACGGCGACGCGCCAGGCCTCGCTCGCGTACGCGGCGGCGTCGGGGTCATCCGCTTCCAGGCCGAGCTCGGCGGCGGCCGCCGGAAGCTGCGCGTCGACCAGCTCGCCGCCCGCGCCGACCCGGGTCTCGGGTCCCGCCCAGCGGGCGAGCCGCACGGCGCGGGAGAGCAGCGGCGTGGCGAGCGCGGCCCGCGCGAGCTCCGCTTCGGAGTGCAGCAGCACCGGCGGCAGGGTGGCGGGGCTTACGGACATCTGCTGGTTCTCCTCCGGGGGTGCGGGGCGCCGTAGGTAGGTCTCGGCAAGGCGCAAGCCTAGACGGATTTGGCCGGGTGCCGCCCGGTTCATGTCCCTGTCAGAAGACGTACGAGGAATGGGCACCCGGACAACCTTGACAACTCCCCTGGCCACGCAAGAGATTGACGCGCGTAGAGCGCCCGCGGGGCGCTCGCGGTCCTCGCCGCCTTCCCTCACCCGGAGTTCCCTGATGCCCCACATACCGAGATCAGCCGCCGTCGGCGCCGTCGTCGCCACCGCGCTCGCCGCGGGACTGCTCGTGTCCACCTCGTCCGCCGCCTCGGCCGACACCGTCGCCATCCACGACATCCAGGGCACCACGCGTGTCTCGCCGCTCGCCGGGCAGCAGGTCACGGACGTCGCGGGCGTCGTGACCGGGGTCCGGGGCTACGGCTCCAAGGGCTTCTGGATCCAGTCCGCCGCGGGTGACGCCGACAAGGACCCGGCCACCAGTGAGGGCGTCTTCGTCTTCACCGGTTCGGCGCCGGTCACGGTCGCGCCGGGCGACGCGGTCCTGGTCTCCGGCACGGTCGGGGAGTACGTCCCCGGGGGCGCGGCCTCCGGCAACCAGTCGCTCACCCAGATCACCAAGCCGACGGTGACCGTCACGTCGTCGGGCAACGAGCTGCCCGCGCCGGTCAGGATCGACGCGAAGTCGGTGCCCGCCGCGTACGCGCCCGCCGGTGACCCCGCGCACGACAACAGCGTCAACGGTCTGCCGTTGCGGCCCCGCTCGTACGCCCTGGACTTCTACGAGTCCCTGGAGGGCATGAACGTCCGCGTGGGCAGCTCGCGCGTGGTCGGCGCGACCGACGCGTACAACGAGCTCTGGGTGACGGTGAAGAAGCACGAGAACCCCAACCGGCGCGGTGGCACCGTCTACGGCTCCTACGGCGCGCAGAACGGCGGACGGCTGCAGATCCAGCAGCTCGCGCCCGTCTCCCAGCAGCCCTTCCCGAAGGCGAACGTCGGTGACGTGCTCAGCGGCCGCACCGAAGGCCCCCTGGACTTCAACCAGTTCGGCGGCTACACGCTGGTCGCCCGCGAACTCGGCGAGGTCGAGGACAAGGGCCTCGCGCGCGAGCGGACGAAGCGGCAGGGCAAGGGTGAGCTCGCCGTGGCCACGTACAACGTGGAGAACCTCGACCCGAGCGACCCGCAGCAGAAGTTCGACGCGCTCGCGGGCGCCGTCGTCGCCCACCTCGCGTCGCCCGACGTCCTCGCCCTCGAGGAGATCCAGGACGACACCGGCGCGAAGAACGACGGCACCGTCTCCGCGGCGGCGACCCTGAAGAAGTTCACGGACGCGATCGTCGCGGCGGGCGGCCCGCGCTACGCGTGGCGCTCCGTCGACCCGGAGAACAACAAGGACGGCGGCGAGCCCGGCGGCAACATCCGCCAGGTCTTCCTCTACAACCCCGAGCGGGTCTCCTTCACCGAGCGGGCGCCCGGCGACGCGACCACCCCCACCGGTGTCGTACGCGAAGGGGGCCGGGCCGCGCTGACCCACTCCCCCGGCCGGATCGCGCCCGGCGACGCGGCGTGGGCGGACAGCCGCAAGCCGCTGGCCGGTGAGTTCGTCTTCCGCGGCCGCACGGTCTTCGTGATCGCCAACCACTTCGGTTCCAAGGGCGGCGACGAGGGCCTCACCTCGCACCACCAGCCGCCGGTGCGCTCCTCGGAGACCAAGCGGCTGCGGCAGGCGCAGGTCGTCAACGGCTTCGTGAAGGACCTGCGCAAGGTCCAGCGCGACGCCGACGTCGTGGTGCTCGGCGACATCAACGACTTCGAGTTCTCGGCGGCCACCAAGGCCCTTGAGGACGGCGGCGCGCTGCGCTCGGCCGCCAAGTCGCTGCCCAGGAGCGAGCGTTACTCGTACGTCTACCAGGGCAACTCCCAGGTGCTCGACCAGATCCTGACGAGCCCCGGCGTGGGACGCGACTTCGCCTACGACAGCGTGCACATCAACGCGGAGTTCGCGGAGCAGAACAGCGATCACGACCCGCAGGTGCTGCGCTTCCGCCCGTAGGCGGCCGTCGGTCATCCGTAGAGGTGGTCCAGCCAGTCCTGCCACGCGAGTTCGGTGCGCTTGCCGTCGGCGTGCGCACCGAAGTCGTGCACGCTGACGGTCACCGGGAGGCCGAAGTGGTTGCGGCCAAAGAAGCGGTGCAGGCTGTCGTCCGCGCGCAGCCCCAGGAAGTACCTGCTGCGGAAGTCGATGACCGCGTCGAGCGGCTCGCCGGGCGTCCTGACCCGGACGCGGGCCCCTTCGGACGCGTCGTCGGGCAGGGCGAGCGCGCGGCCGAGCCTGACGAAGGCGTCCGGCGCGGCCGACGCGGGCGGCCCGGTGATCGCGGAGTGCACGGCCGGGCGGCCCTTGAAGTGCGCGAGGTACTCGCACAGGGTGTGCAGCCGGAAGTCGGTGTGCTTGGCGACGGCGTCGTACTGCGCGTCGCGGTCACCGGTGAAGACGCCGCTGCGGACGTAGCGCACCCAGGAGCGGCGGCCGCCGTTGCGCGGCTCGACGGTGTGGTCGAGCTGGTTGAGGGTCTGGCCGGGGACGCGGTCGGGGTCCTCCACGCGGGCGGTGAGCCGGTGCGGCGGGTCCCAGCACGTCACGGTGCCGCCGGAGGGGGCGGCGCCGCCCTCCCTGGGCTCGTACCGCAGGGGCCTGAGCCAGCCCGCGGCGCCGGTGGTGAGGGCGTCCCAGACCTCGGCGGGCGACGCGTCGACCTCGAACTCCCTGACTATCTCGAATTCCTTGCCGGTGCCCGTGCCGCTCATGCCGTCCCCCTCGCATCGCCCTGCGCCGATCCACCGTCCCGCCGACCGGGGCCGCTGTCCAGGCGCGTTCGGAGGTCGGTGGTCCGGCGCCGGGGATCTACGCTC
Source organism: Streptomyces formicae (assembly GCF_002556545.1). NCBI lineage: Bacteria > Bacillati > Actinomycetota > Actinomycetes > Kitasatosporales > Streptomycetaceae > Streptomyces > Streptomyces formicae. Next base: position 2,215,892 of record NZ_CP022685.1, read on the forward strand.
CGCGCGGTACGAAGGTGTGCGCCAACCGGTAGCGGGCGACCGAGTCATCGGAGAGGACGCCGGGGAACTCCCGCACGCGCCGCCACCGGGCCGTCGGCGCTCCCACCCCCTCGCCCGCGGCGGAGAGCGCGTCGACGTGGGCCTGTTCGTCGGTCCACTCCGCGTAGTTGACGACCTGCCTGCCGTCGGTGCTGAGGTGGAAGTGCGCGGCGAGCAGCCCGCCGCCCGCCGTCCCGTCGCCCTCCAGCGCGTCCATCACCCCGTCCACCCAGGCCCGCTGGCGGTCGGCGTCGGGCCCTTCGAACGCGACGCGCACGATCACGATCGCACCGGGCTCCCGGTCCGCGCGCTCCGCGGCACCGGTCCAGCTGCGGTACAGGCGCGTCTTGAGCAGACCGAGGCGCTCGATGCCCGGCACCGCGGCGTCGATGTCGGTGTTCCGCGCGTCCCTGCCGTTGGCGGCGCTCGCGAAGAAGTCCTGGTAGGCGTCCTCGTCCCGCCACTGCGAGTGGTGCAGGACCGTGTCACCGTCGGCGCCCGCGTACACGGCGTACGACAGCAGTCCCTCGTGCGGCCAGTCCCTGGTGCTCCAGGCCGTGGCGATGGCGTCCAGCGTGGCCCGCTGCCGCTCGGGCGAGCCCGTGCTCCAGGTGCTGACGAAGGTGAGTCCGACGTCGGGGCGGGCGGGGTCGGGGTGGGTGCCGGTGCGGAGGGTCGCGCCCGGGGTCGCGCTCCACGTGGCGCTCGGGGTGGTGCTCGCGGTCTTGGCCGGTTCCTGGGTCGTAGACATGGCTGTCCCATCCATCCGTCTCGGTGTGCGTGCCGTGCCCGGGCCGATGACCGTCCCGGGCACGCCCTACACTCCGACCTCAACCAAGATTGAGGTCAAGCCCGTTCGCGATCCGGCAGGGTCACCGCGGCCAGCGCGGGGCGTTTCGCCTCGCGGCCGTCCCCCGAGGAACGGCCCCGCACCCGCCGCCACACCCACGGCCCCATGAAGCCCGCGAACCAGCGCGCCTCCGCCGTGACCTCGTCGAACACCGACTGCGGGGCGAGCGGCGGCAGCGGTTCGAGCCAGCTCTCGTGACCCGGCACGCCCAGGACGTCCGCCACGCCCGCGGCGATCCGGGCATGGCCGAGCGGGCTCGCGTGCAGGCGGTCCCTGCTCCACAGCCGGGGGTCGGTGGTGACGCGGTGCGGGAACGTGTCGAGGACGGCCACCCCGTGCCGGTCGGCCGCCGCGCGGATCCGCGCGTTCAGATCCAGGACCCGGGGCAGCGCGCGCCGCGCGAGCGGGGAGATCCGCCCGATGTCCGGGAAGGTCACGGTGGCCACCCGGGCGCCCGCCCCGGTGAGTTCGGTGAACATCTCCTCGATGTCCGCGGCCACCCGCGCGGCGTCGAAGCCCGGCCGCACCAGGTCGTTCATGCCCGTCATCACGGTGACGAGATCCGGCTTCAACGCCAGGGCCGGGCCCAGCTGTTCCGCCTTGACCCGGGCGGTGACGCGCCCGCGCACGGCGAGGTTGGCGTACGTGAGGTCCGGATTGCCCGCCGCGAGGATCTCCGCGAACCGGTCGGCCCACCCCCGGTACCCATGGCTCTCGTCGCCGTCCCCCAGCCCCTCGGTCTGGCTGTCGCCGATCGCTACGTAGCGCGCGAAAGGGTACTGCTGCCTCGTGCTCATGGCCTGAGCTTGCTCCGGCCGCGCGACCCCGTCAACGCGGGGCCGCGGCGCGCGCGACGCGTCACAGCAGGTGCCCGCCCCCGTCCACGAGCAGCACCTCGCCCGTGATGTACGAGGAGTTGGCCAGGTCGACCACGGCCTCGGCGATGTCCTCGGGGCGGCCGACCCGCCCCAGCGGCAGCCGTTCCGCGACGGCCTCCATCGCGGCCTCCACGCCCTCGACCCCGTCGAACCACGGCGTGTCGATCATGCCGGGCGCGACGGCGTTGACGCGCACCGCGGGCCCGAGCGTCTTGGCGAGCAGCTTGGTCATGTGGTTCACGGCGGCCTTGCTCACCGCGTACGGGATGGAGCTGCCACCGGGCCGCACCCCCGCCTGCGACGAGATGTTCACGATGCTGCCCGCGCCGCTCGCCCGCAGGTGCGGGACGGCCGCGGTGATCGTCTGCCAGACGCCGATGACGTTGACGTCGTACAGCTCCCGCCACACCTCGGGGCTCGCGGCCTCGAAGTCGTCGTGGTCGATGAACCGGGTGGCGCCCGCGCAGTTGACCAGGATGTCCAGGCGGCCGTACGCGTCGACGGCTGCCTGAACGAGCCGCTTGGCGTCGGCCTCGTCCGCGACGCTCGCCCTGACGTAGACCGCGTCGGGCAGTTCGGCCGCCAGTTCCTCGCCCGCCGCCACGGAGCGCGCGGAGTTGACGACCACCCGGATCCCCCGGGCGGCCAGGCGCCGGGCGATCTCGGCGCCGATCCCCGACGAGGACCCGGTCACGAGGGCGACGCGCTCCTCACCGGCACGGCCGCCGTCGCGGATGCTGTCGTTGCTGCTGGTTTCCATCTGTGCCTCAAGCCTCTGTACGTCCGGCCTGTCGGCGCCCGCGCCGATCATGCCAGAAGCCGCCGGGGCCGGCCGGGGCGGCTCCCCGTCAGCCGGGCCAGCTCCCCGTGAGGCGCCGCACGCCGACCGCGCCGCCGCGCTCCACGGCGGCCCTGACCACGGCGAAGATCGCGCCCTGGAGCGCGGCCGCGGCGAGGATCTCGCGCCAGGCGCGCTCCTCGTCGTGGGCGTCAGGCGCGTCGTCCTCGCCCGCGACCGCCTTCCAGACGCGGCTGAACAGCGCGCCCGCCAGCGCGCCGCCCAGCATGCCGAAGCCCGCGCCGACCGGCTTGTAGAGCAGCTTGAGCGGGCTCATGCCCGCTCGCCCCGCCTGCGGCGGCGCAGTGCCGCACAGGCGAGCAGCGCGCCCGTGCCCGCCACGACCGCCAGGAGCGCCCGAGGGTGCTTGCCGCCGGTCCGTGCGACGTTGTCCGCCGCGGCCCGCACCGGCTCGGGCGTGCCCTCGCGCACCCGCCGCGCGGCCTCCGCGACCTTCTCCTCGACCTGGGCCACGGCGCGGTACTCCTCGGCGTGCGCGGCGCCCTCGGCCACCTTGTCCTTGACCTGTGCCGCGGTGTCGCGCATCTGGTCCTTGACCACCGCCGCCCCGTGCTTGGCGCGGGACGCGACGTCCGCCTGCGCAAGGAGTTCCTTCGGGTTCCTGGGCGTGTTCGCCATGGGTGCGCCTCCTCGGCTCGTCCGTTCCTCGTTCGTGTCTCTCGCGCCCCGCCACGGGGAGCGCGGTGCCGACCGGGTACCCGCACCCGGCCCGGCTACCCCCGGCACGCGCGATCTTTTAGCGTTCACGCCCACCACCTCGTAGGAGAATTAAGTGGAGCTTCAGTGACGCGTACCGAACACTGCGTTCATGACCTCCCGGACCCCGGCCCCCTTCGGCCGCGCCCTGTGCGCGATGATCACGCCCTTCACCGACGCGGGCGCCCTCGACCTGGACGGCGCGCAGCGCCTCGCCGACCGCCTGGTGACCGACGGCTGCGAAGGGCTCGTCCTGTCCGGCACCACCGGCGAGTCGCCGACCACGTCCGACGCGGAGAAGTCCGCGCTCGTGCGCGCGGTGGCCGACGCGGTGGCGGGCCGCGCCCGGGTCGTCGCGGGCGTCGGCAGCAACGACACCCGGCACACCGTCGAGCTGGCAGGGGCGGCCGAGAAGGCGGGCGCGGACGGCCTGTTGGTGGTCACGCCGTACTACAGCAAGCCGCCGCAGGACGCCGTGGCGGCCCACTTCCTCGCGGTCGCCGAAGGATCGGGGCTCCCGGTGCTGCTCTACGACATCCCCGGCCGCACCGGCACCCGCATCGCGCCGGAGACGCTCCTTCGCCTGGCGGAGCATCCGCGGATCGTGGGCGTGAAGGACTGCGCGTACGACATCCTCGCCAGCCAGCGCGTCATGGGCCGCACGGACCTCGCGTACTACGCGGGCTGCGACGAGTACGACCTGGCGCTGTACGCCGTCGGCGGCGCGGGCTACATCAGCACGGTCGCCAATGTGATCCCCCGTCACCTGCGGTCCGTGCTCGACGCGTTCGACGCGGGCGACACGGCGGGGGCGCGCCGCGGGCAGCTCGCGGCCACCCCGCTCATCGACCTCATGATGGCGTCGGGCCTGCCCGGCACGGTCACCGCGAAGGCGCTGCTCGGGGCGCTCGGGCTGCCCGCAGGCCCGGTGCGGGCACCGCTGCTGCCCGCCGGCCGTGAGGTGACCGACGGGCTGCGGGCGGCGTACGACGCGGTCGGCTAGCGCGCCGCGAACACCGGGGTCCAGCGCCCGTCCGCGTCGGCCTTCGGCGAGAGGAAGCCGCTGAGCGGCACCGTCTTCTCGCTCCCGATGGTGACGAGGACGAGCCGGTTGCGGTACTCGCTCGTGCCGGGCGCGATGTCCCACGCGATCAGCCGCTTGTCGTCGACCCAGGCGAGGAGCTGCTGTCCCGGCACCTTGGCGACGCGCTTGCCGGTGAGCGGGTCGATCACCTCGGAGGCCGTCTTCCTGCCGCTGCCCGCGAAATCACCGGCCGCGAGCTTCCCGCTCGGGGAGAGCCGGGCCTCGACGTACCAGAGCAGGTGCTTCTCCCTGGCGGGAGCGCTCCGCTTGCGGCCGTCGAAGTCGTAGTACTGCTGGTTCGGCGCCCTGGTGAGCCCCGTGTAGACCAGGGACCCGTCCTGGCTGAAGCCGAAGTCCTGGCGGGTGTTGATGTCCGCGATCCCGCGATCGCCGGGCGAGGTCATCGCCACCTTGTTCCAGTGGGCTTCGCCGGACGCCACGTCGACGACGTAGAAGCCGGTCCTGCTCGGCTCGGCGGGGCCCGGCTCCTCCTCCTTGCCGTTGTGGATCGGCTGGTCCATGTCGAGCAGGTCCGGATCGTTCTCGTACGTCGTCGCGACGAGCTTCCTGCCGTCGGGCGAGAACTCGACGCCCCCCACCCCGTGCTCGACCGGGATCCAGCGCTCGACCTTGCCCGTGAGCAGGTCGAGCAGGCCGATCCGCTGGGTGGGCAGGCCGCGTTCGAGCACGGCCGCGGTGCGCATGCCGGGCGCCACGTCGAGGAAGGACCAGCGTTCGGCCTTCCGGTAGCGGCCCGTCTTCTGGTCGAGCAGCTGATAGGTCCGGGTGATCAGGGCGTCGCCGTCGGGCTGCTTGACGCGGGAGTTCGTGCTGAACGCGGCGAGCGCGGTGCCGCCCGCGGCGATCAGGTCACGGGGCGGCGACTGGTCGGGGTGCGCGACGACGTCACCGTCGCGCAGCTCGCTCGCCGGGCGCGGGCCGCGCGCCTCGGAGTCCGCGCCGATGACCGGCACCGCCACCGCCACCACGGCCGCCACCGCGGCGAGCGACGTGCCGGCGATCGCGCGCACCCGGCGCCGCCGCCGCACGCTCAGCACCCGGTCGGCGAGGTCCCCCGGCACCGGCGCGTCTCGCTCCGCCTGTTCCCGCAGCGCGTCGCGCATCAGGTCTTCGACGTTCACGGTCCTACCTCCACGGGCGAGAAGTCGGGGGACCCGGCCCCGGTGCCGGGCCCTTCGAGCCGGGCGAGCTCGGGAGCCAGGCCCCTGAGCCGGGCCAGGGAGCGGTGCGTCGTGCTGCGCACGGTGCCCACGGAGCAGCCCAGGAGCGCGGCCACCTCCGCCTCGGGCAGGTCCTCGAAGTAGCGCAGCACGAGGACGGTCCGCTGCCGCGCGGTGAGCTTGGCGAGCGCCCCGCGCAGCACGATCCGCAGCTCCGCGGCGGACGCGCCGTCCCCGGCCACGGGGGTCTCCGGCGGCTCGGCGACGGCCAGTTCGCGCCGCGGCCACTTCAGCCGCCAGCGGCCGATCTGCTGGCGGTAGAGGACCTGCCGTACGTACGCCTCGGGTTCGTCGATGCGGTGCCAGCGGCCGACGGCCTTGACCAGCGCGTTCTGGAGCAGGTCCTCGGCCGCGTGCCGGTCGCCGCCGCTGAGCAGCACGGCGGTCCTCAGCAGCGTGCCGGATCTGCTCCGCACGAACTCCCGGAAACTCTCCTGCCCTTCGGCATCCATCGTCACCTTCTCTTCCCCGGCGGGCCTGCTGCCCCCTCACTCCTCTGGACGGGCCCGGTCGTCCCCCGCTATGCCTGCGTCTCGAAGAAACTTCGTACGGCCGTGATCGGCCCCGTGCTCAGCCGGGGAACCCCGCCGCCTTGGTCCAGCGCAGCGTCTCCCCGCCCCCGCTGAAGGTGACCTTCTTGCCCCCGGCGGCGACGGCGATCTTCTCCCAGCCGTCGAAGTTCTTGGTGAGGTGCTTGTCCCACGTGGTCAGCCGCCCGGTGGCGACCGCGGCGACGGACTCGGTCGGCGGCTCGCCGTCCGCGCAGTACACGCCGAAGTCCCCGAAGGCCGCGACGGTGCCGTCCTTGGCCTTGAGGGTGATCCCCTGACAGGCGTCGGTCGTGGTCTTGTAGACGACCGCGGGCTTGGACCACCCCTTCGCGCGGGGGCTGTAGTCCTGCACGAAGAGCCCCTTCTTGCTCAGGTAGTGCATGGCCACGCGCCGCCCGTCGGCCAGCTTGACCTGCGCGTTGAACGGACTCGGGCTACCGCTCCAGGGAATGTCGCTCTTCTGGAGCGGATAGCTGTGATCGCCCGCGACGGCCCGGTCCACCTGTTGCGCGGCACCGTGCCCCGCGCTCTTCTCCCGCCCCGCGGCCCCGTCCTGCCCGGCACTCTGACCGCACCCGGCCACGAGCCCGACCACGGCCACCGCCCCCAGCGCCACGGCTCTGATCCCCGCTCTGCTCATGCCCATCTCCTGTCGCACCGCTGTCGTCCGTGTCATCCCGTGTCATCCCGCTGTCGTCCGCGCAGCATACGTACGCGAACGCGCGAGGGCGCCCTCCCGTGGGGGAAGGGCGCCCTCGACAGGACTGGCGGAGCCGGTCAGTTGTGGCTGTGCAGGACCTCGTTCAGGCCGCCCCAGACCGCGTTGTTCGGGCGGGCCTCGACGGTGCCCGTGACCGAGTTGCGGCGGAAGAGGATGTTCGAGGCGCCGGAGAGCTCGCGGGCCTTGACGATCTGGCCGTCGGGCATCGTGACGCGGGTACCGGCGGTGACGTACAGACCGGCCTCGACGACGCACTCGTCGCCGAGCGCGATGCCGACACCCGCCTCGGCGCCGATCAGGCAGCGCTCGCCGATGACGATGCGGACGTTGCCGCCACCGGACAGGGTGCCCATGGTGGAGGCGCCGCCGCCGATGTCCGAGCCGTCGCCGACGACGACGCCGGCGGAGATGCGGCCCTCGACCATGGAGGTGCCCAGCGTGCCCGCGTTGAAGTTCACGAAGCCCTCGTGCATGACGGTCGTGCCCTCGGCGAGGTGCGCGCCGAGGCGGACGCGGTCGGCGTCGGCGATGCGGACGCCCTTCGGCGCGACGTAGTCCGTCATGCGCGGGAACTTGTCGATGGAGGTCACGGCGAGGTGCAGGCCCTCGGCGCGGGCGTTGAGCCGGACCTTCTCGACGTCGTCCACGGCGACCGGGCCGAGCGAGGTCCAGGCGACGTTGGGCAGGAAGCCGAACTGTCCGTCCAGGTTCACGCCGTGCGGCTTGACCAGGCGGTGGCTGAGCAGGTGCAGACGCAGGTACACGTCGTGGGCGTCCTGCGGCTTGTCGTCGAGGGACGCGATGACCGTACGTACGGCGATGATCTCCACGCCACGGCGGGCGTCCGGGCCCATCGCCTTGGCGGCACCCTCGCCGAGCAGCTCCACGGCGCGCTCGGCGGACAGCCGCTCGGTGCCCGCGGGGCCCGCTTCGGCGGCGAGCTCGGGCGCGGGGAACCAGGTGTCGAGAACGGTGCCGTCGGTGGTGACGGTGGCGAGGCCTGCGGCGACGGCGCCGGTGGTGCGAGAAGCATTCGTGTCGGTCATGGGTGAAACCTAACCGGAGGCACGCCGCACGGGCGAACCGGTCTCAGGGTCCGGGCCACCCCGCGCCGGGAGCGCCGAGAGCGCCGACAGCGGGCGGTCAAGCATCCGGCGCCGCGCCCGGCTCCGGCCTCAACAGCCGCGCGAACGTCTCCCGCGCGTACACCTCGTCGTACTCGCCGCCCGTGATCAGCACCTGCAGACAGATCCCGTCCATCAGGGCGACGAGGCCGCGCGCGGTGGCCGGGTCGGTGCGCCGCCCCAGCAACTCGGCGAGCCCCGCGCACCATTCGGCGGCCACCGGGCGCAGCGCGGGCCTGCGCAGGGCGGCGAGGTAGAGCTCGTACTCCAGCTCGATCCCGGCCCGCTCCCCCGCGAACCACTCGCCGAGCAGCCGGGCGAGCTCGCCCGCGACGTCGGCCCGCGGGTCCGCGAACGCGCCGCCCGCTGCCACCACCTTCGCGAAGCCCTCGTTGGACTGTCGCAGCGCGGCGACCAGCAGTTCGTCGAGGGTCGTGAAGTGGTACGTCGTGGAGCCGAGCGGCACGTCCGCCTCCGCGGCGACCGAACGGTGGCTGAGCCCGCCGATGCCCTTCCGCCCGACCACCCGGATCGCGGCGTCGATGATCCGCTGGCGACGGTCGGGGTCGTAGCGACGGCCCATCAGTGCGCCCCGCCCAGATTGAGCACGACGACGCCCGCGATCACGAGCGCGATGCCCGCGACCTTGACGAGATTGGCGGCCTCCCCCAGGAAGAGCATGCCGATCGCGGCGACGGCCGCGGTGCCGATGCCCGCCCAGATCGCGTAGGCGGTGCCCACGGAGAGGGTCTTGAGGGTCTGCGCGAGCAGCGTGAAGGCGAGCAGGTACCCCGCGACCGTGATCAGCGAGGGCCACAGCCTGCTGAACCCCTCGCTGTACTTCATGGCGGTCGTCCCGGCCACCTCCGCGGCGATGGCCCCGGCCAGCAGTGCGTATCCCATGCGTACGAGTGTACATATCGATGTGTACGGGTGTACGCAAACGCGGGATCCCGCACCGGTCGAACCGGTTGGACCGGCTAAGGTGACGCGATCACTGTGGGGGGCCACAGGGCGTACGACGCGAACCATGGAGCGCAAGAGCGATGTCGGACACATCGGGGCGGGGACCGCAGCCAGGACCGCAGAGCTGGAACCCGAACCCGCCGGGCCGGCACCCGCACCCTCACGGCTGGCAGCCGAACCCCTGGGGCCCACCGCCCCCGCCACCCCCGAAACCGGGCGTCATACCCCTGGCACCCCTGGGCGTCGACCACGTCCTGGGCGGCGCGTTCGCCACGATGCGGCGCTACGCCAAGCCGCTCTTCGGCACCGCCGCCGCGGCGTACGGCCTGCTCGCCGCGGTCATGACGGGCGCGCTCCTGCTCGCGTACGCCGCCACCCGCGACGACTTCCGGGCCATGTACGAGCCGGGCGCCACCTTCTCCTGGGAGCACGGACGACCGCTGCTCATGGCGTTCGGAGCGGTCTGGGCGACGGGCCTGCTCGCGAGCCTGGCCATCAACTCCTTCATCCAGGCCGCCTGCGCCGCGACCCTGCACGAGGCGGTGCTCGGCCGCCCCACGACGTTCCGCGCGGTGTGGCACAAGGCGTGGTCGCGCACGCCGTCGGTGACGGCCGTGACGCTGCTGCTCGCCCTGGTCCTGCTGCTGCCCCTCGCGACGTTCGCGCTGCTCCTCGTCTCCTTCTTCGTCACGGTCATGACGGACTCGACCGCCCCCTTCGGCCTGGTCTTCCTCCTCTTCCTCCTCACGCTCCCGCTGGCGGCCTGGCTCTACGTCCTGTTCGCCTTCGCCCCGGCGGCGGCGGTCCTGGAATCGGCGGGCCCCCTGACGGCACTGCGCCGCTCCGCACGCCTCGTACGCGGCGCCTGGTGGCGCACGTTCGGCATCTCGCTGCTCGCCGGAGTCATCGTGGTGATCGTCTCCCTGGCATTTCGGCTCCCCCTCCAGTTCGCCGCACCGGAGCCCCCCGCGGTGACCCCGGACACGGACACCTCAGAACTCCTCTTCGACCAACTCCGCTCCCAGTTCGGCCTGTACGCCCTGCTCGGCCTGCTCGGCACCCTGCTCACCCAACTCCTCGCCACGGTCTTCCTGCCCCTGGTGACGGCCCTGCTCTACATCGACCGCCGCATCCGCGGGGAGGGGCTGGCGCACACACTGACCGAGGCGTCCCGGTCCTGAACACGCGGAAGCCCCCCGGACCATGTCCGGGGGGCTTCCGCGTGTTCAGGGGGACTCAGACGTTGAACCCGAGCGCCCGCAGCTGCTCGCGCCCATCGTCCGTGATCTTGTCCGGGCCCCACGGCGGCATCCAGACCCAGTTGATCCGGAGCTCGTTGACGATGCCGTCCGTGGCGGACTTCGCCTGGTCCTCGATGACGTCCGTCAGCGGGCAGGCCGCCGACGTCAGCGTCATGTCGATCGTGGCGATGTTCGCGTCGTCGACGTGGACGCCGTAGATCAGGCCGAGGTTGACGACGTCGATGCCCAGCTCGGGGTCGACGACGTCGTACAGCGCCTCGCGGACCTCTTCCTCGGAAGCGGGCTTCGTGGTCAGGGTCTCGTTCTCGCTCATGCGGTCTTCCTCTCAGCGACGTCGTCGGCGGCGTCGGTACCGAGCGCCTGCGCCGTCGCGTCCTTCCACGCCATCCAGCTCAGCAGAGCACACTTCACGCGCGCCGGGTACTTGGAGACCCCGGCGAACGCGACGGCGTCCTCCAGGACCTCCTCCATCGCGTCGTCCGGCTCCAGCTTGCCCTTGGACTGCATCAGTTCCAGGAACACGCCCTGGATCTTCTGCGCCTCGGCGAGCTCCTTGCCGACCAGGAGGTCGTTCAGGACGGACGCGCTGGCCTGGCTGATGGAGCAGCCCTGGCCCTCGTACGACACGTCGGCGATGGTCGACCCGTCGTACTTGACGCGCAGCGTGATCTCGTCGCCGCACGTCGGGTTGACGTGGTGCACCTCGGCGTCGCCATCGCGCAGACCACGCCCGTGCGGGTGCTTGTAGTGGTCCAGGATGACTTCCTGGTACATCGAATCCAGCTTCACGTTCCCAGCCAGCCCCTCAGCCGAAGAAGTTCCGTACGTGCTCCAGGCCGTCGACGAGAGCGTCGATCTCGCCGGGCGTGGAGTACAGATAGAACGACGCTCGCGTGGTCGCAGGAATTCCGTAACGGAGGCAGACGGGCCGTGCGCAGTGGTGACCCACGCGGACCGCGATGCCTTCCTCGTCCAGGACCTGGCCCACGTCGTGCGGGTGGATGTCGCCGAGCGTGAAGGAGATCGCGGCGCCGCGGTCCTCGGCCGAGGAGGGGCCGATGATCTTGAGGTCGGGGACCTCAAGGAGCCGCTTGACCGCGTACTCGGTGATCGCGTGCTCATGCGCGGCGATCTTGTCCATGCCGATCGCGGACAGGTAGTCCACGGCCGCGCCCAGGCCGACGGCCTGGGAGACCGGGGGCGTGCCCGCCTCGAACTTGTGCGGTGCGGGAGCGTACGTCGAGGAGTGCATCGACACCGTCTCGATCATCTCGCCGCCGCCGAGGAACGGGGGCAGGTCCTCCAGGAGTTCCTGCCGTCCCCACAGCACGCCGATGCCCGTCGGGCCGCACATCTTGTGGCCGGTGAAGGCCACGAAGTCGGCCTGCAGCGCCTGCACGTCGAGCGGCATGTGCGGGGCGGCCTGCGAGGCGTCGATCAGGACGAGCGCGCCGACCTCCTGGGCGCGGCGCACGATGGCCTCGACCGGGTTGTGCGTGCCCAGGATGTTGGAGACGAGCACGAAGGAGACGATCTTCGTCTTCTCCGTGATGATCTCGTCGATGTTGGAGAGGTCGAGCCGACCGTCGTCGGTCAGGCCGAACCACTTCAGCTTCGCGCCGGTGCGCTGCGAGAGCAGCTGCCACGGAACGATGTTGGAGTGGTGCTCCATCTCCGTGATGACGATCTCGGTCTCGTGGTCCACGCGGTAGGGCTCATCGGCCCAACCGAGCATGTTGGCCACGAGGTTGAGCGACTCGGAGGCGTTCTTCGTGAAGATCACCTCGTCGCGGCTGGGCGCGTTGATGAACTCCGCGACCTTGTCACGGGCGCCCTCGTACAGCGCCGTGGCCTCCTCGGCGAGGACGTGCACGCCGCGGTGAACGTTGGCGTTGTGCTGCTCGTAGTACTCGTTCAGTACGTCGAGGACCTGGCGGGGCGTCTGGGAGGTCGCCGCGTTGTCCAGGTACACGAGCTTCTTGCCGTCGTGGATCTGGCGATCCAGGATCGGGAAGTCCTTGCGGATCGCCTCGGTGTCGAGGAGGCCCGGCAGCTGTGTCACGAAGATGCGCCGCCCTTCGTGTAGGCCTCGTAGCCCTCGGCCTCGAGCTTGTCGGCGAGCTCGGCGCCGCCGGACTCGGCGATGCGGCCGTTGGCGAAGACGTGGACGAAGTCGGGCTTGATGTAGCGCAGGATGCGCGTGTAGTGCGTGATGAGGAGGGTGCCGACCTCGCCCGTCTCACGGACGCGGTTGACGCCGTCCGAGACCTGGCGCAGGGCGTCGACGTCCAGACCGGAGTCCGTCTCGTCGAGGATCGCGATCTTCGGCTTGAGGAGCTCCATCTGGAGGATCTCGTGGCGCTTCTTCTCACCGCCGGAGAAGCCCTCGTTCACGTTGCGCTCGGCGAAGGCCGGGTCCATCTGGAGCTGCTCCATCGCACCCTTGACCTCCTTCACCCAGGTACGCAGCTTGGGCGCCTCGCCGCGGATCGCGGTGGCGGAGGTGCGCAGGAAGTTGGAGACGGACACACCCGGGACCTCGACCGGGTACTGCATCGCCAGGAACATGCCCGCGCGGGCACGCTCGTCGACGGACATCTCCAGGACGTCCTCGCCGTCGAGGGTGACGGTGCCCTTCGTGATCGTGTACTTGGGGTGACCCGCGATGGAGTAGGCGAGCGTCGACTTGCCGGAGCCGTTCGGGCCCATGATGGCGTGCGTCTCGCCCTGCTTCACGGTCAGGTCGACGCCCTTGAGGATCTCCTTCGTGGCGTTGTCGGCCTCGACGGTGACGTGCAGGTCCTTGATTTCAAGCGTTGCCATGGGTGCCTCAGGACTCCTGGGAAAGGGAGACGAGCACGTCGTCCCCTTCGATCTTTACGGGGTATACGGGGACGGGGCGCGTCGCGGGAAGGCCGGACGGCTTGCCGGTGCGGAGGTCGAAGCTGGAGCCGTGCAGCCAGCACTCGATCTGACAGTCCTCCACCTCGCCCTCGGAGAGGGAGACGTTCGCGTGCGAGCAGATGTCGTAGATCGCGTACACCTCGCCCTCGGTGTGGACGACCGAGACCGGCGTGCCGTCGAGTTCCACCCGCTTCGGGGTGTCCTCCGACAGCTCGCTCAGGCCACAGGCGCGTACGAAGGTCATGCGACCGTCGCCTCCAGCTCCTCTTCGATCTTCGCGATGAGGCGCTCCTCGACGTCGGGCAGGCCGATCTGCTGGACCAGCTCGGCGAAGAAGCCGCGGACGACCAGGCGGCGCGCCTCGTCCTCCGGGATGCCGCGGGACTGCAGGTAGAAGAGCTGCTCGTCGTCGAAGCGGCCGGTCGCCGAGGCGTGGCCCGCGCCGACGATCTCGCCGGTCTCGATCTCGAGGTTCGGCACCGAGTCGACCCGGGCGCCGTCGGTCAGAACCAGGTTGCGGTTCATCTCGTAGGTGTCCGTGCCCTCGGCCGCGGCCTCGATGAGGACGTCGCCGATCCACACCGCGTGGGCGTTGTCGCCCTGGAGCGCGCCCTTGTAGACGACGTTCGACTTGCAGTGCGGGGTGTTGTGGTCGACCAGGAGGCGGTGCTCCTGGTGCTGGCCCGCGTCGGTGATGTAGAGGCCGAAGAGCTCGGCCTCGCCGCCGGTGCCCGCGTAGTTGACGCGCGGGTGCAGGCGGACCAGGTCGCCGCCGAAGGTGACGACCACGGACTTGAAGGAGGCGTCGCGGCCGATCAGCGCGTTGTGCTGGGCGATGTGCACCGCCGTGTCGTCCCAGTCCTGGACGGAGACGACGGTGAGCTTGGCGCCGTCGCCGACGACGAAGTCGACGTTGGCGGCGAGCACGGCGTCACCGGTGTGGTCGATGACGACCAGGGCCTCGGCGAACGCGCCGAGCTCGACCACCTGGTGCGCGAAGGCGGTGCCGCCCTCGCCGTGCACGGTGATCCGGATCGGCTCGGTGAGGACCGTCTCCTTGGGGACGGACACGACCGAGGCCTTCTCGAAGGACGAGTACGCCTGCGCCGCGACACGGTCGACGGGCTTGCCCGCCTTGCCCACGCGCGCGTCGTCCCGGCCGACGGTCTCCTGGGTGACGCCCTCGGGGGCGCTCACCTCGACGCGGATGCCGCCGTCGGCCACCGCGGTGCCGTCGTGCAGACCGCGCAGGCGCTCCAGCGGCGTGAACCGCCACTCCTCCTCGCGGCCGTGCGGCACGGGGAAGTCCGCCACGTCGTAGGACGGGGGCGCGCTCATGCGGGTCGCGACGGTGGACTCGGCGGCCACCGCGATCGATCCTGCGGTCGTCGAACCGACCGGGATGTTCTGAGCCTCAGCCATGGCTGTCGTCGTGCTCTCTCTCTGCGTAAAGAAGTCAGTAGCTGCGGGGGCCCGGCCGGTCTCGGCCGGCCGGGACGCGGCCGGTGTTAACCGACCGAACCCTCCATCTGCAGCTCGATCAGCCGGTTCAGCTCCAGGGCGTACTCCATGGGCAGCTCCTTGGCGATCGGCTCGACGAAGCCGCGCACGATCATCGCCATGGCCTCGAACTCCGTCAGACCGCGGCTCATCAGGTAGAAGAGCTGGTCGTCGGAGACCTTGGAGACGGTGGCCTCGTGGCCCATGGAGACGTCGTCCTCGCGGACGTCGACGTAGGGGTAGGTGTCCGAGCGCGAGATCGTGTCGACGAGCAGCGCGTCGCAGAGCACGTTCGACTTGGATCCGGCGGCGCCCTCACCGATCTCGACGAGGCCGCGGTACGACGTACGACCGCCGCCGCGCGCCACCGACTTGGAGACGATGTTGGAGGACGTGTTCGGCGCCATGTGGACCATCTTGGAACCGGCGTCCTGGTGCTGGCCCTCGCCCGCGAAGGCGATGGAGAGCGTCTCGCCCTTGGCGTGCTCGCCCATGAGGTAGACGGCCGGGTACTTCATGGTGACCTTGGAACCGATGTTGCCGTCGATCCACTCCATGGTCGCGCCCTCGTACGCCACGGCGCGCTTGGTGACCAGGTTGTAGACGTTGTTCGACCAGTTCTGGATCGTCGTGTAGCGGCAGCGGCCGCCCTTCTTCACGATGATCTCGACGACCGCGGAGTGCAGCGAGTCCGACTTGTAGATCGGCGCGGTGCAGCCCTCGACGTAGTGGACGTAGGCGTCCTCGTCCACGATGATCAGGGTCCGCTCGAACTGGCCCATGTTCTCCGTGTTGATGCGGAAGTAGGCCTGGAGCGGGATCTCGACGTGCACGCCCTTGGGGACGTAGATGAACGAGCCGCCGGACCACACGGCGCTGTTCAGCGAGGCGAACTTGTTGTCGCCGACGGGGATGACGGTCCCGAAGTACTCCTTGAAGAGCTCCGGGTGCTCCTTCAGCGCCGTGTCGGTGTCCAGGAAGATGACGCCCTGCTCCTCCAGGTCCTCGCGGATCTGGTGGTAGACGACCTCGGACTCGTACTGCGCGGCGACACCGGCGACGAGGCGCTGCTTCTCCGCCTCGGGGATGCCGAGCTTGTCGTACGTGTTCTTGATGTCCTCGGGCAGGTCCTCCCAGGACGCCGCCTGCTTCTCCGTGGAGCGCACGAAGTACTTGATGTTGTCGAAGTCGATGCCCGAGAGGTCCGAGCCCCAGTTGGGCATGGGCTTCTTGTCGAACAGCCGCAGGCCCTTGAGGCGGAGCTTGGTCATCCACTCCGGCTCGGACTTCTTCGCGGAGATGTCCCGGACGACGTCCTCACTGATGCCGCGCTTGGCAGAGGCACCAGCCGCGTCGGAGTCGGCCCAGCCGTATTCGTACGTGCCCAGACCCTCGAGCTCGGGGTGGGCAGTCTCCTCGATAGGGAGAGTCATGCGGGGTTCCTCCCGGCGGTGCTTGCTGATGCTGAATGGGGGTGTTGCGTGGTGCTTCGGGGGATGAACGTCGTGCAGACGCCGTCGCCGTGGGCGATCGTGGCGAGGCGCTGGACGTGGGTGCCCAGGAGCGCGGAGAACATCTCCGTCTCCGCCTCGCACAGCTGCGGGAACTGCTCGGCGACGTGGGCGACCGGGCAGTGGTGCTGGCAGAGCTGCTCGCCGACCGGTGCGCTACGCGCCGTAGCAGCGTACCCGTCGGTGGTCAATGCCTTCGCCAGAGCCTCGGTGCGCCGCTCCGCGGGTACCGCCTCGATCGCCTTCTTGTACGTCTCGGCCTGGGCGGCGATCCGCGCCTTGGCGAACGCGACGACCGCGCCCTCGCCGTGGTGCTCGGTGATCCACCGGAGCGCGTCCGCGGCCAGCTTGTCGTACGACTGGTCGAAGGCGTCGCGCCCGCAGTCGGTCAGGGCGAACACCTTGGCGGGCCTGCCCCTGGTCCGTGCCCCGTAGACCCGCTGCTCGCGGGGCTCGACGACGTTCTCATGGGCGAGTGCGTCGAGGTGCCTGCGGACGGCGGCCTGGGTCAGGCCGAGCCGCTTGGCGAGGTCGGCCACGGTGGACGGGCCGTGATCCAGGATGGACCGCGCGACCCGGTTGCGCGTGGAGCGATCCGAGCGCGACCCAGCCGCGAGTTCCTCCTGCGGAGCCTCGCCAACGTTTTTCACAACGCCATTGTTGCGTAATTCCTCAGAGCCTGACAACCCGCGCCCGGATCACCGGCCGGTGCGCTGCATCACTTAGGCATACCTAAGCTGACCTGCGGAAACGATCACTGATCGATCAAACCGGTGGCGCTCACCAGGCACTTCCTGGAGACTCCCTGACCATGTCGACACCCCCTCCCACCGGCCCTTTGTGCACGCGCGCCTCACTCGCGGACGAGCTGTCGAAGCTCGGTGTGCGTCCCGGCGAGACCCTCCTCGCGCACACCTCGCTGAGCTCGCTCGGCTGGGTCAGCGGCGGGCAGGTCGCACTCGTCCAGGGGCTCCTCGACGCCCTCGGCGCCGACGGCACTCTGGTGGTCCCCACCCACACGGGAGACAACTCCGAGCCCTCGGCGTGGCAGAACCCGCCCATGCCCGAGGGCTGGCCCGAGGTGCTCCGCGCGACGCTCCCCGCGTACGACCCGCTGATCACGCCCAGCTTCGGCGTCGGCGTCGTCCCCGAGGCCGTGCGCACCTGGCCCGGGGCCCTGCGCAGCGCCCATCCGCAGGCGTCCTTCGCGGCCCTCGGCCCCGGGGCCGCCACGATCACCGCGGGGCACGCCCGCGACTGCAGCTTCGGCGAGCGCAGCCCGCTGGCCCGGCTGGAGGAGGCGGGCGCCCGGGTCCTGCTGCTCGGCGCGGGCTACGGCTCCTGCACCGCCTTCCACCTGGCCCAGTACCGGATCCCCGGCCCCGAGACCGAGAACTCCTTCGCGGCCATGACGCCCCGGGGCCGCCGGTGGACGACCGTGCGGGAACCGGCGTTCCCCAGCGACCGCTTCGAGGAGCTCGGCGCGGCCTTCGAGCGGGACACGGAGGTCGTACGAGGACGGGTGGGCGCCGCCGCATCGCGGCTGTTCCCGCTCGCGGACGCGGTCGCCTACGCCGAACGGTGGCTGGCCGCCCCCGCCTAGAGGTCCTCCTCGCGTTCGGGGCGGCCCATGAACCAGTAGGAGCCCGCGACGAGGAGACCGCCCCCGACCACGTTCCCCACCACCGTGAACAGCAGGTTCCTGCCCAGCTCCGCGAAGCCCGCGCCGCCGTCCAGGATCGCGA
The DNA here is from genome assembly GCF_002556545.1 of Streptomyces formicae. Classification (NCBI taxonomy): domain Bacteria; kingdom Bacillati; phylum Actinomycetota; class Actinomycetes; order Kitasatosporales; family Streptomycetaceae; genus Streptomyces; species Streptomyces formicae. The sequence goes on from NZ_CP022685.1 coordinate 2,233,823, forward strand.
GGGCGAACAGCGCCATGTTCGCCACGCAGTGCTCGAAGCCGACCGCGACGAAGACCAGGACCGGGATCCACAGCACGAAGATCTTCGCGCCGTCCCCCTTGGCCCGGTAGAACATCCAGATCGCCAGGCAGACGAGGAAGTTGCAGAGCACGGCCCGCCAGAAGAGCTGGCCGCCGTCGAGCGCCTCCTTGCCGTGCACCATCCCGGCGAGCATCGCGCGCGCCGAGGGCGTCGACGTCACGCCCGAGGCGTGCACCATCGCGCCGAAGACGAACGCCCCGACGCAGTTCCCCGCCAGCGACAGCGCCCAGCTGCCGACCAGGTCGCGCGCGCCCGTGCGCCCCGTCAGCGCGCCGATCAGCATCACCATCACATTGCTGGTGAACAGCTGCGCGCCCGCGAACATCACGATCGTCAGCGCGATCGGGAAGACCGCTCCTTCGAGGAGTTTCACCGCCGGGGAGCCCGCCGCCACGAACGGCGAGACCGCCACCAGGAGCAGCACCTCGCCGATCCCGATGTAGGCGCCCGCGAGGACGGCAGAGACGAAGTAGCGCGGGGCGCGCCGGAGGTCGTGCGCCTTGTGGGCGGCCTGCTCGGATGTCTCCTCGACGTTCTCCGCGATGCTGGTCACGCATCGACGCTAGGCCCCGCTTCGTCCCCGTACGGCCGGAAAAGGTCACCAGGAAGAGGACCGGCGCCCCGCCCGCCCGGGACCTCGGACCCGTCCCTAGACTGGCTCACCATGCGAAGCGAGCCCGTCGTCCAGATCGAGAGTCTGGTCAAGCGGTACGGAAACAAGACCGCGGTCGACGGTCTCGACCTCAGCGCCGGGGCGGGCATCACCGCCGTCCTCGGCCCCAACGGTGCGGGCAAGACCACCACCATCGAGACCTGCGAGGGCTACCGGAAGCCGGACTCCGGCACCGTGCGCGTCCTCGGCCTCGACCCGGACCGCGAGGCCGCCGCGCTGCGGCCCCGGATCGGCGTGATGCTCCAGTCCGGCGGCGTCTACTCCGGCGCCCGCGCCGACGAGATGCTCCGCCACGTCGCCAAGCTCCACGCGGACCCGCTGGACGTGGGCGACCTCGTCGAGCGCCTCGGCCTCGGCAGCTGCGGCCGCACCACCTACCGGCGCCTGTCCGGCGGCCAGCAGCAGCGCCTCGCGCTCGCCATGGCCGTGGTCGGCAGGCCCGAGCTCGTCTTCCTCGACGAGCCGACCGCGGGTCTGGACCCGCAGGCGCGCCGGGCCACCTGGGACCTCGTGCGCGATCTGCGCCGCGACGGTGTCTCCGTCATCCTCACCACGCACCACATGGACGAGGCGGAGGAGCTCTCCGACGATGTCGCGATCATCGACGCGGGCAAGGTGATCGCCCAGGGCAGCCCCGACGAGCTGTGCCGGGGCGGCGCCGAGAACACCCTGCGCTTCACCGGGCGCCCCGGCCTGGACGTCGGCTCGCTCCTCAAGGCGCTGCCGCCGGACTCGGCCGCGGCCGAACTGACCCCCGGCGCCTACCGCGTGAGCGGCAGGGTCGACCCGCAACTGCTCGCCACGGTCACCTCGTGGTGCGCCCAGCACGGGGTCATGCCGGACCGCATCTCGGTCGAACGCCACACCCTCGAAGACGTCTTCCTGGAGCTCACGGGTAAGGAGCTGCGCGGATGAGCGCCGCCGGTACGTACACGCCGAAGCCGGGCGCCGCCCCGCTGTCCCGCATGATCGCCGCGCAGGCGGCCCTCGAGACGAAGATGCTGCTGCGCAACGGCGAGCAGCTCCTGCTGACCGTCGTCATCCCGACGCTCCTGCTCGTGCTTTTCAGCACGGTCGACATCGTCGACACCGGTGACGGCAAGGCCGTGGACTTCCTCGCGCCCGGCATCCTCGCGCTCGCCGTGATGTCGACGGCCTTCACGGGCCAGGCCATCGCGACGGGCTTCGAGCGGCGGTACGGCGTGCTCAAGCGGCTCGGCGCCTCGCCGCTCCCCCGCTGGGGCCTGATGGCGGCGAAGACCCTGTCCGTCCTGGTCACCGAGGTCCTGCAGATCGTCCTGCTCACGGTGATCGCCTTCGCGCTCGGCTGGTCGCCGCACGGCAACCCCTTCGCCGTACTGCTGCTCCTGGTGCTCGGCACGGCCGCGTTCTCCGGGCTCGGTCTGCTGATGGCGGGCACCCTGAAGGCCGAGGCGACGCTCGCCGCCGCGAACCTCGTCTTCCTGCTCCTCCTGATGGGCGGCGGCGTGATCGTCCCGCTCGACAAGTTCCCCGACGCCGCGCAGTCGGTCCTCGGTCTGCTGCCCATCTCGGCGCTCTCCGACGGGCTGCGCGACGTCCTGCGGCACGGCGCGGGCATGCCGTGGGGGGACCTCGGGATCCTGGCGGTCTGGGCGGTCGCCGGGCTCGGCGCGGCGGCCAGGTTCTTCCGCTGGGAGTGACGTGAGCGCGGAACGGGCACTCCCGTTCCGTGGCCGACACCCCGGAATTACCCGGACCATCGCGGGCAGCCCGCGCCCTGCAGCCGCTGCTGCACGACGTGGTCATCTGCGTCGCGGCCCCCGCGTTCGCCGCGTCGCCCCGCGACGGCCAGCTCCGCGGCGCGCGGGCCGACGGCTTCTACGACCACGACCGGCGGCTCCTGCACACGCTGTGCCTGCTGCTCGACGGCCGTGAGCCCGAGCCCGTCGGCGTCCAGCCGCTCGGCCCCGACCGGGTCCGCTTCACCTCCGTGCACCGCTACCCCGGCGACCCCACGGACGACCCGACGGTGATCATCGAGCGCGAGCGCACCGCGGGCGCGGGCGAGACGGTCCTGCTGCGCAACGTCGGCACCGTCGTCCGCCGATTGCGCGTCGCACTGACCGCGGCCACCGATCTCGCCGACATCGCCGACGTGAAGCGCGGCCTCACCGGGCCTGCCGTCGCCCCGTCCGCCCCGCGCGCCGGAGGCCCCGCGCTCGTCTGGCGCTCCCCCACGGGCCGGGTCCGGGTGCGCGCCGTCGAGTGCCCCGACGGGCCCGTGACCGCCGCGGGCCCGACGCACGGCACCTTCACCTGGCCGCGGGTCGAGCTCGCGCCGGGCGGCTCCTGGCTGATCCGGCTCACCATCACGGGCCGTGCCACCCCCGACCCGCCGGGCCACCCGGTCGCCGCGTCCCCGCACGTGCCCTGGTCGGATCCGGTGGTCCGCGGCGACCGGCGCCTGATCGGCCTGGTCCGCCAGGGACTCGCCGAGCTGCGGGCGCTGCGGCTCGCGGACCGCGCGGGACGCGGGAGCGCCCGCTTCGACGACCAGTTCATCGCCGCGGGCTGCCCCTGGTACCTGACGCTCTTCGGCAGGGACTCCCTCTGGTCGGCCCGCATGCTGCTGCCGCTCGGCACCGAACTGGCCCGCGGCACCCTGTGGACCCTCGCCCGCCGCCAGGGCACGGTCCACGACGACTTCCGCGAGGAGGCGCCGGGGCGGATCCTGCACGAGCTGCGCCCCGCCGAGTCCCGGCACGGCCACGGGCTGCTGCTCCCCGCCCACTACTACGGCTCCGTCGACGCCACCCCGCTCTTCGTCTCGCTACTGGTCGACGCCTGGCGCTGGGGCCTGCCCGCCGCCGAGGTCGAGGCGCTCCTGCCGTACGCGGAGCGCGCGATGGCCTGGATCGTCCGCACCTGCGGCAAGGACGAGGACGGCCTGCTGCGCTACTACCCGCGCCCCGGCGGGCTCCTGCACCAGTCCTGGAAGGACTCCGCCGACGCGGTGCGCGACGCGGCGGGGCGGCGCGTCGAGCCCCCGCTGGCCCTCTGCGAGGTGCAGGGCTACGCCTACGAGGCCGCGACGGGCCTCGCCGACCTGCTGCACTCGCGCCGGGCGACGGCGCGGGCCAGGAGGCTGCGCACCTGGGCCGCGGCGCTCCGCCGCCGCTTCGCCGACGCCTTCTGGATCGACGCCAAGGAGGGGCCCGCGCCCCGGTACGTCGCCATCGCGGTGGGCCGCGACCTCGATCCGGTCACGGGCCCCGCCTCCAACATGGGCCAGCTGCTCGCCACCGGGATCCTCGACGGGGACGGCTGCGCCGACGTCGCCGCCTGGCTGGCCGCGCCCGAGCTGAACTCCGGCTGGGGCCTGCGCAGCCGGTCGGCCGCCGTGCCCGGCTTCAACCCGCTGAGCTACCACGGCGGTTCGGTGTGGACCCACGACACGGCGATCGCCGTGCAGGGCCTGTGCGCGGCGGGCCGCCCCGCCGAGGCCGCGCTGCTCGCCGACGGACTGCTCGACGCTGCCGTCCACTTCTCGTACCGGATGCCGGAGCTGTACGGTGGCGACGCCCGCACCGGGACCTCGCCCGCACCGCTCGCCTACCCGGCCGCCTGCCGCCCGCAGGGCTGGTCGGCGGCGTCCGGCGTCGCGGTGCTCGGCGCGCTGCTCGGCCTGTGCCCCGACGCCCCGCGCCGCAGGCTGCGGCTGCGCCCGCTCCCCCCTGGCCTGCTCGGGCCGCTCACCGTGTCGGGACTGCGCCTGGCGGGCGCGGACCTCTCGGTGCGGATCGACCACGCGGGGCGTACGACGGTGACCGGACTGCCCGACGGCTGGGAGGTGGACACCGGCGGGGGCGCCGGTTCAGACACCGGCGCGGGCGCCGGTCCCCACCTGCCCGGCTGACGCTCCGTCCGGTGCGGCGAGGAGCGCGCGGTACTCGTCCTGCATGCGCTCCAGGTAGATCTTGCGCAGATCGAAGTGCCCGGTCACGTGGGTCCGTCCGCGCAGGCCCATCAGGCGGCCCGTCCCCCGGTCGTCGAGGAGTTCGGCGAGCCGCGCGGCGAGCTGCTCCTCGTCCCTGTCGGGCACCAGGTAGCCGATCACCCCGTCGTTGTCGACGCCCTCGTCGAGGCCGCCCATCCGGGTCACCACGACGGGCCGCGCCGCACACATCGCCTCCAGCGGGGCGAGCCCCATCGGCTCGTCGAAAAGCGAGGGATAGACGACGACCGTGGACTCCGCATAGAGATCAGGCATTTGATCGACACCGGCCTCGACGAATTCCACGTACGGCTTCAGATCACGCTTTTCGATCTCCTTTTCGACGCGCTCCCTGAATCCGATCTTCTCGCCGTGGAAATCGACCGTCTGACGGGTGTCCGTAAGCAGCAGACGGGGGGTGAATACACACATCCCGCGGCGGACGATCAGGTCGAGCGCGCGGACCGCGAGCAGCGCCCCCTTGTCGGGGATCAGGCGGGCGGGCAGCAGCACCGTACCCGGCTGCGGCTCGACGTCGAGAGGGGCCACGCGCGCGTACGGAGCGGTGTCGATGCCCAGGTAGGTGCGCTCGGCGCGCACGCCGAGGACGTCGGCGCAGGCGGTGCGCATGAACTCGGACACGGCGTAGTGCCGGTCCCAGCGGTCCGCGGTGAGCACGGATTCCCCGTGTCCCGGCTCGCCCCAGATGCTGTGGTACGTGTGGCAGAGCGCGAGTCGCAGCGGGCCCCGCAGGGCCTCGACGGCCTGGGCGGGGGCCGCGCTGAAGTGGTGCAGGTTGTGGCAGTGCACCAGCCTGATGCCGCGCTCGCCGAGCACGTCGGCGAACCACCGGGTGAGCCGCCGCGCGTCGTCGGGGCCCGGGTCAAGCCGCGCCAGGTCGAGCGCCGGGTGGGTGAGCACCTCCACCCCCGGTTGACCCGGGCACTGCGCGCCCGGCGTCCCGGTGAGCACGGTGACGCGGTTCCCCTCGCGCGCCAACAGCCGTGAATAGTCCCAGAGGTGGGATTCCACCCCGCCCACGCTGGGCGGAAAGGACCAGTGGACCAACGCGATATCCATCCCGCCCCCCGGGTGTCGATCCCTTGTGCCGAGGTCCATGCCGCCTCCGTACCGTCGAATCCGCGAAGCGCAGATGCTAGCCCCAGATTCCGCCCTCAGATTCCACTGCGGCGATATTCCGGAGGGTACGGCTTTCCCCCGAGAATGGGACTGTACTGCGCACTGCGCGGGGGAGGCAGACAGGGGGAACTGATGTCCGTATCCATTTCCGGCGCATTCACCGGCGTCCGCAAGCAATTCGCGGTCACGCGCAGGCGCTTCGCCGTCGGCATCAGGCGGCTCGCCACCGGCACCACCGCGGTCTCCGCCCTGGCCATCGCCCTGATGGGGATCATCAAGGAGAAGACGAGCGGCCCGGTCCTCGTGGTATTCGTCGCGCTCATCGTGCTGGCCGTCCTCTCCCTGGTCCTCGTCGCCCGTCCCGCCGCGCAGGAGAGCGCGACGGCCGAGGGCGCCGCCGTGCGCGCGGTACCGCCCAACAACCTCCCCTTCCGCTCGCGGTACTTCGTGGGCCGCAAGAAGGAAATGGCCCGTCTGGAACGGACCCTGCGCCCCGAGAAGGGCCCCAAGGGCCGCCGCGTCAGCGTGGTGCACGGCACCGGCGGCGTCGGGAAGTCCCAGCTGGCCACGGCGTACGCGCACGGCACGCTGGCCGAGCACAGCCTCACCCGCTGGCTCAACGCGACCAGCCCCGACCGGCTCCTGTGCGACCTGCTCGAACTCGCCACCCTGATCGGCATCACCTACCACGAGTCCAAGACCGTCGTCCTGACCCGGCTGTGGAGCTGGCTGCGCGACCATCCGGACTGGCTCCTCGTCTACGACAACGTCCAGCTCGACGGCGCCGAACAGCCCGACGAGGGACCCGTCGACCACCAGCGGCGGTTACAGCCCCTGCTGCCGCCCGAGGGCGTCGGCGAGATCCTGATCACCACCCAGCTGCGCGAGGGCTGGACCGGGCTCTGCCCCGACCCCGTCGAACTCACCGTGTACGACGAGGAGGACGGCCTGGCCTTCCTGCGCAAGCGGACCGGTTCGACCGCCGACGAGCGGCTGCGCGGCCTCGGCCGGCAGCTCGGCTGGCAGCCGCTCGCCCTCGAACAGGCGGGGGCGTACATCGAGCAGGCCGAGATCGGCGTCGAGGACGAGGACTTCGAGGAGTACCTGCGGCGCCTCTCCGCGCAGAGCGCCGACAGCGACGCCAAGACCTTCGAGCTGGCGATCGAGCGGATCGGCGCGCAGCAGCCCGCCGCCGAGGACCTGATGCGGCTGTGCAGCTTCCTGGCCTCCGAGGACGTGCCGCGCGCCACGCTCTTCCGCTACCGCTCGGTCCTGCCCGACCGGCTGCGGCTCGTCATGGACGACCAGCTGGCCTTCACCCGGCTCGTCCTCAAGCTGGTGGACCACTCCCTGATGACCCGCCACGGCGACGGCCGCACGGAACCGGTGACGTACGGAATCCACCCCCGGGTGCAGATCTTCATCCGGTCCCGGCTGACGGGGCACGAGCGCCTGGAGTGGTCGCAGGCGGCGGTCCGGCTGATCGAGGCGGCCTTCCCGCTCGCCCCCGACCAGCTCGAATCGCGGGTGGCCTGCGACCGGCTCATGCCGCACGTCGACGCGGTCACCGCCGAGCCCGCCTGGGCCGCCGACAACGACGGCGAACTGGGCGCGGCCCGCGACCCCGAGGCGTTGGTGCGCCTCCTGCACCGGGCGGGCAGCTACCAGAACCACCGCTGCGAGTGGAAGAGCGCGCTGGCCTACTTCGCCCGGGAGGCGGAGCTGCGCGGCCTGGGCACGGGATCCGAGCAGTGCCTGGCGACGGCCCATCTGGCCATCGCGCGCCAGCACTACCTCCTCGCCCACCTCGACACGGCCGAGGCGGCCTGCGGCAAGGCCCTCGCCCTGTGCGACGCCCACAAGGACGACGACGCCTTCCAGCAGGTGCGGGCGCAGTGCTGTCGGCAGTTCGGCGGCATCCTGCGCGAGCGCAACCGCTTCCGGGAGGCGAGCGGCTATCTGGAGGCGGCGCTGCGCATCTACGAGCTCCAGGGCTCGGGCTGGGAGGTCATCGACTGGGCGGTCACCGAGCAGGAGGCCGGGATGATCCACCGCAACGCCGGTCGGCACATCGACGCGCTCGACTGCTACGAGCGGGCCGGTGACCTCGTCGGCGGCGGGGGCTCCACCGGTCTGGAGGAGCACGTCGTGTTCCGCGCGATGCTCCGCCGCGACGTCGGCATCGTGGCGCAGGACCGCGGCGACCTGGACACCGCCGAGCGCGAGCTCACGGCGGCGCACGAGGTGTTCCGCACCAAGCGCGGCGAGGAGGACTTCGAGACCGCGCAGGTCGCCAAGTTCCTCGCGGACGTGCTGCGCCGCAAGGGCCAGCAGTGCAAGGCGGCGTCCCGGCGCACCCGCAATCCGCTGCGCAAGCGCACGCTGCGCGCACAGGCCCAGGCGCACCTCGCGCGGGCCCACGAACTGCTCTGCCCCGTCCTCGCCCTGCTCGGCAAGCGCCGTACGACGGAGGCCCACACCTACGCCGCCTGTCTCAACAAACTGGGCTCGCTGCAATGGGCGCAGGGGCATCTGCACCGGGCCATCGACACCCTGCGCGAGGCCGAGGAGATCTACGTCACCGCGTACGGACCCGACCACCACTACCGGGCCAAGACCCTCTCGCGGCTCGGTCCCGTCCTGCGCGCGGCGGGCGATCGCGAGGGCGCCGAGCGCGAACTGCGCACGGCCGAGCGCATCTTCGTCGCCAGCCTGGGCGAGGACCACCCCTCGCTCGTCGCGGTGTACGAATTCCTCGCCGACTGCGCCACGGACCCCGCGGAGGCGGGGGAGCTGCGGGCCCGCGCCACCCGGATCCACCGGTCGCTCTGGGGTAAGTCGTCCCCCTCGTGAAAGGTTGCACAAGCGGCCCCCTACGATAGGGCGCGTGCCAAACGTGACCCGAGACGACGTCGCTCAAGCCGTGCGGAACCCGCTCGCCTTCATCGCCGAGCGTTGGACTCCCAGCCGGCGGACCGTCCAGCAGGCGGCCTTCATCTCCCTCGCGATGACCGTGCTCATCGTGGTGACGGGCGGTGCCGTCCGGCTGACCGGCTCCGGCCTCGGTTGCCCGACGTGGCCCAAGTGCACCGAGGACTCCCTGACCGCGACCAGCGAGATGGGCTTCCACGGCGTCATCGAGTTCGGCAACCGCATGCTGACGTACGTGCTGTGCGCCGCCGTCGGCTGGGCGATCATCGCCGCGCGCTCGCAGAAGCCGATGCGGCGCAGCGTGACCCGGCTCGGCTGGATCCAGTTCTGGCTGGTCATGGGCAACGCCGTGCTCGGCGGCATCGTCGTCCTCGTCGGCCTCAACCCGTGGACGGTCGCGGCCCACTTCCTGCTCTCCTCCGCCCTGATCGCGGTCGCCGTCACGATGTGGCAGCGCACCCGCGAGGGCGACGCGGAGCCGCGTCCGCTGGTCGGCAAGGCCGTGGCGCAGCTCGTCTGGTTCCTGGTCGCGGCCTCCGTGCTGCTCATCGCGGTCGGCACGGTCGTGACGGGCTCGGGTCCGCACGCGGGCGACTCCAGCGAGGTGCCGAGGATGGGCTTCGACTGGGAGACGGTCAGCAAGCTGCACGCGGTGCTCGCGTGGATCGTGGTGACGCTGACGTTCGCCCTGTGGTTCGTCCTCAAGGCGGTCGACGCCCCGCGCGGCCCGCTCTCGCGCACCCGCGACCTGTTCCTGATCCTGCTCGCGCAGGGCGCCATCGGCTACGTCCAGTACTTCACGGACCTGCCGGAGGTCCTGGTCGGCCTGCACATGTTCGGCTCGTGTCTGGTGTGGATCGGCGTGGTGCGGGTGCTGCTCGCGCTGCGGGAGCGCCCCGTGGGTACGGCGGGGCTGCCCGCCCAGGCCGACGACTCACAGCTCTCGTCCGTCTGAGAGTCCGTACACCCGGCGGGCGTTGCCCGCGGCGATGAGTCCGGCGACGCGCTGCGCGTCGCCGAGCGACCAGGCCCCCTCGGCGACCCAGGTGCCGAGCACCCGGCCGAGCGCCTCCCGGAACAGGCTCGCGCCGACGACGTGCAGTTCGGGCAGCCCGTGGGCGCCGCTGGAGAACAGCAGCTTGCCGAAGGGCGCCAGTTCCAGGATCTCCGCGAGCACGGCCGCCGCACGGGCCCCGGTGCGCACCAGGGCGGGCCCCAGGTCCGCGTACACGTGCGGGAAGACGGCAGCCAGGTGCGCGGCGCTGCGGTGGTACGGATAGCCGTGCAGGAGCACCAGGTCGGTGCCGAGCCCCGCGGTGGCCCGCGCGAAGTCCCCGAAGTACGTCTGGGGGTCTCCGGCGCCCGCGTGCAGTTGCAGGGGACGTCCTGAGGCCACGGCGACCCACAGCAGGTGCCGCAGCAGCACCGGGTCGGTCAGTTCGCCGCCGACCTGCCGCCCCGCGAGCCAGCGCACGACCGCGCCGCGCACCTCGCCGGGCCCCGGCGGCTCCGCGGCGAGCGCGAGCGGGTGCCGCACGCCCGCGACCGAGGTGAAGGCGACGGCTTCCCCGGCGGCCGCGTGCACGGACTCGGCGAGATTGGCGAGGAACGAGTCGGCGGTGCCCGAGGTGTCGGCGACCTGCTCGGCCAGTAATTCCAGGCGGACGATCTCGCGGGCCTCGGCGTCCCCGGTGGAGGCCATCTCGCCGGGACCCGTCAGGTCTCCGGGCAGCCCCGTGTCGACGAGGTAGGTGGTGATGCCGCTGCCGCGCAGCAGGCGTCGCCCCGACTCCAGTACGCCCAGTTCGCGGCGGCGGGCGAGATAGCGGGCGGGCGGGCAGTGCTGCTCCAGGCCGAGCAGCGGCGGACACCAGCGGCGCACCGCGAAGCCGGTCTGGGTGTCGAAGAAGGTGGTGCCGGGGGCGGGCGGTCCCTCGCCCCGGCCGAGGTGGGCCTCGAAGGTGCCGAGGCCCAGCTCCGTACGGAGAACGCCATGGCAGTACTGATCCACCAGTGACGGCGTTTCGATCATGCGGGCTCCCGCTGGGTGGACCTTGCTCCTACGGTCCTAACGGGTGACCCGGGTGTCAGGTGTTGCTTTCGGTCAGTCTCGGCAGAACGTTCGACAACGGCTTCAGCCGTTGCTCGGGCCGCCGATCTGGATGCCCGCCATGCGCGTCCACTCGTAGGGGCCCGTCTCCACCTTGGCGGCGAAGTCCCCGTCGAAGTCCTCGTGGACGGTGATGCCGGACTTCTCGACCGCGCTGCGCGCGACGGCGTAGGTGGGCGCGACCAGATCGCCCCAGCCGCCGTCGTCGCCGACGAGCACGATGCGGGAGCCCTTCCGGCCGATGTACGCGATCTGCCCCTCGGCGCCGCCGTGCGCCTGCGCGAAGGAACTGATCTGCTGGGCCAGCTTGGCCGCCCGGCGCTCGTCCTTGACGGCCTGCTTGCTGTCGTCCACCTGCTCTGTGTCTGCCATGGCCAGGATGCTACCGACGAGTAGCCCATGTGGCGACGGGTGGACCACGTGGCGTGGGCCACGCAGGGGCGCCCCCTAAGGGGCGCGGGGAACTGCGCGCTCAGCCAGGTCCGGCCCGAGGACGAACGAGCTACCGCAAGAAGGGGTCAACCGCCACAGCGACGAACAGCAGCGAGACATAGGTGATCGACCAGTGGAAGAGCCGCATCTCCTTGAGCTTCCCGCCCGTGACCTCCGCCTTGGCCCGGTTCTGCAGCCCGTGCGCCTCCCACAGCCACCAGCCACCGGTGACGAGGGCGACCGCCGTGTAGAACCAGCCGGTGTAACCGAGCGGCTGGAGCAGCAGGGAGACGGCGACCATGACCCAGCTGTAGATGACGATCTGGCGGGCGACCACCTTGTTGGAGGCGATGACCGGCAGCATCGGCACGCCCACGCGCGCGTAGTCGTCCTTGACCTTCATGGACAGCGGCCAGTAGTGCGGCGGCGTCCAGAAGAACATGACGAGGAAGAGGATGATCGGCGCCCACGACATGGAGTTGGTGACCGAGGACCAGCCGATGAGGACCGGCAGGCAGCCCGCGATGCCGCCCCACACGATGTTCTGCGAGGTGCGCCGCTTGAGGATCATCGTGTAGACGACCACGTAGAAGAGCAGCGCGCCGAGCGAGAGCCAGGCGGAGAGCCAGTTGACGGCGAGGCCGAACAACAGCGTGGCCACGACGCCGAGGGTGATGCCGAAGACGAGGCACTCGCGCGGGCTCACCATGCCGGTGACCAGCGGTCGTTGCGACGTGCGGTCCATCAGGGCGTCGATGTCGCGGTCGATGTACATGTTGAGCGCGTTGGCGCCACCTGCCGAGAGGTAGCCGCCCAGGCAGGTCACGAAGACCAGCCACAGGTCCGGCACGCCCTGCTCGGCGAGGAACATCACCGGAACGGTGGTGATGAGGAGGAGTTCGATGATCCGCGGCTTGGTCAGCGCCACGAACGCCTTGACACGGGCCCCGAACGGCCGATGGCTCGGGCTAATGTCCGTCCCGGAAACCCCCGCTGGACGGGATTCAACGGCCGTCACGCACACCCCTGACAGAGACATCCCAGCGAGCCGACCAGCACCTTCAGACATGAAGATCCGGTAAAGGCTCGCGCGTACCACGCCACTGTAGACGTTGCCCATACCTCGCCCTTCGCGGGGGTGGGGTCGTGTTGAGCGACCGGGCGCACGGCGCGGGCGACGCGCCGGGCGGTCACATGAGCGGTGTCGACGACCCTTTGAGCGGTCACATGAGCACCCCTTTATTCACATGGTGAATCCCCGCCCTTTCCTTTCAGGAGGCGGATCCCCGCGTGTCCCGGCAGTCTGGAATGACTCGAAAAAATGCACGTTCCACCAGCGGTAGGCTCGACATCGGCCGGTGGGATCTACATCGCCGGCATTCGACATGTGGAGAGGAGCCCTGACTCAGGGTGAGCACCAAGCCGACCACCACAGACCTCGAGTGGACCGAACTGGACCAGCGAGCCGTTGACACCGCTCGCGTCCTGGCCATGGATTCCGTACAGAAGGTCGGCAACGGCCATCCCGGTACGGCCATGAGCCTCGCGCCCGCCGCGTACACCCTCTTCCAGAAGGTGATGCGGCACGACCCGGCGGACGCCGAGTGGACCGGTCGCGACCGGTTCGTGCTCTCCGCGGGCCACTCGTCCCTGACCCTCTACATCCAGCTGTACCTGGCCGGCTTCGGCCTGGAGCTGGACGACCTGAAGGCGTTCCGGACCTGGGGCTCCAAGACCCCCGGCCACCCGGAGTACGGCCACACGGTGGGCGTGGAGACGACGACGGGCCCGCTCGGCCAGGGCGTCGCCAACGCCGTGGGCATGGCGATGGCGACCCGCTACGAGCGCGGTCTCTTCGACCCGGAGGCGGCCGACGGCTCCTCCCCGTTCGACCACTACATCTACGCCATCGCCGGTGACGGCTGTCTCCAGGAGGGCATCTCCGGAGAGGCGTCCTCGCTGGCCGGCCACCAGAAGCTCGGCAACCTGATCCTGCTGTGGGACGACAACCACATCTCGATCGAGGGCGACACGGAGACCGCGGTCTCCGAGGACACCCTCAAGCGGTACGAGGCGTACGGCTGGCACGTCCAGCGCGTGGCGCCCAAGGAGGACGGCGACCTCGACCCGGCCGCCCTCTACGCCGCGATCCAGGCCGCCAAGGCCGTGACGGACAAGCCGTCCTTCATCGCGATGCGCTCGATCATCGCCTGGCCCGCCCCCAACGCGCAGAACACCGAGGCCGCGCACGGCTCGGCGCTCGGCGACGAGGAGGTGGCCGCCACCAAGCGCGTCCTCGGCTTCGACCCCGAGCAGACCTTCGAGGTCTCCGACGAGGTCCTCGCGCACACGCGCAAGGCCCTCGACCGGGGCCGCGAGGCCAAGGCCGAGTGGGAGAAGGGCTTCGCCGCCTGGCGCACCGCCAACTCCGAGCGCGCCGCCGAGTTCGACCGTGTCGCCGCGGGCGAGCTGCCCGAGGGCTGGGAGGAGAAGCTCCCCGCCTTCGAGACCGGCAAGGGCGTCGCCACGCGCGCCGCTTCCGGCAAGGTCCTCCAGGCGCTCGGCGCGGTCATCCCCGAGCTGTGGGGCGGCTCCGCCGACCTCGCGGGCTCGAACAACACGACGATCGACAAGACGAGCTCCTTCCTGCCCGCGGGCAACCCGCTGCCGGAGGCGGACCCGTACGGCCGCACGATCCACTACGGCATCCGCGAGCACTCCATGGCCGCGGAGATGAACGGCATCGCGCTGCACGGCAACACCCGCATCTACGGCGGCACCTTCCTGGTGTTCTCCGACTACATGCGCAACGCCGTCCGCCTCTCCGCGCTGATGCACCTCCCGGTGACGTACGTCTGGACGCACGACTCCATCGGTCTCGGCGAGGACGGCCCGACGCACCAGCCGGTCGAGCACCTGGCCTCGCTGCGCGCCATCCCGGGCCTGAACGTGGTCCGCCCGGCCGACGCCAACGAGACCGCGATCGCGTGGCGCGAGATCCTCAAGCGCTACACCAAGGAGTTCGGCAAGGGCGCCCCGCACGGCCTCGCGCTGACCCGCCAGGGCGTGCCGACGTACGAGCGCAACGAGGACGCCGCCAAGGGCGGTTACGTCCTGTTCGAGGCCGACGGCGGCGAGCCGCAGGTCGTCCTCATCGGCACCGGCTCCGAGGTCCAGCTCGCCGTCGAGGCGCGCGAGCAGCTGCAGGCCGCGGGCGTTGCGACGCGCGTCGTCTCGATGCCGTGCGTCGAGTGGTTCGAGGCGCAGGACCAGGGGTACCGCGACAGCGTGCTGCCGCCGTCCGTCAAGGCGCGCGTGGCGGTCGAGGCGGGCATCGGCCTGACCTGGCACCGCTTCGTGGGCGACGCCGGACGCATCGTCTCGCTGGAGCACTTCGGCGCTTCGGCGGACGGCAAGGTCCTGTTCCGCGAGTTCGGCTTCACCGCCGATCACGTAGCCGCCGCCGCGCGGGAATCGATCGACGCCGCTCAGCGCTGACGCCGACATACGACCAAGTAGGAGATGTATTTCCCATGACAGACGCATTGAAGCGCCTCTCCGAAGAGGGCGTCGCGATCTGGCTGGACGACCTGTCGCGCAAGCGGATCACGTCCGGCAACCTCGCCGAACTGATCGACCAGCAGCACGTCGTGGGCGTCACGACCAACCCGTCGATCTTCCAGAAGGCGATCTCGTCGGGCGACGGCTACGAGCAGCAGCTCGCCGACCTCGCCGCGCGCAAGGTCACCGTCGAAGAGGCCATCCGCATGATCACGACGGCGGACGTCCGTGACGCCGCCGACATCCTGCGCCCGGTCTTCGACGCGACGGGCGGCCAGGACGGCCGCGTGTCCATCGAGGTCGACCCGCGCCTGGCCCACAACACGGCGGCCACGGTCGCCGAGGCCAAGCAGCTGGCCTGGCTGGTGGACCGGCCCAACACGCTCATCAAGATCCCGGCCACCAAGGCGGGTCTCCCGGCGATCACCGAGGTCATCGGCCTCGGCATCAGCGTCAACGTCACGCTGATCTTCTCGCTGGAGCGTTACCGCGAGGTCATGGACGCCTTCCTCGCCGGCCTGGAGAAGGCCAAGGAGCGCGGCCTGGACCTCGCCAAGATCCACTCCGTGGCGTCCTTCTTCGTGTCCCGCGTGGACACCGAGATCGACAAGCGCCTGGACGGCGTCGGCACGGACGAGGCCAAGGCCCTCAAGGGCAAGGCCGCGCTCGCCAACGCCCGTCTCGCGTACGAGGCGTACGAGGAGGTCTTCTCCTCGGACCGCTGGGCCGCGCTCGACAAGGCGCAGGCCAACAAGCAGCGTCCGCTGTGGGCCTCGACCGGCGTCAAGGACCCGGCGTACAAGGACACCCTGTACGTCGACGACCTCGTCGCGCCCAACACGGTGAACACCATGCCGGAGGCGACCCTGGAGGCCACCGCCGACCACGGTTCCATCACCGGCAACACCATCGCGGGCACCTACGACGCCGCGCGCGCCGAGATCGCCGCGGTGGAGAAGCTCGGCATCTCGTACGACGACGTCGTGCAGCTCCTTGAGGACGAAGGCGTCGAGAAGTTCGAGGCCGCCTGGAACGACCTGCTCAAGTCCACCGAGGCCGAGCTCGAGCGCCTCGCCCCTTCGAAGGGCTGACCACCTTGTCAAGCAGCAATCCGCTGCGTGACGCCGCAGACCGACGGCTCCCGCGTATCGCGGGGCCGTCGGGCCTGGTCATCTTTGGCGTCACGGGCGATTTGTCCCGTAAAAAGTTGATGCCCGCCGTCTACGACCTCGCCAACCGCGGTCTGCTTCCGCCGGGCTTCTCCCTCATCGGTTTCGCCCGCCGCGAATGGCAGGACGAGGACTTCGCGCAGGAGGTGCACGACGCCGTCAAGCAGCACGCGCGCACGCCCTTCCGCGAGGAGGTCTGGCAGCAGCTCATCCAGGGCATGCGCTTCGTCCAGGGCAACTTCGACGACGACGACGCCTTCGAGCAGCTCAAGGCGACCATCCAGGACCTCGACAAGGCGCAGGGCACGGGCGGCAACTTCGCCTTCTACCTCTCGGTGCCCCCGAAGTTCTTCCCGCAGGTCGTCCAGCAGCTCAAGAAGCACGAGCTGGCGGACGCCCCCAAGGGCTCCTGGCGCCGCGCGGTCATCGAGAAGCCGTTCGGCCACGACCTGAGGTCCGCCCAGGACCTGAACGCGATCGTGCACGAGGTGTTCGCCCCGGACCAGGTGTTCCGGATCGACCACTACCTCGGCAAGGAGACCGTCCAGAACATCCTGGCGCTCCGCTTCGCCAACCAGATGTTCGAGCCGATCTGGAACCGGTCGTACGTGGACCACATCCAGATCACGATGGCCGAGGACATCGGCATCGGCGGCCGCGCCGGGTACTACGACGGCATCGGCGCCGCCCGTGACGTCATCCAGAACCACCTGCTCCAGCTGATGGCCCTGACCGCGATGGAGGAGCCCGCCTCCTTCGACGCGGACGCGCTCGTCGCCGAGAAGGCGAAGGTGCTCGGCGCGGTGAAGCTGCCGAAGGACCTCGGCAAGGACACCGTGCGCGGGCAGTACGCCGCGGGCTGGCAGGGCGGCGAGAAGGCCGTCGGCTACCTCCAGGAAGACGGCATCGACCCCAAGTCGAAGACCGACACCTACGCGGCCATCAAGTTGCAGGTGGACAACCGCCGTTGGGCGGGCGTCCCGTTCTACCTGCGCACCGGCAAGCGGCTCGGCCGACGGGTCACGGAGATCGCGGTGGTCTTCCAGCGCGCGCCCCACTCCCCCTTCGACCACACCGCCACCGAGGAGCTCGGGCAGAACGCGATCGTCATCCGCGTCCAGCCCGACGAGGGCATCACGGTCCGCTTCGGCTCCAAGGTGCCCGGCACCTCCATGGAGATCCGGGACGTGTCGATGGACTTCGCGTACGGCGAGTCCTTCACCGAGTCCAGCCCCGAGGCGTACGAGCGGCTGATCCTCGACGTCCTGCTCGGCGACGCCAACCTCTTCCCGCGCACGGAGGAGGTCGAGCTGTCCTGGAACATCCTCGACCCGATCGAGGAGTACTGGGACAAGCACGGCAAGCCCGCGCAGTACCCGGCAGGCACCTGGGGCCCGACCGAGGCGGACGAAATGCTCGCACGAGACGGACGGAGCTGGCGTCGGCCATGAAGATCGACCTTACGGACACCACGTCCAGCAAGATCAACAAGGCGCTCGTGCAGGGGCGCAGGGCGATCGGCACCCCGGCCGTCGGCATGGTGCTCACCCTCGTCATCGTCACCGACGAGGAGAACGCCTACGACTCCCTGAAGGCCGCCAACGAGGCGTCCCGCGAGCACCCCTCGCGCACCCTCGTGGTCATCAAGCGCGCCGCGCGCTCGCCCCGTGACCGCACCACGTCGCGGCTCGACGCCGAGGTGCGGGTGGGCGTCGAGGCGGGCACCGGCGAGACGGTGGTCCTGCGGCTGTACGGCGAGGTCATCAACCACGCCCAGTCGGTCGTCCTGCCGCTGCTCCTGCCCGACGCCCCGGTGGTCGTCTGGTGGCCGGTGAACGCCCCGCTGGACCCCGCCAAGGACCCGCTCGGGGCGCTGGCCCAGCGCCGCGTCACGGACACCTACGCGGCCGAGCAGCCGATCCACGAGCTGACCGCGCGCGCCGACGCGTACACCCCCGGCGACACGGACCTGTCCTGGTCCCGGATCACGCCGTGGCGCTCGATGCTCGCGGCCGCGCTCGACCAGGTGACCTGCAAGGTCACCGGCGTCGAGGTGGAGGGCGAGGAGTTCAACCCGAGCTGCGAGCTGCTCGCGATGTGGCTCGCCGACCGGCTCGACGTCCCCGTGAAGCGCTCGCTGTCCGCGGGGCCCGGCCTGACCGGCGTACGCATGGAGACCGACTGCGGTCCCATCGTGCTCGACCGGGCCGACGGCTCGCTCGCGACGCTCTCCATCCAGGGCCAGCCGGACCGCGCGGTGGCGCTCAAGCGCCGCGAGACGTCCGAGCTGATCGCGGAGGAGCTGCGGCGCCTGGACCCGGACGACACCTACGCCTCCGCGCTGAAGTTCGGCGTGGACCGCTTGGGCGAGGCCGCGGAGCAGTCGGCCGCGCCGACCGGTGAGAAGGCCGCCGACGAGCCGAAGAAGGCGGCCGCCGCACCGGCGAAGAAGACCGCCGCCAAGAAGGCGGCGTCGAAGTGACGGGGGCACCGCAGCTCGTCGTCCACCGCGACAAGGAGCTGATGGCGCGGGCCGCGGCGGCCCGTCTCATCACGAAGATCGTCGACGCGCAGTCCGCCAGGGGCTACGCGTCGGTGGTCCTCACCGGCGGCCGCAACGGCAACGGCCTCCTGGCGGCGCTGAGTTCGGCCCCCGCGCGGGACGCGATCGACTGGTCGCGGCTCGACCTGTGGTGGGGCGACGAGCGCTTCCTGCCGGACGGCGACCCCGAGCGCAACTACACGCAGGCCCGCGAGGCCCTGCTCGACTCGGTGCCGCTGAACCCGGCGCGGGTGCACCCGATGCCCGCGTCGGACGGCCCGTACGAGGCGGACGCGGCGGCGGAGGTCTACGCGGCCGAACTCGCCGCGGCCGCGGGCCCCGAGGACCACGGCCCGGTGCCGACCTTCGACGTCCTGATGCTCGGCGTCGGCCCCGACACGCACGTCGCCTCGCTCTTCCCCGAGCTCCCCGCGGTGCGCGAGACGGAACGCACGGTGGTCGGCGTGCACGGCGCGCCGAAGCCCCCGCCGACCCGCGTCACGCTCACGCTCCCCGCGATCAGGTCGGCCCGCGAGGTCTGGCTGCTCGCGGCGGGCGAGGACAAGGCGAAGGCCGCGGCCATCGCCCTCTCGGGCGCGGGCGAGATCCAGGCCCCCGCAGCAGGCGCCTACGGCCGCTCACGCACGCTGTGGCTCCTGGACACCGCGGCAGCCTCCCAGCTCCCCCCGGAGCTGTACCCGCCGTCGGTGGCCTGAGCGCCATCCGCTGTACGTGACGAGGGCCCCGCACCAGGTGGTGCGGGGCCCTCCCTCTCTCAGAAGCCGTCGCAGAGGGCAGTCGTGAAAGCCCCACTGGCCGTGGCCGTACGCGTCGCACCATCAACGGTGACTTCGCATCGCACCGAGCCTCCGGACGCCCCCGTGGTCACCACCAGAGACCCGCCCTTCACGAACCCCTTCGTCTTCTGCGTCTTCGACCACGGCGGATCCACACCGCTCACCTGGCTCTGCGACAGGTTGCCATCGCCGTACGCCGAGTACGTGATCGTGACGTCCTCCGCGTCGCCCGTGACCTCGTACTCCACGGTGACCTCACGCTTGGACTCCTTGTCAACCTCATGGCCGACGGCCGCGATGAACGCGGCACAGCCGCCCACCAGCAGGATCAGCAGCACCAGCAGAACCCAGGGCCACTTCCTGCGCTTCTTGTGCGGTGGGACGGGAGGCGTGGCCCAGCCCTGAGGGCCACCCTGCGGCGGGTACGCGGGAGGTGGGGACATCGTGGGCTCTCCGGGTGGCGAGGCGGCTCTCCTGCCGCCAGAATCACCGCCCACGGCCCCACTCACCAGCGGGACCGCCCCCGCGCGGCCCATTCGGGTGGACCTGGCCGCCTACCAGCGCCGATAAGCGCTGCCGTCCCGTTCCCGCACGAGCAGCCCATCCGTCACGCAATACCTCCGCAACGCCGCCGTGTCGTCGTGGACCGTGCGGAACGCGTCGTTGATCTCGCGTTCGCTGTAGCTGCGGTCGGCGTCGAAGAGGGTGTCCGTGAGGTGGACCAGGAGTTCGTGGCGGACCACGGGGCGGACCGGGATGGTGGTGAGGCGGCCGTGGGCGAAGAAGCCGGTGAGGCGGCGTGGCACGGTGGGGTGGGCGTCCACCTGGCCCGGTGCGCGGCGGAAGACGGCGGGGTCGGCGCGGAGCGAGCCGTCCGGGAGGCGTTCCACCAGGCCGTTGGCGAGCAGGCGGCCCAGGTGCTTGCGGGCGACGGGCGATTCCGCCTCGCGGGGCGGGAGTTCGTCGAGGACTATGCGCGCGTACAGCCGGAGTCTCTCCGGGTCGGCGAGCGCGGCGAGCAGCTGGTCCATGACGGGGTCCCTCCCGGCGGGTGACAGAGCCGAAGCAGTGTCACCCGCCGGGCGGTGCGCCCGCATCCCATTAACGCCCGCGCAGATCCCTGTACTTGGCCACCAGCGCCGTGGTCGACCCGTCCAGGTCGGGCACCTCCGCGCCCTCGGTGAGCGCGGGCTCGACGCGCTTGGCGAGGACCTTGCCGAGCTCGACGCCCCACTGGTCGAAGGAGTCGATGTTCCACACGGCGCCCTGCACGAACACCTTGTGCTCGTAGAGCGCGATGAGCTGGCCGAGCACCGAGGGCGTCAGCGACTTCGCGAGGATCGTCGTCGTCGGGTGGTTGCCCTTGAACGTCTTGTGCGGGACCAGCTCCTCCGCGACGCCCTCGGCACGCACCTCGTCCGGCGTCTTGCCGAACGCCAACGCCTGCGTCTGCGCGAAGAAGTTGGCCATCAGCAGGTCGTGCTGGGCGACCAGCCCCGGCAGCAGGTCGGCGACCGGCTCGGCGAAGCCGATGAAGTCGGCCGGGATCAACTTCGTGCCCTGGTGGATGAGTTGGTAGTAGGCGTGCTGGCCGTTGGTGCCCGGCGTGCCCCAGACGACCGGGCCCGTCTGCCAGCCGACCTCCTTGCCGTCCCGGCCGACGTACTTGCCGTTGGACTCCATGTCCAACTGCTGGAGGTACGCGGTGAACTTGGAGAGGTAGTGCGAGTACGGCAGGACCGCGTGCGACTGCGCGTCGTGGAAGTTGCCGTACCAGATCCCCAACAGGCCCATCAGCAACGGCACGTTGGACTCGGCGGGCGCGGTGCGGAAGTGCTCGTCGACGAGGTGGAAACCGTCGAGCATCTCGCGGAAGCGGTCAGGGCCGATGGCGATCATCAAGGAGAGACCAATCGCCGAGTCGTACGAGTAGCGCCCGCCGACCCAGTCCCAGAACTCGAACATGTTGGCCGTGTCGATGCCGAAGTCGGAGACCTTCTCGGCATTGGTCGAAAGGGCCACGAAGTGCTTGGCGACGGCGTCCTGATCCGCCTTCAGACCGGTCAGCAGCCAGTCGCGCGCGGACGTCGCGTTCGTGATCGTCTCGATGGTGGTGAAGGTCTTCGAGGCGATGATGAACAGCGTCTCGGCCGGGTCCAGGTCCCGCACGGCCTCGTGCAGGTCCGCACCGTCCACGTTCGACACGAAGCGGACCGTGAGGTCGCGGTCGGTGAAGGAGCGGAGCACCTCGTACGCCATCGCGGGACCGAGGTCGGAGCCGCCGATGCCGATGTTGACGACGTTCTTGATGCGCTTGCCGGTGTGCCCGGTCCACTCCCCGGAGCGGACGCGCTCCGAGAAGGCGCTCATCTTGTCGAGGACCGCGTGCACCGCGGGCACCACGTTCTCGCCGTCGACCTCGATCACGGCGTCCCGCGGAGCGCGCAGCGCCGTGTGCAGGACGGCACGGTCCTCGGTCGTATTGATCTTCTCGCCGCGGAACATGGCGTCCCGCAGCCCGAAGACGTCGGTCGCGGCGGCGAGCTCACGGAGCAGCGTCAGCGTCTCGCCGGTGACGAGGTGCTTGGAGTAGTCGATGTGCAGGTCACCGACCTGGAGGGTGTACGCCGTACCGCGCGCCGGATCCGCGGCGAAAAGATCGCGCAGCTGCACCTCCCCGAGCTGCTCGCGGTGCTTGCTCAGCGCCGCCCACTCGGACGTCTGGTCGAGCCTCGTGCGGCTATCTGCGTTCATCTCGGACTTCAGCCTTCTCTCGTACCCGCGTACGTCAATTACCCCGCTGCACTCTCCAACCTAATCGATCAGAGGGCGGTATGAGATGTCTGAAACCGTCTGTCCATACACGTACGGAGATAAGAAACCGGCCGGACACCTATTCGGTGTCCGGCCGATTCTCAAGTACTAGATCTCGCCCCGCAGTTTGGCGAGTGCCTCCGCGAGGATCGCCTCGCCGTCCGCGTCGCTGCGCCGCTCCCGCACGTACGCCAGGTGCGTCTTGTACGGCTCGGTGCGCGGCGGGTCCGGCGGGTTGTCCCGGTCCTGACCGGCCGGAAAGCCGCAGCGGGGACAGTCCCAAGTATCGGGAACCTGCGCGTCGCTGGCGAAGCTCGGCTGCGTCTCGTGCCCGTTGGAGCACCAGAAGGAGATGCGCAGTCGCGGCGCGGACTCACCGCGCTCGGCCTCGCCCATCGGCCCCGCCCCGACCCGACTTCCTCGGATCGCGTTGCCACTTGCCACGGTCGTAACT
Organism: Streptomyces formicae; assembly: GCF_002556545.1. NCBI lineage: Bacteria > Bacillati > Actinomycetota > Actinomycetes > Kitasatosporales > Streptomycetaceae > Streptomyces > Streptomyces formicae. The sequence goes on from NZ_CP022685.1 coordinate 2,256,503, forward strand.
CCCTGCGTGATGGTGCTGCTGCGGGCGCCTCAGTTTACGTAAGGCCCAACGCGCGTCCAGCGTGGGGAGTTACACCCCACCCCGGACGCAAGCCCCATGATAAGCCGCGCACGCGAGCCCGCACCGGACAAGCGGACAGTGCCTGGCGCTAGTTGTTCGCCTTCATGAGCAGGCCCAGCGCGACAATGCACGCGAACCACAGCAGACCGACCACGACGGTGATGCGGTCGAGATTGCGCTCCGCGACGGAGGAACCACCGACGGACGACTGCATGCCGCCACCGAACATGTCGGAGAGACCGCCGCCCTTGCCCTTGTGCATCAGCACCAGCAACATCATCAGAGCGCTGAAGACGATCAGGGCGATCGAGAACCCCATAACCACGGCTGGACCAACTTCCTCGGATCTGAATCGACTCTGTATCGACGACGGGGGCCGGAGCCTCGGAAATTCGAAGCCGCCCGGCCCCCGCAAGGGTACGACGTATTGCCGCTAGCGCATACTCACTGGTCGCGGAAGCGCACGATCTTGACGAACTCGTCCGAGTCGAGGGCCGCGCCGCCCACCAGGGCGCCGTCCACGTCGGGCTGCGCCATGATCGCCGCGACGTTGCCGGACTTCACGGAGCCGCCGTACTGGATGCGCACCTTGTCGGCGAGCTCCTGCGAGTACAGCTCGGCGAGGCGGCCGCGGATCGCGCCGCACACCTCCTGCGCGTCCTCGGGGGTCGCGACCTCGCCGGTGCCGATCGCCCAGACCGGCTCGTAGGCGATGACGATGGACTCGGCCTGCTCGGCCGGGAGGTCCTTGAGGCCGCCGTCGAGCTGGTTCAGCGTGTACTGGACCTGCTGGCCCGCCTTGCGGATGTCCAGACCCTCGCCGATGCAGAGGATCGGGGTCAGGCCGTGCTTGTAGGCGGCCTTCACCTTGGCGTTGCAGATCTCGTCGGTCTCGTGGTGGTACTGACGGCGCTCGGAGTGGCCCACGGCGACGTAGGTGCACTTCAGCTTGGTCAGCATCGGGCCCGAGATCTCGCCGGTGTAGGCACCGGAGTCCTGCGCCGAGATGTCCTGGGCGCCGTACTTGATCTTGAGCTTGTCGCCGTCCACCAGGGTCTGCACGGAGCGCAGGTCGGTGAAGGGCGGCAGGACGGCGACCTCGCAGGCCTCGTAGTCCTTGTCCGCCAGGGCGAAGGCGAGCTTCTGGACGTGGGCGATGGCCTCGAGGTGGTTGAGGTTCATCTTCCAGTTGCCCGCCATCAGCGGGGTGCGCGTGGTCTTGTCAGTCATGAAGTGTCAGTTCTCCAGTGCGGCGAGGCCGGGGAGCGTCTTGCCCTCGAGGTATTCGAGGGAGGCGCCGCCGCCGGTCGAGATGTGGCCGAAGGCATTCTCGTCGAAGCCCAGGTTGCGGACGGCCGCGGCGGAGTCGCCGCCGCCGACCACGGTGAAGCCGTCGCAGTTGAGCAGGGCCCGCGCGACGGCGGCGGTGCCGTTCGCGTAGTCGGGGTGCTCGGCGACGCCCACGGGCCCGTTCCAGAAGACGGTCTCGGCGTCGGCGATCTTCTCGGCGAAGAGCTCGCGGGACTTGGGGCCGATGTCCAGGCCCTCCATGTTCGCGGGGATGCTGTCCGCGTCGACGGTCTCGAAGTCGGCCGGGGCCTTCGTCTTCAGGTCGGGGAAGTCCGTGGAGACCAGGACGTCGACGGGGAGGACGAGCTCGACGCCGTTCTTCTCGGCGCGCTCCATGTACTCCGTGACGACCGGGATCTGGTCCTCCTGGAGGAGGGAGATGCCGACCTCGTGGCCCTTGGCCTTGAGGAAGGTGTACGCCATGCCGCCGCCGATCAGCAGCCGGTCGGCCTTGCCGAGCAGCTCGTCGATGACGGCGAGCTTGTCGGAGACCTTGGCGCCGCCGAGGATGACGGTGTAGGGGCGCTTGACGTCCTCGGTGAGCTTCTTGAGGACGCCGACCTCGGTGGCGATCAGGTAGCCCGCGTAGTGCGGCAGCTTGGCCGGGAGGTCGTACACGGAGGCGTGCTTGCGGTGCACGGCGCCGAAACCGTCGCCTACGTAGACATCGGCGAGGGCGGCGAGCCGGTCGGCGAACTCGCCGCGCTCGGTGTCGTCCTTGCTGGTCTCGCCCGCGTTGAAGCGAAGGTTCTCGATGACGGCCACCTGGCCGGGCTGCAGGCCGTCCACGGCCTCGTGCGCGGCGGGGCCGACGGTGTCCTGCGCGAACGCCACGGGCGCGCCCAGGAGTTCAGCGAGCCGCTCGGCGGCGGGAAGGAGCGAGAAGGCCGGGTCCGGGGCGCCCTTGGGGCGGCCCAGGTGCGAGGCCACGACCACCTTGGCGCCCGCGTCGGCGAGAGCCTTGACGGTCGGCAGGACGGCGCGGATGCGGCCGTCGTCGGTGATGCTGCCCTCGGCGAGCGGCACGTTGAGGTCGGCGCGGACGAAGACCCGCTTGCCGTCGACCCCTTCGGCGAGAAGTTCGTCGATCGTCTTCATGTACTGGACTCCTAATTGGGCTGGCTCGGCACGCGACAGGGCCCGGACGGCGCGGCGTTGCGCGGCCCGGACCCTGTGCTCACATCGAGGTGCCTGCTCTGGTGATTAGAGCTGACCGCCGACGAAGACCGTGAGGTCGACCAGACGGTTGGAGTAGCCCCACTCGTTGTCGTACCAGCCGAGGATCTTCACCGTCTTGCCTTCCTGGACCATGGTCAGGGAGGAGTCGAAGGTGCAGGAGGCCGGGTCGCTCACGATGTCCGACGACACGATCGGGTCCTCGGTGTAGAAGAGGATGCCCTTGAGCGCGCCGTCGTCGGCGGCCTTCTTGAACGCGGCGTTGACCTCGTCCTTGGTGACCTCGCGCTGCAGGTCGACGACCAGGTCGGTGGCCGAACCGGTCGGGACCGGGACGCGCATCGCGATGCCGTCGAGCTTGCCCTTGAGCTGGGGCAGGACCAGGGCGGTGGCCTTGGCGGCACCGGTCGTGGTCGGAATGATGTTCTCGGCGGCGGCGCGGGCGCGGCGCAGGTCCGAGTGCGGGAAGTCCAGGATGCGCTGGTCGTTGGTGTACGCGTGGACCGTGGTCATCAGGCCCTTGACGATGCCGAAGTTCTCGTCGAGAACCTTCGCCATCGGCGCCACGCAGTTGGTGGTGCAGGAGGCGTTGGAGATGACGTGGTGGTTGGCCGCGTCGTACTTCTCCTGGTTGACGCCCATCACGATGGTGATGTCCTCGTCCTTGGCCGGAGCCGAGATGAGGACCTTCTTCGCGCCACCGGCGATGTGCTTCTCGGCGTCGGCCTTCTTGGTGAAGATGCCCGTGGACTCGATCACGATGTCGACGCCCAGCTGGCCCCACGGGATGTCGGCGGGGTTGCGCTCGGACAGCACCTTGATGGTGTGACCGTCGACGGTGATGGTGTCCTCGGTGTGCGACACCTCGGCCTTGAGGCGGCCCAGAATGGTGTCGTACTTCAGAAGGTGAGCGGTGGTCGCGGTGTCACCCAGGTCGTTGACAGCCACGATCTCGATGTCCGCACCCTGCTCGAGCAGCGCGCGGAAGTAGTTGCGACCGATGCGGCCAAAGCCGTTGATGCCTACGCGGATCGTCACGAACCGATCTCCTCGTTGGTACGCCGGTTTTAGACGCCGGCGAGTTGTATGGGATGTCCCCGACCGCCTCCGACCCTACCTCTCCAAGGGCTCCGAGGTGACATCGAGAGGGCCTCCGGGCGGCACTGTGGCCCGTACCCCCCAGTAGGAATACGGGCCACCGGGACCTTGGTCCCGATTACGCAGCGTCAGCCGCGCAGATGTGCCAGGGAGGCGCCCATAAGAGCGGCTCTTTCGGCACTTCCGGGCACCTGCTCGAACCCGAAGCCGAGGAGCACGCTGTCACGCGCTGTGACCGCCGCATAGGACCGGTAGAGCTCGCCGGTGCGGGCCCAGTCGCCCGTGACGTGGGGACTTCCGGCAGGGGCGGGAGCGACGCTCCAGGAGCCGAGCGACGTCTCGAATCCCTCGGTCTGGACCGCGTTGCCGCCGACGACCAGCTGCGCGTTGTCGGCGAAGAGGCCGCGGCCTCCGGTGGACGGGTCGGTGATGGCGCTGAGGGAGACCTCGATCTTCTTGCCCGCGTAGGCGCTGAGGTCGAAGGCGACCGGCTTCCAGCCGCCGGAGGAGCCGGTGAAGCTGTTCCAGGCGCCGGTGGTGCCCGAGGCCGTGCAGGCGCTCGCGCCGGGGGTCAGGTAGTGGCGCAGGAAGGGGTGGAGGTTGATGAGGAACCCGGCCTCGCACTCGGCGGGGACGGTGCTCTTGGAGTTGCCGTTCTTGTCGGGGAGCGTCGTCCAGTCGTCGGCGCCCGTGGTGTGCGCCTCCAGGACGCCGTGGTCGTAGCCGGTCTCCAGGTTCCAGTTCAGCGCGACCCGCAGCTCGGGCCGGTCGGCGGCCGTGACACCGGTCAGGTCGATGGTGTGGGTGAGCCGCTTCCAGTCCTGGTCCGCGTGGGTGGCCGAGGCCATGCCCTGTCCCTCGAAGGGCGCGTACGGGTTGGACAGGCCCGGGTAGGAGCCCGCCGCCGCGCTCTTGAACTGCGGGAACTGCTGCGCGGGCAGGTTGTCGGAGGTGACGGTGAAGCGGCCCGCCTTGTCCAGCGGGTTGGTGTCGGTGCCCGCGAGCGGGGTGTTCACCCCGGCCAGCGCACCGGTGCCGGCGAAGCTGGTGACGCCGGGCGCGTTCAGCCGCTCGTACGCGCCGAGGTAGTACTGCGCGAAGTCGTCGGTCAGCGCCTCGCCGAGGTCGACGTTGCCGCCGGTGCGCTCACCGGACTCGACGAGCTTGCCGCCCTCGTTGAGGTAGTCGCGCAGGGCGAGCTGGGTGGCGGCGCCGGGGACCGGGTCACCGGTGTAGTGCACGACGGCGGAGAAGTGCGACAGGACGCCGAGCGGGTGCGGTACGCCCTGCTTGGCCACGTCCCAGACAGCGGCGGTGCGGCCGTTCGCCTTCACCGCGTCGACGTACTTCTGGGTCTGCGTCGCGCTCGCGCCCTCCTCGGCGACGACGAGCGTGTCGGCCTTGGGCCGCTCGGCCACGGTGTACGTGAAGTGCGCGCTCTCGGTGCGGCCCTTCTTCGTACGGCCGGTGAACCACACCTCCACCTTGTCGCCCACGCGCGCGCCCTCGACCTTCGCGCGGTACTCGTCGAAGTAGAGGTTGTCGTCGCCTCCGTAGGTCTCGCCGCCCTTCCAGGGCTTGAGTCCCTCGTCCTGCGTACGGCCGTTGTTGACGCGGTACTTGAGCTTCTTGTCGCGCACCGACTTGCGGGCGGTGACGGCGACCTCCTGGTCCTTGCCGCGCGCGTACGACGTGGCGAAGGTGTCAGGGGTGAAGTCGGGGGCGTCGATGCCGGTGACGGAGACCGGCTGGTCGGGGTGGAGCGCCGTCTCGGCGACGGCGAGCGCGAAGGGCACGTTCTTCGCGAACTCCTGTTGGATCAGCTTCTCGTCGTCCGGGAAGGTGAAGACGGACGCGCAGTCCTCGGGCTTCCACGCGTCGTTCGGGTCGATGTTCGACGCGGTCTGGCAGGTGGACATCTCCGGGGTGAACATCGAGATGCCGTTGACGTTGCCCGCGTGGCCGTCGGCCTCGCCGTTGGTGGTGTAGAGCTCGGAGGAGACCTGCGGGTGGTAGCCGGGGATCGCGGGCTTCTCCGGCGTACCGGCCAGCGCCTTGTAGAGCACGTCGTCCGGGGTCGGCGTGGCGACCTGCCAGCCCACTCCGTAGAGGATGAGTTCGGCCGCGGAGTGGTAGTTGATGCCGTACGTGAAGCCGATGCGCTTCTCGAAGCGGTCGAGCGCCTTGGTCTCGGGCTCGGACATCGGTCCGGTGCCCCGGTAGGTCTCGTTCGAGGGGTCGGGGGACGAACCCTCGTTGTCGTAGCCCCACTTGTAGGCGAAGTTGCGGTTGAGGTCGACGCCGTCACCGGGAGCGATCTTGCCGTCGCCGTCGATGTCGCGCAGGTTCTTGCGCCACTGGCGGTTGCCGTCGGCGGCGTGCGTGAAGTCGTAGCCGTCGGGGTTGGCGGAGAGCACGAACCACAGCTCGGAGGAGTTCACGAGCTTGGTGATGCGCGGGTCCTTGCCGTAGTTGTCCAGGTAGTGGTGCATCAGGCGGCGGGTCATCTCGGGGGTGATCCACTCGCGCGCGTGCTGGTTGGACATGTAGAGCGTGGACGGCTTGGAGCCGTCCTTGGACTTCTTGGCGCCCTTGGAGATCTTGAGCGCGAGGATGTCCTTGCCCCGGAGCGTCTTGCCGATGGAGACGACCTTGGTGAGGTCGGGGTGGGCCTGGCCGGTCTTGACGATCTCCTCCTGGAGCCCGCCCTTGCCGCTGTAGGGCCGGAAGACACCGTCCCCCGCGGCCTTGAGCCGCTTCTCCGCCGCGGCGGAGACCTTCTGCTCGCTGAGCTCGACCCCCTGGCGTTCGACCGCCTTGGCCTGGCCCTCGGTCAGATAGACCTCGACGCGGGCGGTGCCGCTCTTCGGTGCCTGTCCGGCGAGTTCACGGGCGTCCTGGCCCGCCTCGATGAGGATCGGTATCTGCTTCTTGGTGACCTCGGCCTCGTACACCTTCACGGCCGCCGGGTCGTCGGCGGCCGGTTTCGCGGCGCCACTGGCCTGGGCGTGCGGTGCGGCGGCGAGGCCGCCGACGAGCAGTGCGCCCGCCGCGAGAACCGATCTCGCGCTCGCTCTTCGTCTCATGAGCCCCCCTTGCGGTTGTCCGGCACATTTGTGCGCGGACGCCAGGCTCGTGACACTTCATGATCATGTCAATATGGCGGGAAGGGGTACAAGGGGCGATCAAGACGGGCATACGTAGGCCGCCGGTGCCCTGGGGGACACCGGCGGCCTATGAGACGTACGTGACGTAGGCGACGAGCAGGATCAGACCGCCGCGCCTCGGACCGCCATGCCTCAGACCGCCATGTTGTCGGCGAGGCTGTCGGCGAGCTCGTCGCCCAGGTTCGACTCCGTGCCCGGGACGCCGAGGTCCTGGGCGCGCTTGTCGGCCATGGCGAGCAGGCGGCGGATGCGGCCCGCGACCGCGTCCTTGGTCAGCACCGGGTCGGCGAGCGCGCCCAGCTCCTCCAGGGATGCCTGCTTGTGCTCCATGCGCAGGCGTCCGGCGGCCGCGAGGTGCTCGGGCACCTCGTCGCCGAGGATCTCCAGGGCGCGCTGCACACGGGCGCCCGCGGCGACGGCCGCGCGGGCCGAGCGGCGCAGGTTCGCGTCGTCGAAGTTGGCCAGGCGGTTGGCGGTGGCGCGCACCTCGCGCCGCATCCGCCGCTCCTCCCAGGCGAGCACCGACTCGTGCGCGCCCAACCGGGTGAGCAGGGCGCCGATGGCGTCCCCGTCGCGCACGACGACGCGGTCCACGCCGCGCACCTCGCGCGCCTTGCTCGCGATCTGGAGCCTGCGGGCCGCGCCGACGAGCGCGAGCGCCGCCTCCGGGCCCGGGCAGGTGACCTCCAGGGAGGAGGAACGCCCCGGCTCGGTGAGCGAGCCGTGCGCGAGGAACGCCCCGCGCCAGGCCGCCTCGGCGTCGCAGGTGGCCCCCGAGACCACCTGCGGCGGCAGCCCTCTGATGGGACGGCCGCGGCCGTCCACGAGGCCCGTCTGACGCGCCAGCTGGTCGCCGCCCGCGACCACGCGCACCACGTAGCGCGAGCCGCGGCGCAGCCCGCCGGGCGCCATCACGATCAGCTCCGAGCTGTGCCCGAAGATCTCCAGGATGTCCCGCTTGAGCCGCCGGGCGGCCATCGCGGTGTCCAGCTCCGCCTCGATCACGATGCGGCCGCTCACCAGGTGAAGGCCGCCCGCGAAGCGCAGGATCGCCGAGACCTCTGCTTTCCTGCAGCAGGTCCGGGTGACGGGGAGCCGGGAGATCTCGTCCTTCACCGCTGCCGTCATCGCCATGGGCCGATCCTTCCATGCATCCGAAAAATACGGTCGTACGCGGCTGCCAGGAGCTCCGGATCGTGCCTCGGAGTCCCGTCGGGCCGGGCCACCGGCGCCAGCTCGACCGTGGCGCCGAACCGCTTCGCGGCATCGGTCAGTGACTCACGGTCGGGCACGGCGGCCTCGTCGGCCAGCACCACGTCCAGGGCGAGTTTAGGGGCGTGTCGGGCCAAAACCTCCAAATGACGCTGCGGAGAGAAGCCATCGGTTTCTCCGGGTTGCGGAGCGAGGTTGAGCGAGAGGACCTTGCGGGCCTTCGTCTCGTTCAGCGCGTCGAGCAGTTCGGGCACGAGCAGGTGCGGGATCACCGAGGAGAACCAGGACCCCGGACCGAGCACCACCCAGTCCGCGTCGAGGACGGCGGCGACCGCCTCGGGGACGGCGGGCGGGTCGTGCGGGACGACGTGCACGGACTGCACCTCGCCCGGGGTGAGGGCGACCGTGGCCTGCCCCCGCACCGTGTCCACGTCGTCGGGTCGCTCCGGGTCGTGGCCCTTGACCAGGGCCTGGAGTTCGAGCGGCACGGCCGACATGGGAAGGACCCTGCCCTGCGCGCCGAGCAGGCGGCCGACCAGATCGAGCGCCTGGACGTGGTCGCCGAGCTGCTCCCAGAGGGCGACGATCAGGAGATTGCCGACCGCGTGTTCGTGCAGGTCGCCCTTTGACTGGAAACGGTGCTGGATGACGCGGGCCCAGGTCTGGCCCCAGTCGTCGTCGCCGCACAGCGCCGCGAGGGCCTTGCGCAGGTCCCCGGGCGGCAGCACGCCGAGCTCGTCGCGCAGGCGGCCGCTGGAGCCGCCGTCGTCGGCGACCGTGACGACGGCGGTGAGGTCTCCGGCTCCGGTGATCCGGCGCAGCGAGGCGAGCGAGGCGGACAGGCCCATGCCCCCGCCGAGCGCGACCACCTTCGGCTGGGTGCCCCGCTTGCGGCCCAGACGGCTCAGGCGGACGGTCCGGCGGGTCGGCTTCACTCGCGCCCCATGTCCCGGTGGACGATGACGGTCTCCACGCCCTCGGACGCGAGGCGCGCCGCGAGCTTCTCCGACATGGCCACCGAGCGGTGCTTGCCGCCCGTGCAGCCGACCGCGATCGTCACGTACCGCTTGCCCTCGCGGCGGTAGCCCGCGGCGATGAGCTGGAGCAGCTCGGCGTACCGGTCGAGGAACTCCTTGGCGCCGGGCTGGTTGAAGACGTACGCCGCCACCTCCTCGTTCTGGCCGGTGTACTGGCGCAGCTCGGGGACCCAGTGCGGGTTGGGCAGGAAGCGCATGTCCACGACCAGGTCGGCGTCGACCGGCAGGCCGTACTTGAAGCCGAAGGACATGACGGTGGCCCGCAGCTCGGGCTCCTCCTCGCCCGCGAAGGAGGCGTCCATCTTGGCGCGCAGCTCGTGCACGTTCAGGCTGGAGGTGTCGATCACCAGGTCGGCGTCGCCGCGCAGCTCGCGCAGCAGGTCACGCTCGGCCTCGATGCCGTCGACGATGCGTCCGTCGCCCTGGAGCGGGTGCGGGCGGCGCACCGACTCGAAGCGGCGGACCAGGGCCTCGTCGGAGGACTCCAGGAAGACGATGCGGCGCGTGACGTTCTTCGACTCCAGCTCGGCGAGGGACTCGCGGAGGTTGTCGAAGAAGCGCCTGCCGCGGACGTCGACGACCACGGCGATGCGGGCGACGTTGCCCTGCGAGCGGGCGCCGAGCTCCACCATGGTGGGGATCAGCGCGGGCGGCAGGTTGTCGACCACGAACCAGCCGAGGTCCTCCAGGCACTTGGCCGCCGTGCTGCGGCCCGCGCCGGACATGCCGGAGATGATCACCAGCTCCGGGATCGCCGCGTCCGGCACCGCGGGCGTCTCGCTGGGCATGCCCGTACTCACTTGCTCTCCACCTTCGTCGTGCTCGCTCATGTCTCCTGCCCCCGTCGTTCCTCCGAGGAGCCCGCGGTCACGGACTCCTCCTCTTCCATGATCTCTCCGGTCGCCGTGTTCACGGCGGGTGCGGCGGGTGCCGCCTGGGCGAGGGCCACCACGATGGCCTCGGCCGTCTTGCGGCCTATGCCCGGTACCTCGCAGATCTGGTCGATTGTCGCGGATCGAAGCTTCTTCACCGAACCGAAGTGCTTGATGAGTGTCTGCTTGCGCGCGTCGCCGAGGCCGGGCACGGCGTCCAGCGGGCCCGCCCTGAAGCGCTTGGCGCGCTTGGCGCGCTGGTAGGTGATGGCGAAGCGGTGGGCTTCGTCACGCACGCGCTGGAGGAGGTAGAGCCCCTCGCTGGTGCGCGGCAGGATCACCGGGTCGTCCTCGCCGGGGACCCAGACCTCCTCCAGGCGCTTGGCCAGGCCGCAGACCGCGATGTCGTCGATGCCGAGCTCGTCGAGGGCCTTCTGGGCGGCCGCGACCTGCGGCTGGCCGCCGTCGACCACGACGAGCTGGGGCGGGTAGGCGAAGCGCTTGGGGCGGCCGTCCTCCTCGGTCAGTCCGCCGTTCGCCGGGACCTCGCCGCTCTCCTCGGCGTCCTCGGGCGACCACTCCCCCGTCTTCTCCTTGTCCGCGAGGTAGCGCTTGAAGCGGCGCGTGATCACCTCGTGCATGGAGCGGACGTCGTCCTGGCCCTCGAAGCCCTTGATCTGGAAGCGGCGGTACTCGCTCTTCCTGGCGAGGCCGTCCTCGAAGACGACCATCGAGGCGACGACGTCGTCGCCCTGGAGGTGCGAGATGTCGTAGCACTCGATGCGCAGCGGGGCGCCGTCGAGATCCAGGGCGGCGGCGATCTCCTCCAGCGCGCGCGAGCGCGTGGTGAGGTCGGAGGCGCGCTTGGTCTTGTGCAGGACGAGGGACTGCTGGGCGTTGCGCGCGACGGTCTCCATGAGGGCCTTCTTGTCGCCGCGCTGCGGGATGCGCAGCGAGACGTTCGCCCCGCGGCGCTCGGTCAGCCACTCCTGGACCGGCTCCAGCGGGTCCGGCAGCGCGGGGACGAGGACCTCCTTGGGCACCGCGTCGCCGCGCTCCTCCCCGTAGAGCTGCTGGAGCGCGTGCTCGACGAGGTCGCCGCTGGTGACCGCCTCGACCTTGTCGGTGACCCAGCCGCGCTGGCCGCGCACGCGGCCGCCCCGGACGTGGAAGATCTGGACGGCGGCCTCCAGCTCGTCCTCGGCGAGGGCGATCAGGTCGGCGTCGGTGGCGTCGGCGAGGACGACGGCGCTCTTCTCCATCGCCTTCTTGAGCGCCTCTATGTCGTCGCGCAGGCGCGCCGCACGCTCGTACTCCATCTCCTCGGCCGCGTCCGCCATCTGGCGCTCCAGACGGCGGATGTACGTCCCCGTGCGGCCCGCCATGAAGTCGCAGAAGTCCTCGGCGAGTTCGCGGTGTTCCTCGGGGGTGACGCGCTCCACGCAGGGGGCCGAGCACTTGCCGATGTAGCCGAGCAGGCAGGGGCGGCCCGTGCGCGCCGCGTTCTTGAACACGCCCGCGGAGCACGTGCGTACGGGGAAGGCGCGAAGGAGCAGGTCGACCGTGTCGCGGATCGCCCAGGCGTGGCCGTAGGGGCCGAAGTAGCGCACGCCCTTCTTCTTCTGGCCGCGCATCACCTGCACGCGCGGGAACTCCTCGTTCATCGTCACCGCGAGGTAGGGATAGCTCTTGTCGTCGCGGTACTTGACGTTGAACCGGGGGTCGAACTCCTTGATCCAGGAGTACTCCAGCTGGAGGGCCTCGACCTCCGTGGTGACCACGGTCCACTCGACGGACGCGGCGGTCGTCACCATGGAGCGCGTGCGCGGGTGGAGATTGGCCAGGTCCTGGAAGTAGTTGGCCAGGCGCTGGCGCAGGCTCTTGGCCTTCCCGACGTAGATCACCCGGCGGTGCTCGTCGCGGAATTTGTAGACCCCCGGGGCGTCGGGGATCTGTCCCGGCTTGGGGCGGTAGCTGGAAGGGTCGGCCATGTCGGACAGCCTACTGGCGAGGGGTGACAGTGCGGGTCAGCGTCCGCTTCAGCCGGCCCGGACCATGATCACGTCGCCCGGTTCGAGCCGGTCGTGGAGCCAGCGGGCGTCGTCCGTGCGCAGGCCGATCCAGCCCCGGGTGATGTCCCTGGTGCCCGGCGCCTTCTCGTCGTAGGTCAGCGCGACGAGGTAGTTGGCGCGGCCTTCGGGGGTGCGCAGCTCGACGACCCAGGGCAGCTTCAGGTCGTACTCGCCGCCGAGGCCGGTGTCCCCCGCGGGCATGCGCTTCTCGCGGTGGACGGCGGTGACCGTCATCCGGCCTGTGGGGGTGGGGTGTTGGGCACTGCCCGCGGAGACCGGCAGGGTCCTGCCGTCGACCGTCATCCGGTGCCTGTCCAGGTCGAGGGTGGCGACGACCTTGCGGTGGCCTTGGGTGGCGACGGGTGCCGGGGTCCTGTCGGGGCGGCTGTCGGAGCCGGAGAGCAGGCCGACGGTGACGGTCACCGCCACGGCGGCCGTGACCAGGGCACCTCCCGCGACCGCGGTACGGCGCCTGCGGCGGCGCAGCACCGCGCGGCGGCGGATCTCCGCGCCGGGCACCGGAGGGGGCGTGCGGTGGTCGGCCGCGAGGTCGTGGAGCGCGGCACTCAGGTCATCGGACACGGCCGTCCTCCTTCGCGCTCCGCTCGTCGCCGCCTTCCGGCTCCGCGGACAACCGCGCGGCGAGCGCCGCCCTGCCGCGCGAGAGGCGGGCCTTGACCGTCCCGACGGGCGAGCCGGTCTCGGAGGCTACCTGCTCCACGCTCAGGTCGCACAGGTGGTGCAGCACGACGGCCGTGCGCTGCGCCTCGGGGAGGGTGCGCAGCGCCTGGACGAGGGCGGTGTGCTCGGGCCCTGGACCGGGGACGCGGTCGGCGGGCGGGTTCCTGCGCACCAGGTCGAGCCAGCGCCTGGCCCGGCGCCAGCGGCTGACCGCCAGGCGCAGGGCAACGGTGCGGATCCACGCCTCGGGCGCCTGGTCCGCGAGGAAGCTGTCGCGGCGGTCCCAGGCCCGCACGAACGCCTCCTGGACGACGTCCTGCGCTTCGCCGTGGTCCCCGGTCAGGGCGTACAACTGGCCGACCAGGCGCGGGAAGGCGGCGGCGTAGAACGCGTCGAACTCGTCCTCCGTCATGCCCCCGCGCCCCCGTCCGGCCCGGCCGGATCACGTGATCGGAAATTCCCGCGTCTCGTCCGCAACCCGCGGCCTCCCCCGTGCGTACAGGTCGCGTACGCCGAAACGTCGCGTACATCGAAGCACAGCCCAGGGGGAGCGATGACCACAGGAATCACGATGAGACGCGCCACGCGCGCGTGGAGCGCGGCCGCGCTCTGCTCGCTGGTGCTCGCGGGCTGCTCCGCGGGCGGCGGCACGGACGAGCGGGCGGCCGACCCGAAGCCCGCGCCCACGACGGCGGCGGACCGGGGCACGTCGGGGAAGAAGAAGGCGGCGCCCAAGCCCGTCGCGGAGCCCGCCGCGCTCAAGGGCGCGCGGCTCAACGTCACGGACGGGCAGACCGTCGGGGTGGGCATGCCGGTGTCGCTCACCTTCGCCAGGCCGGTGCCGGTCGCCGAGCGGGCCTCGGTCGAGCGACGGCTCAAGGTGACGGCACGGCCCGGCGTCACGGGGTCGTGGAGCTGGGTCAAGGACCGCAACCTGCACGACGGGCAGCGCGTGGACTTCCGTCCGCGCGAACCGTGGCAGCCCGGCACGAAGGTCACCGTGCGGGCGGGCGCGGGGACGACGAGGACGTTCGCGGTGGGCCGCTCGCTGGTCGCCACCGTGGACGTGCGGACCCACACGATGACGGTGGTGAAGGACGGCAGGACCCGCCGGGTGAAGGTCACCGCGGGCGCGCCGGGCATGGACACCTGGAACGGCACGATGGTCGTCCTCGACAAGCAGTCGCGGGTGCTCATGGACTCCCGGACCGTGGGCTACGGAAAGGCGTACAAGGACTACTACAACTACGCGGTGCACCTGACGACTTCGGGGACCTACCTGCACGAGAACCCGAACGCGAACGCCACGGCGGGCGAGCGCAACGTCACGCACGGCTGCATAGGTCTGGCCACCGACGGGACCGCGCGGCGCTTCTACGACGAGGTGATCCCCGGGGACATCGTGCGGGTGGTCGGCTCCAAGGAGACCGTGGCGACGGGCAACGGCTACGGGAACTGGAACGTGGGCTGGAAGGAGTGGCGTGCGGGCAGCGCCCTGAGCTGACGCACGGGCACACAGGCGCACAGGGGGGAGCGGCGACCGGCGTCCCGGTCGCCGCTCCCCCGTGCCGGGTCAGCCCTGTCGGCGCGCCGCGCGGCGCCGCACGAGGGCCGTACCCGAGATGCCGAGGGCGAGCAGCGCGCCCGCCCCCGCTATCGAGGAGGCCACCGTGACCGGGCCCTGCGCGGGTTCCTGTGCGGACTCCTGAGCGGGCTTCCGCACGGGCTTCGGGGTGTCGTAACCGCCCGCCTTGCCCGACTTCTCGTACGCCGAGCCCGGCAGCTTGTCGCCGTACGCCTTCTGGACGCGCTTGCGGTAGGCGGCGACCGAGGTGCCTTCCGCGCCCACCGCACGCACCGCGTCCTTGTCGAGCGGCAGCACGCGCGCGTGGTCCCCGTCCTGGACGTACCAGGCGTTGATCTGCGGCTCGTGGAAGACGGTGCCTCCCGGGACCTTCTCCGCGCCTACGCGCGCGTAGTGGGTCTCGTCGTCCCCGGTGGCGATGTTCACGACCTGCCAGTCGCCGCCCTCCTTGACGGTCCACAGGGACGCTTCCTGGCCGTCGGAGGAGACCGCCTTGCTGGCGAGGAACTCCAGGCGGGCGATCGACGCGCCCTTCTTGCCCGCGACGAAGTCCGGGGAGAGGTAGTACACGGGCACGGCCCGGCCCTGGATCCGCGGCTGTGCCGCGGCCTTGGTGACCGCTCCCTCGCGGGCGAAGAAGCGGGAGAGCGTGTCGAGGGTCCCTGGCGCGGCGGCCGCCTCGTGCGCGGCGTCGCGGGAGGCCGCCGAGGGGGCGGCGGGGCCCGAGTCGGCGGTGGCGGCGGGGGCCGCGACGCCGAGCACGAGGGTCGCGGCGCTACCGGCGAGCACCGCCTTCAGGAGGTGGCGGGGAAGCTGACGGGTCATCGCTCTCACGCCCCGATCCGGTAGAGCGAGTGGGTCCAGGAGAAGGTGTTGTTGTCGGTGTACCAGGCGTGCGAGGCCCAGTTGTAGCGGTCGTTGGAGGGCCAGGGATCGCCCCAGTAGACCCAGCTGTTGGCGTCGTCGTAGCCGTAGATGACGTGCATGTGACCGCCGCCGTTGGACCACTGGATGCGGGTCTCGACAGGGCGGCCCGCGTTGATCTCCGCCTGTACGGTGGGGTAGCGCAGCCAACCGGTCACGTACGAGCCCGAGTTGATGCCCGCCCAGCGCAGACCGGTCTGCACGTTGCCGAGCGTGGCCTGGTTGTTGGGGCACTCGGTGTTCTGGTTGCGACCGAAGGCCGCGTTGCAGAATTGGTTCTGGCTGTAGTTGCGGCCCATGAAGGTGGCGATGGTGTTGCCCGCCGCGGCCCAGCACCAGTTGGTCTTCTGCTGGGCCTGCATGGTGATGTTCAGGCGCTTGGCGGCGAGTACGGACGGGTCGGCCGCGGCCGTGGCGGTCGTCGCCCGGTGTGCGGGGGCGGGGTCGAGCGGGGCGGCCGCGGCGGCGGCGGTGGGAGCGGCGAAGAGCGCGGCCGCGACGACGGCGACGGCGGAAAGGCGTCTCCGTCTGCCGGGACTGCTCTTCGTGCTGTGTGAGTGGCGCATCGCGTTCCTCCCGAGCGGGGTGGGGTTGGAGGAGCGCGTCCGGACGCTGCGATTGAGCATCGAGTGTTGTCGAGTGCAGGTCAACACGCTTCAATGCGGAATGACTTGGGACGTGAACGGCGGCGTACGGATGTGAACACGGGTCGTGCGCCGACCTGGCAACCCGCTCCGACCGGCGCGAACGCCGGAACGGGATAAGTGAACGTTCACAGAAAGGGTCCATCTTGCGGCACGGCACACGGCTCGCCGACGGCGCGGCCGAAGGAGACGAAGCGCCCGCGGACCTGGAGGCGGCCCTGCGCACGGGACCCTTCCACGTCGCGCTGCGCACCGCGATCGCCGTACGACGACTGCCTCTGCAACGCGTCAGGCACCATCTGGCCCGGCACGGGGTCACGGTCGGCGTGACGAGCCTGAGTTACTGGCAGCAGGGCGCGCGCCGCCCCCAGCGTGCCGAGTCGCTGCGGGCCGTACGCGCCCTGGAGGAGATCCTCCAGCTTCCGGAGGAGTCGCTGATCCGGCTGCTCGCGCCGCCGTCGGGCCGCGCCGACAGGGAGCGCCCCGCGGCCCGCTCGTACCGCTCCCTGGTCGAGGCGTCCGACGTCCTGCGCGCCCTCCTCGACGAGCTCGGCTCCCCCGTCGACGGCGGTCTGCACACCATCGGCCAGCACGAGAGGCTGCGGATCGGCGCGCGGCGCGAGCTGCTCGGGCGTCAGTCGCAGCACATCGTGCGCGCCCACAAGGACGGCGTCGACCGCTATGTGGCCATCCACCACGGCGATCCGGGGTGCGCCCCCGAACGGATCGCGGTGCGCGCCCTGGAGAACTGCCGTACGGGACGCGTGCGCTGGCACCGGGGCACCGGGGTGCTCGTCGCCGAGCTGCTCTTCGACGCGCGGCTGCGCGCGGGCGACACCCATCTGTTCGGCTACGGCTTCGAGGACGGCACGGCGGGCGTGGCCACGGAGTACCAGCGCGGCTTCACCTACGCGGGCGGGCAGTACGCGCTGCAGGTCCGCTTCGACGAACAGGCGCTGCCCGTGCGGTGCCACCGCTTCACCCAGCACTCGGCGGCCGCCCCGCGCGGCAACCGCCAGCAGCTGACGCTGAGCGGCAGCCACCGCTCGGTGCATCTGGTGGAGCCGCAGGTGCGGGCGGGGATCTTGGGGATCGAGTGGGACTGGGAGTAGCGGGATCCGCTCCCGGCGGGGGCCTCAGCTCTTCTCGGGCCCCGCGACGATCTTGCCCTTCTCGACCTTCACGGGGAGCTCGTGCAGCGGGTTGACGGCCGGTTCGTGCAACACCTTGCCGTTCGTCGCGTCGAACTGGCTGCCGTGGCAGGGGCAGATGAGCTTGTGCCCCTCCAGCTTGTTGATCGGGCACTGCGCGTGCGTGCAGATCGTGCTGAACGCCTTGTACTCGTCGGCCGAGATCCGGCTGACGACCACGTTCTGGTCGGTGTACAGCTTCGAGGCGCCCACCTTCACCTCGTCGGAGGCGCCGAGTTCCACCGGGGCGGTGGGCGCCGACCGCGAACCGCCGTCGCCGCCGGACGAGCAGGCGGTCAGACCGAGCCCTGCGGCCGGGGCGAGAGCGGCGGCCCGCAGCACGGTGCGGCGGGCGTGGGGCGTGCCGGACATGGTGTCTCCACAGGTCAGGGGCGTACGTGTGCGTCGGTGACGGATCAGACCATACCGGTGCGAGACGTTCCGACCGGGTCGGGCACGAGCGTGCCCGAGTACTGCCCGCTTCCGGCCGGGCGCCCTCGCACGCCCTAGCCTGAGCGGGACGCCGAGCCCGAGAGGAACCACCCGTGATAGTCGTCGCAGGAGAGGCCCTGATCGACCTCGTCCAGCAGGGGAAGGCCCCCGCGGGCGCCCCCGGCTCCACCACCGCGGGCCCCGCCGCCCTGGCGCCGCTCTCGCCGCGGCTCGGCGGCGGCCCGTACAACACCGCCGTGGCGCTCGGCAGGCTCGGCTCCCCCGTCGCCTTCTGCTCGCGCGTCTCGCGGGACGCGTTCGGCGACGCGCTGCTCGACGGGCTGCGGGCCGCGGGGGTCGACCTGTCGTACGTCCAGCGGGGCGTCGAGCCGACGACGCTCGCCGTCGCCTCGATCGGCGCGGACGGCTCGGCGGGCTACTCCTTCTACGTCGAGGGCACGGCCGACCGGCTCTTCGCCGCCCCCGCCGAACTCCCCGACGGGGTGCGGGCGATGTCCTTCGGCACCTGCTCGCTCGTCCTGGAACCGGGCGCGAGCGCGTACGAGGAGCTGCTGCGCGACGCGGCGGCGCGCGGGGTGTTCACGACGCTCGACCCCAACATCCGGGCCGGTCTGATCCCCGACGCGGACACGTACCGCGCGCGGTTCAAGAGCTGGCTGCCCTCCGTCTCGCTGCTCAAGCTGTCGCAGGAGGACGCCGACTGGCTGGGCGGCACTCCGCGGGAGTGGCTGGCCTCGGGGCCCGCCGCCGTGGTCGTCACGCGCGGCGGCGAGGGCCTGCGGCTGCACACCAGGGACGGCGGGGAGCTGAGGGTGCCGGGCGAGCCCGTCGACGTGGTGGACACGATCGGCGCGGGCGACACCGTCAACGCGGCGCTGCTGCACGGCCTCGCGGCCCGCGACGCGCTCTCCCCCGGGGCGCTGGCCGCGCTGGGCGCCGACGGCTGGTCGGACGTCCTGCGGTTCGCCGCGCACGCGGCGGCGATCACCTGCTCACGGGCGGGCGCGGAGCCTCCGTACGCGGCCGAACTCAGCCGTTGACCGCGTGCAGGCCGCCGGGCCTGCGGCCGTTGAGGCGGTCGAGGGCGGCGGCCGTGGCCTCGTCGGCGGGGACGTAGACGATCAGGCGCTGCGGATCGGTGTCGGGCAGCGCGAGCGTCTCGTACGAGAGCCGGAGTCCACCCTCGTCGGGGTGGCTGAGCCGCTCGACGCCGGTACGCCGGGGCAGCGCGGGCGCGCCCGCGACACGGTCGGCGAACGGGGCGCCCGCCATGATCGTCAACTCGTCCGTGAAGCCGGCGACGTGCGGGTCGTCGAGCATGGATTCGGTCCTGAGGTGCCCGACCAGGTCGTCGGCGACGCGGTCCCACTCGGGGTAGGCGAGGCGGGCCCGCTCGTCGGTGAAGACGAACCGGGCGAGGTTGGGGCGCTCCTCGTCCAGTACGCCGAGGGGCTCGACGAGCCGCCGGTAACCGCTCGTACAGGCGAGGACGTCGGCGAGGCGGTTGAGCAGCACGGCGGGCGCGGGCTCCAGGCTGTCCAGGATGGCGCGCACGGTGGTCCTGACCGAGTCGGCGGGGGGCACCGCGGCCGGGCAGCAGGGGTGCCCCGGCCCCATCTCCTTCTCCAGGCGGCGCAGATGGACGCGCTCCTCGATGCTCAGCCGCAGCGTGTCGGCGAGCGCGGCGAGCACCTGGGGGGACGGATGGCGGTCCCTGCCCTGTTCGAGACGGGTGAGGTATTCGACGCTGATCCCCGCGAGGGTCGCGACCTCGGAGCGGCGAAGGCCCGGGGTGCGGCGGCGCGGGCCGCTGGGCAGGCCGACCTCGGTGGGGGTCACGGCCTCCCTGCGCGCGCGCAGGAAAACGCCCAGCTCGTTGTCGCTCACCGTTCGAACGTATCAGCCGGTGCCGGGCGGATCGTGGCCCTGTCACTACCAGTATCGGCTCGGCCTTCCTCGCCCCCGGGAGACGCCGCAAGGTGGGCGCATGACTCTTGACGCGACTGACACGACCGCCTCGCCCGCGCTGCCGCTGGCCGCGGGCCGCTGGGAGATCGAGCCCTTCCACTCCGCCGTGAACTTCTCCATCCGCCACCTCGGCATCTCCAAGGTGCGCGGCCGCTTCGCCGACGTCACGGCCGAGCTCGTGGTGGGCGAGACCGCCGCGACCTCGTCGGTGACCGCCACCATCGCGCTGGCCTCGATCGACACGGGCAACAAGGACAGGGACGCGCACGTACGCGCGTCCGATCTGCTCGACGTCGAGAAGCGCCCGACGATGACGTTCCGTTCGACCCTGATCGAGGGCGCGGGCGAGGAGTGGAGCATGGCGGGCGAACTGACCATCGGCGAGGTGACGCGCCCGGTGACGCTGGCCGTGGAGTTCGGCGGCGTCGAGGGCTTCCCCGGCCAGGACCGCAGGCACGCGGGGTTCGAGGCGTCCGGCGAGATCCGGCGCGGCGATTTCGGGCTCGACTTCGCCCCGGGGCTGCTCGGCGAAGTGGTCAAGATCCAGCTGGACATGCAGTTCCTGGAGCCGGTGGCGCGGGAGGGCTGACGTTCCCTCTCAGTCGTCCTGCGTGAACGCCCCGTGCCGCCCCGCCCCCGCGGCGAACCGGGCCGCGCCCTCCGCCGCCTCGGCGAGGGAGCGGAGGCCGTGCCGCAACTCGCCCGCCATCGCCTCCTGTTCGGGCCGCCCCGCCTGTTCGAGGACAGACATCCTGTCGTGCCGCAGGCAGGTCTGCGGGAACGCGGCGATCTCCGCGGCGAGTGCCTCCGCCGCGGCGCGGGAGGTGCCGGTGGGGACGGTCCTGTTGACCAGGCCCATGCCGAGGGCCTCCGCAGCGGCCACCGGGCGGCCCGTGAGGATCAGGTCGAGGGCGCGGCCCTCACCGATCAGCCGGGGCAGCCGCACCGTACCGCCGTCGATGAGGGGCACGCCCCAGCGGCGGCAGAACACCCCGAGCACGGCGTCCTCCTCGGCGACCCGCAGGTCGCACCAGAGGGCGAGTTCGAGTCCGCCCGCGACGGCGTGGCCCGCGATCGCCGCGATCACCGGCTTGGAGAGGACCATCCGGCTGGGGCCCATGGGGCCGTCCCCGTCCTCGGTGACCTCGTTGCCGTCCGGGGTGCCGATGGCCTTGAGGTCGGCTCCCGCGCAGAACGTGCCGCCCTCGCCCCACAGGACGGCGACGGCGGCGTCCGGGTCGGCGTCGAAGGCGCGGAAGGCGTCGGCCAGGGCGCGGGCGGTGGGCCCGTCGACGGCGTTCCGCGCGGCGGGGCGGGACAGCACGATGGTGGTGACGGTGCCTGCGCGTTCGCTGCGTACCGACATGGGGTCAAGCGTATGCACGACCCCGTGTACGACGGAAGCGCACCGCCCTCCGAGGGGGCGGTGCGCTTCGGCCGGTCGGCGGAGCCGGTGGTACGGGTCCGGGACCGGTCAGCCCTTGCGGGCCCGCGTCGTCTTCTTGGCGGCCGTCTTCTTGGCTGCGGTCTTCTTGGCTGCCGTCTCCTTGGCGGTGGCCGCCTTCTTCGGAGTGGCCGCCTTCTTGGCTGCCGTGCCCGTCTTGACCGTGGCCGTCTTCTTGGTGGCCGTGGCGCTCGCCGCGACCGCCTTCTTCGCGGCGGACTTCTTCGCCGGGGCCCTCTTGGCGGGCTTGCGCCCCTGCGAGGGCAGCGCGTCGCTGATCCGGTCCGACGAGATGATGTCCCGCAGGAACTTGCCGGTGTGGCTGGCCGGCACCCCCGCGACCTCCTCGGGCGTGCCCTCGGCGACGACCAGACCGCCGCCGTTGCCCCCCTCGGGGCCCATGTCGACGACCCAGTCAGCGGTCTTGATCACGTCGAGGTTGTGCTCGATGACGATGACCGTGTTGCCCTTGTCGACCAGCCCGGAGAGGACCGTGATGAGCTTGCTGATGTCCTCGAAGTGCAGACCGGTGGTCGGCTCGTCGAGCACGTAGACGGTCCGGCCCGTGGAGCGCTTCTGGAGCTCGGAGGCGAGCTTGACGCGCTGGGCCTCGCCTCCGGAGAGGGTGGGCGCCGACTGGCCGAGGCGTACGTACCCGAGGCCGACGTCGTTGAGCGTCTTGAGGTGACGCGCGATCGCCGGGACCGCCTCGAAGAAGGCGAGCCCCTCCTCGATCGGCATGTCGAGGACCTCGGCGATGGACTTGCCCTTGTAGTGCACGTCAAGGGTCTCGCGGTTGTAGCGCGCGCCGTGGCAGACCTCGCACGGGACGTACACGTCCGGCAGGAAGTTCATCTCGATCTTGATGGTGCCGTCACCGGAGCAGTTCTCGCAGCGACCGCCCTTGACGTTGAAGGAGAAGCGCCCGGGGAGGTAGCCCCGCACCTTCGCCTCCGTGGTCTCCGCGAAGAGCTTGCGGACGTGGTCGAAGACTCCGGTGTACGTCGCCGGGTTCGAGCGCGGGGTGCGGCCGATCGGCGACTGGTCGACGTGCACGACCTTGTCGACGAGGTCGTCGCCCTCCACGCGCGTGTGGCGGCCGGGAACGGAACGGGCGCCGTTCAGCTCCCTTGCCAGGTGCGTGTAGAGGATGTCGTTGACCAGGGTCGACTTGCCGGAGCCCGAGACGCCCGTGACGGCCGTGAGGACGCCGAGCGGGAAGGAGACGTCGATGTCCTGGAGGTTGTTCTCGCGGGCGCCGTGCACCGTGAGCTGCCGGGAGGGGTCTGCGGGGCGGCGCACGTCCGGGATCGGGATGGACTTCTTGCCCGCGAGGTACTGCCCGGTGATGGACTTGTCGTTGGCGAGGAGCTCCTTCATGGAGCCGCTGTGCACGACCTTGCCGCCGTGCTCGCCCGCGCCGGGGCCGATGTCGACGACCCAGTCGGCGACCTTGATGGTGTCCTCGTCGTGCTCGACGACGATGAGCGTGTTGCCCATGTCGCGCAGGCGGACCAGGGTCTCGATCAGCCGGTGGTTGTCGCGCTGGTGGAGGCCGATGGACGGCTCGTCCAGGACGTAGAGCACGCCGACCAGGCCGGAGCCGATCTGGGTGGCCAGGCGGATGCGCTGCGCCTCGCCTCCGGAGAGGGTGCCCGCGGCGCGGTTCAGCGAGAGGTAGTCCAGGCCGACGTCGACCAGGAAGCGCAGCCGCTCGTTGACCTCCTTGAGGACGCGCTCGGCGATCTTCTTGTCGCGGGCGCCCAGCTTCAGCTCGGCGAGGAAGTCCGCGCAGTCGCTGATGGACATCGCGGAGACCTCGGCGATGGACTTCCCCATCACGGAGACGGCCAGGACGATCGGCTTGAGGCGCGTGCCCTCACAGGTGGGGCAGGGCACCTCGCGCATGTAGCCCTCGAAGCGCTCGCGGCTCGCGTCGCTCTCGGCCTCGCTGTGCCGGCGCTTGACGAAGGGGACGGCCCCTTCGAAGGCGGTGGTGTAGACCCGCTCGCGGCCGTACCGGTTGCGGTAGCGGACCTCGATCTGCGTCTTGTGGCCGTTGAGCAGGGCCTTCTTGGCGCGCTGCGGCAGACCCGCCCAGGGCATGTCGGTGGAGAAGCCGAGCGCGTCGGCGAGGGCGCCGACGAGCCGCCCGAAGTACTCCTTGGTGTGGCCGTGCGACCAGGGGTGGATGGCGCCCTCGTCGAGCGACTTGTCCTCGTCGGGGACGATCAGCTCGGGGTCGACCTCCATGCGCGTGCCGATGCCCGAGCAGTCCGGGCAGGCGCCGAAGGGCGAGTTGAAGGAGAAGGAGCGGGGCTCCAGCTCCTCGAAGGACAGGTCGTCGTACGCGCAGTAGAGGTGCTCCGAGTACATGCGCTCGCGCTCGGGGTCGTCCTCGGGGAGGTCCACGAAGTCCAGGACGACCATGCCGCCCGCGAGGCCGAGCGCGGTCTCCACGGAGTCGGTCAGGCGGCGCTTGGCGCTGTCCTTCACCGTGAGGCGGTCGATAACCACCTCGATGGTGTGCTTCTCCTGCTTCTTCAGCGTGGGCGGCTCGGAGAGCTGGATCGTCGTGCCGTCGACCCGCGCGCGGCTGTAACCCTTGGTCTGGAGGTCGGCGAACAGGTCGACGAACTCACCCTTGCGCTCGCGCACCAGAGGCGAGAGGACCTGGAATCGGCTGCCTTCCGGCAGCTCGAGGACCTTGTCGACGATGGCCTGCGGCGACTGCCGGGCGATGGGGCGCCCGCACTCGGGGCAGTGCGGCTTGCCGATGCGCGCGAAGAGCAGGCGCAGGTAGTCGTAGACCTCGGTGATGGTGCCGACCGTCGAGCGCGGGTTGCGCGAGGTCGACTTCTGGTCGATGGAGACCGCCGGGGAGAGGCCCTCGATGAAGTCGACGTCGGGCTTGTCCATCTGGCCGAGGAACTGCCGGGCGTACGAGGAGAGGGACTCCACGTACCGCCGCTGGCCCTCGGCGAAGATCGTGTCGAACGCGAGCGAGGACTTGCCCGACCCGGAGAGACCGGTGAAAACGATGAGGGAGTCACGCGGGAGGTCGAGCGAGACGTTCTTGAGATTGTGCTCGCGCGCGCCACGGACGATGAGACGGTCGGCCACGCCGGTCCGCACCTTTCTTGAGAGTGGTGACAGGGGCGAAACCCCCGTCGTTCACAGACTAGGGCGAGCCACTGACAACGCCGGGCTGCTTCCCTTGTTCACAACAAACCCGGACCACCAAGAATGCCCGATGCCGCACTCGACCATATAGCACGTGCATTCGATTTGCGGGCCCGCCCGGAGACCTTCACCCGAACGTGTGGCGGGGCTATCGTCGAGCGCATGATTGATCATGTGCGCGACCTGGCGTCTGTACGTGACGCGACCGACCGACTGCTCACCGCAGCGGCGAAACTGAACAACGATTCGACAGCCCAACCGTCACTGCTTCCCGGCTGGACCGTCGGCCACGTCCTCGCCCACCTCGCGCGGAACGCGGACGCGCTGGTGAACGTGCTGGCCGGACGGCCGATGTACGCCAGCGCCGAGGTGCGGGACGCGGACATCGAGCGGGACGCCCCGCGGCCGCTGGCCGCGCAGCTCGACGACGTGCGCGAGAGCGCGGCCCGCTTCGAGGCACAGGCCGCCGTTCCCGCGGACTGGTCCCGCACCATCGAGATGCGCAACGGCATCACCGACTCCGCGTCGCGGGTGCCCTTCCGGCGGTGGGTCGAGATCGAGCTGCACCACGTCGACCTCGGCATCGGGTACGAGCTGGAGGACCTCCCCGCGGAGTTCACACAGCGGGAGATCACGTTCCTCTCCGCGCGCTTCGGCGGGAACCCCGCGGTGCCGCCCACCCGGATCACGGACGGCACGCACGCGTGGAGCACGGGACGCGCGGGGGACCCCGAGATCACCGTCTCCGGGACCCCGGCGGACCTGGTCGGCTGGCTCGCGGGCCGCCGCGAGGGCTCCGCACTCACGGCCGAAGGCGGCCTCCTCCCCGACCTGCCCCCGCTATAGGCTGGCCGACATGACGTACAGCGGAGCGGTGAAGGTCGGCGGACCCTCGGACGTGCACGAACTGCAGGACCTGATGATCTCGAAGGTCGCGGTCGGACCGATGGACAACAACGCCTATCTGCTGCGCTGCCGGGCCACCGGCGAGCAGCTCCTGATCGACGCGGCGAACGACGCCGAGACGCTCCTGACGCTGATCGGCGACGACGGCATCGCGTCCCTCGTCACCACGCACCAGCACGGCGACCACTGGCAGGCGCTCGCCGCCGTGGTGGGGGCGACGCGCGCGCGGACCTACGCGGGCCGCGATGACGCCCCGGGCATCCCGGTGCCGACGGACGTCCTGGTCGACGACGGGGACACCGTCACGGTCGGCCGGGTCGAGCTCACGGCCCGCCACCTGGTGGGCCACACGCCGGGCTCGATCGCGCTGGTCTACGACGACCCGCACGGCCACCCGCACGTGTTCACCGGCGACTGCCTCTTCCCCGGCGGCATCGGCAACACGTGGAAGGACCCGAAGGCCTTCGCGAGCCTCATCGACGACGTCGAGACGAAGATCTTCGGGACGCTGCCCGACGAGACGTGGGTCTATCCCGGCCACGGCAACGACACGACGCTGGGCGCCGAGCGCCCGCACCTCGCGGAGTGGCGCGCGCGGGGCTGGTGAGGTCAGGGGGTACGCGTCACGCCCCGGCGGCGACCAGCGCCGCCACCCGTTCCACCGCGAACGCGTACCCCTGCACACCGCAGCCAGCGATGACACCGTCGGCGCGCTGCGAGACGTAACTGTGGTGCCGGAAGGTCTCCCGCTGGTGGATGTTGGAGATGTGCACCTCCAACACCGGCAGCCCGTCACAGGTGTTGAGCGCGTCCAGGATCGCGACGGACGTGTGGGAGTAGGCCGCGGGGTTGATGACGATGCCCACGTGGTGCTCGCGCGCCTCGTGGATCCAGTCGACCAACTCGCCCTCGTGGTTGCTCTGTCGCAGGTCCACGGTGCCGCCGTGCGCGGCAGCGGCCTTCGCGCACAGCGCCTCGACGTCGGCGAGCGTGTCCGAGCCGTAGATCTCCGGCTGGCGCTGCCCGAGCAGGTTCAGGTTCGGGCCGTTGAGGATCATGATCGGGGCGGTGGCGAGGCTGCGCGTCATGGTCGAGGTCTATCACGGCGCCCGCGTACGCGGAGGTGGACTCCGCACCCCCGCACGCCCCCTGCGACACCCCGTAACCGACCGTCACTGTGGGTAGTTCACGCGGCATGCGCACCGCCGAACCCACCGAACCCGTCCCGACCGCACCACCGTCGCTCCCCCGGCTCGCCGCCGCCTCGCTCGCCGGGACCGCCATCGAGTTCTACGACTTCTTCATCTACGGGACGGCCGCCGCGCTCGTCCTCGGCCCGCTGTTCTTCCCGACGTTCTCCCCGCTGGCGGGGACCCTCGCCGCCTTCGCGACCTTCGGCGTGGGCTTCGTGGCGCGGCCGCTCGGGTCCGTCGTCTTCGGGCACATCGGTGACCGGCACGGACGGCGGCCCGTGCTCATCGGGTCGCTGCTCCTCACCGGCATCGCCACGGTCGCCGTCGGCTGCGTGCCGACGTACGAGTCGATCGGGATCGGCGCTCCCCTGCTCCTCCTCGCGCTGCGTTTCCTGCAAGGTCTCGGGCTCGGCGGCGAATGGGGAGGTGCGGTGCTGCTGACCGTGGAGCACGCGCCCGCCGAGCGGCGCGGGCTGTGGGCGAGCTTTCCGCAGATCGGCCCATCGGTCGGCTTCCTGCTGGCCAACGGCATCATGCTGGCCCTCTCCGCGACGCTCACCGACGCCCAGTTCGCGGCCTGGGGGTGGCGCGTGCCGTTCTGGGTGGCGGGCCTGCTCGCGGCGGCCGGGCTCGCGCTGCGCACCTCCCTCGCGGAGAGCCCGGACTTCCTGCGACTGCGTCAGCACGCGCGCGTACCGCTGGCCGAAGTGGTCCGCGGACACTGGCGCCTGGTGCTCCTGACGGCGGGCGCGATGGCGGTGGGATACGCCGTGTTCTACGCCGTGACGACGTGGTCCCTCGCCTACGGAGTGGAGCACCTCGGAGTGAGCCGTACGGTCATGCTGGCCTGTGTCATGGCGGCCGTGGTGGTCAAGGGCGCCCTGACACCGGTGGTGGCGGTGCTCGGCGACCGTTACGGACGGCGGCCGTTGTGCCTCATCGGGTGCGCGGCGTCGGCGCTGTGGATGTTCCCGATGGTCGCGCTGCTCTCGACCGGTGAGCCGCTGCCGATGTTCGTCGGCTTCCTGGTGGCGATGCTCGCGTTCATCACGATGTTCGCCGTGGTCGCGGCCTATCTGCCCGAGCTGTACGAGCCCCGGGTGCGCTGCACGGGCGCCGCCGTCGGCTACAACCTGGGCGGGGTGCTCGGCGGGGCGCTCACCCCGATCGTGGCGACGGCGCTGGCGCAGGGCGACGGGAAGCCGTGGGGCGTGGCCGCGTACCTGTCGGGCGTCGCCCTGCTGAGCCTCGGGTGCTTCGCGCTGCTTCCGGAGACCCGGCCGGTGGCGGCGCCGGACCCGGCGGCCGCCACGGGGTGATCCCCGGACGGTGACCCGCTACGGAGTGATGGCGAGTTCCAGGAACGCCGCGAACAGCACCAGGTGGACGCCGCCCTGAAGCGGCGTGGCGCGCCCCGGCACGACCGTGAGCGTGCCGACGATCACGGTCAGCGCGAGCAGCACCATGTGGGTCGAGCTCAGGCCGAGTACGAGCGGACCCGACAGCCACACGGAGGCGACAGCGACGGCCGGGATGGTCAGTCCGATGCTGGCCATCGCGGAGCCGAGGGCGAGGTTCAGGCTGGTCTGCACGCGGTCGCGGCGGGCGGCGCGCGCGGCCGCGATCGTCTCGGGGAGCAGCACGAGGAGCGCGATGATCACGCCGACCACGGCGTGCGGCAGGCCCGCGCTCTCCACGCCGGACTCGATGGTCGGGGAGACGCCCTTGGCGAGGCCGACCACGCCGATCAGCGCGAACGCGAGCAGCGCCAGGCTCAGCTTCGCGTCCCGCGAGGAGGGCCCCTCGGCGTGGCTGTCGGCGTCGATGACCTCCCCCTGCTTGGTGAGGGGCAGGAAGTAGTCGCGGTGCCGCACGGTCTGGGTGGTCACGAAGATGCCGTACAGGACGAGCGAGGCGACCGCGGCGAAGGTGAGCTGGGCGGTGGTGAACTCCGGGCCCGGCTTGGTGGTGGTGAAGGTCGGCAGGACCAGACAGAGCGTGGCCAGGGTGGCGACGGTCGCGAGGGCGGCGCCGGTGCCCTCGGGGTTGAAGACGGCGACGCGGTGGCGGAGCGCGCCCACCAGGAGGCAGAGTCCGACGATGCCGTTGCAGGTGATCATGACCGCGGCGAAGACGGTGTCGCGGGCGAGCGTGGAGCTCTTGTCGCCGCCGTCGGCCATGAGGGTGACGATCAGTGCCACCTCGATGATGGTGACCGCGACCGCGAGGACGAGTGAGCCGAAGGGTTCGCCGACGCGATGGGCGATCACCTCGGCGTGGTGGACGGCGGAGAGCACCGCTCCGGCGAGGATCAGCGTCACCACGGCGACGATCGCGCCGGGCAGATCGCGCCCCCAGGTGAAGACGAGGAGGACGACCGCGAGGAGCGGAACCACTGTCGTCCACTGCATGCCGAGCGCCCGGAGCCGAGTGACCATGACTCGATGCTGCCCCGGGCGCCTGGGTGCCGCTACTTGGTGCCGCCGTCGCCTCCCGCCCCCGAGAGGGCGGGAGGCGGGCCGTCAGGCCTCGATGCTGTCCTTCGGGTTGTCGCCCGCGGCGGCGGCCTCGGCCGCGTCCTTCTCCGCCTGCTTCTTGGAGGCGAAGAGGCTGGTGACCGTGGTGATCACCAGGACACCGCAGATGACGCCGAGCGAGACGGGGATGGAGATCTCGGGGACGCTCACCCCGTTCTCGTGCAGGGCGTGGAGCACCAGCTTCACGCCGATGAAGCCGAGGATCACCGACAGGCCGTAGCTGAGGTGGACCAGCTTCCTGAGGAGTCCGCCGATGAGGAAGTACAGCTGTCGCAGACCCATCAGGGCGAACGCGTTCGCGGTGAAGACGATGTACGGGTCCTGGGTGAGGCCGAAGATCGCCGGGATGGAGTCCATCGCGAAGAGCACGTCGGTGGTGCCGATGGCGAGCATGACGACCATGAGCGGCGTCATGATCTTCTTGCCGTTCTTCCGGACGAAGAGCTTGGTGCCCTCGTACCGGTCGGAGACGCCGAACTTCTTCTCGATGGACTTCAGGAGGCGGTTCTCCTCCCAGTCCTCTTCCTCCTCGTCGGCGCGCGCCTCCTGGATGAGCTTCCAGGCGGTGTAGATCAGGAAGGCGCCGAAGATGTAGAAGACCCAGGAGAAGTTGGCGATCACCGCGGCACCGGCGGCGATGAAGATCGCACGAAGGACCAGGGCGATCAGCACACCGAACAGCAGCACGCGCTGCTGGAGGTGGGAGGGCACCGAGAACTTCGCCATGATCAGGATGAAGACGAAGAGGTTGTCCACGGAGAGGGACTTCTCCGTGATGAAGCCCGCGAAGAACTCACCGGACGCCTGGGTCTCCCCGGCGACCAGCAGGCCGACGCCGAAGAGTCCGGCGAGCACGATCCAGACGATCGTCCAGATTCCGGCTTCCTTGATCGACACGTCATGGGGCTTGCGCCCGATGAAGAAGTCGACCGCGATCAGGGCACACAGACCGAGAACGGTCGTCACCCACATGGTCATAGAAACGTCCACTGCGCCTCCGGCGTCGTACGGCTACTGATCAGCGTCGTCGCTGCCGGAGGTCTCTTCCACCCGAGGCGGTCACCGCCAAGTCGGGCCGACGCCCCGGGACCGATGGCGGTCCGTATTGACGGGCACGTCGCAGCCGGGAGTACTCCCCTCCGCAGGTAGAAGCGTACGCGAAATACCAAGGGTTGGTAAAGGCGACGGCAAGCAAGAGCCAAAGGACCAGGTCAGAAGGGGTCCAAAGTCGCTTTACCGGCAACGCGCCAGCGGCCGCCCCACGGGGGTGCGTCAGCGGCCGCCGTTGCGCCGGGCGGTGGCCACCTGGTCGAGGATCCGCTCCAGGATCCGGCTGCCCGCGGGGATCGGCGGCGGCTCGTACGTCCACGTGTGACCGACCCATGGGTCGGCGAGATGGTCGTCGGGCACGGGCGTCAGGCGGAGCAGTGCGCGCCACAGCGGGTCGAGGAGCGGGCCGTACTCCGAGGCGTCCTCGCGGTCGGCGACCATCATCAGGTGGACGCCGACCGCCGGGCCCTCGTCCGCGAGATAGCGGAGCTGGGTCACCGCTCGGTCGTCGAAGCCGTGCGGGAAGTCGTTGACGATCAGGAGCTGCTCGGCGGTGTCCAGGTCGGGGGGCAGCGCGTCGGCGGCGGCGCCGCGGATCGCCATCTGCACCAGGTCCACGCGCTGGGTGAGCCCGGCGAGGACGGCGGAGACCCCCTCGGCCCCGGCGGCCGGGGGCCCGGCGAGCACGCCAGAGGTCACCAGCGGCGCGAACGCGCCCGCGCCGGAGCCCGCCGCGTCGATGACGTGCACCGTGAACTCGCCCGCCGGATAGGCCGCGAGCAGCCGCGCGGTGTGCGTGACCGCGGAGTCCACGGCGAGGCGCCGCAGCTCGGCGGAGTCCGTGAAGGTGTTGGTGAGCGCCTTGCCGCTGTCGATCCACAGGCCGCGCTCCAGGGGCAGCCTGACGAGCATCGGGATCCGCAGGTCGATCCGCTCGGGCAGATGGAGGTCGCCCAGGCGCAGCGCCATCGGGATCTCCATGGGCGCGCGGTAGGCGTGCCAGACCGGGCTGCTCCACGCCGCGAAGGCGGGCGGCAGGGCGGGCTCCACGACGTCGGCCTCGGCGGCGAGCTGCGCCAGGTCGCGGTCGAGGGTGGCCCTGGCCTGGCCGACCAGGTCGGCGTGCTTGGCGCGGGCCGCGTCACGCGCGGCGTCGCCCGCGCCGCCGATGCGACCGCGCGGGTCGGAGAGGGCCTTGTCGATCTCCTGCTCCCTACGGGAGTCGGCGAAGTCGACGGCACTGCGGTACGCCGCGGTGGTGCGCGCCAGGTCCTCGAACATGCCCCACACCTGGTTGTAGAGCCGCTCGTCCATCGACCAGCCGGTGGCATCACCCGCGACGGGCTGCGCGGCCTGGCCCGGGGGCGGGGGCGTCGGGGGCGCGGCGGGCGGGGCCGCGGTGGTCCGTCGGCGGGGGTGGGTGTAGTCGACGGGGCCTCCGGTGGGGACGCTGTCGCCCGGCTGCTGGAGCGGTGCGGGCGACGGGGACGTCGAAGCGGCCCCGCCCTGGTCCTGGTCGGCCCGACCGGTGTGGCCCGGCTGCCCGCCCGGCGGATTCAGCTGCCCGCCTTGGGAGGGCGCCTGCCCACTCGTCGGGGCCGCTTGGCCGCCCTGCGGGACCGCCTGGCCGCTTGTCGGGACCGCCTGGCTGCCCTGCGGGGGCTCCTGGCCGCTCACCGCGGCCGCCTGGCTGCCCTGCGGCGCCACCTGCCCGCCCGCCGGGGGTGCCTGCCCGCTTGACGGGGCGATCTGCCCGCCCGGCGGAGCCACCTGGCTGCCCGATGGGATCCCCTGCCCGACCTGCGGAGTCCGGCCCTGCGGGGCGGTGCGTACGCGGGTGTCGTCCGCGGGGCGCGGCGGGGGCGCGGCCACGGAGCGGGCCAGGCCCTGCGCCACCGCTTCGTCGATCGTGCCCGCCAGCTCCGCGGCGCCGGGCAGGCCCTGGTCGGTGAGCATCTCGGCGAGGCCGCCCGCATAGCCCTGGCCGACCGCGCGGACCTTCCAGGCGCCCTGGCGGCGGTAGAGCTCCAGGGCGACGACGGCGGACTCGGCGCCCAGGTCGGTGATGGTGTAGCTGGCGATCCCTGTGCCGTCGAGTCCGGTGACCGCGACGAAGGGCGCGGCGAGCGCGCTGAAGCTGACCGGGCCCCCGATGCCCACGGGCAGCGCGAGCAGGACGCTGACCCGGTGGGCGGTGTCCGGCACGGCGTCGAGGTCCACGGCGAGGCGGTGGTCCGCGGCCGCCTGCTGGGACACCTCGAGCCCCGGCAGCGTGGGCGATCCCGGGTGGGCCACCCATGCGACGCCGTGGATCCTGCCCCGCTCGTCGCCGAGCGTGGCGCCCGCCACGACCGGCTTGCCGGCCGAGACGCGGATCTCCAGGCGGGTCCCGGGAAGCGGGTGGTTCTGCCCCCGCACCAGCTCAGCCGTCATCGCCTTCGTTCCCCCTCGCGGGCCCCCGTCGAGCCCTCGTTCCCTCGGTGCGTACGGACGTCGCTTACAGGTGCGGCAGGATCGTCGGCATCAGGTCCTGGAAGGTGCGGCCGTTGGCGGGGGTGCCGATGGCCGTCATCTGCCAGCCCGCGCCCGCGCGGTGGACCTTGGCCATGATCTGCGCGGTGTACTGACCGCCGCCGTCGAGGGTGTAGCGGGCCAGCTCCTGGCCGTTGGTCTCGTCGACCAGGCGGCAGAACGCGTTCTGCACCTCCTGGAAGGTCTGGCCGGTGAACGAGTTCACCGTGAAGACGATCTGGTCGATGTGGACCGGGACCCGCTGCAGGTCGACGAGGATCGCCTCGTCGTCGCCGCCCTGGCCGACACCGCCCACCAGGTTGTCACCGGTGTGCCGCACCGAGCCGTCGTCGCTGACCAGGTGACGGAAGAACACCACGTCCAGCGGCTGCTTGTCGGCGAAGAGCACCGCCGAAGCGTCCAGGTCCACCTCGCGCGTACGCGTACCGAACAGGCCGCGGCGCGGGGCCGCCTGCCAGCCGAGGCCCATGCGCACCGCGGTCAGGGCGCCCCCGTCGTCCTTCTGCAGGCTGATGGCCTGGCCCTTGGTCATGTTGACCGTCACGCGCTGTCCCCTTCTTCGAACTGCCTGGGCAACCGCCTCTTGCGGTTGCCCAGCACCCTATGCAGTGGGCCCGGCGCGGCCGCACTCCGGTCGGGACTTTGTGGCGGTCTTGCAACAGACCGGCCAGTACGCCGAAACCCCTCCCCCAGCAGCGCTTCTACGCCTGGCCCGCCTCCCGCATCTGCCGCAGTTCCTTCTTCATCTCCGACACCTCGTCACGCAGTCGCGCGGCGATCTCGAACTGCAGGTCGGCGGCGGCCGCGCGCATGCGCTCGGCCATCTCCTCGATCTGCTCGGCCAGTTCGGCCGCGGGGCGGTCGGTGGGCGCGGCGTCCGCCGACTTCTTCGCCTTGGCCTTGGTGGGCTTGGCCGCCTTGCCGCCGAGCGCGGGCACCGGGGCCTTGGCGCTCTTGCCCTCCTTCGGCTTGCGGTAGTCCGAGCCGAGGAGCTCTTCGGTGTCGACCTCTTCGCGCGCGATCGCCGACACGATGTCGTTGATCTTCTTACGGAGGGGCTGCGGGTCGATGCCCTTCTCCTTGTTGTACGCGATCTGCTTCTCCCGGCGCCGGTTGGTCTCGTCGATGGCCTTCTCCATCGCCGGGGTGATCTTGTCCGCGTACATGTGGACCTGGCCCGAGACGTTGCGCGCCGCGCGGCCGATGGTCTGGATCAGGGAGGTCCCGGAGCGCAGGAAGCCCTCCTTGTCGGCGTCGAGGATCGCCACCAGGGAGACCTCGGGCAGGTCGAGACCCTCGCGCAGGAGGTTGATGCCGACCAGGACGTCGTACTCACCGGCGCGCAGTTCGCGCAGGAGCTCGACGCGGCGCAGCGTGTCGACGTCGCTGTGCAGATAGCGGACCTGGATGCCCAGCTCGAGGAAGTAGTCGGTGAGGTCCTCGGCCATCTTCTTGGTGAGCGTGGTGACCAGGACGCGCTCGTCCTTCTCGGTGCGCTGGCGGATCTCGTGCACCAGGTCGTCGATCTGCCCCTCGGTGGGCTTGACGACGACCTCGGGGTCGACGAGGCCCGTGGGGCGGATGATCTGCTCGACGAAGCCGTCACCGCGCGAGAGCTCGTACTTGCCCGGGGTCGCCGAGAGGTAGACGGTCTGGTCGATGCGGCCGAGGAACTCCTCCCACTTCAGGGGGCGGTTGTCCAGCGCCGAGGGCAGCCGGAAGCCGTGGTCGACGAGGGTGCGCTTGCGGGAGGCGTCGCCCTCGTACATCGCGCCGATCTGCGGGACCGTCACGTGCGACTCGTCGAGGACCAGGAGGAAGTCTTCGGGGAAGTAGTCGATGAGGGTGTTCGGGGCGGATCCCGGCTCGCGGTCGTCGAAGTGCATCGAGTAGTTCTCGACGCCGGAGCAGGAGCCGATCTGGCGGAGCATCTCCAGGTCGTACGTGGTGCGCATGCGCAGGCGCTGCGCCTCCAGCATCTTGCCCTGTTTCTCCAGCTCGGCGAGGCGCTCGCCGAGCTCCTTCTCGATGCCGGTGACCGCCTTCTCCAGGCGCTCGGGCCCCGCCACGTAGTGCGAGGCGGGGAAGACGTAGAGGTGGTCGTCGTCGCTGATGACCTCGCCGGTGAGCGGGTGCAGCGTGGAGAGCGCCTCGATCTCGTCGCCGAACATCTCGATGCGGACGGCCAGTTCCTCGTAGACCGGGAAGATCTCGATGGTGTCGCCGCGGACGCGGAAGGTGCCGCGGGTGAACGCCAGGTCGTTGCGCGTGTACTGGATGTCGACGAAGCGGCGCAGGAGCTGGTCGCGGTCGATCTCGTCGCCGACCTTGAGCGGGACCATCCGGTCCACGTACTCCTGCGGGGTGCCGAGGCCGTAGATGCAGGAGACCGAGGCGACCACGACCACGTCGCGGCGGGTGAGCAGCGAGTTCGTCGCGGAGTGGCGCAGGCGCTCCACCTCCTCGTTGATCGAGGAGTCCTTCTCGATGTAGGTGTCCGACTGCGGGACGTACGCCTCGGGCTGGTAGTAGTCGTAGTACGAGACGAAGTACTCCACGGCGTTGTTCGGCAGGAGCTCGCGGAACTCGTTCGCCAGCTGGGCGGCCAGCGTCTTGTTCGGCGCCATCACGAGCGTGGGGCGCTGGAGCTTCTCGATCATCCACGCGGTGGTGGCCGACTTGCCGGTGCCGGTCGCGCCGAGCAGGACGACATCCTTCTCACCTGCGCGGATGCGCCGCTCCAGCTCGGCGATGGCCGCCGGCTGGTCACCGCTTGGCTGGTACGGGCTGACGACCTCGAAAGGTGCCACCGTGCGTTCGATCTTCGATACGGGCCGCATGGAAACCACCGTACGACCCCGCACTGACAACCGGGTCCGATCGGCCGCTCAGCGGCGTCCCGTCACCAGTTCTGCGGAGTGCGGGAGCCTGGCCGCTGCCGGGACCTGCGCCGGGGCGGCGGGACGTGCCGGTCGCCCGAGCGCGGGACGGAGTAGGAGGGCCCCGAGCGGGCCCGGGCCGCCGCCTCCTTGGTCTCGGGACGGCCGCCGAGGACCATGAGCGGGTCGAACATCACGATGACGCCCGCGAGGAGCAGGAAGGCGAGCGGGCCGATCATCATGGGCGCGAGGATCTCCGCGGGCGAGTCACCGGGCGGCAGGGAGCCCGAGCCGTGCAGATGGACGCTGAGGGCGGCCATGCCGGTGTAGTGCATGCCGCTCACGGCCAGGCCCATCACCAGGCTCGCGCCCAGGCTCCACAGGAATCCCCTGACCTGTGCGGCCGCCCAGAGAGCCGCGGTGGCGGCGACCACGGCGATCACCACGGACGCGGTGACGACGAGGGTGTTGTACTCCAGCGTCCCGCGCAGACGCATACCGGCCATTCCGAGGTAGTGCATCGAGGCGACACCGAGCCCCGTGATGGTCCCGCCGGTGAACAGGGCCGTGCCCGTGGCGCCGCGGTAGCCGACGATGAAGACGCCGATGCCGACCATGACGATGGCGACGGCGAGGCTCGCGAAGGTCAGCGCCTTGTCGTAGCGGATCGGGGCCTCCTCGACGGTGAAGCCCATCATGGCCACGAAGTGCATGGTCCAGATCCCCGACCCGATCGCGGCCGAGCCGAGCGCCAGCCAGCCGGGCCGCCAGGAGCGGGCGACGAGCAGCGATCTGGTGGTGCAGCGCAGGCCGAGCGCCCCTCCCAGACAAGCCATGAGGTACGCCACCACCGGTGTGACGACTCCGTAGCTGAACCCGTCGACCGTGCCCTGCATGCGCGGTTGCCCTTCCGCCTGTTGTGCCCAAATTCTCCGGAACGCCCCGTCCGCCCCCTCTGTCGACGTCCATCTGAAAGACCGTCGGCTGAGGCAGAGAGTAAAGCTCACCCCGGAACGTACGAACGATTTTCCGGCAAAGAATCGCAGTCCCCGCGCGCGGGGTCCCCGTCTTTGGAGACTCCGTTCAACCTGTGGCCATCCTGCACCTGTCTCCCGTTGACCCCGGACTGTCACTCTCGACCGGTCCGCGATCTCACGACGCGAGGAGTACCCGTGTACGCACGCGCTGCCGCTGCCACCGTCGCCGCCCTCATCGGAGCCGGCACACTCGTCCTCCCCACCGCCTCCGCCACGGCGGGGACCCCCACGGCGTCCCGCGCCGCCCACCACGACAGGCCGCTGGTCGTCGCCCACCGGGGTGCCTCCGCCTACGCGCCGGAGAACACCTTCGCGGCCATCGACAAGGCCCGTGACATGGGGTTCCGCTGGGTCGAGAACGACGTCCAGCGGACCAAGGACGGCGAGCTCGTGATCATGCACGACGACACCCTGAAGCGGACGACGAACGTCGAGGAGGTCTTCCCCGACCGCGCCCCGTGGAAGGTCGGTGACTTCACGGCCGCGGAGATCAGGCAGCTGGACGCGGGCAGCTGGTTCAGCCCGAAGTTCGCGGGCCAGCGCGTGCCGACGCTGGAGCAGTACATGCGGCGGGTCTCGCGCAACCACCAGAGCCTGGTCTTCGAGTTCAAGAAGCCCGAGCTCTACCCGGGCATCGAGAAGCAGGGCCTGCGGGTGCTGCGCGACACGGGCTGGCTCGACCGGCACCACGTGAAGAGCAAGCTGGTCGTCCAGAGCTTCAGCGCCGACAGTGTGAAGACCGTGCACGCGCTGCGGCCCGATGTGAAGACCGGCTTCCTCGGCACCCCCACGGCCGCCCAACTGCCCGCGTACGCGGAGTTCGCCGACCAGATCAACTCGACGCACACCGCCATCTCGGCCGACTACGTCGACGCGATCCACGCGCAGAAGGGCCCGCACGGCAAGCCCCTGGAGATCTTCACCTGGACGGTCAACGACGCGGCAAGCGCGGTGCGCGCGGCGGAGTTCGGGGTGAACGGGATCATCACCAACACGCCTGACGTCGTCCGCAAGGCACTGCGCAAGGGCTGACGGCGGCCGGGCCGACGACCGCCGCACCGCGTTGTCAGTGGGCGGTCGTACGGTGGTCGGCATGAACTCCCACGCGCAGGAGCAGGGGCAGGAACAGGGGCAGGAACAGGGGCAGGAACAGGGCGGCCGTCAGGTCGTCTGGGCCGTCGTCGGCAGCGACATCGGCCCGCTGCTGCTCGCCGCGACCGGTGAAGGACTCGTCACCGTCGCCTTCCACGCCACCGACGCGGTGCGTGACACGGTCCTGGAGCGGCTCGGCTCCCGACTGGGCGCCGAGCCTGTCCATGAGCCAGGCTCCCCGCTGCTCGCCGAGCCCATACGCCAGCTCGCGGCGTACTTCGCGGGCGAGCGGCGCGACTTCGAGCTGCCGCTCGACTGGTCGCTGATCTCCGGCTTCAACCGCCAGGTGCTGCGCGAGCTGGCATCGGGGGTGCCGTTCGGCACGGTGGTGGGCTACGGCGACCTGGCCGGCCGCGTCGGTCAGCCGCGCGCGGCGCAGGCCGTGGGCCTCGCCATGGGGGCCAACCCGCTGCCGGTCGTGGTGCCGTGCCACCGCGTGGTGGAGAGCGACGGGGGCATCGGCGGCTTCGGGGGCGGTCTGGAGACCAAGCGGCAGCTCCTCGCCCTCGAGGGCGTGCTGCCGCAGCCGCTGTTCTGACCGGCTCACCCGGCGGTCCTGGCGGACTGTGACAACTACGTTTCGCCCGTACGTACGCCCTGGCACACTGCGTCGGTGACTTCGACCCTCGACGCCCCCGGCATATCGCCAAAGGCGCTCCCCGCCCTGCGCCGCCGGACCAACGCGGTGCTGATCGCCAGCCAGATCCTGGGCGGCCTCGGAGTGCCGATCGGCATCGCGCTCGCCCCGGTGCTCGCGACCGAGGTGAGCGGGAGCGAGGCACTGTCCGGGCTCGCGCCGACGGCGTCCGTCACCGGCACCGCCCTGCTCTCGCTGCCGCTGGCCGCGCTGATGACGTCGCGGGGCCGAAGGCCCGGCCTGGTCCTCGCGTATCTGATCGGCGCGCTGGGGGCGGGACTCGTCGTACTGGCCTCGGTCGTGGGGAACTTCCCCCTGCTGCTGCTCGGCATGGCAGCCTTCGGAGCGGGCTCGTCCGCCAATCTGCAGGCCAGGTTCGCCGCGGCCGACCTGGCCGAGCCCGACCGGCGCGGCCGCGCCATCTCGCACGTCATCTGGGCCACCACCATCGGCTCGGTGCTCGGCCCGAACATCGCCGCGCCGACGAGCCGTCTCTTCTCCGGCACGGCCGTCCCCGAGAAGGCGGGCCCCTTCCTCTTCGCCGCCGGGATCTTCGCGGTCGCCGCGCTCGTGGTGGCGGTGCTGCTCCGCCCCGACCCGCTGCTCACCGCCCGCGCCCTGGCCCCGGACGAGGACCACTCCGCGGAGAGCCGCTCGCTGAGGGCCGCCGTCGCCGCGGTGGCCGGGTCGCCGATGGCCCGGCTCGCCCTGGTGACGGTGGCCGTGTCGCACACGGTGATGGTCTCGATCATGGTGATGACCCCGGTCGACCTGGGGCACCACGGGGCGAGCCTGCAACTGGTCGGCCTCGTCATCAGCGGACACATCGCGGGCATGTACGCGTTCTCGCCGGTGCTCGGCTGGCTCTCCGACCGGTTCGGCAGGCTCGCCGTGATCGGCCTCGCGGTCGGGCTGCTGAGCTGCGCCGCGCTGCTCGCGGGCACGGCGGGGCCGAGCCACGGGCAGACCGCCGCCGGGCTCTTCGTGCTCGGCCTCGGCTGGTCCGCGGGCCTGGTGGCAGGATCGGCGCTGCTCACCGACTCGGTGGAGGGCCCCGCGAGGGCCGCGGTGCAGGGCCTTTCGGACCTCACCATGAACGCGTCGGCGGGCATCGGCGGCGCGCTCGCGGGCCTGATCGTCGCGCGGGCCAGCTACGGCTGGCTCAACCTCGTCGGGGCCTGCGTGCTGCTGCCGATGGCCGGACTCGCCGTACGCAGGGCGGTCAGGCCGGCGCGCTGACGCGGGACGGTCAGGGCAACGTGATGTGGTACGCCTTGCGCAGCGTCTCGTGCACCGTCCAGGTCGTGCGGTCGCCCTCGCGGAGCACCGCCGCGTCGCCGGGGCCGATCTCCAGCGTGGCGCCGCCCTCGACCTCGACGGTGGCGCGGCCGCTGACGACCACGAAGAGCTCGTTGGCCTCGGTGTCGGTGACCACGCCGGGGGTGATCTGCCAGATGCCGCGCAGCTGCTTGCCGTCGGCCGACTCCCACAGCACCTTGCCGGTCACCACGGGGTCGCCGGAGACGATCTGCTCCGGGTCCAGGGGCTCGGCCTCCAGGTCGACGTCCGGGATGTGCACGGCGAAGGACGCGACAGCTTGATCATTCGTGGTCATGGCCGGTCACCCTAGCCGGGCCCTTCTGCCGTGTCCCTGCCGGGTCCTGACGCGTCCGGTCAACCGGGCCCGTACGTCTCGTCAGCGGGGTTTGACGGGCCGCGCCGACCGCCAGGGATGAGAGGGAGACCCGACAGGCAGGAGGCAGGCCCGTGCTGGTGGTGTCCGACGAGGTGCAGACGGCGGTCGCGGAGCGGCAGCCCGTGGTGGCCCTGGAGTCCACGATCATCGCGCACGGCCTGCCGCGCCCGCGCAACCTCCAGGTGGCCGAGGAACTCGAAGCGGTCGTACGGGAGGAGGGCGCCGTCCCCGCGACGATCGCCGTGCTCGACGGGCGCCCCCATGTCGGCCTGGACGAGGAGCAGGTGGAGCGGGTCGCGAACGAGGACGGCATCCGCAAGCTGGGCCACCGCGATCTGCCGCTCGCCGTCGCCA
Source organism: Streptomyces formicae (assembly GCF_002556545.1). NCBI lineage: Bacteria > Bacillati > Actinomycetota > Actinomycetes > Kitasatosporales > Streptomycetaceae > Streptomyces > Streptomyces formicae. Next base: position 2,296,592 of record NZ_CP022685.1, read on the forward strand.
CGGGCGCGAGCGGGGCGACGACGGTCTCGGCCACGGCGCTGCTCGCCGCCCGCGCAGGGCTGCGGGTGTTCGCCACGGGCGGGCTCGGCGGGGTGCACCGCGAGTGGACCGTCACCCAGGACGAGTCGGCCGACCTGGGGCTGCTCGCCCGCACCCGGATCACGGTGGTGTGCGCGGGCGTGAAGTCGATCCTGGACGTACCGGCGACGCTGGAGCGCCTGGAGACCCTCGGCGTCACGGTCGCGGGGTACCGGACGGACCGCTTCCCCGGCTTCTACCTCGCCGACTCCGGGCACCCGGTGGACTGGACGCTGCGCGCGCCCGGTGAGATCGCGGAGGTGATGCGCGCCCAGGACGCGCTCGACGGGCCCGCCACGGCGTTGATCGTGGCGAATCCGGTGCCGCGCGACGATCAGCTCGACCCCGTGCTCCACGCGCGCGTGCTCGCCGAGGCGCTGGCGGCGTGCGAGGAGCGGGGCATCACCGGGCAGGCCATCACGCCGTTCCTGCTGGACGAGTTGGTCCGGCGCACCGAAGGCGCGTCCCTGGAGGCCAACCTCGCCGCGGTGCGCGGCAACGTACGGCTCGGGGCGCGGATCGCGACGGCCTGGGCCGGGCGGTGACGGTGCGGCCCGGCGGCCTCCTTGTGGTGGGGGACGTCGTCACGGACGTCGTCGCGCTGCACAGGACGCCGCTCGCGCCGGGGACCGACACGGCGGCGGACATCCGTACGGTGCCGGGCGGCGCGGGGGGCAACGTGGCGTGCTGGGCGGCGCATTGGGGCTGTCCGGACGTACGCCTGCTCGGGCGGGTCGGCGCGGACTCCGCGGCGTGGCACGAGGCGGCGCTCACGCGCGCGGGGGTGCGGCCTCGGCTCGTGATAGATCCGCGGGAGCCGACCGGCACGGTGATCTGTCTGGTGGACGCGGCCGCGGCGGCCGAGCGGACGTTCCTCTCGGACAACGGCGCCTCGCTGCGGATCTCCCCCGACGACTGGTCGCCCTCGCTCCTCGACGGCGTCGCACGGCTGCATCTGTCCGGCTATCTGTTCTTCGGGACACAGAGCCGCGCGGCGGCCGCCGAGGCGCTGGCGTCGGCACGCGCGCGTGGGGTGCCGGTGAGCGTGGATCCCGCGTCGGCGGGGTTCCTGGCCCGGCTGGGCGTGGAGCGGTTCCTCGCGGCGGTGCAGGGGGTGGAGACGCTGGTGCCCAGCAGGGCGGAGGCGGAGCTGTTGACCGGGCTGCCCGATCCGTCGGACGCGGCGTGCGAGCTGAGCCGCCGCTTCCCCTCGGTGGTGGTCAAGCTGGGCACGGACGGGGCCCTTGTGGCGTGGGGCGGCGAGGTACGCGGCCGGGCCTCCTCGGTGCCCGTCCGCGCACGGGACTCCACGGGGGCGGGCGACGCGTTCACCGGCGCGCTGCTCGCCGCGCTGCTCGGCGGCGCGGACCTCGTCGCCGCGGCGGAGCAGGGGTGCGGGGCGGGGGCGCGGGCGGTGACGCGGGCGGGAGGCAGGCCCCCCGGGGCCGTGGAGCGCTGACTCGGTGACCCACGGAACGCGGTCTTCGTCCGCGGGTGCGTCGTGGCTGGTCGCGCAGTTCCCCGCGCCCCTTCGGGTCCCGCCCGAACGGCAGGTGCTACCCCTTCCTCCCCCATGTGGCGATCAGCGGCGACGCGGCCAGGTCGAGGGTGCCCTCCGCGACGCTCGCCAAGTGGTCGTCGACCTCCTCCGCCGTCGCGAGACCCGCGGCGATCAGGTCGGCGCGCAGGTGCTGGAGCGTCGCGGTCTCCAGCGCGGCGCAGGCCGGAGAGGTGAGCGGAATGTGGACTTCGGACTCGACGCGGCGCAGGCCGTTCTCGCGCAGCAGGCGGGGCAGTGCGCGGCCGTACGCGGCATCGACGCCGCGCTCGGCGAGCAGCGCGCGCACCCCGTGGCGCAGGCGGTTCGCCAACTCCTGTGCGGGGCCGTACTCGTCGGGGCAGGCGAGGGGCTGGAGCGCGTGGTCGGCCTCCTCGATCAGGAGGCGGCCGCCGGGCCGCAGCGCCCTGAGCATCGACTGGAGCGCCCGGTCCCGGTCCGCGACGTCGACCAGGACGAGCCGCGCGTGCACCAGGTCGAAGCCCTCCACGGGCGGCGCGTCGGCGGCGACGTCGTGGACGCGCACTTCCAGGGGCGAGCGCGCGGCCCGCGTCTGCCAGGACGTGTCGGTGTCGGTCGCCAGGACCCTGCCGGTGGGCCCGACCCGCTTGGCGAGCCAGGAGACCACGGAGGTGCCGCCCGCCCCGACCTCCCAGCAGCGCCAGCCGGGGCCGATGCCGAGGCGTTCGATGTGTCCGAAGGTCATGGGGTCGAAGAGGGCGGCGAAGGCGTCGCGGCGCCGCACCGTCCCGGCCTGTCGCAGGTCGGACCGACCTGCCCCGGGCTGCCGGTGGTCGAGGGGCTGCCGGGCGTCGAGGAGATGGCCGTCGATTCGCGTCATGCCCTGATCATCCCAGTTGCCCGGCTTGGCCCCGGGAGGCAGAACCGGGCATTCCGGAGCGGAATACTCCGTTCCCACAGGCCCCAGCGAGGTCCCGGCCCGGACTGGCAAACTGGCACGCCACATCACCGGCGTTCACCAGCGCGAGGAGCCCCTCATGTCCATGGCAGGCAACCTTCGGAAGGTAGGGAGCCTTGGCAAAGTCTCGAGTCTGCGCAAGGTCGGCCGCCTCCGTAAGGTCGCGCGCCTGGGCCGGCGCCGCTCACGCGTCGACCTGAGCCACCCGGCCCGCTCCCCGCTCGGCTCGTCGGTGGTCAACTGCGTGTCGTACCGAAGGGGTGTGCGCCAGCCCTCCGTCGACACCCTCGTCGAGGCGGTCGAGCGGATCCGCAAGACCGACGACGGCTTCGTCTGGCTGGGGCTGCACGAGCCGACGGAGCAGGAGTTCGCGGGCATCGCCGACCTCTTCGACCTACACCCGCTCGCCGTGGAGGACGCGGTGCACGCGCATCAGCGCCCGAAGGTCGAGCGGTACGACCACGCGCTGTTCGCCGTGTTCAAGACCGTCTGCTACGTGGAACACACCGAACTGACCGCCACCAGCGAGGTGGTGGACACCGGCGAGATCATGGTCTTCGTCGGCCGCGACTTCGTCATCACCGTGCGGCACGGCAGGCACGGCTCGCTCGGCCCGCTGCGCGAGGAGCTGGAGGCGTCGCCCGAGCAGCTCGCCCAGGGACCCGCCGCGGTGCTGCACGCCATCGCCGACCAGGTGGTGGACGACTACCTCGCGGCGACGGACGCCGTGCAGTCGGACATCGACCAGGTGGAGACGGACGTGTTCGCCCCGGACGGCGCGCGGGCCGACCCCGGCCGCATCTACCAGCTCAAGCGTGAACTCCTGGAGCTGAAGCGGGCGGTGGTGCCGCTCGGCCACCCGCTCCAGGTGCTCGCCAGCACGCCGATGCGCGCCATCGCCCCGGAGATACAGGCGTACTTCCGGGACGTGGACGACCACTTGAAGCGGGCCACCGAACAGATCGCCGCCTTCGACGAGTTGCTGAACTCGATCCTCCAGGCCCACCTCGCCCAGGTGACGGTCGCGCAGAACGAGGACATGCGGAAGATCACCGCATGGGCGGCGGTCGTCGCGGTCCCGACGATGGCCTGCGGCCTCTACGGCATGAACTTCGAGCACATGCCCGAACTGCACTGGAGGTACGGCTATCCGCTGGTCATGTCCGTGATCACGGCGACCTGCTTCGCGCTGTACCGCGGCTTCCGGAGGAACGGATGGCTGTGAACGTCAGCCCTTGGCGTAGACGCTCTCGACCCAGCCCGCGAGCTGGTCGTCGGTCAGGTGCGTGGCCAGGTCGGCCTCGCTGATCATGCCGACGAGCCGCTTGTTCTCGATCACCGGCAGGCGGCGGATCTGGTGGCCCTGCATCTCCCGGAGGACCTCGTCGACATCGGCGCCCGAGTCGATCCAGCGCGGTGTCCCCTTGGCCATGTCACCCGCGGTGACCCGGGACGGGTCGTGGCCCATGGCCACACAGCCGACGACGATGTCGCGGTCGGTGAGGATGCCGCAGAGGCGTTCGTTCTCGTCGCTGATGGGCAGCGCGCCCACGTCGAGCTCGCGCATCAGCTGGGCCGCGCGGTCGAGCGTCTCGTGCCGGGGGATCCACTGGGCTCCCCGGTGCATGATGTCTCCGGCGGTGGTCATTGGTGCCTCCCGTTGCCGGGCGGATTCCGGCGCGGCGCGAGGGCACCGCTGATCCCGGCGCCCTCATTCTCGCCGCGCCCCCGAACGCCCGCATCCGGAGACCGCTCGGGCCGGAGGGCAGGGCGGGGCGGAGCAGGGCGGGGCGGAGCAGGGTGGGGCGGGCCGCGTCCCCGGGGTCACCCCGCGTCCGGTGCGCCGTTCCACGCCGGATGCCGTGGATCGTCCGCCCGTACGACGACATCGGCGCGGCCCGCGGGGTCCACTTCCCTCTCGTACCGCTCGAAGGCTGGGAGCGTCCACCGCTCGCCCTCGGGTGTGCGGCGCCGCAGCGCCCCCGGCGAGAGCCGCACGTGCACGCTCAGGTCGAAGGGGAACCAGTGGTCGAGCAGCAGCGGGCCGTGCAGCAACAGCACGCCGCCGGGCGGGAGTTCGACGTACGGACTGCGGGTCGCGCGATCGGCCGCCGGGTCCCAGAGGTCGGGCAGGACCCGCCCCGTGCCGCCCGGGTCGAGCGGGCCGAAGACCTCGCGCCACAGGGCGCCGGTGTCGAACCACCCGCTGTAGTACGCCTCCACGTCCTCGTGCCCGTACTCGTACCGCAGCGAAGCGGGCCGCAGGAACCCCTCCGTGCCGACCACCAGCGGGGTGCGTCCGCGCAGCCGCAGCGCGTCGGCGAGGCGCGCGGCCAGCTCGCCGGTCCCGCCCGCCCGCGCCCCGTCGACGGCGACGCGCGGCCAGGGGCTCCCGTCGCCGGTCTTCAGGTCGAGCAGCCGGTCGGCGAGGGTGTCGGTCAGGCGTTCCCAGGTGATCGGTTCGAGTCGCACGGGCCCATGATGCCGTGGCTCCCGCACGGGGAATGAGACGGGCATGGCGAGCTCCCCGGTCTCCCCCTCCTCTCCGACGTCCCCCGCCCGCCCCGGACTCCTGGCGTTCCAGCCGCTGAAGCGCAGGCGCTGCGCGGAGTGCCGCTCGGGGCCGTTGCGGCTGCTCGTCCTCGAAGGCGGGGAGCCGCGCTGCCTGGACTGCGCCGACCTCGGGCACCTGGTCTATCTGCCGCGCGGCGACACGGCGCTCACCCGGCGGGCCCGCGAGGGCAGCGGGCTCTGGGCGGTGGTGGTCCGCTTCCACCGGCGCCGCGCCCGGTACGAGCGGCAGGGCGTCCTCGTCGAGGAGGCGGCACTCGCCCACGCCGAGGAGCGGTGCCTGGCGGACGCCGAGGCACGGGCGCGGCGCAGGGCGCGGGACGCGGTGCGGCGGGCCGCGCGGGACGTGCGGTTCACCGAGGCGTTCGCCGCCGAGATAGGACGGCTCTTCCCCGGCTGCCCCGAGGACAGGGCCCGCGCGATCGCCGCGCACGCCGCGGAGCGGGGCAGCGGCCGGGTGGGGCGCAGCGCGGCGGGCCGGGCACTGTCGGAGGGTGCCGTGACGGCGGCGGTCGGCGCCGCGGTGCGGCACACGGCCACGCCCTACGACCGGCTGCTGATGAGCGGTGTGCCCCGTGGCGAGGCGCGGCGGCGGATCGCGCCCGCCGTGGCGGCGACGTTGCGCGCGTGGCGCGAGGCGCCGGGGCAACCGGGGCGAGACGCCCGCGCATGCGAGGGCGAGGGTCACACATGGCCACCGAAGCCCGTTGGCAATTGACTTGTGGTGACGGGGCTCGCCGTGGAGGATCACTGGCGGCAGGGCCGCCCGTCCGGCGCGGGTGCCGCAGACGTGGCGCACCTACGTGACGTAACGGCCCCAGACCCACGGGAGTTGCCATGATCGACGGTCCGTACTTCGTGCTCGCCGTGCTCGGCGCGCTCGCCTGTGGCCTCGCCGCCGGGGTCTTCTGCGCCTTCTCCACCTTCGTGATGAAGGGACTCGCCGCACTGCCCCCCGCGCAGGGCATCGCCGCGATGAACCGGATCAACGTCACCGCCGTCACCCCGGCGTTCATGGCCGTGTTCCTCGGCGCCGCGGGACTGTGCGCCGTGCTCGCCGTCGTGACGTTCGTGCTCTGGCCCGACGAGGGCACCGTCGAGCTGCTGCTCGGCTGCGCGCTGTATCTGGTCGGCTCGTTCGGGGTGACGATCGCCGCGAACATCCCGCGCAACGAGGCCCTGTCCAAGGTCGATCCGGAGAGCGCGGAGGGCGCCGAGTACTGGCGTACGTACGTCAGTGAGTGGACCGCGTGGAACCACGTGCGCGGGGTCGCCTCCCTCGGCGCCACGGCGTCGTTCATCCTCGCGCTGACCTGACCGGCGGCGCCAACTCCCCCTCGCCCTCGGGGAATGCGAGCCGGGGCGGGATCGTTGGAAGGAACGGCATGTCGCCCTCGGGGCCGCGATAGGGGCCCTTCGGGCGGCCCGCCGCGATCCTTCGTTCCGCCGTCAGGCGCAGGGCCACCCCAGCGCGTCCCCCCTGTTGGCGGCCGGTCCTGGAGGGTGCCCGATGACAACGCTCGACGAACGCCCCGCGTTCCGGCCCGCGCGTCCCGCGCCCGCCGTGCTGCGGCTCGACGACGCACGGGCCGCGCTCGTCCCTCTCACCGGTTCCAAGGCCGCGCGTCTGGCGCGCGCCGCCCGCGCGGGGCTTCCCGTACTGCCCGGATTCGTCGTGCCGCGCGGCGGAAGCCAGGACGCGGGCGGCGACGACCGCCTGCGTCCGGCCTGGCGCGAGCTGTCGCGGGACGGCGCGCTGCCGCTGGTCGTCCGCTCCTCCTCGCCACAGGAGGACACGCAGGAGTCCTCCCTGGCAGGGCATTTCACCTCCGTCCTCGACGTACGCGGCTGGACGGAGTTCCGCGCGGCCGTACGCACCGTGGTCGCGTCGGCCCGGCGGCCGGACGGCACGGTGGCCCCGATGGCCGTCCTCGTACAGCCGATGCTCGCCGCGCGCGTCGGCGGCGTGCTGTTCGGCGCGGATCCCGTCGCGGGGCGGTCCGACCGGATGCTGGTGAGCGCGGTGCGGGGCGGTCCCGAGACGCTGGTCGGCGGTGAACAGGCGGGCACGAACCACTGGTTGAGCCGTGGCGGACGGCTCTTGCGCACCGAACCACCCGGCGCCGAATCGCCCGACACGGATCCGTCCGGCACGGACCTGCCGAGCGACGGACCACCCGGACCCGGCCCCCTCCTCACCCCCGCCGAGCTCCGCCGCCTGGCCAGGCTCGCCCGGCGCGCCCGTCGGGTGTTCGGCGGGCCGCAGGACATCGAGTTCGGTTTCGACGAGGCGAGCGGGCGCCTCTGGCTCTTCCAGAGCAGGCCCATCACCGCGCTGGCCGCCCGCCCTCCGCGCGGCGCGCGCCTGCTCGGGCCCGGCCCCGTCGCCGAGACGCTGCCGGACCAACTGGAGCCGCTGGAAGAGGACTTGTGGATCGCTCCGATGGCGCGCGGGCTCGCCGCCGCGCTCGACATCGGGGCCTCCGCACCGCGCCGCACCCTGCGCGGCACACCGGTGGTCACCTCGGTCGGCGGGCGCGCCGCCGCGGATCTACGGCTCCTGGGCGCGGCCCCGCCCGCGCACCCCTGGCTCGCGCTCCTGAATCCGGCGCCGGGCGCCCGCAGACTCGCCGCGGCCTGGCGCGTGGGCCGCCTCAGCACCGCGCTGCCCGGTCTCGCGCTCGACCTCTGCGCGGACATCGACCGTGCCCTCGCCGAGACACCGCCGCCCGCCGAACTCCCGCCACCCGCCCTGGCGGCCACGCTCCGCTGGACCCGTGCGGCCCTGGTGCCGCTGCACGCCCAGGAGGCCCTGTGCGGGGCGCTGCTCACGGAGTCGAGCACGGCGACGGCGGCCGGTGCGGCGCTCGGCGCGCTCGCCCGCGGCCGCGCCCACGGGCTGCCCGACCACCGGATCACGGCGACGGACCCGGTGGTGCTCGCGCTGGTACCGCCGAGTCTGCGTGATGACGTACGACTCCCCGAACAGGCCGTCGGCGCGGCGGAGTTGGCGCCGCCTCCCCCGGTCGGGTCGTTGCCGCCGCGCGAGGCCCTGCGACTGCGCGTCCGCTGGACGCAGGAGTTGCAGGTCCGGCTGGTGCGCGAGGCGGGCAGGCGGCTCGCGGCGCGGGGCGCGGCGCTCGGCGGGGCCGACCGGGTCGGGCTGCTGCGCTGGGGCGAGTTGATGGACGCGCTGGCGGGCGGGCCGCTGCCCGGTGACTTCGGCGAGCGCCTGCCGGGGAGCGCTTCCGCGCCGCTGCCCGACGCGTTCCGGCTCACCGACGGCGGCACCGTCGTGGCCGAACGGCCGACGCGCCACGACGGTGACGAGGGCGACGGTCGCGGCGTCTCCGGCGGGCGCGCCGCGGGCATCGCGTGGCACGGCACGGGGGTACGGCCGCCGGACGCGGTTCTCGTCGTACGCACCCTCGATCCCGCGCTCGCCCCGCTGCTGCCGGGGCTCGCGGGGCTGATCGCGCAGACCGGCAGCCCGCTGTCCCATCTGGCCTTACTGGCAAGGGAGTTCGGGCTGCCCGCGGTCGTCGGCGTACCGGACGCGGTGCGGCGCGTCCCGCCGGGCAGCAGCCTGACGCTGGACGGTACGACCGGTGAGGTGCGCCTGGACGGCGTACGCCTGGCACGGGCGGAAGCGCCCCTCACGGACACGGCCGCGCGGCCCGAGGCGGAGCGGTGAGGCGGCTCGCCTACGTCTTCGGCGGGGCATCGGCCGCCGGGGCCGCCTGCTACCTCGTCATCTACCTGTACCGCTGGCAGTGGCAACGGGCCATCCTGTGCGGGGTGTTGCTCGTGGTCGTCGAGGTGCTGCTGCTGGGGGCGGTGCTGCTCGGGCGCCTCGCACGCATCGAGCGGCGCGTCGAGATGCAGCTGCGCGATGCCGCCCCACACGCACACCCGGGGCCACACGCGCACCCGCACCCGCACCCGCCGGATCTCCTCGCGCGACTCCGCCAGGACCCGGCCCCCGGCGCCTTCCGCTGGCTCGACGAGGGGCAAGGACCGGAACAGGACCCTGGCGGCACCCGCACCTACGTCTTCGTCCCGGTGCTCATGGTCACCGGCGCGCTCCTGTCCGGGCTGGCCTGGCTGGTGCAGCGGATCGCCGCCGTGACCGCGCGGCCCGTCGCCGAACGGCGGCTCGCGGGGCGGCTCGCCGTGCTCGCGGCGCCGCCGCCCGGGGCCGGGCTCGACGACCTTCCCCCACCGGGCGGCCCGCGCGACCGGCGCAGGACCGGCCGCCTGCTCGCCGTCGCCGCCGTCGGCGCGGCGCTCCTCGCCGGGCTCGTCGTGGGCCTCGCCGAGCTCACCCAGACCCGCGAGGGCCAGGAGAACGCCGCCGCGGCGACGTCCGTGCTGCTCCGCGTCGACATGCGCGGCGGCGACGCCACCGCGGAGCGGCGGTCCCTGGCCGCACACCAGCTCTGGGAGCGGTGCAGGGACGCCACGTCCGCGCCCCTGCGGCACGCCGCGCTCGGCCCGCTCGACGACGACCTCTACGCGGGCGTCGTACGCCCCGCCCTCACCGACCACGACCGCATGCGGCTGCGCGGCTGCCTGGAGGACACGGAGCTGGACAAGGCACATCTGACGGTGCTCGGCATCGGCGACACGGACCCGGACGACGACTGAGCGGACGCCTCCGGGATCGGCCAACTCCCTTTACACGGGCGGGGGTTACTCTGCCAGTGCACCCCGCGCCTGTTCCCCGCCCCGCCACCCGGTCCCACCTCCCGATCCCACCTCCCGATCCCACCTCCCGGTCCCACCTCCCGGCCCCACCTCCCGATCCCGTCTCCCGGTCCCGACCCCCTGGTCCCCCATGGCCTCCCTCAGCACTCCGCTCCCCCCGCCCCTCCCCCGCCGCGCGCTCCGCACCGGCCTGCGTCTCGTCGCGGGCTGTCTGCTCGGCTATCTCGCGCTCTGGGCCACCGGCACCCTCGGCGTGCTCGCGCTCACCGACGTGGCGCGCGCCACCACGGATCAGCCCCGTGGCGCCCTCCACGTCACCGGCATCCACCACTTCGGGCCCGTCGACGCCGAGGGGCGGCTGTGGCGGGGCGCCGCGCCCTCGACCGAGGGGTACCGCGGTCTGGCGCGGCTCGGCTTCGCCACCGTCGTCGATCTGCGCGCCGAGGACCTGAGCGCCGCGCAGCTCGACCAGCCGCGCCGGGCGGGACTGCGGGCCGTGCGGCTGCCGATCCGGGACGGCCAGACGCCGCCGCCCGCGCAGGTCGCCCGCTTCCTCGACGTCGTCCGCGCGTCCCCGGGGCCGGTGTTCGTGCACTGTGGCGCGGGGGTCGGGCGCACCGGGGCGATGGCCGCCGCGTACCTCGTCCGCACGGGCGAGGAGTCCCCGGCGCACGCGACCCTGCGCAACCTCGCGGTCGGACCGCCCTCCATCGAGCAGATCTTCTACGCGCTGAGCCTGGGCCGCCACCACGCGCGGCAGCCGCCGCTGCCGGTCGTCGCGGTCAGCCGCCTGGTGGACGCGCCCCGCAGGATGTGGTCGTGGCGCTAGGCCCTGTAGGGCCTAGGCCCTGGTCACGAGAGCAGGAAGTCCGCCTCGCCCGCCTTCGCGCCCTGGATGAACGCGGTGATCTCTCCACGCGTGTAGATCAGCGCCGGACCGTCCGGGTCAGTGGACTGACGCACCGCGACCCTGCCGTCGGCCAGCTTCATGGCCTCCAGGCAGTTGCCGCCGTTGCCGCCGCTCCACGGCCTGTGCCAGCCGTCGTTGCCGAGGTCGCGGGCGGGCATGCCGTTGTATATCCGGGACTCACTGCGCGAGTCGTCGCGGGCTCCTGGTGAACGCGGACCGGCAGGGCGCGTTCCGGCTCGATGTCGGTCCATGTCACAGCTCCTTGCGGAGATCGCGGAGGATCTCCTTCGTGCGTTGTGCGGTGGCGGCCTGCGCCGCCATGCGGTCCATGACCTCCAGGTGGGTGGCCACCTCAGTGCGCGCGTCCAGGTAGACGGCACCGGTCAGGTACTCGCTGTAGACCATGTCGGGCAGCTCCGCCACGGCGAACCGGAACAGCACGAACGGTCCGTACGTCCCGGGGTGCGGCCCCGCCGCGAAGGGCGCGACCTGAAGCGTGACATGGGGCATTTCGGTTGCTTCGAGCAGTTTGTCGAACTGCTCGCGCATCACATCGGGTCCGCCCACGGGCCTGCGCAGCGCGGTCTCGTCCATCACCACCCAGAGCCGGGGCGCGTCCTCGCGGGTGAGCAGCGACTGGCGCTCCATGCGCAGCGCCACGTACCGCTCGATGTCCGCGGGCCTGGTCTGGCCGATCGCGCCGGAGCGCATCACGCCGCGGGCGTACTCCTCGGTCTGGAGCAGTCCGGGCACGAAGTGCGGCTCGTAGGACCTGATGAGGCTGGCGGCGCCCTCCAGGCTGACGTACATGCTGAACCAGCCGGGCAGGATGTCGTGGAACCGCTGCCACCAGCCCGGCTTGTTGGCCTCCTCGGCGAGCAGGACGAAGGAATCCGCCTCGTCGTCCGCGACGCCGTACGACTTCAGGAGCAGCTGGAGATACGGGATCTTCAGCGCGACCTCGGCCGTCTCCATCCGGCGGACGGTGGCGGGGGCGACGCGCAGGATCTTCGCGGCCTCCTCGCGTTTGAGGCCCGCGCGCTCGCGCAGATCCTGCAGGCGACGACCGAGAACGACCTGTCCGACGGTCGGCGCGGACCGCGGTTCGCTCACGTCTCCTACCTCCACCTACTCCGCGTTGCTTCAACTCACACCGCACCGCGAGCTGTTGCGAGCAGTGTGCCATGCGCCGTCTCGGAGGAACACGCCACTGTGCACTTTTCAGAGTGGCTCTTGCCAAGGTGTTCCGGGCGGGGCGATAGTGGAGAGCGTGACTCCGCCCGCGCCGTTAGGAACCGAAGCCGTCGGAGGCCGTCTTGGCGATCTCGCCGAGTACCGGCCCGAGGACGCCGCCGAGGTCTGCGTCAGTTTCGCTCTCGCCCCGCTTCCGGGCTCCGCCGCACAGGCCAGACGGCTGACGCGTGCGCAGCTCGACGAGTGGGCCGTGCGCGACGACGACGCCTGCGACGCGGCGGCTCTGATCGTCTCCGAACTGGTCACCAATGCCGTGGTGCACACCGCGAGCCGGCGGATCATCTGCGAGCTCTGCGCGGATCCGGAGAAACTGCGAATAGCCGTACGTGACGACGGATGCGGTTCAGGCATGCCGCGCCCGGCGCACAGGGGGGCCGACGAGGAACACGGGAGGGGACTGCTTCTCGTCGATGCGGTGAGCAGCGCTTGGGGCGTCCACGACGCGGGGCCCGGTATCGGGCTCACGGTGTGGGCGGAGTTGCCGAGAACGGCGTGCGCGCAGTGGTGACCAGAACGGCGTGCGCGGGGAACGGATGAATCGAACGTGGCAGTGACGCGGGCGGGGGGCAAGTGAGCGCGGGTACGGTGCGACCGTTGGATCTGAACACCTTGGTCCGGCTTTCCCGGCGGCGAAAGGCGACCAGAGCCTCGCCGCCGTCTCCCCAGCGGCTCGGCCTGCCCGAGGGAATGACCGATCCCCTGGGCTGCGACGCGGTCGCGGTGCCCGCCTCGCTCGGCCCCGGCCTGATGTCCCGGCTGCCCCGCGTGGGGTGTGTGTACGAGGACGGTTCGCACTGGTGGTGGATCGTGCCCGCGGACTCCGATGTCGCGATGGAGTGGCCTTCGCTCGTCGCGTACTCGGCGGGGGCGGTGGTCCATGAAGCGGAGTGCCGTCCGGTGCTGATCCATCGTCCGGAGGGCGACGTTCCCTATACGCCGCCGATTCCGTTGTATCTCGCGTTGTGCCGGGCCGCGGGGACCGCGCCCGGGTGGTCGGGGGCCCTCAGCGCGTGAGCGCTCCGCTGGGTTGAGCGGAATTCGGGGGTGTTCGTCGGCTCTGATCGTGCGGGGCCGTTCGGGCTGGGCGCGCAGTTCCCCGCGCCCCTTAGAGGGCACCCGACACCGCCTCGTCGGTTGTCCCCCCCACCGTCACGGCTTCCATTCGACGACGGTCTTGACCGCTGCGGCCACCCGCCCGGCGTCCGGCAGGTAGAGGTCTTCGAGCGCGGGGCTGAACGGCACGGGCGTGTGCGGCGGGGTGACCGTCTCGATCGGTGCCTGGAGCGCGCCGAACGCCTCGCGGGCGACGAGCGCGGAAATGTCGGCGGCCATGCCGCAGCGCGGCCCCGCCTCGTCGACGACCACGAGGCGCCCGGTCCGCCCGACGCTCTCGATGACGGTCTCCGTGTCCAGCGGGCTGGTGGTGCGCGGGTCGATGACCTCGCAGCGCACCCCGGAGGCCGCGAGGCCGTCCGCCGCCTCGCAGGCCACGGAGACCATGCGGCCGAGCGCCACGACCGTGACGTCCCGGCCCTCGCGCACGACGTCCGCCTCGCCGAAGGGGATCGTGTAGCTCTCGGCGGGCACGTCGCCCACCACGTCGTACATCGCCTTGTGCTCGCAGAAGATCACCGGGTCGTCGTCCCTGATCGCTTGGATCATCAGCCCCTTCGCCTCGTACGGGGAGGACGGCAGGGCGACCTTGAGTCCCGGCACGGAGGTGAAGACGGGGTACAGCGCCTGCGAGTGCTGGGCCGCGGCGCGCAGGCCCGCCCCGTACATCGCGCGGATGACGACGGGCGTGACGGCCTTGCCGCCGAACATGTACCGGAACTTCGCCGCCTGGTTGAAGATCTGGTCGAAGCAGACCCCCATGAAGTCGATGAACATCAGCTCGGCGACCGGCCGCAGGCCGCGGGTCGCGGCTCCGATCGCCGCGCCGATGAACGCGGACTCCGAGATCGGGGTGTCCAGGACCCGTCCGGGGAAGCGAGGCTGGAGCCCCTTCGTCACACCGAGGACGCCGCCCCAGGCGTCGTCGGCGCCGGGCGCGCCCGCGCCGCCCGCGTTGTCCTCACCCATGACGATGACCGAGGGGTCGCGCTCCATCTCCTGCGCCAGTGCTTCGTTGATCGCCTCGCGGTAGCTGATGCTGCGTGCCATGCGTCGGCCAACTCCCCTCAGGTGTACGAGATGTAGACGTCCGTCTCCAGGTCGGCCCGGGTGGGCAGGGGCGCGACCCGCGCCTCCGCGACCGCCTCGTCGATCAGCGTCGCCACCTCGGAGTCGATGGCGTCGAGCTGCCCCGCGGTGAGCTCGCCGGTGCCGGTCACCGCGGTGCGGAAGCGGGTGAGGCAGTCGAGTTCGGCGCGGGCGCGCTGCACCTCGTCCGCCCGGTAGGTCTGCTGGTCGCCCTCGAAGTGCCCGTAGTAGCGGGTGAGTCCGACCTCGATGAGGGTGGGGCCGCCGCCCGCGCGGGCCCGCTCGACCGCCTCGCCCGCCGCCTCGTGCACGGCGAAGAAGTCGAAGCCGTCGACGGTCACGCCCGGCATGCCGAAGGCCGCGGCGCGGGCCGCGATGGAGCCGCCGCCGACGGACCACTCGGCGGCCGTGGCCTCCGCGTAGCCGTTGTTCTCGGCGACGAAGACGGCGGGCAGGTGCCAGACCGACGCGAGGTTGAGGGACTCCAGGGTGGTGCCCTGGTTGCTGCCACCGTCACCGAAGAAGGCGACGGCCACGCCGCCGTCCCCGCGCACCTTGGCGGCGAGCGCGGCGCCGCAGACCAGGGGCGGTCCGCCGCCGACGATGCCGTTGGCGCCGAGCATGCCCTTGGAGAGGTCGGCGATGTGCATCGAGCCGCCCTTGCCGTGGCAGGAGCCCGTCGTACGCCCGTAGATCTCGGCCATCATCGCCTTCACGTCGACGTTCTTGGCGATGCAGTGGCCATGGCCCCGGTGGGTGGATGCCAGCACGTCGCGCTCGTCGTCGAGGTGGGCGCAGACGCCGGTCGCGGATGCCTCCTCACCCGCGTAGAGGTGGACGAAGCCGGGGATGTCGCCGGTCGCGAACTCCTCGTGGAGCCGCTCCTCGAAGTCACGGATGGTACGCATCGTGCGGTACGCGTCGAGCAGCGCGGGCCCGTCCAGGCCGTGCGCGCGGGAGACCCCGGATGTCCGGAGGGTGTCGGTCACGGAATAACTCCTCTGCCTGTACGGGTGTGGAGTCGCGTCCGTGGGTCATGCCACTGCCGACCGCGCCGACCGGGCAAGAGTTGCCCGGGGTTGCAACCGTCCGGATGGCTCATGGTCATCGTCAGCTGTGGCGGGCGCCCCGGGCGTGCACCGGGTACGCCCTGGCGCTGTGCGCACGCGCCCTGCCCCCGCCGGGCGGCCACCGCGACGGTGCCCGTTTCCCGTTCCGGGACGGGGACCGGATTGGCCGGATCGGCCGGATCAGAGAACGGCGGAGCCGCGCCGCCCTCCGTCTGGCGGTAGTTGCTGATGGGCCGCTGCCTCTTGGCCCCTCGGCCGTCTCACGCGACGGCCGCCATCGGTTCGGCGCCCTCCTGATCGCGCACGATCACCAGGAAGGCGTCGGTGGCGAGGTCCATCACGACCTCCGCGCGCTGCCCTTCCTGGCGGCGGGCCCTGGCGAACTCCTCGGCCGGCCACGACCCGCGCGGTCCGCCCGCGGGAAACCGCTCCAACACCACTCGTCCGTTCATCATGATCCTGCTCCCCCGTGCGATGCGTTCGGTCGTACCGAGCTGTACCGAGCGGTCCCGAGATATACCGGCGCTCGTACTGATGAGAACGCGCGCGACACCCCTCAGGGCTCGCAACGTGACCGAACCGACACGGAGTTGAGGCAATGTCCAGGGTTCTCCCCGAGCCCCCGGCTCAGGGAGGCGACTCAGTCCTCGTACTCGTCGTGGTAGCGCACTCGCGCACTGCCCGCGGGCGCCCCGAGCGCGGAGGCCCGCCCCTTGGGCTCCTCCCACTCCTCCTGGCGGCCCAGCGCGGTGAGGTCGAGCAGGGCGGTGGTGAAGCCGATGCCGTCCAGGCCGCGGGCGAACGTGCCGTACGTGTGGTAGATCCGGTCGCCGTCGCGCAGGAAGCAGTTGATCCCCGGTACGTCGCGCGGCTCCTCGGGGAACGACGCCTGGAAGTCGTAGTTGAAGTCGCCGCCGTTGGTCGAGTACCAGGGCACGGTCCAGCCCATCCGGGCCTTGAAGGACAGCAGCGTGGTGAACGGCGCGCGGGAGACCGCGACGAAGTTCGTGCCCCTGGCCCGCAGGTGTGCGAGGTGCCCGATCTGGTCGAGGAATCCGGAGCAGCTGCGGCAGCCCGCGTCCCACTCGGGGGCGAACATGAAGTGGTAGACGACGAGTTGGTCGCGGCCGTCGAAGAGGTCGAGCAGGGTCGCCTTTCCGTCGGCGCCGTCGAAGTAGTACTCCTTGTCGACCTCGACCATCGGCAGCCCGCGCCGCTCGGCGTTGAGCGCGTCGCGCGCACGGGTGGCGGCCTTCTCCTTGACGAGCAGCTCCTCACGCGCCGCGAGCCACTCCTCGCGCGTGACGATGTCCGGAAGTCCCATGGTCTTTCTCCTCCACCCTTCGGCCGCGCTTGTCTGCACGCGTGTGTCTCCAGAGGGGTGGACCCAGGGGGTGCGCGGAACTCATCGGTTCCTGGCGGGAATTTCCGGAAAAAGTTCAGGGATTCCTTGCGTCGCAGGTCAGAGGGGTGAAGACCCTACGTCTCGTACTCCTGGATGCGTCTGCCGTGGCTCCGGTCGACGAGCGCGGGCAGCAGCTCCGTCAACTCCCCGACGACGGAGGGCACGTCCACGGTCAGGAGCCGGCGGTCACGCATGAGGACCCGGCCCTCGACGATCGTGGTGCGCACGTCGGAGGAGCGGGCGCTGTGCACGAGGGTGGCGGCGAGGTCGTGCACGGGCTGGGTGTGCGGGCCCGTCAGGTCGACGAGGACGATGTCGGCGCGGCGGCCCGCGGCGATGCTCCCGACCCGCTCGCCGAGCCCGACGGCCCGCGCGCTCTGCAGGGTGGCGTGGTGCAGGGCCTGGCGGGCGGTGAGCCACGTCGGGTCGCGCTCGACGTACTTCTGGACGAGCGCGGTGAGCGTCATGGACTCCCACACGTCGAGGGTGTTGTTGGACGCCGCGCCGTCGGTGGCCAGGCCCACCGGGACGCCCGCGTCGCGCAGGGCCCGCACGGGTGTGGTGTCCCAGCCGAACTTCAGATAGCCGCGGGGCGCGCAGGCCACGGCGACGCGTCCGGTGGCGCGGCGCAGCACGGGCAGGTCGCGCGCCGGATCGAGTCCCGTGGCGTGGGCGATGAGCAGGTCGCCGTCCAGGAGCCCGGCGCGCTCCAGGATCTCCAGGGGCGTACGGCCGTGCCTGGCCAGGCTGTTGTCGGTCTGCGCGCGGTCCTCCGCGGCGTGGATGTGCACCAACAGGCCGTGTTCCCCGGCGAGTTCGGCGGTCGCGGCGAGGTCGTCCCGATCGACGGTGTAGGGGGCGTGCGGCGCGAGGCAGGTGGTGATGCGGCCGCCCGCCGCGCCTTGCCGCCGCAGCGCGAAGTCGAGCGAGGCGGCCCGCCCTTCGGGCCCCTGCGAGCTGAAGTACGCCTGGCCGAGCACGGCCCGCAGGCCGCTCTCCTCGGTGACGGCGGCCACCGTGTCCATCGCGAAGTAGTGGTCGGCGAAGGTGGTGGTGCCGCCCCGGATCATCTCGGCGCAGGCGAGCCGGGTGCCGAGTTCGACCACGCGATCGGTCAGCTGCGACTCGATGGGCCAGATCCAGTCGTTGAACCACTCGTCGGCAGGCAGGTCCTCGGCGACGCCGCGCAGGGCCACCATCGGCGCGTGCGTATGGCAGTTGATCAGGCCGGGGAGTGCGACGGTGCCGCGCCCGTCGATGCGTTCGGCGGCGTCGAGAGCGGCCGCTTCGGCCGCCGAGGTGACGGCGACGACGACCCCGTCGCGTACGAGGGCCGCCGCGTCCTCGGCGAAGGAGATCTCCTCGTCGGGCCCGTGGACCAGGACCGCGCAGCCCGTCACGACGAGA
The DNA here is from genome assembly GCF_002556545.1 of Streptomyces formicae. Taxonomy (NCBI): domain Bacteria; kingdom Bacillati; phylum Actinomycetota; class Actinomycetes; order Kitasatosporales; family Streptomycetaceae; genus Streptomyces; species Streptomyces formicae. Next base: position 2,314,673 of record NZ_CP022685.1, read on the forward strand.
TCGAAGCGGTCCTCGGCGACGAGTGCAGCGGGGCCTTGTGCGGGAGACGGCGTCATCTCTTCAAGGTAGCGGGAGTGCGCATCCGGCCACTCTGTCGCGCGGGTGGATTCGCGGGCACGCTGAGCCCAGTTCGCGGGCACGTCGAGCCCGGACAGCGCACGGCGAGGAGTCGGCCATGATCATTGGGACCTGGAACCTGGAGAACCTCTACCGCCCCGGCGGCCCCTTCGGCCCCAAGGACAAGACGGCGTACGAGACGAAGCTGGCCTCGCTCGCGGCGACGATCAACGCGCTGCAACCGCAGGTCCTCGGCGTCCAGGAGGTCGGCGACCCGGCCGCCTTGGAAGACCTCACCGCCCTGCTCGAAGGCACCTGGCACATCACGCTCTCGGAGCACCCGGACGACCGGGGCATCCGGGTCGGCTTCCTCACCAGCCTGCCGGTCTTCGTCGTCGCCGACCGGGTCGCCTTCCCCGAGCGGCTGCGCCCCGTGCAGAGCGAGGACTCGGGCGGGACGGTGGCGCGGGCGGGCCGCGGGGTGCTCGCGGTGACGGTGTCGACGCGGGCGTTCTTCTTCGACGCGGTGGTCTGCCACCTCAAGTCGAAGCTGATCTCCTATCCCGGCGGCCGCTTCCAGCCGCACGACGAGGGCGAGCGCGCACGGTACGGCGCGTACGCCCTGTACCGGCGCACGGCCGAGGCGACCGTGGTGCGCGCCCTGGCCGACGAGCTCCTGAAGGGCGACGGCCGCGAGCACGACGTGGCCGTGCTCGGCGACCTCAACGACGAGGTGGCGGCCGCGACGACCCAGCTCCTGCTCGGCCCGCCGGGATCCGAGATCGGCACGCCGGGCCACGACCACCCCGACAAGGGGGACGCGGCGCGGCTGTGGGACGTGGCCCCGCTGATCCCGGCCGAGCAGCGCTTCTCCCGCATCCACGCGGGTCGCCGCGAACTCATCGACCACATCCTGATGAGCCGCGGTCTGCTCGACCACGTGCGCACGGCGGGCACGGGCGCGCCGGGCGCCTCCTCCGCGGCGCTGCCTTCGGTCGCGGACGGGGACCCCGCGGTGCGCAGGGACGCGCCGGGTTCGGACCACGCGCCGGTGTGGGCGCGGATCCAGCCCTGAGGGTCGTCGGCGACGGGGCCTGTCGGTGGGCTCAGCCGCGCGGCAGCACCATCGAGAGCACGTCCGGCAGCGGCGTCCAGTCGGCCGACACGATGCTGGCGTGCCGACCCGCGAGCAGGGCGACCCGTTCCCTGGCCTGTGCCTCCGTCGGATGCGTGCCGTCGATGGCGGGGGCCACCTTGTGGGCGTCGGTCATGACGACGAGATAGCGCCGGTCGGCGTACCACCGGGTGTCGATGCCGCCGCCCGCGTACGCGGAGGCGTCCCCGTCGAACAGCACGAACCACGGCCGGATCGTCGCGTCCGTGTAGCGCCCGCGCGGATCGCCCGCCTCCGCACCGAGCACGGCGGGGAAGGCGGCGGCGTCGCCGAGCCGTCCCCTGCCCGCGAGGTCGCGCAGATGGGTGGCGTACTCGCGGTCGGTCCACAGGGTGTCGGCGGGGTTGCCCTGCTCGACGGTGCCGGGGATCAGCTCGACCACGAACTTCCCCGCGAGTTCGGCGCGTCCCGGCCAGCCCTTGTCGCGTACGGCCTCGTCGAGGGTGGCGTGCCCTCCGGCCAGCTGTCCCGGCCGGTACACGGCGTCGCCGAGCTTGCTCTTCAGGAGCGCGTCGAGTTCGGCGGGCCCGCGCCCGCCGCGCGCCTGGAACCCGTCCTTCATCTCGACCTTGAGGAGGACGGGCCGGTGGCCGGGGTGGGCGTCGTGCCAGCTGCGCATGTCCTGGAGACACCCGGCGAGGCTCTGGTTGCGGGGCTTGGTGCGCAGCTCGCCGGGGTTCTGCGCGTTCTCGCAGTTGTTGTCGTTGCCCAGCGGATTGCTGTGCGACACCCGCCATCCGCTGCCGAACACATTGGTCCACACGTCGAGTTCGAGCATCCCGGCGCCCGAGTCGAGGGCATCGGCGAAGTACGGGTACTTCCCCTTCTCGTACGCGTTGTGCACCCCGACGCCGGTGGTGGCGGAGTACGCGGAATCCGCGGGGCCCGGCGCGGGCTCGTCGGCGCCGGAATCACCCGCCGCCCCTGACGACACCGCGCCACCGAGGACGGCCCAGCTCACCAGGGCCCCCACCAGCAGCCCACCCGCACCTCTGCGCCCCACCATCACACCGACCACTCCTCACCCACCGGCATCCGCCGAGCCCACTCGTCTCCACCGACCGGCCGGAGCGGCCAAGTCCCCCGCAAGGTAAGGGAGTCGAGTGACGCAGGGGAAGACGGCGGCTTACGGCCATGGGCGGGATCCGAGCGCACCGGAGTGACATGACACGATGGCGGGTCGTGCGAGCCCGCTACGAAAGGACCCGATGGACGACGGCTGGCCCGACCTCCCCGGCGACATGGCCCTGTCGATCCGGATCCCCGAGGCGAACCCGCTGGTGAGAGCGGACTTCCCGGCCCATGTGACGGTGCTCTACCCGTTCCTCGACGCCGCGCGCCTCACCCCGTCGACGGACCGCGCCCTGACCTCGCTCTTCACCGCGGCGGCCCCCTTCACGCTGAAGTTCACGGAGTTCCGCCGCTACCCGGGCGTCCTCTACCTCCCGCCCGAGCCCGAGGACCCCCTGCGCGCCCTCACCCGCGCCCTCACCGAACGCTGGCCGGAAGCGGTTCCCTACCGGGGCGTCTTCACCCCGCCCCTGGCGCCGCACCTGACCCTCGCGAACCACGAGGGCCCGGACACGTACGAGGCGGCCTACGACGCGCTGGAACAGGAACTCGCCCCGTACCTGCCACTCGTCAGCCACGTGAGCACCGTCCACCTGATCGTGACGGACGGGCCGGGGACGGGGTGGCGGGACCTCAAGACGTACGGGTTGGGGCCGGACCGGCACGGCTCTCTGTGACGGGCGCGCGAAGCGGGTGTGAATCCGGCGGGCGGGAATCAGGCCACATCGCCGGAAACGGGGCGGATGCGACGCGCGTGTCCGCTACGGTTTGCCGCCGTTATGGGTCTGCGGCTCCCGCACCCGCGGGGGTCGACCGCCCGTACTCCTGACCGAAAGGGACCCGCCCCGTGGCTCTCACCCTCTCTCGCATCTCCCGCACCCGTCTCGCCGTGGCCGGTGCCGTGACGGCGGTCCTCGCGGTCGGCGCGCCCGCGGCATACGCCTCGCTGGACGACGGGACGGGCCCGTCGTCCTCGACGGCGGCCACCACGACGGTCACCCGCGGCAAGCCCTTCCACGAGACGCGGCTCTTCTTCGGCACCGAGCGCCCCGACGGCGGCCCCGCCGTCACCGACAAGCAGTTCATGGCCTTCATCGACAAGGAAGTGACGCCCGGCTTCCCCGACGGGCTGACCATCCAGGACGGCCGCGGCCAGTGGCGCGACTCCAACGGCAAGATCGAGCGCGAGCGTTCGTACGAGCTGATCCTGCTGTACCCGACGGCCGAGGAGAAGAAGCGGGACGTCCAGATCGAGGAGATCCGCAGCGATTACGAGAAGGCGTTCGCGCAGGATTCCGTGGCGCGGCTGGATGACAGGACTCGGGTGGACTTCTGAGCGGAGCGGTCGCCGTACGGGCGGCGCCCACACGGGGCGCCGCACCGGAGCTCAGCTGCCCGACGCGGCCTGCGCGGCTGCCTCGATCAACCGCTCGACCTCGTCGATCACCCCGACCAGCGGCTCGCCGCCTGTGCCCGCACGGGCGCCCGCGAGCACGTGGTCCACGCCCCGCAGTCCCGCCCTCTCCAGCAGCCGCTTCTCGTTGGTGACCCACTCGCCGCGCGCGGCGAGCACCGCGTGGGCCGCCTCCATGGCGGCGACGGCGACGGCGCCCGCGACCTCGGTGCGGTGGCCGCGCGGGGCGTTGTTGGCTCGGGCGTACGCAAGACGCATGCGGGCCCGGCCGAGCCAGACGCCGGGGGCCTCGGCGCGCAGGGCGGCCGGGTAGCCGGGGCGGGGCAGCTCGCCCCTGAGGACCTGGTTGACACCGAGCTCGGCCACGACCAAGTAACTGGGAATTCCCGCGAGATGGAACATCAGCGGCTCCCAGCGGAACCGCCCCGCCTCGGCCTCCGCCAGCTCGTGCTCGACGACGTCGAGATCGCGGTAGTGCACGTCGACGCTCCGCCCGTCGACGGTGAGCCAGGCCCCGCCGTTGAAGACACCGCCGCCCCACTCCCCGATCCCGGAGACCTCGCCCTCCCAGCCGACCTTGCGCAACTCGTCGGGGTCGAACGAGGGTCCCCGGTAGTAGACGGCAGTGTCCCAGTCACTCTCGGGCGAATGAGTCCCTTGCGCGCGCGAGCCGCCGAGGGTGACGGCGAGCACGCCGGGAAGGGCCCCGAGCCGGTCGGCGACGTGGTCGAGAAAGGCTTCTTCACTCATGGCGGACTGCACGGACCGACTCCCTCAACGCCCTTGACGATCACGGCTGTCACCGATGGTGAGGTCCCCCACCGTATGGGCCTGGATGACCTGGCCGTGCTGCACTCCACCGCTGATGGAGTTGTGCACGACACTGCCCGATGGCCCGTCATCAGGCCCCAACTCGGCCAGCAGCGCGCGCAACTCCGCGACGGCATCCGGATCGGCAGCCAACCTGCGCCGCAGGCGGGAGCGCCACTCGGCCCGCACGTCATCGGCGACGGCAACATCGCCGGTGTCCCGCGCGGCGACGACCTCGTCCCGCGCCTCCTCCAACTCCCCGGCGACGGCGCCCTCCTCGTCCCCGCTCCCCCGCGAGAAGAGCGCGGCAACCCGCCCCCGCACGCCCTCCCACCCATCGGTCACCATCTGCTGCACGAGCGCGGTCGCCCCCGCAGCGGCCAATGCGGTCAACTCGGCGTCCACCGAGCCCCCTTCCCTCACCGTCTAGATCTGCACGACCTTCACCGTACTGCCCCCGATGCCGTCCGCCGGAGGCCACAGCTCATCAGCTGCGGAACGTCGCTCAGTCGGCTCCAGTAACGCCCCCCACTACCTAGCCCTCGAGCACCCCAGCCACCGCCCCCACCGGATCCACATCCGCCTCCCCCTCCGGCCACCAGTCACCGCCACCCGGCTCACTGAGGTACGGGTACCAGCGGCCGTCCTGGCCGTAGCGGAGTTGGAGGGTGCCCTCCGCGTTGGTGAGGTGGTTGCGGTGGATCGTCATGCGAGGGAGGTCCGCCGCCACCAGGGCGCCGCGGGCGCGGTCGAAGGGGCCCGCCGGGGGGTCCCAGGGGGATTCCAGGGTCGCCAGGCCGTCCTCCGCGCCCTGGCGCCAGGCCGCTGCCGCCCTGGCCAGTTCCTTGGGGGTGCGGTCCACCGAGTCCGCCAGGTCGGTGAACTGGCGGCTGAACGTGCGGCGGCCCGTCAGGCCGGGGTGGGAGGCCGCCAGGCGCACCGCGTCGTGCCAGGGCTCCATCGCCGAGGGGAAAGGGTCCGCTCCCGTCGTCAGGTACGCGTGGGCCCGCGCCGCCGTGTCCGTCACCAGGAACTCCAGCGCCGTCGGGTCGGGGGCACCGGGGGTCGTCGGGAGGACCGGGGGGTCGCCCGGGCGGGACGGGGGTGCGGGTGGGGGCGGGAGGGGAGGGCGGTACGTCGTTGCCAGGGCTTCTCGGGCCAGGGTGCTTGGGAGGGGCGGGGCGGGGGCAGGGGGTTCCGGCTGTGGCTGGGGCTGGGGCTGGGGCTGTTCGTCGCGGGCCTCGTCCCCTTCGGGCACGGTCTGCGCCGCAGCCCCGGTGGGCATTGGCCGCGCCACGGCCTCGGTGGGCGTCGTCGGTTCGGGTGGGGACAGGGGTGGGGGTGGGTCGGCCTCGCGGGGGCGGCCCGCGAGGCCGACGCCCGTCAGCGCCTCCCGCTCCTCCCGCGCCGTCTCCTGCGCGTTGCGGCGCGCCAGTTCGTCGAGGAGGTCCGCCTCCTCGCCGCCGCGCATCAGGAAGAGGACGAAGGGGTCCGCGTCCAGGAGGCGGGCCGTCTGGTAGGTGAGGGCCGCCGCGTGCTTGCAGGGGTTCCCTCGGTCGGGGCAGCTACAGGATGGGGCCAACTCGCGGCCCGCGGGGAGGAGTTGGACCCCGGCCCGGTCCGCTGCCGCCGCCAGCGAGCGCGGCATGTCCTTGTCCAGGAGCGCCGCGATGTGCGCGGGGTCCGCGGCCACCACGTCCAGGAAGCGGGTCCAGTCCTCGGGGGTGAGCGTGCGCAGGCGGAGTTCGGCGCGGTAGGGGCGGGGGCGGCTGCCGTGGACGTACGCGACGATGCGGCCGGGCGCCACCGTGATCGTGTCCACGGAGCCCTCGCGGGCGTAGGCGCGGCCGCGGGCCAGGCGGGCCTGGTCGAGGGCGGTGTCCTCCAGGGCGCGGATCCACGCGTTGCCCCACCAGGTCGCGGCGAACGGGACCTCGGGGTCGGTGTGCGCGGGCAGCGCGGGGAAGACGCGGCCGCTGCCCATCCGGCTCGTCTCGCTCATCCCGCTGGCCCAGCCGAGACCGTGGCCCCGGCGGGAGCCGTCACCCCGAGGGAAGCCCTCGCGGGTGCCTTCGCCGGAGCCTTCGCGCCGCGTCACACCGTCCTCCTCAGCGCCACCAGGTCCGAAAGCTCCGCGTCCGAGAGTTCGGTGAGGGCCACGTCGCCGCCGTCGCCGAGCACCGCGTCCGCCAACGCCTGCTTCGCCGCAAGGAGTTCGGCGATGCGGTCCTCCACCGTGCCCTCCGTGATCAACCGGTGCACCTGGACCGGCTGGGTCTGGCCGATGCGGTAGGCGCGGTCGGTGGCCTGCTCCTCGACCGCCGGGTTCCACCAGCGGTCGTAGTGGATGACGTGGCCCGCGCGGGTCAGGTTCAGGCCCGTGCCCGCCGCTTTCAACGACAACAGGAAGACCGGGACCTCGCCCGACTGGAAGCGGTCCACCATCTCCTCGCGGCGCGCCACCGGCGTTCCGCCGTGCAGGAGTTGGGTGCCGATGCCCCGGGACGAGAGGTGCGCTTCGAGGAGCCGCGCCATCTCCACGTACTGCGTGAAGATCAGGACGGCGCCCGCGCTCTCCGACTCGGTGAGGATCGTGTCGAGGAGTTCGTCGAGGAGTTCCAGCTTGCCCGAGCGGTTCGGGCTCGCTCCGCCGTCCTTCAGGTACTGCGCCGGGTGGTTGCAGATCTGCTTCAGCGCCATCAGGAGCTTCATCACCAGGCCGCGCCGCGCCATGCCGTCCGACGCCTCGATGCGGGCGAGCGTCTCGCGCACCACCGCCTCGTAGAGCGAGGCCTGTTCGCGGGTGAGGGTGACCGGGTGGTCCGTCTCGGTCTTCGGAGGGAGTTCCGGGGCGATGCCGGGGTCGGACTTCTTGCGGCGCAGGAGGAAGGGGCGGACCAGGCGGGACAGGCGCGCCATCGCCTCGTCGTTCTCGGCGTACTCGCCGCCCTCCGCAAGGCGCGCGTACCGGGCGCGGAACGCCTTCAGCGAGCCGAGCAGGCCCGGTGTCGTCCAGTCGAGCAGCGCCCAGAGTTCGGAGAGGTTGTTCTCGACGGGCGTGCCGGTGAGTGCGACGCGGGCCTGCGCGGGGATCGCGCGGAGCGCCTTCGCCGTCGCCGCGTGCGGGTTCTTGACGTGCTGCGCCTCGTCGGCGACCACCAACCCCCAGGTGTGGCCCGCCAGTTCGGTGGCGCTGGTGCGCATCGTACCGTACGTCGTGAGGACGAAGCCGCCCGTCAGGCCGGCCAGGGTGCGGGCCGTGCCGTGGAAGCGGCGCACCGGCACGCCGGGCGCGAAGCGTTCGATCTCCCGCTGCCAGTTGCCGAGCAGCGAGGCCGGGCAGACCACCAGGGTCGGCGCGGTCCCCGCGGCGACGCCGGATCGCGCCCGGTGCAGATGCAGTGCGATCAGCGTGACCGTCTTGCCGAGGCCCATGTCGTCCGCGAGGCAGCCGCCGAGACCGAGGGACGTCATGCGGTCCAGCCAGGCCAGGCCCCGGAGTTGGTAGTCGCGCAGCGTCGCCGTGAGGCCGGGCGGCGGCGCGATCGGCGCGGGGTCGCCCGCGAGGCGCTCGCGCAGTCCGGCGAGCGCGCCGACCGGGACCGCCGGTACCGGGCGGCCCTCCACCTCAGCCGTGCCGGTGAGCGCGACGGACAGCGCGTCCAGCGGGTCGAGCAGGCCGAGGTCCCGCTTGCGCGCCTTGCGTACGAGTTCGGGGTCGACCAGCACCCACTGGTCCCGCAGCCGCACCACGGGCCGGGTGGACTCGGCGAGTTCCTCCATCTCCGCCTCGGTCAGCGTCTCGCCGCCGAGCGCCAACTGCCAGCGGAATTCGAGGAGTTCGTCCGTCTTGAAGAAGTCGAAGTTGTCGGCGGCCGTGCCGGGCGCGGCCCTGACCACGGCCGTCGCGGTCAGGCCGCGCGTCAGCTTCCTCGGCCAGTGCACGGCGACGCCCGCCGCGCCGAGCCGCGCCGCCGCGGCGGCGAGGAGGTCGTTCAACTCCTCCTCGTTCAGGGGGAGTACGTCGGGCCGGGGCCGCGCGAGGAGCCGGGCGAGCGGCGGCCACACGCGGGCCGCGCGGCGGATCGCGAGCAGCGTGTCGACGCGGGCCCGCGGCCCGAAGTGGTCGGCGCCCGACGACCAGAGCAGCGCGGCGTCCGTGACGAGCGTCGGGTCGGCGAGGCTGTGCACCTGCACGACGGCGGCCGCGGGGCTCGCCACGGCGGCACGCGGGACTCGCGGCGCCCCGGCCGCACCCCCGTCGGCCCCGTCGGCCCCGTCGGCCCCGTCACGGTCACCCCCTTCGACACCTTCCGCGTCCGCCCCGTCGAACACCTCGTGCGCCCGTAGGTCCAGCCGCAGCGACACCCGCACCCCGGCGTCCACCCCGGCGGCGACCTCCGCCGCCCACTCGTGCACGGCCGGGCCGCGCAGCCGCTGGGGCGCGCGGGCCGCGAAGGGCGCGCCGACCGCGTACGCCGCCGCCGGTGTGCGCGGCAGGACGTCCACCACCGCGTCGACGAAGGCCCTGACCAGCGCGAACGGCTCCGGCACCCGGAGCGGCCCGGCGCCCGGCAGCGGCACGGCGTGCGCCTCCGCGGGCAGCGCGGCGGCGATCCCCCGCAGCTGCCTGACGTCCGACTCGTCCAGCGGTCCCGCCCGCCACGCGTCCAGGTCCCCCGCGGCGAGCCCCGGCAGCAGTCTGCCGCGCGCGGCCAGGTGCAGCGCGTGCCGGGCCGCGGCGGCCCAACAGGCTCCGGCGGGGTGCGGGTGCGCGGTGCGCAACAGGAGCGGGACGGCGTCGGCCACGGGCAGCAGGAGCGCGTGGACGGTCCTGGCCCTGGCGCCCTTGCCGTGCTTGCGCGCGACGATGAGTTCCTCTTCCCGTGCGGCAGGGAGTTCGTCCCGTACGGGAGCGTGCTCTTCACGGGCGGCAGACAGCTCGTCACGCACGGAGGGCTGTCCCTCACGCACGGCGGAGCGCCCGTCACGCACGGAGGGCTGCCCCTCACGCACGGCAGAGCGCCCGTCACGCACGACAGCACGCCCCCCACGTACGGCAGAACCCCCTCCCCGTACGCCGGAGAGCGCGGCAAGCCCCTCCCCCCAGAAAGCGACCCGCCCCTCCCTCGGCACCTCCCCCGGCAGGAAGACCGCGGCGCAGCCACGCACCAGCGCCTCCGCGGCCGCAGGCCCCGCAGGCCACGCCGTCCCGTCCGCCGCCGCCATCCCGTTCAACCTCTGTTCGGCTCGTGCTCAGCCTCTGCTCGTTCCCCGCACGCCACCCTAGGCCAGACTCGGGCGGCCCTTCCCCGACGCCGGGCAGAGTCCGGGTAGGAAAGTTTCCTAACAATAATCCTCCCACCTCCTTGACGCGGTCATGGCATGTCGCCAGGATTCCTCGGGACGGCCCCGCACCACCCCCACCGGCACCCCCAAGCCGATCTAGGAGACGGACATGCCGCCCACCCCACGCACCTCGAATTCCCCTGCCCACAAAGCCCGTTGGGGCATCCCCGTCGCGGCGGGCGGTGCGCTCGCCCTGATCGGCGGCGTGCTCCTCTGGTCGCCCGCCGGAGAGGCCGACGCCACCCCGAAGGCCGCGCCCAGGGCCGCGTTCACCGCGGTCGCCGCCGGTGACATCGCCGAACAGTGCACGTCGAGCAGCAGCAGCTGCAAGCACCCGAAGACGGCGGCCCTGGTCAAGCAGATCAACCCGTCGTTCGTGATGACCATGGGCGACAACCAGTACGACGACGCGCGTCTGAAGGACTTCCAGAAGTACTACGACAAGTCCTGGGGAGCCTTCAAGAGCAAGACCAAGCCCGTCCCCGGCAACCACGAGACGTACGACCCGGCGGGCGCCCTCAAGGGCTACAAGTCCTACTTCGGGTCCGTCGCCTACCCCGACGGCGAGAGCTACTACAGCTTCGACCAGGGCAACTGGCACTTCATCGCGCTCGACTCCAACAGCTTCGACGACGACGAGCAGATCGACTGGCTCAAGGACGACCTCGCCGCCAACTCCAAGAAGTGCGTGGCCGCCTACTGGCACCACCCCCTCTACTCCTCGGGCGAGCACGGCAACGACCCGGTGAGCCGCCCGGTGTGGAAGCTGCTCTACGACAACAAGGCCGAGCTGGTCCTGAACGGCCACGACCACCACTACGAGCGGTTCGCCCCGCAGAACCCGGACGGCAAGGCCGACGCCAACGGCATCGTCGAGCTGCTCGGCGGCATGGGCGGCGCCAATCCGTACGACATCGAGGAAGTCCAGCCCAACAGCCAGAAGCGGATCACCGACACCTTCGGCGTCGTCAAGCTGAACTTCACCGACACCGGCTTCTCCTGGAACCTCGTCGCCACGGACGGCTCCACGAAGGACACCAGCCCGAACTACACCTGCCGCTGAGGCCGTCGGGAGCACCGCGATGTACCTCGCATCCACCGGCGCCCTCGCCCAGGGCGACCCGGCCGCCAAGGCCCCGGAGCAGTCCGAGGTCCGACGCGGCCGGGTCGCGGGGCCCGTCCTCGCGCTCGGCGCCGTCAGCCTCGTCACCGACATCTCCTCGGAGATGGTCACCGCCGTCCTGCCGCTCTACTTCGTCCTCCAACTCGGCCTCTCCCCGCTCCAGTTCGGCTTCCTGGACGGGCTCTACAACGGCGTGACCGCCCTGGTTCGCCTCGCGGGCGGATACGCCGCGGACCGGGGCGGTCGGCACAAGCTCGTGGCGGGCGGCGGCTACGCCCTCTCCGCGCTCTCCCGGCTCGGGCTGCTGCTCGCGGGCGGCGCCACCGCGGGCATCGGCGCGGCGCTCGCCGCCGACCGCGTCGGCAAGGGCGTGCGGACCGCGCCGCGCGACGCGCTGATCTCGCTGAGCAGTCCGCCCGACGCACTCGGCCGCGCCTTCGGCGTGCACCGGGCGATGGACACCACGGGCGCGCTGCTCGGGCCGCTCGCCGCGTTCGCGCTCCTGTGGGCGACGGCGGACGCGTACGACGCCGTGTTCGTGGTCAGCTTCTGCTTCGGGCTGCTCGGCGTACTGATGCTGATGGCGTTCGTCCCGAGCCGGCCGCACCAGCACACCGGCGCCCCGGCCCGGCCCGTGGCCAAGCCCCCCGGCAAGGCGCTCGACCTGCTGCGCGTGCCCGCCTTCCGGCGGATCCTCGGTGCCGCGGCCCTGCTCGGCGCGGCCACCATCGGCGACGCGTTCCTCTACCTCCTCCTCCAGCGGCGGCTCGACTTCGCCATCTCGTGGTTCCCGCTGCTCCCACTCGGCGCCGCCGCGGTCTACCTGCTGCTCGCGATCCCCGCGGGGCGGCTGGCCGACCGCACCGGGCGGCGCGTGCCGTTCCTCGCCGGGCACGCGGCCCTGCTCGGCGGGTACGTCCTGCTGCTCGCGCCCACCGAAGGATGGCCCCTGCTCATCGGCGTACTCCTGCTGCTCGGCGTCTTCTACGCCGCGACGGACGGGGTCCTGATGGCCCTGGTCACCCCCGTCGTGGCCCCCGAACGCCGGGCCAGCGGCATGGCCGTACTCCAGACCGGACAGGCCATCGCCCGGCTGGTCGCCGCCGCCGGATTCGGCGCCGCGTGGACGCTGTGGGGCGTGGCACCCGCGCTGACCTGCGCGTGCGTCGCGCTCACCGCGGCGCTCGCCGGGGCGGCCGTCCTGCTCCCCCGAACCGAGAGGCAGGCATGACCTCGCTCCCCTCCGCACCCTCCGCTCCCTCCCCGCCCTCCGCGGGACCGCGGTCGCTGCGCGCCCGGATCGTCGCCGTCGCGGTGGCCGCCGCCGTTCTCGCGGGCGTCGCCGTGGCGTACACCCTGCACGCCTCCCAGCGCGCCCAGTCGGCCGACACCGCATCGGAGTTCGGCCTCGACCAGGGTCACCTCTACTTCCGCAGCACCGAAGCGGGCGCGGGCCGGGTCGCCCGCCTGCCCGCACCGGACGGGGCGGCCCGCAAGGCCGGGACCACCCGCGCCTCGACCACCTCCCGCAAGGACGCCCGCACCACGGGAGGCCCCTCCTGCGAGCGCTTCTACGCCGCCGCGGGCACCGGCCTCTGCCTCCAGCGCCGCGCCGGGATCCCGCCCAAGTCGTACGCCGTCGTCCTGGACGAGCACCTGCGCGAGAAGCGCCGCATCGCGCTCACCGGCATCCCCAACAGGGCGCGCGTCTCGGCGTCGGGCCGGATGCTGTCCTGGACGATGTTCGCCACCGGCGACTCCTACGCGGGCTCGTCCTTCTCCACCCGCACCTCGATCCTCGACACCCGCACCGGCTACCTGATCAAGAACATGGAGGAGATCCCCCTCACCGTCGAAGGCCGCCGCTACCACGCGCCCGACGTCAACTACTGGGGCGTCACCTTCGCCGACGACGACAACCGCTTCTACGCGACCGTCTCGACCAAGGGCAAGACCTACCTCGTGCGCGGCGACATGAAGAAGTGGGCGGCGACCGCGCTGCGCACGAACGTCGAATGCCCCTCCCTCTCCCCCGACAACACCCGCATCGCCTTCAAGAAGCGGGTGCGCGAGGGGACTCGGGACCCGTGGCGGCTGTACGTGCTGGACCTGCACACCATGCGGGAACACCCGTTGGCGGAGCGGCGCAGCGTCGACGACCAGGCCGCCTGGCTGGACGACGGCACCCTGGCGTACGCCCTGCCGGGCGAGGGCGGGCGCAAGCAGGACATCTGGTCGACGCCCGCCGACGGCTCGGGAGAGCCCACGCTGCGGGTACGGGGCGGGAGTTCACCGGCGGCGGTGCGCTGATCCTCATACGAAGCTGATCCTCATACGAAAATGAGGTGCGGCCGCCGTCCGCCGCACCCCACGATCACTCCATGACCACTGACCGGACCGTCGTGCCCACCCTCTTCCCGCCTCCCGGATACGCCCACGCCGCCGTCGTCGAAGCCGGTACCCGCCTCGCCTTCATGGCGGGTTCCGTCCCGCTGGACCCCGAGGGCAAGCTCGTCGGCGAGGGTGACGTGGCGCGCCAGACCGAGCAGGTGATCGCCAATCTCGACGAGGCGCTGCGCGCGGTCGGCAGCGACCTGTCGCAGGTCGTGGCCAGCACGGTGTACGTGGTCAGCACCGAACCCGCCCTGCTGAGCGAGGCGTGGGAGGTGGTCCGCGGGACCGACCTGCACGCGGGCCCGCACACCTCGACGCTGCTCGGCACGGCCTGCCTGGGCTACCCGGGCCAGCTGGTGGAGATCACCGCCACCGCGGTGGTCCCCGACGGACCCCGGGCCGAGGAGGCGGCGGCCGCCGTGGACGACGTCGCCCTGCGCCTGGCCACCGAGGCCGACGGCGCGGCCGTCGCCGACGTCTATCTGCGCTCCTTCGACGCCGCCCTGCCGAGCGTGCGCAGGGCCCACTCCGCCGCCGCGGTGCGGGAGTTCTTCCAGCACGTCGTCGTGGTGCGCGGCAGCACCTGGATCGCGGAGGCCGGGGGCGAGGCCGTCGGCATGATGGTGCTCGACGGCGACGAGCTGAGCCAGCTCTACCTCGCCCCCGAGTGGCGGGGGCGAGGCATCGGCGACCGGTTCGTGGCACTGGCCAAGGAGCGGTGCCCGGCGGGGCTCTGGCTCCGTACGTTCCAGGTCAACGGCCCGGCGCACCGCTTCTACGAACGCCACGGCTTCGTGGCGACCGAGCGGACGGACGGCTCGGGCAACGAGGAGCGCGAGCCGGACGTCCGCTACGACTGGCGCCCGTAGCGCAGCCGTTCCCTAGCTCCCTAGCTCCCTAGCTCCCTAGCTCCCTAGCTCCCTAGCTCCCTAGCTCCCTAATTCTCTAGCTCTCTATCCCCTGGCCCTGCTCGCCAGTCCGAGCGCGTACTGCGGCCACCACTGCCCGGCCCTCGGCCCGCCCCTGCACGTCCCGTCGGACTCGCCCGGCCGCTTGATCCACAGATAGGCGTCGAGCGCGGGGACGCCGGTGCGCGCGGTGGGCGGGGTGCCGAGGGCGCGGCCCGGCGGATTGCACCAGGCGAGATCGCCCCGGAAGGGGCCGTTGCCGTTGCGGCTGGTGTCGATGACGAAGTGCTTGCCGCCGCCGAGGGCCCCGGCGAGCCGGTGGCCGTAGTCCGAACTCACCTTGTTGGTCAGGTAGTTGGACACGTTGAGCGCGAACCCGTCGGCCCGTGCCACACCGGCCCTGCGCAGCGGGGCGACCAGTCGGCGCGGGTCGGGGATCCATCCTGCGTTGCCCGCGTCGAGGTAGACCCTCGTGTGCGGCTGGCGCTTGAGGCGCTGGACCGCGTGGGCGAGCAGGCCGTAGCGCTCGCGCGCGTTCGCCCCGCGGCACCCCGCCACCAGCTGGGCCACGGCGTCCGGTTCGACGATCACGTACGCGCTCCGGTTGCCGAGCCCCCTGGCGAATCCGTCGATCCACCGCCGGTACTGGGCGGCGTCGCGCGCGCCGCCCGATGAGTACGCGCCGCAGTCGCGGTGCGGGATGAAGTAGGCGACGAAGACCGGGGTGCGCCGGGCCCTGGCCGCGGCGCCGACGTGCGAGCGCACGACGGATTCCGCGCCGTCCCTGTTCAGCCAGACGGCCTGCGGGCGCCCGGCGATGCGCTCGATGAGGCGGGCCTGCCCGGTACGTCCCTGCCGCCGCCACGTGGTGGCCTGGCGGGCCGCGGCGCTGTAGGGGTCGACCCAGAAGGCGGGCGCGGCGGCAGCGGCGGGCGCGGGCGCGGGCTCCCCCGCGCCCGCCGCGCTCTCCTGACCACACCCGGTCGCCACCGCGCCCAGCAGGAGGGCGCCGATGAGCAGGGACCGGGTGAGGCGGGAGCCGCGGGGGCGGCGGGCGCGGGCGGGTGGTCGGGACACCGGGCGGCTCCAGGGCTCGGCGCCGGACCTGCCCGGCGCGTTTCCCGGAGTGTGCGGCGACCTCGCCGCCCCGGCGGCCCGTTCCCGGCCGGGTCGGCGCCGGTGCCCCCGAAAATCACTCCGACGGCGGGGTGAGGGCCCAAGTGGGTCCCCCTGGCGGGGGTTTGACCGCCTGTCGGCGGGGCGACGATTGCAGCCGGTGCGAGGCCAATCCCCAGCCCGTCCGGCGCTTGAGGACGAACACGGCGAAGCCGGTGACAACACCCACCACGGGCGAGTTCGGCCAGACGTTCAAGCCCGTCCGGCGCTTGAGGACGAACTCGGCGGAGCCGGTGATGACACCCACCACGGGGGAGTTCAGCCAGACGTTCAAGCCCGTCCGGCGCTTGAGGACGAACACGGCGAAGCCGGTGACGACACCCGCCACGGGAGACCTCGACCAGACCCCCTAGCCCGTCCGGCGCTTGAGGACGAACTCGGCGGAGCCGGTGATGACACACCCGCCACAAAAGACTTCAGCTGGGCCGGAACCGATCCGTCGCCGAGACCAACTCCTCCGCGACCCCCCGCGCCCCCGCGTTATGCCCCGCGTCGTCCACGAGGATCAACTCACTGCCGGACCACGCCCGCTGGAGCCGCCACGACGTACCGAGGAGGTTCCCGAAGTCCAGGCTCCCCTGCACCATCACCCCGGGGATGCCCGCGAGCGAGGGCGCGTCCCGCAGGACCACCTCGTCGCCGCCCAGCCAGTGGTCATGGGCGAAGTAGTGCGTGACCGTGCGCGCGAAACCGGCCCGGAACGCCGCGTCCTCGTAACGCGGCACCGACCTCGGCGGAGCGGGCTCGCACGCCGTCTCCCAGTCCGTCCAGGACCGGGCGGCCCGCGCGCGGACCTCGGGGTCCGGCGATTCGAGGAGGCGGTTGTAGGCCGCGGCCAGATCCCCGTCCCGCTCCCCCTCCGGCACCCCGGCACGGAACGTCTCCCACGCCTCGGGGAAGATCCGCCCGAGCCCCCGCGTCAGGAGACCCACCTCGGCGCGGCTGCCCGTGGCGACGCCCGTGAGGACCAGTTCCGAGACCCGGTCGGGATGCGTCTGCGCGTACCGAAGGCCCAGGACGGACCCGAAGGAGACGCCCCACACCAGCCACCGCTCGACGGCCAGGTGACGCCGCAGCAGCTCCAGGTCGGCGAGCAGGTGCTTCATCGTGTTGACGCCCATGTCAGTCGCCGGATCGCTCGCGGGCGGCGTGGACCGGCCCGCGCCGCGCTGGTCGAGCAGGACGATCCGGTACGCGTCGGGGTCGAAGTACCGGCGGAAGAAGGGCGTGCAGCCCGATCCGGGGCCGCCGTGCAGCACCACCGCCGGCTTGCCGAGCGGATTGCCGCAGACCTCCCAGTACACGCGGTTGCCGTCGCCGACGTCGAGCATGCCGTGGTCGTAGGGTTCGATGTCCGGATAGAGGCCCATCGCGGCACCCTAACCGGCCCCGGGGTCAGTCCGCCTTCGCGTTTCGCATCCGCCCGTAGGCGTACACGCAGCCCGCGAGCGCCAGGTCGGAGAGCAGCATGAAGCCGATCGAGTACGAGTCCTTCGCACTGTAGATCGCCCCCATGACCAGCGGCGGTACGAAGCCGCCGAGACCGCCGACCGCGCCCACGATGCCCGTCACCGAGCCGACCTGCGGCTGCGGGGTGACCTGCGCGACGAGCGCGAAGACGCTGCCGCTCGCGGTGCCGAGGCCCGCCGCCATCACCAGGAAGCTGAGGGTGCCCACCGGGCTCAGTGTCGGGTCGAAAGCCTGCACGACGGCGAAGAGGGCGACGACCGCGAGGGCGAAGGCGGTGACCGTGGCCGGGTGGATCCGGTCGGACAGCCAGCCGCCGATCGGCCGGAAGACCACGGTGACGAGCGCGAAGCCCGCCGCCTTGGTCCCGGCGTCCGTGGGCGACAGGTCGTACCAGGTCTTGAGGTAGGTGGGCAGGTACACCCCGAAGGCGACGATGCCGCCGAAGCCGATCGCGTAGAGCGCGGACAGCTCCCAGGTGACCCGCAGCCGCCCCGCCTGCCCGAGCCGGGTGCCGAGGGACGTGGTGGGCACGGGCCGGTCGGGGCGGTCGCTGATGAGGAAGACGGAGAGCAGCGCGAAGGCGGCGAGCGCGATCGCCACGACGACGTACGGAAGGTTCTCGCCGTGCTCGGCGATGCGCGGCGTGAAGTATCCGGAGAGCGCCACACCGCCCATGCCCATCCCGAAGACACCGATGGCGAAGCCCCGGTGGGCGGGTGGGAACCAGGAGTTGACCAGCGGGACGCCGATCGCGAACGTCGTCCCGCCGAGGCCGAGCAGGAAGGCGACGGCGAGCATCGTGCCGTAGCTGCCCCTGGCCGGGATGATCAGCAGCACCGGGACGATGGTGAGCGCCGAGACCAGCGGAAACATCAGCCGGGCGCCGTAGCGGTCGGTGAGCGCGCCGACCGGGACGCGGCCGAGCGAGCCGACGATCACGGGCACGGCGACCAGCAGCGACTGCTGGAAGGAGCTCAGCCCGAGCCGGTCCTTGAAGTCACTGCCGAGCGGCGCGATCAGGTCCCAGGCCCAGAAGGTCAGTGTGAAGCCGACGGTGGCCACGACCAGATTGCGGTACGCGGCGGCGGAGGGCTTGACTGCCGGAGTGTCGTCCACGCCCTCACGCTAGGAAGCGCCGCCCGCCCCGGCCCCCTCTGCTGGGCCGTCCGGGCGTAGGCCCGCCGCCGAGGCCGCGTCGCGCAGCACGTCCCGCAGCATCTCGGGGGTGAGGCGGCCGGTGAACGTGTTGCGCTGGCTGACGTGGAAGCAGCCGAAGAGGTCCAGGGGCGCGGCGCCGCCGTCCAGCGTGACCCGCGCCCCGTGGCCGAACGTGGGGCGGGGCCTCGGCACCGTCCAGCCCGCCTCCGCGAACGCGGGCAGCGCGGCCTGCCAGCCGAAGGCGCCGAGCACGATCACGGCCCTGAGCCGCGGCGCCAGCAGCCGCAGTTCGCCCACGAGCCAGGGGCGGCAGGTGTCGCGCTCCTCCGGAGTCGGCTTGTTGGCGGGCGGCGCGCAGTGCACGGGTGAGGTGATGCGGGTGCCGTGGAGGGTCAGGCCGTCGTCGGCGCTCTCGGCGGTGGGGCGCGAGGCGAGGCCGACGTCGTACATCGCCCGGTAGAGGACGTCGCCCGAGCGGTCGCCGGTGAACATCCGCCCGGTGCGGTTGGCGCCGTGCGCGGCGGGCGCGAGGCCGATGATGAGGAGCGAGGCGTCGTGCGGGCCGAAGCCGGGCACGGGCCGCCCCCAGTACTCCTGGTCGGCGAAGGCCGCGCGCTTGGTGCGCGCGACCTCCTCGCGCCAGTCGACGAGACGCGGACAGGCACGGCAGTCGGTCAGCCTCGCGTCGAGCTCGCCCAGCCCCTCCCTCTCCTCCATGTCCTCCGTGTCCTCCATGCCTCCACCGTACGTACGCTCACGTCACCGCGGCCCCCAGCGCCACGAACCCGCAGATCAGCAGGAACAGGATCGCGAGCAGCGGCCAGACGAACCGCAGGTACTTGTCGTAGCCGACCTTCGCCAGGGCCACCCCGCCGATGGTCACGGCGGTCGTCGGCACCCACAGGTTCATCCAGCCGCTGGCCGCCTGCCAGGCCGTGACGACGACCGCGCGCGAGACGCCCGCGAAGTCGGCGAGCGGGGCGAGGATCGGCATGGCGAGCGTCGCGTGGCCCGACGTGGAGGGGATCAGGAAGGCGAGCGGCAGGTTCACGACGAAGACGATGACGGCGAAGATCCCGGACGAGGTGCCCTTGACGACGCCCTCGATGGAGTGGAGCACGGTGTCGGTGATCTTCGAGTTGTTCATGATCGTCGTGACGCCTCGGGCCAGCAGGATGACGAGCGCGGGCGAGACGAAGTCGGCCGCGCCCTGGATGATCGTCGAGCTGAGCTTCTGCTCGCCCATCCGCGCGACGACCCCGACCAGGACCGCGGCGCAGAGGAAGAGCGCCGCCAACTGCGGGAAGGACCAGCCCAGTTCGAATCCGTACGGCTTCGCGTCCGCCTTGCCCGTGAGCGCGCTCGACCAGGGCACCACCGAGAAGATCATGAAGGCGAAGACGAGCCCCGTCGCGACGAGCACCGCCTTGTGCAGCCCGGTCAGCCCCGGCACCTCGTCCGTCTCGGTGGCGGACTGCTCCCTGTCGCCCGGCAGGAACCCGGACAGGGAGCGCTCGGGATCCTTGCGTACGCGCTTCGCGTACCGGATGACGTACGCGATCGTGACGCCCGTGAGGACGATCCACATCGCGAAGCGCAGCACGATGCCGTCGCCGAGCGAGATGTCGGCGGCGGACGAGGCGACGCCCGTCGCGAAGGGGTTGACCGTCGAACACAGGACGCCGACGCCCGCGCCGAGGATGATCGCGCCGACCGCGGTCATCCTGTCGTAGCCGAGGGCGAGCATCAGCGGCACGATCAGGCCGTAGAAGCCGAGGGTCTCCTCGGCGAAGCCCTCCACCGTGCCGAGGACGGAGAAGACGGCCATGACCCCGGCGATCAGCAGCGCCCCGCGCTCGCGAAGGCGGTGCGCGAGCCGCCCGATGCCGCGGTCCAGGGCGCCGGTCGCGAAGACCACGGTGATGAAGGAGCCGATGGCGAGCACGAAGAGGAAGACGCCCGCGCTGCCGTACAGCGCGCCGACGTTGTCCGGCGCGACCAGGGACGTCTTCTCGTCCTGGATGCCGTAGAGGCCGTTGACCGGGGAGAGGAAGAGGTCGCCCAGACGGTCGACGAAGGACTGCCCGGAGTCGACGCGGTGGTAGGTGCCCTCCACGGGGGCGCCGGAGCCGTTGCGGTCGTACTGCCCTGAAGGGATGAGGAAGGC
Source organism: Streptomyces formicae (assembly GCF_002556545.1). Taxonomy (NCBI): domain Bacteria; kingdom Bacillati; phylum Actinomycetota; class Actinomycetes; order Kitasatosporales; family Streptomycetaceae; genus Streptomyces; species Streptomyces formicae. The sequence goes on from NZ_CP022685.1 coordinate 2,334,944, forward strand.
GAGCAGCCAGACGGCGACGGTGACGATCGCGAGGACGGTCAGCGCGCTGGGAAAGGTGAACTTCCCCTTGCGCGGCGGCTCTTCGGCGCCGGTCTCGCGCTCCGCCTCCGTGGCGCTCACGCGCCGCCTCCCGGCCGGTGGTCCGCGGCGAACTCACGGACGAACGCGCACATCGCGACGACCGTGTTGCGCAGCTCGGAGAAGAGGACGCGCTCGTTCGGGGCGTGCAGGTTGCACATGCTGTCCTGCGCCCCGAACAGCAGCACCTCGGCGCCGGGCGCCGCCTTCGCGAGGCCGTTGACCAGCGGGATGGATCCGCCGGTCGCGACGTACGAGGCGTCCTCGCCCCAGCCCTCCTTCAGCGCGGCGAGCGCGGCGCGGTAGGCGGGCCCGCCGGTGGCGGCCTCGTAGCCGGGCCCGGTGTCGCCGGGCGTGACGGTGAGCGGCACCCCGAAGGGCCTGAGCGAGCGCAGGTGGTCGACGAGCCTGCCCCGCGCCTCCTGCGGGTCCTGGCGCGGGTGGAAGCGGAGGTTCAGCTTGGCGCGGGCGTAGGGGACGACGGCCGAGGCCGCGTGCTCGACGCTCGGCGCGTCCAGGCCGATGACGGTGATCGCGGGCCCGCTCCACAGCCGCTCGCCGAGGCTGCCGCTGCCGATCAGCGGCACGCCCTCGCGCACCCCCGCGAGATCGCGGAACTCCTCCTCGGTGTACGTCGTGCCGTCCCACTCCTCGCGCCGCAGCCCCTCGACCGCGACGTCCCCGTGCACGTCGTGCAGCGTGCCGAGCGCCTTGAGGAGCACGAGGAGCGCGTCGGGCGCGGCGCCCCCGAACTCCCCGCTGTGGCGCGGCTCGTCGAGCGTCCTGACCTCCACGACCACCTCGCAGGCGCCGCGAAGGCCGGTGGTGAGGGTCGGGGTGCCCGGCCTGAGGTTGCCGAGGTCGGCGATGACCATCGCGTCGCACGCGAACCGCTCGGGGTCGCTGGGCGGATAGTCGTCGAAGGCGCTGCCGTACTCCTCCTGCCCCTCGATGACGATCTTGATCCCGACCGGCGGCCGCCCTCCGTACGCCCGCAGCATCCCGAGGTGCGCGATGACGTTCGACTTGTCGTCCGCGATGCCCCGGGCGCGCAGACCGCCCTCGACCGGGGTCGGCTCGAACGGCGGCGACTGCCAGAGCGCCTCGTCGCCGGGCGGCTGGACGTCGTAGTGCCCGTACAGCAGGACGGTGGGCGCGTCGGGGGTCGGGGGCAGGATCTCGCCGTAGATCACCGGGGCGGTGTCGGGCAGATCGAGGCGCTCGACGTGCGGGACTCCGGCGTCCCGCAGCAGCCCGGCCAGCAGGTCGTGCGCCTCCTCCACAGGGCCCGCGGGGAAGCCGGGGAAGGAGATCGAGGGGATCGCCGCGAGCCGTTCGAGGTCGGCGCGCAACCCGTCCATCAGACCGTCGACAGTGGCTTCGAGCTTCATGGGCAGCACCCCTGGGAGTCGTGTCCGGACCGTTTTGTCGTGATGGGTCCGAATTATCGGCGGCGGGGGTCAGCGGTTTCCGGACGGCTCGCCGGGAGCCGACGATGCCGCTCCGCGGCCGGACTAAGGTCGGTGCATGGCTTCGGAGACTTCAGGCGGTGGCGGACAGGGCGGCGGGCACGGCGGTGGCCACGGCGGCGCACCGGGCAGCGGCCGAGCGGGCGGGGAATCCGTACGCGTCGACAGCTGGATCTGGGCCGTCCGCCTCGTCAAGACCCGCTCCAGCGGCGGCGCCGCCTGCAAGGGCGGCCACGTGCGGGTCAACGGCGAGCGGGTCAAGCCGTCGTACGGCGTGCACGTCGGCGACGAGGTGCGGCTTCGCCAGGCGGGCGGCCGGGAGCGGGTCGTGATCGTGAAGCGCCTGATCCGCAAGCGGGTCGGTGCGCCGGTGGCCGTCGAGTGCTACGTGGACAACAGCCCGCCGCCCCCGCCCCGCGAGGCGGTCGCCCCCGCGGGCGTACGCGACAGGGGCACCGGCCGCCCCACGAAGCGGGACCGCCGCGAGATGGAGCGGTTGCGCGGCGCGGAGGGCTGAGGCGCCCCGGGCGAAGGGCGCGGGGCTCACGAGCGGGCGCGCAGGCGGGCGATCAGCTCGACGGTCCTGTCGCGGCGCGCCCAGGCGATCCAGGCGAGGAACGGGATCAGGACCAGCGGCGTGGCCGCGTTCTCCCCGCCGAGCGCGGTGACGGTCACGACGAACGCGCCGATCATGAGGCCGATGAACGCCGTGGCGGCGAGCGAGGACAGCAACGGGATCAGCAGCGCGATGCCGCCGAGCAGTTCGAGGGCGCCGATGGTGTACATGCCGGGCGCGCCCCAGCCGAGCTTGTCGAAGGACTCGACCGCCGTCGGATGCGCGATCAGCTTGGGCACGCCGCTCGCGACGCCGAAGAACACGGCGAACAGGACCTGGAAGGTGCGCAGCGCGATGCGGTGGGCGCGGCCGCGGGCGGGGGACGCGGTGGCTGCGGCGACGGTGGTGGCGGTGCTGGCCATGAGGGGCTCCTGATGCGCGGGGGTCGTCGTGCTGTCAAAGAGGTAGACCGACCCGCGGCACCGAACTCATCGCTCCGACAAGGAACTTCTCCCGCCGGTACCGGCACGATCCGCCGCTGCCACCGCCCCTTCCCCGCAGGTTCCTACACCGGCACCGCCCGCACCCACGTCCCGTCGTCCGTCAGGTACGTGTCGACCTTCAGGCCCGCCTCCGCCAACGCCTCCTCGAACTGTGCCGTGGTGAGCGGACGGGCGCGGAACGTCTGGGTCCAGACGGCGTCGGGGAAGACGTACTCCGCGCGGACCTCGTTCACGCCGTCGCCGACCGGGTCCGCCGACACGATCCGGATGGTGTAGCCGCCCGGATCGACGCGCTCCCTCGGCAGGTTCGTGTGGTAGTCCGCGCCCTCCCGCTGGATCAGCACACACCCGTCGTCCGTGACGTGGTTCCGGCAGGTCCGCAGCAGTCCGCGCCGCACCGCCACGTCGCCGTTGTGCACCAGGAACGACGCGAGCATCACCACGCCGAACCTCTCTTCCAGGTCCAGCTTCTCGATCGGGCTGCGGACCGTACGCACCCCGCCGTCGAGCTCGGCGACCTTCGCCAGCATCTCGGCCGACTCGTCCACGGCCGTCACCCGGAAACCCCGGGCGAGCAGCGGACGGGTCACCCGCCCCGCGCCGCTGCCCAGTTCGAGAATGTGCGCCCCGGACGGCACGGCCCCGGCGATGACGTCGGGCTCCTCCCCGACGGACAGGCGCGCGTACAGCTCGACCGCGCAGCCGTCCGGCGTGATCGCGCCGGGGCCCGTCCCCTCATATCCCTCACGCATCTCCACACCCATGCCCCGCCAACGAAGCGCCCGCGCGGCCCGTTCCCGCCTCCCCGGCCGACCCGCCTCCTACAGCGAGAACCAGCCATGCCCTCCGTACCAGTGCCCACCGGACCGCAAATGGTCGCCGACCGCCCGCTCCACCGTGGTGCGCCTGGGCAGCCGGTCCACGGCGAGGTCGCGGTCGCCGAAGACGAAGCCGACCGGAGTGCTGTCGTCCGGATCCTGCCCATAGCCGTCGGCCGGGTGGAATCGGTCCTGGAAGCGGACGATGTTCGAATCCGCGGGCAGGTAGCGCCTCAGCTGCGGATCGAGCAGCCAGGAGTGGCACACGGCTGTCTCATATCGTTCCTCGGGGAAGTGCCGCGCGAAGAACTCCCGCGCCAGATCGAGGGAGCGGTCACAGGCCTCGGGGCTCAACGGCCCCCGGTAGTCGGTGATGTGGAGGTTGAGACAGGGGTCCCCCGGGCCCACCACGCGCCCGGCACCACCACCAGCACGAGCACCAGCTCGGGCCACCGCGCCACCCATCCGCTCCCCCAGCACGGCCCGCTGGAACTGGAGCCGCCCCAGTTGATAGAGCTCGCCCCGGAAATGCAGCCCGTTCCAGCCCGGCACGAGCAGGCCACGGCCGCCGCGCGCCCTGCGGTGCACGGCCAGGTGCCGACCGAGGTCGGCGAGCGTGCGGCGCGACACCTCATCGGGTATGCCCCGGCCCCGGTGGTACTCCCGCGCGTACGGCAGCGCCGCGACATAGACGTACACGAAGAAGCAGCGCCCGAGCTCCCCGAGCCCGTCGGGCAGCACCGGGAACTCCGGGGTGCCACCGGGCTTCCCCATGTCGCGTACGAGCGCGTCGACGCAGCGGTCGAGCAGCCGCCGCGCCTCCTCGTCCTCCCACAGCCGGTCGCGCAGCGCCACCAGACCGTTGACGTCCTCGTGCGGGACGGCGAGGTCGAGCAGCGTCTCCGGGAGCTCGTCGGCCTCCGGAAGCACCGCCCGCGCCGGTGGCCCGCCCGCGCTCTCCATGCCCCCGAGCCAGCCCGCGAGCTGTTCGTCGGCCCGCAACGCCTCCAGCACGTTCTCACCCTCTTACCCTGGAAGGAGGAGATGACCTCTCATGAGCCGCATCCTGAAGCGCACAGGCAGTGAACCGGTGACCGCGCGCAGCCCGCTGCGCATGCGCCTCTGGTTCAGCGTATGGGGTCTGATCTGGGCGGCGTTCGGCACGACCGTCTTCGCGCTCACCGGGCGCACGGGGTGGGCGGTGGCCTGCGGCGTGCTCTGCCTGGTGGTCGTCACCGATCTGGCCGTGGTCGTGCGCCGTCTGCGACAGGGCCCGCACTACCAGCCGGGCCGCGACATCCCGCCGTACGAACCGCCGAGGACGCCGCCCGGCACGTCCTAGCCCGCGCCGTCGCCCTCGTCGCGGCGCGTCGTGCCGTCCTCGCGGCGCGCGCCGTCGTCGAACCGCGCGGCCGCCAGGTACTCCGGCTGCGGGTCCAACGCGGCCGCGAGCCGGAAATGGCGCCGCGCCTGCTCCTGGCGCGAGCCGCGCTCGTAGGTGCGGGCGAGCGCGAAGTGCGCGAACGCGTTGTCCGGCTCGCGCTCCAGGACGATGCTGAACTCCAGCTCGGCGGCGCGCAGTTGCGCGGCGGCGAAGAAGGCGCGCGCCCGGAGCAGCCGGGCCGCGGTGTTCTCGGGGTGGGCGGCGATGACCGTGTCCAGGAGCTTCACCGCACCACGCGGATCCCGCGCGGCCAGGAGCTGCTCCGCCGCACGGAAGTCGATGACGTGCGTCTCCGGGGTGATGTCAGGCACGCTGCATTCCTTCCCTCTCTCACCGGCCTCAACGCCCGCCGCGGTCCCGCCTATTCCACCCCGCGCACGGAGAACGGTCAGAGCGCGACGACCACCAGCACGGCGCCCAGCACGACCAGCGCCAGCCCCGCGCCCACGAAGGCCCGGTCGAGCCCCGTGCGCTCGCCGCCGAGCAGCACCGTCTCGCGCGGGTCCTCGGTGTCGTACGCGAGGCGCACCCGGTCGCCCGACGCGAGCGGTCTGCGCCGGGTGGAGGGGACGGGCGAGACGACCTCGACGACCCGCCCGTCCACCGTCTCGAACTGCAACGTGGGCCGCTCGGCACCCGGTGGCGCGGCCTTGACCAGGGCCTGCGCCACGGCTCCCGCGGCGCTGATGCGCCGGGTCTGCCGCAGGCCGTACGCGCCCGCGAGGACCGCGACAAGACCACCGAACGCCGTCAGCGCCGCGAGTACGACCACCGCCCGCCTCCCCTACGCCCTGCCGCCGCACCCCTACGACTACTGCTACGACTCTTGCCGCGCCCGCCGCGCGAGGTCCTCCCAGACCGCGCCCACCCGCTCGGCGAGCCCGTCGATCGGCCCGTCGTTGTCGATGACGACGTCCGCGATCTCCAGGCGCTTCTCGCGCGTGGCCTGCGCGGCCATCCGCGCGCGGGCGTCGTCCTCGCTCATGCCGCGCAGCCGCACCAGGCGGTCCAGCTGGGTCTCGGGGCTCGCGTCGACGACGACCACCAGGTCGTACAGCGGCGCGAGGCCGTTCTCCGTGAGCAGCGGCACGTCGTGCACGACCACCGCGACACCGGACGCGGACTCCTCGAGCTCGGCGGAGCGGGCGCCGACGAGGGGGTGCACGATCGCGTTCAGTACGGCGAGCCTCTCCGGGTCGGCGAAGACGATGCCACCCAGCTTCGGACGGTCCAGCGAACCGTCCGGGGCGAGCACCTCCCGCCCGAAAGCCTCAACGACCGCCGCCAGACCCGGAGTTCCCGGTTCCACCACCTCACGGGCGATCTTGTCCGCGTCGATCAGGACGGCACCGCGCGCCACGAGCAGCCGCGACACCTCACTCTTGCCGGCGCCGATACCGCCGGTCAGGCCCACCTTCAGCATGACCGGCAGCTTAGGCCCTGCCCTTACGCGTCGCCCTCCCGCTCGGCGAGGAAGCGTTCGAATTCACGGCCGATCTCGTCGGCGGAGGGGATGTCCATCGGCTCGGCGAGCATGTTGCCCCGCTCCTGGGACCCGGCCGCCGCGTCGTACTGATGCTCAAGTCCTTGGACGAGCGCGACGAGCTCCTCGTCGCCCTCCTGGATCTGCCGGTCGATCTCGGTCTGGGTGCGGTGCGCCTCGGTGCGCAGTCCGTGCGCGACGCCGGGCAGCACCAGACCGGTGGCGGCGGTGATCGCCTCCAGGACGGTGAGGGCCGCGTCCGGGTACGCGGAGCGCGCGATGTAGTGCGGCACGTGCGCGGCCACGCCGAGCACGTCGTGGCCCGCCTCGAGGAGGCGGTACTCGACCAGGGAGGCGGCGCTGCCGGGCACCTGCGCCTCGTCGAAGGGGCTGCGGTGGCCCGGCACCAGGTCGGTGCGGTTGCCGTGCGGCGTGAGGCCGACGGGGCGGGTGTGCGGCACGCCCATGGGGATGCCGTGGAAGTTCACCGAGAGGCGCACGCCGAGCCGCTCGACGACCTCCTTGACGGCCGCGGCGAACCGCTCCCACTCGATGTCGGGCTCGGGCCCGGAGAGCAGCAGGAAGGGCGCTCCCGTGGCGTCCTGGACGAGGCGCACGTCGAGCGTGGGCACCTCGTAGTCGGTCCAGCGGTCGCGCCGGAAGGTGAGCAGCGGGCGGCGGGCGCGGTAGTCGACGAGCCGGTCGTGGTCGAAGCGCGCCACCACCTGCCCGGGGAGGCTGTCCGTGAGCCGCTCGACGATCTGGTCGCCGGTTTCGCCCGCGTCGATGTATCCGTCGAAGTGGTAGAGCATGACAAGACCGGCCGACTCCTGGGCGAGCGCCATGTCGACGACGGCGAGGCCCTTCGGCTCCCATGCGTACAAACCCTGCGGATCAAGCACTGTGACCGCTCCTCCTCGTGTTCGTAAAGAAGAACGCACGGGACGACATGGGCATTCCCGCCCGCGTCCCTTCACAGCGACTTCTCACCCGCCCTTAAGGCCCTTCTTGAGGTCCCCTTCCCGTGACAGGCAACGGCGTTGATGTTCGTGCGCGTGAACACCCCCGGGAGGACGCCGAGTTCACGGCCCGCCCCACCCTGGTCCATACCTTGACGAGGACACGCCACGCCCCTACGTTCATATGCGAACTCATGGTTCACATACACAAACTCCACACCGACGGGAAGGCCACCCCCCATGCGCACCCGACGAACGCTCCTGACCGCCCTGCTCACCACGGCGGCCGCCTCCGGAGGACTGGCGACGGCCGCGACCGCCTCACCCGCCCCCGCGCGGACCGTAGAGGTCTCCACCGCGGCCGAGCTGAAGAGTGCCCTGGCCGACGCCTCCCCCGGCGACACGATCCACCTCGCCGACGGAACGTACTCCGGGAACTTCAAGACGTCCGTGGCGGCGAGCGCGAACTCCCGCGTCACGATGACCGGTTCACCGAAGGCGGTGCTCACCGCCGGGGGCGGCTACGGCCTGCATCTGAACATCACGGTGACCCCCTGAGGGCAAGGTCCCGAAGGGACGAGCCCGTTAGGGGCGCGGGGAACTGCGCGCCCAGCCCCCACAGAGCCGCACCCGAAACGCAAAGAAGCGGGCCCGCACCTCCAAGAAGGAGGCACGGGCCCGCAACGTTCAGCTACAACCGCCTAGAGGCGAGCCTCAGCTCTGACCGCCGGCAAGCTTCTCACGAAGCGCGGCAAGCGCCTCGTCCGAAGCAAGGGCGCCGGAGTTGTCGTCCGACTCCGAGGAGTACGAACCGCCGCCGCCACCGCCGGACGCGGCCGGAGCGGCGCCGGCCGGAGCCGCCGCACCCTCGGCCTCGGCCTGGGCGTCCGCCTCGCGGGACTTGATGACCTGGGCCTGGTGCTGCTCGAAGCGCGTCTGCGCCTCGGCGTACTGGCCCTCCCAAGCCTCACGCTGGGTCTCGAAGCCCTCGAGCCAGTCGTTCGTCTCGGGGTCGAAGCCCTCGGGGTAGATGTAGTTGCCCTGGTCGTCGTAGGACGCGGCCATGCCGTACAGGGTCGGGTCGAACTCGACGGCCGACGGGTCGGCACCGAAGGACTCGTTGGCCTGCTTGAGGCTCAGCGAGATCCGGCGACGCTCGAGGTCGATGTCGATGACCTTGACGAAGATCTCGTCGTTGACCTGGACGACCTGCTCCGGGATCTCCACGTGGCGCTCGGCCAGCTCGGAGATGTGGACCAGGCCCTCGATGCCCTCGTCGACGCGCACGAACGCACCGAACGGAACGAGCTTGGTGACCTTACCGGGAACAACCTGCCCGATCTGGTGCGTGCGGGCGAACTGCTGCCACGGGTCTTCCTGCGTCGCCTTGAGCGACAGGGACACGCGCTCGCGGTCCATGTCCACGTCGAGGACCTCGACGGTGACTTCCTGGCCGACCTCGACAACCTCGGAGGGGTGGTCGATGTGCTTCCAGGAAAGCTCGGAGACGTGCACGAGACCGTCGACGCCGCCGAGGTCCACGAACGCACCGAAGTTGACGATCGAGGAAACGACGCCGGAGCGGACCTGGCCCTTCTGCAGGGTCGTGAGGAAGGTCTGACGGACCTCGCTCTGGGTCTGCTCGAGCCAGGCACGGCGGGACAGGACCACGTTGTTGCGGTTCTTGTCCAGCTCGATGATCTTGGCCTCGAGCTCCTTGCCCACGTAGGGCTGGAGGTCGCGGACGCGGCGCATCTCGACGAGGGAGGCCGGCAGGAAGCCACGGAGGCCGATGTCGAGGATGAGACCACCCTTGACGACCTCGATGACGGTACCGGTGACGATGCCGTCTTCTTCCTTGATCTTCTCGATCGTGCCCCAGGCACGCTCGTACTGAGCGCGCTTCTTGGACAGGATCAGACGGCCTTCCTTGTCCTCCTTCTGGAGAACCAGGGCCTCGATCTCGTCACCGACGGCGACGACCTCGTTCGGGTCGACGTCGTGCTTGATGGAGAGCTCGCGGCTCGGGATGACGCCTTCGGTCTTGTAACCGATGTCGAGCAGGACCTCGTCCCGGTCGACCTTCACGATGACGCCGTCGACGATGTCGCCGTCGTTGAAGTACTTGATCGTCTCGTCGATCGCGGCGAGGAAGGCTTCCTCGTTACCGATGTCGTTGACCGCTACCTGCGGGGTGGTGGCGGTGGTCTCGGTGCTGCTCGTCATGTGGGTAAGGGCTCCGGTACGGACATTGAAGTCGTAGGTACTGCAACGCGCCGGAGCCGATTTCGCTCTGAAGAAGCCGGACAGCCTAGGAAGCGCGACTTCCGCGAAACGGAAGGCGCCTCGACAACCGAGGGGACATACAACAGACGCGAGCGCAGCCTGCTATGTCTGAGGAGCGCAGGCTCGCAGCGCAACTTGTAGCATACGGGGGCAGCCGGACAGGGTCAATGCGCGAAGGCGCACACCCGGGGCGGAACACCGCATACCCGGCACAATTCCTGTCGACTGAGGCCACACGGGCCGCACAGCGCCCCCTTCGCGCCGAGATTCGACGAAGGATACGGAAGATTACGACGATGGAGCCGATCATCCAAGAGTCCGAGCTGCCCGAGCCCGAAGCCACCCGGCGTGACGCCAACGTCACCGAGAGCAGCCGCGCGAACCGCGGCTGGTGGGACCGGAACGCCGACGAGTACCAGATCGAGCACGGCACGTTCCTCGGGGACGACCGCTTCGTGTGGGGCCCCGAGGGGCTCGACGAGGTGGAGGCCGAGCTCCTCGGTCCGCCCGAGAGCCTCAAGGGCAAGGACGTCCTGGAGATCGGCGCGGGTGCCGCCCAGTGCTCGCGCTGGCTCCTCACCCAGGGCGCCCGTCCCGTCGCCCTCGATCTCTCGCACCGCCAGCTCCAGCACGCGCTGCGGATCGGCGGCACGGTGCCGCTGGTGCAGGCCGACGCCGGAGTGCTGCCCTTCAAGGACGGCTCCTTCGACCTCGCCTGCTCCGCCTACGGAGCGCTGCCCTTCGTCGCCGAGCCCGTCCTCGTCCTGAAGGAGGTGCATCGCGTGCTGCGCCCCGGCGGGCGCTTCGTCTTCTCCGCGACGCACCCCTTCCGCTGGGCGTTCCCCGACGAGCCGGGCCCGGAGGGCCTCTCCGTGGCGGCCTCCTACTTCGACCGCACTCCTTATGTGGAGCAGGACGACCAGGGCAACGCCGTCTACGTGGAGCACCACAGGACCATCGGCGACCGGGTGCGCGACATCGTCGCCGCGGGCTTCCGGCTCGTGGACATCGCCGAGCCGGAGTGGCCCGCCTGGAACACCCAGGAGTGGGGCGGCTGGTCCCCGCTGCGCGGAAACCTGATCCCGGGGACGGCCATCTACGTGTGCGTACGAGACTGAGTGCGTGACCGCTCTCCGTTACGACGCCCTGGACCTGCCCGTACGCGACGCGCTGCCCGCCCTCCGTGCCGCTCTGGAGGGGCCGGGCAGCGCCGTGCTGTGCGCCCCGCCCGGGACGGGCAAGACGACGCTGGTGCCGCTGGCCCTCGCCGGTCTGCTCGACGGCCTGCCCGGCGGTCCTGACGACGCCCAGGAGCGCCGCGTCGTCGTCGCCGAGCCGCGGCGCATCGCCGCACGGGCCGCCGCGCGCCGGATGGCGTGGCTGCTCGGCGAGAAGCCGGGCGAGCGCGTCGGGTACACCGTGCGCGGCGAGCGCCAGGTGGGGCCGCGCACGCGCGTGGAGGTCGTCACGACCGGCGTCCTGCTGCAACGGCTCCAGCGGGACCAGGAGTTGAGCGGCGTGGACGTCGTCATCATCGACGAGTGCCACGAGCGGCATCTGGACGCGGACACCGTGGCGGCCTTCCTGGTGGACGTGCGCGCCGCGCTGCGGCCTGAGCTGCGCCTGGTGGCGGCGTCCGCGACGACCGACGCCGAGGGCTGGGCGCGGATCCTCGGTGACGCTCCCGTAGTGGAGGCCCGGGGCATCGCGCACCCCGTGGAGGTGGTGTGGGCGCCGCCCGCCCGCCCCGTGCGGCCGCCGCACGGCATGCGGGTCGACCCCGCGCTGCTGACCCATGTGGCGTCGGTGGTGCGGCGGGCCCTCGCCGAACGCGCGGGCGACGTCCTGTGCTTCCTGCCGGGGGTCGGTGAGATCGCTCGGGTGGCCGGGCAGTTGGGCGGGCTCGGGGACGTCGAGGTGCTTCAGGTGCACGGGCGGGCGCCCGCCGCGGTGCAGGACGCGGTGCTCGCCGGGGGCGAACGGCGGCGGGTGGTGCTCGCCACGTCCGTGGCCGAGTCGTCCCTGACGGTGCCCGGGGTGCGGGTGGTGGTGGACTCGGGCCTGGCCCGCGAGCCGCGCGTCGACCACGCGCGCGGGCTGAGCGCGCTGGCGACGGTGCGGGCCTCGCAGGCGGCAGGGCGGCAGCGGGCGGGCCGCGCCGGGCGTGAGGCGCCGGGTGCCGTCTACCGGTGCTGGGCGGAGGCCGAGGACGGGCGCCTGCCGCGCTTCCCCGCACCGGAGATCAAGGTGGCGGACCTCGCCGCGTTCGCCCTCCAGGCGGCCTGCTGGGGCGATCCCGACGCCTCCGGGCTCGCCCTGCTCGACCCGCCCCCCGCCGGTGCGCTGGCGGCGGCGCGGGACGTCCTCGCGGCGGTCGGCGCCGTGGAGGCGGAGACCGGCCGGGTGACCGGGCGGGGCACGCGGATGGCCCGGGTGGGCCTGCATCCGCGGCTGGCCCGCGCCCTCCTCGACGCGGCTCCCCTCGTCGGTACCCGGCGGGCGGCGGAGGTGGTGGCCCTGCTGAGCGAGGAGCCGCCCCGTGAGTACGGGGACGACCTCGCGGGGGCGTGGCGCTCGGCGCGGCGCGGCGGGGACGGGTACGCGGCCCGCTGGCGTACCGAGGCGCGGCGCCTCACCGCGTCGGCGCCCGGCGGCGAACGGGAGCGGACCGGCCCCGACCGGGAGCAGCGCGGTGGCACCGATGAGCGGGTCGCCGGGATGGTGGCCGCTCTCGCGTTCCCCGAGCGGGTGGCGCGCGCCGTGGGCGGCGGGGTCTATCTGATGGCGGGCGGCACCCGGGCCGAGGCGCGCCAGGGGTCCGCGCTGGCGGGCGCGGAGTGGATCAGCGTCGCGGTGGCCGACCGGCCCGTGGGCGCGGGGCACGCGCGCGTGCTGCTCGGCGGGCACATCGACGAGGACGTCGCGCGGCGCGCGGCCGCCCCGCTGCGCTCCGAGGGCGAGGAGGTGGCCTGGTCGGGCGGCGACCTCGTCACCCGGCACGTGGAGCGCCTGGGCGCGGTGGAGCTCACGGTGCGACCTCTGAAGAACCCCGACCCCGCCCTCGTGCGCGAGGGTCTCGTCGCCGGACTGCGGGAGGAGGGCACCGGGCTCCTGAAGTGGTCGCGGGGCGCCCGGGAGTTGCGCGAGCGGCTCGCCTTCCTGCACCTGCGGCTCGGGCCGCCCTGGCCCGACGTAGCGGAAGAGGCCCTCCACGCGCGCGTGGACGAATGGCTGGAGCCTGAGCTGTCCACGGCGCGGCGCCGGGCCGACCTGGGGCGGATCGACGCCGGGCAGGCGCTCGCGCGGCTCCTGCCGTGGGCGACCGGCGAGGCCGCCCGCCTCGACGAGTTGGCCCCCGAGCGGTTCGAGGTGCCGAGCGGGTCCAGGATCCGGATCGACTACTCCGACCCCGAACAGCCCGTGCTCGCCGTGAAGCTCCAGGAGATGTTCGGCCTCGCCCAGACCCCGCGGATCGCGGGCGGCACGGCCCCCGTCGTCGTCCACCTCCTGTCCCCGGCGGGGCGCCCCGCGGCCGTCACCGCCGATCTCGCGTCCTTCTGGGACGGCGGGTACCGGGCGGTGCGGTCCGAGCTGCGCGGGCGCTATCCGAGGCATCCGTGGCCCGAGGATCCGGCGACGGCCGCCCCCACTCGGTACACCAAGGCCCGCCAGGCCCAGCGGGGCTCCGGCGCCTAGGCGTTGACGGGTTCGGGTTCGGGATCGCTGGACGCCGTGGGCTCCGGGTCGCCCGGCCTGCGGCTGCGGGCCTCCAGCCAGAGGGAGAGCGCGAGCAGCAGAATGCCGAGACCGAGGAAGCCCCAGGGGAGGTACGAGGTGAGCAGGAGCACCAGGACCCGCTGGGACGTGACCAGGTCGACGGTGTTCTCGATGTAGTCCTCGCGCATCTTCACGTGCCCGGCGAAGACGGTGACCTTGTCGCGGCCGCCGAGCAGGCTGCCGCCGCGCAGTTCGTTCTTCTGGATCTCCTCGCCGTAGACGGGCGCCCCGGTGGTCGGCTCGACCCAGAACTTGCGGACCGTGGTGTACCAGCGGGTGGTGCCGGTCTTGGCGAGGGACTCCGGAGTGATGCCCTTGACCGGCATCGTCTTGGGGAAGGAGACCTTGGTCCAGGGGATGGTCTGCTCGAAGTAGTAGACCTTCACGCCGCGGAAGGTCCGGGTGCCCTTGTAGTGGATGGGCCGGGTGATGCGGGCCTGTGCGTCGAAGTACTCGTAGTCCCTCTTCTCGGTCAGGAAGGGCCACTTGAACTCGATGCCCTCGCGCTTGACCGGGTCGCCGTCGACCGCCTCCCCCGTGGCGTGCACGGGCTCCTGGCTGTGCGCGTCGAAGATGTAGCGCTCGGGGACCTTGGAGACCATCTTGCCGTCGGCGTCCTGGATGTAGGAGAGGGCGTCCCAGACGACGACGTCGCGGTCGGCGCTCTTCTCGATCTTCTCCGACGCCTCCACGTTGCCCTTGAGGGTCTGCACGATGGTGACCTTGTCGACCTTCTTGGCCGACATGGAGCCGTAGTCGATGAGCGTCGGGTTCTTCGCCTCCAGGACCGCGTTCTGGTACTGGCTCGGCGGGATCTTGGCCAGGCGCGGGAAGGCGTACCAGCGCATGAGCGGGGACATGGCCGTGAAGAACACGGCGAAGGCGAGCAGGACGAGGCTGGCCTTGCGGCGCATCGCGCGACCTCCCTACGTCTATGGGTGCTTGGGGACAGTGGTGAGGAGCGGCTTGGGCGACGTCTCGCCCGGTGGGGCGCCGATCGCCGTGATCGTCAGGACCAGGGCGAACGCGACGGCGAGGCCGGTGGCGGCGGCGATGAGGGCGCGCATACGGGGCCTCCCGATTCGGCGTGCGGCCAGAACTGATAGGGCGTCAGGGCGGGCACCGTAGCAACGGACGGGTCAGATGAGAACACGTTGCACCAACACGGAACCGCCCCTGCGCCGTGGGTGGCGCAGGGGCGGTTCCGAGGAGTCGCGCGGCGGCCGGACGGCCGCCCGGTCAGCTGCTGGGCGAAGGACTCGTGGAGGCGCTCGGAGACGTGGTCGGGGAGGCGCTCGACGAGGTGCTCGGCGAGGGAGTCGCGTCGGGCTCCGCCGCGGTCACCTTCAGTTCGACGGTGAGCGTGCCGCCGCCGGCCGTGGCGACGCGGAGCAGGTACGTGCCCGCCGCGTCGTCCGCGTACATCTTCGGGAGCTTCAGCACGCCGTTCGCGTCGGTCTTGAGGCCCTTGAGGGTGCGGACCGGCTTGCCGTCCGCGTCCTTGAAGTAGGGGCCCTTGTCGTTGACGGTCGCGTCCGTCGCCGACTTGACCAGCGTGGCGGTGGTCGCGACACCGTCCGCGACCTTGCCCTTGTACGTCGCCTTGACCTCGACCCTGTCCGCGAACTCCTTGCCCGCCTCGCAGGTCAGCGCCTTGTCGCTGGTCCTGGCGAGCGCGTCGGCCTGGCGTGCGGCGACCTCGGCGTCGAAGTCGACGCCGGGCAGCGAGCGGCCCACGACCGTGGCGCGCACCACGAACTCGCCGCTCTTGTGCCCCGCTTCGAGCACCGGGGCGGTCGCCTTGCCGGTGATGCCCGTGGTGGCCGTGGCGCTCTTCGCACCGCCCGCGAAGCGGGCGTCCGTGTCACCGACGACGGTGAACTTCACCTTGACCTTGGCCACGAACGCACCCGACTTCGCCTCCGCGCGCACCGCGACGCGCTCGGTGAAGGCGTCGCCCGTCTTCGCGACGAGGTCTCCCGTACCGGCGTTCGCCAGCACGTCGACCCGCTCGGCCGGGGAGGGCCCGGGCTTCTGCGAGCCGCCGTCGCCGGGCGGCGTGGGCTTGGTGCCGCCGCCGTCGCCCTTCCCCGGGGGCTTGCCGCCGGGGCTCTTGTCGCCCGGCGTCTTGCCGCCCGTGTTCGGCTTCGGCGTCGGGTTCTTCGCGGCGGTACCCGGGTGCTTCGCGCCGGGACCCGAGCCGTTGGACGGGAAGCGGGTGTCGCTGCGGTCGTCCGGCAGAACGCCCTTGCCGTCCGGGACCTCGTGGGTGCCCTTGCGGTAGTACTCCAGCCACGACAGGACCGTGTTCAGGTACTCCGTAGAGCGGTTGTAACTCAGGATCGCCTTGTGCAGGTCGGCCTCGACGGCCAGATCACGGTCGTTCGCGCAGAGGTAGTAGCCCGCCGCGAGCGCCGCGTCGTAGATGTTGTTGGGGTCCTTCTTGCCGTCGTTGTTGCCGTCCTTGCCGGAGGTGGCCCACGTCGACGGGATGAACTGCATGGGGCCGACCGCGCGATCGTGCGTCGTGTCGCCGTCGTACGCGCCCTTGTCGGTGTCGGTGATCTTCGCGAAGCCGTTGCCGTTCAGGACCGGGCCGAGGATCGGGGTGAGCGTCGTGCCGTTGGCGTCGACGCGGCCGCCGCGGGCCTGGCCCGACTCGACCTTGCCGATGGCGGCCAGCAGTTGCCAGGGGAGGTTGCACCCCGGCCTGGCGTCCGCGAGCTCGGACTCGGCCTTCTTGTACGCGTCCAGGACGGTGGCGGGCAGGCCCGCCTCGGCCTCCTTGTCGCCGCCGTTCGGCGGGGCGCCGGTCGGCGGGACGGGGCTCTGCAGGGGCGGCAGGTCCGTGTAGTACGGCGAGTTGCCGGTCGCGGAGTCACCGACCGGTGGGGGCGTGTCCGCGGCACCCGCGGCCCGTTCGTCGCGGGGGACGCCCGTCGCTCCGGGAGCCCCCGACGCGGCGAGTGCCGCCACCGCCGCCGCGGCCACCGCGGTGGTCACCGCTCCTCTGCGCAGCCGCCTGCCGATAACCGGCGCCATGACCGAGCCACCCCTCCCCATTGTCGACACTTGCGCGCCGCGCCCGCCTCCGTACACGCTTGCCTTCGTACGCGCGTGCTCCCCAGCGGGGCGACTCAGGCGACACTACGACAACTTGCGGCGTGCTAGAACCCGTTCGTGCCCGATATTCACCAGTTGGCCGTGAGACGGGGACAGGGCTGTTACGAGGCCGGGTCGACGTCGTCCGCGGTCTCGGGGACCGAGCCGTCGGGCACCTCGCTGATCTCGTCCTCCGGGGTGAGCCCCTGCCCCACGGCACGCCCCTTGTTGAGGCCCCGGTGCACGGCCTGTGCGACGCGTTCCACGGTACGCACCCCGTACGCCATCGTCGGGTTGTCGTGCGAGAGGACGACGATCCGGTAGGTGCGGCCGCCGCCGGTGAACGCGCCGACGCTGTGCACCCGCCAGCCGTGGGTGGCGCGCGGCAGCCAGCCGTTCTTGAGGTGGGCGCGGATGCCGCGCGGCATGCCCGCGGGCACGCCCCAGCGCTGGTCGCGCCGGACGTCGGCCATCTGCCGCAGCCCGTAGGCGCGCGCGGTCGGCTTGAGCACGTCACGGGCGCCGGTGAGGACGCCGAGCAGCCGCAGTTGGTCGGCCGCGGTGGTCCGGGTCAGGCCCCAGAGGCGGGACGGGCCGAGGCTGGTGGCGGTGGTGCCGACGCGGCGCAGGAAACGGGAGAGGTAGGGGTGGCCCAGGTCGTTCCAGATCCGCCGGGCCGCGTTGTTGTCCGAACCGGTGATCATGGGGCGGATCTTCCGTCGCTCCCACGCGGTGAGGCCGCGCCGCCACTCCTGGGCGCGGCGCAGCGTGGCCTCCATCATCATGACCTTGGCGACGCTCGCCGCGTCGTAACGCCGCCCGCCCGCCAACTGGCAGAACAGTCCGGTGCGGGTGTCGTGCACGGCGACGGAGACGCTGCCGGTCCTCGACGACAGCGCCGCCCGGATGTCATGGGACATCCGGGCGGCGAGAGCGGGATCGCGGCGTGCCGTGCAGAGCGCTCTGCCCTGCTGAGAACTGGCGTCGGCCGCGGTCGCGGATATCGGAGCCAGAAGAGCCGTCGTGAGCGCCGCGACGATGGCCGTGCGGCGCTTTCGCAGGTGAAGGGCCATGGTTCATCCTGGCCCCTGGGCCTTGGGCGGTGCGTCCCGCCGGGGGCCACGCGGGTGAGACCCACTGCGTGGAGCTGGAGCTTGGGCCGGTGGGAACCTGCGGGTGCGTCGTGGCTGGGCGCGCAGTTCCCCGCGCCCCTGCGGGGCTCGCCCCACTGCGCCCCCCGCCCGCGCAGGAGCGCGCCGGGGAAGGCGCCCCAAAGGGGCGCGGGGAACTGCGCGAGCGGCCACGACGCGGCCGCAGACCAGTACGGCGACGCGGCAAGCGCCCCCGCCCCGGGTGGGCAGGACCCACCCGGAGCGGACAAAGCCGGGAATCCGCCTCCCCGCCCGGGAGGGCAAAACCCACCCGGCGCGGGCCAGCCCCGGAATCCGCCTCCCCGCCCGGGAGGGCTAGTGCGCCGCAGACTCCCAGTCCGCCCCGACCCCCACCGACACATCCAACGGCGCCCGCAGCGACACCGCACCGGCCATCTCCCTGCGGACCAGCTCCTCGACCTTCGCGCGCTCCCCGGCGGCGATCTCCAGGACGATTTCGTCGTGGACCTGGAGCAGCATCCGGGACTCGAGCTTCGCCTCCGTCAGCGCGCGATGCACGTTCAGCATCGCGATCTTGACGATGTCCGCCGCCGTGCCCTGGATCGGCGCGTTGAGCGCCATCCGCTCGGCCATCTCGCGGCGCTGGCGGTTGTCGCTGTTGAGGTCGGGCAGATACCGGCGGCGGCCCAGCATCGTCTCCGTGTAGCCCGTGGCACGCGCCTCGTCGACCGCGCGGCGCAGATAGTCGCGCACCCCGCCGAACCGCTCGAAGTACGTGTCCATCAGCGCACGCGCCTCACCCGCGTCGATGTTCAACTGCTGGGAGAGACCGAACGCCGAGAGGCCGTACGCCAAGCCGTACGACATGGCCTTGATCTTGCGCCGCATCTCCGCGTCGACGTCGGAGCCGTCCACGCCGAACACCTGCGAGGCCACCGTGGTGTGCAGGTCCTCGCCGGAGGTGAACGCCTCGAGGAGGCCCTCGTCCTCGGAGAGGTGCGCCATCACCCGCAGCTCGATCTGGCTGTAGTCCGCGGTCATGAGGGACTCGAAGCCCTCGCCGACCACGAAGCCGCGGCGGATCGCCCGGCCCTCGTCCGTACGCACGGGGATGTTCTGGAGGTTCGGGTCGGTGGAGGAGAGACGACCCGTCGCCGCGACCGTCTGGTTGAACGTGGTGTGGATGCGGCCGTCCGCGGCGATCGTCTTGATCAGGCCCTCGACGGTGACGCGCAGCTTCGCCTGCTCGCGGTGGCGCAGCATGATGACCGGAAGCTCGTTCTCGGTCTGGGCCGCGAGCCAGGCCAACGCGTCGGCGTCCGTGGTGTAACCGGTCTTCGTCTTCTTCGTCTTGGGCAGGTTCAGCTCGCCGAAGAGGACTTCCTGGAGCTGCTTGGGCGAGCCCAGGTTGAACTCGTGCCCCGCGGCCTCGTGCGCCTCCTTCACGGCCTGCTGCACCGCGCCGGCGAACTGCTGCTCCATCGCCTCCAGATGGGCGCGGTCGGCGGCGATGCCGTGCCGCTCCAGACGGGCCAGGAGCGTGGACGTCGGCAGCTCGATGTCCGTCAACAGGTCGCTCGCGCCGACCTCCTGGAGCTTCTCGCCGAAGGCGGTGCCCAGGTCGAGGACGGTGCGGGCCTGCGCCATCAGCGACTCGGCCTCGGCCGTGTCGTCCTCCTCCGTACCGAAGGCGAGCTGCCCCTCGGCGGCGGACGCGGGCGCCAGCTCACGGCCCAGGTACTCCAGGGAGAGCGCGTCCAGGGCGAAGGAACGGCGGCCCGGCTTGACCAGGTACGCGGCGAGCGCCGTGTCCATGGAGACGCCGTCGACCCGCCAGCCGTGCTCGGGGAAGACCCGCATCACGGCCTTCGCGTTGTGCAGGACCTTCGGCTTGTGAGCGTCGGCGATCCACGCCGCGAACGCCTTCTCGTCGGCCTCGTCAAGCGCGGCCGGGTCGAACCAGGCGGCCGCTCCCCCGGCGGCGGCCAGCGCCACCTCCGTCACCGAGCCCGCGCCCAGCTGCCAGGTGTCGACCGTGGCGACACCGAGCACCGCCGTGCCGTGCTCGGCGAGCCAGGGTGCGAGCTCGCCCGTGCCGAGCACCTTGCCGTCCAGCTCCACGCCCGGCTCGGCCGGGGTCTGCTCGGCCTCCTCGGCGCCCGGGTCGACGGCGAGCAGCCGCTCGCGCAGCGACGGATTGCGGATCTCCAGGGTGTCCAGGACCATCGCCAGCGTCGTACGGTCGTACGGAGCGCGCTCCAACTCGGCGACCGTCTTGGGCAGTTCGACGTCGCGCACCATCTCGGTCAGACGGCGGTTGAGCTTCACCGCGTCCAGGTGGTCGCGGAAGTTCTGCCCGGCCTTGCCCTTGACCTCTTCGGCGCGCTCCACGAGGTCGGCGAACGAACCGAACTGGTTGATCCACTTCGCGGCGGTCTTCTCGCCGACACCGGGGATGCCCGGCAGGTTGTCCGACGGGTCGCCGCGCAGCGCCGCGAAGTCGGGGTACTGGCTGGGGGTGAGCCCGTACTTCTCCTCGACCTTCTCCGGGGTGAAGCGGGTCAGCTCGGAGACGCCCTTGGTGGGGTACAGCACGGTCACGTGCTCGGTGATCAGCTGGAAGGAGTCCCGGTCGCCGGTGACGATCAGCACCTCGAAGCCCGCCGCCTCCGCCTGCGTGGCCAGCGTGGCGATGACGTCGTCCGCCTCGAAGCCGTCCACCGCGAAGCGCACCGCGTGCATCGCGTCGAGCATCTCGCCGATCAGCTCGACCTGCCCCTTGAACTCGTCCGGGGTCTTGGAGCGGTTCGCCTTGTACTCGGGGAACTCCTCGGAGCGCCACGTCTTGCGCGAGACGTCGAAGGCCACCGCGAAGTGCGTGGGCGCCTCGTCGCGCAGCGTGTTCGCCAGCATCGACGCGAAGCCGTAGATCGCGTTCGTCGGCTGGCCCGTCGCCGTCGTGAAATTCTCCGCGGGCAGCGCGAAGAACGCCCGGTACGCCAGGGAGTGCCCGTCCATGAGGAGCAGGCGCGGACGCTGCTCGCCACTCGGCTTCGTCGCGGTCTCGGACTTCTTCTTCGCTGCTTTTTCTGCCACGTCCCCGATCCTGCCACGCCCCACTGACACTCCGGCCCCAGGCAGCCCCGACCCCCGGCATTGTCACCGGTGCGTGGGAGTATCGGAGACATAGCTCACGCACGTGCTCGAAGGGGAGCCGACCATGGCAAGCAAGCCGCCCAAGGGCGATCCGGTCCAGGACGCGCCGCAGGTCGCCGAGGCGCAGCACGCCGCGGCGGGCCTCCCCGCCATCGGGCACACGCTGCGCATCGCGCAGCAGCAGATGGGCGTGCGCCGCACCGCGCTCACGCTGCTGCGGGTCAACCAGAAGGACGGCTTCGACTGCCCCGGCTGCGCCTGGCCCGAGCCCGACCACCGGCACAAGGCGGAGTTCTGCGAGAACGGCGCGAAGGCCGTCGCCGAAGAGGCCACGCTGCGCCGCGTCACCCCCGACTTCTTCGCCGCGCACCCCGTCGCGGACCTCGCGACCCGCAGCGGGTACTGGCTGGGCCAGCAGGGCCGCCTCACCCACCCCATGTATCTGGCCGAGGGCGCCGAGCGCTACGAACCCGTCTCCTGGGAGCGCGCCTTCGACATCGTCGCCGAGGAGCTCACCGCCCTGGAGAGCCCCGACGAGTCCGTCTTCTACACCTCGGGACGCACCAGCAACGAGGCGGCGTTCCTCTACCAGCTGTTCGCCCGCGAGCTCGGCACGAACAACCTGCCCGACTGCTCGAACATGTGCCACGAGTCGTCGGGCTCCGCGCTGACCGAGACGATCGGCATCGGCAAGGGCAGCGTCCTCCTGGAGGACCTCTACCAGTCGGACCTGATCATCGTCGCCGGGCAGAACCCCGGCACGAACCACCCGCGCATGCTCTCCGCCCTGGAGAAGGCGAAGAACAACGGCGCGAAGATCATCACGGTCAATCCGCTGCCCGAGGCGGGCCTGGAGCGCTTCAAGAACCCGCAGACCCCCCAGGGCATGCTCAAGGGCACCGCCCTGACCGACCTCTTCCTGCAGATCCGCCTCGGCGGCGACCAGGCCCTCTTCCGCCTCCTGAACAAGCTGATCCTCGACACCGAGGGCGCGGTCGACGAGGACTTCGTCCGTGAACACACCCACGGGTACGAGGAGTTCGCCGACGCCGCCCGCGCCGCCGACTGGGACGACACCCTCGCGGCGACCGGCCTGGAGCGCGCCGAGATCGAGGAGGCGCTGCGCCTGGTGCTCGCCTCCCGGCGCACCGTCGTGTGCTGGGCGATGGGCCTGACCCAGCACAAGCACTCCGTGCCCACCATCCGCGAAGTGGTCAACTTCCTGCTCCTGCGCGGCAACATCGGCCGCCCCGGCGCCGGCGTCTGCCCGGTGCGCGGCCACTCGAACGTGCAGGGCGACCGCACGATGGGCATCTTCGAGCGCCCCGCGCCCGCCTTCCTCGACGCCCTGGAGAAGGAGTTCGGCTTCGCGCCGCCGCGCCACCACGGCCTGGACGTCGTCCGCGCCATCCGGGCCCTGCGCGACGGCGAGGCGAAGGTCTTCTTCGCGATGGGCGGCAACTTCGTGGCGGCCTCCCCCGACACGGAGGTCACCGAGGCGGCCATGCGCAAGGCCCGCCTGACCGTGCACGTCTCCACCAAGCTGAACCGCTCGCACACGATCACGGGCGCGCGCGCCCTGATCCTGCCGACGCTCGGCCGCACGGAGCGCGATCTCCAGGGAGGCGGCGAGCAGTTCGTGACCGTCGAGGACTCCATGGGCATGGTGCACGCCTCGCGCGGACGCCTGGAGCCCGCGAGCAAGCAGCTGCTCTCCGAGCCCGCCATCGTGTGCCGCCTGGCGCGCCGCGTCCTCGGCGAGGACTCCCGCACGCCCTGGGAGGAGTTCGAGAAGGACTACGCCACCGTGCGCGACCGCATCGCGCGCGTCATCCCCGGCTTCGAGGACTTCAACGCCAAGGTCGCCGCCCCCGGCGGATTCGCCCTGCCGCACGCCCCGCGCGACGAGCGCCGCTTCCCCACGACCACCGGCAAGGCCAACTTCACGGCCGCGCCCGTCGAGTACCCGGCCCTGCCCGAGGGCCGCCTGCTGCTCCAGACGCTGCGCTCGCACGACCAGTACAACACCACCATCTACGGCCTCGACGACCGCTACCGAGGCATCAAGAACGGCCGCCGCGTCGTCCTGGTCAACCCCGAGGACGCCCGGAACCTGGGCTTCGCCGACGGGACGTACGCGGACCTGGTCAGCGAGTGGCAGGACGGCGTGGAGCGGCGCGCCCCTGGATTCCGGATCGTGCACTACCCCACGGCCCGCGGCTGCGCGGCCGCCTACTACCCCGAGACCAACGTCCTGGTGCCGCTCGATGCCACCGCCGACACCAGCAACACCCCTGCCAGCAAGTCCGTCGTCGTACGCCTGGAACAATCCCCGGTCGACTGAGCGTTCGCTCAGGACAGTGCCAGTGACAGTGCCAACGACTGTGGCAGTGATCGACGTCGAACGGAGCCGGGCCCCATGGGCGAGCAGCACAGCGTGAAGTTCCCGCAGGAAGTCATCGAGGAGTACGCGGCGCTCGGTGTCGACCTGCCCGCCCTCTTCTCCGCGGGCCACCTCGGCACCCGCATGGGCGTCCAGATCCTGGAGGCGTCCGCGGAGCGCGTCGTCGGCACCATGCCGGTCGAGGGCAACACCCAGCCGTACGGCCTGCTGCACGGCGGCGCCTCCGCGGTGCTCGCCGAGACCCTCGGCTCGGTCGGCGCGATGCTGCACGGCGGCGCCGAAAAGCTCGCCGTCGGCGTCGACCTGAACTGCACGCACCACCGCGGCCCCCGCTCGGGCCTGGTCACCGGCGTGGCCACGCCCCTGCACCGGGGCCGCTCGACCGCGACGTACGAGATCGCGATCACCGACGAGCAGGGCAAGCGGGTCTGCAGCGCGCGCCTGACGTGCATGCTGCGCGACGCCGGAGGGCAGCCGCCGCTCGGCACCGCGGGCGGCGCGGCGAGCTGACGCGGGGCGGGCGACCCGTACCGCCGGACCGCGTGCCCCGTGCCGTCCGACAGGACCGCGCGGGGCACCGCTGCATCCAGGCAGGAGCGACGCATTGTCGGAGCGTGCGCGTCCGGTCTAGCGTCGGTGCATGAGGCACCGGATACAGCTCTGTGCGCCCACCCTCGCCGCCGTCCTCGGCACCGCCCTCGCCGCCACCGGATGCGGAAGCTCCGGTACCGATGGATCCCCGAGCACCAGCACCCGCGCCACTCCCAGCACCCGCGCCACGCCCCCCGCCCAGCTCTGCACCAAGATCATCACCAAGTGGGCGCGGGAGATCTACGCATCGGGCGACGACACCTACGGCGACTACCAGTCGATGGGCCTGTCCAACGGCCAGTACATGATCCTGCGCGACGTCCTGGACGCCGCCCGCGCCGAGCGCGAGCGCCACTCGGCCGCGGCCGGGCGGAAGGTGCTCGACAGACAGGCCCGCGAGCGGTGCGCCCAGCGCTACCGCGACGGCGGACCGAGCGGCGGGCCGTGGGTGTGAACGCCATCGGCCCGATCGAGCCGGGCGAGGACACCTACGACCACGAGACCCTCACCGCGGCACCCGTGCGGCTCGATCCGCGCCGGATCCGCCACCGCCGCACCGCGCTCGCCGTCGCGGCGGCCGTGCTCGTCGGCGCCGCCGGACTCACCCTCTACCTGACCCGCCCCGAGCCGCCGCCCGAGCCCGCCCCGCCCTGGCCGTCGCAGAGCGTGGCCGTGACGTACTCCGGCGAGATGTCCCGACCGCGCGCAGGAGAGCGGGACTTCACTTTCGCCGTCACCTTCGCCCAGGAGTCGGGACCGCCGGTGACCGTCCGGCGCGTCGCCCAGCCCTCGGCGGCACTGTCGGCGGACACGTCACCACCCACCCCCTTCACGGTGGAATCAGGAACCCCACGAAAGTTGATCATCAAGATGCACATCCGCGAATGCGGAGAAGTGCCACGGAATGCCGGACTCCCTTTCCTGGAAGTAACGCTGCGTAATACGCGCGCAAACGAGAAGCAGAGTTACATCCTGGGTCCGGAATACGCGAATGATCTTTCCGGGGCGTTGACCGCCGCATGCCCGCGAACACGGGTGTCATGAGTCAAACACCCTTACAGTCCTGCCAGTTGTCCTGGAGATTCTCAGCATGCGGATACGCCGAGATCGTCCGAACAACGTCCTATTCAGGCCCAACCACCCCCTGCGTTCCAGCCCGGAATACTCCGTGGCATAACAAGAGCGTCACAGCCTTGGTCCGACCACTCCACCTGGCACAAAGGCGCCCTTAGAGTCACGGCCAGTCACCGCGCCCACCGGATTCCTGTCAGTTCGGTTCCGCGCTCGACTCGGCATCCCAACAAGGGACAGCCGTGCCAGGGGAAAGGACTGATCGTGCGTCAACGTTCGCTCATAGCCATCACCGCTGCACTCACCGCGGGGGCACTCACCCTCACCGCCTGTGGCTCGCGCGACGACGATAAGGGCGACGATGCCGGGGGCGGCGGCACCACGGTGGTCATCGGCGTCGACGCGCCGCTGACCGGTGACCTCTCCGCGCTCGGCCTCGGCATCCGCAACTCCGTCGACCTCGCGGCCAAGCAGGCCAACTCCAAGAACTACGTCGACGGCGTGAAGTTCAAGGTCGAGCCCCTCGACGACCAGGGGCAGCCCTCGTCGGGCCAGACCAACGCCACCAAACTCGTCGCCGACAAGGACGTCCTCGGAGCCGTCGGCCCCCTGAACTCCTCCGTCGCCGAGTCCATGCAGAAGGTCTTCGACGACGCCAAGCTCGTCCAGGTCTCCCCCGCCAACACCAACCCGGCCCTCACCCAGGGCCCGGACTGGAACGGCGGCAAGAAGGTACGCCCGTACAAGTCGTACTTCCGCACCGCGACCACGGACGCCATCCAGGGCCCGTTCGCCGCGCAGTACCTGTACAACAAGGGCAAGAAGAAGAAGGTCTTCGTCGTCGACGACAAGAAGACCTACGGCGCGGGCCTCGCCGCCACCTTCAAGGACGAGTTCACCAAGCTCGGCGGCAAGGTCGTCGGCACCGAGCACATCAACCCCGACACCAAGGACTTCGGCGCCGTCGCCACCAAGATCCGCAACTCCGACGCGGACCTCGTCTACTACGGCGGCGAATACCCCCAGGCGGGCCCCCTCAGCAAGCAGATGAAGCAGGCGGGCTCCAAGGCCCCCCTCGTCGGCGGCGACGGCATCTACAGCGCCGACTTCATCAAGCTCGCGGGCAAGCAGGGCGTCGGCGACTACGCCACCTCCGTCGGCCAGCCCGTCGAACAGCTGCCCTCCGCCAAGGAGTTCATCGCCAACTACAAGAAGGCCGGCTACAAGGAGGCCTACGAGGCCTACGGCGGCTACTCCTACGACAGCGCCTGGGCGATCATCGAAGCCGTCAAGAAGGTCGTCGACGACAACGACGGCAAGCTCCCCACCGGCGACGACACCCGCTCCAAGGTCATCGACGCCATGAAGAACGTCTCCTTCGACGGCGTCACCGGCAAGGTCGCCTTCGACGAGTACGGCGACGCCACCAACAAGCAGCTCACCGTGTACCAGGTGAAGTCGACCGATCCCAAGGCCGGCTGGAAGGCCGTCGAGTCCGGCACCTACACCGGCTCCAACTGACGCCGAACCCGCAGCGCACGACACGTCCGCGCGGGGCGCTGCGAGCCAGCGCCCCGCGCGGCGTCGCATCCGACGCACTCGCCACCTGGAACGTGCGGCCGCACACCGGCCGATGAGCCGCAGCTGAACGGCCGCACGACATCGAAAGACTCGGAGGACCTGCGGTGCACGAACTGCCGCAACAGCTGGTCAACGGCCTGCTATTGGGATCCATGTACGGCCTGATCGCCATCGGCTACACAATGGTCTACGGCATCGTCCAGCTCATCAACTTCGCCCACGGCGAGATCTTCATGACCGGCGGATTCGGCGCCCTCACCGTCTGGCTGTGGCTGCCCGCGGGCACCAGCATGTGGGCAGCCGTCCCCCTCATGCTGATCGGCGCCATCTTCGTCTCCACCACCATCGCCGTCGGCGCCGAACGCTTCGCCTACCGGCCCCTGCGCAGCGCACCACGCCTCGCGCCGCTCATCACCGCCATCGGCCTCTCCCTCGCCCTCCAACAAGCCGTCTGGGCCTGGTACCCCGAGGCCAAATCGGCCCGCTCCTTCCCCGAACTCCCCGGCGGAGCCATCCACATCGGCTCCGTCACCATGCAGCCCGGCGACATCTTCCTGCTCGTCACCGCCCCCGTCTGCATGGTCGCCCTCGGCTACTTCGTCATGAAGACCCGCGTCGGCCGCGGCATGCAGGCCACCGCCCAGGACCCCGACACCGCCAAGCTCATGGGCATCAACACCGACCGCGTCATCGTCGTCGCCTTCGCCATCGGCGCCGCCTTCGCCGGCATCGCCGCCGTCGCCCGCGGCCTCAAATACGGCCAGGTCGAATTCCGCATGGGCTTCATCCTCGGCCTCAAAGCCTTCACCGCGGCCGTACTCGGCGGCATCGGCAACATCTACGGCGCCATGATCGGCGGCGTCGTCCTCGGCCTCGCCGAATCCATGGCCACCGCGTACATCAGCGACGTACCCGGCATGGACAAACTCGGCGGCCAGGCCTGGGCCGACGTCTGGGCGTTCGTACTCCTCATCGTCGTACTCCTCGTCAGGCCCCAAGGGCTCCTTGGCGAGCGCGTCGCGGACAGGGCGTGACATCCATGACCACACAGAACACAGCGGCCGACAGCCCCCGCCCGCACCAGGACCAGGCCCCCACCGGCCTCATCCCCCTCCCCGAAACAACCGCCCGCGCACTCGCCACCGGCGGCGGCATCCTCACCGTCATCTCCGCCTTCCTCGCCTGGACCTGGACCGCCGCGTTCCCCGGCGACCTCACCGTCTACGGCTACCCCGGCGGCCTGCAATGGCTCGTCCTCATCGCGGGCGCCCTCACCACCGTGTACGGCCTCGCGTCCTACGGCATCAAGGGCCTGCGCGCACTCGCCCCCGGCGGAACCGACGCGGCCCTCAAGTTCGCCTCGCTCGCCGCCTTCGCCACCGCCTGGTACACGATCTTCGCCATCTCCAAGAAGCTCGGCGGACTCGCCAACCTCGAACCCGGCGGCTGGATCGTCGCCATCGCCACCCTCGCCTCGTTCACCGGCGCCCTCGCCCTGCCCTTCCCACGACCGCACACCTACCCGGTCGACCCCGAGGACAGCGGCTGGGAACAGTTCAAACACCGCGCCCGCAACGGCCTCACCATCGTCAAGAGCGCCTTCCACGCCGACGAACCCGCGCCGCCGCGCAAGCTCAACTCCTCCGTCGAGATCCTCGCCATCATCGCCGCCCTCGCCGTCGGCCTGCTCGTCTTCACCTACGGCATCGGCACCGAGTACGACGAACTCTTCATCGGCTTCCTCATCACCGTCAGCTTCGGCTTCGCCGCGCTCTCCAAAGCCGGACTCGTCGCACAGATCTCCACCTTCACCGCGCGCCACCGCAACATCACCCTCATCGGCGCGTTCCTCGCCGCCGCCGCCTTCCCCTTCACCCAGAGCGACGACCAGTACGCCACCATCGGCGTCTACATCCTCATCTTCGCCACCGTCGCCCTCGGCCTGAACATCGTCGTCGGCCTCGCGGGTCTCCTCGACCTCGGATACGTCGCCTTCCTCGGCGTCGGCGCCTACGCCGCCTCCATGGTCTCCGGAGCACCCACCTCGCCCTTCGACATCCACCTCCCCTTCTGGGGCGCCATCCTCGTCGGAGCCGGAGCCTCACTCGTCTTCGGCGTCCTCATCGGCGCACCCACCCTGCGCCTGCGCGGCGACTACCTCGCCATCGTCACCCTCGGCTTCGGAGAGATCTTCCGCCTCGCCGCCAACAACTCCGACGGCTCCTCCGGACCCGACATCACCAACGGATCCAACGGCATCGCCTCCATCCCGAACCTGAAGATCTTCGGCTTCGACTTCGGCCTGGAACACAGCATCGCCGGCTTCACCATCGGCCGCTTCGCCAACTACTTCTTCCTGATGCTGCTCATCACGCTCGTCGTGGTCCTCGTCTTCCGCCGCAGCGGAGACTCCCGCATCGGCCGCGCCTGGGTCGCCATCCGCGAAGACGAGACCGCCGCACTCGCCATGGGCATCAACGGCTTCCGCGTCAAACTCATCGCCTTCGCACTCGGCGCCTCGCTCGCCGGACTCGCCGGAACCGTCCAGGCCCACGTGACCTACACCGTCACCCCCGAGCAGTACCAGTTCGCCAACTCCGTCCCGCCCAACTCCGCCTTCCTCCTCGCCGCCGTCGTCCTCGGCGGCATGGGCACCATCAGCGGACCCCTCGTCGGCGCCTCACTGCTCTACCTCATCCCCAACAAGCTCCAATTCCTCGGCGACTACCAGCTGTTCGCCTTCGGACTCGCCCTCGCGCTCCTCATGCGCTTCCGCCCCGAAGGACTCATCCCCAACCGCCGCCGCCAGCTCGAATTCCACGAGACCGAACTGGACCCCGGAGAAACGCCGCCGCCCACAGTCCTCAGCAAGACGGGGGTCTGAACCCATGCCCACAGACATCACCAAAGAGGACACGACCCAGGCCACCCCGGCCGGTGAGACCGTCCTCGACGCCCGCGGCGTCACCATGCGCTTCGGCGGCCTCACCGCCGTACGCTCCGTCGACCTCACCGTCAGCAGCGGCGAAATCGTCGGCCTCATCGGACCCAACGGCGCCGGGAAAACCACCTTCTTCAACTGCCTCACCGGCCTCTACATCCCCACCGAAGGCGAAGTCCGCTACAAAGGCACCGTCCTGCCCGCCAAATCCTTCAAGGTCACCGCCGCAGGAATCGCCCGCACCTTCCAGAACATCCGGCTCTTCGCCAACATGACCGTCCTGGAAAACGTGCTCGTCGGCCGCCACACACGGACCAAGGAAGGACTCTGGTCCGCACTCCTGCGCGGCCCCGGATTCCACAAGGCCGAAGCCGCCTCCAAGGCCCGCGCCATGGAACTCCTCGAATTCGTCGGCCTCGCGGAAAAAGCCGAACACCTCTCGCGCAACCTCCCCTACGGAGAACAGCGCAAGCTGGAGATCGCCCGCGCACTCGCCAGCGAACCCGGCCTCCTCCTGCTCGACGAACCCACCGCCGGAATGAACCCGCAGGAAACCCGCGCCACCGAGGAACTCGTCCTCGCCATCCGCGACATGGGCATCGCCGTCCTCGTCATCGAGCACGACATGCGCTTCATCTTCAACCTCTGCGACCGCGTCGCCGTCCTCGTCCAGGGCGAAAAACTCGTCGAAGGATCCAGCGAAACGGTCCAACAGGACGACCGCGTCATCGCCGCGTACCTGGGCGAGCCCTTCGAGGAGAACAACTGATGACCGCACTCCTTGAGGTCGAGGACCTCCGCGTCGCCTACGGCAAGATCGAAGCCGTCAAAGGCATCTCGTTCACCGTCGAGGCCGGCGAAGTCGTCACCCTCATCGGCACCAACGGCGCGGGCAAGACCACCACGCTCCGCACCATCTCCGGCCTCCTCAAGCCGGTCGGCGGCTCCATCAGGTTCAACGGCAAGGCCCTGCGCAAATACCGCGCCGACCAGATCGTCGCCCTCGGCCTCGCCCACTCCCCCGAAGGCCGCCACATCTTTCCCCGCATGACCATCGAGGACAACCTCCGCCTCGGCGCCTACCTCCGCTCCGACAAGGCAGGCATCGAGAAGGACATCAACCGCGCCTACGAACTCTTCCCCATCCTCGGAGAACGGAAGAAGCAAGCCGCGGGCACCCTCTCCGGCGGCGAACAGCAGATGCTCGCCATGGGCCGCGCCCTGATGTCCCAGCCCAAGCTCCTCATGCTCGACGAACCCTCCATGGGCCTCTCGCCGATCATGATGCAGAAGATCATGGCGACCATCGCCGAGCTCAAGGCCCAAGGCACGACGATCCTGCTCGTCGAGCAGAACGCCCAGGCGGCGCTCTCCCTCGCCGACGCGGGCCACGTCATGGAGGTCGGCAAGATCGTCCTCTCCGGCACGGGCAGTGACCTGCTGCACGACGAGTCCGTGCGGAAGGCGTACCTGGGCGAGGACTGAGCTCTTCCGCATACGAACGAGGCCCGCACCCCGAAGTGGGGTGCGGGCCTCGTTCGTACGCCTTCAGCGCTTCAGCGGGCACTCAGCCCTTGGACGCCTTCTTCTCCTCGGCGTCCTCGATGACCGCCTCCGCGACCTGCTGCATCGACAGACGACGGTCCATCGACGTCTTCTGGATCCACCGGAACGCGGCAGGCTCCGTCAGGCCGTACTCCGTCTGCAACACCGACTTCGCCCGGTCCACCAGCTTCCGCGTCTCCAAGCGCTGCGAGAGGTCCGCGACCTCCTTCTCGAGCGTCTTCAGCTCCGTGAACCGCGAGACGGCCATCTCGATCGCCGGAACGACGTCACTCTTGCTGAAGGGCTTCACGAGGTACGCCATGGCACCCGCGTCACGGGCCCGCTCGACGAGGTCGCGCTGCGAGAACGCGGTGAGCATGAGCACCGGGGCGATGGACTCCTCGGCGATCTTCTCGGCCGCGGAGATGCCGTCCATCACGGGCATCTTCACGTCCAGGATCACCAGGTCCGGCTGGTGCTCACGGGCGAGCTCGACGGCCTTCTCACCGTCACCGGCCTCACCGACGACGCTGTACCCCTCTTCCTCCAGCATCTCTTTGAGGTCGAGCCGGATCAGGGCCTCGTCCTCGGCGATGACGACGCGGGTCGTCAGCGGAGGCACGTGCGACTTGTCGTCGTCCGACGCGGACGCGTCGGTGGGCTGGGGCGACTCGGGGGCGGTCACGGGGGGCTCCTCGTTCATGGCAGGTGCGCTGCCCTTGCAGGGTACCTAGCTGCGATGGTGTGCGGTGACCCGGTACACTTCCGGCATCGGCTGGCCGGGTTGGTGGAACGGTATACACGGAGGTCTCAAACACCTCTGCCTGAAAGGGCTTGCGGGTTCGAATCCCGCACCCGGCACTTCCAAAGAAGCGGAGCTCCACGTTCTCGTGGAACTCCGCTTCTTTGCTACACACAGCCACTTCTAGTGGCACAGAGTTGCCGCATGCACTTCCACAGCACAGAAGTACGGCAGAAGGCCCTCACCCTGCTGCGCGGCGGGGCGAAGAACGCTCAGGTCGCACGCGAGCTGAACGTTCCGCTCGGCACCATCGGCTACTGGAAGCACACGGACCGAGCCAAACGCGGCGAGTGTCCGGGGAGACACAACCCGAAATGCCCGCGCTGCGATGGCCGCGAGCTCGATAAAGGCGCGTACGCGTATCTCCTGGGTCTCTACCTCGGCGACGGACACATCATCCGGTACTCCGCCCACCGCGTCCCGAGCCTGATGATCGTCTGCGCCGAGGCATGGCCCGGGCTCATGGATCTCTGCGAAGTAGCCATGCGCGCGGTGTTCCCCGACAACTCGGTCTGCCGCGTCCGCCGGACCGGCTGCCGCAACGTAAAGGTCTACTCCAACCACCTGTGGTGCATGTTCCCCCAGCACGGCCCCGGCCGAAAACACGAGCGCACCATCGCCCTGGAACCCTGGCAACAGGAAATCGTCGACGCCCACCCCTGGGACTTCATCCGGGGGCTCATCCACTCCGACGGCTGCCGCATCACCAACTGGACGACCCGCATGGTCGGTGGTGAACGCAAGCGCTACGAGTACCCCCGGTACTTCTTCACCAACGTCTCGAACGACATCCGCCAGCTCTGCACCGACACCCTCGACAAGCTGGGCGTCGTCTGGACTCACTGCACCCGCCACGGCAACCCGTACAACATCTCCATCGCCCGCAAAGCCTCAGTCGCCCTCATGGACACCCACGTAGGCCCCAAACACTGACCCGGGCAATAGGACGGATCACTGCCCTCCCCCACCGCCCCTGGGACCTGCCCCAATTCCCCGCCATCCCCCTTGCCGCCCCCGCACCTCACTGCGAACTTCGGCCCTATGACTCCCTTGAACCGCCGCGCCTTCATCGCCGCCGCAGCGGGCGCCGCCGCAGCAGCCGTTGCCATGAACCCCCAGACCGCTTCCGCGACCGGCGACGACGAAGGCGGCGACGATTTCGCCGACGCCGACAAGGGGTTCATCGCCGCCCTCACCCCCGGCGTCGTGAAGAACGCCAAGGGGCAGGTCGTCTGGGACGCCGACGCCTACCGGTTCCTCAAGGGCGACGCCCCGAAGACCGCCGACAAGAGCCTCTGGCGGCAGTCGCAGCTCGTCGCGAAGCAAGGGCTGTACAAGGTCGCCGACCGGATCTATCAGGTGCGCGGGCTCGACCTCTCCAATATGACCCTCATCGAGGGCGATACCGGCGTCATCGTCATCGATCCCCTGATCTCCGCCGAGACGGCCGCCGCCGCGCTGAAGCTCTATCGCACGCACCGGAGCGACAGGAAAGTCACCGCGCTCATCTACACCCACCCCCACGTCGACCACTTCGGCGGCTGCCGTGGGGTCCTCCCCCACCGCACCGACGACGTGCCGATTCTCGCGCCCGACGGCTTCATGGAGCACGCCGTCTCCGAGAACGTGTACGCGGGGATGGCGATGCAGCGGCGTTCCGGCTATATGTACGGCGCGCAGTTGCCCAAGTCGGCCGCGGGGCAGATCGGTTGTGGGCTCGGCCAGACCGTTTCCCTGGGTTCCATCGGGTTGATTCCGCCCACCAAGGACATCACGCGGACCGGGCAGACGGAGACCCTCGACGGCGTGCGGTTCGAGTTTCAGATGACGCCGGGGACCGAGGCCGCCGCGGAGATGAATTTCCTGCTGCCCGAGCTGCGTGCCGTATGCATGGCGGAGAACGCGACGCACACGATGCACAACATCATCACGTTGCGCGGGGCGCAGGTGCGGGACGCCCGGCAGTGGGCGCGTTACCTGAACGAGTCCGTCGCGCTCTTCGACGGGAAGGCCGACGTCGCGTTCGCTTCGCATCACTGGCCGACGTGGGGCGGGGACGTCATTGTCGAGCTCCTCGAACAGCAGCGGGATCTGTACGCGTACATGCATGATCAGACGCTGCGGATGATCAATGCCGGAATGACGGGGCGGGAGATCGCGGAGGAGATCGAGTTGCCTCCGGCGCTCGCGGAGGTGTGGGCGAATCGTGGGTATTACGGGTCGCTGAGCCATAACGTGAAGGGGATCTATCAGCGTTATATGGGCTGGTTCGACGGGAATCCCGCGCATTTGTGGGAGCATCCGCCGGTCGCCGAGGCGAAGCGATACGTGAAGGCGCTGGGCGGTCGTTCGGCGACGGTCGCGAAGGCGCGGTCGTTCGCGCGCGAGGGTGATCTACGGTTCGCGGCGACGCTGCTCAATCATGTGGTGTTCGCGGATCCGGGGCACAGGGCCGCGAAGTCCGAGCTCGCCGCCGTCTATACGAGGTTGGGTCAGGGGTCCGAGAACGCGGTGTGGCGGAACTTCTATCTCTCGGGTGCGCGGGAGTTGCGTGAGGGCGTCAAGGAGTCGCCGGTGTCCGTGGTGAGTGCGGACGTGTTGATGGCGTTGGACGTGGACCAGTTGATTGATTCGGTGGCGATCCGGATCGTCGGTCCGAAGGCGTGGGATCTGGAGTCGCGGATGGACTGGAGTCTCCCCGCGCTCGGGAAGATCTGGCATCTGACCTTGCGCCATGGGGTGTTGACGTACCGGAGCGACACCAAGGCCGATCCGGCCGCCGGTGTCACTCTCACCATGACGAAGCCGCAGTTGCTGGCGATGCTGGCGGGCAAGGGGCTCGGGGACATCGAGGTGGAGGGTGACGTCTCGTTGCTCGCGAAGCTGCTCGCCGTCGTGGGGAAGCCCGATCCGGACTTCCCCATCGTGACGCCCTGATCCCCGTTGAGGGCTGCCTACTTGGGGCTGTCGTCCTCGCCGATGTGGTGGATGCGGACGAGGTTGGTGGAGCCGGGGACTCCGGGCGGGGATCCTGCCGTGATGACGACGGTGTCGCCCTTTTGGCAGCGGCCGATCTTGAGGAGCATCTCGTCGACCTGGTCGACCATGGCGTCGGTGGATTCGACGTGCGGGCCGAGGAAGGTCTCGACGCCCCAGGTGAGGTTGAGCTGGGAGCGGGTGGCC
This sequence comes from Streptomyces formicae, assembly GCF_002556545.1. Lineage (NCBI taxonomy): Bacteria > Bacillati > Actinomycetota > Actinomycetes > Kitasatosporales > Streptomycetaceae > Streptomyces > Streptomyces formicae. The sequence continues at coordinate 2,369,805 of NZ_CP022685.1, forward strand.
GCGTCGGGGGTGAAGGCGAGGAGCGGGATGGGTGAGCGGTAGCGGGAGAGGCGTCGTACGGTGTCGCCGGACTGGGTGAAGGCGACGAGGAACTTGGCGCCGAGGAAGTCGCCCATTTCGGCGGCGGCGCGGGCGACGGCGCCGCCTTGGGTGCGGGGTTTGTTGCGTTCGGTCAGGGACGGCAGGCCCTTGGCGAGGATGTCTTCCTCGGCGGCTTCGACGATGCGGCCCATGGTCTTGACGGTTTCGACGGGGTATTTGCCGACGCTGGTCTCGCCGGAGAGCATGACGGCGTCGGTGCCGTCGATGACGGCGTTGGCGACGTCGGATGCCTCGGCGCGCGTGGGGCGGGAGTTGTCGATCATCGAGTCGAGCATCTGGGTGGCGACGATGACGGGTTTGGCGTTGCGCTTGGCGAGCTTGATGGCGCGCTTCTGGACGATCGGAACCTGTTCCAGGGGCATTTCGACGCCGAGGTCGCCGCGGGCGACCATGATGCCGTCGAAGGCGGCGACGATGTCTTCGATGTTGTCGACGGCCTGGGGCTTTTCGACCTTGGCGATGACGGGGAGTCGGCGGCCTTCTTCGTCCATGATGCGGTGGACGTCTTCGATGTCGCGTCCGCTGCGTACGAAGGAGAGGGCGATGACGTCGAATCCTGAACGCAGTGCCCAGCGGAGGTCTGCTTCGTCCTTGTCGGAGAGTGCGGGGACGGAGACGGCGACGCCGGGGAGGTTGAGGCCCTTGTGGTCGGAGACCATGCCGCCTTCGATGACGGTGGTGGTGACTCGTGGCCCGTCGACCGCGGTGACCTCGAGGGTCACTTTGCCGTCGTCGACGAGGACGAGTTCGCCGGTGGTGACGTCTTCGGCGAGGCCGCTGTAGGTGGTGCCGCAGCTCTGGCGGTCGCCTTGGACGCCTTCTTCGACGGTGATGGTGAACTCGTCGCCCCGTTCAAGGAGTACGGGGCCTTCGCTGAAGCGGCCGAGGCGGATCTTCGGGCCTTGAAGGTCGGCGAGGATGCCGAGGCTGCGTCCTGTCTCTTCGGAGGCCTTGCGTACGCGCTGGTAGCGCTCCTCGTGTTCGGCGTAGGTGCCGTGGCTGAGGTTGAAGCGGGCTACGTCCATTCCGGCTTCGACCAGGGCCTTGATCTGGTCGTACGAGTCGGTGGCGGGTCCCAGGGTACAAACGATTTTTGCTCGGCGCATGGTTCGAGCCTAGGGCTTACCGGTCGGTAGAGATTTGGTCGGGCATGACTACTCAACAACCTTTGCGTGAAGGGTTATTGACAAGTGTTGAATTGTGCGGGGAGGTGCTCCGATGAGCGCTCAGCGCGCTGTTCCTGTCCCCAATTCGGGTGGCGCCATGGTGAATCGGGCGTTGACGGTGGCGTAGACGTGCTGGCGTTGCGGTTCGAGGTCCAGGGCCGGGGCGTCCGCGCCGAGGCCGGCCGCTCCCCCGTACGAGGCCGCCCGCATGCCGCCGGCCGGGGCGCCGTAGCCGTACGAGGGGGTGTTCTCGGCGCCGATGTCGGCGAGTTCGACGAGGGCGGCGAGGGAGGTGCCGAGGGCTTCGGCGTATTCGCGGGCGCGTGTGACCGCTTCGCGTACGGCTTGTTGGCGGGCGAGGCCGTGGTGGGGCGAGTCGGGGCGCAGGGCCCACCAGGGTCCGTCGACGCGGGTGAGGTCGAGGTCGGCGAGGCGGGTGGTGAGTTCGCCGAGTGCGGTGAAGTCGTTGAGTTCGGCGGTGAGGTGGACGCGTCCGTGGTAGGCGCGGACGCGTTCGCCGCGGCCGTGTTTGGCGGGTTCGGGGCTGATGGAGAAGGTGCCGGTCTCCAGCTTCTCGACGCCTTCGCCGTAGGTCTTGATGAGGTCGAGGGCGGTGGCGTTGCGGCGGGTGAGGTCGCCCAGGGTGTCGCGTCGGTCGGTGCCGCGGGCGCTGACGGTGATGCCGATGCGGGCGATCTCGGGGTCGACTTCGAGGTGGGCTTCGCCGCGTACGGCGACGCGGGGGGCGTCGGGGGTGCCGTAGGGGGTGGGGGCGGAGGGCGTATCCATGGGGCCACCTTCGCATCATGTGGACGTATCGGACAGTCACCGGATCGCAACCTGCGGGGTCTGTTGCGGGTATGGCTGTCGGGTCAGAATCTACGCGCGCTGTCTACGCGCGTTACACGGGTCGACCGAGGAGTACGAGAAATGCCGCTGAACCGCAGGAAGTTCCTGGGCACGTCCGCCGCCACCGGTGTGGGCGTGGCGCTCACGGGGGCGGCCGCGGCGCCCGCCGCGGCCCATGGGCACGGGAAGCAGGACCGGCGGAAGAAGCGCTACTCGTTCACCGTGCTCGGCACGACGGATCTGCACGGCAACGTCTTCAACTGGGACTACTTCACGGACAAGGAGTTCGACGACAAGGACCACAACGACGTGGGCCTGGCGAAGATCTCGACGCTGGTGAACGAGGTCCGTGCGGAGAAGGGCCGCCGCAACACGCTCCTCATCGACGCGGGCGACACCATTCAGGGCACGCAGCTGTCGTACTACTACGCGAAGGTCGATCCGATCACCGCGAAGCACGGTCCGGTGCATCCGATGGCGCAGGCGATGAACGCGATCGGGTACGACGCGGCGGCGCTCGGCAATCACGAGTTCAATTACGGAATTCCGGTGCTCCGCAAGTTCGAGGAGCAGTGTGATTTCCCGCTGCTCGGGGCGAACGCTCTTGACGCGAAGACGCAGAAGCCCGCTTTCCCGCCGTATTTCATGAAGCGTCTTCGTACCCCGCACGGCAGGGACGTGAAGGTGGCGGTCCTCGGTCTGACGAATCCGGGCATCGCGATCTGGGACAAGGCGAACGTGCGGGGAAAGATGACGTTCCCCGGTCTTGAGGAGCAGGCGGCGAAGTGGGTGCCGAGGCTGCGTTCGATGGGCGCGGACGTGGTGATCGTGGCGGCGCACTCCGGGTCGAGCGGCACGTCGTCGTACGGCGATCAGTTGCCGTACGTGGAGAACGCGGCGGGTCTGGTGGCGGAGCAGGTGCCGGGGATCGACGCGATCCTGGTGGGGCACGCGCACACGGAGATTCCCGAGTATTTCGTGGAGAACAAGGAGACGGGCAAGAAGGTCGTTCTTTCCGAGCCGTTGAAGTGGGGGCAGCGGCTGACGCTGTTCGACTTCGATCTGGTGTGGGCCAAGGGCCGCTGGACGGTGGAGAAGGTGGGCGCGAAGGTCCTGAACTCCAATACGGCCAAGGAGGACAGGAAGGTCACGCGGCTGCTCGCCGATGAGCACGAGAAGGTCGTCGCGTACGTCAACCAGGTCATCGGTACGTCGACGGCGGCGATGAGCACGGCCGAGGGCCCGTTCAAGGACGTCCCGATCATCGACCTGATCAATCAGGTGCAGAAGGAGACGGTGGCGGCGGCGCTCAAGGGTGGCGCGTACGCGGCGCTGCCGGTGATTTCGCAGGCTTCGTGCTTCTCGCGTACGGCGCGGATACCAGCCGGTGATGTGACCATCAAGGACGCGGCGGGCCTGTATCCGTTCGAGAACACCCTGGAGGCGCGGGTGCTCACGGGTGCGCAACTGAAGGAGTATCTGGAGTTCTCGGCGCGCTATTACGTGCGGACGCCCGCGGGTGGTCCGGTGGATCCGGCGAAGCTGACGAATGCCGAGAACATCCCGGATTACAACTACGACGCGGTGAGCGGTCTGACGTACGAGATCGACATCGCGAAGCCCGCGGGGTCGCGGATCGCGAAGCTGGCGTTCGAGGGAAAGGAACTCGATCCGAAGGCCCAGTTCGTGCTCGCGGTGAACAACTACCGGGCGAGCGGTGGCGGGAATTTCCCGCATGTGGCGGGTGCCAAGCAGGTGTGGGCGAATTCGGAGGAGATCCGGAACACCATCATCGGCTGGGTGAAGGCGAAGGGGACGGTCGACCCGGGTCAGTTCGCGTCGGTGGACTGGAAGCTGACCCGGGACGGTACGCCGGTGTTCTGAGGCGTCAGACCTTCAGCGAGGCGAGGTCGACCGCGTCGGCGAGTGCTTGCGCGCCCGCGTCGTTGACGTGGAGGCCGTCGCCGCTGTCGTAGTCGTCGCGGATCCGGTCGGGGTCGGCCGGGTCCGCGACGACGTCGAAGTCGACGTAGGCGTCGAAGGGGCTGTCGGCGCTGCGGATCCAGTCGCTGACCTCGCGGCCGATGGCGAGCCCTTCGGGGGTGGCGTAGCCGTCGTAGACGGTGTCCTTGTAGGGGCCGAGGGTGGTGGCGATGGCGGTGAGGCCCGCGGCGTGCAGGCGCTCGGCGAGGGTGGTGAGGCCCGCGATGAGGTCGGTGGCGGAGGGGATGGGCGCGCTGGCGGGGTGGGCCTCCTGGCCGGGGATGCCGAGGTCGTTGAGGCCGAAGTGGACGAGGACGTGGGTGACGCCGGGTACGTCGAGGACGTCGCGTCGCAGGCGGGCCAGGGCGTGTTCGCCGACCTCGTCGGTGAGCAGGCGGTTGGCGGAGAGTCCTTGGTTGACGACCCAGTCGACGAGGCCGGTCGTGGTGCCGCTTGCGGCTTCGCGCAGGCGGTTGTTGAGCAGGTCGGGGAAGCGGTGGTCGGTGTCCGGCGTGGTGCCGTTGCCTTCGAACCAGGAGTCTCCGAAGGCGACGGCGATGGCGGTGCCCGCGGGGGCGAGGACGTCTGCGCCGCTGATGAAGTGGCGGGTGTCCAGCTCTTCGAGTCCTTCGGCGCCGTCGAGGGTGGTGGCGGCGAGCGCGTTGCCGGGGACGGCGTAGCCGGTGCGCAGGGGCACGAGGGAATAGGTGGTCAGGCCCGTGTCGCTGGGCAGCCAGAGGCTGACGGCCAGTTCGTCACCGGCGGCGACGGTCTGTTCGACGGGGTCGGTGACGATGTCCTCGCCGGCCGGGACGGTGAACTCCTCGGCGCCGTCGACGCGCAGCGGTGTGTCGCTGCCCGATTCGATGCCGCTGCCTTCGGTGCGTCTGGCGAGGCGGGCGCCCCCGATGTGGAGGGGTGCCGAGCCGTAGCGGTTGCTGAGGCGGATGCGGAGGGCGCTGCCGCCGCCGTCGAGGCGGATGATCTGACGGACGGTCTGTGCGGAGAAGGCGCGGAGCGGGAGGAGCTCGATGTCCTCGTAGGGGCTGATGACGGCGGAGCGGAAGGCTGCGGTCCAGGAGGCCGTGGTGTCGGTGTTCACGGTCGTCCGAACCGGCGGGGCGGGGCCGGATATTTCGCCGCGGAGCAACTTTCCCGAAGGAATATTCGACGCCGTCGCGGCGCTTCGGGGCGGACATTCCCTCCCTTTTCCGGGGCTCCCCGGCTCGCGTCCCCTGCGGGCCGGGGGTGCCGGAGGCGGGCGTCAGCTCTTGAGGCGTACGAGGTTGCCGCGCTGTTCCCCGATGCGTCCTGCGGCGCCCGCGGGTGCTTCGGGGGTCGTGAGGCCGAAGCTGGTGAACGCGGTGCGCTGGGGCAGGGGGTAGGGGTTCCGGCCGGTGAGGGCGTTGAGGATGGTGGCGCTGCGCCAGGCGGCGAGGCCGAGGTCGGGGGCGCCGACGCCGTGGGTGTGGCGTTCGGCGTTCTGTACGTAGACGGCGCCGGTGACGGAGGGGTCGAGGACGAGGCGGTACTGCTCGTCGATGCGGGGCCTGGCGGAGGAGTCCTTGCGGATGTAGGGGTCGAGTCCGGCGAGGAGCTGGTCGATGGGCCGCTCGCGGTAGCCGGTGGCCAGGACGACGGCGTCGGTGGTGAGCCGGGAGCGGGTGCCCTGCTGGAGGTGTTCCAGGTGGAGTTCGACGCGGGTGTTGGCTACGCGGCCCGCGGTGCGCACGGAGACGCCGGGGGTGAGGACGGCGTCGGGCCAGCCGCCGTGCAGGGTGCGCCGGTAGAGCTCGTCGTGGATGGCGGCGATGGTGTCGGCGTCGATGCCCTTGTGGAGCTGCCACTGGTGGGGGACGAGTCCGTCGCGTACGGCTTCGGGGAGCGCGTGGAAGTAGCGGGTGTAGTCGGGGGTGAAGTGTTCCAGGCCGAGCTTGGAGTACTCCATGGGTGCGAAGGCTTCGGTGCGGGCCAGCCAGTGGATCTTCTCGCGGCCCGCGGGGCGGGCGCGGAGCAGGTCGAGGAAGATTTCGGCGCCGGACTGTCCCGAGCCGATGACGGTGATGTGTTCGGCCTTCAGGAGCAGTTCGCGGTGGTCGAGGTAGTCCGCGGCGTGGAGGACGGGGACGGTGGGGGCTTCGGCGAGGGGCTTGAGGGGTTCGGGGACGTAGGGGGCGGTGCCGACGCCGAGGGCGATGTTCCTGGTGTGGGTGCGGCCGAGCGCCTCGGCTTCGCCGTCGGCGTCGAGCTGGGTGAAGTCGACTTCGAACAGGGCGCGTTCGGGGTTCCAGCGGACGGCGTCGACCTGGTGGCCGAAGTGGAGTCCGGGGAGGTGCTCGCTGACCCAGCGGCAGTAGGCGTCGTATTCGGCGCGCTGGATGTGGAAGCGCTCGGCGAAGTAGAAGGGGAAGAGCCGCTCGCGGGTCTTGAGGTAGCTGAGGAAGGACCAGGGGCTGGCGGGGTCGGCGAGGGTCACCAGGTCGGCGAGGAAGGGGACTTGGAGGGTGGCGCCGTCGATGAGGAGGCCGGGGTGCCAGTGGAAGGCGGGCCGCTGTTCGTAGCAGACGGTGTCGAGTTCGCCGAGTGGCTCGGCGAGGGCGGCGAGGGAGAGGTTGAACGGGCCGATGCCGATGCCGACCAGGTCGCGGGGGTCTTCGGGCGTGGTGAGCGGCGTGGGGTCGGGGTGGTCGGGCGTGCCGGTCATCGGGGGGTGTTTCCTTCCGGGGCGGTGGACGGGGGTGCCGCTTGGACGGGTTCGGCGGGGGCGACGAGTTCGACGAGTTTGAGGAGTGCGGCGAGGTCGTCGGGTGTGGTGTGCGGGTTGAGCAGGGTGGCCTTGAGCCAGCGGCAGCCGTCGAGGTCGGCGCGGCCCAGGACGGCGGTCCCTTCGGCGAGCAGGGTCCTGCGCACGTGGGCGATGTGGTGGTCGTCGGCGCGGGTGGGCCGGAAGAGGACGGTGCTGATGGCGGGGGTGTCGTAGAGCTCGAAGCCGGGGTGGGCCTCGATGAGGTCGGCGAACTCGGTTGCCTGGTCGCAGACCTGGTCGACCAGGGCGCCGAGTCCTTGGCGGCCGAGTGCCTTGAGGGTGACGGCGATCTTGAGGATGTCGGGGCGGCGCGTGGTGCGCAGGGAGCGGCCGAGGAGGTCGGGCAGGCCCGCTTCGGTGTCGTCGTCGGCGTTGAGGTAGTCGGCGCGGTGGGTGAGGGCGGCGAGGTCGCGGGGGTCGCGGACGGCGATGAGTCCGGCGGCCGCGGGCTGCCAGCCGAGTTTGTGCAGGTCGAGGGTGACGGTGTCGGCGCGTTCGATGCCGCGCAGCAGGGCTTTGCGGGTGTCGCTGAACAGCAGGCCGCCGCCGTAGGCGGCGTCGACGTGGAGGCGGGCGCCGTGGACGGCGCACAGGTCGGCGATCTCTTCGAGGGGGTCGATGAGTCCGGCGTCGGTGGTGCCCGCGGTGGCCGCGACGAGGAAGCGCCGTGGCGGGCCGCCGAGTTCGGTGAGGGCCTCGTCGAGCGCTGCGGGGTCGAGGGTGCCCGCGGGGGCGGGTACGGCGACCGGTTCGGGCAGGCCGAGGAGCCAGGCGGCGCGGGCCAGGGAGTGGTGGGCGTTGTCGCCGACGAGGAGTTGGACGGGGCCGCGGACGGGGCCGTGTCCGGTGGCGGCCTCGCGGGCGAGGAGCAGGGCGAGTTGGTTGGCTTCGGTGCCGCCGGTGGTGACCAGGGCGTCGCCTTCGGGGTGGATCTCGGCGGCGATGGCGCGGGTGACGAGGGCTTCGAGCGCGGCGGCCGCGGGTGCCTGGTCCCAGGAGTCCATGGAGGGGTTGAGCGCGGAGGCGGCGAGGTCGGCGGCGGCCGCGACGGCGAGCGGCGGGCAGTGCAGGTGGGCGGCGCACAGCGGGTCCGCGGGGTCGGCCGCGCCTTCGGCGACGGCGTGGACGAGGGTGCGCAGGGCGTCGTCGGGGCCTGTGCCGTGTTCGGGCAGGACGGGGTGGGCGGCGGCGTGTACGCGGCCGGTGACGGCGTCGGGGCCGCCGGCGGGGAGGGGGCCGCCGCGGGCGGCCGCTCCTTCGCGCAGGGCGTCAAGTGCGACGGCGAGCAACGGGCCGAGTTCTTGGGGGCCTTGGGCGCCTCCGGCGAGGGGCGGCGGGGTGCGCGGGGTGCTCATGGGGCGGGTGTCCTTCGGGTGCGCGCGTACAGGGGCACCAGCCTGTACGTCGCGCGGGCGGCGCGCCCGAATACCCCAACGAACGGAACCCGAAAGTGGTACTGCCGTGCGGAGAAAACGTGTGGGGGTGCCGTGTGGTGCTAAGGCGCCCCTGACTCAGCCGCGGAAGTCGTCCTTGTGGTCGCGCGCCCATTCCTCGAAGGTGCGGGCGGGGCGGCCGGTGACGGTCTCGACGGTGGTGGTGATCTCCGGTGCCTGGCCGACGAACTGGCCGAACGAGGCGAGGAGTTCGGGCAGGATGGCGGGCGGCACGTGCGGGAAGATGTCGGGGGTGACCTCTTCGGGCGGGATCTCGACGAAGCGCAGGTCGCGGCCGATGGCCCGGCCGATGGCGTGGATGGTCTCCTGGTGGGTCACGGCTTCGGGTCCGGTGAGGCGGTGGGTGGCGCCCCGGTGCGTGTCGTCGAGGAAGGACCGCAGGGCGACGGCGGCGATGTCGGCTTCGTGGATCGGGTTGGCCGCGAAGTCGGCGAAGGGGCCGCGGACGGTGTCGCCGGCGTGGATCTGCGCGGCCCATTGCAGGGAGTTGGTGGCGAAGGCGCCGGGGCGCAGGAAGGTCCAGTCGAAGCCCGCTTCGCGTACGGCTTCTTCCAGGGCGGCGTGGACGACGTACAGCGGGTGGCTCTGGTCGGCGCCGTCCCCGACGATGCTGGAGGAGAGGACGACGACGTGCCGGACGCCGCCCGCGCGGGCGGCTTCGAGGAGCGCGGCGGTGTGTTCGCCGCCCGCTCCGGTGGCCTGGAGGTGGAGGAAGAGGCCGCTCGCGCCGGTGAACAGCGGAACGAGGGAGGCGGGTTCGGACAGGTCGAGGCGGGCGGTCTCGACGCCTTCGGGGAGGTGGGCGCGCGCGGGGTCGCGGGTGAGGGCGCGTACGGGTATCCGCTGCGCGGCGAGTTGGCCGACGAGGGCGCGGCCCACGTTTCCGGTGGCGCCGGTCACGACGATCACAGGGGCTCCTTCTGGTCCTGGTGGCGGCCGGACCGGCGGGCCCGGCTCTTGATCGAGCCTAGGCCGGGCCCGCGGTGCGCCGGATCGTCGTTTGGGACCAGTGGTCCTGGGCCTCGGGGCCTAGGACCAGTGATCTGCGTCAGCCCTCCCCGACCTGCTTCGCCGTGCCCTGCCGGACGCGCAACGCCCGTGCGAGGTCGTCGAGTTGGTCGGCGAGCTTACGGCGCAGGGCGGGGGTGGGTGCCGCGTCGCGCAGGCACTCCTCGCCCAGGCGGAGCGTCTCGGCGTCCACGAACGGCGTGGGGAAGGCGTAGCGGCCCGCTGCCTCGGCCATGGCGGGGCCGCGCCGGTCGGCGAGTGCGACCGCTTCCCGGTAGAAGCGGGGGACGTACTCCTTGAGGAGGTGGGCCTGTTCGGGCTGCCAGAAGCCTTGTGCGGTGGCGGTGAAGAGGTAGTTGGACAGGCCGTCGGAGGCGAACATGGCCTCCCACGCGGCCTGTTTGGCGGCCGGTTCCGGCAGTGCGGCGCGGCAGCGGGCGGCGCCTTCCTGTCCTGTGGCGCTCGGGTCCCTGTCGAGTTCGGCGGCGATGGCCGTCTCGTCGGTGGCGCCGAGGACGGCGAGCCTGGCCAGGGCGCGCCAGCGCAGCTCGGGGTCGAGTTCGGGGCCGCCGGGCACGGTGCCTTCGGTGAGCCATGCCTGGAGCGGCGCGGCCTGGGTGGCGACGTCGATGGCGCCGCGCACCGCGGTCAGGCGCAGTCCGGGGTCGGTGCCGTCCTCGGTGCGGCGGATCAGGTCGCGGCAGAGGTCGCCGAGGGTGGCGAGGGCGGCGGTCCGCTCGTCGGGGGTGGCGAAGCGTCCCGCGATGTGGGCGGTGGCGAAGGTGAGGACGCCCTGCACGATGGCGAGGTCGGTCTCCTCGGGGAGGTGGGCGAGCGCCGTGGCGAGGTAGTCGGCGCCGTCGAGTTCGCCGTCGCGGACCATGTCGCGCAGGCTGTTCCACAGGACGGCGCGGGTGAGGGCGTCGGGGACGCCGGAGATGCCGCGCAGGGCGGTCTCCATGGATGCCTCGTCGAGGCGGATCTTGGCGTAGGTGAGGTCCTGGTCGTTGGGGACGATCAGGGCGGGGCGTCCGCCGTCGCGGGATGCGGCGGCGGTGGTCGCGGGCAGGTCCGTCTCGAAGCGTTCGCGCAGGACCAGGGTGCGGGCGTCGGCGAGGTCGCGGTCGTAGACGCCGACGGCGATGCGGTGGGGGCGCCGGCCCGTGCGGTCGACGGTGAGGGTCCAGTGGCGGCCCTCGTTCTCGACGTGCGAGGTGAGGGTGTCGACGCCGGTGGTGCGCAGCCAGTCGGCGGCCCAGGCGTGCACGTCGCGGTCGGTGGCGTGGGCGAGGGATTCGATGAAGTCGGCGAGGGTGGCGTTGGCGAACTTGTGCCGGGCGAAGTGGGTGTTGATGCCCGCGAGGAAGTCCTTCTCGCCGAGCCAGGCGACGAGCTGGCGCAGTGCGGAGGCGCCCTTGGCGTAGGAGATGCCGTCGAAGTTGAGCATGGCGGACGCGGTGTCGGGCACGGCGTCCGGGTCGGGGGCGACGGGGTGGGTGGAGGGGCGCTGGTCGGCGTCGTATCCCCAGGACTTGCGGGCGACGCCGAAGTCGGTCCAGGGGTCCTTGAAGCGGGTGGCCTCGGCGGTGGTCTGGAAGCCCATGTACTCGGCGAAGGACTCGTTGAGCCAGATGTCGTCCCACCACCTGAGGGTGACGAGGTCGCCGAACCACATGTGGGCCATCTCGTGGGAGATGACCATGGCGCGGGTCTGGCGTTCGGTGTCGGTGACGGCGGAGCGGTAGATGAATTCGTCGCGGAAGGTGACGAGTCCGGGGTTCTCCATGGCGCCGGCGTTGAATTCGGGGACGAACGCCTGGTCGTAGGAGTCGAAGGGGTAGGGCTCGTCGAACTTCTCGTGGTAGCGGTCGAAGCACGCGCGCGTGACGTCGAGGATTTCGTCGGCGTCGGCGTCCATGAAGGGGGCGAGCGAGCGACGGCAGTGGATGCCGAAGGGCAGCCCGCGGTGTTCGGTGCGTACGGAGTGCCAGGGGCCCGCGGCGACGGCGACGAGATAGGTGGAGATGAGCGGGGTGGCCGCGGCCTGCCACGTCCCGTCGCCGAGGTGCTCCGTGACGCCGTTGGCGAGGACGGTCCAGCCCTCGGGCGCGGTCACGGAGAGCTCGAAGACCGCCTTCAGGTCGGGCTGGTCGAAGGCGGCGAAGACGCGCTGGACGTCTTCCATGAAGAGCTGGGTGTAGGTGTAGGTCTCGCCGTCGGTGGGGTCGGTGAAGCGGTGCATGCCTTCGCCGGTGCGGGAGTAGCGCATGGTGGCGTCGACGCGCAGTTCGTGTTCGCCGGGGGTGAGTCCTTCGAGCGCGAGGCGGTTGTCCGTGAGGCCCGCGGGGTCGAGGGGGCGCCCGTCGAGGGTGACGGAGCGCAGCTCGGCGGGCTTGAGCTCGACGAAGGTGGCGCCGTCCGCGAGGGCGCTGAACCGGATGACGGTACGGGAGTCGAAGGTGTCGGCTCCGGGGTCCGCGGCCTGGGTGAGGTCGAGCCGGACCGTGTACCGGTGGACGTCGATGAGCTGGGCTCGGGTCTGCGCTTCGTCGCGCGTCAGTACGGGCATGGGCCCATGCTGCCCGATGGCACCGACATCGGTGTAGGACCCGGGTCTCGGGCCCCGTGGCGTGCGGGTCCTGCCGCTAGGACGACTTGGCGATCGTCTCGTGGTGGCGGATGACCTCGGCGATGATGAAGTTGAGCAGCTTCTCGGCGAAGGCCGGGTCGAGTCTGGCGTTCTCGGCGAGTTCGCGCAGGCGGGCGATCTGGCGGGCCTCGCGGGCCGGGTCGGCGGGCGGCAGGTGGTGGTTGGCCTTGAGGTGGCCGACCTGCTGGGTGCACTTGAAGCGTTCGGCGAGCATGTGGACGACGGCCGCGTCGATGTTGTCGATGCTCTCGCGCAGGCGGGACAGTTCGGCGCGCACGTTCTCGTCCTGGCCGTCGGGGACGGCCGCGCCGTTCGTGTCACTCGTGTGGCTGGTGGTCATGGTGGACGAGCCTACGTTGCCCCGGTGGTGCCCCCGGCGGCGGAAGAGCGCAAAATCGGCGGGTGCTCGGGGTCGGGTATCTGCTGTGACCAGCCGCCGGGTACGGCCCTTCCCTGCTGTTCGCGGAAGCGGACGGGGGCCATGCCCACGCGGCGGGTGAAAAGGCGGGAAAAGTACGCGGGGTCGTCGTAGCCGACGCGCCGGGCGACGGCGGCGACGGGCAGTTCGGTGGCGGCGAGGAGTTCCTTGGCGCGGCCGAGGCGGATGCCGAGGAGGTAGTCCTTGGGGCTGCAGCCCGCGCCGCGGCGTACGGCGGTGCGCAGTTCGGCGGGGGTCATGCCGTGCCGTGCGGCGTGTTCGGCGACGGAGAGCGGCTGGAAGGCGTCGCGGGCCAGGGCCTGGAGGACGGGGTCGCCGTCGGGGGCGATGTCGGCACGGGCGCGGCGCAGGGCGACGAGGAGTTCGTGGACGGCGGCGCCGGTCTCGACTTCGAGGAGCGGGTTGCCGCGGCGGGCGGCGCGGGCGATGCGGCTGACGGCGGCGCGGGCGCCCGCGGCGTCGGAGAGGGGCACGACGGGGCGGGTGGGTTCGATGTAGCCGAGTTCGGTGTACGTGGCGGTGGCGGGGCCCGTGAAGTCGACGAAGCACTCGTCCCAGCCGGTGTCGGGGTCGGGCCCGTAGTGGTGGCGGACGCCGGGGGTGAGCCAGATCAGGGCGGGCGCGGTCACCGTCGTGCGTCTGCCGTCGGGGCCGCGGAACCAGCCGCCGCCCGCGCTGACGACGACGGCGACGTGGTGGTCGAGGGTGCGGGGGCCCACGGTGGGCAGGAGGCCGTGCTGCAGGCCGACGCCGAGACAGGCGAGGCCGAGCCGGTGGTGGGCCGGACTGGGAGTGAAATACCGCATCCACGTGTGGTACATCCGCTTCCGCCCCTTTCGTCCGGCCGTTGGCCCGCTCTTTGCGTCCAACCCGGCTCGATCTTTGTCCATGGACCCTGCCGCCCGCCAGAGGTGATCGTGGGCGAGCAGTACGTGAGCGAGAGGACACGATGGACGGGTTCAGGGTCGGCGAGGACGATTTCGAGCTGGAGGGGCGCCCCGTGCGGCTGCTCTCCGGCGCGCTGCACTACTTCCGGGTGCACGAGGCGCAGTGGGGGCACCGTCTGGCCATGCTGCGGGCCATGGGGCTCAACTGCGTGGAGACGTACGTCCCGTGGAACCTGCACGAGCCGCGCCCCGGCACGTTCCACGACGTGGAGGCGCTCGGCCGGTTCCTGGACGCGGCGCACGAGGCGGGCCTGTGGGCGATCGTCCGCCCTGGGCCCTACATCTGCGCGGAGTGGGAGAACGGCGGCCTTCCGCACTGGCTGACCGGTGCGGTGGGCCCGCGCGCGCGTACCCGTGACGAGGAGTACCTGGGGCACGTGACCCGCTGGTTCCGGCGGCTGCTGCCGCAGGTGGTGGCGCGCCAGTACCGTCGGGGCGGCGACGGCGGCCCGGTGATCATGGTGCAGGTCGAGAACGAGTACGGCAGCTTCGGCTCGGACCAGGTGTACCTGCGCCACCTCGCGGACCTGCTGCGCGCCGAGGGGGTGACGGTCCCCCTGTTCACCTCGGACGGGCCCGAGGACCACATGCTGACCGGCGGCTCGGTGCCCGGGGTCCTGGCGACGGCCAACTTCGGGTCGGGTGCGCGCAAGGCGTTCGAGACGCTCCGCGCCCACCGCCCCGAAGGGCCGCTGATGTGCATGGAGTTCTGGTGCGGCTGGTTCGACCACTGGGGCACCGACCACGTCGTGCGGGACGCCGACGACGCGGCGGCGGCGCTGCGCGAGATCCTGGAGTGCGGGGCCTCCGTGAACCTCTACATGGCGCACGGCGGCACGAACTTCGCGGGCTGGGCGGGCGCCAACCGGGGCGGCGGGGCGCTGCACGACGGGGAGCTGCAGCCGGACGTGACGTCGTACGACTACGACGCGCCCGTCGACGAGTTCGGCCGCCCGACGGCGAAGTTCTGGCGCTTCAGGGAGGTCCTCGCGCAGTACGCCACAGGCCCCCTGCCGGAACCGCCCCCCGCGCCGCCCGCGCTCGGCTCCCCCGCGTCGGCGTCCCTCACGGACTGGTCGTCGCTCGACGCCGTCCTGGAGTCGCTCGGCACCCCGGAGACCGAGCACGCCGTCCCGCCCACGTTCGAGGAACTCGACGTGGACCGCGGCCTGGTCCGCTACGCGCTGACCGTGCCGGGCCCGCGCCGCCCCTACCCGCTGAGCGTGCGGGGCCTGCGGGACCGTGCGGTGGCGTACGTCGACGGGCACCGGGTCGGCGTCCTGACCGAGGACGCCCCGGCCCTGGAGACCCCCGTGGCCGGGCACGCGCGCGTGGAGCTGTGGGTGGAGTCCCTGGGGAGGGTCAACTACGGCCCCCGCACGGGCGAGTCCAAGGGCATCACCGGCGGGATCCTGCACGAACGCCAGTATCTGCACGGGGTGCGGGCACGGGCGCTGCGCCTCGACGCGTTCGACTCGGCGTCGGCGGTACGGGGCGTTCCGGCGACCGGTGCGGCGGAGGGCCGACCCGGTCTGTACCGGGGCGTCGTCGAGGTCGACTCCCCCGGTGACGCGTCCCTCGAACTCCCGGGCTGGACGCGGGGGTTCGTCTGGCTGAACGGGTTCAACCTGGGGCGGTACTGGGCGGTGGGGCCGCAGACGTCGCTGTACGTTCCCGGGCCCGTGCTGCGGGCGGGGGCCAATGAGGTGTGGGTGTTGGAGCTGGAGGGGGGCGGGGAGAAGGTGGCGTTGGGTTGAGGAAGATCACCGGCTTCGCCGAGTCCGTCCTCACACGCCGGACGGGCTGGAGATTCAGCCCCTCCGGCGTTTGAGGAGCGGGGTCCGGGGCGGAGCCCCGGGTTCCCGGCCCCCTACAGCTCCGTCACGGTGAACGCGTCCAGCACGAACTCCGCCGTCCCGTCGTCCCCGGTCCTGCGCAGACCGACCCACGCCTCCCCCGCGCCCGGGGCCGTGAACTCGTACGAGAACGTCGTGGGCCCGGTCGCCACCGGCAGCTCCTTGCGGTCCAGCTCACGGGCACCGGGTTCATCGACGGCCGAAACCCACACGTACTGGCCCGCCTTCTCGTTCTCGTACCGGAAGGAAACCCGGTAGCGCTTGCCCGGGGCGAAGCGGACGGTGTGCGGGACGGTGCGGTAGACGAGGCCGGTGTTCTCGCCGCGCGATTTCAGGGAGTTCGTTCCGTCGATGACGTCGTCGATCTCCTTGCCGTTCCAGCCGCGCTGGGTGAAGGGGGCGTGGCGCTGCGCGATGTGGGTGCGCGGGTCGGTGACGCCGCCCGCGTCGCCCTTCACGAAGGGGCCCCAGCCCTGGGGCACGTGCTCGAAGTCCTCGCGGACCAGCGTGGCGCGCGGCCGCTTCGCGGGGCGCGCCGCCTCGGTGACGCGGACGTTGTCGAAGCGCACACGCGCGTCGCCCGCCGCGGCCCGCAGCGTGAGGCGGACCGGGCCGCCGCCCTCGGGGACGGTGAAGTAGGTGAACATGCGCTGGAAGCGCGTGCCGTGCTTGCGGTCGGCCGCCACGTAGTTGCCCGCGGTGGACGTCTCGGTGAAGTTGGCCGCGGTGACGCCGTCGGCGGTGCGCACCTCCAGGGCGGCCCTGCGCCGCTCCCCCGCCTTCTCTCCGACCTCGACCTGCACGGAGGCGACGTAGGACCCGGCCTTGAGGCGGGTGAGGCGCTGTGCGACGGATGCCGCGCCGCCCGCGCCGACGACCAGTTCGTAGTCGCCGAGCTCGCTGCGCCGCACGGTGGCGGGCCCGCTGACCTGCCAGCCCTTGAGGTCGCCCGAGTGGAAGCCGGGGTCGTGCAGCCCGGTCGCCTCGCCCCAGCGCGGGTCGGGCAGCTCGGCGGCGCGCTCGCGGTAGAGGACGTAGGGCTGCTTCGCGGTGGCCTTGAGGGCGACTTTTCCGCCCACTACGGAGACGTATCCGTCGAAGACGCGCCCCTGGTCGGTGAGCCGGTACAGGGCCAGCCGGGACCGGCTCGCCCACGCGCGCGGCACCTGCCAGCTGCTGCTGCCGCCCGCCGGGTTGTAGTGGTACAGCTTGGCGGGGTCGTGGGCCCTGCGGGGCTCCCAGGGCAGCAGATAGCGGCCGTCTTCGTAGACGACGCGTCCGTCCGTGGTGATGCGGCGCTTGCCCGAGGCGTCGGAGACCGTCGTGGCCGCTCCGGAGCGGGCGTCGCCGAAGAAGGCGATCTCGTGCTCGTCCCACCTCTTGATGGGGTACGCCTGGAGGTACTTGGCGGGCAGCGAGTGGGTCCAGATCAGGTCGTAGAACGCGTTCCAGTCGGTCTTGCCGACCCAGCCCTCGAAGTTGCCCATGCGGGCGATGCCGAGGAGGGTGGGCCACTTGTCGGCGAAGACGTCCTTCTGGTGGTTGCGCACGAAGCGGATCAGGCGGGAGTTGATGCCGCGCGAGGTGTCGCCTCCGTAGTCGGGCTCGGTGGCCCAGTGCGACCAGATCGCGGAGCGTTCGAAGCCGTGGCCCCACTCCGTGGTGATCGTCCAGCCCTGCTCGCGGAAGGCCCGCTGAAGCCGGTCGGAGGTCCAGCCCGACTCGCGGAACACGTCGATGTAGAGGGTGTTGAGGCCCTTGTCGGTCTGGGCGCGCAGGTCGGCGAAGCGCTTGACGATGTCTCCGGAGACCAGGTCGCGGCGCTGGTCGATGCGGTAGCTCTGGTCCAGCCAGTCCCACTGCTTGTTGGTCTTGTCGACGAGCTTCTCGGAGAAGGCGTTCGCCACGGGGTAGGACTCGGTGGCGTTGACGTGCACGCTGAAGTCGCTGTTCCACTTCTTGCCCGCGCGGACCAGGGTGTTCAGGTCCTTCAGGCCGCCCGCGCGCTCGTTGTAGTTGTCCGCGTAGTCCGGGTGGGCGGAGTCGTGGCCCTCGGACTGGTAGCCCTTGAGGAGCGTGTACTGGCGCAGGCCGTCGGTCGCCAGGTGGATCCGCTTGACGTTGTCGAGCGTGGCGAGGAACGGGTTGGTGGCCTGCGAGGCGAAGTTGAAGGGGATGTGCGGGACGACCCGCAGGTGCTGCTCGTCGGCGCCGAGCGGATTCACCATGATGTCGCGCAGGGCGATCGCGGCGTCCTGCCAGTCGACCTTGCCGTCGCCGTTCCTGTCGCCGGTGATCACGACGGTGGCGTACGGCAGGGGTTCGGTGGCTCCCACGGGTGCGGTCGCCGCGCGGTGCGTCCACTGTCCCGGGGTCAGGCGGGCCTCTACGTAGTCACCTGTTTTCACGGTCTCGCGCCACAGGCGGCCGTTCTCCCAGGTGGTGCCCGCCTCGCTGGTGGGCTTGTCGTAGACGGTGTTCGTCTCGATCGCGCCGCCCAGCTCGTCGTGCGCGACGACGGCGTAGGCGCAGCCGGTCGCCGCCTCCGGAGGGGTGTCCTTCGTGGGCCGTACGAGGGTGTCGCCGCTCTTGGCCTTGTCCAGCTGCACCTTGGCGGCGAGCAGGGCGGCGCCCGGCTGGTCGCTGCGCACGGAGAGCAGGGCGAGGCCGGGGACGCGCAGCGTGCCGATCCGCAGCGCGTCGGTGTCCGCGATCTTCGTGACCCGCCAGTGGACCTTGCGCCCCTCGACGGCGATCTCCACGTCGACGCGGGTGCCGCCGTCGAAGGCGAGTGCGTACGCGATGCGGGACCTGCCGGGATCGGCGGTGACCTTCGGGGTGTGCTCGGCGTCGTCGATCAGGACCGTCGCCACGGCGTCGGTGCGGCCGTGCAGGACGGCGCCGCTCGCGCGGTCGGTGTAGGACACGACGCGCGGGAAGGCGGTCGCGACGCGCACCTCCAGGTCGGCCGAGCGCAGGACGACCTCGTCGCCCGGCCTGCCGCGGGCGCCCTGGGCGAACGCGCTGCCGCCCGCCCCGACGGCGACGCCCATCCCCGCGATCGCGCCCGTGGCCACCACGGCCCTGCGGCTCGGTCCGGACGTGTCTGACGGCAGCATGCGGCACTCCTCGATGGAACGGAATTCGTGCCGATCACGATGCGCCGGGCGGGGTGAACGCGCCCATGGACAAAGGAGGGACAGGTCTTGGACTTACCGCGTGCCCCGCGGTGGACACGACGACGCGGGGCGCCTGCCGTCGCAGACGCCCCGCGCCGGGGCCGTGCGGATGCCGTTCGGATGCCCCTCAGATGCGGGCAGCGGGGGCCGTCAGAGCCCGGACGCCGCCTTCTCTATGTCGGCGGCGAAGGTCGACACCTCGGTGTAGACACCGGGGAACTTCGGCCGCGCGCAGCCGTTGCCCCAGCTGACGATGCCGACCTGGATGTACTCGCCGGCCTCGTCCTTGCGGAACATGGGACCGCCGGAGTCGCCCTGGCAGGTGTCCGTGCCGCCCTCGGCGAGCTTGCCCGCGCACAGCTCCTCGCCGGGCGTGAGGTCGGCGCCGTACGCGGCCTCGCAGTCGGCGTCGCTGACGAACGGGACGGTCGCCTTGAGGAGGTAGCGCTGCTGGTCGCCACCCTCCTTGTCGGCGCCCCAGCCCGCGATGGTGAAGTCACCCTCGTTGAGCTTGTCGTCCTTGGCGATCTTCAGCGTGGGCTGGTCGATCGGCTTCTCGAGCTTGATGAGCGCCCAGTCCTTGCCCTTGCCGTCGTAGCCGGGGGCCTGGAGGACCTTGGTGGACTTCACACTGATCGCGTCGGGGCTCTCGAGGTCCACGACGCCACCGGTGGCGGTGATGCTGGTGTTGTCGCCCGAGCCGTCCACACAGTGGGCGGCCGTCAGCACGACGTCCTTGGCGTACAGAGCGCCGCCACAGCCCATCGACAGACGGACCATGAACGGGAATTCACCCTGCTCGGCGGGGGTGCCGCCGACGACGCGCTCACCGGGGGTGGGGCCCGGGTGAGGAGCCGCCTGGGCGGCGATGGGCTGAAGGCTCACGGTGGCGAGGGCGATCGCACCGAGGGTTGCGGCTCTCTTCACTCCACGCAGCTTGGTCTTCAACTGACTTCCCTTCGTGGGGGGTTCGTGGGGGGTCACACGCCCGAACGGGCCCTCGCCGTCACCGCTGGATGCGCGTGGATGGCATGAGCCCGCCAAAGCGTTGTTGCGGATTATGGAGATCGATGTCCGCTCAGGACAAGGGGCGGTTTCCGGCCACGGCGTGTCGCGCCGCCCGACGCGGCACCCCGGCGACAGGCCACAACCGCCGTACAGTGGAGGCCGGTTGAGCTGATCCGACGCGCCTTCAGGGGGTACGGTCGTGGCTGACAGCGGCGGTCCCGTCGTACACGGCTATCCCCATCTGGACACGGTGCGCGCCGCGATCACCGCGCTCTACAAACGCCTCTCGTACGACACCGTGCACACCTTCGAGACCAGCGTCTCCCCCGCCGACGTCGCCTTCAGCGACCAGGACGACCTCCACCTCGGCGTCCAGCGGATCGCCCGCGAGATGGTCCGGCACCTGCGCCTGCCCGACGCCCGCATGATCGTCAGCTTCCGCGGGATGGAACACGCCGCGTACGTCGAACTCGCCGCGGGGCCCGAGTACTTCATCGAGCTCAACGACCGCTTCCGCACCCACCGGCGCGACATCGGGGCCGCGCTCGCCCACGAGGTCATGCACGTGTATCTGCACCGGCTCGACCTGTCCTTCCCCGGCACCCGGGACAACGAGATCCTCACCGACACCGCGACCACCTACCTCGGCGCGGGCTGGCTGCTTCTCGACGCCTACCGCGAGGACGGCGCCTCCTCCCAGAAGCTCGGCTACCTCACGCCCGAGGAGTTCGGATACGTCCTGGCCAAGCGGGCGTTGGCCTTCGGCGAGGCACCAGAGACGTGGTTCACCAGCGCGCAGGCCTACACCGCCTACACCAAGGGGCTCGCGCAGGCCCGACGCGACGAGCAGCAGCCGCCGTTGACGGCGGCGGGGTGGGCCGGGCGGCGGCGGTACGCCAAGGACCGGCGGTACGCGGCCGACCACGGGGCGGGGGTCCGGGGCGGGGCGGGGTACGTCTTCTCCACCGACGGGCTCGGGGCGCTCCGGGTCTCGTTTCCCTGCCCCACCTGCCTGCAGCGGATTCGGGTGCCCGCCCGGGGGCGGGTCCGGGTGCGGTGCGCGCTTTGCCGGAGCGTGCTGGAGTGCGACGCCTAGGCCCTGTCGTCACACTCCCGTCTGCCCCGCGACGTCTGGCACGCACGCTCGCGGCGTTGCCGGAATGCCCGAGTAGGCCCACTACGAGGACATCCCGGCGCCTTGCGATCGCACGCACCAGACGCCGCGGGGCCGCCCTTCGGGCGACGACGGGAGTGTGACGACAGGGCCTAGGCCGCGTCCCAATGGGAGGGGCGCTGCAAGGTGTCGGGGAGTTTCGTGGTCGCGTCGCCCTTTGCCGCGTTCACCTGCGACTGGGTGAGGAACAGCGCGCCGGTGAGGTCGGCGCCCCGCAGGTCCGCGTCGCGGAAGTCCGCGCCGATCAGGTCGGCGGTGCGCAGGTCGGCGCCGTTGAGGTCGGCCCCGATGAGGTAGGCGCCGCGCAGGTCCGCTCCGTTGAGGTCGGCGCCCCTGAGCCTGGCTCCGATGAGGTCGGCGCCTCGTCGCTGCTTCTTCTTGCCGCCCTTGCCCTTGCTCTTGTCCTTGCGTACGAGCTCGCTGGTGCGCAGGAGCAGGACGTTGACGTCCTGCCGGTGCCCGGCCACGTCGGTCTCGGCGAGTGCCTCGGGCGTGCCCTGGGTCAGGCGCTCCGTTTCGGCCTGGGCCTTCGCGAGGTCCGCGGCGATCGGGGCCGCCTGAGGACGGCTCCGGGCGTCGGTCAAGTACCAGAGCAGTTCGTGCAGTTGCCGCATGATCGGGAACACGTCGAACATCTGGCGGGCGGTGGCCGGATCCTGACGCCAGTCGGTGCCGTCGAAGGTGCCCTGGGAGACGTGCTGGCCCGCGCCGAAACAGTCGTAGACGGTGCAGCCGCGGAAGCCCTCGGTCCTGAGGTCGCGGTGGATGCCGCAGCGGAAATCCGTCCGGAGGTTGGTGCAGGGCTTGCCCGCGTCCTTGTTCACGGCGAAGTCGGAGGAGGCGGAGAAGGCGAGCGCCACGCAGCACAGCCCGAAACAGTCACCGCAGTCCGCGCGCAGCCCGGCGCGATCGTCCTGGAGGAGGGGCAGCTCGGGTGGCATGGGGTGGGGCTCCTTCAGGGCGTCGTGTCGTGCGGGGCCGCGGCGGCTCACCGCTGTGGGCAGATGTTCCGCGGGGCGAGTGGGGCCTCCCCTGTTCGAGCGAAGCCGAGAGCTTGGGGAAGGGTGGGCACAGCCCTCGGTGCCGAGGGGGCGCCGCGGGGGCATACAGCCCTCGCAGGCCCCCCGTCGCCGAGAGAGGGTCCGGGTGGCAAGAACCCACCCGGACCATGGAACCGCAGAGGCGCTACGCCGCGCTGCGGCGACCCCCACCGCTCTGGCCGCCGCCGCGCCGCGCACGACCCGCGCCGCCGGAGCCGGAACGGCCCGCGCCGCCGGAAGCGGAACGGCCCGCGCCACCGGCGGAGCCGGAGCCGCCCTGCCCCTGGCGAGGCGCCCTGCGCTGGCCCCCCTGGCCGCCGCCACCGCCCTGCCCCGCGGGACGGGGCCGACGCCGGCGCTGCGAAGGCTGCGCGGCAGGCTGCTGCGGCGTCTCGATGACGACCGGCACGCCGGACGGCTCCCGCGCCCCGGTGATCCGCACGAGCTCCTCGTCCGAGGACGTGATCCGTGCCGTGTTGGGGCGGATCTCCGCGTCGGACATCAGCCGCGTCATGTCCCGCTTCTCGTCGGGGAGGACGAGGGTCACGACGCTGCCGGACTCCCCCGCCCGCGCGGTGCGCCCGCCGCGGTGGAGGTAGTCCTTGTGGTCGGTCGGCGGGTCGACGTTCACGACGAGGTCGAGGTCGTCGACGTGGATGCCGCGCGCCGCCACGTTCGTGGCGACCAGCGCGGTGACCTGACCGGTCTTGAACTGGTCGAGCGTGCGGTTGCGCTGCGGCTGCGAGCGGCCGCCGTGCAGGCCGGAGGCCCGTACACCGTTGGCGAGCAGCCGCTTGGTGAAGCGGTCCACGGCGCGCTTGGTGTCCAGGAACATGATCACGCGGCCTTCGCGGGCGGCGATCCGCAGGGCGACGGCCTTCTTGTCCGTCTCGTCGGCGACGTAGAGCACGTGGTGCTCCATCGTCGTGACCGCGCCCGCCGAGGGGTCCACGGAGTGCACGACGGGGTCGTTGAGGAACATCCGGACCAGGCGGTCGATGTTCTTGTCGAGCGTCGCCGAGAACAGCATGGTCTGGCCGCCCTGCTCGACCTGCTTGAGCAGCGCGGTGACCTGCGGCATGAAGCCCATGTCGGCCATCTGGTCGGCCTCGTCGAGGACGGTCGTACGCACCCGCGACAGGTCGCAGTCGCCGCGCTCGATCAGGTCCTTGAGGCGGCCGGGGGTGGCCACGAGGATCTCGGCGCCGCGGCGGAGCGTGCCCGACTGCTTGGTGATCGACAGGCCGCCGACGACCGTCGCGAGACGCAGGTTCACCGACGTCGCGTACGGCGTGAGGGCGTCCGTCACCTGCTGGGCCAGCTCGCGCGTGGGGACCAGGACCATGGCGAGCGGGGACTTCGACTCGGCGCGGTGCCCCGCGGTGCGGGCGAGGAGGGCCAGGCCGAACGCGAGGGTCTTGCCGGAGCCGGTGCGTCCGCGGCCGAGGATGTCGCGGCCCGCGAGGGAGTTGGGGAGGGTGGCCGCCTGGATCGGGAAGGGGGCCGTCACGCCTTGGGCTGCCAGCGTCTTCAGGAGTGCTTCCGGCATGTCCAGGTCGCCGAACGCCTCGACGGACGGGAGCGCGGGCGTGATGCTCTCGGGCAGTGCGAACTCGCCGCCCTGCGCCGGCTTCGGCTTGCGGCTTCCGGGCTTCTTGGCGGAATACCCGGCGCTCTTCGCCTGGCCGTTCGGACGTCCCTTTCCCGCCGCGTTCGTGGGGCGCTTGCGGGCGGGGCGTGCCGGGCGTTCGGAGCGGTTCATGCAGTAATGCCTTCCTGGTCGCTGGACTTCCGGACCTCTGAGCCTGTGCGGCTCTGGGCCCGGTTGGGCCCGATGACAGCGCAAGCCGAGGCCCGCACCTTCCGGTGCGGGCCTCGGCTGTGAGGTTCGCGCGCTGTGGCGATCAGGCAGGAACGATGTTCTCGGCCTGCAGGCCCTTCTGGCCCTGGGTCACCTCGAAGGAGACCTTCTGGCCCTCGAGGAGCTCACGGAAGCCCGAGGACGCGATGTTCGAGTAGTGGGCGAAGACGTCGGGGCCGCCGCCGTCCTGCTCGATGAAGCCGAAGCCCTTTTCCGAGTTGAACCACTTAACGGTGCCGGTTGCCATGTCAATCTCCTCAACAGGGGCAGAGTATGGAGAGCCACCGAATTGTGAATCTCCAGCGCTGCAATGACCCCCATCCGGAGAGAACCGGAAAAAACAATAATGCGCCCTCGGAGCATTCCCGTCAGGCGCACATAAAGTTCATGGGTACCAAAACTGCAACACATAACTTTAACATGCCGCAGGGACCCCGTGTTCCCGGGTCCCCGCGAGACGTACGCCACCGTACGGGGCGCCCGCGCCGCCCTCAACCCGCGCCGGTCACCGCCCGGCGAGGCAGCGCCAGGCAGAGCAGCGCGCAGAGCCCGAAGCCCGCCGCCACCCACGGCATCGCCGCGGTGAGCGCGCCCGTCAGGCCGTTCGACGCGTGCCCGAAGAAGACCGTGCCGATCACCGCCGCGCCAAGGGCCCCGCCGAACTGCTGAGCCGTCGAGAAGATCCCCGAGGCCCCGCCCGCCATCTCCGCGGGCACCGCCGACAGGACCACGTTCACCAGCGGTACGACGAGGAAGCCGAGCCCGGCACCCGCCACCACGAGTCCGGGCACCAGCGGCCACGCCCCGGTGTGCCGGTCCGCGGATCCGGCGACCGCCGCCCAGACCCAGAGGAACCCGCCCGCCATGAGCAGCGATCCGGCGACCAGGACGAGGCGCCCGTACGCCGCCGCGATCCTGTCGGCGACCGGTGCGGTCAGGAATCCGCCGACGGAGAAGGCGACGGTCACGACGCCCGCCTGCATCGGGGTGTAGCCCTCGGAGCCCTGCAACCAGATCGCGAGGATCAGGAAGAAGCCCTGCATGCCCAGGGCGAAGAGGAGCTGGACGGCGACGCCGACGGAGAAGGCGGGCAGTCCGAAGGCGCGGGAGGGCAGCAGCGGCACGGTCGCGCCCGGGCGTCGGCGGCCCTCGACCACGGCGAGACCCACGAGCCCGAGCACTCCCGCGGCCAGGCAGACCCAGCCCCACAGCGGCCAGCCGTTGACGCGGCCCTGCACGAGGGGGAGGACGACGGCCACCAGCGAGGCGGCGAGGACGAGGCTGCCGAGGACGTCGGGGCGGCCCGCGGACCGCTCCTTGGTGGCCGGTACGAGCAGGAGCCCCGCCACGAAGGTCGCCGCCGCCACGGGCAGGTTCACCAGGAACACCGAGCGCCAGCCCCAGCCGAAGAGGTCCGCGTCGGTGAGCACGCCGCCGAGCAGCAGACCGATGGCCGAGGCGAAGCCGCCCACGGCCCCGTACATCCCGAACGCCGCGCCCCGCTCCTTGCCCTGGAAGAGGGTCCGGAAGGAACCGAGCACCTGCGGCATGAGCAGCGCCGCCATGACGCCCTGCGCGGCGCGCGCGGCGACGAGCTGTCCGGGCGACTGCGCGACCCCGCACGCCAGGCTCGCGATCCCGAATCCGGCGGTGCCCGCGAGGAAGAGCGCCTTGCGGCCGTAGCGGTCGCCGAGGTGCCCGGAGACGATCAGTGTCGCGGCGAAGCCGAGGAGGTACGCGGAGACGATCCACTGGAGGGCGCTCTCGGAGGCGCCGAGTTCGCGGCCGATCGAGGGGATCGCGACGTTGACGATGGTGACGTCGAGCAGGTCCATGAGCGCGGCGACCATCATGACGGCGGCCGCGGCCCAGCGGTGCGGGTGCGGATGACTCGCGCCGTCCGGGGCGGGTGCGGCGTGCGGTGTGGGGGTGGTGCGCGTGGTGGGCATGTCGCCTCCAAGGGCTCTGCCATTTATTTCGTTCGACCGAACGAAAGAGTTGCACGCGGCCCACCGTGATCACAAGTCTTTCGTTCGGCCGAACGAAATATGGGCTAGGGTTCCCTCATGGCCACCGACAGGGACCCGCAGGAGCAGCGCGCCGCCGTCGTCGAGCGGCTCAACACCGCCGGGCGCGAGAGCAGCGCGGTCACCGTGATGTTCCACTCCGCGGTCGCCGCCAGGCAGGGGCTCGGTGCCACCGAGACGAAGACCCTCGACCTGCTCCAGCGCGACGGCCCCCTCACCGCCAAGGAGCTCGCCGAGCGCACCGCCCTCGCGCCCGCCTCGGTGACCGGCCTCGTCGACCGCCTGGAGGGCAAGGGCTTCGTCCGCAGGGTCAAGCACCCCACCGACAAGCGGCGCGTGCTCATCGAGATCCAACAGGAGCGGCTCACGGGCCTGGAGGAGATCTTCGAGGACTGGGCCCGCGAAGTCGGTGAGCTCTACGAGGAGTTCACGACCGGCGAGCTGGAGACCGTCACCCGGTTCCTGACGGGCGCCGCCGAGCGCCAGCGCCGCGCGGCGGCCCGCCTCACGGAGAGCTGACTCCGCCACCCCGGAACCTCCCCAAAGGGAGGCGTCGGCTCCTCAACTACAAGCGCCCTGTACAGAATTGACGATTCGTCAGTATCCGGCGCGCACCCCTTCCGCCTTCGCGGGCGCCTCGCTACCTTCCCCGGACCACCCACCCAAACAACCGCTTGGTTGGGAGGTCGCGACAGAGCACCGCTACCGATGGGAAGGCGGACCGATGCGCATCTCTCGTACCCGTACCGCGACCGGCCTCGCGATCTCCGCTCTCGCCCTGGGCACGCTGCCCGCCTGGGCGGCCCCCGCCGATCCCGTCGCGCCCCCGTCCAGGGCCGCGTCCGCTTCCGCGACCCTCGCGTACCAGAACCAGATCCCGCTCCAGGGCGCCGTCAACGTACGGGACGTGGGCGGCTATCGGACCTACGACGGGGAGCGGGTCCGCACCGGACAGGTCTTCCGCGCCGACGCCCTCAGCAAGCTCACCGACGCCGACCTCGGCACGCTCTCCCGTCTCGGCCTCAAGAAGGTCATCGACTTCCGGGTGCCCGCCGAGGTCCAGTACGACGGCGCGGACCGGCTGCCCGACGGGCTCGCGCCGACCTCACGGGCGATCACCGACAACGGCCTGTACACCCAGCTCCTCACCGCGATCGGCTCCAAGGACCCGGTCAAGCAGGAGGAGATGCTCGGCAACGGCAAGGCCGCCGCGTTCATGCGGGACGTCTACCGCACCTTCGTCACCGACGCGACCAACCGCGCGCAGTTCGCGGCCACGCTGCGCGACATCGCGGGCAGCCGTGCGCCGCTGCTCTACCACTGCACGTCGGGCAAGGACCGCACCGGCTGGACGACGTACCTGCTGCTGCGGCTCGTCGGTGTGCCGGACAGGACGGCCACCGGCGACTACCTGGCCTCCAACACCTACCGCGCCGCGTACGACGCGAAGCTCCGCGAGGCGCTCAAGCAGGGCGGGCTGATGCAGAACCCGGACCTCATCATCCCGCTCCAGGAGGTCCGCACCGACTACCTCGGCACGGCGCTCGACGAGGCCACCGCGCGGTACGGCGGCCTCCAGGGCTACCTCACCAAGGGGCTCGGCCTCGACGCGGGCACGATCCTGAAGCTGCGTCAGCGCATGGTCGACTAGGGCCTGTCCGGCGGATCAGGGCGCGCTCGGGTGGCGTCCACCGTCCGGTGCAGGCGAGCGGGGTCTGGTGCGTGCAGCTGCAAGGCGGAGGAGGGCGGCAACGCAGTGGGGTCTCCCCTGCTCGAGCGGAGCCGAGAGCTTGGGGGAGTGCGTGCCAGACCCCGCGACAGCGCCATGATCCGCCGGACAGGCCCTAGCCGCCCTCAGTCCACGATCCCGTTCGCCCGCGCCGCCGCGAGCCACGCGGGGAACTCCCCCACCAACTGGTCGTACAGCCGGTCGTCCGGCACCTTCAGGGGGTCGTTCCCCGCGTGGAAGAAGCCCGCATTGTCCACCGGGCGCTTGGCGGGCACGGCGAGCTCGTCGAGCTTGCGGAGGTAGTCGAACTGCTTGCTCGTCGGATCGCCGAAGCCGATGAACTGCCAGAACAGGGGCAGCTTCGCCGCCTTGCACAGATAGCGCTCGGCGGCGAGCTTGTTGAGGGGACCGCCGTCGGTCTGGAAGACCACCAGCGCGGGCGCGGTGGAACCGCTGTCCACGTAGTGGTCGATGACGGCGTCCATCGCCAGGTGGTAGCTGGTCTTGCCCATGTGCCCGAGCCCGGCGACGATCTCGTCGATCCGGCCGCGGTGGTCGCCGAGCGCGATCTCCGTCACCGCGTCGACGTCCGTGGAGAAGAAGACCGTGGGCACGGTCCCGTCGTCGTCGAGGTGCGCGGACAGACCCAGTACGCGGTCGGCGAGCGCCTGCACGCTGCCGTCCTTGTAGTAGGGCCGCATGGACCCGGAGTAGTCCACGACGAGATAGACCGCTGCCCGCGCACCCGCCAGACCGTGCTTGCGCAGCGATACCCCCGCACTCTTGTACAGGCTGACCAGCGCGGGCGCCGAGTCCTCCACCTTGCGCAGGCTGATCGCCGGTTCCATGTGCCGCTCCGTTCTCCCCTGTGTCGTACTACTTCCCTCTCCGACACATGACTACTAGAAGTATTCCTCCTAGTCATACGACGGAGCGGCTCCCACCGCGGAGGAGGTCCCATGCGGTTCCACGGCCTGGACGGCAGGACGGTTCTGATCACGGGTGCGGGGCGCGGCCAAGGCGCGGCGGAGGCGCGGCTGTTCGCCGAGGCCGGGGCGCGGGTGGCGCTCACCGATGTGCGGGAGGAGGAGGGCAGGGAGGTCGCCGCGTCCCTGGGGGACCAAGGGGTGTTCGTCCGTCATGACGTCACGGACGCCAGAAGCTGGGCGTCGGCCGTGGCGGGCGCCCTCGACGCCTTCGGGCGCCTCGACGTCCTGGTGAACAACGCCGCGCTGTGGCGCACGGCGTCCGTCGAGGACGAGACGTACGAGAACTTCGAGACCCTGCTCCGGGTCAATCTGCTCGGGCCGTTCCTCGGCATCCAGGCGGTGCTTCCCGCGCTGAAGGAGGCGGGCGGCGGCTCGATCGTCAACGTCTCGTCGACGGCCGGTCTCGTCGGCATCGCGGGCCACGCGGCGTACGGGTCCTCGAAGTTCGGGCTGCGGGGGCTGACCCGGTCGTCGGCGCTCGATTTGGCGAAGCACCGGATCCGGGTCAACTCGGTCCATCCGGGTGCGATCGACACCCCGATGGTCGCCGCGGCCTCCGCCGGGCGGGACTGGTCGCATCTGCCGCTGGGCAGGATGGGCCGCCCGGAGGAGGTCGGCGAGCTGGTGCTGTTCCTGGCGTCGGACGCGTCGTCGTACGTCACGGGAGCGGAGTTCACCGTGGACGGCGGTTCGACGACGGGGTGAGCGCCGGGGGGGGCTCAGTGGCGGTCGGTCAGGAACACCGAGCGCAGCTTGAGGCGGTCCGTGGCGGGGTTCCCGTGCGGACGCAGCGTCCAGGAGTCACCCGTGCAGTTCGGCTCGGTGAACACCATGACCCACACGTCGGTGTCGTTGTGCGGGGCGAAAGCGGGCTCGGACGAGCCCGGGTCGGCGACCTCGGGAAGCACGACGCAGCCGGGGCTCTGCGGGTCTTGGAGGGTGGCCGACTGGGGTGTGCCGTCGAGACCGGTGAACCGGTAGGAGAAGTCGCCGGTGGCGGCGCTCGCCGAGGTCGGCAGGGTGATGACGAGGGCGAGGGCGCCGAGGGCGGCGGCGACGGTGGTGCGGAGGCGCATGAAGTCCTTTTCCGTAGGTGGGGTTGGCCGGGTCCGCCTGTGCCTTGCCCTCCGGGTGGGGCGGGGATGCGTGATGTCCCCCGGACGGGTCTGCCGCATCGATCCTGCCTGCGCCATTCGGGTGAGCGCCCCGTCAGGGGCGCGGGGAACTGCGCGCTCAGCGCGCGAAAAGCCGCAGCCGCGTCTGCGGGGATCTCGGCAGACGCGACTGCGGCTTGTTCGTGGTTGCTCGCGCAGTTCCCCGCGCCCCTTACGGGGCCTGTTCCTGAAACGCCGGGAGTTCGAAGATGCGGGTCTTCGCCTCGTCGTCCATCAGCTCGACGAGCGGCATGACCAGGTCCCACAGGTCCCGCTTGTCGACCTCGAGAGCGAGCGCGTCCAAGTCGGCCGAAGGCAACGCGCCCGCCGTGTCGGCGACCGTCTTGCGGGAATCCTCGGGGAGCACCTGGACGAGGGGCAGGAACTCCGCCCACAGGCCCGTGGCGACGACCGCGCGCACGACGCCCCCGAGCACGTCGGCACCGCGCAGCGACGGCAGCGCGGCGACGGCCCGGCGCTCGTCCTCGCCGAGGAGCGCGACCAGGGGCAGGAGGGACTCCCACAGGTCCTGCGCGGCCACCGTCGTCACCAGGGAGTCGAGCCGGTCCTGCGGCTGGGACGCGGCGAGCGAGGCGATGCGGCCGCGCTGTTCGCCGGTCACCATGCCTGCCACGGCGAGCGCCTCGGGCCACAGGTCCTCGCCCGCCGCCGACGCGATCACCGAGGCGAGCCGCTCGGGACCCATCAACTCGATTATCTGGCCCAGCCGTTCGGGCACGTCGATGGCGAAGCCGGTCCGCAGGACGGTGGCGTC